>OZ244820.1:0-2818147 GCA_965220355.1 Dehalococcoidia bacterium
ATCCGCGCTCTGCTTCGTATTGCGTCACGTCGATTCACGTGCTCCTCGCATCCAAGCCTCCTTGGATTCGCAACGTAGGACTAGCCAATATCAAGGTGTCGACAGCGTTAGATGCTATATTTGGCGCAGTTGACAGTTGAGTTCAATGATCGCTTTTGTTGACGGTCGAACAAGATCGTCTTACATGCCTGAACACGGGTTTCATTCCGAAAGGAAGTCCGGCTTGACCATATCTCCGAACGCCGTCGCTGAACCTAGCGTAAACCGAGAACACACCGACACGATCGATCGCATTACTTCAAATGTCGGTCGCGTCATCATCGGAAAAGACGCTGCCGTCCGTTTAGCGGTGGTCGCCTTGCTTAGCAAAGGCCACATACTCGTCGAAGACGTGCCGGGTGTCGGGAAGACGATGCTAGCGCGCTCGATCGCCATCACAACCGGCTGCGATTTCAAACGCGTTCAGTTCACTCCCGACCTGCTACCAAGCGACGTGACCGGCGCATCTGTCTACAACCAACAGATCGGTCAGTTCGAATATCGGCCCGGTCCTGTAATGGCGCAAGTTGTTTTGGCGGATGAAATAAACCGCGCCACACCAAAGACGCAGTCTGCGCTGTTGGAAGCGATGGGTGAGCAACAGGTGACCGTAGAAGGCGTCACGCACTTTTTGCCCAGCCCGTTCATGGTGATCGCGACTCAGAACCCGATCGAGTATGAAGGGACGTTCCCGCTACCCGAGGCACAGCTCGACAGATTTTTTATGCGGATCGCCCTCGGGTACCCGGACCCACGAGAAGAGGTTTCGATCATGGACGGCCGAGAGTCGACCGACCCCATCGACCTGCTGACAGCGAGTTGCTCGGCGGAAGAGATCGTGGCATTGCAGCAATACACCGATTCGATTTACATCGACAAACTGATTAAACAGTACATCGTCGAGATAGCCAACGCCACGCGGAGTCATCCCGATACAACCCTCGGTGTCTCACCGCGCGCTAGCATCAACCTGATGAAAGGCGCAAAGGCGTTCGCGATGTTGCAAAGCAGGGATTACGTGGTCCCAGATGATGTGAAAGCCATCGCAGTTTCTGTGATGTCACACCGCGTCCTGCTCTCACCTTCAGCGCGGATGCGAGGCGTCAACCAAAGCAACATCGTCGACGAAGCTTTAGAACAAACCACCGTGCCAGGTGCCGGAGGCGGCCGGCTCTCGTCCACCGTCGCTGGATGACACCTGCCCAACAACACAAACGTGCGGCGACATTTGGATGGCACCCTCGTATCGCGCGTGCGCAAATGCCATAACCCGATTCAACAGTGCAAGGTTCGATACCAAAGATAGGACGAGGGATCGTCGATCACGTTGAAGGTCGTCGCGCCCCGCGCCGACTCTTAGATACGTTGCTCCGCCATCGGATGCTCATCGGCATCGTTTTCTTGATCGGCGTCAAACTGGTCAACAGCGTAGCGACCGGTTTCGACCTCTCGATGCGTCTAACGTATTTGCTGTTCATCCTCATAATCGTCTCTTGGGTCTGGTCCCGCGTCGGCGCAGCAAACATGAAGGCCAGCGTAAATCGGCCGACCGGCCCATTCTCTGTTGGCGACACGCTTACCGAACGCATCATCATCCAGAACTCAAACGGAGCGCCCAAAGCGTGGGTCGAGGTAGAAGACAAGACCACTCTTCCAGACGTCGAGTTTAGAGAGGTAACAAGCTTTGGATTGATGGTCACCTTCAAACGCGTCGAAATGGAAGCCGCGTTGACGCAACGAGGCGAATACGACCTCGGACCATTGATCATACGCGCCTCGGATCCATTCAGCCTTTTTCCGCGAGACATCGAGTTTGAAGGCATTGACAAGGTGTTGGTTTATCCGCGCGTCCTTCCGATGCCGGACTTGGCAGCGTCGCGTGTGCTTTTGGCCGATGGCCATTCGCGACGGCACCGGATGAATGTTCTGTCGACCGATGTAGCATCGGTCAGGCAGTACGCCGACGGCGACCCGATCGGGCGAATACACTGGCTGACCACCGCGCGAACTGGCGAGTTGATGGTGAAGCAATTCGACCAAGGCTCGGCCGGAGAGATGTGGGTGATTTTCGATCAACATGTCGATGCTCAAGCCGGAAGCGGCAAAGACTCTACCGATGAGTACGGCGCAACCATCGCAGCGTCGATAGTCGACAAATACACACGCAGATTCACCGAAGTCGGCTACGCGGCTTACGGCAGTAACTCTTTGATCGCGACGCCGGAGCACACCGCTTCGCACCGCGAGAACATCCTTCGCCATATCGCGGCCAGCCGGCCGACGGGCAACGTACCGATCATTCAAGCCTTGGCCGCGTTGGATCGCGACCTTTTCGTCAGCTCCACGATCGTCGTTGTTACCGCCGCGAGTGACGGCGACTGGATTGACGCTCTAGGAACACTTCAGCGGCGCGGCGTCCAAGTGATTTGCATCGTAATGGACCGCGAATCATTCGGCGGCGAATCTAACGCTGCGGTGATTCCGAGATTGTCGATGTCGGGGGTCACAACCTATCGCGTCTACCTCGGCGACGACATCGCCGATGCGTTAAGCACCACTGCAGACGCCGATGCGACAGCCGCTCGGATATCGGCGCTCTACTCCGGCGTCGGAGGCCAATCCCAAATCGCTACATCAAAATCCATGTCTGAATCGATTGCAGACCAATCGACCACGCCGGAGATCGTCGATTCGCAGACGAGACAATCGTGACGACCACTACAGCAGAGATCGGTAGCATTCTGGGGCGCTCATCGCGGTCAGTACGCACTCGTCGCGTGTGGCGGCGCAGATTGATGCGGCGCGCTTTTGTGTCCGAGATTCCTGCGAACGACTGGATCGCGCTCGGGTTGTTGGCTTGGATGCTGGCGATGGTTTGTTGGTCTGTGGAATTGGCAAATTGGGGCGAACTGCCGAGCATCGTGCCAACGTCGCTGGTCGCTGCAGTGCTAGCTTTCTTTATGTTTAAGATCCGGCTTCCAACAACGACCATACGTTCGGTATGGGGCATCTTCATTAGATTCTTCGTTTTCGCCGCAGCTGGAGTTTTGGTCGTGTTTTGGCAGGGTTCATTGAACGCAGATGGTGGAAATCCAATCGCGAGGTCGTTCGATGCGTGGGACCGGTTTGCGCTCTGGATTGATATCGCCATTAACGGAGGCATAAGCGCCGACCAAGTGCCGTTCGCGATCCTGTTCATGACGGTGACGTGGGTCATGTCGTATGCCGTCACAACGCTAACTTTCAGGTTCCACAACCCTTGGATACCAGCCGCGATCCTCGGTACGGCACTGCTGACCAATCTCAGCCATCGCATCGGGTTGCACGAGCAGACGTTCTATCTCTTCATGGTTGGCGCGGTAGCCTTGTTCTCGCACCTTGTCGCAGTCGGCCGCATCAATCAGTGGCGACGTTCGGGATTGGCGGTACCGCGAGAGGCGCGATGGATCGCTGCTCGCGACGGTCTGATCTTGGCATTCTTCGTTATGGTGATAGCTGCATTCATGCCGTTGTTCTTGCCCAGATCGGCGGATCTGAGTGACCGATGGAACTCAGTGTTCTTGGATCCCTTCACACAGTTCAAGGACACGGCGGAGCGTCTATTGGCGGGGATACCGAGCGGTGACGACGACTTGATATATTCTCCGAACTCGGTTTTGCCGTTCCAAGGTGGCATCCAGCTCACCGATGATCCAGTTATGTGGATTCGAACTCGGTATGCCAAACTCCATCCCGCACGCGCCTACCAAGAGTATTCATCGCAGGGTTGGATAACCGCGCCGAGCGTGACTTTGCCTGCCGATGCGGGAACCAGACTATTGATGAACCCGGCCGAAAACGACATCGAGAAGAGGGCGCGATTGGATATCGCTGTAGAACCGCTTGGAAAGACCGACCTAGTAGTACCTGCTGCTGCGGTCTACGCGGTCGATTATCAAGCCGATATCGAAGTCCTAGAGCCGCTGACGTGGGACGTCCCACTCGCCGGCAGTCCGGCCAAGCTGGCCGAGCTGCCAGACGACTTGCGCGAGTTCGCTTTCATGTTGCGGGAACGCCTTATTGAGATGGCGGAGAAATCTCCCGTTTATTCGCCGCCAGGTGATGAAAACAACCGTCCGCCATACACCTTGAATACACAACCTGCAATGACGGCGGATGAGGTCAACACCGTAATCCGCCAGATGCAATCTGGGATGTTTACATTAGCCGATTTGGAAGAACAGATCACCTACTCCATCACCTCCAGCGCATTAGAAGAAATGTCCCTTGATGCCACGGGTGAATTGGAGTACATGATCTTCACGATGTCCGACACCGCGTTGACCGAGTTGATGACAGCGTCTGACGACACACCAGAGTCCGTCGGAATCCGAGTGTCTTCGTTGGCGCTTAGACAGCAAGCAGACGAAAACGGCGGGAAGGGACCAGACAGGTTGATGTTCGTCATCACTTCGGAGAATCTCACGAAGCTGACACAACCCGACCTTGACCCGCTCGGTTCTACAAATCGCTCCGACACAACTCGGTTCAAAATCACCGCTAACGACCTCGAAACGATGGACCTCGCGCGCAGCGGGATCGCATGGGAATCGTTCAGTTACCTGATATTCGCAGAAACGGGTGGAACGAACGCGAACTTGATGCGATTAGCTCGCAAAGGACCGCCCGAGCAGAACACCGTAACTTTCGACGAGATATTGGAAAAGAACCAGCGCTACACCGTGTCGACATATGTCTCGACCGCGGAAGTTGATGATTTGGAGGCGTCGACAACCAACTATCCGGCATGGATCGCAGACAGGTATTTGCAACTCCCCGATTCTCTGCCGCGCGAAGTGAACGACTTGGCGACCCAGATAGTGGAAGATGCCGAAGCCAATACGCCGTGGGAGAAGACCAACGCGATCAAAGCTTTCTTGAAGTCACAGGTCTACTCGTTAGAGATCGAAGGCCCAGGTCCGTTCGACGACGGTCTCTACTACTTCCTATTCGAGACGATCAACGAACCGTGCCCGACCGATCTGCCGAACTGCGACGCGACCAAACGCAAAGGATACAGCCAGTACTTCGGTTCTGCGGCGACCGTAATGCTTCGTGCCGTCGGAGTGCCGGCCCGCATGATCGCAGGTTGGAGCGCAGGGGAATACGTTCCAGACCAAGGGCAGTTCTTGATTCGAGATCGCAACCGCCATGGATGGACGCAGATCTTTGCCCCACCATACGGCTGGATCGACGTAGAGGTGACCCCCGGAAGACCTGCGGTACCGCGAAACATACTCGTCCCGACCTCGCCAACAAGTGGCGTCCCGCCCGGCCTCATCGGCTCTTCCGAGTTCGACCCCGATTATCTCCAATACCTGGAGGACTTGGACGAGTTGGCGATGATGGCACAAGACGCGTTGCGCAGTGGAAGAGCCAACAACTTCGATGCGGGCCAAGGAACGACGCTCGAAGTGCCGCTCATACCAACCGCCGCGGCTGTTAGCACCATCGTCTTGGTTCTGCTCGTCGTCTTCGCGTGGCGTTGGAACTTGCGAGGTCAACCAGAGCCCGTCCGTGCATATTCTCAGTTCGTACGCGTCGCGTCACTTTTGGGCTACCGCAAGGCATCGCACATCTCCGCTCGGGAGTTCGCTAAACATATAGGAGACATGACCCTCCGTTACGGTGATGCCCGCAGTATCACCGAAGCATTCGAGAGGTGCGTCTACGGACCGCGAATGTCCGTCGACCCCACTGAAGAAGCGGAATTCACGGAACATGACGGCGAAAATGGCGTCTCATCGGAACCGAATCCACCTGAATCCGAACTTGGCAGCGCATGGCGCAGCTTGGCCCGAGCAATGCTCAAACACCGGATAATGAGCGTTCTGGGCATGACGCCCGCGTATGTGGCCGACGAAACTCAAGAGCAATACAGATTCACAGCATGATCGATCAACAGGTAACCACCGACATTTTCGCAACCCCTTTGGGATGGGTCGCCATCGCCGCATCGCAAAGAGGTATCGCGCGCACTTCTCTTCCGGAACCCACTCCTGATGCGGCCCTCGCGGTGATCGCCGACTTCGATTCCCACAAAATCGCCGGATCCGAAGTAGTCCTCAACCGTGCGAAAAACCTGCTGATCCGCTTTTGCCAAGGAGAAGCGGTATCACTCGACGAGATTCGGGTCGACGACTCTGGGTGGACCGATTACACCCGTCGCGCCAGAGAAGCGTGCCGATCGATACCCCGCGGTGAAACGCGTACCTACGGTTGGTTGGCCGAGCAAGCCTCAGGTTCTAAATCATCCGCGCGCGCGGCGGGCAGAGCGATGGCCACCAACCCCGTCCCGATCATCATCCCATGTCACCGCGTTATCGGTTCCGATGGCAACCTCCACGGCTTTGGCGGATCCGTCGGCCTGCCGCTGAAATCGAGGTTGCTGATTATTGAGGGGGCGATTGCTCCGCCTCCTAGAGACAAGTAGAGGCGGCCCGGAGACCGCCCCTACTATCACTGCGCTATCTTTACGCGATCGCTATTTAGCCTCGAGCTTCGTAACGATCTTCAAGAACTCCTGTTGCCAAGGATGTAGAACGCCGTAATTGTTCTGCATCGACGTCCAGCCCGTCCAGTGGTTCTCGTTTCCGAGGTGCCGGATGATGAGCTGCGATATGTAGATATCTGGCAACTCTTCGAACCAGATCTCCATCGCGTCCTCGAACAGTTCCATCGTCTTGGGATCGGTCGCCGGTATCTTCGACATCTCGGTCACGATCTCGTCGAACTCTTCGTTGCGCCAGCGTGCGGTCGCCCAAGGGTTAATCGGCGGCTCGCCTATGTCACGGAACGTGGCTGACGAGTAGAGCGAGAGCATGTAGTACGGATCGGCGCCGAGAACGCCGGACGGTCCTTTGCATCCAAAGGAGTAGTCGCGCTCGCCGCGCCCGAATTCGGCTCCACCTCCCGGGCTCAGATCCATCTCGGCCTCGAAACCAGCGTCCTGCAGCTGCTTGGTCACGTGGACGCCATAACGGTCCAGCCATGTCGGGAAGTTGATGTTCATGAAGAGCGTCTCGCCGTCCTTCTCCCACAAATCGTCGGCGTTCTTCTCATAGCCCGCGGCCATCATCCGTTCTTCCATCAGGTCGTAGTGATCAGTCGTATCGACGGTGTGCTTCTCGTAGATCGGCTGCAACACCTCTTCGAACGGGTCGAACCACGAATACGGCGTGATCATGTGGAACGCCACGGTACCGGCACCGCGCTCCGCATTGTCTACGAGCACCTCGCGGTTGAGCGCGTAGTTGAGCGCCCAGCGTATGTCCTTGCTCTTAGCAATTGGACTGTCGGCAGCATTGTTCACGAAAAGACCGATCGGGCACCAGTCGAGGTAACCGTACGGTGGTTGCTGCTTGCTCCAGGTGACCACGTCCGGGTTTTGCTCAAAGATGTTGAGCAAAGTTGCTACCGGCGCCATGCTCATGGCGTCAATCTCGTTCTGGATGATCATCTGCGCCCGCGCCGACTCTTCGCGCTGCGGGATGTAGACCACCTTCTCCATCGCTGGCAAGTCCTTGAAACCTGCATCGACGGCCCACCAGTCTGAGCGTCGAACGAAGATCTTCTGCTCCGGCGACGCGTCGGCCACCGCAAACGGGCCGGTAGTGACCGGCCAGCCTTGTTCTGGGTCGTAGAACGTGAACGTCAACGGATCCTTGTCCTCCCAGATGTGTTTCGGGACGATTTGTTCCGAGAGGCCGTGGTTGCTCGTGAGCGAGTTAACCCACCAACTGGGCGACGGATCCTTGAGCGTGAATCTCACCTTGTTGCCATCGATCACTTCGACGCTGTTGAGAAGGTGGATCTCGGCGGTGTGAACCATCGAGTCTTGGTTCTTCAGAACCATGTCGAAGGTGAAAGCAACGTCCTCCGCCGTAAACGGCATGCCGTCGCTCCAATACACTCCGTCGCGTATCGTCAACGTGACTTGCGAGAAGTCGTCGCTGATATCCATCGACTCGGCCAGCCACATCTCGTGTTCGCCAGTGAGCAGATTGAACATGATCAACGGTTCGGCGATAGTTTGTAGCGGGCCGGTGTGCCAGCCACCAACGCCGCCGGGAACGTAGTTATTGAAGTTCTCCCAGTCCGGGAATCGGCCGTCCTGTCCGCCGCTCATGACAATCAAGGTCTCCTCGCGCGACACCGAGTCGGGATCGATCAACGGCGCTGGTTCCTTCATCATCATCCCGTCATCCGTCATCGCCTCTTCAGGCTCGGGCTCCGGAGTTGCCGTCGGCGGTACCGGCGTCGCGGTGGGGGGGGGTACTGGAGTCGCGGTCGGCTCTTCCTCGCTACAAGCAACAGCCGCGACCATAACGGTCGTGACCACCAGCGAGAGAGCCAGCAGACGGAACAGCCAAGCTTGTCGCGTGACTGAATCAAATTGTTTTTTCATGACGATATCCCTTTCTTCATCAAGTGGATGCTACTTTTAGTCCGTGTGCTAATCTGTTTGCCACGCCACCGCTCGATTACCGAACGAACGCATGCCGAACAGGCGCTTGGCCCCTTGCACTATGAAATCTAACACATTCGCGAACGTACCTGAACGCGACACGCAGTATCAAAAACGTGACCGCTGACTATCTGCTAAGACGCATTGGAGTTTTCTTCCTAGTTGTTTGGGGAGCCGCGACGTTTAACTTCGTGCTACCGCGCCTCGCCGATGTCAACCCGATCGAAGAGCGCATGAGTCAGCTCGCTTCCCGCGGTGCTGTATCGAGCGGTAACACCGAGGCGATGATCAAAAACTTCGAGAAGCGGTTCGGTCTCGACAAACCGTTATACGAACAATACCTTCGCTACCTTTGGAACTTCGCGCGTTTCGATTTCGGATTTTCTGTCGCATACTTCCCGACGAAAGTGCGTGACATCATCGCGCAGGCGCTGCCTTGGACCCTGGTCCTCGTCACGATCTCATCCCTTATCTACATGTTTCTAGGCATGTCCTTGGGCGCGCTTGTGGCTTGGCCCGGCGCCTCGCGCATCTTCAAGTTTTTGTTCCCGCCCGTTATGTCGTTGTCGGCGATACCTTACTATCTAGTCGGCATCGCGTTGATTAACTTCTTGGCTTTCCAACTCGACTGGTTTCCACTCGGCGGCGGTTACAAGATCGGAACTTCGCCCGAATGGAGTCTAGCCTTCATACAAGACGCCGCCCACCACGCGATACTTCCGGCGCTGTCGATCATCTTGGTCAGCATCGGATTCTCCGCGATCGGGATGCGAGGAATGATGGTGACAACGCAAGGCGAAGACTACATGTTGCTGGCCGAAGCCAAAGGCACGAAGCCTTGGCGACTGTTCGCTTGGTACGGGGTACGCAACGCGATGCTTCCGCAAGTCACGTCGTTCGCCCTCACGCTCGGACAGGTCGTATCGGGAGTGATCCTCGTCGAGGTGGTCTTCTCATATCCTGGCGTCGGCACCTCACTTCTGCAGGCGATCCGGAGTTTTGACTACACGTTGCTCTACGGCATCGTGTACCTCGTGATCCTGTCGATCGCACTCGCAACTTTGATACTCGATCTTATGTATCCACGCATCGACCCACGGATAACCTACGCGGCACGAAGTTGATGCGCTCGAATATTCACGCAAGTTAGTGGATCATTCATGACGACTCACATAGACAACGACCCCGGATTGCTCGACACGACCTTGGAGATCGACGCTGACAGACCGCTGTCGCGCCGACTTTTGACCCCTTTGCGATGGGTGCGCACCTACCCCACGTTGTGGGGCGGGTTATTCCTGCTGCTTTTCATGGCCGTGTTCGGCGTCATCGGTTCTCAATTCACGGATCCAGAACTCGCGCGCGCCGGCACGGTAGAGTTTGACTTGCCGCCGTGGCAGACGATCGAGTATCGCGTCAAGGGCGAAGACCGGAGCACGTTCTCCGTGCTCGGCACCGATAGCCTAGGACGCGACGTGTGGGCGCTGACCGTGCTTGGCACGCCCCTGACGATGTACGTTGGATTCCTGGCCGCATTGATCGGAATGATCATCGGCACCATCCTCGGTTTCGTCGGCGGTTTCACCGGTGGAATAATCGATAACTTCTTCAAGAGCGTGGCCGACATCCTGATAACGGTTCCCGTGCTCATGATCCTCGTCGTCGTCGCCGTGACGCTTAAAGCATCGGTGGATGTCACGCAGCAAGCGTTAATAATCGCCGCGTTCGTCTGGATGTGGCCCCTGCGCTCCATTCGTTCGCAGGTATTGACGATGCGCGAACGACCTTACATCACGGTGGCGCAGATTTCAGGCGCAAACGTGTTGGAATTGATCTTCCTCGAGATGCTGCCGAATCTCCTCCCATTCCTCGCCGCAAGTTTCGCCACCGCGGTCGCGGTCGCGATGCTCACGACGATCGGCATGGACGCCCTCGGATTGGGCCCGCAGAACCAGCCGACGCTTGGCAACACGATCTACTGGGCGATAAAGTACTCAGCTCCGCTAAACGGACTCTGGTGGTGGTGGACACCACCCGTCCTGGCGCTCGGGCTCGTATTCGGGAGCCTGTATCTGATCACAGCTGGCTTAGATCCGATTGCGAACCCGCGTTTGAGGCGGCAGGTATGAGCGCCGCACCGGCTACGAACGGCGCAGTCCCCGCCCTTGAGGTTGCAGACCTCCGCGTCTCGTACTTCACCTCCCGTGGCGAAGTCAAAGCCGCCGATGGTGTCAGCTTCGCCATCATGCCGGGCAAACGAATGGGACTTGTCGGGGAATCAGGATCAGGCAAGTCGACCACCGCGCTCGCTTTAATGCGGCTCATTAAACCTCCCGGGCGTATCACCAGCGGGACTGCAATCATCGATGGCACCGATCTGCTCGTGTTGAGCGATGAGGAGATGCGTACCGCGAAACTCTCCAAGATCGCGCTCGTGCCGCAGGGCGCAATGAACTCGCTGAACCCCGTCGCCAAGGTCAAAAACCAGATCATCGACGGCCTACGCGACCACGGCGCCCAGCACTCGTCGAATGAGTACCGAGATCGCGTTCACGACCTCCTCGGGAAAGTGGGACTCAGCCCGCAGGTCGGCGATATGTATCCGCACGAGTTGAGCGGCGGGATGAAGCAGCGCGTGACGATCGCGATCGCCATCTCGATGGGCCCTCAAGTCATAGTCGCCGACGAGCCGACGTCGGCGCTCGATGTGGTTGTGCAACGACAGATTATGGAGACGCTCGCCGAATTACAAGAGGATTTGGGCGCCGCGATCCTTCTGATTGGCCACGACATCGGTTTGATGGCCCAATTCGTCGATACGCTCGGCGTAATGTACGCCGGCAGATTGGTAGAAACCGGGACACTGCGGCAACTATTGCGCGAGCCGAAACACCCGTACACGCAGATGTTGATCGACAGTCTTCCATCGTTGGAACGGCAGGACCGCGAGCGGGGCGATCTGCGCGGGATTCCCGGTACCGCCCCATCCTTATACTCGCTGCCGAGCGGTTGTCCATTCCATCCGCGTTGCCCACAGGCGATAGAAATATGTCCGATGGAAGAGCCGATGCTGAAACCGATCGGCGATCCACAAGTTGACGGGCAGGATCAACAGAAGGCCGCGTGTCTGCTGTACTAAAATCCGCCAATTTGCTACCAGATGACATCCGATGACGGCTCTAGTTGAACTCAAGAACGCGTCCAAAACCTTCGGTGCCGGTTGGTTCAGCCGCAAGACCGTTGCCTTGCGCGACTTCTCGTTATCGGTCGAAGAGGACGATCCAACTATCACCGCGCTTGTCGGCGAGAGCGGCAGCGGCAAAACCACGATTGCCAGGCTGCTTCTCGGCATCATTCCGCCAACCACAGGCGAAGTGCTTTATCGTGGCAAACCCGTCGGCGAGCTTTCACGTGCCGAAAGGCGCCATTTTCGCCGCGACGTCCAAGTCATCTTCCAAGATCCCTTCGAGGTCTACAACCCGTTCTACAAAGTCGACCACGCCCTGCATCTTCCTGTCCGCAAAACTGGCGTCGCGTCTTCACGAGACGAAGCGGTCGAAGTAATCGAGAACACGCTGCGGCAGGTGGGACTGAATCCGCGCGACACTCTCGGACGTTATCCGCACCAGCTAAGCGGCGGACAGCGGCAACGGGTCATGGTCGCCCGCGCCTTGTTGCTCAACCCAAAACTCATCGTCGCGGACGAACCGGTGTCAATGGTTGACGCTTCGTTGCGAGCCACTATCCTCGAAAACCTGCGGCAGCTCAATACCGAGTTCGGCATCTCCATCATCTACATCACGCACGATCTCACAACCGCTTACGAAATCAGCGAGCGCATCGTTGTGCTCTATCGGGGAGTAATTGCGGAGCAGGGGGACGTCGTACCGGTTATCCAAGAACCGGAACACCCTTATACGCAACTGCTAATCGGCTCGATCCCCATGCCAGATCCAGACCAGAGATGGCAACAAGGATTGGAAGTCGTTGCGCCGTCCACCGATGGCGTTGCGGACACAATGAACGTTGATTACGCGGGATGTCAATTCGCCGATCGGTGCCCCCACGCGATGGAAATCTGCAAAGAAGCACCGCCGCTGTACCAAACTGCGACGAATCGCGTAGTTTCTTGTCACCTTTACAACGAATCTGTCGTAGTTTAATATCTGCATCCACTGATCCGGGAGATGTCCTCGATCCGTTACCGATTAGAACTGGATCGCGATGCACCACCTTTTTGCGAGACTTGTGTTGGTTTTGTTTCTATCCGCGGTTGCTTGGGCGACATTGGATTCGAACACGCATCGCGCCACCGCGCAGACTCCGGCCGTTTCTCACAGCATCACCAGTTGGAATTACGACGGCACCGCAACGGCGTCAATAACTCTCGATCTTCCGAGCGTTTTTGCCGACACAGAGGGAACCATAACCGCGTCGGTGGAGTGTGACGATAACACTTCTTGCGATAGTTCCGATGTTGCAATTGAAGGCACCAAGCAATCGGGCGTTACTTTACGTCTATTAAGCCAGCTGTCGCCGGGCGACGACAACCTTTCGATCACGGTCACTGCTCGAGTTACCGGTGGTGGAAGTATCGAACACAAAGTCGACGACTACGTGATCTCGGTGCCTGAACCCCAATCCTTGCTCGTCGATTTCACCAAATACGATGTCGTCGAGCTCCACGACGATGGCAGCGCTGATCTGAGTTTCTCGTTTGCGGTTCAACGCGCGGATGATTGGCCGGTCCACCAGTTCCGAGCCGCCATCGCGTGCGTCGAGACGCATCCGTGCGGAACTATCACGTCAGTCAGTACTGGATGGGGCAAAAATGATGGTGCGGCACCAGTGCGCACCGTCAACCTCTTCGTTAAGCGCGTCGCGCAAGGCGATAGACGTTTGCATGCGAGTTTCTACGACACCACCGAGCAATGGACGGGTCCGGCACGTCACAATTCGCAAACGTTCGTGGATGTAGCGATACCGATCGCCCAGAAACCCGAGATCGAGCTGACAAAAACAGTGGTCTCAAGCACGAATGAAGATGAATCAGTCAACGCGACGTTGGATTTCACATTGAAACGGACAGACTCTTGGCCGATGTCATCGATCCGCGCTTCATTGGCTTGCGCCGACGACGTCGAATGTGAGGTCGAGGAGGTAATCACACCGGCTTGGGTTGACGATGAAACGGCGACCGAGCACGTTTGGCAAGCTGTCGTCAACAATCTCCCGCAAGGCTATGTTCGTCTGACGGCGACATTCGAACCACAGCAAGATGCTTGGTTCGGGCCTCCCCGCGCCGCTTCGCTCGACGGCCTCCTGATAGACGCGAGGGACACCGAGAAGTACAACGTTTCGTGGCAATCATCGTCGTCAACCGCCACTGGCTACTACATGGATGGATCAGCGCTACTCGACCTAACCGTTTCCGCCAAAATACTCGGCACCGAATCAGTTATCAACGATCATGTCACCAGCGTCTGTTACGCGACAGATTTAGGCGATTTGGGTTTCTGCCAAGTGTTGGAAACGGCGGGTACGGTCTCTATCGGCGCGGAAGATTCGACGGTAACAATACCGGGCCTTCGCCTGCCGCAGGGCGATGGTACTTTGAGAATCTTCGCGGGCAAAGCGAGCGGCGACGTTGACGTCTCGGTTCCGGAGCGAATTGTCGGTTTCCGGCGAGGCATGTGGGATTGCTTTACCGATACCAACCCGATACAGCAAATCGCGAAGTGGTTTGGCACCGAAACTTGCAGCGGATTCCAAAACGCTGTCGTCCGCAAGTGGACGCTCGAATCTGTGAACGTTTACCCCGTAGGCGATCCATCCTATGTCCAGATTTTCGACGATGCGGTCAGTGTCATGCATAGCATCACTGGGATCGATTATGTGTATGTCGACGATCCCGAAAACGCGCAGCTCGAGGCATACCTCGGGCACAACGGTCATTCGAGAATCCTAGAGTTGCTCGGCGAATCTTGCAACACTCAAAGACATTGTTCGCACTCGTATTCATCCACCGACGCCAGTCACACCGTCGATCGAGGTATGGTAACTATCCTTCACCGAGGCGAGGTGACGCTAGGAGAAGGCTCTCGCCGGGAAGAAGGCTTAAGGACCCTAATCACCGATTATTTACGCCAAACTTTGATTCCGGTTGGTCGTCAACTTCGACCATTCTTACAGGCGAATCTAGACGCATCAACGTCTTTGCGGCCGCACGACGTGATGATGTACCGGTTGATCTACTCTCCAGATGCAACCCCCGGGACTTCGTTTCAAGACCTTCGCGAGCTAGTCGTATCCGATGATGAAACACTTGACTATGTGCCTACCTTGCCGCCTCCAGATCTGGTCGCATACAAGGTATTGGACAAGTATTTCGAATCTGGCAGCATCTCCGTCACGATGACGGGTAAGGATATTCGGGGCAGCGCCGAAGAAGCTGGCCCGTCGCTCACGGTTCATTACTCCGATTTTTCGGCATTTGAGAGTAACCGAATCAGGTTCTCGAGCGAGAACCGAGACTCGATCATTTTCGGATATGGCGCAGAAACGTGGGTTTCAGACGAGGACGATTGGGCAATTAGCGACGACCAAGACGGTATTGGCCGTCAATATCGCGACGAAACCAAGTTCGATTTTCCGCTCACTGACCCGACCAGCATGTTGTTTACCGAAGTCTTCATTGTTTTCAGCAGTAGCCTCTCCGAAAACGAAGACGCGCATTGGGTGTATTCGGTCCCCCGTAACGATTTGAACACTAATTGGCCGGAACCTCAGATCGAGATCATCATCGATCCCGATACATACCAGATGGTCTCGTACACGATTAATTGGTTTTTCGATGCCGACAATAGTGAGAGGACGCCTTACCGAGTTGAAGCCCAAGTGATCGACTATGGGGCAGCATTCGAGATCCCAGACGCGGTCAGCGAGGATTCCGAGTACCTAGCGGAATTGAATTCGGAATGATCGTTCGTCCCAAAATAACGTGGCTTTTGATCGGTTTGACCGTGTTCAATTCGCTCCTGATCACGTTGAATACCCCTGTGGCGAACGCTCAGTCCGAAGACATTTCGCACGAGATCGGCGTTTGGAATCTCGACGGCACAGTTACCGCGGCTATGACCATCGACCTTCCTAACCGCTTTGCGAACGCACAAGGCGTCATAACTACCGTCGTCACTTGCGGCGGAGCCGAGGTTTGCGAAAGTTCTGACATGACAGTTGCGGGTGACGCGCAAACGGGCGTAACAGCCGAATTCACCATCCAGTTGTCACCGGGTGATAATGACCTGTCGATCAGATTGTCTGGGCAGGATAGACACGGGACAAAGATCTCTTATAGCGTCGATAGCTATCTCGTCTCGGTCTCCGATCCTCAGCCTATTAACGTCACATACACCGGGCACGAGGTCGGCACGCGATGGAACGACGGGAGCGCAGATCTCGTATTGTGGTTTTCAATCACGCGCACCGATCAGTGGCCATTGAATGTCGTCGAAGCGGATATCCGATGTGTAGACGATCATCCATGTGGAGCATCCAGATCGCTCCCGCTGGGGTGGGCAGGCGGATCTGACGACCAAAGTGTCTATCGAACCTCCCTTCTTGTCGAACGCATTGCGCAAGGCGAAAGGCGGTTGACAGCGAGTTTCGACGACGACGCGGCAAGTTGGACTGGCCCGGCCCGACACCAAACCGTCACCGATGTGATCGCGACGATCTCGGCCGCTCAGAATCCCGTTGTGGAGCTCGCCGATTATGAGGTATTGGGTTACAACGATGATCTAACCGCCAACGCATCTGTGGAGTTCACCATCCAAGGCCCAACAGATTGGCCGATGTCGTCTATCCGCGCCCGCTTGGAGTGTAAAGGCCTAGTTTCGTGCGAGGCAGAAGAGGTCTTCACACCAGACTGGATTGAAGATTCGACTGCCACGGAACATCGATGGCGGATGACCTTAAACGGTCTCGATACGGGTTTCGCTCGTTTGTCGGCGACTTTTGAAGTCGAACATGACGTTTGGTTTGGTGCACCTCGAATCGCGGTGCTCAACGATGTCGTCCTTGATCTGCGCGTTCAGTCCAGTTTCGACGTGCTATGGAGCATGACATCGGCAGATGTGCAGGGATACTACATGGACGGTTCAGCGTTGGTTGATTTGACGCTGACGGCAACCCAGCTTGGTACAGAACCGAGCGTCGACGGCGAGATAACGGCGGTTTGCTACACGGGTTCACAAGACGACGCCGAAACCTGCCAAGCGATACAGCCCGCGGTCGCTGCACATGTAGGTTCTGACGGATCGACGGTTGTTTTGTCGGATTTGCGATTGCCGCAAGGCGAGACATCGTTGAAGGTCATCGCCGGTACGGCGAGCGGCGAAGTCGTGGTCAACGTCGAGGAGCGCATCGTCGGTATGTCCCGCACGATGTGGGAATGCTTTGTCGACTCGGCGCGCTTCGATGATCTAGGCCTAGGTACTTGCAGCGGGTTTGAAAGCCAGCACGTTCGAAAGTGGACCCTCGAGACTGTCAATCTCTACCGTGAGGGCGATCCTTCATACGTCGAGGTATTCGACCAATCGCTTGACATCTTCCGCGAAATCACCGGTATCGACTACACGATCGTCGATGACGTCGAACAAGCCCACGTGGAAGCGTACGTCGGACATCAAGGCGCATCTAGAATCACGGAGGTTCTTTGGGACGGTTGTGACCTTGGATTTTCATGTGCGTGGGCATATTCGACGTCGGGCGACCAAAACACTCCCGAATTTGGGGCTATGAGCTTAAGGCATTTCGGCGATTTCGCACCCGGCGAAGGTGAGCCAATCGAGGACGGCGTCAGATTCAACGTAGTCGACCTGATGAAACGTGTTCTCATCCCTACGGCTCGAGACGGGCGACCTACATTGCCCGGACACTTTGACCGCACAACTTACATTCGGCCTCACGACTGGCTCATGTATCAGTTGATATACTCGCCGGACGCCACGCCCGGAACTTCCTTTGAAGACCTCCGCGAGTTGATAGTTCTGGACTACGAAACGCTCGACTATGAGCCAACGTTGCCCGAACCCGATGTCGTCGCCAATCGACTCATTAGCGCATACGCCAAAGCTGGCAGCATCTCGGTCGAGATGACAGGGATGGATGTCCGCGGCAGCGTGTACTATCCCGGCTCCACGATCGACGTGCAATACGCAGACTTCAATTGGTCGCAAAGTAGGAGGGCTAAATTCTCAAGCGAAAACTGGAGCTCCATCATTTTCGGATGGGACGAGGAGTCGTGGTCGTCCGCCGGTGGACGTTGGACCGCGAGCGAGAGCCACGGCGGCAGAGGCCGCAGATATCGAGATCAAATCAAGTTCGATTTCATCCTCGCCGATCCGACACGTATGCTTCGGCAATACACACTCTCCGCTGATCGCATCGAGATCGAACAGCATCAGGATGATCTGCTGAGATATACGGTTAAGCACCACCCTGAAAGCCAAGCTTGGCCAGTTCCGACCTTCGAGATCATCCTCGATCCCGAAACCTACTTGATGAAGTCTTACGCGATGCTGTGGGTTTTTGGCGCAGACAACAATGCAAGACTTCCGTACCGCGTAGAGGCCACCGTAACCGAATACGGCGCCGAGTTCGAGATACCGGACGAAGTTCTTGATAACTCTCCTTACCTAGCGAACTTGGCGGAATAGAACGAGGGCTCGACTCGCTCAAAGGCGCGCCGCCGGGTGTAAACCGGATCGCATGATTTCTGCATCCGATCTGTAGGCATTACTCCGCTCACCGTGATTTTCGACCTTTCTCGCGTCGTAATACCGTGATTCGCACCCACGTCGCGCGATATCCTGCTTTCACATCAGGTAACCAAAATCACTGGAGGCAGGTCGTGCCGTGATCGAATGCCGATGAAGATTCCTCGGATCGATTATGACCGCGTTATCGCTAGCCGCGCGTTCCGCTCTGCCATTTGCGTAGCCATCCCATTATCAAATCCCAACACGCTGTGAGACTCATTCGGGAGGCATCGCGTCGCTAAGTAAACGCCCATCTGACATCTTCTACGGCTGGTGGATCGTGCTTGGCGGCGGTATCACCCAGTTCTACGCCTCTGCCGTTTTTTGGCGCGGGTTTCAAGCTTTTGTCGATCCCATCCTCTCGACCACCGGATGGAGCCGCGCCGCCTTCGCAGCCGCCGTCTCAATTCAACGTGGCGAGAGCGGACTCATCTCGCCGTTCGTCGGCGTCGCACTAGACCGCTTCGGTCCGAAGAGCGTCATGATTTTCGGCGTGATCGTCACAGGATTCGGCTTCATTGTGATGAGCCTCATGCAGAACCTTTGGCATTTCTATGCCTCTGTGTTGCTGCTGGCACTTGGAATGTCGTTCGGCACGTTTATCGTGTTCGTGGCGACCGTGGGCAACTGGTTCGTGCGACAGCGCGCGCGCGCGTTCTCGGTATTAATGACGTTCTCGGCAGTAGGCGCCATCGTGCTTCCATTGCTCGTGTGGGCGATCTCCAGTTTTAGCTGGCGTCCGGTACTCTTCGGCGTCGGCGTCGGGTTCTGGATCGTCGGCCTGCCTGTGGCGATGATCATGCGACGTCGACCGGAAGATTTCGGACAACTGCCCGATGGAGACGCCGAACCAAAGACGCGCGACGCAAACGGGCGGGCGCAACGTGGCCCGCGCGAAATCTCCATCGGCGTCCGCGAAGTCTTGCGACTTCGCGCCTTTTGGCAGATCTCGATCGCCGTCAGCATAGGACAACTCGTCAGCTCCACTAACCTCTTCCACTTTCCCGCACTAATCGAATACGAAATCGGCGCTTGGCTCGCGGCCACAGCCGCGGGCGCAGTCGCCATTGGCGACATCTTAGGTCGCGCCGGCATCGGGTTCATCGGCGACAATTTCGACAAGAAGCTGCTCCTCGCCGGCTCGTTCCTCATTCAGATGCTCGGCGTCGGCGCTCTAGCGATGATCAACTCGGACTACTTCGGAATCTCGTGGGGATTGATACCTCTCCCTGTCTTCGTCTTCGGATTCGGGCTCGGTTTTGGAGCGTCCATTCCGTTGAGATTGGCAATCCTCGCAGACTACTTCGGACGCCGCAGCTACGGCTCGATCGTCGGCATAGCGAGCTCGGTAAGCGCGATCTTCGGCACCGTAGGGCCATTGTTCGTCGGCCTGATGTACGACTTCACCGATTCCTACCGTCCTGCCTATGCCATCATGGCCGCGATGATGATACTTGCCCTGCCGTTCATTTTGACCCTTGAATCCCAGTCCCGCGTGGCCGCCAAAGTCCGACAAGCAGCGCGCTCACGAGTCCGTCGTATGGCAATGCGCAGACCCGGCTAAGGCGCGACACTTCGTTGACGGAATTCATGATTTCGTTTAATCTATAGATACGATGCTGTTGCCGTTGAGGCCAGCGTCGCCAGTGTTTTATGCGGCCCCGTGGTGTAGTGGCCTAACACGCCTCCCTGTCAAGGAGGAGACCGGCAGTTCGAATCTGCTCGGGGTCGCCATTTCTCTCCCAATCTAAAATCCGTAGCATCGCGCCCAACTTTACCCCTTATCGGAACAAACACCATGAAACTCTTCGAAGCAGCTTTCCCGTTTGCCGATGACGTACTCGCCTTGCCGGTAAAAGACATCGACGTCGCCGCCAAATACTACGCTGACGCATTCGGCCTCATCGAAGTCGAGCGACACAACGACCCCGTCCCAACTGTCATCGTGGAACGCGACGGGGCGCGGATCGGTTTCGCGGTCAACGGCGGCGACGCGAGCCAAGATGGCGCCGCGATCCTTGTCAGCGATATTCAACGCGTCAGAGATGAAATCGAAGGTAACGGTGTCGAACCCGGCAACTGGCGCGTCGACGAACGCGACGGGCAAAGGTTTCAGGTATTCTTCGTCATCGCCCCCGACGAGCTCTGTTACTACTTCCATCAGCCGATCGACTGATCGATTGCGTTTTGCGCCTCGGCGCGTAAATCCGCTCGCCATCGCGCCCCTTCCCTTATCATTCCCTCAGGAATGCAAGGAGTCTCCCAAGGAGCCCATCAAATGAAGATCACCGATCTGAAGTGCGCCATCATCGGCGACAACCCCATCGTCCGCATCAAAACCGACGCCGGCATCGACGGTTGGGGCCAAGCCGAATGGACGAAACCTTATTTGAAACCCTTCGTCCTCTACTACAAAGACGCCATCCTATCGCAGGACCCGACCGACGTTGAGCGCGTCGTTAGCCGTATTCGCAGGCTTGGAAGCTTCAAGCCATGGGGCGCTGCGGTTAGTGCCATCGAAGTCGCACTGTGGGACATCGCGGGCAAAGCGGCTGGCGTCCCCGTCTACAAACTGCTCGGCGGCAAGGTGCGCGACAAGGTGCGCGTCTACAACGGCGGTATAAGGGTGCCGCTAAAAGGCAACGACCCCGAACACTTCGCCGAAAACATGGCCGAAATGAAGGAGTTCAAAGAAGGCTTCTCCATCATCAAGCAGGGCATCTCCTTCCACTCTCAAATGGCCGCCGAAGTCCCCAACTACTTCTACGGCGAACTCCCGAAATACAGCGGCCCGCCGCGCGGAGGTGTGCGACCTCCTGTCGGAGGCCCATTGACCGAACAAGGCCTCAAATACACCATCGCCTGCGTCGAAGCCATGAAAGACGTGCTCGGCGACGAGGTCGGTCTCGCCCTCGATTGCGGCCCTGGAATGACCGTTCAGGACACGCTGCGGCTCGCCAAAGCTCTCGAACCACTCAACATCATGTGGCTCGAAGACACCATCACAGGCGACTACACTCCTTACGTTCTCCCAGAACTCTTCCGTGAAGTCACGATCCAAACCTCCACTCCCATCCATACCGGCGAGCAGATCTACCTCCGCCAGAACTTCAAAGACCTCATCGAATCCAAGGCCGTCCGAGTGATCGGCCCAGACCCGCTCGACGTCGGAGGGATCGCCGAACTCAAGTGGATCGCAGAGTATGCCGACATGCACGGTGTCCTCATGGCTCCGCACGGCGTCGCCGACGGCATCATCGGAATCGCCGCACACGTCCACCTCGCCGCAACCCTCCCACGAAACTACATCGCTTTCGAGTATCCGGCCGGCAAACCCGAGTGGTGGTACGACATAATGGACGGCTTGCCCGACCCCATCGTCGAAAACAGCCACATCAAAGTCTGGGACACTCCCGGCCTAGGCGTCGAATTCAACGTCAAAGAAGCCAAGAAACACCTGTCCGACGAAGACAAAGACTTCTTCGATTAGGCCTGTAGCGGGCAACAACTATTGGTTGATAGCGCTCGATGATTTGCAGCTCCCACCGCGGCGCCAATCTCTAGCTGTCTGCGAAAATCCGCTCAAGATGACGTATCGCCTCTGACACCTTAGAACGTTCTTGGGCACCGAGGTTTTCTAGGTCGCCGGCAAGGCGCTCGACCTGCGCGGCCACGGCTTCCCTGAACGCGGCGCGGCCTGACTCCGTGGCTCGTACATCCACTATGCGCCGGTCGCGCTGGGATGGCTCCCGCACGATGAATCCACTCTCATCGAGACCGTCGAGCATCCTAGTAATGGTGGCTTGCGTAACCTGCTCGATCTGTGCGATCTGGCCTCCAGTCGTCCCCCCATTCTCGATGATTATCCGCAGTGCTGACATCCGTGCGGCAGTTAGCCGTGTAGCGTGATAGCTTGGTCGGATCCTGCGGCGCAGCAGTTCGATCAAAGCGATTATCCGCTCCCCGAGCTCTCCAGGAGACGATTCGGGCGTTTGCGTGGTCTCGTCGAAGATTGACATATTTATTTTATATTGCTAATATTTAGCATCGTCAAGTATTTCAGGACACAAGGAGCCAGTCATGAGTGATGACTTGAAGATCAACTCGGTCTATCAGATAAGCATCAGCGTTGACGATCTAGACGGGGCAATCGACTTCTATCGCGACAAGCTCGGCGTACCGTTCATCGCGAAGTTCCCTCCCGGTTTGGCGATATTTGACTGCAATGGAGTCCACCTGATGTTGTCGGCAATTCCAGGTGAGGCGTCCACCGGAAACAGCGTTATTTACTTCAATGTCCCAGATGTCCAGATCGGATACGAGACGCTCAAAGAACGCGGAGTTGAGTTTACGAGCGAGCCCCACGTCATCCACTCGACGGGCAACTACGAGTTATGGATGGCATTCTTTGAGGACCCGGACGGCAACACGATGGCCATCGCAGACGAACGTGGAGAGCTAGTGGCTTAGAGGCGAAGCGCCCGGTGATCGGACCAACTTTGCACTTCTTTCGGTTCGATGATGCTAAAGTCGGTGACTGCATCGCTTAAGAGCCTCCCGACTTGCTCCGCGAAGTGAACGTGTTGGTCACGACGTCGGTGGCATTGCCTAACTGAAATGGATAACCGACAGAGATTCGTTTGGTGCCGTTGGTTGTTAAGTCCGAGCGTCGTGTCGATCTAACGCGCCATCCCATCGAAGCAGTTTTCCGTCGGCAGTCAAAAGTGTGCCACCGATGTTTATCGCGGTCGCGGTGATTATCCGATCCGCCGGGTCGTCAGGCATGCCTCCAACAAACTCCGCGGAAGCAATCGCGATTTCACCGGACACGGGTATTTCTCGAACTCCGTCGGCCAGCACACGTTCTCGCCAAGAATTCACTGATCCGATTAGCTCCAATCGCTGCTTTGCGACCAGCATCGCCACTTCCCAGAAACTAAACGCTGAAACGTATAGTTCGCCGTTCTGAAGCGCATCATCAGCGATCGTTCTGGCCCGAATTCCTAGTTTCGGACTCCCTTCGCGGAGCCACAGAAGAGCGTTGGTGTCGAGCACCAATGTCATCGCTTCATCGCGTCCCATTCAACGTCGATCGGTGAGATTATGTCTCCCAAGATCTTAAGCTTTCCTTTGTCGACCCCAAAAATTGACTTCGGACGTTTGATGATCGGCCCAACCTCCACAACCGGTACTCCCCGTTTCGTCACCACCACTACTTCACCAGATTCTGCGATTTCATCCATTATCTTCAAGCACTTGGCCTTGAACTCAGATGCCTTGTAAGTCTGCATTCCGTTTCCTCATATGACCATAGTCATGACTATAGTCTCACACTTTACCACGTCACCAAGACTTAACCGAATTTGCTGATCCCCCGCCAATACCTCCTGCCTTCCCATCTCACCAATGTCCCCCATCCCGGCGGACTTAGGTGGCTGCCCAAGACGATCATCCCCTCCCTTTGCGCTTTGTCGAGAATCCGAAGGCGCGTCTCCAGAGCCTCTGCTGGATCTGTGTCGAGCGCGAAGGGAAGATCGGTGTCAGTGCCGTGCATCGGGTTGATCAAGATGTCGCCGATGAATATCGCCCGCTGTTTTCCAGAGGAGAGCAACAGTGCCATGTGACCGGGAGTATGCCCAGGTGTCGGAATAGCCGTAACCCCTGGCGCTAGCTCCGTTTCGCCTTCCATCAGGTCCAAAACCCCGATCCGGTCTAACGGAATGACGCTACGCTCGATCGGCTCCATCCCAAACTCGCTATCGTCATCCGGCACCGTGAAATGCTCCCAGTCGGCGCGGTGCACCGTGTAACGAGCGTTCTTGAACGTCGGCACATCACTGGTCTCCGGATCGATGTTCCAACCTACATGATCGGCGTGAAGATGAGACACGAAGACGGTGTCGATATCATCGGTGCTGACGTCTTTGCGAACGAAATCGTGCATCAAATTTGCGGAGGTCTCAGATCCCAGCATCTTGCCGTGCGGTCCAAAACCGGTGTCGACGATTACGTTCTTGCCGCCCGAAACCATCACGAATACGCCAAGGTTCATCAGGAGATGCTGACCAGAGAAGCATTCTGGGAAGATGTCGTAGTAATGCGACCAGCGATCCAACGGCGTCTCAGTAAACATCAACCGCGGATCGAACACGACACGGCCTTCGCTCAAAGACGTAACTCGAATGTTCCCGACGTCGAGGACCTCGTCGGTCAAGGATTACAACCCTTTCCAGTAGCGCCTGCCTTGCCATCGCACCATAGTTCCCCATCCCGGCGGACTGAGATGGCTACCTAGCACGATCAAGTTCTCTTGTTCGGCCATGTCCAGCAAGCCATTCCGGGTTTTGATGCCCTGTTCCTTATCCGTGTCTGGCCAATACGTCAACTCGGTGTCGGTGGCATGCATCGGGGAACCCAACACGTCGCCAATCATTAAGGCTCGCTCCCGCCCCGAGGAGATCAAAAGGCTCATGTGACCGGGTGTATGTCCCGGCGTGTGGATCGCGGTGATACCCGGGGCGAGTTCTGTTTCGCCTTCCATCAGATCGAGGACACCGGCATCATCCAGCGGAATTACGCTCCGCTTTACCGCCTCGCCGCGGAAATCGGCGAGTATCTCTTCACTAGTGAAGTGCTCCCAATCGGAACGGTGGACCGTGTAACGCGCGTTTTCAAAAGTCGGCTTCGTGAGCTTTTCTGGCCTCGTATTCCATCCGACGTGGTCACCATGCAGATGCGTGAGGAAGACGGTATCGATCTCGTCTGTTCCGATACCTTTGCGCTCGAAATCGTTCAACAGATCGGCCGGTGTATCGGCTCCGAGCATTTGGCCGTGCGGGCCGAAACCGGTGTCCGCCACGACATTTTTGCCGCCGGAATGCATCACGAAGACACCAAGATTGAGCAGGAAATACGGCTTCGAAAAATACTCAGGGAAGATGTCGTAATACTGCTCCCAGTGCTCGAGCGGCGTCTCCGGGAACGTGATGCGCGGGTCGAAGACGACGCGGCCATCTGTTAACGCAGTAACGCGAATATCACCGACATTTAGGACTTCGTTAGGCATCGTTACAGTCTACCAACTTCGATGCCTGTGAACTTCGTCGATGAGTCGTCAATTACCGGAGAAACACTCCGCTGAATCTTGTAGGGCCAGTTCGAACGAATCCAGCACCAAGGCTCGCCCTTGCACGTACAAGCTGTTGTCGACTTTGCCGGAAATGCACATCGCGGCTGCGTCGGATATATTTGCGCCGTCAGGAATCCCGGGCAAGTCGATGCCGCACGTTTGGGTCCCTAACAGCAACGCGACCAGATCACCTGCTTTAATGTCGGTGCGCGCGCCGACCTCGCTGAGAGCTCGCAAAGTTGTCTGACGCGGATCGTCCGAGTTGTCCAATTCCCCGGCGATGCATGAAAGTTCCGATGATTCCAGTGTGCCGACGCCTTCTGGCAACGCCAAGAAATCGGTGGATACTCCACAATCGCCGTAAGCGGTCGCTGCCTCCACGTGTTCTTCGATGGTCGGCACCCAAACACGGTCTAGCAACACCTCGCCGAAGCGGACGTCGCCGAGCGAGTCGGCGACACACCTAGCCGCGTCTTCGGACATGACCGTGCCGTCGCTCAATTCGTAGCTCTTTTCGCCTTGACGGCAGTGGATGTCGGCAATCAAAAACGCGGTGAAGTTGGTGAAGAAGACCTCCATCGCCTCGCGGTCCCCCGTGTCCGGTTGGTTTACCGGCTCGAAATACCTCGCAGCCCCGAGCTCCCCGACCATGCATTCCTGTACATCTATAAACGTCCCGCCCGCGCCGGTCGGCTCCTGACCAGGCTGATTGGCAAACAGCGCCTCTTCGAACGCTACCCGCTCTTCCGCACTAAGGCAAAAATGAGAGGAAATCCACTGCTCTGACACTCGTGCTTCGTCGAAGACGCCGAACAGCGGTCTAAGTGTCGGATTCTCGAGCCTGCCTTCTATACAAGACAACGTCTCATCTGAAATTTCTGAACTAATGATCGCTATTCTACCCGCGGCAATGTTGCGCAGAGTGTTGTCGCTCAAGCATTCATCGAAATTCGCGATCATCGGTAAGGTGGGAGGAACTTGGCTGGAGAAGATCTGTTCCACGTTTTCGATCCCGCCGGCATATGCGGTCATACAAGTAACTTCGCCCTGGGGAACCGCCGCGATGAAACTGTCTACATCCTGAATGTAGTCGACGAGGATGGGTTCAAACTCCGCTGCCTCGGCGTCGAATTCCCTCGCCTCCGCAGTAGCTTGCAACAAAAGATCATCAGCAGTCTGCGTCGCCAGAGCGTTCGCAGCGTCGGGGTCAGTGCCACCTACCAAAATGATGTCGAAGGTCAACGTGGCATTGCCGGGTATGACCGGCGGCGATCCAGCCGGGCCGTACGCCAGATCTGGCGGTATTACGACGCGTCTTCGCTCACCAACCTTCATCTGAGTTAGTGCCATCTGCCAGCCTGGTATTACGGCGTTGACTGGGAATACTGTCGGCTCCGAACGCGTGTACGAACTGTCGAATATACACCCATCGTCTAACCAACCCGTGTACTGAACGTCGACCTCCCAATTCAAATTGGCTAGCTCGCCGTCACCCTCGGATATCGTGACGAACTGCACACCGTTAGGATCGGTAGAAAGGTCGCTATCGGAGACGTCTCCTAATTGCGGGGCGTGAGGCGGGTAGACGCCGTTCAAGCAGGTTGATCCCCATTCACCCAAAACCGTCGCCAAAGCGTCCTCGTCGCTAATATCCCCGTTTGTGCCCACCGAATCTACGGATTTTTCGACGGCCGATTCCGGCGCTGCATCAACAACCGGCGTCGCAGTGAGTTCTGGGATCGGCGCCGATGTGGGCGGCTCAGTCGGAGGAACGGATTCGGTTGCAGTTGGTGCCACGTCGTCCTCGCCACCGCCACAATTGATTCCGGTAACGAACAATAAGACTGATGCCGCGACTAGGATCAGCGTGCCGAACATCCGGATCGAACCGAATCGATCATTCAATAGGTAAAGGTGAATGCGCGATGGCTCAAAGGATGACAATGGAGTACGGCTCGTAATTTCCGCTTCGGATCATGGCACTCAGCGTCGAATTTGCGGACAGCCGCGAACGCGCGACTGCCGCATTATATAAACATGGCGCGTTTTAACCCACTCCCACGGTTCGTCGGATGCTCCTTGAGTTCGCCGAATCGTAGTCACCGCCAGCCAGCATCTCATGCTGCTCCTATCGGGTGATTAGCCGATTGATTTTCGTTCCATCACAAGTTCTTCTTCAACTATCTAACCGGCGCCACAAAGTCCACGAACACCGGGCTCGTCCATGCTTTCTCCATGTCCGACTGAGTCACACGCACCCAGTACGGATTGATGCCCGGTTTGGGCGACTCATCGGTCACCTGAAACTCAACGCGGTCAGGTCCCGGCTCTGGCACCAACTCCACCGTAACCTTCCGATCCAACTCCCCTAGATCGATGACTCTCGGACCATCGGCGAGCGCTCCCAGAGTCGTTGGAATCCGCACCCGGTCAGCCGTTGCATAGTTTATGCGACGAGACCCTGTCTCACCATGCCCGCCGAACTGCGAGCTCGCAATGACATCGCTCGACAACGCCACCTCAATCCCCGTTTCGTCCGAACCATCAATATCCAGCAACAACCCGCTGATATATCCACATGCCCAAGATTTCCAACTCACACCGGACTCGTTCGAATTCGTAACCTCCGACCTCGGACTATCAAACCGGATCTTCTCGACACGATTGATCGAACCGCCAGACGTCTTCACCGAACCTTCCCAAACCACTCCAGAGTAGCTGGTCCGCCGACTCGCCCCTTCCCATGTGACGCGTACGCGATTGTCGGATCTGCCCGGTGACATCTCCTCGCAGTGCAGCAGTTCCAATCCTCTAAACAGCTCGACTCGCTCCAATGGACCCGTGCCAATGATCTTCACCGAGATTTCGGGCGACGAAGCCGTCGAGTACTCCGATCCCATCATGTGTCCATCTGCCGAAACCGCAGCCACGATCCGGACGCCCGACGTCGCATAGACCCGCCGCGCCTTCATACCCGCCAAAACCCCGTCCAGCGTCAACTCCGTTGCATACACACCCGTCAAGCCAGCCTTCTGATATCGCCGCAACTGATGGCCCGGCTGATCATCGCCGGGCCGACCGGTGTAGCAATCACTCCCGCCAATGAAACCCATCTTGTAGTTCCGCTCAATTGACTCCCGCAGGAACCACTCGAATTGACCGTGCGTCGACGTGATCTCCAGAGCCGGTTCGATCTGCGGCTCGTGATACTGCAAATCCGCTGCAATCCCCCCGACGTGCGGCGTCACCACGACATCCGAGTATCGAAACGCCGCATGCATCTCCCGCACATGCGGGAGATCCGTGTCCAAGTCCCAAGGATCCAGATGGTCCCCATGCGCCGACCGACGCAGATCCTGGTCAAACCGACGGAAATACACGTTGTGATGCCCGCCCCGATCAGTGGTCGCCGACCATTCGTACCCCGGGAGCGGCACGAATCTGCCCGGCTCGTAGTTATCCCGCTCCGCCTCCTGCTGCACTTCGTAAGCGCCAGTCGTGATCGCCGGATCATTCCGCTGAAAACCTGCGAAATGTATGCCAGCGACGTCGCGCGCATACTCGAAAAAATCGCCGATCTTGTAGGGGTCAACCACCTGCCCACCATGCGGGTCCCCCCAATACAAACTAAACTGAGACTTCGTTTCAGTTGCGATAATCGGATTGCTTAAACCTTCCAGTCCTGAGACATCGTCTCTAGCCACAACCCGGTGCTCACCGGTCTCAGTGATCCGACATCCGTCGATCCACACGACACCTGCGCACTGGTCATCAAACTCAACCTCATCCGCGCCAACCGCAATTCCCGCTCCGCCAATCGAGACACTTCCACGATACCGACTCGCGGGATTACCCCAACGATCCTCAGCCTTCACACTGACCCGAAACTCCTCACCCGCAGCCGCGTCCGAAGGTGCAACCACCACCAACCGCACCGCATCGCCACCGATCACCGACAATTCCGGCCTACCAGCGATCGGAACGAAATCCCCGGAACCATCCACATCAACCTCGATCCAAAAATACCGACGCGGTTCAATAAACGTCTGACTCCGAGAACCCGGCCCACCACCAGACCTATCCCCATAAGTAACCAACACCTCCTCGCCCTCAACCAGCGCCCGACCAGTATTCACCAAATTGACCGCAGTCAAATCCACCACCTGCGTAGCCACCTCCGCACAATCCGGCACCCCAACACTCAAATAGTCCGCACCGCCCGCATCATGCACCTGCGGCAACTCCCAATCCGAATCCGAATCCGTCCCGATCCGAACCATACCACCGCTCGCCAACCCACCAGCACCAACAACAAAAACCAACCGCCAACACCCAAACTCCCCCGCAATGACATCCCCCGCATCCAACAACCGAGCACTCCCAACACCATCGCTGACCCGCTCAGCAAGCCCAATCGGATCCATAGTCTCTGACATATTCGAACCTCCCTGAATGACGTCGCCGCAAACGCAACCGACCCGCCACTCAACACCCCGTATTATCACCCGAAAACCCTACCGTTTGCCCCCGCTAGCGGGGGAAATGTCCGTAGGACAAAGTGGGCCCAAGCCACACAACCTTTGCCTTCTGGACGTTTGCATAACACCCCGGCGACGGATTCGGGGGTATATCACTCGCGTTTTCCCGTTGCCCTTGCCCCCTGTATGGTCGTCCCGTCCGCTGAAGCAGCCTCCTTCGCGGGAATGATCGGGGTGTGGATGGTTTGGCTGGCAGGGCGGTTCACGAACCGCCCCTACGGGTTGGTGGGGGGAGAGGGGATTGTTGGCAGTGGTTGATGGGTGTGTTTAATCGATCTGCGGGGTTTGATCGCAGATTTATCTTGATGTTCGGGTGGGGGCGCCTCGTGCCAGTCCTTCCCCTTTATGAAGGATCGGCCGAGGTTATCGCCCTCGCCCGGAAGATGGGGTCGATGGGTTTCGCGATGGAAACCCTGCCCGTTCCCGGATTTCCGGGAACTCCCACCTTGCCACGGCCTCCGCTGCAGGCGAAGGTTTGCAAGGCGGGCGGACAATCGCCGCGCTTGGAGATGCAAGACCGCTAGCTACCCGTACCAGCCGCGCCCGCCGTCGCCAGACCGACGGGTCTGAGGTCGACGCAGGAACTATGTTCTCGCCGTCCTCCATAGCCCGGTTCCTCCCGGGCCCGCGCTGTAGCCTCCCCCTCGTGGCGATCGAGGGTAGACGTCTGCCGCATTCACGAACGCTTACCCGGCCCTTGGACGTCGTTTGACCGACGTCTGGCTCGTTCTGCGGCGCATCAATGCTGCGCCGCGACCGGGACTTGTTTGAGGATTCGCTTCTTACGTACGCAAGCGGCCTTTCACCTGACTCTGGATCTGGTGCGGTGCGTCGCCTAAGACCGTTCGGGCGCAGGGAAGCGCAGCCGGGCGCATCGTTCAGAGGCGCGGCGTCGCGTTTCTTGTCTGTCGTCGCGTTCACGGTCTTGACACATTCTCCGGTGGCCGCTTGGCTCAGGGGGTCCGCGCTCGTCAGCGCGGCGCTGTCTCGAACTGGTTCATTTTTGATTGTAGCATGGATGTGCTGATTTTCAAAGGGAGTGGGGGTGGTTGTTGGGTTGGCGTGTTGTCTGAACTGTGATTTTTGTGATTTGAGTGATGGGCTGTGATTGGGTGTTGGTGTTGGGTTTGATGCGGTGGTATGTTGTTGTTGGTTTGGTTGGTGTGCCCCTCGCCGCCCCGGGCATACCCCGCTCGCGGCGCTTCGCTTGCTCGCGCCCCTTTCGCTGTGCGAAAGGGGCGATTGCTCCTGGGCTGACAGATTTTTGGCGGTTTGGTTGGTGGGGCTCCCCTTGTCCCCGGTTCCCCTCACCCTAGCCCTCTCCCGCGGAGGAGACCATTGCAAAACTTCGGCGGTGGTACTAACCTTCATCCATCGGTTGGACGGCGCAAGGAGGTTTCGACATGCAGATGAGCGCGGGTCAAGGTTCGCTGGACGAGGGTCTGCGTCCGACATGGTTCGGGCGCGACGAGCGTCTGGAGCTGATCAGGGCTTCGATCGACTGGGACGCGGTGGGGGCGCGTCTGGCGAGCGTGCACGTCGCGGAGGAGGGTCGTCCGGCGTTCCCGACGGTTCCGATGGTGCGGGTTCTGCTGCTGCAGCGCTGGACGGGCGCTTCCGACCAGGCGACGGCGCGGTCGCTGCGCAGCGACGCGTCGCGTCTCGCCTTCACCGGTCTCGGCATGGAGCGGCGGCCTCCGGACGCGTCGACGATCTGCCGGTTCCGCAACCTTGTGGCGGAGGCGGGTCTGGCGTCGGAGGTGTTCGAGGAGATCGCGCGGCAGCTGGCGGAGCGCGGGCTGGTGCTCAAGCAGGGCTCGATCACCGATTCGACGATCGTGGAGACGGCGCGGCGGCCGCGGAACGTCCGGGAACGAGCACGAGGGTCCCCTCTGCGACCCGGACGCGGGCACGGACCGCAAGGGCCGTCTGGGCTTCAAGGCGCACATCACGATGGACCGGGATTCTCACATCGTGAGGCGGGTGAGGGTCGTGAAGGCCGACGAGACGGACTTCGACGCCGGCGAGGCGATGGTCATGGGCGACGAGTCCGAGTTCTACGCCGACAAGGGCTACAGCCGGGACGCCCTCTCGAGGAAGCTGCGGTCGATGGGGATCAAGGACCGGACGATGCTGAGGGGGAACAGGCGCCACGGGCCTCCGAAGCGTTGGAAGAAGCGCCGCAACGAGATGATCGTGCCGCTCCGGGCGCCTGTGGAATCGGTCTTCGGGACGTGCAGGCGCAGCCTCGGGATGCGGCGTGCTCGCTACACGGGCCACGCCAGGGTCTCGGCCCAGATCCACCTGACGATGGCGGTCTACAACCTGGTGAGGATGCTCAAGCCGACGCGGAAGCCGGCGCGGGCGTAGGCCCGCATCGCTTCCGCACGCCTTCCGCCAGGCCGGAAGCGCCAAAACCGCGCCGAAACCGGCGGATCCGACGCAGAATCGACCAAAAACAGCCGTCTGCGCCGAAAATCTAGTCCAGCACCCTCGATCCGCCGCCTCGGAACAGCGGTTTTGCATCGGTCTCCTTTCTGGGAGAGAGTCAGGATGAGGAACCGTCTACGCGAGTGAACTCGTACAGCCCGCGGAGTATCGCTGCCGTAACCACACCTATCAGCGTAAAGGTGGTTACCCCGATGCCGAAGATGATGAGGTAGGGGAGCCAGTGGCCGGGACAGTCCAGTAGTCCGCTGCAGACCCACCACGAGGTTAATGCGTAACCGAGGAAGACGATGATGCCCGATAGGAAACCGGCGATAGCGCCGATCTTTATGCAGCGTCTCATGAACTCCGATTCTAGATGTCTTGGCGCCGCTGATTGTTTGTTGCGATAGAGTGAGATTCAACTCAAGTCGTCTGTCGCAAAAGGCCATCCCAATGCAATCTGCAACTGTGTCTCGAAGCCCGTCGGAGCTGAAGCAAGCTGCTCTAGATCACATCTTCATCGGCATGAACAATCACGCCATGCTCGGAGAAGAGGGTGGCCCGCTCATCGTTGAACGCGGCGAGGGCATCTACGTCTGGGACATTGAGGGTAACCGCTATGTCGACGGGATTTCCGGGATGTATTTCCGGAATACAGGACATGGTCGCGAGGAGATAGCGAAGGCGATATATGACCAGATTTCGAACTTGAGCGCCAACGTCTATGCGAGCGTCACGCCGGCTGCGGTGGAGTTGGCGACCGAGATCGCGAATCTTACCCCGGGTGATCTGTCGCGGACGTTCTTTTGTCAAGGCGGATCGGAGGCGAATGAGTCGGCCATAAAGCTTGCTCAGGCGTACCAGATGCGGATGGGTGAGAAGGGGCGCTACAAAGTTATTTCGCGGCGAGGATCGTACCACGGTGCGACGTATGGCACGATGTGGTTGGGCGAGCACCCGGGATTCCCGCGTACGGACTACCAACCGAAGCCTTCAAGCGCGGTGCATGTCGCAGCACCACACTTCTATCGGTGCGAATTCAACTCCGAGACGCCGGAGCAGTGCGGTGAGTTTGCCGCACTGGCCATCGAGAAGGCGATCATCAGCGAAGGGCCAGAATCGGTGTGCGCCGTCATTGGCGAGCCGGTCACGCAACCATTGGGCGGCGTTGTGCCGCCCGAGAACTACTGGCCAATGGTCCGCGAGATCTGCGATCAATACGGCGTCGTGCTCATCTTCGACGAGGTGATAACCGGGTTCGGCCGTCTGGGCGAGTGGTTTGGCGCTGAGGTGGTCAAGACGCAGCCCGACATAATCTCGTTCGCCAAAGGCGTGACGAGCGGATACTTCCCGCTGGGTGGGTGCATCGCCGACCGACGCATCGGTGACGCTTTCGCCGGCGGTCCGGAGAAGACTTGGAGCCACATGTACACGTATTCGGCGCACCCGGGCGGCGTCGCTGCAGGCCTCAAGAACATCGAAATAATGAAGCGGGAGAACCTTGTTCAGAACGCTCGAGAGCGCGGCGCCCAACTCGCCGATCGGTTAGCCGACATGAAAGAGCGGCACAAGATCATTGGCGACGCGCGCGGCATCGGTTTGGTGCAGGGTCTGGAGTTGGTGGCGGACCGCGAAACTAAGCAATCGTTCCCGCCCGAGGTGGGCATCGGGGCGAGGTTCACAGATGCGCTGAAGCGCCGCGGCGTCTGGATCCGAGTCGGCGCCTACATCCTGCCGTTATCACCGCCACTGTCGGTTACGGCGCAGGAGATGGATGAGCTCTGCGATGTGGTCGAGGATGCGATCGTCGAGGTGTCGGCGGCGTTGGATAACTGATCGTTTTGGTGGTGGGTGACGCGTCGTCTAAGGCGCGTCCAACGCGTCTGCACATAGGCAGTTCGGGTTGGGTACCCCCAATGAGAGCAACCGTCGTGTGTCCTTTTACCAGACGGAGTAGCCGCCGTCTACGGCGATAGCGGTGCCGGTGACGAAGTCGGACGCGGTCGAAGCGAGGAAGACGGCGGTGCCTGCTAGGTCGGCGGGTATACCCCAGCGGTCTGCGGGAGTGCGCTCTTGGACGAGTTTGTAGCGCTCAGGGAATAGTTCCTTGAACTGATTCGTCATCTCGGTGACGATCCATCCGGGAAGGATGGCGTTGGCTTGAACGTTGTGCCGGGCCCAAGCAACGGCGCAGGATTTCGTGTACTGGACGACGCCACCTTTGGAGGCTGAGTATGCGGAGGCGTAGGCAGTTCCGAATATCGACATCATCGAACCGATGTTGATGTACTTGCCGGCGCCCTTGTCTCGCATGTGGTCGAAGGTGAGAGACGCGACGTTGTGCATGGAAGTCAGGTTGGTGTCGATGACGTACCGCCAGTCATCATCGGCAAGATTCTGGGGCTCGTCGGAGCGGCGGTTCGTGCCAGCGTTGTTGACGATGATGTCCCATCCGCCCAGTTTGTCCATCGTCTCGTCGAGAGCGTCTTGGATGGATGCGCGGTCGGTGACATCGCAAGTGAGGGCGAGGACTCGGGATATATCGCCGTCGGCGGTCTCCGTGAGAGTCTCGACGGCGGCTTCCAGCTTGTCGGCATTCCGAGCGGCGATGGCCACTGATGCGCCGTGCTGGATGAAGCCCTCAGCGATACCGAGGCCGATACCGCCATTGCCGCCGGTCACAAAGGCGACTTTGTCGTGGAGGTTGAAGGGTGAGGTGTGGATGTGATGGGACATGGGGAGCGGGAAGTGTATATTCGTGGTTTGTGCGTGGTTAAGGATACACAGTCGAGCAGATGGGAAGCACGCACTCCGTTGAGCCTAAGGCGAACCCGCCTATTTCACCACCACCACATCCCCCACCCTGAAATGCTCCAACGCATCCTCATTGACCTCAATCCCCAGTCCTGGCTCATCAGGGATGGTGACGTAGCCATCGGTTTGGGTGAAGAAGGGGTCGGTTAGGGCGCTTCTTACGGGGTGGATGGTCTGGTCGAACTCGGTTACGGGTTCGTTGACGAAGGGTTCTTTGGTGTGTGCGGGAGGTGCCTGCGAGATGGTGGCTAGGACGTGAAGGATGGCGGCGAGGCTGATGTGGGTGTTGAAGAAGTGGGGGAGGAACTGAACGTTGAAGGCCTCGGCCATTGCGGCGCAGAGTTTTAGTTCGGAGATGCCGCCGACGTTGACGATCTCGGGTTGGATCATGTCGAAGGTTCGGCGTCGGAGCAATCGGGCAACATCGCGTCGGGTGCTGGCCGATTCGCCTCCGGCGGTTGGGACTGGCGATTTCGTGGTGATGAGCAGGTTGTCGTCGAGGGCGCGGGATGATGTGGGTTCTTCGAACCACGTCACGTTGGCGTCGGCGATGCGGCGCGCCACGGTGATTGCGGTGCCGGGGTCGTAGGCCTCGTTGGCATCGACCATGATGCGGACGTTGTCCCCTACTTGTCGCCGGAGGGCGTGGACGCGGTCGACGTCTTCGTCGACGGTCAGGCCGCCGATCTTCATCTTCATCGCCTTGAATCCGGCGTCGAGGTGGCCCTGCCCTTCATTCAATAGGTCTGGCCACGTGGGATCGTTTACGTCGTGCTCCGTATAGAAGAGGCCGGTGGCGTAGGTGCAGACGCTGTCACGGACTTTGCCTCCGAGCAGTTCGTACACGGGCAGGCCGCGGGCTTTGCCGACTAAGTCGTAGAGCGCGGTGTCGATGGCGCTTGCGACGTTTGATGCGATGCCGGCGTATCCGCCGCCCTGGTACCGTGTGTTGACTATCGACTGCCATATGCTGCCGAAATTCTCAGGGTCTTCACCGATGATGCCCTGCGCAACGTCAGCAAATCCCTTCGCGTCGACACCCGTTTCGCCCCATCCGTAGGTTCCGTCGTCGGCTATTACTTGGACGGCAAGCGTGTTGCGCGAGGTCTTCCAAGCCATCGACGACTTGTAGGGAGCGTCGATGTGGCCTACGAGTTGGTGGAGTTCGATGCGTTCGATTTTCATGGCATTTGATGTGGTTTATTGGACTACGATGGCATCGCCTTGTCGGAAGTGGTTGAGGGCGTCCTCATCGATTTCGACGCCCAGGCCCGGTTTGTCTGGGACGGTCACGTGGCTGTCGGTCTGTTTGAAGATCGGATCCGTAAGTGATGCCCTGATGGGATGCGGTGTTTGGTCGAACTCGGTTACCGGCTCGTTGACGTACGGCTCTTTAGGATGCGCGGGTGGCGACTGCGCGACGGTTGCAAGCGTGTGGAGTATGGCCGAGAAGCTAATGGCGGTGTTCCAAAAGTGAGGCACGAAACGGACGTTGCACGCTTCGGCCATCGACGCAGAGAGTTTCAACTCTGAGATTCCGCCGACGTTGACGATTTCTGGTTGGATGATGTCGAAGACGCGGTCTCGGAGAATCCTGGCAACCTCGCGCCTCGTGCTCGCCGATTCGCCGCCGGAGGTTGGCACCGGTGATCTACTCGTGACCAGAAGATTGTCTTCATCGGCACGTGAGGAGCATGGCTCTTCGAACCAGGTTACGTCGGCGTCGGCTATGCGACGTGCGAATTGGATGGCGGTCATCGGATCGTACGTCTCGTTGGCGTCGACCATGATCCTGATGTCGTCGCCTAGCTGGCGTCGGAGAGCGTAGACGCGATCAACATCTTCCCTGAAGGTTAAGCCGCCGACTTTCATCTTCATCCCCGAAAATCCCTCTTCGGCGTAGCCTTGGGCTTCTTCAAGGAAGTCTGACCAGCTCTTGTCTTCGAGATCGGAGGGCACATAGTAGAGGCCAGTGGCATAGGTGCAGATGCGGTCGCGCACCTTGCCGCCGAGCAGTTCGTAGACGGGTTTTCCGCGGGCTCGGCCAACGAGGTCGTATAGGGCCATGTCGATGGCGCTGGCAATGTTGGACGGTGTGCCGGCGTATCCGCCGCTTTGATAACGAGGGTTGATGATGGATTGTCGGATGACCTCGAAGCGCTCTGGGTTTTCCCCGATCAGAGATTGCGCGGCGCCTGCCAAAGCGTCCGGGCCGGCGCCGGTCTCGCCCCAGCCGTACGCACCGTTATCGGCGACGATGCGTATGACTTGTGTGGCGCGCTCGTGAGTCCAGCGTTGCGACCATCCGAAGGGTTGGTCGAGTTTGCCGACCAGCGGGTGTATCTCGATGCGTTCGATCTTCATTGATGTTCAATCTCCGCCTTGGAGCGCCCCTCTGGGTACTGGCTTTCGCCGGTGTGACGGAGGTTTCGGGAAGGACTTATTACCCCTGTTGCCGCCACTCGTCATCAAGTTCGGCGAAGCGATCGTGCAAGGCATCGACGAAGGCCTGATCAATGTTGAGCGCGTCGTCCAGTGTTTCGATGTTCGACGCCATGTGGCGCGGGTTCTTGGTGCCGATGATGGCGACGTGGATCTCAGGGTGTGCGAGAGTGAAACCCATCGCGGCGACGATCGGGTCGTCGGGGTCCCCGGGTACGTCGCCTAACGATTGGACCTGTTTGCATCGCTGCAGATAAGTGTTGTCGTAGCCCCGGCGAGAGCTCGACATACCGGATTTGGCCATTCCCCACGTGGCGCCGGCGATCGGTCGCTTGACTATCACGCCGATACCCGTGTTAGCGCATTTTTCTAGCAGACCAGATGTGTAGGCGCGCTGCTCAACGACGTTGAAACTCGTCTGCAGTGTGTCGAATTTTCCGGAATCGACTGCCCAGTGAGCCGCTTCGTTGTCGCCGGAGTAGCCGACTAGGCGAGTCTTGCCGGCATTGCGGGCATCTTCGAGGGCGCGGATAATGTCGCCTTTCTCGAGATCGGGTATTCCGCATGAGTGCAACTGCACGAGATCGACATATTCGGTGTTCATTCGTCGGAGGCTACGATCGATCGAGTCGCGGACGGTGTCGTAGGTCCAGTCGCTACCGTTCAATCCATCGCCACGAGCATGCCCAGCCTTGGTGACGAGCACGTAATCGTCTCTTCGATTTGCGATGGTTCGACCGATCAGTTCCTCGGAGATGCCGTAACAGGCGGCGGTGTCGAGGAAGTTGATGCCCATGTCGAGCGCGTTGTTGAGAACGCTCCCGGCCTGTTCGACGTCGTCGAAATCAAGTTCCGATCCGATCTCTGCCAAGCCGGCGCCAAGCCGAGAAATTTCATAACCAGTCTTTCCGAATTCGACTGTCTGCATGTTTTGATTCCTTTCTGGAATGTTTCTGGCGACTATCTCTGTCGATGAGTGTCTGGCCAGATCACTTTAGCGGTCCAAGCGCCTTGAAATTTAGTTTCTTCGTTGACGCTAGCATCTCTGAGGATGCACCGGTACATGTTGGTGTTGCTGAGGTCGGCACCGCGCAGATCTGCGGAGGCCAAGCTGGTTCGGTACAGCGCGGCCTTGCTCAGATCCGCTCCGTTGAAATTAGTGCGCCGCGCCCATGCTTCGGACAGGTCGGCGCCGCGGAGACATGCGCCGCTCATGTCGGCGTTGTCCAAGATTGCCCGCGACAGGTTCCAACCGTTGAAATTCATGCCGGCAAGATCGGCACCGGCAAGATCTAGGCGGTCGCTCGGGTTTTCGGTGCGCCAGTCGTCGACGGCTGTAGCTCCCATCTTGACTGCTTGCAAGTGTTGAGGGTTCAATGTGAACTGTTGAAATTAGGATTGGATTTCGAGGGCTCGCTCTACGCGCATCCTCGCAAAATGTTACTCGATACGAATGCGCACACAGTCTGAAGGGCGCGAGATGGGCGGTGAAACAACTATGAAACAAATCTTTATTACCTTGAATTCAATCGGCGCATAATCGCGCCTTCGAGACTCGATCAGGTTCAGGAGAGACGAACAAGATGGCAACTGCCGATGATGTGATCAAGATGATGGAAGAGTCGGGGTCGAAATGGTTGGACCTGCGCTTCACCGACGTCCCGGGCACTTGGCAACATGTGTCCTTCCCCAAGCACGAAGTCACGGATGACCTTTTCGCCGAAGGTACCGGCTTTGATGGTTCGAGCATTCGAGGATTCCAGACGATCGACGAATCCGACATGCTGCTATTTCCTGACGCTGACACCGCCACAGTCGATCCTTTCATTCCAAGCACCGTTTCGATCATCGCTGATGTTCGAGACCCGATCACGGGTGCATCGTACGACCGCAGCCCGCGCCACGTGGCCGCGAAGGCGGAAGCATATCTGAAGTCCACGGGGGTCGGCGACACCTCGAACTGGGGGCCCGAACTCGAGTTCTTCATCTTCGACAGCGTTTCGTACGGCGGTTCTTCAAACTCGGCGCACTACGAGGTCGACTCTGAAGAGGCGGTTTGGAACACTGGCAACGCGACCGACCTCACAGGCGAAGGCCCGAACTTGGGTCACAAGCTACGTCATAAGGGCGGCTACTTCCCTGCTCCACCATCGGACACGCAGACCGTGATCCGGCACGATGCTTGCGAAGCGATGGCCGCCTTCGGTATCGAGATCGAAAAGCACCATCACGAGGTTGCGACCGCAGGACAGGGCGAGATCAACTGGAAAGCTTCACCTCTGAAACAGGCGGCCGACTTTGTAATGGCGTACAAGTACTGCCTGAAGAACACTGCCACCAAGTACGGCAAGACCGCCACGTTCATGCCGAAGCCATTGTTTGAGGACAACGGAACGGGCATGCACACGCACCAGTCAATTTGGAAAGACGGTGTGCCGATGTTCGCCGGCGATGGCTACGCGGGCATGAGTGAGTTGGCACTTGCCTACATCGGCGGTTTGCTCAAGCACGGCGACGCGTTGATGGCGTTGGTTGCGCCTAGCAACAACTCCTACAAGCGTTTGGTTCCGGGCTTCGAAGCTCCGACGATCCTTGCATTGTCGGCTCGAAACCGCTCTGCGGCAGCCCGCATTCCGATGTACTCGCAGTCGCCAAGTGCGAAGCGTGTAGAGTTCCGTCCTCCGGACCCCACCTGCAACCCGTACCTCGCCTTCTCGGCGATGTTGATGGCTGGCCTTGACGGTATCGCCACCGGCGCGAGCCCGGGCGAACCGATCGAAGAGGACTTGTACGAGATCGATCCTTCGACGTTGAACCAGGTTCCCGGAAGTTTGTCGGACGCATTGGACGCATTGGAAGCCGACAGCGAATTCCTGCTCAAGGGCGGCGTCTTCACGCCTGATCTGCTTGAGGCCTATATCGACTTCAAGCGCGAGAACGAGGTCGACGCAGTTCGATTGCGCCCGCACCCGTACGAGTTCTTCCTCAGCTACGACGCCTAGTCGTTAGCGGCGAAACAAGAGCTGATGAGACGCCCCGGACGTGGTTCGGGGCGTTTCTTTTTGTTGGGTTTAGGAAGAAGGCGACGTTATGAATCGAAAAACGATTCTTGGAATCATAAGAATGAATGATGAATCATTTGCGGTTATCAATCTGCCCACACATCCCCGAACAGCCGCAGCCAGTTGCCGCCCAAGATCTTGAGGACGTCTTCGTCGGAGTAGCCGCGGTTTAGGAGGGCTTCCGACATGATTGGTAGCTGATCAGGGGTTTTTAGGTCGTCCGGATATTGGTCATACCACGGCAACGGACCGCCGTTCGGTGGCGTGAACTTGGATGGGTATTTGGTGCCTTGCTGGCCGCCGATGAACTTCCAGAACTCCTCGGGTTGGTCTTGGGTGTGGTCGGTTCCCAACGAAACGTGGTCGACGCCGACCATTTGGACGAGGTGGTCGATGGCATCCAAGTAGTCGTCGAGTTGGGCGGTCAAGGTGTTGCGCAGGAAACCTCGAATGCAAGTTGCCCCTATCACGCCGCCTTTCTCGGCCATTGTCTTGATGGCTTTGTCGGTCTTGTTGCGACGGTGGTCAAAGTAAGATTTGGCGTTGGCGTGCGTGATGGCGACGGGCTTCTCGGAAACCTCGATGCTTTCTTGGGTGGTTGCGATGCCGACGTGGGAGAGATCGAGCAGGATGCCGAGGCGGTTCATCTCTTTGACGGCGTCGATGCCGAAGTTGGTTAGGCCGCCGTCTTGACGCTCCATGCATCCGTCGCCGAGCAGGTTGCGCTCGTGGTACGTAACTTGCATGATCCGGACGCCCAGTTTGTGAAACAGGGCCAAGCGGTCGAGGTCGTTTTCGATCGGAGACGTGTTCTGCCATCCGAAGATGATACCGGTTTTGCCTTCGCGTTTTGCTCGGTGGATGTCGTCGACGGTTTCGACCAACAGGATTTGGTTCGGCCTCTCCCGGAACCGTACGTACCACTTTGCAATCATGTCGAGCGTTTCTTCGTAGCCTTCCCATGTGGCTTGGGTAGCGTTGATTGCTGCGACGCTGCCGGCGTTCAAACTTTCGTAGACCGCATCGCTGTCCCAGTTGCTGACATTCAAAGCGTCGATCACGACCGCTTCGTCGTAAAGGCTTCGAGCATGTTTTGGATCGCTTGTCATGGACATCTCCAGATCGATTGCGCTTGGAATGTGTCGAAGTTTACGACGCGTTACTATCTGTGGGGATTGCAATTAAACTTCAATCAAGCGTTCGGGGCATTGATGCCAGACAATCCTAGCCAACTTCTGGAGAAACGACATGCAACAGACAACACTTTCGACGAACGGCGCAGCGGACTCGGCTTTTATGCCGGTTGGAGCTGCCGAAATGAATCGAGCGACGGCCACGAGTCCAGCGATTTGGTTGGCAGGTGATCCGGAAGACTTGAAGCCGTGGATGAGCCGAGGGGCCGCTGGCATTGTCACGAACACCGTAGTCCTGAACGAGATGGTCCGGAAATACGGGCAGATGACGGATGTTATCCAGCGCTATCTCGATATCTCCGACAAAAAAGTGGTTGTGGAGATCGACGGACATTCGACGCAGGAGCTGCTGGATGTCGGCGAGGTCTTCACCAAGATGTCTGACCGCGTGATCCTGAAGATACCGTGCTCGGTTAACGCGCTCGGTGCGTTCGCCGAACTAAAGAAGGCCGGTGTCGAGACGTTCTGCACGACGGTTTTCACGGTGAATCAAGCTGTCGCCGTGGCGCAGGCTGGTGTGTCGCATGTCCTGCCGTTCTGCGAGCCTTACAGAGACGTTTCAGGCGACCCGACGGCGCTGGTGCGCGACCTGCGCGACATCTTCGCGGATTGGGCGCACCGACCGTATATCACCGCCGCTCTGGTCCGTTCCAAGGACACAGCAGAAGCGGCACTACGCGACGGCGCCGACGGCATTATCGTGTTCTGGCCCATCTTTGAAGATATGCTCCAGAGCAAACTCACCGACGAATGGAACACAACTTTCCTCAACGAGTGGAACGCGATGTACGACGCAGGTCTCTTGGAGGGCGTGCCGTATAGCAAGCATTAGGTTGGTAGAGCGACTAAGCGAAAATCAACCGATCGCTCAGATCGGGACGTGTGCGAAACCTCCGTCATTCCGGCGAAAGCCGGAATCCAGAAGGGACGGGAAAGTAGGAACCGCTCCTATTTTGGTTCCCTTCTCGCCCTGTCCAACAATTTTGCCAAGAGCCCAGATTGTCGGAGCCAGAGATAAATTCGACGAGTTAGCTATTCGCGTGATTACGGTAATGCAGGTTGTTTGTTTCCGTATATCGAAGGCTCATTTGCAATCAACGACCGAATCCGCGCCACCGCCTCGACCGCCTCAGTCGAACAACCCAAAACATCTCGAACGAGCCTCTCGTCGAGACGGACACGATTGGAATCGACATCGCACCTGTAAAACGGCTCAAACTGAACGTCTCTGAAATCGCGGAACATGTTTTCCGCAGCATCGATCTGCCAATCTGATAATCGGCTTGCGTCGAGAGTTGGAAGTGTCCGCAACATAGTACGATTACCCAACCCTCTTCCAGTTTGAGATCGGTTCGAGTGTAGAGCGTGACAAAACATACCCAGGGTCGAATTAAGCCAGATGGCTAGAGGCAGCAATCGGCGAGCATCGTCGCCGGTGTTTTGCCTCTTCAACTGCAGGGTCAACCATGATCTAGCGCCCAATGCATTCATCGACGTATAAGCAGCATGGATTCGTTGTGACGTATATCTGATGTCTGGAGTCAGGTGTAATCGCCCCGCACCATCCCAGATGCGGCCATAGTTGCCCTCCGATTTCGGCGACAGCTTCGCGTTTGGCCTGTTGGCGATGCTTTGATGCATCTTCGCGGAATGGTGCCAAAGCGCAGGGAACTGCGCGGAAGGGTCATGGCCCTCGTAGATATCGAATACACCAGCCGTGCCTTTAACTTGGAGATGATATGCGCTCAGCGAAGCTACCCCTTCAAGCGGGCGGATCGGGATGTCCGCAACCTTAGACATGCCGTTCGCATCCCATAATTCACCTCGGCTAAGGGAATATGCGTATTGTCCACACGCCGCGTTCATCCATCGGCTACCTAACCAAGGCGAGCCACCCAGAGGAGAATCGACTATTTCGCCCCACTGGTCGTTACCGAGCAAAATGGGTGTACCGCCAACCGGAGGCCCATCAATCCTGTGGGACGCTACAGGTGATCGACGCATCGCGCCGACCAGTGCGAGTGCTTCATTTTCGGTCTTTGGGTGTCGCCACAGATTTACGAACGAGGCGCGACCAGATGGGCTCTCGTCGTCGCGAAGTTTTCTGGCGACGAGCAACACTTCATTGATGTCGGTGTCGAACGACATTGGAGCGGGATTGGGGTCGTGGCTGGAGATTACATACTCGACTTGGTAGCGTTCGGAAAGCATTCGCCGTATCTGCGCCCAAGACGTGCCGGCAACGCTGGTCGCCGGCAAAACGAACGCCAAACGTCCGTTAGATTTCAACAAGGTGTCGGCAAGGCACAGGAATGCGGAACCGAGACCTGCGATCTGATTTCCCGGTTCGTCGGACAATAGCGCAGACAGTCGTTTCGCGAGTTTGCGTTCGCTCAACACGTCTTTATGACCAAACACTCGGGTCCTGGCTTCGCCTTCACCCGTAGCGCTGTTGTGCCTACGGTACGGAGGATTCGCGATGATCAATTTGGGCTCAGGACGATCCAACGTTGTCGATGTAATGCCCTTCAGCGCGCCCACCTGCTCTCCCGCTCCCGAAAACAGCGCCCTTATCTGTTCGCTGTCCATCCAGTCCAAAGAACCTAGTCGAGGACCGTCAATCTCATCGACCTCCAAGGGAAACACATGTAGGTTCATCTTGTCGAACTTAACCGACACCACCATAGATGCTAGTGTCGACGCGGTGATATGGATTGCGGCGTCTACAACATCGGCACCGTGGAAACAGTTTTCGATAAGCGTCCTGTGCAACGACTCTTCGGTTTGCGAAAACTTATCCGAAGACACCGCTGACCGATGGTTGCGCGTGACCTCTCGGTATGCCGCCATCAGAAGCGTTCCGGTCCCGCATGCAGGATCAAGCACCGCGAGTTCTCGGAGTGCGTTTACGTCCGTCCAATCGATTTCTGGCCACAACTTTTCGTCCAAAGCCAAGCCTGCGAGCATGGTCGCGATCGGGATCGTCGTATAGTTAGCGGCCAAAAACTTGCGGTCAGCAACCAACCGGTTGAAAACCTGCCCTGCTAGGTCGTGTCTGCCCATCACAGGTTTAGCTAGGATCCTGTGTGCCGAGCTCAAACACGATGCGGTAAAGATGTGCCCCTCGAAACTTGGTATCGCTAGCAAAACGTCGTAAGCAGTTCTAAAAACCGGCCAGTAGTCCTCTTTCAGGATTTCGGCCCATACAGGTGTGATTGCGCCAACGAGGTCATGATCGTCGTTTGCGTCGCGTGGCAATAGCGGCGTATCGATTGAAACGCTTGCGAGTCGCTCGTGAAACACCATCGCGTTGATCACCATCAAGGCCGCCATGTTTGCGACTTCCGGCGCAGGCTCGCGATCGAACACCGTCGCTACTCGTTGCATCGTGACCGGGTTTGCTTGGAGAATCGCTCCGGCGTTAGTCGCCCCAGTCTCAAGCTCGTTGACGGCATCGGCGATGATGTCCATCCGAGGTGTCGCACGCCTGATGTGTTCGCATAGGTCCTCGTAGGCACCGCTAATCGCCGCCCCGCTTGTTACATCCGAATACCACTCCTGCCAACTCAACGCGGCTTGTGCAACTCTCTCAAATAGATGGTCTTGCCCCACATTTCTCAGTTCGATCGGCAACTTGACGGCGAAGGTTACGCCTGTGGGACGTCCGCCGACGACCATGCCGAGTTTCGCCAGAGCGTCGTCATTAACGCTGCGCGCCGGCATGAATTCCGTTTCGACGATAACGGGCGTGTCGTCGGGCCGGACGATCAAGATGTCGGGTTGTCGCCCGTCAACAATGACTTCGGCTTGTGCGTCGAGTCCGCAACGTTCACGCAAAAGACGCGCGAGTTCGGCATTGACGATACGTTCTTGTTGCCGTATCTGGAGCGTTGTCATTTCTTGGCTTTAGAGCGGTATGGGTTAACACACCTACCACGAGGATAGAGCGTTTCGTAACTTGAGTACTAGTTACATGGCGAAGAAATTCTGGGCATGGTTGACCGTTTCATCTCAAAGCGCGATGATGCCGTACCCGGCGTCAACAGGTATGATGGCGCCGGTGATGCCGCTGGCCATTTCGCTGAGCAGGAATAGTGCGGTGTCGCCGACTTCGCGGTGGGTGATGTTGCGTTTGAGCGGTGAACGGTCGCGGTGAGCGCGGGTCATGTCGCGGAAGCCGGGGATGCTGCGCGCGGCGAGGGTTGGTAGCGGGCCTGCGGAGATCGCGTTGACGCGGACGTTGCGCTCTCCGAACTCCGCGGCGAGTTGGCGAACCTCGTTCTCTAGTGCCGCTTTAGCGGTACCCATGATGTTGTAGCCGGGATAGACGCGTTGGGAGGCGTCGAAGGTCATCGTTAGGGCCGCGCCGCCGTCAGGCATGAGCGGTACGGCGCGCGAAACCACGGGGATTAGTGTATAGGCGCTCGCCTCTAGTGCGGTGCGGAATCCTTGACGGCCGGTGGTGGAGAAATCTCCGCCTAGGTCATTTCGGTCGGCATAGGCGACGGAGTGAACCACGAAGTCGATGCTGCCCCATTTTTCGCCGACTTGGTCGTAGACGGATTGGACATCGCCGTCGTCGGTGGCATCGCACTCGATCAATAGCGGGTCTTCTAAGGCCGATACAGTTTTTGATACGGGTCTGAGCAATCGGTCGTTGAGATATGTGAACGCGAGTTCTGCCCCTGCCTCGAGGAGTCGTTCTGATATCGCCCATGCGATGCTGCGCTGATTTGCGACGCCGAATACGACGCCTTTTTTGCCAGCAAAATCGATTGCAACCGCCATTTAATCCCTCTTGGCTTCTGGGCGCCTGCTGTTCCCGCAGGCGATCCCCATTTGGTTCTTCGAATCAAGACTACACGCATTCATCAGCGTTGCCCTCACCCCGGTTCAAGCCCTGGGCAGGCTCTAACCCTCTCTCGCAGAGCGAGACCTTTGCGAAACCCTCTCCAACGGTCAACATTGGGTTTTAGACTGCGATTCGGTCATCCCCTGCGAGCGGCGTTCCGATTACTCGCGTCCCCTTCACGTTGCGAAGGGGAGGGTCGGTGGAGGTTTTGCGATGGTCTCGCTGAGCGGGAGATGGGGATGTTTGTGGCGGATGAGTGTACTGCGGTGATGTGGTGGTTTGGTTGGGGAGCCGCGCCCCTCGCCGCCCCGGGCATACCCCACTCGCGGCGCTCCGCTGGCTCGCGCCCCTTTCGCTGTGCGAAAGGGGCGGATTAGGGTGTGTTTAGTTGATCTGCGGGGTTTGATCGCAGATTTGTATTTGATCGTCGGGCGGGGGCGCCTCGTGCCAGTCCTTCCCCTTTATGAAGGATCGGCTGAGGTTACCGCCCTCGCCCTGAAGATGGGGTCGATGGGTTTCGCGATGGAAACCCTGCCCGTTCCCGGATTTCCGGGAACTCCCACCTTGCCACGGCCTCCGCTGCAGGCGAAGGTTTGCAAGGCGGGCGGACATTCGCCGCGCTTGGAGATGCAAGGCCGCTAGCTACCCGTACCAGCCGCGCCCGCCGTCGCCAGACCGGCGGGTCTGAGGTCGGCGTAGGAACTGGGTTCTCGCCGTCCTCGATAGCCCGGTTCCTCCCGGGCTCGCGCTGTAGCCTCCCCCTCGTGGCGATCGAGGGTAGACGTCTGCCGCATTCACGAACGCTTACCCGGCCCTTGGACAATCGCGACCCCCTCTTCCTCGCGCATTGGCGCAGGGGGAAGGGATGGTTGTCTGGCTCGTTCTGCGACGCGTCAATGCCGCGCCGCGACCGGGACTTGTTTGAGGATTCGCTTCTTACGTACGCAAGCGGCCTTTCACCTGACTCTCGATCTGGTGCGGTGCGTCGCCTAAGACTGTTCGGGCGCAGGGAAGCGCAGCCGCGCGTCTCGTCGAGAGGCGCGGCGTCGCGTTTCTTGTCTGTTGTCGCATTCACGGTCTTGACACATTCTCCGGTGGCTGCTTGGCTCAGGGGGTCCGCACTCGTCAGCGCGGCGATGTCTCGAACTGGTTCATATTTAATATTAGCACGGATGTACTGGTTGTCAAGAGGGTTGGGGTGGTTGGTGGGGGTGGTTCTTTAAGGATTTCGTCACTCATAGTTAAAACATTCACAATCGAACAATTATGCTCAGTTGACTTCAGCGTACCGGACACCCTTCACCTCAACCGCACAAACGACAACCGCCTCAGCTCCTGATTCCGCGGATCAACCTCGAACTTTACCGACTCCAACGCCGTCACATGTGCAACCCCCTAAACCATCACCTGCCCACCATCACACTGGATCGTCTGACCAGTGATGTTTTTCGCATCCTCGGAAGCCAAAAACGCCGCCAATGCCCCGATATCAGAAGGCGTCTGCGGACGTCCGAGCGGAATAACCTCCGCCGCAGCCTCTTCGAAGACATCAAGGTGTGCACGTCCACTAACGTCCGGATCGCCCATCGCATCCCGCCGCTCCATCCACTCTTGGTGGAACGCCGTCCAAATCCTACCCGGAGCGATCGCGTTCGCATTGATGTTGTCAGTGGCATATTCCCGAGCCAAAGCCTGTGTATACGCAATCACCGCCATCTTCGTCGTGGCGTAGTAAGCCGTAACGTATCGAGCTGCTCGGGCAGCGACGGATGAGATGTTGATGATCTTGCCGTACTGCTGCTCACGCATCTGGGGCAGTATCGCCTCGGTAACATCGGACAAGCCCTTGACGTTCACCTTCCAAGTGAACTCCCAGTCGACATCGCGCCATTCGGTGCCCGTCGAGCCCGGAGCGCCGGAGACGCCCGCATTGTTGGCGAGGATGTCTATGCGGCCAGCGGCATCGTAAGCCACCGCAACCGCGTCGGCGATGCTCTGCTGATCTGTGACGTCCATGTGGACAGCGTAGCCTTTGCATCCCATTTCGTCGACCTTAGCGGCGGCAGCGGCCGCATTCTCATCATTGAGGTCGGCGATGATGATGTTGGCGCCCTGTCCGGCCATCCGCTCGACGATACCTAAGCCCAAACCTTGGCCTCCACCGGTTACCAACGCGGTCCGTCCTGTCAGATCAGCTAGCATGTTTCGATTGCCCTCGAGGTGTGTCGTTTCCGTTTGAGATGGTGCATAATTCTAGCACCGCGCAATCTTAAAACCGCGTCGCGGAGCTATACACTAAGCGGGCCACATGGAGCGTCTACGCCTTGTCACTGCCACCCAATCACGTAACAAACTACGAAGCTGTGCCCGGTTGGGCAAAGGTGCCGCATGGCATCTGGATGCGAGAAGCCACCGCCATAACCGTCGACTCCAACGACCGCGTCTACGTCTTCAACCGCGGCAACGTACCCGTCCTCGTCTTCGATTCCGACGGCAACCTCATCGACATGTGGGGCAACGACGACCCCGAGGGCTCGGTCCGAACCACCGAGGATCCCTATGGCAACAGCCTGCAGTTTTGGGAGACCTGGTTCATGCGCGCCCACGGCATCTCCTGCGACCACGAAGACAACCTCTGGCTGGTCGACGACGTCGGGAACAAGATACGCAAATACACCACCTCCGGCGAACTCCTCTTGACCATCGGAACCGGCGAAGAAGTTCCGCGCGAGAGCGGCAAGATGTTCAACCGGCCCACCGATGCCGCCGTCAACCCGGCAACTGGCGACGTCTTCATCTCCGACGGATACGGCAACTCCCGCGTCCACCGCATGGACGCCGAAGGCAACCACATCCTCTCCTGGGGCGAATCCGGCACCGACAACGGCAAGTTCAACCTCCCCCACAACATTGCGATCCTCGACGACGACCTCGTAGTCGTCTGCGACCGTGAAAGCAATCGCGTCCAAGTCTTCACCACCGAAGGCGAATTCGTCCGCCAGTGGCCAGCCCACAAAGCCTGCGCCATCGACGTCGTCGGCAAAGGCGCCGACGCCACTGTGTTCGTCGGAGAGCAAGGCCCGGCACCAGTCCAACGTGGCGTCGCAAACATCGGCAACCGCGTCAGCATCTTCGACTGGGAAGGCAACATGATCGACCGCTTCGGCAACCCGCACTTCGGACAAGGCCCCGACCAGTTCCTCTGGCCGCACAGCGTGGCCATCGACTCAAAAGGCGACGTCTACATCGCCGAAGTCTCCTTCGTCGAATGGGGCCGGCACCAAGACCCGGTGGTCGACAACCCGGCTAGCCTGAGGAAGTGGCGGCGGAAGAGCTAGATCGGGCCAGGACGCGAATCTCCGCCACCGCTGCGTCAGGCTCGAAAAGTATGTATTTTGTAAAGTGCGCTTTCCAATTTGCATACTTTTCCCGCCGCTACTCTATGCAGATTGAAAGTACTACTTTCAATCTGCACGATTCTCAAAGCTAATTAGTACATTGATCAACGCGAATCTCCCCCGTCTAACATGCTCAACACTTCGGACAATCCATTCAACGTAGCCACCTCAGCATCGCTGCGCGATTGGCGTCGCGCCCCACCGTAAACCACCGCCTTGGCATTCACATCGGGCACCAGTTCAGCAACCCGGTTAAGCGCATCGAAATAACTCGATGAAACCGTGGCCCCCGACTTGATCTCGATCGCACCATAACCGTACCCAGTCTCATACAGCAAATCGCACTCTAACCCCTGCGCGTCTCGGTAGAAAGACACATTGGCCTGTCGTCCTCGATTAAACCGATGCTTCAATGCCTCCGCGATGACTGCGTTTTCAAACAAAAACCCCCGCAACGGATGGGTCGCTATCTGACGTGGATGTTCGATCCCGATCAAATAACTCGCCAACCCGACATCGTAGAAATACAGCTTCGGCGATTTGATCAATCGCTTCCGAATGTTGGCGTGAAACGGTTGCAACTGGAAAATGATGTAACTCGTCTCCAGCACATTCAGCCACTGCCGAACCGTTGTATGCGATACGCCCGCATCTGAACCCAACGACGAAAGGTTCACCAGCTGACCAACCCGACCGGCGCACAACCGTACGAAACGACGAAAGTTCGACAGATTGCGAATCTCGCCCAATTGGCGCACGTCGCGTTCGACGTAGGTCTCGAAATAGTCCCCAAGCGCCTGGATCGGGTCGAGCCCCTGATCGTGAATCCGTGGATAGAACCCCGAGTAAATGATGTCGTCGATCGCGTTGCTCGCTCCGACTCGACGCCTCTCGGCTAGCGAGAAGGGCAATAGACGCAACAGAGCGGTCCGCCCGGCGAGCGACTGGCTGATCGCCGCGGACAACAAGAACTGTTCGCTGCCGGTCAGGACGAACATTCCGTTGCGCCCTGCTTCGTCGCCGATAACCTGCAGGAAAGACAGGAGTGCCGGAACGCGTTGAATCTCGTCGATGATAGCGCCATCGCTGAACTGCGCAAGAAACGCTCTCGGATCCGATTCCGCGAACTCGCGCGCGTCAGGCGCTTCCAAGTTCACGTATTCAAGGTCCGGAAACGCGATCCGGCACAACGTCGTCTTCCCAGATTGGCGCGGACCGGTGACCGTGACGAACGGGTACTGCTTGAAAAGCGATACGAGAAGAGGAGTGATGTCACGCTCAATCATGCATCATATTGTAGCCGAGAATCGTGCAAATTGAAAGTAGCACTTTCATTCTGTACATGATTCAAACTGAAACTAGTACAGAACCTTCTTCAACCGCTCATTCCTCACCCATCCCCAAGAAACCGCTCCAGAATCCCCTGTGCCTCACCCGCGCGTTCTTCCGGCGCCATCAACCGCACCGGCATCAGCGATACTCCGAGGAAGGGTATCCCGTCCGACTTGACGGCGCACGGGCATCCTTCGTTACGGACCAGTCCAGCCCACGTCTCGGCGGTGAGTTGATCTGGCGCGGTGGCGAACTCGACCCAGCGATTTAGCATGCTAGTTGACGGTGTTGACGTGCATATCCACGTTGTCTTCGCCAAGTATCTCGGCGAGTTGGGAGTGCAGTTCTTGGGTCGGTTCGACGTTGAAGAAGGGGAAATCCATCGATACGATTTTGCCTGCTATCGAGAGTTTGGCTATAACTTTGCCTCCGCCCTTGTGTTCACCTAGAGCAAGGAGCACTTGATGGATCGTTTGGCGCGATGGCGATGCGTCACCATCGCAGTCGAACAAAATCGTTACTGCGGGTGCATCAGGTGAGGCTTGATCCGGAGCTTCCATGAAACCGCCGTTGGCGTGCGTCGCGGCCACGTGCGGGCGCGTCTCCTCATGATAAGGCGCACCGTTTGCATGGCCGTTCGTTGTTTTGCCATTGACGGATTCGTTCGTGCTGGGTTTAGGCCTAGGAGACGGATCGTTGGCGCGGCCTCGTCCGTTAGCAGCTCCGGACGACGGAACATAGCCCTCAGCGCTGGTGACGTCCACCGACGCGGAACCGTTGAACATACGGATCGAGCCGCGCACAACGGCGTAAACGTCTTCGTGCCAAATGCCCAAAGTTCGATCCAAGGTGTTCGACCACACTGTCAATTCGATCTCGTCGTCGAGTAGTGCCATCTTTGCTGTTAAGAATGGGCTGCCGTTGCGAGTGGTCCGACGGTCGATCGAAACGATTTTGCCGATGACGTTGACCCGTGCCCCCTCTTCGTTCAGCTTTTCGTGGCTGGCGTGGACGATCGCGTTTGATGCTTCGTTCTCGATGGCCGCGCGTTTTTCGGCTTCTTCTCTACTTTCGGTGATGACGAGGCCGAAGAGTTCTTTCTCCCATTCGCGGAGCGTCTTCATGTCAACGCCACCGTTTTCCTGCGGCGGGTCAAACTCGATCCCGATGAAAGACTCGTTTGAATCCGAGCCGCCGAACATGGAGTGTTGACCAGATGAGCGAGCAGCGCCGGTCTTGCGCATGTGAGTGATCAGTTGGGACGAGTGTTCAAGGAGTTGATTGCGTGGCGCCATGGCATCGAAAGCACCCGCTTGGACGAGGGACCGGAAGGAGGATTCCGGTGGCGCTTTTTCGGCCAACCGATCACAGAAATCTGCGATGTCGTCGAATGGGCCATTGCCATCGCCGTCGCGGATCTCAACTATCTCCGCGACCGTCGCCGGGCCGATGCCTCTAATCGAAGCTAGGCCATAACGAATCGCACCGTTTTGGCCGACATGCTCATCAACTGTGAACGAGGTCTTCGATACGTTGATGTCTGGTGGCAACACCTCGATCCCGCGTTTCTTGGCTTCCGAGATGCATCGTTGAACGCGTTCCGGTGCGCCTGCAAACGACTCGAGCATTGCGACGAAGTACTCGAGCGGGTAGTTCGCCTTGAAGTAGGTGGTCCAGTAAGTGATGTACGCGTACGATACTGCGTGCGCTTTGTTGAAGCCGTATCCGGCGAACGGCAGGATGTACGTGAAGAGATCGCGCCCTTCTTGCTCTGAATGGCCCTTCTTGATCGCTCCATCGACGAATTTCCGCTCTTCCTCCCGCATGATCGCCGGCACCTTCTTACCCATCGCCTTGCGCAGAATATCCGCCTCGCCGAGCGTGTATCCGGCGAAGTCTTGGGCGGTGAGCATCACCTGGTCCTGATAAACAATCACGCCGTACGTGTTGTCAAGAAGATGAGCGATGCTCGGATGCGGATACTCGATGGGTTGTCGACCGTGCTTGCGAGCGATCAGGCTATCGATGTGCTGCATCGGGCCCGGTCGGTACAGCGCGATCATGGCCGCGATATCGTCGATGGAAGTCGGCTTCAATTCCTTGATGTACCGAGTCATCCCCGAACCTTCCAGTTGGAAGGACCCGAAAGTGTCACCTTCGGCCATCAACTTGAACGTCGCGGGATCGTCCAACCGAACCTTCTCGGTGTCATAAATGTCGATGTTTTCGCCACGGTTGTCAGCGATTATCTTCAAGCACCGATCCAATACCGCCAAGTTCGTAAGGCCCAAAAAATCCCATTTGAGGAGTCCGGCGTATTCAAGCGGATACATCGCGAACTGCGTGGCGGCGATACCGGTCTCGTTCCCTCGCTGCGGACGCTGAAGGGCTGTGTACTTAACAAGCGGTTCGTCGGAGATGACCATTCCGGCGGCGTGTGTGCTGACGTTTCGCACACGTCCCTCGACGCCCATCGCCTTGTCGAGTATTTCGGAGGCGACCGCGTTTTGACGGCAAAGTTGCTGGAGTTCCACGCTCTGTTCGCGGAGGGTGTTCAAGCTGAATTCACGGCGCGGCGCTTCGTCCTCGTCGTCGTTGGTTGAGGTCGGCGTGTGGTTGGCGACGATGCGTACGAGTTTGTTGCACGCCTCATTGATGTCGGCGTTGGTGATGGTGCCGTCTTCCATAACGCGCGCGGAGTCGCGGATTGCGGCTCGTGCCTTCATGGTGCCGAAGGTTGTTATCTGGGCAACCCGTTCTGGACCGTATCGTTCGAGGCAGTACTGGATTACTTCGCCGCGGCGGTCGTCGGCGAACTCCATGTCAATGTCGGGCATCTCGTGACGTTCGACGTTCAGGAACCGTTCGAAGAATAGGCCGTAAGGGAGCGGGTCGAAGTCGGTTACCTGCAAGCAATATAGGACTAGGCTCGAAGCGGCGGATCCCCGAACCGTCGAAAGAATACCTTCGCGCTTGACGAACCGGAAGATGTCCCACACTACTAGGAAGTAGTCGGCGAAGTCGGTCTCCTCGATGATGTAAAGCTCTTTTTCGAGCCGTTCCTTGACCGCGTCCGAGATTTCCCCGAACCGAGCCATTGCACCTTCGTAGCAGATGCGACGGAGGTATTGTGCGGATGATGAGCCGTCTGGGGTCGGGAATTGCGGAAGTTTGGTGCGGCGCTGCGAGAGTTCTAGATTGCACCGTTCTGCGATCGAGAGCGTGTTGCGGAGGGCGACCGGATGTTCGGGGAATACCGCGGCCATCTCGGCCGCCGATTTGACGTAGTAACTCTGATCCTCCATTCGCAGCCTTTTGGCGTCTGCCAACTTGCTGGACGTAACGATGCAGGTGAGAGTGTCTTGGTGCGGTGCGTCTTCCGGGTAGACGTAGTGACAGTCGTTGGTGACGACGAGGTCGATACCCATCTCATCAGATAGTTGGCAGACGGCGCGGTTCACGTCGTTTTGGCCAGGTACGCCTTCGTGGTGCATTAGCTCCAAGAAGTACCGGTCGCCGAAAACCTCCCGGTACCATCCAGCGGTGTCGCGCGCCGCCGACAGATCACCACCCAGTTTGAGAACGTCGCGGGCCAACTCGCCTGATAAACAACCGGAGAGTACGATCAACCCCTCGGAGTGTTCGGCTAAGAGGTCGCGATCTACACGTGGACGGTAGTAAAACCCTTCGAGGTGCGCCTTGGTCGCGAGTTGCAGAAGGTTGCGATAGCCAGTCAGGTTTTCGGCGAGCAGCGTGATGTGGGGCTGCGATCCGCCGCTTGCACCTTCTGCCGCGGTGCGCTCGTGCCGAGAACCGAAGGCAACGTAACCTTCCATTCCTATGATCGGATTGACGCCGGCCGACCGCGCCGCTCTGTAAAAATCGATGGCAGCGTAGACGTTTCCGTGGTCCGTCAGCGCCATGGCGGGCTGGCCTAGCTCCGCGGCGCGACCAACCATGTCCTTAACGTGACCGTATCCGTCTAGCAACGAATACTCGGAGTGGTTGTGCAGATGAACGAACTGGTCAGTCAAAGTTCGGGCGAGGTTTCAAAGCTGCTTGGTGGCGGGATTGATAAAAGTATAGGTTGAAACGTGCTGGTCGATTGCCCGCTTGCGGCGATATCGATGCCGGCGTTATCCAGCCTTGATTGGTTGGGAAATTCCGCCTATTCGACCGCGAATAAGTAAGCGTAGTAAGGTTGATCGCCGCGGACGAATTGAATGTCCACGCGGCTGAAATCGACAAGCGCCTCTGCCAACTGGTTCTCGGCATCGCCTGCAGCGTCGACGCTGATTTCTTCTCCGACGTAGACCGCCACCAATGCGCCATTGTGCATGACCGAGTTCACGCCGGCGATAAGCATCTCCAACTCGTCGTCTGAGGCTCCAGCGGCGTCACCATCGACGGTGACCATGAACTGGCCTTGGATGACTTGCACTCCGCCCATTGTGGCATCGCGAGATGCTCGGAATACGGAACCGACATGCAAACCTTCGAGCATATCTGCCATCTCTTCGACCAACTCGTCCAACTCCTCTTCAGGGTCGAACGCGCTCATCGCGGCGACACCCTCCTGCATCGAACGAGTGGGAATGACTTTGGCAGATTTTTCGGTCAGATCGACGGCTTGCTGAGCGGCGCCGACGATGTTTTTGTTGTTAGGCAAAACGATGACGTTATCCGATGGCGCGGCTTCTACGGCTTCCAACAGGTCGGCTACGCTCGGGTTCAATGTGTCGCCACCTTCAACCATAAAGCATGCGCCCATTCCGGCTTCCCGGAAGTACTTTGTCATTCCGTCGCCTGCCGCTACCGCGACCACCGCGATCTCGACCGGTTCAATCGGTTGATCCGAACGCGCGGCGTCGGCGCGGCGATTTTCAGCCCATTCCTGCGCTTGAGCGTCCATGTTCTGGACGCTGACGTTAGATATGATGCCTAATCCGTGCGCAAGGCTCAGCGCCTCTCCTGGGTCCTCCATGTGAACATGGATCTTTACGAGTGTCGTATCGCCGGTGATGACGGTGGAACGTCCGATGTCCGAGAAAGTTTGCGTCAGAACAGGTACCTCAAATCCGTCACCCTCGATTGCGAAGCTCGTGCAATATCCCCAAGCTTCTTCCTCCGCCATCTGCAGTGACTCTGCGTGAACCACTACGCCTTCATCTCCGACCAAGCTGGCGTCGATGCCGGGGGCGGTCACATTTACCGAACCATCTCCTTCGCCGCGGAGGAATTGCGACATGCCCAAGAACATGATCGCGAGACCGAATCCGCCTGAATCGACGACACCGGCCTCCTTGAGGACCGCAAGCAACTCGGGGGTTCGCGCGGTTGTGTCCATCGCTTGGTTCGCCGTCGCTTCAACGACATCTGCGAGGGATGTCCCGTCTTCAGCAGTTTGGACCGCGAGTTCGCCAGACTCGCGAAGGACGGTAAGCATCGTGCCCTCAACGGGATTGGGGACCGCTTCGTAGGCCATCTTCGCGGCGAAGTTAAGGCCTTGCGCGAAGTTCCCGCCGTTCACGTCATCAGCATCGGTCATCGCGTCTCGCAAGCCTCGGAAGAGCTGCGACATGATCAGTCCGCTGTTTCCGCGTGCGCCAAGGATGGCAGCGCGTGCCAACGCCTCGGAAGTCGCCGGCACATCGGCGGTGGCAGATTTTGCCATGTCGTCGGCGATACCGCGCATAGTCAAGAACATGTTGGTTCCGGTATCACCGTCGGGCACTGGAAAAACGTTGAGCGCGTTGAGTTGGTTCTGGTTTACGGAAATAGCGGCGAGGGCGGCTTGCGCCAAATCGCGTAGTAGGTAACCGTTTGTCGTCGTGATCGCCGTCGTCATCGATGCATCTCTCGCTGAATGATCCGCTCGCGGTGTACTGGTCGGTTACGGTCTGGTTGAACGCGATGTTATCCTAATCGTTAGCAGCAATATCGGTTGCGGCCTCCCGGCCAAACGCCAAAACCTAACTGCAAAACCACCCCGAAACACCCCTCCATGTCCTTGTCCGAACAGCAGATCCGAGCAGCACTCAAACTTGGTCCGCGTCCTAAGCCGCAGTTTGGTCACAACCGCAGCCACGCGTTGAATGCCACAAAACGTCAGTTCAAGCCCAATCTGCAGACCCGAAGGGTGCTGGTCAACGGTCAAGAGCGCAAGATCAAACTGAGTGCCAGAGAGATTCGAACGCTGTTAAAGCGCGGGCGAATGCTGCTCGCAGAGTGATTCGGGGGGTGCCGGGGGTGCGTGTCGAGGTGGCTGGCGGGGTGTGACGCGGGTGCGGCAATTTGCCGCGTTTTGCTGGTTTAGCGGCAAGTTCGCGGCAAGTTTAATTATTGACACTGTTCAAAGAATGGGGAGTGGGCTGTCTGAACCTGAAGCCCGGGACAAGCCTGAAGGATTTTAAGGATGGAAAGGATGTTGGGTGTTGGAGTTTGTTTGAACTTGTTCAAAAAGTTGAGTGAGAGTCAGTCGGGTGGTCGGTGGTCGGTGAAGGGGGTTCGGTGGTTGTCGATGGTGTAGGTGGTTTCGATCGTAATGGTAGTTCGGTGGCACGGATCTAAAGGCGTGCCGCGATTGGGAAAATCAGATGTTACGATGCCGATTCGGATACGGTTAAGTAAGCGCCAACGATCTTGAGCAGGCAGGAGAATCCCAGTGCCGGTTGATTACGAGAAGATACGGGAAGAGTACCGAGCTTTCGACGATCCTAAGATTCGTCGTTTCGTTCGTCAGTTCGTTGTCGATTCTTACGCTGACCGTGCGCACTTCATATTCGAATTGATACAGAATGCCGAAGACGCTATCGGAAGAAGGGGAGACTCTTGGCGGGGGGATCGGGCGGTCTCATTCCTGTTGACCCATGATCTTCTGCGGGTGAGTCACTTTGGCGACCCGTTCAACGAAGATGACGTCCGGGGGATCTGTGGTATCGGCGATTCAACCAAAGACGACGATTACACTGCTATCGGTACGTTCGGCATCGGTTTCAAGTCGGTTTACAGTTTCACAGACCGTCCTGAGGTCCATTCAGGCGATGAAAATTTCGTGATTGAAAATTTCGTGTCACCAACTGGCACCGAACACACTAATCGTCATCCGGACAAAACGGTTTTCCTCCTCCCGCTCGATCGCGAAAGTCATGTCGACGATTTTGAGCAGATTGCAACATCGCTGGCTGCGTTGGGAGCCAGGTCGTTGTTGTTCCTCAGACATATCGACGAGATACGCTGGGAGGTTGACGGTAGCGATTCAGGTCATTACCTCCGAGAGGAACGAAAGGAAGGCAAATTCGCCCGTCGGATCAACGTGATCGGTCATGTGACGGATTTATATGGCGAAGAATTTGATGTCAATGAAGAGTGGTTGGTGTTTTCGAGGAGAGTACAGCATAGGGGCAAGGACCGGGGATACGTCGAGATCGCTTTCAAAGTCGATACAAACACGGGAAAGATACGGAGGATCGCGGAATCCAAGTTGGTGGTTTACTTCCCGACGATTGTCGAAACGCACACGGGTTTCCTAGTTCAGGGTCCTTATCGCACGACGCCAAACAGGGATAACGTGCCGCAGGATGACGAATGGAACCGATACCTCGTCAATCAGACTTGCGATCTGCTGAAAGACGCGTTGATATGGCTTCGTGATCGCGATCTGTTGGATGCCGAAGTTTTGCGATGTTTGCCGCTCACATCGTTCCCGGGCAACAGGTTGCAACCCCTATGTGATGCGACTAAGAGACTGTTGTCAACTGAACGGCTCCTGCCCAAATTCGGTGGGGGTTACATAGCAGCAGAACTTGCATTGATGGGTGATTCGGAGGCATTGCGCAACCTGTTTTCTGAGCAGCGGCTATCAGAGATCTATAGTCGGGCTAATTCGTGGCTTAGCGGCGATTTCACAGTTGATCGAAACCCCGAGCTACGTCGTTATCTGATGTCGGAATTGCGATTCAGCGAGACGACCACTGAGTCGATCTTGCGTCAGATCAAACCTGAGTTCTTGGAATTCCAGAGCGACGGTTGGATGATCCAGCTTTACGAATTCCTAGGCACTCAGAGAGCACTCCGCCGTCAATTACAACGATATCCGTTGATTCGACTTGACGATGGCACTCACGTCGCCGCGGGAATTGACGGTCAACCAAATGCGTACCTGCCGACCAGCAACAAAACCGATTTTCCGACGGTCAAAAAAGATCTCTGCGTTTCACCTAGTGCTCTGAACTTTTTGGGATCTCTCGGCATCAAAGAACCCGACCTCGTCGATGACGTAATCGCCAACGTTATGCCCAAGTACGAGGACGCTGACAGCGTGATCGGTCCCGAAGGGTACGAATCCGACATTAGTCGCATCGGCAACGCCCATCGGAGTGCAGATAGCGACAGCCAACGACAAAGAGTACTCGACGTTCTGATCGAGACCCCATGGGTGATGACGGCAGATAGCGGTCACGGAACCAAACGACGCTCAAAACCGGGGGATGTTTATTTGGCGACGCGTCGTCTGACCACCCTGTTTTCGATGGTATCGGGCGTTCGTTTTGTTGATCGAGAGTACGAGTGTTTGAGAAGCGATACAGTCCAAGACCTTCTGATCAAGTGCGGTGCAGCCAGCAATTTTCGCCCGATCAAGTTTGAAAACAACGATAGATTCAGTAGCGTGCAACTCGAGGATATGAGGGCCAGGTCACACAACAATACTGGTGTCAGTAGCCAATACCCGCCGCAAGATTGGCGGTTGCATGGATTAGAGCTTATATTGCAGTCAATTGATGGTTTGGAAATTGAGGAGCGAAAGCAGACCTCTTCGCTCCTGTGGGAGTCGTTGAGCGAACTTGACACCCAGTATTTTGAAGGCGAATACAGTTGGACTTACTATTCCTACAGATCGTGCAAATTCCCTTCGTCGTTCGTAAATCTGCTCAACGAATCTGCGTGGGTTGCTCCGGAAGGTGGAGGATTGAAACGTCCCAGCGAGGTTGAGTTCGGTGAATTGGGCTGGCCGTCAAATGAATTCTTGCAATCGAAGATCAAGTTCAAAACATCCGAGATTGAGAACGTCGCTAAAAAATACAGCCTGGATCCGGGTTTGTTGGACCAAATTGTCAATAGGTTCGCTAGTGGGGAATTGACAGAGCACGATTGGAACAAGGCGTTTCCCGCTAAAACAGTCGCATACATCCAAAATGAAAACGGAACACCGATTGAATCCGGCGCGTCAGACAGTGCCGGGGCAGGTTCTTATGCTCAATCGTTGGAAGATGCGATGACACCATCTCCTACTGGCGCATCCGATAGCCCCGTTGTCATGCCTACGGGCGGGCCAAGGACTTCGGCATCAGCGCGTCAAGATACCCAGAGGTCGTTACGTAAAGGTCGGGAGGGCAATCAAGTCACCCGTGAAGTTTCTCGGTTTGAGCCGTCTGCGGCGGCACGTAGTTTGGACGAGAAGTTCAAAAACATGCTGCTCGGAGATTACGGTCGGCGATGTCAGATCTGTGGCTCGACATTCCGAACCAGAAAGGGTGAGTTACAGGTGTTCGCAGATCATGTGGTCGATCCAAGTGAAGGCGCCAGCACCAATCACTTCGGCAATCTCATGAGCCTGTGTGGATGGCACTACGCGTTGATCAGTTACGGTCAATGGGTGTTGTTGGATCCCGTAACCGAAGAGCCATCCAAAGCGGTCGAGGCAGATCAAGATGTGGGAGGCATCGTTGAGCTGCTGGAAAAAGCAGAGAGCGAATGGGACAACAATGGAAACGAATTCATAACGTTGCCTGTCAGATTTTGGAATATCTATTCGGATTGGCAGTCAGATGCCGAACACGTCGATCAGGAGATTCGATTTTCGCTCCCTCATCGTGCTTATCTTGCCGAGTTGCTCAAGACGTGAGGAATTGTACCGATGACTTCGATTGAGACCGATACCAAAGTAAGGTACAAGTCAGATCCATCCTCGGCCGGTTGGGTAGTCGGCGTATCCGGCGGTAGCGCGCGGGTGTTCATTGATGGCGCGATGAAGTTGGTGCCGGTGTCAGAGTTGGAGGTCGCGCCGGGCTTGGTGGAGTTGAGCCCAGTCGAATTTCGTAATGCGCTTACTTTGCAACGGTTGGATCACCCCGCAACCGACCAGTTTCTTTCGTTCAAGGCTTCCAAAACCAGATTGCTCTATCACCAGTTTTTGCCAGTGAAAAAAATGTTGGCGTCTCCGGATCAACGGTTGCTGATAGCGGATGAAGTTGGGACAGGCAAAACTATCGAAGCGGGACTGATATGGGCCGAATTGGAGTCCAGGTCGATTGGCGGGTTGGAAAACGTGTGGGTCGTCTGCCCAAAATCGTTGGTTGGCAAGTGGCAAGATGAAATGTTGCAACGCTTCGATTTCAGGTTGGAGGCCTTGACCTCGGAGGGTCTCGGGCAGGCATTAGTTTCGTTGGAGCGGGACGGTGTGATGTCTCCGCGATTCGCGAAATCGGTTGTCAATCTCGAATTATTGCGGATGGAGGAAAACGCAGCGCGACTCGAAGCCTCGGCGATCGATTGGGACTTAGTGATATTCGATGAAGCTCATCACTTACGGAACACCGAAACCTTATCGAACTCGTTAGCGGATTTGATGTGCGATCGGGCAGACGCAGCACTGTTCCTAACCGCCACTCCGTTGCAAACGCAGTTGCGGGACATAGTGAATTTGATGGGTACCTTGGGCGTCGATGTGGCTGAAGATCCGCGGTTGTTGGAAGAGCAGTTGCGGTGGGACATGCAGCTCAACGACTGGATTCGGTTATTAAAGAACCGTCCACCGGGATGGCATAGTGACGTCGCCGAGATGTTGGGTAGCTTGGAAGCTAGTGGCGGACGCGACCGGCCCGGGTGGCAAGATTTTCGGCGTCTAGTCGTCAACTCAGACTTATATAACCGAACTCAACGCTCCGTAGCGATCGATTCTGCAAGGGATTTGCAAGTGCTTGACCCGTACATGACGCGGACATTGCGCGCAGACGTCGATGAGAACAGGCCGACCCGCGAAGCTGTGACCCGCAAAATGAACTTCAGCGACGAGGAGGATAGGTTCTACAAAAAGGTTTATGAGATCTGTTACCGCCGTGCCAGAGCGCGTGGCCTGCCTGCCGGATTTTTGACGCAAATGCCGGAGCGCAGGACTGCGAGTTGTGTGCCGGCGGTGGCGTCAGAAATTCTCGGGTATTCATCCGAAGATGAAGACGAAGAACACGTATCACGTTGGGCTCCATACGAAATCGAAGAATTGGCACCACTCGCTCGAGATGCATTGAGCGTTGAAGATGAGAAACTGAATGCCTTGTGCAAGATGCTCAACACTGCGTTCAATGAGCTGGGGCTTGATCGAGTGATGATCTTCTCGACATTTAGAGGCACGTTACGCTATCTCGAAAAGTCCCTGCTCGAGAGAAGCTATTCTTTGGCTTTGATGTACGGACCGACGCCGGCCCGCGACATTGACTGTCGTCGAGGTGAAAAGAGTCGGGAACGGATTGCGAAGGAATTTCGCGCTGGCGAATTCCAGGTCCTACTCGCAAGCGAAGTGGCGGGTGAAGGTCTTGATTTTGAGCATTGCAGTTTCATTATTAACTACGATTTGCCTTGGAACCCGATGAGGGTGGAGCAGCGGATCGGTCGATGCGACCGAATCGGTCAACGATCTGAGAAGGTATACGTAGGCAATCTAGCCAGTGTCGGGACGATTGAGGAACGTATACTAACACGCCTGTTTGAGCGGTTAGAGATTTTCGAACGCGCCCTCGGTGATCTCGAAGTGATTCTCGGTGAGGAGATCTCCTCGTTCGAGCGAGAGTTGTTCACTCGTGGGCTTACACCCCAGCAGCAGATTGACAGACTGGAGCAGATATCGCGAACGGTTGAAAACAATGAGCGCAACCGTGAAGACGTGACACAACTTAGCTTCATCTCCGAGCAGGGACGCACTCTCATCGAATCGGAAGAGTCAGATATCCGTGAGTCGGAAGCGAAGTTCTTGTCGTCGGAGGAAATCGCCGATTTCGTATGCGGTTCAATTAACAAGCGGTTTCCTAACGTCATCAGGAGACGTGACGCCGATGGTTCGTACTCGTTGCGAAATGGTAAAGAGATCAGCGACGCCCTCAGGGGACTGATGGTGTCATACCCGGCGACGCACTACGCACGCACCGAGATAACCCGGTTTAGGAATCTGGTTAACGAAGCCACCAGCACGGCGATATCCTTCGGGGAAGTCCGAGAAAACCACGAATTCGTACATACTCGACACCCGTTGGTGCTCATGGCGCGGAATTTCGAGCGAGACAAGGATTCCGACACGCCTTGGTGCGCAGGTGCGGTACCTCCAGAGTTAGCGAACAGCAACCCGACGGTCTTGGTTTGGGCAATTGGCTCTCTCGAAGGCTATGCGCGACGTGCAGAATTGTTGTGTGCAACGATCGATTCTGCGACTTGGAGCGTCGAACCTATTCCCGCCGAACGCGCACAACAGATACTGCGTCATATGAAAACGACAGAACATGAAACGAGTGACGCGACAGTAGATTTAGAACGGCATATGGAAATCGCAGAGCAGGAACTTTTGAATCAGTTCAATGAAATCACGAAACCGTTCACTTCGCGAAACGCAATCTTGGTCGAAAAAGCCAAACGATCAGTTCGTTCGCACGCGGAACGAAGGATAAACAACAACAACCGCCGTCTTGTGGAACCCGACTTAAACGAAAATTTGCGGGTTATGTTTACTAGCTCAAACGAAAACACCCGCAACGGATTACAAGCGAAGCTAGATCAGATTGACCAGAGAGCCGGTGTTAGATCTTCGCTCGAGGTGATCGGGCTGGCTGTTGTTCATCCCGAGAGGACATGATCGAGACGCATAATTCCGTTAGCGCCGCTTCGGGACATCCCCTCTCCACCTCATACAATCGCTCGCACTACGCACGGTGGCTCGTGGCGTGTTGGGCGGTTTTGATGCCGGCGGTTCTACATCGACACAACCTTGTCTGCTGGCACGCTACCCCATCCCCCAGCCCCTCTGGATGGACGTTCCGTCCGCTGAAGCGCCGGCTTTCGCCGGAATGACAGGGGTTGCGCACAAGTCCCGTACGGGGTTGCCCGATGAATCACTATACGCGCAGAATGGCCGGTTGGGCGCAAGGTATGGGACATACAATCCGATCTTGCGCACTACCACTGGCCGTTTAGACGCGCCGCCCATAGCTCACCGTAAGCCCGCATGATCGCGGTGCGGACCCGTCTGGGGGCGGTGCCGCCGGGGATGTCGCGGGCGGCGATGGAATCTCGGGCGGTCATCGTGGGATGATCAGACTCACTAGCGGACTCTCCGCGAGTGAGTGCGGCGACGCGGACGTATGCCTCCCTAAACGGCAGTCCGCGTTCGCGTACCAGGTGATCGGCGTAATCGGTGGCGAGTATCTCTTCGCCTTGAGACGCAGCCTCCATGCGATCAATTCTGACGGTCATCTCCGCAATCATCCCGCGCGCCGCCGCCAAACAATCCGACACCGTGGCCGCGGCGTCCATCAGCGGTGGTTTGTCTTCCTGTAGATCACGGTTGTACGTGAGCGGCAACCCTTTGAGTGTCGTCAGCACGGAAACAAGAGATCCGAACACCCGCCCGGACTTGCCACGGATCAACTCTGCGTAATCGGGATTGCGCTTCTGAGGCATCATGCTCGAGCCTGACGAGTACGCATCGCTCAGCTGAACGAAACCGAACTCTTCCGACGACCAGATAACGATGTCTTCGGCCAAACGTGAAAGATGGGTCATGGTCTTGGTGGCAGCGAAGATGAAGTCCAGGATGAAGTCCCGGTCTGAAACCGCGTCCAACGAATTCGCGCTGATGCTCGCGAAACCTAAACGCTCGGCAACGAATTCGCGGTCGAGTGGGTAGGTAGCACCTGCTAAGGCACCGCTTCCCAAGGGCGAGACGTCGGCTGACGCGAGCGCCGATGAGAACGCCGCGGCATCTCGTCCGAACATCTCGTAATAGGCCATCAGAACATGGCCGAACGAAACCGGCTGCGCCCGCTGGAGATGCGTGTATCCGGGAACGACAGTCTCTATGTTCTCTTCCGCTCGGTCGAGTAGGGCCCGTTGCAATTCTCTGCACGCCTTGCGGCACTCTGAAGAGACGCGTTTGACGTACAGGCGGGCGTCCGTCGCGACCTGATCGTTGCGGGAACGTGCTGTGTGCAACCTGCCGGCCGCGTCACCGATCAACTCGTAGAGGCGTGCTTCCACGTTGATGTGGATGTCTTCGAGTTCGGGTTTCCAGTTGAATGCGTCCGATTCGATCTCGTCGCGGATCTGCTTCAATCCGCCGACAATGGCTTCACCGTCCTCGGTCGTGATGATACCTTGCTTCACAAGCATTTCGGCATGCGCGATCGAACCGGCGATATCCTCACGGTACATCTGCCGGTCGATGTGGAGCGAAACCGTGAAGTCGCTGGCTAACTGCGATCCTCGGATGGAAGATGCTGGTGAATCAGATGCTGTCATTGACCGTGAATAGCGTACGCACAGTGTTTCAGATCAGTTTTTCGACCCGCCCGAATATGCGTCGCATATCTTGATGCTTAACCCGAAATTTGGTCCCATGATTCCTAAACCCATTGCTACCAGGGGACTGTTCGCGCGCATCGAAGTCAACTGCAATCCAACCTTCTATCAGGCCACTTACAAAAGCTGAAGGTAGGAAGTCGGCCAGCAGATACGCGTCCTTAAAATCCACGAACCGTTTACCTTGCCTCCTCGAAACTCTACCCGCGACCAATACGGTGTTCCTCAATTTTGATGATGCCGTTACGACCAACATATCGTGGCTCCATGAGACAAGCGAGGCTTCGGCATGTGTGACATTTATTCGGTCGTCACGGTCAACTACTTTGAAGCCACGATTGCTTTCGCCCCAGATTGTGTGCCGGAAACTCCTCCTACCGTTGGCATCTAGCCAACCGAATTCTTTAACCATTTTTCCAACCGCGCCTTTAGGTTGCCCCTCCTTATGAAAAAGCGTGATAGGAGCCGTTCCGCCATGAAACTTCACCTCCCAGCGCTGAAAGTCCGGGAGGTCAACATTGTTCGTCTCGATTCCCAGTAGATCCTCAAGTACTGCCCCGGGTTGGCCAGTTCCGCCGTTGTGCATTTCCCATGTACCCGAACTGCAGATTTCGCGCAATTCGAAGAACAACTGTCTTTCAACAGCATTCCTAGGTGCGATCCGCACGCCACCCATCCTTTATCCTCGATCGTGCCATTTCGCAATATTCTTGAGACAACTCGATTCCGACCCACTCTCTTCCGCAATATTCCGCAGCAACCGCGGTCGTACCACTACCCATGAAGGGATCCAGTACGACTTCGGCATCCGTGGCTTGTATGCACGTCTTCGCCAATTCAAATGGAAAAGGTGCGGGATGCGGGTTGCTCCGCGCGGGTCGAATGCTCCAAACGTCACCGATGCCGCCGGCCTTTGGTGCCAATGTGAACTCCGGTTTGGTGATCAAATAGATGACTTCGTACGTCGGCAAGAAGTAACCAGGATTGTGGTTGAAGCCTCCTGGGCGTTGCCAAATTATGACCTGGCGAACCGGGAACCCGCTGACGATGTCGGACCTGTCCTGCAGTAACCCGTTCTGGACTCTCCACTTGTGGTTGTAGAAGATCGCTCCATCGTCCCTCAACAATCGCAACATCGCGGTAAGGCACTCTCTTTGCCAATCGACGTATTCCTCGTAAGGCATCGAGTCGTCGTGATCCGTGTATCCCTCGATTAGTCCCGCTTTAGGCCATTTGCCGCCGCGACCATCCTTCAATCCGTTGCCCGTGCTGTTTTTGAGGTTGTAGGGCGGCGAAGTTACGATCAGCCCGACCGACTCCCGCGGAATTCGACCCATGATTTCAAGGCAATCGCCTTGATGGATTTGATTCACCCAGCTTTGCAGAACCGTTGTCTGCTTGGATTTTCGGTTGAGGTGTTGTCCTGAACCGATCTGTCCCAAGACCATGATGTATCCCAACAAATTCGTATGCGTGTTTTAAATTGGTAGTGCAACGTAGTTTACTATCTCCAAGCCCCGGCCCATTTGTCGTGGTATGAGAGGTCTAGCGATTGATCGCCGGCGAGGCGATTCCACATGTGAGTCCGGAAATGCTTTTGCTTGGCCGAGAGACCACGTTGCATGGACATCGGATTTTCGGCCTCGAGCCGCTTTCGGATCCCAATATCGTTCGCGGGGTCGTGATCCCAAGATGGAACCGACGGGTTGGTCGTGCGTTGGAACAGGAATTTGAGCATGTAACGAACCCGTTCGCTCGTGTTGGCGGTTCCGGCGTGCCAGATGTCGTAGTGGGGTATCACGACGCTTCCGGCAGGAACAGAGGCGATGTATTGATCGCGGAAGTTGCCCTGTGATGCCATGCGCTCTGGCAATGCTTTTAAAACGTGAGTGCCTGGCAATATGCAGGTGGGGCCCATATTGCGTTCCACGTCCTGCGGATAGTACATGGCAAGAACGAGGTCGACGCGGTCGGGCAGTCGGACTTGGCCCCCTTCAATTCGGAGGTCGTTCAGGTTGTCCTGGTGGATCTGCTGACTCGGGGTTCCGGGTGCGTTGCGGTGGCAGTGACGATGGGGGAACATCTCGTAGTCCGGACCGATCAAGCTCGTGAGACTACCGACAACCTCTGGGGAGTCCCAAACTTCGTTGAGTTGTGGGACTTCGTCTATGACGGCATCGCCGGGGTTCGAAGGAAGGGCTTCCAGCGCGTCATAGATCTCTTCGTTTAGCCCTGTCCGCAGATTGGGTTGGACTACGTGGTATCCGCTGATGATGAACGACGCCATCTCATCGTCGGTCAAGCGGTAGTCAGTTGCTATTGCTGCAGTGGTCATTGATGATGCCCTTCGGTGCGTGATGTCAAGGTTTCGTGCCAACTAGGAATCAAAGTCTTCGATCTTTTCGAGGATGAATTGGAATCCGATGACCTCGCCAGCTTCGTCGCTGCCAATGCCGGCCCAAACGTCGGGGGCTTGGATTACTCGCCACCCGTCGATTACGGCAGCGTGTACTGACGCGTACGGCAATCCTTCGCCTGTCGGGTCGAGTTCGGTGATCGAGCCCTCGACCGGTTCGTAAACAGCGGCGGAGAGAGCTACTGATTGTGGGTGCGTGCTTTCGCTATTGATGTAAAGCAGTCGTTGAAGCTTGGGCATTGGTAATCAAATGCTTACGGTCAGTGATGACGTTGATTGATGTTATCGCGGATTTGATCTCCCGCAGTTCGGCGATGTCACACCTTGCGCCAAAACGGTTCACGTTGGGACACAGTTTCGAGTACCGACGGATCGAACGGCGGTAATTCCCAACCCAAAGGCTGCAACGGTCCGCTTCGCCATCCGATGCGCTTGTGAACCCTTTCATCACCGTAGTAAACGATGTAGACGAGGTCAACGAACTTGTCGAAATATTTGGGCATGCCGGCTTCCAATGCCTGGACAGAGGCGATCCGTTGGTCCTCTTCGACAGCCGCGAATCCGCCTTCGGCGCGGGATGCGGGATCGAGAGACATCGCATCCAAGACTCGACGCAGAGCGATTCCGTAATCCGGTATGCGTGCCGCTAGTTGCTCCGCTTCTTTGGCAAGTCCCATTTCTCCTGCCCCTGGCAGATCGTCGATCGGCGGAACGATCAGATCCATCATTGTCTTAAGCACGATGCGTTCTGAGTCGGTGATGTTGATGGGTTCTTCAGGCATTGTTCAGCAATCAGGTTCAAGATTTGAGATCGGCGCGTTCACGATCGATGTAGTCGGCAGTTCGAAGCGCGATCGCTCCGATGGTGGGAGTGGGGTTCACCGCGGCACAGGTTACGAACACCGAGCCGTCGACTACAAAAATGTTGTCGGCGTCGTGCGCTTGGCCCCATCGGTCTACGACAGACGTTTCTGGATCCTCGCCCATGCGGGCGGTGCCCATTAGGTGCCAGCCGGCGACCTTCAATAACCGTGTCGCGAGCACTTCTGTGGCTCCAGCTTCGTTTAGCGCGGTCTCGGCGTTTTCGATTGCGTCATCGAGCTGTTTTCTTGAGTTCGAACTCAATTTGTAGAACACTTTTGGCGATGGGATTCCGTTCGAATCGGTCAGTTCGGGGTCGAGTTCGACTCGGTTGTGTTCTTCCGGCAGATCCTCGCCGATCGCTCCGAGAACCGTCACATCACGAAATCGTCGACCGAATTCGGCGTGGTGGTCCGATCCCCAGGGAACCCGCCCAAACATGTATCCGCAAGCCGTCGAGATCGGACCTGAACTCCTGGCGATCTGGTAGGTGTAACCGCGCACGAAGTCTTTCTTTGGGTCGGTCTCGTAGAACTCCTGACACAAGATCATGTTCGCGAGCGGCCCTTTGTATGTATCAAGACCGTCATCGAACAATCCACTCACCATCGCGTAAGGGTGGAACATCAGGTTCTTGCCAAGCAATCCGCTCGAGTTGCAGAGGCCATCAGGGTATGCGTCGGAGGTTGAGTTGAGCATGACGCGCGGCGAACCGATGCCGTTCATCGCAAGGACGACGGCCTTCGCAGGCTGGAAGTTAACGTTTCCGTCAGCGTCGTAGTAGCTGGCGCCCGTTGCTCGGCCGTCTGTATCGGTTTCGACGCGGAAAACTCTCGCATTGGTTCGTAGTTCGACTCCGTTGGCGATCGCTTCCGGCCAGATAGCAACGTCGGTCTGGCCTTTAGCGCCACGCGAGCAACCTAGAGCAGTGTTGCCGCAGTTGTTGCAAGCTTGTCGGCCGCGGTAGGGCACGGAGTTTACGTAGCTGTCGGATGGCCACCAGTGCCAACCCAACCGGTCGAAAGCTTTCGCGATCCGCTCGCCGTCTGGGCCGATAGGTAGTGGAGGCATCGGGCGCTCTTTTCGCGGCGGATTCGCCGGGTCGCCGTTAATGCCAGAGCATCCCATTAATGCGTCGTATGCGTCGTAAAACGGCTCGAGCTCGTCGTATATCAGAGGCCAGTCGGCGGCGACGCTGTCGAGAGATTTGACGCGGAAGTCTGAGGGGTGGAAACGTGGCGTGTGGCCCGTCCAGTGAATGGTGCTGCCGCCAACCGCGTTGAACATCAATGGATCGATGGACGAGTTCTCGACGTTCAACGGGTAGTCGACATCGAGACCTCGGACATTCGGATCGAAATGCCAGTTTGTACGCGCTTGGATCTCCCAATCTGCGTGCTCGTTCGGAAACTCTTTGGGCTTGATCCAACGTCCTTGTTCGAGACAAACGACGTTGAAATCTGAGTTGGAAAGCCGCCACGCGACGGCGGCTCCTGATGCTCCCGATCCCAAAATCAGAATGTCGGTTGATGGATGATTAGTGGTCAATTTCGCCTGCCTATCCGCTCTTGCAGATACATAAGTAATGGCAAATCATACCACCAAAGCCAAGGGCGAAAATATACTTACTTCGGGTAACGAAAGTCCGCATTTTCCTTCGACAACCGACATGCTCAAAGGCACGTTGATAGCTTTTGCCATCATGCTGGTGGCCATCCCGATACCGGGTGTTCACTTCGTCGCGATTCCGATTAGTCCGTTCGTGGCAGGATTCGTCGGCGGTGGCGTGGCTAAAGCGGACGAGGCGAGGATTATCTGGTTCGGCCTTATTGTGGGCGCGTTGATGATACTTCCAGCGGTGGTGATCATCCTTTATTGGCAGCTCAGCGATAGTGATCGCCTGCTCGGCGCTCCTACGTTGTTTTGGGCCGTAATCGGCATCGCGATCGTCCCTTATGCTTGGTTCGGAGTCACCATCGGGGCATTGGTTTCCTATGTGATGCGCTCCAATCAGGAGCGATAACCTGACGATCGTCAGCAAGATCCGCGACTCGTAGCGGCCATACTGCGCTACCGCGGCGTTCTCAGGCTCTCATCGCGATCCGAATCATGGAACGTGTAGAGCGACGTAAATTGGCGGGCCCAACTTTGCCGCTGGCTGGTGGCGGGATTTCGCGAGCCTAAATCCATAGCGGGGTCTTGATGGGCGAGCCACTCGATCAACCAACGATCCAACTGCGCTTTGCGTTTGGCGATTATCTCCTCCTGTGGCACGGCAAGCACCGGACACGAAACCTCGCGTCTGACGTTGTCAGCCACGGAGGGCAGGAAATTCCTTGAGAAGCCATACCGCATCCTCGAGCCCATGACGATCCAAGAGAACGGCGATGCACGATGGGCCCGCTGTAAGGCCTCGGTGAGTCCAAAGTCATACGCTTGGATTGAGTAATCCACGTGGCCCGCGTCCAACATCTCGAATGCTAATTCTCGTGAACGATCGAAGAGTTTGCGATTACGTCGGTACTCGACTTTGCTTTCCAACAATCGGATACCGACTCCGGCTTTTCGGGCGATCGCGATTGCGTACGGTAGACACGCCTTCATCGCGCTTTCGACGCGTAACGGCACAATCAGCGATGTCGGCGACAACTCCAAATCTCTGATGTCAACTTCCGGATCGTCGTTGACCATCAACACCGGCACAGTAGTAACGGACAATAGTTCCTCGGCCATCTTTTTTCTAACGTAGCGTTGAATTCGGTTTTGCGGACGAGCGTACATCACAATCATGGATTTGCCGGATTGTTGGGCTTTATGAGACAAGATGTGCGCGGGGCTGCCGGCGCTCAAATCCGTCATGATATCGACGTCCATTTCTTTTAGACGACGCGTGACTTCATTCAGGTAATCGTTAGCGAGGATTTTTCCGAACTCGTGAATGGCACCATTGTTGATGAACGATGCATCGCGTTCGGCTCTTTGATCCGGCGCGTCCACCGACAGATGAGCGCGTTGTCGCCATTCCCCGTGACGCGTCAGGGGCGGGACATCGGCCAAGGAGAAGAACAGGTCGATAGTGGATCCAAACCATTGGTTGATGAGCAACCCGTAGGAAATCGCGCGTTCATGCCACTCCGAGCCGTCGAGCGGCACGTAAAGCGATTCAATCGCAACAGAATCGCGGGGTGTTTCGTCACGAATCAATATCGGAACCTATCGGGAATCCGCGGACTGCAACCGACCAAAACACGTTCGTATAACTACGCTGGATACGAACCAATCCTATACGAACTCTCGAAATTCTGCGCATAAGAACGACGGTAAGTCTCCAAACGACCGCAGCGTTTTTGGAGCTAGTACGGAACAGGCAACGCACACATAAATGATCGCCTGGCCGGTACGAGAAATTATCCAAGCCCGGCTTTTTCGTGCGCGTCGGGTTTTCCGCATCGAAGCATTGTGATCACCGGTTCGTCGTTTTCATTGAGACGGTTGCGGGGCGTTGGCGGCTTGGTCGAGCCCTGCCTGCAATAAGCCCGGCAAACAACCGAACAACGCGCCCATGAAGTCTTGGAATACGGATGCGTTTTCGGCGCTCGCATCTGGCCGACTGCCGATATAGATTTTCGACATATTCGAACTAGCCAGCAACTCGGCCAAACAAGCTTCGCCGCCTTCCAGCTCATCCAAGTCGCCCACCATGCCTAACAGGTTGCACGCAAACAATCCGCCATAAAACTCGCCGGTAATCGCTATCTCCTCTTGGCTCGCTCCAGGCATGTCTCCAGCCACTACCGCCTTGACGTCCGTTTCTGCTACCAAATCCCGAACGCAGATTTCGCCTTCTTTGGTGAGCCCCTCCGACGTCGCCAGCAAGTTGGCGAGCCAGATCGCTTTGACAGTCTCGGTTTCCAAGCATTCAAACATCGTATCTTGCGACATCTCCTGGTCGTCTTCTGGCAAGATCACCGTGTCTAAAACCGATTCCAGCAGCTCGTCCCCAACCCCATCGCGAATGCAAGACTGCTCAGATCCCTTGAACTGATCGAACAGCTCCCGCCAAGTGGTCTCATAAGTCACATCGAATTTGAGCGGTTCGGAAGACTCCGGCTGCGAAACCTCAGGCTCGGAAGTCGCCGTTGGCGGTACCGGTGTCGCAGTAGCTGGGACTGGCGTCTCGGTTGGCGATAAAGGCGTCGCTGTCGGCTCAGGTTCCTCAACCTCTAACACCGACTGCAACGATGGTTCCAACTCCGCTTGCGGCACGAAGTTCTCGAACCGGCCAACCACTATGCCGTTCCTGTCCATGACAAACGACCACTCTTGCGATACGAGTCCCCACTCGTCGAGCAGCGGCGACTTCATCGCGCGCGTCAGATCGCCTTGTATCTCTTTGGGATTGGTGAACAGGTCAACATGCACGAAGTTGGCACTGTCGCCGTACGAACTGCTGAGATTGCTCAGCACCTCAACCTGTGGACCGCATACGGCATTGGTGCAAAATGCCGGGCTGGCGAACACTACGACTGTAGGTTTGCCGTTTTGCAAAGCGTCGGCGACCGATATCTGGTAGAGGCTTTCGTCGCGGTTCGATCCAGTCGTCAAATCTGACACGTCCGCGACATCCTGCAGCGTCCGGCTGTCCACAAGCGGCGGCACCTCGCCAACGTCCACCGACATCGTCTCCTCGTGAACCTCCATAACGACCTCAATCGTCGCTACGCTGCCATCTGGTTGCGGCACGCTCGCTTCGACGCCCCAGGTGCCAACCTCGTCAAAGGTCAACTCCGTAACGTGGATCCCACGTGTCCCATACGGGAACTCGAAGTAGCGCGCAATCGCGGTCTCCTTCGGGCCCTCGCGATCAGAAGCCGAGTTCGAGCCATCAGGGTACTTGTATGACGCAATCCGCACCACAGGAAATGCGACAATACCGGATCGGTCTGTCAACACCATGGCGAAGCGACGCGTACCCGGCCCCAAGTCGGGCGTCGCGAGTATCAGCCTCAGATCTTCGTTGTCGGTGCGTGTGATCCACTCCTGCTCTGGCTCCTCGAGGCCGTCTCCGCCAGACAGTACCTCCGTTGGAGGTATCGGCGTCGCGGTAGGAGGTTGTGGCGTTGCAGTGGGAGGTTGTGGAGTCGGTGTCGGCTCCGCAGTCGAACATGCCGCGAACGCGACGAGCGCAACTCCGGCAACGGCAATCCATCCAATTCGCCTGCCGGCGCGAGCCAATTTAAATGCTCTATTCATTAGTACCCGCCGTCGTAGATGCCAAATGTGAATGCGAAGATCGCGAAGTTGGGTGAATTGCTGCTGAGTTTCAGGGTTTGTTCGACGTACTCGGGCGTCTCCACAATTTTGTACAAGCGACTTTCTTCAACGTTGAAGTACGATCGACCTTCGTCGTCGAACTGAATGTCGTCGCCAGCCTCGTTTTCAGCAAGCGGGCGATCGTCTAGATCCACGTAAACCTTGAACTCACCGGGTTCTGGCGGATCAATGACGACGTTCGCGCTTCGACCATGGAACCTGAAAGCGATGTAGTCGCTTAAGTCCATCGTCTCGCGCGCGTGGACTATCGCCTCTTGTTCGTTACGCCAAAGCCCGCTCAATACGAACTTCTGCGGCGGATAGCTGTCGTGCTCGGCGTACCGGTCCTCATATTCGACCTCGCGATCGGGCTCCACGTAGTATTCATCCTGAGCGGCATACAAGCCGTACACGCTGTAGCTTCGGTCGTATCCGCCATACAGTTCTCGCGTCACAGACCTTGCAGTGTCGTCGCGTTCGGTGTTCTCAACGTCTCCGACCGGGATCGCGCTCACGTCGTACCCGGCGTCGGTAAGCACTTTGCGGATTTCAAGCTCTGTCTCGCGGTACGAACCCTCACCAAAGTGGGAGTAGTGGATCTCGCCATCGACACCGACGAGGTACTTCGCCGGCCAGTAACGGTTGTTGAAGCTGCGCCACGTTGACATCTCGTTGTCCAACGCTATAGGCCACTCGATGCCTTCGTCGTCGACTGCACGTCGAACGTTTTCCAGTTCTTTTTCGAATTCAAATTCCGGCGCATGGACCCCGAGTATCACGAGGCCGTTGTCTACGTACTTCTCTTGCCACTCTCGCAGGAACGGAAGCGTGCGCAGGCAGTTAACGCACGTGTAGGTCCAGAAATCGACGAGTACCACCTTGCCTTGGCTCGTGAGTTCGGCGATCGAAGTCGGTTCGCTGTTGATCCATGCGTCGATGTCGCGGACATCCTTGTCGAACAACTCGGCCGGTTCAGTTCGCTCAGCCACCGGTTCTTCGGTCGGTGCCGTCGTAGGTTCGACCGTCGGCTCTTGCGTCGGTTCCTCGGTGGGTTTGACCGTCGGCTCCGGTTGGGGAGTTGCAGTCGGTTCAACTATCGGTTCGCTCGTCGGGGTATCAGCTACGTCAGCTTCGTCGCTCCCGCACGCACCCAGCAACAGCATCGCAGCAATCGAAACAACGATGCCGGCGAAGACCGCATTGAACGTCAATCCCCTATTCCTACTTCCCGTAAATCTCATCAATTCCATCCACCATTTGCTGCTCGGGCTTATTTGCCCGAGCGATTAGGCTCGCACACGATCTGTCGAGCCAGCGTTATTGACGCTTTGATATACGAACCAATTTAATGCGCGGTGCTGCGCGATCTCTATGTCTCTTCCTCAATTGGCACCGTTGCGTTGTTACCCCACTCGCGCCAAGAAGCGTCGTAGTTACGCACTCGGTCCGCGCCGACCAGTTTAAGAACCCAATATGCATGCGCCGCCCGGATTCCGCCTTGGCAGTACGTGATGACTTCGTTGTCGGTAGAAACGCCTCGATCCGCTAAAAGGGCACGAATCTCGTCGGCCGTCTTCAACACCGGGATGTCCCCGCCCGTGAGGAAGTTCACCCACTCAAGATGAATTGCACCGGGTATGCGGCCACCGCGCTTGCCGCCGCGTTTGTTGGACCCGTCCCACTCGCCGTCAGTTCGGACATCAAGCAACGTCGTGTCCTCCGCGCCGACCGCGACTAGCACGTCGTTGATGTCGGCGTACATCGAACGGTTCGGTTCGCGAGCGCTGAATGTGGTGGCGCCATCTGGAGCGAAGCCTTCCGTACTCGTCGCTCGTCCTTCGGCGACCCATTTCTGGTACCCGCCGTCAAGCATTTTCACGTTGGTGTGCCGGTAGAAGTGTAGTGTCCACATCAAGCGCAACGCATATAGGCCGCCGGTGCGATCGTAGGCTACAACCAACGAGTCGTTGCCAATACCGAGGGACGACATCGTTGCGGCGAACTGTTCCGGTCCTTGGATATGAGTCCGGTCTTCAAGAGATGTCTTGTAGTAATTGTCCGGCGGGTTCGACGCGCCGGTGATGTGCCTTTTTTCGTACTCGGCGGGGTCGTCGGTATCCACGACGACAACACCGGGATCGTTGATATGTTCTACGAGCCAATCTGTCGTAACCAATATGCTTGGATCAACGTATCCGCGCTCGTCCGGGGGGAGTATTTGGGCTGCCATCGTCGAGATCTCGTCATCGGTAATTGCTAGATTTAGATTGTACTGTCTCAAGATTTCCGCCCTATTCGACGTGTCGCAGCCGTAGGCACGTGACGATCGGCCGTACCGTGTAGATAATTGATAGTAAGTCGATTGCGGGTTAGCGACATTTCCAATTGAACTTCGTACTCACAGGCGTAAGCCATAAGAACGCGCCACTCAACATCTTGGAACGCGTCGCCGTTCCCACTGATGAACTGCCTGGGCGCATCCTAGATCTGTCCGAACGCCTCGACAATGAAGGCGCAGCGACGATACTGTCGACTTGCAATCGCACCGAACTCTATGCGGTTGCTCGCGCCTCGGGTCCCGCAATCGAAGAGATGTCGGCATATCTCTCAGAACTTGGCAACAGAGGCAATCCCGCTCAATTCGGTAACTTCGGATCGGAGATTTCGCCCTATGTCTATGCCAAAACGGGTTACCAAGCAGTTCACCATCTGTTCCGGGTAGTCACTGGTCTCGATTCCCTTGTCCAAGGCGACCATCAGGTAGCAGGGCAGGTGTCTCGTTCATTCCAAGCCTTGTCGGCGATCAATCAACCGACGGACACGCGGCTTTCCCGCATGTTCCACGTCGCGTTTAGGACCGGCAGGAAAGCGCGTAAAGAGTCCAGCCTCGGATGGTCGCAAGTATCGATCCCGTCGTTCGGCGTGAAGCTGATGGAACGCGAGGTGGGCGACCTCACCGGCAAATCGGCCTTGCTGGTCGGCGCTGGAGAAACTGGTCGGCTCACCGCGATGTCTCTGATGCGGGCCGGAATTGCTGACATGCGGATTGCCAGCCGGTCGATAGCTAGGGCGAAAGGGTTAGCAAAAGATATGAACGCGGTCGCGGTCAATCTCAGCGATGTCGCCAAGGAGATGCGAACCGTTGACATTGTCGTAACCTGCACGGGTTCAGATCGCAACATCATCTTCAAGAGCGACGTCGCGCCGACGATCGCCGAACGATCTGCGGAATTGCACATTCTGGATCTAGGGTTGCCGCGAGATGTCGAACCTACCGTGGCCGAATTAGACCGCGTTTTGCTTTACACCCTCGAAGACTTGGAGCAGTTGCAGTCCGAACACCGCAAATCCATAGAAGCCGCAAGTCGCAAAGCGGAGACGATCGTCGCTGACGCAGCGGCGGAGTTCGTCGACGACATTGAGGTGCAGCCCCTTCTCCGTGACCTTGGCGAAACTGCGGAGCGGATCCGGTCGGCGGAGTTGCAGCGCACGCTCTCGAAGATCGGCCACGTCGATACCGAGACGCGCGATGCGATCGATGCGATGACTCGTTCGATGGTCAAGCGGATCATGGCAGATCCGATACGGATGATCAAACGGCGGAATCGCTGAAATCGGCGATCTCCTCGGTTCGGTTTGGCCCTAGGACTTAGGTAACCATGGACACCACCAATTCGCAACGTCTTTTCGCGGCTGCGGCTGCGGCGATTCCCGGCGGCGTCAACAGTCCTGCACGGGCATGGGGATCGGTCGGGGGCAATCCGCTCTTCTTCGCCAGCGGCAACGGCTCCAAGATAACCGACGTCGACGGCAATCAGTACATCGATTACGTTTGCTCTTGGGGGCCATTGATACTCGGTCACTCGCACCCCGAGGTAGTGAATGCGGCGCAGGTGGCGACGGGCGCGGGAGCGTCGTTCGGGGCGCCTTCCGAGTATGAAGTAACCGCGGCGCAACTTGTCGTCGATGCGGTACCTTCCATCGACATGGTGCGTTTCGTCAACTCCGGCACCGAGGCGTCCATGTCGGCAATGCGGCTCGCCCGTGCGGCTACCGGTCGCGATATGATCCTGAAGTTTGACGGCGGATATCACGGTCACGATGACGCGTTGCTCGTGCGTGCAGGTTCGGGTTTGGCAACGACCGGGATCGCCGATTCAGCCGGTGTCAACGCCAAGCTGGCGCAAGACACATTGGTTGCCCCTTACAACGATCTTGAAGTCGTCGCGCGACTCTTCGAAATCTATCGCGAACGCATCGCCTGCGTCATCATCGAGCCCATCGGCGGGAACATGGGTGTGGTCCCCGCGGATTCAGCATTCTTGGAGAGTCTCCGACGAATCACGCGGGAAGACGGATGCCTGCTTATCTTCGACGAGGTGATTTCCGGTTTCAGAGTCGCCTATGGGGGCGCCCAAGAGATGTACGGGATAGATCCCGACATCACTTGTTTGGGTAAGATAATCGGCGGCGGATTTCCGGTCGGCGCATACGGCGGCAACGTCGAGCTGATGTCACACGTTGCCCCGCTCGGTCCGATGTACCAGGCCGGCACCTTGTCCGGCAACCCGGTAGCGATGGCTGCGGGCAGCACGACTGTCAGGTTGCTATCGGAACCAGGCGTTTACGACACGCTTCAAAGCAAGACCGAACGGTTGGCGGAAGGTCTTAACGGTCTGTTCGGAGAACTGGAGGTGCATGCCAGCATCAACCAAGTTTGCGGCATGTTGACGGTATTCTTCGGTACCGAAAACGTCACGGATATGGCCAGTGCCTCCACGAACGACCGCGAACAGTTCAACAGCTTCTTCCACGCAATGTTGGAGAACGGCGTATACCTCCCACCGTCACCCTTCGAGGCATGGTTCGTATCGCTGGCTCACAGCGATGACGACATCGATGCGACGATCGAAGCGGCGCGGCGGAGTTTGTAGCCTTTCGTTTGAGCTCAACCCCGATAGCCGTCAACAGCCTCGTACATCAGCGCCGAACCGAAATTTAAGGCGTCTACGGGGATGCGTTCGTTGGGGCCGTGGAACAATGCCATGAAATCGAGGTCTGGTGGTAACCGCATCGGCGTGAAGCCGTAAGTATCTATGCCAAGCTCGTGGAACCACTTCGCATCGGTTCCGCCGGCGACCATGAAGGGTATCGCTTTGGCACCGGGATCTGCCTTTTCGAGGAGATCCGAAAGGTACGGCATTAGCGACATGTCGACAGTCGGCGGTCCTTCCTCGTAGCGTTCCACTTTGATCTCGGCGTTCTCGCCCACGATGGCGAGCACATCGCGAACGATGTCCGATTGATTTGATCCAGGCAATAGACGGCAATCGAGCAGAACCTGTACCTCTGAAGGGACAGCGTTCTCCTGAACCCCTCCCTCGATGATGGTCGGCGATATCGTGTCCCGGAACATCGGTTCCAGCATCCTGCCGACCTTATCGCCCATCAATCCCAACGCCATTCCAGTGGTGTTGGGTTTCATCGCCATACGGAGCGCCATGGCTTCCGTCATGCTCATCTCTTCGATCATTGCCTCGAGCATGGCGCGGGTCGCGTCCACGATCTTGAATGGCGGGTGTCGGCGCTCCAAACGGCGTAATGCACGCGCCGCTCGGCTGAGTGCCGTGTTGCGGTGGATCTGCGAACCGTGACCACCATTGCCCAAGAAGGTCACTCGGATGCGGCAAATATGCTTCTCGGCAACCATGATCGGATAGAAACGGTGGCCGCGAATGTGCACTGTGAATCCGCCGAGTTCTCCGAAAGCGTGCCGGACGCCATCGAAGAGATGGGGATGCTCGTGCACGAGGAAAGCGGCGCCTTGTCTGCCGCCAAGCTCTTCGTCGGCCACGGCGGCGAGGATGATGTCGCCTGGCGGTGGAACGTCGGAATGCCGGGCACGCAATAGGGCGTGCAGCATCATCGTCAATCCGCCCTTCATATCGACCGCGCCACGTCCCCATACACAGCCGTCGGCTAATTGTCCACCGAACGCGTCTCGATCCCACCGTTGACCGTGCACGCTAACGACATCGGTGTGGCCCTGAAGTAGCAGAGGCGGAGCGTCGCCGCGCCCCGGGATTCGAGCGACCACGTTGCAACGCTCAGGCAGACCCGGTGGATGAAGGATCTGATTGTCGATGCCATGCTCGTCGAGCAGCGCCTTTATCCACAGTGCGCACTCACGCTCGTGGCCCGGTGGATTCGATGTGTCGAATCTGATTAACTGTTGTGCCAGCTCGACTGCAGACGGCAACTCGGCGGCGTTTTCTTGAGGCATCTCACTGCTGGTCACCATCGTCGCAATGCCCTGCTTCTGCCCAACAAGAGATTCCCAGACGCGATAAACGGTGCGTTTACGGCAACTGCAAGTTCAACTCAAGTTCGGCGTTGATCGAATCGAACCACTCCAGAACCTCTGGATGGTACGGTATGCCGTTGGTCGACCGGTCTTCGCGCTCCTCGCTCTCGATCTGCCCGGGGTAGATGACGCGGTCGTGACCCGGCGCCGGTGGCGTCGCCGCCAAACCGCCCAAGAAGGCATCCATGTCATCCAAGAACTTGTCAAGGTCGGTGAATGCGTCGATGCGGTACGCCGAGAAAAAGTGCCCGCCGCTTTTGGTGATGAAACCGGGACCGTTCCCTGACAATGTGCTCGTCATGATGTCGACGATGCAGGACAGCGCGTAGCCCTTATGCGACCCCATCTCACGCGTGCCGCCGAAAGGCAACATGTACCAATGTCGTCGCTCGCCTCGAATGTCCTCCTCCGGCACCTGCTCTTCCTCCATGATCGGCGAGCCGTCGTCGCGAGCCAACCAGCCGGGGAGTATCGGCGCGTTCATCCGTTGTAGCAAACGGATTTTGTTGCCGGCTACTTGCGTAGTCGCGGCGTCGAAGATGAAATACGGCTCGTTGCGCGCCGGCACCGCCCAGGCCAATGGATTTGTGCCGAAGCGGGGTTCGGCGCCGAATGTCGGCAGCATGGCAAATCCGCCACCACCTGTCATGCAGACCCCGATCATGTCGTGATCGATCGCCCGGACAGCGTGGTAGCCAGCCGCGCCGAGGTGACCGGAATTCATTAATGTGGCCGCCGCCATTCCGTGCTCTTTCGCCTTCTCGATGACGATGTCCATGACGCGCGGGGCTTGGTGAAGACCGAGCCCACCATCACCATCGAATGCGGCAGTCACATTCGACTCGCGAATGATGCGCATCTCTGGGTTCGGGTTGATGTTGCCAGCCTGATAGCCCTGCACGTACATCCGCAGCATGTTGGAAACGCCGTGTGTATCGACCCCGTTCAAGTCGGCGTACATCAGTACGTCAGTGGATAGTTCGGCGTCCGAATCGGACAATCCCATTTCCGAGAAGATGGTATTGGTTGCGGCGCGCATCCGGTCAGGCATGACGCGGACGGCTTCGTCTTCCGGTACATGAAATCTTTCAAGCATCTCTTGGCATCACCTATGCACTTGCGTGTGGCGCATCGGTCGCGGGGCGTAGGCGCCTTGCCGTAGTTTTTGGCACCGTTCCAGCGATTGAAGCAATGCTATACCATCGCCCGCGAACTTCTCAGGTTTTCGCGTCCTAAAGAATAGTATGCCGCGATCACAACTCACTAAAATGAAATCACGTCAAAACCCTCCGCCGTGGTTCCCATTGGTAAGCGCGAATGGTCGCTGCGACGCGTGATAACCACGTCAATGCGGCCTAGCAGGAGCCGTGGGCAATCCGATGGCGGGTGAGGATAGGGGTGCTTAAGGAGGCTGAGAAAGCACCCCACCCTCTAGGCAGGCAAGTGCGTTGATCAATTCAAGACGCAAATGCCAACTCGACGGCATTCTCGCGGGCAATCCATGCCGAATGGTCACCCGACCGTCGATAAATTTGTGTGAAACAGGCGCTGGGCGTATTGCTTGCCTAATTTAGGATGAATCTCATCGTCTTCATTTTAATTCGCGCAGATATTCTACGAAAATCATTAGCGAATTGTATATCCCTTGCCGATTCAGCGCACTTTGGCGGCTTCGGCGAGTCTTGAGCGATTGTTCGTGCGACCTAATGCCGCACTCGTCTTCCGGTAACGATGCAAATGGTCGAGTGCTACGTTCAGACGGCTTGAAAGAATTCGGAGCGTGCTAACGAGCCGAAGGCGCCGATACTCGGGTATGTCTGCACTCGCCAACTTCTCGAGGCTGCCGGCCAGCAAGAACGCGTCCTCTTGCATCCCTTCCAGATCATCGTCATAACTTCCGTTCAAACGCTCGCCGTGGATACGCGCGTGAACGTCTACGGCTTCTCCGTTGGAAACCGGTAGCGTTTCGGGAACCATGACCTTGGGTTCATCCACAACGAATTCGGAAATCAATTCGTCGGACGGCATATCCGGATTCGCTTTTGCCTTAGAAATCATCTCCTCAACGTGGACACTGCTCAGGCGAGAGTCAACGAATGGTTCGGCCAACTCTTCTTGACGGCGGTGACCGTCGATATCGGCGATGCATCGCGCCTCTTTGAAAGTGAGCTCGCCTCGGTCAACGTGCTCCTGCAACTTTGGCGACAACGTCTTCCTCAAGCTTTCGTAGTGATGCACGGTTCCCGCCGTGATGCCAGTCCGGCGCGCCAACTCCTGCTGCGTTACGTGATACGTATCACGGTAGCGGATGAACGATTCGGCCATCTTGATCGGCGGTAGCAGCGATGAGAAGTACTCGTCGGCTAGCCGGAACTCCTCACGCTCTTCCTCTGAAACACCTTGACGCACAACGCACTCGACGAGATCCTCGCCAGTTCGTTGGGCGGCGTCAATGGTGTTGTGACCACAGAGCAGATAGAACTTTCCATGCTCTGCGAGCACCACGGGCATGCGCCGTTGTCGGCGTCGGCGCGCCCATGCTCGATGGGCTTTGTCGTATACCGGTCGATGTGGGTCCGGAAGGATGTTTTCAATCGCGATTCGCATCTGAAATTGCCTGCCCGATTGGGCTAGGGATTGCCTCCATGTTCGTGATTAGGTCATATTCTGCTATCCACATAACCCTTTGACAAGAAACTGTCCCTGTCATGTCCAGAAGCCAAATCCCAGATTCCGAACTTCGTGTTGCATTTGGAAAAATCTGCCATATACTCACGCTAACGAAGAGTTCAAGCCCAGTTCCCAGTTTGAAGTCATGGCTCTTGAACCAAATTCCATCCCACCGTACGTCGCATACCGGACATTCCGAACTTTTCTGGAATCGCTCGCTTTGGGCATGCCGGACAGAATCGACCGTTCCGTGTTCGATTCCAAATTTTCTGGGACCGCGACTTCGCAGATAAACAGCGCGCTTAAGACCTTAAAACTCGTCGATGCTGAAGGGAGCCCAAGTCAGACATTGGTGCGTCTTGTCAGAACCGAGGGCGAGGAGCACCATCAGATACTCGAGGGTGTTCTCCGCGGCTACTACACACCGGTGTTCAGACTGGATCTGGAACGGGCGACAAAGGCACAGTTCCGAGAAGCGATGCGCGAATTCGGATGCACGGAATCGATGCTCATCAAGTGTGAGACGTTCTTCATTCACGCCGCGACGCATGCCGGATTACCGCTCTCGCCGTATCTCAAATCGAACCGCAAATCAGGAGCTCGCTCGCGTTCAAACTCGAGGTCGACGAGGAGCGCGACGCGACCGGCGAATTCGGAAGAGACTGCAGATATTCCAGTTCCTATTGCGAGCGATCTCGATCCTGCGATTTTGGCGATGAGAGAATTAGCATACCGGGTTCTCGACAAATATCCTGATTTCGATCCGACTTGGCCCTTGGATATGCAGGCCAGTTGGATGGACGGAATGAACAAACTTCAGGACACGTTTAACATCCGGAATCTTTCGGCCCAATAGCAACTGCGAACACCACACCTTGTCCCGAGACGATCTTCAACCGACAGACGAAACGACGATCCGATCTGACGGTGAAGAACCATCGGACGTCGGCAGTGGCCAAACTCCAGATGAGAAGCATTCGCGCCCCACATCCGCGCCTCCTTTGGCGGACATCGCCGATATCCGTGCCACGCTAGATCAGCTTGAACTCCAGATTGCGGAATATCGGAGGCTGTTGGCAGCGGACGTAACTCAGCCGCGACCTATGGAAGAGGTGGATGCGGAAGAGTTGGGCAATGTTGCGGAAGAGATCGCCGCGGGCGCGGCGGCGATGTTCGACGTCCAAGAAGTTCCGGTTGCCGAATCGCCGACACCCCAAGAAGCAACCGGAGTATCGAAAGAAGCAACGGTCGCGATAGTACCGCCTGTTGTAGGCGCGGTGAATGAAGACACAGCGGCTGTGGAAGTGGATACCGTCGAACCGGAAGAGCCGGAGTCGCTGGCCCAGCCCGGGGTAGATCTTCCAGAACTGTATTCCGAACTGGAATCGCAGTTGGAGATGGGTTTGCACGAAACCGCATCGGTTTCGATATTCGTTGATGGCGAGGGGTTGCTGAATTACTTGAGCTCGAAGAGCGGTTCTGGTGTAACGCCTGAACCACATCCGCTGTTCCGCGCATTTTCGTCTGGTAAGGCGATGGCGGCCGCGACGATCTGGCGGCTTCTGGATGCTGGCGGCTTGGAGATCGACGCGCCGGTGGCCAACTACTGGCCGGAGTTCGCTCAACGCGGCAAATCGAAAGTCAGTGTGCGACATGTCCTGACTCACACCGCCGGCCTGCCTCGTGATTTCGGTAGGGCCGACGTTGATTGGGGCGATTGGGGGCGCATGAGCGACATCCTCGCCTCGATGCCGCTGGAGTACCAACCTGGCGAAGTCATCCACTACCACGCGATCACGTTCGGAATCTTAGTGGCCGAGATCGCGAGCCGGTCGACTGGTCTACCGTTTGTCGATCTTTTCGAACTCGAAGTCTCGTCACCTCTCGACCTCGGAGATACTCGATTCGCTATTGAATATGGCGATTCTGCGACTCGAATGAGAGTCAAGGAACTCCACGTGCCGGGAGGTTATCGGGATCCTGAGATGCCCGAAAAGATGGATTGGTTGTTGGACAATCAGATCGTATCGCCGGGCGCGTCTTGCATCACTTCGGCTCGTGATTTGGCCCGGCTGTACTCGACTGTGTGCGGTGGCGGTGTTACTCCTGAGGGTGAGAGATGGCTGAGCGAAGCTGCCGCGGCCAACGTTTTCGCGGTTCATGCGGCGGCGTACGACATCGAAAGCATGACAAAGTCGCGAGTCGGCCAGGGCGTTTGGATGTTCGATGATCAGCCCAACCGGATGGCGGCAACCGTGGAATCGAACACTTTCGGACACGGGGGCATGGGCACGTGTATCGCCTGGGGCGATCCGGAACACAACGTCGGCGTCGCGATAGTCACGGATACGATGTTGGATGAGGAGTTCAATGGTCGGCGGTTGAATCGGGTCTCGGCGGCCATCCGGAGAGATCTAGGGCTTCCCTTAGGGGAACTGGCGTCGTTGTAGTGAGACGCGTTCCACTTTGGCCGAGTACGAGCGGTTTCAACGCTTGGCGCTAGCGCGACCCAACACGCGATAGCGTGACTGAACCATCCCTGACGCGAACGACTTCGCGCTGACCAACTCGAGGTCGATGTCTGCTTCGGTCTCGCCGAATAATCGGATGCCGTCGCCGATGAGGATTGGGATTGTTGTGAGGACGATGTCGTCGATCAACCCATCCCGGAGAAACGACTGAACGACCTTGCCGCCGTCAACGTAGGCCCGATCCCAACCTTTGCTTTCCAGCGATTTCATCAACTCGGGCGGATCAAACTCGGTGATTGAGACCTTTTCTGCGAGCTCAGGCGAAATATCGCTCTGAGATAGCGACTTGCTCATAACGACGACCGGCTTTTGGTACGGCCAATCGCCAAAGGTCAGAACTTTCTCGTACGAATTTCGCCCCATCACGATTCCATCTACCCGGTCGATGAATTCGTCGTAGCCGTGGTCTTCGGCACCGGTTTCCTGCTTCATTAGCCAATCAATCCGGTGATCCTTGCGCGCAATAAAACCATCCAAACTGACAGCGATGAAGACGTGCCCGGTCGTCATCGAACGTCAACCCTTAAACCGCACAGTCACTCCAGCTCGCCCCACCGGACGCCGGTTTTGGTGTCGACTAGAAGGGGTACTTCCAGGGACATCGCCGCGGGCATCATGTCATGGGCGATGGATGTCATCTCCTCCAATTCGCCTGGTGCAACCTCGAATATGAGTTCGTCGTGCACTTGGGCGGTCATCCGAGATTCCAGACCGCGGCGTTCGAGTTCATCGGCGATGTTGACCATGGCGATCTTTATGACGTCGGCGGCGGTGCCTTGTATGGGCATATTGACGGCGACACGTTCGGCGGCGGCTCGGTAGCCCTGGTTCGATGAGCGGAGGTCAGGCAGGTAGCGGCGGCGGCCCTTGAGTGTCTCGGCGTAGCCACGCATGTTCGCAACCTGCTTTTGGTGTTCGATGAAGTCGCGAATGCCGGGGTATTTGCCAAAGTAGAGGTCTATAAACTCGCGACCCTGCTGCTGCGTCAGGTCGGTTTGGCGCGCGACGCCCAGCGGCCCAAGGCCGTAGATGACGCCGAAGTTAAGGATTTTGGCGATGCGACGCTGGTCGTTGGTGACATCTTGAACGCCATACATAGCCTGCGCGGTGGCATCGTGGATGTCCTCGCCGTTTCGGAACGATTGGAGCAGACCCGGTTCTCGGGACATGTGCGCCAGTATGCGCAACTCAATCTGCGAATAATCAGCCGACAATAACTGCCATCCGGAGTCGTACATCGTCGAGAACGCGTTGCGGATTTCGCGACCGAGTGGAGTGCGGACCGGTATGTTCTGGACGTTTGGATCGTTGCTGGCGAGCCTTCCGGTCGCGGACCCAGCTTGGTTGAAAGTCGTGTGAACGCGACCCGTAGCGGGGTTCACCATCTTTGGCAAAGAGTCGGCGTAAGTGGACTTGAGCTTCGAGAGTTCGCGGAATCGCAAAACAGCGTCGATCAGCTGATACACCCGATCGTCGAGTCCGCTCCGGTTTCTCATCCTGTCTAGAGCGTCGGCATTCATGGACCAGCCGGTCTTGAGCCTGCGGGTCGGTGGCGCATTCCATTCGTCGATGAGGATTTCGCCAAGCTGCTTGTTGGAGGCGATGTTGAATTGTCGGCCACCGACAAGCGTGTTTGTAACCTGTTTGATTTGGGCTATCTCTTCGCCCAGCGCGGCGGAGAAACGTTTGAGGACATCAGTCTCGACGACCATGCCGGTGCGTTGCATGTCGACGATGACCGGCAACAGCGGCATTTCGATACCTTCGAGGACGCCGCGAGCATTGTGCCCGTCGAGTTCACCTTCGAAATGTCGCCATAGTCGATAGGTGAAATCGGCGTCTGCAGAAGCGTATGGCCCAACCGATTCGATGTCGACTTCCGACATCGTTATCTGTTTTCGCCCGGTGCCGATGAGTTCGGTAATCGGCGTCATCTCGGAGCGATAGAGTTCGAGAGCGAGGTCCTTTAGACCGATCCGGTTGTGGCCGCAGAGTGATGCGGCGATCATGGTATCGAACGCCGAATTGTTGATGTCAACCCCTGCTTGGCGCAACACCATCACATCGAAGTTGGCGTTATGCGCGGCCTTTGGCACCTTAGCATCTTCGAACAGCGGGGTGACGAGTTCCAGCACGTGCACGCGGTCGATCTGTTCGCCCATGCGGTGACTGACCGGCACGTACCAACCCTCGCCTTCGGCGTTCGAGAATGACATGCCGACCATCTCGTCTCGCATCGAGTTAGTGCCGTTCGTCTCAGTGTCGTACGCGAATCCGTTTTGGTTGCCGAGTCGAGTCACTAAGCTGCGGAGTTCGGTGACGGTAGTTACGACTTTGTAGTCGCCTAGCGGTTCGCCGGCCTTTACCTTGACTTGGGATCTCGCCGCGGGTTGGGCACCGGCGAAGAGGTCGCCTTGCGCGCGTCCAGTCACGGGCAACGGGAATATTCCGCGTTCCGCATCTTCGGCGGAGGGGATGCTTCGGACGATATTTTCGCCGAATCCCAAGGCGGTCAATGAGGCGACGACATCGGTGCGGTCGTAACCGCCAATCCGACATTCGGCAAAGTCGATCTCAATCGGAACTTCGGTGACGATGGTGGTGAGTTTCAATCCGTCGTATGCGATCTTCTTTCCGTCGCGCAGACGGTTCATGATGCCCTTGGCGCCGCGCAGCTCCCTCGAAGGTATCTCGCCGATGGCATCAAGGTTGTCGTAGAGATCGTCGAAATGTCCGAAGCGGCCCAAGACGGTGCGAGCGGCCTTGGGTCCGATCTTTGGGATGCCCGGGATGTTGTCGGAAGGATCTCCTTCGAGCGCCTTGATCTCTGCGACGAAATCTGGTCCGAGGCCGTTGTAGCGGTCGCGGACTCCGTCGATGTCGTAGACCTTGGTATCGCCGAATCCGGAGTACATCAAGAGATTGGTATCGTCGTTAACCAGCTGCAACTGATCAGCGTCGCCGGTGAGTATCAAGGATCGAATACCGTCCGTTTCGGCTTGGCGGACAATCGTTCCTACAACGTCGTCCGCCTCGAAGCCGTCGATCTTGTAGACCGGCACCTTCATTGCCGCCAAGATGCTCTCGACCATCGGGATTTGTGCGTGGAGCTCAGGATCGATTGGCGGACGTTGCGCCTTGTATTCGTTGAATAACTCGTCGCGGAAGGTGGGGGCACGGGTGTCGAAAGTGACGGCGATGTGAGTTGGACTGTATTCGCGGATGGTGGCGATGAGGTTGCGCAAGAAACCGTAAGCGCCGTGAGTTTGCTGTCCCTCGCTGTTGGTTAACCCGCCGCCCCGAGAGAGTGCGAACCACGCTCGGAAGACCATCGAGTGGCCATCGACGACAAGAATAAGCGGTTCGCGGTTGAGGGTTTCAACTTGAGTGGTCATAACTGAGACGCCTGAGTAGAATATCCGGGTTTGGTTGCGATTATATGGAATGGTGTCTATTGGACTGGTTTAAGGCGCGCTGGGGTGAGGGGGTTGCTGCGGTGATGGGTTGGTTGGGTTGGGGTGCCATGCCCGTCGCCGCCCCGGGCATACCCCGCTCGCGGCGCTCCGCTGGCTCGCGCCCCTTTCGCCGTGCGAAAGGGGCGGATTAGGATGTGTTTGATTGATCTGCGGGGTTTGATCGCAGATTTGTATTGGTCGTCGGGCGGGGGCACCTCGGGCCTCACCTTCCCCTTTAACGAAGGGGAGGCTGAGGTTGACGCCCGTGCCCGACGAGCGGGAGAAGGGATTCGTATGTCTTCCCTTTTCGGCCGAGCGGGATCAGGATGTGTTTTCGAAGCATCGCCGCGTCTGTGGGTTGCGAGCGAAAGTTGGTTGATGGTGGATAAAAGGGTCCAGTGCCGCCGACGTCGCCAGACCGTCTGCCCTCCGGGCGGCGCAACGATGTCGCCGCCCGTCATCACTTGGTTCTTCAACCCCGCGTTAGCACTGTGGCCGGCTCCACACGACGAAGCGGAGACGACTTGTGGGATAAAGGGAGCGATCGTTCGGATCTTGAACGGACATCCCCTGCGAGCTCGCTTCGCTTGCTCGCGTCCCCTTCGCTTTGCGAAAGGGACGGGATTTTCCGTCTGGCTTGCACGGCGGAGCCAGCATTAACGCTCCGCATCCGAACACTGCAGCTACAAGCTCCCTCGTAACCCGTTTTTGTGGTCGCGTTGCGCTTGACATCGATAAAGCATGTGACGGGCACCGTCGCGGTTCGCCTGGAGCATTCGCTTTCACCTTTCGGCTTGGGCAGTCGCTTCCGGCTCGCCATGTGGACTCCCGTCCGCAGACCCTTGTTTATAAGTTGGTAATTGCGGCATCGAAAAAAGTTGTGGCCCCAACCCGGTTCGACGCGGCGATGTCTCTGGGCGCCTCGTCCGACTGGTGTCGGTTTGGGCGCTTGTTTTTATTTGTACTACAGATGTGGTATGAAAGTCAAGTCTGAACCGCTGATTGCGCTGATGGGGGGTGATGGGGTGTTGGTGGGTGGGGGTGATGCGGTGGTGTGATGGTGGTTGTTTGGTTGGCAGGGCAGGTTTGAAACCTGCCCCTACGGGTTGGCTGGATGGAGAGGGTTGGGTGTTGCGGTGGTGGAGGGGCGTGGTGTTTGGTTGGCGTGCCCCTCCCGCCCCGGGCATACCCCGCTCTGTTGTCGGTCCTCTGGGCTTCGCTCGCTCGCGCCCCCTTCGCTGTGCGAAAGGGGCGTGGGTGGTGTTGGTTCAGCGGGTCGGCGGGGAAGGGGTGTGTTGGTGGTTTGGTTGGCAGGGCAGGTTTGAAACCTGCCTCTACGTCCGGCGGATTGCGTCGATGGAGAGGGTTGGGTGTTGTTGTGGTTGCGTGGCCCCGCTCCGCCCTGGGCATCCTCCGCGAGCGGCGTTTCGCCGACAAGCGTACCCTTCGCGGGGCGAAGGAGAGGGATGGGAGGCGCACACGAACGCCGGCGTCGGACGATTGCGCTACTCTCCGGAGCCGATGGCTTCCGTGTGGCGGGAGGAGTAGGCGTCGGAGAAGGTTTCTTGGAGGCGTTCGCTGACGGCGTCTAGACGAGCGATGGCTGCTGGCGGGATGTTGCAGGATGTGCTGGAGTTACAGTCGGCGGCAAAGTCGAGTTGGATGTTGTGGAGGTCGGTGCAGGCGCGAGCGATGCCGTCGGTGTATTTGCCGGCGGGGAATTGGCGCAGGTTGGCTTCGTGACAGGGTCCGAGTTTGTAGGAGATACGTCGCCATTCGTACTGGCTCTCGGCGGTCTCCATCTGATCGATGTTTCGTTGCAGATACGGGTAGACGTAGCTGGGGGTGGAGACTTCAAGGAACTGGATGAAAGGCTCTTGTCTGATTCGCCAGAAGCCTTCTTTAGCGCCGGAATAGAAGCCGGGGAAGACGATGCCGACCGGTATGGCCAGGATGACGAGCGCCATGACGAAGAATGTCAGCAGCGATGGGTTGCGGATTTGGCGCCGCAGGCGCGCTAACCACCCATCGCTGTCACCGTAGTCGATGGCGCCGATGCGTGTGAGTTTGCCGCGCCGGGGGTCGGAGTCGTCGAGTTCTGATTTGTGATGGAATTCCACTAGATGCAGAAAAGTGGGAGTGAGAACGCCGCAAGATGCGCGGCGTTTGCAGGGATGGAGGTTTGCGCGCTTTCATTCTACAATCGCGGCGGTTTGCGAACTTAGCGCGGATGGTCGGCTGGGGCGGCGTTGTTCAGTCTCCGCGTGCGGTGGAGATTCACTTGTGGGACTACCGACTTTGGCTGACTTGCCGTTTGGCCGCAGTGTTCTCGTGGCGTGTTCGCACAGATCATCGGGTGATGTACCGTCAACGAGTTGATGGATTCTCACGATTCAATTGGACTAACCAACTCAATCGGCGATCAAGGCGATTAGATAAGATTTCTATGACTATGCAAGCGCACAAGTGGCGGCCTTTAAAGGGCCTAAATCTCCAATCGACCAATGTCGACTTTCGGGAGATCGATTCGCTGCAGCAACAGTGGTTGAACTTTCGCAGAGATCGTGAAGAGTTAGATCCCGACGCTTACAAAGGATTCTTGGAGCGGGTGTACCGTCGTTGGGCGATCGAGACCGGCATCATTGAAGGAATTTACGACATTGACCGCGGAACCACCCTGACGCTTGTTGAGAAAGGACTCTCTGCTGATCTAATTGAGCGTGGTTCTACCGACCGGGACCCTCAAGATTTGATCAAAGTGTTGAGGGACCATCATGAATCGGCAGAGTTCGTGACTGAGTCGATCAGGCGGCAAACTCCGCTCTCCAAGCTGTACATAAGGGAGTTGCATCAACTGCTTCTCCGAAATCAAGAGTTCTACATTGCTTATGACCGATTCGGCAAGCAAATCGAGACCCCGTTGGATCGAGGCGGTTTCAAGACCCAGCCCAACAATCCAACCAGGGCCGACGGAATTATTCATGAATACTGCCCTTATATCCAAGTAGATAGCGAGTTAGACAAACTTGTTGATCTTTACCGGCGATACGAAGCGAACGGCCGTCGTTATCACTCACTCTTGGTTGCGGCTTGGACGCATCATCGTTTCGCTCAAATCCACCCTTTCCAAGACGGAAACGGACGGGTCGCAAGGGCGTTGCTCACATGGCATTTGGCAAAAGGAGAGTACTTGCCCATAGTTGTGTCGCGCGACGATCGCGCGCAGTACATCGAATCCCTTGAGCGTGCGGACGGCGGCGATCTAGATCCGCTTGTCGAGTTTATCGTCCGATTAGAACGAGAAATGATCTTGGAGGCGTTGGGCGAACCTATTCCCGACACTGGTTCACGGATCGTAAGTCAAGTTCTGGAACACCTTACAGATCAAGTGAGGCGGCGGCGCGCAATTGAAACGGAACGAAAAAGGTCGGCCAACGAAGTTGCCGCTTCTCTGCAAACTGCCGCCGTCGAGTATCTCGAATCGCAAGGTTGCGAAATCTCACAAAGCCTCAACGAAGCTGGTCTGGCCATTGAATGGACTATTGACTTGGGAGGTCCCGGCGAAAGAGAGCATTGGTATCACCATCAAGTCGTTCGAACCGCCAGGGAAGCGAGACATTGGGCCAACTTGAACGAGGACCGATTCTTCATCAAGCTGGCGATCAATCCAGAGGATCAGTCGCAGACACCGCGCTTGATCTTCGTCGTCTCGCTACACCACGTAGGTCGACAATTGACCGGCATTATGGCGGCCACGGCCTTCGCTCAGATCGTCAGTTCGCGGTTTGCTGCCTCTGACGACAACGGGGAACCGAATGACCCTGATTTCATAAATTGCACTATCGACGCCTTCACGTTCACTGCGAATGTCGACGCAGATTACATGACACGCAGGTTCGTCGCTTGGATGGAGGGTCCGTTGAGCGTGGCATTGCGCCATTGGAGCGAATTCATTTCGTAAGCGCCAGCGATTCAATGATTGCGAGGTTGAATTCGGTCCGAATGCATTAAGGCGTCAGTTAAAGATGTTGGCCATCGCGTCCCCGATGTAGGCAGGGGATTCGACGACGGTGGCGCCAGCGGCTTCTAGGGCTTTATTCTTCTCGGAGGCTTGTGCGGCTTTGCCGGTTATGATGGCGCCGGCGTGTCCCATGCGCTTGCCGGGGGGAGCGGTCTGGCCGGCGATGGAGGCGACTACGGGTTTGGTGACGTTTTCTTTGATAAATTGGGCGGCGGCTTGCTCGCGGGTGCCGCCGATCTCGCCGATCATTACGATGGCCTCGGTCTCGTCGTCGTCTTGGAATTCGGTCAGGACGTCGATGAAGTTTGTACCGGGTATGGGGTCTCCGCCGATGCCGACGCATGTCGACTGGCCCATTCCGACGGCGCCGAGTTGGGCGACGGCTTCGTATGTGAGGGTTCCAGATCGGGAGACGACGCCGACGTTGCCGGGTGAAACGGCGGCTCCGGGGATGATGCCGAGTTTGATGCGTTCTCCGGGGTGGATCAAGCCGGGGCAGTTGGGGCCTAGGAGTCGGGAGTTGGTGCGGTCGAGGTAGGCTTTGGCCTTCATCATGTCTTGGACGGGCACGCCTTCGGTGATGGAGACGATCAGCGATATTCCGGCGTCGGCCTGCTCGAGGATGGCGTCGGTGGCGAAGGGTGCGGGGACGAAGACGAGCCCGGTGTTGGCACCGGTTGCGGCTACGGCTTCCCTAGCGGTCTCGAAGTACGGGACTTCGTCCATGAACTTGGTCCCGCCGCGGTTGGGGTGTACGGCGGCAACCATGTTGGTGCCGTATTCGACGATCCGCTGTGCCTGGAACGAGCCGTCACGGCCCAATCCCTGCACCAGCAGTCGGCATGGGTCTTCAACTAGGACTGGCATTGTTTGTTGGGTTCCCCCTCACCCTAGCCCTCTCCCACCATGGGAGAGGGGTCGTTAATTGCTCGCGCTCATGCTGGCGAGTTTGTCTCTGAGGATTTCAGCAGCGCTCGCCATGTCGGGCGCTGGCGTGATGTCCATGTCCGAATCGTGGAGAAGCCGGAGCCCTTCTTCGGCGTTGGTGCCTCTCATAGCAGCGACTATGGGTTTGGCGGCTCCGAGGTCGCGTGCAGCATTGATGATGCCGGTCGCCACGACGTCGGATCTGGCGATTCCAGCGAAGAGGTTCACGAGGATGATCTCGACATCGGGGTCAGAGACGATGATCTTGAATGCATGCTCGATGCGGTCGAGGTCGGCGGATCCACCGATATCGAGGAAGTTTGCGGGTTCTGCACCGGCCCACTTTGTGATGTCCATCGTGGCCATGGCGAGCCCGGCGCCGTTGACCATGCATCCGACGCGTCCGCCCTCAAGCTTGACGTACGCGAGATCGTATTTTGACGCTTCGCGCTCAAGCGGGTCCATCTGCGCGGGATCTTGAAGTCCTCGGAGTTCGGGGTGACGGAACAGCGCGTCGTCTTCGATGGAGACTTTGGCGTCGAGGGCGATGATTTTGCCGTCTTCTGTTTCGATGAGCGGGTTGATCTCGACCAGTGAGCAGTCTTTGTCGGTGAAGAGCCGGTAGGCGTTGGCAATCAACACGCTGGCGGGTCGGATGAGCGCAGGTGGAAATTCGAGAGCAAGAGCAGCATCGCGGGCTTTGTATGGGAGAAGGCCTATAAGCGGATCGCCAACGATGCGGACGATCTTCTCCGGGTGCTCTTCGGCGACCTGCTCGATCTCGACGCCGCCTTCGCGGGTTGCGATGATCGATGGAGCGCCTTCGTCGCCGTCCATGACTATTGAGACGTAGTATTCATGGGCGATGTCGGCGGCCGGCGTGATCATTACTTTGTCGATCGGAACGCCGCGTGGACCCGTCTGATGTGTCACCATTCGAGTGCCGAGCATGTTGGTCGCGTGCTCGACCGCGTCCTCGGCGGTGGCTGCGAACTTTACGCCGCCCGCTTTGCCTCTGCCGCCCGCGTGCACCTGTGCTTTGACGATGACAGGAGCGCCGAGCTCCGCGACCGCGTCGGCGACATCGTCAGGGTTTTCCACGATGCGCCAAGGCAGAACAGGGATTCCGTAATCTTTGAAGAGCTGCTTGGCTTGATACTCGTGGAGGTTCATGTGCTTTTACGGACTTCGTTAGCGCAATTTTTGATTTTAGAACGGAAAAATCAACTCGTGAACGACCATTGTTTCGTCTATCGAATCGCTGGTCCAACATTGATGTCGTTCGTGACGTCCGATGAACACAATCCTAAGGAAAGCCGCGTCGGCTCATTCGTCAATTGCCCAGTTACCTTGCTATGCGCTTGAAGCTGTGTTCGCCAAACCCGTTAGTCTTTCGGTACGGATATCTATCAACGAGGCTCGACCAAACGAATCAACAACCAACGTGTCCGGATCTGGCTAGTCGGAAAACACCAACCGTTCAACTAACCTCAAGCTGTAATAATTGCCTCCCCGATCATCAAGGAGTTCGAAAGTGAATTGCCACGCTCTTGTCGAGTGCGTCACCGGATGAACCAACCTGATCCTAAAAACTAAACTCGTCATTTTCGTTATAAAACGAAGACGCGTCGATGGTTTCCGCAAGTCGTTGACCATTGCGGCAAATCCACTCAATGAAATCGTTGGCGAACCGACGTGAGTTGTCAGGCAGAAAATCGGTGAATCCTGACGAGTTCAACTGAGTCCATGCATCTGGAGGAATGCTGACGACAGGCGGTAGCGGCTCGATGGAATCCCCGTCGATGTTCTTTAAGCTCACGAACGATCCGAACTCAACGTGTCCATCGTCCAAAGTTCAACGTCGGTTTTTGGCACCAGCCAAGCGGTTTCATACGGGATGCTTGCTCGTTCTTGCGCCAATATCCATCCCAACTCTTCGTGCGTCATGTCCGACGCCTCTTTCGCGGTCATTAATCGCAAGGCGCCAAGCACCTCTTCAATGATTGCTCGCTCGTGTTCGCTGAAAGAAGTTGGAAGGACGTCATGTTCACCCTTGGGCACCAATCGGTGTTGCGTGTACCTGAACACGTCTCGTCTGCGAATCTCAGCCAGTCCTTCGCCTACCCATGCATTCCGTTCCCCGAGCATTTCGCATGGAACGGGGCCTTCGGGATACTTGACATATGTCGCGCCGGTGATCGGCTTCAAGTAGCGGGCGAAAGCGATGAAGTCGCAATAATAAAGGATCTTGTTCAGCTTCACTGCTCCGAACCAAGGGTCCTTACGGCTGCGATGCGCGATGTGCAGTGCCAACTCACGAAATTTTTCTCTGTCAAACTGCGGCTGGTACATGATCTCTTATTCTATTGTAGTACTTTTGGTCAATTGTTGTCGCCTATCTTACCTTGCTAGCTTGCCAACTCATAAGGTGGTTTGGCAACGCGTTGCCGACAATCTAGGACAACAACCCCGTTTCGCGGAGGACGGCTTCGATGGCAGCTTTAGATTCGTCGGAGACTGGAGCCGTTGGCCTTCGCGGATCGCCGTATTCGTAGCCGAGCATGCTTAACGCGGTCTTGGGTGCGCCGATGGTGTTCATGACGATGGCGTTGAGCTTGGACGCGGTCCGCTGGAGTTCGACCGCGGCCTTGTAGTCGCCGTGGAACCCTGCGCTGATCGTGTCCATGCAGAGCGCGGGCGCAATGTTTCCTAGCAGCATGCAAGCGCCGTCGCAGCCGATCATGGTGCCGAACGCGAGGAGCGCACCGCTGCAGATCCACTTGCGGACGTTGGACGGGATGTTGGGGATGACCTGTTGCTCGAAGAGGATGGAGTGGTCTGTGATGAAGGCAAAGACGTTATCCATACCGCAAAGTTCGGCGATAACCGCAGGCGGTGCCGCCGGATCGCCGCCGCGGGCGAACGTCTGGTGGATGACGACGACCGGAACGGGGCAGCGGGATGTGACGTAGCTGTAGTAGGTAACGAGGTCGGCGGGTGGCATGTTGCGGGGGATGCGCATTCGTATGAAGTCGGCACCAGCTTTGGCGTAGTTTTCCGAGAGACGCAGCGTCTCGAGGGTTGAGCGTTCATCTACACCGGCGATGACGAACTTCTGGCCATTGTGCGCGCTGACTACAGTCTTCACCGTCTCGAGGCGCTCGGCTTCGCTCAGCATGGTCTCTTCACCGTTGGCAGTAACCACGACAAAGCCGGAAAGCGGGGTGTCGAGCCATCGCCCGACGTTGCGTTCGAGCGCGTCGAAGTCGACAGATTGCTCGTCGTCGTCTCGGAACGGAGTTGGCGTTGGAGCAACTACGATTGGTTGGTCGATAGATGGTATCGTTGACATTGAGGGCTGAACCTTGATCCTGATCTTGCGAGATGTATGCGAGTTTAACTTTGTTGGGCAAACGCCTCATAACTTCCCGCTCCTTCCTGTCGGCTCTCGCCTTGGGGATTGTTTCGATGGGATTGGTGAGTTGCGGCGATGATGCTGACGAGGCGGTTGTGCAGGTCGTAGCTTCGCCCACGTCCGAGCCTACAGCTGAGCCGCCGGCGCCAACTGCAACGATTGCTCCTCCTACGGTCACAAGTGTCCCACCGACCGCTACGACTGCGCCGACAGAGACGCCATATTGGGCGAAGAAGATTTTGCCGGGAATGGCGATGGAGCAGTATCCGCCGGTGAATACGCGGACAGATTACGAGTTGAAGAACACGCAGGAGTGGTTGAACGGTGAACCGACTACGATGGCTGCGATCCGAGACAGCGGAAGGATAGTGTTGGTCGACTTCTGGACCTACACTTGATACAACTGCAAGAACACTTGGCCGGCCCTGAGGGCATGGCATGAGAGCTACGCTGACGCTGGGCTCACCATCCTAGGAGTGCACACTCCGGAGTTCGAATACGAGAAGAACATCGACAAAGTGCGCACGGCGGCTGAGGAGAACGATCTCGGTTGGCTGATCGTCCAAGACAACGAATACACGACTTGGCGGTACTTCACGAACCGCTACTGGCCGGCAAAATACATTTTCGACCCCGAAGGCAACCTCCGCTTCCAACACTTCGGCGAAGGAGCATACGCCGAGACCGAGCAGTTGATTCGACTACTGCTGGATGAGGCCGGGAATGATGTGACGGGAATAGAGCCGACTTACCGGTTGGACGAAGAGGGTTAGCGTCGAACTTCTTTGAACGCGTCATAGACTTGCCTCATGAGCGTCTATTCGAATGAGCGGATTGGGGCAATAAGCCAAAACGAGCTCCCACGATCCATTCTCCGCGATGCGCGGGTGGTGATGGATGGGTTAGAACTTCTGGGACAACTACCTGAGGCTTGTGCGGCGGCGGCGTTTTTCGATCCGCAGTATCGCGGTGTGTTGGACAAACTGGGTTATGGCAACGAGGGAGTGTTGCGGGGACAGAAGCGGTCTGCGTTGCCGCAGATGTCGTCAGAGGTCATCGGCGAGTTCATTCGGGGAATTGGTAGGGTTTTGGGACCTAGTGGGCATTTGTTCCTTTGGATCGACAAATATCACCTCTGCTCTGGCATCGGTGAGTGGATCGAAGGGACGAACCTCGAGACCGTTGACCTTGTGACCTGGAACAAGGGTCGGATGGGTATGGGCTACCGCACGCGGCGCAAGGCCGAGTATCTAATGGTTCTGCAAAAGGCTCCCAAGCGGGCGAAAGGCGTATGGACGCGGCACGACATTCCGGATGTTTGGGAGGAGAAGCCGTCGTCGAAGGTTACCCATTCGAAGCCAGTCGGGTTGCAGCAAGCGTTGCTCGAGGCGGTTACAGCGCCCGGGGATGTAGTCCTGGATCCGGCGGCGGGGAGTTTCAGCGTGATGCAGGCGTGTCAATTGGCGGGGAGAACGTTCGTGGGTTGTGATGTTAATGGGTGAACTTGACCTGCCGATCTTGGCGCACAACTGACCGATTTCGCTCTATCGAGTTTCGTTTTCCGGCTTTCCGGCTCTTGGATAGCGCGTTCCAAATTTGGCCTTCTTGCAATTGGACGAGCATCTACCTGGCAATCATACGAGTGTTAAACTTGCAATCATACGGGCAATAACCTTGCAATTGGACGAACACTAACCTTGCAATTGGACGAGCATCTACCTGGCAATTGGACGATGGGACAGCATCAACTCCGCAGGCGTTTCATCGAGCCGCGCTTGGTCGAAGCGTTGGAAGATTCGCCCGCTGTCTTGATCCAGGGGCCGCGGCAGTGCGGGAAGACGACGCTCGCACAAATGGTGTGCGCGCCCGAGCATCTTCCAGAACGCGTGTCGCGGATCGGAGATGGCGAAGACCGAGGCTATGGCTATATCTCCTTCGACGATGACGTCGTCCGATTAGCCGCAGAGGCCGATCCGATGGGATTTATCGCCGAACTCCCGGAGCGTGTCGTGTTAGACGAGATACAGCGCGTACCGAGGCTTTTCACCGGACTGAAGTTGGCACTTGACCGCCGAAGAACGCCTGGGCGATTCGTTCTGACGGGCTCAACGAACGTGTTGGCGGTACCGACCGTGCAAGACTCACTTGCGGGACGTCTGGAGATGATTCCGCTGTACCCTTTGGCGCAAAGCGAACTGCACTTGCCAACCCCGACCGAACGCGGGTTCATCGACGCACTGTTCACGGACGGATTCCCAATACGCCAGACTGAACGGCTGGGAATGACTTTGATCGATCGCATCGTTGCGGGCGGCTACCCTCCGGCACTGGCACGCCCAACCGGGCGACGGCGGGCTAATTGGTACCGCAACTTCATCGAGGCTCAGGTTCAGAGGGACGTCGGCGACGTATCGCGCATCCGAGGGCTCACTTCGCTACCGAGGTTGCTCCAGCTCGTCGCCGCGCAGACGGCGCGGCTGTTCAATCTCTCCAACCTTTCCGCTCCTTTCCAACTCAGCCGGACCACCATTGGGGACTACGTCGCGCTACTGGAGCGTGTTTACTTGTTGGAGCTACTGCCGCCTTGGCACAGCAACTTGGGAAAACGTTTGATCAAGACACCCAAAATCCACATCGGCGACACTGGCCTAGCGTCTTCACTGCTAAGGATGACGGAGACTGCGTTGCGGGCGAATAGGAGTTTGATGGGCGCGTTGCTGGAAACTTTTGTGTTTCAAGAGCTGCGCAGACAGGCAAGTTGGCATGACGACACCATCGAGTTTTTCCACTATCGCGACAAGGATCAGGTGGAGGTCGATGTCGTGATGGAATCAGGTGGCATGGTTGCGGGTGTAGAAGTCAAAGCATCATCTACCGTCACGAACTCGGACTTTCGAGGGTTACGCAAATTAAAGAGTGTTTGCGGGTCGAGTTTCGCGGGCGGCGCGGTGCTTTACGACGGCTCGACCTGCGTCGGCTTTGGCGGCGGAATGTACGCGGTTCCGATCCGGTTGCTCTGGGAAGGGGTTTAAGAGTTTTGCTTCACCGCAACGATGATCATCCGTCGAGCGTTCACGGAATAGTTTTCGCCGCGGAAGCCGCCGTAGACGTTTCGGAGGGTTAGGCCGGCGGCGTTGAGCATCCTGATCATCTCGGTGAGGGTGTAGAGGCGCATGTTGAGGTCGGACATTATGCGGCGGGTGCCGTCGGGTAGTACCTCGGTATAGGTGAGGTGGTTGATGCTCTTCTCGAGGTCGAGGGCGCGGTGCTCTAGGACAATGCGGCCGTCTTCGTGTTGGTGCCAGTCGTACTCTTCGTTGTTGATGATGACCCATTCCCGGTTCAGGAGGTCCATCATGAGTTTGCCGCCGGGTTTCAGCGATTTGGCGACTTGGTGGAGCACATGCTGATCTTCATCTTCGGATTCGAGGTAACCAAATGAAGAGAACATGTTGATGATGGCGTCGAACCGACTTTCGAAGTTGTCCGGTAGTTGGCGCATGTCGGCTTGACGGAGGGTGAGATCTACCTCGGCCAACGCGGCCTCGGAGCGCGCAATGTCGAGCATTTCGGCGCTGAGGTCAACGCCGGTCACATCTAATCCGGTTTTTGCGAGCGCGATGCTGTGTCGGCCCTGTCCGCAGCAGAGATCGAGGACGCGATGGTGAGGTTGGATATCTAGCGCGTGGATCGCGAACTGGGTTTCAAGATCCGTGCGGTCTTGTTGAAGGGTATGGCCGTAGACGCGGAGGTAATCGCCCTTAAAGAAGCGGACGTACCAAGGGGTTTCGGCGTCGCTAGTCATCGCGCACAGTTAGTGTAGCGGTTTGGCGTAAACGGTGTTGTCGGCTATGCCGGCGTCGATGTAGGCTTCGTGACGTTCGCGACACTTGTTGCAGTTGGCGCAGTGAATGATGGTGTCGTTGTCGCCAGAGTTCGGGTTAGAGCATGTGAGCGTGAGATGTAGCGGGAGCGTTGACGCGTTCGCGGCGAGGATGACCTCTTTGTGCATGTTGCGCATCGGTGCTTCAACCGTGATTTCATGGTCTAAGCCCATGCCATTAGAGTTGGCGATGCTCTGAAAGAATTCGGGAGTGGCGTCCGGGAAGGGGTTGCCGGCCAAAGAGCCGATGACGATGCGGTGGACGTCGTTGAGGCTGCACCAGATCGATGCTAGCGTTATCAGAATGATGTTTCGGCCGGGGATGTAGACGGTTTCGTCGGGTTCTTCGTAACCGGGGACGGTTTCGCCGGACATCGTCCAATGGGAAGCGCCGTAGAGGGTTTTAACCGGTAGCGAGAGCGTCGTAACGGGCTTGACGTTCGGGTTATCCAGCGCCGCGATGAAATCCTGGAGCATCCTCTTTTCTGCCCATTCCCACGGGATGCCGGTCTCGACGTAGATCGGGTATGCAATCCCTTGTTCTGCTTCGTTGGCTAGGAGGATGCAGCTATCCATGCCGCCGCTTGCGAGAACCGCGGTGGGGAGTTTCACGATGGGTGTCCGTTTTTGTCGGCGCGGTATGTAGCGTACGAGTTGGGAGTCTCCCACAACCGGATCTCGGATATGCGAAGGGATTCGGACGATGTCATGTCGTGAATATGTGCGGCGATGTTCTCGGCGGTTGGGTTACGGTCGATGGTGTAGTGCGCTTCCCCGAGTTCTGCGAGCACTGGCACAAGCGGGTCGTCACGATGGAGTATCATCCGGTGGTCGAGATTGTCGTCGATCCACGTCTTCACTATGTCTTTGACGTCTGAGAAGTCGACGACCATACCGCGGTAGTCGGTCTCTTCCGACTCGATATCCACCTCCACACGTCCGTTATGTCCGTGAAGGTGACGACATTCTCCCTCATAGTCGAGTAGTCGATGACCGTAGCAGAAGTCGATGACCCTGGTTACTTTGTATGCCAACGGTTAAACGCCTCTGATGTGCCGACCTGAGTCAACCCTGACTATCTCGCCAGTGATTGACGAAGTGCGCAGTAGCGTGGCGATGATTTCCGCGATGTCGTTAACTGAAGATTCCAACTGCAAGGGGGCCTTGGCAACGATGTCGCGGTTCCAAATGGCGGGTGTAATCTCGGGTGGCCGCATCGTCGGACCTGGCGCGACGGCGTTGACTCTGACTCCGAAGTTTGCGACTTCGGCGGCAAGGGCCCGCGTCATGAAGTGGATCGAAGCTTTGGCAGTCAGGTACGGCAGATAGTCGGTGTAAGGGGTCTCTTCGGCGGCCCAATCGCCGAACATGATGATGTGGCCCCGGTTGGGCCCAGGGTTTCTCCGCATTTCGCGGGCGGCGTGCAGCCCGATGAGGTACGATCCCTTGGCCGTTGCCATCGCCTGATCCCACGAGGCGCCATCTAGGGAATCGAAGGGCGCGTACGGATAGTCAGACGCGAGGTTAACGACGTAATTGAGGCCGCCCAGGGCTCCGATGGTCTCTTTGATCGCTCCGATAACTTGGTGCTCGTGGCTAAGGTCTGCTTGAATGAGAGCGGTATCGACGGTCGTAATGGAATCGGCGAGTTGCTGCGCTTCGGCTGCGCTGCTCCGGTAGGCGATTGCGATGTTTATGCCGTCCTCTGCGAGGCGACGGGCGACCACCTGGCCGACGCGCTTGGCTCCGATAATCAGAGCTGCTTTTGGCCTGGTTGGCTGCGTTGGATCGAGCATTATCGGTGGTGGCGGAGGGGACAGGATTCGAACCTGCGGTCACTGTGAAGTGACACTGGTTTTCAAAACCAGCGCATTAAACCGCTCTGCCACCCCTCCGTTAACTTTGAATTGGTTAGATTACTTCGATTCTAATGCTGGCACGCGGGGCAATAGTATGCGGTTCTGCCGGCGATGCGGCGCGAACTGACGGGGTTGCCGCAGTCCGGGCAGGCCGAATTAGGCGAGCGTTGAACACGCATCCGCTCGTCATACGCGTCGACGACGTACGGGCTGCCGTCTTCGCTCGGATGCGTCGAGATGAACTCGATGGCGTGCTCCAAGACGGCGATGATAGACGCGTGCAGATTGACGAGCCGTGCGACGCTGATGCGGTTGCAACGTCGCAAAGGCGAGATCCCGGTGCGATGGAGGGATTCGTCGGCGTAGATGTTGCCGACGCCGGCGATCAGGCTCTGGTCTAGCAGCGTCGATTTGATGCGCGAACGTTTCGCCCGAAGCTTTGCCGCGAACTCGTCGGCGTTGACGTCCCATGGATCTGGCGCGAGTCGTGGGAACGCTTTTGATGCATCGTCTACGCACCACAACCGGGCCCATCGGCGAGAATCGTTAAGCTCAATGCGACGTCCGTCGTTCAAGTAGAACGCTGCTCTGCGATATCTGACGGCGGCTTCGTTGGAGTTTCGGACGTGAAGTGAACCTGTCATGCCCATGTGCAGGACCAGATGCGATGTTGTATCACGCCCGTTCGTCATTGGTGATACAAGGTATTTGCCGCGACGATGCAATGGCCCGATCTGTTTGTTAGAGACGCCGTTGGCGAAGGCTTCGATGTCGGCGGATGGTGCGGCGACGCTGTCGGGCCATCCGATCTCAACGCGTTCGATGCGCTTTCCTTCGACGCCGCGCGAAACCAAGTAGCGACGGATAGATTCGATTTCGGGGAGTTCGGGCATCGAATTCGCTCGCCCGCAAGACTTCTGTCGACCGATGGAATTGAGTTAACGTGGGTTAAGAAACGTAGATCGGCGACGGGTCAATCGTCGGATGAAGCGAAACCTATCGCGCGCCGGTTGGTCTCGATTAGATTGCGGTTGGATTCGAGCAGGTCGTGGAGGATATCTCGGATCTCGTGCAGTTGATCTTCGAGACGGTCCATGCGCGCTTCAAAGCGATCCATTCTTGCGTTGGCTGCCAATCCTGTCTGAGTCAACTTCAACAGTGCGTCAGTCACGATGACTTTGAAGTCGGCGACCTCGTCTTTGGTCACCAAATCGTTATGAGTGTGTTCAGCGGTTGTCATAAGCAAGTGAAATGTAGCGGGTTTGCTTTGGATGCTACATGACGCGGATTTACGCGGGACAATGTGGCCATCGTTGGTTGATGCGTCATTGGCCCGCCTGCCCGCGCCGTCCGGCGCCACGCACGAAGCCTGTGCCACCATCGCCAAGTAGCGATTCCGGTCCAGCTACGATGTTGCGAGCTTGTACGGCACCACCTTCTTCCGGACCGATCACGATCGCAGCCATTCCTTCGGTTAGATCCGAGACAATCCCATTGGATGTTGAGGTGATAACTGATTCGTCGTTGACCGTCAGCCTCAGGGTGCCTTGGTCAGTTTCGAGGTGGATCATGTCCCCCTCGATTGTGGAGATACTGCCTTCCACGCTCGAAATGTTCATGTCGTCTCCCCCGAAGATCGCTGCGCCTGCACCTCGGCCCAGACCGAAACCTCCACCTCGAACGTCCGGTACAACGCCCAGAGTGACGATGTTGATTTTGCCGCCTTCGCCACGTTGGACGGCTCCTGCAACGGTGTCTCCCTCCGAGAGATCGGCAATCGTGAGTTCGCTAATGAGGGTTATGTTCGTTTCTTCGCTGACCTGAACGTCGGTTGTTAGTCCGCTGTCATCGGTATGTTCTACGGTTAGTGCGGATCCGACGATAGACGATATCTTGCCTTGGACGGGTTGGAAGCCGAAACCTCCTTCGCCACCGCCGGGCGGACCTACACCGGCGTCGGCCAACAACTCTTGCATCAGTTCCCTGAGGCGAGCCTGATCTGCTTGAGACATATCGCCTGTCTGTGCTTTCTGGATGAGTTCGGCGATTTCCGGGTTGCTTTCGATGGCTTCCTGAATGGCCTGGAAGTTGCCGCCTCCGGGGCCACCAGCTCCGCCACGACCTTCGCCGGCGACTTCGACAGTTGCGACCACCTGCGCCTCGTCGACGTCGATTCGGGTTTCGATATCTGGAGCCTCGTCGGACGAGACTTTCTCAACGGATACGGATGTAGACACTACGACCATTTTGGGCGATGTCTCGTTGCTTTCGGCTCGCGTCCTAGTGGTTTCGTTTCTTGCGCTAGGCGTGGGAAGGTCGCTTTCCGACGCGATTTGAATCGTCTCGTCGCCCTGACCCCCGTCGGACGGATCGACGAATAGGATGGCAACCACGCCTATGCCAATGCCGACGAGCACCACGATGGCGAGGAGAATTGCAAATGGGCTTTTCATTTCAAGTCACCATGTTTTTCTGAGATTCGGTTATTCGTAGCGGAGGGCCTCGATCGGGTTGAGTCGCGCAGCTCTGACCGCGGGGTATATGCCGAAGAAAAGACCAACTGCGATCGAGACGACCATAGCGATGATAGGGATGTCACTAGTGACGCGTGTCGACCACTCGGTTCCGATCAAGAAACGCCCGTCGATCCCGGTTGCGAGAGCGACACCCGAGATGACCCCGATAATGCCGCCGCCGAAGGTTAGGAACACGGCCTCTGTCACGAATTGTGCGACGATATCGCGTCGCTTAGCGCCCATAGCCTGTCGAATACCGATCTCGCGGGTGCGCTCGGTAACGGATACCAGCATTATGTTCATAATGCCGATGCCGCCAACGAGCAACGAAATACCGGCAACCGTGCCGAGAAACACGACCAGCGTTTGGTTCGCTTCGTCGAAGGTCTCGAGAATCTCCTGCTGGTTGAAGACGGTGAAATCGTCGGCCTCGGTTATTCGATGGCTGAGCCGCAGCACTGTTTCGATCTCTTCGATAGCTTGATCAACCGACTCGACGTCGCGCACCTGGATGGAAATCTGGTCGACGCTGATGGTCCCGCCCGAGACACGTTCGCGCGCCAAGCGGTACGACGCGGTGGTTATCGGTATCAAGGCTTGGTCGTCCATTGATCCGAAGCCGCTCTGGTTGGCGAGAACGCCAATGATCCGGAAACGTCTGCCGTTGATTCGGATCAACGCCCCTGTAGGGTCCTGATTACCGAACAGGGCCTCCGACACTTGAGCACCTAAAACGACTACTTCGGCCAGTGCCTCGACATGCGGGGCGCCGATGAAGGTACCTGTCGCCATCTCCAAATTGCGGACCTGTAAAAACTCGGGGGTAATTCCTGCCAAGGATGCCTGTGTGGTGTTGTTGTCGATGTGTATCGTGCCGAACGTGCCGATCTGCGGCGCGACAGCTTTGATGGACGGCGTGTAGAGCGGATCTCGGAGCGCGTCCACATCGGCCAAGGTGAGAGGTTCTCCAGTTGGTATCACCGTCAACAGGTTGCTGCCGAGTCCTTGAATCAGTTCGGTGATGCGGTCGGTCGAGCCGCGGCCAATCGACATCAGCGTGATGACGGAGCAGACGCCGAGCACGATGCCGAGAAGCGCCAATGCCGCCCGCAATCGATTCGCGGTGAGCGAGTAGATCGATGTGCGGACTATGTCGAATGGGGACATCGTACGTTTGCGGCGTTAACCGACCGGCTCGTGCATCTCCGTTGCATCGCTGACCACTCGACCGTCGCTCAGGGTAATCACGCGGTCGGCGCGGGCAGCGACATCTCGTTCATGCGTGACGATGATGACGGTGATGCCGTTATGGTGGTTCAAGTCAGAGATGATCTGCAAGATCTCAACGGTGTTGGTCGTGTCGAGGTTGCCAGTGGGTTCATCGGCGAGCAAAATCGATGGCTCTTTCACTAACGCGCGGGCGATACCTACCCGTTGCTGCTGTCCGCCGGACAGCTCCGTCGGGCGATGACCCATGCGGTCGGCCAATCCGACTAGTCCGAGTGCTTGTTCGGCGCGTTCGCGCCTGTTGGCCCAACGGCCGTACATCATCGGCAACTCAACGTTCGCTAGCGCGGTGAGACGCGGCAGAAGATTGTTGGTCTGGAACACGAACCCGACTTTTCGGCTGCGAATGTCGGCGAGCCGGTCGTTGGACATCGCTTCAATCTCCTGCCCATCGATGTGGTAACTCCCGTCGGTTGGGACGTCGAGGCAACCGATGATGTTCATCAAAGTTGACTTGCCAGACCCCGAAGCGCCCATGATGGCAACGAATTCGCCTTCGTGAACGTCCATCGATACTCCATCGAGCGCGCGGACTTGGATGGTCCCCATGTCGTAAATCTTCGTGACGTCACGTATGCGGATTACGGGTTCGTCGGTGTTGGATCTGCTGTACATTTTTGGCTTGCGCCGATGAGTTCTCGTGTTCCACGACTTCTACCGCCGCGGGGGTCCGCCGCTAACGCTGGTAAAGGTTCTAACCCCTCTGAAACCACCGAATTGGCTGGTGTCAGCACCGACGACGGTCATCAGTACCGTTTCTCCTTCGGTCACCCCACCCTCGACTACGGTCCAGAAGTCGTCAGATATCCCGAGGGAGACTTTCCGCGGTTCCAGGGTGCCGTCGGGATTCGAAATCAGGAGTATCGGTTCGTTCACGGAGCCGAATAACGCTTGTATCGGGACGAGCAGCTGATCGCTCTGCTCTCGGATTATGATCTCCGCCACTGCGCTCAATCCTTCGGGCAGTTGAGTATCGCTTGGCTGGTCGGTCTGGATGGTCACCGGGTACGTAACAACGCCTTGGTTGGACTCGCCGAACGCGGCAATGTCACTGATGCGGCCAACCAGCTTTTCATCTCCGAGGGCTTCAAGCTCGATCGTTGCGGTGTCACCGACTTGGAGGAACAGTACGTCGACCTCGTCGACCGTTCCCGATACCTCGACAATAGACGCGTCTGCGATCTCGACCATCACCGCCCCTTCGCTGGCGACTTCTCCCTCTTCAGCCATGACGGTCGAGATCAACCCGTCGAACGGCGCCACAATCTGGGCTTGTTCGATCGCCGCTCGAGCCGATTCAAGGTTCTCTCTTGCTGTGGCCACCTCAGCGCGCCGGAGGGCAACGGTGGCGGGATCAGGATTAACCAGATTATCCAACTCCTCTTGGGACGCTATGAGATCTATCCGGGCGACTTCGATCTTCTGCCTTGCGATTTGGAATTCCAGTTCATCTCGGTTAGTGAGTCGGTCAAGTTTCTCGATCTTGTCTTGGAGATCCGATCGTGCCACTTCAATTTCCTGTTTCAGAACTTCAACCTCGTTTCGATCGGGATTGAGCAGCGTTTCCAAAGTCTCGATCTTGTCAGCTAGTTCGGCCTCGGCGCCGCGCGCCTCTAGATCGGCGACCTTGATCCCCTCATCGTCTTGCTCATTGGCTTCTTTGAAGGATTCGTGAGCGTCGTTCACAGCTTCATCTGCTTTTTTGATCCGAGATTCCGCGAGCGCTAGGTCGACGCCGGAGGGTCCAGCGTGAAGGTCTTCAAGTTTTTCCAATGCGTTTTCGAGTTCGTCTTCCGCTACCGTCACTTCGTTCTCGGCGACGTTGAGCGCTTGTTTAGCCGTGAAGAGATCGGCCTGTCGGTTCCTCGCGCGGTCGTCGAACCCCGTCAATAGTTCGGCTAGACGTTCTTGCGCGTCGATGTGCTTCAAGTTTGCGACGTCGACTTTGGCTTTCAGGTCTTGAATGACTGCTTCGTCGGTAGGTTCAAGTAATTCATCGAGTTGATCGTTGAGGTCATCTACCAACTTCTTCGCCGCATCGAGCGCATCTTCGGCCTTGTCGAACTTCTGTGAGTTGGCGAGGGTGAATGTCCGGTACGCTTCTGATTTGATCACGAGCTCGTCCCAAGCGTTCTCAAACTCGATATTCACGCACTCGTCCGATATGCCGGTGCCGAGTTCAGAGCAGTCGAACCGTAACGTGCTCAGGAAAAACCTGTTCCATGTGGCGACAACCGCTTCATTCCAAGGCGTATCGGGGTCGTCCTCGACCCATCCGGATGAAGCGGCGTCATCTTCCCAGATGCTCCTAGTTCCGCGGGGTGCCATGATCTCGGTCAACGTCTTGCCGATGTGGGCGAAGATCTCGTCTGGCGAGGCTTTCCACTCATACATCGAGATATCCATGCCGAGCCATTTCAGGAACACCTCTTGATACGCGTCTCGCGCGTCTTTCAGAGGCTCTTCCAAGTCTCGCAACTCTGAATCGGTCTCAATCACCAGCTGTGTAAGCTGATCTTCGGCCACTGGAATGTCGTTTTCAGCTTCGGTGATCTTTTCGCGCAGTTCCGTCACTTCCTCTTTGTCGTAAGGCTCTTCAGCTTCCGCCAACGCGTCCTCGGAGGTGACAAGATCGAGTTTTGCGGCGGCGACTTCGGCTTCCGCTTGCGCCACCTCTAAGTTGAAACTCAACTCATCATTAAGCGCGTTCTGCGCGTCTTTCAATGTCTTCTCAGCTTCGAAGTCCGCGTTTTCGGCTTCCAGCAGAGCGAGTCGCGCTTTCTCAACATCAAGCTCCGCCTTGTTGATCGCTGGCACGTCAACTTTGACGAGATCGTCGTACGCCTCGATAGCGTCTTCGCTCTCTTTGATCGCCTCGTTCAACGCGTGTTCTGCGTTCGCGATTTCTGAGTTGTCTAAAACTTGGAGGTCTGCCCATTTCTGTCTGGCATCGTCTACTGCTTGAAGTGCTTCGGAAACCGCCAATTCGGCCTTCTCGACCTCGATCTGAGGTGGGGCTGTCAGGTCACCGAGCTTAGTTTCAGCGTCGGCTAGAGATTGTTCAGCCTTAGCGACGGCCAGCGCGGCGTTTTGGATATCGAGATCTGGTGGATCCAAAAGATCGTTGAGCTTCCCTTCGGCATTTGCCAGTTTCTGGGTTCCCTCGAGAATTTTGAGTGTCGCGTCGTCGATCTTTTTCTGGTCAGGGTTGATGAGATCGTCGAGAGCCTGTTCGGAGTCTTGCAGAGCAACGCTCGCGTCTTGAAGCTTTTGGTCCGCTGCAACGGCTGCATCGTTTTGTAACGACATCAGCACATCGCCTTCCGATACGAAGTCACCTACGCCGACATTGACCGATTCGACCGTCCCGCCCAATCCGAATGAAAGCCGCTCCCGATTGGCGTACTCCAAGGTCCCATTGACCGCAACGGAGTTGACTAAGTCGCCGCGCCGGATGGTGAGTAACTGGGTTTCGGCGTCCTCAGCGACACCGTACTCCGAAAGAACCGCGTCGATCGGCGACTCCCCTTCGAGTTGGTCTTGGACGTAGGGGTAGAGGTAGTAAGCACCGAAATACGTGCCGGCGGGCACTGCGACCAAGACGATCAGTGCGATCAACCACTGGCGAACAGTGATTTGTTTAAGAGGATTTCGGGTGGCGGTTGACGGTTCGCCGACGGACTCGGATGACATGGACTGAGAAGGGTCTGCGCCGCGATTCGGCGAGCTTACAGTTGATTCTAGGCTTGCGACTTCGCGGAAATTGTCAAGATCGTTACCCCGGTCACGATCAGAAACGCCCTCGAAGTCCGGCACTGAAGTTGACGTTTGCCGATGCCCAGGCTGCGAACCGTCCGCGTTTACGCGTTCCCCGCGCCGTCGATTCCTCGAGCCGGCCATCAGGAAAAAACCGACGATCCCTGCCAACCAGCATTGCGGACAATATCTATGTCTCCTATCGCTCATGGTCGAGTGTCTTCACGTCGCCTTTAGAGTAACCTTGTTGACGCGGCAACGATCAAGTTAGCGAGAGATTGCGATGACTGAAGCGAGACTTGCAAGGGATTACGATATTCGATTTGGACACGGTCTATTGAAGGCCAAATCCGCCAAATGGGGGAGATATGTTGTGATAACCACGCCATCGGCGTGGGAGGCAACGAAAGACGAACTGGATCACGAACCGGCTGGGATCGGCATCAACGTATGGTTGGACAGAACCCACCTCATAGAGGTTTCGGATTCCTTGCCGGACGATATCGACCTTGTCGTCGGCATGGGTGCGGGACGTGCTCTCGACCACGCGAAGTTGGTAGCGGACCGGAAGGGTAAGCCATTGGTTCAAGTGCCTACGGTGGTCTCCACGGGTGCCATCATCCACGGTTTCGTGGCAGATTGGGACGGGCGTAAGATCATCGGACAACTCACGGTTGTCAACTGCGAATATGTACTGGTCGATTACGACGTGGTTTTGCGTGCGCCGGAGCGTCTGAACACCGCAGGCTTGGGCGACGTGCTGTGCGGTTACGCTGGCCTCTCCGAGTGGCGACGTGCCGCCGCATTGGGCAAGACAGGGCCCGTCGAAGACGCCAAAACTGAAAATGCCTTGGCGCTCTACGACCATATCGTCACTGAGTTTCCGAAGACGTTAGATGAAAACGGCGAGCTCACGCCGGCGTCGGTCAAAGAGATAATGAACGCGGTGCAGGCGCGCGACGATGCGTTGGTGAAAGACGACCGAGCACCGGGCGCGGACCACGCGTTCTGTTTCGTAGTCGAGATTGCAGCCGACAAGTATTGGATACATGGCGAAATGTGCGCTTTAGGCGCCGTCATCATCGCCTGGCGCACTGAACAGAACCCGGAAACCTTGATCGGATGGTTGGACAAGTGCAAGGTGAGGTGGCGCCCGCGCGACGTCGAGATCACGCGCGAGGAGCTAGGTGCCGGCATCGCGGTCTGGCCTCAATGGATGGGCGATGGCTCGGACGACAAGCCGGCTTCGCCGTCAATAGTCGTACAGGAACCGATGACCGACGAGGAGATCGACGCCTGCTGGGAATGGCTCAACTCGAACTGATGGCGACTTAGCCTCGGTCCCGGGTCCGTAGAGAATCGAACCGTGGATCGCGAGGAGGTCTAACCATGTGGGCAATGACAATTGCCGGCGGTCGTGGCGAACGACTTCAACCTTTGACCGACCGCATCTGCAAACCGATGGTTCCGGTTAACGGCGCGCCTTTGCTCCAACATCAGGCGCATTGGCTCTGCGCCAACGGCGTCACCGACATTGTTTTCCTGACCGGATACATGGCTGAACAGGTCGAAGATCATTTCGGCGACGGTTCGGGGTTCGGGTTCCGAGCGCACTACTCTCCTGAAGCGCAACCGCTTGGCCGGGGTGGTGCTGTTAAACAAGGCTTCCAGCTGGTGCCTCAAGACGTTTCGGACATCTTGGTGGTCAACGGCGATGTGTTGACCAATCAGTCGCTCGCGCCGTTGGTTGAGTTGAGGCGCAACAACGATGCGGCGGCGGCGATCACGTTGATACCTTATGTCAGCGCGTTCGGCGTGGTTCTGGTTTCCGAAGATGACGTGGTTACCAGCTTCGCCGAAAAGACCGAGTTGCCATTCTGGATCAACGGCGGTATCTACGTGTTTGAACGCGGCATCGAGAGCGAGTTCCCCGACGTCGGCGACCACGAAATTACCACATTCCCGCAGATGGTCAGCGAGGGGCACGTGCGCGCCTTGCGTTCGACCGCGAGTTGGATTTCGGTGGACAGCCACAAAGATTTGCGCGAAGCCGAAGAGATGATGTCTCAAGGCTTTTTGCCAAGATCCGGAGTTTGAGTGGCGAACTCGTCCGGCAATCAACTAAACATTCTCAACAAATCGTGACGGGCGATCATTCCGACCGGTTTACCGCGTTCCACAACCGGCACGTGGTTTTCGCCTGTCTTCGCCATGATGTCGATCACGTTGTCGATCGTCGTATCGACATGTACGATCGGGGGATCCGATTCCATCACTTCGTGGACGCGCTTTGAACGGGCTTGGTCGATGGCGTCGTAATACTCCGTCGAATGTTCGCTGCCAACGTTTGTTCCCATCAGACGCGTCACAGTGCCGCGCATGAACGGGAAGAAATCCTCCTGCGGCATGAACATCCGTTCGGTCACCAAGCCGCAGATATTACCCTCGCCGTCCACGACAACCACCGATCCAATGTTGTGGTCGATCATCATGGTTGCGACGCTAGCGACCACGTCATCGCGATGCACCGTCACGACAGGGCTTTGCATAAACCGCTGAGCGGTGTAGTCAATATCGTCGCTCATTCGTGAATTGCCGTACGCATAATCCGAACACTCCGCGGCGTTTCCAGTGACGCACTCAAGTCGGCTACGCTAACTTGCCGACGAAACAACCGCGCTACCAAGCTTAAACCGCGACGCGGTCACGCGATTTCTTGACGTGTCTAGAAACTTCCAGCGTGGCGATGTTGATGTTGTTGTCGGAAGTGTTGATGACGAAGTCATAAAGATCTGGGTCTTCGGGATCCGCGCGGTGCATCTCGTAGAAGAATTCCCTTTGCGCCTTTTCCCGTTGAGAAATGATGTGTTCCGCCTGAGAGACGTCAGTCAACCCCTCACGACTCATAACTCGGGTAACACGATCGTCCCAATTCGCAAAGATCCCGACCCTAGAAACTTCTTCGTTCGCTGCTAACTCGACAGCCCCTGCCCTGTGCACGATGACTGCGTTGCCGTCTTTAGCCAATTGCGTGAGATCGTAAGCGTTGTCAAGCGTGGTGTTTGCTGACGGACCGTTGGCGTCCCAAGTTAGTGGCATATGGATGTCAGCCGCACCCTGCAACAGCGGGTCGTCACCAGCCGCGCCGATAGCAAAATAGGAGGCTGCGCGCTCGATCCACGCCCAGAGCCGATCGGAGAACTCGGCTCTCTGAAAATCGGTGATTTCGTCAGCGCTAAGATCGGAAGTGCGACCATAAATCGCCGGAAGACGCACACGGTCGAAGTATCGCCAGCCGAACATCAGAGCGATCTTCTTACCGACATCAAAGGCTCCAGAGCCGATATGCCCATCGATCGTGACTAGCGTCTTTTGCATTGGTCTTTGCAACGAAATCTGCGCTTCGAATGTCGCACAAATTACCGTCTGCGCGTGCGCAAATCTTATACGCGTTCCACGCATCGCGCAAGAATTCGCCAATTCTGGCGATTAATCCAATGCGCTCAGACCACCGTCAACGACCAAAGAAGCGCCATTGACGTAGTCGTTTTCGATAATGCTGATCACGGCCTGAGAGACTTCTTCCAATGTGCCTATGCGACGTGCTGGACCGAGCGTGCGAGCCGACATCTCGTGTGAGCCAGCCGAATCGGCGTCGTCCAGAGGCAGAATCGGGCCCAAACGCAATTCGTTCACCTGTATGTTCGGAGCAAGGCTCGCAGCCAACGATCTTGTCAGACCGCTCAGAGCTTGATTCGAAACGCCGTAAACAAACCTGGATTTGTACACACTGCGTCGATCGTTGATGTTGAGGATCTTGCCGATTTCGTCTTGATCCAGATCTTTCGCCATCAATTGGGCCAAGATCATCGGCGCACGCACGTTGACCGCCATCGTGCGGTCGAAATCGGCAACCGAAGTTTCGTTTAGGGTTGTGCGCCCGAAAGTTGAGGCGTTGTTGATGACGATGTTCGGAGGCTCACCTAGGCCGTCGATGACCGCGCGCCACATGTTGACGCACTCGTCGGCACTTGCGAGATCAGCCTGGAATGCTTCGCTATCGACGCCAAAACCCAGTGCGCGGTCGCGGGTTTCGATTGCCTCGATCGGGTTGCTGTAGTAGTGAACCGCGACGTTGCACCCGTTCTTCGCGAGCGCGAGTGCCAATGCGCACCCGATACGCCTCGATGCGCCCGTCACCAGCGCAGTCGATCCTTTGATCTTCATCACGATTCCTCCCTTGTAAGAGAAGTTTGCACAACACCGTCATTCCGGCGAAAACCGGAACCCACGTAGGTGGTGCAAGCGGGGACTCGCCACTGACTCGCCGTACTCGCCTTCATGTTAGCCTTCGAGCAATCAGAGTTGATTCAATCAAGGGACCTAAGATGATCTACGAATTCAGGACGTATGACCTCAAGACGAGAGCTGTGCCCGTGTTCGAGGAGAGGACGGCGGCGAAGATCAAAGAGGGTCGCCAAAACTACTCGCAACTTTTCGGATTCTGGTTCACCGAAGTAGGGCCGATAAACCAGGTAATCCATGTCTGGCCCTATGATGACTTAGAGCAACGCAGGAAGGTTCGTGCACAGGTCGCTGAGGATGGAGTGTGGCCGCCGGACAACGCCGAGTTCATAAACAAAATGCGCTCCGAGATATTCCTTCCTGCACCGTTCATGAAAAATCGTGGCGAAGCCAAGCTGGGGCCGGTATATGAAATGCGCATCTACACCTATGCGCCCCCGGATATACCGAAAGTGATCGAAATCTGGGGCAACCATATCGAGGAACGAGAAAAATACTCGCCGCTGGTAGGCGCGTGGTACTCCGAACTCGGAGCACTCAACACGTGGATCCACATGTGGGCATACGAGAGCTACGACCAACGCGCCGCCATCCGCGCTGAAACTCGCGAAAAAGGCGTATGGCCTCCTCCGGGCGGCATCGCTCCGCTCACGCAGAAAAACAAGCTCTTGCTCCCGATGAGCTTCTCTCCCTTGCAGTAGAGCGCTCGACGGCAAACATTCGGAATCATCGAATCACGTCTGCAACGCGAACGACCATCCGGGGTGCGACGGGTGGTTAGATGCCCGCTTGTTGAACTCGCCCCGCGTGCGCGAGAGTGACGAACAACGTTAGTAGCCGCGCCACGCGTTTACATGGACGTGTTGCGGAGGTGTCCCATGAATTCGTCGCGTGTGGCGGCGTTGTTGCGCAGTGACCCCATCATCGCGCTGGTAACCATGCGAGGATCTTGTTTACGCACACCGCGCATGACAGTGCACATGTGCGTGCCTTCCACAACTACGCCAACTCCTTGAGGATCGATCAGCGTGTCGAGGAAGCTTGCGATCTCCTGCGTCATTCGCTCCTGGACCTGCAAACGACGCGCAAACATGTCCACGATGCGCGGAATCTTCGAGAGCCCGATCACCTTCTTGTCAGGCAGATAACCAACGTGCGCATACCCGTAGAAGGGGAGCAGGTGGTGCTCGCAGAGGCTGTAATACTCGATGGACTTTACGACTACAAGTTGGTCGTACTCGACATCGAAGAGGGCGCCGTTCAAAAGCTGCTCAGGGTCGATCGAGTAGCCGCCAAGGAGTTCGTCAAACATCTCGGCGACCCGTAGCGGAGTGCGCTCCGTGCCCTGCTCGTCAAGGTTTTCGGGACCGATCGCCGCGAGTATCTGATCCACGCTGTCGGCAATCCGAGCTTTTGTCGCGGGGTCGAGCGTCCGGCCAGCGCCGAACATCGCAGGATCGTAGCCGTTCAAGTCGCTAAATGCCGGATTGTTAGAAGTTCGTCGCTCGGTGACCATGTCGTTGTTTTCGCCCGTAGAGTTGGTCGGCACAGGTAGGTGCGAACTCTTATACGCCCTATTATCGCCGATGGTTCAACTGCGACAGAATGTCGCCTGAGTTAACCTACCATCTAGCCTGTTGACAACCGCTTGTTTAACCCAAAATCGAGGAGTTGCGCCGTGAAGATTACCGATATTGAGACGTTCGTAGTCGATGCTGGTTGGCGTCCGTGGCAGTTCTGCGCCGTGCGGACCGATGAGGGCATAACCGGTTACGGTGAGATGTCGGATGGCCGAAATCCTTATGGCGTCATCGGCACGGTATCCGATTACGAGCCGATTCTGCTGGGTCAAGACCCGTTGGCGGTCGAGGCGCGCTACTGGGACATGTATCGCATGTCTCGGCAAGCACCCGGGGGCATCGCGGCGAGGGCCATCGCGGGCGTCGAGTTGGCGTTGTGGGACATCAAGGGGAAGGCGCTTGGCGTGCCGGTTCATAGCTTGTTCGGCGGGCCGACGCGGCAGCAACAGCAGGTCTATTGGTCGCACTGTGGGTCCTCCCGATCACGCAACCACGAGATCATCGGAACACCGCCGATGGACTCTTTCGACGCCGTCACCGAACTGGGACAAGAAGTGAAGGAGCGAGGCTTCAAGGCGCTCAAGACGAACATCATCTTTTTCGACGGCGACAACCACGGATACGGATACGGTTTCGGCACCGACGCGCCAGACCAGACGATCAAACCGGGCCTGCTCGGTCACGTCGAAAAATACATCGGCACCTTCAAAGAGGCCGTCGGCCCTGACGTCGAGATCGCGCTGGACCTTAACTTCAACGTCAAACCCCAAGCCGCCAAGCAGATCTGCGCCGTATTGGAGCAATTCAACATGATGTGGATCGAGATCGACATGTACGAGGTCGACGGACTCAAAGAGGTCAAGGACAGCACGAGCTGCCCGATTACGTCAGGTGAGAACCTTTTCACGATCCGCGACTACCGTCCGTACTTCGCCGCACGGGCGATGGACATCGCAATGATAGACGTTCCGTGGCAGGGTTTCGCACGCGGTCGCGACGTGGGGATGTTGGCGGAATCGCACGAGATCAACGTGGCACCGCACAACTACTACTCGCATTTGGCGACGATGCAGGGGATCAACCTGTGCGCTACGTTGCCGAACGTCCGCATCTGCGAGATCGACATCGACGACGTACCGTGGAAAGACGATCTGACCGGCGGCCCCCTAAACTTCCACGATGGCGGCGTTCTCGACGTCCCGACGAAACCGGGTTGGGGTGTGGAACTCGACGAGGATGTTGCCCGAGCGCATCGGTGGGAACGCGGTCGCGGGCCCGGATATCGATGAGCACCGTTGTCGTCGCCCTGATACGCCACGGCGACGAGGTCCTGCTGGTCAAGCAACAAGGCGACGATGACGCCACACCGGGTTGGTCGGTGCCGGGCGGTGTAGTTGGAGACGGCGAACTGTTAACCGACGCTCTAAAACGCGAGGTGCGCGAAGAGACGGGCATTGAAGTGCTGACCGTCGGCCTGCTTGAGTACATCGTCGATTTCGAGCACGACGGCGGCAACTCCATTGCCATGGCCTTCAACGTGATGGAATGGCGCGGCACACCGAAACCCAACGATCCCGATGGTCTAGTTACTGATTGCCTCTTCGTTCCGATGCCAGAAGCCATTCGGCTCGTCGAACACTTGCCGTATCGAATGATGCGGGAGCCGCTACTCGCGTATCTGAACGGCGACGCGGTGCGTGGGATGCTGTGGGAATACGCGTAGGCTACAAAGCCCATCGACGGCTAAATCTTCGCAAGGGATTTTAAAGAAGCAATGTGCGACTAAATCTTCGTAATGGATCCTTGCGAAGATTTAGCGACCAACTGCCGGTCACAACGGCTCGGTCCCCACGGCCAGCACGTCCATGTACTGGTCATACGCGAAAACCCGGTTGCGGGCGTTTCCGGTCACTTCTCGCACGATACCGAGTTCACCCAAAGCGTTCATGCCAGCAGCCGCGCCGGGGCGGGACAGGTTGGTTCGAGCCAAAACATCATTGATGCGCAGGTATGGCTGTTCCATCAAGATGTCGTGGACTTGAAGCGCCGTGAAACGGCGTCGGCCGGTCTGTTCGATGCGCGCACGGTCATCGGCGAATAGGTGCGAAAGTTGGGTTGTAGATTCCACCACTGCATCGGCGGCGTCTTTTATCGCTTCGAAAAAGAAAGACAACCAGGCCTCCCAATCGCCCTCGAATCGAACATCGTTCAGCAGCTCGCCGTAGCGTCGCCGCTCGTCCTTCAGTCGCAGGCTTAGATAGAGCGTCGGGACCGATAGCAAACCCGATCTAAGCAGCATCAGCAACACGACTATGCGTCCGACGCGCCCGTTGCCGTCTCGGAACGGGTGAATAGTCTCGAACTGCGCGTGCGCTGCACCCGCGCGTACCAGCGGATGCGTCGCGTCCGCCCTTTGGCTGTCGCCGGCGATGTAACGCACGAGATCCGTCATGCAATCTTTGACCCGGTTGTGCGGCGGCGGAACAAAAACCACGTGCCCCGTGGCCCTGGTGATGTAGTTCTGGCGGTCTCGGAATTCGCCCGGCTGCTTCCAGCTTCCACGCCCGATCTTCAACAAACGTCGGTGGATCTCTTGGATCAACGACGCGTCTATCTGTGCACCCTCGTCCAACCGCTCGGTTGCGTAACGCAACGCGTTCAAGTAGTTGATGGTCTCTTGTGTGTCGTCAATCGGCGCGTCGTCAGGACGCCGGCCCATCTCAAGCATCATAAGGTCGGGCAGGCTCGACTGAGTACCTTCGATCTGGGACGACAGCACTGCCTCTTTGCGAAGGTAGCTGTAGATCAGCATGTCCGCATTGGGCAAGTTTATCGATAGCGTGTTTAGGCCTCCCACCGCCGTCAAGGCATCCGCGAACTTGGCCAGCAACGGACCATCCATGACCACCGGGGGTTCTGGCGGCAACGGAACCGGCACGAAAGCGCTGAAGCGTTGACCGCGGTCTTTGACGGTCTCGTACTTTCCAGTGGGACCTCGACGCATAAGGAAATCAACCCCTATTAGAACTCGCAAATCTTCGTAAAGGATATTTGCGATGCAATCATCAGATATTTCTTATTATAACAAATATTGCGAAGTGATAACAGCTGAACGCTTCTCTAAAATCCCTTACGAAGATTTAGATGTGCTCGATGGCAGCAATCTCAGTTCAACCAAACTGTGGAAGACGAATTCGATTTCCGGCTTGTGCATCAGCAACCGCAGCTTGTAGCTCTTCATTTCACCCGGCAACCATTCTTCGAAGGCGATCACCACAACCTTTTCAAGGTCTTTGCCCATCGCGTAACCGAATTCGACCGCGGCGTTAGTCGAACGGTCCGGATGCAAAACGTGAAATTCGTCGCTGGCGTCTAGTTTTCGCCAGCTCCGATCCCGAACAGCGATCAAGTCAGCTTCAGTTTGGGCTGGGCCCTTGGCAGCGCCGCGGTCGTATTCGATAGCCGGACAGAAGACGTCTTTGTCGGCAAGCTCATGCTCGATGTACCACTCGCACCACCTCACAATCAGCCGCCGATCTTCTTCGGAGACGCTGGTGATGGGGGTTGCTAGGTAGACGCGTTTCATCTCACTCTCCCTTCAGTCGGGCGCGCTTCGTCAAATGACGGATTACAGGGGAAGAGATATCGAAGATACTGCGCGAATCGAAACCTCCGGACCCTCAATCCTCGTCTGGTACGACCAATTGATAGTGCTTCTCTTCGACCACGGCGATGTCGTCGATATCGCACGTTTGCAGTTCAATGAGAGCGATCACTGAATCCGATATCGCTTGCACTGCGATACACCGTACTGGCAACCCGGCGAGTTTCGATCGACACACCAATGCGTTTTGCCAAATTTGGACGACGTTAAGGGAATCACTCTCGCTTTTGGCTTCAACAGGGATCGCAAAGTGCTGCCCATGTTTGTCGATTCCAACGTACAGTTCGTCGGTCTCTACTTGTGTCGATTCGTTGCGTTGCCGTAGCGGGTTCCAGATTGGAACCGACGTTCTGAGATGGTTCTGCAGCGAGTAACAAGCCAATCCCGTGAAAATGTCGATCAAGCGGTTGTAACGGATGGTGGCCAATAGCGCTTGTTCGTCGCTCAGGGCATACAACGATATGGCTCCGGGAGTTGCATCCGGGATGTCGGTGCGCGCCAACAGGGCGTTCGGTTTGATCTCGCTGAATCTGACCTGACGGAACTCGTACACGGAACGACCAGCGGGGAGGATCGCCCATTGTCTGTCTGGCGCAGCCGTTGCAACGATAGATTCAGGCATGGCCATTCGATACCTAATCGAGTAGACCAGATCGCCCAGGTTCTTGGGGACATCGATCCCGAGCCTTCGTGCCATCTCCTCGATTTCGCGACGCTCGAATGGTACCGATGTTTCGCCAGTTCGATAGTGAGAGTTGAAAATCTCCTCGATGATGCGCGTGTACGCGTTTCCACTTGCCGAACTGCCGGTGGTCATCCCGGCCACCTCAGGAGAAGCACTTCCTCGCGCAATTGTTTTCCTGTTGCGGTTGCGAGACGCGTTCGAAATAGGTCGATACCTTCAACGGTGTATCCGATTTCTTCGGCTATCTCGGCCAAAAGTTGTCCGGTGCGGATCATGATCCTGAAAAATGACGCTTGGTCGCCGACCACATATGCCAGTTGAGCTCCCGGTTTCAACACTTTGGACAGGCTGCTCAAGTGCTGCGCCATTCCTCCGAAATACAATCTCACCACGCGCGAATATTGCTTTTCAAAACCTGATGTCTTGCCCAAATCGATGCGCCTAGCTTCGATCCGATCCGCTAGTTGGTGCACGGGAGAATCCGCCGGAAGCCATTCGTCGTCGGTGTCAGCTTTATACACAGTCCTCGAATTCGAACGCAGGAGATGCTGCTTGGTCGCTCGGAGATCCATTCGATCCTCGAAGAACCCTAGTATCACCGACTCGATACGGACGGTCCGCGTGTAGTCCTTCTCATTTGGATATGGCGGCGAAGTTATGACCGCGTCGACAGAATTCGGAGCGATAATTTCGTCGATGCCGCGTGAGTCGCCGACGTGTACGCTGGCCAGCGTTCCGCTGTCTTGTAGATCGTCCAAGTCCGACGCGATTTTTCCAACCCGCTCGAGCCAAGCAGACACCACCGCAGCATCGTGCTTGATCTTGCCTACGCCTACTTCTGGCCCAAACTTCAAGTTTGAGATTTCACCGACCAATGCCGATGCCAACGCCAACATCTCGTGATCTGAATATTCATCGGACCACCGTCGTTGCAATTCATCAACCAATACCAAGACCTTGTGGAGTGGTAAGGGGCTGATGGCATCTTTGAAGATCAGTTTGGCTGCGGCAGGCGGCAATTTCCGCAATTTGTCGGAGTCTATGCCGTCGTTGATCGGATCATCTGAAATGCCGTCGGCGAGTAACTGTCGAATCACGCGCTCGGACGCGCGATCTGCTCTTGCCTTCAAACCTTTCGAATCGACTGACCAGTTTACCTTGGTGTTGGCAACATAAGCCGAACTCGGTAACGCTTCAACACCGATGCTGGGAATCCCGAGTTTTTTGCACTCAACCAAAGTCGTACCGGTCCCACAGAAAGGATCAAGAACAACCTGCTGGGCTGATACATCAAATCGAGCTAAGTAATCGCGCACCAGATGGGGTGGGAACGACAACACGAAGCGGTACCAGTCGTGAGCCGCAGCGTCGACCGGCAGCAATGCATTCATACGACCGTTGGCAATCGATTGTGAAACTTGACCGCCAGAAATAGGGAGCAACGGCTGCCGCGCGCTGGTTGTAGTTGGTGATGGCATGCGCATTCAATTGAGGTTAAACCCTAGGATAGTCTGTAACCGTATGGTTGTACAACCGAGTGTCAACCACATCGAATCCCTCGCATTCTCGATGCACGCGCAACTTCGCGCGTACTCGCTAACACTGGCTTAAGGAGTTTCGCGGTCAGCCGGCATCCCAATTGGTTGGGAAAATTCGGTGTACCTTATCAGGAACTTCGACGTATGCGTCTTGCGGCCTTTTCGACGCTAGATCGTTCGTTTATTCCGTTAGTTTCGATCAGTGCAGTGTTCCGCCACTAACCCACAACCTCCGCAATCTCGTCCTCCGTCATCCCGGCTTCGCGCAGCACCTCCCAGTTGTGCTCGCCTAGGGCGGGTGAGGCCTTCATGTCGGGCATGCCGGCGGTGAAGTTTAGAATTGGTCCCGAAGTTCGATAGCGTTGGCCGGTGTGATGTTCGAGCTCGATGATGTAATCGTTGGCCGCGGCTTGCTCGTCCCAGACGAGGTCTTCGCTGAAGCGGATGGGGCCGCAGGGAATGTCCTTGGCGTTGAGCTCTTCGACCCACTCGGCTGTCGTCTTCGAGTCGAAGATGCGCTCAAATGTGTCGATCATGTCTTGAGCGAGCTTGTCGGCTTCAGGTGAGTCGTAGTCGTAGTTGGGATCTGTGACTCGAGGGTCTTCTAGGTTGAGGTGCTTCAGTAGTCGGGCTCGGGCGGCCCAGTCGAGCGTGCCAAGACACATGCCGCCGTCTTTGGTGCGATACGCCCGGTAGTAGCAGCGATAGATCGACGGGCGGACAACGCTCTGGTAGTCGCGCTGCAATTCGTCGTAACTCTTACCCTGGGAGACGAGTTGCGGGTAGCGCTCTTGGTACCAAGTCATCGAAGGCGTCGGCATGTCGAGCATATGCATGATCCTCATGCACTGCATCGCCAGCGCGTTCATCATGAGGCTGGTCTCCACTTTCTGACCTTTGCCGCTGTCGCCACGCCCGATGATGCCGGCCATCACGCCCGCAGCGGCGCAGTACGCAGATGACAGATCGATATATGACGAAGACCAGACGACTTCGGGCTGCCCGTTGGGCGTTATCTTGCCCTCCGACGTAACGGCGCCGGTGAAGCCCTGCATTACGAGGTCGAAACCGGGCGCGCCACCGAGCGGTCCCTTCATGCCGTAGGCCGTTATGTCCACGTAGACAATGGCGGGATTAATTGAAGCGAGCGACTCGTAGTCGATGCCCAAAGCGAGGGCGGTGTCTGGCCGGTTGTTGGATATGACGCCGTCAGACATCTTCACGATCTTGGCCAGAGCCGCCTTACCACGTTCGTTCTTCAAATTGAGGGTTACACTTTTGACGCCGCGGTTCAAAGGCAGGAAAGTCCGGCTCTCGTTCGGGGCGAAGGGCTGAGAAACACGCCACGGATCGCCAGTCGGCGGTTCCACCTTGATGACTTCGGCTCCCATGTCGGCGAGGATCTGGCCGGCGAAAGGACCGGCTACGAAATTGCCAAACTCGATCACCTTGATGCCCTCTAGGGGTCCTTTTTGGCGAGCGCCGTTCCTACCCGTCCCGTTTTGCGATGCGTTCTCAGTCATGATGTTGTGGAATATAACACCGAATAACACTCACAGAGTTGCCACGTGCTCCCGTCACGACGGTTTTCCTCGAACCGGTTACCTCGGCGCAACAATGTTCCTGTCGTTTGCGTAGTGCCGTAATATCGATATCGTAGCGCCGCACCTAATCCATCGGAGACCCGCCATCTATACGACAGACATGTACGAGGGTATGATCGCTGATACGGTCACCGTACAGACACCAGACGGAACCGCAATAAACGCCTATTTCGCTCGCCCGCTAGGTCCCGGCCCTCATCCCGGCATGGTGCTCGCGCACCACATGCCCGGTTGGGACGAGTGGTACCGGGAGGCGACGCGCAAATTCGCGCATCACGGATACGCGACCATCTCGCCGGATCTGTACCATCGCGTCGGCCATGCCTCACCCGAGGATGTCGCCGCCCATGCCCGTTCGGAAGGCGGAATTCCTGACAGTCAGGCTGTCGGTGACCTTGCCGCCTCGATGCGGTACCTCCGATCGCTACCGAATTCCAACGGCAAGGTCGGGGCTTTCGGCACCTGCTCTGGGGGACGACATGTCCTTCTAGCGGCGTCGAGAGAACCGGGTTTCGACGCGGTCGTCGATTGTTGGGGCGGACGAGTCGTGATGAGCGAATCCGAACTGACCGAAAACTCCCCGGTCGCACCCATCGACTACACTGCCGACCTTTCGTGTCCGGTGCTCGGTCTCTTCGGGAATGACGACCAGAGCCCGTCCCCCGAACAGGTCACAGTCCACGAGGAAACCCTGAAAAAGCACGGGAAGGCGTACGAATTCCACAGGTACCCTGACGCCGGGCACGGTTTCTTCTACTACGACCGCTCGGCATACCGCCAAGAACAGGCTGTCGACGGTTGGCAGAAGATCTTCGCCTTCCTCGCCCAACATCTCGGATAAAGCCCAGTCCGACACCCGCTAGGAGAACAATCTATGTGCACGATGATCGCCGAGAAAGATGCTGTCACCGGCAGCGGCAAGGGAACGCCCGGTTGGATGCAGGTCAATCAAGTAACTGTGTCCTACGATCACCCTTCTCACATGACGCTGGAGCACGCACTCAACATCGACTTTGTCGACGCGTCGCAAAAACTCGGCCCGAGAATAGCCATTGAGTTGACGCCTCAGTCGGCACAACGCCTCGTCGAGCTGATAACCGTCGCCCTCGACCGCGGCGCGGACGTAGATCCAATCGCGTTCGAATAATCAATCGAACCACCATAACTTCAACGTCGCCGCACGAAACCAGCGGCGCGAGGCGTGGAAATGGGCGGCAAGTCGTCAATGCGGCGCGAATTGGGAAAGATTCCGCTTTGAACGCAACTTGAATCGTGATTTGAGTGTGGCGGCCTGATAAGATTGAAATGATGATAGTTCGCGGTTTTTTAAAGACGCGCGCACGCGCGTACGCGAGCGACAAAGAATTATCAACCGTAGATCGGGACGGCTGGCGGAGAAATGGGGCGGGCTTGCTATGCAGGCAATGAGGACCGGTCGATCTACTTGCTTGGAGACCTATGACGACAGAAACCACCATCGCGACTAACGGCAATGGACACGCCGGTTCCGCCGACTACACAGCCGAAGACATCACCGTCATGGAGGGCCTCGAAGCCGTCCGCAAACGCCCGGGAATGTACATCGGCACCACCGGGCCCGAAGGCGTCTTCCACCTCGTGCGAGAGATCGTCGACAACAGCGTCGACGAAGCGATGGCAGGCTTTGCAACCACGGTCGACATCCGACTCCACGCCGACGGCTCCGTGACGGTCACCGACGATGGGCGCGGCATTCCAGTCGACACCCACGACAAGACCGGTAAATCCGCGCTTGAGACGGTCATGACGACCCTCCACGCGGGCGGAAAGTTCGGTGGCAAGAGTTACCAAGTTTCCGGCGGACTACACGGAGTCGGCGCATCCGTGGTCAATGCCCTCTCGGAGTGGACCGTAGTCGAGGTGAGGCGCGACGGTAACGTCTATTCCCAACGATTTGAGCGTGGCATCACCGTCACCGACATGACGCAGCGCCCCCAGGCTCCGTCTGGACTGCAAGGCGACGGCACCAAGGTTAGCTGGATGCCCGACAGCCGAGTCTTCCAGTCGATCGAATACGACTGGGATTCGATCGCCGGCCGGTTGCGAGAGATGGCTTATCTGAACCAAGGACTCGCCATCCGACTCCGCAGCGATTGGCATGAAGAGACTCACTGGCCGCACAACGATGTCACCTTCCGTTTCGACGGCGGCGTCCGCAGTTTCGTCCGTACCTTCAACCGTCGACGCGGCGGCATTCACGACAGCGTCATGTTCGCCGTTGGAACTGTCGACGACGTCTCCGTCGAGGTCGCTTTCCAATACAACCAATCGTTCGTCGAGAACTGTCTGTCGTTCGCCAACGTGATCCGTACCGGCGACGGCGGCACGCATGTCACTGGTTTCCGATCCGCGTTGACCCGGGTACTCAACGACTACGCGAAGAAGAACAATTTGCTGAACATTGGCAAGGACGGCGTCGCCACTCTCTCGGGAGAAGACGTCCGCGAAGGTCTGATGTCCGTCATCAGCGTCAAGGTGAAGGACCCGCAGTTCGAGGGCCAAACCAAAGGTCGGCTCGGCAACCCTGAAGTCAAGGGAACCGTGGAACATCTGGTAGGTCGCTACCTCAGCGAGTTCCTCGAGGACCATCCTGACGAAGCACGCATCATCATCGATAAGGCTTCAACCGCGGCGCGTGCGAGAGAGGCCGCCAAAAAAGCCCGTGATCTCATCATCCGCAAGAATGCGATGGACGGCGGTTCGCTGCCTGGCAAGCTCGCTGACTGCTCCGAGAAAGACCCGTCGCGATCTGAGCTCTACATCGTGGAGGGCGAATCAGCAGGAGGTTCGGCCAAACAAGGCCGTGACCGACAGTTCCAAGCCATACTCCCTCTAAAGGGCAAGATTCTCAACGTTGAGAAGGCTCGGCCGGAACGGATGTTCGCACACGAGGAGATCGCCGCCTTGATCACCGCCATCGGGGCAGGCATGGGCGAGGATTTCGACTCCGAGAAGCTGCGCTACCACCGCATCATCATCATGACCGACGCGGACATTGACGGTGCACACATCCGCACGTTGCTGCTAACGTTCTTCTTCCGTCACATGCGGCAGTTGATCGACGACGGATACCTCTACATCGCACAACCCCCACTCTACAAGGCGTCAAAAGGCCGCAGAAGCAACTGGCTCTACGCTGACGCCGATCTCGACAACTGGATGGCGGAACGCGCGTTCAACGGTCTATCGATCGCCTCGGAGGATGACGATGTCCGGATCGAGGTCAAAGGCAAGCGACTCGGGAGCACCGTTACTCAACTGCGAGAGTTCCGTGAAGCCCTTGATATTATCAATGTCCTAGGTATGCCGGAGGACGTTTTCTTTGAGTTGCTTCGTGACCCTGAATGGCAGAACCTCACCTTCACCAACGACCGATCATCCGAGATAATCGCCGATTTGGACGACGATTTCGATGAAAACGCGGCTTTCCAAGTCAATCTCTTCAACGGTAGCGTTGACGGCGACCAGACACCGTTTACCCGTGAGGTCAACGAGATCCCCGATGAAGAGGAGGAGGATGGACCCGTCACGTACCACATCAGAGATTACGAACTAACCGAGGATGTGTACAACAACCCGGCAATTAGGCGTTCAAAGAGGCTTTACCCACGAGTTGCAGATTTCATCGCAACAGACAGTTTTCAGTTGAAGAAACGAGATGACATTCTCATCCAAGACCTGAACTGGCAGGAGTTGCCAGAAGCGCTGGAAGAACACTCAGACACGAGCGGCATCAACATCCAACGCTACAAGGGTCTTGGCGAGATGAACCCGGACCAACTCTGGGACACCACGATGAACCCCCAATACCGTCTCATGCTCAAGGTCACTGCAGACGACGCGATCGGTGCTGATGACATCTTCAGGACGCTTATGGGTGAAGAGGTCGGCCCGCGGCGCGACTTCATTCGCGCTAACGCGCTTGAGGTTAAGAACTTGGATGTGTAGTTGTAGTTGTGTAGATATCTAGAATCCAAATTCTGATATCTAACCACAACAAAGGCGTCCAAACTGTCAAGAACCTAACTTCCGGGCGCATCATTAAACTAGCAATGGGCCTCCGATACAAGCGATGTCGTTGTCAATATCCTCGCGAAGTATTGCCAATATCTGGCAACCGATTTGCGATCCGTGGTCACGTAGTGGAAGTGAGCTGATGAGTTGACGGAAAATCGTCAAGTTCTCGCGCGAATTTCGCGCGGTTGTTGACATCAAACGACCGCTATTGGACCTGGAACTTATACGCTTCATTCGATTCAGAAGCTACCGGATCAACGGGTGTGGATTCACTATGCTTGGTGGTTATTAGCACAAGAGCGGTTACCACGAGCCAAATGATGAATCCTGCGCTTGATGCGCGATGCAGCATTGTAGCCGCATCCCACCACACCAAGATCAATGCGACGCCGATGATGGTGCCCGAGAGTGCCAGCGGCTTCATCATGCCTCCTGATCGCCATTGCGTTGGGCCGAGCAAAATGAACGCCAAACCAATCAACGAATTTCCGATGTTTCCGGCAAGGCCTCGATAGTAGTACTGCTCGGGATCAGCGGAACCGAGCGCTGCGTCGAACACGATGAGGCTCGGTAGCAACGTAGTAATCACCCCGGACGCGATAAAAGCGATACCCCCGAGTGCAAGGCATGCCTTGGCCAGCCCAGAACCGAAACCACGACCGGATGCCAACGCGGTACCGATGAAGCACTGCGAGGTCAGGAGCATTGCCCCGAACCAGATACGCGCAGTGCCGTGCCAGTTGAACCACGTCGAATTGTGATCGCTCGCTCGAAACGTTTCCTCAAATGTTGGTTGATCGGTGTTGGACTCTAGTCGCGTACAGACCGTTACCGCCGCGGCGATGGCCGTTAACAATAGGAGGGAGCCCAAAGACCACCGCCTTGATGGTTGCCCCACGTTGAGGCTCCCGGTTGAGCACGGGCTTAATGAACCAGTTAGTCAAACCACTCTCGCAAAGTTGCATGATCGACCTCTACTACTCCGTCGGAGTTGCTTGACAGAATGCTGAACAGAGTGATCGACCGGTCTTTCAACTTCTCGCTTCCGCCTTGATTGCGGTTCAAGATGGTTAATGCGACCTCTATGTGAGCAGGCACCGCGGTCACCGCGTCGATAGCGTTGAACAGCGAACCGCCCGTCGAAATCGCGTCGTCCCAAACCGCTACTCTGTCGCCGATTGCGATGTGCCCCTCAACCAACTTGCCCATGCCGTACTTCTTGGCTTCTGATCGAACGAAATACCCCTTAAGGTCGTAGCCCTTCATGTGCGCCATCAGCGCCATGCCTCCGATAATCGGCACTGCGGCGACTGCGGGCCCGCCAAATCGGTGCACGCCACGATTCGCAAGTACATGAAGGAACATGCCCGCGACTATTTCCACGCTCTCCCCGTCGGTCGTCAAAAGGCGTCCGTCGAAGTAATAGCTCGACGTCGCGCCGGATGCTAGAGTGAATTCGCCATATTCCAACGCACCGAGTTCAATTGATCGCTCCAGAAGGCGCTCGGCGCTCGCTATGGCTTCGGCGTATTGCATCGGTACAGACCTTTTTCGATGATAAATCTGTGCGTCAAATCTGGCACAAGATTCGCCGCTGCCGCCAGGTCGCTCTGTGAATACATCGACCTGATCTGAGACGCGCTGACATCGACCATCGGCCCACGAACCAAAAGCGTGCCATCGGACAACGCCGTGCCATTATCGATTGACGTTCCCGGACGGTGGACCACCGCGAATCTGCATGCCCTAGTAAGTTCTTCGTACCGGTGCCAACGGTGGAGTTCGGCCGCGGCGTCTGATCCAATGGCTAGGATGTATTCGCAATCTTCGCCGTAGACCCTCCGTAGGTCGCGAATGGTGTCGATCGAGTAGGTGGTCTTGTCTCGGATCACGTCGACGTCCGATACGTCGATTCCGGGTTCGTTCTCGGTCGCGAGTTCCAGCATACGCAATCGGTCTTCGGGTGACGCGACAGGTGGCCCAGCTCTCAACCAGGGCCGCCCGGTCGGGATCATGATCACAACGTCCGCTTCAAGTTCGTGAGATAGGCTACGCGCGATGGCGATGTGTCCCACGTGGACCGGGTCGAAGGTGCCTCCGAATACGACGATCCGATTCACTGCCACTCGAACTCCCAACCGCCTACGAGAACAACGTCACCGTTTTGGGCGCCGGCACGCCGCAGGGCATTCGTGACATTCATCCGTTCAAGCCTTTGGTGATACTGGACCAGCGCATCCCAGTTGTCTAGGTTAGAACCCAGCGCCAGCCTCACCGCTCGTTCGTGGACGATCCGAAAGCTATCGGCACCGGTACGGACGACCATGCGAGGATTGGTCATCCGAGGTCGAAAGACCGGCAGATTTTCGTCCTCCAAGGGGTCGTATTCCTCCCCACTAGCGGACTCAAGCGCCAGCGCAGGCGATGCCGCTTCTTGGTTCCGCATGTCGGCTAAACGGTACGAAATGGCGGCGACCAGATCGTCTATGTCTTGACGGGTTGCTGCCGATATGAAATAAATTGCAGTATCTTCGCCGATAGCGGCCCGGATATCTTCCAAGATCTCATCCCGTAGCAGCTCAACCTCCTCGAGATCGACTTTGTTAACAGCGATGATTTGCGGTGTGCGTGCTAGCCGCGTGTCAAAGGCCTCGAGTTCTTGATTGATCGCGCGAACTCGTTCACCAGGCTCGCCCTCGCTGCCATCTACGACGTGAACCAGCAACCGCGTCCGCTGCATGTGTTTCAGGAATTCGTGACCGAGGCCCACGCCTTCGGACGCGCCCTCGATCAATCCTGGAATGTCGACCGCCGCGAATGCGTCGAAACCGTGCTCGACAATCCCGAGCACCGGCTCCAGAGTGGTGAACGGGTAGTCCGCGATCTTCGGTCGCGCCGCGCTGATGGTCGTGAGCAGACTTGATTTGCCGGCGTTCGGCATCCCAACGAACCCAACATCAGCCAAGATCTTCAGGTTGAGACGCAACCGCGCGATCTGTCCCGCTTCGCCCGCCTCCGCCAACAGCGGTTCACGGTTGACGGGCGTCACGAACGCCGCGTTACCCAATCCTCCACGACCACCCTGCGCGACCTCAAGTCGTTGGCCCGGATGCACCAGATCGCCTAGAAAGATCTCAGATTCACCCACGGTCTCGGAAATCTGCCAGACCTCAGTGCCAACGGGCACAGTAACATCGACGCTTTCCCCGTTCGCGCCATGTCGCCGATTACGGGCCCCATTGCCGCCGTTCTTGGCGATGAAATGGCGCCGCCAGCGGAATTTCAAAAGCGTGTTCAACGATGGATCGGCTACTAACGAGACTGAACCGCCGTTGCCCCCATTACCACCTGCAGGCCCGCCGAGTGGTCGCAACGCCTCCCGCAGGAACGTTACAATCCCGTTCCCGCCGTTCCCCGCTCTCGCCTCGATGGTCGCTTCATCGATCATGCCGAGATTCTAAACGGGCGCATACCAAACGTCGTGGTGCGACCTCGTCTGCGTGAGGGTAGTGGCGCGCTCCACTTACCGAATTCGACGCATCAAGTTGATGAATCCTTCTTGCTCGAAGTCGCGGTCGGTCGCGATAACTTCGTCGATGCCGTTGCGTCGCATGATGGTCATACCGATACAGTCGACCATGCTGTAACGCTTGTCAAGGCGTGATTCGTATAAGTCGAGCGCGGCCAAATAAAGTGCGTCGTCCACGGATTCGACGCGATATTTTGGGTCCGCAATAGTGATTCTGGCGAAACGCGCGACCCTCTGCCTCAAAGCAGGCCCTTGGCGGCTGAAATGTGCCAGAAACTCATTGATTACATCTCGGGTTGTTGTGAGTACCGCCCGATCATCACTGTGAAGTTGCGAACGGAGTCGATGGGCCGGCAGGCAAGAATCGTCCTTTGGGTCGAACAGAGCAACGAAAAACCCGGAGTCTACGAAAATCACTCTTCCCATTCAGGTCTCTCGCGTTTTGGCAAACCATAGAGGTAATGGTCAAGATTCAAGGACCCATCGTGCGGCATGGCATCAACCTCTTCCTGCGGAATGTCGGACCACAGCACTTGCACCATGCCGTAGAGGTCGCCTTGCAGAAACTCGCCGTCGCGCGCGAATACGTGATCGACATCGGTCAGGCGCTCTTTCAACGCTTCCAGAGCGATGTAGCCGTCTTTGTGGACCTCGTACTCGCCGGAGTTGACGTCGATTACAATCCACTGACCGTCGATGTCGTCGCCGAGTTCATCCTTGATGCGCTCGTGGTACATCTTCTGGGCGCGCTCGATCGCCAAGGCGTAGCGATTTTTTCGTGGAGACATGAAAAACCTAACAAGTTATTTAACCCGTAACGACATTCTAAACGCGCAAGAAACGTCGCTCATCCCGCGAGGTCGACGCAAACCAACATTTGCTGGCGTCAAACCGACTTCATAGGCAGTTATGCAATAAGATATTCGCGATGCGGTCAACGTCGTGTGATCTGGTCGCGTATTCGGTACATGTGCAGAAAAGGGGAGCAGTTGAGTTGGAGAATGTGAGCAAAGAAAGACTGGAGCGGATGTTGGAGCGGATGTGGCTTATTCGGCACTTCGAGATGCGCGTGATGGAGGTACACTCGGCCGGCGAGTTCACTGGCGCGGCACACCCGTACATCGGCGAAGAAGCTGTGGCGGTCGGAGCATGTGCGGCGCTCGAAGACACCGATTACATCGCGGGTAACCACCGTTCACATGGACACCCGCTGGCGAAGGGCGGCAGTGTCAAGCGAGCGATGGCAGAGCTTTACGGGCGAGTAGACGGTTATTGCAAAGGCAAGGGTGGCTCGATGCACCTCGCCGATTTCTCGATCGGCATCTTGGGCGAATCAGGCATCGTAGCTTCCTCGGTCCCTGTGGCCACGGGCGCAGCGTTGGCCGCCAAGATCAAGGGCGAGGACTTTGTTTCGATGGTCTTCTTCGGCGACGGCGCCTCCAATCAAGGCGCTTGCCACGAGTCGATGAACCTTGCGTCGCTTTGGAATCTGCCGGTCATTTTCCTCTGCGAGAACAATCAGTTCGCAGTCACGACTTCCTACCACGACTCGGTGTCCGTCGAACACATCTCCGATCGCGCCACCGCTTACGACATGCCCGGCGTGCTGGTTGACGGTCAAGACGCAGTGGCGATGTACGAGGCGACGCGCGAGGCCGTGGCTCGAGGCCGCGCCGGCGAAGGGCCGACGCTGATCGAAGCGCTAACCTACAGATACGAGGAACACTCGTTGGGTTTGGGCCGCGTTCGCCGGGGCGAGTACCGAACCGAGGAGCAGATCAACGAGTGGCGCGAGCGCGACCCGATCGATGTCCTCGAGCGGACGCTGACCACACAAGGAATCTTGACCCGAGAAGAATGCGACGCGATTTCGAAAGCCAAAGAGGCCGAAGTCGAAGAAGCCGTCGAGTTCGCCCGTAACAGCCCGTATCCAGAGCCCGAAGCTCTGTTCGATGACATGTGGGCCGACCCTATTCCTGCGCCCTAAACGCCAGTCAGCAAGGTCATCTTGCGAACGAACTAAACGTACCCAACACGAAAGCACCATCGAAATGGCATCCAACGCAATCTACATAGAGGCTATCAACCAGGCGATCATCGAGGAGATGACGCGGGACGAAAACGTCTTCATCATGGGAGAAGACATTCGGCGGTCTGTTTATGGCGCGACAGCCGGACTGCTGACGCAGTTCGGTGAAAACCGCGTATTGGACACCCCACTATCCGAAAACGGATTCTTCGGTGCCGCAATCGGCGCCTCTTTGGTGGGAATGCGACCGATCGTCGAGACGCTGACAAGCTTCATGTGGGTCGCCATGGACCAACTGGTGAGCCAAGCCGCCAAGATGCGCTACATGTTCGGCGGTCAGGCGACCCTGCCGGTGGTCTTTCGCGCCACTATGTTCTACGGCGGTGGTTCCGCAGCTCACCACTCAGACCGTTCCTACCCAATGTTTATGAACATGCCCGGTTTCAAGATCCTCGTGCCGGCGACACCGAGAGATGCGAAGGGACTGCTGAAAACCGCAATTCGTGACAACGACCCTTGCATCGTGTTCGAGGACGGAACTTTGGGCGGTTCTACCAGCGAAGTCGAAGAGGGCGATGCGGCACTGATTCCGTTTGGCGTTGCCGATGTACCGCGTTCCGGCTCCGATGTTACGGTCGTCGCGATCGCTGGTGCTGTGCCGATGGCGTTGCGCGCGGCTGAAGAACTGGAAGACGAAGGCGTATCGGTCGAGGTTATCGATCCCCGGACGCTCGTGCCACTAGACAAGGACGCGATCTTGGAATCGGTCAGCAAGACCGGCCGCCTCGTAATCGCCGACCCGGCGCACAAGGTGTGCAGCGCAGCTTCCGAGATCGCATCAATCGTGTCCCAAGACGGATTCTGGGATCTCCAAGCGCCCATCATGAAGGTGGCAGCAGAGCAGGTCCATATTCCTTACACACCGGTGCTTGAACGGCTGGTCTACCCGTCATCCGAGAAGATAGCAGACGCGGTGCGAGCGACGTTGGAGGACTAAACGTATGCCGCGTTCACCAGAGTCGATTGTCGCTGCGCTGGTCGAGCAACAGATACGCGTTACCGGTCCGCGGCGAGAGATCATCGACTACATATCTGTCGTGCCGAGAACTTTCACCGCCGAAGAAGTGTGCTCCAAGTTACCTGACATTGGACGCGCCACGGTTTACCGCACGTTGAAGATGTTGCAGGACGAGGACATCATATGCAAAGTCGTCATGCCTACCGACGATATGGTTTACAGCGTTTCAGCGGCCATCGACCCGGAAAGGGGAGCAATCAGCGATGCGGCGCACCATCATCACGCCGTCTGCACGGTCTGCGGCATAGTTCGGCGTTTCACGGCCGAGGCTATTGAGGGCGCGATCAACACTCTCAGCTCGTCTGTCGATGGTGTAATGGGAGAGGTAATGGATCATCGCATCGAGGTATATGACATCTGTCCTCGGTGCAGCGCCGAAAGCGCAGCCTAGCCCTTCGTTATTCACATCCACTCGCGTTCGCCTGACATCTCAGGATTTACTCATGCGTACCGCCGTGTTTACACGAGTTAAGCGTCGACGCGTCACCAACGGGCAAGAACCACAACAATTTCGTGCCGAACAGTCAGGCGGAAGCATTACGTGGCTAAGAAGCTGGATGAACAGCAATCACCAGTTGCCGCTAGGTGGTTTGGTGTTCCATGCATGCGTTTACACGCCGCTCAAAAGCATCTAATCTCATCTGACCAGAGTCCCGAGAGTAGATTCAGCCAACGTTTCGCATGGCCGAATCAAGACACAGTCACCATCACGACCATCATGACCATTCCCACGACTATCGTGAAGCGGGTCGGCGCAACCTGCTCATCTCGCTGTCCCTGATCGGCGGATTCATGATCGCCGAGGTGATCGGTGGCGTCCTGTGTGGCTCGCTCGCGCTTTTGGGTAACGCTGGCCACACGATTACCGACGCCATGGCGCTCGCGCTCGCTTTGATTGCATTGTGGATTGGCGATCGGGTTGAGGACGCCGCCCGAGCATATGGGTTCAAGCGCGCGGAAGTGCTCGCCGCGTTGGTGGTGACGGCCAAAAGGGCTCGCTCCCGTTAAACCTTCGAAATTCACGTGGAAGCCGGCGTCGCGACATCGCGTCGCCGGCCCCATTTTGGGGTCAAGATATCCGGCGTCGAATCGCGGCGATTATCGCAAAGATAATGCCCGACGCCAAAGCGATCGACGCACCAGATGGGAGGTTGCCGTAGTAGGAGGCGTACAGGCCGGTTATCGAAGCAATCAATGCGAAACCGATGCCAAACGCGATTATGTGGAGGATCTTGCGCGCGGCCAGAGAGGCCGCGGCCGCCGGTGCGATCAACATCGCCAGAACCAATATCACTCCCACAGCTTGGATCGTGACGACGACGACTACCGATATCAGCGCAAGTAACAGATAATCGATCATCGCGACCCGTATCCCCGCGACTTCTGCACCGATCGGATCGAAGCTGACGAAAACGAGCTCCTTGAAGTACCCCGCAAAGACGATGAGCGTCAGCAACGTAACTCCCAGCGTCACCAATATGTCGCCGGTCGTTACCGCCAGTATTTGCCCTAGGAGAATGTCTTCCAGGTTGACCGTAACTCGAGTCCCCCATATCGAGATCATCACGATACCGAGTGCGAACAAGCTGGCAAACAAAATCCCAATCGCGGCATCCGCATGAAGTCCAGTCTTGCGGATCACGTAACCGATCAAGAATGCGAACACCAAAGCAGCCGGCAACATACCGAACCAAGTGCTCAGGCCGAAGATCAACGCAAGTGCCATCCCCGGGAATATGGAGTGCGCCATCGCGTCGCCCATGAAGCCGTAGCCGCGGGTGATTATGAACACGCCCACCAACGGGCAAGTGATGCTGATGATGATCGCGACGACGAGAGCTCGCATCAAGAAGCCGTATTGGAACGGCTCGATAATGTAGGAAATCGGATCCATCAGAATCTGCGAGAAGCAGCCGGGTCAGTGCGAGTTGGGAGGAACGTCCTCGATCGATGCCACGTGAGGTCCGTAGAGTTCGACTAGGACCTCCGGCGTAAAAGCTTCATCAGGTGGTCCCCACGCGCAAACGTGGCCGTTGAGGCAAAGTACTAGATCCATGTTGCGCGCCATATTCGCCAAATCGTGAGTCGACAACAGAATCGTCTCGCCCTCCTCGCATAACTGCCTCAAAACTGCGACCAACTCGTACTGCGAGCCTACGTCTACCCCGCTAAAGGCCTCGTCCAAGAGCAGTACCCGAGCGTCTTGCGCCAACGCCCGAGCGACAAATACGCGCTGCCGTTGGCCACCGGACAGCGAATAGATCATGTCGTCCCGGCGGTGCAGCAAGCCGACTCGGTGCAGCGCATCGCCCACGGCCTGCCGGTCGTCTTTAGAAACGTACTGGAACGCGCCGAGGCCGGGTGTCCGCCCCATCATCACGACATCCCAAACCGTCACCGGAAATTGCCAGTTGACGTTCTCCGACTGCGGAACGTATCCCACCAAACCCCGCGAACGGGCCGGGTCTGTCCCGTAAATGTGGACCGAACCCGATGTCGGGCGAATGATGCCGACGAGGGTTTTGAGCAATGTCGATTTGCCGGCTCCATTCGGACCAACCACCCCGACGAATGATCCAGACGGCACCGTGAACGTGACATCGTTTAAAACGATGTTTTCGCCGTATGAAACCCGCGCATCGTGTGCGTCGACGGCAGGTAATGGCGCGCTGTGAACCATATCGTCCGATTTGCGGCAATCGAGCCGCAAACACGAATCACTCCTCCAATGCCTCGACGATTATATCTACATTGTTGCGCATCATATCGATGTAGGTCGATGCGCCGCTACCATCGTCGCCCAAAGAACCGACGTACAACCCCCCGACGAATTCGATACCGGCCTCGCGCGCCAGAGTGTTGGCGAGACGGTCGCTAAGTTGCTCCTCGGCGAAAACCACGCTGGCACCTTGTTCCTCGACCTCCTCAACAAGCTGTGCAAGCTCTTGAGGCGACCGTTCCAACTCCGTGCTTCCGCCTGGGATGATTACACCCGCCACTGTGAAACCGTATCGGTTCGCGAAATAACCCAATGAATCATGGGTCGTAACCAATAGGCGATCATGCTCGTCTATTTCCGACACACGCTCGATGATCCATTCATCCAACTCTTCCAGCTCGACGACGTACGAATCGCGATTAGCGTTGTAGTAATCGGCAGAACCCGGATCGATCGCCCGCAACTCCTTGGCGATCTGACGAACCGCGACGATCACCCGTTGAGGGTCGAACCAGAAGTGCGGATCCAACGCGCCGTGGCCGTGACCATCGTCCTCGTGGTGTTGCTCTACCTCGTCTTCGTCGTGGATTTCATCTTCGTCCTCATCCGCTTCGTGGTGCTCACCATCTTCTTCCTCTTCGCCCTCATCCTCTTCACCGTGGTCGTCACCCTCGTCTTCCTCACCGTGATCATCGCTCTCGAAACTGAACTCGATGGGGTCGATGCGCTCACCTATTTCGATGACCAAGTCATGGTCGGCGGCAGCATTGTCGACCAAGTCTTCCAGCCACTCTCGTTCCAGTGATAAACCGACTGCGAACACAGTTTCTGCATCGGCGACCCGAGCTATATCGCGAGCGCCCGGCTGAAACGAGTGAGGGTCGACGCCCCTGGGAACAAGATCCATTACTTCGACGCGGTCTCCGCCGACAATCCTCACCCACTCACCGACGATGTTGCTGGTCGTCACAATCTGAAGCGGCGCAGTTGTAGGCGACTTCGTAGTCGCCGTCGGTTCCTGTTCGTTGCATGCGAACGACAAAACCAATAGGATGGCCGCCGAAACGGGCATCAACTTGACTACTTTCGAGCGTTGAATCGACATTTGCCGTGCCTTTGCCAAATCAGGTTATGATACTATGTATCGTAAGTAATATGATATAGCGTATCACATAGGTCGTGCAACAACCGGCGCCTCATTGGTCACCGTAGAATCAAACCATGGTTACCAGGGAACCAGCAGACAATTTTGACCCAGATACAGTTCGCCGTCAATGGGACGCCGCATCTGAAGCATACGCCGACGCCCAAGACCGCGGCGTGGACTACTATCGGTTGAACTTCTTCGGGCCGGCGATGGTCGAGGCATGCGGAGACGTGCAAGGCTTTGACGTGCTCGACGTCGGGTGTGGCGCCGGTTACTTCAGCCGCGAGATGGCAAAGGGTGGAGCCAAACGGGTGGTTGGCATCGATATCTCCCCCAACCAACTGGCGCACGCGAAGCGTCTGGAGATGCAAGAACAACAAGGCATCGAGTACATTTTGGGCGATGCCACAAATATCGTCGATGAAACGCCCGAAGCATCTTGCGACCTCGTCACCGCCTGCGTCTCGCTAGTAGACATGCCCGACCCGGGTCGCGTCATAAGAGGCGCGTATCGCGTCTTGCGAGACCAAGGCCGCTTAGTGTTCACGAACACCCATCCGGTTACAGACGTAATGGACCGATCATGGGTCAGAAAACCGAACCGCGACAAGATCGCATTGCAAATCGCCGGTTACTTCGACGAAACGCCGTTTGTTTGCAAGTGGACCAACGATCGCTACAAATACGACTTCGAGACCACCGGCAACAGCTTCACCCTCGAACGATGGATGCGCTGGGTCATTCGCGCCGGTTTCGTGATCGAAGATTTCGCCGAACCGCACGCCACCGAACAAGCCATCGCCGAATGGCCCGGCCTCGACGACACCCTCATCGTACCGACATTCCTCATCATCGTCGCTAGGAAGGACGGGCGTTTAAATCCCCGTAACAGCTGAAACTATCGTCCGCAAAGCCCTCACGGCAGCGGGTCCCCAGCATCCCGCCGGACGATCCGATTCACATAAACCCCCGGCGTGCCAACGCGCTCCGGATCGATCTCACCCGGCTCCACGACCTCATCCACCTCCGCGATCGTCACATCCGCGGCGGGCGCCATCACCGGATTGAACGCCCGCGATGTGCCCACATACTCCAGATTGCCGTACGTATCAGCCCGCTTCGCGCGGATGAGGGCGAAGTCTGCGCGCAACGCGTGCTCCAAAAGATGTGGGCGCCCATTGAATTCCCGCACCTCTTTATCCTCCTGCACCGGTGTACCAACCCCGGTGGGCGTGTAAAACGCAGCAATTCCGGCTCCTCCGGCTCGGATACGCTCCGCCAAAGTGCCTTGCGGTATCACGCTCACCTCCGCGCGACCCTCGCGCCAAGCCTTCTCGATCTCGCACAACGGACGCGTCTGACCCGGTATCGGAAACGAGCAGATGATCCGGTTGGCCAACCCCAGTTCGAAAAAGATGCCTTGATCGATAGGTTCGAGATGCGGCGGCCAGCCGTAACCCGTCGTCTTGGAAATCCCTGCGACGTTGCCAATGATCGTCAGTTCATGCGGACCGTGATCCGCGAGAGCGAGCATCAACCTCGTCGGCTGACCGCCCGAGCCGCCGAAACCACCGATCATTACCGTTGCGCCGTCAGGCACATCGGAGACCGCGTCCGCGAAACTATCCACAACGACCGGCAGCATCGCTAGACTGGCATTGTCCGCTTCGTGTGCGCCCGACCGATACCGGCGACCTCAGGATTAGAACCCGATACCACCCGGATTCCGCTGTCGATCCTCTCCGTGATGGTGTCAGCAGTGCCACCGCCGAGGAAAGCGACACCGTTCTCTTCGCAAGCCTTCTGCACTCGCTCGCTCGCCTCTTGGACACGAGGGTCAAATGGTGTGTGCGGTGCGCCGCGGTCTACGCCGTATGACATGTGCAGGTCACCGGGACCGCACTCCGCGAACGAGAGACCAGGAACTGCCAACATCGTCTCGATGTTTGAGACGCCGCGCACTGATTCGACCTTGATGCCAAGCATCAGTTCGCCGTCGGGATTCAGAGGCCACGGGTCGGCTTTGGCGATGTAATTGGGGTTGTCGAGACCCCATATCGACGCCGCGCCGGGTTCCGATCCTACGCCGCGTGTACCACGCTGCAACCCATAACCTACGCCGTTTGCGGCGCGCGGATAACGGCACGACTCCACGAATGCACGCACCGCGTCAGCTGTTTCGGCTTGGCACATCAATATGCCGTGAACACCCCGCGCGAGTATCTGGCGGAATTGCCAACCGTTGTACCGCACCGTGTCTTCCGTTGTGCCGTCTATTGGAGCTTCTACGATGACCGTGGGCGTGCGATGTCCGCTGTTCGTCGGTCCGCCGGCCGCCATGCCCTCCATGTAGCGCTGCAGCCCACCGAGGTCGAACGGCCCGTGCTCCATGCCCACGTTGATGTAATCCGCCCAAGTGTGAGCATCCTTCATGCCCTGCTCATGCGTGAGAATCGCCCCCGTGTGACCTCCCGTGTAATAAATCGGCTGGTCATCAGCCAGCAGCTCAATCGCCCTGTTAACCCGTTTCGCAGACATGTACCTCGACTCCTTGGTTCGCGAATGGAACCTGCTTGATCAGCTCCTAGCAGCGGAGAAAACCACGGTTCCGACTTTCAACCCATGAGTTTACACTTAGCTCATGTCAGAACATTCGACACTGCAGGAATTACAATCCGCCCTCCAACACATCTTGGCGTCTCCATCCGATGGTGGAAAGCTTGAGATGATTACGGCTAGGCCAACTGTCAACATGCGCGAGTCGCTGGACGTGGCCACACTGGACGACGAACAAGGCCTCCTCGGCGACAACTGGAAAGACCGAGGCAGCACCAGCACCGGGGACGGATCAGCGAACCCAGACGCGCAGCTGACGATCATCAACACCCGTTTGGTCGATTCAGTGGCAGGAACCAAATCCCGTTGGCAGTTGTCAGGCGACCAATTGGTAATTGACATCGATCTGAGCCATGACAACTTGCCTCCAGGTTCGCGACTCAAAATCGGATCGGCCATCGTCGAACTCACAGCAGCGCCGCATACCGGATGCGCCAAGTTCATGTCGCGATACGGGAACGACGCGCTTAGATTCGTCAGCGGACCCGAGGCCATGCGACAACGAAGGCGCGGGGCAAACGCCAAAATCGTCCAGTCCGGAACCATACGCGTCGGCGATGTCGCCACGAAAGTCGCCTAATCAAGCAACTTGACCTCGGCGTAGCGGAGTCTTTCCCAGTCGACCACGAGACCGGCACTGGCGTCTTCGGCATCTAATACCTCTTCCATTGCGACATGATCGGCGCCGCTGCCAACCACGTTGTAAAACCCCTGTTTCGCAAATCGAGTGAGTGGAAATCGATCCCGTTAAATAGGATTAAACGATGACCTCTAAAGAACAATTGTCTAACGCTTCGAGTGCCCAATCGACCGCGAACAAGGCGGTCATTCAAGTCCGTGACCTTCGAAAAAGCTACAAAGATATCGTCGCGGTTGACGGCATCTCCTTCGAAGTGCATCACGGCGAGATCTTCGGCATGCTAGGTCCTAACGGCGCCGGCAAGACCACCACGGTAGAAATCCTCGAAGGCCTGCGCGATCTCGATAGCGGCGAAGCCTACATCAACGGCCTCGACGTAACCAAAAATGCGAAACGCGTCAAAGGCATGATCGGGGTCCAGCTCCAACAAAACGCCTTCTTCGACAATCTCAACCTCCGCGAAACGATCCAACTATTCGCAACGCTCTATGGCTCGGACATGCAGCCGGAAGACGCGCTCGAGAAGGTCGACCTCGCAGAGCGTGCCAAGTCGCAGTACCGGCACCTTTCAGGCGGCCAGAAGCAACGCCTCTCAATCGCCGTCGCCCTCGTAAACACCCCTGTAGCCATGTTCCTCGACGAGCCCACGACCGGACTCGACCCGCAAGCCCGCCGGAGAATGTGGGACCTCATCGACAACCTACGATCCGAAGGCATGGCCATCATGCTAACGACCCACTATATGGAAGAAGCCGAAGTCCTCTGCGACCGCGTAGCCGTCATCGACCACGGCAACATCGTCGCCCTAGACACCCCACAAGCCCTAGTCGATCAACTAACCGAACGCGGTGCCGTTGCCGTCCGCAAAGATGGCGTCCTAACCCTAGAAGACGTCTTCATAGACCTAACCGGGCGGAGTCTCATCGAGTAGAAATCACGTGACCTTTTGTCCCCTCGCCCCACCGTGAGACCATTGCAAAACTCCCGTCATTCCCGCGGACGCGGGAATCCAGAATCAACAAAGCACGCCTTTTCACTCCATCCCGGCGACAACCACCGTCCCATTCGCTCGGCGAAGGGGACGCGAGCAAGCGGAGCGTCGCTCGCAGGGGATGTACAAATTCCTGACCACAAACCATTGGCGATCTTCAGCGAGGGTTTCGCATCGGTCTCCACCGTGGGAGAGGGTTAGAACCTGCCCCGGACTTGATCCGGGGGTGAGGGGGCGCCGAAACGATCCACCATGCGCATCTACCAAGCATTCATAATCGCCGAACTCAAAATGTTCTTCCGCGACCGCGCAGCGCTCTTCTGGACGCTCGCGTTCCCCACCGTAATGATGGTCGTATTCGGACTCTTCAACTTCGGCGGGTTCGAACCGCCCGAAGTCGGAATCGTCGACAACGCGAAGAACGACGCGTCAAAGGTCTTGGTCTCGGTTTTGAAAGGCGAGTTCGACGGCGAACCCCTCTACAACGTGCCCGAATCCGAGGACCCGGAGCAACTGCGAGCCGAGATCCTGGGAGGCGACATCACCGCCTTGATGGTGATCCCGGAGGGCTTCGGCGAAAGTGGGGCAGCTTCGGTGATAGATCTCACATTCGACGGCAGAAAAGCGCAGGAAGCTGAGGCCGCCCGAGCCATCTTGGGCCAAGTGCTCGACGGGGTATTCAAGACAGTCGCTGACGTTCCATCCGAATATCGCGTCGAAAACTGGGCGACGGTATCACTCACCGAAGTCGCCGGGCGAGGGCAGGGCTACAAAGGCTTCGTGGTCCCCGGCATCATATCGCTATCCATCATGCAGAGCGCACTCTTCGGCGTTGTCTTCACCCTCGTCAGACTCCGCAATCAAGGCGTCCTCAAACGACTCCACGCCACACCCATCAACCCCAGACACTTCCTAGCTGGAGCGCTCTTCACACGCATGCTGCTGCTGATAATGCAGACTTACGTCCTTCTCCTAGTCGGCATCTTCGTATCCGGAGTCGAAGTCGCGCCCGGCTACGCCATGTTTTGGTTAGAAGTAATTCCGCTCATCTTCCTCGGAGGCATCGTATTCGCCTCCCTCGGACTCGCTGTATCCGGCATCGCCAAAACCGAAAACACCGCCGCTCCCCTCGCCAACATCATCTCACTACCGATGATGTTCTTGTCCGGCGTCTTCATCCCACACTCCGTCATCCCCGACTGGGTAGTCGCCTTCGCCAAATGGCTCCCCCTCACCTTCCTCGCCGACGCCATGCGAGAAATGGTCAACAGCGGCGAAACCCTCTTCATCCAAGGCGCATCCATCCTAGGCCTCGCAGCCTGGGCAATAATCTGCTTCGGCCTCGCCGTCCGCGCCTTTAGGTGGGAGTAGCAGCATTATTATTGCGCGTCAACCTAGTCGGACGGATTTCTGCGACAAAGAATGACAGTGCATTCGGCGGGGCAAGAGGCCGAACCGACAGATGCTTGCCGGTCAGTGATCGACGTTCTGATTGACCGCAAGTAAAGAAAAATCGTATTTTTGGTTGGCACGGCACGGCGAACCCTGAATTGCTGGCAAGGACGATACTTGCGGTTGACTCAGTTGGTATCGTGAACTTAGAGCGTTGGTAACATCAACTGATTGATGTGTTGGAAATTCATGGTTTATGGCACGCGGGAGTTTACAAGCGACAGTTGAATTACAGCCGTCGGTGCTGCGATGGGCGCGCGAGCGAGCTGGGCTTGATGAAGAACAACTCGCGGCGAAACTCAGGATAGGGTCCGAGGCCGTCACTGGTTGGGAAGAAACGGGTTCGATTACTTTCGCAAAGGTCGATGCGTTGTCGAAGTCGACTTATACGCCAGTCGGATACCTATTTTTGGCCGAGCCACCAGACGAAGGTCTACCGATTACAGACTTTCGGGTGCGGCAGGGCGCCGATCCGTTGCGAGCGAGTCCCGATCTACTTGAGACGGTATACCAAATGCAGCGACGGCAGCTTTGGATGAGAGAAGAACTCATTTTCCATGAAATGCCAGCCTTAGACTTCGTCGGTTCATTCGATTTGAGTTCGCCGCCGCAGGTGGTTTCTGCGGCTATGGTCGAAACATTGGGTCTCGATGGCGGTTGGGCCGCGACCGAAGGCAGTTGGACCGATGCTTTGCGCAATTTGCGCAACCACATCGAATCTGCTGGTGTGCTGGTCGTGTTCAACGGCGTCGTAGGCAACGATACACATCGAATATTGAATCCTCATGAATTTCAGGGATTTGCCTTGGCTGACGATTACGCTCCCTTGATCTTTGTCAACAACGCGGATTACAAAACTGCTCAGATTTTCACGTTGGCTCATGAGTTGGCTCATCTATTCGTGAATCAACCTGGTCTGTCCAAACTAGAAAATCTACAACCCACAGATCACGAAACGGAAGAGGTGTGCAACCAAATCGCCGCTGAATTCCTCGTGCCCGAAATGGAACTACGCCGGTTTTGGCGGTCTGCCGATTTCGCCGAAGATCTGTACCAAGCAGTAGCTCGACGTTTCAAAGTAAGTACGGTGGTCGCGGCTCGGCGCGCTCTTGACACTCAACTGATAGCGCGGGAAGAATTTTTCGACTATTACGAAGAGAACAAGGAAAAGAATTGGGCTGGATCATATCCAACTGCATCGCAACGTGGCGGCGACTTTTGGATCAACCAACAATGGCGTTTAGGTTTCCGTTTTGGCGCATCGGTGTTTCGCGCCGTTAAAGAAGGTCGGTTGTCGTATCGCGAGGCGTATAACCTTACGGGTTTGAAGGGTGATACTTTTGCCAACATGGCGGACAAGATGGGGTTTGTGCATTGACACACCCACGACGCCGTGACGATGTTGGGAGGTCATTTACGTTGGACGCCAACGTCTTTATGGCCGCGTGGCACGACCATTACCCACCAGACCTTTATCCAGGCTTCTGGGAGTGCCTTGAGCGTTATTCATGTGCTGGAAATCTGGTAATTATCGATCGAGTTAACAACGAGATCATCAGCCCAAGTGGGTTAATCGGTTGGTTAGATCGAAATTGGCGCGGATCGTTGGGTTCGACGAGGGAGCGAGGGGTAGTCGCAGTTTTCAGCCAGATGCAGAGATGGGTGCAAACCAATCCTCAGTTCCTACCGGCGGGCAAAAACGAGTTCGCGGGAACAGCAGATGGGTGGTTGGCTGCTTATGCCAAAGTCCACGGCACCATCGTCGTGACCAACGAAGTTTTTGACGCCAACATCCGACGGCGTGTGCCGCTACCAAATCTGTGCAGGCAATTTGGAGTCCCGTACGTCAACACGCTTGGCATGTTGCGTGGACTCGGCGTCAGGTTTGATCTTAGGTAGACGGCAACAGACCGACCGTTCACGCCGTTGGCTAGGGACAGCGCAAGAGGATTTCGGTGATTGAACTGAACGATACTTAAATGCTGGAACACCCGAACCAAGACCGATACCCAGGGCAGTTTATATACCTAGTGGAGATCGACAGCTACGTACACCTAGTTCCTTTCGTGATGCAGACTGACGGCACCCGTTTTCTGAAGACGATCATTCCCAGCCGTAAGGCGACGAGAGACTATCTGAGGGACCGCCCAACATGAACGACAAATTGAGCCCAGAAGAGCGTGACATTCTCGAAAGATTCGAGCAAAACGAGCTACGTCCAATTCCTGACGCTGAACGCGAGGCCGAGTTTGCCCGCCAGGCCGCACAAAACACGTTCAAGAAAACCAAGCGCGTGAATCTGCGAGTAACCGAACGCGACTTCAATCTCGCACATGCAAGAGCAAGGGAAGAAGGAATACCCTATCAAACACTACTCTCAAGCGTCATCCACAAGTACCTCTCCGGACGGTTGACTGACAAGAGATAAATGCACCTCGCCGACGCCACGCGAGGAATGGTCAAGGCGGCGAAACCCTCTTTCCAGGGCCGCTCCACCCGCGGCCTAACCATCTGGGCGATAATCAGCCTACGCCTCGACGTCCGTGCCTTCAATTTGGGAGTAGTTTCTCGCGTCGGGCTATGAGATCACAGGGCCCTTCAATTCCGGAAAATACGTGGAGAAGAAACCCCGGTCGCGTGTGAGGAAAACATCAGCAGTCGCGACGGCGTGAGCGCCGATTAGAAAGTCGGTTATTATTCGTTCCCGCGGTCCGCCAGCTGCGCGGTAGAGTTTCCAACGCATTCCCGCTTCGTAGGCGATTGCTGAATCGATGGGCGAGAGCGCGGCACCTATCTCGCGCACGGCATCGTCTAGCAACACGCGTTCGGCGAAATGGGGGGCTACCTCGGCGTACACAACATCGCAAATCACGATAGCGCCGCCGTCATAGGCCTGCCTAAGCAGTTCTCTCGATTTTGAATGATGCGGCGAATTCGTTCGAAACAGATCTATCAATACATTGGTGTCAATCGCAGTTATCAACGTCCCCTGATTTCCTCAATGTATTCATCGACGTCGAAATCGGAGCCGTCCAGTATTCCAGCGACTCTGTCCACCGGGTGTTGCCCGTCCACGCGCTTACGTATCAGCAAACCCTCGTCGGTGGGAGTGACCTCGACCTCTACGTCGTGATGCATTCCGAAGCGTTCCCGCAATTTCTTGGGGATGGTTATCTGGCCACGCTCAGATATTCGCATATCGACCTCCCATGGATTTCTGAATATCCAAATCATACCAAACAATACGTACCAACCCATCGCCCTTTGCCCCAGGTTGCGCCCGCGTATTTCCGGTACCCCCTTTAATCCAAGGCGCGTCCACACTGGGCCTAGCTGCCTGTTCCGCGATCACCTTCGCCCTTGCCGCCCAGGCCTTTAGGTGGCAGTAACGCCCTGCACCAAATCACAATCGGCCAAAAACTCCTCCATCGCCGCGTAATACCCCTCCGGATCGTAGTAATCCGCCCCATTATGCGGCGCACCCTTGATCACGTAGAAACGCTTCGGCCCCCTCACCGCGTCGTACACCTTCCGACCAGAATCAATCGACACGATCTCATCGAACTCCGAGTGCATCACCAGCACCGGACACAGTACGTCGCCAGCGTGAGACACCGTATCGAACCGGTTGTGAATGAACCTCTCGATCGGCAAGAACCGCCACGGCGTCATCGTCTTCGCCAAATCCGGTATCGACGATATCGGACACTCCAATATCAAGGCGTCCGGCGACACCTCAGACGCCAACCTCGTTGCAACCGCACCTCCCAAGCTCCGACCGAAATAGACGATTGATGGACGTTCCTCAAAAGGCAGTCCGATCACATACTCATCGATCCAACGCCGAGCCGCAATCGCGTCCATCGCAAATCCCTCCTCGCTCGGACTACCCTCGCTCAACCCATAACCTCGATACTCCATCGCAAAAATGTCGATAAACCGGAATCGCGTCACGAACTCCCGATACTGGTCCAACCGAACGCTGATGTTCCCACCATTGCCATGCGTGATCAACATAACAATGCGACGTTGTGTCGGCTCCTCACTATCCTCACCCCTGATGAACCAAGCGTGCGTCTTCACGCCGTCATCAGCCGTCAACCATACGTCCTCGTACTCCAGGCCGACATGCGACGGGTCGCCCCGCAACTGTGGCTGCGGAAAGAAGATGAACGATGCTTCAAATGCGCTGGGCGTATGCATTTTTACTGTCGCCCACGCCGGGGCTTAGGCCCGATGGACCTTCGGAACCTCAACCTTCATGTGCGTCATCGGCTTCCAACCTAGGTCGCGCTCAGCCTTAGATAGGTTGTGCTCAACGTGGTCCTCATCCCCGGCGATAAAGAAAGGTTCGAACGAACCGTGCCCAACCTGGACGAAGTTGGCCGCTGCCATGTAAGCATTCGCCAAGTCCTCCTCGTCAGTTACAAGTAGAGGCCGTGCGTCACTCGGGTCGACCTCATACGCCGCGCTCCGATAATCAATCCACTGCTCCCGAGTTCGCGGTCCCGTGATCCGCAACGCCGCCAAATTCATATCGAAATGCCGCGCGAAATACCGGCATATCAACTCGCCGAAACCCTTCGACAATCCATAAGCGCTCGGCGTATCCAACGGCACCTCGTCTTCCGACGCATACCAGTCGCGATATCGAAAGTGAACGCTCATCGTGCTCGTGTAGACGCCGTTCCGCAACCCGTTGTTGTAACCCGTCCACAAGAACAGATGCAAACCCATGTTGTTTACCGTGTAGTTCTCCCGGATCACCTTCTCATCTTGGTCCGTCACCGAACCTCCCTGCGGACTCTGCATCACCAACCAGATGAAGGTATCGACCCCATCAACCGCCTCCTTGATCGCACCCGTATCTGTAACTGACCCCTGCACGAACTCAACTCCATCATGCCGCGGCGGCACCAAATCGAACACCCGCAGATCATGCACCTCCCGAAGATAAGGAGTGATAAACGTCCCGACGTGCCCAGAACCGCCGACTAGGAGAATTTTCATGGCCGATTTGCCTCGCCTCGGTTGGTTGATAGTCTGCGGTGGATTATACGGCGATGCGCGCTCCGCCCCACAACCATCTCGATCACGAGTAGATTCGTCTCTTCCTACGTGGAAACGGCCGAGGGTTCGGCAACATCGACCTCGACTCCATCTGTGGATGCTGCACCGTTTACACGCGTCTCATCCTCATCCGCAGGCGATTGATCATCCGGAACAGGTTCAAAACTAATCCTCAACCGCGTACCTGTGGCTTTGGCGTACTTGGAAAGCGTCTTCATCGACGGATTCGACCTACCACCCTCAAGCCGAGCCACCGCCGATTGCGTGGTCTTCATTCGCTCGGCAAGCTCTGATTGAGTCAGCGCCGCACCGGCCCGCGCGCCAATCAAAGCGCCCACGAGTTGATAAACCTCGCCGGATGCTTCATGCGCTTCGCGGTACGCACTTGATTTCATCATGTCTTTGTGCAGATCTTCGATGTACGTCATTTCTCGATCTCCCTTGCGCGGCGCAGAGCCAAAGCAATCTCGCGTCTCGGTGTTCGTTGCGACTTTTTGACAAATGCCCTCAATATGACGACTCGACGTTCACGAACGGTCACGTATAGAGCCCGCGCGATGCCGCTTCGCCCTCTCAAACGAATCTCCCACAGCGCACCAGACAAATGCCGGACATGCGGCATGCTGACGAACTCGATACCGTGATTCTCGATCAATCGGGAGATCCGGACGAATTCATTGATCATATCGTCAGGTAACGATCTGATCTCCCTGCGAACCGTCGCGTTGACAATCTCAACAGTCCACCTATTCGAAACCATAATATATCACTTCTGCTATATTGACGCGTGCCAAGGCGATCACGTCCTGCCGTGAAAAAACGTCCAACTCCGAACCCTACCTCAACGTCCGATTTACGCCAACTAAGAGTGGCGAAGGCTTCGTCTACGCGTAACCTCAACTCTCGCCTCAGCCTTCCCAAACCCGGCCAGCGCCAACGGCTTAAACACCTCAACCCTCACCGAAGTGATGCACGAATGCGTCTCCAGAACCGCCTGCGCGATCCGGTCCGCCAACGTCTCCACCAAACGGTATTCCGCCTCCGTCGCCACCTCAGCCGCTTTGATACAGGGCGTTCGATAATCCAGCGCATCCGACAAATCATCCGAATTCGCCGCCGCCGAGAAGTCGCCCCGCAACTCGATATCCACCACCACCCTCTGCGGCATCCGACGTTCCCAATCCTCGACACCCACGACGCAGCGCAACTCCAAGCCGCGGATCATCAGCCGATCCCTACCATCGCGTGATCCTTCCGAGATACTCATGGTTCGATGCTACCCGCGAGCCGCTCAATGATGCCGAGCACCACCGCGACGGCCTGACCCATCGGTTCGGCGTTAAGGTGCTCGATGGTGTCCGACGGATGGTTGATGTAAGTCAAGTCATCAGCGTAGACCATCACAACCGAAACGCCTAATTCGTCGAACGGCGCATGGTCCGATGACGCCCCGTCGAGACCATCCGTCGCGTTGATCTCGATATTCAACGCTTCCGCCGCATCAATCGCATATTCAATCAGCGATTCAGAACCCAACGCCGACAGTTCACCGGTTGCTACAACATCAAGGTTGATCATCGCCTCGATTCGACCAAGCTGCGACACCGAAAGGTCGTTCGCATAGTAGGTGCTACCGTGCAACCCCGTCTCTTCCGAACCGAAGAATACGAAGCGCAGATCGAACGGAAGCTCGTCGTCCGCCAACTCGTCCGCCACCACCATCGCCGCCGCGACACCGCTCCCGTTATCGTTCGCACCCGATGACCAAGGCGTCGTGTCGTAGTGCGCGCCGACCAAAACCACTTGGTCCCCATCGATATCGTTGTTCAACTCCGCGATCACGTTACGAGAAGGCCCATTGCCCAGCGGATAGACAATCAACTCCACATCAAACTCCTCGCCGTCTTCAAGCGCGTCGAACAAGAGTCCACCGTCGACACGAGTTATGCTGCTCGCCAAGATGTCGGGATCGCCGTCGAGTTGACCTCGGAAATAATACCTCGGCTCGTTGTTGTAAACTACCGCCGCAATCGCACCGTTCTCCGCCGCGTTCGTCTCCTTCTCCTCGAATGAGATCTCGCCGCGACCCATCAACGCGATCTTCCCTTCGACATCTAAACCCTCGAAATCCTCATCCGAACCCAAACCGACATCGACAAGCTCACCTTCAACAATCCCAACCTTTAACGGTTCGAAGGGCAGCACCGGTATACGAGCCGTGTTTCCATCGCGACGCCTAAACGTCACGTCCAGCTCGTCGCCGTCTTCATCGGGCAAAACCTCCAACGATCCAGACGCCCACGCCTCGGTCACTTCGAATTCCTGCACCGACGTCTCGTAACCCAACCGATCCATCGCGCCAGACAAGAACATCGCGGCTTCCAACTCTTCATCGGTAGCGCTTTGCCTTGGACTATGTTCGTCCGCCAACGTAAGCGCCATGCCGTAGGCCCTGTACCCCAGCTTATCCAGACGCGCAGCGTTGTATGCCGCTTCGGTGGTTGACGCCTCATCGAGCGTCGGAGTCGGAGAAGCTGCATAAACAATCGTCGGAATCGGAGTCGCCGTCGCGTTGGGCATCAGCGTCGCGGTCGGAACCACAGCTGTTGATACCGGCGCAGTCGACGTTGGACGCACAACAGAAACCACCGCCGCTGTAGGTTCGGGCGATGGAACGATCATCGGAACCGCCTCAACAGTCGCAGTCGCCGGGGCAACGGCAGTCGGAGCAACCGTCGCAACCACCGCCGCAGTAGGTTCCGGCGTAGATTCTGACGAACACGCCGCGAACCCGACCAACAACGCCGCCAAACCCGTTGCGAGCCCAACGCTGTAAAGCAAATGTCTTCGAAGTTCCATCACGCAGCCAGTTTCAATTATCAAGACCCTGAATCTTCATACGAACGCGGGTAAAGTGATGTTTGGTAATCAACCAAGAATCGAGATCGGCGCCAGAAGTTTGAACCGAATAGAGACACCACACACCTTCGCCGGAAATCCTATCGACCGCGGTGACGTGCTGAGACGCGACGAGGCCGAAATCGCCGAGTTAATGTGCTCGGAAAATGCTCATGTTCTGATCCTCGCCGGACTAGACCCCCTGATTTCCACAACCCACGATTCATCGGCCAAACTTGGCTGGCTCAGCTACAAGTCCGCCAACAATCTGGTTGAAACCGAACAAAAACTCACCACATTCCTTGGTGTCAACCCCGATGGCGACCCGCTGGTCGCATGGAACACCAAAGGCAGCGCCCGCCATGGCTCAGAACAGATCTCTGATGCCAAGGCGTCAAAACTCGGACTCGAGCTCTGCGACGCCCGCGAGTCCGCAATGATGCTCTCCGGTTCCGAAACCGGAATCCTCTCACAAGCAAGGGCCAACCTCGGATGGCACTCAACTCACCAATTCTGCGCACGATGCGGCGACCCCACCGAGATGCGACGCGGCGGACTCATGCGACAGTGCACCGGGTGCTCCGCCCAGCACTTCCCACGCACCGACCCGGTCATCATCACAGTAGTCACGGACGGCGATCGCTGCCTGCTCGGTCAGTCCGCCGGCCGCCTCAGCGCGATGAAGATGTACTCCGCACTCGCCGGATTCATGGACCACGGCGAATCCATGGAAGAAGCGGTCCGACGCGAAGTAAAAGAAGAAGCCGGCATCACCGTGGGTCGTGTCCAATACCACTCCACACAGCCTTGGCCATTCCCATCATCCCTCATGATCGGCAGCCACTCCGAAGCAATATCTACCGACATAGCAATGGACGACTTCGAGATGACAGACGTCCGATGGTTCGACCGCGACGAGGTCAAGCTCGCGCTCGCCGAAAAAAGCGAAGCCCTGCGAGTGCCGGGACCAATCGCCATCGCCCATCACCTCATCAAAGCATGGGCAACCGGAAAAGCAGGCAATTTCCGTACAAGTTAGACATCAAACAAAGCAAAAACCGTCATCACCAACACAACCCCCGGTCGCCGAACGAATACACCGTGATTACCAACAAACGCCCCTTTCGCAAAGCGAAGGGGGCGCGAAAGAGCGAAGCGATTTTCGCGGGGGATGCCCGCGCCAACCAACCACCCCATCCACAACAACCACCCCAAAACCTCCCCCTTGATGCCCAAGGGGCGCGTACCCCTCCCCTTTTTGCGCCAGCAAAAGGGGGTTCAGGAGGCTCTAAACCAATGAAACTCAAAACCCTCCGAGCAGTCCACATCGACATCCCCCCGTCGCAACCCAAAACCCCAGCGCGCCGCGCCCCATGGCCCACAAAGTCGCCGCGCGCAATGCCAATAAACTTCTACCCTCAGTTCTCAAGGCTCCCCCAAGAGATGCCCGGCCATCGCGGGCTGTCCGAAGTCTGGGTCCAAGCCATCGCCGAAGACGGCACCTTCGGACTCGGCCACTGCTCCTTCGGTCAACCCGTCGCTTCCTACATCGACCACGTCATCGCACCTCTGCTCGAAGGCCAAAACTGCATGGCCATCGAACTCATGAACGACCTCGTCATGCGCGCCGGCCACCGACACGGACTCGCCGGCATCGTCGCCACCGCAATGTCCGGAGTCGACATCGCACTCTGGGACCTCAAAGGAAAACTCCTAGACAGACCAGTCTACGAACTCCTCGGCGGACCCGTCCGAGACAAGATACCTCTCTACGCCACCGGCGACGACCTCGACTGGTTCCAAGAACTCGGCTTCACTCGCTTCAAAATCACCAACCCCGCCCACTACTCCCAAGGCGACGAAGGACTGCACCTCATCGAAGAGCACGTAGCCAAATCCCGCGAATTCGTCGGCGACCGCGCCGAACTCATGATCAACCCCGTGATGTCCTTCAACGTCGAGTTCACCCTCCGCCTCGCCGAACGACTCCGACCCTACAACCTCCGTTGGCTCGAAGAACCCCTACCGCCTCACGACATCGAAGGTCACGCAGAACTCAAGCGAAGCATCACTTGGATACCCCTCGCCACCGGCGAAGACCACCGCGGCAGACACGCATTCGCCCAACTCATCGAACGCCGAGCCATCGACATCGTCCAACCCGACATCGGCTGGAGCGGCGGCGTCACCGAAACCATGAAGGTCTACACCATCGCCGAGACCGCCGGCATCCAAACAATCCCCCACGGCGGCGGCGGAACCCCATGGGGACAACACGTCTCCATGGCCGCACCCGAAATGCCCATCGCCGAATACTGGACCGGATCTCCCCCAGGAATACCCCTAGAAGAAGTCGCCCGCATCCCCGGCATGGCCACCGCCAAAGACGGCTACGTAACCCCAACCGACGCCCCCGGCTTCGGCATAGAAATCCCCCAACAATGGATCCGCGACTGGGAATACCGAGGGCGCACCAAAACGATAACTCGCTGAGCTCCACGAAAACCCACCCGAATCCATCCCCTTCGCTCAACGTCCCGTCCCCTTCACGAAGCGTGAGGAGACGCGACGTAGAGGCGGTTCGCGAACCGCCCGCTCCCCGGGAAAAACGTCCAAAGGCCAAAGGTCGCCCGTCCCCTTCGCGGAGCGTAAGGGGACGCGAGCCAGCGAAGCGCCGCTCGCAGGGGATGCCCGGGGCGGACGGGAGGTCGCGTCACGAAAGACCCCCTCTCCCTTGACGATCACCCGCGTTGCCCCCGCTCCCCGGGAAAAACGTCCAAAGAACAAAAGTCGCCCGTCCCCTTCGCGAAGCGTAAGGGGACGCGAGCCAGCGAAGCGCCGCTCGCAGGGGATGCCCGGGGCGGATGGGCTGCTGCCCGGTCGCCACCGCCCAGCTACGAACGAAACAACGGTGAAATGTCCGCAGGACAAAGACGCCCGCGTACCACCTTCATGCCCTGCGATATCCTACGAATCAGGAACCCCGCCATGATCCCCCTAATCGCAAACCACACCGACGAACTAGCCGAAATCTGCCGCCGACACCAGGTCAAGCGCCTAGAAGTCTTCGGCTCCGCAGCCGTCGGCGATTTCAACACCGAAAACAGCGACATCGACTTCCTCGTCGAGTTCCACGAGTCTCACGATATATCGCTTTTCAAAACCCGGAGAGACCTGACGCAAGCACTGGAGTCTCTTTTCAACCGTTCCGTCGATCTGGTGATTTTCGCCAACGTCGAAGACCCTTACTTCCGTACATCCGTGGAGAACACTAAGGAACCCATCTTTGAGGCGTAATTTTTGGGAATTATAACCCTGTGACTCCAACCGGATGAAGTTCACTCAGTCTCAGGAACCGACTCTCGAACCGCCTTCGCCTGCTCAGGCGTGAGTCCGAAGATCGCCTCGGCAAACTCGTCGGGATCGGCCCAGTGCTCGAACTCCTCACCCTTAACCCCTAGCCGTCCGGCCGTCTCAGCGTCCACCACCAGTCCGTCTTTCAGTATGTAGCGTTCGTTCGGTTGCGGCATGGTTCCTATTAATCTTCCAAAGGCTTGTAGGCTTGTTTGTGGACGGGGTGAGGTCAGGTGACCACCTAGAGCTGCCAATTCTCAGGTCGGTGGGTTCAATACCCACTCACCCCGCCAACTTGTCGGTGCCCCCGCCGTGGAAAGGTCTTTGGGATCGCACCCTTTGGATGAGGGTTCAATTCCCTCTGGGGGCACCAGCGATATGTGGTTGCCTGTTCGTGTATTCCCTATCCTAGCACACCCGCGCGATGTCGAAAATCCTTGACCTATTTCCAATTCTCTTGAAACTTTAGGATAGCATGTTGGGTGCAACTGTTCCTATCCCAGCGCAGAGGGCTTTCTTGCTCCGCATGGATCGGGCGCTTCACGCGCCCCTTTGTCCTCGCGTGACGGGAACAGTTGCTAGTACCCATCCATCGGTTGCAAGGGGGCACCCCGATGCTTGCCAGAGTTGCGGCGGCGGCAATTATCTCTACGCTGCTGGCTGCGTTTCTACAGATGCCTGCGCTCACCGTATCTGCACAGGCAGACGCCGAGTGCGAAGCACCACCCGCGCCCGTGAACGTCGGGCTTGGCTCCGACGGGCTGGCTCTGCAAATCTCTTGGCAGAGAGCCGAGGGAGGTGCTGAGCCTGACGGATACGTGGTTGAGATCGCACGGAGCGGCTATCTAAGCAGATACTACGAGATGCTGCACGGGAACGACCCGTGGGTGCAGCCCAACCCGGATTACGTAAATTGGTGGTACCGACCTGCATCCCACGTCTGGATGACGATTGATGCAGGCGATGTCACCGAGTACACGTTCACAGAGCACACGTTCATCAATCACAAGGGTGTGGAGGTGACTGCCGTGCTTGATGACGGGAAGAAATACATCGTCCACGTGTCCGCCTACGTGTCCGAAGAGCCGGTCAACTGCTATTCGTCGAGGACGCAGTGGGCGACTGTGACAGCTCGCGTCAACGGGACGGGGGCGGTTCTTCCGCCGACCGATCTCAGGTACGTGGGCGACGGGAAAGTTGCTTACACGCCGAGAAGCGAGAACGCCGTTCACGAAGTGGAGATCGTGGAGGCACAATTTGTGGCCGAAAATATAGAGCAGAGCACAGACTGTCTCCTGCCGTGGTCTACGGTAAACGGCACCGACCTGACTCAGTGGAAAGGAAACGACTACTTTCCGTGGTATAGCTGGAGTTGGGAATACGGCACGCACTTCTTTGTCCGCGTCTGGGTCTACAGAATGGATGACGCATCTCGTTTTCCTCGTCTTGATGCGTCCACCTACTCGGAATGGATACTGGTCGAGAGGTGAGATGATGGCGGCGTTTCATTCGCTCACACCTGAGGTGCGATGATGAGGGACGATAAGAGTTTCGAAGAACGCACCGAGAGTTTCTTCAACACGACGGCGAACATAGCCTGCGGGTCAACTATAGCCGCCTTGCTACTTTTGGCGGCGCTATTCGTCGTCCTAGTGATAGCCGCTCTCATCTTCGGCTCAAGCGATTGAAAAGCGAGATACGACATGAATAACGAATACGATGAGCTAAAGGCTGTGCACAGCCAATTCACGAGTGCCTTTCAGGAAGTCATCAAACTTCTGAATGTGGACCAGCTGAAATGCATGCTCGACCGGAAAACCAGAACCTTGGCGGCTCTGGATGAGCGTTGGTCAGACAACCGCTCTCACTTTCAAGCCAACCTCATATACGGTCTTGAGGTCATCAAGTTCAGACTCACCGAACAGCTTCACATCGCAGAGACAGGAGAAGAAGCCAGCACGGATCAGTTGAATTTTGTCTGCATCAAGTGCAACATCCCCTTTTTCCACGCTGACGCAAGTTCCGTCTGCATCATGTGCGGCGAGACAAAATACATCGAGGTTGATCGCATCGATCCTCCGTCTGAATGACCCCTCTGGCTGCGCATCTTGTGATTGTGTGTTCATACCTATATGCATACACATTACACATCGGGCAGCCGCTACCACATCAGCAACTGTTCGGTGCGCGGGACGTCGGCGGTCAGTTCCGCGTACTGCAACCGTTTGCCTTCAGCACCTGCGATGACGGCCGCCATTTGATCTTCGGTGTCCAGCGGGCGGATGTTATGCCTGCCCTCGAATTCGGACACGTACCGTGCCAGGTGCTTCACGCTCATGTGGTGGTACACGCCGTTGTAGCCGCGCTTGAGATTAGCCCAAAAGCTTTCTATTCCATTCGTATGCGCCATGCCGTTGACGTATTCCTTCGCACTGTGGTTGACGGCCATGTGGGGGCGCGGCAAGTTGCGATATGAACCATGCTCGTCGGTGTACACCACAGCGTCGACCTCGGTGTTGACTGCGACGAAACCCTGCAACGTGTTCTTGTCGGTGGTCTCCACAACTTCGGCGGCGATCATCCCGCTGTCGCGGTCTTTCAATCCGACGACGGCGGTCTTGCCGACCGTTCCTCTACCGATGCCTTGCTCTTTCAGCTCTCGACGCTTGGAATTCGACATGTTGGCGACCTTGCCGCCCATGTATGTCTCGTCTACTTCTACGGGTCCCTGATAGGTCATCTGACGCGTCTCCATCGCCTTGCGGATGCGGTGAGCCATGTGCCACGCGTTCTTGTAGGCGATGCCCAGCTCGCGATGCAGTTTCATCGCGGACAGCCCCTTGAGGTTCGTGGTGTAGAGGTAGATGGCGATGCACCACTGGGACACGGGCAGTTTGCTGTCGTGCATGATGGTGTCGGTCTTGACGGTGAAGTTCTTTCCGCAGGTCTTGCGATCCTTGCACCGCCACCGCCGGAGTGTGCCTCTGCGCTTGAGTTCCGACACGCGGTCGCCCTGACATGCAGGGCAACGGATACCGCGAGACCATCGCTTTGAGATGACCCATTCCTGCGCGCTGTCCTCATCGCCGAAGATACGCGCAGCCTCAAGGAACGTGATGCCCTTGCGGTACGACTTGCCAGGTCCTGTGGTTTTTCCGAACATGGGAACAATTATATCATAGAATGACTCCAAATGCAACCTACACACAGGGAAATGGTAACGTTTTGGAGTCATAAAAGACCGATGTGACCAGGGACGATACAATCGCGCGGGCAATCGGAAAAGGGGGATTGACATGCAACAGAAACTTGACCCTGACGCGTTGATCAGTGTTTATGAACATGCCATTCGGCAATGCGAGAATGACATCAAAATCGTGACGGGCAATGTGAGAGCCGCTATCCTCACGAAGAATCACGATGCGGCCGCAGGTCATCTACGACGACAGATAGTCCTGATCAATGAGAAAAAGATGCTGAACGAGGTCTACGGTGCTGAGACCGAACGTTTGTCGCAACAACAGCAAGAGGAGTAACGCCTGGTTTCTTCGGCCAATGCCACGGCCGTTTCCACCGCTTCGCTCAGCTCCACCTCCCCGATCATCAATCGTTCTGGCACTTCTGAATCGTCAGAGAAATCTGTTGTGGCTGGTGTCATATTCGGCATCATACAGATTACAGATCGTCGTGCTACCTCAACGGCTTGGAGTCACAGGGTTATAATTCCCTAATTTTTCCCGTCCCCTTGGCGAACCGTAAGGGGACGGGAGCGAGCGCAGCAATGTTCGTAGAGGATACCTAGCGACCCCGGGCAACGGTGCTACAATCCCCTCAACAATCGCGGAACTCTTTTGACTTCAAGCAAATCATAGATGGACTGCTCAATCAACGGATCACTCGCGTGAGTATTCAAAAATTGTTGCGTATAAAGCGATGACACCTTTGTGACAAACAAATCCTTATGCTTCCGAAGCAACCGTCGCAGTTCGTTCCTTTCCCGCTGGGTCAACTCTGTGGCGCTGTTCAGTACGTTGAAATAACCGACTAAATCGTATGCCGCGGTGTTTTTCTTCCGCACCAACGCAATTACTGCCCCACGAATTTCAGGTACATTTATAGCATTCACCACCTGATCAACGTTGATCATAGTCCATGCAAACATCACGAACTCGACGGTCCTGCGGATCTTGTGCATATCCCAATCTTCATGAATTTCTGCGATTATTTCAGCCATTTCAGCCATACTATCTTCATTGCTCAAAATAAGATTGACTAGCCGTAATCCGCTATCAACAATAGTCTCAATGATTCCTTCGATTTTTTCGTTTTCCATTTGGCCATATTTGTTCCGCAACACTTGACCGATAACCTTGTTATTCTTTAAAATGCGAAAAATTTCTTCCGCTTCGCCATCCACGTCCAATTCTGAAATATCACCGTCGGCCTTGGATTCACGTTCACGCGTCCTTTCCTCTCGAACCGGTAAAGAAGAGGTTATTTCTTCAGGTAATTCCGATACGAAACCGTGAAACCGACGAGTTTGTTCAGGGGAGAGAGTAGCTACACCGGCTTCATCCAATGACTCAGATGTTTGCTCTAATATGTGGTCGATAACCGCCGAGTCTTGTGAATGATGAATGATGAATAACAATGTCAAGTGATTCGAACTGATGTGACTTTCGTCACACATCTCAGAGATTATATCGGCAAACCTAGTTTTGTCAGTTGCGAGTATTTTACCCAAAAAGAAATAGTAGACATAATTCACTCTGAACCTACCTTCATTATCGATGATACTATATGCCCCTTCGCTAAGCCGCGTCAATACCGAAATACGAATAGGGAATCGTCTCGTGTAATCTTCTTTGAACTCCACGAAGGAAAATTCATCACCAAGCCCGTCCCTACTCATTTGAAACCGTTTCAAAGCAAGTTGTTCAAGGAAGTTGAATGCCGAATCCAGAGCGCCGCCAGAACGAGAAAGTCCGGTCCTGATCATATTCGCAACGATCAACGCATGATAACAGTGGCCCGAGGATGTAAATATCATGTTATCAGGCATATAATTTTCGTAAGCCTGCAGGATGGACAAAACGTAAAATGGATATCTAGGAACAATGCGATTCGAAATAATCACAGAATTGACGTCGTTCTCGATTTGATCGACGAAAGTGTCGGTCACTGGCTCAGAAACATCCGACCGGTCCAATCGTTTCCTAATGAGCGTCTCCTGTTGGGCGTGATTCAGTGGCTCAATCTTCAATTGCTCAAAATCCGCCATTCGTTGTTCGTCTTTGAAATAGGAAATAAAAAAGTCTGACGACATCAGTACAATAATTCTTTGAAAGTGTTCCCGAATTCGATCGAGCAATCGAAACATGCGCGTAGACGGCTCAAAGTCGTCAATTATCAATGTTTTGTCATCTAATTGCATCCACTTTTGAAAATCACCGGAATATTGTTCTACGTAATTACGCTCAATGTATCCATCATCGACGCGTTGACCTGCATCTGGAATGTTCAATAGAAGAGCTGGTCGCGCGTCCCCGATCAGCGACAAATAAACAAATCTGGCCAACGCAGTCTTACCGCTGCTTTCTTGGCCGTGGATCATGATCCTATCCATTTCCAACAAAGCTTCTCGCCCTTCAATCGAAACATGGCGATACTGATCATCTCAATCATTCTCCAACTTTGTCAAATTGGGGAACACGAATAAGTCGATTAGATCGATAAATTCGCGATGTTTGCCGACTGCCTCAGTTTTCGTCAAGGTGGCAAGATGTTCAGTTTTCGGTTTTATGGTGTTCCGAAGATCTTCCACGACGCCCTTTATCCCTTCGTAAACCTGGTGCCAAGCCACGTCCCGATCTAGATATCCTGAGATCGGTTCGCCATCTCTTGGCAAAGCCAACACGTCATCACTGTCGAGGAAATCTAACCAAGGACACACGCGGGCAATAATAGGTATCCGGACAATAGGTTTTCCTAAAGATGCCAACTCTTTGGCGTACTCCCATTCTTCGACGCACGCTTCCGACGCAAAGAACGCTCTACTGAAAAAGAACACAAGTATGTCTGATCTATCCATGTGTTTTTTGATTTCTTCGTTTAAGTGTTGGCCTGGTAGTATTTTACGATCATGCCACGCATTCAAGACATCGTCTCTTTTTAGCAGAGCCAGAGTTTGTTCCATCTCGGTTTTGAATTCTTCGTCCTCGTGTGAGTACGAATAAAACAATTCGATCCGTGGCCCATGATGTTTTTGTTGCAATGATATCTCCGAATGCTTCCTCGCCCGGTGTGTACGGAATTGTGTGAATCCCTAAACGATCAATCTTAACGCAAAACCGGATACATTACGAGCAACATGAACGCAGTCAGCCGTCAGTAACACTGGATAAATTGTGACAGCACCGGGCGTGGCCTTTGTCAACCACATACCCCCATCCGTACGCCAAATAGTGCATCGACCAACCCTTAATCGCAAGAATCCCACCCTAGATCCAAAAAATCCCCGTTCGGACACGCGACACCCCCTCACGCGTACTCCCGCACCAACCGCGCCCTCAAATACTCCATCGGACGATCCCCCTTCAACGAGTTGCAATGCCCACACAGCAACTGCAAGTTATCGAGATGACCAGTCCCACCCTTCGACCGCGCGATAATGTGATCCACCGTCAAATGCTGCGGCAAGAAATGCGTGCCACACCCATTGCAGTTACCGCCCTGAGTTCCGTAAAGCACCACCTTCGACTCGCTCAACGGCGGCGCCGGCTCACGATCCGTGCGCTTCGGGATATCCGACCGCGCAATAGCCTGAACACCACCCATCAACCCAAGCTCATTCCGAGCCCGCTGCTCCACCAGCTTCACCGCCAACGCCGACAGATCAATCCCGATCCACTGCCTGCCCAACCGCTCAGCCGCGATGCAAGTCGTCGCACAACCGCAGAACGGATCAAGCACCACATCGCCCTCATTGGAACTGGCTTTGATGATCCGTTCAAGTAACGCCAAAGGCTTCTGCGTCGGATAACCAGTACGTTCTCTAGATTGCGCACCGACAGGCGGAATATCCCAAATCACGTCCTGAATCGGAGAGCCCAACGCGGCACTGAGGTACCGTTTGTAACTCGGCATTGCTCCACGGTCAGGCCAATGTATGAAGCCTGCCGCGTCGAGGATGTCTAATCTCTCTTGTACGGACATTTGAGCGTAACCAGGTGGATGCTGAAAATCCGCGTGCAAGGTTCGGTCCGGGGGAACCTCCCAGTGACGACCAACAGTGGTAGGGTCCACACCCCGCCACGGCAGTCCAGAGCTTCCTCGGCGCGTTCCAGGTCCGGTCAGATCGGAAAGTCTGAACAACCCCCTAGCGTCCGAATGCCTGAAGAACCGGTCGATGTAGTCTCGGCTGTAATCCTGAAAAGTTCGATTCCACGTGTAATCGTTGCTCCGAGAGTAGAACAACAGAGTGTCGTGGATATTGCCCCATCGTTTAGCGCGCCCGTGTGCTGAAGTTCGCCGCCACACAATCTCGCTTCTGAAGTTGTCTTTCCCAAAAACGGCATCCATCAAGTTTTTGAGGTAATGCGAGGCCGTCGGATCGCAATGAACATAGATGCTCCCCGTCGCCTTCAGAATGCGTCTCATCTCCAACAGCCGCACCGCCATCATGATCAGATACGACTTCATCCCGCTACCGTGGCTGTGCTCGCTCGCATCGATCACCTTGTAAAGCGCCAGATCCGTCTCCGCAATCTCGTTGTGCCAAGCCTCGTCCACATCCGTCAAGTCCCAAGTGTCCTTGAACGCCGCACCAGCCGCTTCGCTCCCAATCGGCGCCGCGTAGTCCCGATTCGAGTTGAAAGGCGGATCAAGATAGATCAGATCCACGCACCCATCATTCATCCCCCGCATCACATCAAGGTTGTCCCCCTCGAAGATGCTCCGGTTGGGAATGTTGCAAACACCCGGCTGTGTTCTCGTCGTCATGCCATCCAGTGTACCGATTCATAACGGCCACGCAGAAACCAATGGCAATCCACACCACCATCGCCAATCACAGCCCATCCCAAAAAACTGCGTAATCCGCGGTTCAGACGTTCACCACCAACCAACACCAAAATCACCACCCATCACATAAGCTTGTCCCGGGCTTGAACCGGGATCACAGTTCAGACTTCGCCACCCCGCTCCCAACACCCCCGACTCCTCGCGTACCCTGAAACTATGACGTGGCACAACCGTGCCACTTCGCCTAGGAAGTGGAAGCCGTGAGGGGTGACGTGAATGGCGAAACCAAATCTACCGCGTACAACGAAACACGCCGCACAGAATTTGTGGCGCAGGAACCCCGTTGTGTTCGCCACCAACGAACTCGGGGTCGCGCCTTGGGAAAAACAACGCGACATCCTCAAAGCGCTCGCGAAGCATAACCGTGTCACCGTTAGGTCCTGCAACGGTTCGGGAAAAACCTTCACGGCCGCGCTCGCAACGATCTGGTGGCTCATGGCGCACGACGAAGCCATCGTCATCACAACCGCGCCTACCGAACGCCAAGTCAAGGAACTGCTCTGGCGCGAGCTCCGCAGCATCCACTTCCGCAACCGCGATCTCATCGGCGGCAAGATCACATCGTCCCGCCTCGAACTCTCAAACCGGCGCTACGCCTTCGGATTCTCCACGAACACCGCCGAAAGATTCCAAGGCTTCCACCACGAAAACATCCTCATAATCGTCGATGAAGCCTCCGGCGTCGACGAGTTCATCTTCGACGCCATCACCGGCGTCATGACCACCAGCAACGCCAAGATCCTCATGATCGGCAACCCCACCAACCTCGCGGGCACCTTCTACGACGCCTTCCACAAAAACCGAAACCGATGGGAAACCATCCACATCTCAGCCTTCGACACCCCGGCGTTCGCCGGAGGGAACGAGGAACTCGTAGTTCCCGGCATGGCGACCGCCGACTGGGCCGAAACGATCGCACAGGACCACGGAACCGAATCGCAGACCTACCAGATCCGCGTGCTCGGACAGTTCCCGTCCCAAGCCTACGACACCCTGATCCCGCTCAAACACATCGAGGCCGCGGTGAATCGACCATCCGAGACCGTCGACGAAGACAAACCCGTAATGGGATTGGACGTCGCCCGGTTCGGCGACTCGTCAACGGTCTCCGTGGTTCGTCGCGGCACGCAGGTGTTGGACCTTACAGCTTTCCCGAAAGCCGACCTCATGAAAACGGTCGGCAGGGCGTTGGACATCGCGCGTCGTCACGACGTCAAAACCATCTACGTCGACGAAGTAGGGATGGGAGCCGGAGTCCTGGACCGCATGAAAGAGATCGACGACATCGAAGCGGTCGGAGTGAACGTCGGGAACAAAGCGAAGAAAACCGAACGCTTCGCCAACCTCAGAGCACAGATGCTCGACGGCCTGAGGCAACGCTTCGCCGACAACGACATCAGCATCCCCGACGACGCCGAACTCATCAGCCAACTAGCATCGCTGACCCAAACCTTCACATCCCGAGGACAGCTACGACTCGAATCCAAAGACCAGATCCGAGCTTCGGGCCGCCAGAGCCCCGACAAAGCCGACGCCCTGACCCTGGCCTTCAACGCTCCGAAAGGCAATCCGCTTCAAATCTGGATCCTGGGCCGCCCCGAAAGCCCCAGAGCACAAAGACGAAGACGAAGATATCGACTTGACTGAAATATCACATATGTATTACAATCAGGGTAAGGCGCACAATCCGACGACGGTCGGACCCGCGCTTAGAACATCGCCGCGTCGAGGGTGAGCGCAACCTTTTGACGCACTTATCGACAATTGAATATTGAAACCGGTCTGCGGGCGGGATAATCACCGGGCTGCCCAGAGCGACCTTATAAGCCGTGGAAACGGTGAAATCGACTGCTCGAAGCGACCCGCGGCAGTGCCCGCCACAAGTTTAGTAAGTTCGGACGCAACGCTGACCAAAATCCGGTTACGGAGATCGTTGTAGCTTCAGGGCTCGGATGCGGAGCGTTACGCTGACTCCGCCTAGCAAGCCAGACGGACATTTCCGACCCTTTCGCAATGCGAAGGGGCGCGACGTAGGGGCGGTTCGTGAACCGCCCGCTCGCAGGGGATGCCCGTTCAAGATCCGAGCGAACGATCCTCCTATCCGGCGAACGTCTTTCCGTCACGCCGAGCGGAAGAGGCTACCACGACAGCTCGAGGAACAATCGAGCGATGACGGACGGCACGTCTTTCAACCGCCGTCCGGAGGGCCGATGGTCTGGCGACGTCGGCGACGCTGGGAATTTTATTGACTGACCCACCAACAATTTATCGCTCGCGCTGACCCGAAACCGACGCGGCGATGCTTCGACAATCTAAGACGTAGGGGCGATCCTTGTGGTCGCCCCCACGCAGGGGATACCCGTACACAAAACATGCCCGATTCTTGAACAATAACGTCGTCTCTTTCGCTCCTACACAATCTGCCAATCAGTTGGCCTATTCAACGCGCCGATCGCAAACTACCCTACTGTTAAGATGATTTTCGGATTCTACTCGCGACCACAACCAAAACAGGGGCACCACCAAAATATGCCGGGCAACATAATTCTTCCGCAATGGGGCATGGGTATGAACGAGGGCCAGGTTGTCAAATGGCTCAAAACCATCGGCGATCCGGTCGTTAAAGGCGAACCGCTGGTCGAGATCGAGTCGACCAAAGTCAGCGCGGAAGTAGAAGCCACCGACGACGGCACACTCGGACGCATCATCGTCGAAGAAGGCAACACCGTCCCGGTCGGAACCATCCTAGGCCTCCTGCTCATGGCCGGCGAAACCGATAGCGACCTGCCGGAACAAACCGCTCCCAAAGAACGAGCGTCACGCTCCTCTCGGTCATCCCGACGGTCCGCAACAGCTCGAAGATCACGCGGCAAACTCGTCGTCACGCCAAGAGCCCGAAGATTGGCCCGAGAACTAAACGTCGACCTCGACACCATCGAAGCCGGCACCGGTCCAAGCGGAAGGGTCACCGAAGACGACATTCGAGCCGCCGCCGAAGCCGCATCCGCCACCTCCGTAGACGGCATGGAACCAAGCCGCACCATACCGCTGACCGGCATCCGCGGTGTAATCGCCCGCCGCATGTCCGAAAGCGCATCCGGCGCACTCGTGACCCTCAACACCACTGGCGACGTCACCGAAGCCACCGCCATCCAACGACGCCTAACCCGCGAATGGCGACGATCCCGAGTCCGACCCCAATACCAAGACCTCGCCATCGCCGCAACCGTCCGGGCGTTGAAAGACCACCCCCTAGCAAACGCCCACCTAACAGAGAAAGAAGTCCAGATCTTCGACACCATCAACCTCGGATTCGCTCTCGCCGTCCCCAACGGACTCCTCGTCCCCGTAATCCGAGACGCCGGATCTAAAACCCCGTTAGAACTCGCGCTTAACGTCCGAGAATTGGTCCGAAAATCGAAAGCCAACGAACTCCGCGTCGCCGAACTCTCCGGCAGCACCTTCTCACTAACCAACCTATCCTCCTACGACATCGAAAACTTCACCCCCCTCATCAACCCACCCGAAGTAGGCATCCTCGGCGTAGGCCGCGTCATCCAACAACCCACCGTAACCAAATCCGGCGACATCGAAGTCCGCTCCATCGGCTACTTCTCCCTCACCTTCGACCACCGCGCCTGGGACGGAGCACCAGCCGCCGAATTCCTGCAGTCAATCGTGAAGAACCTCGCCGAACCCGCATGGATGGCTGAAGGCTGAAGGCTCGATGCCCAAACCCACCACCATCCGCACCAAACGCCTGCTCCTTCGCCCCTTCGTGTTCAAAGACGTCAACGACGTACAGGCATACGCCAGCGACCCCGAATGGTCGCGCTTTCTACCCGTGCCGGATCCATACACGCTGAAAGAAGCCGAAGAGTTCGTCGCCCGTCAGATTTTAAAGAATTGGGATGAAGCACCTAGGTTTGCGATTGAATTCAACGGTGCCGTTATTGGCAGCGTCAAGCTAAGAATTGAATCGCCTCTTTCGATCGCCTCGCTGCGTTACTCGATCGCCCGTCCGTGTTGGAACCGAGGGTTGATGACCGAGGCCGTGACGGCTGTTGTGGGTTGGGGTTTCGATGAGTTCGGACTGGAGAAGGTCTATTCTCGGTCGGATGTCGAAAACGTGGGTTCGCGGCGAGTCATGGAGAAGATCGGCATGACCCGCGAAGGAACGCTCCGCAGTCAAGGCGTCAACAGAGGTGTTAGGCAGGACTATCACTACTACGGCATCTTGCGCCGCGAATGGGAGAAAGCCGCAATAAACTCATTGACAAGCGCGGGCGGGTTATGAACCCTGATACCCTCGAAAGGCTCAACCGAGCGTATGTCGAAATCAAGGGGCGATACGAAGATCGTCTTCCTGCGTTTCATGAGATAGATACTGGCGGCAATCTTCGAACTTCACCACGAGATACAGCCTTTGACGTGGTAACTAAGATCATCGAACACTTTGAGAAATGAGCGGCATGAGCAAAACTGTGACCAACCAAGTTCTCGTGTTCCCTAGGTCGATTTTCAACGATGTCTTTTCGCTTCTTTTCTGGGACGCGGTTCAGGATCAGATCAACGCGATCGAATCCACTTTTTCATGGCTTGACAGCCCCGAAGCCGAAAACTCCAACGATTGGGTGCAAGCCATCCCGTGCGCCTTCATACGCGACGACGACGGAAGGCGTCGTGTCCTGAGACGAATAAACGACGAATCAAGAGACGACTTGAAGGGTAAATTGAGTCTCATCGTCGGAGGTCACATCGACGATAAGCGCGAGAACGATTCTTTCAGACTGACTGTTACATTCAACCTGTTACGCGAACTCGAAGAAGAAGTTGGGCTCTTCACTGAGGAAGACCCGCTTCCAATCGGAGTAATCGTTGATGCGTCTTCAAACGCTGCATCGCGGCATGTCGCCTTCATCCATGAAACGACCGCTAACGATGTTTCGCTGGATGCACCGGAAGAATTCATGCCTAGGTCGAAATTTTCAGGAATATTCATGGACAAATCCCAACTAGTCGAGAAGATTAACCATTTCGACCCTTGGTCAAAGACGTTGATCGAGGATTATGTCTGCCGCGGCGAATTGAACCCTATTCCACGCCAAACTTCGTTCGCGTAGACATGCCAAAACCCACCACCATCCGTACCGAATGCCTCCTCCTGCGGCCGTTCTCGTTCAAAGATGTCGAAGACGTGCTCGCATACGCCTCGGAACCTGAATTTTCGCGCTTCCTCCCACTCCCGGACCCGTACACGATCCGCGACGCAGAGGAATTCGTCGCCCGCAACGTATTGCGAAACCGAAACGAAGCGCTGTCTTTCGCCATCGAATGTCAAGGCGCTGTAATTGGAGCCGTCGACCTAAACATGGAAACTCCCATATCGGTCGCATCGTTGCATTACGGCCTAGCCCGCCCGCACTGGAACCAAGGACTGATGACGGAAGCCGCGGCCGCCGTCGTCGATTGGGGATTCCATGAGTTCGAATTGGAAAAGGTCTACTCATGGGCAGACGTCGAAAACGTCGGCTCGTGGCGCGTAATGGAGAAGATCGGCATGACCCGCGAAGGAACGCTCCGTAGTCAAGGCGTCAACCGAGGGATACGTCAGGACTACCACTACTACGGCATCTTGCGCGGCGAATGGGAACGCGAACGACGATGATATAGAGTAAATTGCCAACGCGACTTTCAACCAAAAAGAGGACGAACAATTGAAAGCTGAAAACATCCGAGATTGGCTGTGCGGACCAATGGTCGCAGTCGCAACTCCATTCAATGAGGACTACTCCCTCAATCTCGACGCGTTACAGACGAACATCCGGTACATGGTCGAAAATGGCGTCCACACCGGTCAAGGCTCGCTCCTCGTAGGCGGCGCCGGCGGTGAGCATCCCACGATGAACCTCGACGAGCGCAAAGCGGTAATGACCGCCGCGATGGAAGCCGCCAACGGTGAAGCGCCAGTCCTCACCAGCGTTCAACACACCGACTACCGCGTCATCATCGAACTCGCCAATCACGCCCACGAAACCGGTCTCGGCGGCGTCCAACTCGGACCCACCTACTACTACGAACCGACAGAGGGCGATGTCTACCGACTCTTCGAGCTCGTATCCAACGAGTCCGACGTCTCGATCGTGATCTACCACACTTGGTGGGAAGGCCTGACCATGAGCTTGAGCCTCTTGAGTGACCTTGCCGACATCGAAACAGTCCGGGCGCTCAAGTGGTCCGCACCCAACGAGTCGCTATATCGCCAAGGCCTCAGCGACCTCGCCGACCGTTTGGTCTGCATTGACAACTCTGGACAGCAGATCTTCAGCCACATCATGGGAGCACGCGGCTTTATCACGCACCTCAGCGGCTTCTGGCCCGAGTACCCCGCGGAAATCTGGAACCTGCTCGAGCAACGTGAATACGAAGCGGCGCGACAGAGGCTCGCCGACTTCAAGTGGAAATGGACAGAGTGGCGTGCCAAAGTGAGCGCCATGACCGGAGGCGAAGGACCGTTCATCAAATCCGCCATGGAGACTGTCGGCCTCAAGGCAGGCCCCCCTCGCCCGCCGTCGGTCCGAGCGTCGCAACACTTGCTTGATGAGTTGGAAGCCTTCCTAAACGAGTGCGGCGTCCCGCGCGTCGAATCTCGATACGGTGGGGCGATCGCCGCAGGCTAATCGATCCTGCAACCGGGCATCGCAACAATCAGCGGTGCCCGAAACATGCTTTAATCCAGTTAAGTGCTACGATTGAACACGTAGCGCACCATTTTCTACCGCTTGGAAATCCTGTGTTAGCAACCGAACATATAGACACCGCCCGCCAATTCCTCCTAGACGCCGACCGCGAATACGAAGGAGGCGACATCCTTCAAGCCTCCGAAAAGTTATGGGGCGCAGCATCTCACATCGTGATAGCCGAGATGAAGCGTCGAGAAATGACGATACGGACACACCGTTGAAGCAGTTAACGGACTTGCAGAAGAGTTCGATACGCCTGCGTTAGCGGATTGGTTCATCGCCGCGCAAGGTTTACATAGGAATTTCTACAACGGCGATCTGGACGAAGCAGATTTTCTAAATCATCGCCGACGAGTTATCTGGTTCGTCGAACGAATGATCGAATTGACCAATTAATGTCAAGGTCGTTTCCGGCTTTTCAAACCAGTCTCAAGCTTGTTGCGGACTTCTCGTTTCACTCGCGCCGCCAGCTCATTTGCGTGGGTGTCAACGAATCGAGCGACGACTTCAGCATCGTGAACCACTAGTTCACGAAGCGCCCACGAAAGCGCCTTAACAACCATGTCGTCGTGGTCGGCGACTAGCATTTGGCACACCGCAAGTGTTCTTTTGGCATCGCCCGTCCCGCCGTACGTTCGCATGTTTAACGCCACGGTACTCACAAGGGCGACCCTTCGCCACCAACGGTCGTGCGATCGCCGCCCAGCCATGGATCGTCTCGTCGTCGATGAGGCCGTCTCGCCAGGCGGGTCCCGAAAGTATGCGCGCGAAGGCGTCTACGCTGTGCCAACTGTCCACGCCGTGTCCGAGTCTCTCGATGCGACGTGCGTCGAGCCCCAGATAGCTTTCTATGTGATTGGCGATCAGTTCGTACGCCACCCATCGCCGATCAAGAGAGTCGATCAGTTCGTACGCCAACTTCGTCACGTATTCGGACGTCGCTTTCAACAGGCGGGATGACAGACGTCGCCTTAACTTCCTTACAGAAGCAGTATCGCGACGCGGCATCCGTTTTATTTCATCGATGAAGTCGGCCGCGGTTGGAAGGGTCAAGCCAGGTTCCTCACCTCGACTACATCCTCGCCGATATCGTCGGCAGGCTCGAAACCTAAAACCTTGCCGTAAAAATACAACTCCGCTTCTTGCGCCCGGATGATGTTGGCGGCTTGCCGGAATCCGTGCTGCTCACCCGGGAATCCGATGTAGGCGTAAGGCAAACCCTTCGATTCCAGCGCTTCGACCATGATCTCTGCTTGAGAAGGCGGGACGATCTCGTCTTCTAGGCCTTGCAGGATGATCATCGGCGTCGCGAGCTGGTCCATGAAGTTGATGGCCGAACGGTCGTGATACCGCTGTGCCTCTTCTGGATAAGGTCCGACTAACGAGTCGAGGTACCGAGATTCGAACTTGTGAGTATCGCCGATGAAGACCATCAAGTCTGCGATGCCGTACAAAGCGGCGCCTGCGGCGAAGAAATCTTCGAACGTGAGGGCGTTAATCGTGGTGTATCCGCCCGCCGAACCTCCGCGGATGATCACTCGATCCTTGTCCACCAAGCCATTATCGATCAGATATTGCGCAGCGGCGATACAGTCATCAGTGTCGTAGATGCCCCACTTTCCCTTCAACGCATCGCGATAGACCTTTCCGTAACCCGATGAGCCGCGGTAATTGACGTCAACTACGGCGAACCCCCTGCTGGTCCAGTAGTGCGTCGAGAGATCGAGCCCAGTTCCAGATGCGTTAGTTGGTCCGCCGTGGCAGATCGTCACCAAAGGCGGCAACTCACCATCAGGAGCCGCGTAATCTCGGTTTGTTGGCTCGTAGTAGTACGCGTGCGCTGCGCCGTTTTCGGTGGTCGGGAACACGATGTGCTGCGGCGACGAAAGGTAGCCGGGTTCAACGTCTACCTCGCTCGGCGAGTAAACGGTTTCGCACATTTCGGTTGCCAATTCAAGACGGACAACTGCCGGTTCTCGTGTCGGTGAAGCGCCGATGAAAAGTATCGACTCGCCGTTAGGACTGGTTGTCACGTACGACACTTCGCTGAACGGAACCTTGATCGTTTGGGTCGAATTGGATCCGGGATCGATCAGAACGATTGAACCGGAGGTAACCCCACCCTTGCCGAGAGCGATTCTTCCATCCACCAGATGGGCGTATGAGGAAAAACCGAACTGCCAATCAGGACGACCATGATCAGATTCCTCCTCAAGAAGATTAACCATCTCGCCATCCCGCCACACATAAATGTTCCACCACCCACTTCGATCAGTCACGAAATGGAGCAGACCGTTGCTACCCCAACTCGGCTGTACGATGCTCTCGCCGGTTCCGCCGACCAATTCGGCCGTGGTGCTGACGGATGCGTCATTCGCGTCGAACGAACCTGACATCAACGAGTTACCGTCCCAAGGCATGTTCGGATGGTCCCACTCAGTCCAAGCGATACCGTCATGACCACCGCACGCTCGCGGTGCACAGTAAAAGTCGCGGCCAGATGCAACCATCTTCACCGCACCAGTCCCAGGATCAACGACAACTATCTCATTGACCGCTTCCTCACCATCGTCGGTGTGCGTCTCTCGCACGCATAGCAAATACTCGCCATTGGCAGTTATTGTCAGATCAGCGAACCTCGCGCCCCGCGGTACCGGCGGTTCCGCAGTCAAAGGCGCCGGAGGGCGGCCGTCACGCTGAACGTAGATCCGCTGGTCTGACCAGTTTGTGAAGTAGACCGTGCGATTCCTAACCGCGTATGATCCCCCGCCATACTCGTGTACCGCGTTACGCGAGTTGAACTCCGAAGGCGTCAGGTCCGTCATCTCACCGTCCGGCGAAAGTCGCATGATTACTTGCCGACCACCCTCCTTGGGCCGACCATCCAACCAATAAATATCGTTCCCGTCGCACCTGATTTCGGACAGGCGACGCTTGCCTCCGCTGATCAGCATCTCGGCGTTGATTGGCGATTTCCAAGATCCGTAGGGAGCGATGGTCGTCATGGCAGCGGGGTTCTCGTTATCGTGTGCGGCGGGCTCGTCAAGTCAAGGATAACGCCGTCCTGGTCTTCCGTCCGCGAAGCACCCGCGTCGCGCGCAAAGCAACCGTAGCTTGCTTTAGTCGGAACGCTCAACGTTTAGACGACATCCACTCCGTGATACTTTTGATGCCGCACCGAAGCAGCATAATGCCGCAACAGCCTGAACGATATCTCCCGATCATCCGCGATGTCTGGCGTTTCGCCCAGATACGACAGCTGATCTTCCAGGTTTTGGCTTTCGGACGCGGCGACGAATTCCAGCTCGATCTCCCGTCCAACCGCATGAGCAGCCACGACCAATCGTCTCGCGCCTTCACCTTCGACATCATCATCGCGCTCAGCCAGCAAACTAGCCAACGTCTCCTCGCCAACCAAGGCGATGCGATTCTGACTCGCCTCATTCCATCCCGACGATGAAGCGAAACTGCGGAGGAACTCGCTCAATTGCGGCAACGTCTCATCTTTCAACGCCACCCTCAACCGCTTACGCCTCGGTGCTGTGACCTCCATAAACAGCATCGCGACGATGGCGACCAATGCGCCAGAAGTCATCCCGTTGCCCAGCAGCACGCCCACAAACCCATCGCCCAAAACATCTGGGAATATCCATCCGTTCTGGAATCCCACGCCGACCCAGAAAGACAACCCGACGATCAACGCCTTTCGGTGATCCAACCCATCTTGGATCACGATCTTCATTCCTTGCAAAAAGAGCAACGCGATGAGCACCAAAATATAAGCCGCCATAACCGGAGCCGGTATAGCGATAATTACCGCAGCAACTTTTGGTAAAAAGGCAACGACCACGAAAACGACACCGATTACGACACCCACCCGACGCGCCGCCACACCGGTCACCTCGGCGAGCGAGATGCTTGTCGAGTACGTCATGTTCGGCAACGTCCCCAAAACGCCCGATAACAAATTGCCAACGCCGCCCGTATTCAAAGCGCCTTGGACAACCTGGAAATCTGTGGCCCGCGGAGTGCGCCGCGAAACCTTTTGAATGGCCACACTGTCACCAATCGTCTTGATGGCACCCGCGATCGTGACCACGACGAAAGCCGGTAGAAGCGCCCAGAACTCGACATCCGGTGTAACGTCAATGCCGGGCCATGACCTGAATGGCGCATCGACCCATTTGGCATCCACAATCTGTTGCACGTCGTACAATCCGAATGGTGCCCCAACAATACATCCCACGGTCACACCGATGATCAGCGACCATAGTCGTAACCCGGTGGGCCCGCGCAGCACGAGAAATACTACCGTCAATATCGTGACCAGTACCACTACCGGAGCAGCCACGTCCGAAGTGCCTTCTGGCACATCATTGAAAGAATCGAAAATCAGAGGAGCGGCCGTTGCCGCGATCAACATGATCACCGTGCCCGCGACGACTGGAGTGAAGATTCTCCGAAGAAACGAAAGACGCGCCGCGAGCAGAAACTGGAACGCCGAAGAGACGATGATCAAGCTCGCCATGGTAGCCGGACCAGCCTTCACCAGGGCGGCCACGCAAACTGCAATAAACACCGATGACGTCCCCATTACGAGCACATAACCGGAACCGATCCTTCCCACGCGGACAACCTGGAGAATGGTTGTTAATCCGCCGATGAACATGACCGCGAACACGCTCCAAGTCAAAAAAGACTCGGGTTGGTCGGCGATCCGAGCAACGATTACCACCGTCAAAATAACCGGCGTAACAATCAACACCGCAGCTTGAAGACCCGCGCCAATCACCACCAACGGCGGCGGCGTCTCGTGCGGTTCGTAGCGGATATTCGAATCTTCTCTTGCCATTGCCTGCCTTCACTCCGCTCCATTTGGGATTACAGGGAGAATGATTCTGGATGGCATCTCCGCGGAGTGAAAAACGGTTTGGTGAGCAACTCTGAATTCCGTATCAGACCAATAGTCATTGCCAGTGTTGTGATTCCGGTCGAAGTTAGGGAAATCGGAGCTGGAGATGTAAAGTCGGATCCTTTGGCCTTTTAGAAAACGGCATCCGATGGGATTGAGTTTGATGTCATACTCGTACTGTCGTCCAGGTTCCGTGTAGGCAACGCGATCGAAGCCCTCACGATATCCGGTTCGCATGACGCCGTAGGTCAGGTTGACGCAGAGCCCGTCTTCGTGAACGATGGCTAGCTTGGCGGTGAAGTCGGTTTCGGGGGCGTCGGTGGATGCCCAGAGTTTGAGCCGTACGGGACCGATGACGTCAAGGTCTTCGCTCACCGGCTCAGTCTCGTAGACGAGAACGTCTTGACGGTGATCGTTCGGGGATTGGTCCATGGGGATGGACTGGGAGTTCTGGTGCATGAGGGACATCACGGGATCGCGAGGGTCGTAATCGAACTCGTCCGACTCCGCTGCAGAAGGTTGGTCGAAGCTGAGCGTTCCGTCTCCGTGGACCGTGTTGGCGTTGCCCTCAGATGAAAGAAACAGGTCGGTGTATTGGGTTTCAGGCAATGGCCAAGCGTCGGCGCCGATCCACTCGTTGCGGTTTAGAACGAAGAGTTGGACGGGCTTTTTGTCGGCCATGCCGTTGTTTTTGCCTTTGAGGACGTGATCGTACCAGCGGACTATCAGGTCGGCGTAGGTAGTTTCGGCTTCGGGACCGTAGTCGATGGGCCCGATGTCGCGGGTGTAGTTGGTGGCGTCGTGTCCCCAAGGGCCGACGATCAGTCGATGTTGGTTGCGGAGTCCGGGATCGCCGTTTGTGATGAGGCCCTCGTAGTTGTCGATCGTTCCGATGAGGCGGTCCCACCATCCGGTGATCTGCATGACCGGGACTTCGACCATTGGATGTGCCTCGTCGAAGCGCATGAAGTCTTGGCGCGTGTTTCGGAGGAAGGTCTGGTACTGTTCAGTGAGTCCAGCGAAGACGGGCTCGGAGATTTCCGCGAGAGGTAGCCACCAGATGTATTTGGATCTTTCGACGGCGTTCCATCGGAAGGTTGCTTCGATGGGATCGGTAGGGCCGTCGGTGCGCCCCTCGCGGCGTCGGACGTCGGCGGCCATCATGTACGTCCACTCGAGACGGCGGCCGGTCTCCCATACGCCGAATGTGATGTCGAGCATGTTCATGGAGATGCCAGATGCTAGTGCCGCTGCGAGACTCGGCGGGTTTGAATGCAGCATGACCCAGATCGCCCATGACGCGTTCGAATGGCCCCAAGTGCCCACTCTTCCGTTGGATTTTGGCAGTTTTGCCGCCCATTCGATGGTGTCGTGTCCGTCTTCGACATCAAAAGTCTCGTTCTTGTCCGCCCACATCCATCGATACTCGCCATCGGACGCGTAGCGACCGCGCATGTCTTGGACGACGACGGTGTACCCGCCTCGTGCGATGTCAGTGGCGTGTTCTTGATAACGCGGTAGCAGCTTGTTGTACGGGGTGCGGCAGACAAGGACGGGCTGTGGATTGGAGTCTGTTTGGTAGTAGACGTCGCCGCGGAGGACCGTACCGTCGCGGGTGATGCATTCTTGGTCGCGCTCAATGGAGATGTTTGGCTTGGACATGGAGAGGATGATACGGGTTTTTAGTCGGGCAACGAAGGCGCCTCTCCGACGATTTGACTCGCTAGATGGCATAAACGTACACTTGATGGCGTAAACCTTTGATTAGGCAAAGGCAACGAACGGGATTAGTAAGTGCGCTAATCGCCATTTTCAGAGAGCCGGTATGATCCGCTGAAAATCCGGCATGGCGACGCGACGCTGAATTGGACCCGGTAGCCGCTTCGGGGAAAGGTCATCTGACTGAGTATCTGGAGCCGGGGTTGGATACGTTAGAAATCCTGAATTAAGTTGCGCCGCGTATACCGCGTCGAAACAGGGTGGCACCGCGGGTCAACCTCGTCCCTGTCCCACAAGATCAATCAGATTGGGACGGGGATTTTCGCGTTTGAAGGGTCCTCGTCTTCAGGAAATGAGAACGCAGAACGATGACCATATTAACCGCCGAAACCAATTCGCCAGGACCGGCAGAACGCGAACATTTCGACGTTCAACCGGGTGCTAAGCCGCGTATCTTGACTGGGATCCGCCCGACGGGCGGATTGCACCTAGGCCACTACGTAGGCGCGCTCAAGAACTGGCTGGCGTTGCAGGACCAGTACGAGTGCTACTTTCTGATAGCCGACTACCAAGCGCTCGGCGACCATTTCCACGATATCGATTTGATACGCGAATCGGTTCTCGATGTCACGCTCGACTGGTTGGCCGTCGGATTAGACCCTGATAAATCGTCGTTCGTGGTACAGAGCTACGTTCCGGAACATGCCGAGTTGACAATGCTTTTGTCGTTCGTGACTCCGTTGGGCATGTTGGAACGCAACCCGACACTAAAGTCTGAGATTGACAGCCTGCCCGTAGAGAGGCGGACCGTGGGTTTCTACAACTATCCCATGAGTCAGGTCGCGGATATCCTATTGCCACGTGCGCATTTGGTGCCGGTGGGTGAGGATCAGGCGCCCCATATCGAGATGACGCGGGAGGTTGCGCGGAAGTTCAATCGAATGTTTGATCGCGTGTTTCCTGAACCTGCGACGTTGATCGGGGATGTCGGTCGATTGGTTGGTGTTGATGGCGATGCCAAGATGAGCAAGTCGAAAGGCAACGCGATCATGCTCAGCGACGATGCCGACACCGTTAATCGCAAGGTGCGGAGTATGTTCACCGACCCGAATCGAATTCGGGCGGATATTCCGGGGCGCGTCGAGGGGAATCCGGTGTTCGAGTATCACGACGCCTTCAACCCGGACGTGGGTCAGATCGACGACTTCAAGGACCGGTATCGCAAGGGGAAAGTGGGAGATGTTGAAGTGAAACGGGCATTAGCGCTGGCGCTCAACGATTTCCTTGATCCGATCCGAGAGCGTAGAGAGCAGTTCACAAATGACATGCCGTACGTCGAAGACGTCTTGATGGATGGTGTGCGTCGAGGCAGGCGGATCGCAGACGAAACGATGCGACGGGTGCGTGACGCGATGCGAATCAGCTCCTACACCTCGTCTTGGTCGTAGCCGGAGCCGCACTTTCCGAAGCGGTTTCGGCGCAGTCCGACCACACGAAACAATCCCGCTCTTCTCTGTAGGAGAGCGCACGACGAAGGTGCAAACCAATGACGAATCCATACGCTCATACACCTGACTTAGCGGCCTTCGAACGGATGGCCGCTGGGGGTTACAACCTAATTCCCGTCTACCGCGAGATCTCTGCCGATCTCGAGACGCCAGTTTCGGCGTTTATCAAAGTCGCCCGCGGCTCAAACTCGTTCCTTTTCGAAAGCGTAGAAGGCGGGGAGCATGTGGCTCGGTACTCCTTCTTGGGCACGGAGCCCCACGCGGTTATTCGGACTGGCGAAGGGACTCCACACGGCAACGTTGACCCGCTAGTTGTACTGAAAGAACGCTTAGAAAATTACCGCTATCCGTCGGTCGACGGACTTCCGAGATTCGACGGCGGCGCGGTTGGATTCGTGGCTTACGACGCGATCAAGTATTTCGAGCCGCGCGTTGCTGAGATATCGGACGAATCTTCGGGCATGGGCGTCCCTGAAGCCGTATTCATGCTGACCGATTCGATGTTGATATTCGACCACGTGCGACACAGCATCATCGTAGTGGCTCATGCGACGATCGACGACGCTATTGAGCCGAGAAAGGCTCACGCCGACGCGATCGCGCGCATCGAGGTCCTTATCGACCGGCTCTCCGAGCCACTTCCGAATTCGGCGATGCGCCGATCAGGTGCCCCCACGCACGCCATGTCGCGCGCCGACGATGCGAACATCGACTACTCGTTCGTCGGCTCCGCTGCAGCGATGCCGGCAGGTTGGTACACCGATGGTTCGGACGAGGCGATCGGCCATCGATATGTCCCGAATATGTCGAGAACGAACTACAGGAACATGGTCGAGGCGTGCAAGAAGGCGATATACGACGGCGAGATCATCCAGGTCGTCGTATCTCAGCGCTTGACGCGACGCACCGCGGTGGAGCCGTTCGATCTCTATCGATCATTGCGGGCGATCAACCCGTCACCGTACATGTTCTATCTCGATCTTGACGGTTTCCAGATCGTCGGCGCCTCGCCGGAACTTCTGGTTCAATCGGTCGACGGACAAGTGGCGGTGCACCCGATCGCAGGATCGAGGCCGCGCGGCATGACACCTGAGGAAGACGAGGCGTTGGCCGAAGAGCTGCTCTCCGACGAGAAGGAAATCGCGGAGCACGTTATGCTTCTCGACCTTGGTCGCAACGACGTTGGCCGCATCAGCAAGCCGGGTACCGTCCGCGTCACTCAACAGCTGGAAATCGAGCGTTATTCGCACATCATGCACATCGTGTCGCACGTCGAAGGCACGCTTGACGACGGTTACGACGTATACGACGTCTTGCGAGCAGGATTCCCAGCCGGCACCGTGTCTGGCGCTCCGAAGATCAGGGCCATGGAGATCATCGCTGAATACGAGCCGGACAAACGGGGACCCTACTCTGGAGCGGTCGGCTATTTCTCGTATTCCGGGAATATGGACACCGCGATTTCGCTACGCACGATGACCCTTCGGGATGGGGTCGCCTACCTACAAGCTGGGGGCGGGATTGTAGCCGACTCCAATCCGCAAACCGAATACGAAGAGACTCTGCACAAGATGGGCGCGCTGATGCACGCCATCGACCACGCCGAGTCTCTTATGGAGTGATGAGAGATGTTACTTCTGATTGACAATTACGACAGCTTCACCTACAACCTTTTCCAGTACCTAGCGGAATTGGGAGAGGATGTGGTGGTGGTGCGGAACGACAAAGCTACCGTCGAGGACTTGGCTGAAATGGAACCTGACAGACTGGTGGTTTCGCCCGGCCCGTCCCATCCACGCAACGCGGGGGTCTCTATCGAGGCGATCCAACACTTTGCCGGAAAAGTGCCGGTGCTCGGCGTCTGTCTGGGTCACCAAGCCATCGGCGAGGCATTCGGCGGTGTCGTCGACCACGCCGGCGAGTTGAAACACGGCAAGACCTCGATGATCGAGCACGACGGCAAAGGCGTCTTCAAAGACCTGCCCAACCCGTTCGAAGCGGTCCGTTACCACTCGTTGGCAGTCCAACCCGACGCAGTACCGCCCGGGTTCGAGGTCACGGCCCGCTCAGCCGAAAGCGGCGTCATTATGGGTATGAGGCATTCTGAGATGCCGATCGAGGGTGTGCAGTTTCATCCGGAGTCGATATTGACGCGACCGGGGAAGGACTTGTTGCGGAATTTCTTGGAGATGTCAGTTTGAGAACGAGTTGGGTCCGAAGATCCCCTGCATCCACTCGAACCCGACTACATGAACGAACGCGTCTACGTCTTCCTAGATGAATCGGGCAACTTGGATTTCAGTTCAAGTGGCACTCGCTATTTCGTGTTGACCAGCGTCAGCATGAAGCGACCCTTTCAAATTAACGATGTATTGGACGATTACAAGTATGATTGCATCGAGTACGGTATAGAACAGGAGTATTTCCACTGCGCGGAGGACAACCAGCACGTACGCGATCGTGTGTTCGGGATCATTGGGAGTCATATTGGTGACTTGGAAATCCACAGTTTAATCGCCGAGAAACGCAAAACTGGTCCGTCTTTAACGGTTGACACAAGCTTCTACCCACGCATGCTTGGCTACCTGCTTCGATACCTGCTAGGTAGCCCGTTACACGCAAACGCTGACGAAGTGGTCATTGTTACGGACACCATTCCCCTAAAAAGGCGACGTCAAACAATCGAAAAATCCGTCAAGAGCACCCTAGGGACCATGTTGCCAACGAATGCAAGATACAGGATCGTGCATCACGATTCCCGTTCACATCACGGATTGCAGGTTGCGGACTATTGTTGCTGGGCGATCTATCGTAAGTGGGAGAGAAACGACCAAAGGTATTATGGCATCACCAATCCAGCCGTGTCCAGCGAATTCGAAATTTTCAAAATTGGATCGACGTATTACTACTGACGCACAAAAAATGACCCCCTCGACTACTCCGTTTCCGGAGAGAGCCCCTTGGGCTCTTGTCATCGAAGGGGTACCTTTAACGAAAGTTTAGCACACTGTAAAGGGTTTTGTGCAAACCGTAGGACGAATGAATGGGCATCCGCGTCCGACCTTCGCCGAGATCCAATGCGCCGTTGAGTGACCTCCCCAACTACTCCGTTTCCGGAAAGAGCACCCTTGGCACGCTTGTCATCAGGGGGGGAATCTTTGTTTGAACGTTAACACGGTATGGCGTTGACGTCGCACGCGCTCGGCTCGTTACACGGATTTCCATACCTTGAATCCGCCGCACGGTTCAACCGACCCCCTCGACTACTCCGTTTCCGGGAGAGCCCGTTGGGCTCTTGTCATCGAGGGGGTACCTTTGTCCCAACGATATCAAGCGAACGCGGAGATTGTCCACGCAGACGAGACGAATAATGTCTAGGTCGAATTCGCATCCCACAACTGCGTTGGAATCGACTAGTCACACGTCAATTATCACCGGAACGTATGCGAATCCGATTCCGCGTGACCACGATCATCGCGCCGCCACGCATTGAATCGGCATGTCTGTCTATCAATTCACGCATCGCGGATACCTTCTCTGAAACCTGCATATTGACGAAGCGAACGATGCAAGGGTGACGAAGCCCGTGCAGAAACACCAACTCGCCGAAATCCTTATCTTCCGTGATGATGACGCGCTCTTGTTCGATAGCCAAGGCAAGAAGCACGCCATCCGTCGCGCTTGGGTCCAACTCCGTAGCAGACAGGACATCGTGTCCAAGTTCGAGTAATGTTTCGTGCATGCTACGCGACGCGGCGCATACGTCGAGCAGGAAATTCACGACAGTTAATTGACCGGTATGCGTTCGTGCACCTGTTCGCCCGACATCGAGCGGTGTGCAAAAATAAGGCAGGCCCTAATGTCTTCGGCTTCAAGTAACGGGTACTCTCTCAGAATTGTTTCCGTGCTGTCGCCAGAAGCCAGCATTCCCAAGACGTGCTCCACGGCCACACGCATATCGCGGATGATTGGCTTGCCGCCATAGATGTCTGCCCGAACCGTTATTCGGTTAAGCAGTTCCTCATCACTTGTCACGGGAAACCCTCCATCGTGTAAGAATGTGCATGAATCCATCCTGGTCGGGCGATGCGCTCAGATCGCTCAGATCGCCGTAGTTGACAGACTTAGATATATTCCAAAGATACACTTTGAAAGGTCCGTGTGAGTAAACGTCTGCGATACCGAAGCGACATCTGTGCGCGAATACCATCGTCGGACACCCACCAGGCCAACTCCGAAACCAACCCGACACCACCCATGAACATCCAAGAAGGAATCCAAACCGCCGTTGACAGCGTAGACCTCACTCAATCCGAAGCCGCCGATGTGATGGCGCAGATCATGGGTGGCGAGGCTACGGAGGCGCAGTTTGGCGCGTTCGTTACCGCGCTCCGGATGAAGGGGGAGACGCCGGAGGAGATCGCCGGCATGGCTTCCGTTATGCGAGACGTGTCTTTACATGTCAGCGCGGGTGTCGAGACCGTAGATACGTGCGGGACGGGTGGCGATGCCAAGGGTTGGTTCAACATTTCCACCGCTGCCGCGTTCGTAGTGGCGGGAGCTGGAGCGCACGTCGCCAAACACGGCAACCGAGCGATGTCGGGATCCACGGGTAGCGCAGATGTGCTCGAGACGCTGGGCGTAAACATCTTGCTTGGCCCTGAGGGCGTCTTCCGATGCATTAATGAAGTTGGCATCGGCTTCATGTTTGCGCAGGCGTTTCATCCGGCAATGAGGTTTGCTGGCCCGTTGCGACCGCAGATCGGTATCCGCACGGTATTCAACATCCTCGGTCCGCTGACGAATCCGGCGGGCGCTACTCGTCAAGTGTTGGGCGTAGCCGACCGTGTTACGGCCGAGAAGATCGCCAAGGCGATGCAGTTGCTCGGAACCGACTACGCATTGGTCGTCCACGCCGAATCGGGTGCCGACGAAGTGGATATCGAGGGTCACACGCTCATGTATCAGGTGACGTCCGAGATGTTAAAGCGACGGCGTACGCGCCCCGCCGATTTTGGACTTCCCGAGGGCAGTCGAGATCACCTTGTTGCCGAATCTGTGGAACATAGCGCAGAGATCATCCGCACCGTGCTGTCCGGCGCCGGTGGCGAGCACAACGCTCCCCCAAGTCCAGAGAGATCGCGCTACAACGTCGTGGCGATCAACGCGGCTGTGGCGCTATTGGCGGCTGGCAAGGCCGACAGTTTCAACGATGCAGCACTGATGGCTAAGGACAGTATCGACAGCGGAGCCGCAGCAGCGAAGTTGGCAGCGTTGGCAATGGTTAGCAGCGGGTTGGGTTGAAAAATCCCGGCTCGGGTATCGTCAAAAGTCGCAGCTGAGTTCTGCGAATAGTCCGATAAGAACCGTTGAAGATCTCGGACGCTTCGATTCGTCGGGTATAGACCGCTAGTAGACGCGAATCTGCGGTCCGTAATCGCATGCCCTCTGATGCGGGTGTATGATTTCGGAAACTATTGGCGGTGTTCACTGCTGGATCCAATCGAGGGTCCGATCTGACTCATTTCATGAATCTCCCTTACGCGAGAGGCGCTATTCACCGGTACGGACCCGCGTTGCGATACCGCGACTTCCGGTGGATTTGGCTCGGAAGTTTGGGCGGTCAGTCGGCATTTTGGGCGTTGGTAGTTGCACGGGGCGTGCTCGTGCTAGATATGACCCAGTCTTCGTGGCTGGTGGGTGTCACGACGTTTGCGGCGATGGCTCCGCGTTTCCTGATACCGCCACTGGCTGGGTTTATGGCCGACCGATTCGATCGCAAATCCGTATTAGCGATATCCTATTCGCTCCAGTTTTTGAACGTCGCCGCTTTGACGGCGCTCACACTGGCGGATGTTCTCGAAATCTGGCATATCGTTGCGTTGTCAGTCCTGAATGGCAGTTTCCGTACTTTCCAGATGACGGCAACACAAGCGCTGATACCGAATTTGGTCCCGCGTCGGCACTTGCTGAACGCAATCGCAATGAACCAGGTTTCGCTACAAGGGGCGCGTCTATTCGGACCTGCGTTGATCGCGCCCGCGCTCTGGCTCGACGGGCCTGGTACAGCGTTTTTGGTATGCACATTGCTGTACATCGTCGGCGTGACCGGCGTGTTACTTGTGCAAACGAGATCGACAGGCGAACTGACGAAGGGATCGAGCGTCGGATCGAGCCTTTGGGTGGCCGTCCTTTACGTTTGGGCAGATCCGCAACTTAAAGCTCTTTTCATCTTCGTCGCGTTGCACTGCTCGATGACCATGGCGTTCGAGTCGATGTTGCCGGTCCTGGGTCGCGACGTGTTCGGCGATGCTGAAACGAGCGCAAACTTTTTGATGATGGGGGTGGGCGCCGGAGCGCTCATTGGAGTGTTTTCGATCGCGGGAATCCGGAGCGACTACGGTCGCGGGATGATGTTGTTTGTCACTGGCGCACTGAGCGGGGTAGCGATGCTCGTGCTTGCGTTGTCGACCAATATCACTGTTGCGATGGTTGGTACGGCGGCGATGGGAGGATCGCAGGCGGCTTTCATGGCAATTAGCGGAGCAATGATCCAAACTCTCGCACCAGATGGCATGCGCGGCCGGATAACCGGAATTGCGCACATCAATATTGGCGGGACAATGGCACTCGTTAACCTGTCCAATGGTTGGGCGGCTGATGCTTTTGGGGCACAGAACGTATTGTGGGTTATGGGTTCGGGCTTTTTGGTTGTAGTCGCGTTGAGTATCGCCGCTCCTACTCTGCGAAATATTTACCGCGGTGTGTTCGCAACTCCCGCCACATCGTCATAGGCGTTGCCGTTTAATGACTGGTCGCAAGGGATTGCGGGACATGTCTGTTGTCGTGCTCGCAAATCTGTCAATTCCGCCAGTCGTTAACATTAGGCTGACGTTCAAACCCGTGATTGGACGCTAAATATGACCCACAACGGCGGCAATCTTTCGATTCTCGACCGCATCGTAGCGGCGAAGAAAAAGCGTATCGCTGACGACAAGCTGCAGGTGCCTCCAGCGGCGATGATTAGCGACGCTGAGGCCGCGGACCGGAACAACGAACCACGGATGTTCGACATCGCAATCGGTTCGGGCTCAGCCGTATCGGTGATCACCGAGATGAAGCGGTCATCACCGTCGGCTGGCGTGATGGATTTATCACTTGATCCCGCACAGCGCGCCGAGACGTATTGCAAGGCAGGTGCATCTGCGATCTCCGTGTTGACGGAGCAAGACTTTTTTCGTGGCTCGATTGATGACTTGCAAGCGGCGGTCAAGGTCGCGCATACGCATGGCGTTGCGGTGCTCGAGAAGGATTTCGTTATCGACGAGTACCAGATTTACCAAGCCCGCGCAGCAGGTGCGGACACCGTCCTGCTTATCATCGCGATATTGGAACCTGTGCAGTACGCCGATCTTTATGCGGTAGCAACGGGGCTCGACATGGAGCCACTTGTTGAGGTCTTTGACGATAGGGAATTGGATATCGCACTTACTTCGGCGGAACCTCGAATCGTGGGCGTGAATAACCGTAACCTAAAGACTCTGACAACCTCGTTGGACGTTTTTCCTGAACTTGCCCGTCGCATCCCTGACGACGTGATAAAGGTAGCAGAGAGCGGCATGCGCAATGCGGTCGACGTGCGGCGAATGGTTGACGCAGGTGCCAAAGCGGTTTTGGTGGGAGAATCGTTGATGACAGCGGACGGCGATCCGAGCGAGCTCATATCGGAGATGGCTACCATTAGGGTATGAGGATGAGTGGAACGAGTTACATTCCGAAAGTGAAAATCTGCGGTTTGCGCGACGGCGATTCGGCTGTTGAAGCGGCACGTGCGGGAGCCGATTATTTGGGATTCAATCTAGTTGAGGGCGTGCGCCGCCAATTGACCCGCTTTCAAGCGCAAGAAGTGGTCCGAAATTACCGGATCAGAGCCCGCGATCACCGCATAAAACGCATCCGCGAAAAAGGTCCACAAGTAGTCGGCCTTTTCCGCAATCAAGACGCGCGGTGGGTCAACAAGTCAACTCAACAGGTCGACCTCGACTGCGTCCAACTGTGCGGTGAAGAGGACGATGCGTACATTCGCTCGATGTGGAAACCGGTGCTGCGGCAGGTCCGGGTCAAGGCGGATATGTCGCATCGAGAGCTCGAAGACATCGTGGGTCATCACCTAACCAACGGTCGCATAGTATTGCTCGACCGTTACGACGAGCACACTCCCGGCGGTTCCGGAAAAACGTTCGATTGGAGCATTGCCGAGGGGATTGCGAATCACGAAGGTGTTCTGCTCGCAGGTGGGTTGCACGCCGAGAATGTTGGAGATGCCATAAGCCAGTTGACGCCGTGGGGTGTTGACGTTTCCACTGGCGTCGAAACAGACGGCATCAAAGACCACGCCAAGATCAAGGCGTTCGTCGAGATCGCGAAGTCCGCTTGAAAGTGTCACTTTAGTACGAACGCGCATCGCCACAGATTCGCGATCGTTGACTAACCCGTCTATACTTTCCAAGCATCGAAATCGACGATCGGTTGAATGCGCGCGGAGGAAAGTCTTGAAGGTAGCTCAGATCGGCACCAAACATGGTCACGCTGCAGGTGTGTACCAAGTCATGCTCGAACATCTGGGCGTCGACGTCGTTGGGTGCTACGAATCCGACGCAGAACGGCGGGCTTTTTGCATCGATTCGGGTGATTGGACCGAAGCAACTTGGTTCGATTCGATAGACGATATCCTCGACGACCCTGAGATTGTCGCCGTCGCTTCAGAAGGTGCAAATCGTGAGAGCCTCGCGCATACCGAGGCGATCGTGGGCGCCGGCAAGCACTGTTTCTACGACAAACCGGCAGGCGACGACTTCCATCGCTTCATGCGGGTCATCGAAGACGCAAGGGCTCAAAACCTCCAAGTATCGCTCGGTTACATGTTCCGCAAACACGATGGTTTCGAACGCATGGCGAACTGGATCCGTTCGGGGTTTCTAGGTCATGTTTTCCAAATCCGCGCACACATGTCGACTTGGTTGCCGGAACGCTCCGCGGGCGGTCAATACACAGACCGTCAAGGACTGTCGTACCACCGCGGCGGGGTTTTATACGACCTTGGCGGTCACATGCTCGACCAGATCGTTTGGATGATGGGCAGGCCGGAGCGCGTAACTCCTTTCTTGCAGAACGCGATGTCGGACACCCGCGATTTCATGGACAACACGCTGGCAGTTTTGGAATATTCGAACGCTCTGGTCACCCTCGATATCGCCGCCATGGAGCCCCGCCCGATGGCCAGGCGGTTCGAGGTGTACGGCACTGAAGGCTCGGCAATAATGGAGCCGTTCGAACCAGCCAATCAGCTTCGTCTATGCTTGGCATCGGGCAAAGACGGCTATGATGAAGGCGTAACCATGATCGATCTTGAAGATCGACGCCGCTACGTCGATACATTCGCCGCGTTCGTGGAGACGATTGACAACGGAGCGCCGCCGTTGCGTAGTTACGAGCACGAACTGCTAGTACAAGAGACGTTGTTGCGCTGCACCGGCGGTTTGGCGGGATGAATCTGAACTGTGGTTGAAATGGTTGACAGGACTAACACTTCGCAGTGAGCACCAGGCGACAAGGGACCAAGACTAGGTCGTTCGGCGCGGGTATACGCGAGAGCCACGATTCCAGCGCTTATTATGCGCGCCGGTTGATGCCGATCGGCATCAACGCTGATATCGATCCCAAGGCGCGACCTGAGATTGCCTTGCCAGAACAAGCTCGCAATCGCATTTTCCTCAAGAGCAGCGAGCAAATGGACGACCTTCCCGAAAGGTGCGTGCATCTTATGATCACGTCACCTCCTTATAACGTTGGCAAGGAGTACGATGCCGACTTGTCGATGGACGAATATCTGGGCTTGATTAGGAATGTTATGGGTGAGACGTACCGCGTGCTGGTCGATGGAGGACGCGCGTGCGTCAATGTAGCCAACATCGGCAGAAAACCTTACATCCCTCTTCATGCATATGTCATCCAGATCGCCGCGGAGATTGGTTTCTTTATGCGTGGCGAGATCATCTGGGACAAAGGTATGAGCGGATCATCGACCGCCTGGGGTAGCTGGATGTCGCCATCAAATCCTACGCTCCGAGACACACACGAGTACATCTTGGTATTCCAGAAGCCGCCGTTTGGTAGGAAACGCGTTGGAGGTCGTGAACCGACAATCGGACGTGATGATTTTCTGGAGTACACCAAGAGCACGTGGAGCTTCCCGCCGACATCGGCTCGCCGCGCTCAACATCCGGCGCCTTTCCCTGTTGAATTACCACGCCGATTGATCGGCCTCTACACGTTCTCCGATGAGGTAGTGTTAGATCCCTTCATTGGAACGGGGGCTAGCGCGTTGGCGGCGCTCGAAAGTGACCGGGTCATCGTTGGTTACGACATAGTTAACGATTACATACGAACAGCGAAAGAACGCATCGAAGAGGCCGGTTTTGCGGATCGACTACGACCAGATCGCGTTGGACAACTACCTCTTTGAACAAGGTGGATTGACCAACAGTACTTTACGTTCATACTTTGACGCCTGCTTTGATACCGCGTTGGAGCAATCCGGTCTCTACCCAGCCTACGGGTGTATCACGTGTGCAACACTTGCGTCGGCTGAAATAATATTCGGTGAAAAACCCAAAAATTGTGCAACTTGCGGGTCAGATCGCGTTTTTCAGTTAGCCACGTTTCAAGGGCGCGCTCCCGTTTACGGTGCAGCGTTTTCTAGCGCGGTCCAGTTGCTATTTGACTTGCATTTCGACATCGAGTTGTTGCCAACGCCGCAAAATACCGGTACACACGATTTGGAAGCATCTCCGAAAATCGCGATCGAAGTCAAAGGCTCTGCACGAAGGGTCCGACTCAAAAACGGAGCGACCGCGCCGCTCGACCGGCCTGGTCTCCTAAGATCTGACACTGAGAAAAAAGCCCAAGCCAACGCGCGGACTTACAAACAACGAAACTCTTCAGGTACGTTCTTCGTCGTAACTAATGCATTGCCAGATCGCTTGCGCGGCATCCGAACCGACGATATCGACGGTTACTTCGATTTGACAAAAGTTGATCGCGTTGAATCCTTCGCTCGAGAGGTTCGACAGTTATTGACTTAAGACGATTGGAAGGTGATCCCCAACGAAATCATTGCTGCAATCGCATCCGCAGTGGCAGCATACCTCCTCGGCTCCCTACCCTTCGCTGTTTATGTCGCGCGAATGGCCGGCGTCAATATCTTCGGGATCGGCACAGGCAATCCAGGCGCATCCAACCTATTTCGCAAGGTAGGGCGCAAGTATGGCGCGGTGGTATTTGCCCTAGACATCACCAAAGGGGTCGTCGCGGTAGTGGTCGCCATTTTCCTGGGATGCCCGGATGTCTTTTTGCCGGCCGTTGCCGCGTTCGCCATCGTGGGTCATTGGCTACCGGTGTTCATGCGCTTCAGGGGTGGTGCGGGATTGGCGACCGGTCTGGGCGTCGGTGTGGCGTTGCTCGGTTGGTGGGGATTGATACCCACGGTTGCGGGGCTCGCAGTTTTGCCGTTCATCAAGGATGGTCCTAGATCTGCCGCGGTTTCGCTTGCCGTTGCTGTTGTAGTTGGTTTCGCGACCGGGCCGCAATGGATCGCGTTGGGCGGGATGGTGCTGATTTTGGTGTTGATGTTGGCGCGGCTGTTTCTGGTGGAGTTTCCGCGTGATCGGCGGGGGAACCGACCAGAACCGCACGTGTGGCGTTGAAGCGTTTGGATTGAGTTCGCGCCAAGGGAGATGGTCGTAGTGCGCCGTTATATATTGGATTGATGTCGCAAGTTGCGGTGTAGCAGAGCCTGGAGACCCGAAGATGCCAACTAGTCAGGAATACAAGGATTTAGAAGCCAAATACTACATGCAGGTTGTGCGACGGAATCCGCCGGTTCTGGTTCGAGGCGAAGGCTCGAGAGTATTCGACAACGACGGCAAGTCATATCTGGACTTCACGGCAGGATGGGCGGTCTTAAACATGGGGCATTCGCATCCGGCAGTCACCACTGCGATCCGCGATCAGGCCGGCAACATAATGCAGATGTCGAACCTGTTCTACACCACACCGCAGCTTCCCCTGGCGCAGTTCATCGTCGAAAATTCGGACGTTGACCGGGTATTTTTCTGCAACTCCGGCGCAGAAGCGAATGAAGGCGCAAGCAAATTGGCGCGCAAGTGGGGACGTCGAAAATTGGACGGGGCGTATGAAATCATCACCGCGCTCGATTCGTTCCACGGGCGAACGCAGGCAATGATGGCCGCTACCGGACAACCGCATTACCAGGACAACTGGACGCCTCTCATGCCCGGTTTCGTCAACGTACCCTACAACGACTTTGACGCGATCGCGGGCGCGTATATCGAAGGGCGGACGTGCGCGGTGCTGTTGGAGCCAGTCCAGGGAGAAGGCGGAGTAAACGTACCGGACGATGGCTACTTGAAGCGGGTTCAAGACTTCTGCAAAGAGAAGAACATTCTTTTCATGCTCGACGAAGTGCAAACCGGCATGGGTCGGTTAGGCACGGTATTCGGATATCAGCGGTTTGAAGGCGTAGAACCCGACGTTATGGCGCTCGGCAAGGCGGTTGGTTCAGGGGCGCCACTCGGGGCTTTCGCTTGCAAAGAGTTCTGTTCCGTCCTCGAACCGGGAGATCATGGCTCGACTTTCGGCGGTAATGCTCTGACAACAGCCGCGGGCGCTGCCGGCGCAAGAGTGCTATTGGATGAAGACGGGCCGGGACAGGCGATGCGCAACGGTGACTACCTCACCGGAAAGCTTAACGCTCTGCGCGAAGAACACCCGGTGATAACCGAGGTGCGAGGTATGGGGATGTTGATCGGCGTTGAAATGAGCGAAGAGCTATCTGCATCTATCGTGACCGCATGCTTGGAGAACGGCCTGCTGCTCAACGCGGTGAGGCCCAACATGATCCGCTTCATGCCGCCGCTAAATACGAGCACCGAAGAGATCGACGAAGCGGTCGCGATTTTCAGCACCGCTTTGGGCGAAGCAAAAGGATAGAAGCACACAAACTTAGCCCTGCGGTCGTTCGCACTGATCGCCAAAAGCTAAAGTCTGGAGACGCCTCGGTTCGGTGCGGGGACCTTGCAAGAATCGGACGGGTGCCGATTACGCAAGAATAGTTGGATCTTGAAACCCGCAAGGGTTGGTTCGCAAGGTCGGGATCGTCTATCGTCGCATCGCGGGCGATGCGACGACTAAGAAACATTAGTCAAAACGAGGGTGCCTGCGGCCTGCGTTCTCTTTTACTCGCGGGTGGTGTTCCCGCAATGCGTAGAAACCCCGTCGATTCGGTCTCACGAATCTTTGGTCTCGGTTCATAATCGCATTGAGAGCCGCTTCGGGCGATTTTTCGGGCAGATGCCCACCCCGTTGCATGACCTCTTGGGCGAGAAGTTTGTAATGCATCTCCTCACCGTTTTTCTCGCGCAGGATCTCAATCGCGACGTCTCGAGGATCAATTGTGTAACGCGGCGCACTGTTGGGCAGGTCAATCGGTTGACCGTCGTCTATAGCGAGCAACGACCGTAGCGCTGCGACCTCAGCCTTGATCTGCGCGCGTTCAAACTCGAGAACTTTCATATTTTCGTCAGAGACCCTCAACTGAGTTTCTAATTCACTCAATTGACGCTCGGCCTCTTTACGGAACCGTTCTTCCAAGTGGTGTTTGTTCATATTCGATGCCTTTCCCACACCTCTAAACCGACATAACGACTCAAATATTACAAGCAATATAGTGCCATGTCAAGAGCGCTTTTGGTATGGATTAATTGTAATTAATGAAAAATGATTATCGTTGTGATGCTATCAATTGCCAATCACGACAACCACTCGATACAAATCCGCCTGCAGAATCAGTTATAGTCACCTGGATTTTCCCGACGCTTGACCCCTTTGCAATCACGTCTGGATCAGTGTGACTAAAGCCCGAAACCGTTTGCCAACGACATTTGGGGACTCTTTGCCCGTCGACGAACGGTTGAGTGGGCGTATTTGCAACATACGTGCCCGGGAAAATGTCTTCCCCGATCCGGTAAACTCCGTCGCGCAGTCTTGTGAAAGGACCGATTTCCAAAGCGGTTTCAACATTACGCCAGATTCCGCATCCATGAGTGACGAATCCCGTATCGCTCGCGTCGACGGTGACAACCCATCGCGTATCTGATTCGCCTCTGGCTATCGTCTCGTCGGGGTCGCCGGAGAACCCTGTCACCCGACTCCATCTGCATCCGCCACCTTTGCGAGGCACGGAGTAGTAAGTTCCGGGGTTGATGTGAAGGCCGACGACGTATGACCCGCTGCTAAATCTGGATGGTAGCGCTTCGGTTACCTCGACATCATCTGCAACGAACGTGCTCCATACACCACAGCCGAACGACGCGAATCCGACATCAGTATTGCGAATCGTGACCAATTTCTGTCCGGATGCGAGGGATTCCAAGATAGTTCCGGTAGTGAATGTGTAGTCCGAAAGGCGTCGCCATCTACACGTCGACTGGGGAGCATCGGAGGCGATATAAGTGCCGGGTTCGATATCCGCACCAACCTCCAAGGTGCCGTCTAAGAGCGTCGGCGCCTCCGCCCGATCGCCGATAGCGTCCCAATTCCCACAGCTAAAAGAGCGAAAACCCGCGTCAGACGGCAGTATTGTGGCGATCGCCTGCCCACTGCCGGCGTAAATGTTCATTCGGTTGAACGGGTCGCCATCAAAACCAGTTAGCCGGCTCCAGAAGCATATCTCGCCGTCGATGCCTGCCGCGACATATGTTCCGGGTGTGATGTCGCGTCCGATGATGTAGACACCGTCTGTGAATTCAGTAACCGGGTCAACTGTTTCAGTTTCCGGATACTCCGCAGTTTTTTGCCATATGCCGCAACCATCGGAATAAAAACCCGCGTCGTAACTTCGAACAGTTGTAACCGAATGCTCGACTGCCACATCCGTTACCACAAAGTCGTTCGGTTCACCGGTAAAAGCGGCTAAACGACTCCAAAAACACGTGCTCCCGTCCGGGATATCAGCAACGTAAGTGCCGGGTTCAATCTCGGCATTCACGGCCCAGGTCCCTTCATCGAAAACCTTCATCGGCCGTTGTTCATTATCGTGTTTGAAAATTTGCCATTTCCCACAACCAAACGTCTCAAATATGGCATCTTCGTCAGTAATTTCGGCGATATTTCGCCCCACAGGGTTTCTAACTGCTATATGCTCCGAGCTTGATTCGGCGAATCCCGTTATACGCCGCCAGAGACAACGACCTATATCTGGCCCAGGCGAACTGTAAATGCCAGGCATAATGTGAATGTTAATTATGTGTTCCCCGTCACCGAAACTGTTTGAGGATTCGAATGTTGGAGATTGTTCAACCATCGTCCATTCGCCGCAATCTGATGATCGGAATCCGACTGAGCTTGTTGTCAAATCGACGATGCCGCGCAGGACGCCATAACCAGATGAGTCTATGTCCGATGGCCGTCCCGCGAAACCTCTCAGAATGAACCACCGGCATAATCGACCATCTACGGCATTAGCGAAGTAAACACCTGTTCGAACGTGCGTGCCGATCGCCACAGTCCCGGACCCAATGGTCTCAACAGGCTTCGTCTGGTCATGAGCGTCACTCATGAGATTCCATGAACCGCATCCCCGGCTGTAAAATCCTGCGTCCGTCGGCAGAACCTCGGCTATCTGCCTTCCAATCGATGCATACCCGCCACTGTTATCCGGTGCCGTATCTCCGAATGGGGCTGTACGGAACCAGTCGCAAAGTCCTTCACCTGAATCCGCCGTGTAGATCCCGGGTGTGATGTCTAATCCAACGATGTACGACCCATCGCCGAATTCCGTCATCGGTTCAGATACTTGATCGCTTGGTCGCAGCTCCCATGTTCCGCATCTGAAGGAGTAGAAACCGGTGCCGGCGGCGGGAATTTCGACGATGGGACCCCCTACCTTCCACCAAGAAATCAAATTGTCCAGCGCGGGGCGATGGTTGAAGTTTTCAACGGTAAACCAGACACATCGACCCTGGTTTCCGTTTGCGATGTAGATCCCGGGTTTGATATCGACACCAACTTCGTACATCCCTTCGCCGAACTGCGTTGCCTTCGCTTTTTGACCAAGGTGGTCCCGTGATCGCCATTCGCCGCAGCCAGAGGTTTCAACAAGGGAGTCGTCGATGGATATCGTTACGATCGCCCTCCCGATAAAGGTAGGATTTCGCTGTTCTTGGTCGGAGTCGGTTATCGTGACGTAACAGATCCCGTCTTGCAAGTCGGCGACATAGGTTCCCGGTACGACATCCGTGCCGACGTGGTGAGTACCGTCCGCGAACTCGGCGGGCGCATTCGTTGCCGCGGCGGTTACTCCAGATCCAAACGCGACGATGAACGCGATCAGGGTCAAAAACGTCACGCGGCGCGATAACCAGTCGAACGATCTCGGGCGCCTTGGGGATTGAACGAGGTGCGCTTTGATCAACCGAACGGTTCGCCAAGGATTTCGCGGTACTTCATCGAGCGGTGGGAGAAAACCTTGATCAAGTCTCGCTCGACGAACAGGAGATGAGTTAGGAGGGCGACTATCGGTCCGCCGGGTAGGGTGTATTCCACGAGGTCTCCGATCACCGTTGTGTGATCGTTTAGCGATGCGAATGTGTGGGACCAAGATCTGTAAGGTCCGTCCAGCTGCTGATCGATGAATCGATGCGGTGGGTCGAACACGGGGACCCTGCTGCGCCAATGCATCGGGACGCCGTGTAAACGCATATCGTATTAGATCTCCGTCCCTGCGGCTATTTTCACGTCGGTTTCCGGGCGATTGCGCGGCTGGAAATGTAGCAACGGGGGCGAGATTTCGTTCAGGAAGCGCGTGTCGCGGCAGAATTCGAAGGCGTCGGCAAGTGGTAATCCGACGGCTACCGAGTTGGTCAATCTAAACGAGGTTGAGCCGATTCGCTCAACCTGCGGCGGCTTATACCGGAAGGCGCTTGAGACGGCTGTCGACGGGGTATCGGATCGCAATTTCGAGTTTGGTCTCAGCGAGCGTCGCGCATGGTTTGCCGCTTCATCTGGGTCCGAGCCGGGAGGCTGTAGATGTCGATAAAGCCGACGGCGGCAGCGTGATCGAACTCGTCTTCGGTCGAATAGGTAGCCAGTTCGAAGTCGTAGAGCGAATAGGGTGAGCGCCTGCCAGTTACAGTAGACGATCCCTTGTAGAGTTTCACTCGCACGTCGCCAGTCGTGTAGCGCATGACGGAGTCAACGAACGCATCCAAGTTTTCGCGCATGGTTGTGTACCAACGTCCGTCGTAGACGAGATCGGCGTAAAGCAATGCAAGTTGCGCTTTGACGCGCTGTTGATCGCGGGCAAGGGTTGCGGTTTCAAGTGCGGATATGGCTTGGTAGAGCACGACCGCAGCCGGAGTCTCGTAGACCTCGCGGGACTTGATGCCGACGAGGCGGTTTTCGAGATGGTCTACCCTGCCGACCCCGTGCGATCCGGCGAGCAGGTTGAGTTGCTCGATGAGCTCGACGAGTTCCATCTTGTTTCCATTAAGAGCTGTCGGAACGCCCTGCTCAAACGAAATCTCGACCTCTTCAGGTTCGTCAGGGGTCAGGTCTGCCGGTTGAGTCCACGAGAAGGCATCTTCTGGCGGCGCGAACCAAGTGTCCTCAAGGTCTTCGCCTTCAATTGCCTGTCCCCACATGTTGCGGTCGATGGAGTAGACGCGCTGGTCGTCGCCGACTTCGCGGAGCTCTAGACCGGCGCGGTTTGCGAACTCCTTTTCCTCGTCGCGCGTCATGTCCCATTCGCGGGCGGGAGCGATGATGCGGAGGGGATCGCCATGGGCTGCCAATGTCTTGATGCCGGCATCGAATCGGACTTGGTCGTTACCCTTGCCGGTGCATCCATGAGCAACTGCGACGGCGCCGACTTGCCGTGCGGCTTCGACTAGTTTCTTGGCCATCAACGGACGGCCGAATGCGGTAGAGAGCGCGTACGCCGATTCGTACATCGCACCAGCTTTGAGGCCGGGCATGATGAAGTCGCGGGCGAATTCGTCTTTAACGTCCCAGACGAGCGTTTCGACGGCGCCGGCAGAAGCAGCTCGTTCTCGGACACCTTCGAGCTCAGGTCCACCGCCGATGTCGACGGTGAGAGCGACGACGTCGAGGCCGTAGTTTTCCCGGATCCAGACGATGGAGATGGTGGAGTCCATCCCGCCGCTGTACGCAAGTACGCACTTGTCTTTGGCCATTGGTTGATCGATTCCCGTTTGGTGTAGCGGTGTGTTGTCTGTGGGTGCATCACTCGAGATCGTAGACACGCCTCTGTTGATAATCGTAAATGCGAGGATGGGTTTCTGAGACGGATCCGTGTTCGCGTGCTCGGCTGCGGTTGGTCATGGAATGGTTTTGCCGCGTTGAAAAGGTCTGCGGGTGCGAGCAGCAGAATTTGATGTGGGTAAGGCGGTTGACGTTATTGTTCAAGAGTCGGGCATGTTGTGTGGTCGGTTTTGGGTTTGTCGAATCATCGCCGCGTCGGTTTCGGGTTTGCGCGAGCGATAAATTGTTGGTGTGTCAGTCAATAAAATTCCCAGCGTCGCCGATGTCGCCAGACCATCGGCCCTCCGGACGGCGGTCGTAAGGTGTGCCGTCCGTCATCGCTCGATTTGTTCCTCGAGCTGTCGTGGTAGCCTCTTCCGCTCGGCGTGACGGAAAGACGTCTGCCGGATAGGAGGGTCGTTCGCTCGGATCTTGAACGGGCATCCCGTGCGAGCGGGCGGTTCACGAACCGCCCCTACGTCGTGTCCCTTACGTTTCGCGAAGGGGACGGACGTGTCCGTCCTGCTTGACGCTTGGCGAAGGGGGAGGGATTGCGCCGCCTGGCTTGCAAGGCGGAGTCAGCGTAACGCTCCGCATCCGAGCCCTGCAGCTACAACGATCTCCGTAACCGGATTTTGGTCTGCGTTGCGTCCGAACTTACTAAACTTGTGGCGGGCACTGCCGCGGGTCGCTTCGAGCCGTCGATTTCACCGTTTTCACGGCTTATAAGGTCGCTCTGGGCGGCCCGGTGATTATCCCCCCGCAGACCGGGTTCAATATTTGGTTGTCGATAGGTGCGTCAAAAGGTTGCGCTAACCCTCGACGCGGCGATGTTCTGAGCGCTTGCCGATGGCCGTCGGTTTTGGCGCCTGATTCCTGTTGTACTACATATGTATCAGTAGAGTCAAGTCTGAACCGCTGATTACGCTGATTCATGTGATGGGCTGTGATTGGGTGTTGGCAGGGCGGTTCGCGAACCGCCCTACGTCCGGCGGGTTGGTGGGCGTTTTCGGTGGTGTACGTGGTATTGCCCCGCTCCGCCCCGGGCCCTCACCCCAACCCTCTCCCGTCCAACGGGAGAGGGGGAATGTTTGTGGTGGATGAGTGTACCTTGGTGATGGGCTGGTGGTTGTTTGGTTGGCGTGCCCCGCTCCGCCCGGGCATACCCCGCTCGCGGCGCTTCGCTGGCTCGCGCCCCTTTCGCTGAGCGAAAGGGGCGCTGGTGGCTGGTGGTTGTTTGGTTGGTGTGGCGTTTTGCTGGTGACCGCTCGATCGAACAATCCAATGTATGCTGGCTGTCGAATTTCGGTTGTTCTCGCGTGGGGAATGTCTCAACGCCCAATTGCCATGCGCCTGATGCGTGCGCGTGCGGTTCGGCGCACTTTGGCGGCTACCCGGGTCGGCGATTCGAGAGCAAGGGTCAGTGGGATGGCGGGTAGGAGTATGAGGGTTAGAACTGAGTAGGCGGGGCGGTAGGAATCGGTGATGTCGAACATGAAGCCAACGAATAGGAGGCCGCAGGTCACCCAAATGGAGCTAATGGAACCTGTGACGCCTACTAGGGTGCCGTAGCTGCGCCTTCCGAAGTATTCGGCGAGGATGGACAGGCGCAAAGGAATTGAGGAGCCGAAACCGAAACCTGTGCAGAAGACGAAAAATGGCAATGGCGCTAGGCCCCAGGATATGCCGATGAAATGGGAGTTGATAAGTGCCAGTGAGCCGACGCCGATGGTCTGGATGGATAGTGCTGATGCAAGCAGGAATTTGACGTTGTAGCGGTCACCGATTGTGCCGATTGTTATGCGCCCCAAGACGTCGCCGAACGCGACGGCGCCAGCGGCGATGGAGGCCATCCAGAGGTCTATTTTGTATTCGAGCAGGGCGGGTAAGTGAAAGAGATTCGTCATCGCGACGAGTTCTCCGAGGCTGACGGCGATGACAATCTGCCAGAAGGCTCTGAGGCGCACGGCGTCGCGCATCGCGACAGAAACCTCGCGTGGTTGGCGGTGCGTTTGCGGAGCGCGGTCAGGGCGCGCGACGGTGAAGTCGGAGTCGCCGTCTGGCCGCGTGCCGAAGTCTTCGGGTCGGCGTCGCAGAACGAGCACAACGGGTGTACCGATGACCCAGAATCCGATGCCGATGCCGAAAAACACGGTTCTCCATCCGACGGTTTCGATCAACCAGACGAGGAGGGGAAGTGCGACGGCGCCCATGGCGGAAAAGGTCATGACGGTTGCGAGTGCGCGCGCCCTGAGGCGGACGAACCAGTTGACGACCGTGGTGACGAAGACAATGAACTCGCCGAACGACATGCCGAGTCCCAACAGCAGCATCGCGGCGTAGAAGTGCCAAAGTGCCTGCATCTGGCTCAGCAGAATGAAGCCGCATCCGGTGAAGAAGAGGCCGAAGATCAAAACTGGTCTTGGCCCGAAGCGGTTTATCGCGGCGCCGACGAATGGCGTGAAGAATGAGCTTTCGGCGCGTTGAAGGGCCAATGCGGAAGCGAAGGCGCCAGAGCTCCATCCGGTGAATGATCGGAGGACGGGATCGACGAATGCTTGAAAGCCGCGCCAAAAGACGGCTGATGTGTAGAACTGCATCGACCCGCCGGCGATGACGATCCACCAGCCGTAGAAGATTTTAGGTCGGAGCTTGTTTAACGTCGTTTTTTCTCCCGACGCCTGGTTTGAGCACGTAACGGTCTAGGAATGGGCTTACGGCGCGGATGAAGCCGAGTGGGTTGTCGCCGGGAACGCGGTGGCCGGCATCTGGCACGTAGGTCGCCGAGCTGCCGGGAACGGTCTCGACCATGCGGCGGACGACGTCTGGGGAAACCAGTTTGGAGTTGCGGCCCAGAACGAAGAGAGCGGGCGAGGTAACGCCGCTCAATGCCGCCCAAAAGTCATCGGAGGTGTAGCTGGCTTGGTGGCGTTCCAGCAGTCGTGGGTCGTGTTTCCACTCCCAACTGCCATCTGGGTTTACGCGGGTGGCTCGAATCAATGAGCCTCGAACCGCTTCGGGTGTGCGGAGCGGGCTCATTCTAGTGACCTTTTCGACTAGGTCTTCGAACGTGCCTTCTCTTGGCAGCCCCGTAATGAAGCGGTTTACGCCGCGGCGTGCTTGGCGGTTGGTTTCCGGTGCAACGTCGACTACGACGATTGCGTCGACGGTGTCGGGGTTTTCAGATGCGTAGACGTAAGAGAGTTGGCCGCCGAGCGACAGTCCGCAAAGCGCGAATCGCTTGACGTTCATTTCGTTTTGTAGATGGTCGGCGAAGCGTCGTAAGTCGTCCATGTAGTAGTGGGTGTTGTAGTCGGGACCGCTCGGCTTACCGCTGTCGCCGTGCCCTCGGAGGTCAAGAGAGATGCACCTGAAACGTGATCGCAAAGCAAGGCAGGTGAAGTCCCACGTTCTGGCTTGCTGCAAGAAGCCGTGAATGAAGACGATCGCGGGCTTGTCGTCGCCGTTTTCGCCCCAATCGACGAGGTTTAACGAGTGCGCGCCACCTTTTTGGATTCGTATCGAATTCGGGGCGGTGTCGTCATCGAAGCGCACTCCGACGCGTCGGGCGGCTCTTATGGTCGCTTGAAACGTATCTTCCATGGTTTATGTCGATAGATTACAAGTTTCGGTCGTCGATAATGGTGTTTTTCGAGGTAGGTCGCGCGCTGAGCATCCAGAATATTCGCGCGCGCAGATATGGCCCTTTAGAGTGTTCGTATGGTTAATATAGCCAATCCCTTCAGAGGAGCCGCATTTCTTGAAGATGAAACATCAACGTAGGGCGACATGCGCGTAGGTGTCCTGTTTAACATCCCGATCCGTGTCCACTGGTCGTGGCTGATCGGGTTCGTTTTGCTGACGTGGTTGATTGCGTCTGGCGGACTGCCGTTCATATCGATCAACCTCACGGAGGCGCAGGAGTGGATCATCGCCGTCATCGTGACGATCTGTCTGTTCCTTTCCGTGTTGGCTCACGAGCTGGCACATTCGCTGACTGCGAAGCGCTTCGGTTACTCGGTTGTGTCCATCACGTTGATGATCTTCGGCGGCGTAAGCCTAATCGCGGAGTTAAGGTCGCGATCGTCGCACGACTTTTTGATTGCGGCGGCTGGGCCGGCGATGTCCCTGGTGCTCGGCATCATTGCTTCGTTGCTTTATTTCGTCTATCGCGACCCTCTGGCCACGGGCGGAGCGGCGATGTTGCAAGGAATACTGTTTTACGTCGGACTGCAAAACGTCGCTCTGGCGGTATTCAACATGTTGCCGGGGCTACCGCTCGATGGCGGGAGAGTTTTGCAATCCGTGGTTTGGGGTCTGACCGGCAATCGTAGTTTTGCGGCGCGGGTCGCCGGGCGTGCGGGTCAGGTACTAGCCGTGGCGATGATGATCGCGGCAGGGTACCTGATTTTGGCTCGCCAAGACCTTTCGGGTGGTCTGTGGCTGTTCTTGATCGCGAGTTTCATACTTCCAGCGTCGACGGCGGAAACGCGGAGGGCCGGCAGGAAGCGAGATCGACCTGCGGCTGTCGGGGTGTCCGTGCGGTCTGTGATGTCGTCGGTGCCGACGGCGCTCAATGCGAACACGTCGCTGGATGCTGCGGTGAGAAACGTTATCTCGTTGCACCCGAACACATCGATACCAGTTATTGCCGACGGGCGAGTCATTGGAACGGTTTCGATGGGCGATGTGATTTCACTGGGTCTGGGACGGGACCAAGGTGCGGGATTGACGGTCGCAGACGTCGCTCAAACCGTGTCGACGTTTGCGATCGAGCCAGGCGACGACGTTTCACTTGCCCGGGAATTGCTCGCTAAGCGCGCAATTGATCTGTTGCTGGTTTTTGAGAATGGGTACTTGGTTGGGACTGTCTCGAAATCCGATATGGAACGAGTTTGAGGCGTGGTGTGTGGGGTTGATGTCCGCAGCTCGGGCCGACCCCGAAATATCGCCGATTACGGGAAGATCGCCGCGCGCCGGTGCGTCCCGATGCCGATCAGTCGGCCCGAGTCGAGATCGTGGGCTTCGACGTGAAATCGGAAACGAGTTCCCGATACCTCGAGTAGTTCGGCGGTGGTGCGCATCCGGGCTCCCGGAGGTGCTGCTGCCACGTGCTTGATATCTACATGGAAACCTACCGTAAATCCGCCGTCCGGCAATCTTGGGTCGAGACCCAGCATTGCAGTCGTTTCCATCTCGTTGATCATTGACGGGCTAGACAAGGTGGCGCGTGCCGGATCACCGCCGGGCGAATAAAGCATGGAATCGATCACGATCCATTCCCGCTCGTGGGTCAAACCTGGCTGGATCGTCTTGGAAAGTTCATGCATCAGAGAAGGGATTTTCAGGAAGCTAAGAGGTGGTCCGCCATCGCGGCGAAGTCGGGAACGGTGAGGTCAGGTTCGTAGCGGGCGTCGGTGTGTTCGTACGGAAGATTGTAGCGGTTGACGTAGATGCCGCGCAGTCCGCAAGTGCGGGCACCCAAGACATCGTATGAGTTAGCTGAGACCATGATCAGGTCGCACGGTTCCATGTCCAATATACGGGCCGCGCTGCGATAAACACCGGGATGCGGTTTGAATGCCCCCGCGACTTCGACAGATATGACACCATCGAATTCGAACTTGATGCGGTTTTGGACGAGGTAATCGAGGAACCACGGGTTGCCATTGGATAGAGCGACCAGTTTATAGGAAGATGCCATGCGTTTCAGCGCCGGCAGGCAGTCGCCGAACGGCGAAAGTTGGCGCCACCCCAGCATGAAGGCATCGACCTCGTCTTCGCTCGGCGGTAGGTCGTTTAGTTTCGCGACGTATACGAACGCTTTTTGAGCCGTTTCCAAATATCCCGTGTGACCGAGTTCCAACAGGGAGTCCTGATACTGCTCGATTCGTTGTCGATGTCGCAGTTCGGCCCAAAACCCCGGAGCGTCGACATCGTCTTGCGCACCTCGACCGCGGATGAAATCGGCTATGTATGGGGTTAGACTGCCGCCCAGATCAAGGACGGTGCCGAACAGGTCAAAGGTCAAGGCTTTGGATTTGGTCAGATCGGTCATCTAACGGTTGCTCCGTTTCACGAACCACTCTCTCCTTGCAGAGGATAGAAGGAGGAGGTCACGCACCTGAGCATCGCCATCGGTGCGATTTCTGACTCGTTTTGGTTGAACAGGTCGCAGACCGCGGCGGGTTCGCCCGGCGTCACCCCCTCGACAATCGGATACAGGTGCCAGTATCGACCGTCGGTTATGGCGAAAATAGCGACTCCGTTAGCGATGCACCGCTCCAAATGGAACTCCAAGCCGCTCTCGATGTCGGCGCCGAGAGCTCGCGTTTCAACGACCGCGAGAGTGCGATGTGGCACCGCGTCGGAATGTAAGGCATGAACCATGCGCGAGTCGGCGTCGTCGAGGGTGGACGGAATGAACCAGAATTCGGGGTGGCTGACCCGCCAACCTAGTAGGTTGAGAAGTGGGGCCACCAGTATGACAAAGGTCCGCGAGACGCTCCTGTGGACACCGAGCAGATTGAACTGCTCGGTTCGCGCCGACGCTACCTCGGCAACTAGCCTGCTTTGAAGCGTGGGCGAAACTTAGTCCACCGATTTGATCAGTTTGATGTCGCGGTGCGCCAGATGTCCGCGCACGAGCGGCATGTTTTGCTCCCACCACTCGGAGCCGTAGAACGCGGCCTCTTTCTCTTCCAGTTCTTCGACGGTTTCACCGTAGGAGCGGATCCAGATGAACTGCGATTCTTCTTCGTTCACCCAGACGGTCTCGGCCTTCATCCCGAAGCCGTCCATTACGTCTATGAGGGTTTCGTCAAAGAGTTTGAGCCAAGAATCCATCATTCCGTTGTTGATGGTGTAGGTTCGCAGATGCGCAATTGTCATCGCCTTTTGTCTCCTTTTTTGGTGGCGCAATCGGTGGTGTTGCCACTAGAACATTATCTATTTCTCGTTGGTTAGCCGGGTCAGATGCGGTAGTAACGCTCCGCGTTGGTCATGAATAGCTTTTCGCGATCCGAATCCGTGAAATCGGCGGTTATGTTGTCGTACGCGTTCCAGATGGTTGCGTAGGCGGTGAACAACATGTCGACTGGGTAGTTAGAAGCGAACATGCAACGTTCGACGCCAAATATGTCGATCGTGTCCAGAACGAACTGCCGGATGCGATCGGCAGTGAACTCGCCCGAGAACATTCCAAGCGCGGATATCTTGACGGAGACGTTGTCGGCACTGGCCAAAGCGGACATGCCCTTGCGCCATAAGTCGATGCCCTCATCGTCCCAATCGCGAGGCATTCCGGTGTGGTCCAGCACAATCGGGACATTGGGGACTCGATGCGCCAGCCCGGCAGCGTCTTCCAGCTGCCAAGGCCAGACCTGGAGGTCGAACGAACCGTCGTGATCGGCTAGCGCCCGGTAGCCTCGGAGCCAGTCTGGGTCGGTCATCAGATCATTGCGGTCGGCGAACTGCCATTTCGGGTCTTCCGCCCAGTTGAGCATGTGCCGGATGCCGCGCCAGTTGGCGTGCTCCGCATGGCGAGCGATTAGATCAGGCGCACCGGGAAGCGACAGATCAGCGAAGCCAATGATCGCATGTGGCATTCCGCGCGAGTCTTCAGAATCAGCGACGCTCTGTAGCCAAGTTGTTTCGCCGACCGGGTCGGCTTCATGGTCCCATTCCGCTTGAACATGGACCGATTTCACGAGGGGGAGCCCTTCAGCGTCTTTGTGAAGGTGCGAAATCAGGTAGGTTCGTCGGAAAATCGAGTAATCGCCGACGAAGTGATCGATACCTTCTGTGAGCCATGGGTAGGGGTTGTTCTCAAGATCCCAGAGGTGGTGATGCGTATCGATGAACTGGGGTAGGGCCATGACCTGTCTCCTAGAATGTGGCGGTTTCGTTTTCCGGTCCGTAGGGCATTGCTAGTCGGTGTGGAATACCTCTGTCAGGACGATCATGTTCTGGTCCGGGTGGGAACCTTCGGGTATCTCGAAATATGGCGTCATGAAATCTTGCCAACGGTCGTTCACTTCCTCTTCAGCCATCCCTTCCAACGCCTTTTCGAACGATTCTGGGACTTCCACGTAACCGAAGAGTGTGCCGTCATCGCGTGCGAAGATGCTGTAGTTTCGCCAACCATGGCGGCGAAGGGCCTCGAGCATGTCAGGCCACACGTTGGCATGGTGCTCGGTGTACTCATCGATCACGTCCGCATTGATTTTCATGAGAAAACCCACTCGTTTCATTTGACAATCCTCCAAACGGCACGGAGCCGCAATAGGTCAAGTTCGTTGGCGACAACGTTGACTATATCTGAATCGCGGAGTGCGTTTGATTCAACTCACTGCGAAGTGATGGAACTGGTCGGTGTGGAATCGACGTATGGGAAATCGTTAACCTTTAAGGATGTTCTCGCAGCACAATGGCCGTGTTTATCTTCGCCGCGCCGCGCTTTTTGCGTCTGCGGTGTTGGTAAGCGGTGCATTCGCGGCGTTGGTGGCTTGCAGCGAAGATCCACAAACCGGTGGTGCGACTGTCGAGCCGACAGACACAACAGATGGTCAGTCGGCGCTGATGACTCAAGAAGCCGGAAAAGTTGCGACTGAACGACCTGCGACGTTCACCCGAACGCCGACATTCACCGTCACCAGTACATTCACGCCTACGGCGACCAGCACACTGGAGCCGACCAGCACCCCGAGTCCGCCTCCGGCACCGACCGATACACCCGTCCCGACGCCGACGCCACTGCCGACCGCTACACCGACGCCGACGGCTACTCCCACGGCAACTGCGACGCCGAGTCCAACGGCGACTCTCGCTCCTACGGCGACACCGGTACCGGCTGATACCGCGACGCCTGAACCGACAGCTACGCCAACTCCTGAGCCGACGGCGACGGCGATGCCGGAAACTCCTACGGCAGCCCCAACAGCCACGCCCACACCAGAACCGACGGAGACGCCCACGCCTGAGCCGACCGCTACGCCGGAGCCGCCGACCGCTACACCGGAACCGACCGCTACGCCTACGATCACGCCGACACCGACGCCCGAACCGGTCACTGAACCGACAATCAGATGGGAGTTCCAAACCGAAGCGACAGGCAGCGTAGCGACGACAGCGGCTAATTCAGACGTGACGGTGCATGACGGGATCGTCTACTTCGGATCTAAAGACAACCTCATGTACGCGGTCTATGCCTCGTCCGGAAGAGAGAAATGGTCGTACAACGCACGGAGCGATGTGACAAGCGGCGGAGTCCTTAACTCAGACGGCTCTGTAATCTACTTCGGAACAGACAACACCGGTTTCTTCGCGCTCGACACGGAAGACGGTTCGAAGCGCTGGCAGTATGAGCGTGATCGGAATGACAGATTTGAAGCGAAACCAACGATCTATGAGGACATAGTGATAGCGGCTGCAGGCGGGCGGGTTTACGCGTTCAACACGGATAAATCTAGCGAAGATGAAGGCAAGCTATTGTGGGCTAACCCTAGGCTTAATACAGATTCGGAGTGGGGCAGGTTCCGAGAATCGGGAGTTGCTCACCGCGGGGCGTTCTATATCGGTAGCGACGACGGAACTCTCCATGGGTTTCATACTGAAACTGGAGGTCGCAATGGAAACGCCCGTCTCCGAGGCAGTCAGATGCCTTATTACGATAGCGAGAGTGATGACGAATCCGAGCCGTTGCGCTCGGCGGTGATTCGGCACGGTCCGGACCTCTATTTCGGAAATGACGGCGGCGATTTCATACAGTACACAAGAAACAGCATCAGATGGGTTTATGAGACTGAGACTAAGCGAGGCGTGCGGGGCGACATCGCTGCAACCGAGGACCTAGTCGTTTTCGCCGATCGATCGGGTGCCATCTACGCCGTCAATCCGGACGAAGAAGAAGCGAAAAAGCGTAGCGAGACGGATGAATACAAAGAACCTGAACGCGAGTGGATAGAGTTCACCGACGAAAAAAGATGGATTACGGGCGGTCCCGTAATTGCTGGGGATTTCGTTTATGTGATAGACACTCATGGCGTTCTGTACATGATCGATCTAGAACGCGGCAAAACGCGTTACAAGTTAGATCTATGGCCTGGGGATGCCCCTTGTATATCGTGTAGCTCCACCCCCGCGATCGCGGGAGACATGCTCTTCGTCGGAACACAAGAAGGGACGTTGGTTGGAGTGCAGCTTCCAATATTCGCTGAATGATCGGCGGATTCAGGTGCTGAACGGGTAGTCTTGGCAACGGTGTTAAACTGCGCTACGGAGCCGCCCCGTTCAGGGGCTGATGATGTTTCGAGCCTGATCACGTACGCATTAATCGGTGAGAAGAACCATGAAATCATTCGCGCAAGCACTCGATCTTAAAGACGATCCAGAGATCATCGCGGAGTACGAGGAGTACCACCGCAATGTTTGGCCTGAGGTGTTGGAAGCTCTCAAGGGCATCGGCATCGAGCGGATGGAGATATTCCGCATCGGCAATCACCTGTTCATGTATTGCACCGCACCGGACGATTTTGACCCGAGCCGCGATTTCCAGAGTTATACCTCAACAAAACGGGCGGAGGAGTGGAATGATCTGATGATGACCTACCAGCAGAAGGTGCCGGAAGCGGGGCCGGACGACTGGTGGGTCCCGATGTCGCTGGCGTTCGACTCGCAGTGGTTCGAAGACTGATCCCGGTGATACGGGCATTGTTAACGACGCGGCATGTCTAGGGACGAGCCGACCACGGCTGCTGAGTTGACGGACGCGATCGCCGAGGCTATCGAGACTGCAGAAGAATTGGCGCTGACGTCGGTCGAGCGTGGCGATTACAGCCAATCCGAGATCATCTCGGATCGCCTCACGCCGCACCTTATGCAAGCAAAGATGTACGCAGAGATCAGTATGACATCCGCACCTGAGATCGTTGGTGGTGTCGCTGAAGCCACAGCGGTCGCCTCCGAATTGGCTGACCTCGACTCGAAGTATTCTCCGTTGCTCAGCATGTTGCGACGGTTGCGTGAGGCGGTTTCTAGGAATATCGGTTAGGTGGGGCAACCGTTGGCAAATTGCGTCGATGTGGAGATCGATGACGGGGCGGTCACCGCGTCCGACGCCGACGTACGGTTGGTTCGACGCGCAGTCGACACGATTCTCAAGCGTGAGGGCTTCTCGGACGATCAGAACGCAACTGTAGTGGTGCTTCTAACCGGGGACGCTAGGATTCGTCAGCTAAACCGCGAATTCGCTGGTGATGACCATGTGACCGATGTACTCTCATTCGGTGCCGAGCCCCACGACAACTTCCCGGCTGATATCGGCGAAAATTTTCCGGATCGTATTGGAGATATCGCAATTTCGTTGCCCCAAACGAAGCGCCAATCCGACGAAAAAAACGTGCCATTCGAGCGCGAATTGGCGATGCTGGCCATCCATGGCACTTTGCACCTGCTCGGATACGATCACGCACTGCCCGAAGATGAGCGAATAATGTTCGGAAAAACGGACGACGCGTTGGCCGAGGTATTTGGATGCGACGTGTAATCCACTCGAGGTAGAACGCGGCCAGCGGATTCTCTAACGGCTGTGCAAGAATAACGGCGCGAGCAACTGGTCGACCGGCACGTAGTCATCAGTGATCATGATGGGGTCTTCCCGGTGAAACCAGCGGTACGAAAGCTCGTCGGGCATAAAGTTCGATATCGGTTCGTGCCAACCGACTGCTTCGTTCGCCTCTACCAAGTCGTCGCGGGTTATCGGTTGTGACGAGCCGACAACCACGTAGGTGACGTTGGAGCGTTCGTCCTTTTCCCAAAGGTCGTCGTCGCGCAACACGTAGACATATTCGAAAGTGTGCCGCATCGTGTTGACGTAGGCGCGCAGGAAGTTGCCGATCTCTAGGTTGTCTACGATATTGACGATGTAAATGCCTTCGGGCTTGAGCAACTCTTTGACGCGTTGATTGAATTCGTGCGTCGTCAATTGATAAGGAACGGAGAAATCGTTGAAGGCGTCTCCGACCACCATGTCGTAGTTGCCGTCGGCGAGATCGTTGGCCTTCATGCGCGCGTCGACGTTGTAGGTCGATATTGTGGTGTTCCTGGGCAGCGCGAAGTATGCATGCGCGACCTCGGTAACTTCAGGATCGATTTCGATGACTTCAACGTTCCAATCTGGATATCGAACTTCGATGAGTCGCGGCATCGTATAACCGCCTCCGCCGATGAACAATACGTTGGGACCGTCGCCACGATGGTCTTGAAGCGCGACGAAGTCTGCGGTTATCTTTTCGTATCCGTAAACGAGGAAGGTCGGATCGTCAAGCGCGACGTAGCTGTGCAAAAGTTGGTCGAGTGTCAACGTGCGAACGCGGTGCCCTTGGATCTCACGTTCGCGGACCTTGATGCAAAAGTAGTTGCTCTCTTCGTCGCATCCAGATTCGAACCAGTCGTATCTGAAGGTCAGCACCGTTGAAACTGCGACGACAGCGATCGCCAAAACGGCCAGAAACTTGTAGCGCACCTTCCAAAGATCGCCGAACAGTATCGCCATTAGGAACAAAGCGATTGCGACTGCGAGCACGATAGGTCTGGTGCCGATCCACTGGATCAGTACGAATCCGGTCAAAAAGACGCCTAGGATGGAACCGGCGGTGGAGATGGCGTAAAAACGTCCGACGATGTCTCCGGTCTTAGATAACTCGCGCAGTTCCAGCTTGATGACTATCGGCGTCACCATGCCCAAGATGACGCTCACCGGCAGGAAGAGTGCGGCAGTCAGCGTCACGATCCTTGGCAACAATGGCATTTCGGCGACTAACTCGCCGACAACCGAGATCAATGGGAGGATGATGACGGTGAAAACACCGGACACCAGCAAGATGATGCCCAGCGTAAGACGCGACGGGTACTTGTCGGCGATGAGTCCGCCAGCGTAGTTACCTGCGCTGATGCCGGCCAGTACGACGCCGATTATGCTGGTCCAGGTGTAGAGCGAAACACCGATGACCGGCGCGAGGATGCGACCGGCGACGATCTCCAAGATCAGGGTGCACGCGCTGGCTGTAAAGACGATGAGGTAAGGGACTACAAGGCCTAACGGTGCGAGTCGGTCTCTCATATTCGGCTCTATCTCTGTTATGACGCGGTGCTCTAACGCGGTCGGCGAAACGCCACCGCGTTGCTTGCTAGCAGAGATAAGGATAATTGCGATTCAACGTCCGCGACAAAGCCGAAAATGTGGCGAAGTGGAAATTGCCGGGATCAATGCCCGTATTTTCACCGCATTGGCTCTGAAAACCCTCAGGAAACGGTTCCGAAGAATCTGAGTACGCGTTCTATGAAGCGTTCAGGGAAGGAGTTATGCATCCCGTGTCCGGAATCATCCCACTTCTCAAATTCTGCTTGCGGCAACAGCCTCATCGCCTCAACGGCTTCTTCATCCCAGAGGGCAGCGCCTAGAGACGGTTCGGCTTGCAACAGCAGCCCCGGCGCTTCGGCTCGTGCGAGTAGATCTTCACTGCGCCAATTCGCCCGGGCCCTGCCGCTCAGAGTGGATCGAAAGACTTCTGGGTCCATCGCCAGCAATTTTGTTGCGCAGTCTTGGCAACGATCGTCGTCGTATTCAGGATTGGTTTCTTTGACGTGATCGACCAAGGTTTGTAGATCCGGATTGGCCTCGAGAACTTCTAACGTCGCGGAAAAACCGTTGCGAAATTGATTGCCTTCCCAGCGGCGATGTACGAACAACGGCGGATCTTCATAAACTGCGGCGCGCACTAAATCGGGTCGTTCGGCGTTCAAACCCAACGCGGTCGATGCGCCGAGTGAATGCCCGATTACGAATGCGGGGTCACCAATGACACGCTCGATGAATTCAATCTGATCGTAGGCGTAGTACCGCCAGTGGTATCCCTCAGACGTCCAACTCGACTTGCCATGGCCCCGGAGGTCGACGGAGAACACGTGCCAATCAGTTGCGAAGGCGTCTGATACGCTGTCCCAATCCTGCCAACGACCACTAATACCATGTATCAGAAGCAACGGAGGACCGGAATTCGGCCCCTCGACGTAGTTGATGTGGCGGTCGCCGATTTCTAGCCGCGATTCGACGATCTGATCGGATCCCATTGGCATTTCATGCCCCTTGATCTCAGTACTTCTTGAAGAGCTCGCCCCACGGGGTCTTCAACGCGTCCGCGACACGTTTACGACCGATGAAACGTAGCCAAAACTCGTTGTGGTAGAGGTTAGATGCGACGAAAGCCCATGGGGTTATGGGCGACCGCAATAACATGCCTTCCAACGGCTTCAGCGGACCCCAGTAGATGAGTTTCTGGCCGCGGGAGGCGAAGGTGTTTTCATTGGGGGAGAAGTCCCACGTGACGTTGGCGATGTCGTCACCTTTGAGGTTGATTTGAGATGGGTTGCCGATGCCTAGTCCCATTTCGTGGGCGATGCGGATTTTAGGGATGGACATGGGGTCGAAGCCCATGAGTTTTGCAGCGACGGCATCTATGGCTACTTGATCGGCGGACGCCAGGATGATGTTTTTGGTATGAATTCGCATGGCACGCGGACCCGGTCCATCGCCTGCAAAGGTGCCGTCCATAACTGCGAACAATCCGCTGTGTATCTCCCTCTGAATCTGCAACAAGTCCACGAGAGTCTCGTGGATCTGGGCGTGCGTCCAATGGCGGTAGCGATGTAACAGTCCGCCAAACGCATTCTTCATCGCGCCTGTCATCTGTGTGAAGACGTGCGTTTTAACCGTGGGCAGCTGGATGATGTTCGTGCCGAGGAGTATTTCCGGAATGAAGATGCCATCCCTGTAGATGTCGGAAAGGACGAGCATCTCGGCCGACGGAACATATCGAACCCATCCGATATTCGGCGTGTCCAAAATGGCGTGCGGAATGCCGAGGCGGTCTTCAACTACCGCGTGCTTATTCTTGATGCGTCCTTCAATGGGATCAACGACCACCGTTCCGTTATGGGCGGCAGTGATGTCGTCAAAGCCGTCAGCGCGGAGTTTGTTGGCTACACCTTCGATCTGCCACGGTGCCGTTGAGCACGCCGGGTAGTAGTGCTGCCAGGAGATGTTGACCTTGAGGAGCGTTGGGATGTCCGGCGTTAGCGCGTCACGATAACCCGCCAGATCCATCAGATCCGCATAATCGCTGAGAACCGTTTCCGGTTTTGTGTAGAGGACCGCGACTTCGCCGAGTTGCGGTTCGGCGTGCGGAATGTCCGGTGCCGTTACCAGGCGTTCCTGCGAAGTCGTGCTGATTGGCGCTCGCATGGCGTTGCCTTAGATCGGAGAATTGCGACGTTAAGCAGCTTCGTAGTGGTGCTCGCCGGCGAGTACGTAGCCATATGCCGAAAGCGCTGCGACCGCGCCCTGCGCCGCGGCCGTCACGGTCTGCTTCAGAGATGTGCCGTCGGTCAGATCGCCTGCTGCGTAGATGCCTGGCATACTGGTGCGCTGGCCACGGTCCACATGCACTTCTTGCGTCTCGGGGTTGATATCTAAACCGAGCATGTTTGGAATCTCGAGCCTGGGATCTGCGCCCGCTTCGATGAAGATGCCGTCAAGTTCGATCACATCTTTGCCGTTATCGTCATCCCGCGATCGGTTCATCGGCTCGGTCTGTTCGGGATGCACGTCGACCGTCTCATCGTCGTCCATCGGACGCGAAATCCGGATGCTCTGCAATCCGGCGAGATCGGTCCCGATCAACTCTGTGACGTTGGTGTTGAGAAGCACCCGCACATTTGGTATCTGCGAAAGCACTTTGAGTTGGATCGGTTCGGGCCGCCAAAGCGCGTCGCCGCGGTAGATCAGGTAGACATGCTTAGCGTATCGAGCCAGAAGAATCGCGCCTTCAACGGCCGCATTGCCTCCCCCGACGACTGCGGCTGCCTCCTTGTTGCGATACAGCGGAGCATCGCATGTCGAGCAGTACGACACGCCCTTGCCGGTCCATTCGGCTTCGTTCGGCAAACCCAACGTCCGGCGTTCGCGACCGACGCAGAGGACTACAGAACCTGCGTCGACGATGTCGCCCCCGCCGACAGTGCAGATGAAACGTCCGTCACTCGGTTCGACCGCTTCCAAATTGCGGGAAATGGTCGGAACCTCCAGTTTGTCAACCTGCTCTTTGAACTTGAGCATGAGGTCAAAGCCGTCGATGTCCGGGGTTCCCGGGTAGTTTTCGATCAATCCGCCAATTGCGGTCTCACCACCGAACGATTCGGACGCAATGGTGGTGTCTAGTTGATATCTTGCCGAGTAAAGGGCGGCCGCGAAGGCGGCGGCTCCTTGACCTGCTACAAGTACATCTGCTTTGTGCGTTTCGAGCATTACGACGATTCCCGCCAAAAATACGGTGCCAATTCAGAGGTTGGCCTCTCTCTTATAAAGTCTATTGCATGGGCTATATCGGCCTGCCAAAAGCAACCGGCCTAGGTCCGACCATGTACACGACGAGTCGGTAGAGATGTGAGAGATGTCTAACGAAACTGATCTGACGCTTGTCGACGGCGGCGGAGTCGCATCGGCAAAGGGTTTCCAAGCTGGGGGAGTCTTCGCTGGCATAAAGACACCTGGTGAGGACAAATACGATCTCGGGATGCTCTATTCGGATCGAGACTGCACCGTTGCGGGGACATTTACGCAAAACAGCATCATGTCGCCCTCTGTCACGGTGTCGAGAGAAGTGGTTACGCGCGGCAGCGCACGAGCGGTGATTGCCAACAGCGGATGCGCGAACTGTTCCGTCGGCGAGCAGGGATTAATTGACGCTCGGGATGTGGCGACCATAGCCGCGCAGAATCTCGACGTGGGTGCCGACGAGGTACTCGTTGCCTCCACAGGCGTCATCGGTGTCGAGCTTCCGATGAATCTGATCCGCGACCATGCACCTCGAATCGACGTCCGGGGTGGTGACGACAGCGCCGCGGCAAGTTCGGAATTCGCCAAGGCGATCATGACGACGGACACGCACCCGAAACAGGTCGCCGTGCAGTACGGTGCGAGCGACGGTTCGATGGTGACTGTTGGTGGATGCGCAAAGGGCGCTGGGATGATTCACCCCAACATGGCGACGATGCTGTGCTTCATCTCCACCGATGCCGATGTCGAGTCGACATATCTTCAGTCCGTGTTGTCCGATGCAGTGACGCTAAGTTTCAACCAGATCGATATCGACGGCGACCAGAGCACTAACGACACGGTGGCTCTACTCGCGAATGGCGCGTCGGGCAGTCCGCGAGTGTCTGGCGGCGGCGACGATTCCGCCAAGTTCGCAGACGCAGTCAAGTTCGTCAACCGTTATCTCGCGATCGAACTCGCCCGCGACGGCGAGGGGGCGCGACACCTAATAACTGCGGTTGTTGAGGGAGCGTATTCGGACGTTGATGCCCGCAAAGCGGCGCGGTCCGTGGTGGCATCACTGCTAGTTCGGACCGCAGTGTACGGTCGCGACCCGAACTGGGGACGCATCATGATGGCGGTCGGTAAGACGGGTATCCCGCTAGTTGAATCTGAGATTGAGATATTCGTAAATGGCATCCAGATTGTGTCGGAAGGCAAGGCAATCGCGTACAACGTCCAAAGCGTTATAGCCGCATTGGATCACCACGAAGTCGAGCTGCGCGTCAACTTGAACTGCGGCGATGGTTTTGGAGAAGCGTGGGGATGCGACCTAACTGAGGAGTACGTCGTTTTCAACTCGGCTTACACCACGTAGTCATCGGGGGCTCGCAGGAATGTCGGTATGCTCCATTAACCTCAGCAGCATTGACCGATGAGTTTCGGGTTGTTGACCCCTTCCTGACCCCGCATCTCGACTTGAGTCCCATTTAATGCCAACTCCAGACTGCATTGTTGTCAAAATCGGCGGCTCCACTCTGGGCGAGGGGGATTCGACGATCGATGACGTCGTTGAGTTGTGGAACCGAGGGTTGCGGCCGGTCGTCGTTCACGGAGGTGGCAAGACGATCTCAGAGTGGGTTGCGAAACAGGGCGTACGCTCACAATTTGTCCGGGGGCTACGCGTTACCGACGCGGCGACGCTCGAGGTGGCGGTTGCGGTGCTAACCGGGCTCGTGAACTCCAACCTCGTGGCGGAACTCACGAGGGCCGGAGCGCCCGCCGTCAGTGTTTCGGGTGTTTCTGACGGGATGTTTAGCGCCGTGATTCAAGACCCAGAGTTGGGTTACGTCGGACGAGTCGTAAAAACAAACGCAGGACCGGTTGAATCGATAGTCGATTCTGGCCGTGTGCCGGTTGTAGGGCCCGCAGCTTTGAATTTAGAAACCACATCGTTGGCCGACCAGATACTCAACATCAACGCCGATACGGCGGCGGGACATCTGGCTCTGGCTTTGAGCGCCAATTTGTTGATCTTCCAAACGGATGTCGAGGGCGTGCTGGACATGCGCGGCCGGGTGATACCCCAAATGACTAAGCGCCAAGCCGTCGACCTCATCAACAGCGGCGTAGCAGGCGGCGGGATGATACCGAAGCTTGAGGCGTGCATCGAATCGCTCGAGGGCACTAAATCGGCACACATCATTGATGGGCGGGTGCGGGGTGCGCTGGTCAGGTGCGTTGATGGAGAGCCGATCGGGACGCGGATTGTCTGACTGGCATCCCTGAGCGGCGTGCCCACTAATCTTGTGTCTGCGCCGTCGTTGATTGCTGGAGCGGGTTGAACCACCGCAATCCCGGGAAGCGTCCAAAATCCGAGTCGTTCGAGTGGACTTCTGCGTCGTACTCCAACGCCAAAGCCGCGATGTGGGCGTCGGTTACGAGGTTGCGTCCCACTCCAGTGGCAACCAGATTGCGCCTAAAAAGTTCAATGTGTTCCGTGCTCGGATTTAAAGGCAATACATGGTCGCGCTCGAGCCAATTCCAAACGAGGTCTACCGCAACCGACGGTTCTAACGGTCTCGGCATAACGTGTGAATTGGTAGATACTCTGACGAACCCAGCCGAGACGATCCAAGGCAACCCGACGGACTCGGTACCGTTGACTATGTCTTCCCACCAGCGCCTGGCCGTTGTGTGATCAGGGGCGTCTTCGTTATACGCGTAAACCAACAAATTGATATCAGGGATTATCAAAGTTTGCTTTTCTAACGTATTCCTCGACTTCCAGTTGGTCGTTCAGGCGGTTCAATTGAGTAGGGTCCACCCCCGGGGCGAACCCGCCTTTGAACGGTTTAACACGAAACTTTGGCGGCTTCTTTTTTTTCTGAAGGCGAGGGGGTATGTCGCGGCGTAGCGTTTCGTTTGCGACCTGCTCCAAGGGTTTGTTGAGAAGCCGACTCTGTTCCTTGAAGAATTCCGCCACATCGGCGTCTAATGTGATCGTAGTTGGCATGATAGTGACATCCTAGTGTTTCGTTCATTGCAAGTCAATGCCGTGGCGTTTTTGGCCGTCCGACGGCACCTCGCCTATTCCGCCCATTCGGCTCCATCGAGAGGCACGTATCCGACCAAGTTTTCGGTGTGTTCGAGGTCTCGGAAGCGCGTTCGGTTGTCGGAGACGCCGTAGACGATGCCGTAGCGCACATCTGCGGGCGCCTCAACGCATCGCCAGACGATCTGAGCGGCGTCACGTTGGCTGAGGTAGACGGCAGTGTTGCGAGGCGAATCCGGTTCGTTTTCGGCTGTAACCCGCCCTAGACGGATGCAGATCACGGATATGCCGTGCGCTTCCGAGTAGTACCGTCCCATCGCTTCACCGGCGAGTTTGGCGACTCCGTACATGTTGCCCGGCCGAGGCGGCGAGGTGTGATAAACGCGCGGCGGCGGTTGTGGGATGTCAGGGTAACGGGCTTGCACCATCGACAATATCGGCTCATCGACCTCGTACCGCATCTGTGTAGCGCCGGAGCTGCCGAATACGAAGCGCTTGACACCAGCGTCTTTTGCAGCTTCGAAGACGTTGTACGTGCCTTCGATGTTTACGGAGAGCTGGTTGTCGTCAGACGGACCGAGATACGCCGCCATGTGGACGACGCAATCGATACCTTCGAAGGCGGGTCGGATGGCATCCAGATCGGTGATGCTAGCTTGTGTGGTGGGGAACCCCGGCACATCTTGGCGGTTCAATGCAGACACGTTGTAGCCGCGGTTGGCTAACTCGCGTCCGGACACCCCGCCAATCAACCCGCTCATGCCAGTTACTAGGATGTTTTCGATTGGGACGGTGTTTTCATTGCTCATGTGCACATGATACGGTGTCTTGCGAGCATAGATCGCGCGTCGAAAAGCGGCAGTTTTATACTTGCAGTCTAAGCCCGAAATCGCATCGGATTTGGAATGAAATCGGACGCCATTACAACGCAAAGTGAGGGGCGCTGATGCCGGAGGATACGCTAGCATCGGCGCAAGAGTTGGAGCGCGCGGCGCTAATGACGCTCGACGCCGCATCGTCCGAATCCGATCTCGAAAATTGGCGAGTTGAATATCTCGGACGCAGGGGCGAAGTCTCTGTTCGGCTCCGAAGTGTCGGATCGTTACCGGCGGAAGAGCGGCGTGAAGCAGGTGCGAGCCTCAACCGTCTTAAAACGAGGTTGACGAGCGCGTTTGACGACGCGGTCGAACGGGCAACTCAATCCGATCAAGCCGTCGCGCCTGCGGACGCATTCGACATCACTTTACCCGGGCGTCGAACGAATCTTGGCGGATTGCACCCATCCGAGATGATGATGCGCGAAATTTTGGAAGTGTTCAACGATATGGGATTTCAGACCGTGGAAGGGCCGATAGTGGAGTTGGAGAAATACAACTTCGACATGCTGAACGTGCCTCCCGATCATCCTGCGCGTGACCTGCAGGACACCCTTTGGATCGATCGCAAGTCGAAAAACCGGGTCTTATTGCGCACTCAAACATCGCCCATGCAGATCCGCACGATGGAGAAGCAAGACCCTCCGGTGCGCATCGTGTCGCCAGGGCTGTGCTTCAGGCATGAAGCGACCGACGCGACTCACGAATGGCAGTTCCACCAGATCGAAGGTCTAGCTGTCGACGAAGGCGTGACGATGTCAGACCTCAAAGGAACGCTCTACGAGTTCACTCGTCGGATTTTCGGAACACAGCGTAAGATCCGTTTCCGTTGCGATTATTTTCCGTTCGTAGAGCCGGGAGTTGATGTCTCTGTCGACTGGGATGGACGTTGGGTCGAGATCATGGGCGCTGGTATGGTGCACCCGAAAGTGTTAGAAGGTGTCGGATACGACACATCCAAGTACACGGGGTTTGCGTTTGGAATGGGCCCGGAGCGGATAGCCATGCTCCGATACAACATCGAAGACATCCGGCATTTCTTCTCTAACGATCTGCGCTTCTTGAGCCAGTTCTAACAAGACCGGATCGGTTTCATCTGATGAAAGTCCCTCTTTCTTGGCTCCGCGAGTACGTCGACGTGAAGGTCGACGTCGATGAGCTCGCCCATAAACTCACTATGGCTGGAAACGAGGTCGACTCGATCGAGCGGTTCGGTCACATCGAAAACGTTGTTGTGGGAGAGGTGTTGGATGTTAAGCAACATCCAAATGCAGACCGGTTGCGCCTTGTCGAAGTCAACGATGGCGAAGCGGTGCACGAAGTGGTTTGCGGCGCTCCGAACGTAGCTCGAGGCCAGAAGATTGCGTACGCCTCGATTGGTGCCCACCTATTTGATCCGTACAGCGACGACCGAGGTAAGACTCGCAGGTTGCGAAAGTCCAAGATACGTGGAGTCGAATCTTCCGGGATGGTGTGTTCCGTAAAGGAGCTCGGCATCGGTGACGAGCATGATGGGATCTTGGTTCTGCCAACCGAAGCTGCGATTGGCACGCCGATTGGCGATGTCATAGGCGATGCGATTCTAGACATCGAACTGACGCCTAACCGCCCGGACTGTCTAGGTGTCGTAGGTGTCGCACGTGATGTCGCAGCATTGACAGGCGAGACGCTGCGGATGCCGTCGTTGGACTACCAAACTCACGGTCCCGATGTGAGTTCGCTTACGCAGGTTACCGTCGTTGACGGCGACCTATCGCCGCGGTACGTTGGCGCCGTCATTCGAAACGTCGAGATCGGACCTTCGCCGGCGTGGCTGCAAGAGCGATTGTCGACTATCGGCGAGCGACCGATCAACAACGTAGTTGATGCAACTAACTTCGTGATGTTCGAGCTGTGTCAACCGCTTCACGCTTTCGACTACGACAAGGTTGTAGATCGTCATGTCATCGTCCGACGCGCTGCCAAAGGCGAGAAGCTTACCACCCTGGACGGCGTCGAACGCGAATTGGACACCGAATCTCTGTTAATAGCGGATCCCGATGGTGGCATCGGGTTGGCTGGGATCATGGGGGGAGAGAACACCGAGATATCGGAGACTACGGCAAACATATTCCTTGAATCGGCTAACTTCAACCCGCAGAACAATCGCCGAACCGCTGGAATGTTGGGGATGCGGAGCGAAGCGACGTTGCGATTCGAAAAAGGATTGCGGGCCGGGTTGGCGGAGGTCGCGATTAAGCGATGTCTACGCATAATCCAAAAGGTCGCTGGCGGCGAGATAGCATCAGGTTTGATCGATGAATGGCCCGGTAAGGGCACCGAACAGACATCCGTAGACCTAACCGACGAACAAATCTACCGCGTGATGGGCGTGAGCTATGCCGTACGACAGGTTGAGGCAACTCTAAGTTCTCTCGGATTTGAATTTCAACCCTTGGCCGAGGCTTCATCCCACGGACAGGGCCAAGAACATGCCGGTTGGCGCGTCGCAATACCGTATTGGCGCTCCGACATCCGGATCCCGGAGGATCTGGTTGAGGAACTGGCCCGTATCATCGGTTACGACGATCTTCCGGCGACCCGTTTAGCTGGCCGGGTGCCGCGCTGGGAACCCGGCGGCAAACACAATTTCCGTCAGCGAGTTATTGACGCTTTGACTGCTTACGGGATGAGACAGACGATCACTTACGCAGCCATATCGGACGATCTCGAACAGAAAGCTCCCGCGCCTTCGCAAGGTTTGGATGTTGGGAGCAACAATTCTAAGCTGAAGATCGAAAATCCGGTGTCTGGACATCACGCGACACTCCGCGGCTCTTTGCGAGCCCCGACGTTGGAATCGGCAGCGCGTAACACACGAACGTGGCGCGGGCCCGTGGCGCTGTTTGAGACCGGTTTGGTGTTCGGGCCGAACGCAGATCACGAGGACCCGCTTCCGCAACAGGCCGAACGATTGACCGGGGTGCTGACCGGGCCGCGTAACGAACCATTGTGGGGACGCGACGACTCGCCGTTTGATTTCTTCGATGCAAAGGGAGCAGTTGAACATGTCCTAGAGACGTTGGGGATAGATCCTGTTTTCATACCGTTAGAGGATGTGACGTATGCCCAAGGCAAATCCGCGGAAGTCTTGACTTCCGACCGGAACGGCGCTGTGATCGGAACGGTTGGGGTTGTTGACGATGCCGTGTGGAACCGTTTCGACCCAGAAAGCAGCACCGCGGTGATGTTTGAACTCAACATGGAAGTTCTACAGTCCGAGGTAGGGGACGAGACACGTGCCGATAACTACAGTCCGTACCCTCGGTATCCCGATTCTCCGCGTGATTTGGCACTCGTGGCCGACAGTAGCGTTAGGGTTGGAGACGCCCTGCGTATATGCCGCCAAAACCGGCTCGTACAATCCGCGACTGTGTTCGATGTTTACGAGGGCGGAGGAGTCGGAGACGGCAAGAAATCGATCGGCATCCGAGTGATCTACCAGTCGGACACTCGAACACTTACCTCCGAGCAGGTGACCCGCGCGGAGGAACAGATATTGCGGAGACTCGAACGGGAGTTAGGCGTTACGCGACGCACATGACTCGCTCGTTAACCGGGGTTTACTGGGACGGAATCGTCTTATGACGAATCAAACACATCCTCATCAAACACACGAACGGCCACATCGGCATCACTACGATGCCGAGATGTTGAGCGTGGAAGAAGCGCGCGCACGCATACTTTCGTACTTCCAACCGTTGGCACCGACCGATGTCCCGCTGCTAGATGCCCTCGGGCTCACTCTGGCGGAGGATTTAACTGCTGAATTTGACATCCCCCCGCTAGCGAATTCGGCGATGGACGGCTATGCGGTGCGCGCCGCCGATATCTCGTCCGCTTCGAAAGCCGATCCGGTCGTTTTGCCCGTCGAGGGCTACGTCGCAGCTGGTCACCTGCCTGAACGCCCTCTTATAGCGGGTGCCGCGATGAGGATAATGACCGGTGCTCCGATCCCAGAAGGCGCTGATGTCGTTATACCTTTCGAGGATACAGACGAAGAGAAAAGGGGCGAACACGCCTCAGATATAACGGAAATCGGGATCCACCTCGACGGGGAGGCAGGAGAAAACATCAGACCGGCAGGCGAAGACATCAAACGCGGGGAAACGGTTGTCGCGAAAGGCGCGGAGCTGACGCCGGGAGTAATAGGCGTCGCGGCATCGCTGGGCAGAACTTCGGTGATGGCAATACGTCGACCGGTAGTAGCTGTCGTTTCGACCGGCGACGAGATAGTCGAACCCGGTGAAACGCTCAGCCCAGGCCAGATCTATAACTCGAACGCGTACAGCGTCGCAGCAATGGCCGAGAAATACGGTGCGGTCGCCAAAATAGTGGGCACCGCGCGCGACACAATAGAGTCTCTTGAATCGTTGCTTGCTGAAGCCGTAGAGTACGACATGGTTGTCACCTCGGCAGGCGTCTCGAAAGGCGACTACGACGTAGTGAAAGACGTCTTGGCAAAACGCGGTGAAATCGCGTTGTGGTCGGTTCGGATGCGCCCAGCGAAGCCTCTCGCCTTTGGCGCTTTGCGCGCGACCGACGGCCGAATGGTGCCGCATCTCGGCCTGCCCGGCAATCCTGTAAGCGCAATGGTGGCGTTCGAGCAGTTCGGAAGGCCTGCGATACGCGTAATGTTGGGCAAAGCTCCGTTGGCAAAACCTTCGATTATTGCGATTCTCGACGATCCGGTCCACAACTTTGACGGCAGACGAGTGTACGCCCGCGTTGAGGTATACCGGGACGAATCTGGTAGTTTCCGGGCACGTTCCACAGGCACGCAAAGCTCCGGCGCTTTGCATTCCATGGCTCGAGCTCAAGGATTGGCGATATGTCCAGACGACGTAGCGACAATGCCTGCTGGCTCCGAAATCAAGGTTGAAATGTTGGAATGGCCGGACGATCAATTTTTGAGCCGTTGAATCGCGGCAGAAGAATATCAAATCGAACGCAAAATACACAATTCGCTTTATGTATATTAGTTAATCCGAGACAGCATTAATCAGGACAAAGCGAATGAACACGGATGCCGATAACGCAGCTGACCCTCGAGCGAACGAAGTAGCGAACGATGCGCGATACGCGGTCGATGAGCAGGCGTATGAAGACGCCGGCGAATCCTTGTTGTTCAAGGTCTGGCAAAGATTGTGTTGGGCCGGAGAGTGTCGGCTTTGCAGGCGTTTCCCAGAAGGAAAACCGATTGTCCCTGGTAGGACTACGCAGATCAGCATCTTCAACGCGGCCAAAATTTGTCCTTCGAAAGTTCAGTTCATAACACCGGGCATGTCGTTGCTCGAAGCAGTGTTCCGAGCGTTGATATCGAATGGAAACGAACCCATGCGATTTGACGAGATCGTAGGGTTTTTGCAAGAGAGTTGGGGTTCCGAGTTCCCGCAACGCGTCGAATCGTTCGAAGCGCTACAACGCGTCCTCGATGGTCCAAACGAATACCGTATAAGTCGCGTGTGACGTTCTGGTCAGCAGGTTATCATCGGGAATCGAAATCTAGCAACTTGGATTCACTGATGATGACCGAGAAATGATCGAAATAGCGGGACGTACCGATTTCTGGAACATCGGGTACCCGTTCTTGGGCGCGATCGTGTATCTGATCGCTCCGGTGTCCATCGCTTTCATCGCCTACGGCCTTTATCGGCGCGTGAAGTTCTGGCGCATCGGTGCCGAATACGACGAACTCGGCGCGCACTCAGTGCGCATCCGGGAATTCCTGCGCGCCGGAGCCTTCGGTTTCGGAGGTCACGGCAAGTTCCAGCCTCGGCGCGAAAGATACGCGAGTTTGATGCACTTCGCCATCTTCTGGGGATTCGCCATTCTCTTCGTCGCGACCACGATCGCGGCGATCGAGTTCAACTTTGAAGAGTACTTGGGATTGACCTTCCCTACCACTTACTTCAGATTGCAGACCGGTTTCGTCTGGGATATATTCGGCGGCGTTTTGGCGCTGATCGGTATCGGAATGGCTTATTGGCGTCGATACGTGGTCAAACCTGAGAGATTGAACTCATTTGCCGACGATTCGGTTATTTTGGCTTATCTGCTGATACTGTTGCTCACTGGTTTCGCGCTCGAGGGCCTCAGAATAGGTGCCACCGAATTAAACGCCGGTTCGGATTTGTACGCCCCCGAACATGCGATTTGGTCGCCTGTCGGTTGGTTGTTTGCTATTTTTTATCGCACGGTTGGTATACCAACCGATGCGATGATTTCCGGACACCAAGCATTATGGTGGGTTCATGCCGGGATATTTGCCATCGGCTTGGCTTATGCCGCAATCAGTTTTAGCAACCTTTCGCACATCATCGTCTCAAGCCTCAACATCTACTTCAAACCGATGCGGCCGAGAGGCGCGCTGAAGCCGATGGGTGATTTCGAGACGCTCGAATCTTTTGGTGCATCGGACCTAAAAGACCTGACTTGGCAACAGCTGTTGAGCTACGACGCTTGTACCAACTGCGGTAGATGCCAAGACAACTGTCCGGCGTGGGCTTCTGGCAAACCTCTTTCGCCTCGTAAGGTCATCCAAGATATGCGCTCCTACATGGAGCAACGCGCGCCAGAAATCGTCGGAGCCTCAGCGGCAGGCGAAGAATCGCCACCAGCAACTGTCTCAATGGTTAGGGAAGCTATAGGCGAAGAGGTCCTATGGTCGTGTACGACTTGTGCTGCGTGCGTCGAGGCCTGCCCTGTTGGCATCTCGCATATCGATTCGATCGTCGACATGCGACGGTTCTTGATGCTTGAAGAAGCGTCCGCGCCAGACACCGCGCTCTCGGCACTTCAGTCGATGGAGCAACGAGGTCATCCGTGGAGCGGTACAACTTTAACGAGGAACTCGTGGCGCGAAGGCATGGATGGCGTTCCCACGATCGATGAGAATCCGAATCCAGATGTCTTGTTCTGGGTCGGATGTTCAGGCGCACTGGTCGAGCGCGGTGTCAGCGTCACCCAAGCGATGGCTTCGGTGCTCAAGAAGGCGGAGGTCAATTTCGCCGTCCTAGCCACTCAGGAGACCTGCACCGGGGATCCGGCGCGTCGGATGGGCAACGAATACCTGTTCCAGATCCTCGCCGGGCAGAACATCGATACGATCAACGGTTACGGGATCAAAACCATATTGACGACCTGTCCCCATTGCTTCAATACGATGCGGAATGAATATTCGCAAGTAGCAGAGTCGTCCGAAGCCGAATGGGAGGTCGAGGTGCTGCACTACACCGAGCTCGTGGAACGTCTGATATCCGAAGGCCGACTTGCTATGGCTGATGCGGTTTCGACCGATATGGCGTCAGAAAACGGTGCCAAAAGTGTGACCTATCACGACTCATGCTATTTGGGCAGACACAACAATATCTACGATCAGCCTAGGGCCATAGCAGACGCGGTGCCAGGCGTAGAGCTAAAGGAGATGTCACAGTGCCGTTCGCGCGGATTCTGTTGCGGTGCCGGTGGCGGACGCATGTGGATGGAGGAGAGCGGCGAGCGAGTAAACCACATCCGTACCGACCACTTCTTGGAGACCGACAGCGACACGGTGGCGGTATCGTGTCCCTTCTGCCTCCAAATGTTCGAGGAAGGCATCTCTGCGAAAGGTCGACAAGGCGAGAAACGCGCTCGGGACCTCATCGAACTAGTCGACGACGCCACGTGAAATTTCGGGCGCGACGCAATGCTCGTGGCGCTGATTTTGTATCATATCGGTTCGCTTACACTTTAGGAAATCGCATAAAGCACCGACGGAGAGATAGCTCATGCCATACTTGGTCAACCACATCCACCTGAAGTCATCCGATCCCAAGAAGACCGCCGATTGGTTTGTCGAGGCGTTCAACATCAAAATCATGTCCGACACGGTCCGAGACTTTGGAGACCACTTCATCGTCACGCAAACTGAAGGTGGACTCGCGATCAACATCTCCAACGAACGCACGGGTGAGACGCTGGGTCCTGGCGATGCCAAACCCCACTTTGGATTAGAGCACTTCGGCTTCGACACCGACGACATGGATGCTGATTTGGCGCGGCTCACGGCAATGGGCGCCGAAGTCCAAGAAGGGCCCATCTCCCTGCCCGACGGCCGCAAGATCGGCTTCATCGCCGCCCCCGGCGACATCCGCATCGAGCTGATTCAGCAGGTTAGTTAAGTCATCAGAAAACGCATCCCTCTCCGGATTCAGTGAGACGCATGAATGAAGATTTCGGAGTGGCCGACAGGCTTAGATGCCTTCGCCGACCACTGCCGCCCGTCACCCGAATCTCTAGTCGTTCACGTTATCTTCAACTCAGCCGTTACGTCGATGCTGCCGGAGATGCTTCGGTATACCGGGCATGAGTTGTGATGCAGTCGCATTACCCGGTCGATGGCGTCTCGTTTCTCTTCGAGCAGGTCTGGATCGATCGTGAGTATGTAGGTGATGTTGATGCGCTTGATGACTAGGACGTTGCCTTCTTTTTCGATTTCGCCGATTGCGTCGGATTCGAGGTAGCCTTCTCCTGCCGGAATACCGCGCGCCTCAAGGGCGCCGCCAAAGGTTCCGGTCATTCAACCGCTGGTGGCAGCGACGATATAGTCCAGCGTGGTGGCGTGTGGCTCCGAGATATCCGGGCTAACTCCGTAGTGTTCTGCAACCTCGGAGTGGACGCCGAACGTGGTCGGCCCGTCGATGGGCAAATGCGCTATTCTCAGCGGACCTTTGATCCTCTGCAAATTCACGCGGGAACGGTAGGCTACAGCGTCGTTGGTTGACATATCAAGCTCTTTCTGCAATCCTGAGGTGCCGGATTGAATTAGCATATCGCACGGTGATACCGCAACGCGCTCGATCCGGATCGCACGCCGATGAACTTCTTTCGCATCCCGCCAGTCCCGCCCGCAATCTTCACTATCGTCGCCGCCGTTATCCACGGGACGATTTGGCCGTTTGAACCATTGACCGAGCCGTGGCACCTGATCAGCGGGGGCATAATCATCGCCATCGCGGTCATCATGTTCGGTGCCGCATTAGCTACTTTCCGCCGTAACAGCGAGAGTTTTGACATACGTAAACCAACCCAGAAACTCGTCACGGACGGAATTTACGCGACCTCCCGCAATCCGGCTTATCTTGCTATGCTCATAGCGATTTTCGGTATCGCGTGCGCTGCTAACTCTCTAGCAATCATGCTGGCCACAATACCGTCTTTCGCGGTCTTCAACTGGTACACCATCCCATGGGAAGAGGGCCGTCTCCGCCGAACGCTAGGCGCCGAGTACATAAGTTACTCGGATCGCGTTCGCCGATGGTTATGATGCCTACGGTTTCAGAATCGCAGCGCTGAGTGACCCGCCCGTCAGAAGATTTCCGTCGCCATTGGGTAAGATCCCAGTACCTTCACCATCGGCGCCAATTCACGTAGACCTTCCAGCGTCTCGGCGATTTCAGGATCCGTCCGGTGGCCGACGAAGTCGAGCAAGAAGACGTAATTGCCAAGTTCTTCGCCAGTAGGGCGCGATTCGATCTTGGTGAGGTTGATGTTGCGGCGTGCGAACGGCTCCAACGCCATGTAGAGCTGTCCGGGCGTGTCGCGATTCATGAAGCTGAATACGATGCTCGTTTTGTCAGAGCCGGTTGGTTCACTATCTGAGTGTGCAAGAATCACGAAGCGAGTGACGTTGTTTTGGCGATCTTGAATGCCCGACCGTATCGCCGACAATCCGGCGAGGTCAGCCGCACGCTTTGGTCCGACCGCCGCTACTTCGCGCTGTCCGGTCTCGACGCTGTACGCGGCTTCAACGGTGCTAGCAGTTCCTACTCTGACCGCGTCGGGCAGGTTTGCGTCGAGAAACATGCGGCATTGCGATAGCGCTTCCGGTTTCGAACGCACAACCTTGATCTCTGGGAGCTCAACTCCCGGGTGGGCGATTAGGCACAGCTCGATACCGAGCAGAAGTTCGCGTTTGATCTGAACGTGGGATGAACGTACGAGAAAGTCTTCGATGTCGATGACCGCTCCCCCGACACTGTTTTCGATCGGAACTATCGCCTCGTCTACCTGACCGTCTGCGAGGGCGCCTACGACACGGTGCATCTCCGGGAAACCGACGCGTTCCCATCCTTCAGCAGCGTAGACGTGGCAAGCTTGGTCGGTGAAGGTGCCTTCGGGACCCAGATATGAAATTCTTTTAGACGACAAAGGAGGAGAATCTCTGGCCTGTCATGACGTAAGCTAGCTCATCCAAAGCTTCAACCGGACAAGAAGCAATGACCTCTTCGCCACCGAGTATAACGGTGTCTTCATTGGGCACAAACGGGGAGCCCACGTTTGAGACGATTAGGCAAATTATGGTTCCGTACGGCAAAGCCAGATCTCTGAATCTGTTGCCGACCGACCGCGCGTTTCGCGGGACCTTCATGGAAATGAGTTTTTCGTTGCGATCGTTAAGGGTCATGAGCTCAACCATCGGGTGGTCAAGCAACGTACCGGCAAGATTCGCAAGGATGATGTCAGTGCGGCTAACAATGTTGTCTACGCCTGCCGCGAGGAACAGATTCGTATCCGTGCTGTCGTTGACGATCGCGATGACGGTCTCAACGTCGAAGGTGAATTTGGCTAGTTGGCAAGAAGCGAGATTTACCGCGTCATCGCCGGTAGTCGCGATGAACGCGTCGCAGCGATTTATCCCTGCGCTGGAAAGGGTGAACTCTTCCGTAGCGTCGCCCAGCATCGCCACATTGCCGAGGCTCTTCTGGATCTTCGCGATGCGGGCTTCATCAGTGTCGAGGAGCAAAACCTCGTGACCGGCGTGAAGTTGCGAATATGCGCTACGCGTGCCCAATGCGCCGCACCCGACGATCATGACATACATGATGGCAGTACCATGGTCACGCCGATTATCAATTCCGTGCTGCCGCGATCGCGCGTTCGGCGGTCACTACGTCAATCTCAGCCGCATCCATTCCGAGCGCGTCGCGTAAGTTCGTGAGTGCCAAAGTGTAAGGATTTACGGTGCGGATTCCGAATCGCTCATAGATCTTGCCCAATGCCTCGTTCGTGACAACCGCAACCACATTGTCGACACCGTATGTCAGTTTAGCTTTCAATGCAGCCAGACCACTCTCCGCTGGCGTGCGCAAAGCCGCGACGAACATGTCGGCTCCGCGGATGTCCATTGCTACCATCGTCTCGTCCAAGGTGGCTTGTGCCTCGAGCACCTCGATGTTGGAACGGGCGACCAGATGGCTAGGCAATGATCGCAACCGTCGCCCCTCTGCTTCGACGATCAGCACATCGTGACCTGCTTCGCTAAGGACGTTGGCCATCACGATGCCCAAACGATCATGCCCTGCGATTACGACTCTCATGTGTTCAAACTCTATCCCGGGTGCTAATCGTGCGCCGGTCGCTTGTCTCACATTATCGGCGATTCAAATCGTGCGCGCTACGCTGTACGAAACCTGAGCATTTGTGCGTGCCCGGTCCGTCTCGAAACCCGGCGCGTTTACGCGGTGAAGCACGACCGCGCACGGAGCGTTTTCCAACAAGTATTCCGAATCTGGGTCGATCGTTTTTTTGCCGATCGAAGTCAGTATCTTGACGCCAGCCACGATCGCGTCGGCTCCGTAATCCAGAGCCTCACGAATCAGCACCGGTGCTATCGAACGGGACTGCAGAATGATGCCTCGCACCTCCCCTCGCACCCCGGATAGCTGTTCGGCGGCGCGCAATACGCTCTCTCCGTGGAGATACTCCTCGGGTGTGGGATCATCGAGGTCCCGGTTTCTATCGACGACGATCACGTAGACGAACCGAATGTTGCGGTTGTTTCCTGTCAGAAGACTAACCGCAGTTTGGACCGCCTCCGCGTCGGAATCATCGCCGCGGACAAGACACATTACCCGTGAGTACGTCATCCGGCCAACTCATCGACTTGGTCTTTATCGCCTGCGACGACGAGTTCATCTGAGGCGCGCGCGCGTTCATCGAGACTAGGTATCAATCGGGCGGTTTCGTCGCGGATCAGCGCCAGTACGGAGAGATGATTCTGATCGCGGAAATCGGTGAAGCCCGCTTCACGGAGCGTCATGTTGTGGAACTGATCTGGTAGAGAAACCCTGCTGATGCCGTGTGCTCCTCCGAGCGATATGTAATCGGCTACGTTGGGGGTGAAAAGGGTTTGGGCCAACCTCATGCCGGCTTCTTCTTCGGCGTTGATCACTCGATCGCAACCGATACGTTGCAGCGTTTCCGCGTGAAGCTGGTTGCGGGCGCGTGCTACGACCATCGGGATGTTGAACGATCTAAGCAAGACTGCGGCCATGATGCTGGATTCGACGTTTCGCCCGATTGCGACAATCGCCACATCGAAGTTCTCCGCACCCAAGTCGCGCATCAGCACCTCGTCAGTGACGTCACCGGCGACCGAGTACGTAACGCGGCCAATAAGGTCTTGGATGCGGCCTTGGTCGCGGTCGATGGCCAACACGTCGTGTCCGAGTTGGAATAACGATGTTGCGACCTGTGAACCGAATCGTCCGACACCGGCTACTACTATGTTCTGATCTGCCATAACGCGGCTAACGCTTCCAATCAGCGACTACTGGGTCAGCGCGGGATCAACCGATTCTAACCTCTTCGGTAGGAAGCGAATATCGGTCGATACTCTGGCGTCCAGCCATCAGGAGCGCCAGAGACAACGGCCCGAACCTGCCCAAGAACATCGAAACGATTACGATCACCTGCGTCGGCGCGTTTAAGTCGCCAGTGATGCCGGTACTTAGGCCGACTGTGGCGGCAGCTGAGACGACCTCGAAAAAGACGTCGCGAAACGGTAGGTCCGACTGAGTCTGCAACGCCAGAAACGCAACGAAAACCACTATTGCGGAGGCGATAGCAGCAACGACCAACGCCCTCTGAACCGTAAACGGCGGGATCTGGCTTCGAAAGGCGTTGGTTGCTGAACGACCTGTCATAGTGGCGATCGTCGCTAAAACGATAACCATGAACGTGTTCACCTTGATCCCGCCGCCAGTCGTGCCCGATACACCTCCGATGAACATCAAGACCTCGGTCGAAAAGTCGGTCGAACTCGAAACGTCGCCGTATTGGACGACTGAGAAGCCCGATGATCGCGTTGTCACCGAGTGGAAAATCGCGTCTGAGGTTTTTTGGACTAAGTTTCCTTCGCCTGAGGTCGCAACATTGCCCCATTCTCCAACGGCGTAGGTCACGAAACCGACCAGAAACAGTGCCACCGAACCGATCAGTACCAGCTTGCTGTCCAGCCGCAACAACGCGAATCGCTTTTTGCGCCAGACATCGCTCCAGAAAATGTAACCCGTGCTGCCCGCGAAGATCAGAACTGCGAACACAAACAACGTGAAGTAATCGGACCCAAACCCGATCAAGCTTCCCCCTCCGACGACATCGTCTGGCAACACTTCGATGCCGGAGTTGTTGAAGGCTGAAATGCCGTGAAATAGACCCAACCATAGAGATTTCCAAGCCCCGAAACCATCCCAGATACTTCGTATGTAGGTCCAATAAACCCAGAGAACGACAAACCCAATGAACTGCGCCGCGACTGCGAAAATTACGATGTTTCTCACCAACGCCGTTATGCCGCCGAGCTGCCCTCCGCCCAAACCCTCTCGGACTATTAACCGGTTCTGCAATCCGAGTTCTTGCCCGACCAAAATGATGAGGAAAGCGGCGCCGGTCATGAAACCCAAACCGCCGATAAAGATCAGCGCCAAGATTACTGCCTGACCGAAAAATGTCCAATGATCAAGCGTGTCTACAGTCACCAAGCCGGTTACCGTGACCGCGGTGGACGCGGTGAAGAGACAGGTAAGAAAGTTCGCGACACCCGGCTGCTCGCTGGAGATCGGCAACATCAACAGACCGGTTCCGATGAGATCTATTATCAAGAACCCATAAATCAGTGACATCGGCGAAGTTAAGCCGCGCACCGAAATGGTCCGCGGCGCCACCGATATGTCGACGGGCGCGGTCTCTGCTAGGCGGGGAACACGTACGGCTCGATCGCCGATGCGTTCCGGGTTGTCGCGCGTAGCCATATTTCAGGGCGGATGAGTGGAGTTAACGGCAGTGGTGCCAACATTTTAGGCGAAGCAACATGCGCCAACGTCACGCAAGCTTATTCTACGGTTGGCGTCCTAATCTTCTTCGTCCGCGGTTCTGATCGCTAACTCGGCGGCCCGTAATACAGCCGAATGATCGTATTTCGCCAAGTAATCCCGCAACGCGGATTCGTCGGCTGTTCGCGTCATCTGCTCCGCGAACTCGACCATGCGCGGAACCGCCCGCACCACGTTGTCAACAATGGTTATCGACGCGTCACGAGCGGTGCGTGAAAGTGGATTGAGATCCACCGCGATAACCGATATGCCCGCTGCACGCAACGCGCCGCACCGGTCGCCGTCTTCCAGTGGCACGAACACTACATCGGCGCGCGCGATGCCTTCAGGATTAACAAACCGTCGGTCGCTTTGCATCCCGGCAATCACCGCTTCGCTGCTCGGTTTCAACACCGCGCCGCTTCCGAATTGTCTTAAGTGCTGCTCTAACGCGGAGATACGGGCGCCGCTGTGGTGGAAAATGTTTATCTCAAGCGGAGCATTGATGATCCTCGAGAGCTTCACAAGATCCTTGGGCACCAACGCGGCTGTGTTTCCGTTGACCGAGATAACGGGTCGTTCCGCCAATAGCAACGAGGCCACCGCTGCCTTGATCGCCGTTACAGCAAAACCCCGGGTACGCTCACCGATGAGATAGTCAAATGCCTCTCCGCGTCCGTGCGCGATGAGCCCGTGTTGCGACGTTATACCGAGGTGCACGCCTTCGACAAGCAGCTCACGTATGAGTAGCGAATCGCGCCTTGGATGCGTCGCCAAGGATGCGTTTACATGCCCCTTGTCCAGATCGCCTGATTGGTTCCATTCGCGCGATATGCGACGGGGAGGGTGAGGCACCAAACTCAGATCTCTTTCGTGTAAACCTTGAAGTGCGCGCCTGAGAATCCGTTGCGCGCCAAGAACGCCGCATCGCGCTCGTCTTCGTCGAGCAATACCGAGAAGATACTCTCTATGTTGTCCGCCTTGGCTTTCTCAGTCAGAGCGTCAACGAGGCGCGAACCGATGCCCATTCGACGATAGTCGGGATGAACCGCCATGGCGACGATGCGGACGCCGGGCGGCAGGCCGTATGACGAGGATTGCCGCTCCGACATCAGGAATGCCACGATCTCCCCATCACGTTCTGCATCGACGGCCACAAAGCATCCCCAAGGAGCGTATTCGAGAGAATCGAGAGCCATTATTTCTAAAACGCGTCCAACGTATTGATCCCACGTCAGGGAGCGATCGGGGCCACGTATCTCTTGGTCGAGCGACAAGACGCTATCCGCATCTCCCTGCTGCAACTCTCGGATCTCGATCATTTTAATTAACCACGTTTTTAGGGCTACCGTTGAGAAACGCCAAAGTGTTTTCAACTACGCCTTGGTTCAGCAAATCCAATCCTTCAGGCGTCATATCGGCGATATGCGGCGTCAGCACGACCTGTTCGCACTCGGTAATCGCACTGCCAACGGGCAAGGGTTCGTTCTCAAATACGTCGAGAGCCGCGCCCGAAAGATGACCAGAATTCAATGCCGCTACCAATGCGGCCTCGTCCACAATCGGCCCTCTTGCAACGTTTACGAGAATCGCTTCCGGCTTCATGAGTGCGATTTCACGGGCGCCGATCATTTTTTCCGAATCGGGTGTCAGTTTGGTATGGATCGTAACCACATCGGAGCGCGCGAGAAGTTCATCGAGATCGACGAATTGAACGCCCAACTTTTCCGCACGTTCGTCGGATGGATTAAACGTATAGGCGATGACGTTCATTCCGAACGCGTTACAAAGTCGCGCCATCTCAGCGCCGATGTTGCCGGTGCCAACGATCCCGACGGTCTTGTCGCCCAAGAACACTCCGTCTTGCTTTACCCATTCCCCTTGCCTTGTCATCTCCGTGTACCAGGCCGCTCGTTTCGCCGCCGCGAACATCAATCCGAACGCATGCTCGGCTACGACGGGGGCTGTTTTGCCCGGAATATTAGAAACGATGATTCCGCGTTCCCGTGCAGCTGCAAGATCGATCGAATCGGTTCCTATGCCGCATACAGAAATGAAGCGTAAATCGGGCAAGACATCAAACGCATCGCCGCGCCACTCCAAGTAGCTCCGGGAGTTGATGATCGCAGTCGCCCCTTGTGCTCGCTCAATCTGTACGTCAATGCTGTCAGCTCGGGTCGGATAGATCTTGAGACCAGCGACGGCTTCTAGCTCGGCCATGCGGGGCGAGCCTTGACATTGGGCAGGATCGTCCGACGGGACGACGATTAGAGGTTGACATGCGTTATGCATCACGGAGTTGACCCGAATAGTAGGGGCGATGAGTGCCCGCCGGGAAGTTCAAATGAACCGTCCGACGGACACTATAGGTTCGAGCGACTTAAAGCGATCAGACCCGCGCTTCGTCGTCTGCTTGCGGTGCCGATTCGAATTCGGCCATTACGGGGACGCCGTCGTCGTCTGCGGTTTTCCTGCCGACCCGCTGACGCAGTGAAGACGCGACGTTGGCGGCCTCCACCCGGATTTCGTCCAAACGCTGGCTTGTCGAGTCCAGCAATTCTTCCATCTGCTCGCGAGCCGGTCCGGTCCGGTCCCACAGCTGTTCGCGCGCGCTGTCAGTTCGATCCAACAGGTCCGCACGCATGTCGGAACCAGATTTGGGGGCCAACAAAATTCCTGCTGCGAACCCGGCGATACCGCCGAGTATCGCGCCTGCAATAAAGCTATTTCCTCTTCCATTTGCCACGATTAATCTCCATTCTTTGGTTTTGGTGCGGAACGTTTCCTCACCGATTCTTGTCGCCGCCGTCGCGCTTTCGTCGCCGGTATTCCCGGCGGATAGCATGACTTAACGGCGAAAGCAGCCATGAGACGATGTTGAATCCGCCATTTGAACCATCTGAACCCATGCCTCCCCGGTCTCGGACTCGATTGCGAAACTCCGAAATTGCATCGCGCGCTGCGACTACCGAATCTATGAGATCGTCGACTCGATTCATCGCTTCGTGCAAGCGTCGGACCACTTTTCGCACGCTGACTAGTATTACCAACACTGCGAAAGTGGCTGCCAAACAAAGCAGGACTAACGCAATATCCCGCGCGATAGCGGAGACGTCAGTAATTTCGTCCAGACCGAACAATGGGGTACCGATTGGTGGAGGTGAGGCTGGCTGGGTGGCGTGTTCTGTGCCCACCGCCGCTTTCCCGAAATTCTATAAAAGCCAAATTACGCCAAAACAAGGTATCTGTTCACTCAAACAAGCTACCGGGCTGACAAGTCCGGCAAAAATTCGTGTCGCGTTGTCTAGATTTGACCGAACTGATGGCGGAGCCGCAGCGCGGGCAACCAGCTCCAGCTTTACCGTGGACGTTGAGGAATTTACGTTCCTTGCGGGGGTGCTTCCCGCCGAAGATTTCGCGCAACCTAGCCGCCGCTTCGCGTGGGACTTGGTACACGGAATCATGTAAACGTTCGATTTCTTCGCCGCTGAATCGCGACACCTTTCGGAACGGGTAGATCCCTGCATCCCAAAGAATCTCGTCGGCATATGCATTGCCGATGCCGGCGACCAACTGACCACGGGTTAGCACACCTTTAATCTCGCCACGAAACCGTCTCAACGAAGAGCTGAACGCAGCGAAGGTCAATGGTTCGTCCAATACATCGGGCCCCTGGTCCGCGATACGCGTTATCTCGCCGATCTCGTCGGATGCGATGTAGTAGACCTGGCCCATGCGTTTGACGTCGGTGTAACGCACCTGCGAACCGCCGCTCAAATCCATCGTCAATATTGTGGATTTCAAAGTCCGTACGGTGGGTTCTACTAATGAGGTTTCACCCGTCAGCATCGGACTGATGATCAAGGAGAATCCCCCGGACAAGCCCAGCATCATCAGCTTGCCTTTGCGTTCCAACCCCTCAACCACCCGTTCAGTAATGTGGTCGGCAAATGGCTCGCCTACCACGTTCCGCAGAACCAACGGTCGCAACACCACAGCATCGGTGATCGCTTCGCCCTCAATTCGGGGCGCGAGGTATTCTCGCAACACTTGTAGATCTGGAGCTTCAGGCACAGCCCCAATTATCCGACACGCGCGGTTAGTCCGAGAATTGAAGAGAAGCGATAGCGGATACAGGCGTCAACGCATGCCGCGCATCATGTTTTGAAGTGCGCGTTCTCCGCCAGGACCGCTGATGCGCTTCATCATCTTCTGCATCTGCCGATACTGGCCAAGAAGCTGGTTGACCTGCGAAGGCGAAGTGCCAGATCCGCTTGCCACTCGGCGTCGCCGCGAACCATTAAGAATCTTCGGGTTGGTTCGCTCCTGTGGGGTCATCGACAATATGATGGCCTCGACTTGAGACATCCGTCGCTCGTCGACGTTTTGGAGACTGTTGGAACCACGTAGCGCGCCGAGCCCTGGAATCATGCCCAGAACTTCCGAGAGAGGACCCATGCGACGGATCGAACGGAACTGCTCGAGCATGTCGTTGAGATCGAATTCGTTACGCCGCAACCGCTGTTCAAAACGTTTGGCTTCGTCCTCGTCGATTTCGCGCTGCGCCTTCTCGATCAACGTCGTCACGTCACCCATGCCGAGGATGCGCTGGGCCATCCGCTCAGGATGAAAAGCTTCTAGTTGTTCAGGACGTTCTCCGACGCCCACGAATTTAACCGGTAGTCCGGTCACCGACTTCATCGAAAGGGCCGCACCACCGCGGGCGTCGCCATCCATCTTGGTAAGCAACATACCCGTCAACCCGATCCGGCGATTAAATTCGGATCCGGAGTTGACAGCATCTTGACCAGTCATCGCGTCGACGACGAGGAAAGTCTCAATGGGACTTAAGATGGATTTGATCTTCTCCAACTCCGACATCAAATCGTCATCGATCGCCAACCTGCCTGCGGTGTCGAGAATCAGCCAGTGCGTCTGATCCCGCTGGGCACGATCGAATGCGTTTTTGGCAACTTTAAGAGGGGTCGATTTGCGCGGGTTCTCGTTGTAGACCGGTGCGCCGATCTGCTTGCCCAGCGTGACCAACTGTTCAACCGCCGCGGGCCGCTGCAAATCGCATGCCGCGAGCATGACGTCTTGCTTCCACTCGCGACGAATGTGCAACGCCAATTTCGCCGCCGCGGTGGTCTTGCCGGCACCTTGTAAACCGACCAGCATGATGACGCTGGGAGGCGTGTCGCCCCTTTGCAACTCCGCACTGTCGCCACCGAGGACCTCCACCAGATTGTCTTGGACAATTTTGACAACCGTTTGCCCCGGCGTCAGCGATTTGACGACCTGTTCACCTTGGGCTTCGTCACGGACCTTTGAAACGAAGGAACGTGCGACCTTAAAGTCGACGTCGGCTTCCAACAACGCCATCCGAACCTGCCGCAGAGCAGCTTCGATGTCTTTCTCGGACAGCCTGCCTTTGCCGGTGAGCGTTCCGAGCGCGGAGGTCAATCGTTCTGAAAGGGTCTCAAACATGGTTGCTCGATCACGGAGTGTTACGAATTCTCAGCGGGCGAAGGGATCGCGCGTGGATGACGCAGAGGCGGGTGAGCGATCCCAACCGGAGAAGATATCGCTCGCCAACTGCTGCATGACCCGGCTGATATTCGAAAAAGTGGCGATGCCGACCGGCGCTCCGCTCGCATCGACTACCGGAAGCCTAGATATCCGGCGCTGCGACATCACCCGCGCTGCCTCTACAACATCTGTGTCTGGACGCGCTGTGTGCACGGGACTGCTCATGTGCAACAAAATAGGGCACATGCTCGGATCTTCACCTGCGCCAACACAACCAACCGCTACATCCCAACTGGTGATGATGCCTTCGACGATGCCTTTACGAACAACGACCAACGATCCGACATCGTGCGCTCGCATCCGCTTAGCGGCATCGGAGACGCTCAACTCCGCAGTGATCGTCAGCACCGGGGCTGTCATTATCTCTTCCAAGCGCATAGGAGCAGTTCACGGGCCGACGGGGAACAGTTATCATGCAAGATTGGACATCGGGCGATTTGATTCGCCGGGATGCTCACGCCGCAAACATCAATTCTAGACTCTGGAACACCAACCAAACCTGCGACATGTACATAATTCTGATGATTGCTCTGGTGCTGCTGTCCGCGATCGCCATCGGCGTCGCCGTCGCTAACATCAGTCCCGTCTGACACGACCGTCCCATAACGCTAAGGGTTTGGCGCGATTTAAAGCGACCTCGACCATGCCCAAGATCAACGCCAACATCCAGTTCATGTTCAACGAATATGACCTGTTGGACCGTTACGATGCCGCAGCGCGCGCTGGGTTCAAGGGAGTCGAGATTCAATCCCCATATTCAGAAGAGGTTGAGGCGATTCAGGAGCGATTGGAGCGCAACGACCTGCAGCACGTGATCATAAATCTGCTTGCCGCCGACCCGGAAACCAATCAAAACAACCTGCCGTTGCTGCCCGGAAAGGTGGGGTTGTATCAAGAGCGAGTGGCCCTAGCTGCTGAGTACGCGTCTGCGCTCGGTTGCATCGGTGTCAACACCGGCATCGGTCCATTGCCGGAAGGATCAGATCGAAACGCGGCGTACCGGACCTTTATCGACAACCTGCGCTTCGCGGCCACTGAATTGGAAAAAGTGGACGTTAAGGCCTTTATCGAACCGATCAATACCAACGACCAACCCGGATTCTTAATTCACAACTCGTCACAGGGCATGAGAGCCATCGCCGACGCCGCCCATCCGAACGTCTTCCTGCAATACGACTTCTATCACATGCAGATCATGGAAGGCGATCTAACGGAGACCTTCAGCAGACTGTTGCCGAGCATCGGTCATGTGCAGTTCGCCGATACGCCGGGTCGCAACGAACCGGGGACAGGCGAGATCAACTATCCGTTCATTTTCAGGAAACTCGACGAGTTGGGTTACGAAGGTTGGGCCGGCGCCGAATACTACCCGTCGCATCGCACCGAAGACTCGCTAGCTTGGTTCAAGAGCTTGTAGTTCTGCCGCTGGGTCGCAACGGGTTGCTGCAAAGTAGGATTTACATACGCAGATTAGCATTGCTGTCCATGTCAGATCCGATTATTACATTCGATGATCAGGACCTCGTTCTAGAGGCCGAGGATACGAGCGTCTACTACGGCTCTTCGCTAGCCGTAGAAGAAGTGTCGCTGCAGATACCTCGGAACGCTATCGTTTCATTGATCGGCCCCTCAGGTTGCGGAAAGAGCACGGTTCTACGGTGTTTCAACCGGATGAACGACCTGATCCCTGGGGCTCGCATCACGGGGAGTATCAAGTATCAAGGCGTCAATGTCTATGACGACAATGTTGACCCAACCGACATCCGTTTCCGCATCGGTATGGTGTTCCAACGTCCGAACCCCTTCCCGAAGAGCATCTATGACAACGTTGCGTTCGGACCACGGGTGAATGGATTGACCCAAGACTTGGACGGCACGGTCGAGGAATCGTTGCGCCGCGCTGCGTTATGGGACGAGGTCAAAGACCGGTTGGATGATAGCGGTCTCGGCATCTCCGGTGGTCAACAGCAACGCCTTTGTATCGCCCGAGCCTTGGCTGTCGACCCAGACGTTGTTCTCATGGACGAGCCAGCGTCTGCGCTCGACCCGATTTCGACACAGGCCATCGAAGACCTGATTCGCGAATTGTCATCGGAAGTGACGATAATGATCGTGACTCACAACATGCAGCAAGCTACTCGAATATCTGACTATTCAGCAGTCATGATGGTGGGTGAGGACCGCGTGGGACACCTAATCGAATATGGCACAAATGAGCAAGTCTTCGGGAATCCTGTCGATCCACGCACCGAAGCATACGTAACCGGCCGGATCGGTTAAACCTAGCACGGGATGCTTCGCATGCCCAATGAACAACTCGACTACGAATTAGCCCATTTAGAGGCAGAGATTGTATTGCTCGGGGGCCTCGTCGAGACCGCGATTTTCAAAGCGGTGCGAGCACTCAAAAACCGCGACCTCGACATGTCTAGAGATGTCATCGCCGAAGATGACCGTATCGACGATCTCGAGACCAAGATCCAGAACGACTGCGTAGAGCAGATCCGCCGGCAAGCGCCGCTCGCCGCCGACCTGCGACGTATCGTTGGCATGATGTTCATTGCCAACGAGCTCGAACGTATGGGTGACTACGCCGAAGGCATCGCCAAAGTTTCCATCAACATGGGACACGAAGCACCGTTGAAGGAACTCGAGGACATCCCTAAGATGGCGGATCTGGCGGTCTCGATGATGAAGCGTAGCATCGACGCAATGACGATCAGCAACCGTGAAGAATCGGCGCGCGTCGCGATCGCGATTGAGAATGACGACGACGAAGTCGACCGTCTATACGCCAAGGTACAAGCCGACATCTTGTCGCTTGTGGAAGAAGACCGCGAAAGAGCGGTACGGGGCACGTTCCTACTGTGGGCGGCCCATAATGTTGAACGCGTCGCCGACCGCGCGACGAACATCGCCGAACGCGCGATATTCATGTCTACCGGTGTGATCGTCGGCGGCAACGCCGAAGCGCAGGCCGCGGTTAACGGTTAGCGTGAATTCCCCTTGCGGCTAGACACCTGCCGCGCTCGCGGGTGCGCGCTACGAACCCGGCATGTCTGCGGCTACTGTCGCCCATCCGAAATCGGTGCCGCGCATCCCTCGACCCGATAAAGGTGAATAGAACTCCCGGAAACCACGGGCAGCCATCTCCTTCGATTTCATCTCGATTTCTTTGGCGACATCATCGAACCCGTGCCTCCTCAACCCGCGCGCTAGCAACCAATTCAGGTTAAGACAAACCGGTCCGCGCCAGATCGTCGATTCGCCCTCTGGGTCGAATGTAGGTTCCGAGGCCGCAACGCTCGGTATCGGATATAGTGTCCAGAATTCATCCTCGTTCATGAGGTGCCGATCAACCACCTCGGCGACTTTGTCGCGGTCTTGATTGCTGATGATGAGTGGGAACAATGTCCCCACCGCGAGCGTGTACTCCGGGATATTCTCTACTCCGCGCAGATAAATCCATCTGCCTTGGGACGCGTCCCAACAACGATCGTTCAGTGCCCGCATGGTGCGATCGCGTATCGCACCTGCCGATTCCTTGAGTGCGCGTTCGTCAAGCGCAGCATGCATAGTCGCAATCGCGTCCCAACCGTCGGCAAAAACCGCGTTCATGAACGGATCGACAACAATGAATCGGTTTCGACGTCGCAGACGAGTGAAGTCGTGCCCTCTCCCGAGTAGTGCGTTGTGCCAGTCCAACAGCCAGTTCGTGAGCAGCAGTGCCTTGCGGCCAGGGCGGTGCAGTCCCAATTCGGCATCGTAAGCTGGTGAGTTATCGAGACCGCACTCGTATGGCGAAACCACACTGATGAGTCCGTCCGAATCGGCATCGCGTTCGCGACTTAACCATTCGTAATAACGCCTGACCTTTGGCAACATTTCGCGCAAGTAACCGGCATCGCGTGATCCTTCCCAAACCCGCAAGAGCGCTTGAGCCAGCACTGGAGGCTGGATCATTCCGGAGTGTCGCCGACGCCACTCGATTGGCCGACTCTGACCGAAGACCGCGCTTGCGATTGCACCCCAACGTCCCCAATACGTGATGTGCCCCACAAAACCATCTTCGCGTTGAGGAACTAGAAGGGTCGACAATTCCGTTTTTGCCAACTCGGGATCTAACGTCGAGAGAGCGATGGCGTGAAAACAAGAATCCCAGAACCACTGCCACTCGTAACGTCCGATCGAAGGCATTACATAGGTAAACCGTCGCCGATAGTAAGGGTCGAATCCCGTCCGCACGTTTCGGCGCAGTTGGTTCAATGCACGCGTCCGCAGGTCCTCGATGCTCATGATTAAAGAGGTTAAACAACGTTGTGATCAACGCGCGGATGGTCGAGCCTGAACCACGCAACCTCGAGACATGCCTCGCGGGTGCGTTATTATCCGACACACCATGATTAGGACAGATAGCAATTCGGACCTCACGGCCGCCGCCGATATAGGTGGCACACAGATACGCGCAGCCCTAGTCACCCGAAGCGGCGAGATCGTTTGTGAGACGCGCGGTGCCACGTTGCCCGAGCGAGGGATCGAGGATACCGCTGCTCGATTGTCAGACCTCGTGCATCAGGCGACCGCGGATGCCGAAGGCGTCGTAGGATTGGCAGTCTCGACGGCCGGGCCGATAAACCCGGCATCAGGCACCTACGACCATCCGCCCAACCTCACCGGATGGCACAACAAGACGATGAAACCGGACTTAGAGCGCTTGACCGCGCTTCCCGTCGCCATTGGCCACGATGCCACGTTGGCGGCGCTCGCCGAGACTAAGTTCGGACCGTTCAAGGATGCGCAGTCGCTCGTGTACGTCACGATCAGCACCGGAATCGGGGGCGGCATCGTCGCGAACGGAGAGATGGTGACCGGTTCTACCGGGCAGGCCGGCGAGCTTGGGCACATCACTGTGCGGACCGACTCGGGAGCACTTTCGTGCGGCGTAGGTTGTCACGGTTGCTTCGAAGGCAATGCTTCGGGTCCTAACATCGGTAGGATGGCGCGTGCGGCTGCCGAATCAGATCCGACCGGCGCATCCCTTCTTATCGAACTAGCGGGAGGCAACATCGAAGATATCGACGCGCGGTTGGCGTTTCAGGCCGCGGAGCGAGGAGATGTCGTCGCCGAGCAGGTGGTTCAGCAGGTAATCGAGAACATTGGACGGGGGTTGGCTAGCATCCTCGCCGTCCTCGATCCTGACGGTGTCATAGTCGGTGGCGGAGTTGTCCACAGCTTGCAGAATCGTTGGGACGAGCTAATAGATTCGGTGCGGACTTTTGGCCTACCTAGATACGAGACCCGCGGCGTTCCAGTATCGGTGACCGAACTGGGCGACGATGTCAGTTTACTCGGGGCTTCGGTGCTCTCGTTCAACCGATTCGGCGGTGATTGATCCTGAAACCGGTGTCGTTTTGCCCGGAATGGACGGAGCCGATACCGAAGCGGATGATTAGCAGTTACCAGTGATGTCGTCTCACTTGTAACGCCGAGGCCTTCGAAGGCGCCAGCATATAATCGAGATTAGCGTCGGGGAGTGGCGCAGCTTGGTAGCGCGCTTCGTTCGGGACGAAGAGGTCCCGGGTTCAAATCCCGGCTCCCCGACCATTTCCACTGCTCCACGCGTGTTCGCCCGCGTCCCGTCAAACCCACCTCGAGTCGGAAACTATCGATTGCCTGTGGGCAAGTCGTAGGTCAACGTCACGTATTCATCCGGCTCGTCGTCTTCCGGCTCGTCGTCATCGCCGCCGTCATCGTCATCGTCGCCTCCACCCTCTGGCTCTGGCTCGATCGTCGGCTCGTCGCCTTCGGTGGCTGACGAAGCAATGCGAGCGCGGTAAATCATCGCTCCACCGCCGATCGCGCCAGCCGCGATCGCCATCAGCACAACCGCGATGATCCATATCGTTGCCGTCGATTCTTCGTCGTCTTCCTCGGCAGGAGGTGTCGGCGCGACGGTCGCGATCGGAGACGGTGTGCTCGTCGGTGGCGTCGTCGGCACAACGGTCGGTTCTGGAGTAGCGGTACTCGTGGGCGTTCGCGTCGGTTCTATGGTCGGTGTTGGTGTAGAGGTGCTGGTCGGCTCGGGAGTAAAGGTTGGTGTAGCCGTGCGTGTCGGTGTCGGAGTGTCAGTCGGTACCGGTGTGGGAGTATTGGTCGCTGTGGGCACGGGCGTTGGCGTGTCGGTTGGTACAGGCGTTGGCGTGTCCGTGGGCAGCGGAGTCGATGTAGACGTCGGCGTGGCCGTGGGGACCGGGGTATCAGTCGGTATCGGCGTCTCAGTTGCTGGCACGACGACGGGCGTCGGTACTGGTGGCGGGACCGGCGTAGATGTCAGTGTTGGAGTCGCGGTGGGTGATACCGGTACGGGGGTCGCAGTCGGTGTCTCGGTTGGCGGTACGGGCGTCGCGGTCGGTTCTGGCGATTCGGGCTGCGCCAAGAACAGGAGCCCGTTGAAAGTAGCCGCTCTGGCGCAGACTTTGGCCGGAACAGCGTTGAGCGGTTCGGCCGCGTGGCGAGTCGGTGAGTTGAGCAACTGTTGCACACCATTGTCGAGGAGCAACATTATCTCGAGCTTCTCGAGCGATTCTGTTGCGCCGTCCGGCACCGGTAGACAAACCTCGGCGTAAGGAGCGAACTTCAATCCGGTTATCGGAAGCTGACCTGAAGAAACGTACGATGTCTCGTACCAGTTTCCGATGGTGTCGAACCTGCGGACGTTTGACTGCAGGGCACTCGCGTCGGATCCGGACTTGAGGTGGACTCCGACCCAATCACGAGTCGGTATCGCCAAAGCCGGCACCGTGAACGAGGCTTGGGGGGTCTTCGGATCTTCGAATCGACCACCACGGTTGTGTGTCGCGACGGCGTAATCGTCACCGCGATAGGATGTCTCGGTTGGATGCGGTTCGCCACCAGTGAATATCTGGACTTCTTGATCCTCTCCTATGATGCGGACCGGGATGCGCAGGCGGACCTGTACGGCTCCGCCCGGAATAGCTTGAGTAATGGTTGCGCGCACCGCGAAATCGCCTACGCGGTGCGGTGCCGTATAAGTAGTCGACCTAGCGTCCTGTTGGGCAATTTCACCGATCGAAGCTGTCCACCGTATCGACACGTCTTCACGGTCGAACAGCGAGTTGTCTAGCGCACCGTCGGTATTGAACAGGTTGACGCCGATTAACGTGTCCTGCCCTTTGCGCAGATTGATGTTTGCCATATATGGGACCGCATCGCCAAACTCGGCACCTTCACGCGGCGACTCTATAGGTAAAACGGTGGGCGACTCAGATTGCGGCGTGATAATCGTTTCTTCCGACCACGCTCCCTCTTCGCCCAAAAGGTTGCGAGCTCGGATCCGGAACGCGTACTGAATGGACGGGTCGTCGACCTCTACGACGCGCGGTGACGATGCGTTCCGGTCCTTCGGAGTTAGTTCGTACCGTTCGTCGATGCGTCGCCAGTCAAGATCGTAGATAAAGTCCGTGAAGTTGTCCCAAAGCACGACGACCTGCTCATGACCTACGGCGATCGCCAGAGCATCCGGTGTCAAGGCGGGAACGTCCACCTCAATCGCGTTCATAACCGACACGATAACTGCGACTTCATCGGTTAGACCGCAAAGGTCTCTAACGACGATCGTCAGAGAGTGGCTGGCGGCCGTCTCGTAGTCTAACTGATCAGTAGTAGTTATGACGCCGGTAGTTTCTCCGATAGCAAAGGGCGCGTCTGCCGGTTGAGTGCGTCCGATCGAAAACCTTAATTGGCTGTTGGAGTACGGGTCATCATCAGTTGCGGACACTGAGCCAATACTTAACCCAGCAGCGTTTTCCTCTCGGACGCTGAAGTTGTATCCGGCTTGTCGGAACTCCGGAGCAGCGTTCGCTTTGCTTTCGTCGATCGAGGGCACAACCACATATTCCGCAGACCACTTGGACTGCTCGTCCGACCTCTTGTCGACCGCTCTTACCCTGAATACCCATTCCACGCCGTTAGCCAAATTCTCGACGATCCTACGGTCGGTATCGACGTTCCGGATATTCCTGGAATCTGAGGCGCTGTAACCCGCGTTGTCGAATTGTCGCCATTGGATATCGTATGTGACGTCGTTCGTCTGGTTCCATACTAAGAACGCGGTTCCGTTGCCGGCGCAAACCTGCTTGACCGTAGGAATGTCTGGGCCCGCGAGGTCGATGACCTCGATGTTCAAGTCGTGCCTGACGGTTTCACCGGCCAAGTCTGTTGCGGCAACTGTGATCGTGTATTCCTCAACCGTCTCGAAGTCGAATTCTTCGTAAGCGTAAACGTCACCGTTCGCTGCGTTGATGGCGAACGGGCCTCGCACCGGAGCGAGAATCTCGTAATTAACGACATCGTTGGTGTCGCCCCCGATCGCGCTGAAACTCGCAATCGTACCTCTGTGCATGGTGTTTTCTTGGAGAGAAATCTTGTCCTGTGTTTCGCGCCATGTCGGTGGATCGTTGCTGGAACCGGCGAGCGAGCGTGGTTCCGCCGACTCGATACGCGTCCAATCACTGTACGAGTCTCGAGATGTCGAAGTTGCGACTTCCGTCTTGCTCCGCACTTGTACGTCGTATTCGGTGCCGTTCGCGAGACCCCGTATCTCGTATCGATATTGACCAGGTTCCGACACCAAGTTCCACCTCGATGCAACCTCGTCGCCGACTCGCCAGCGTAATTCATAGACGTGTCCCGAAACTGGACGCCACGAAACGTGTAATCTGCCGTTGCCGGGTACGACCGCCAAGTTCTCCGGCGCTTCTGAATGGTGGGCCCGAGCTACACCTGCCGGGTCCGCGTTTGACCAGACCAAACCGGCATTTGTTGCCGCAAACAGCATGAATGCGAGCGCACAAAGAGCGGTGAACCGATGCAGTTTCGAGCGAGCAGATGCACGCCACGATTGGCTAGGGAGTGTCGATTTCATCGGCCGATAAAGGTGATTGAGGCGTTTAGTTCAACTCAATGGCGTAAACATAGCAAAGCAACGTGGTTGAAATCAGCGGTTTAGTGTGCGCCCAAATCGGCAATTGATGGACGGCTACGCATCGATCCTCAAAGTCTCGTAATCGTCGTCGTCGTTGCCCTCGCCAAGTTCAACTGCGTTCGATTCTTGAGACGATTCCACAGGGTCTTCAGATTTGGCAGCGGGCTCACCGCTTGGCTTTTCTCGCCGTGCTTGTTGCCGCGCCCGGATGTTGAAGATCGTGTACGCGACCACCGCGGTACCCAAGACCAGGAATGCCAAGATCGCGACGAGTATGAGCGTATTTGGGCCGCCATCGTCGATGTCGTCGGGCGCGGTCGTCGGGCTGGGCTCAACCTTTGCTTCGTCTTTTGTCGGCTCTGGCATCGGCGTGTCGGTTGGCGGGACCGCAGTAGGTATCGGAGTTTCAGTAGGCACGGCCGTCGGCGTATCGGTCGGTGCCGGCGCAGCCGTCGGGGTAACCTTTGCCACTGCCGCGGGTGACGGGGTAGCGGTTGGCACGTGGGTTGCGGTCGGTATCGGAGTCGGTGTAGACGTTGAGGTAGGCGCCGCGGTTGCGGTGGGCTCGGGAGTGGGAGTTGGGGTGTTGGTCGGCGTGACCGTTGGCTCCGGCGTGGGAGTCGCTGTCGGTGGTAGCGGTGTATGTGTCGGGATTGGAGTTTCGGTTGGTGGCACAGGTGTTTGTGTCGGCGTGGCCGTAGACGCGTTGATTACGACTGCCGGAGATGGCTCAGGTGTCGACGTAGCGGCGGCGATCGCAGTCGGCGTTGGCGACGGCTCAGGAGAGAAAGTCGCCGTCGGAACGGTCGTCGGAGTCGGCGTAGGAGTCGCGGTCGGGATTAAATCGTTCGATATCGCCAAAAACAGTAGACCGTCGAACAATTCCGAGTGTCCGCACACTAGTGCTGGGTCGTTAAACGTCGGATCGGGCTGGAACCGGACCGGCAGCGTCAACGGCGACTGTGTTCCGTCAGGGCTGATACGCATCACCTCTAACCCGGGCAGAGCAACGGTCCATTCTGCAGGAACCGGCAAGCAAAGTGCGGCGTTATTCGTGAAGGACATGTTGATGATCGGCCGAGCATCTTTATCAACGAACCGAGCAGTGAATATGTCTCCTACGGCGGTGAACCCCGGTATCTGGTCTCCTATGGTCGAAGCGGAATCACCAGGCTCGATGTGAATGCCGATCCACTCGAAACCAGGGATCGAACGTTGCCTGGCTTTGAAGAGAGCTTTGGTAGCTGCGGGCGGACGGTACTCTTTGGCCTCTGAATAGGTGATCGTGGCATATTCGACGCCGTCCGCAACGATGGTGCGAGGTGCTTCTTCGTCGGACAGATACGGCTTGATCAGGCCGTTTTCACCAATCACATGCACGACCATTTCAAGATTTCGCTGCACAATTCCACCCGGCACTCGTTGTTTGACAACCACCGTAATGTCGTACTTGCCTTCTTTATCTGGTGCGGTGTAGAAGAGTATGCGGTCTCTGTCGTTGGACAGATCGCCGTCGATCGCGCGCCACGAAATGGTTATGTCATCGCGGTTGGCCAACGAGTTGTCGAGCTGACCATCAATGCCGAACATGTTGAATCCCAGACGCGCCGTCTGACCTTCGCGCAGAGTGATGCCCGGCAAAAAGATCTCGACGCCGCCGAGTACTTGACCTTGGCGTGGCACATCAATGGCTGGGATGCTCGGCGCAGCCACGCTCGGCTCGACGACGGTCTCTTCAGACCAATCGCCGGGCACGCCAAGCGGATTGACGCGTCGCAAACGGAGTGCGTACGCAGTATCGGGTTCCACGAGATCGACGACAGTCGGCATCGTCGCATCGGTGTCCTGAGGCCGTTGCCGATAAGTGCCGCTGACAGTTCGCCAATCCAGGTCGTAGACATCCTCGTAATTGGTCGGCCAAACCACGATGACCTGGTTGTGCTCCTCGATGATCGCTGGCGGGTTGGGCACCAACGGCGTCGCGTCGATGTCCGGATTATCGAGCACCGTGACGGTCGCGTCTACATAGTCGCTGGAGCCGCAAAGGTCGGTTGCGCCGAGGACGAGAGTGTAGGTGGTGAGCGTTTCGAAATCTAAACGCCCGGTGGTGGTAACGATGCCAGTGAACGGATTAATGGTAAACGGAGCGTCTTTTGGAGTGGTCTCAAATATCCGATAGCGTAATGAACTGTGGCGATCCTCATCCCTAGCGACCGCGTAGCCGACGTGAACTCCTGCCGATTGCTCTTCGAGCACCTCGAACTCAAACGCTTCGCGCCTGAACTTCGGTGGGTTGTTGGCGGCGCCGCCGACGAAAACGGCCTCTTCGGACGACCACTTGCTCTGCTCGCCGGTTGCCTTGTCTATCGCGCGCACCCTGAACACCCACGTGGAGTTCGATGGCAGATTCAGTTCGGTATCGGTTGGCGTATCGATCCAAACCGGATTGCCGGCTCCGTTTCTGTCTGGGCGTCGCTGGAGTTCGTAGTCGTACTTAGCGTTGTTGCGACTCCAAGAAACTCGCACGCCGGTCTGTTCTGAACAAACGCGGCTCAACAACGGCGGCGGCGGCCCTTCCGCGTCAACGACATCGATATGAATGTCGCGCGTAATCTCGGCACCTGCGATGTCGGTAGCGCGGACGGTGAGCGTATACTGCTCGACCGCCTCGAAATCGAGAGTGCCATACATGTGGACATCACCGTCACGCGCGTTGATGGAGAATGGGAACACTTTCGGTTTTGGAACGGGGGTCACGATCTCATATCGAATGTCATCGCCGCGATCTGAATCTTCCGCTTCGACAACCGCAATCGGGTTGTCGTAACGCCAATTTTCGACCAAATCCACGCCTCTCGGCACGGATTTCCATCTGGGTGAGCGGTTGCCATCGACCGGGTCCTGCGGAATTGCCTGGTAAGAGCCGGTGGCGTCGCTGGAAGTTCCATCTAGAATGCTGCGGACCTGCACTTCGTACCGGGATCCGTTGTCCAGGTTGCGGATCGTATACCCGTCTATGTCGGCAGGTCGCCAATCGCTCGCAGACGGCCAGTTAGGGTCTACGGACGATCGCGGTCGGTATGCGATCTCGTATACGTGGTCAGGGCAGGGGCGCCAGCTGGCGAACAGTTTCTTGTCACCCGACACCACGACGAAGTCATCAGGAACCACGGGATCGCCTTCGGGGCAGGTGGATGTCGGAGCAGCCGTGACCGATTGGCTCCAGTCGGTGCGATACGGATCGCCGTCCGCGGTTCTAATGCGAGACCCACCCGGCAAAACAGACCTGAGTTGGACGTCGTACTCGCTTCCGTTCGTCAAATCTTCGATGACGAAAGTTTCGTCGCTGCCGACATCGACAGGCCGCCTCCAGTCGTCGGAGCCGCGGTCGTCCATGGATCTCCATCGAATGTGAGATCGTGTGCCGGCGCAATGGTTCCAAGAAACGATTAGTTTGGAATCACCTGGCGAAATTTGAATGTTCGTCGGGATCTCCGGCAGATCCTCGCAACGCTGTGGCGTAGCGAAATAATCGTCCGTCCAAGCGCCTCGATCGATACGATTGTCCGAGACTTGGATCGGGCGAAGTTGAACCACGTGTCTGCGTCCGTTTGGCAGAGATGTGATATCGAACTGATTGGCACTGCCCGTCTTGGTGGTGGTAGGCCAGTCAAATGGGTCGGTCGGCGCCTCAGATGCTAGCCGCCACCGGATCTCGTACCTGTGATCCGGACAGACCTCCCATTGGACCAGAATGCCCGAATCGTGTTCCCACAACTCGACGTTGCGCGGTTCCACTGGTGGTTCTGCGCAACGGCTGCTGCCGCTCTGACCCAGAACCGTCTCTTCGACGTGCAACGATGTGACAAGGATGCTTGCGGCTGAAAGGCCCGTTGCAGCGATAACTGCGAGAACGGCGCGCCAAGTTCTTTGGAGATTTGGGGTTTTCGGACTGCCCGAACTGGGTTTTTTGAGGCTTGAATGCACCGAATTCCGGGTCGCTCGTGAAGGTTAATTTTGATCGCGTCCGTCGCCGCCCAGCCATCGTCATTGGCTAGCGTTCGCGTTAACATAACAAAGCAAAACTACCGGAATCTCTGGATTTGAGTGCGATGAAACTGCTAATTGTGCGACACGGCAAGGCTTACGATCCCGATCCCCGTCGCTGGTCCGACGACAGCGACCGCCCGCTCACAGGCAAAGGCGCACGCCGCTTTGCAAAGTCGGTTTCGGCGATCAAAGCGTTGGCGCCCAATGGGATCCAAGTCATATCTAGTCCGTACGCCAGGGCTCTGCGGACGGCCGAGATTCTCTGCGAGGAGGCGGGGTGGGACGCGCCGGTTATTGATGATCGACTATCGGCGCATTTTGGACCGGACGAAGCACTTGATCTACTTGGATCATTGGAAGTTACGGGCAGCTACGCGATCGTAGGGCACGATCCGACTTTTTCGTTCCTACCGGGTTATCTGATCGGTGCTAACCGATCGGGCGCGACTAGCTTGAAAACGGGAGCTGTGGCGGTGGTGGAGACGGGAATAGCACCGCCAGTTGAAGGTTCCGGCACGTTGATGGCGCTGGTACAGCCGAAGACGCTGGCGCGGCGATAACGACAATCACTCGGAACGGGCAGTGGTTGAAGTTCTACAGCGACGCCGCGGATCGATATCAACTGCTAAGCGCAAGAGTCACGATGGCGCCCGCCACTGCGATTCCAACAGTTGCCATCACTATGATTAACGTGTTGATCTTCGAGTCGATTTTCGCGTCTAGGGCTTCAAACTTAGCCTCAAACTTGGAATCGACCGCGCGGACGTCGGCGCGCAGGCCGTTGACCGATTCGGTGAGATCGCCGAGGCGTCGGTCGACCTGCTCATAAGCTCCTTCAAGTCTGCTAACTCTGTCAGGCAACGTTGTCATAACGTGGAACTTTAATGATTAGTAGTCATTACGTCAATTCTCATATGTTACTGCAACATTCGTCTAACGTGTCAAGGTTCATAACACCGGCCGCCGCATCGGCAACACAAGCGCAAGGAGCGCACCTGCTGCCGCTATCGTGCCGCAGAAGAGGATTATGCCCTCGAACCCGTTGATCTCGAAGATCTTGCCAGCAACGATCGGAGACATCGCGCCGACGACGGATCCGCCAGAGAAGATTAGCGCCGTCGCCGACCCTTCTGAGCCGCGTTCGACCTGATCCATCGTGGCCGCGGTAATGATAGGCATGACCGAGAAGAAGAAGAGGCCCAGCGACGCCATTATTATCGTGAAGCCGATTCCATCTCGGAATGGCAAGAACAGGAAAAGCATCACCGCCATCGCGGCCATCGCAACGAGTATCACGGGTTTGCGACCGGTTCGGTCCGACAACCAGCCCATCACAGGAGTCGAAACGATCCCAGCGAACGTGAGCAGAGCAACGTGCCAACCAATCGTAAAGGCCGACATCTCGAGCGTTTCTTTCATGTACACAACGGTGAATGCTTGGAAAGAAGTGTGGACGGCGCTGCGGAATCCGCCCAAACTGACGATGCCGAGCACGCGAAAGTTGGTCAACAGTCGACGCGCCGACTGAAGATACTCAGCCAGATCGAGGTTGTGTTGCGCCTCTACTCCGGCAGTCTTGAAGCGCCACATCACTGCAACGGCGGTCAAGAACATCGGAACTGATACCCCTGCCGCTACCCAGCGCCATTCAAATCCCACAAACTCGAAGCTTCCGATGGCACCGCCGAGCAAGAAGCCGATGATAACCGGGCTTGTGGTGTTACCGATCTGCGCTCCGGTGAGGTGCGCCGCCATCGCCACGCCGCGGCGTTTCGGATAGCGCGCGGCTAACGTGCCGAACGCCGGCGCATGCCAAAGGCTAGTTCCGAATCCGACAACGGCGACCGACATTCCGATCAACCAAACCCAAGGACTGATGCCAATCAACAGATAACCGGCACCGACCATCAACATGCTGATCGTCAACAGCCAAGCAACGCGCTTGCGGTACATGTCGGCGAGCATCCCAGCAGGGACGTTGGCGATGCCCGATGATGCTGAACTGATGGCGAAGACTGTCCCATATGCGACGTCGCCTAATGCAAACGTGCTTCGGATGAAGGGCATCATCACGAGCAACGCACCCTGTCCAAAGTGCTTGATGCCGTGTCCAGCGGAGAGGCCGATCATCAGCGTCGAGGTCTCGTCTTCACGCTGCGTCTGTCGCGACGCTTGGCCTGATCCAGCCGCCACGGTAGCAGACTCGGCCGGATCTGTGTTAGTGGCAGACATGATGGAACGCAAGTTTAGCAATAGACGCGCACGCGTATGACCGCGGCCGCCGACGTTTGAGCCAGTTTAATCACCTCACACCGATCGGTCAGGATGGTCGGGCGTCGGTTTGGGCTCAACGCAGGCCTACGCTGCCGTCTTCCCGGATCGGCGGCGGGATGCGGGCGGGCTCGAACGGGTGTAGGTTCGGCGCTTCTTCGTTGAAGGTTACTCCGAGGCCGGGTTTCTCGGGCAGAGTGAACCAACCGTCTACCACTTCCATGGGGGCATCGACCATATCGGACCGCGGTGGTTTGTCTTCGTCAACGGCTTCGAGCACGTCCCACGCCGGAGATGAGATGCCAAGTTGGACACACGCGGCGGTCGCGATCGGGCCCTGGAAGTTGTGGGCGCGATGAGGATGTGGTGCGCTTCGGCGATGGCGGAGATCTTCTTGACTCCGGTGATTCCACCGGCAACCGCGATGTCAGGTTTGAAGAACGAGCAGTTGGTCATCTGCGCGTATTCGCGGAACTCATAGATTCCCGTATTGCGCTCGCCGACCGCGAGCGGCAACCGCATCTTGGTTGCGACCTCAGACATCGCGAGCACGCCGTCGGGGACGATAGGGTCTTCAATGAAATAGGGATTGAACGCCATAGCTTTTTCGCAGAACACGACGGCTTCGGATGGACGCATGTTGCGGTGAATCTCGATGCCGATGTCGAAATCGTTGCCAACGGTTTCGCGTACCGCGGCAAGCATATCGACGGCGTTGTCGACAAGGACTGGGTACTTGAGGAGCTGGAACTCACGGGGCATGGGAGTGAACTTGAGGGCAGTGTAGCCGCGTTCAACTGCGATCTTGGCTCGCTCGGCCACCGCATCAGGAGTTTCGCCACCCACGCCGAGGAATATGGCGCGTACCTTTTGGCGCGCGCGGCCGCCGAGTAAGTCCCAAACCGGAGTATCAAGTCGCTTGCCTTTGATGTCCCAAAGCGCCATGTCGATACCGCTGATAGCTGCGGCGATGCTGTTGCCACGGAAGCTGCCGTTATAGCGGTGCATGTAGTTGAAGATGTGCTCCGTGTCGGCGGCATTCATACCGATGATGGCTTCGCCGAGCGCTTTGACGGTCTCCTCGGCAGCCCGGGGGTATGCCCAGTAGCAGGATTCGCCGATACCCTGAGTACCGTCGTCTGTCGTGATTCGGACGACTAGGAAGCGGTCCACTAAGAAGGTTTCGATCTGTTCGATTTTCATTGGGTATTGGCTCCCTCACCCGGATCCTCTACCGGCCAACAGGCGCGAGGACGACGTGGCGATTTGGTGTTGAGAAGATGATAATCCGTCAGAGTTGGCGACTACGTAATAATTTCAGAGCGGGATTCTAGGGAGTGGGCCAGAGTTGCGTCGTCGGCGTATTCGATGTCGGAGCCGGATGGGAGGCCGCGGGCGATGCGCGTCACCTTGATGCCGGCGGGGCTGATGGCGCGTTGGAGGTACATCGCGGTCGCTTCGCCGTCGAGATTTGTGTTGGTAGCCACTATGACTTCGCTGACGGCATCGTCGTGGAGGCGTTCCAGCAGCTCCTTGATCTTGAGATCGGACGCGGCGATGCCGCCGGTCGGCGAGATGGCGCCGTGGAGGACGTGGTACATGCCGGCGTATGTGCGGGTTCGCTCGATGGCGGTCACGTCGAGAGGCTCTTCGACAACGCAGATCGCAGAGCGATCGCGACTGGGGTCCATGCAAATGGTGCAGACCGGGTCTTCGGTGATGTCGGCGCATGTATCGCAGAGTTTTATCCGCTGCTTGACCCCGGTGATGGCTTCTGAGAGTTCGAGCGCCTCTGCTTCGGGCATTCGGACGAGGTGGTAGGCGAGTCGTTGTGCGCTTTTGGGTCCGATGCCGGGGAGTCGGCGGAGAGCTTCGATGACGCGGGCGACGGGTGCGGCGACGCTTTGGGGCGCGTCAGTACGTGGTGTTACCGGCGATACGGGTCGCGGTGGGTCGGGTCGGAACGCGGCCATCGGGTGTGTGTAATCGATCGGCGATGCGCCTTTTAAAAGGACGAGTTTAGAAACCGAGACCAGGTAGGTTCAGTCCGCCGGTTATGGCCTGCATCTTCTTCGCCGCCATCTCTTGAGCGTTGTCCATCGCTTCGTTGACCGCGGCCATGACGAGGTCTTCGAGCATCTCGACGTCTTCTGCGTCGACGACTTCGGGATCAATCTTGATGCTTTCAACATGTGAACCGCCGACCACCACGACTTTGATGACGCCTCCACCGACCGATGCTTCAGACTTTGCCTCGGCGATCTCTTCCTGCATCTCTTGGATCTTCTTCTGCATCTGCTGAGCTTGCCTGAGCATGTTGCGGTTCATCATGATGCTGTTGCCACCTATCCTCGGTTGGTATTGCGCTTGAAAACTGGGGAGCTACGGGTTCAATGTTAACGCGTTGCGAAAAGCGGTTGAGCCCGGACTAGATGAGACACAGGGCGCCTGATTCCTCGCCGTTCACGCGATCACGGTAACCAGCAATACCGCGAGGTTAATCACCACCGCCGCCAGCAATCCAGCCGCCAAGTCGTCGAGCATGATGCCCCATCCGCCAGGTATCGCTTCGAGGCGTCGAATACCGAACGGTTTCACGATGTCGAAGATCCGAAACAACAGGAAAGCGGCGAGCATCGACCACCATTCCACCGGTGCCAGTATTAGACACGCCGCCAGCTGTCCGGCCACCTCATCGATCACAACCTTTCTAGGGTCGGGGTCGTCTTCTGATTTAACACGGGCTGACACCGCGACGCCGACGAAGAAAACGGCAATGATCGCCACACACAGATGGGTGTTTAAGGCGGTATCGCCCCAAGTCAGAGTCGAATAAACCGCGATCGTTACAGCACTCGCGAGTGTGGCTTTGGCTATCGGAGTGAGGTATGCCACGCCGAGCCCGGTGGCAAGAGCCAGCGACGTAAAGTTCAAGACGCGATTGGGCATGCTAGGAATATGGATGTTCGATCAGACGGGCAGTTCCATCTTATTCTGCGCAGGTTCACGGACTGCCAGCGCGATAATTGAGGTTCATGGCCTCTCATGATCACGAACACGCGCCCGACACCGGATTGACAACGCGCCTTTCCGATGGTTTCAAAGTCGCGATAGAGGTCGAAACCTCACGCGGATTGGCTATGGAAGCAGGTGCTCGCCACTCTGTTGAGCTGGCGCAGGCGGCGGTTGATGGCGGTCGGGTCGACGCGGTGTGTTTCACCGACAACCCGGGTGGCAATCCCCATATCACGCCAGAAACGCTAGGCCGCGAGTTGTTGGGCCGCGATGCCGAGGTCGTCATCAACCTGTCGTGCAAGGACTACAACCGCAACTCGCTTGAGGGTCGACTTTGGTCACTCTCCAGCCTCGGGTTCCGAAACGTTTTGTGTCTCTCTGGTGATTATCCTGTCGATGGTTTTTCGGGTCAAGCACAGCCGGTGTTCGACACGGATTCCGTCGGACTTCTCGAACTGATTCGTCGAATGAACGAGGGTTTGCGCGTTACGTTACCAGGACGTCGGAGCGCCGAAACCGAGCTCGGTCGAACCAGTTTCAATCCCGGTGCGGCGGTAAATCCGTTCAAGCTTTACGAGGGCGAGTACCTCACACAGTTCTACAAGATGGATATGAAGATACGGACCGGCGCCCGTTGGCTCGTGTCCCAGATCGGCTACGATGCCCGCAAGCATCACGAATTGATCCGATACCTCAATTGGAAGCATGGCGAACAAGCACCGCCGGTGTTGGGCTCGATCTACGTACTGAGCGCGCCTGCCGCACGGTTCTTCGGTCGTTGGGGTATTCCAGGTGTGGCAGTCAACTCCGACCTCGTCGACGTCGCCAACCGCGCCGCCAAGTCGAAAGATCGCGGCAGGCCCTTCTTCAACGAATTTGCGGCGAAGCAGATTGCGGTGCTGCGGGGAATGGGCTACAACGGCGTTTATCTCTCCGGCAGGCTGACTTACAAACGCATTGAACAGATACTCGACATTGCCGATGGCATCAAAGGTGACGAATGGAAAGACGCGGCTGCGGAGATCGGATACTCGCAGCCAGACGAGTTCTACCTTTTCGAACCAGGCGACTCACCCAATACCGCTTCGGCCGAGTTGAACCCGGGATACGATGAACACCGTGGTCGGCCGGCATCGGTCGTCAGGCGCGCTCTGCATCCGGATCTCGCGTATCGCATAGGTAGGTTCGGCAAGCACTTCGTCTTCGATCACAACGCACCGGCCTTCAAGCCAAGCGCGGTTGTATACCGACAAATTGAGAAGAGCAAGGCCGCGACCAAGGTGGCGCACGCTGCAGAGCAGATGATGAAGGTGCCACTCTACGGTTGCCGCGACTGCGGCGACTGTTCGTTACCTGACATCGCGGAGCTGTGCCCCGAGTCGCAGTGCGTGAAGAACCAACGTAATGGGCCTTGTGGCGGAACCCGGGCCGGCAAGTGCGAAATCCTCGACAAAGATTGCATCTACCTGCGCGCCTACAACACACTCAAGCTCTACGGCGAGGAGGAAGAGATGCTGCAACACCCGGTTGTGTTCACAGATGCATCGCTCAAAGGTACCGCATCGTGGGGAAATACCTTCGCCAAACGAGACCACTACGGCGACGACAGCTAGCTTACGGCTATCACGCACAAAAACGGCTTAACACTAGCGACTTAAGATATTCTGCGAGAAAGCGATCGCAACGCAAAGGAATGAATGGACGGTAAGGCGATGCATTTCGATCTGTTGATCATCAACGGCACAGTCTACGATGGTACCGGCGCACCCGGCGAAAGATCAGATGTCGGCATAGAAGGCAGGCGCGTTACAGCGACGGCCGACCTCTCTGCGGCGACAGCATCGAGGGTTATCGACGCCACTGGATTGGCGGTTACGCCGGGCTTCATCGACGTGCATTCCCACGCCGACGCCGCGTTGTTAAGAGACGGTCAACACGCCTGCGGTATTCGACAAGGCGTAACGACCGAAATCATCGCTCCCGATGGCCTCACACTCGGGCCGCTCTCGCATGATAACTACCTGATGTACATGCACTACCTGAGCGGCGTTTTGGGGTATGCATCAGAAGAATTGGACATGTCGACGTATGAGCGGGCGATGTCCAACTATCACAACAAGACCTCGTGCAATGTCGCGATGTTTCTCGGCCACGGGCCGGTTCGTTTGGAAGCCGTCGGAGGGATGATCGATGTGCCGTTGACCGGCGACGCATGGGCCCGCGCCGAGCGCATTATTCGCGATAGTTTCGAGCAGGGGGCGTGCGGTTTCTCGACCGGGCTGTCTTACTACCCCAACTCCTTCTCCGACACCGACGAACTCGTGAACATCATGAACGTCGTCAAGGAGTACGAACGTCCACTGTCGATACACCTTCGGAACCACAACACCGACCGCGGATTTGCCGGCGGTGGCGTCGAAGAGGCGATGGAGATCGGACGTCGAACAGGCGCGCAGATCCACTTGGAGCACTACCGCACGCAACCGGATTCCGCTGGCGACCTTGAATCGATATTGGAGCCGGTCGAGCGCGCGAAGGCCGACGGTGTCGATGTGACTTTGGAGACGTATCCTTACCCGGTCGGTTCTAGTTTCCCGCAGACCTTCTTCCCAAGCTGGTTCCACGAGGGTGGCCCCGAGGCAATGTTGAAGCTACTTGCAGATGGAGAGAGCCGCGAAGAAGTCATCGCTGGCATCCGCAGTGGATCTCGAGGCGGCGCGTCCGGCAACGTATGGTCGAATATCGGTTCGGATGCGAATAAACATCTTGAGGGCATGGACTTCGACGATGTAGCCGATGAGTGGGGGGTTTCCGTGGAAGAAATGATGTGCCGAGTCATGCTGGAAGAAGACTTGAACTGCGGTTTCCGGGGCGCGCCGCCGGCGAGCGTGCGCCTCTGGCAGCAGGTCGAGGCCGACATCATGGAGCTGATGCAACGGCCTGACTACATGGTCGGTTCAGACGCCATCCCGACAGGCGGCATGGTGCACCCGCGCGCTTACGGTTGTTTCGCGCGCATGATTGGACGATTGCGCCGCCGACACAACATCCCGCTCGAATTGATGGTTCAGCGGTTGTCGCAGAACGCGGCTCTGCGATTCGGTCTGAAGGATCGTGGGGAGATCGCGGTTGGCAAGTTCGCCGATATCGTCGTGTTCGACCCGGATCGCATCACTGACCGTGCAACATTCGAGGATCCCGAGCAATACCCCGAAGGGATTCCATTCGTAGTAGTTAATGGCCAAGTGGCGGTGGACCACGAGAGGCTCACCGGAGTATTGGCCGGCGAAGCTGTCTAGGAGCAAAACGATACATGCGACTGCTCGACGCCGTTTTCGATGTCTTGAGAAGGGCCGGGGAGCCTCTGTCGCCCGCGGAGATAGTTCGTCAGATCAAATTTGCGCGCGTACCGCTCGACACTAACGAGCCGCTCGACGACGAATCGGTCAAAGTCGAACTCGAACACGTTCCCGATGACGGATCTGACACTTCAGGCATCGTACGCACACCGTCCGGCAGATTCACGCTTCCGGCGTTAATCGACAGAACCGTCCGAACCGGTACTTCAATTGCGACATCGACGGCGTCAACGATCAATCCGATCAGTATCGCGTCGGCGGTCGCCCGCGCCAACGTTGGTGCGATGTGGACGGTTCAGGATTCGGCCAAAGAAGTGTTGCGCCGCGCCAAACGTCCACTTAGCATCACTGAGATGACGACCATGTTGCGCGCCGCGGGGGTGTTGCGAGGCACCAGGTCCGATGATGAATCGCAGATCCGGTCGCGGCTCATCCAAGACATGCTTCAGCACGGTCGCGAATCGACATTCGTACGCGTCGGAAACAACACCTACGGACTGCGATACTTCCCGAACGAAGGCGCTTTAACGGGTGCAGACGAATCTGTCTCATCTACCACAGAATCCGAAGACAAAAAGGCACAAGTCGCCGAAAATGCCGAGACCGAAACTGAGGACTCGACACCTTCGAACCGCCCGAGCATAGTCAACGTCATAACCACTCCGTCAAGACTGGCACGCGACATAGCCGATACAGTGAAATCGGAACCGTCGCCCGATTCCAACCACGCATTGTTGAGACGCATCCGAACCCTGACCAATCAGCGTTTCGAGCGTTTCATCGTAGTCTTTTTGGCGAGTTTAGGCATGACCGACGTCGTGGTAATGAACCGCATGCGCCCTGGCGAACTCGACATCCGCGCCAGCATGTCGGTGGCTCACGTAACGGACGTTCATTTCTCGATTCAAGCCCTCAACTGGCATCGCGACGTCCACGGAGGCGACATCCAACTGCTACGCGGAGGCATGCGAATCGGCGACCACGGCCTAATCATCACCACCAGCGAGTTCCAACGCGGCGCCCTCGACGAAGCCAACCGTCAAGGCGCCATCCCCATCGGCACAATCAACGGCACCGAATTGGCCAAGAGCGCCAAAGAGCGCGGGGCGGCTAGGGTTTTGGGAACGGGTTAGGTTTGAGGCGCGTCGAAATTACTGTTTCGCGTCTCCAAACTCCTCTCCTTCATCCAACACGGCCGCCTCTTCTGGCAACTCCACTTTGCGTCGCGCGTAAACCTGTTTTAAAACGTCCCGTAATTCCTCCGCGATCTCCGAAGGTGGTTCCTCGGACAGCGCCTTGGCAGCAAGTTTTTCGGCCAAGCGATCGTCGCCGCAATCCAATGCCAAAGTTGCCGCGCTGCGATGCAGGACAGAATGTGTCGGTTCGATGATCTCTGTTATCTCGGCGATGGCCGCAAGTTCATATTCCAATGCCTGATTTAAGTACTCAAAGGCATCGACTGAATCTCCTGTGTGTCGCGCAATCAGACCGTGAGCCGCGAAATCCATCGCCTTGCGATGCAAAAGATTCATGGTGCTCATTTCTTGCGTACCTCAACTACCGGTTTGCTGAACTCGACGACAATTACACAAACAGGTAACCCAGTATCGTCAGATCTTTCGGTCTGACGCAGTTTTTGTCTCAACTGATTCCTGACAGTTGTTTCGTTGCCGTTCAGGATCCCGGAAATCTCCAACCGTGCTTTACGTTGTAACGTAGTTTCGGATTCTTCTCCAAGCCAGTAGTCTATCCCTGCGCCTTTGCGGGAACTCTCGATCACGGCAAGTCCCGTCTGATGTTTTGCCAATAGCAGCGCGACGCAACATGCGCCTTGTTCGGTCGCTCTATCAACATCGTTCCAGAACCTACGATCATCATCTGTGATCGAACTCCAAGTGATGGAATAGAAACGTTCATCTTTACCGTTTACCTTAAGCTCGACGCTCTGTGGATGACGGTGTGTTTCCAAACACACAACACCGGCCTGCCTCAGTAACTCACCGAGAGGTGTTGGTACGAATTCAATATTGCCTCTGCTCAGATCGTCTAAATCCAACTGATTCACTGACTGTCTCCTCGGTTCATTGCTGCGAGCCTTCAAACGCAAAGGCGAATTTTAACAATCGAGGTCCGCGTTTAGTTAGTTACTAGCGATCGTAAGTGTAGGTCAGGACACCTGATAAGTCCAATCCACAACGTCACGAGACATGACCAGGACTGATTTCTCAATGCGGTCCGCCAGCGCGTAGGATCGACGCGACTTCTAGAATTCTGTCAGAAATCGCAACCGAGCAAGGGGTGTGGGAGGTGAAAACGGTAATTCAGTACCCCAACGCAAACCCATCCCTACGAGGATCGGCCGCTCCAAGATACGTCCCATGTGATGTGCGGTGGATGGCGTGGGCGCCGCCTACTGCGTTGGTGTAAGGCGGTAGAAGGTCGTATTCGTGGCCCATATCGCCGAGTTGACGCAGCATCTCGGAGTCGAAGCGGGACTCGAACAACAGCGCGCCGACGTCGTAGTAGCGGAACCTAGGTGCTTCGATGGCCTCTTGGATGTTTTTGCCGCAGTCCAGGAACTGGTGGATCATCTGAATCGTGGTGTGCAAGATGCCGTAGCTGCCCGGTGTACCGATCGAGGCGATGAACGTGGCGTCGTCTTTCAAGTAGATCTGCGAAGGTGCGATGACGAAATCGACAGCGCGGCCGCCTTTAAGGTCGTTCGGGCTGCCTTCGTTGAGATCGAACCATTTGCCCATGTTGTTGATAAATACACCAGTGCCTTTGGGCGCGTGGCACGACCCGAAACCGCCTCCGAGCGTCTGCGTTATTGTGACGACGTTGCCCCACTGGTCAGCGGCTGCGAAGTGCGTCGTCATAGGTGATTGCGCAACCGGAACCGGATTCCAAACGCCGGGCAAGGAGGCTTCTACGGCTGACCGGTTCCATCTCTCGGCCGGAAAGCCGCTGAAACGATCGCTTGAGATGCCTGATCTCACTTCATCAGCGTAGTCCTTCGAAAGCAGTCGGTCGAGCGGGATGTCGACGTAGCGCGGATCGCCAGAGTAGCGCGTTCGGTCATTGGCAGCCTTTAGCACCGCCTCAACCAAAACGTGCTCGGTGGCCGCGGTCCCGGGCTCTAATTCGTACCCCTCCAATATGTTCAACGTTTCGAGCATCTGAAACGCCGAAGAGTTGGGCTTGGGCACTCGGATCTCGTAATCACGGTATGTCGAAGAGAGCGGCTCTTCCCAATAAGGTCGGTACGCGGCGAGTTCGTCGCGGTTGATGACTCCGTTGAAGGCCTTCTGGCCCGTGCATATCTCGTCGCCAAGCGAACCCTCATAGAACTCGGCCAATCCGCCGTCGACGACCCGCCGCATACTCTCTGCGAGTTGCTGTTGCCGTAGGAGAGCGCCTGCCTCGACAGCCGAAAACTCTAGCGGAGGCGTTGCGTCGTCTTCAGTCAACTCGTCGATCTTGTCGACGGTGTCTGCGACAGTGGTCGCCATTAGGGGCGTCATCGGTACGCCGTTTTCTGCTAGATCGATGGCATACTCGAAAACTTGCGCTCGGGGCAGCGTTCCGTACTCATCGTGCATAGTCAGCCAACCGCCAATGTTGCCCGGCACCAGCATGGAAAGTGGACCGTACTCCATGTCGTCTCTGGTCATGCCGGAGGGATCAATGTCGTTCGGCGCGTGACCGGAGAAGTTGATGGTGCGCGTCTTGCCCTCGGTGGCCATATACACGAGCCCGATGCCGACGCCTCCCATGCCAGACATGAATGGTTCGGCGACGTTCAGACCCGCCGCTACGGCGACAGCGGCATCGACGGCATTGCCGCCAGCTTGCAATGCTCGAAGGCCCGCGATCGTCGCGTGCTGGGACCCGGACGCCACCATTCCGCGTCGCCCCGTGGCTGGCGGTCTTGTCGATTCGCCGTGAGGAGTGGGCCCCGTCTGTGCTGCCAATGCCATGGTTGATATCTCCTATTCCACCAATGAGGCGAGATGTATTCGTGAGGCTATCTTCTCTTCGGGTGTTCCATAAGCCATCGAATAATGCCCACGATATCCCGCGCTTTCGAGTCGGTTGAGACACGATTTGAAGTCGATGTTGCCTTCGCCGGGTATCATGTGAACCTCATAATCGCCGGTGTTGTCGGCGAGGCGAACTTCGCCTATCCGCTCGATGCCAAACGCGTCGAGGAACCCGTCTACCCCTTCGGGCACTAGATTCGCGTGATTCACGGTAAATGCCCATCCCAACCTGCTCGCGGGGATCGCGTCGAAGATCTGCGAACACTCATCGATGTTGTGCGCCAAATAGTTGACCTCGGCGTGTTCAGGCTCGTAGTTGAGGTTTTCGAGCAGGATTTTTTGTCCGGTATCGGCTGCATAAGTCGATATGCGATCAAGCCTGGCGATGGCGGCCGTGAGACGTTCGTCTGGATCGGATGTGAAGTGGTAACCCGCATGCACGATTGTCCACTGGCAGCCCAATCGATTCGCCAAATCAACCGAGGCGCGCATGTAATTTTCGACGCCACGGGACACGTAAGGCGAAAGTTCCGCCACGTTGACGCCGCTCAGCGTATGGAGTCCGATACTGATGCCGGACCTTTCGCACCTCTCGCGCACATCCGAGATGCGGTCCGCTGACCACGTCTCCATGTGGTTGGGGCCGGTGTCGGCGTTGAAGTCGACAAAGTAGAAACCACTCGCCTCCGCGAAATCTAGCGCGTCTTCGAGTCGGTTGGCGGAGGCATCGAAGCCGATTCGGTCGAATATTGGCATGGTTCTGACCTGGTTGGATTCTGAACGCTGGGATGCCGTGATTTTACGCTGGTTGCGAATGGCTGATGACGTCCTCAGTCAAACGTCAAGACAGTGCGTGCTGCTTCGCCAGCCGTCATGTCCCGGAATGCTTCATTGATCTCGTTCAACGGGCGATATCTGGTGATCATCTCATCCAGCTTCAACTTGCCTTGCTTTGCCATCTCAAGCAACCACAAGAAGTCGACCCGCGGTCGGCCATCGCCATGCCAGTTTCCGAGAATCGATCGCCCGCGCAGAAGTTCCCAACCGTCGACCGCCATCTCGGCACCTGTCGGAAACACGCCAACCAGGACCGTCGTACCTAAAGGTCGCGTCGAGTTGAACGCCCGCTTTGCGATCGCCGGTAATCCCACTACCTCGAACGCGTAGTCAGCGCCACCACCCGTGATCTCGAGGATTCGCGCGACGGGGTCTTCCTTGGCGGCGTTGACGAAATGGGTCGCTCCCATCTCCTCGGCCTTTTCAAGTTTGAAATCGACGGTGTCGACCGCTATGACCTGCGCGGCGTTAGCGAGTTTACCGCCTTGTACCACGCTGAGACCGACCCCACCGCAACCAAACACCGCCATCGTCGCGCCAGTGGGAACCTGCGCACGGTTGACCACCGCGCCGACGCCGGTGATGACGCCACACGAAATCAAGCTGGCAGCAGCCAAATCGGTGTCATCTGGCACCAATACGCACTTGTCTTCCGGCGCCATCGTGTACTCGGTAAACGTCGGCGTCCGGTGATTGATTGCTTGTCCGTCCTTTGAAAAGCGCGTCGTCCCATCTGGCATCGAAGAACCGTAGCTGAAATTCGTCTCGCAAAGCGACGGATGCCCCGCCGTGCAGTTCCGGCATCGGCCGCACATCGAATCTAGCGACAGAATCACCTTGTCGCCCGGATTCAACCAATCCACGTCCTCGCCTACTTCCGCGATGGTGCCTGCGCCTTCATGTCCGAGGATCATAGGCGGATTGACATTCGTGAGGTGACCGTCTACGTAGTGGTAGTCCGAGTGGCAGACACCCGCGCCAACCATCTTCAACAACACCTCACCCCGTTGCGGCGGGGCGATGTCCAATGTCTCAACGGAGATCGGCTGTTTCGGGACCCTGAGGACGGCGGCTTCTGTTTGCATGATTGTTCGAAAATCTTTCTTTCGATCCGTTGTTGTTGGTTATGAATGTTAGCTTTTCGACCGCGGGCTTGCATCGCTCAAAGTTTGGTCCCCGGCGGGTCGCGTATAATCTCAGGCAAACACCGTTTATGGGAGAGTTAATGTCATGCATCGCCGACCCACCCCCGAGGAAATGATGGAAATCTTCGATCTTAGTTGGGGGATATTCAAGAACAAGATTGAGGACCAACTAACCGATGCTGATTACAGCCAACACATCGCTATTGACGTTGACACCGGAGATTGGGAGATCGGTTCTGGTTCCAGCGACGTTCTTGAATCGCGAAACAAAGACGCACGGATCATAAATATGTTTTACCCATTCTCCGGCACCAGCGCGGTCGGGGTTAGCGAAACACCTCCGTTAGAGGTCTCCCCTGATTCATAGAAATCTTCGTGCTGTTGCAGTTCTATATTCTCTCCTGTCAAGCATGCGCCTAGGCACTGTCAAGTTCGTCAGAAGCCGGCTGCGTCCGCTTACGCCTATTTGGGTGGAAGGCGCAACTCGTGAATCAGACGTCCTAATTGCACAGATCGACACTGGTTTTTCTGGGTGGTTAACCCTGCCGAGTCGCGACATCGAGCGTTTGAATCTTGAATTTGCACGCAAGAGTCGTATTTCGTTGGCCGACGGTACCTGGAAACTTGTAGAGGTATACAACGCCACAATCGTTTGGTGGAGCGCCGAATTGCATATTGAGGTGCATAAATTGGAGAGCGACCGATTGATTGGCATGTCGCTGTTGAGTGGCAACGTACTCAAAATCGACGCTCGAGACGGTGGTCCTGTCGAACTCGAACCTGCGACCGAACCATTAACCTGATGTTCGATGTAGAACCAACTCAGTCCTGTTGCTCGCCAACCCGCGGTGGCGACAACCCGGCACCGAACACGGCAACGCAGCCACTAGCCAACCCGACCAAGCCGTGCGGCGGTTCGAGCAGCGGAGATCTGGTGCACCTTTCCGGCGGCGAATTCCTGATGGGAACGGACAACCGCCGCTTTCCGGCTGACGGTGAGGGACCAATCCGCGACGTTGCAGTCGACGCATTCGCAATATCACCCACGCTCGTAACCAACGCTAATTTCGACGCCTTCGTGGCCGCAACTGGGCACGTTACCGATGCCGAGCGTTTCGGCTGGTCATTTGTATTCAAGGACTTCGTCTCCGAGGAAGTTGAGAAACAAGTGACCCAAGTCGTACAAGGCTCGGAATGGTGGTGGAGGGTTGACGGCGCGGACTGGCGACAACCCGAAGGCCCCGGCTCGAACGTCGAGGATCGAGTTGATCATCCCGTAACGCACGTCTCATGGGCTGATGCCGTTGCCTACTGCGATTGGGCAGGAGCAAGATTACCGACAGAAACCGAATGGGAATACGCGGCTCGTGGCGGGTTGGATCAAGCCACGTACGCATGGGGCGATGAACTCGAGCCGTCAGGTGAGCACATATGCAACATCTGGCAAGGCGAATTCCCCAACACTAACACCCTCAACGACGGGTACCACGGCACTTCGCCCGTCGGAGCTTACGAAGCCAACGGATATGGGTTATATGACGTCGCCGGCAATGTGTGGGAATGGTGCGACGACTGGTTCTCCGCTACATTCCACCGCAACGCGCGACGCGTTACACGCGAGAATCCGCAGGGACCTCGAAACGGCAATACCAAAGTCATCCGCGGCGGTTCTTACCTCTGCCACGAGTCCTACTGCAACCGATATCGAGTAGGTGCACGCACCGCCAACACACCCGATTCCAGCACTGGAAACATGGGCTTCAGGGTTGTGGCCCAAACGGATTAATCGAGACAATTCGGGTTTGATTGAACCCGGGCAATCGAGTGCATGAATAGACCGTTCGCATCAACCTTTCGGAATAACCGGCAGCAAGATGTGCGACGGACGATCCCGGTCCAGGTAAAGCGTGTTTTGGGCATGTTGCATGTGGGTATGCCTACCCATCGGCTCGCCGGTGTTCGGATTGGCGTCGAATCGAGGGAAGTTGCTACTTGAGATGTCGACGCGGATGCGGTGTCCTGCTTTAAAGAGGTTGCTCGTCGGGGTCAGTTCGACTGTGATGGGGTAAACCTCGCCTGGCGACATCATCTCGGGCTCCGTCCACGAGTTGCGGTATCGACATCGCAATATCGAGTCGCAAAGGTTCAGGTGGTATCCGTCTGGGTAGTCGTCGTTCGGCGGGTAGATGTCTAGGAGTTTGGCGGTGAAGTCGGTGTCGGGGGTGTTGGATGAGACGTAGAGATTGACTTCGATTGGGCCTGTGATTTCGACGTCTTCGGATAGTGGCTCCGTCTGGAAGACGAGGACGTCAGGTCGGTCGGAGAGTAGGCCGTATGGTTCGGAGCAGGCCATTAAACCTGGTTGCTCGCGTTGATGCATCGGGCCAGGTGTGACCAAGGAGTAAGCGTGTTGAAGGATCGTGTCGGCCTGCTGACCCGCAGGCGGGACCTCGTCGAATATCGGGCCACCTTCTTCGGGTTTGTCTATTGCGCTGAAACCGGCCACGTTGCCGCCGAGCGTGGGAACGGGATTGTCGGGGTCGAACGTGTACGTTGTCGACGCGTTGTCCGCCACGGGTGGTTCCACTGATAAGTTGCCGTCGGCGTGCAGGTAGAAGTTGGTAGTGTCCGCTCGTGCCAGGGGCCATTCCTGTTCATCGCGCCAATATCCGCCGTGGTTGATCCGTCCGTCGGCGTTCTTTTTGCCGTCGCCGCCACCCATGACGAATAGGAGGATTGGGGGGTCGTCATCGACGCCGTTTTGATCTCCTTTGAGCCACCGATCGAACCACCTGCGGCGTATCGGATTGAATTTCGACATTCCCCACCGCGCGTCCGGTCCGAAGTCGACATCGCCTTCGTGAGATGCGTCGGTGCGTTGGGTTGCGTGTGCCCAAGGACCGAAGACCATGTGTGTTGGACTATCGTTGCGTCGAGTCAGATCGACGAAGAGGTCGGCAGTGCCTCCAGCGAAGGGGTCCCACCATCCGCCAGTAAGGATGACCGGGATGTCGGCGTGGCGGTTGAGATACGGAGTCTGGTCGAGATTTTCGTTCGCCCACCACTCGTTGTACTCACCTGCGGTGTAGTAGTTAAAAAGGGTTTCTTCGAGACACGGAGCGGAGGCTAGGGCAGTTTCGCCGCGTCTCCATGGTGTGTTGGAAAGGAACTCGCGCATGTTCTGGAAGGTATGGGCTACCGCGCGGACACCTTCGGGGTTGTCGCGCAATTCGTGTGAATCAAGCGCGTGGTTGTGGATCGCCGCGGCCATGTGGAAGCACATCGCACCTCCCTCGCGTGCTTCATGGGCGTAGATATTTGTCGGTGCCTGTTCCACCCACTGCGCGACAAGATGAGGCGGACGGTGGAGGGCGACGACGGTTTGCACAATGCCGCGGTGCGAGCTTCCGATAGTACCTATCTTGCCGTTGCACCAAGGTTGTTTGGCGATCCACTCAATGGTGTCGTAGCCGTCCTCACCTTCCCAAGGGTTGCACGTGTGGTAATAGCGACCATCACCCTCGGATCGGAACCGGGAACGGAGGTCTTGATTGACAAACACGTAACCTTGGCGCGGATAGTAATCGCGGACGGTGTCCCACTCCGATTTGGACTTGTCGTAAGAAGTCCGAACGAGAAGTACGGGGGCAGAATCAGTTACGCGTTCGCCATCCTCGTCGACCGGAAAATGGACATCCGCAGCGAGACGAATCCCATCACGCATCGGGATCATCACTTCTTCGTAGTGCGCGTACGGGTTGAAGCCTGAAGTGGTCCCAGCCACTTCTCGGGATTCGGGGTGAGGCAGGATCATCCAAGTATCTCGTGCAATCGCCGAGAAATCTCCGCGATCTCTTCATCTTCCAACAGTCGCACGTCGATGCGAATGATCTGCGGGTCTCTTGCGTGGCCCACAACCGAGATCGCAGGATCGCCGTCGCGGAGCTCACCGATGAGCCATTCGGCATCTTTGCCTGTGGTGGGGTCGACCTTGACGTGGACGTTTGGCATCGGCCGGTTGTCTTCGTCAGGGAACTCGATGTAGGAATCTGACATCTTGGCAAGCCCGGCCAAGTTGTTGTGAAGCATCCCGGTCTTGCGATGGTGCTCGGTCATTCGCTCTTCGTCGTCTTGCTGCACCCACCAGATGAATGAGGCGACCTGACCTACGACTTCTTCTTTCGAAACTTTCGCCACCCGACCGATGCCATGAGAAGGTGCAGACTGCATTGCTATGGAATCGATGATGTCCTGACTGCCGGCGATGATGCCCGACCCTTGTGGGCCTTGGATGCCCTTTCCTCCGCTGAAGCATACGACATCAGCTCCAATATCAATAAAGCGGTAGAGGTTTTCGCGCGGTGGTAGGCAGTTTGAGGCGTCAATAATCACGCGCGCCCCGTAGGCGTGTGCGATATCCGTGACGTCTTCCAAGGTGATGTCTTCCGGGGGTGCATATCCCACCCAGTAAACCATCTTGGCACCGGGGTTGTCGATGAATGCCTGTTCGTACTCTTCGGCGGTGACCACCTTTGTGGGGCGACCATCCTTTTCCGGTTCGCCTACTTCGACAAATTTCACGCCTGCGGTCTTGACGGCCATGGCGTAACCATGGTTGACGTACTCTTCCCCTTTGGAGTTCTTCGCGCGTGCAAACCGTTTGGCTATGCACGGGACTTGACCGCCTTGAACGTACGGTAACCGCTCAATCAGTGCTTCGTCGGTGCCGGTGATGATGGCCGCGGCGGAGACCATGAGGCCGGCGGCGCAACCAGAAACGATGTAGCCATCGTCGGCGTGAGTGACCTCGGCGATGATACGGCCGGTGGCTTTTTGAAGTTCCCTGAGATCGACGAAGTTTTCGGCTGCGGTTCGCATCGCGTTTAACGTCGTCTCAGGTATCAGAGTGCCGCCCATGTTGGTGTGGTGGCACGTTGCGTTGATGAACTTTCGAACGCCTAACGCGGCGTAGGGATCTTGCTCAAGCTGTTCAAGAGTTGGCAGTGTCATAGCATCCTAGCCCCAGTTAAATTTCGCTGAAATTAGGATACACCGTTTTCAATGGGGTGTTAGATCTTGGTGCTTACCATGAAACCGCCATTGCAACGGTGCCGTTTCCGAGATGAGCCCCGATCGCGGGTCCGACGGTGGCGGTGAGACTCATTCCGCCTGGTTTAACCGAACCCGCCAACTCTTCAAGGACCTGCTCAGCCTCCCCTTCCGAAGACGCGTCGGTGTGCATCACCGCCAAGTTGGTGAGAGGTGCGTGTTCTTCAACGACTAATGAAATCAGTTTGGACATTGCCCGGCGATGCGAACGTGGTTTCGCGATTACTTCAACCTCGCCTTGAACGATCGCGAGCACGGGGCGCATCTTTAGGATGTTCGCCATTAATGCCCTGGCGCCTTTCAACCGACCTCCTCGTTGGAGATATTCGAGCGAGTCCGGGGTGCCGGCGAATTGAGCACGCGGCACCATCTCATTCGCCGCGGCCACCGCGTCAGCGGCGCTACCTCCATCGTCGACGATGTTCTTGGCGGTTAGTGCGATGAATCCGGTCGCCATTGATGCGTTCCGTGAATCGATGTTCGTAACGCGCTCGCCGCTCGGGTCTGCCTGCGCTGCCCCTGCAATAGCCGATGCGTAGGTGCCGCTGATCGAAGAAGAGATATGAATCGAAACGATCTCGTCATGCTCCTCCAAGAGTTCGTCGTATACAGTCTTGAAATCCCCCGGCGACGGTTGAGACGTAGTTGGAAATACGTTCTTGTCTCGTTCTAAGCGAGCATAGAAATCCTCCGTCATGATGTCTACGCCGTCCCGAAACTCCTCGTCTCCAAACCTCACAAACGCCGGTACAATCGTGATCCCGTGTTCTTGGGCGAGATCTGACGGAATGTCCGCTGTGCTGTCCGATACCACTGCAACGCTCACGTTATCGCTCCTGCATTTTCATATTGGTTGTCGACAACTCTTTGAAACTAAGTTACACCACACGGCCATCGAATTTCGATCGCTAATGTGTGGATTCGTTGTGTTGAAATTGCAGCCGACGAACCAAATGAATAGGATTTGAATCGTCGTTTATGTCACCGATACGCAACATTTTCCACGCCTACCGCTCATGCCGATTGCGAAATATGAGGTTTCGGCAACGACGCAGCTATCACCAAATCGTGCGACAACGCCGGTTGAAGCAAGTGAGGCGAGGAAGGGTTCGGCGAACATGCGTTCGGCTCACGTATCAAATCCCAATCGCGTTCCTCGCCGCACTCGGATTTGTCGTCATAATCATGCACAGCGGCGACCGACGGTTGCTGACGCCCGTAGAAATCGCAACCGCTGGCTATGGTTACAATCTGACTTCGTTCGAGGCCGGGCATCTGCCTGCTAAATGGTTACATCGCGTCTACTCGGCGTTGCCGTGGACCGATGTCGACAAAGAGATGCGGCAGTCGCATCTCGAACGGTACCGCGAGTTGTCCGGTGAGTTGCGCAAAGCGCGTGACGAGCACAAATCAGCGTTGGCGGTGGTTGATGGCCCGGCTGCAATGGTCGCGGAAGCTAACGTTCAGACTTTGTTGCGCGAACGCAATTCGATTAGAGATTCCGTTGAGGAACTACTCGAATCGGCGATCTCCACAGAGTTGATTTCTCTCGGGTTGCACCAGGATGGCGAATTTATCTGGCCACCCGTGGATTTCCGTATCGACGACACGCCGCATGTATTGGTAACTTCCCCGCGCGACGTCGTCAAACGTGACTCAGTGCGAATACTTCGCCCCGATCTCACAGAATTCGACAAGCTTCGAATGGAAGACGAGATTCTCGAAAACGCCGATCTATCTGCGGTGGTTTTGCCTACCGGCGGCCTGGCATCGTATCCAAATCTCGTGCCTTCCGATTACGCTCTATTGCCGTTACTCGAAGTGTCTGCACACGAATGGCTTCACGCCTATCTGATCTTTCATCCGCTCGGTCGAGGATACTGGTCGGGCGGTGACATGACATCACTCAATGAGACGCTCGCCAACCTCGCCGGCAAGGAAATCGGCCGAACCGTTTACAACCAAATGACCGGAGAAGACGTAGAAACGTTGGAACCGCCCTACATACCGCATGACGAAGACGAGTCCGAAGAAGAACCAGAAGAGTTCGATTTACGCGAGTTCATGCACGATACTCGGCTCCGCACCGACGAAATGCTCGAGCTCGGAAACATTGAAGAAGCCGAAGCGTACATGGAAGAGCGGCGCAAAGCGCTAGTCGAGAACGGCCACAACATCCGCAAACTCAACCAAGCATACTTCGCGTTTCATGGCCTATATGCCGACGGACCCGCGTCGACGAGCCAATTGGCGCGCCAGATGTGGGAGCTCCGTGAGCAGGTAGACGACGCCGGCGACTTAGTCAAGGCGCTGCAAACAGTATCGAACTACGAGGATTTTCTGTCTCTGCTGGATGAACGGGGGATCGAGCGATGAAAGCCGCAGCCACCGGTTTATTCCGTCGGGCGTCGCAATCGCCGCGGGTCGGATCAGAGTCAAGACAAATCTTCTAAGGCTGCGTCTCGCTCGATTTCAGCTTGCGCCGCCCGCATCTCCGCGTTTTCGACCCACTCACCGAACCGTTTGGCATCGGGAAGAAACTCTCCGGTCATGGGATCGCGCAAACGGAGAGCGCCTTCGTCCCACACCATGTCGAAACCTAGACGGGGACTGTATCCCAAGATCAGATCTTTGGATTCGCGGATTATTTCAATCGGTGTGTATCGTCCTTCGATCAACGTATCGCCCGCCAACGGGGCATCGTGGAACTTTCCGCCGGTGCGGTCGAATCGCCAATACTCGCCGATACCGTAGGCTGCGTATGCTTCTCGCTTGTACGTGTAGTCGCGGTGTCCCGTCGCACGCGACGCGATCTCCAATACCCAATCGGGCGGCTTACCCACCTCGCTGATCACGTAACCGTTTCGTGAAATGATCGCGTCCGCTCGGACGCCCAAAGTGACTACCAAGTCCGGCGCGAGACGTTCGGCGTCATTGGTAGCCTCGTTGCGAACATAACCACCGCTGGCGATCAAAACGTCATCTCTGTTAGCGAAGTGCGCTTGTAACGCGCTTACAAAATCGTAACGAACATGATCTTGTTGCATGTCCGGCTCCCGCGGCGGGTCGGGCAATGGCTCCAAATGCGAATAATCTTCGATTGGGAGTCTAGTAACTGTGTTTTTAACGGTCATGATTCAAAGCCCCTAACCAATTGTGGTTAAGAACTGGCGGTTGATTCGCAAGCGTAGCACATCGCTCGAAGGTGACAGCGAGATGTGAGTGCTAGACTTTGAAGCGCATTTAGGCGAACCGAACCATTGAAAGACGCTAGAAGGCGAGATAACCAATGAGAATCACCGATATCAAAAACTACCCGGTATGGGTCGGACAACGCAATCAGATGCTTGTAAAAGTCGAGACCGACGAAGGCATTTATGGTTGGGGAGAGTCAGGTTTCTCCGGCCGCGAACTGGCCGTCAGCGGCATGGTAAACCACTTCCGGGAGTGGCTCATCGGGCAAGACCCAATGCGGCGTGGACGCATATGGCAGGAGATGTACCGTGGTCAGTACTTCGAAGGCGGACGCTCTATCACAGGCGCAATGTCTGCGATCGACATCGCACTCCACGACATCGCTGGCAAGAAACTCGGTGTGCCGGTTTATCAACTCTTAGGAGGGATGCAGAGAGAATGGGTCCCAACCTTCGCAAGTGGCGGAGGTAACACAGCCGAAGAAGTCGCCGAGATGGGGAAGGCGATCTGGGCGGATGGCTTCAAAGCGATGCGACTGAACTTGAACACCATCGGCGAGGACGACGATCCCAACCTATTCGAGCCTCGAGAATCGATCGCACCGACAGCTGAAGCGTTGATTAAGGCACGCGAAGCCCTCGGACTCGAACCCGTCATCGGTATCGACTACCACCACCGGCTCTCCGTCGCCGAAGCCGCATCATTCTGCCAGATGATGCCGACTCACACGCTCGACTTCATTGAAGAACCGATCCGGGACGAGTCGCCAGAAGCCTACGAAGAGCTACGAAAACTCACAGTAGTGCCCTTCGCCATCGGCGAGGAGTTCGCCTCAAAATGGCAGTTCCTCCCCTACATCGAGAAAGGCCTAACCAACTACGCCCGACTCGACATCTGCAACGTTGGTGGCTTCACCGAGGCGATGAAAGTCGCTGGATGGGCCGAAGCACACTACATCGACCTGATGCCGCACAACCCGTTGGGTCCCATATGCGTCGCCGCGACCTCACACTTCGCAACCGCCATTGCCAACTTCTCCTGGCTTGAAATCCGACACTCAGTCGGCGAACCTGACAACAACTTCTACCAAGACGAGGTCTTCCCGGTGCAACCGAAAGTCGAACCGGGACGCGTTGTGTTGAGCGATCTACCCGGCCTCGGCATCGAAGTCGACGAAGCATCCTTAACCGAACCCTTCCAGTTCTGGGAAGCCCCCCACCTCCACCGCCGCGACGGATCGCACACGAATTGGTAGCCCCTAACGTCATTCCTGCGAACGCCGGAACCCAGCACCCACCAACACGGTTCCCCCGATGAAAATCACCGACATCAAGAACTACCCGGTATGGATCGGCCACCGAAACCAGATGCTCGTAAAGGTCGAGACCGACGAAGGCATCTACGGGTGGGGCGAATCAGGCTTCTCCAGCCGCGAGCTCCCCGTTAGTGGAATGATCGACCACTTCCGCGAGTTCCTCGTCGGACAGAACCCCATGCAGCGAGGCCGCATCTGGCAGGAGATGTACCGAGGCCAATACTTCGAAGGCGGACGTACAATCACCGGCGCCATCTCTGCCATCGACATCGCACTCCACGACATCGTCGGCAAAAAACTCGGAGTCCCCGTTTACGAACTCCTCGGTGGCAAGCAGCGCGACTGGGTTCCCACCTTCGCCTCCGGCGGAGGCTCCACCGCTGAAGAGGTCGTCGAGATCGGCAAAGCCATCTGGGCCGACGGCTTCAAAGCCATGCGCCTAAATGCCCTCCACACGGCCAACCCAATCGACCCCAATCTCTTCGAACCGCGCGAAGCGATCGCCACAACCGCAGAAGCCCTCATCAAAGCCAGGGAAGCCCTCGGCCTCGAACCCGTGATCGGCATCGACGCCCATCATCGACTTTCCGTTGCCGAGGCCGCGTCCTTCTGCCAGATGATGCCGACCCACACCCTAGACTTCATCGAAGAACCCATCCGAGACGAGACTCCCGAGGCCTACGAAGAGCTCCGAAAACTCACCGTTGTCCCCTTCGCCATCGGCGAGGAGTTCGCCTCCAAATGGCAGTTCCTGCCCTACATCGAGCGGGGGCTGACCAACTACGCCCGACTCGATATCTGCAACGTCGGCGGCTTCACCGAGGCGATGAAGGTAGCCGGATGGGCCGAAACCCACTACATCGACCTCATGCCGCACAACCCGCTCGGCCCCATCTGCGTCGCCGCGACCTCTCACTTCGCAACCGCCATCGCTAACTTCTCCTGGCTTGAAATCCGACACTCAGTCGGCGAACCCGACCACAACTTCTACGATGACGACGTATTCCCCGTCCAACCAAAACTCGAACCCGGCAAAGTCATCCTCTCCGACGCACCCGGCCTAGGCATCGAGGTCGACGAAGCATCCCTAACCGAACCCTTCAAATACTGGGAATCTTCTCACCTACGTCGGCGAGACGGCTCCCACACAAACCGGTAACCCTTAACGTCATTCTGGTGAAGACCTGCGCTTCAGCGGACCGAACGTCCATCCACAAAAGAAGAAAACCATGCTAAACATCGGATTCATCGGCGCCGGCAAGATAGCCGACCTCCACGCCCCCGGATATCTCAGCAACCCTGACGCCCGCATCTACGCTGTCGCCGATAACGGTCCCGGCACCGCCGAACGTCGCGCAGCGGAATGGGGTGCCGCAAAGGCATACACCGATTACCGAGCGATGCTCGACGATCCCGCCGTCGACGGGGTCGAGGTCCTGACACCCCACTCGCTCCACGCGCAGATGGTAATCGATGCATTGGAAGCCGGGAAACATGTGAGTCTCCAAAAACCGATGGCATTGACGCTGGCTGAGTGCGATGCCATCGTGGCCGCGGGCGAGAAATCGAACAAGCTTCTCCGGGTGTTTGAAAACTTCGCATACTACGAACCCATAGTCCGAGCCAAAAAGATGCTCGACGACGGCGTCATCGGCGATCCCGTCTCGATGCGCATCAAGACAGTCAACGGACACCGCAAATATGGCTGGGACATCCCCGACGAATCCATCGCATGGCGCTACAACCAAGCGATCAACGGCGTCGGCAAGGCCATCCTCGACTACGGCTATCACATCTTCGCAATGAGCCGATGGTTTCTCGGTGAGCCCGAACAAGTCTTCGCCTGGATCCGCACCTCATACACCGACCAAGGCTTCGAAACCGACTCCCCTCTGCTCGTCTCTTGGTCATACGAAGGCGGTCGGACCCACGGCTCGTGGGAACTTCAAGCGAGCAACGATATGGTCGTCAGATCCGATTACTATCCCGGCGACGAGTGGTTCGAACTCAGCGGCACCCGTGGCATCATCTGGGTAAACCGCTGCACCGCCAAAATGCTGTACGACACGCCGCCGTTGGTTGTCTACGCCGATGGTGAGATGCACCGTACCGGCGAGGACGAGATCAATGCCGATTGGGGCGAATCGTTCAAGCAGTGCGTGAACGAATTCGTCGACTGCATCGTAAACGACGGACAGCCAAACATGTCTGCCTCAGATTCCCGCGAAACCTATAAATTCGCGAGAGCATCGCAGCTGGCAGCACGCGAAAACCGACCAGTTACGCTCGACGAAGTTCAAGATTAGAACCAGCGGCGTTTAAACGAAAAGCCGCCGGGGGAGGTAACCGGCGGCTTCGCGTAAGGAGGTTGGATGTCTGGATTGGCTTTATCGAGCTCCTGTTGGATCAGGCGTCGATGTCGGTGACGGAAGTTTCCGTACTATCCGCGTCGGTGTCACTGTCTTTATCGCACTTCCATCCGCGCTTTCCGTGTCCCCGCTTTCCGTCGCGTTCAGGCATGAGTTCGTCGATCGTGTCGGGCCTTGAGCCCCACCACTCGGTTAGCGAGTCAGCATCGGCTTGGGTGATGACGCCTTGCTCAACAAGGTAGTCCAACTTATCTTCGGACCCTATCCACATCCCGCCACCACGACCGAAGCCTCTGTGACCCCAGCCGCGTTTGCCTTCACCGTCCGCGCCGTCCAAGTTGAACTCGACCTCGGGTTTCGAATCTTGCCACGTCTGGATCGCGTCCGCTTCTGTCTGTGTGAGCGTGCCGTTCTCGACCAGTTCGGCGAACTTCGCGTCGATCCGCTCGTCGTGCATCTCTTCCTTCGCCTGCTCGAACGCAGATTCGACGGTTTCCGACGATATGCCGAGAATCTCCGCCACGCGTTCGACAAAAGTCTGGCTATCACCATCGTTGTCGTTGGATTGCGCCGCGGCGATGCCGGCGAAAGCGCCTACCGCCGCAACAACCGCTATCACGGTTCCGACGAAGATGATGCTTAGTTTCTTTTTCATAGTTTCAATTTCCTGTTTTCCAAGTCTTGAGACTTTCGTTTTTCCTGGCAGACAACAGTTTCCGTCTGCCACGCATTCATTTCTAGGGTTCAATATTGAACATCATCTGGAGAAAACATGAAGATCTTGTGAAGATCATCTGCCCAGAGCAATCGTTCAACCGACGGCGAACGACAAATTCCCCCTCCCGCCGGACGTAGGGCCAAGTTTCAAAACTGACTTACCAACCAAACCACCACACCCAATCGCTACCAACAATCCCCTCTCCCCTCCGCGAGACCATTGCAAAACCGTTGATCGGGGATGTCGTTTCCGAGTTTTCGGACCAACATCGCGGCGCAGACGGCTGTTTTTGGTCGATTCTGCGTCGGATCCGCCGGTTTCGGCGCGGTTTTGGCGCTTCCGGCCTGGCGGAAGGCGTGCGGAAGCGATGCGGGCCTACGCCCGCGCCGGCTTCCGCGTCGGCTTGAGCATCCTCACCAGGTTGTAGACCGCCATCGTCAGGTGGATCTGGGCCGAGACCCTGGCGTGGCCCGTGTAGCGAGCACGCCGCATCCCGAGGCTGCGCCTGCACGTCCCGAAGACCGATTCCACAGGCGCCCGGAGCGGCACGATCATCTCGTTGCGGCGCTTCTTCCAACGCTTCGGAGGCCCGTGGCGCCTGTTCCCCCTCAGCATCGCCCGGTCCTTGATCCCCATCGACCGCAGCTTCCTCGAGAGGGCGTCCCGGCTGTAGCCCTTGTCGGCGTAGAACTCGGACTCGTCGCCCATGACCATCGCCTCGCCGGCGTCGAAGTCCGTCTCGTCGGCCTTCACGACCCTCACCCGCCTCACGATGTGAGAATCCCGGTCCATCGTGATGTGCGCCTTGAAGCCCAGACGGCCCTTGCGGTCCGTGCCCGCGTCCGGGTCGCAGAGGGGACCCTCGTGCTCGTTCCCGGACGTTCCGCGGGCGCGGTCGCCGGGACGCGGCCGCCGGGCCGTCTCCACGATCGTCGAATCGGTGATCGAGCCCTGCTTGAGCACCAGCCCGCGCTCCGCCAGCTGCCGCGCGATCTCCTCGAACACCTCCGACGCCAGACCCGCCTCCGCCACAAGGTTGCGGAACCGGCAGATCGTCGACGCGTCCGGAGGCCGCCGCTCCATGCCGAGACCGGTGAAGGCGAGACGCGACGCGTCGCTGCGCAGCGACCGCGCCGTCGCCTGGTCGGAAGCGCCCGTCCAGCGCTGCAGCAGCAGAACCCGCACCATCGGAACCGTCGGGAACGCCGGACGACCCTCCTCCGCGACGTGCACGCTCGCCAGACGCGCCCCCACCGCGTCCCAGTCGATCGAAGCCCTGATCAGCTCCAGACGCTCGTCGCGCCCGAACCATGTCGGACGCAGACCCTCGTCCAGCGAACCTTGACCCGCGCTCATCTGCATGTCGAAACCTCCATACGCTCTTGAACCGATGAGAACAGACTAGTACTTTCCCAGAGGTTTTGCAACGGTCTCAGAAAGGAGAGAGTACCAATCGTTATAGACTCGAATCTTGTGCTTGTCCAACGTTGTCCGTGCTGAGGGAACACTCCACATGTCCAACTCTCCTTCCGTATTCGATGTAGTCGTCATTGGCGCTGGCCCGGGCGGTTACCACGCCGCGATCCGAGCGGCTCAACTCGGGTCAAACGTCGCCATCATCGAGAAGGATGACGGCACCGGAATCGGCGGACTGGGCGGCGTGTGCCTCAACTGGGGATGTATCCCGTCGAAGTCTTTGCTGAAGAACGCCGAACTCGTCAATGAGATGAAGCACGCCTCAGATTGGGGCATCGAGTTCGACAATGTCCGTTTCGACATGTCGAAAGCCGTAGACCGCTCACGCCGCGTCTCGAACACCCTCACCCGGGGCATCGGTTACCTGATGCGCAAGAACAACATCACCGTCATCGAGGGCACCGGCAGACTGATGTCTTCCAGCCGCGTGCAGGTAGACGGCGACGAATGGGTGACTGCGCAAAACATCATCATTGCCACCGGTGCCCGAGCGCGCTCGTTGCCAGGCCTCGAGATCGACGGCGAGTCGGTAATCACTTCACGTGAAGCCTTGGAACTCCGCGAACAGCCCCAAGCCATCGCCATCGTCGGCGCATCAGCAATCGGCTGCGAATTCGCCTACTATTTCAACGCTTATGGCGTCGAGGTGATGCTATTCGAACTCCTCCCGCGCATCGTTCCGAAGGAAGACGAAGAAGTCTCGACAGAGCTTGAGCGCCAGTTCAAACGGCAAGGCATCAAGATCAACGCCGGCTCGACGGTCAAGGGCGTCGAAAAGAACGACGACGGCACCGTCACCCTCAGCTACACCGTTGGCGAAGATGGCGACAACCAGACCTTCACATGCGACAAAGTCCTTCTCGGCGTCGGCGTCCAACCAAACTCCGACGACATCGGTTTGGCAAATGTTGGAGTCCAGACCTACGGCCCCGGGTTCATCGAGGTCGATGGCCACATGCGCACCAACGTTACCGGCGTATATGCGGTTGGGGATGTTACCGGCAAGTTGCCGCTGGCGCATGTGGCGTTTGATCAGGGGATCGTAGCTGCTGAAACGGTAGCTGGGCACGATCCGGAGCCGATCGAAGACTACCTCGCGATGCCGCGCTGCACCTACTGCCACCCGCAGATCGCATCGATCGGCATTACCGAAGCGGAAGCCCGTGAACAAGGCGTCGACTACAGCGTCGGAAAGGTCCCGTTCCAAGTGGCGGGTAAATCGGTTGCCGTGGGAGACCCCGGCGGCTTCGCCAAGATAATCGTCGACAACGAGACGGGCGAGGTCGTGGGTGCACACATCATCGGCAGCGAGGCGACTGAACTGATCGCCGAAGTGGGGATGCTGAGATATCTAGAGGGCACCAGCGAGGAACTCCACCGGGTGACTCACTCGCACCCGACGATGTCAGAAGTCGTAAGAGAAGCCGCGGCAGCGGTCACAAACGAAGCGATACATTTCTAATCCTCGGTAGAACAAGTCGCTAGTCGCACGAGTAACCGAGTCTAGGTGACATCGGATTCTTCATCGACTCGGGTGCTGGTTCTTTCCCTCAAAACTGCTGCCAAGTCCTCATGGCCCAGTTCCTCGATCTCGCTGATCAGTTGCTCGCGCGCCTCTACTTGTGTATTGCGACGGTCCTCTGCCCGCTTTCTGCGCTCCTCTTCTCGCTTTCTGCGCTCCTCTTCCTTCTGTTTGCGAAACTCGTTCTCTTGCCGTTCGACCTCTAGCCTCAGCTTTCTGGACAAAATCAAGGCGTACCCCCAAATCTCTGTCAGTACGATTGCCGCGGTCGGTGCGATGCCTACCCCTAGCAACGACATGTTGGTTATGATACTCGTCACGATCTCGTGCACCGGCCCGGCGCGTTGGACATGCAGCCAAACGATGCCCACCGTACCCAGCAAGTACAGCAGGACATACAACCCGAAGTACGCGCCGATATCTTCGCTGCCGACGCTCCAGATCGTGGAACGAGGGTCGTCGTTGCTCTTGGACTGCATATTTCTCTTCATCGCAATTCATCGGTGCCAGCGAGAGACAGATTAGCACCGATGTATGATTACATCATGGCCGGTGGCGACACCTTGTATAGTTGCAATGCGGATTTCAGATAGGAAGGTGGCTAGAAACTTGGCGAAGCAACTGCGTGTCGGTCTTGTGGGTGTTGGTCAGCGGGGGTTGAACCACTTGCAGCAGCTGGTGAGGCTTCAATCGGAGGAGATCGGGACGTTTGCGGCGCTGGCGGACCCGTTTGACGAGAATCTGAGCGCGGAGAAGATTAAACAGTACGAATCCAACTATGATGAGCGGGGGATGTTGCTGTTTTCGTCGGCGGATGAGATGATCTCGTCGGGGGAAGTGGATGTGATTTGGTTCGCGATGCCGCCGAATCAGCACCGGGGAGAGATTGAACGGGCGGCTGAGGCTGGGATTGCGGTGTTTGCGGAAAAGCCTCAAACGTTGTTCTTCGATGAGGCGATTTCGCAGGCGGAGGCCATTGATAAGGCGGGAATCCCCAATACGGTGGGGTTTCAGATGCGCTTCCATCCGGCGTATAAGGCGATCCGCGACCATCTTTCGGACAAGTGGACGGCGGCGATGATGATGGTGGCCGAGGGTGCGGTCGAGGGTCATGGGGTGAAGCACACGCATACGGAGGAGCGGGGAGGTCCGGCGAACCGGATCTGGACTGCGAATCGGGCTTGGTCGGGGACTTCGATGGTGGAGGCGGGGATTCATCAGACGGACATCATGCGGTATTGGTCGGATGATGATGTGGAGTGGGTTCGGGCGTCGTATGTGGAGCGGCCGAAGGATCTGTGGGCGATCGAGGGCGATAATCCGATCTACTACAACGTCACATACGGGTTCAAAAATGGCGCGATTGGGACGTTGGTGTTCACGAAACCGGCGAAATCCTACTACAATGGTCGGTTTGATTGCGTGATCTGGGAGCATGGGACGATCAAGTTCGAGGGGAATCGGATCGTGGACTACCACTATCCGGGCGATGACTGGTCGCCGGGGTTGCGACCGAGTTTGGATGAGACGCGGCGGGTGATCTGCGAGGACCCGGGTTATGACGGAATGGCGATACCGAACACGTATGAGTTGGCGAAAACGTTCTTGGAATCGATCATCGATGATGATGATTCGTTAACTCGCAACAGCTACCGGTCATCTTTGAACTCGTTGGCTGCGGTGCTGGCGGCTAACACTTCGAACGAGTTGGGTGGGGAGCAGGTGGATATCGAGGAGTTCATGTACGGGGATCGGTACGCGGGGTATCGCGCGCGGCCTGAGAGGGTGTGACGGCGGGGCGATGAGGGGTGCGGCAGATTCCGGCAAGTTCCGGCAACTTTCGCGGCAAATTGCCGCGATTGGCGGGTTTTGCGGCAAGTTCGCGGCAGGTTTTGTTTTTGACGAAGTTCAAAAACGCGATGGTGGCTGGGGGGAGTTGAGTTGTTGGTGTTGGGTGAAGGATCGTGCGGAGGCGGGGTCGCGGCGGGTGAGGGATTCTGTGGTGATGGGGGTGTGGTTGGTTGTCTGAACTGTGATTGATGTGGTTTGAATGATGGGCTGTGATTTTGGGGTTTTGGTTGTTTTGGTTGTTGGGGTTGTTGGGGTGATGGTGTGGATTGATTGTGAGTAAATGTATGTGAATGCTGGTGGTATTTTGGGGATAGTTGTCGGGTGATTTCTGGGCATATAATGCAGTGAATGTTTTGGATATTGAATGGTGGATAGATTGTGGATTTCGACCGGGAACATGATGAGCGGGTGAGGTCGGCTGCTTTTGGATGGCTGGCTTCTCAGGTTTCGGCTGAGGATGGGGTGGTTTTGCGGAATGTGTTGGCGAACGGGTTTGAGCACGGAGGGGTGCGGGTGCGGTTTGTCGGGCCTCAGGGGATTTTCAAGCCATCGATCATGGAGTTACCGCTTTCGATAACGACGTCGCCTAACAGTCCGTACGACGATGAGATGGGGTCGGATAAGTTGCTTCAGCCCCCATTGTCCTTCGGATATTTCCCCCGCGAGCGGGGGAAACGGGAACCCGCCACGCCCATCCCTACCTGATCCGTATCACCGGGACAATGTGGGTTTGCGGACGGCGATGGAGAATCGTCTGCCGTTGGTGTACTTCCATGGGCTGGTGCCAAACAGGTATATGGCGATCTGGCCGGTTTATGTGGTTGGGGATGCGATGGGGGCGCTTGAGTTTTCGGTGACTTGCGAGGCGTCGACGTTGATTGATCCGGTGTTCTCGGTGCAGGAGGAGGGCGAGCCTTTTGGGGAGTTGCGTCGGGAGAATGCGGCGGTGGAGGTGCCGCGTCGGATTCATCAGCGGGCGTTTCGGGAGCGGGTTTTGCGAGCGTATCGGCATCAGTGTGCGTTTTGCAGTTTGCGGCACGGGGAGTTGCTGGATGCGGCGCACATCACGCCGGACAGTGCGTTGCACGGAGAACCGGTTGTTAGCAATGGGATGTCGTTGTGTCGGTTGCACCATGCGGCGTTCGATCGGTTGATCTTGGGGGTGCATCCGGACTATGTGATCCATGTGCGTCGGGATGTTTTGGAGGAGGTTGATGGTCCGATGTTGCGGCATGGGCTGCATGGGTTGGAGGGGCAGCGGATTTTGGTGCCGAGCAGGCGGGTGGAACGGCCGGATGTGGGGCGGTTGGCCGCGCGTTTTGGGGAATTTTTGGGGGCGGGGTGAGGTCGTAGTCGTTCAATTCTCTGAAATGATTGAGTGCCACCATTCGTACAGAGGGTCACGTCTGCTTGGTATGTAACTCGCGCCGGCCTGAATAGAGCGCAGGGCGTCTCGTAATTCCTCGGTTGGTATTGAGGTGTCGTCGGCCCAAGTCTTGAGCAATTCGCTGGTTGAGAATAAGACGATATCCTCTGTTGCTTCGGTGAAAACCCGTCGTGCTTTGCGGTCATCGGTTGCCACTGCCCAACCTCGATGAAGCGCAAGGGCACACGTATACGCTTCTCCATCGTCAATCTGAGCGGCAAAATCGACGAAAGTTGCTGTTTCTCTGCTGTTCTCCAGATCCACGACCTCAATTAGGCCCTCATTAATCAAAGGATTCAGATCGACGCGCACTCGCTCTTCCGTTTCATCAACCACTTGCCACACAAAAAGAGCCTCTTCCGTGGCTACGTAATCGGCAACGGCCAAGCGGCAAGGTAATGCCGACGCGATATCACGCAAGCGCCAGGTTGCGTAAAGGTTCAGCAGGCAACTGGCATCAAGAACGATGAACTCAACGGAACGCATTTGGGAGGGATCAGCTGCCGCCAAAGGTGCTAGTTAAATCAACAGAAACTGTTGCCAAATCTCCCTCCTCAAGCAGAAACGGAGACTGGGTAAGCTCAAACACGATCCGCCTCGCTGCCACGCGATCCATTCGTAGCAATCGCGCTAATTCGCCCTCTGTGAGTTTCTCTTCTTCGTAAGCCTGTACGGCCAAGAGACGATATCTGGTGGGAAGTTGGCGATAATCGTGTGGTGGCAGGTTTAAACCCAAATGGGTTTGCGCTTCCCTGACTCTGAAACCGCGATCACTAAGTCTGTCCCAGGTACCCCGCGGCAAAAGTCGTAAATCTTCGAGCCTGAGCACCATCGCGACTATTGAAACGAAATAGAAATTCGCTAGTCTGCAAATATCAGCTGTGGTTACCTTGCCGCCAGAAGTGCGTTTGGTTTCGTTGAACCTGCGTCGAAGACCGGACGCCGGCATAAGAAAGGCCCCGGCAAACGCGTCGGCGAATCTTTCGGATGGAGGCACACGTTCATATCCACCCAACCACGTAATTTCCGACCGATAACGATTCGTCAGAAAGTGGCCGTATTCATGGGCCATTGACCAGCGCCGACGGTCCTCTGGATGCCCTGAATTGATTGCCACGCATCCCCCTAGTTCGTCTGTGTATACGAACATGCCCGCGACCGATGAAGGTGAATGCATATAAAAGACACGAATTCCGACATCGTTTTCGAGGATCTCTCGGAGGTTCAAAACAGGTCCATCACCGAGCGCGAGACGGTTGCGTTCGGCGGTGGCCACGTCCTCAGCCGAAGACTCTGGTGCTATCCCGCCGATCTGATATTGCGGAGGATATTGGCGCCACACGACCAAGCCGTTGAGATTTTCGAGATATAGGTAATCCTCGCAAAGCCGCTCAAAATCGCGCGTGGCGTGGGCCAATTCTTCTTCATCTTTGGTTCGATTAGACGCCAGAACAGCGGTGCGGAACTGGACGGCAAAGTCTGCCACGGGTTCTTGCCGACCGACGAATTCGTTGATAGATCGGCCATACAACCTTGCCATTTGGATAAGTTCTTCTGGCCGAATGAATCGGTCACCTTTTTCAAGCGCGGTTACGGTCGTGCGCGCGACGGTCAACGCGTTGGCCACTTGTTGCTGGGTGAGGTCGCGCGCTTTTCTGGCGTCTTGGAGACGCCGCCCGAGGACTTTGGGGTCGATGGTTTCGAGAACGTGTTGTTGCATTAGTTTTGCTCGGAAGCGATTCTGATGTTCGCTGGGAACGATCCCCATTCACGGACGTAAGACCGGAATAATCTTAGAAATTTACTCACCACGTCGTTGTGGGTCAATCCCTTGAGGAGCGTGAGTTCAGCACAGGTTATTGCAAGCTTGGGGAACTCGCTGGTCAATGACTTCCATGGATCCTCAGACGCGAGGCATCTCTTGAGCTTGTGGGCTTGATACGCGGTTGTCGAAAGTTCGTATATTTGTTTCTGGTTAAGGGTCGGTTCGCTGTTCAACACGTCGTGACGATATCCGTCCGCGAGATCGTATCCACCCAAGTTTGCGGCGTGGATCGACATCCTACGGAGGATGCATGAAGTGCAGTATCCACATTGAGGTTGACCTGACACGCGTACCGGAAAACTGTCGCAAGACACTGTGTCTGCGATGGCTTCAACTAGATTTGCAGGTCTCAAGTGTTCACACATCTCGGCTTTCGTCTCAAAAAGGCATGGATTTTTGATGTGGATTTTTCGCCCTAAAACCTTTTCGAACAGTTCGGATGCCATTATCAAGGACCGCGGATGCATCCCCCTGTAGTTGTCTACGCTCAACTGAGTTTCGTTTAATGGCAGATTCAGCGCTCCGATCCCATTTTCGTACACCCAGAGGGTGTCAGCTTCCACTTGTACGGCAGTGGTCGTACCCAACGCGAGAAACACTGGCGCCCTCGTTCGCTGGCTCGGCTCCTCGCGGATATTGGACGGATTGCGAAGCCCGAAGGGGACTGCGACATGATGTATGTCGGGAAGTTTGGGAAGCAACGACTGCTCCAAATCCGCCGTAATGCGTTGCACTTGCCGTCTCTGTACCGATCCCAAACGTTCATTCGTGTAACCAGAGACCAAGACGCAGGAAGTGGCGGGTCGACGTAATGCGTGTTCTGCCAGTCCACCTAACGAGTCGAGTCCACCACTAAACAGTGAAACTGTCGCCGGTTTTCGAGGTGGGAATCGAAAGAGGTACGTTTCTGATTCAGCTGCACTTAATCCACGTCTACGTCGAACGAATTCGAAGCGCCATTCGTCTCCGCTGACCCAATTGAGAAACGCCTGAAGGAGGTCGACCACAGGTTCGTAGTTCCAGAGATCTGGCTCGCGTACCGCGACGACGATATCGAACTTGCGTTGTCCGGTTAATGGGTCTTTGAAGGAGCGTCGGGACAGGCGATCCGCTGTGTACGCAGCCAAGACGACTTCTATCAGGTCTGCGGACTTAGGTGGTAAAGCGTCGAAAAAGGCACGCGAGATGGTCGTTCCGTCCAACCAATAGCTGAAGCCCACGTCGACGCGGTCATTAGCGGCGAAGTTGTATCTAAAGGGTGATGAAGTCAATGATTGCCCGCCACCGAACGTCGAGGCCTATCTATCAGCGATTGCAAGGTTTTCCTCCAGCAGCGAACGCGTCGATTTCTTCGGGGTTTGCCGAATCGCAGCTCGAACACCTTTCCCATCTGGGTTCTGTTCGAGTTGTTTCGCTACCCTGATGATTTGAGGTCGCAATGTTTGCATGATTTCTTGACGTCATCGATCTGCACGTTCGAAACTGGTGAATTTACCTAGGGACACGAGGTGGTTTACGGCGTTTGCGAAATAGCGATTATCGACGATAGCTTCACAAACTCTTTCAGCTAAACTGGAATGAAGTCCGGCAAAATCACCGTTAGCGATCATTGAAATGGCTGCGTCTACCGCCAAACTGGTGTGGCGATGACCACCATGATCGCGGACGATGTTTTCTAGGCGATTAATCGAGTGGAGTAGAACCTTGTCACCTTCAACGTGGTCGCTGGGCAGGATACGTCGCATCATCGCGTCGTCGATGACTTGGTAGATCTCGCCGAAACCGGGCACGCCGTCAAAATCCCGGAGATTTTTCGCCAACGCCTTGTTAAGTATGTCACCGGTCTCGGTGTAAAGATCGATATCTTGGCGCGCGCGAATGAAAGCGCTGCGCCACCCGGCCCGATATATTTTTTCGAAACGGTCGTTTTCTGCCATGGCTAGTTCCTGCCATGTATCCTAACCGTCGAAGCTGACATTGTCAAATGGTAAGTGATTGAAAGACATGATATGTCAGTATTATAGTTGCGTTACCGAGGGAATTTGCGTTTGCACACCGCTCTCGGGCATCCCCCGCTCGCGCCGCCGATACGCTTTGCTAAGGGGGCGTATGACCAACCTTTCGCTGCACCTCCCTTGGGTTCCTGCTTTCGCAGGAATGACGGGGATGGGCAGAAATGACGTCAGTGTGTTAGTCGATTAGGGATTTGTTGGGGCCGGCGGCTGTGTAGTCGGGGTTTAGGGTGTGGCCTAGGCCGGGTCTTTCGGAGACGTGGTAGAAGCCGTTGCGGGTGTCTAGGGGGGGTGTTAGGGCGGTGTTGTAGTAGGGGAGTTCGGAGTAGGCGATTTCTAGTCGGTAGAAGTTGGGGGTGGACATCATTACTTGGGCGCCGGCGGCCATTGTGATGGGTCCGGTGGCGTCGTGGGGGGAGACGGGGATGTAGTAGGCCTCGGCCATGGTGGCGATTTTGCGCATTTCGGAGATGCCGCCGCAGCGGATGATGTCGGGCATGATGTAGTTGGCGAGTTGCTTGTCGAGGATGGGTCGGAAGTCGTAGCGGGTGACGAGTCGTTCGCCGACGCAGATGGGCATGGGGACTTGGTCTTTGACGAGCCTCAAAGCGTCGTGGTTTTCGGGCGGGACGGGTTCTTCGAGCCATCCGATGTCGAATTCTCCGAGGGCTTTTCCGACTCTTACCGCGGCGGCGACGTCGTAGCGTCCGTGGAGGTCGATGAGGAGTTCGATGTCGGGTCCGATGGCGTTGCGGACGGCGCGGGTGATCTCGACGCCTTTCCTCAAGCCCGTCGGCGAGATGTTGTGTCCGTGCTGGAGGGGGGAGACGTCGTCGAAGTGGAAGAAGGGGTCCATCTTGAGAGCGGTGTGTCCGTCGGCGATGGTCTCGAAAGCGGCTCGGGCGTAGGCTTCGGGGGTCTGTTCGCGTGGCATCCAGCCGTTGGAGTAGAGGCGTAGGTTGTCTCGGAACTTGCCGCCGAGGAGTTCGTAGATTGGGAGTCCGAGTCTCTTGCCCTTGATGTCCCAGAGCGCGATGTCGACGGCGGAGATGAGGGCGGATCCGAAGCCTCGGTTGCCGGTGCTGTCGAACTCGGTGAAGAGTCGGGTCCAGATGTAGTCGATGCGTGAGGAGTCTTCGCCGAGGAGGAAGTCTTCGAGGTGGGGGATGGCCTTGTGGATCATGTGGGCGACCACGCCGCCTTGGGCTTGGCCGAGTCCGGTGAGGCCTTCGTCGGTGTCGATGGTCAGGAAGACCCAGGGGTAGCGGGGGCCGTGGCCGATGTGTGAGTTGACGGCGGTGATTTTCATGGTTTGGGGTTTCCGAGGGGTGTTGTCTGAACCGCTGATTACGCTGATTTTAATGATGGATTGTGATTTTTGGGGTTTTTGCATGGATGGACAGGATGTACGGGATGGATTTGGTGGTGTGTGTTGTGGTTGTTTGGTTGGTAGGGGCAGGTTTGAAAGCTGCCCCTACGGGGTGTTGCAGTAAGTTGCCGTTTCGTATATATATTGCGGAGATGTCAATATCTGCAGGGTGGGTGTTGGCGTTGCAGATGACATTGAGGAACAGGCGATGCTTGTGCGAAACGAGTTGATGAGAAATCTCTGGCGGCCGATGCTGCTTCTGTTGTTGGCGGCTCTGATTATCCCGACGATTTCGGCTTCCGCGGCGTCGTCGGTGGGTAGTTGTGCAACCGATGGTGCGGTGTTCAATGCCGACGACAATCCCGGGTTGGTGGCGGACTGCGAGGCGCTGCTGGCAGCGCGGGACACGTTGGCAGGAACAGCGACGCTGAACTGGTCGGCGGATATTCCAATCGAAGGGTGGGAAGGAATTGGGATCGGAGTTACGTCTCGACGCGTGGTCGAGTTGCGCCTCAACCTGAAGAAATTGAGTGGTTCGATTCCGCCGGAGCTTGGCGGCCTGTCCAATCTAGAAAAGCTGCACCTCCATGACAATCGGTTGAGTGGTCCGATCCCGGCGGAGATCGGCAGCCTCGCGAATTTGGAAGAGTTCGTTGTCTATAACAACCTGTTGGGCGGTGCGGTTCCGCCGGAGCTCGGCCGCCTCGCGAGTTTGGAAGCGCTGTGGCTAGGGGGAAATCAGCTGGGCGGTTCGGTCCCGCCCGAGCTGGGTAACCTGTCTAGTCTGAGAGTCTTGTACCTTGGCGGTAACCAATTGACCGGAGAGATTCCGTCAGGCCTCAGCAAACTGGCCAGCTTGTTGAATCTGAATGTTTCAGACAACCAGTTGAGCGGGCGTATACCAGCAGAGCTGGGCGACCTTCCCAATTTAGCGGAACTGCGGATAGGGGGGAACCAGCTGGCCGGTTCGATACCGCGAGGGCTCGGCAATCTGCGCAATCTGACGTGGCTGGGTCTGGGCGGCAACAATTTGACGGGCGAGATCCCGGTGGAAATCGGGAACCTGGCATCCCTGATAATTTTGAACCTGTCGGAGAACGACTTGACGGGTGAGATCCCCCCGGTGCTTGGGGCCCTCAGCGAATTGGAAGAGGTGCGGCTATTCAACAACCGATTGAGCGGTTCGATCCCGATAGAACTCAGCGACCTCTCCAACTTGGAAATACTGTACCTATGGGGGAATCAGTTAAGCGGATGTGTTCCATTCGGATTGCGGAACGTGCCGGAACTCAGGTTCGACGACTTCAATCTTTCATTCTGCGCCGATCCGAGTGCATCAGCCCCCTGCGCGATTGGAGCCGCGGTATTCGAATCCGACGACAATCCTGGGCTGGTATCCGATTGCGAGGCACTGCTGGCAGCGCGGGACACGCTGGCAGGGACTGCGACTCTGAACTGGTCGGAAGATACTCCCATCACGCAGTGGGATGGGGTGAGGGTCGAAGGCACACCGCAACGCGTCGCGTCGTTGGATCTCTCCCGAAGAGAACTGACCGGGTCGATCCCGCGAGAGTTGGGCAGCCTCTCCAATCTGAGGGAGCTGCGCGTGTCGATCAACCAGTTGGACGGGGAGATACCGTCGGAGCTTGGCAGTCTCTTCAACTTGGAAGTATTGCGGCTCGACAGCAACTATTTGAGCGGTGAGATACCGGTAAAGCTGGGCCGCCTCTCCGATCTGAGGGAGCTGCGCCTCTCGGTCAACCGGCTGAGCGGAGAGATACCGTTGGAGCTTGACAGACTCTCCAGTTTGAAAAGCCTGTATCTCAACCATAACCGGTTAGGCGGTTCGATACCCTCTGGGCTCGGCAGCTTAGACAACCTGGCGCAGTTGAGCCTAAAAGGCAACAAGCTAACGGGAGGAATACCGTCGCAGATCGCCAACCTTTCCGATCTGGTATTTCTGGATCTATCGGGGAACGAGCTGAGCGGACCGATACCCTCGGATCTGGGGCGACTTTCTAGCCTGAGAGAATTGCACCTCTCGGGTAATCAATTGAACGGTTCGATACTGTCCGGACTTGGCGGCCTAACAAACCTGACGCGGTTGAGCCTGTCGGGCAACGAGCTAACGGGAGGAATACCGTCGGAACTCGCCAACCTCGCTAATCTGACAGTGCTAGAGCTACCACTCAACCAATTGAGCGGGCCGATACCCTCGGAGTTGGGGAATCTCTTGAACCTAGAAGAATTGAGTCTCGGTGGCAACGAGCTGATTGGGCCGATACCGGCGGAGCTCGGCAACCTTGCTAATCTGACAACGCTGCAACTTGGGCGTAATGAGTTGAGCGGGCCAATACCCGTTGGGCTCGGCAGTCTATCGAAGTTGGAAGGGCTGTACCTCGATCACAACGATTTGAGGAGAGAGATACCAGTTGAACTTGGGGATCTCGCCAACCTGCGAGTGCTATTCCTCAACAACAACCGGTTGATTGGGACGATACCCGAGTGGTTTGGCAGTCTCGTGAGATTGGAACAGGTGGGCTTGTCGTATAACCAGTTGACAGGCCCGATACCTCGTGAGTTTGGCGGCCTCGACGGCCTGCAAGTCCTGCTGCTCGAAGACAATCAGTTGACTGATGAGATACCACCAGAGTTGGGCGATCTGCCTCTGTTGAATCTGTTGCGTCTCGCGGGCAATCGGTTAAGCGGATGTATCCCTGCGAAATTGAAGGATTCGAAAAATCACGACTTGCATTTGGTCGCTTTGCCATTCTGCACTCCGGAAGGTTTGCTGCCGGTCACTGGTGGGCACGTTCCGCCTACCAGTGCGTTGCTTATCTTCTTGATTATCGGCGCGACGGTTGGCGTGACTGGTCTGTGTACTGTGCTCAGGGGAGAGCGCAGTACATCCCCGTCGTAGTCCTCACTCCGGACCCCTCTTAATCTCCCCCTGTATCAGGGGAGAGGGGATGATACGTCTGCCAGTTCGTATATGGTGCTGGACCAGGTTTGGCGGACGGCGTCTTTTAGGGCGTTGCGGTTTGGTCGGAGGGGGTTTAGGCGACGTTGGCGGATGCGGTTGGCTAGGTTGTTTGGGAAGGTTGCTCGGTCGAGGAATTGTTTGATGACGTGTTGGTCGCCGCCGAGGATCAGGTGGTCGATGTGGTGTGGGTATGCGGTGAAGCGTTCGGCGGCTAGTCGGGCGGATTTGTCGAAGAATTCGCGGGCCCATTTTTCACGGGAACGTTTGAAGCGGTTGGCGGATTGTCCGCCGGCGCGGTGTTGGTTGGGTACCCAGCGGGTGTCGGTTTTGGTGACGGCGATGGTTTCGTCGTGGGCGATGGCGATGGCGACGTATCCGTAGCGGATGAGGATGATGGCGACGTGTAGGGGCGGGTCGATGGACTGTAGGAGGGTGTCGCGGTCGGTGGTTTCGGTTTCGGTTGTGATGGGAAATGGTGGAGCGATGGCAAGTCGGGGTGTGAACCGGGAATCGGGTGTTTTGGTGTATAAGAAAGCTAATCCGGTGGTGGAATTTCGTGCTGAGTTGGGTAGCCATGACCAGTCTTGTGCCCTCACCCCCGGATCAAGTCCGGGGCAGGCTCTAGTCCTTTCCTGCCGAGCGGGAGAGGGGATTGTTGGTGGCGAGGTTCCGCCCCGCCCCGGGCATACCCCGCTCGCTGCGCTCGCGCCCCTTTCGTGTGGCGAAAGGGGCTGTCCGCCCGTCCCCTTGCCCACCCGTTCCCCCTCACCCTGACCCTCTCCCACGGAGGGGAGAGGGGAATCTTTAAGGGCTGACGGTGGTAGGAGTTTGAAGGTGTATTGGCCTGGGGAGTCGGTTTCTAGGCGGTCTAGCATGCCCTTCATTCCGCGGCTGGATACGGTGCGCGGTGGGAGGATGTCGGAGGCTAGCATGTCGGTGGAGTCGGTTTATTCGGTCCAGGATTTGCCTTTGAAGGCTACTGCTACGGGGTCTACTCGGGCGCCTAGGCCGGGGGATTCTGGGAGGACTAGGTGTCCGTTTTCTACTCGTTCGGAGGGTTCTAAGAGGGTGTGTCGCCAGTCGATTTCGTAGACGGCGTGTTCTAGGGGGAGGACGTTTTCGAATGCGAGTGTGGTGTGGGCGCTGGCGAGGAGGGAGAGGGGGCCGGATGGGCAGTGCATGGAGACGGAGCCGGGGAATGCGGGTTCGAGTTCGACGCCGATGCGGTAGGCTTCGACGGGTCCGCCGCAGAATTTGACGTCGGGCATGACGATGTCGAGGATGTCTTCTTCGACGAGTTTTTTGAAGAGGTTGACGCCGTATGCGTGTTCTCCGCCGGCGATGGGGAGGGTTGCGTGTTCGTGGATGGTGCGGAGGTCGTCGGATGCTTCGACGGGGTCGACTGGTTCTTCGAACCATTGGCCGCCGGCGGCGCGGAGTTCGGGTTCGAGGGCGAGTGCGGAGTCGAGGTCGAAGCGGGAGTGGCAGTCGACGTAGATGGTGATGTCGGGACCGACGGCTTCTCGGATGGTGTGGACGCGTTCGAGTCCGGCTTCGGCGCAGTGGGGGAGTCCGGTAGATGTGAAGGGTGCTCGACACTCGTCGAAGGGGGCGCACTTGATGGTGGTGAAGCCGTTGTTGACGGCTTCGACGGCCATTTCTGCGAAGTCGTCGGGACCGCGGTCGACTGGGCCTTGGTCGTCGGGGAGCAACGAGCGGTTGATGTTTCCGTAGAGTCGGACCTGAGATGGGATGTCGCCTTCGTGGTCGTGGGTGTGACGGAGGTAGTTGGCGAGCGGCATCGCGGCGCGTTGGGCGAGGGCGTCGGCGACGGCGCATCGGAGGGCGCTGACGGCGGTGGCGAGTCGTTGGTCGATTTCCAACTCTGCAGGATCAACGCCGAGGAGTTGCATGGCGTGGTCGTCGGAGGCGATGCGTTGACCTCGGAGTCGGTTGGCTAGTCGGGCGGTGTGGGCTGCGACGGAGCCGGAGAGTTGGGTGGAGGTTATTTCGCCTTGGCCGGCGATGCCGTCGGCGTCGGAGAGGTTTATTGTGGTCCAGTCGGTGCCGCCGCGGGCGTGGATCTCTTGGAACTCGAGCGAGGCTAGGGACCACCAGATTTCGGGGGATGTTGTTATTGGCATGGTTGAATTTTAGTTGTCTGAACCGCGGATTACGCTGATTGCGCAGATGGGCAATGATGGCCTCCGCCCCTCCGCCCCGGGCATACCCCGCTCTGGTGACGGTCCTTTGGGCTTCGCTTGCTCGCGCCCCTTTCGCGGTGCGAAAGGGGCGATGGTGCGCGGATGGTGCGATCGAGTTGATTGGCTATGATTGTTGGATGCGACGGATGGATGAGAGATCGGAGGTAAGGCCGCGGCGGAGCCGGGGTGCTACTCGGCGCGAGATCGAGCCGGTTTTGTTGCCTGGTGGGGTGATCGAGGATGATGATGATGAGGACGGGTTGTACTGGAGGCTGTTTGTGGCGGTTGAGTTGCCGAAGCGGGCGATTTCGATCTTGGATGACATGGCGATGTCGATGCGCGCGGTGTCGTATGGGGGTGTGCAGCGCCGGCGGCCGTCGCGCGGTGCGGTTGCGTACGACGCGGTGCGCTGGTCGTCGCCGCAGAATATGCACATCACGTTGAAGTTCTTAGGGGACGTGCACGAGGACGATTTGCGGTATTTGAGAGAGGAGCTTGATGACGTGGCTGCGGAGTCGGCTCGGCTTCAGTTGGAGTTGGGTTCGAATGGCTGTTTTCCGGGGGAGCGGACGCCGCGAGTGTTATGGACGGGTATGGAAGGTGATTTGAGGCGGATGTCGAGTTTGGCGACGCGGTTGGACGGGGCGATGGTTAGGTGCGGATTCCCAGAGGAGCGTCGTGAGTTTGCTCCGCATGTGACGGTTGGGCGTGTGCGTAGTGGGACGCAGAAGCGGGTATTGGCGGCGATAGGTCAGCGTTGGTTGGAGGCGCGGCCGGAGGGATGGGGTCGTGTTGTGGGTGTTCCGGTGGAGTCGATTGTTTTGATGCGGAGTCATCTGCATTACAACCGTCCGACGCGGTATGAGCGGTTGTACGAGGTTGGTTTGGGGTGATTGTCTGAGCTGTGATTTATGTGATCTGGATGATGTGTTGTAATGGGTGTTGGATGGTACACCGATAGTTTCAATCAAATGAGAGCTTGATGTTCAAGACTTGCTTTGGATAGTATGCACCATGAAATATGGGGTCCAACAGCTTGTTGCCCAAAACAGTTTCGTACCCCAAAACGCCTCCGTACACAATATCGTTTGGTCTGATTTCAACGGTCTTTAGTGTCACGGAGTTCCAGGAAGGGATGTAGCGGGGAATTTGAAATGTGGCATGTTGGACGTTGCCATCTGCATAGCGGCAATAATCGCCCAATGCCATGGGAAAGACGAAATACAGGTGCGCTGGCAAATCTAGATGCCAGCACACCCTGTAGTAGTCTGCCGAGTTTGTGGTGACGCAGCCGGGATCGTATCTCCAGGACGCGTCAAACGTGCGGTCATTTCGAACGATCGCAACGTGCTCGATGCTCGGAGTTAGACACTCCCTGAAGGCGGATTGAATTTGTGTATCTAAGATGTCGTGACGCGTCGTCGGCCATGTCTTGTTGTTGGCTCTGTTGATGATCCAGAGCAATGCGCCGTAAGCAATGTCCGGGGGCGGGCTAGATTTTAGCCAAGGAATATCGGAGATGGATTGCTTGAGATCGGCCAAGAAAGAGATGTCGGCGAGATGTTTGTTGCGGGGATTCCAAAATTGATGCATGTGATGGTATCCGCCATCTCCGCCTAGCTTTTGAAGGCTGGAGTACGAGACATCGTGTTTCAAACACCCTGCCAGTCGGCTCGGTGGAAACATGAACGAGCATCGCCAGTTTCCGTACGCAATGTGCTTGCATGGATGGTTGAGGTTGTCGTTGAGAGCGGCTTTGTCGACGCAGTTTTTAACATCGGCCGCGTTTGTGCCCCAGTAGCTGTTCGGAGTCCCGAACACAAGGCAGTTGAGGGCGTCAAGGGTATCACGCTTGCCGACGATGGCGACGTTCTTCGACAGGCAACCCAGTCCCATGAGGCCCTCGTCATGTCGAGCTACATTCATCGGATCCGTTTGGAGATCGGCGACGAACACAACAGCAATCGTGATCAGGGCGGCAACACTCAGACTTTGCGCGAACGCGGCGATCAGAAATAGCGGGACGAGGATCGGTGCCAATGCCCGGTGCCGAACTGATACACGGGTACGGTTCATCGACAAGAACGTTCGTATGGGCGTGTGATAAACGTGTTTTCCAAGGCGTCGAACCATTCTCGCACAGGGACAGCTTCATTCCGGACCTCGACTAATTGCAGTATGCGCATTTGAATCTTCCCGTTGATGTCCAGGTAAAGGCTTGTGACCGGGATACCCCGAAGTGCGGCGAACCAGTTTTGAACCACGGTTTTGAATTCAAAGCGATCCGCGAATGCCGACACAGGTTGGAGCATGTTGATGTTTGCCCAACACAAGGGCTTTGTCTGTGCGACATGCAGGACATATTCTTGGAACAATTTCATGGCCAATAGCAGAGCGAGCACTATGATCAGGTCTCGGTAGCTGTCAACTTCCAAGTCTGGAAACCATCTGATGGTCACAAGGTGGTACACGAAGAAAAAATCGAATACGCTTGGAAACGCGAAGAGCACCCATCTCTCGTTCGTGCTGACGAGAACGATTATCCCGATGACTCGATAGAGGAATAGCGCCACGCAAGCACGTTTCACGATCGAGTTGTCCCAACGAAGCGCAACGATCAATGCAAACAGCAGCGTGTAAGTGTCGAGTAGCTTGTCAGCAATCGTATAGTCCTCGAAGGCGCCTGATTTTAGCAATGCCAGAATGATCACATCGGTTGTGTCGGCAACGGCCGCTGCGATCATTCCTGCGAGGGGCCATTTCAAGATCAGAGTTGGAACCGCCAGACGGATTGCGATGGTTATGAAGGGTCCCATCGAGCGATATCGACGTGCACGATCAGTAGAGAACTAAGATCAATAGAGATCGAGAGTGAATAAGCCGAGAAGTGGGAGAACACCGAAAAGAAAGATTACAGCTATGCCGATGCCGAAGGAAATCCAAATCCACAGCTTGGCGTTTTCGGACAGACGCCTGGCACGCTGGATGTCTCCATTCTCCAGTGCGCCGTTTACTTGAGCTGAGTACACGATAGCCACAATCCCTGTCGGCAGACAGCAAAACAACGTGACGAGGATCGCCCACACGAGATGGTTAGGCACGATTACTTGGGGCGGCGAACCGGTTGACAGCGGAACTTGAAAGCGATTGTTTGCGGGTCCGGGCTCGGCGTTACCCGATCGAGGGGCGTCTTGAATCGAGCGACCGCATTCGCCGCAGAATTTATCGTTATCAGCGACTTCATTTCCGCACCCTGTGCAAATCATCAGGAACTCCTCGGGCCGCTCATGTATCGGATAAACATGATTCAGGCTAACCTTATTCCATGGTCCGAGATTACGTAAAAACGGCTGATCGCTTGAATCCAGTCCGATTTTTGTACGCGTTCCTCGCGTCGGCAGTAGCCACTGGATTGACTGTTATCTGGTTTGCAGATCCTAGGGTACCCGGCAACTTTCCCATCTGTCCGTTTTACGGATTCACTGGTTGGCACTGCCCTGGTTGCGGGACCCTAAGGGCGCTCTACTCGTTGTTGCATGGGGACGTTTCGGCAAGTTTGGGTTACAACCTGCTGGCGGTGTTGAACCTGCCGTTCGTAGGCTATTCGTTTCTTGCGGGATCCTTTGCCGCGTTTGGTCTGCCCCGACCACCATCGCTGTATATTCCGTCCAAGTGGATCTGGGGGTTGATTGTCGCGATAGTCTGCTTCTGGGTGATACGTAACTTGCCCATGCAACCGATTAGCGTTCTGGCGCCATGATCACTCTGATCAACCGTAGTCTATGAAATTCCGGGTTCTAAACGATACGTGAGCATTGAGGATGTAAACTCATTGCGCGCCTTGTTTAGTGTTTAGGCGTTGAGTTCAGAGGATTGGATGGCATGAAGATTACGGATGTTAAGGCTTGGGTGGTTGAGCCGCAGGGGCCGGTGTTTGGGAGCACGATGGACCGGGAGTGGACGTTTGTGCGGATCGATACGGATGAGGGGATTTCGGGTTGGGGTGAGGCGACAAGTAGTCCTCGGCATGGGAGTTTCTTGACGGCTCAGGCGGTGTTGGCGATGAAGGAGGCGTTGGTTGGTGAGGATCCGGTGAATATCGAGCCGCTTTGGCATAGGTTGTATCGTCGGTATACGTATATGGGGTCTCGGGGTTTGCCGACGACGGCGATCAGCGGGATCGATATCGCTTTGTGGGACATCCGGGGTAAGGCGTTGGATAGGCCGATTTATGATCTGCTGGGCGGGAGTTTCAGGGACGAGGTGCGGTTGTATGCGAATGGTTGGTTCGCGGGGTGTTCGACGCCGGAGGAGTATGGCGAGGCGGCGAAGAGGGTTAAGGAGTCGGGGCATGAGGCTTTGAAGTTGGACCCGTTTTTGGAGATGCGTCCGTATCACACTGCGTATCAGACGGGTCAGATTTCGCAGGATGGGGAGCAGTTGGGTTACGACATCGTGCGGGCGACACGGGATGCGGTTGGGCCGCAGTTCGAGATATTGATCGATGCGCATGGGCACTACAATGTGCCGGCGGCGATTCGGATTGCGAACAATCTCTACGAGCAGAGTCGGATCGAGTGGTTCGAGGAGCCGTTGCCGCCTGAGGGATTTGATGCGCTGGAGACGATTCGGGCGCACACGGAGCCGAATATCTGTGTCGGAGAGCGGCTGTTCACACGTTGGGACTTCCTGCCGGTCTTTAAACGTAACCTTGCCGACTACATCATGCCGGACATCGTTTGGACTGGTGGTATCAGTGAGATCCGCAAGATCGCGACGTTGGCGGAGACGTTCTACATTCCGATCAGTCCGCACAATGCGATGGGTTCGTTGCAGATTGTGGCGGGGGCGCATGTTTCTATGGCGACGGTGAATTTCTATCGGTTGGAGCATTCGATCGGGTCGATACCCGCGTACAACGCGATGCTTGAGGAGCCGATCGATTTTCATGGGCAGTATGTGAAGGTTTCGGGCAAACCGGGTCTGGGCGTGGAGGTGAGCATGGATGCGATCGAGAAGTATAAGCATCCAGATTCGCCGCCCTGTTGAGGTGTGACCCCGTGCCCGGCCCATCTGGATGGACGTTCCGTCCGCTGAAGCGCCCGCCTGCGCGGGAATGACGGTGGATTTGCAACGGTTTCGCTTTGATGCGGCAGAAGCTGGCAGATCGTAGTCCGTTTTTCTACGGGTGGTGGATTCTGGGTGCGGCTGGGACTGCGAATTTTGCGCGGAACGCGGCGGCTAGTCTGACGATTTCGGTCTTCATTTACCCGCTCTCGGAGGAGTTGGGGTGGAGTCGGACGTTGATTGCGGGCGCGGCTGCGGCTGGGGGTTTGGCAGCGACGTTTACGTCGCCGGTGATTGGCCGGATGATCGACAAGTATGGTGTGCGGGCGGTATTGACAGCGAGCATCGTCGTGTTGTGTATCTCGACGTTCGCGTTGGCGTGGTCGGATGTGAGTCTGAGGGTGATGGGTGTGACGATTCCGTGGGTGTTTTACGTCGCTTATGGGACGGGGCGCGTGATATTCGCGAGTCCGGTGCAGATCGGGACTTCGGTAGTTGTATCGCGTTGGTTTATCCGAATGCGGGGCAGGACTAACGGGATTCTGGGTTTGTCGCACTCTGCGGGGATGGTGCTGTTCCCTTTGATCGCGTCGATTGTGATTGCGCAGAGTGGTTGGCGGGATGCTTGGTATGTGTTGAGTGTGGTGGTGTTCGTAGTGGCGCTTTTACCGGTGGCGTTGCTGATATCGGAGCAGCCAGAGGATTTGGGGTTGCGTCCGGATGGTGATGTTGCAGATGATGTCGACGAGGAAGTGGAAGGTGACGCGGTTCGATCTACGCCGTCGGAAGAGCCGAATTGGACCTCAACAGCTGCGATGCGGACTCCGGCGTTGTGGTTGTTGGCGTTGGCTACCGGGATGATGTTCTTTATGCATGCCGGTTCGAATACTCACGCGGCGGCGTTCTTTCAGGATCAGGGACTTGGTGCCGTCACTGCTGGTGTGAGCATCAGCTTGAATGCGATCTTTCTCGGCATCAGCAGTCTGGTTTGGGGTCGGATAGTTGAGCGGGTGCCCGTGCGATTTGTGATGTCGGCGGTAGCGGTCAACTTGGCGATCGGCGCGTTTCTGTTCACGCTGACGGACACCGCGGTGGAGGCGCTGGCGTTCTCGGCGTTTTTCGGCTTCGGCCTTGGCGGAATGCTGGTGGTGCCGCCGGTGGCGTATGCGGACTATTTTGGGAGGTCCGCGTTGGGGACGATTCGGGGAGTAACGGAGCCGCTCACGACGATAGGGCAGGCCGTGGGGGTGATGATTCCGGGGTTGATCTTTGACTTTGTTGGCGGGGCGAGTTACTTGCCGTTTTTTGTGGGCGCGGGGCTTGTGGGGATACTTGCTGCAGTGGCGTCGTTGTTTGCGAAGAAGCCAGTTGCGCGGGTGGATTGAACTAGGATGTTAAGGATTTTGGAAGATTGGAAGGATGGTGTTTGGTTTTTTGGTCGTTAGTTTCGCTGAAGATTTCTTCGACGATTTCGGGCGGTAGGACAATGCCGTGGGCCTCTGGCTTTGGGAGGATTCGTTCTTTGACTTCGCGTTTGGCTTCTCTGATCTCTATTTCGTGGATTTTGCGCCTTACAGATTCTCGGATCTCGGCATTAGTCTCGAACATATTACAGTCAGTGAAGTCGTCAAAGAGGATCTCGAGTTTGTGGCGCCAGGAGAGTTTAAAAGCGCGATTCAAGAGTCTTGGCCGTTCTTGTGGTTGAAGATCTGGTCGGCGAATTCCGGCGGTATTACGATGCCAAGTTCATCGAGCCGTGCCTGGATCCGTTCTTCGGTCTGTTGCTGAACTTCCTCGCGAGCAATGATGCGTCCTTCCTCAATCCCTGCGATGCGTCCTTGCTCGATGCCTGCGATCCGTCCTTCCTTTAGCCCCTCCTGTCGTGCTTTTTCGAGTACCTCTCGTCTGGCGGTTGCGCGGATTTCGGATCTTCTTTCGAACATTTTTCTGCTCCTGTCGATTAGGTATGCGACTGTTGGGACGAAGGCCCAGTTTAGTTTGGTGGCCGCAACTTCGAAGAATCGGAACGGTAATGCATCTGTTTCGGAGTATATTGCAAGTGCCGAGGTTGCAGCTACGCCCAAGATTGCAAAGCCGGTGACTTGCCATCCAACGCCTCGGTCGATCAACTCGGGTGGTAATTCAAAGCCGTCTTTAGATGCCATTGGTTAATCTGCTTAGATTGATGTCAAACCATCGGCGTCGTGCGGTAACACGGTGCGCGATTTCGAGACTTTAGCAGGGAAAACGTGTTATGCAAAACGGATGTGGCAAAACTGGGGCTTGCGTTTCTGTTGGGTTTTGGTGCGCGCCCCCTTTGGCTTCGCCATTTCCCCCGGACAGCGGGGGCAACCCGGCCTCTTGTCCCCGCTGGGTTCCCGCCTTCGCGGGAATGACGTTGGGCGATGGAGTGGGTAATATGGACGCAGGAGTTGAGAGATGAAGATTACGGATATCAATGCTTATGTGGTGACGCCGCCGGGTCATGGCTACGGTGGTCCGAATGAGCGTCAGTGGACGTTCGTGCGGATCGACACTGACGAGGGGATTCATGGCTGGGGTGAAGCGACGAACTATCCCGGCGGCGGCAGCTTTTTGACCGCTCGTGCAATCCTTGCGATGAAAGAGGTGCTGATCGGTGAGGATCCGACGAACATCGAGCCACTTTGGCATCGGTTGTTTCGTCGGTATACGTACATGAGCTCGCGGGGACTTGCATCGACGGCGATCAGCGGTATCGACATTGCGTTGTGGGACATCAAGGGGAAGGCATTGGGTGTGCCGGTTTACGAGCTTTTGGGTGGGAAGTTTCGGGATGAGGTGAGGTTGTACGCGAATGGTTGGTTCCCGAACTGCAGTACGCCGGAGGACTACTTCCAAGCAGCGAAGAAGGTTGTGGCGGCGGGTCATGAGGCGATGAAGCTGGACCCGTTTTTGGAGATGGTTCCAGTTCATACTCGATTCACGGATGGCGTTATCTCTCATGAGGGTGAGCAGTTGGGTTACGACATCGTGCGCGCGGTGCGGGAGGCGATCGGGCCGAAGCCGGAGATTTTGATCGATGCTCATGGGAACTTCAACGTGCCTACGGCGATACGACTCGCCAACACGTTGCATGAGCAGTCGAACATCGAGTGGTTCGAGGAGCCGTTGCCGCAGGAGAGTTTCGACGCTTTAGCGACGGTGCGTCAGAACACGGTGCCGAATATCTGCGTTGGTGAGCGGCTTTACACGCGGTGGGATTTCATTCCGGTGTTCCAGCGGAACCTGGCGAATTACATCATGCCGGACATCGTGTGGACGGGTGGCATCAGCGAGATCAAGAAGATCGCATCGATGGCGGAGGCGTTTTACATTCCGATAAGTCCGCACAACGCTATGGGTTCGATACAGATCGTGGCGGGGGCGCATGTTTGCATGTCGACGGTGAACTTCTACCGGTTGGAGCACGCGATTTCGTTTATTCCAATGTATCAGGCGATGCTTGAGGAGCCGATCGAGTTTTATGGGCAGTATGTGCGGGTGAGTGGGAAGCCGGGTTTGGGGGTGGAGGTTTCGATGGAGGCTATGGAGCGGTATGGGGTTGAGGGGTGGGGGTCACGTTGAAACGCGAAATCGTCTGGTCCCGAATGCTACGTCGATCATCGCGGAGCATCCAATTTCCATGAAACGGTTGAGCACCTTGTTGTGGCCAATTCGCGTGACAACTTCGGGGACAATGACACACGTTCTGTCATTCGAATGGCTCAATGTTTCGTCGTAGATTAAACTAAAAATCCGAAGAGTTGACATCGATTGACGTTGGACATTGTCAATGACATTGTCACCGTCTGCGGGTTTATGAAATGCCTCGTTGGGACATAAATTTCGATTTGACCATTAACCGTGATCATCGGCAGTTGATCCAAGACATCGCTACGATCAAATCCGTTGCTCGAACTATTCGAGAAATACCGGTGCCGCCTGGCGTTCAAGAAAAACTTCACGCTCTCAACATAGTCAGAGCGGTTCGAGGAACGACTGGCATCGAAGGCACCGAATTGTCTGAATCCGAGGTTTCTCAGGTACTGAACTCTGACGTCGATTCGGTTGTTCTTCCGCCTACCAGACAGAGAGAAGAACGTGAAGTAAGAAACGCCAAAGATCTTATGCTATTCGTGGAGGGTACTTTGGTGGCAGATGCTGCTCGGCCGCTTACAGGGCAGTTGATTTGTAGGTTCCATGAGATTCTGACTTCTGGTATCGATTATGAGCACAACGTGCCGGGCAAGTATCGGCAACGGGACATGGTCGCTGCAACCTACCAGACACCGAATTACCGCGAAGTTCCGAAACTGATGTCCGGATTCATTCGGTGGTTGAACCAAGGTAGCGGCAAATTTGCCGACCCGATCGTTCAAGCAATCGTCGCACACTTCCTGCTCGTGAGTATCCATCCGTTCGGAGATGGAAACGGCAGGACTTCTCGTGGAGTTGAGAGCTTCTTGCTATACAAAGCTGGGGTGAACGTACGAGGTTTTTACTCGCTAGCCAACTATTACTATGAGCACCGAAGCGAGTATGTAAACTTGCTTGATCATGTGAGATTCCAATCCGATCCAGATGCGACTCCTTTTGTGTTGTTCGCGTTGAAGGGGCTGGTGACCGAATTGGAGCAAGTTCACTCAGAATTGCTGTCGCAGTTGAGAATCGTTTCTTTCAAGGATTACGCGCATGAAATATTGTCTGCCCACGGTCGACTCAAGACCCAAGCCGGCGTGAGGCAGCTTATGTTTTTGCTAAACCTAGGCGACCAGAAAGTTCCCTTGACCGCGCTCAGGGTCGGAAGTCATGAGCTCTCTGTCTATTATTCGGGCGTCGGCAGCAGGACTCTGCGCAGGGACTTGAAGTTGTTGCAGGAATTAGGCCTGATTGTCGTCGAAGATGGCATAGTGAGGGCCAAGACTGAAGTCATGAATCAGTTCACCGCCTCGAATGTTGATGGTGGGCCGGGCCAAGATCCGTTAGTATCCCCCACAACGAAGCAAACGAGCATGTTCGATTAGACGCCGATGCATCCACGTAGGCGTGGTGTCAAGACTTCGGCAGCGTGTTCCAAGGTGATGCCGACGAGTTCGCCGTCGTCTTTGGCGTGGGCGATTAGGTTGTCGGCGATGTCGTAACCTTCGTTGACGATCTCCGCACTACCTACGTAAAGAGTGTCTGTTTGTGGGAAGTATTGGATTTCTAGTTCCATGATAGTACGGCCCGGCGTCAACTCGGCTCGCCTTCGTCGCGTAAGATGGAGGCGGCAACTTGTGGTTCCTCGCGAGTCATGTAATTGCGCAGATACGGGGCCAGCACTTCGACGGCGTGTTCGAGAGAGACGAACAACACATCGCCTTCGGCGTCGACATGTGCGGTAAGTTGATCAGCGACATCGTAGCCTTCAGAGGCTGGCCGTCCGTTGCCGATGTCTAGAGTGTCGCTTTCGGGGTCGTAATATATCTCGAGTTTCATGGTCGTCACATTCGTTTCCGCTGGACGCGGTTGGCGAATAGGTCAGAGGTTTGTAATCCATCGCGAGAAACGTGAGGATGCAGTTCAGCGATTAACGCGGTTCGCCTTCGTCGCGCAAGATCGAGGCCGGTGAAGGCAGTTCTCAATAGTTGATGGATTCGCGCAGAAACGGTGTGAGGATTTCAAGGGCGTTCTCTAACGTGATACTGACGACTTCATCGTCGTCAAAGAAGGCGGTCAAACCGTCAGCGATCGGCTGACCATCGCTTCCGTGTCGCCCGTTGCCGACGTCTAGGGTGTCGCTTTCGGGGTCGTAGGAGATTTGGAGTTCCATGATTTGTCAAAAGGGCAAGGACGCCAACGTGACAGTTGGGATCAATGGTGTTGGCACGATCAGATTAGAGGAATGTGCCTTTCTCCTATGCTACGACGAAGGGTCTTCGCGTTGATGCGCCCCCTTTGGCTTCGCCATTTCCCCCGCGAGCGGGGGCAACCCGGCCCTTCATCCGACCCCTCTGGATTCCCGCGTGCGCGGGAATGACGGTGGGTACTTCGGGAATGACGAATTCGCTTTAGCCTACAGGGAAGTCAGCGTAGGTTACTATGCCGTGTTTTAGGTGGGAGTAGTCGCGGTCCCAGCGTTTTTGGATGTTGGCTCGCCAGGTTAGGGCGGCGGTTTCTAGTTGGGTGGCTAGGTCGGGGTGTTGGTCGGCTAGGTTTGTTGATTCGGAGATGTCGGTGGATAGGTCGGATAGGTGGATGTGGGTTGAGGGTTCGTCTTCTTCTACTAAGACGCCGTCGATGACTAGTTTGTAGTTGCCTCGGCGGATGGCGGTTTGGCCGTCTAGCTCCCAGTAGAGGTCGCGTTCGGGGAGGTCGGTGCCGTTGGATAGGAGGTCTAGGATGCTTGTGCCGTCGAATTCGCCTGTTTGGTCGGTGAGTGGGTTGCCGTCTGCGGCGTGGAGTGCGGTTGGGACGATGTCCATGGAGGCGCAGGGTGCGGAGACGACTTGGCCTCCGGGGATACGTGCAGGGTAATGGGCGATGGCGGGCATGCGGATGCCGCCGTCGAAGAGGCTGAATTTGTGGCCTTTGAGTCCGCCGGATGTTCCGCCGTAGTATGGGTCGAGGGTGCCGTCGAGCCAGTTTCGAGTTTCGCGGGATGGACCGTTGTCGGAGACGAAGAAGGTGAGGGTGTCGTCGGCTTCTCCGAGGCGGGTTAGTTCGTTCATTATGGCGCCGATGGCGTCGTCGATGGCGCTGATCATGGCGGCCATGATGCGTCGGTCCCATGGGAGGTGGGCGAAGCGAGAGGTGTATTTTTCGGGCGCGTGCATAGGGTAGTGCGGCGCGTTGAAGGGGGCGTAGAGGAGGAATGGTTTGCTGGAGGCGCGTTTCTCGGCGACCATGGCGCGGAGGCGTTCGATGGCTTTCTCGGCTATCAGTTCGGTGAAGTATTCGCTGTCGTGCCAGACTTCCTCGTTGTTTTCCCAGAGGTCGTGGGTTGGGTTGATGCCAGGTCCGGGTCGGTTTGCACCCCAGTAGTAGATGTGTGAGTAGAAGTCGATGCAGCCGGCGAGGAATCCGAACCAGTAGTCGAAGCCGTGGGAGTGGGGGCGACATTCGTCGGTTAGGCCGAGGTGCCACTTGCCGACCATTGATGTTTGGTAGCCGCGGTCTTTGAGGAGTGATGAGATCGTGGGGGTGGAGTTTGGCAGTCCGGATGCGGTGCGGTGTCCTTGGAGGATGGCTCGGACGCCGGCGTTGCCGGGGTATCGGCCTGTTAGCAGCGCGGCGCGGGATGGGCTGCAGACGGGGCTGTTGGAGTACCAGTCGGTGAAGCGGACGCCTTCCGATGCCATTCGGTCGAGGTTTGGCGTGCGAAAGTCGGTGGCGCCCATGCACGACAGGTCGCCGTAGCCTTGGTCGTCGGTCATGAAGACGATGATGTTCGGCCGTTGGTTTTCCTTTGGCATGGGGCCCTCGTTGTTGAAGACTTCTAAATCCGCCGGTACGACGGGGCATTGCAATAATAATCGCGTTGAAGCTAAAAAGGGCAGGTTTGAAACCTGCCCCTACCGGGTTCGGAGCTTCGTGCGCCCCATGCGGTGGGCGGTTTGCTTCGTGCCCCGATCGCCTTCGGTCCTTCCCCCGCCGAGCGGGGGAAGGGGATGCGGTTTCGCGAAGGGTACGATCGGGAAGGTCTGAACCGTGCGCCTACGCGCCGTCGGTGTCGTCGTCGAAGGAGATGACGGGTTCTTCTGGGGTTTCCATGTTGCCGAAGAATGCGCTCGCAAGGTTGGAGAAGTCGGGTTCCGGCGTTTCATCGGCGCCGTCGTCCTCCCCGGAGAATCCGATGGAGACGCTTGCGGTGTCGCTTGCGGCGTTGAAGGCTGCCAATGAAGCGGCCATGTCATCGCCAGCGATGGCTGCCAATGCCTGTTCCCAATCCTGAGTGACGGGTTGCGCCGGCACGGTTTCGGGGTCGGGCAGTCCGAGGAGTTCGCGGCCTTCGGGCGATCGGTCCAATCTGGCCGGTATCATCCGTCCGATGATGACGTTCTCCTTGAGTCCGGTCAAGCGATCGACGCTGCCTTGCAGGGCGGCATCGGTGAGCACTCGCTCGGTCTCTTGGAACGATGCTTTGGCCAAGAAGCTTTGCGACATCAGGGATACACGGCTGATGCCGAGCAGGACTGGAAATGCGGTCGCAGGGTCGCCGTATTGTTCGCGAACATCTTCATTCGCTTGTAGGTACTGTGAGCGGTCGACGACTTCGTCGATCAAAAGTTTCGAATCGCCGGTGCTCTCGATCTTGACTTTCTGAAGCATCTGTCGAACGACGACTTCGAAGTGTTTATCGTGCACCTTCACGCCTTGTGACCGATAGACCCGTTGGGCTTCTTCCACGAGGTAGCGTTGCACGGCTTCGATGCCGGTGATGCGCAGGATGTCGTGCGGGTTGCGGGTGCCGTCGGTGAGTTGCGCGCCGGGTTCGATCTCTTGGTTATCGGAGACCAAGACATCGGCGTTGTTCTGCGGTATGTACTCGCGCTCGTCGGTTTCTTCCCAAACGATGCGGATCGACTTTTCGTCGATGCTCTCAACCTCTCCGGAGACCTGTGAGACGAGGTCTTCAGGTAGGGCAAGCGAGCCATCGTCGGCCATCGCGTCGCGTCGTCCGGCCGCGGTGAGCGACAAGAGGTTTGAACCGGCGTCGACCCAATCGCCAACTTCGACCGAGGAGCGATAACCGGCAGGTATCTCGACGTCGTCGTGGAACGTCTCGATGTTCTCGACGGCGATAACGAGGTTGCCTTGTGCTTCGCGGAATCGGATAATGCCTGCAATCTCGGAGAGAATTGCGGGCGATTTGGGGTTTCGTGCCTCGAACAGCTCCTGCACTCGGGGTAGGCCGGTGGTGATGTCGCGGTCGCTCGCGATTCCGCCGGTGTGGAAGTTACGCATGGTGAGCTGTGTGCCGGGCTCGCCGATCGACTGTGCGGCGACGATACCGACCGCTTCGCCGATGATCGACGGGCGATTGTCGGCGAGCATACTTCCGTAGCACCGAGCGCAGATGCCGCGTTCGAGCATGCAGGAAACCGGAGATCGTACTTCCAGTTCTTCCAATCCTGCGGCAGCTATCTTTGCGGCCAGCGCGGCTTCGATCAAGTCGTCAGGCGTTGCCAATATCTCGCCAGTTGACGGGTCGACGACGTCGTGTAGCGAATACCGGCTGAAGATGCGCTCTTCAAACGGTAGGTTGAGGGACCGCGATGCCTCTGCGGATATGGTCATGCCAATCGGAGAGCCGCAGTCACGTTCGTTGATGATGACGTTTTGTGCGGCGTCGGCCATCCGGCGGGTGAGGTATCCAGCTTCGGCCGTCTTGAGTGCGGTGTCAGCAAGTGCTTTTCTGGAACCGTGTGTCGAGGCGAAGAATTCGTGGACCGAAAGTCCTTCCGAGAAGCTTGCCTCGATCGGGACATCGATGATTCGACCGCGCGGGTTCGACATCAAACCGCGCATTCCGGCCATCTGTTTGATCTGGGCGAGGTTACCCTTCGCTCCAGAGTCGGACATCGCGAACACGCCGTTGTATTCCGAGAGGCGTTCTTTCACAGCGTCGGTCACGCGATCGGAAGTTTCGTTCCACGTCTCGATCGTAGCGGTGTATTTCTCTTCGTCCGTGATGACGCCTTCGTCGTACATCCTCTGCAACTCGGCGACTTGTGCACGGCCGTATTCGATCAGCTGTTGTTTTTCAGGCGGAGGGACTGCGTCTTTGATGGCGATGGTGGTGCCGGAACGCGTGGCGTATTCGAAACCGAGTCGCTTCATTTCGTCGAGGACGATTGCAGTGCCGGCGTTGCCGAGTTCGCTGTAGCAGCGATGTACGACGGCTTCGATCTCGTCTTCCCGCATGACGTAGTTGTGGAAACCCATCGATTCGGGCAGCATTTCGTTGAAGATGATTCGCCCGACGGTGGTCTCGATCCAGTCGTGGGGTTCATCGATAATGACTGGTTCAGCGTCGGCTGAGTCACTCCAAACCGGAGTACCGCCCGGAATGCGGACCCGAACACGGTCGCGCAAGCCGACCCCGCCCGTCTCCTCTGCGTATCGCGCTTCCTGCAGGCTGCCGTAGTAGCGCGAACCGGCGTGGCCGTTGGTCGAATCTGAGCCGTTTTCGAATGCGAAATCGGCAGCAAGGACGTCGGCCGGGACCGGAATTGCGGTCTCCATGATTGGTCCGGTCATGTAGTAGAGCCCAAGCAGCATGTCGAGCGTGGGTGACACGATCGGCGATCCGGACCTGGGCGCGAGCATGTTGCTGGTGCTCATCATGAGCTGTATGGCTTCGTTGATTGCGCCGGGAGATAGCGGTACGTGGACTGCCATCTGGTCGCCGTCGAAGTCGGCGTTGAATGCGGTGCAAACGAGCGGGTGCAGCTGGATCGCCTTGCCTTCGACAAGTTTGGGGTAGAACGCTTGGATTCCGAGGCGGTGAAGCGTGGGTGCGCGGTTCAATAGCACCGGGTGGCCGTCTACGACCTTTTCGAGCGTGTCCCAAACCTCATCGTCGGCTTGTTCGGCGCGGCGTTTGGCGGTTTTGATGTTGTGGGCGAGACCCAAGGAGATGAGCCGGTTCATGACGAACGGCTTGAACAGCTCGAGCGCCATCTCCTTTGGCAGACCGCACTCGTCGAGTTTCATCTGCGGTCCGGAAATGATGACCGCTCGGCCGCTGTAGTCGACGCGTTTTCCAAGTAGGTTTTGGCGGAAACGCCCTTGCTTGCCGCGCAGCAGGTCGGTGAGTGACTTCAACTTGTGGTTGTGTCGGCCCATGATCGCGCGACCGCGTCGTCCGTTGTCGATCAATGCGTCGACGGCCTCTTGCAGCATGCGCCGCTCGTTGCGGACGATGATGTCGGGGGCGGAGAGTTTGAGGAGGTGACTCAGGCGGTTGTTTCGGTTGATAACGCGGCGATAGAGATCGTTCAAATCGCTCGTTGCGAAGCGACCGCCGTCCAGCTGCACCATCGGGTGTAGTTCGGGCGGCAGCACGGGCAGCACGGTAAGGACCATCCACTCGGGTTTGTTGCCGCTGGTGCGGAAGGCTTCAACGACGCTCAAGCGCTTGACTGCCTTTGCTCGGCGCTGACCGGAGGTGTTTCGGATGGTTTCGGTCAGTTCATCGTAGATTTCGTCGAGGTCGAGGTTACGGAGGAGTTCGAGAATGGCGTCGGCGCCCATGCCGGCTTCGAACACGTTGCCGAATTTATCTTTGAGTTCACGGAACTCAGCTTCAGTCAACTCGGTTTTGATTTGCAGGCTTTCGGCCCGTTCGATCCTGGTTTTGACGCCCTGCTCGAACAGGATCTTGTGGTAGGCGAGTTTAGTATCGATCACTTCTTCGATGGATGCACCTTCGGGCGCTTCAGGAACTACGACGTCTTCCGCGCCTATTTCATCGTGGAGTTCGTCGATCCGTTGTAGCAGCAACGAGAGGAACTCTTCGTTCTGTTCGCTGATGCTGTACTGCATTCGTTCTTCGTCGATTCGCTGCAGTTCCTGTTCTCGATACTCCATCAATTCAGTGATGGCCTGCAATCGCGCATCTTCGTCGACGCTCGTGATGATGTAGCAGGAGAAGTAGAGGACGCGCTCGAGGTTTCGCGGCGTGATGTCGAGGATGATGCTCATCCGTGACGGCGTGCCTTTTGAGAACCAGATGTGGGCGACGGGCGCGGCGAGATTGATGTGCCCCATCCGTTCGCGCCTGACGGAAGTCCGAGTGACTTCAACCTTGCACTGGTCGCACGTGAAACCTTCGCGACGCATCCGCATGTCGCGTTGTCGCTTGTACTTACCGCAGTAGCACTCGAAGTCGCGAGTTGGTCCGAAAATCCGTTCGCAGAACAGGCCGTCGCGTTCGGGCCGCAGGGTGCGGTAGTTGATGGTTTCGGCTTTCTTGACCTCTCCCCACGACCATTTCCTGATAATTTGCGGCGAGGCGATGGAGATCTTTATCGCGCGGAAATCGTTGTCTGTGGTGGGAGCTGCTTGTTGTGTGGGCGTGAATGCCATTCCGGTTCACCTCGTGTCGTCGTGTGTGCGACTTAGTGTTGCCAACGGTTGACGGCGGGTGCGGAGGTTGGCTCGGCACCCGCCGTCGAATTAATCGTCCGATGTTTCGGTTTCGAACGCGGTTGGTTCGTCGTCGATCGAGGGGTTGGCGCTCTCGTAACCGTTCGAGTCGTCATCGTCAGTCTCTTCAGCATCGACATCGAACTCCAGGACCGGCGGAGGCAATTCAGCGCCGATATCCAGCACGTCTCCGCCCAAAGAATCGAAGTCGAGATCTAGGTCGTCGTCCGACGGTGCCTCGGGTTCCTCATCTTCGATATCGAGACTAGAGTCGCCGATCATCGAGATATCCAAGCCCAATCCTTGCAATTCGTGGATAAGGACGTTGAACGACTCGGGGACGTCGGCAGAAACCACGGACTGTCCTTTGACGATTGCCTCGTACGCGAGCACGCGGCCTTTGACGTCGTCCGACTTGATAGTCAGGACTTCTTGGAGGGTGTGCGGCGCGGAGTACGCTTCGAGCGCCCAGACCTCCATCTCACCGAAACGCTGGCCGCCGAACTGCGCTTTACCACCCAATGGTTGCTGGGTGATCAAGGAGTATGGTCCGGTCGAACGTGCGTGCATTTTGTCTTCTGCCAAGTGGATCAACTTCATCATGTAGATGCTGCCGACGGTCACGGGTTGGTCGAAACGCTCGCCGGTGCGGCCGTCGAACAGTGTTTGCTTACCGAGGATAGGCGCGGCGTTGCCCACTTCACGATCGAGCTTCCGGCACATCTCCAAGAGGTCTGCGCGTTCAAGACCGGATACGTCTTCTGCGCGGGCGAATTCTGACAACCAAATCCTCATGCAGGCTTCACTGGCCTTGCCGATATCCTCGGGCGAGTGTCCGTGCAACTCGGCGTAGTCGTACCCACGACTTTCGAGCCATGAGCGCACATGCTCTCGGCGGATCTCACGGTCTGTCAGGTCGCGATGGTTGCGAGCGCCTGAAGCGCCGACAAACCATGCCCGAGCCAATTCGTCTTCGATGTCGATCTCGCTGGCGCTGTCGAACACCGGTGTAATCGCGGCGAAGTCGAGTTCTCGCGCGGCCCACCCGAGATGCGTCTCGAGGAGCTGGCCGAGGTTCATACGCGACGGGACGCCGATCGGGTTTAGGACGATGTCGAGTGGGGTGCCGTCTTGCAAATGAGGCATGTCCTCTCGTGGCAGGATCATGGCAACGACACCTTTGTTGCCGTGCCTTCCAGCCATCTTGTCGCCTTGCATGATTTTGCGGGTGTGGGCAACCCATACGCGCACCATCATAGAGACGCCAGGCGGCAGTTCGTCGCCATCTTCTTTTTTGCTGACGCGGACTTTAATGACCTTGCCTTTTTCGCCGTGCGGAACTCGCAGGCTCGTGTCTTTGGTGTCGCGCGCCTTTTCTCCGAAGATTGCCCGCAGGAGTTTCTCTTCTGCGGTCAACTCGGTTTCGCCCTTGGGTGTGACCTTGCCGACTAGTATGTCGCCGGGTCCGACCCACGTGCCGGGGATAACGATGCCCTCTTCGTCGAGATTGGCGAGGTTGGTCTCACCAACGTTGGCGATGTCGCGGGTTATCTCCTCAGGGCCGAGTTGCGTCTCTCTGGCTTCGATCTGATGTTTCTGAATGTGGGTGGACGTGAAGCGGTCTTCCTTTACGAGGTCTTCGCTGAGGATGATTGCGTCTTCGTAGTTGCCGCCACCCCAACTCATGAAGCCGACGAGCACGTTTTGACCAAGGGCCAGACGTCCTCCTTGGGTTGATGAGCTGTCGGCGATGGCCTGTCCGGCGCGCACTTGCTGACCCTTGCTGACGATCGGGTGCTGATTGATGCAAGTGCTCTGGTTCGATCGCTCGTATCTGATCAAGGGATAGCTATGCTCATTGCCCTCTGCGTCGGCGATTGCGATTTTATCGCTCGTAACAGATGTGACGATGCCTTCGGATTTTGACCGAACCACTTGGCCGCTGTCCAGCGCGGCACGCCGCTCGATTCCGGTACCGACGATCGGCGCTTCGGGACGGACGAGCGGGACTCCTTGCCGCTGCATGTTCGAACCCATCAGCGCACGAGTGGCGTCGTCGTGCTCCAAGAAGGGAATAAGGCCTGCAGATACGCTGACAATCTGGGCGGGTGAAACGTCCACGTAGTCGACTTCTTCGGGTCGGACCTTGAGGTACTGCTCGCCGCCGGTTCGGCACCGAACTAATCCTTCTAGTTGGCCGCTCGCATCGATCGGGGTCGTCGGTTCGCCGATCAGTACTTCTTCTTCCTGGTCGGCAGAGAGGTACTCGACATCTTCAGAGTTAAGCGAGATGTAAGGGCGCACCTCTATCAGCTGCTCTCCGAGTCTGCGCAACCGCCGGGCGGTCTCTTCTTCAATGGTGGTGCCGTCTTCGGCGACAACCCGTTTTCTACTCTTTTCCCGCACGTCCTGCGCCAACGTCCGACCCAACAGGTCGTCCGATTTGTTCGATATCGTCTGCCTCACCTTCCGGTATGGCGTCTCGACGAAACCGAACGCATTGACCTTCGCGTAGGTCGCGAGCGAACCGAGCAACCCGATGTTTGGTCCTTCGGGTGTTTCGATCGGGCAGATGCGGCCGTAGTGCGAGTGGTGTACGTCACGAACGTCGAATCCGGCACGGTCGCGGGTAAGTCCGCCGGGGCCGAGGGCAGAGAGTCGGCGCTTGTGCGTGAGTTCGGAAAGCGGGTTGGTTTGGTCCATGAACTGGGACAACTGGGAACCGCCGAAGAATTCTTTGACGGCTGCGCCCACGGGCCGAATGTTGATCAGTGCGGCGGGTGTGGTCTCCCCGGGGTGCGTGGTCATGCGTTCGCGGACGACGCGTTCCATCCGTACCAGCCCCACGCGGATCTGGTTTTGGATGAGCTCGCCGACGGTTCGAACGCGGCGGTTGCCAAGGTGATCGATGTCGTCGGGGATTGCGTCACCATTGTTGACCTTGATCATGCGCTTGATGATGTTCACGAAATCGAGTTTGGTGAGTGTTCGACGCGAGAGATCGACATCAACGTCGATTCGGCGGTTCAACTTGTAACGTCCGACATCGCCAAGGTCGTATCGGCGCGAGTCGAAGAACATTTGCGAAACCAGGCGCTTTGCGCCTTCTACGGTTGCGGGCTCCCCTGGACGCATGCGCTTGTGGAACTCTTTGAGGGCTTCGTCTTCGTCGCGAGCGTCGGCATCCGAATTCCAAGTGGATCGAATGAAATCTCTTACCTCGGCATCTTCTTCGCCGTCGGTAGGGTCGCCGAACACCTCGAGCATGTCGTCGATCGAATCGAGCTTCAAGGGTTTCTCGGTGTCATCTTCGGTGCCATCGTCGACCGCGGCGATTGCGCGGAGCAACGTGGTTACCGGCAGCTTGCGCTTACGGTCGACCTTTGCGAAGAGGATGTCGCGGTTGCTAGTCTCGAGTTCGACCCAAGCGCCACGATAAGGAATGAGCTTCACACTGCAAAGGCGATTTCCGGTCGCGAGGTCCTCACCCCGCGAGTAGTAGGCTCCGGGCGAGCGGACGAGTTGGGAGATAACGACACGCTCGGCGCCGTTGATGATGAACGTACCGTTCCCGGTCATCTTCGGCATATCGCCGAAGAAGATCGTCTGCTCTTTGATCTCGTCGGTCTCGTTGATTTTCAACTCGATCGTGACGTGCAGCGGTACGCTGTATGTAATTTCGCGCTCGCGGCACTCTTTCTCGGAGAAATCAGGTTCGAGAATCTGATGCTCGGTGAGGCTCATCTCGTACTTGGGGTTGTCCGACGTGTAGTCGGTAATCGGCGAGATTTCTTTGAATAGTTGTCGCAACCCGTCGCCGAGAAGCCATTCGAACGAGTCTTTCTGTACCTGAACGAGGTCTGGCATGTCGGTCGGCACCTTGGTTTCGCCGAACGTACGGTACTCGCGGCCTTTGCCGCCATCGATGAGCGCCTGTGATATGGCCATTCAGTTCTCCTAGAGCAGGTGGAATCCGAGCTGAGACGAGTCGCGCTAGTCTTGGTCGTAAGGATCCGGCACCGATGACAGAAAGCGGCAGTATCCAGTACACGCCGAAACGCGCATCCCAAGCTGGAACTTTTTCCCAGCTCCGGAAGCGCTATGAAATGCCCTAACGGGCTGTGGCCGCGGATAACGTGCACTATTTTAATGCTATCCGTACGCCGGCTTGTTGTCTAGTGGTATTACCGCGCATTCGACGGTAATTTCCCATAACTGTGGCCGGCGGGCCTTCGATTTTGACGTCCGCCGTTCGGAACTCTCCGAACACAACCGTCAGCCTCTCGCAAGGAGCACCGCGACATTTTCCACAGCATTATAACGAACGCGACCAAACTAGGGATTATCACCGATTGCGTTGACCGTGCATTGGATCGAGACCGTTGCGAACCCCATTCGGCGATGTAGTCGCGTTGTCGAATAGGGCGTTTTCCCACTTGTCCGTCCACTGAAGCCCCAGCGTATGCGGACCTGCCGATGGTTTTGCGATGGTCTCGTTCAATCGGCCGTTGGAGGCGGTGCTGCACGAGTCTCGGTGCGCAATGGTCTGTCGACCAAGAAGAGCACGACGATTACCGCAAAGATCATGATGATGAAGGTCACGAGGAACACGCCTGAGACGGAATTCGCCAACGCTTGACGCAACCCAGTTAGCAACGAGTCGCCCACAACTCCTGAAGAACCTAGCTGCGAAGTCAGAGCGTGTAGTGCGTCGGGATCGACCATGGCGGCTGGATTTTCTGCCAACTGTGCAATCTTTCCCTCGCCGAGGGTCTCATGCACCTCCGTCGGGAGCTTTTCGGCGAGTTGAGATTGGAAACGGTTGGTCATGTATGCACCAAGCAGAGCCAATCCGAGCGCGCCGCCGATCGCTCGGTAGAACTGGACCGCAGACGTTGCAACGCCCAAGAACCGGTGTTCGACGGAGTTCTGCACCGCGATTGTGAACGATGGAAAGGTGCATCCGAGGCCGAATCCCAGCGAAACGATGTAGCCAATGGCTAGACCATACGGTGTGGTCTCGGACATCGTGGACAGTAAGAACAATCCAACGGTCATGATCACGACACCGACGGTTGCTGGAATTCGATAACCGCCCATGCGTGAAATGATCTGCCCAGCGATCGCCGCGCCGACCACGATGCCCAGCATCATCGGCGTCAGGAAGCTGCCGCTGCTCGTCGCCGAAGCGCCGAGGACGCCTTGGAAGAAAAGCGGGATGAATATGATCGCGGAGAACATCCCAAATCCTGTGACGAATGTTGCGAGTAGCGCGACGCCGAGCACGCGGTTCGTGTAAATATGGAGCGGCATGATCGGGTTTGGACTTTTGACCTCGGCGAGTACGAAGAGCACGAGCATAACTCCCGACATCACGAACAGCCCAATGATCACAGGCGAAGACCACGCGTACTCGACTCCGGCTAGCGACAGTGCGAGCATGAGAGGGATTACGGTTGCGACCAGAGTGATGATGCCAAGTATGTCGACCGTCCGATCCATCGTGTCGGGTTCGACGCGCGGGAAGAAACGGGCCATCATAAACACGAGTGGTACGCCGATGGGAAGATTGATGTAGAAGATCCAGTTCCAATTCAGAGTGTCGGTAATAAAACCCCCGAGTGTCGGCCCGATCACGGATGACAATCCGAAAACCGCGGCGACAACGCCTTGTATCTTGCCGCGTTCCGAAGGAGCAAACAGGTCGCCGACGATCACGAACGCGAGCGAAAGTAGAACTCCGCCGCCCATGCCTTGGAACGCTCGAAACGCGATCAGTTGGTTCACTGACGTTGCAGTGCCAGCCGCGAACGACCCTGTTAAGAACAGTATGAGACCCAAAATGTAGAAGATTTTGCGTCCGAATATGTCGGAGAGTCGTCCGACTACCGGCACGGTAATCGTTGACGCAACGATGTAGGCGGTGGTGACCCATGTGTAGCGGTCGAATCCGCCTAGATCGGCAATGATGCGGGGCATCGCCGTGCCAACCACTGTCTGGTCCAAAGCAGCCAGAAACAGACCGGTCATCGCACAAGCCATGATGATTATGACTTGTCTGCGTGGTAGCTTGAATGGTTCAGATCCAGATGCCATTGCGTCTCCGATGGCGAGGTGAATAGCAGGTTAACCTTAAACGATCGGGATTCTTGCAATGTTCTCGCATTGCCACTGCCGAAAGGGCGGACAATGGTTTCGAAAACCATTCATATCCGCGGAATGACCTGCGCCGCTTGCGTTTCGCACGTGACCGATGCGATCTCTTCAGTTGATGGCGTCGATTCTGCCGACGTTTCGCTCGCTACCAACTCAGCCAACGTCAACTTCGATGGTTCCGTCACAACCGGACCGAGCGCGGGCGGCGAGATATGGCAAGCGATCTCAAACGCGGTCGGCGATGCCGGTTACGCGATCGACATCCCGGGCGATGGTGAAGATGTGGGGGGCGAAGCGACCAGCGGATCGGATGCTGGGAGATTTGAGAGTCAACGCTTAGAACTTCTCGCGACTCGCAACAGTGCGATCATCAGCGTGGCGGCGGCCGCATTGATCATGTTGATCACATTTGCAAGGTCGGTGTTCGCACCTGATCTGCCGTCGTATCCGTTGAACTTGTTGTTTTTGTTGATTGCCATACCAATACAGGTCCGAATCGCGGCGCCTTTTTATCGGTCTGCATGGGCGGCGGCGAAGCGCAAGACGTCGAACATGAACACACTGGTGGTGGTCGGAACTTCGGTCGCGTTCGGTTACAGCGCGATGGTGACGATTACGCAGCTAGCGGTTGGGGATGCTACGCTTTGGTCGAACGCCGCCAGTTTCGTCGCGCCTGGTCATCACACGGGAACCTACTTCGAGGTGCCGGCGGCGATTATTGGTCTGGTTTCGTTGGGTCGGTGGCTCGAAGGGCGAACCAGATTGCGGGCTTCCGAGGCTGTTCGTTTGCTGATCGAGCTGCAGCCGCGTGCGGCGCTCGTCGAGCGCGATGGCGACGTTATCGAGGTCGATGTCAATGAGATCGGCATTGGCGACACGGTGGTGGTGAGGCCGGGAGAACGTGTGCCGGCGGATGCGACCATGTCAGAAGGTGTTGCAGAAATCGACGAGTCGATGCTCACCGGAGAGAGCAATCTGGCGATTAAGCAGACAGGCGATAGGATCTTTGCTGGGACGCTCAACATACAGTCCGCGTTCAAGGCCGAGGTTTCTACGACTGGCGATGAGACGCTTCTGGCGCAAATAATTCGTCAGGTTGAGAAGGCACAAGCGACTCGGGCGCCAATCGAGCGATTCGTAGATCGGGTTACGGCACGGTTCGTGCCCGCGGTGTTGGTTGCGGGAAGTGCTTCATTTCTGTTCTGGCTGTTTGTGGCGCCGGAACCGTCGCTGCCGAACGCTTTGTTGATAGCGGTGACGGTGTTCGTAATTGCGTGTCCGTGCGCGCTCGGACTGGCCACTCCGACGGCGGTAGTGGCGGGAATAGGAAGGGCTGCCGAGAAAGGGTTGTTGATCAAGGACGCGTCAACGCTTGAACGGACGGCCGACGTGGATGCTGTAGCGTTCGACAAAACAGGTACGCTGACCACTGGCAAGCCGCGGGTTGTTTCACTTCACGTCGATCCGAGTGCCGGCATTACCGAAGACGCGGCCCTGAAGTCGGCCGCCGCGGTCGAGATCTACTCCGAGCACCCGGTAGCCGCGGCGATAGTTGGCGAGGCGCGTGAACGCGGCCTTGTAATCGAAGACGCCGTTGGCTTCCAATCCATCACCGGCAAAGGCGTCTACGCCCGTGTGAACGGTGTGGTGGTAGCCGTGATGAATCCTTCCGCGGTTTTGTTGGAGGAAAGCGGCGTGATGTCGGACGCCGTAGAGCGCATTGAAGCTAGCGCCCAAACACCGGTGACCGTTTCGATTGATGGGCAAATCGTTGCCGCAGTTGGTCTACAGGACACTGTTCGCGACGATGCCAAGGCTGCAGTGGCGACGCTTAACCGGATGGGTGTATCAACACATCTCATTACGGGAGATCGGACCGAAGTCGCAAACGCAGTAGCGAGTGACGTTGGCATACAAAACGTCACATCGCAGGTTCTGCCTTCCGACAAGGCTTCACGCATCAGCGATCTGTCCACGTCGGGTCGTACAGTGGCGATGATCGGTGACGGGATTAATGATGGTCCTGCGTTGGCCACGGCGAACGTTGGGATCGCGATGGCGAGCGGGTCCGATATTGCGATCGAGACTGCGGACGTTACTTTGGTCAACAACGAACCATCGGCAGTCGCGAGTTTGATTTTGATAAGCCGGGCGACGGTGAGAGTTATCCGTCAGAATTTGTTCTGGGCTTTCGCTTACAACGTGCTGTTGATCCCGGTTGCCGCCGGGGCGTTGCATCCCATATTTTCTGACTCGCCGCCGCCGGAATATTTGAGTCTGATCATCAGCGAGAACGGTTTTCTCAGTCCCGTCGCCGCGGCAGCAGCTATGGCTTTCTCGTCGCTTTCTGTCTCGTTGAACGCGTTGAAACTCCGGCGTAGCGGATAGGACGACGCGCCGAACGCTTGCATTAACCCCAGATATAATCCGAACCATGCCAAGTAAAGAACCAATTCGCGATCTCGCGGTCGTCTACACGCATCCGACATGCGGTTATTGCGACTTGCTTAAGTCGGATCTCCAACAAAAGGGCATCGACTACGAAGAGGTCGATGTCTCGAAGCAACCTGATTTGTGGAGCGAGGTCGAACGTTTGTCTGGTGGCGACCGAATAACGCCTGTGCTCGTGACTGCCGACGGCGCCGTCGAGATCGGCTACAAGGGTATCGGTTGTAACTACGGGTAGGTCGCCCGCCCGTGGAAATTTGGTAAACAGTCCGTAACGAATCGGCGCGCGAGTTCGATTCGGAGGCTAAAGGCGTTCATCCGCCTTGGGGGTTGATCTGACAGATATTTCGGAATTGGTTGTCGTCAAGAACCTGCAGGAATCTTTTGACGGTGTGACGGCTGTAAATGACGTCTCGTTCAGCATCAAAACGAGCGAGATTTTCGGACTCCTGGGTCCCAACGGCGCCGGCAAAACCACTACGATTCGAATACTGTCCACCGTGCTTCCCGCGGACGATGGTGATGTTCACATCGGCGGTTATTCCGTCGTAAACCAAAGCGACGGCGTTCGGGATGTTATCGGCGTTTGTCCGCAAGAATTGGCGTTATATCCGGAGCTGTCGGCGATCGATAATCTGATGTTTTTCGGTCGTATGGCCGGGTTGAGTGGCAGATCTGCACGTGAAGCAGCAAACGAGCATCTGGAGGCCGTCGGCCTTACAGATAGGGCCAAAGACAAAGTTGACCACTTTTCCGGTGGGATGAAGAGGCGAGTCAACATTGCGATTGCGTTGATGAGCAACCCGCGCCTCTTGTTCCTCGATGAGCCTACTGTGGGAATAGATCCGCAGTCGCGCAACCACATCTTCGAAACGGTTGAAGGATTGCGAGAACAGGGCATGACGATTCTTTACACGACGCACTACATGGAGGAAGCAGATCACCTGTGCGACCGATTGGGGATTATGGACCATGGGCAAATGATCAGGATTGGAAGTCCTGAGGAGCTCAAGTCTGAGATCGGGGATCCAAAAGAAGTGACGCTGGAACAGGTATTTCTTGAACTTACCGGTCGGAATCTGAGAGATTAACGGTACGTTGTTCCGACCGATTTACATAGCGATATTTGAACTTAATCGATATCTAACCAACAGAGGTGAATTAGCTTTTAGCATCGCTTTACCAATAGCTTTGTTCGCGTTGATGTATGGTGCGTTCGGCGGTGGGACGAATTTCAACGCCACAGTGGACGTTGTGGATTTGGATGGCGGCGTTCATGCCCGCGAGTTGATAAGTCGGTTGGACGCACTTGACGAGCTATCGGTGCGAGAGCGCGACCTTCAAAACGCCGAAAACGCTCTCGAACGCTCAGCGGTTCTGTTCGTCGTAGTCATTCCAGACGGTTTCACGTCTTGGTTGGAGTCTGGTGCATCGCCGCGTTTGACCTACAAACAGCGCGGCAACGGTGGGGAAACCGGTCAGATAGTCTCGGCGATCGTTGGAAGCATTGCCAGCGAACTAGGGAGTGGAATTCGAGTGAGCCGATCGGTTTCAGAGGTGTTGGACAGCGTAAACATTGAACCCGAAAGGTTAGACCAGGCTGTTCAAATCTCCATGTCGAACGCCCAGGCCAACCCGCCGGTCGGAGTGACGGTGTCGGGGGTTGAGAGCGACGAAGGTGACGTCTTGGATAGATTGATACCCGGGATTTTGGTGATGTTTCTCATGTTTGCCGTGACGCTCGGTTCGCAATCTCTCGTCGATGAGAGGCGCGGTGGGACTTTGGAAAGATTGATGACCACTCGACTGGGCACCAACCAGCTATTCATCGGCAAATATCTCGCCGGAGTGTTTAGGGCGAGTTGTCAAGCTGCGGTACTACTCACGCTGGCGTTTGCAGTGTTGCGGTTCGGCGGTCTTTCCGAGATCTTGCAACTCGCGGCGTTCAGCGTGTTGGTAGCGTCGGCCGTAACCGCCGTAGGGCTGGTGATCGGTTCGGCGGCTCGCACGCGGGATCAAGCCATTTGGGCGGCGGTCTTCTTCACTATGTTTATGACGGTCTTCGGAGGAACGTTCTTCGACGTCGGTTCAGACGGACCACTGTTCCTGCTCTCAAAAGTCACGATCAATCACTATGCGATCAACGCAATGAGCCAGATGCTCGCAGATGGCTCACAACTGACCGAGCAGTTGGTTGGAGTAAGCATCATGTTGGGTGTGACGGTTATTGGTTTGGTCATCGCCCGGATCATCTTTAGGGTTTCGTGAGGTGAGCGGCGTGATTAAAACCACCATTCGTCAAGCCATCATTTTGGCGAGTAAAGACACCAAGGTGTTGTTCAAAGACCGCCTTGCGGTTGCGTTTTCATTCCTGTTCCCATTTCTCTTCGTGATTGGGTTCACTCTGGCTCTCGGAGGTCAAGGTCCGAGCGATGATCCGATCGAGTTCGTTCTCACGACGCTGGAGACTGACGGCGTCAGCAACCAATTGATTGATGTGTTCGCGGTGGAGGATCGAGGCCCGGTCGTTGTGATGACGTACCACGAAGCACTCCAAGCTGCAGAAGATGATCTAATCGAGGGTTATGTCGTCTTCCCAGCCGACTTCACCGCAAGTTTGATTAAAGGTGATCCGACGTCTCTGGAGGTCGTATCGACAGGCAAGGATTCAGGCTACCAAGTGGCATTGATCGGATTCGCCAACGCACTTGCTAGGCCGTTCAACGAGGTTAACGTCGTTGCTGGCGCCGTGAGTGAAGCAACAGGCACCGATTTTTCATTGATAGCCCGTACCGCCTTCGAGACGGGATTGATCGATCAGGGATCCTTTAGCACGGTCGAAATCGACGTCGAACAGGTGGGCGATGTGGAACCTTGGAACGCTTCGAACTTCACGCTACCCGGATACTTGACGATGTTCGTGTTTTTCGCAGCGGCGTTAAGCGCCGAGGCGATCGCGAGGGAGAGGCGCAATCACACATTGGAGCGTCTCCTCTCCAACGGCGCGCGGCGTGAAGCGATCGTAATTGGGAAGTTGATGGGCACGGCTTTCTTGGGATTGCTACAGATTTCGGTGATGTGGATCGTAGGAATAATCGCCTTCCGTATCGATCTCGGAGCATCTCCGATCGCGGTGATCTTGATTTCGGTTCTCATGGTTGTCGCGTCGTCATCTTTCGGCGTTTTGATTGCCAGTTTTATTCAAGAAGCGAAGAGCGCGAGTATGGCTGGAGTTCTGGCATCGCTCACGTTGGCGCCAATCGGCGGTTGCTGGTGGCCGTTGTTCATCACACCGGATTGGATGCAGAATCTCGCCAAGATCACGCCACACGGTTGGGCCAACACCGGGTTCAACAAGCTGATGCTGTTCGGCGCGGAGTTCGCCGACGTTGCTGCGGAGATGCTGGCACTGTTGATGTTCGCGGTTCTGTTTGCCGCGGTCGCGTTATGGCGATTCCGAACGTCGTCCGCATAGTCCCGGCTCACTGTGACAGGTCATTGCCCTTAGACTATGCCCATGCGCGTCGCGTTGGGTATAGACCTTGGATCGACATCGGTTACGGTCGTTGCGGTTCTCGTCAATGATGGGCGAGCCGAAATCGTCGCCTCACTTTCAGCGCCGAACGATGCCGAGACAACATCGGCGGGAGATCGTGCCATTGGCAGATCGGAGTGGGACATCGATGCGATGGTCGCGCGCGCTGTCCGAACCGTTGACGAGTTGTGTTCGGGATTGGATTTCGAGGAGTGTGTCGCTATCGGCGTCACCGGACAACAACAGGGTTGTCAGCTTTTGAACAGTGACGGTTCGCCGACTGGGCCGTTTGTCGCTTGGCAAGACCAGCGATGCAAGGACGTGGTTGCCGGCACAGAGAATGATTTCTTGGCTGCGATGGCATCGAAGGGTGGCGCAACCCGGCGAAGGCAGGGACTACCGTCGTTCAGGGGTACGGGATGTCCGATCGTCACTGGATACACGGCTCCGACGTTGTTTTGGCTCGACTACATGGGCATGATGCCTTCGGACGCCGAGGCGGCTATCACTGCGCCCGAATTCTTGGCGCAAAAGTTAGTCGGCTCAAGGCGACCTGTGACGGATGCAACTGACGCAGCCGGGTGGGGAGTCCTCGACGTTCCGCAACGCCGTTGGAACGACGAATTGATCGGTGAACTTGGTTTAAACCGTGGATTGTTTCCCGAAATCGTCGATTCGTGCACCAAGATTGGCGGTTTGACTAACGAATTTAGCGGCATTACCGGCATCAAAGCAGGAACCCCGGTTTCTGTTCCGTCCGGCGATCATCAATGCGCTTTCGTCGGTGCAGTCGACGATGCGAGCAATACGGTTGCGGTCAACGTGGGGACTGGTGGACAAGCGAGCGTCTATATTGATGATCTTTCGGTTTTACGCCGAGATAGGGAGAGTGGAGCCGTTGATCATGGTTGGTTAGAGTTGCGTCCGCAGATCGAGAGGGGCTACCTGTTGGCGGGCGTCGGAGTGGTTGGTGGGCGGACATTCCGAGCGCTGAAAGATTTCTTCGTCAGGACGGCACGAAACGTATTTGACCTAGAAGGCGTAGATGATGACATGGTGTATGAAAAACTCGCGCACCTCGCGGAAGCAGCGATGTCTGATGAAACGCTCGATGGTATGACCGCGTCGGCGCTGTTTACGGGATCGCGCGAACGACCAGAGGCTCGTGGAGAGTTCTCGAATGTAACTCCGGGTAACTTCACGCCGGGCTCTATGGCGTTGGCTGTCTTTCGTTCGATGGCATCAGAGCTTGCGAACTCTTACCGGAGCGCCGTCGATCTGGGCGCTGGGCCGCGAGCAGAACTCGTCGGTTCAGGGAACGGTTTGCGCCTGAACGCGGCGTTACGACGTTGTATGGAAGATGCGTTTGGCAGTCCACTATCGATCGGCGGGCTTCGGGAAGAGGCGGCTGTGGGAGCGGCGTTGACGGCTGCGGTCGCGGTCGGCGTATACGCTGATATCGGGTTTGCAGGCCGGATGCTGGTCAGATGATGATGAAAAACATAGTTATAACCGTTGCGCTGCTCCTTGTGCTTGGTGTCGCTGCCGCGGCGTTGTTCGCCGGGATGTCTTACTTGGCGGACCAACCATCGATCGGGATCGTGGAAAAAGTTGCGACGGCCACCCCCGCGTTGACCGGAGGGTCGTCGTTTGTCGAAGCAAGCACGCCGACTCAACAGTCGACCGAATCTCCTGAACCAACTCCGACCATTGGATCGGGTCCAACTCCGGTTCCGTACAACTCGAACACCGCCATGTATTTGGTATTCGCAGGTATTGAGCTATCGCCCGGATTCGGACCGTTAAACGACCGCGCGCTCGGCACGTTCGCCAAGATACGTGCAAATAATGACAAGTCACAGGTGAGGATAATCATCGAGGCTTTTCGCTTCCTGCTTTCGACCGACCTCATCATCGAAGCGATTAGAACGCTGGCGCACCTGACCGGTCAAAACTCGGTCGGGGACGACTGGAAGTGGTGGTCAGAGTGGATCGGCAGGCATCAAAACGAGTATCCGCCGCCATCCGAATACGCCGAATGGAAGATTGGTTATTTGCGGCAGATCGACGGTCGTTTCGGTGCCTTTCTATCGCCTGCGCTCGCTGGGAAGTCGGTCGTGAACTTGACTGAGGTTGAATGGGGTGGTGTGATACCGGACGGGATACCACCGTTGGAAAATCCGGCGAACGCGCCAGCGGACGACCCGTTGGCGGAGTATCTGGAGGACGACGAGCGAGTGATCGGTGTTTCGATCAACGGCGAGCACCGGGCGTATCCGTTGCGCATCGTCAACGCTCATGAGTTGGTAAATGACGAGTTGGGAGGCGAGCCGTTATCGCTCACCTGGTGAACGCTTTGTAACAGCGCGATCGGGTATCGCGCCATCATCAACGGTGAACCGACAACATTCGGAACGTCAGGGTTATTGTTCCGCAGCAACAAGGTGATGTACGACCGAGCGACCAGGACGTTGTGGCATCAGTTCACAGGCGAACCAATTATCGGCGAACTTGTCGGGAGCGATCCGGAATTGGAATATTTCCCGACGGCTAGGACGACGTGGGGAGACTGGCGTGCCGAGCATCCGGATACGACTGTTATCACCCGAGAAGGTGCGCGCTATCCGCCGTGGAGCTACACGCACGAAAACGACGATCGTTCGATCTACTATTCCTACCGCGCGGATCCTGAGACGATGTTCCCGATACCGTACCGCGACGATGTGCTTCCGCCTAAAGCCGAGGTTCTGGGCGTGACGGTGAAGGGAGTGGACAAGGCATATCCGTTAGAGGTGTTACGAGATGAGCGGATCGTCCATGACCAGGTCGGCGACATTGATTTGGTAGTCATCGCATCGGCGACATCATCTGATGCCCACATGTTCGAGAATCCGGAAGGATTGAAGTTTGAACTGCCCGACGACGCGCCGGAGGCAGGGTTTCCGCCTGTAGTTGTGGACCAAAACGGCGACGAATGGAACGTGAGTAGGGATCAATTGAAGAACGCTTCGGATGGCTCGGAAGTCTTGCGGGTCGTGCCGTCTAATGTCTCGTTCTGGTTCGGTTGGTACGCATTCCATCGGGGGACGGAGTTGTACGGCCGGTGATTCTATCCCCTAAAGATGCTAGTATTGTTCGTATTGCGTAATCATTTCAATGGGATTGCACCGAAATGTTGACGACTGATCACATCGATACCGCCCGGAAGTTTTTGGACGACGCTGACCGGGAGTTTGAGGCCGGCGACATCCTGCAAGCATCGGAAAAGCTATGGGGTGCTGCGTCTCACGTCGTTATTGCCGAGATGAAGCGGCGTGGCATGAAAGCAAACACTCATCGGGCCGTAGTTCAGGCCGTTGAACAGTTCGTCGAGGAATATGAGGACCCGTCACTCGGCGACACTTTCGTCGCTGCTAGAGGTTTCCACTCGAATTTCTACAACGGTTCGATGACCGATTATGAGATAGAGATAGATCGGCTGCGCGTGCGCCGTTTCGTTAATCGCATGCTGGAATTAACGGGCAACAGTCAAACCTAACCGTTCGGTTTTATGACGAATTTGACTCCGAGTCCCTCGGCGGAGGCTGTTATCGCGTCGGGAAGTTCGGCGAGGGGGTAGCGGCCCGAGACGACGTTCTGGAGGTCGAGTTTGCCGAGTTCGGCGGGGACGCGGTGGGTGACGTCTCCTTGGCGGAAGGCTCCGACGAGTTTGATTTCTCGGAAGTGCATGTCGTAGAGGTCGACTGGGAGGGGTGATCCTTCTGGGCTGACGCCGATCATGAGAGTTTGGCCGCGGGGCTTTGTGGAGTTAATGCAGGTGGCGACGAGTTCGGGTTTGCCGACGGCTTCGGCGGTGACGTCGAAGCCGCGTCCGTTGTCCGTCACGTCGGCGATGACATCGGATAGGGGAACGTCGTTGGGGTCGTGCAAGATGTCGGCACCGAACTGTTTGGCCATCTCGCGTCGGACCTTGACCGGCTCGGAGACGACGAGCGTCTCGACGCCGTGGGACTTCATGAAGGCGGCGGTGAAGAGTCCCATTATTCCTGCGCCGATGACGAGGCCGGTGGCGCGGTATGGGATGTCAAGCATTTCGACGCCCGATAGGCAGCAGGCGGCGGGTTCGGTTAGGGCGGCGGTCTCCAAGTCTAGCGTCTCAGGAATCTCTACGGCAGAACGCGATGCGACGGCGGCGTATTGGGCGAAGTAGCCGTTGGATATCATTGGCTGGTTTTCGCAGCGGCACACGCTCCAGTTGCGGCAGTCCCAGCACTCGTAGCAGTTCGCCGGGTGGTTTACGCACACGCGTTGACCGAGCCGTCCCTTGGAAACCCCGTCGCCGACTTCGACGATGGTGCCGGAGCTTTCGTGGCCCAGTATCTGCGGTGGATCTTTTGGAAACAGGCCTTGCGTGACGTGGACGTCAGTGCCGCAGATACCGGTGGTGTCGATTTCGACGACCACGTAACCAGGGGACGGTTCCGGATAGGGGATGTCGTCGAGGGTGAAGCGTGCTCCGCCGTGCCAGGTCTGTGCCTTCATGTAGGAATTCCTTGAATGTTGCGGTTTAAGCGTTTGGCTTGATTACGAACTTGACACCCAGACCTTCCGCCGAGGCGGTTATGGCGTCCGACAGTTCGGTGAGCGGATAGCGACCCGATATCACGTTTTCGAGATTGAGCTTCGTCAACTCATCCGGCACCCGGTGGAACACGTCTCCTCGACCCATCGAACTCATCAACTTGATTTCACGGAAGTGCATGTCGTAGAGATCGACCGGCAGCGGCGATCCCTCCGGGCTGACGCCGATCATCAGCGTCTGACCGCGGGGTTTCGTGGCGTTGACGCAGGCGGCGACGAGTTCCGGCTTGCCGACCGCTTCGGCGGTAACATCGAAGCCGCGACCTTCGTCGGTGACGTCAGCGATGACCTCTGACAGCGGGACGTCGCGGGGGTCGTGGAGGATGTCGGCCCCGAACTGCGTCGCCATCTCGCGGCGCACCGTTACCGGCTCCGACACCACCAGCGTCTCGACCCCGTGCGACTTCAAAAAAGCGGCGGTGAATAGACCCATGACGCCGGCGCCGATGACCAGCCCGGTGGCGCGGTAAGGGATGTCGAGCAACTCGACCGCTGAGAGACAGCACGACGCCGGCTCCGTCAAGACGGCGGTCTCGATATCGATATCGTCCGGCAGAGCGATGGCGGCGCGGGCGTCGAGGCCGATGTACTCCGCGTACATGCCATCCGAGGATTCCCGAGCGACCTCGCATCGGAAAGTGTTCCAGTTCCGACAGCTCCAGCACTCGTAGCATTGCGCCTTGCGGTTCACCGCCACCCGCTGACCTATCCGGTCATTGGCGACTCCCTCGCCGATCTCCACGATCACACCGGATCCCTCGTGACCCAGTATCTGCGGCGGATACCACGGGAATAGCCCCTGTGTGGCGTGCACATCCGTCCCGCATATCCCCGTCGTGTCCATCTTGACCACCACGAACCCGGGCTCCGCCACCGGATCCGGCACATCGTCATGAGTGAACCGGTTCCCGCCTTGCCAAGTCATCGCCTTCATATCGGACCTCCCAAGAGTGTGAGGGTTAAGCGTTGGGTTTGATGGCGAATTTGACGCCTAGGCCTTCGGCTGAGGCGGTGATCGCATCGGGTAGCTCGGCGAGCGCGTAGCGTCCGGAAATGACGTTTTCGAGATTGAGCTTCTCGAGTTCGCCAGGGACGCGGTAGAAGACATTGCCGCGTCCGAAAGCGCCTACGAGCTTTATCTCCCGGAAGTGCATGTCGTAGAGGTCGACGGGCAGCGGCGAGCCTTCGGGACAGACGCCGATCATCAGGGTCTGGCCGCGCGGTTTCGTCACATTGATGCAGGCGGCGACGAGTTCTGGTTTTCCGACCGCTTCGGCAGTAACGCTGAAGCCTCGACCTTGATCGGTTACTTCGGCCATCACTTCCTCAAGGGGGACGTCGTTGGGGTCGTGGAGGATGTCGGCGCCGAACTGCTTAGCCATTTCGCGGCGGACCTTTACCGGCTCAGATACGACTAGCGTCTCGACACCGTGACTCTTCATGAAAGCCGCGGTGAAGAGACCCATGATTCCAGCGCCGATGACGAGGCCGGTGGCGCGGTACGGGATGTCAAGCATTTCTACGCCGGATAGGCAGCATGCGGCAGGTTCGGTCATGGCCGCGGTCTCGATATCGAGGTTTTCGGGCAGTTGAAGGGCGGTCCGGGAGTGTAGAGCGACGTATTGAGCGAAGAGGCCGTTGGAGGAGGTGGGTGCGACCTGGCAGCGAGAGACGTTCCAGTTCCTGCAGTTCCAGCACTCGAAGCAGTGAGCGCTGTGGTTCAAGACGACCCTCTGACCAATGCGTTCGGTAGAGACGCCATCGCCAACCTCGACGATGACACCGGTGCCCTCGTGACCGAGGATGGCTGGTGGCTCCGAAGGAAACAGGCCTTGGGTTATGTGAACGTCGGTTCCGCAGATGCCGGTCGTGTCGATCTTGACGACCACGAAACCCGGCGAGGCTTCAGGATCTGGGACATCGTCGAGCGTGAAATGGTTTCCGCCGTGCCAAGTCATAGCCTTCATCGGACTACTCCTTCAGTTGCTGGTGTCGCATGTTCGCATGTTAACGAGAAAAGGCGAGGCGTGCGTCGTATTTGGGGCGTGACTCGTATCATTAACCTTCACTAAGGAGACGACATGGCCGCTGCAGACAACGTAACGATTCGCGATATCAGAGTCATCATGACGGAGCCGGACAACATCCGATTGGTCATTGTGAAGATCGAGACCTCTGAACCGGGTTTGTACGGCGTTGGATGTGCGACGTTTACCCAACGACCGTCGACGGTGAAAGCGGCGGTTGATGACTTTCTGCGTCCCTTCTTGATCGGCAAGAACGTCGCCGACATCGAAGACATTTGGCAGTCGTCTTACGTTTCGTCTTATTGGCGCAACGGTCCCGTGTTGAATAACGCGCTGTCGGGCGTGGATCAGGCCCTTTGGGACATCAAGGGCAAGATGGCGGGAATGCCGGTCTATGACCTGTTGGGCGGTCGCGCTCGCGAAGCTGCGCCGGTATACGTTCACGCCAGCGGTGGTACCAAAGAGGAGACGGCGGACCGGATGGCGGCGCACATGGAGCAGGGTTTCCATCACATCCGCGTGCAGGTCGCCACAACGGGGTATTTATCCTACGGCTCGCACGGCGCTTCGGGAGATGGGTCAGTTGTTGTTGGTGACGTTTCGCAAGGGCCGATCGCGGCGACCACTTGGTTGCGTGAATACGACACGAACAAGTTGTATGCCCACCCCGGTGGCGTTTTCGAGCCCAAGCCGTATATTCGCGGCGCTCTGGATCTCTTCGAGCACATCCGCGACCGCTTCGGATATGGCGTAGAGATACTGCACGATGTTCACGAGCGCATTCCTCCGATACTTGGAGTCTGGTTCGCGAAGGAAGTGGAGAAGTATCAGCTGTTCTTCTTGGAAGACCTTTTCAGTCCGGAAGACAACGATTATTTCCGGATGGTGCGGCAGCAATGTGCGACGCCGATCGCGATGGGCGAGCTTTGGAACAGTCCGCACGAGATCATCCCGATGATCAAGGACCGGTTGGTCGATTTCCTAAGGATGCACATGTCGCAGATCGGGGGCATCACGCCGGGCAAGAAGTTCGCTGCGATGGGCGAGTTGTTCAGCGTGCGGACGGCGTGGCATGGACCTGGCGACACTTCGCCGGTTGGTCATGCCGCCAACTTGATGCTCGATGTCAACTGCTACAACTTCGGCATCCAGGAGTACGCCATCCCTCCTGAACGCACGCGTGAGATGTTCCCTGGATTCCCGGAGGTGCGTGACGGCATGATGTGGCCTAACGGGCAACCAGGTCTAGGCATCGACGTTGACGAAGAGATGGCTGCCAAGTTCCCGCACAAAGAGCGCGCGTTTGGCGGCGCGTGGGACACGGTGCGCCGTGCCGATGGCGGGATGGTCAAGCCGTAATGACGTTAACCGTCGACACCCAAAAACCGTTCAGGAAGAAGGGCCGATGAACACGGACAGCGAGTCGCCGCGACCCCGTCCCGGATCGCGTGAGCATCTGCACGATAGGGTCCCTGCGTTTTTGGCGACATTGGTCGGGGGAGCGGTCGCGATGGGTGTGAACGCGCCGCTGACTTCACCCGACGACCTCATCGGAAACGCCAGAAGCGTAGCCGCGGCATCGTTGATCGCCGCCGTTATCGCGGGGATAATCTGGGCTCGACTACCGGGGGATATTCAAGGCCGGGCGCGAGTGTTTAACATCGTCCTAACCGTAATGCTCGTGTTGGTGGTCGTCGCTACGGCGTTAATTGAGTTCGTTGGGGAGATATCAAACGTGTTACGCTACGTCATTCCGCTCGGAGCGATTGTGACGATCTTCGCCAGTGTTTTGACGCCGGTCATCGAACGATGGAAACATCGGAGCGGGTTAATCTTCGTCGCGATAGCTCTGCCCCTTGCGATGCTGGTAATCGGATATTGGTTGACTTCAAACGAATTTGGGTTCACAGAAGTGCCAAGTCTGTCTCTTCCTCCACCTCCTGCATGATCGATCAGCCAAATGAATAGGTCGCCTGGATTTGGGTTCTCGCGGTTCGACGAAAACTAGAATCTATTGAAGCGTGATTGATCACAATTGGCGGTGGAGAATTGGTAACTTGCTCGGCGCGCAAAATCCTTTGCAACGATTTGGCGAAGGTGGCGGTCGCATTAACAACATCAGCACTGGTGGTGCTTGCAATCACTGCGTGTGGGTCTGATGAATCGGGCAAAACTGGGAGTGTTGACGTCCACGTAGGCACAGTGATGCCGGTGAGTGGTGACCTTTCGGCGTTCGGGCCGTCGGCGCAGAGATCGATGGACCTGGCGTTTGAGCTTGTGAACGAGGCTGGAGGCGTCAACGGCGGGAAGATATCTGCGATTCACCGGGACAGCGGTACCAACGAACAGATCGGAACAGATGCGGCCAGCGGCCTCGTCAACGTCGACGGTGTGAAGATTTTGATCGGTGCTCATTCTTCCGGAGTGACAATCGCTATCGCGGAGTCGGTGACCATCCCAGCCGGGGTGCTGCACCTTTCGGTGGGTTCTTCCTCGAAAGCGATATCAGTGTTGGCGGACAACGACATGGTTTTCCGTACGCGGGTCAACGATTTCGTCAAGAGCCAAGCCTTGGCTAAACTTACTGAGGCGATCGGCTATGAACGGGTCTCGACTACCTACATCAACAACGCCTACGGTGCCAGTTTGAACGAGTCGTTTGTAGAGAATTTCGAACGTGCCGGTGGGACGGTGACGGCCGCGGTTGCCCACGAGTTGGGCCAAGCTAGTTATATCTCGGAACTCCGTGAAGCGGCGAAGGATGCACCGGAAGTGCTCGTGACGATAGTGTATCCCGATTCCGGCCAGACGCTGTTGCGTGAAGCGGCTGAGAGTGGCATATACGACGAGTTCATGTTCGTCGATGTCACGAAAAACCAGACGATGTTTGACGCGATTGGCGGCAACCACTTCGAAGGCGATTTCGGGGTATCGCCGGGTAATCCACAGACGCCGTCAGTGCAAGGCTTTCGGCGGATTTATGCGGAGAGAACGGGTGGCGACCCAAATCAACAGCTGATCGCGGAGGCGTTCGACGGCGCGACGGTGCTCGCGTTGGCGATTGAGAAAGCCGGTAGCGACGATCCGGAGGCGGTACGTGACGCATTGCGTCCGGTTGCGAATCCGCCTGGGGAGGTCGTCGGTCCTGGAGATATAGCCAAGGCGTTGGAGTTGGTGCGCGAAGGCAAAGACATCAATTATGTTGGCGCGGCAGGGGATATCGATTTCGACGAAAACGGTGATGTGGTCAGCGGAATGCGGGTGTGGCATGTTGTCGACAATGAAATCGTCGATACTGACATATATGCCTTCCCGGGTGATGAAATCGATCTCTCGTTTGTAAAGTGATATTAGGGCGCGTTCTTCGTTGAACGTTAAACACTCGATGCTATATAGCAACCGATATTTGATGAACAAGACGACCACAATGGTTAAAAGATTCGGCATCTCGATGGCATTTGCGTCGGCAATTGTTTCGACCATGCTCTTGATTTCGATGATTGCTTGCCAATCCGATGGTACGGGCGGCAAAGATGTTCAGATCGGTACTGTGCTACCGGTGAGTGGAGACCTTTCGACTCTGGGCCCTGCGATGCAAAAGGCAATCGATCTTGCGTTCGATCTCGTGAACGAAGCAGGTGGTGTGAACGGTGGCACCATATCGGCCGTGCACCGTGACAGTGGGACAAGCGAACAGGGAGGTACCGACGCGTCGAGCGGATTGGTGAACGTCGATGGTGTCAAGGTGCTGATGGGCGCGGTATCTTCGGGCGTAACCATCGCGATCGCAGAGTCGGTGACCATTCCGGGAGGCGTTTTGCATATCTCGCCTGCATCGTCATCAAACGCCATAACTGTCCTTGCGGATGACGACATGGTGTTTCGAACCCGCGTTCGAGACGCCATCAAGAGCCAAGTTTTGGCCGAGTTGGCAGTTGCTGCAGGATACAGCCGAGTGTCGACCACCTATGTGAATAATGCGTATGGTGCGAGTTTGAACGATTCTTTCATTGAGGCGTTCGAAGGCATGGGCGGCACGGTGACGGCAGCGGCTTCACACGAACTCGGGCAGGCGAGTTACGTGTCAGAACTGCGTGATGCCTCAGAGGGCTCGCCGGAGGTATTGGTCACGATCGCATATCCGGATTCGGGGCAGACGCTGCTCCGAGAGGCCGCTGAAGGAGGGTATTTCGACGACTACATGTTTGTAGACGTGACGAAGAGTCAGTCCATGTTCGATGCCATTGGCGGCAACTACTTCGAAGGGGATTTCGGCGTGTCTCCCGGCGCTCCCGCTTCTCCTGCTGTCAGGGATTTCCACCGGCTTTACGACGAACGCACTGACGGCGACTCGTCGTCGTCGTTGATCACCGAAGCGTTCGACGCTGCCGTCGTGCTTGCCTTAGCGATTGAGATGGCCGGCAGCGATGACCCTGTCAAGGTGCGGGACGCTCTGCGCCCGATCGCCAACGCCCCCGGCGAGATTGTTGGCCCCGGAGATGTCGCCAAGGCGCTCGAGCTAATTCGGGATGGCAAAGACATCAACTACATCGGCGCGTCCGGCGAGATCGAATTTGATGAAAACGGTGATGTCGTGAGCACGATGCGCGTGTGGAGCGTGCGTGATGGCAGGATCGTCGATTCTGACATCTACGTGTCGCCGGGGGATGAGATCGATCTATCAGACTTTCGGTCTGAAGTCGAACCCCAAGAAGGTTCCTCTATCGAGCTGGATGGAGTGGTGCAGGTGGGTACTTTGCTGCCATCGACGGGCGATTTGGGGTTTGCCGGGCCGCACGGCGAGTCAGCGATGTCGCTGGCATTCGATCTGGTGAATGAAGCAGGCGGTGTGAATGGTAAGCGGATCGAGGCGATACATCGTGATAGCGGTACCAGCGTGCAGCTGGGCACCGACGCGGCGAGCGCGCTCGTCAATGTGAGCAACGTGCCGGTCATTATCGGTGCGGTGGCGTCGGGCGTGACCTTGGCGGTTGCCGAATCGGTGACGATACCGAATGGTGTATTGCTTATATCGCCCGCCTCGTCATCAAACGCCTTCACAACGCTTGAAGACAACGACCTCGTATTCCGAACAAGCGTTTCGGATGCTATCAAGGGCGAGGTGGCGGCGCGGTTGGCATACGAATTGGGGTTCAAGCGGGTGGCGAGCATCTACGTCAACAATGCGTTCGGCGCCAGTCTGTCAGAGGATTTCAGGAAGCATTTCGAGTCGCACGGCGGCAGAGTCATCGATCAGGTAAGCCACGAACTCGGGCAACCTTCATACGTGTCGGAGTTGCGGAAGGTGTCTGAAGGCGAACCCGACGCGTTGATCACGATCGCGTACACCGACACGTCTCACACTCTGTTGCGTGAGGCTGCGGAGGGGGAGTACGTTGAGGATTTCCTGTTTTTCTCTCCTGCGTACAACCAAGAGTTGTTCGACAACGTTGGCGCACACTACTTCGAGGGCGACTACGGCATATCGCCCGGGGCACCGCTATCGCCGGCGAGGCAGTGGTTCTTCAGCACGTTCGAGGAACGTAAGGACGGCAACATCTATATCCCACTGTTGAGCGAGACGTTCGACGCGACCGTGCTAGTCGCACTGGCGATAGAGAAGGCCGATTCAGAGGATCCGGCTGCGATTCGTGATGCATTGCGAGACGTTTCACGTCCGCCTGGCGAGCCTGTCGGCCCGCAAGACATCGCCCGTGCGTTGGAGTTGATCCGCAATGGCGAGGATGTGAACTACGTCGGGGCGGCTGGGGATCTGGACTTCGACGAAAACGGAGATGTGAACGGCACCATTGAGATTTGGCGTGTCGTTGACGGCAAAGTGGGGTCTACCGGCATATTCGTACTCCCTGGCGAACCGATCAATCTGGATCAGGGCGGCTGACGTATGCCTCAGTAACGTTCGCGCGTCCGAGTCTCGGCGCAATCCGGCGCGGCGTGACGACATCGTACGGGATCGAGGGATGGATATAGGAAACCCTCGGCTGCCGAATAGAATCTGAACTTAGTTCAGTCGTTCCCACGAAGAGAGGTATGGGCATGTCGGAAGTGAGAAGCATTTTGTCGCGTTCGTTCATCAAGAGCGCGCCATTTGTTCTGCTGCTCATCGCATCAATTGCGATGGTCGCGGTGGCGTGCAGTTCAGAGGAGCCGACGCCGACGCGGGTTCCGCCAGCGCCGACGGCAGTTCCGCCGACGGCGACATCCGTGCCGCCAACTGAGGCTCCTGAACTGGAGGAGCCAAGCGGCGAACCGATCAAGATCGGAACGCTTATTGACACCACCGGGGACTTGGCCGTTTTCGGGCCGCCGATCGTTCTGGCTACAGACTTGGCTGCGCTACTGATCAACGAAGCAGGCGGTATCGACGGTAGTCCGATCGAGATGGTGCATCGTGATAGCGGCACTAGTCCTCAAATCGCCACGGATGCTGCCAGCGCGCTGGTGAATGTGGACGGCGTAGAGGCTATTGTCGGATCGCTCTCTTCGGGCGTCACTTTGGCGGTGGCGGAATCTGTAACGATCCCGAACGGCGCGGTGCTCGTATCCCCAGCGTCGACCTCGCCGGCGATCTCGAGTCTCGACGACAACGACACGGTATTCCGCACCACCGTTTCGGATGCTTTGCAGGGAGTTATCGCTGCACAGCTAGCCGACCAACTCGGTTACGAGAACGTAGCGACGCTCTACATTAACAACGCTTACGGCGAAGGTCTTTCGACGGTGTTCAAAGAGACGTTTGAGGGACTTGGCGGCACAGTCTCCGCCGCGGTGCCCATCGAGGGCGGCCAAGCGAGTTACGTTTCCGAACTGCGCCAAGCATCGCAAGGCGGTGCGACGGTGCTGATGGCCATGTCGTACCCGGAGACCGCCGGCGTCTACCTGCGGGAAGCAGTGGAAGGTCAATTCTTCGAAGACTTCATGTTCGTCGACGGTACCAAGAACCAAGAGATGTTCGATGCGCTCGGCGCCGACAACTTTGAGGGCAACTACGGCACGGCCCCTGGCGCGCCCGGCACTCCAACTCAAGAAGCCTTCCAAAGTCTGTACGCATCGAAGTTGGAAGGTGAACCATCTGGCCTTTTCATTTCCGAAGCGTTCGACGCGGCGGCGATCCTAGCACTCGCCATCGCCGAAGCAGGTTCCGAAGACGGCGACGATATTAAAGCCGCAATGCGCCAAGTAGCCAATGCGCCGGGCGAAAAGGTCGGCCCGGGCGATCTCGCCAAGGCGTTGCAGCTCATCAGCGAAGGCAAGGACATCGATTACGTTGGCGCCGCGGGTGACCAGGACTTCGACGAGAACGGAGATGTCCAGAACACCATCGAGGTCTGGAGCATCGCTGGTGGACAAGTCTCGTCAACCGGCATCTTCGCGAGTCCCGGCGAGTCGATCGACATCACCACCGCTCCGAAGATGATGGAAAAGCCCTCGGGCGATCCGATAAAGATAGGCACGCTAATGGATGCCACTGGCGATTTGGGCGTGTTCGGGCCTCCGATGCAACTTGCCGCCGATTTGGCCGTGGAACTCGTCAATGAAGCGGGAGGCGTTAACGGCCGTCAGCTTGAGATCATCCATCGCGACAGCGGCACCAGCGAGCAGATAGCCACCGACGCGGCGAGCGCGCTTGTCAACATCGATGGTGTGAACGCGATTGTCGGTTCCCTGTCCTCTGGTGTCACGCTGGCAGTAGCCGAGTCGGTAACGATACCAGGCGGTGTTTTGCTTATGTCCCCAGCATCTACATCGCCGGCCTTGACCAACCTGCCTGACAATGACTTGGTGTTCCGCACCGCGGTGTCAGACGCGCTGCAAGGCGTTATTGCGGCTACTGTAGCGCGCGAACTTGGCTACGAGAACGTGGCTACGCTCTACATCAACAACGCCTACGGCGAAGGGTTGTCTGACGTCTTTAGCGCGAACTTCGAAGTGCTGGGCGGCACCGTTTCACAAGCGGTAGCGATTGAGGGCGGTCAGACGAGCTACCAATCTGAGTTGCGGCGCGCGTCTGGCGACGGGGCTACGATGCTGATGGCGATCGCGTACCCGGAGACAGCGGGCGTGTTCCTGCGTGAAGCCACTGAAGGCGCGTTCTTCGAAAACTTCCTCTTCGTGGATGGGACCAAAAGTCAGGACATGTTCGATGCGCTTGGAGCCGGCTCGTTTGAAGGCAGCTACGGCACGGCACCTGGAGCTCCCGACTCAGTAGATAAGCAGATCTTCTTGGACCTTTACGCAGACCGTATGGGCGGCGATCCGTCTTCGATCTTCATCGGCGAAGCGTTTGATGCCGCCGCCATATACGCTTTGGCGATTGAGTACGCCGGTAGCGACGATCCGGATGCGCTTAAAGCCGCGATCCGGGAAGTGTCGAACGCACCCGGCGAGAAGGTCGGACCAGGCGGCATCGCGCGTGCATTGGAGCTGATACGCGCGGGACAGGACATCGACTACGTGGGCGCGGCCGGCGATCAAGACTTCGATGAGAACGGCGACGTGTTGAACACGATCGAGATTTGGAGAATCCAAGACGGTCAGATAACGTCAACCGGCATCTACGCCAAGCCGGGCGATATTATCGACTTTGACGCATACCCGATGTTGCAATCCTCAGCGCCCGGCGATGCCTCCATGGCGGCGGGCACATTTGTAATCGGCGATGGCTCAAAGGGTCTCTTCAAGGTCGATGAGAACCTCAGAGGCGCTGATGTCGTCGTGTCGTTGGAGACCGAGACGCTCAGCGGGGGTGTCGATTTCGACAACAACAATGTTTCGATCGAGGTTGATTTGCACACGTTAAAGAGCGATCAATCGCGGCGTGATCGCTATATCCGCGAACAATTGTTCCCATCGCAACCTGTCGCCACTGTGCGTTTCACGGAGCTCGGAGACATCCCGGCTACGTTCTTTGAAGGTGGCGTCGAACACAAAACGACGCTCACAGGAAAGGTAAACGTCAACGGCATCGATGCTGACCTCGAGTTCGACATCACTGCCCGCCTCGACAACGGCACCGACTTAGTCATTCTCGGCACATCGAACTTCGTGTGGGCCGACTTCGGCATGGAAGCACCGGTGAGCCAAATCTTCGTTGTTGAAGACGAAGTTACCGTCGAGATATTGCTCCAAGCCACTCTCGCGAATTGACCACCTTTCCGCAACCGAGTCGCCAAAAATAGAATCGGCATATGGAAACACCACGAGCCGCGCTGTTTGACCTTGACGATACGCTGTTGGGTCGATCGACCGCGTACGAGGCGACGTTCGCGGAGTTTTACCGTCTCCACACTGAGATCTCTGACAACGCAGTTTTGGACGAGGAGATGAAGTTTTTCTGGTCGTTGTCGCCTCATGTCGCTACCGATGCCCAAGATGCGGCGCGGCAGCTAATGAAGCGGTGGCCGGAGGTCGAATTGGACCCGGTGGAGTTCGAGGCATGGTTCTTCAACACACTTGCCAGCAAAGCCAAACCCATCGACGGTGCTCTCGACCTACTCAACGACTTGAACGAAGCCCGATTCCCGTGGGCGGTGGTAACTAATGGCAAGGAATTCCAAGTGACGAAGATGCGGCACAGCGGCCTCGTAGACGTTATTCCTTTCGCCATAGTTTCGCGGCTCTTCGGAGCGGACAAACCGGATCCGCGCATCTACCACGAGGCTATCCGACGGCTGAAACTATCTTTCGGGGGCATCGACGACATCCAACCCTCCGAAATCCTCTTCGTAGGCGACAACCCGTATACCGACATCACCGGCGCGGTTGGTGTGGGGATGAAGTCAGCGTGGGTCCGCATCAGTGATCAGTATCCGGATGATGCGCCAAAGCCGGATATGGAGATTGGGAGTGTGGTGGAGTTGAGGGGATTGTTGGGTTTAGGGTGATTAAGGCATTTGGGTGGTGTTGGATCAATTGACTCGGTCACCGAGCCAGCGATCCAAACGATCCGGAAGTGGAGCGGTTTTACCGCTCTATGCCCGAGAGCGGCGATCGAGTTTTGCGCGTGGCAGTGAACACGAGTGCGTCGCCATGGCGAGTCGTGAGTGTTTTCTTTGATCGTAGGATGAGAGGACGACTATGAAGTTAAAAGTGGACAAACAAACGGATGCTCTTTACCTGCGCCTCGACGACTCTCCAATCGTCGAATCCGAAGAAGTCTCGCCGGGGGTGGTACTCGACTACAACCAATCGAACGAAGTCGTCGGGATAGAAATGTTGTACCTTTCGAAACGCTCGCCTGAGTTGAATCTATCGGCTCTGGAGTTCGAGACTGTCTGAACTGTCGTGCGAAGGTTGTTCGCCGGAAATCCAATTTCCATCGACTCCACTGGCGCTACTGGTCGAGACTCAGGGGTCTAGCGGTAGTCATATCGATTCAGATCTCCCAACTATCGCTCCGGCGCGTTCGCTTATCGGATTCCACGCGTGTAGCGCCGAGATGTCGGTAACTCCAAGGCTGGCATAATGTACCTTGACGTTCAAGTAGATCTACAGATTGGGCCGATCGTATGAAGAAAATCGTGTTAAGCGAGTTCGATGACGAACTCGCAGCATCGATCCGCCGCGTCGCCGAGCGGGAACAGATCTCGATGGAGGAAGCCGCGCTGAAGCTTCTCCGCAAAGGGGCTGGCTTGGGGGTCGGCAGAAAACCTGATGGCAAGATCGGTAACTCGTTGGACCATTTCATAGGATCTTGGAGTAAAGAGGAAGCGGCCGAATTACAGGCCGCGTTGCGCGAGCACCACGTCGTTGACGAATCGGATTGGCGATGAGGGTCAGTTTGGATTCTGACGTCTACTCGAGGTTGGTCAGGGCGACGAATCCGTCGGGAACCCCGTCCGAGATGCCGACGAAGTGTTGATGTCTGCGGTAGTCGTTGGCGAATTGCTAGCCGGTTTTCGTAACGGCACGCGGTTCGAAACAAACTACGCCGAACTGCAATCGTTTCTCGCGGCTCCGGGCGTTTCATTGGTCGTGATCGGTCCCGAGACGGGCGAACACTACGGAAATATAATGCCTTCGCTCAGATCGAAAGGACGACCTATCCCAACGAACGATGTGTGGATCGCTGCCCACGTCTTTGAGACGGGAACAGAATTGGTATCTGGCGATCGGCACTATGAAGCCGTTGACGGCATTTCGTGGCAGCGGCTTGGGGCCGCGTGATAAACATGGTCGGTTAACTCGAAATCCTTGGCACTACCGATACATCCAACTTGCATCTGCCCCATCCACGATTCCGAAGTATCATTCCCCTCGCGTTGCGCTGATAGAGTCGTTACCTAACTCGCACCATTGATTAGAAAGCAGGATTGCGCACTATGTCATTTGGAGTTGCGGTGCTGGGCACCGGCAGGATCGGCGGCAACTACATCGATGTCGTGAAGAAGACGCCCGGCGCCGATATCAAGGTGGTGGCAGAACCTAGAGAGGACGCTGCCGCGACATGGCAGGATCGGCATCCGGATGTCGATTTCGTCGCCGACTATCGTGACGCACTGGCGCGTCACGATGTTGCCGTGATCATCGGTACCTTGCCGCACTGGCTGCACCACCAAGCCGCGCTCGACGCGGCGGCGGCGGGCAAGCATATCTACATGGAGAAGCCGACCGCGGTGTGGGCATCGCAGGCGGAGGAGATGCTGGCGGCGGCGCGCGAGAATGGCGTGAAGTTAATGACCGCGCACACGCAGCGGTACTACCCGGCAGTCCGAGCAATGAAGGGCGTTGTCGATAGCGGCGATCTCGGCTCTGTGATCATGGCATACGACGTGTGGCACAAGCCGTACTCTCCCTACAACCGTCCCGAGTGGATGCTTGATCGCGAACGCGGTGGGGGTATGGGCCAAATGGACGGTTCGCACCAAATTGACCGCCTGCTCTGGATTATTGGCTACGACGTGGCGACCGTCTCGGCGCAGCAAGGGCAGTTTACTCACCCAAGTTCGGAACATCCGTCGATCAACTGCGACGACACCGGCATGTACTTCATCCGGTGGAAGAGCGGCATCGTCGCAACGGTAAGCCGTATCGCTTGGGATCGCGGCGGGACGGAGTACGGCGGAGATTACTTTTTCACAAACGGCATGGCAAGATTCCGATTGCCGTACGGCGGCGGCGACGCGCCTGCGCTCTACATCGCCGACACGAGCGGCGGTTCATGGCGCAAGGAAGACGTTCCGCAGCGCGACAGCCTACTAGACGAGTTCACTGAGTTTATCGAGGCGCTTGAGCGCGACGACGAAGACACGCCAATACCGCAGGTTCACGGCCTGAACGTGCTCAAGGTGTTGGAAGCAACCGAAGAATCTGCGCGCACTGGGCGCGAGGTGATTCTGGATATGGAGTAAAGACCGATGGAACCGGCACAACTCAAAGCCACATTAAAGGCGGGTAAACCCGCATTCGGATTCATGATCGCCGCAATCGAAGGATTGCGATGGTCAAGACTGTACGCCGGATCAACCCTCGACTACATCATCATCGACTGGGAGCACTCGTCGCGCAACCGGCAACGGATAGCAGAGCTTGTAACCAGCGTGAAGAGCGCCGGGGTAACCTGCATCGTCCGGACGCCGAACACCGACGACACCTACGTGGCGATGGCGCTCGACGCCGGAGCGGACGGCGTGTTGGTGCCGTACTGCGAAACTGTTGAGGAGGTTCGGGCTTGCGCCAACAAGGTTCGACTGCATCCTCTCAAGGGTGAGTACTTTGAGCGTGCCTGTATGACGGGCGAATTGCCGAGCGAGAAGACCCGCGAGTACCTGAACAACCGGCACAAGGACCACATTTTCATAATGGGTATCGAGTCGGAACCGGCTGCGAACCGGTTAGACGAGCTGCTGGAGTGTGCTGAGATCGATGGCATATTTGTTGGGCCGAATGACATGACGACGTCGTTGGGCATCCCCGATGAAGTCGACAACCAAATATACCTCGACGTCCTCAAAAACGTCATCGACACTGGCGAGAAACACGGCGTCCCAACGATGGTGCACCAACAGTCGATAGAGACATCCTCGAAGGCCATCGAGTTAGGTGCCCGTTTCGTGCTTCACTCCAGCGATGTCGGGATTCTCCTCAAAGGGATCCAAAACGACTTCGCTCAGCTACGCGAGATTGCCTCCGAGAGGTTTGGCGGCGTCGAAGCCCGCGAGGCTGAAGACACGCTCGAGACGATTTGAGATTAACGACAACCGAGTGATTCGTCGCTAGGCTACGGCCAACGACAAGATTTACCTGCAAGGGTGGTGATCGAGGTTCGCCACCCGATGATTCATATCGGATTTTCAAATGAGCATATTCGAAGCATTCATGATGATCACTATCGTGGTCGGTGGCGGTTTCGCGTTATACAAATTGGGTGTCTTTCGGGATTTGAAACCGCATTTAACATTGGAACAATCGGTTTCGCATCGTCCAATTGGCGATGATTACGTGCATATCGCGATACAAGTATCGCTGTTAAACACCTCGAAGGTTGCAGTATCAATCACCGACGCCGTCTTTATCGTGCAACAGGTCGCGCCACTTTCGAACCAAGAAGTCGAGACATTGTATGCTGAAATCTTTGATGAAAATTCTGAAACAGACATGCAGTGGCCGTTGCTGAATCAGACCCACAAAACTCGGCCCGACGGCGAGTTGATCATTGAACCGCATGGCAAGCATGTTGAGTACTATGAGACGATCATCTCGAAAGGAATCACGACCGTCTTGGTGTTTACTCGTTACAACAATGCCAACTACACGGAAGGTGACGACGCCTCGAAGGGATGGGAATTATCAACTGCACATGATGTAAACTGACCGTCAGGAGGATATCGACGTGGTAGAAACTGTGCGACGGCACACCGCTGTTAATAATCGGGGTAGCGCGCCCAAAAAAACGCCGCCACCGCCAGCTACGACTGGCAAACCGCCCGGTCGCCAGAAAGTTGTAAGACAGACGAAATCCGATGCCTGATAGATTCGGGTTCTAATTTCTTCAGGACACACTTATGAATGCCTCGGAGTTGGTTGCCGAAATCAATCCCTATCGCCTTCCTTCCTCGGTAATTCCGAGTCACTACAACCTCCACCTGATCCCGGACCTCGAATCCGAGGCCTTCAAAGGCTCCGTCGACATATCGATCGACGTGTCCGAGACGATCTCCGAGATCGTCCTCAACTCTAAAGAAATCGAATTAACGTCGGCCCGGTTAGTCGGCGATTCTGCAGTAATCGAAGCGACCGGCTTCACTTACGACGAGGAGTTGGAACGCGTAACGCTCCAATTGGCTAGCGATGCGTCCCCCGGTTCGTACAACTTGCTGATTGATTTCGACGGCATCCTGAACCGCAAGCTTGCCGGTTTCTACATCTCCACTTTCACCGACGCATCGGGCGACGAGCGGAAGATAGCGACGACTCAGTTTGAGAGCACCGATGCTCGACAAGCCTTTCCGTGCTTCGATGAACCGGCTATGAAGGCGTCTTTCGAGGTCGCTTTGACGGTTCCTAACGACCTTTTCGCAGCGTCAAACGGGCCGATCATCTCCGAAACGGTTTCTGAGGACGGCAACGAGCGCACAGTGAAGTTCGGAACCACGATCAAGATGTCGACGTACCTCGTCGCTTTCATCGTAGGACCATTCGAGGCGACCGATCCGGTCGATGTTGACGGAGTGCCGTTGAGGATCATACATCCGATCGGCAAAGGACACCTTACCTCGTACGCCCTCGAATCCGGTGCCTTCTCACTCAAGTACTTCACTGATTATTACGGCATCCCGTATCCGGGCGAGAAGCTCGACTTGGTGGCCGTGCCCGATTTCGCATTCGGCGCGATGGAAAACTTGGGTTGTGTCACCTTCCGAGAGGTTATTCTGCTTGTCGATACTGAACGTGCCACGCAACCTGAGTTGCTCAGGATTGCGGATGTAATCGCTCACGAACTCGCCCACATGTGGTTCGGGGACCTCGTGACGATGCAGTGGTGGAACGGCATCTGGCTCAACGAGGCGTTCGCGACCTTCATGGCGGCGATGTGCACCGACGCGTTCAACCCCGAGTGGCGACGTTGGGACCAATTCAGCTTGGAGCGCTCGGCGGCGTTCGACGTCGATTCGCTTCAGAAGACGCGTCCGATCGAGTACGAGGTCAAGTCGCCCGCTGATGCGGATGGGATGTTTGATCTGCTCACCTACGAAAAGGGCGGTTCAGTCCTGAGGATGCTCGAGCAGCACCTTGGACCCAATCAATTTCGTGATGGAATTCGCCACTACCTAAAGAAGCATAAATACGGCAATACCGAGACATCAGATCTTTGGGATGCGCTCGAAGAGGTAACTGGCGAGCCGGTGCGGAGCACGATGGACGCGTGGATATACCAGCGCGGCTACCCGATCGTGAACGTCAAGCAATGCGAAGGATGCAACAAAACCATCCTCGCCCAGAATCGCTTTTTCTACAAGTCGCCCGGTGAGGCGGACGAGACGGTTTGGCCGATACCGATGGGCCTCAAGTACTCCGACGCCGATGGCAATGTCGGCAGCATGAAGATGTTGATGACCGAGGACGATGTCGAAATCGCCGAGTTGGAGAGTGCCCGGTGGGTAAACGCTAACGGTGGCAGCAACGGCTTCTACCGCGTCAACTACTCACCAGAATTGATGTCGTCTCTCCGTGACGCAATGGGTGAGATGGAGGCGGTCGAGCGCTACAGCCTTGCGGACGATCAATGGTCCGCGACGGCGGCTGGCAGATCGTCCGCAATCGATTACTTGAACCTCGCCGAGGGGTATTCAGATGAAGACGATTTAGACGTCTGGACCTTGTTGACTCGAAACCTGGCGAGTTTGGAGCGCATCATCGAAGACGAAGGTGCGCGGACTCGAATGCGGTCGCGGCTGGGAACTCTCTACAGCGCGGGGCTATCACGTTTGGGCTGGGAACCACGCGACGGCGACTCGCCTCGCGATCTAGAGTTGCGCGGGGTTCTCGCTCGATCTTTAGGGATTACCGCAAGAGATGAAAGTGCGCTGGCGCGGCTGCGCGAGTTGCACGACGGCTATCTGTCGGGAGCTGCGATTGAACCAAACTTGGCTTCAGCGTCGGCGAACGCGGCAGCAATACTCGGATCAGCCAGCGACTACGAGGTTTTCCTCGGCCGCTTCAAAAATCCGGCGACGCCTCAGGAAGAGCGACGTTACATGAGCCTGCTTGCTTCCTTCCCAGGTGCCGGCGAGATGCAGAATACGTTGGAGATGTGTGTCAACGGCGATGTCCGTTCACAAGATGGGCCTTACCTCGCTGGCGGCGCCATGTTCAACCGCCATCACGGGTTCTCGGCATGGGAGTTCATCAAATCCCACTGGGACGAGATGCTGGAGATGTACCCCGACAACAGCATCGTGAGGATGGTCAGCGGTGTTCAGGCGCTTTCCAGACCTGAACAGGTTGCCGACATCAAGCAGTTCTTCGAGACGCACAACGTTCCGACCGGCGAACTCACGCTGGCGCAACACTTAGAGCGGCTCGACGTGAACGTCGCATCCCGGCAACGGGAAGTTGGACCGCTGACGGAGTGGTTGTTGGCGGACTAGGTCTTGGTCTTGTTGTGGCAATGGCGAGGGCTTCGAAGAAAGGCAAACGGCCGGCGAAGCGCGGCGCTGACATTCCGCGACACAAAGTGTTCATCAGTTTTCACGTGGCAGACGTGGAATTCAAAGACCAGTTTCTGAAAATCATTGAAGGGCACGCGGTCGACAAGTCAGTACACGACGACGACATCGACGATACCAATCTCAAAGTTGCGAGGATCAGGCAAATCATACGAGATGAATTCATTGCCGATGCAACTGTAACTGTTGTGCTCGTCGGGGCGAACACGTGGCAACGAAAACATGTCGATTGGGAGATCGGTTCAAGCATCAAGAAAACCAAGCACAATGATCGTTGCGGGCTCATCGGTATCCTGTTGCCGAGCCATCCTAATAACCGAGCTAAATCGACAAAGTCGAACCTCCTGCCACCCAGGTTGGCCGATAATATGCGAGGCGATGATCCTTATGCCAAGCTTTATAGATGGCCTGAGAACCCATCCGCGGTCGAGATCAGCGAATGGATTTACGAAGCCAACCTGAGGCGCAAAGGCGATCCGCCCGACAACGGTCGTATCCATTACGCGGACAATAGGTCCGGCAATTGGTCGACAGGTTGGCAGCGGGGTAAAGGATACCCGGAAAGTTTCTTATTGGATTAGATCGACCTATCCCCACAGGTAAACAGCGGAAATGGCACCCATCATCATTAGATACACAGGCCAAACTGTTACCGAGAACATCGCGTGCATCGTATTCGAGAAATCTGTGGAACGTGAGGGAATCACAAACATTGCCTGTTTTTCCAATCTACCTGCATGCAATTGTTCAACAAAATTGCGGTAACTTTGTATGAACGATCGTTCTAACGCCAAGTAATAAGCGTCCAGACCGTAAAACACGAGCACCGGTACGGTGGTGATCCAAACAATCCCAATACCCGTCTCTGATTCACTGCTCATCGCCATCCAGAATCGGGCAACAGCCACTAAGATCGCCGCGACTATCGTGACTGACCAAGTCTTACACGCCCGGCTATTCTCCGCCATGCGCGTGATCACCGATTGCATCATCGAAAGATGCGCTCGGATGTCTTCACGGTCTGGTTCGGTTGAAGTCATGCCAAAAACCTTACAACGGAACGTCGAACGCGTTTATGAGTACCCACGAGCAACTGTCGCGACGGAGGATTAACCCTTCCTTACAAACTCCACGATTTTCTCGGGGGCTGTCGCCTCTCCGGTGTCAGCAGCTTCTTTATCGTCGACGACGAGGTGCCGGATCGGGTAGTTGATGGCGATGCCAGCATCGTTGAAGCGTTGATGAATCAGCTTTATCAGATCGCTCTTCAGATACCAACCGCCGATACGGTCGGTGGCTTGTATGAAGACCCAGAAGTCGATGTTCGAATCGCCAAACGTATCGAATCCAAAGCTCGGTTCGCTGTTGGTCACGGCGTGCTCAGACTCGATGGCCAACTCGCGAGCGGCAGTGATCGCGATGTCTTGGACCTGTTGGAGGTCGGATGAATAACTGACGCCGCAGTTAACGATAACGTTTATTGCTGGTGCCGGTCGTGAATAGTTTGTGATCATGTTCTCGGCCATCATCGAGTTTGGGATGATGATTAGGTTGTTGAAGAACGACCTTACTTTTGTGCTGCGCCACGAAATCGCTTCAACGTATCCAGACGGTCCGCCTTCGATCTCGATGAAGTCGCCGACATGGATCTCGCCTTCCGAGATAACGTATGTGCCGGCGAAGTAGTTGGATAGCGTTGGTTGCGCTGCTAGTGCGATTGCGATGCCGCCGATTCCGAGCGTCGCAAGCAACGGGGTGATCGCGATATCGAAAACAGCGAGTGCAAGCAATAGCGCGATTGAGTAAATGACCAGTGGCGTAAGGCGGCGCACCGGTGGGAGCAGCTGATCGTCAAGCCTCGTCGCTGTGGTTGCCGCAAAGGTCGTTAGGTACCAAGCAAACAGTACGTTGGCGACTCTTACGAGCATGAATGAGACGACCGCGATGGCGATAACGGAGCCGGTGCGTTGTCCCAACAAGGCGATGTCGGTATCCAAATTAACTCCGGATTGCCAATGCTTGAGTGCGGCACCAACCGCCGAAGTCCCACCGATCAGTAGCACGAGCAGGATGATCGGGCCATCGCAGGCATCAATGATGCGATATCGTGTGGTGCCCCCGTCTTCGAGATTTCCGGGGTCGTTTCGTTTTAGCAGCACTTTGACAAGGATTTGAAGGGCGACCGCCAATACGACCGCGACAATAGCGATCACGATCGCTGTCAGATACGGACTGTTATCGCTGGAGAATAGATCGCTCATGGCGCAGGAGTATCACGCTGAAAGATTCAGTCGCCCTCATAGGATTTGAACTGAACCACCAGTCATGAACTATTTTTCGGCTTGCCGCGTGTTTATGGTCCCTTAGTGACCCAGGGTTGGTTGCGAGGTTCGCCGATGGCTTGGAGCAATGCGGTGATGTAGCCGTACACATACCCGAATGCCGTGCTCTGAGGATCCCGACCTGCTATCTGCGGAACGTGGTCGGGCATCAGCATGTACTTGTAGCCCACCTCTTGGTAGACCTTGATGCACTCGAACATGTTGATGCTGCCCTCGTCCGGGAAAACCTCCATGAAGTCGAGTTTGCGCCCGCGGATGTTCCGGAAGTGCACGTTGAAGATCTTCTCGCGGCTGCCGAAGTAGCGGATGACGTCGAATATCTCCTCACCCGGATCGTCGAGCATCTCGGTGACCGTGCCTTGGCAGAAGTTGAGCCCGTGGTATGGGCTTTCGTGCATATTGACGAACTTTTTCAGGCCGTCGGGAGAGCCCAAGACTCGGGTGACGCCACGGAACCCCGGGGGAGTGTAAGGGTCGTGGGGGTGACAGGCGAGGCGCACCTTGTTTTTGGTGGCGACGGGGACGACGCGTTCGAGGAAGTAGTCGATGCGCTCCCAGAACACGTCTTCGGAGACTTCGCCGGCGATTCCAGGAGCGCCCTCGTGGGCGATTTTGTCGAAGCGGAGGGTTGAGTTGCTGGATCCGCCGCGACCGGGCTCCCGCTCGGAGCGAGGGATGCCGATCAAGTTCATGTTGTATTTGACAGCGGGAATGCCGACAGCGGCGCAGTTCTCGATGAGCGCGTTGACGACGTCGATCTCGCGGTCGCGGTCCGGATCGATACCGAGCATGATGCTGGGTGCTTCAGCGGTCTCGATCGGCGTCGAGGAAAGGGGCAGCTGGATCATGTCCAACTCGATGCCGAAGGAGTTGACGTGCTCGCGCCAACGGGCGAGATCGTCTTGCTTCCAGGTATGAGCATTGCCCTCTCGCGGGTCGTTGCATATGTTGACGACCCCGAGTTGCGCCCATTGCCTCAGGTCAACGTCGTCTCTCGATCCGACTTGGGTTCCTACGTACATGTTGTTGGTTCTCCAATCGGGTGGACGGCTGGATGTGTTCGCCGTTGCGTCTGTTCTGACGTGAAATATACATCATGAGGGCGAACTAGAATCCAAAGGATTTGAAGGACGGGCAACCTGTACGGAACACGGCGGTTTTGCGTAGGTCTCCTTCGCGGGAATGGCGAGAGGTGTTGTGGGGATGGCTGGGGAGTTGCGAGAGTGTGGTGTGTGGCGCAGAGTGATGAATTAATATTTAAGTGTGCAAATGTTAATTTGCGTCGTCCGTACGTAATCCTGATGTTCGATGAAGCGCAAAAATACCGGTTCCTACGTCACGACATCCACTGACGGTGAACGTGTGGATGCGTTTATTCCGAGGTCTTTGCCGCCTGAACCTCCGTTGGTTTGGGATGGCAACTTGGCGACCTTGCTGTCTGAGGCATCGTCGTCAGTGGGTCGGCTTGACGGAAGCGCGCGGGTGTTGCCGAATAAAGAGTTATTCATTGATGCGTACGTGAAGAAAGAGGCGGTGCTGTCGTCACAGATCGAGGGCACCCGTTCTTCTTTGTCGGATCTGTACCGTTACGAGCTCGACGGTAGGGTGGCGCGCGGGTCCGACGTGGTGGAGGTATCGAACTACGTGAAGGCGATGGAGCATGGCCTTGATCGGTTGCGAGGCGGTTTCCCGATCAGCAATCGTTTGATCCGTGAAATTCACGAAGTTTTGATGTCTAAAGGCGTCGGCGAAAATAAGTCGCCTGGCGAGTTCCGGCGATCGCAAGTCTGGATCGGCGGAACGCGTCCGGGCAACGCAGTGTTCGTGCCACCTCCGCACACCCATGTTGCGGAGTGCATGGGCGAATTGGAGCATTTTTTGCACGCAACGGATGATGGGATTCCTCCGTTGGTGCGTGCGGCACTGGCGCATGTGCAGTTTGAGACAATTCACCCGTTCCTCGACGGCAACGGTCGTTTAGGCCGCTTGTTGGTGACGTTTCTGCTGATCAACGCCGGGGTTTTGCATGAGCCGGTCTTGTATCTGAGCCTGTATCTGAAGACGCATCGGCACCGCTACTACGAGCTACTCGATGAGTCAGGTCGTCGAACTGGGGACTGGGAGGCGTGGCTGACTTTTTTCTTGGAAGGAGTTATCGAGACGGCTGACAACGCCTATCACACTACGGATCGGTTGGGTCGGATGTTTGCCGAGGACCGGGCCCGGATCGAGAGTGCGGGTCGCCGTTCCGGTTCTGGATTGAAGGTTTTCGGCGAGTTGATGACACGACTGGAGATGTCAGTGTCGCAAGCTGCCGATGCGACTGAGCTTTCATTTCCTGCCGCTTCGTCGGCACTTAAGTTACTTAGTGAACTGGGGATTGTGCGCGAAGTCACCGGTAGGTCTGCAGGACGGGTGTTCCGCTACTCGCGGTACTTGGAAATACTAGAAGAAGGCGTGGAGGCTATCGGTTAGTCATCGTGGCTGAGATTCAAAAAAGTTGAATCTTCTCTGCTGAAATTAAAAGATATGGCATTAAATCTTAATCTTCGCCATTGGGATTAAAGAAAGGTTGAAGCGAGATTCTGTAAATTAAGATTTCGTGCCCTAAGATTTAACTGGGTTATGCTCGACCGCCTTGGCCAAGGCGGAGGTGGATTAGCCGACGCGGGCGCGGTATGCAGAGTTTGCGTCAGTGATCGCGATCGCGCCTCCGGCCGAACACGAGACCGACTGCGAGCGCCAAGATCGCAACGCCAACGAGCATCGCAATTAGTCCTTGTATCTCGGAGAGCCGGAGTCCGCCAGTGTCTAACTCCGCGACGTCGGGTGTTGGCACCGGCGTGGGAGGCAGTTCCCCTGCTACCTCCGCACGCAGCGCGACAGTAGTGGTGGCGGACAGCGAGCTGATGTTCCCGCAGACGTTCAATTCGCCGGCGGAGGTTGCTAAGTAGAGCTTGCTGCTCAGCGCTGTCAATGTCGAGTCGGAGTTGATCGCGCCCACGAACGCATCGACGGCCATGGGCCTGAACCGGTCTGGCAGCGGCATACAGATGTTGCCCGGCTTGAGAAGCTGATAATCGGTAATCGCTTCACCGTTCGCATCGACCGCGGAGATATCGCACTGTATCCCGTCGGTCATGAAGCGCAGGTCTGCGATCTCGACCTGTTCGTCAGCCGTCTCCAGTTCGGTGATATGAACGCCGATGATTTCAGAATTGTTGACCGCGCCTTTAGGCAACTTGAGCGAACATCGCTCGGTTACGAACTCTCCGCCGTCCTCAGGCGTGAACACCTCGTAGTTGGTGCCGGCGTCATCCACGATTACATCGGGGATCTCGCCCGCCGGGTTGCTCGGCGGAACCGGGGTCGGTGAGGCAGGCGTGACTCGTCTGACGGTCAGATCGAAGATCGCCGTGCATCGCTCGACGACATCCTCATCAGTCTCGCCCTCTCGCTTTCCTAAGCACTCGGTGCCCGGTTCGAGCATCGCCTTCAAGAAGTATCGTCCGGGATTCGATGGCGAGGTGTACAAAACACGTCTGTCGTCAGGTTGGCCGTTGGATTCCCGGTCATCATACAAAGCGACCGATTCTTCAAACGTACCGCCGCCCGACACCTGGGTCGATCCCGAGACTCCGTCGATCCATTCGAACGTGATTTCAGGCCGATCGCCCAACGAGTCGTCGCGGATGTCCTGCCGCCCGTAGACCTCAACGTCCAGACGCACCCGATCGCCTCCACTCAGTGTCACATCTCGGATCGTAGGCTCGATGCGGAGGATGCGAACACTTGCGGGAGGGCGCGGACCCTCCTCAAGCCCTTCAACAGGCGGTCGTGCCCTGAAGGATCGGGGCACCCACGCCTGCCTTGTGTTGACGATCGTGCTGCCTTTGTAGATGTCTATCTCCGGCGTGCTCGTGTCTGCGTCTGCGCCCCAGCAGAACACTCGCCCATTCGTCTGCGTAGCGCAGACGTGGTGAACGGACGCGCTGACGCTTGCAAAGTCCGCATCGACGTATTCCTCGGGTACGTGGTGCTGCTCTCCGGGCCCCCAGCACCTGACACGGTTGCCCTCGGTGATGCCACAGGTGAAACCCCTTAATGAAGAGACGCTGACCGACGAGAACCGCTCGTCGGTCAGCTCTTCAGGAATCTCTGTGTTTTGCGAAAGTCCCCAACATTCAACCGCTCCGGTATCGGACCGCACCGCGCAAGTGTGATATCGGCCGGCTGAGATAGAGATGAACTCCTTATCCACGAGCTTCGCAGGAATATCCGCCTGACCAAAGTCGGCCCTAATATTGAACCCGAAAACTGTCGGCACAACGTTATTATTCGCATCCAGATCGTTCTGCGCGCCCCAGCACACCGCTTGGCCCGCGCTCTGACCGTTCTGGCCGTCCAGCAACCCACACCCGTGATAGAGCCCGACGCTTATCCGTGAGAACGTTGCGCCATCAGGTGGCGTCGCTTGACCGTTCGAGTCGTGGCCCCAGCAAAGCACCTCGCCGTCCGTCTGACTGGCCGTCCTGCCATCTAATATCCCGCACGTGTGAAAATACGCCGCACTCACCGATTTGAACGTGTAGTCCGTAGCTAGGTTCTGCACTTTCTTCGATTCCGGAACATCGCTCGGATTTCCCGTCGAGCCCTTTGCCTGAAGGTTGTTGTTGAAACCCCAGCAAATGACGTGACCGCTCTCTTTCACTCCACAGGTGTGCTGTTCACCCACCGCTAGAGTCTTGAAAGGCCCTTTCGTAAACGATCGTTTTAAGGAGCTCCCTCCCCAGCAGATAAGGTCATTACCCTGCGTCAACGCGCAGTTGAAATAAATCCCAGTATCAACTTCCGGAAGACTTGTCACAGGAGGGTAGAAAAAATCTGGCGGAGTCGTGAGGCCGCCATCGACCTGACCAGGTGTTAGAGGATCGGCAGTGAACTCCGCGCCCCAGCAGACTACCTCGCCTTCCGCCTGGCCGTTCTGACCGTCCAGAATCCCGCAAGTGTGGTATTGGGCCGCGATGATTCTGTTAAATGTCGCGCTTTGATACTTCGTGGGCACATCAATCTGTCCGTAGTCGTCATTGGGGCTTGATGCATCCCCCCAGCACAAGGCCGTTCCATCGGTTGTGATGCCGCATGCGTGAGCAGTGCCAGCGGAGACCTCGATGAACCGTTCGGAATCGGGAGTTTCACTGACCGGCCGGTGAAAATCGTATCCCCAGCAAATCGGTTTTCCTTCTTGGGCTCCAGGTCCGATAAGCGCGCAAGTGAAATCATCCCCGGCATCCAGCGTTTTGAAAACCGTGCTGGAATGTTCTTGCGGAATGGTGGATTCGCCATGTTCATCAGAGCCCCAACACTTGACCTGACCGGCGTTTGCCCCGTCAGCCAGTATCCCGCACGTGTGCGATACGCCGACTCTAATATGCGAGAACGTTTCGGCTGAATAGTTATACGGCACGCTGTTGTTGAGAAAGAACGGCGAACTGCCGGTTGGAAGTTGACCGCTGGATTGACCGAAGTTGTTATAGCCCCAGCAATTGACGCGTTGATTGTCAGAACGGATACCGCATATGTGGGTTTGCATCGAGTCTATCGAGGCGAATCGGATCGCAGAACCGTCGGTTTCGGTGGGTGGCGTGAGTTGAACGGCAAGCCAATCTCGTCCCCAGCATTCCACGGTCCCATCCAACTTTATCCCGCAACTAAAGCGGGTTCCGACAGCGACATCCGTGAATCCCTCCGCTCTAACAGGCGCGAAGCGGTTATTACCCCAGCATCTGATGTTGTTGGCTTTGGTTACCCCGCATGTCGCTTTGTCGCTGCTGTCCAGATCGACAAAGATCAAATCATCGGGGCCGACGGGATCGCCCGGAAGCAGAGCGCGGTCAGTCGCCGATACCGTGAGCGCAATCGCCAAGAGCGCGATCCCAGCGAATAGCACAAACGTACGCGGTCTCAGCATCAGCAGACTGCGTCCATAGATAGGTATAGACAGTGAGAATCGGGGGGGGGGGGGGGGGTATTGTCGGTATTCTTCATGTTATGCAGGTCAAATGGCGGTTTGGCGGTGATTTACGCGGCGTAAGGTGCTGATTATGATAGGCATACAAGAATAATATCTTATGAACCAAAGCTGCTCAAAGTCAAGACATGTTAACTGATTGGCGAATCATCGAGAACATGAAATTCAATATTAGCAATTCAACCTGAAATGATTAAGACTTCGTTTCAGATCGATCTTGCCAGTGGTTTCCGTGCGTAATCAACGCGGGACGCGCCATTCGACGATTCTGGCGTTTTGGACGACAATGCGCCGAAACGATATTTGACGGGCCAATGATGCGTCCGCGTCAGCCACTTAGTGCCCGCCACCGCAACACTGGCCGTCTCGCCGCTGTCGCTTCATCCAAACGGGTGTTGGGCAATGTGTGTGGGGCGTGGTTGACGGAGTCGGGGTCGCTGTCGATCTCGTCATCGATGGCTTGCATCACGGCGACGAAGCGGTCGAGGGTTTCTTTCGACTCGGTTTCGGTAGGTTCGACCATCAGCGCCTCTGGGACGATGAGGGGGAAATACATAGTTGGTGCATGGATGCCGTAATCGAGCAGACGTTTGGCGATGCTGAGAGCGGGGACGCCGCGGTCGGCTTGGCGCTTACCGCTTAGCACTGTCTCGTGCATGCAGATGCGGTCCACGGCGAGATCGTATCGATCGCGAAGCAGGGCTTGCATATAGTTGGCGTTGATGATGGCGTTTTCGGACACCGCGCGGAGTCCGTCGCCGCCGAGCGACTGCATGTAGGTGTATGCGCGTACCAAGATCGAGAACGAGCCGTGGAAGCCGTTGATCTTGCCGATGCTGTTATCCGGCCGGCCCAAACGATAATCGCCGTAGTCATTCTTGACGACTATGGGCTCCGGCAAGAACGAGGCAAACTCTTCCGTGACCATCACCGGCCCCGCGCCAGGACCTCCGCCACCATGCGGAGTCGAAAAAGTCTTATGAAGGTTGGAGTGGCAGATATCGACGCCCAGATCGCCCAGCTTCACAAGGCCCAGTAAAGCGTTGAGGTTCGCGCCGTCGGCATAGACGACACCGCCAGCTTCGTGAATGATGCCGTTGATCTCTATGATGTTGGGTTCGAAAAGACCCAAGGTGCTCGGGATTGTGAGCATGAAGACACAAGCGTTATCGTCCGTCTTTTGGCGCAGATCATCGACGTCGACATTTCCGAATTGATCGGTTTTGACCGTCACGACATCCAGACCGGCCATCGCGGCGGACGCTGGATTGGTGCCATGGGCTGAGTCGGGTATCAACGCGACGTTTCGATGACCTTGGCCGCGCGCCTCCAAAGCCGCGCGTGCGATCAACAGCCCAGCATACTCGCCTTGTGCACCCGCGAGCGGCGCCAAGCCAACACCTGGCAGCCCCGTCACCTCACCGAGCCACTCTTGCAACTCGTACATCACCTCAAGCGCGCCTTGCACACTATCGTCATCCTGCAACGGATGAATATTGGCGAACCCGCCCAGCGACGCTATCTGGTCGTTGAGCTTCGGGTTGTACTTCATCGTGCACGATCCGAGCGGGTAGAAATTGGTGTCGATCGAGAAGTTTAGACGACTGAGCAGTGTGAAGTATCGGATGACATCCAGCTGCGACACCTGGGGCAATTGCAGATCACCCGTTTCTCTCAGCATCGCGTTGTCTGGCATGGCCGAGATCGGTACGTCGGGCGAGGGAAGGGCAACGGCTCGACGACCTGAAACTGATCGGTCCATCAGCAGGCTGCGGTCTGGCATGTCTGCAACGCTGGAGTTGGGAGTGACCTTGTCGCTCATGCCGTCCCTCCGTTTCCGATCATCGACAACGCGTAGACCAATCGGTCGATGTCTTCACGACTGTTCATCTCGGTTGCGCAGAAGAGCATTCCGTCAGGCACGACATCGGAGACATCCAACCCACCGATGATCCCAAGATCCGCCAACTGCCGGTTGACCTCGCTGGGAGCGATGGGACATTTTACCGGGAATTCATTGAAGAACGTTTCGCCGCTGCTATTGGCTACGGACCACCCTGGCAAGGCGTCGATCGCGCTGGCCATGTAGTGCGCCTTGTGATACGAGAGTTCAGCGACTTCGCGCAGCCCGCTGGGTCCGATAGTCGCGCAATAGACCGCCACCATCAACCCAATTAGCTGAGTGCTCGTGCATATATTTGACGTCGCACGCTCGCGGCGGATGTGTTGCTCGCGAGTTTGGAGCGTGAGCGTGTAGCCGGTGCGACCTAAAGTGTCGGTAGTCTTTCCGATGATTCGACCCGGCAGTTGTCTGACGAATCGCTGCTTGGCGGTAAAAAGCCCGACGTAGGCACCGCCGAACGTTACCGGCACACCGAGCGGTTGACCTTCGGCCGTCGCGATGTCAACATCGAAAGCTCCCGGCGGTTTGAACATGCCGAGTGCGACCGGGTATGTATGCATCACCGACAACGCGCCCCCAGCGTGCGCAGCATCGGTTATCGTTTGAACGTCTTCGATCTGACCAAGGAAATTGGGCGATTGAAAGGCGATGCAAGCGGCATCTTCCGGGATGTCGCCGTTCAGCACGCGTTCGCGACTTATCGCCTCGATCTCGACACTTTGGTGCCGTGTGTAGGCATCGGCTACATCAAAGAGTCGTTTGTCAGCGCTGTCCAGTATCAGGATTCGGTTGCGACGGCTTACACGCGCCGCCATCAAGCCAGCCTCCGCAAACGCCGTCGGGCCGTCGTACATGCCCGCGTTGGCAACTTCCATATCGAGGATCTGAGCGACCGCGGATTGAAACTCGAAACCGCTCTGAAGAACGCCCTGCGCCGCTTCAGGTTGATATGGCGTGTACGAAGTGACGAATTCGCCGCGTTGCAGCACTGCGCCGACAGTCGACGGGATGAAGTGACGATAAGCACCCGCGCCGAGGAACGACGGGCGCGAACCAGCGTCTTGGTTTAGTGCCGCAAGCGCCTGCATGCGCGTGGCGACTTCCAATTCCGACGCAGAATCGGGCAACCGGAGCGGTGCGTTACGGTGTTGTTCGGGAATATCAGTGATCAGCGATTCGAAATCATCGACGCCGATCGTCGCCAACATCTCGACGCGCTCGGATGGGGTGTTCGGAATGAAGGGATGTGGTGAATTTCCGTTGGTTGACACCGAGCTACTCCAGCGTAGCCGTGTAGGTCGCGGCATCCATCAACGAGTTGAGCTCTGACGGGTCATCAAGTTCCACCTTCATGATCCAACCGTCCCCGTACGGGTCTGAGTTGACCATTTCTGGCGCTTGCTCGAGCTTGTCGTTGATCTCGGTCACGGTCCCGCTGACGGGCGCAAAGAGGTCGCTGACCGCTTTGACCGATTCGATCTCCCCAAACTTGTCGAACTGGCCGACTTGCGAACCCACTTCCGGCAACTCCACAAACACAACATCGCCCAGCGTGTCCTGTGCATAGTGGGTGATGCCTACCTCCACAAAGCCGCCATCTTCAATTCGCGCCCATTCGTGCTCGGACGAGTATCTCAAATCATCTGGATACAACGCAGATCGCCTCCATCGAAACGTTCGTTGACAACGGCATTAACTGTAACAAATCGGGCAAGCACGACAACCCTCGCAATTCCTGAGTAAACCCAGACCTAGGAGCCTGCATCTGGACGATGCTTGGCATCATGTCGCGAAGCGAAAACTTGGGGGACGGTTCAGCGACGAGTAGGTGGCCGTAGCGCGGTAGGTTTTGTGGGCCTGTCACTTCGATAGAACGGCAACTTGACGACCTCTGCGTCAACCATTCGACCGCGAACGTCGATCTGAACTGCTGTTCCGATTTCGGATTGGGCGATGTCGATATACCCCATGGCGATGGCCACTCCCAAGGTAGGGGAGTGCGTACCCGAAGTAACGACACCGACCTCGTCTCCGTTGACGTTAATAGAGTGTCCATGCCTCGCGATCCCGCGAGAGCGCATCACGAATCCCGCGATCCGCCTCGGCGTACCCTCGTCTCGGATCTTGCGTAGGGCTTCACCAGCGATATATTCCGCACGGTTAGGCCGCACCGTCCATCTCAACCCCGCTTCGTACGGATTGTTCTCGACCGTCATATCTGAGCCATGGAGCATAAGCCCGGCCTCTAATCTCAAAACGTCGCGAGAGCCTAATCCGCATTCCGTCGCGCCGGAATCGATCAAAAGGTTCCAGATTCCCGGCGCGTGCGCGCTGTCGAACATGATCTCGAATCCGTCTTCACCGGTGTATCCGGTTCGAACCGTCAGGATGCGCTCACCGTCGAGCGTCGCTTCACCCGCGTGAAACCTAGTTGTCAATCCCGCCTCGTCACCCGTCAATTCATCCAGCATCGACACCGCATTCGGACCTTGAACCGCAATCATTGCGTTGTCGAGAGAACGGTCGACGAATTCGACGTCAACATCTCCGTCCGCGGCAAACGCATTCATCTGAGACGTCAGCCACGCTCGATCAGTGTCGGCGTTACCAGCGTTCACCACCAGCAGGAATCGGTTCTCCGCAAGGTTGTAGACGATCGCGTCGTCGATGATCCCGCCATCTTCGTTGCAGATGACGTGATACCTGCCTAGGCCATGCTCAAGCCGAGACGCCCGCACACTCAGCACAGTGTCCAAGAACCGACCCGAGTCCGCACCCCTGAACTCCAGCCTCGCCATGTGCGAAACGTCGAAGATGCCGACATCGTTCCGGACCTGCCGAACCTCGTGGATGATCCCATCCGGATACTGCACCGGCATGTCCCAACCGCCGAACGGCACCATGCGGGCACCACTCGCTACGTGAGTCTCGTATAGGGGCGTTCTGTTATTCATTCCGACTGCTTACAACTTTGACCTGCGTCTATTGTCAATCGTACGGCACGTAGCTGAGATGCCTAGATTGCGACTCGGGTCGTAGAAACATTGGCGATGTCTCCAAACCGCCGATATCGACTGAAGGCGCTTTGATTGCATGCTGCGTCACCTTGAAACCGCCGAGACCGCGTGGGTCCACCAACGAGTTCAGCGCTCGCAATTCCGAAGCGAGTCGGCGCATCTCGGCGTCGGTTTTCGATCGCGCGAGTTCGAGCCGCACTTGTCGGATGTACTCGCCAATGCCAAGATCAAACAGAAAATCCCGTTGCGACCGCAACGCCGCCATCGCCTCAAAACCAATCCCGTTCAAAACATCATTTACCGCCGTGAAGTCCACATGTGTCGTCATGTCTTGCAGGCCGATATTCCGAAATGGATTTTGTCCCAATACGTGGTCTCGATAACACCTTAATGATCCTTCGTATCTCAACGGGTGATACATCATATCGCGCTCATGACCATAGTCAATTGTCAGCACATGTCCTCGCTCCAACACCTCCGCGACACGTTTCGCCCATGCATTGAGCCTTAAATTAACCTCGCCATGATACCCATCCGGCATTATCGAGACGAACTCGGCCACACGATACACAATCTCATCACTCGACGCCTCACCTTCAACGAATGCCAACTCCCCGGCGTCGCCAACACCCACGTAACACTCCAAAACCTTATGATTCCGGACGGTAAACACATGCGCAGGAAATGCGTCCAGTAACTCGTTGCTGATCACACATCCGACGACTGGTTTAAGGTGCGGCAATTCATTAACATCACGCACAGATCCTCGGGGTCGGATATCAAACGAGTGGTATCTAAGCGCTTCACAAAATCGGGTTCGCCGATCATCGAAATCTCGAGCGCTACCGTCCGCATCTAGAATGTCACGAGCCAACCCGCCGTCGCCCGCCCCGATCTCCACAACTTCGAACGTTCCCGGTTCGCCCAACGCCTGCCAGGCTCTGAACAGCCAACCTGCTATCAGCGCTCCGAACGCGGGATGCATCTGGGGCGAAGTGGCGTAATCCGCGCCGGGCTTAGGCGAACTTGTGTAGTACCCGTGTTCACCGTAAAGCGCGATCTCCATGAAACGCGCGAACGTGATCGGACCGTTCGCCCGAATCTCAGCTTCAATGCATTGACGTGCCGGTGTAGATTCGTCCGGCATCAGAGGAATTGACTAAGCGCGTTCAGAAATCGGAACGTATTCGCGCTCTCGACCGCCGGTGTATTTCAACAACGGCCGGATGAGGATGTTCCGACGGTACTGCTCGACTACCTGGATGATCCAACCCGGGACACGTCCGATCGCGAAAATGGGCACGAACAAATCCTGCGGGATGCCGTTCAAGTAGTAGATGACGCCAGCGAAGAAGTCCACGTTGGCGTGCACGCCGCGCCGGGCATAAGGCGACATCGCATCTTGGACCGCCGTCAATATCTCATACCACTCCGGTTGCCCTTTCTCCTCGCTCAACCGCCGCACGCCTTCCTTCAAGTGCCGCGCCCTAGGGTCTGCTGATTTATAAACCCGGTGTCCGAAACCCATCACCGGGATCCGGTTTCTTAACAGATTTCGAACGTAACTCGCCGCATTTTCGGGGCTACCGATCTCGCGTGCCATCTGCATCACGTTTTCAGCCGCGCCACCGTGAGACGGCCCGGAGAGTGCACCGATTGCTGCCGTAACCGCGCTGTAAGCGTCTGCTTTTGTACCTGCAACCACTCGGGCCGTGAACGAGCTCGCGTTCGAGCCGTGGTCCGCGTGCAGAACCAAGTCCTTGTCCATCAACCCAGCCGCATCGTCAGACGGTACCTCGCCATCCAGCATGTAAAGGAAGTTAGCGGCATGTTTCAAGTCCGGGTTGGGAGCCACAGGGGCCCTGCCGTGTCGGATGTTATAGTGCGCTGCAACGATGACCGGAACTTGGGCAGTCATGCGCATGCCTTTGCGGAAAGTCGCATCAACATCGTCCCATACCGCCTCTTTGTCCGGATCGAACGCCGACAGAGCTGAAACCGCCGTCCGAAGCACATCCATCGGGTGCGAATCTTTGACGGATTCAATTATCGGGAAGATCTCTTCCGGCAACGAGCGTTGGCTTCGGAGGTCCTCGTTGAACGCATCCAACTGTTCCTGCGTTGGCAATTCACCGTACAAAAGCAAGTAAGACGTTTCTTCGAAGTTCGACTTCTCGGCAAGGTCGTGAATGCTGTACCCCCGATACTCAAGCACACCTTCACTGCCATCTATAAATGTGGTCTCTGTGCGGTCGAAGTAGATCTCCCGCAATCCGCGGTGTAGCTTGATTTCGTCGTCTTGGGCCATTTATCTATCATCCGATGCTTGTGAAATGTCTACGGGTGCCGGGCGGCGGTTTTCGACGCGATGAAGAGGGTCGCTGCAACGTCACACACTTCCGATCCGTTTCAACCTATTTTAGAGCATCGAGGCGCCTAGTCACCGAGGCGCCCAATCCGGATACGTATCTGCGCCCTCGCTCCGCGAGATGTTGATCAAGATGTCGCCGTCAAGGTTCGTGATGTAGACATCGTCGTCGCCTTGGCGATCCGAGACGAACGCGAGGTAACGGCCCGCGGGAGACCAAACTGGCAAACGGTCGTTGCCAGGCGATTCAGTCAGGCGGAAAAGATCCGTGCCTTCCGCACGGATGACGTAGATCTCCTGGTCGCCATCCCGCTCCGAGACGAACGCTATGAACTCGCCGTCTGGAGACCAGCGCGGATTGTAGTCGGACGCCGGATGCTCGGTCAGCCGGACCGCGTTGGAGCCGTCTGGATCAACCAGATACACGTCGCGGTTGCCGTCGCGTTCCGCCGCGATCGCGATCCGCGAACCGTCAGGCGACCATTCAGCGAAATCGTCGATGCCGGGATCCACCGTCAAACGTCCCAGTTCGCCACCATCGGCGCTCATAGTGTACACATCCCAATTACCGTCGATTTTCGATGTGAAAACGACCGTCTGTCCGTCAGGCGACCAGCCGTGCAAGACATCGGCACCGGAGTTGTCGGTCAAACGGGTCAATGTTCCCGACCCTGGATCCGTCACATAGATCTCACGGTTCCCGTCGCGAAACGAGTGGAACGCGATGCGCGGGCGAGTGCCGTCGGGAGACCACATCGGAAGAAAATCCGGCTCGATCTGATCGGTTACCTGCAACAAGATCGCGCCCTCAGTGTTCGCTATGTATACGTTCTCGGCGCCTCCGCTCGCCGCACTGAACACGATCTGCATGCCGTCAGGCGACCAACGAGGCCTCCTCTCGTTCCAGTCCGCCGAAGTCAACCGTTCGTCAACATCTTCGTGCGTGTGCACAACGCGAATTCGTCCAATGCCGTCTACAACTGACACATACGCAATCCGACCCTCCGGTATCTCCGGCGCGCTTAAGCGCACCGGCGTAGGTGTGGGCGTAGGCGGTACCGGAGTGGTCGGCACAGCCGTGGCCGTCGGCGAAGGCTCTGGCGTCGATGTCGACGTGGGAGTGGGCGGTATCGTAGTGGCGGTCGGCGTAGGCGTGGCCGTCGGCGAAGGCTCCGGCGTCGCCGTTGGCGACGGCAAGGGCGTCGGTGTGGGGATGGGGGCCTCAGGCGTCGGTGTGGGTGATGGCTCAGGCGTGGGCGTCGGCATCGGCGTAGCCGTCGCAGGCCCCGGCGTACTAGTAATGAATATCTCCACCATGCGCGTCGCTTCCACAACTACATCGCGCGTCACCTCCACATACTCTATCCGCTCGGTCTCGACCGTGACCTCCCGCTCCGTCTTAACCTCGATTAACACAATCTCGGGCTCGAACGTATCGCAACCCGCGCTAAGAACGACGCCGAGAATCGCCCACGACGACAGCACCGCTAGGAGCGGTATCGCTCGACCGCGGCTCTTCAGAGGTTCAACGTAGCTGGCTGACATCATCTATCTCGGAGACCAACGCGGAAAGATGGCCGCATCGGCTTCAATCCGCAGTTCAGTCAAGTTCGACCCGTCGGCATCGACGACGAACAGTCTGAAACTGTCATCAACACGTGAGTAGAACGCCAATTGGCTGCCGTCGGGAGACCAACGTGGACGGAGATCTAAAGCTGGTGTACCGGCGATCATCGTCTTCCCCGAACCGTCGGCGTTCATCACGTATATGTCTTGATCGCCGCCCCGATCGGAGCTGAATGCGATTTGTTGACCATCGGGCGACCACTTTGGATGGATATCATCATCGGAGTTGTCGGTCAGGCGCTCAAATTCATTGGCATCAAGGAAGTAGATCTCCCTATCGCCATCGAGATTGGAATAGAATGCGACCGAACCACCGTCGGGACGCCACACCGCCCCAAAATTGCGGGCGTCGTTATCGACCAGTCTCCTGAATCCCGATCCGTCGGCGTTGATCTGGCAGATGTCAACATTCTCACCGGATCGACACTCATAAACAATCCGGTCGCCGTCCGGAGACCAAGAATGGCTTGAGACATCACCTGGGTGATCACTCAAGAGGCGCAATCCGGAACCATCCGCGTTCATAATGTAAAGTTTCGAGTCATCGCCCGGGCTTGGCGAGATGAATGCTACTCTTGTACCGTCGGGAGACCATCTTGCGTCTGCTGCTCCGCCGGGAAGTCCGGTGATCTGTACCAACTCAGCCCCGTCGGCGTTCATCACATAGATCTCGAACTGTCCGCTCCGGTCAGATGTAAACGCGATGCGCCGCCCGTCAGGCGACCAATCGGACACGGAGTCGGAACCGGAATGATCCGTCAAGCGCGCGAACCCCGAACCGTCGGCGTTTATCATGCAGATATCCCAGTTGTCGCCGTATTTGCAACCGAAAGCGATTCGCCCGGATCCGGTATCTCCGGAGGATGCCGAACCAGTTAACCGGAACTCAGTGAGCGCGTCGAAATGCAGACGCTTCTCGCTGGGGTATATCGAGTTGTCGAACTCAGGCGCGAGCACTATCCCATCCTGCGTAACCTCGCTGAAAGTCAATCTCAACAGTAGGCCGAAGTTGCCGAACTCCAACGGCGCATCGCCGACCAGATCGAGAAAACCAGATTCGTCCGGACCCTCGATCCGCCAACCCTCGAGCAGGCCGCCTTCCTCTCTCGGCACCGGCGCCAATGAGTAAGGAACCTCGCTTCCCAGCCTGAACCGGATGCGATCGATGTTCCGCGGCATGTGCAGCGAACGCATGTAGACCGTGGCCGTTCCGCGCTCTTGATCGATCGACGGCGGGTCCAGCTGGATGATGCCTTGATTGTCGAGCCCGTAGAACGCCCCGGCATCGAATCCATCGGTTAAAAAGCCGCCGTGAACGCCGTCGAGTTCGATCTCGATCGCCGTGTGATAGAACCCCGCGCGGCGAAGCGTGATGTAGCTGAGCTGATACTGCCCTCTCAAATCGTTCACGATGATCTGCAGCTGCTCCTGAACGAATGCCGGGTCGCGCGCCGAGTAGTAGCCGCCCCCAGACGCGCTGCCCATCTCTGCGAGGCTTGATTGCTGGTAGACCTCGCCCACGCCCATGGCGTAGAGCTGCACTCCCTGCTGGATCGCGAGGTTACGGGCATCTTCGCTCTGACTGAGGCTGCTGGTATCCCGCCCGTCCGAAAGGAACACGAGTGCCCGCACCGCGCGCGGGTTCTCATCGAAACCCGAAAACACCCCGATACCCTTCGTCACGGCGTCCCACACGCGCGAAGCGCCGGGGTCGAATCCGCTGCGGTGAAACTCGAGCACCCGCTCTCGGATCGCTTCGCGGTCGGTAGTCAACGCCGAAAGCACCAATGGATCCGCGTTACGGTCGTGGAACTCGACGACTCCGATGCGATGCGCACTGGGCAGAACGTGCAGCGCCGATTCGAAGGCATCAATCATCGCCTCGATGCCGTTCCGTCCGTCAGGGAGCTGCGTCTGCGCCATACTGTTCGTGAAGTCCAAGACGAAAACGACCTCGAGGTCGAAGTTTTCCGCGGTGTGCACGAAAAAGCTCGTCTCGGAGTAGTCGATCTCCTCGAATCCCGATGTGTTTTCACCCTCTTCCGATACTCTGGTGACACGCTGGATCTCCTCGGCCGGACGCACGATCGCGTGCCCGTTCTGATCGCGCAATGAAAATACGACCTGCACTTGGCTGGGCGCGTTTGTGCGCAGAACGGCACCGGTGAAATTTATCGCCTCGATCGGGATCGGCGTCGGTGTTGGAGGTTGCGTCGGCGTCGATGTCGGAGTGATCGTGGGCGTGAGCGTCGCAGTCGGTGTAAACGTCGCAGTCGGAGAAGACACGCCGTGAGGAAGCTCCACGATCTTCACACGCGTCACCTCGACCACCGTCTCGCGCGTCACCTCTACCTCCACACGCCTCGCAACTTCTACCGTGACCTCGCGCTCGACCTCCACCGTGATCTCATGATACTCCGTCCCTCCCAACCCTAAATCACACGACGACGTGAGCAACCCGAGACTGATTGCCGCGGCGACAAATGCGACCGCGCCGAGCCTAATGGCGGCCGAGTTGATGGCTCTGCTTGAAGACACGCTGAGCTAGATGATACGCGCGCCCACCGACGGCCGACTTCAGACTCCTTGGATGTCCCTGAAACCGGCCTCCGCGAACGCGGAATTGACGAATCGATGTCGCCGCCATAATGCGAGTGTTTTCAATCGTCTCGAGTCGGATTCCTGCAACCAACGGTCTACCCCATTAAACTTCCGATCAAACACTTAGGAGCATAACGTTGATAGTCGACGTCCATTCGCACAATCCGACGCACGAACATGACGTGCCGCCCGAAGAGGTCAACACAAACCCACTGATCGGCACCGGCGTCAAGCTCGCTGGCTCTTTGAGCGAATACGTATCCGCGATGGGGCCCGTCGACAAGGCGCTCGTCTTCGGGATAGCACCTCGCCCGGGTGGCGACGAGCACCCCTTGACCGAATGGGGTGCAGGTTGGGACGACAGCCTCAACCAGAATGACATCGCGGCGCGGGTCGCGGCGGTCAATCCCGGGAAGTTCATACCTTTCATGTCACTCCATCCTGAGCAGCCGGATATCGATCAAGAGTACGACCGCGCGGTCGGAGAATTAGGTTGTCGAGGAATCAAGCTCGCGTTGAGTTACCAAGCGGCCGACCCGATGAGCGCCCCCGCGTTCCGCCTTTTTGACCGACTCCAATCAGACGGCCTCCCCATCGTATTTCACAACGGGATGTCGGCTTCACCTGACGCGGTGCTTCGATACGCCCACCCGCTGGCGATGGACGAGGTTGCGATAGCCTTCCCGCGGCTGAAGATGATTTTGGCGCACACCTCGCACCCCTGGTACGAGGACTGCATGTCGGTCGTTCGCAAACACCCGAACGTGTGGACTGACATCTCCGGCATGCCCTCGCGACCTTGGATGGCATGGCGAGCCATGCGCGTCTTTCACGAGTTCTCTGCCACGCACAAGATGCTGTTCGGATCGGATTGGGTGCTCTGGACGCCGCAAGAGACGATGGACGGCCTGCGCGCCATCCCCCGCTTCGCGAAGAAGCACAACCTCCCACCAGTGCCAGTGGATGAAATCGAAGCGATCATCAACCGCAACTCGCTGGAACTTCTAGGTTTGGAGTGAGAAACACGCAATCTTCGAATCCCGGTCTGAGGCACATTAGACGTCGGGACGTTGCATCGGTCAAGTTTGGAACCCGATGTCGCGCGCCACGTTGCGTTGACGCATATCCAGTGTTATGAACGAAATTTGGCTAGGGTCGGGCGAGGCGAACAATGCTACCGCGACGTGCCACAGATCGGCACCTCTGAGATATCCGGCGCGCAGTACGCGGTCGAATTCACGCGTCAGAGGTCGATTCGGGTAGATCCAAGTAATGTTCGAATGCAATGGTTGATTGAAAGTCCTACGTTCGCGCGCCGCCGCCACCCGTATTTCCGCTTCGACCAGATTCGACGCGATTATGTCGGCATGCTCACCGATGCGGTCCGAAATGCTTTGATAGCCGTCTTCACGGAACTCGACGGCGAGGATCGCGGAGCTATCGACGTAGGCGATCAAAACCGATTACGATCTTCCAGGAAACGCTTCAATGCACCTGGCTTATGTTCTCCGACTTTGAAGGGAGTACGCGGTCCTTTCGCGCGTTGCAGAACCCCTTGGCGTTCGAGTTCGTCCAACCTTTCCTCGATGGTTTGCGGGGCTTTTTGGATGGGACGGATTTCGGCGACGGGAACTCCGCGGTAGGAGACCGTGACGGTGTTGCCTTCGCGAACTTGACGAATGACTTCGGAGAACCGGGACTTCGCTTCGTATGTCGAATAGGTAATTGCCATGAACTCTATGTTAACCGGTCAGACCAGTCTATAAGGATGCATATTCGGATCCACGCCATGTTTTCGATCGCGAACGCGCGGGCGAGGCCATTCGCCACTCTAATGAGGCATAAACTTGGTTTCGTCTACGTTACCGAGACTGGATCAAGAACCCATGGATCGACAACAACCTCTCATATCCAATCCCGCGAAAGACAAGCTCAAAGCTGGCGAGCCGATATTCGGCGTCAACATCTTCGAAGCGCTGACACCGTCCGTCGCCAAAGTCGCCGCTCACGCCGGGTTCGACGTGTTGATGGTGGATGCCGAACATGCGCTGAACGATGGCAGTGGGTTGGCGATGTTCCTGACGCTGGTCCGCGACAACGGCGTGACTCCCATCGTCACGGTTACCGCTCCCGAGCGTGCGTTGGTATCGCGCGTGTTGGACGCAGGCGCGTTAGGCATCATACTTTCACACTCAGAGACGCCCGAGCAGATGGAAGACTTGGTGCGTTGGGTCAAGTACGCGCCCGAAGGCGTACGGGGCTTGGCATTGGGCGCCAACGCGAGCTACGACGCCTCGGACATCGCGCGTTACTGCCGGGAAGCCAACCAAGCGACGCTCGTGTTGCCGAAGATCGAGTCGCCGCTGGGCGTGGAGAACGCCGGCGCCATGATGGACGTTGAGGGAATCGACGGTGTGGTATTCGGTCCGGGCGATTTATCGGCGAAGATGGGATTGCCCGGTCAGTGGGAGCACCCCGAAGTTCTGGCCGCGATCAACAGCGTCGTAGACGCCGCGATCGCCCGCGGGCTGGCCGTCGAGCCACCGGTTATGCCCAACGACAAGATCGCATACAACCGCGAACTCATTCGCGGCGCACGCATCTTCGGCGCCACCAGGCAAACCGAATACGACCTTTACCGAGATGCGTTGCGGAGGGTTTTAGCCGTCTATAAGTAACATCGTCATTCCGGCGAAAGCCGGGATCCAGATGGGCGGAGCGACGGGACGGACGCAGGACATTAGTCGAGCTGCTGAATGGCGTGGTCCTCACAACGCCATACTTGCTACTTCGTCGCCGAGTTTGGCGATGATGTCGTCAACGCTGATCGCACCTAAGTTATCTCGAGACCTTGTGCGCAATGCCGCCGAATCAGCTTCGATCTCACGGTCGCCAACTACCAGCATGTAGTTGATCTTCATCAGCTGAGCGTTACGAATCTTCGCGTTCATCCGCTCGCTCGCGTCGTTGACATCAACCCGCAAACCAACCTTTCGCATCCGATCTGCAACTGCGTACGCATAGTCGTTGTGCCGGTCGGCTATCGGGATCATCATGGCTTGCGTCGGTGCCAACCACAGCGGCAGATTTCCGCCGAGGTGCTCTAACAGGACGCCGATGAAGCGCTCCAACGACCCCAACATGGCCCGATGGATCATCACCGTGCGCTCACGATCACCTGCCGAATTGACGTACTCCAGATCGAACCTCTCTGGCTGGTTGAAATCGACCTGCACCGTGCCCAACTGCCACTCTCGACCGAGAGCGTCGGGTACGAACATGTCTATCTTCGGACCGTAGAAAGCGCCTTCACCCTCGGCCGTCTCGAACTCGCCGCCGCGCTCCCGCAAAACCGCATCCAAAGCGGCCTCGGCTCGGTCCCACTGCGCATCCGAACCGACTCGCTTTTCCGGACGCAACGACAACACGAACCGCGTCGAGTCGAAGCCGAAGACTTGGTAACTCTCGTTGAGCATGTCGATGAAACCGTTAACCTCTTGGGCGATCTGGTCCTCCCGACAGAATATGTGCGCGTCATCCTGCGAGAACGACCTTACGCGCGTCAACCCTGCCGTCACGCCCGACAACTCATAACGGTGCAGACGTCCGAAGTCCGCATACCGTATCGGCAACTCCCGATACGAGTGCAACGACTTCGAATACATCACCGCATGAGACGGACAGTTCATCGGCTTCATGCCGTACTCCTGCTCGTCGATCTCAAGCATGTACATGTGCTCGATGTAGTTGTCGTAGTGCCCAGACGTCTTGAACAAGTCCGTCTTGAACATCTGCGGGGTGATCACCTCGTCGTAGCCGTACCGTTCGTAGAGGCCCCGAACGTAATCGACAAGCGTGTTGTAGACGAACGCCCCTTTCGGACGGAAAAACGGGTTTGCCGGCGCCACCTGATCGAAGAAGAACAGGCCCATCTGAGAGCCAAGCCGACGGTGGTCGCGTTGCCGAGCCTGTTCCCGCTGCTTCAGATATGCGCGCATCTTGTCGCGCGACTCCCACGCCGTGCCGTAGATGCGCTGAAGCATCGGGTTCGTTTCGCTTCCGCGCCAATAAGCTCCGGCGGTCGAAAGCAGCTTGAACGCCGATATCTGTCCAGTGGTATCTACGTGACCGCCGCGACACAGATCATCGAACGTCCCGTCCGAATGACTCGTGAAGGTCACCCGTTCATCTTCAGGGATGCCGTCGATGATCTCCTGCTTGTAACGGTTGTCCGCAACTAACACCCGCGCCTCATCTCGCGATACTTCGCGCTCCACGAAAGACGTGTTGGCACGAATCGACATCCTCATTTCGCCTTCGATGGCTTCGAGATCTTCGGGCGTGAAAGGACGCGCCACATCGAAGTCGTAGTAAAAACCGTCGCGGATCGGCGGCCCGATCGTCAGCTTGGCCTCTGGAAACAGCTTCAACACCGCCTCCGCCAATACGTGTGCCGCCGAGTGACGCAGCGCGTCCCGATACTCCGACTGCTCCTCCGGGCTAAGATCCCGGAACCTCGTTCGTCTCCCACCGTCATTCCCGCGGACGCGGGCATCCACCGGAGATGGGTGGTTACTCGGTTGTTCTTGTTTTTGGCTGTCTGCCATGTCGCTCACCAATGAACTCTGGGTTGAATTAGGCGACGGGCGAACGCGAAACAAGCGCGTTGACGAGGCACGAAACAGATCAGTGCGAAGTGAAACCCCGCCGCCACTTGATCTAGGGATTAGGCGCGGGGCCGGGTGATGATCAGCAAGCCCGCGCCATCATAGTGAGGGTACGACGCCGTGTAGGGTCGCCCTCAAGTGACAATCGCGTTGTGAACCTGTCAATCAACGTAAAAACCGTTCGGTTTTAAGGTGAATGGTGGGCGATGGAGGATTCGAACCTCCGACCTCGTCGATGTCAACGACGCGCTCTAACCAACTGAGCTAACCGCCCATCTCTGATGGGTTCAGATTATATATCGCTCCTCTACGGTCAAAATCCACCAATCCAATCAGCGGTGCCTCGTCTGGCTCGAACCAACGTGAAGCACCAAGCGAACCGAACGGCAAGGTTGTTGACAACCGGCTAAAGATCATGTAATCTAACAGTTAATTCCTCCCCCGCGTATACAGCCACGATTGCATCGGCGGTGATGATATTCGGGGGGTTTTCGTTTCATTGGAGGTCTTCTAATAAAGGGTTCAATCGCTTAGAGAGGATTTTGATGTTAGATGATGTGGTGAACCGTGCAGTCGTCCTGGTCGACGGTATGAATCTATTCAACAACGCGAAACGGGCGTTCGGTTTTTCCTACCCCAACTACGATGTCGCGAAACTTGCCCGTGCTATATGCGTTCAACTCGGGTGCCAGCTCGAACAAACACGTTTCTACACTGGTGTCCCTATGCAGCGGATCGATCCCGCTAGGCACCACTTTTGGTTTGCCAAGTCTCAAGCTATGCGCCAAGCCGGGGTAATCGTTTACACGCGGCCAATCAGACGAACGTCACCGCCCCAAGAAAAAGGCATTGACCTTCGAATTGGTCTCGACGCGTTATCTCTCGCGTTCCGGCGAGCATACGATGCATTAGTCATCGTCAGCACGGACCAAGACTTCACGGAGTTAAATCGATACGTGCAGGAGTTAGCAGAAGAGCAGGGGCGCGAAATCAGGTTAATCAGTGCCTATCCCGTCGGAAACCGTAATGTTCGCGGTATCAACGGCATGGAACAGTTCCATATATCCCGCCAACTCTACGATTCCTGCATCGACCCAAGAGATTACCGCCCCCGCCGCAACCGCACCTAAACCAGACCACTCCCCCAACAAAAAGAAATGGCGCGCTTGGCGGGATTTGAACCCACGACCTCAGCCTTCGCAGGGCTGCGCTCTATCCGCTGAGCTACAAGCGCGCGGTCCACACCTTTCAGATTACCACTGACATCCAGCGTAACTTGGTGTTAGATGTGGTGCCGAGGGCGGGAGTCGAACCCGCACGTCCTTGCGGACACTACGCCCTGAACGTAGCGCGTCTACCGTTTCGCCACCTCGGCAATCCTTGGTTCAATGGTAATCTACGCCGATTAGTCCACTCCCAAGATGTCTAACGCGTCCCGGTTGATGATCGCCTCGATCTCGTCCTCCGGTATACCCGGAAGATGATGATCCTTCGCAAACTTGTTCAACCCTCGGAGATGATCGATGTTGTCTTGCGGTCTTGTCACCGGCCAGTCCGAAGCGAAGAGAATCCGCTGTGTGGAACCCCACTCGTGGAACTTCAGCATCGCCTCCCAGAACGAGTACGGGCGGTAGAACTGCGCCGACACATCGCACCAGACATTCGGATGTTTTCTCACCGCCGAGATGCAGTCCTCCTGCCACGGGTGCGCCAAGTGAGCCAACACCATCTTCAGCTTCGGAAACGCCATCGCCACCTTCTCCGTCGTCAGCGGATGCGCATACGTCAACGGCGCTTCCGTCATCGGCGACGTCCCCTGATGGAAGATGATCGGTATCTCGTCATGCTCCAATCGGGCGAACAAACGGAAAGCCTCCGGCGACACCGGATCGAAGTCCTGGTAGTTCGGCCCCAACTTGATCCCCTTGCAACCCAGATCGCCCACGCACCGGTCGTACTCATCCTCCCAGTTCGGGTCCAACGGATGCAACGACATGAACGGTATCGCCTTGTCCGGATTCTTGCTGGCGGTAATCGATGCGATGTCGTTGTGGTTCAACGCGTCATCCCATCCAGCTTGCCTCGTCACAAGTTCTTCGGGTTTCCAAGGCCGCGGCGCGATCCCGAAGATGAACGTCTTATCCACTGGCGACATGTCACGGTAATAGTCGGCGATGCTGTTCGTCAGATACACCGTATCCCCCGACCGCATGGTCGTCTCCGTCAAAATCTCATCCTCGGGCACAGTGTCCGGATGGCTCGGCAAGTGTGTATGTACATCGACGATCATGTTGTTCTACCTTTCCAACGACGGTTGGATTCCACTTTGAATTCGCTAGTAGCATCGTAAACGATAAGCAACCATTTTTGAGCGGCTTGTCGCCTTTGTGAGAAGAGGACGGAAGAACCATGGACGCAGGAATAATCATCGTCGCAGCGATCGTCGGAGCCTCAATCATTGGCGCATTCATCATGATGTCACGACGTGGCGGCGAAACCGGCGAAGACACCGGCGACCTCGTCCGACTCGCCGAAGAGAAAGCCAAAGCCGAAGCCGATCTCGCGTCGACCCGAGCCGACCTCGATTACGCCAACCAACAACTCGACACCGCCCGTCAGTTCGAGATCCAAAACGCCACACTCACCTCCGACCTCGCCAACGAAAAAGCGCTCCAAACCAGAACCGCCGTACAGCTCCAGTCCACACAGTCCAGCCGCGAAAACCTCCAATCTCAAGTCCAAAAACTCACCGCCGAAATCTCCGGCCTCAAAGCGGAACTCGACGCCAAAGACGCGTCCTTACAAGAAGAGACCAGCGATAACTCCGATCTCCGAAGGCAGTCTACCGAGCTAGTCGGCCAAGTCAACACCCTGACCGCCAAAGTCTCAAACCTGAACACCGAGCTCAAAAACGCCGAGGAACGGATGGAAGAGCGAGGCCAACTCGAAAAACTCTTCGGCGACCGCTTCAAAACGATGTCGTCCGAGACCCTCGCCAACCAGCAGAAACAGTTCATCGAACGCGCCCGCGAGACCCTCAAACCCCTGTCCGACAAGGTCGAAAAGCTCGACCGCGAGTGGGTCAACACCTCCGGTGCCTTCAAGCAGCAGATCGAATCCCTCGCCACCGAGACCCGTACCCTCTCGACCGCACTCACCAGACCCCAAGCCCGCGGCCAATGGGGCGAAATGCAGGTTGAACGCGCCCTCGAACTCTCCGGCCTCGTCAAGGGCATCCACTACGACACCCAAGCACCCGACCAGCAGGGCGGACGCACCGACTTCATCGTCCACATGCCCCACCGACGAGACATCATCCTCGACTCCAAAGTCTCCCTAGTCGCCCTCATCGACGCCCAAGACACCACCGACGAAAACCAACGCTCCCAACACCTAGACCGCCACGCCCGCCTCATGCAGGGCCACGCCGACTCCCTCGCCAGCAAAGAGTACTGGAGCCAACTACCCGATTCCGCCGACTTCGTAGTCATGGTCGTCCCCGAATTCGCCCTCCCACCAGCCGTCGAACGACGCCCCAACCTAATCGACCGCGCCCTCCAGAACAACGTCGTAATTAGCACCCACTCAACCCTCGTCGCTCTCCTAAAGACCGTAGCCATGGGCTGGCAAGAGCGCAAAATCGCCGAAGAGGCCAACGAAATCGGACTCTTAGGACGCGAACTTCACGACCGACTAGAAGTCTTCGCAACTCACTACGCCGACATCGGCACCGCCCTAGACCGCGCCGTCAACCGCTACAACAGAGGCGTCGGCTCCCTAGAATCCCGCGTCCTAACCCAAGCCCGACGCTTCCCCGAACTCGGCGTCCAAACCACCAAAGAACTCCCCGAAACGCAGCCCGTAGAAACTACGATTCGGGTGATGCGGAGCGTGTCTTCCGGCGATAACTCGTCGTCAGACAACGGCGCGTAGTACCGCCCCTCTGGATCCCGGCGAAAGCCGGGATCCAGAGGGGCGGGATGTACGGGCGCGCGGACGTTTACTTGCTTGTCCCCAAAAACTCGCCCCCGCAGCCTATTCACGCAAGCATCAATCGCTCGCCTTTCGGTTCCGGGATCGAATCACCGAATTCTCGTGCCGTAGCAAGCCAAAGAACCACCGCTTGATTCACGCTCTCCAGTGCCGCATCATGCGAGTCGCCGTGAGCCGCACATCCAGGGAGCTCCGGCACTTCAGCCACAAATGCTTCATCTTCGGCACTCCAATAAATGATGATTTCATACTTGTGCATCAGTGACCCCTTCGAGTCTGCACCCTAAAACAACCTGGCGAACCTACCGCACTTGGTAAGGTTTGGCCTGGCTCCCATCCCGCTGTAGATTAACCAGTTCGCGCACGCCTTGTTTCCTGAAGATATGGTGGCTACCTCGTATCCGTTCATCGAAGCCCAATCGCAAAAGAAATCGACGAAGCTCGTCGAAACGGATATTCGCATCCGAACGTCCGGACAATATCCTCAGTCGTAACCTGTTGTCTCGCCGCATCGTCAACGATTCTACGGATTGGAGGTCAGTGCAGGGCACTTCTATAAATGCTCCCGAACCCGTCCCCTTCGCGGAGCGTAAGGGGACGCGAGCCAGCGAAGCGACGCTCGCAGGGGATGCCGGTGGCGGAGTCATCCCTTCTCCCTCGATGGGACCTTTGCACAACCCCCGTCATCCCGGCGAAAGCCGGGATCCAGAGGGGCAGGGTGTACGGGCGCGCGGACGTTGACTTGCTTATCCCCAAACCACATCTTCACCAACCCCACCGAAGACAGAACCCAACTCTTGTTGGACCAGGTCCTGTAGGGCGTGACCGTCCCTAATCATGCTCGTGCCTTGACTATTCGTCAGGATCAGTCGCCTCCAATTGCATCGCTCTTTCAATAGTTTCATTGATCGCGTCAACCGGTACAACCTCAACCAAATCCGCCGTCTCTTCCAAATGGGTTTTTTCGTCACCTGACACGGCGATAGGTTCAATTTCTGAAAGCCTTCGCTCCGCAACTACACCAATCAAATACGCAATATCTACTTGGCCGAAGTTATTGAAAGACATTAACTGGGGTTTCACAATAACTGGCCCGCCACTATTGCCGGGGAATCCTGAACCGTCAACCAAGTAAGTGTCGTGGTCTCCGGCAAACCATCCTTGGACCTGTGCCAAGACTCCACTCCGTACAATTGGATGGTCTTGTCTGGCCGGTTCCCATCCAGTTGGGAACCCGACAAAAAAAACTCCGTCACCCTCAAACAAACCTTTGTCGACACATTCTCTTTTGGTCAAGGAATCAACGCCATGAGTGAATTTGCCATACTGGATCTGAGCCGGATTCTCCAATGTCCACGCGGTCTCGGTGACGGTTACGTCCACCTCAGGATGATCCGTCCAATATTGATAATAGGTCGGTAACGCGAAAACCGTCGTCCCCAGACCCGGACGGTAATTCAATCTGATCAATATCGACCTATTGCCAGCGTGCCTAGCTTTACCGATCACGTGTTTGCATGTTACTAACCATCTTCGGAGTAACCGAGTTCCATCATCGGAAAACCTTTCCGACGGATAATCATAGAAGAATCCCGCCGCGATGACATCCATCGAATCGACGTCAACAGCACCACTGAGTTTCTTTTTTGATGCCCCGATCGCGGCGACGCGTTGTAGGTAATTTGTCGGCAATAGAGACATTTCAGCTTTCCCAAACCCGCCCAACAACCTCCCCCACCTTCCCCTCCATCCGCTCAATCAACCGACGGTTCCCCTCGACGAGTCCCCGTTCTGCTTCAATTTCAGCCGCAATCTCAATCTGTTGCGACGGTGGCGGTAACGCTATCCGCAATGAGGCGACATCACGTCGATTGATACTTGGATACGCGCCCCTACCCATCATCCCGATCATCTGGTCAACCACATAGTCTTGCCTTACCGATGCGGCTATGAACTCCGGATTGGTCACGCCGTTGCGAGCACGCAGTACAGCGAACCCCGTTGACGCAACAGCCCGGTCGACCACATCTTCCAAAATCGTGAACGCTTTGAGATTCGGTCGCACCGTCGAAAGCAAAACATCACCGTCCTTAACCCCCTGTCGTGCCCTGCTAGGAGCTTCATCGGAAGGGACTTCGTTGTACCCCATAAAACGACCCGTTTCGTTTTCAATGGACGAGATATCGATGTAATTGACGGTTTGGTTTCAACTTTTTCCGGGTTGATCTCACAAACCTCCCCCAACTCCACCACCGGCCACTCCGGATCAACTGCGATCCGTGGACGCCAGTTCTCAACAACCGCGCGAGCCCCATCGATCACCTTCTGATAACTCTCAATCTCCGATACAATTTCTCGCTGAACTACCAAAGGTGGTAGCGGGAAGTCGATACGATGCATATCGCGCACGTTGATGGATGAGAAAGCGGTACCAGTGTTACCCGAAATCTCTGGTTCCAAGAATCGCAAAATGTAGAAAAGAAACTGCTTGTCGATTCGGCTAGTTTCGGGTCGAATCGCGCCCAAACCCCTACCGATACAAATGCTGTGCTTAGTCATGTTCACCGGACCGACAGGCGCACGGACTGACATCAATATATCGGTTTCTTTCGCGTACCTTCGAGGATCGGTTGTCCATTTAACGGGTTTGCCAATGAACATTTCCCCGAACTCGGTCTTGCCTTGATAAAAAGGTTCGCCAGCCCCCACAGCGTTATACGACGAGCCAGGTGGAGATTGGCCTGCGATAACTTTAGCCACTTCACCAAGTTCTACGATCGGATGTCGGGTATCTGATACCGCAGTTTTCCGGTACCTCTCCCCGCTCAAATTAAACTCCCCGTCCTCCCCAATCCTCTCCTTCTCGACAACCAACCCATGCTCAGGCGCAAACTCCCCACCTCCATCCCCTTCCCGCACACGACGCAGATACTCCGCCACCTCCGCCTTAACCCGCGGCAAATCATCCCGATCTATCGGTCGACGTTGCGCCCCAAGATCAAACCCATCATTCTCAACCTTGAAAAACCCGATCGTCTCCGACCGCCTAGCCAACGACCGGTCAAGTATCAAAATCGAAGTCTTCACTCCTGAATACGGATTGAAAACCCCCGGAGGTAACGAAACCACCGCCACCAGATAGTCCTCGACCAGCATCTTACGCAGCTGCTTGTGCGCGTTCTGACTCTGGAAAATGATGCCCTCAGGAACAATCACGCCAGCCCGACCATCAGGCGTCAGATGTTCGGCAATGTAGTCGACGAACAACACCTCGCTGCGCTTCGACTTCACACTGAAACGGTTGTGCGGACGAATCCCACCTTTCGGCGACATGAACGGCGGATTAGCCAGTATCACGTTGGCGTACTCGATCCAACGGTCCTCACTCGTCAACGTGTCGTACTCGAAAATATCCGGGTCGGGGAAGCGGTGTAGGTAGAGATTGACCAACGACAACCGCACCATGTCAGGCGAGATGTCATAACCGCTAACGTTGCCGGCGAGCTTGGCGCGTTCCACAGGTGTCAACGGCGTCTCGGCATTCTCGTTCGTCTTCGCGATGTGTTTGTACGCCGAAATCAAGAACCCAGCAGTTCCGCACGCCGGGTCTAGGATTATGTCTTCTTTTTTCGGATCGACAATCTCCACCATGAAGTCGATGATGTGCCTCGGAGTTCGGAACTGCCCGGCATCGCCCTGCGACCCCATGATCGACAGCAGATACTCGAACGCGTCACCTAGCCGCTCTGAATTGTCATACTCGAACTCATCGATAACCTGCAAAAACGCCCGCAAAGTCTCCGGATCACGGTAGGGCAGGTATGCATTGTTGAAGATCGACCGGAACAGCGGTGGCAGACCCGGGTTCTCTCCCATCCGCCTGATTCCCACATCGTAGAGGTCAGTGGCTTCGTGCGCTCCAATCCCGCGTCCAACAATCTTCCGCCAAGAATATCGAGCAAAATCACCGACAAAAAACGTCGCGTTCCCGTCGTACTCCTCCGCCTCCGCGTCGATGTCATCCATGAACTTGTACATCAGAGCCAAGGTAATCTGATCCACCTGGCTCTTAGGATCCGGCACCTTCCCTACAAGGATGTCCCGCGCCGTATCGATCCGCTGTCGTGTCTTAACGTCTAGCATGCTCCTCCTCAACAAAGCTTACGTGGATGCACAGGGTATACAGGATATTTAAATACACTGCTACAATTACCAACACCATGACCACCGCTGAACGTTATCAAGCAGTATCTTCCACCCTGTTCGAACAAGGACAAGTCGAACTGGATGCCGGAGACTTGGTACAAGCATCCGAAAAGTTCTGGGGTGCCGCCGCTCAAGCACTCAAAGCCATCGCCCAAGAACGCGGCTGGGACCACAGTTCACATGCCCACTTTTTCAGCATCGTACGCAACCTCGTCGACGAGACCGGCGATCATCACCTAGTCGAACTATTCAGTGCAGCCAACATGCTACACATCAATTTCTACGAGCATTGGTTGGAAGACATCGAGATCCGAACTCTCGTCGATCAGGTCAGACTGTTACTCAACCGTCTCGACAACATCGATGGGGCAACAACCGCTTCAACAACCGGTCAACTTTGATGCGATTTGCCGACCATTAGCTACTTGGCAACGCAAAACCGATCCGCATAGATATCTTCGACCAACTTTTCACAATCCACCGTATCACGCCATCCGCCAGCACTCGAACGCATCCTCGCGAAATCACCCGTAATCATAGCCGACCTTAGCTCAGGCAAACTGATTCAACGACACATAGTCCTTGATGTACTCAGGAACTGATTTTCGGTAATCGGCGGGAAGTTCCCGATAGTCCGAGAACGAGAAGCTCGGATTGATCGATAGCATTCCGAACTTTCGACTGTCGATGGTAGTCCGGACCTCGCCGTCAGTCGCGTACGCCTTGAAGAACGCCTTGATCACTGGTATCGCGGCCACGTTCTCAGGCGCATGACGCGCAATGAACGCTCCGAACTCCTCCTCCAACATCTCGTCTCTGGTCTTCAAACGCTCGACCCTGCCAAAGACATGCTCCAAAATCTCGCGAATCGTCACCCGACGGTCCACGTTCAGCGCGCGCCGCAACTTCTCGAGGTTGAAATACTCCTCTGGCTTATCGAATAACTCCTCAACAACGTGGTCGCTCGCTTCGTCCCAAGCTTCACTCTCGACCGCTTGCTTCAAAGCTTCATCATTCCTCGCGACATCTGCAAACCGGTTGAAGAACATCCGATCGATCTTCATCCCCCCAAAACCAATCCGCTCTTCTTTCAGCGAATGAAGCTCATCCTCGCCAACGTAGGTGAACATATCGATGCGTTTTGCCGGACCGCCATTTTCATCGGGCGGCCCTTCGAGCGTCTCCCCGATCTGAGGTAGCTTCAACACCTCGTCGTAGTTGAACTCATGCTCGAAATATTCACAGTTTCCAAAGAAATCGATCAACTTGTATTCCGATTTCTCGGCGTTCGGCGATCCCTCTTTCAGGTACGCCTCGATCGCGTGCTCGCGAAAATCGTGCGTCCGTGTGCCCCGTCCTTTGATCTGGATGAAGTCCGTCGGCGAGAATATAGGCCGCATCAATCCAAGGTTCAGGATGTCAGGACAGTCGTATCCAGTCGTCATCATCCCAACCGTCACACACACGCGTGCCTTGCTCGTCAAGTAACCGTCGATCGCTTTGCTGCGACCCAATAGGTTGTTGTTTGCGAAATTGACGGTATACTGCTGGGCGTTCGGAACAATGGACGTGACCTGAACAGCGAAATCCGATTGGTACCGGTGCGGAAACTTCCGGTGTGCAAATTCGTTCAGGATGTTGGTCAACTTAGCTGCATGGTCTTGGCTCACCGCGAATATGATCGACTTGCCGATCTCATTGTTGATCGGGTCCCTCAATGCGTTGTCTATGAACACCTTGCAGAACATCCGGTTCGTGGCATCCGAGTAAAACTTCTTTTCGAAATCTTTCCGCTTCATCACCGCCGTCGCGTCTTCGCCTTCCTCGTCACTGAATGCAACCATGAACCCCTGATCCGACAACAACTGCGTCGAAACGTCAGTTCGCGCATCGACAACCCTAGGATTGATCAAGAACCCATCGTTCGCTCCGTCGATGAGCGAATACCTGAACGTAGGTTGACCATCCCCGCAACCAAACGTCTGATACGTGTCAAGCAACTGACGCCGCTCCATCTCTCGCGGATCCCTAACGGTCGGATCATTGACATCGATATTGCGTAAGTAACTGCGCGGGGTGGCGGTTAGGCCGAGTTTGAATCCAACGAAGTAATCGAATACAGCACGCGCGTTTCCGCTGATCGACCTGTGCGCCTCGTCCGATATGACGAAATCAAAATCGGTAGGGGAGAACAGGTCCGCGTACTTATTGTTCGCGAGCAGAGATTGCACGGTCGTCACAACGATGTCGGCCCGTCGCCAACCATCTCTGTCTTGCTTGTAAATCGTGCTAGTGAAATCCGGGCTGAGGTACTCCGTAAACGCCCTCTGCGCTTGGTCTTCGAGCTCTAAACGGTCAACCAGAAACAGAACCCGCGACGCGTTCCCGGTCCGCAAGAACAATTTGATGATCGCGGCTGCCGTCAAAGTCTTTCCGGTCCCAGTCGCCATCTCGAACAAGAACCGTTCGTTGCCGTCTTTCACCGAACGTTGGATCGATTTGACAGCATCCAACTGATAATCGCGCAAGAAACGCAGCTTGTTCTCGCGTACGAACTCATCGCGCTCGGATTCGTTGATCCAACCGGCACGCCGATCATAATCCGGCAACTTCGTTCGAGCTATATAGTCCGAACCCACATCCTCGTTGACCAACCGACGAGTGTCCGGTACCTGACGTTTCTCGAAATGCCCCACGCTCTCCGGCGTCGGAAACGCTCTGATCGTTTGCGGATTCCCTTGCTCCAAGTCCCAGAAATAGTGCATATTCCCGTTCGAAAGGAGCACAAAACGACAGTTCAGACTCCTCGCATACGCCCGAGCTTGCTCTTTGCCAACCAGAGGGTGCTTACTCGAAGACTTCGCTTCCAAAACCACCAAAGGACGACCACGTTCATCCAACAACAAGAAATCCACAAACCCATTGCCGACCTTTTCGAAATCTTCACCCCACGCGTCGAGATCGGATTGCTTGAGCGATACACCCAGCTCAAACTGAACATTTGCCGGCAACCCATTGACCGGCAACAATCGCCACCCAGCCCTCTCCAAAAGCTGATTGATCCTGATCCGTGCAGTAGCTTCGTTATCCGCCATGATTCCTGACCAAATTATCACCACATCGATTCAATAAAAGTCTATATTCCGACACATTTCAAACGCCAATAACGAACCAATACTGCAACGTAGATCTGATCCAAAAATCCAACCCAGACAATACCTACAATACAACCACCACCACCTTCTCGACGAAGAAATCACCCCATCACGCCACCAACATCCCCTCTCCCGCTCGGCGGGAGAGGGTTAGGGTGAGGGCCCGGGGCGGAGCGGGGCACACCAACCAAACCACCACACCCCCACCACCGCATCACCCCCAACAACCAACATGCAAATCCCAGTTCAGACTTGACTCTCATGCCACATCTGTAGTACAAATAAAAACAAGCGCCCAGAGCCGGACCTTTTACCACCGGCCCAAGCGCACAGAACCATCGCCGCGTCGATCAGGGGAGCGTGCACACTTCTTCTTTCGATGCTGCTACCGACAACCAAATATTGAAATCGGCCTGCGGGCGGATAATCACCGGGATGCCCAGAGCGACCTTATAAGCCGTGAAAACGGTGAAATCGACTGCTCGAAGCAACCCGCGGCAGTGCCCGCCAAAAGCCTAAGAGGTTCGGGCGAAACGCAGACCAAAATCCGGTTACGGAGATCGTTGTAGCTGCAGGGCTCGGATGCGGAGCGTTACGCTGACTCCGCCTAGCAAGCCAGGCGGTCATACCTCTCCCCTTCGCGAAGCGTAAGGGGACGCGAGCAAGCGAAGCGAGCTCGCAGGGGATGCCCGTTCAAGATCCGAGCGAACGTTCCACCTATCCGGCAAACGTCTTTCCGTCACGCCGAGCGGAAGAGGCTACAGCACCAGCTCGAGAAGCAATCGAGCAATGACGGGCGGCAGAACCCCAAATCGCCGTCCGGAGGGCCGACGGTCTGGCGACGTCGGAGGCGCTGGAACTATTGAATGACGCACCAACCAACCTTCGCCCGCTCAGACCCCAATCGACGCGGCGATGATTCGAAAAGAACTCCTCCCCTTCGCTCAGCGAAAAGGAGGGGACGTAGGGGCGACCCTTGTGGTCGCCCTTGCAACCCCCGGGTGAAGGCCCGACATCCGTCGGCCGCCCACCCCACCCACATCACATACCAATCTGCCAACCAACCAGCAGTTCAACTAAACACGCCCTAAAACCCCTCTGTGATAACTTTCCCTGATGAACTCGCGCGCCACCTTTCTTAGCCGCGGACCTACCCTCGACACATGGCTCTTCTTCTCGGGTCGGTTTGTTCGGGACGTGGCGCGAATGCTGATGGCGATCCTCGCCGTCATCTATCTTGCCGAGATCGGGTTCTCAAACAGCCAGGTCGGCATCATCTTCGGCTTCAGCCTTGCTGGTGGTTTCGTCGTCTCCCTAGCGGTCATGCTCACGAGCCGCGGCATCTCGACGCGCACATGGTCTGTGGTCAACATGGTCATCACCGCCATTGCAGGCGTCCTGCTCATCGTGTCGAGCGACTTCTGGATCATCATCATCGGCGGCTTCTTTGGGTCATACGCCGCCAGCGGCGCGCATTGGGGCGCCATGACGCAGCTCGAGCAGACCGGCATCGCCGCCGTAGTATCGCAAGATCGGCGCACCAGAGCCTACTCCAATTTGACAATCGCATCCTCCGCAGGACGCGCCGTTGGAGCCCTCCTAGCCGGACTTTCAACGCTCCTCATCAAGACCTTTGAATGGGAACCACTGACCGCATACCATGCCATCCTCTGGCTATACGTAGCCACGCATCTGCTCGCCGCCACCGTCTATATGCTCCTCTCTACGGCGGTCAACACACAACGGGATCCAAACGAGGAAGTTGACCGGTCATTCTTGGTCAATCCCTTCAAAGCCCGCGCCCGACGTCCCATACTCACAATCTCAGGCCTATTCGCCGTCGATTCGTTCGCCGGAGGCATGACCTTCGAGTCGTTCCTCAGCTTCTGGCTATTCACCAAGTTCGATATGTCCGCGGCTGCCATCGGAGCGATGCTGATCGCCGCACAAGGGCTCAACATGGTCTCGCTAGCACTCGCACCGTGGGTCGCACGAAAGGTCGGACTCCTCAATACCCTCGTCTTCTCACAAGTCGCCAGCAACATCATGCTCATATCGTTCGCCTTCGCCCCAACAGCCATAATCGCCGTCGCATTCTGGATGCTCAGATCACTCTTCGACGAGATGGACGTCCCTACCCGACAGGCCTACATGATGGCGATCACCGATCCCGACGAACATCCGATAATGGCAGGTACCGCTAACCTAGGTCGCGGTTTGGGACGCATACCTAGCGCCACGGTTACCGGCTGGCTGTGGGCAGGCGCCCTCACCACGGTCCCATGGATCGCCGCCGGAACCATCAAAATCGCCTACGACTTCGCCATCTGGTTCGCCTTCCGACGAGTGAAAGTTTGAAATACGATACCGATCATGCAAGTAGTCGCACTATACCGCCACCCAGTCAAATCCTTCCCCGCAGAGCCCTGCGACTCGTTGCAGATCACCGATGACGGGCGCGTGGTCGGCGACCGCGTGCTCGGCTTTCGCTTCGACGATGCCGGCCCGCCAAACGACGTCAAATGGCGCCAAAAGACATGGTTCGCATCGCTCCAACACTCCCCGGCTCTCGCTTCAGTTCGTTGCGGATACGCCGCCGCGTCCCGCCGACTCTGGATCTCCATACCGAATACCGACGGCGTGATCGAAGGCAGCATCGACGAGCCCGGAGACCGACTTCGCATCGAACAGAAGGTGAATCAATGGTACGCTACGCTCGACGCCACTCCATCCGCCATGGGTCGCCGAAGGCTGCCCCTACGTCTAGTAGGCGACGGCACCGATGGCCGTTTTCACGACACATCAGCCGGATTGACTACCATTCACTCGCGTGAAAGCCTAGCCGATCTCGCCAAAGCGGCTGGCTTGGCCGAGATTTCCGAACGCCGCTTCCGCTCCAACATCGCAATCGAAGGTTGTAGCGCTTGGGACGAATTTACTTGGATCGGCCGAAGAATTCTTATCGGCGACGTAGAGTTCCGATTCCGCAAAACCGTCACCCGTTGCCTAGCAACTCACGTTGACCCAACAAGTGCAGAACGCGACATAGACGTCATGGGCACCCTCACCAGCATCATCGGCCAAGACCAACCCCAATTCGCCGTATCAATCGCCGCCAAAAACGAGGGAACTATCCACCTCGGCGACAAAGTGATCGTGACATGACAACCTCTACTCCCCACGGGCATTTAGAAGTGGGAAAACACCCAATCCCGCCACCAACAATCCCCTCTCCCGCTCGGCGGGAGAGGGTTAGGGTGAGGGCATGCCGCCGCTAGCCCAGCCGACCATGGTCGAAATGCGTCCTAAGGTCTGGATTCGCCACGATGTAGTCCTTCGTGTGCATCACGATGTTCTCTTGCAGCTGGATCGACATCCCACCATCTACCGGCAAAACCACGCCCGTGATGAACGAGGCATCCGGCGAGCACAAGAAAGCGATCGCGTTCGCGATGTCCGCAGGGACTCCCGTACGCCTCACCGGATAGTGCCGCTCAAACAAGCCAAATCCAGCATCATTACCAAGCTCTGCCCACATCGCCTCGCCGCGTTCCGTCACGATATGACCGGGCGCAATCGCATTCACCGTAATGCCCAGAGGTCCGAAATCGACCGCCATCTGGCGCGTCAAACCTACCACCGCAGCCTTCCCTGCCTCGTAGATCAACGCCCTCGGCGCCTGCAACAGACCGTGCACGGAAGAGATGTTTACAATCCGCCCGACCTCCATCTTCGGAGGATTCCCGTGCCGCCGCCCGGCGCCTTTCCACTCCGGAATCTCGAAGCTGTCCGGAGTTCCCGACACTTCCATCGCCGGTACGCCGTACTTCGCTCCCAGGAACTGGGCCCCAACCAGCAAGTCCATTCCGGCGCGCCAAGCATCGGGTTCGACATCTGTAGCCGAACCGTCACGACCTACTCCACCGCCGTAAGCGTTTTGGATCATGATGTCAAGACGACCATACTCATCTACGCACCTTTCAACCATCGCCTTTGCTACATCCTCCTTAGCCACGTCCCCGATCATGTAGGTCGCCGAACCGCCTGCATCGTTGATCCGCTGGGCGTTGCGCTGAGCCGCATCTTCGACGATGTCAACGATCAAAATACTGGCGCCATCCGCCGCCAAACGCCGAGCGGTGCCGCCGCCGATGCCCAGCGCACCCCCCGTAACAATGCCCGCGCGTCCTGCAAGTGGTTTGTGGTGTGACATGAGCTTTTTCGGTCTCCCGTACGTATCGACTTGATGGCGTTATCTTACATCCAAACCCGCGGTAGTCATGCAGTATTGTTGTATGTAGATGCTCCCCATCAGCGCCATCTCGCACCGCACGAAATTCATCCGCAGCGTCGCGCTGCTGGCGGTCGCAGCAATCACTCTCCTAGCGGCCACTTCGACTCTCGCGCAACCTCTCACCCTCACCTCTGGTCCGTACGAAATAGTAGCCGACGAAAACGTCGGCAACTACCGCGTCATCGTCCACCAATCCCCCTCGCGCGTTATCGTCGGCACTCTTACCTACGCCGTCCAAGTCCATACGCACGTCGACGATGCCAACGTGCCCGACGCAAAGATAAAGGTCTACGCAACGCCTTCAGAACGGGGGGAAAGGCAAGTCGCCCCGGCGTTGAATTCGCCCGAAGACCGTGGGTACTACGTCGGAAGGCTCGAGATCGAAGAACCAGGAGTCTGGGCGATCGACGTGGTCGTCGAGCACCCCGAACATGGAGAAGCCACCTTGACGCTGGCCGCCGAAGTTTTCGAACGTTCTCGGGGCGGATCCAATCTAGTGTTCGGCACTGTCCTGTGGGTCTTTGTCTCCATTGTGTTTGCGGGAATTACGTTGTACTTGGTACGTAAATCCAGACGCTCGAAAATCGATTTGGAGCGGATGCGCAATCGCGCACAGTGATTGATCGACGAAATCTAGGGTTTTCAATGTCTCAAATATCCAACGTACGGTTCCGGCACGTCTTCGGAACCATCGAAACCGAGGGCGAGTTCTGGGAAGACCGTCTCGTCATGCCGCTCGATGTTTACGAAGAGTTTCGTGTGTCTAAACAGCGAGCGAGCGTCGTGACCGAACAGTCGAAATCCGACAGCATGGCGCACGACGCGTATTTCATCCAAATTGAGACCGACGACGGCGCCATCGGCATCGGAGGACCAGTCGACGAAACCGTCGCCTACTTGGTCGCAAGGCACCTCACACCATACCTCCTCAACCGCGACGCGTTTGCCACCGAGTTTCTCTGGGACATCATGCATCGCTCCCAAGTCCACGGCCGACACGGCGAAGCGATGATGGCGATATCGGTCGTAGACTGCGCCCTTTGGGACCTGAAAGGCAGAGCGCTCGGCGTTCCCGTCTACACACTTCTCGGTGGGCCGACACGCGACAAGGTCCCCGCATACGCCTCGATGCTCGGCTTCAACGTTACCGACATGGGCTTAGTCCGCGAACGCGCCGCATGGGCCAAATCCCTCGGATACACCGCTCAGAAATGGTTCTTCAGATACGGTCCGATGTCGGATCACGAAGGATTTAATGCCAACGTCGCAATGGTCGAAACCCTACGCGACACACTCGACGAGGGCTACGACATCATGCTCGACTGCTGGCAGGCCATGGATGTCAACTACGTCGTTAAACTCGCCAGCGCCATCGAAGACTGCGCGCCACGTTGGTTGGAAGAGGTAGCGATGCCGGACCGGATCGATTCCTACCGCAAGATCCGTGAGAAGACCAACATCCCGATATCCGGCGCAGAGCACGAGTACACACGTTGGGGTTTCAAACGCTTCATCGACGCCGAAGCCCTAGACATCCTGCAACCCGACATCTACTGGGCAGGTGGTATCTCCGAAACTCTCAAGATCATGGCACTGGCCACTGCGGCCGACCTGATCACCATTCCGCACGGCCATTCGTCTCCAGCGGGCATACACGTCTCGGTCACTCAATCACCGATTCACACCCCGTACCAAGAGTTCCTAATCAAGTGGAACATGATCCACCAACACTTCCTAGCCGACCCCGTCAACCCGGTTGATGGCATGATCTCGATTCCGACCACGTCAGGCGTCGGCATGGACCTCGACGACGACAAGATTGAGCGGGAAGAGGGGTCGAGTTGGTAGCTAGTCAGACTTGGTTTGACACCTATAACGTTACAGGTTACATTTTGAGTAATGATCGTCAGTTTTCGCCACCGCGGACTTGAACGTTTGCACGTCCGTGGCGACCGCCGTCGATTGAGCCCGGAGCACGTTGCCAAAATCGAACGAATCTTGGATCGTCTTGAGACATCGGAACGCCCGACTCACATGAATTTACCAGGATTACGATTGCATCGTTTGATGGGGAGACTGGACGATACTTGGGCAGTCAACGTTTCCGCCAACCGGCGAGTCACGTTTCGCTTTGAAGGGCGTGACGCATACGACGTAGACCTTGTTGACTACCACTGAGGAGAATTGGATCATGTCACGCAACAATCCCGTGCATCCAGGTCTTTCCATCCGACATGATTGTCTGGACCCTCTCGGCTTGACGGTCACGGCCGGCGCGAAGGCACTCGGCGTGAGCCGAAAGCAACTGTCAGACATAGTTAATTGCAAAGCCGGATTGTCGCCTGAAATGGCAATCAGAGTCTCCAAAGTATTCGGCGGCGATGCCGAAACGTGGTACCGTTTGCAAGCACGTTATGACATGGCACAAGCCATGCAGCGCGCAGACAAAATTCAGTTGCAACGACTTTGGCCTCCGCAGGAAGCAGAAGAACGGGCTGCGGCATAGGCAACAACCCGCCGGGGATGTGATGACGTTGCTTGTTCCGTTTTCGGGCTTCGGCGGGAACATCGACACGCAACAAAAAAATGAACCCCCGCAGTTCATCACCGCCGACTTACCCTTACGGGTCCGCCGTGGCTGCCACAAACGGGGGGGTATCAACTTTTAGGGTACCACTAACCTGCGTTTCACGCAAGAAACTAGTGGGTGACTTTTCGGTTTCGAGCGAGTTACCGTGGCCAGTAATTTTGCGGATCGAAACTCCGGCGATATGTTTCCATCCCAAACTTGATCCAGTCCGTACCATCGATACCCCTGACGTTGTACTCCGCGGTCCGGGGAAACGCTGATTTAATCCGAATTGGTGTCCCGAGTTTTTGGGCGATGTTTATCGCGGTTGGTCTGATCTGCTTAAAGTCCTGATCTGTGCTGAAAATGATGACCGTGTCACAGACACCATCCAAGATTAATTGGATGGTGTCGAGTGCAATACGAACGTCGACGCCCTTTTCCTGCCCTTGAGCACCTGAGTAATTCACAGAACCTCTAAAAACGGATACCCCTTTCTGTTCCATCGCGTACAGCCTTGCCTGCCAATACCCGTGGAGACGGCGATGCCGCGTTGAAGACGGCACTCCGACATAAAACCGTGTTTGCACCAACTCACAACCCGCAGTATTGGCGACTGCCTCAGCGAGTTTGATCGGATCGTAGCGCCCGTCGCGATCGCCGAAAGCATTTTTGGCGTGGTTGTATAGGTTCATACCGTCGAAAAGCGCGACCGCACGGTTTGTGAAGGAACTCATAAGATTCTCCAAAATTCAATAAGTGATGGCTGTTCGCCGAGGTCATTCTTCGAATCGCTCGATCACGAGACACGCGTTCTGGCCGCCGAAGCCGAAGCTGTTGGAAAGCGTGACGTTGACTTCCGTCTCTCGGGCGACGTTGGGGATGTAGTCTAGATCGCAGTCGGGATCGGGAGTGTCTAAGTTGATGGTCGGATGCAGCACTTGATCTCGAATGCTGCTGATACAAGCTAGCGCCTCCATCGAGCCTGACGCTCCCAAGGAATGTCCGGTCATCGACTTCGTGCTACTTATCGGCACGTTGTAAGCGTGATCACCGAAAGCACGCTTGATTGCTAACGTTTCGGATTTATCGTTTAGCGGCGTTGAAGTCCCGTGTGCGTTGATGTAGTCGATGTCTTCGATATCCCGCTCCGCGTCGGCCAACGCCAGCTTTATGGCCAGCGCCGCGCCCTTACCTTCATCGTGGGGTTGAACCAGGTGGAAGGCATCGGACGATACTCCCCAACCGGTAACCTCGGCGTAGATCTGGGCGCCACGAGCCTTGGCGTGTGCCAAACTTTCCATCACGAACATCGCGGCGCCCTCCGCCGGCACGAACCCGTCGCGGTCGGCATCGAACGGCCTTGACGCCTCCCCGGGCGGGCAGTCGCGCGTCGATAGAGCATGGATCGTTGTGAACCCGCCCATGCCGAGTTCGCAGATGCCGGCTTCAGCGCCACCAGTCAGAATGACGTCCGCCGCGCCGCGCCGAATCACCTCGGCAGCTTCGCCGATCGCCTGCGTGCTCGCGGCACACGCGGTGACGCAGGTGTTGGTGTATCCGAGCAGGCCGAACACTCGACTCACGTTTGCCGAACACATGTTCACCAACATTATGGGAATATAGAACGGGCTGATCCTCAACGCGCCGCGTCGGTTTTTGACCATCGATTGCTGGTCCGTCTCCGGCAATCCACCTGCTCCGCAACCAATCAGGACACCCACTCGCTCTCGGTCCTCGGCTTCAAGGTCCAAACCGGAATCTTTGATCGCCTGGTCCGATGCATGGACTGCGAACTGCGAAAATCTGCCCATTCTCCGGGCTTCTCTGCGGTGTATCAGGCCGCCCTCGGTTGGATCAAAGTCCTGCACCTCCCCAGAGATTTTGCACGGAAACGGCGACGGGTCGATGATCGCCATTGGACGAATCCCCGGTACGCCGGCCTTGAGGTTGTTCCAAAACTCTTCAGGCGACTTCCCCAAACAGGTCATCGCGCCCATGCCGGTAATTACCGCTCTGCGTTCGTCGGGATATCTACTCATCGGTCGTTTAGAGTCTTGAACTCAACTTCGGGAGCTTCGATTCGAAGGGCTTCATCTAACCGATTTTATCGCTAAGTGAAACGACGTTCTCGTACGGCATCACGTAAGGCTGTTTCAGGTCCGCGTATATTTCAGGTTCGATGTCCAGCAAGTACTCTCGTGCCTCCGCTGCGATGAACAACGATCCAGTTACGATTATCAATCCGATTTCTGGACGTTGTCCGGCGATTTTTCGGGCTTCTAACAGCGCCGTGTCCACGCTCGGTCGTTGTATCAACTCCAAAGCGGTTTCAAATCCAACGCTTGCGATCCGTGATGATGGGACCGATTTTGGGTGCCTCGACTGCGTGGCGATCGCGCAAACGGCGGACGCGGCAAGCTCACGCGTCATCGCCTCGTGATCATGGCCATCCGTGCCGCCAATGATCAGAACGTAAGGCGAAGCCGGGTTCAGACCCCGACCTTTGAAAACCAGTTGCGGAGCCGCGTGGTCTCGAATGGTTTCGCGCAACGCTTTGAGCGAGGCGTTGTTATGTGCACCGTCGAGGATGATCAATGGCCAAGAAGGCAGATCTAGTATCTCCGTTCGACACGGCCAAACGGCATCTGATATGCCCTTAATCGCCGCGTTGACGTCAAACGCGTGTCCACGCCGATAGAGCACGTTCAGAGCCGTCGCGGCAGTCCGAGCGTTGTCGATCTGGTGTGAACCCAATAGCTTGGTTCGCACCGTGACGTCGCGAAGTCCTGGGTCGGGCAGTGGATGTAACGCGGTTACGTGCGGTTCGCCTTCGAAATCGGTTGGCAAGTTTCTCGGGTGTCTCCACCGTTTGATTACGAACTCCTGACGAAGATCATTGCTCAATCGTGTATTGATGTTTGAGACGGGTGTAGTCGCGCAAGCGCTCACAACCTCGGAGCCCACTTCCGCGGCGCGTTCGCGCACTACTCGCCAAGTTACAGCGTGATTCTTGGCTAGGACCGTGGGGGCGCCGGATTTGATTATGCCCGCCTTTTCCTTCGCAATGAGCGATATCTTGTCGCCCAGTATCTTCACATGGTCGCGGCTGATCGACGTGATGACCGCGACTTCTGGTGCGACCACGTTCGTGGCGTCTAGGCGTCCTCCCAATCCCGTCTCGATCACGGCAATGTCAGCGTTGTCGCGAAAGTGGACGAACGCCATCGCAGTCAGCAACTCGAACACGCTGACGACACCAAGGTCACCCGCCCTCTCAATCGCGTCTACGTGCGGCCACAGCTCGTCAATCAGGTCGGCGAACTCATCGCGTGAGATGTTCTCGCCGTCTATTTGGATCCGCTCGGTGAATGTGTGGAGGTGCGGCGAGGTGTAGAGGCCCGTTCGAAATCCAGCGGCCTTCAGACCGGTAGCGATCATGGCGCACGTGCTCCCTTTACCTTTGGAACCGGCAACGTGTACGACCGGCGTGGCCAGGTGCGGTTCGCCCAACATCTCCATAAGACGCTCGACCCGGCGCAGATGCCAATCCGGAGGCTGGTTGGCTCGCGACTTCCGTTCGAAATCGGCCAGCGAGAGCAGCCTGCCTACCGAGTTTTTGTAACGATCTCGCTCTACAGACACTATGGGTCAAGGGTAACGTCTTCATCGAGAACCGCGATTGATACGATGAATAAAGATCGAACTGTTGATTGGACCCATTAAACGCGGATACACCTGAGAATGAGCTATCGAGCCCAAATTGAAGACGCCTTAAGCGGCCATGGCGCCGACTATTGCGAGATTCGCGTTGAGGAGTCCGACTCCACCCGACTGACGTATCGGGGCCGGTCTCTCGACGATGTGAACATGACGAGCGGAAAGGGCGTCGCGGTGCGCGTTTGCGTCCGCGGCTCCTGGGGGTTTGCGAGCTTCAACGAGTTGACGGACCTCAATGGACGCGTACGGGACGCGGTCGAACAGGCTCGCAGCCTCGCAGCCGGTACCAAAGGCGAGTCGACCGAGATCGCGGAGGTCGAACCACACGTCGACATCGTCGAACCACACATCGTCAACGACCCGCGCGAGATTCCTCTGCAAGAGAAGACACGTTTGGCCGACCACTACAACGACATCGTATGGTCTGAGCACGGGATAGTCAGTTCCGACATCATCTACGGGGACAACTCAAGAAAAGTCGCATTTGCAAACTCCGATGGCACTTACGTCGAGCAGGAGCTAGTCCACGTCATATGCAGAATCGCCGCTCAAGCGCGCGACGGTTCCGACGTGCAACAGGCTGGCTTCAGCATCGGCGCGCTAGGCGATTACGGTGTTTTCGAAGGCCTTGACGAAGATGTCACCGAGGCCGCACAACGAGCCGTTGGGCTACTGAAAGCGGAGCCACTGACCGGAGGGCAGCGCACCGTGATTCTCGACCCGATCCTCGCAGGCGTATTCGTACACGAAGCGTTTGGTCATCTTTCGGAGGCCGATAACGTATATGAGAACGAGAAGCTCAAAGAACTCATGTACATGGGCCGCAAGTTCGGCGGTGAGCATCTGAACTTCACCGACGGAGCCGCGTTGTCAGGCATGCGCGGTAGCTACCAATACGACGACGAGGGTACTCCGGCAACCGTCACACCGCTCGTCCGCGACGGTGTGCTGGTAGGTCGCTTGCACTCGCGTGAGACCGCAGCCAAAACTGGAGAGGCTCCTACGGGTAACGCCCGCGCCATCAGCTATCGCTTCCCGCCAATCGTCCGAATGACCAACACCTTCATCGAAAACGGGGTTGCAACCTTTGATGACCTGATAGAAGGCGTCGAGGACGGCGTTTACGTAAAAAACTGGTACGGCGGCATGACGCAGCATGAGATGTTCACGTTCTCGTCCGGCGAAGCGTACATGATCCGAAACGGTGAAGTGCAGGAGGCTGTTCGCCCTGTCATGCTTTCCGGCAACTTATTCGAGACACTCGAAAATGTCGATGCCATCGCGAACGACCGCGCTGTCAACCAAGGCGGAGGTTGCGGAAAGAGTGGCCAAATACCGCTACCAGTGGCCAATGGCAGTCCGCATATCCGCATCCAGAACTGCTTGATTTCCGGAGCCTAGTACAACGATGAACGAATACCTACCTCTGCTGGACAAAGCGAGCGCCGCCCACGGCTCCGCTGAAGTCTTCGGCGTGACGTCTGAGCGGCGACATGTTGAGTTCGAAGCAAACCGCGCTAAGAACATTGGCCAGAGCCAAGCTTCCGGCGTCGCGTTGCGCATCATCAATCGAGATGGTCGTATTGGATTTTCCTCGACCAGCGACGCCGACAAGATAGGCGAACTCGTTGACCGTGTCGGCGCGCTTGCCGATTACGGCGCTGAGGCGAAGTTCGAGTTTCCCGGCGCCGCTGCCTACGACGCCGTCCCGAGTCATGACGACCGTGCGCAAGACGTGACCGATGAAGATATGTTGGGCATCGGACAATCGGCGGTCGATGCCATACTGAGCGATTTCCCGGAAGCGCTATGCTCGGTTGACGTCAACAAACATTCGCAGGAACAACGTCTCCTGAACTCCGCAGGTGTGGATGCGGGTTACCGCAGCACCAATTGCGGCTTCTTTATTGCGGTCGAACTCATCCGCGGCACCGACATGTTGAGCGTCTGGGACGGCAGGGTCTCGGTTCAACCGATCGATGAGGAAGTGGTCAACGACCTAGTCGGTAAGATCCTTCGTCGCCTTCACAACTCCGAGAAGATCGTTGACGCGCCGAGCGGTAATGATCTGCCAGTTGTGTTTTCGCCTGGGGGATTCGTTAGCACGTTCCTACCACCCTTGCTTTCAGGTTTCAATGGCAAGAACGTTGCAACTGGATCGTCGGCTCTGATCGACCGATGGGGTGAGAAGATGCTCGACGAACGCATATCTATCTGGGACGATCCTTTGCATCCGCTGACCCCTCAAGCCCATCCCGTCGACGATGAAGGCATCCCGTCGCGCCGGGTCGACTTCGTCCGAAACGGTGTCATCGGTGAACCGTACTTCGATTTGCAGACCGCTGGCGAACTCGGCGGAGTATCGACGGGCTGCGGCCTTCGTGGCGTAGCGACCACGCCGTCGCCAAGCACGTCGTACATCACGATGGCCGGAGGTGATACTGCCGCGACCGAAATATTTGAAGGCGTCAAGGAAGGCGTGTTGGTCGAACAGCTGCTCGGGGCCGGACAGGGCAACGAACTCGGTGGCGATTTCCGTGCCAACCTGTCATTGGGATTTCTGATCGAAAATGGGGAGGTCGTCGGGCGCGTCAAAGACACTATGATCTCGGGCAACGTCTATGAAACGCTCAACAACGTAGAAGAGATCAGTTCGGAACCCGAACCAGTCTTTGGCACCCGTGTCGTGCCATGGGTTCGAACCCGAGGCGTCGAGGTCGCTACATCGTCATGACCATTAGCGATCCGAAAGAGAAGATGAATTGACTTCGAACGGACCGCAGATACCCGCGGAGGGTAGCGCCGGCGACGCCGGCGTCTCAGACGTACTCCGAGAACTGTCGGGCATCGACGACAAGCAAGCACGCTCGATGGCCCAAGCGTGGCGCGATTGGCAACTCTCCGACGTGTTAGACACCGTCGTTGAACTCCGAACCGTAGCCGAATCTGACAGGTCGTTGGAGTTTGACGCATTGTTTATCGCAGCCTTATCGTTCCCAGCGCCGGAAGTCCGCATCGAGGGTGTTCGTGCCCTTTCGAACGGTGGTAGCCTCAAAATCGCGCAGGCACTGCTCAAGGTGCTCGAACAAGACGATGCCGCCGACGTGCGCGCCGCAGCTTCAGAGTCGCTTCACGCACTCGCCGAGCCTTCTCAAGCCAGGAATATACCGAAGACAACATCCTCTCGGATCGCATCGGCCTTACGTCGGGCGGCATCCGACGACGAACGTTCGGTGCGCGGCAAAGCCTTGATATCGCTCGCCGCGATGCGGGACGAGGAGGCATTTGACCTCATCGATGCGATGTTCGACGAAGCGATCGATGACCCTGAGATGATGTCCGACGTCCTTCTTGCGATGGGCGAATCGGGTGATCGGGCGTGGCTACCCACGATCGAAGACGCTTTTTACAGCAACGATGCCCGAGTTCGGATATCTGCGGTGCTGGCGTTCGGCAACATCGCCAACGACGATGATGTCGAAGGCTTGGCCGAGCCGTTCGACGATCATGTGTTGGAGGTGCAGATGGCGACAGTGCAGGCGCTTGGGAACATCGGTACGCCCCAAGCTCGGGAGATGCTGACGCTCGCCGTGTCGAGCAGCGAGCCTGATGTTCAGCAGATGGCACAAACCACTTTGGACCTGCTTAAGGCCGAAGACGATTTGATGTATGCCATCTCGCCAAACATGGTTGCCCAAGGCCTGTTCGGTATGCCGATGGGCGCCCGTCAACCCGCCCGCGACCTGTCGCGTTACGACGCTCCCACGGAAGAGGGCTGGGCTAACGTGACGCCTGAGGGCCAAGAGGTCGACGTCGCCGAAACTCCAGACGATATCGGAGAAGACTACGAAGACTACTTGGAATCGGACGAATTTTTCCGCGACTCCAATACCAATTGAAATTTCATCCTTAGAGCGAATCGAATAAGAGTCCATGATAAAGATCTCCGCATCCCTGCTCTCTGCCGACTTCGGGTATCTTGCTGACTCGATCAAGGCCGCAGAGGCTGCGGGTGTCGATGAGTTTCATTTCGACGTCATGGACGGGCACTTCGTACCGAATCTGACGTTCGGCCCGCCGGTGCTGGAAGCGGTTAGACGCCACGCCAAAAAGCCGATCGACGTGCATGTGATGGAGCGGTCGCCCGAACATATGATACCCGTGTTGGCGTCGTCGGGCGGGGACATCGTAACAGTTCACATTGAAGGCGTTGCCGACATCGATCAGACGATCGACATTATCTTGGATGCCGGCGCCGAACCCGCGGTAGCCATCCGGCCGAAAACTCCGGTGTCGGCGCTCTGGTCGGTGGCGGACCGTATCCGACGAGTTCTGGTGATGACCGTGGAACCCGGCTTCGGCGGCCAGCAATTCATACCCGCAACGATTCCGAAGATCGGAGAAGCGTCTGAGCTGATGCGAACAGCGCACCCAGACAACGACATCGACATCGCGGTTGATGGCGGCATCAAATCAAACACGATAGGGTCCACGGCCAACGCCGGTGCCACGACTTTCATCGTCGGGTCTGGCATATTCTCCCACCAGAACGGCATCGACGCCGGGGTACGAGAGTTACGACAGACGCTGATTGAGGACTAATCACGGGGTTTAGGTCGCCCTCCCCCTGCTGGGCAGGGGGAGATACTTGCGATGGCGAGGAGGGGGATGAGTTCCGTCGCTACTGACCGACGGGTGTGGGCGTGGGTTCGGGCGGTGGCGCGGTCTGCTGCGAGCCGGTGGTTGCGGTGACGCGTTGGGAGTAGGGGCCGTGGCCGTGGGAGTTGGCGGCGTGGACGGTGTAGGCGTAGGTGGTCGAGGGTGCGACGTCGAGCTCCTCGTGTCTGACGTGGGTGTGGTCTAGGCCGCCGATGCGGGTGTGTCCGAGGTTGACGCCGGAGTCGGGGTCCCAGCGGGTGATGATCCAGTCGGTGACGCCTTCGTCCGAGGCGTGCGTGTCCCACGTGATGACGATCTTGTGGACGCCGGTGTCGTGCACGGCATCGGCGCTGACGCCGGTGGGAGCCGACGGCGCGTCGCCCGAAGGCGTCGGCGTCTCGTCGGGCGACGCCTTGCCCGTCACCGTTATCCGCGCCGGGTCCGAGTGCGGGCCGACGCCGTGCTCGTTCTGCGCGGCGATCGTGTACACGTAGGTCTTGCCGGTCTCGAGCCCGTGGAAGTCGAGGAACTCGGTGGTCGCGTGGTGGGCGTTGGTGAGATGTATCCAGTTGCCGCCGTCGGGATGGTCCTCGGAGGTCCGGCTGATGTGGAAGTCGGTGATCGTGTCGTCGTTCAGACTGCTCCACGTGATCTTGACGTCGCCCTCGACGACTTCGAGCTCCACGCCGTCGATCTCCTCGGGAGCTTCTCCGGGAGCGTCCGGCGTGGTGATGGTGACCTCTTCGGACAGCACACCCTCCGAGCCGTCCGAGCCGAGTGCGGACACCGCGTAGCCGTACACCGTCTCGTGCTCCACGAAGTCGCTGTCGTGGAAATGGTTGTCAGGGTTGCCGGTGTGCCTCACGTGCAGCTGAAGCTCGTCGTCCACCGGCGCGCGGTCCGCGTCCTCGTGGCTGTCGCGATGGTACCGGCGCCAGATCTGGTAGCCGGCGATCGAGTCGTCGTCCGGATCGTCCCACTCCAGCATCACGCCGACGCCGTCGTGGGTGGCCGTCAGACCCGTCGGAGCCGACGGCGGATCCTCGCCGAGCTCCTCCTGCGAGGTCTGCGCCGAGACGACCTGGTAGCCGATGAAGGCGGCCCCTACAAGTAGCAGCGCGAGGGCCGGGATGAGCAAACGGAAGTTGATTTGGGTTTTCATGCGTTGGTCCCTCATGTGTCGAGAGGATTTGGGTCGGTGAATCTATTTGGATCCGACGGATTCGACCGACGGCTCCGTCAGGGCAAGCTATTGGGTCTCAGTTTCGGATTCCACGGTGAGTACCGGAGGATAGGAATGCGGTTCTCCGGGCGCCGGCGGCGGCGGCGCGGGAATGATCCCTCTTGGCTCCCAATAGGGTTTAAGGTCTTCGGCGTGGAAGTTGTGGATGTCGTAGATATCCGTCACTATTCGATGGTTGCTGTCCCATTCGTTTCCTTTCATCACAGGCCGGTTCTCATGAAATGCTTTGGCACGCCGTTCAAACTCTGCCAGAGACCATGACAAATGGTCGATGTGTTCCTTCGCGATTTCAACATTGCGAATGTCCCTCAAATAGTCCAACCACTGCTGCGAAACGACTATCGCTTCGCCTGCATCGTTCCGTTCGACGACGAATTCTATTCTGTGGTTCCAAGCCGAATACACGGCGTTGAAATCGGTGGGGCCCAGCGTTAAGATCCATTCGGCAGGCGGATTCCGCTCATTCCATCTCTGCAGAATCACGACGTTTTTTTGTTCGGCCCACTGCTCTTTTTCTTCCTTGCTAGAGTCGGCGTGTCCGAAACTGAAAATCGCGGTTTTGAGCAGAGTGACCCTCGAAGGGCCGTCGCCGATTATGTAGTCGCTCACAGCGAAATCGCCGAAGCAGGCCGTTTCGATCGCCGTCTCCGGCCACTTGTAATTCGACACGACCGCGACCACCATCGGGTAGAGCTCGCAACGCGTCGTGCCCGGGATCCATGTGCCGCGTACGACCACATGAGCAGTCAAATCCTCACCGATCGACAAAAGGTCGTGCACCAGCATGTCTTCGACTTCCATCGGATCGAAGGGATATGTGACAGCCTGAATGTTGGATTCGACCACCTGCAAAGGTTTCGGATCGCCTGAATTTCCATCGTCTTGCACGAAGATCGAACATCCCAGGCAAGACATCAACACCGCGGCAGAAACGAGCAGTCGCATTAAGCGTCGGTGCGATTCAATTTCGGGAACCATTTCCTATATCCTCGACGTTTCAGTTGCCAACGCTCTGGTAGAGCGACATCAAAGCCATGACATCTCTGGGACCCGGTTCGCAAACGCTAAAGGGAGGGAGTGTATCCAAGATAGCCGCATCATCGTCGAGATGATCAGCGAACCCGAATACGTGACCTGCTTCGTGGGCGGCGGACCATGTGACAAGGGAGCAACCAGAGTCGGTTCCGGCTCCAGGATTCCATTGGGTCCACCCAGTCCAGAAGATCATGAGTTTGGTCAAAGATGTGGGCGTTTCGCCGCCTGCGCACGCCACAGCACCTCGATTGCTCGGATCATCCCATGCATCCTGGAAACACGTCATTCTCATCATTCGGTGATCATCTATGCCTTTCACGATGTTGTTGGTGTACTCGGACCCATCAGCGCAATCTCCGGTACCGCTACTCGATGCCGAGATGATGTTGGAACCGTCCGGCTTCGTCCATATCACCTTGTCCTCCCAAGAATCGATCGCGCCCTCGATATCGGAGCTCCAATTCGCGAAATCCGTCGAGGCGTTGAGACCGAAACCTGACCCGGCACTCTCGCCGGGACAAATCTTGTAGGTCCATCCATTGGTTAGCGCTTGGCTATATTGTGTGTCCGGAAGTCTCTCGCTCTGTGCCACCCAAATATAAACCTCCTCCGACCACTCCGAAGGCAAAGATTGTCCGCGGTCGGTCCGCACGGCTTGGACTTTGACGCCGTATTCCTGGTCCGCGTTCAGGTCGATCTCGAGCTCGAATATCCTCCGATTTCCGATTGTGCGGTAACCGAACCGATCGGACCCGTAAGGATCGTTCTGCTCATTCCAAGCTCCGTCGCTCCCTTTGGATTGGATCTTGTAGGTCTGCGACCGGGAGTCCGGATCGAATCGCAGCAAGGCTTTACCAGCCGCGGATCCCTTGCCGTTCGCCCTCAAAGCCGACGGTTGCGCAGGTTTGACGCTTGTGCCGAGAGACGCACTATCGACCACCACTCCACCCCGTTTCAACTCGGCAGTTATTTCGCCATCGGCGAGCGATCCGCAGGCGTAGATGTCCACAGTCTGCATCGCGGATGTATCCGACCCTGAAGTCTCGGATGGCAGAACTCTGTTCGCCAGACCGCAACTCTGGTCGAAACCCACGCCTTGGCTGTCGGTGCTATTAACCTCGATGTAATAGGGAGTATCCGTGGCTAAGCTGGTCGCCGAAATATCCAATTGCGCACTCTCGCCTATCTCGAATTCTTCAGGAGAATCGCTCATCAAGGCCACTTCCATCACGAGCGTTGCGGTGGAAGACGTCACCGTTATCTCGTGCGGAGCTGATGCCGAGAGCGGTTGATAGACACCTTGGGCGTCTTGCACGACTAGCAGCGCCGTGACGTTGGCGGTGCCGACGCTACACGCTTGAACGATTGTCGTCGAAGTCAGACCAGACAGTATCTCAACATCGTCCTGCGGATCGCATCCGCCGAAGCTGACCTTGGTCTCATCGTCGATCGATAGACGCACCTTGTAGCCGGCGCCTGTAACAGTATTGGTGGTCTGCACACCTACGACGCCGGGAGCGGCAAACTCAAGAGAGCCCGGCGCCGTAACCGTGATCGTCGTCGCCTGCGGCGTCGCAGTCCCAGTCGCAGCCGCACCTTCCCCGTTCGCGTTCACCGCCTTCACCGTCACCGAGTACGACGTCCCATTCGCGAGATTCAGTATCGCGTATCCTCTGTCGTCCGCGCCCAGCAGACGCGTTGGGTCGACGATGTCCCGACGGCTCCTGGTCTGCGACCCCGACGATCCCGACGCCGCTTCCTGATCCACGCGGTAGCCCGTGATCGGCGATCCCCCGTCGGACGCGGGCGGATCCCACAGAACGACCAGCCGATTGTTGCCGGGGACCACCCTCACGTTCCTCGGCGCGCTCGGCAGCCTGAGTGCGGCGCCGATGGTGAATGTGAACGTGTCGGTGAGACCTCTGCGCAGGGTGGTGGCTTCGGCGGTGTAGGATCCGGCGTCGGCCTGGTATGTGATCCTGGAGTTGTAGAAGCCGAGATCGTTGTCGTGGCTGTCGTCGTTCTTTGCCAGCTCGGTCCCCGAAGTTCCGGCGCCATCCATGAGGTAGAGGTAGGGGTCGGTTTCGGAGACGAGCTCGATGGTGAGTTCGGCCGCGGCTTCGAGTTCGAAGGTGAAGTAACGGGCGTATCTGCCCACCCGGTTGGTCGACACGCAGTCGCTCGTCCACGAACCTTCGTAGCTGGATTCGCCGGAGATCGATCCCAGAGACGTCGTGCATCCGCTCACCGTCGGAGCAACATTCGTGGCAGCATCCAAGTGCGTAGACCATCCACTCCAAGCGGCGCGGTGCGTCGTGCCGTTGCCGTACGCGCTCACCTCGAAGCGGTAGGTCGTCATTGCGTCTAGCATCTCGGCGGTGTATCGCGTCCCGTTCGCGACCTCGACGGTGTTCCAAGCGTTCGTGCCGGTCTTGTAGCGCACCTGGTACTTGGCCGCGCCGGTGACCGCGGTCCACGAGATGGAAATGCTGGAAGAAGTCGCGGCGGTCTTGGTGGGAGTTGTCGGAGCGTCTACGGCGGGCAAAGTCGAAGCGACGGGTATTGCGGTCTGCACGTTCGACCAGTGCCCGAATTCGGGCGGTTGCAGGTTGTTCCTCGCCTGCACCTCGACCTGATAGGTCGTTCCGTTGGTGAGGTTTGTGATGTCGTACGGCGACGCAGTTATGGGTTGGCTGTAGTTCCACGCGGTGGCAGTGGTTGCGCGATGGCGGACACGGTACCCGTCGATGCTGGCGCCCCCGTTGGATTCCGGCTCCGTCCACGCCACGTTGATCTGGGCGTGGCCGGGAGTGAGAACGACGTTGCGGGGTTCGCTCGGCAGCACGTCGTCGACCGTTATCGACACCGTCGCAGTGTCAGTGTCGCCGTCGTTGTCCGTCGCGGTCACCGTGAGCGACGCCGGGGGCTCATCGCCTTGGCCCTCGAGCGAGGCGGCCACGGAGATCGCTCCGGCGTTCGAGATGTTGAAGAGCGACGTGTCGTCGAGGCTGTACGACGCGACAGTGCCGTCGGAGTCGGTCGCGGCGACGGTTCCGACCGTGTGCCCGTTGGCTTCGTCCTCGTCGACCGAGAAGGTGTAGGTGGAGGACCCGAAAGCGGGCGGGGCGTTAGTCGGCATCGTGCTGGGGACGCTTATCTCGATAGTTAAGTCGCCGGTGGCTCCGGAACTAAAAGTAGTGGCTTCTGCGGTATACGTTCCGGCGGCGGCGGCGTAGATGATCCTGGAGTTGAGTTGCCCGAGTTCGTTGTCTCCGCTGTCGTCGTTTTCCGCTACCACGGTCCCGGAGGTGCCTTGATCGCTCATCAAAAACAGATATGGATTGGTGGAGGACACCAACTCGATCGTAACCGTGCTCGCCGATGCGAGGGTGAAGCTGAAGTGCTTGGCGTATTTGTTCGGCCGGTTGGACGATTCGCATCGGTTGCTCCAGCGGCTTTGACGGCTCGCCGATTCCGATATGGTGCCGAGGATCTGGATGACACATTCGTTGGTCAAAGTTGAAGCCGAAAAGTCTCCAGACCAATCACCCCAGCTGGCGCTGTGAGTAGTTCCGTTGCCATAAGCCCGCACTCGGAAATGGTAATTCGTACCCGCATCGAGATTCGAAGCTTCGAAAGAAAGGCTGCTTTGTCCCGGTGCGTTGTCATCAACTTCTGGCCAATCTTCCGTCGAGAGCTTGCTCTGCACCTGGTACTTCGTCGCGCCAGATACAGCTGGCCACTGGAAGGTGATGCTGTGCAAGGCGATGCCGTCCGTCGCTGGGCTGAGAATCGGAGCGGTTACCGCAGGTGCGATCGGCGTCGCCGACTCCGCCTCGGACCAGGCCCCGGACTCGGGCGGAGTTTCGCTGTTTCTGGCCTGGACCTCCACGTCGTACGAAGTGCCGTTGTTCATATTGGTGATAACGTAGCTTCTCGGATCGAATATTTGACCAGTGTTGTACGACCATTGCGACGCGTCGTCCGCCATCCACCGAACTTTGTAGGCGTCGATCGCAGCACCGCCGTTATGTTCGGGCGTGTCCCAAGTCACCGTGATCTGCCGGTTCCCGGCTGCGAGCGCGACATTTCGCGGCGCGCTCGGGACGCAACTGCCGGCGGTAGTGGCCCTCGCCACGGCGGACCAGGGACCCCATTGCGAGAAGTAGGTGGTGCCGTTTCCGTGCGCCCTCACTCGGAAGACGTATTCGATGCCGCACTCGAGACCGCTGACAATCCGTGAAGTCGCGGTTGTGGAACGGTCTACGTCCGACCAAGTGGTCTCAGACGCCTTTCTATAGTCGTGCTCGTACCCAGTGACGCCAGTGACGGAGCCCCACGAGAGGGTCACCGAATCCGTGGTTGTTCCTGTGCTCCGCAGGTTTGCCGGCGCTGGTGCTGGGGGACGGAACGATATCGAGAGCTCGGCACCACAGTTTCCTTGCGCGTTGCAGGCTTTGACGCGCGCGGTTTGCGACCCCGATATTCCTGAAAGCGACGTTCCGGGTATCGAATGGGAAGTAACCGTGATGTTAGTCCTTGAGTAACTGAAAGTTCCCGAGCGTATGTTCACATGGTATGTCGCGGCACCGCCGGAAGGGGCAGTCCATGACAGATCAAGGCTGCCGTCTGACGCGTCAACCGTTGCGGAACCGTTCGTCGGCACCCCCGGAGCGCTCGTCGTAGTCGCTTTCCGGCTCGACGACCAGCCGCTCCACGTGGAGGAGTTGTGCGTCGTGCCGTTGCCCGTCGCTCTGACCTGGAACTCGTACTCTCTTCCGGAAAGAAGACCTGTCGCGGTATAGACGCGACCGCTCGACACGTTGTGCGGGCCGCTCCACGACGACGACGATGCGGTAGCGAGCTTGTGCCGCACCTGGTAGCTGCCCGCGCCGGTTACCGCGCCCCACGAGATGCCGATGCTCGAGGTGGTCACGGTGCCCAGAGTCGGCCGGGACGGTGTCGCGACGGTCGGGAGCGGGGCCGGAGGCGCGTCCGAGAAGTTGAGCGTGACCGCCAGGCGTTGGCCCGCGGGCAGCGGGTTGGTGCTGACGTTCTGCCATTTCAGTATCTGGTCGTAGCTTCGGTTGTTTTCGCACGTCGCATCGCTGTTGCGCGCCGTGTCCGGCGCCGAGAAGGTTGTGCCTCCCAAAACCAGGCTCTCGACCTCGGATTCCTTCAGGCACTCGCGCAGATAGAACTGGATGTCGTTGGAGGCGTCCTCCCACTTCAGGTATCGAATCGTGTACTCCGTGCCGTCGAAGTCGAACGTGCGGTCGTCGATCGACCCGAAGTCGCTCGCGTGGTAGCCGTACTCGTCGTCGTTGTTGTCCTGCACCGAGTCCAGGTACGTCGACCATCTGTTCGCCGTGTTTGCCGGGAGGTCGGCGTCTCCGGCGTACGTGATCCGCACGCTCACCTGCCGTCCCGACGGGAGCGGGTTGGTCGAGACGTCGTCGAACCGGAAGATCTGGTAGCTGTCGCGGTTGTCGTTGCAGTAGCTCGACGTCTTGAACGCGTAGTCCGGGTCTGAGAAGGTCGTCGTGCCCAAGCGCAGGCTCACGAACTCGGTCGGTTTCAGGCAGTCGTTCAGTCTGATCTCAACGTCCTGGTCCGATTCGTCCCATTTGATGTGGTGGATCTCGAAAGTGTGGTCGGACACTACGAACGTTCGGTCGGAGATCGTGCCGAAGTCGCTGTACTCGTATCCGTAGTGGTCGGCGTTGTTGTCCCGTCGCGAACCGATGGTCGCGTCCCAATGATCAGTGTCGGAAGGAGGCGGAGGAGCGGGAACATCGCCGAGCATCGTGATCTGAACGGATATCGTCTGACCGGCCGGCAGCGGGTTGGTCGTCTCGTCCTCGAAGTAGAACGTCTGGTAGCGGTTTCGGTTGAAAGCGCATCGCTCGTCGCTCTCGTCGATGTAATCAGGATTCGAATATGTCGACGTGCCGAGTTGCAGGCTTACGAATTCCGAAGCCTTGATGCAGTCGTCCCAGTAGATCTCGACGCGTTCTTGACTCTGATTCCAACGCAGGGCGTAGAGGACGTAGGTGTGATCGTCGAGAACAAAGTCGCGGTCAGTGACTGACCCGTATCTGTTGTGCGTGTAACCGTAGCGCACCCCACTAGCCGCCGCCGTCAGCTGAGTGCTCCACGTGCTGGTGGTCTGGGCTTCGACGTGCGGCGGGACAACCGACTGAATCGCCATAATGGCGAGCATGAATGCGGTCAGCAGGATCAAAGATCGTTTTGACATAAAGCATCACGCTAACAACATCTCTACGGGAGATACGGCACAAAACTGTTCGTTTCAGCGAATTCAATGGTTTAACGATTTACTCTTCGATCTGTGTGATTTGTCTCGTAAATCGTAATGCGTAAAGATGTAAGCATTACTTAATCAGTCTGAAATCGAACGATTAACTACGAATTGCGTAACATCGGCTACCGCGGAAAACGGTCTTCGGGCGTTCGTATGTGCCGATTCGTTACCGTCGCGCCCGTAAATGCGCTCCCAAAGAGGTGGCGATCCGCCACGCGCCCAATCCACGAACCCATCCCCTCGTATCATGGATACTTGCACCTATTATGAGCACCGTCTTCTACAGAAAGTGGCGTCCCACGCGCTTCAGCGATGTCGTCGGGCAGGAGCACATCACCGATACGCTCCGCCGCGCCGTGATGTCGGATCGCGTTGCCCACGCATACCTCTTCACTGGACCGCGAGGCGTCGGCAAGACGTCGACCGCGCGCATCTTGGCCAAGGCCCTAAATGCCGAGCTCGACCCTTACGGCGATCCGCTCCCGGATACCGATGCCGCGATCGCCATCGACGAGGGGCGATATATGGACCTCATCGAGATCGACGCGGCATCCAACCGCGGCGTCAACGACATCCGTGACCTGCGAGAACGCGTGCTCCTGCGTCCCACGATCGGCGATTACAAGGTCTACATCATCGACGAAGTTCACATGCTCACCACCGAGGCGTTCAACGCTCTGTTGAAGACGCTTGAGGAGCCGCCGCCGCAGGTCGTCATGATCCTTGCGACTACCGACATCCACCGGGTGCCGGCGACGATCATCAGCCGATGTCAACGCTTCGATTTCCGACGTCTAACCGCCGATGACGTGATTGGACGCCTGATCCTCATATGCGACGAAGAAGATATCGACTGTGAACCTAGCGTTCTGGAGCTCGTCGCGCGATCGGCGTGGGGCTCTCTACGTGACGCCGAGAACCTCCTCGAACAGCTAGCCATCTCGTACGGCAGCGGTGAGATAACCGAAGCCCAAGCCCGTGAACTGCTCGGCATCGGCGATACATCGTCGGCACGCAGCTTGGCGAGCGCTATTCTGCTCAAAGACACCAAGCGCGCGCTCGAAATCGTCGAAGACGAAGCGTCCCGCGGCGCCGAACTCAGGGGGCTCCGAGAGTCGACGATCTCTGCATTGAGGGGAGCGCTGCTCGCAAAGCACGGGGTCAGCAGTGCGTACGGGCAACTCGGCGACGCGCCCGAGCTTGAACCTGATGCCATGAACGCGTCGACCGAGCATATGCTCCACGCCATCACTGTATTCGGTCGCAACGAGCGATTTGGCGAAGCGTCATCACCCTTGGCCCTCGAAATCGCTACGCTCCAAGCTGTAGCGGAACCTCCGAAGCCTGAGGCATCAACGGCACCGGCCGCACAACAACCCAGACGCGAAAGACAACCAGCACGCCGTCCCGCGCCGGCTCCCGAACCGGCCCAACGCACCAGGCAGGCAGCTTCGGCATCGGATCGACGACCAGATGAGGCCCCGACCGCGTCATCTCGCATCCTCGAGGAGATCGGAAAGGCCGCCGGCACTCAAGTACGCACCACGTTTGCGCAGGTAAACTTCATCGGACCCAACGACGAGGGGATACTGATACTCCAGCCCAAGTACGCCAACGCCACCAAGCGGTTCCGCGACACTTGGGACAATGTCGAAATCCGCACCAGACTCCGCCCCGCATTCCAGACCGTCTACGGTCCGAATATCCGCGTCCAACTACAGGCAGCAGCAGCGCCGAGCGGCAACGCAAACACTGCCACGACTCCTCCGCCGTCAACCACCGAGCCGACACGACCACAACCGGCACTTGCCGCGCCACCGCAGCGATCGAACCAACTCTCCGATCAACGAAAACCATTCCACGTCCCGGAAGAGATCAACACAAACCCCACGGTCGAACGCTTGCGCAACCTCGGCGGGCGCGTGGTTGGGGTAGACGACGGCTGATCACCTCTGCGGCAGGGGGTTCACAGCGTAGTCCGGGATGCGTATGCAGGTTACCTGAAACTGCGACCGCTCGACGGACTTCGATGCTGTGAGATGTGATCGCGCTTACCTAGCGTCCGCTTCGCCAAAAAGCCTTCTCTGACTGGCCACGGAACCACTCCCGCGCGTTCTGCCCATGCATCGTATTCGATGAGCATGGCTTCGACACGTTTTCGCTCGGACGACGCGTGGTCGTGCTGCTCCGTACGGTCCTCAGGGATGTTGTAGAGCTCCCACGGGCCGTCCCACTCGGCGACGAGTTTCCATTCGCCGATCCGGATGCCGCGGTTGCCTTCGTGTTCAACCGCAACCGGCTTCTCCCGCGACCATTCCTTGCCGTCGAAAATTGGCACTATCGACTCGCCTTCCAACGGCGTTATCTCGTTGCCGTTGTGCTCCGACGGATAGGTTGCACCTATGGCGTCGTAGACCGTGGCGGAGATGTCGGTGATGTGCATCGGCACGTTGTCGACGATTGCCCCTTCGGTGATCTTGTCAGGCCAATGGACGATGAACGGCGTCGAGATCCCGCCTTCATGTATCCAGCGCTTGAAGAAGCGGAATGGTGTGTTCGATACGTTCGCCCACGGCAGCTCTACGGCTTGGAACGTCGTGTCTGGTCCGGGACGCAACTCTGGTATGTCGCCCACTCTGACTCGTTCGCCTTCCAACGTCAGATCGGTCTCCCACTGCGACGGATCTGGCCAGTCAGAATCCTCTTGGAACAGCTCGGCGCATCCTCCGTTGTCGGAGAGGAACATGATGAGGGTGTTTTCGAACTGTCCGTGCTTCTTCAGCGTTTCGATGACGCGTCCGACGCCGCGATCCACCTGCTCGATCATGGCGCAGTAGACGGCCATACGGATGTCTTCGTATTCCTTGTTCTGAACGTCTTCCCACGGCGGCGCGTCCTCATCGCGTGCTGATATCGGCCACTTCGCGTCGACGATGCCGAGCGCCTTCTGTTGTTCGTGTCGCGAGCCGCGTATCTCGTCCCACCCGCGCATGTATTTACCTTCGTACTTGACGATGTCTTCTTCCCACGCGTGCAACGGCCAGTGAGGCGCTGTGAATGCGATGTACTGGACGAACGGCTCGCTGTCGGTCATCGCATCGATCTGTGAGACGGCGTGGTCGGCGATGGCGTCAGTGAGGTGGAAGTCGGAACTCTCAACATCGATCAAGTTGTCTTGCATGAGCAAGGCTTTTGGATTCCAGAAGGAGTCGGCCGCTTCGACCAGACCAAAGTAGCGATCAAAGCCGCGTTGGGTGGGCAGCGGGTGTGTCGCGTCGCCGGGCACCCATTGGTCGCGCCTTCTGCGATCATAGCCTCCGCCGACGTGCCACTTGCCGGACATCAGGGTCCGATATCCTGCCGATTTCGCGACCTCGCCGATCGTGACACAGTTGTCGTTGAGATAGCCCTGATAGCTGGGAATTCCGAGGTTTGCCGTCATCTGCCCGACGCCGGCTTGGTGTGGGTTCAACCCGGTAAGCAACGCGGCACGGGAAGGGCAGCACCGCGCGCCGTTATACATCTGCGTGAAGCGAATTCCGTTGTAGCCCAACGCATCGAGATTGGGAGTATTGATGTCACCGCCGTAGCATCCGATATCTGAGAAGCCCATGTCATCGGCCATGATGACGATGGCGTTGGGGCGCGACGATTTTGAAGAATCTCCGGTTGGGTTCGGCATCTGAGGGTCTCCCGAGCGTAATGACGTGCACGAACGCACTATATCAAACTCGGAGACCGCCGATCGACCGGTGCCGCACCGGTCCGAAGTAGAGGCGCAGCAATATCCACGCTTACGCAAACCGATTGAGGTGAAGCGATGCCGGGTGCTTTAAGCGTCGCTCGTCGCGAATCCGATGGCGGTTCGATTGAGCTGCTCCAAGCGGTCCAATCGGTCGAGAATTGAAGCCAATATCCCTTCGATGCTGTCCATCCTAGCTTCGATAGAGTTCATCCTGTGAGATAGATCCGCGCTGATCTGCACCATCTGAGCCTGCAACTGCATTAAGCTCGCGATCGTCTGTTGATTGCTCGTGATCGTGTTTTCGCGCATTATTTCGAGTTCTTCAGAACTCATCATTAACGGTTCCTATCTATCGCGCTAATGGTAACAGAGCCCAAACATTGACTAACCCTCTCCATACTCTGCATCCAGCTCCATCGGATACAGGGGGATCCGCCGGTGGTGATAGGTGAACGTCGACATGTCGGCCGTGGTGACGCCCGGGGTGTTGACGAGTATCACTTTTCCGGCGATGGGCTGATACGCGGGCCTCGGTGAGACTACGCCTTTGGCTACTACGATCTTGTACCGCTCGGGGATGATGCCGATGTGGTACATCTGAGCACGAACGGTGTTGCCCGCACGAACCGACGTCAACACTATTGTCTGGCCTTGGTCGGTGTCGAGCCGCACTGTGACTCCGGAGTCGTAGAACCGGAAGCCGCCGTGTGACGCGCCTAGCTCTTCGTACTGACCGTCGGTAATGGCACGCACGGTACCGGTGACGTTGACTGGGCTGCCGTGCATGTCGTCGGTCTTGCCGCCGACATCTAGGGTCACGGTAGCTCCCACACCAGCATCGACGCAGGCGTTGACGGAATCGGGATCATACAGCGTCTGCAGGAAGCCGGAGATGCCGCGTTCCACGACCTGTTCGAGGATGTGGGTGGAATCGGCGGACGAGCCACCTCCGATGTTGTCGCCGACGTCCATGAGCACTATCGGGCCTTCGCGGGCAGCTTCGGCGTCGTCGGGCATCGCAAGTGCGGTGCCGTCGATCGCCACCTCGTCGGCGTCGTTCAAGTCGCGGGGGCCTACGTATTCGGCGAGGGCAATGTCGAGGGCATCGGAAATCGACGGGACTTCGACGTTTAGTTCTGCGCGGCGTTCCCACGCCTTTGCGGCCATGTCTTTGGCGACGGATTTGGCGAGTTCGATGTCGCCGTTGTCGGCGATGGCGACCCACGACATGCCCATCTTCTCGACATCGGAGTAGGGGTAGCCTTCGGCGACGCTGGTGTCTAGTATTCCAGGGATTTCGTTGGCGGCCAGCGCGTCGGCGACGAAGCTCATCATCGGGTCTTCGCCAGTGAACTGCTTAACGATGTTGATGTACATCGGGGGCATCTCGATCCACTGCACGGGATTGATCTCGCCTTTCGCGGCTCGCACCACCAGTTCAGCTGTTTTGCGGCCTCTCACCTTGGGGTCGAGGTGCGGATTGGTGCGCCACACGACACAGACATCGGTGTGCTCGACGATCTCCTTCGAGATGTTTCCGTGCATGTCCACTGTCAAACCGATGCGCATGTCGGGGCCGACGATCTCGCGCACGGCGCGGCAGAACTCGCCGTCCATGTCTGGGAACTCTTCACTAACCGCCGCTCCGTGGTTGGAAATCAACACCGCGTCCCATGGGCCGCCGTCCCGAAGCATGCCGAACATCTCCTCGGTGAGACGATCGTAGGCGTCCTTTGTGATGGTGCCGATTGGCCCCGTAACTGCGTACATCAGCGGCACCAACTCGAAGTCGAGTTCCTCGGCCGCTTGGTTGTATCCCGAGATGGTGTACTGGGCGTCGACGAACTTGTCGATGATCTCGGAGCCTCGCAGTATGCCGGTTTCCACGAAGGCGTCGTAGTCAGCCGGGACGCTTGAAAATGTGTTGGTCTCGTGTGAAATCCCCAGTAGCGGGATACGCATGATTAGCTCCTTCGGCCGGATGGCGCGGATGTTTGAGGTGAAGGTTAATTCATCGGCGGTGGCGACGTGGGACACTGGCTGGATTCCCGCTTGCGCGGGAATGACGGGGCTTTGCGGGAATGGCGATGGTTGCGGGAATGACGTGGCAGTGCCGGAATGGCGATGGTTGCGCAGATGTCCCTTTATGCCCTAATCGCCGTCGTCGTCCGGTGATCTGCCTGATGTTTGAAAACCGATGATTCGGGCGTTGGAACTCTCAAGCCTGTCCAGACGACTCTCGATCCTGTCCAGACGTTCGAGGATCTGAAGTAGCACGTCTTGCATGGACCGCATCGTATCTTCGATAGACTCGAAACGGCGTTCGATCAACTCGAATTGGTGCTCGATCCTCGTGAACTCAACTCGGTAGTCGCCGTTCAACTCGGCGAGTTCAGCCTTGGTAGCCATGTGCTCATAGGGTGCCTTCCAGATGAGAAACTCTTTCCATGTCTTTGTCTGCCACTGGATAATACCTTCGGTTGCCTATTCATATCCTCGCTTTGATGATATCAGCAAGCGTCAGGGACGGACAATCTCGGCACCGTACCCCGATACGGGGCGCGAAACGGTAGGGGCAGGTTTCAAACCTGCCCCTACCGCAGAATCAGAACGGCGTCCGTAGTTGCTACGGACGCCGTTCTGTTTGGGGTGCCCTCACCCTGACCCTCTCCCGTCGAACGGGAGAGGGAACCTTGGTTTTACTTCCGTGCGCTCTGGCGTCTTCGTCCGATCACTAGGAGGGTGCCGAACGCTGCGACCGCGAGGCCGAGGAGGAGTGCCCACAGGACCGAGTTTGAGTTCGGTGCTACGCCACCAGTATCGGGCGCCGCGGGGGTCGGTTCCGGCGTTGCGGTCGGGATCGCGGCTGGGGCGCCTGCGCTACCTACTGCGACCGAGGCCGGCAGCGAGCTCAGGTTACCGCAAACGTTCGTGCCGGAGCTGCCCAAGCGGACCTGGGCCGACAGGATCGTCAACGTGCCGTCAGCGTTTATCACCACCAACGCCAAGTCGGAGATGTCGGTCCTCAACTCGTTCGGTAGCGGCACACAGACCGTGGCGGCGTTGCTGAGCGCATAGGACGTGATGCTAGCGCTGGTGGCGTCGACCGCCGAGACCTTGTACATGTTGCCACCGAGCGTGTAGCGCTGGTGCGTCATGCCGACGTTGGATGCCGAGCCTTCGTCAGATACTCGGACACCGATGTATTCGCCGTTCGGAACGACGCCCGCGCCGGCGCTGAGCATGTAGCCCTCACCGGTGAACGTGCCGCCGCCTTCTGGCGTGAACACTTCGTACTGGTTGCCGTCGCCGTCCGTCAAGATCGTCGGTATCTCGCCCGGCGGGTTCTGAGGTGCCGGCGCAGGGTCGGGTGCCGCCGACGGGCGGCGCACCTTGATCTTGAACGATGCCGAACAATTATCTTTCTGCGTGTCAGCGTCGGCGTTGTAACACTCGTTAAGGCCGAGCGATGCTTTGACCGTGTAGGTTCCGGGCGAAGATGGCGATGTGTAGATGATCGTCGAGTTGCCCTTTTCCTCATCCGGCAAGTCACCTTCATCGGGGACCACGCTCCAATCGAAGGTAACGTCTTTGCCTAGATCCTGGTCTTGCTCGTCTTGCAGACCGTAAATCTCGACTGTGAGGCGCACTTTTTCGCCGCTGGACACGGTGGCGCCCCGGATCCCGGACTCGATGCGCATGATCATCGCTTGCGCCCGCTGCTCGTCCGGAGACTGGGTCGTTAGCGCGTTCCGTATCGCCGTCTGCAAAGCCGTGGAATCGTCGCCGTCTTTCTCGAGCGCGTCCTTTACCGCCGTCAGAGCAGCCTTCTGGGCGAAAGCATGTTGAGTGCTGCCCTGGCTGATGAGCTCCTGATATGCGGTTTCCAACTCGGCTTGGGCGGCGCTGGTCAATCCATCCGGGTTGTTGTATGCCGCAATCAGCGCATCCCTTGCCACCTTGACCTTCGCGTCGATGTTGCTCGCGCTCGTGCTGTCCAAGTTGTCCAACGCATCTTGCAGTGCCGCCATCGTCGCAAAGTCGGTGTAGGCAAGTGTATTGCTCCTGAGGGCTTTCGCTGCAATCATAGCGGCGTCGAGGCTACCGCCGGTGCTCGCGGTATCAGAATCGACCACGGTGGCTTCCATCGCTGTGACAAGAGCATCCAGCGCATTCGAAGCCTGAACACCGCTGCTAGTGCTGGTGTCCACCATATCGATGGCATCTTCCAGCATCGCCAACTTATTCAGCGTTCCGGCGAAGTCATCGGTTGACAACGTATCGTCGCTAGTGTCGTCAGGGGTCGCCGTATCGGCATCCGTACGCGTAAGCCCCAGCGCCGTCGACAGTTCAGCTGCCGTCACTTCGTCATCCGCACTATTCTCGCCCGGGGATGCTGGGAGGTCACTCGCCAATATGCTGGATTGCAACGCCGTGAACAACGCGCTCTCATCTAAGTCTGTTGAGGACGGGTCATCAGGATTCAGAGCGTCGCTCAAATTACTCGCGGCGGTTTCGATAAGGCCGTTCAGACTACTTCCTACATCGCCATCCGCGATTGTGTTCAAAGCCATGACGGCGGCATCGACATCTGCAGGATCGACGTGTTTAGCCATCAGATCGGACTTGACCGCGTTGAACGCGCTCAGCGCGTCACTCACGGCCATCGCTTCGTTGCTCAGATCATCGGTCATACTGTCTGTGAATGTGGTCTTCATGACCGCATTGTCCACCTTGGTGAGCAACGCATCCAAGTCCTCGATCGCTGCCATCTGCGCGCCGGTTCCATCCAGATCGTCGAGCGCCATCAGTGCCGCGATGATGTGTGAGAGCGAGTCGTCGTCCAGCGCAGTCAGTTCGTTACCAGTCGTAAGGTCATCGACATTATTCTTCAGCAGAGCAGTCTCTACCGCATCTAGCCTCGCCATCGTCACGCCGCTCGACGGGACACCGACCCCCTTCAACTCAGTTTCCAGATGGGCCAGCTCGTCCAGCGCGGTCAGTTCCTCGTCGTCTTCAAGCACCATGCTTAGCGACATTTTGGCTTTATTGAGTTCCGCTTGAACGTCCGCCTGGGTGGCGCTGCCGTAGCTGTAGGTATCGGACAATGTGATGCCGCCGAGGGCAGTTTGAACCTCCGTCAACACTGCTCTCGCACCCGCCAGGGCCGTCTTCTCACTCATCCTCGCTTCTTTCAACTCCACGAGGTTGCCGGTGCCTGGGTCGTTGTCAGTGGCACCAGCAGTGTAGAGCACACCGATAGCCGTTGCGGCATCTCCATCAATCGCCGTACCGTCTTCCAACCCGAAGTACATTCGGACTATCCCCTCCAACTCCATGATGTAAGCGGCGATGTCGTGGGTTTCGTCGGTCGTAAGGAGTTTCGCTTCCTGAGCATCGAGCGCGTCGGTGTAACCCGCTGTCGGCGTCTCACCGGCAACAACCGTAGCCGTAGCAAGATCGGCGAAGTTGGCACTTACGCTTCCAGTAGATCCCGTCAATTCAGTTGACTCTGCTGTCCTGGCGTTTGTCAAGACCGTTGTATGACTCCCAAGATACGTACCGCCCAGCGCGGTTCCTGCGGTTACGCTCTCTGGGGTCGCGTCCGCCGCCGCTCTTTTTACGCTGACCTCACCAACTATGGACACCTCGGCAGTATTGCCATCACCGTCGTCATTCCACTCTACAGCCGCTACGGCAGCCACCGGATCGGCGAGGTTTTCTTCCTCGATATACATGTCCGGATTCGCCACCGCGGTTTCCAACGCCATCTGCTTCATCTCCACCTTGTCCTTATTGGACATTCCCTGTCCCAGCGCTCCGTTTTGCGGACTCGCAAGCATGCTTAAGACGACGGCGAAGACTGCCGACAGCGCCAGCATTGCGCCCACCGCGTACCTGATCCTAATCAGTGATGTAGGGGATTTCATCACGTCTCTGTTCCTTTACAAGCTTGACTTGTCGCCAGTTTGTCGTTAGCAGTCTGTTGTGCGCGTGAATCGAAACAAGCGCGTGCCATTCCGACTTACGCAAACATCTTACCAGTGTACACAAAAGCGCGCAATACATAGGCGCGCCACTTTTCGATGAGATTCTACAGGATTGGGCGGGGCGACGGGTGTCTGAACTGTGTTTCCGCATCGAGTGCGGGAATGACGGGTGATTGGAATGATGGGCTGTGATTTTGGGGATGGATGTCGGGTTTCCCCCGTGAACGGGGAAACGGCGCAGCCAAAGGGTTCTGCGATTGTCTGAACCGGGATTTGAGGGATGAGTCGTTGCCGCGCTATCATTCCGTCATTCCGAGCGCAGCGAGGGATCTAACCGCCTTGCCCTGGCGCTGTCATATTAGATTCTTCACTCCGCTGCGCTCCGTTCGGAATGACATGGCGCGCTTCGTTCGGAATGACATGACTCGGCGTCGCCTGTCGGGTCGTGGGACCCGCTCGAATGTCAACACAACCTAATTTGCATCATCCGTGATTGCGAGGGCGATCGCGACGATTGGCGAGTAAAAGGGTTCAGGCTCCGCGCCCGTCGCCGTTCTCGAAGAGCTCCTCTTCGGCCTCCGGCGGAAGCTCGACGCCGTGCTTGAGAAGTATCGACTTCATGCGGTCCGTGGCTCGTTGCTCGCCTATGCGTTCGCCGCGTTGCTCGCCTGTGCGTTCGCCGCGTTGCTCGCCTGTGCGTTCGCCTTTTTCTCGGGCTTTTGCGATCGCCCGCTCCCTGGCGGCCCTGCGGATTTCGGTTCTCGTCTCGAACATTTTTCTGACCCCTTCGATTGTCAGGGCGATCGCGACGACGAACGCCCAGCTGAGTTGCGTCACGGCGAGTCGATACACGCCGATGCTCCAGTGGTCTGCTTCCGAGTATACCCACAGCACGGGCAGCGACGCCGCGCCGATCAGCGCGAAGCCGACGCCTTGCCATACGACGCCGCGTTCTTCAAGCGTCGAAGTCATACCCTTGATCGTCATTCGTGTCTCGCCTTCTCTTGCACCGTATCAACCGATGCCGCATCGCACCGGCAGGTACAAACTATCAACAAGGTGGCGTTTCGTAATGTTGAGCTGGCGAAACGTCTCCCCCGCTCGCCGGGCGATGGCTGAAACAATCCAAGCGCCCCTTTGTCCTTCGGACATTTCCCCCGTATGTGCCACGCCCGCGCCTAGCGGTTGTGCACACTTCCCGTTCGCGGGAATGACGTGAGGATGCGCGCGTTCAGGGGAAGAGTTTGAGTATGGCGACGGTGAGTCCGGCCATGGCGACCATTACGCCGGTGAGTCTGACGGTCAGGCGCAGCTCGAGCGCCTTCATATCCGTTCGCAGCTCCGCGATTTCTTCCCGCACACCCACGATGTCGGCTTTCGTGGCGAAGTTTTTCAGGTCTGGAGGCCTGACGATGTCGCGTTCGATGGCGTTGCCGAGCGCGTTTACCACCGCTTCGGCCTGCGCTTCGTCGAAGCCTGCATCCTGCAGGTCCTTGACGATTTTGTGGGTGTCGAAAGTCAGGCCGACCATTTGATCAAGAGGGTATCACATGCCCAGGGTTTTCCCTGCTCGCGGGTACGCTCACATCGCCGTCGGCGCGGCAACGGTTAGGTTTTTATGTCCCTAGATGGACGTTCCGTGCCGTAAACGGCCCGCGTTCGTGGAATGGCGGGGTGTATCGCGGGAATGGTGGGTTGTCTGAACCGGGATCCCGGTTCAAGCCCGGGACAAGCTTGAGGAATTTCAAGGATTGAAAGATGGAGTTGGGTTGATGGGGTGAAATCATGGGCGCATCGTTAAAATCACACAGATTGCCGTTCATACAATCGCGCGCCAAACCATGCGTTCTCCGCAACGACGATATTTCAATACCGAGGGTATCGTAGTGCGCGCTCGTAACTTGGGCGAGGCGGACCGGATCGTGGTCCTCTTCACACCGAACCGCGGTCTTATTTCATGCGTTGCACGTGGCGCGCGTCGGACAAAGTCGCGGACCGGCGGACACGTCGACTTGTTGAGGCACGTCACCGCGCACGTCTCGGAGGGCCGATCCGATCTCCACGTCATCAGCCAAGTTGAGACCATCAACGCGTTCCTAGGGCTGCGCCGCGACTTGGACCGGCTGTCGTTAGCCTCTCACTTCGCCGAGATGTGCGAACGGTTCTCACTGCCATCGGCCGCCAACCCGGTTCTTTTTGCGCTCTTGCGCGACTCCTTGTCGTACGCCGAGTCGTGTGACAAGTTGGCGCTTTCGCTACTGCGTCTGTGGCACGAAATCACACTCCTCACCACCGTCGGCCTGCAGCCGCAACTTCAACGCTGTGTGCGCACCGGTGCCGACATTCCGCCGGGCAATCACTGGTTTTCGGCGTCGGAGGGCGGATTGGTTAGGCGTCCTGATCGGTTAGCGGATAGTTTGACGACGCCGGATCCCGTTACCTTCGAGGGTCAGCACGTCGCCGATGAGGGGCTGTCTTCGCCGCTAATGCCGGCACCGCTGAACACGATCAAGCTGCTTAGGCACATCGCTCGGACGCCGGACTGGGGGCGGGTGGAGAAGTTAAGGGTGGAGAGTCGGGATGTCGAGGGCGGGTTGCGGTTGAGTGGTGCGATGCTGAGGTATCAGCAGGAGCGGGGAGTTGGGCGTGCGGAGCGGGTGATGGGGGAGGTGGGGGATACTACTATCCGGTGACCGCCGCCAGCGTGAGACGGGCCTAGATCGGCGGCGGGTATCTCTCGGGCCAATCGCTTCGCCCGTACATCCTCGAGTTTCATCGCTTGGTGCTGACGGGCGCGCCTGGCGGTTTCCTCGACCCGGTCGGTTTAGGCGGATCTTCCCTTAGGCGACTGCCTCTGAGATAGGGATATGAATCGGCTCGTCGCCATGCTTTGAAGATCTTTTGCAGAACCTTCATCGCGTCTCCTTTAGGGGCTTTTGGCTGTGATTCTGGCGGTCTTGTTGATTCGATCCGACGAATCGTCAAGATCGATATTGGTGCTCAATACGATAATGTCAGCAACGGTCAATCCCGTCGAACGGCTCCGGTATGGGACTCGAGCACCGAGTCGGACTCGGTTTGAGAGGCTACGGGTGAAGTTGAACTAGTGCGAAAAAAGCGATTCAGCGCGCCGCCGCATTGCGCCGGACATCATTCGGGCTTGGCGGTTTCGTCAATCCCGTTGGCTTTGGTGGTGCTTCCGGGATTCTTTGACCGGTGACGCGTCGACGCGAGCGGTTGCGGTGTTTGCCCTTAAAGATTTTGTCGAGGATTTTCATCTCGTCTCCATTCGTCGATGTCTACAGTGTACACAGTCGTCGCAAGCCAAACCTTGGGTCCGGATCGTATGGTCGATGCACTCGGGTTGTGGAAGATGGAATTGATCAAAAATGTAGTAAATTGCCTGTCTACGATGAAAGCGTAGGTTTCCGAATGCACCTGGCCAGGTTCGATAGAAAGCATGTCTTGGTTTTGAGAGCGCCGGATTTCCTCGATCGTCGGCCACCGAATATCCACATATTCTTGGTCGATGAACGAGCCAACATACAACTCTTCGACCTCATCATCCGATAATCCGTCGATTTGTTGAAGGCGGAACAAAGTTTCGCGGATACTGACGGAGACTCTAGAGCTGTTGCGCAATTCTGCTGTGACCACAATCGCTACGTAACTGTCGCTGACTACTCGATGCGTGACAGATTGGGTTACGTTCAGGTGCGGCTCGTTGTGCCTGAACAATCTGAACTGGTAGACCGCGAATATCGCGCCGAATGCGATTACGACCGCCGTCCCGATGCTCCCAACTGCGCCTGATGCCTCAGCGAATGTCAATCCAAATGACTGGCTCAACGACCAAACTGCTACCGCCGGCGTCGCAATGACCGCGATGCTCAAAAGCAACACCAAAGTCGTACCGCTGTTGAAGTAAGTTCTCATCTAATGCCATTTCCTAGATTTCGCTACGTCGATGGCACAGTTGGCGATCAGGCCATCCCGCTCATCGTCGAAGGCATATTATAGAACATATGTATATTTATACTTGACTGCTTTGGCGAACCACGCGTCTCCGGCCAGACTTTCACGCTGCCAAATGCGCGACTACCGCGATTCCGAAAGAATCATCCGGGACCGGTTAGCTGAGGAAGGCATCGCGCTCGGCGAGGGCAAAGAAGGGTTTAAACCGCCGTTTTAGTTGGGTTGAAGACGGCTTGGTAAGGCGAGACCAACCGACCTACAGACTACTCGCCGTCTTCGATGGCCTCGGGTTGTTGCAGGTATTTGAAGAGGTCGGAGTCGCTGTCTAGGACGATGAGGGCTTTGTTGTCGAGGATTCTTTCGTAGGCCTCTAGTGAGCGACGGAACTCGTAGAATTCCGGTGCTTTTTCCAAAGCTTCGGCGAGGATGGTGATGGCTTCTTCCTCTGCTTCACCGCGGAGTCTGGCGGAGGTACCGTTTGCGGATTCGAGGATGATTTGGACGTCGCGGTCGACTTCGGCTCGGATCTCTCGGTCGCGCTGAGTACCTTCTGCACGCAGGCCTTCGGCGATGCGGGCACGCTCGGCTCTCATTCGGGCGAAGACTGACGCCTCGATCTCGGTCGGGAAGTCGGCGCGCTTGATGCGCACGTCTACGATTTCGATACCGAGTTCGTCGACCAACGGTTGGTAGTATGCGACGACGGCGGTTCCGATGATCTCGGGCCGCTCTTCTCGACTTAACGCGTCCAACTCTTCGTTCGTGGCCCGTCGGGCGCGTGCGGCAACACCTTCCGCTGTCTCCTCGGTTACCAGGATCGTCAAACGCGGGTCGCGCAGGTTGTTATTGAAAAGATCGAACGCCTGCTGACGAGTGATTTCAGACCGGTTGCTGAATTCAGCTACGCGGCGCATGACTTCTTCACGGGTCTCAGAGATGACTTCCGACTGCGTGTCGAGCGCCACTTCTCGGCGGAGCTGCGAGTTAACGATGTCGGAGACGCGGGAGACGGCTTCTTGCTCGGTTCGCAGACGCTGGAAGAACTTGAGCGGGTCGATGATGCGGTAACGGGCGTAGGCGTCGATCACCAAGTTACGTTTGTCAGAGGTAAGCAGAGAAGCTGGCTGGGCGTCGACGCGGAGCAACCGGCTGTCCATCTTGACGACCGTCTCAACGAAAGGTTGTTTGACGTAGAGGCCGGGGCTGCGGTAGTCGCGTTGGAATGCGCCGAACCGGGTAACGATTGCGAGTTGGGTCTCGTCGACGGTGAAGAAAGCCTGCGGGATGAGGATGAACGCCGCAACGATGACGATGATGATGGTGATTATCAGGCGAGGCATTCTACTATTCGCCTCCCACTGAGTTTGACAACGAGTTGCCCGACAATGTGCCTAAGCTGTCGAGCGGCAGCAACGGCAGAGCATTGGACCCGGAGTTCAATAGAATCTTCGATTTACCAGCAAGGATCCGTTCCATCGCTTCGAGATAGAGGCGCGTACGAGTCACGTTGGGCGACGCTTCGTAACCGGCCAAAATCGCCTCGAAACCTTCGGCTTCACCTCTTGCGCGTTCGATTCGACCACGCTTGAAACCGTCGGCTTCCTCCACGATCTGCGCGGCAGAACCTGTCGCCTGCGGGATTTGGGATGCTTTATAGGCCTCCGCCAAGTTGATGTCACGCTCACGATCTTCGCGAGCTCTGACTACGTCTTCGAACGCGTCTTGCACCTCTGCGGGCGGGTTGACGTTCTGCAACAGGACCTGAAGGACGTCGATTCCGGTGTTGTAATCGCGGGTGAGTCCTCGCATCTTCTCCAAGATGCTGGTCTGCACCTGCTCCTTCTCGGTCGTCAGTACGTCGTCGATGTTTCGGGCACCGACAACCTGCCTAACCGCCGTTTCCGCGATATCGCGCAGGGTTTCGCCGTCGGGCAAACCAGATTGAACGTCGCGATCGGGATCGCCGGGGTCGTCGACTTCGAACAGGAAACTGCGGAGGTTGGCTATCCGGTACTGCACCACGACCTGCACGTCGACGATGTTTTCGTCGCCGGTTATCATCTCAGATTCGATCTGAACGGGGGTCGTGCCCGAGCCGTTGGGGGCGCTACGGAATCCCAACTCAAGTCGGCGAGTGTTCGTAACAGCTACGACGTTGCGGGTACCGATCGGACCTGGCCAGTGCCAGTGAAGACCTTGGTCGGCGATTGCTACGAATCGCCCAAAGGTGCGCAACGCTGCCTGCTCTTCCGGTCCGACGGTGTATACGCCGGTGGCGAGCCATGCGATAACGACGATCGGTATGAGGATAAGAATGACTGCGCTGGACCGACCTGCTCGACTACCACCGCGTTCGCTGTCCCCGCGACTTTGATCGCCATCGCGTCCGACACCTGGTACACCCGAAAACGCGTCTTTGATGCGTTGGATGATGTCGCCGAGCGTGACCTCCGGCTCCTCGTCACGTTCGGGCGGGCGATACATCAGCGACTCATCCGAACCTTGTTCGGCGACGGATGCTTGTGGAGAGTTGGCAGACATTGCAATCGTAGTGGCGGCGTGTCGCGCCAACCAACGATTGTATCCGAAACTCTAGCCCGTACGCCCTCCAAGCCCAAAGTTCACGATTAATTCCTCCTTCGCTAGCACTCCGTCATTCCCGCCAAAACCATCGTCATTCCCGCGTAGGCGGGCGCTTCAGCGGACAGAACGTCCATCCAGAAGGGGCGAGGAACGCCCTGTAGAATCGACACAGGAAGGTTTTTGACACATGGCAACCACCACAATCTCTCCCAGATCGCACCACCAGATCGCACTCGATTTTCTCGTCGCATCCGACGAGGAGTTCGAACGCGGCGACGCCATGCAAGGCGCCGAAAAGCTATGGGGCGCGGCGGCACACGCAGTGATGTCGCTCAGGAGCGAGGTTGGGCACATGATAGCCATAGAACACTCAAAAACGCTGTAATACGGCTAGCGACCGAACGCGAAGACCCTCTAATCGAAGCCTATTTCGGCATAGCCGAAAAGTTCCACGTCTACTTCTACCACCGCACCATGGAAGACTGGGAACGCGACGCCGACCGCCCCCTAGTCCACAACCTCGTTCAGAGAGTGTTGGACTCGGAATAGCAGCCGCACACATTCCCGATCTCAGACACCCGGAGAATGTCGCGAACGCATTGCTGACGACACGTCCAAAGAAGGTTGACGAGTGGAGATTGAAGCAGGAGCACAAGGCTGAGAAGCTGTAAGGGGGAAATTGAATTGGCGAGCAATGAATCTCCGATCACCCGATTGGATTTGAGAGAAGAGTTGGACAGGTCGTTGCAACACTACGCGACAAAAGCAGACCTTGCGAACGCCAAATTAGAGATCGCAGTTTTTCTCGTGGGTGTCATCAGCGTCGCGGTGGCGGCTGACAAGCTGTTGAACTGGAGCAGGCCGAATATGAATCGAAGACGGCTTATAGGCGACGATAAGACAATGTTCTGGATGGGTTTCGGCCTCTTCATCGCTGGCCTGTTCATCATCGCGACCGTGTTACTCGGATCGTTCGACTGGGGTAGGCTGGTGCTTGGAGTCATCCCCACAGTAATCGGCGGCTGGCTCATGCTGAAGTGACGGATGAGTGGGAGTGAGTATCTGAATCGCTGATCGCACTGGTTTTTGTGATGGGAGTGCAGTGTCGGCTGTGGGCAGGGAAGATGCCGGTCATTCCCATTCGTTCACGAAGATGACGGCTTTGCGGGGGACCCCGAGTTTCAATAATGCTTCTTCGATCCTACGAACGAACAAGCTGTCTTCAGTCCAAGCGCCTTTAGGCGGGAGTATATTGATAGTGATGCGATTGTTTCTGGGGTTGAGAAGCACCCACCCCCAATTGATGCCATCCGTACCGTCTTTGATCGATTCGGATCTGAGGGTTCGAATTGATTGATGCCATTTGAGCAACTGATCCCACGTGTATTCGCCTTTTAGGACTCGCACCTCGCTAAGCTCATCGAAACCTGCATCACCCAACTCGTCGTGTACGAGGCTTTCCCCCATCTCCTGCGACGGTTCCAGCAGATAGATAGTGGCAACTTCATATTCTGCGTAGAGGCCACCGAATCCCGGTTCGGAGACGCCGGTGACTGGGTCAACTACCTCGGGTGGGACGCATTCGAATACGGGAGGAGGGGGCGGCTGTATGTCGTGCCTAGGCCGTTTAATTACTTCGATTTTTATCGCGTCCGACGGGATACCCAGGCCCTCAAGGGCTTGCAGGGAATTCTCCACTTTATTCTCGCAACTTATGAAAAGACCGATAAAACCTTCATCATGCCTCACATGATAGCCCCAAATCCAAGGTAGTGACGGTTTCTGCGCCAGGGCATACCATTCCTCGAGCTGCTCCACGCTGTACGAATGCTGAGGTATGAAAGTGGATGGCGGCCGAGTATTGGGCGCCGGATGAGCCGTAGGAGTCGGCGTAGCCGTAGATGTTGGCGTAGGTGTAGGAGTAGAAGTCGGCGTCGGCGTAGCCATAGGCGTGCGCTCGCTCGTATCAGATGGAGCGTTTCCTTGAGATGAAACCAGAGTTATAGGTGTGCGCGTAGGAGCAGGCTCAGGCGAGACCATTGGCGAACGTATCGGAACGGATACTGTGGTTGGCGACGAATAGATCGCGCTTGCCGGTGCGACAGTGTTACCGGGTACCTGCGTGAGGGCGGACTCCAGCAGGAGCGTTGATGAGCGTGTCGGCACGGATACTGTGGATGGTGATGAATAGATCGCACGAGCTGGTGCGGTTGTGATAACGGGCACCTGCGTGGGAACGGACTCCGGGAGGAGCGTTGGCGAGCGTATATGCGAGGGCACTGACGAGGCCGGTATAACCGCCTCCTCAGTTGCTTGGTCACACGCCGCGACAGAGAAAACGAAAGTAGCAACTGCTGCAAACAAGCGCAACGTTATATTGCCGATTGCAACCACCGTATGGAAGCTTGCATGCCTTGATCACAGCCGTCGTCAACAACTGAACGACGAGTCGCACGCGTTCCAAGTGTCGTTGCTTCCGAGATCGTAATATATTTGTCCTATCGAGCTAAAGACTATCAATGAGCTTCCCCCAGAATGGTGAACTCCCAGCAGTTCGACGTCATTTGTATTCGGTGAGTTAGTGATCCTGAATACCGGGGATCCGCTGTCACCACTCGAAGAGTTGCCGGAGGCAGTATCTTGGCACAGGAGCACTCGGTTTCCCAGTCCGTTGTATCTTACGCAGGTGCCCGTGATTGTTGCTTCGGTCCGCCCCGTAGATTTGCCAACTTTGAATACAGTTTCTCCTACAGTCGTTGAGTCATCCTCGGCCACTATACGATAACTCGCAGGGTGGTATACATTGATACTCCCCAGGCTGGTCTTGGCGATCTTGCCCAGATTCCGCGATACACCAGATGCCAGTTCCACGAATGCGGCATCAGAATAGCGACAGACCTTTCCCGCTGGACAGTTGGCGTAGTCGGAGGAAAACGGCGGATCGATAGTCTCTTCACCGATGAGATTGGCGCTGTTGCTATCATCTGGCTGATAAAACTCCGTGCCGTCTACACCGCCGTCCCAATCAGATTCGGTGCAGTGCCCATTGGTGATAAAGCCCGCCTCTCCCGACCGATCCACGTTAAATCCGAGTGTGCAGTTACCCTGACCCACCCCTTTAATCTGATATCCCCCTTCGATCACACCGCCTGATGCTCTGTCTTGTAGCGTGTGGCTCTGTGGATCAGGTAGCTCTCTGACTTGGACGACAATCGCGTCGCGCGGAATACCCAGAGATATCAGCGAAGTTTCCAACGTCACCACTGCGTCTGAGCTGTCTACTCCGACCTCGATCCGATTCTCTCCTTCTTGAAGATCGGTAAGGGTAACGTTCGGATTGCTCCATACCATGTCTTGTATCTCGCTGTACCACTTGTACAGCTGAAGCATGGAGTGCTTGGCGGGGATCAGCCGTAGTTCACGCCTTTGCGTCGGGTCGGCCTTTAGGACATCCTCAATCGCCTGCTTCACGGCCTCGGTATTCAGAGTGTATTCCGAATCTTCCGTGACGTAGACGTGGAGAATCTCGTTGTCTTCGGAAAGGAACATTCCTCCGAACTCAGGTACGCGCTCGTTGATTTCCAGCAACAAGTCGTCATGGGTCTTGAACTCGGCCGCGGAGGCGGTCGATTCATCATCTGATCCTCCGCTCGCTGCCAAAGTGACGGCCATTACTATCAGCAAACCGAATATCACTACTGCACTGATTCTCTTCATCGATCATTTACCTCCGTTTATTGACACGCAAGTTCATAAGCGTAAAACATGGTTGCGACCAGACAAGCATGGGCTAGGTTGGAAACAAAGGCTTATCTCCAACTCGCGAAAAAACTCCTTGACGAGACGATATGCCGGGGAAGTGTGCCAATCGTATGCGGTTCAGACAACTTTTTGAACTTGTTCAAAAATCAATCATGCCGCGAAATTGCCGCCTCAGAGGCAAGTTTGTTCTAAAAACCCCTTCCATCAAAACCCCCATATCCTACGAAAACCAGCCCCTCACGCCCCGCATACTCCGATACCATACACATCCTCTACATTCCACCCCGAATGACACCACAATACGCCCCAACAGTGAACATGCCGCTCCAGCGGCAAATCGCGGCATGTCGCGGCAAGATCGCGGCTATACAACGTCTCAAAAACACACTCATCCCACACCCAAAACAAAACTCCCCCGACATTATGCCGGGGGAGTAAGCCACTCGTATGGCGGCGGGTGACTACGAATCGAGCGCCGCGACTATGCGCCCGGCATTCATCGGTGTCTCGCGAAGCCGAATGCCCAATGCGTCGTTGATGGCGTTGCCAACCGCGGGTATCGGGGGCACAATCGGGACCTCGCCGACGCCTCGTACGCCGTACGGGTGCACCGGGTTCGGAACCTCTACGATCACCGTCTCGATGCTCGGTAGGTCGAGCGAGGTGGGCATGCGGTAGTCGAGGTATGACGAGTTCGACATTACGCCGTCATCGTTCATGTAGTACTCCTCGTTCAACGCCCAACCAATCCCTTGTGCGACTCCGCCTTGCATCTGGCCTTCTACGTAAGACGGATGAATGGCTCGACCAGCGTCTTGGACGATGGTGTAGCGCACCACATCGGTCTTGCCGGTCTCGGGGTCGATCTCCAGATCGCAGATGTGGGTGCCGTACGCGCCTCCAGCGGCCTCTAGGTCGACGCTGCCGGTGGATGTTACCGGTCCGCCAGTGTCGTCAAGCTTGCCGGCGAGATCCTTGAATCCGATGTTCAGCTCGGAGTCGGATTTCGATGAGAAGACGCCATCGTTGAAGTCGACATCGTCAAGGTCGATGCTCCAAAGCTTGGCCGCGCGTTCCCTGAGCTTGTCGATCATCTCGATCGCGGCGTTGTACGCGGCGTAGCCGGTGGCGTAGGTGACGCGGCTGCCGCCGGTCACCGCGGTGAAGCCGACGGTGTCGGTGTCGACTACGGTGGGGTTCACGTCTTCGGCTGCAATGCCGAGTGTCTCTGCGGCTTGCATGGCGATCGAAGCGCGGGTGCCTCCGATGTCGGTCGAACCTTCGACCAGCTCAACCGTGCCGTCGCTGTTGAGCGAGAGGTTGACGGACGACTGCAAACCAACGTTGAACCAGTAACCGCTTGCGAAACCGCGGCCTCGAATACGGCCAGGCGAAGCTTCGCCGATGTCGGAGTTCCAGTGGTCGGTTTCTTTAGCCGCGTCGAGGACCTCTTCCATGCCGATGCGCGGGAAGATCGGGCCGTCGCCGCGCCGCGTGCCTTCCTTGGCGGCGTTGTCGCGTCGGAACTGCCACTTGTCGAATCCTGCCTGGTCGCACAGGTCGTCGACAAGCGTCTCAATCGCAAATGCGACCTGAGGCGAGCCGGGGGCGCGGTAGGCAGCGACCTTGGGTTTGTTCACCAAGACGTCGTAGCCGACGATGCGCATGTTCGGGATGTTGTAGCAGGCGTAGATGCACATGCCGGATGCGCCGACTAGTGAACCCGGGTATCCGCCCGCTTCCATTCGAAGCGTGGAGGTGGCTGCCGTCAGCTTCCCGTCTTTAGTGGCGCCCAATTTCAGATGGATCTTGCCGCCCGCCGCGGGGCCGCTGCCCTCAAACACAGAGCGACGCTCCATGATGATCTTGACCGGAACGTTGCCGGCTTTACGTGAAAGCACTGCCGCGACCGGCTCCAGATAGATTGGAATCTTGCCGCCGAATCCACCGCCGATCTCCAGTGGAGTGACTCGGATCTTCGACTCGTCCATCTGCATAATGGCTGCGACTTGCTGCCTGACCGTGAACGCGCCTTGGGTGCTCGTCCAGATTTTCAGGCGTTCGTTTTCGTCCCAGACCGCAGTTGCGTTGTGCGGCTCGATGTAGCCCTGATGCACCATCTGCAGCGAGAATTCGCCTTCGACGACGATGTCGGCATCATCAAGCGCAGCATCGGGGTCGCCGAACTCGTGCGTGAACTCTTTCACCTGGTTCGGGTGGCCGCTATCTTCCGCTCCTGGCGAACCGACGTACTCATCGAGAATTGCCGGCATGTCAGACGCGATGGTGTCATCCACGTTAGTTGCGGAAGGCAGCACCTCGTACTCGACCTTGATTGCCCGAGCAGCCTCCTCCGCTGTGTAACGGTCGGCCGCGGCCACGCCGGCGATGGCGTGCCCTGCGTACAAGACTTTTTCGCTCGCCAAGATGTTGTCGACGGCCCACTTCAGGTTGGTAGCGCCCTCTCCGAGGTCGACCATTTGGTCGCCGGCTTCCGGCAGGTCTGCATTGGTGACGACGGCGTAAACGCCATCCATCGCCTCAGCCGCCGAGGTGTCTACCGACAGTATGCGAGCGTGAGCATGCGGGCTGCGCAAGACTGCGCCCCATATCATGCTCGGCAACTTGATGTCGGCGCCGTATAACGCGCGGCCCGTCACCTTGTCGAGACCGTCGTGTCGAATTGGCCGAGTGCCAATTACCTTGTATTCGCTCTTAGGTTCAAATGTTGCAACCATGGTCAAATCCCCTTTTCTGGTCGACAAACGCCAAGGTGTTCAATTTCGATAAGTAACCGAGACGATCGATTCGCTGGCGGTTTAAGTGCCCGCCAGCAAGTCGATCGCCCGATAATCGCGTTAAGCCATTTCCGACGAGGCTTTTTGCACTGCGCGCACGATCTTGTCGTAGCCTGTGCAGCGGCAGAGGTTGCCGGCGAGCCAGTATCGGATGCGGTGTTCGTCCGGCGAGGGCTCGTTGTCGAGGAGTCCCTTCGCCGCCACCAAGAAGCCGGGCGTACAGATACCGCACTGGAGCGCGGCCTCTTCTAAGAACGCCTGCTGCAACGGGTGGAGGCCATCGGCGGTGGCCATGCCCTCGACCGTATCTACCGATTTGCCGTCGATTTCGGCGCCGAGGACTAGACAGGAGTCGACGATGCGGCCGTCAAGCGAGACGGTGCACGCGCCGCAGTTTCCGTCCAAGCAACCTTCTTTGGTGCCGGTCAGACCAACGATTTCGCGCAGGGTGTCGAGGAGGCTCATGTACGGCGGCACGAGGAATTCGTGCGCATTGCCGTTGATCGTGGTACGGACGTGCACCCGAGCCGGTCCTGGAGTTATCTGGGTTGTCATCTGCTATCAGCCTCTCGCTCGTTCTACGGATTTGTTGATCATTCGTCGGGTCAATACGGCGGAAAGGTGCTTCCGCTGTTCGATAGTGCCGCGCATGTCGCTAATCGGAGATGCTGCATCACCAGCGATTTTGGCCGCCGCCTCAATCACGTCGTCGCTAACTGCGTTGCCGACTAGGGCTTCTTCTGCCGCGGGTACCACCAACGGAACGGGTGCGACCGCTGCGAGTGCGACGCGCGCCGCCTCGAACATGTTTCCAGCAGCGTTGAGCTTCACGGAAACGCCCGCGCCTGCTACCGCGATGTCCATTTCGTTTCGAGGGATGAAGCGTTCGTACGCCGCCCCGAAGTTCGATCCGGGGTTCGGCAGAACTAGGCTGACCAGGATTTCACCGCGACCGAGGACATTTGAGCCAGGGCCGGTGCAGAAATCTTCGACCGCGACATCGCGATGGTGGTCTTCACCACCTGGCCCAGCGATGTGGCAGACCGCGTTGTAGGCGATCAACGGGCAGATCCCGTCGGCGCTTGGTGACGAGTTGCAGAGGTTGCCACCCAAACTCGCCCTCGATTGGATCTGAATGCCGCCGATCATCTCGACCGCATCGATAATCCCGGGGAAGTTTGCTCGGATCGTCTCGTCTTCATATATCTCGTAGCACGCTGTTGCGGCGCCAATAGCCACGCTCCCATCAGGGTAGTGGCTTATATCGGTTAACTCTGGGATGTTTTTGACGTCGACGATCGCGTCGAGGTCCCACCGGTTGGCCCGCGCCTGGACCAATACGTCCGTCCCACCTGCGATCGGCCGTGCGCGGTCGCCGTGCTTGTCGAGCACCGCTACTGCGTCTTCGATCGATGTGGGCGCTTCATATGCAAATGGATGCAAAAGCCCGCTCCTTTAGCCTGTTTTGCGTATCAGCCAACTCCGCCGAGTCCAAACCCTGCGGAAAATTGCCGATTTTCTCGAATATGAGTTTAAGCGAGATTACACCCAACTGCAAAATCTGCGAAGAAAGTCGGATCATGTTTCGGATCACGTCGGTTGCCGGCATGAGTTCGATCCTTGGGACCGGAAAAAACGCCAACGGCGCCACGATCACCGATGCCTTGGGTGCGCCGAGGATTGGGCTCGTGACCGCTGGTGCTACAATTTGGGCACCGCGTTCACGAGAACCATGGGTTTTTCCACAGGAGTTTGCCATGAACGAACAGATCTGGGGCGCGTTATACGATGCCGACAGACTAAACCGTTACTACGAAAAACTCGCGGATCGCTATCGCAAGTTGTATTTCTGGCTTAATATGGCGATCGCGGTCGGGTCGCTCGTCGCGGCCCTCACATTTTTCGCAGATCTTCCGAAACTCGCCTCTGCTTGCTTGTTCTTTCTGGTTTCTGGTGGAGTAATTTGGGTGACGTTCGCCGAATATGCTAGAAAAGCCGCAGCGGCAGAAACTGCAAGTGCTCAGTGTGGCGAAATCAGGACTGCTCTGGCACGGGTCTGGCGCGGCCTCGATACGATGGACGATGAGGCAGCAAGGGTGACGGATTTTGAGCGCCGTTTGGAGAATGCAACCTACTTCGTAAGGATTGACACCGACGAAGAGTTGAACAAATCGTGTTCCAAACGCGCAAACGAGTTGTTGCAGGCTGAATTTGCGAGATGAAAACGAACGTGGTAGCGGCGGGCCTACACGACCATTTCCGCCATCGCCACCACCACCAAGACCAATCCCACCTCGTCCAGCGCCGACCAACAGGGCGCGAAGTTAGAGGCGCCGCAGCGTCAACTGCCAAACCGCTAACGTCACAACTATCGCCATTACGCCCGCGACGATGAAAGCCAACGGCGCGCCCCACAGTTGAGCCAGGGTGCCCATCAGCAACGCGCCGAGAGCCTGAGCTCCCCAGGTGAAGTTCATAAGGCTCATGACGCGCCCGCGGAAGTTGTCGGTAACTATCGTTTGGACAACTGTCGTGCTCATCGTCCCTTTGACGACCGACAAGCCACCCACTAATCCGGCGATGACTAGCGCGTACGTGAAGATGTCGACGGCACCGAACGCGATGTAACACGCGCCGACCGAAACGCCGCCAAGTGCCAGATACAGGGGTGGTTTCGAACGAGATCCGATGAATGTGATGGTGAAGGTGCCGATCAGACCGCCGATCCCTAAGGCAAGGAGGAATCGGCCGTAAGTTGCGCTATCGCCTAGGTAAACCTCTTGGGTTACTACCGGAAGCAGCGTCTCTAGGGGTGTTGCAACGATCCCGATCAGAATACCGTATCCGATGATTGCGGCGATGGCGGATTCCTTACGGACGTATTTCACACCCTCAACCATGTCGTCGACGCGCGCCATGGCTCGCACCTTGATCCTCTCCCTGAGAGAAAGGCGACGACCGAGATCGTCAGTTGCGTCGATCCTACTTGAATCTCCGACAATTGCAGCAGCAACGTTCCCTCTCCCGCTCGGCGGGAGAGGGTTAGTGCCTGCCCCGGACCCGATCCGGGGGTTAGGGCTCATATCGTGTTGAGTGTGGTCCATCAGCATCAGAGTCAACACCGTGAGGATGTACGACGCGGAAACGATGAAGAAAAGTCCCTCCATTCCAACGGCCGAGACGAGAGGGTGGAATAAGGATGGTCCTAATATTGCGGCTCCGCCGAACACGATGGAGTAAAGAGATATCGCGCTGGGCAGTTGGTTTCTAGGCACCAGTGACGCGACCATCGCGCCCCGTGTTGGGATATCGAACGCCAGCAATGCGCCTGTGAAGACGGCGATCGCCAGAAGGTGCCAAGTCTCGATGATGTCGGTTGCGATGAGCACTGCCGTGATTAATCCGGTCATCGCGAAGAGGAAACGCGTGAAACGTAACAACCTCAGGCGGTTAACCGTGTCAGCGACTACGCCGCCCCAAACGGACAAGATCATCACTGGCGCCATAGTTGCGGCGGTTACGGAACCGAGCAGAATCTCCGAATCGGTGAGTGAACGCATCAGCCATAAGCGGCCGTAGATGAGCGTCCACATGCCGACGTTTGAGAAGGCCGCCGCGATCCAGAACAGCCGGTACTCGCGGTAACCGAAGACGGCAAATCCGGTGCGTCTTAGCACTTGACGATACCGGCCGCGTGGTCGATCTCGTCTTGGTAGCGCCGGACTTTGCCGGAAATGACGTCGTCGAGGCGAACGGCTTGGTGGGATTCACCCGACTCGACAACGCCGTAAGCGAGTGCGAGGGCCGCCATGCCCTCAGTACTGCCGACTTCCGGCGATCCTCCGTTCGTCGCCGCGCGCGCCAAGTCCATGTACTCGATCGCGATGATCTTAGCGTCGATCTTCCGGAAGTCCATTTCGTAAGAAGACATCCGTCGCTCGCCGTCCCATAGTGTGGACGTGATTTCGTCGATTTCGAAGTTCGGTACAAGTTCGAGCAAATCATCGCCTTCGATAAAGGTGCCATCGCCCCGAACGATGCGCGGACCTGTTCCTTGACGGCTTGGAGGGCGGTAAAGCGTGCCTTCGCTTCCGACTACGACTGAATCGCCGAGCCCGTATCCTTGCGACGCGTCGGTGATGATCAACAGCCCGGTTGCTCCAGATGCGAACCGTATAGACGCAAACGCGGTATCGATGGCATCGTGTTCGACGTTGTCACCAATCTCTTCATCACCCGATTCTCTGCGGTGCGTGTACATCGCGGCCAGACCGGGCGCTTGATCCACCATTGGGCGCAGAACGCGTTGGCGATCGTTGACGTCGGTTTCTGCGAAGACGCGGCTGGCCGGTCCCATCAGATACAAGAGGAGGTCGGCATTGTGGACGCCGGAATCCAATACTACCCCGCCGGCTTGATCCTTTTTGGCGCGCCATACGGTGCTGTGCATAACGCCGCGGTTTGCGTTGCCGATTCCGAAATCGAAAGCGAAATAGGGTTTGCCGATGGCGCCGTTGTCGATCAAAGCCTTAGCCAAACGGTTCATTGGGTCCCGGCGGAAATTTTCGGAGATGGAGAGGACTTTGCCGGTTTCTTGCTCCGTCGATTGCATCAATCGGCAGGCCGTCAGCGTGAGGCCCATCGGCTTTTCGACCATAACGTGTAACCCGGCTTGCATCGCCTCGATCGCGAGGGTGTGATGAGAGGGGGTACTGGTTACGATGTCGACGGCATCGAGCGAGACATCTGAAGAATCAACAGCTTCCAAGAGACTGCTGAAAGGTTTAGGTGATTCGGGCGTCGAGTCGGAGATTGTCTGGGCTACCGCCTCGGCGGAATCGAGGTGAGGATCGCAGACTGCGACGATTTTCACATCGTCGAAGTATTTTCGGAGTTCGATGTAGCCGGTGGCGTGTCGCATGCCCATTCCGCCGGCACCGACAAGTGCGATGTTGAGTGTCATATCTACTTTGGGAAGATCGGGTTCGCAAGTGCTTGTACGGAGCATTTTTCCGTGTCACGGAGCACTCACGTTGCTGAATGGAAATAGTACGGCAAAAGATTGAACTCAGGAGGCGTTTCGAGTTTCGTCCGCTGAACTCATTGTTAGCGATTACGCCTCATCCGGGAAACGAATGGACGACGCTTCTCTCTCGCCACTAATTCTGTCGAAAGAGGAATAAACGTCGTTGCCCATTGACCTTTTCCAACGATTCAGACGGGTTTTGGGGATGTGCCAGATGAGTGCAAAAGGGCCACGGTGGAGTTCAGCTTCCTGTTGCAGCTTTAAACTGCCAACCGACTCGCCGATATCGCGCTGATATCGGTGGAGCACGTACCGGCAGTTATGAGATCGCTGATGGCTTTGCCGGTCAGTGGCGCGTAGTGCACACCTTCCGACCAGTGACCGGATGCGATAAAGACGTTATCCCAATTCGGTGCTTTGCCGACGTACGGTTTACCGTCGTCGGGCATCGGGCGCAAGCATGCAGTATGATGCGTGACCGATGTTGTGGTGATCCGATCAGATAGACGTTGGACCCTAGGAAGGATGAACTCCCAAGCATATTCGGATGGTTCGCGATCGAAGCCTCTACCGTCCTCTTTGGTCGCTCCGAGAACTGTCCGAGACAAACGACGAGTCAGGATCACACCGCCATCATCCAAGTTGTGCATCGTCGCAGGAGGTTTATCTTGATCTGCGGTGTTCCCCCTCACCCCAACACTTTCCCACGAAGGGGAGAGGGGGGTTTGTTGGTGCATATAGAGGAGTTCACCTTTTTGAGGAACGACAGGGATGTCGTAACCGAGCCAGCCGCTGGCGGCGCCGGTCCAAGGTCCCATAGCCAAGACGATTGCATCGGCCTCGATCGTTGTGCCGTCGGATAGTTTGACGCCCGTGGTGCCGCCGTCGGATCCGATGAGTCCGGTAACCGTTCCGATTTGCACACGGGCGCCAGCGGCCTTGGCGGCTTGGAGAAGCGACTCAGTCAGGAGTTTCGAATCGACCGTGGGTTCGATGGATGTGGCGCATGCTCCCGTCACTTCATCGCTCAGCCAACCGCAAAGTTCGCGCGCCTCATCGCCACTCAGCCATTCGGCGGGCAATCCATCTGATATCCGGTCCTCCAAGAATTGCATCGCTTCCCGATACCCAGGTTCTTCAAATGCGCAACGCAGATACGGCTTTAGGTCGTAACCGTGATCAATGCCTGTTGTGGCGGGTAATTCATTTGCGAGTTCGGCGTGGAGTTTGAGAGACGCGGCAGAAAGAGCGAGCAATCCGGAATCGTTGGATCCTGAGTAAGGCGTCAAGATGCCGGCGGAGTATCCACTTGCGCCTGAAGCCACGTGGTCACGTTCGACGACGACAACGTCCGATAAGCCGGCCCGCGTCAGGTAGTACGCCGTCGCGCAACCGATGATGCCGCCGCCGACGACTACGACGCGGTAGGAAGGTGCGATGCCAGGGTTCACGGCCCTGTGCGAGAGCCTGACGTTGCGATCGGTCGCCCGCCGAGCGCCTGAAGCGGCCGGTTGTTTTCGCCCGTCAAAGCTTTCAATGCATCAGCCTGTGCCTGCGACACCGTCCCGATTTCGAGCATGATGAACCAGTCGACCGGCTCGGCGCACGGCGGTGTGGTCATGGACCCTTTATAAGAGTAGTAACCAAGATCCTTAGTCATGTAACCTGTGGCGTTGAGAATTCCGGTAACCTCCGTTGTTCCAACCTCAGAGGGCACGTTGTCGATGATCTCTTGAACGACCGGGTTGGCGTCCCCGATGTCGAAGAGCATCGAGACTACGGCTACGTCGCCGAAGACCTGGCTGTGCAAGAGGTGGAGTTCAAGTGGGTACGATTTGCCGTCGATGTGGTGTTCGCTAGGCGTATGCGGATGGACGGTTTCGAGTTGATAAGTGCGCTCGCCGAAACCCAAACGGTTGCCCTTGGCATAGTTGACAGCAACGGAAGAGCCGTTGTGCGATATTCCTTCGGCCTCTTTACGAAACGAGAATGACAGAGGTGGAGAACTTCCTTGTTCGAAACCGGTGATGTCGATCGGTGACTGCTGTGCGCCGCTGCCGCAACGTTCGTTGTCAGCAGATAGCGACGCCCAATTTTCAGGTCCTCCAGCGCCCGAGTAACTCCACTGAGTCGTCTCTTCGACCTCTTCCACAACCTCTTCGCCACCGCAGGCCACCAAGGCCAGCGGCACAGCTATGATCACCAGAATCAAAAATCCGCCAAGATATCGTCTCACCGATCTGAATTTCATTCTTTTCCTCGGATTTATCAACCGTCCCGATTGTTATTCCGAAGGGACGACGTTTTCGCGCACTCGATTGATTCTAGGTTAGTTTTCAGGGCATCGAAACTCTGAATCCTCCGAAAGTAACCGCTCGATGCCGAAAAGCGACATGTCGTAGCCGGCGTCGCCTTTGGTCGCCATGTCGGCAACGATCTCGCCGATCACGGCCGAGAACTTGAAGCCGTGACCAGAACACGGGCTGCAGATGATGACGTTCCGATGTCCAGGATGCCAATCAAGCAGGAAATGGTAGTCAGGCGTGTCGGTGTACAGACAAACAGCCGATTTCACGATGCGCCCGTTCAATTGCGGAAGAATGTCAGAGATCGCATTTCGCAACGAACGTTCGTCTTCTTCGCGAACCGTTCTGTCCAAGTTGACCGGATCGTCGAACATCTCGCCGCCGTGGTGGAACGCGGTTTTCACGCCTCCGCCAAAGTCGGGCTGGCAGTAGAGACCGTTGCCTGGCGACCACTCCCATGAGTGGTTCGGGCTAATGTCGGGGCTGAACAGCTCGGGGCTGCTCGCAGGCTGGAACCAAAAGAGAACTTGACGTTCCAGACGCAGTGGAAGGTTCAGCTTGGAGACGAAGTCCGGGTTCCAAGCTCCTGCGGAGAAGACGATCTGGTCTGCGGTGTATTCGCCGGTGTCAGTGAAAACGCGCAGGCCTTCGCCGTCAGGGTGCCAGCGGCGAACGGGCTCGTTGTAATGAAGGTCCGCGCCTTGTCGGTCTGCCTGCTCAAGATGCGCACCGACGCACTTTTCAGGGAATAGCACACCAGATTGGGAGTCGAAAGCGCCGATCATGTTTTCGCGCGGTTGGAACTGCGGCCATCGATTGCGGATTTCCGCCGGATCAAGGACCTCAAGCTCCATTTTGTGCTCCTTTGCCGATCGCTTCACGCCTGTGATGCCGTCACCTTCAGGTCGTCCGACGGTCAAACCACCGACGATGCGCAACAGTTCGGTTGCCTCACCGTCGTCGGCCGTGGCCTGTTCCAACTCTCGCCAGATTTCGTATCCCCTGCGCATGATGGGAACATAGTCCGGGTGCTCGGCGTAAATCTGGCGGATTACGCGGGTGTCGCCGTGACTGGAACCCAGGGTATGCGGCGGTTTATAGGCATCGAAACCGATGACGGATACGCCTCGTTTCGCCAGCTGCCATGTCGACGCGCTGCCGTGGGCTCCCAACCCGACGACGATTACATCTGCAGATTTACTGCCCATCGGTGCTCTTCCTTTTCTTACGTCAGTTGAGTGACAACGGCGCTACTGCGAATACTACTTGGAACGGCTTGCAGTATATGACCACGCTGTGTTGATCGTCCACGTTTACGCTGTCCGGTATCGGGTAGTTCTGGTTGCCGAGATTGCCCTTGAGCTTACCCAGTTCGACATAGGTGACGTCATCGGCGTGCACATCGGATCGGCCCATCGGATCGGCATGAGTCGTCAGCAACACGCGGAGGTCTGGACCGTTGCTGACGTTGAAGTCCTCGAAACGCAACACGAACCCGTCGGTGCCGAGGTCGTATATCGTCGCGTTACCGCTCCCTTTGTGGAAGCTATCACCGTCGCGGAACTGCCCGACCTTTACCGCCTCCGGTGCCAGCATCGCGCCCATCGCTTCCATCATCTCCTCCTCGACCTCATTCGGTGCGTCCATTGCCGCTTCCATCGTCGCCTGCGCCTGTGCCATCTCCATACCTGCCGGCATCACGGCATTCATTAATGCAGGAAACTCCTCCTCGACCGTCTTATCGATGAACAGGGGTGAACCGAGCCACCATGCAACGGCTAAACCGGGGATGATGATTACAGCGGCGATTACTGCCGCCAACGGCTTGTGCGATTTGATCCAATCAGTGATCTTTTTCATGGCGATTATCCCGTGTTTTGGGTGGCGAGACAAAGGGAAGAATATAGGTTCGATTCTAGCGTTGAGGGTTCAGGTAATGGGTTCCGATTCCTTCAACGGGCAACGGATAATCGGCCGCCATCTGCAATGGCGACGTAGTTGGTTGGAACAACCTAGCGGGATCCATCTCCAGAGTCTCTTTAACGACGCGCGGGCTCCCGAGTGTTGCCCAGTTAGCGGTTAAACTTGCAACATTCATCGCCAGCCCGAGACCGCGCGCCGTATGTCATCTTTTCTCAAGTTCAATCCCTTTAATCGGCGAGTCGGCGGTGCGAAGCGTTTCTACGGTTGGAACGTCGTCGGAGCGATGTTTTTCGGCATGTTCCTGGTGCTCGGGACCCGGAACAGCTTTGGTGTATTCGTCGAGACGTGGGAGCGCGAGTGGAACGTTTCGACAACAGACATCTCTGTCGCAGCCGCGATCGGGTGGATCATCAACGGATTCTCGCAGCCGATCCTCGGCAAGATAGTTGATCGATACGGCGGAAGAATGATGGTCGTTGTTAGCACGATTGTTTTGGGTGTTTCGTATCTGCTTCTTGCTTTCGTCGACAGCGTTTTGATGTTGGCGGTGCTGTTCGGGGGCGTGATTTCATTCTTCGCCGGCGGGGTTTCGCCGGGCACCTCGGGTGCAGTGATCACGCGGTGGTTCCAAAGAAAACGCGGTGTCGCGATGAGCGTCGTGGCCGCGGGCGGATCGCTTGGCGGAATGGTGATGGTGCCGTTTATGGCGCAGCTCATGCTGGCCACAACATGGCAGACGACATGGGTCGTTTCGGGGATCATCGTGCTCGTATTTGGCGTCCCGGTTTCGTTTTTGGTACTGCGCAACAGCCCGGGTGATATGGGATTGTTGCCGGACGGCGAGGTACGTGCGACTGGTAGGCAAGCGTCCGCAGAGCAACGTTCGCGGGCGCAAGCAATGATGCGAGGCGGGCCGTTAGGCGCTGAGGGATGGACGGAGGCGTTCAAGTCTTGGCCGATGTGGCAGCTGTCGATCGGCTACTTCGTATGCGGAATCACCACTGCGAGCATTTCTACCCACTTTGTTCGGTGGGCAATAAGCGAAGACATTTCACAGTCGAACGCAGCTTGGGCGTTCGGTATTCTCATGGGCATCAATGCAGGGGGCGTGGTTCTGATAGGTCTGTTGTCCGACTACATCCAACGCCATTACCTGCTGGCTTTGGTCTACTTGGTCCGAGGCGTCGCTTTCATGTCTCTGATCGTGTTGCCGGGCGCAACGGCGATGTGGGCATTTGCATTTATCGGCGGCGTTTCGTGGTTGGCGACGGTGCCGCTCACCACAGGACTTACCGCAGACGTCTACGGCGTTCGAAACGTGGGAATGCTAGGGGGCCTCATTAACTTCTCGCACCAGATGGGCGGTGGAGCGGCGGTTTTGCTGTTCGGACTAACTTTCGACCGATTGGGCACCTACGACCCGGCCTTCGCTGCCGGAGCGGCGTGTCTGCTCATCGCAGGGCTCGTCATCCTCACGATCAAAGAAACCAAGTATTCGATCAGATACGCTCCGGCTAACCAACCCGCGGCGTGACATATCTGATGCACGCACCAATATACGGACCCGGCGATGCGATTTCGGTGCACATGCACCATACGGAATCGGTCGATCCAACACTGGCCAGGTGGATCAACGACCTGCTACATGATCTGTTGGGATGGGGGCCGTGGACGTTTGTGGTTGTCCTCGGAATCGCGATCGCGTTGATCCCTGCGTGGTTGATATACACGGCGCTCCGGCACCCAGATGTGTGCGAAGAATCTGAAAACAAAGACGACTGACGATTGGTACCCCGTACGGGATTCGAACCCGTGATCTCCGGCTTGAAAGGCCGACGTGCTAGGCCGCTGCACCAACGGGGCGGGGAAATTGCACGGCACCACACCACGCACAACCGCCTAAGGATAACATCGTGCGCCGCCGTCCAACCCAGCAGCGTTTCTGTTGCAATATCGTTGCGGCCACACTCGTGTCACCGGCGAATCTGCGCCATCCGACGCTTCGACAGCAGCTAACCGATTAACGGTTACTCAAGCATCGCAATTGTCACTCCATTACCACCCGCGTTCTGAGGCGCAGGATGAAATGTGTCGACGTGAGGTTCGCGTGACAAGATGTCGCGTACCGCTTGTCGCAGGGCACCGCTGCCTACGCCGTGGATTATTCGGACGCTCGTCAGCCCTTGCATGAAGGCTTTATCGATGAACTGAGGGATCATCGACTCGACCACATAGACGCGTGATCCTCGAACGTCGAGGTCGCCTGCCGCGTCTGAGAGGTGTGAAATTCTTGGCGCAACGGATCTGCGATCAGGTGTCGAACGCGACTCAAACGCGGCTGATGCTGATTTGACCATCGTCATCATGTGTGGGCGCGCTTGGAATCGCATCGTGCCGGACAGAATGACCGCGCGGTTGCCCCGATCCAATTCGACGATCTCGCCGGTCAGTCCGAGACTCTCAACGCGGACTGTGTCGCCGACTTTGAAAATCGGAGAATCGTCTTGGATCGACTCTCTCTGTTTTCCATTTTTCCTTCCCGATCTTCCCATCCAGTCGTCGCTGCCCACGGTCCGCGCGACGTCCGCCGCCGATTGTCTGGCCTCTTGCCACGTCTCCTGTCGCTCGGCCTCGCGCATCAGTCGGCGCAGTTGCCGACGCACTCGCTGCGCCTCCCCTTTCAGCTGATCTCGGGTTTCTTCGACAGATTTGTCGCGATCTCGCTCTGCTTGCGACAAGTTTGCCTCGGCTTCTGAACGCATACGTTCCGCTTCGGCGCGGTCGTCGGACGCTTGCTCCTGAACTTCCCGGACTTGGTCGCGCTCGCGCTGCAAAATCTTCAACAGGCTCCCCGTCTCAGAACGCAACGGGTCGAGCATCGTCTCGGCGTGATCGATTATCGGTTGTTCCAATCCGAGCCGCTTGGCGACCTGCATCGCGTAACTCTGACCAGGAAGTCCCATGATGAGTCGGTAGTTTGGGAGCATCGTCTCAGGATCGAGCTCGACCGACGCGTTGGCGAGACGGTCGTGATTTGCGGCGTATTCAGAAACCTGTCGGTGGTGCGTGGTGACGCAAGTCCAAACGCCGTCGCCCACCAACCGATCCAGTATGGCGCGCGCCAGCGCCGATCCCTCTTCAGGATCGGTACCGGTACCGAGTTCGTCGAGCAGAACCAGCGATCGATCACTCGCCCGGGCAATGACCTTGATAACCCGTTCCATGTGAGACGAAAACGTCGAGACTGATCGGTCGATGCTTTGGGCGTCGCCGATATCGGCGTAGACGCCATCGAACACGGGCAGCGCAGTGGCTTCTCGGGCCGAGATTTGCAATCCTGATTGATGCATCAACGCCATCAAGCCGAGAGTCTTCAGCGCGATTGTCTTGCCGCCGGTGTTCGGTCCCGTGATTACGAGTCCGCGCCGCTTCTCATCCAGATGCATCGAAATCGGAACAGCGTCATCACCTAGTAGCGGATGCCGAGCTTCGATCAGAACTAAGCCGGGTAATCCATCCGAAGCGGATTCGCTGCTGGATACGGGCTTTACACCACCTATTTTTAACGACAAACGGCCTCGTGCAACCGCGGCATCGAGGTTGGCGGCGGCTTGCATCGACGCTAAAGCGATTTCGCCGTGGACCCCTATCGAACGCGAGAGTTTTCGGAGAATACGTTCCTCCTCCTTCTCCGCTTCGAATGCGGCCTCCCGCCATTCGTTCGCCGCGTCTATTACCGGGAACGGTTCGATGAACGCGGTCTGGCCGCTGGCGGAAACATCGTGGATGATGCCCCGAACGAATCCGCGATGCGAGGACTTAACCTCCAAAACCAAACGATCACCGCGCGACGCGACCGCGTTCGACTGCAGGTACGGTTTCATGTCGTCTCGCGACGCGAAGCGTTCCATGATCCGCATCGCGCGCTGGTATGCGCTACGAGATCGCTCGCGCATCTGCCCGAGGCGCGGCGTCGCACTGTCCAGCACATCGCCAGAATCCGAAAGTGATTCGACGATGCCGGTTCGGACATCGCGCAGATCGTGGATCTGTGAAGCCATGGCTGACAGCAACGGCGCTTCGTCTGCGACCATCATTACAGTGGATCGAGCGACCCACATCGACTGGAATACTGAGCAAAGCATCAGCAACTCCGAGCCGTTCAGCATTCCGCCCAGCATGGCGCGCCGAAGCGGATCGCGCGGGTCGCGCATTCCCGCCAATCCGATATCTCCCTTGCTTTTCAGGAGTGTTACAGCCTCAGCGGTTTCGTCTTGGAGTCGGGCGACGTCTTCGGGATGGCGCGCCGGGCGGGATTCGCGCACAATCTCACGCGACATGTAGAACCGCGCCTCTTCAGCGAGCATTTCTCGGACCCGGTCGAACTCCAACAGCTTCTCGGCTTCTTGGAGCATCGGATCTGACGAAGGGACCGAATTAACGGGCAACCGTTCGGATTCAGTTTTCGTAACGGATAATGACATCGAACTCCAATTTTAGACCTGAGACGGTTCCGACTTACGAAAACAGGCTGAGCGCCGCGCCGTGGAACAAGCACTACAACGAACATCGGTCGTCGCAGACGACAGCTTGAAGCGCGTCCATGATGCCGGTGACCGACTGATGTCGCTATCGAATCTGCGTTATCAAGGTGACTTCATCACGGCCGGCGAATACGAAAACGTTCACGTGATGGAATTCGGGTCCGGACCGCCAGTGGTTTTGGTACACGGTGCCGGTAGTGGAGGTCCCGCATGGCATCGCCAAATTGCGGCTCTTTCGGTCGATCATCGAGTAATCGTTCCTGATATCCCAATGTTTGGCATGTCGGGAATGCCGCGCCGAATTTTCGCTCCGCGAGTACAGATAGCCGATGGGATTCTGGCAGTAATGGATGTACTCGGCATCGAGGTCGCCAATATCGTCGGACACTCGATGGGGGCGATTGCATCCCTTGGGGCGCTTATGGTCGCGCCCGAAAGGTTCAACCGCGCAGTTCTGATGTCATCGCCGGGGTTCGGCCGTGGCTTGAACTTCGCGCTGCGTCTGGCATCCGTGCCCGCATTGCAAAGGTTCGTGAATTACGGATCGAGGCGGGCGAGAAATTGCTTCTTCGATCACTTCGAGGCACAGAAATCTGGTCCTTCAAACGAGCGCGAATTTTGGAAGGAGCTTCACTTCCAAGTCGGCAATCGCGACAGCGGTGTCCAGACTTTCCACGAAGGACTTACCAGTTTCGCGGGGATTTTTGGCCAGCGTGACTTGTTGAGTCGTGAGCAGACAGCCACAATCACTGCTCGTACATTGCTGGTTTGGGGCGATTCGGATCGAATCATCCCGACAAACCACAGCAAACGAGCACTCGACCAGATACCGGAAGCACGTCTAGAAGTGCTAAAGAACTGCGGCCACATCGTTCAACTTGAGGCGCCGGAGCAAGTGACAAAACTGGTCGTGGACTGGTTCAAGGTCCGTTGAAGTGGTCTCCAACCGCGAAGCCGATTTCTTGGGCCGGTAATTTCGCCCCACGCTCAACGCGTGCACGTTTTATCTTGATCGTGCCATTGCCGACGGCGATCGTCGCGCCGGTTTCGCCAACTTCGAGCACGGTGCCAGGCTCGACAACTCGACAAGCTGTAGTAACGATGGTGGTGCCGAAGAATGCAATTTTCTGACCGTCGATGGTCGACCAAGCACCCGGTTGAGGATCGCAACCACGAATCAGGTTGTGCACAGATTCGACATCCTGAGCCCAGTCGATGTGCGCTTCTTTAGAACCGCACCATCCCTCGTACGTCGCGGCCGAATCGTCTTGCACGATGCGCGGCGCCTCACTGCGATTTACCAAGTCTACGGATTCTAGAATCGCGTCGACGCCCATCGGAAATAGATGGTTGAAGTAGAGCGAACCCACAGTGTCGTCGGGCCCGATACCGACGCGCTTTTGCAACAATATCGGCCCGGTATCCAATCCTTCATCAGGCCAAAATATCGACAAGCCCGTTTCGGTGTCTCCGTGAATTACAGCCCAGTTGATTGAACTCGGACCGCGGTGCCGTGGCAGCAGCGACGGGTGGTATTGGAAAGTGCCATGCAACGGTGCATCGATTATCTCGGTAGGCACGATGTCCGTAACGTACGCCATTACGCACAGATCTGAACCAAGTGATCGAAACACGTCGGTAGCTTCCTGATCTCGCATGCGGCGGAACTGCCAAACGGGTATCCCCATCTCTTCGGCGGCACTCGCTAACGACTCGCGGCGTCCGCGTCCGTCGGGAGCCGCGAACACGCCGACTATCTCGTGCTCCTCGCGTTTCGCCAGCGTTTCGAGAACCGATTTGCCGAAAGCTGATTGACCGATTATGGCTAGTTTCATGCGTCGACACTTATCCTTGACTGCGTGTGAATGGCAAGTTTAATCGCTCACGTTGAACCACTCCCAACAGTTACCGAGCAAATGACGTCCGAACCCACGACCTCCGTTGAATTCTTCGCTCGAGGATTAAAGTCGGCTCAACTCGGACAGCCAGACGATGCGGCGCGCGACTTCGAAGAGGCCGCATGGTTGGATCCTGAAAACGCCGTGATTCAGTTCAATCTGGGCACCGCTTACCTGAGCATGGGCATGTTTGAGCAAGCAGTCATCAACCTCGATCGCGCAATCGCGTTGAATCCCGACAGTTCGGACGCGTTGGGCAACCGCGCCGTGGCGAGAATGGCGCTCGGACAAGATGAACTGGCGATAGAGGACATCGATCGCGCAATCGAACTCGGCGCACCCCCAGACGGAATCCACGCGGTTGTCGAGTATGTCAAACAGCGGCGAAGGCCATCGGCATAGAATCGAATAAAGGTTCAACAAGAACACTAGTCAACTGCAAGAGAGGCTCCGAGATGTCCAAGACACGCGTCGGCATCATCAACGTCACCGGCTATGCCGGTTCCGAACTGGCGCGCATCTTGCACCGACACCCTGATGTCCAGATCGCGCAAGTCACCGGGCGGAGCGCGGCCGGCAAGCAACTGAGCGATGTCTTCCCGCATTTGCTAGACGCCGATATGACAATCTCGCCTTCGCTCGATTCTTCAGTCGATTTCGTCTTCTCTGCACTCCCGCACGCCGCCAGTGCGGAGGCACTGAGCCCATTCATCGAAGAAGATGTCCGCTGTGTAGACATCAGCGCTGACTTCCGGCTCAAGGATGTCAACGTGTTCGAGAGCTGGTACAAGACCGAGCATCCATGCCCGCAGTACATTGAGGACGCCATTTACGGGCTCCCTGAACTCCACCGCGACGACGTCAAGCGGAGCCGGCTGATCGCCAACCCCGGTTGCTACCCGACCGGCACCATCTTGGGTTTGGCCGCCGCTTTCGACGCTGACATCGTGGAGACGGACGTAATTAGTGACTCAAAATCCGGCGTCTCTGGCGCTGGCCGCAAAGGCGACGTCGCGTACAACTTCAACGAAATCAACGACAACATGTCGGCATACGGCTTAAGCGGACACCGACACATGCCGGAGATGTCGCAGGAGTTGAGCGCCTTGTCCAAGCACGGCGAAGTGAAAGTGACCTTCGTCCCGCACCTTGCGCCCATGACACGCGGCATTCTCGGCACGCACTACGCAAGCCTGAAACGCGAAATTACGCAAGCTGAAGCGGTAGACATCTACCGCAGTTTCTACGCCGACGAGCCGTTCGTACGAGTTGTACCGGCAGCACCGTCCACCAAAGAGACCTGGGGCAGCAATCACATCCTCATCAACGTCAACGTCGATGCGTACAGCGGACGATTGATCGTGGTCACGGCCCTCGACAACCTAGTCAAAGGTGCTGCCGGCGCCGGTGTCCAGAACATGAACCTGATGCTTGGCCTCCCCGAAGCGACCGGGCTGGAGACGCTGGCGATCTATCCGTAGTTACGGAACGCAACCCGGTCAGGAGGTCTTCCGCCACCTAACCAACAGGTGGTGCCCGCCGCGGCGGCGGAGCGCATCGTTGATCACAGTCACGAATTGTCGATCGGTGATGATCCCGGACTTCTGCAGAAGCCCCGCTTCGGCCTCTTTCGAGTGGAGGAACGTCTGAGCCAGTTCCGTGATGTCGCGCCTCAGTTCGATCTCTAGGCCGTAAGCCTCTGCGATCATTTCGGGCGTTTGTGCATCTAGCCGGAACAAGGCGCTCAACAGGAACCTGCCGCCTGGCTTCAATACCCTGACTACTTCGTCGATGTCGTACACGTCAGTCGAAACCACGAGATCGCACGACTCGGAGGCAAGCCCTGTATCTTCGACTGGCGCGACGATGAAGTTGCAACGCTGGTCGACGCCTTCGATCCTGGCTAGATCCGCGGCTGTCGCGATGGCTTTTTCGTCGATGTCGTTACCGTAAACGGTGCAGGCGTACAAGGAAGCCAGCCAACGTGCGTTTCCGCCAACCGCGCAGGCCAAGTCGAGTACTACCGATCCCTCGCGAGGTTCGGTCCCTTCCAGACCCACCGTAAGGATGGTCTGGTTGGCGCCGAGGTGCATAAACTCGCCGAATAGCAAGCTGTCTGCAGTCGCAGTCTCGTCGTACCAGCGTTGTAGGCGTTGAGTTTTGTTCATCATCAATTTCGTGTCACCGTCCGTAGGGTCGCTGTTTCAATTTCAACACAACATCGTTTTGAGTTCTTTCAAAGATGTGATGCGTGGGTGTCCGTAAAAGCTCATGTGCTGTTGGTTCCTGTCGAGCAAGACGGGTCTGATCCCGGCGGCGACCGCACCGTTGATGTCGGATTCGATCTGGTCACCGACCATAAGCGCTTGGTCAGGCAAGGTGTCATCTGCCCTGCCTAATGCTTCCACGAAAATTCGCCTGTCGGGTTTCTCGCAACCGACTTCGCTGCTCGTAACCGCGAAATCGACGCTATCCGAGAGTCCGAGTTGATCGGCCAGTTGCCTACCGGTACTGGGAACGTTCGATACTATGCCCACGATGTAGCCACGCTCTCGCAAATCGGACAAGTTGTCCAACACATCGTCGTAAAGTACCAGTTCATACTCTTGTTTGGCGACCTCACGCCAAATCTTGTTGGCTAGTTCAAGGTCAACTTCGATGCCACAACCTTGGAGCACGATCTGCTCAAACTTAGCGAAGAACTGGTCGCGTTCCTCCCGCGACATCAGACGCACCGGCGCTTCAGTGTTTTGATGGGTCATGAACGCTTCCGCCACTGCGTAACCGGTATCGATTCCTTGTTTGGTGACTTCGATCCCGAACTTCGACGCCGCACGCGAGTGCAACACGTAGCGGTCCGGATACCAAGTCGCCAAAGTTCCGTAAACATCGAAGAGAATTGCTCTTACATTTTCAATCACGATAGGACTAATCCAGATTGAGGGCTCGATAGTTCGGCATCAGCGCGTGTCGCGAACGTCTCCTTCGCGAAAACGATCGCCGAAACCCGTCGGGCACCTGCGCCCTTCAGCGCGGCGGCGCAGTTCATCAATGTGTTTCCTGTGGTGCACACGTCGTCCACCAGCAGAACATGCGCGTCGTCAAAACTATAGTTCGCGGCGAACGCGCCCCGCAGCGACATCGCGCGCTCCTGCCTCGACAGCTCGACTTGCGACACGGTTGCACGCGTCTTAATCAAAGCCTCTGCAAGAAATTGCAGTTGTAAGTTGTCGGCGACATTGCCCGCCAACAGTGACGCTTGGTTGTAACCACGTACTCGCAGACGGTCTGCATGGACCGGGACGGGCACAACGCAATCCAGTTTCACTCGCCTTGGGAATGGGTGGAGCGACATTAAATCCGCCATCACCGGTGCAATCGCTTTGATGTGCCGATACTTCAGCGCATGCACTGCGCTTCTCGCGGCGCCACCATATCTATACACCGCTATCAATCGATCCAAAGGCGGAGGAAGGGCAGCGCAGTCGCCACATCGAGTCATATGATTGGACGTTGGATCGGCGCAGGTGTAGCAAACGTTGGCCGGCAACTTCGGCGAGCCTTCGACACATCGCTCGCACAGCAATGCGCCCTCAACGCCGCAATGAACGCACGCGATCGGCATCACGAAATCCACCGCGGCCTTGACCGCGTCAGAAACAGATTTGATTACTGGAGGTCGCATGGTTCGCGCGACAAAATATCGTCAACCTCGAAACTCGTAAATAGTCACTGGCCCTTCACGGAAAACCGGATGAAGATTCAACTCCGGCGCTTCTCCAAGCTTCGCAATACCGCTAGTCGGATATGCGCCGCGTTCGAGCTCCCCAACGTAAACGTACCGGACGTCGAATTCCTCTAGAAAATCTCTCGCTTGCGTAACATCGCTCGTGGTATAAAAATTGTTTACCGCAGCGCGCCGGCGTTGAACCTCCCAACGATAATCGTGCCGCTGCTGAGTCTGGTGCCAGTCCCAACCCAGGACGGTGGGCAGACCAGTATAGATTGAGATACGATTGGCCCACGTGTAAAGATCCCACTGCGCTTCGACTACAACTGGCGACCCTTCGACGTTGTTTCGCAACCACTCGATACCCGGTCGATCGGTCGCGAACTCGATAGTGATCCCCTTGGCGCGGTAGACAGCGTCATCCATGTACGCCTCGCCGTCAATACCGGGCCCAATCATGTTGAATCGGTCGTCCACTCGTACATCAGTCGCCATCACTGGGTAGACCAGAACACCGACCGCTAGCACCGCGAACACTCCGAGCCACACAGCCTTTAGACCGGTTACCTCCCGAGTGACGAACGCGCCGACATCCCACAGACGCCAGATCGCGTAAGTAGCCGCGATAGCCAACAGCCACCACGCTTGGATATAGAACTTGAAAATTGTGTTCTGACGACCGATATCATTCTTTACGGTAATCAGGTCGACGCCGGCAGCGATCAAGAGCGCCATCAAAACCAGAGCCGCAGTGACAATGATGTAGCGTTGCCCCGAGTGTCGCCGAATATACGCCATCCAACCTGTAAATGCGACTATCGCGGCACCGGTTAAAGCCGCCAAAACGGTGATGAATTGGGGATAGGAGAAAACGACGGCTACCCAGGCGACTCCTATCGCGCCGACTATCAGCGTCGGCATCCACGACGGGTAACCGTAATCCACGACGAGTTTGGAGTATAAACCGCTGAAGCGGAATGTGCCTCTCCGCCATTCGACGACGATCCACGAAGCAAGCGCAAATACGAATAGGGCATGAATCAGTAGATAACGCCAAAGCGCAGTTTTGAATTGACTAATCTCCACGCCATTGTTGAAAAGCTCGAAGTTCGCGTGAAACGGCAGGTAAACAACGTATCCGACAATACCCACGATCGCCAACTTGCCCACCGCATGGGCGACCCCGGCCAGCTTGCCGCTGTGACCGTAAAGAAACTCGCCAGCGAATATGAATCCCGCGGCGAAGAGCAGCTGCGTTGGGAAGTCCCACGAGTTGATAAGGCGCAACGAACCTACAACGACTCCCAGTAAGACGAGCGCCGTTATCGTTTCAAATCGTGACAAGCGCTCCATGCCCGAACGCAAGAATGTTGCTATCGACAGCGCCAAAGCGAGTACCGCAAACGGAATTGCAATCATGTGGGCGTGAAGATCGGCATAAAGAAATGTGAAAAACGGGAACTCGGTAATCTCATTCCCTGCCGAATCGCGATCGAATACGCGTGTGCTTCGCCAATAGTCGAACTGAGGGAACTCTTGGCCCCTGATCGCAGAGTCGTAGAACCCGGACGCCACTTGGGCTAAACCATCGACGTTCGCGGCTACGACGGCCAAGACTGCGGCGATGACGCCGAACACCACCGGGGCTTTACCCAATCTGATAACACCACGAGCACGAATCGAAAGGGCCACCACGTTGTACGCGATTCCGTACACGGTCGCGGCGGACAGCGCAAACACGAGCGGTACAGCCAAGTTATACGCCACCGACGGCACGATACCGGTGATGCGGATCAGCGACGCAATTATGAACTGTCCGAAGTAGTAGTAGTTCAAGTAGCCGCCGGCGAACCAAGGATCGTAAGGCGGCATGATCGTTGATCGTGTGATCGCGTTGAGATAAGCGAAATCCATCGGCTTCTCTCCGCCACGCCAAGCGTGCCAGAGGTCTGGATTGGCCAAACGGATAGCGAGGAAAACGAAGAAGGCGATGAGGAATATGGCCTCCGCGACTGCAATCGTTCTCCAGTGAGCCCTCATGAACACGACGATTTCATCGCCCAGCTTCCAAAAGATGACGAACGAAACGGTCGCGAGCAGTATTATCCCGATGCCTACGCTGAGTGCGGTGAATCCGATAATGCTGAAGCTCGCAAGCAACCACGCGATTGTTGCGACGAACAGGATCCCGATCGGTTTGGCAAACAGATATCCCCGATCGTGAAATGGCCTAAAGATCACGTATGTCAAAGGCCATGCCGCCAACGAGATTACCTGAATCGCGAACAGCCATACCAACCATGCGTACTCGTTAGGCAAGTTCCTCAGGAAGTAAATGGCGTTCCAGTCCTCGCCGGCCCTTTGGATGCGCGATTGGGCATCTTCGTAGACCAATCCCACATCGGCTCTGACAACCCGGTGCAAGTCATGTGGCGGTCGACCTTGGTAGAGGCGCGCGAGGTACTCGGTGTGCTCGAGTTTTTCTACGTTCTGGAAGATGATCGCGTGCGGATGCTCGTAGACCGTGAAACTTTCGTCGGCCCAACCAAACCAGTCCCAGTTGTAGATGTCGCCCCTAGGTTGCCGGTACCCGTTCGGTACACCGAAAGGAACTCTGGCATAAGGGTCGTCCCAGTAGACGACTCCCAAGAATGAAGGCACCCGCACCGAGGTATAGACAGCCTTGTAACCCAATCCTTCGTTGAACAGCAGCTCGTAGAAACGTGACGAGATCGGATACCGTTCAGGAAGACGTGGAATCGTCGCGGCGAGTCGGTTACTGAAGAGCACGAGGTAGTCGGCGTCTTCCATGAGTCGGGCCACATCAGCGAATTTGGCGCCAGTATCTGCTTCGTACATCGGGAGTTTTTGATGCATCCTGAAACCCACGATGTTCGGAATGCCTTCTTCCCAGTGCTCTTGGATGACAACTGTGCCCGGCTCCGCGTTTTCCCTCAGCCATTTCGAGACTTCTTGCGCAGGATGCGGTCCCGTGAAAACGTTCACGTAGGCAACCGCGTAGTGAGCTAGGAAAAAAACCCCGACAACCCCAGCCGAATAGGCGACAAATCGGCCGGAACGGTTGATCCTCGGAAGAAGAGTTGCATGTGCCCACCAGATCGCGCATCCCGCGAACACGATGAGAAATGGCGTTGCCGGCAACATGTAGCGAAGAAATTTGACTTCGAACTGTCCATTGACGACGAGGTAGGGCACCAGGAACGACAGCACCACCACGAACGCTAGATCCCGTTTGATGAACGTCCGCGCGATCGCCCAAACGAGTCCGACCCAAACGGCTATGCCGAGGGAGATGCCCAATCCCCACGTTGAAAGCTGGCGGAACTGATACAGGTACGCTGGAGTGTCGATATATTGCCGCGTGAACGGAAAATCGACGACGCGCCTTACCATCTCAGATTGCCGATAGATGTTCCCGAAGTAGGTGTCCCAATCGATGACCATGTACGGCTGCGTGACGAGAAGCGCGATAACCGCTGATGCACCGGCCAATAGCAGGTATCGCAAGGCCATCTTGACATCTTCGGGGTCAACATTCACGGCGCCTCTAGTAGCAATGTTCGGACCGATTATCAGTAGCATGTGTGCCGTGCCCACGGCCAACGCGACTGGTGCGGCGGTGACTTTAGTGGATATCGCCAATCCCAGCATCAAACCGGCAAGCAAAGCATCGGACTGCCGCTTTTCCTGCACTAAACGCGTCGAGAAGTAGATAGTTGCCATGATGAACATCGTCATCGGCGCATCGACGGCGGTGTAGTGCGCGTTCTGGATATGGATGACCGCCAACGCCGCGAGCAGCGCAGCTATCAGTCCCGCACGCCGATCGCCGATCAAACGGGACGCCAGTAGGAACACGAAAAGAACGGTGATGGTATCGGCAATCGCAGCTAAGTTGCGCCCGGGGAACCGGAGGTCGAATAGATTCCAATCGCTATCGGTGAACGGCGACGCGAGCGCCTTGAACCCAGCGAGCGCGTACAACGGTAGACTGCCGTAGTTGAACCATTTCGGGTTCAATCGGGAATCCACGCTCAACAGCCCCGGCTCGCCAAGCTGTGAGAAATCTAGCCTCTCCGCGCGCCCCAAGAAATCGCGCTCGTCCGGGTGATACAACCCGCCCTGATCCCAATCGGTGCCAATCACGCGCAACAGTAACGCAAGGATGAGAATGATCCCGAGTGCAAAAGTAACGGTGTCAAAACGGAATCGCGATGAAGCGTTGGGCCGCCGAACGCCATCTTCATCGGTTTGCCGGCGCCCGCCGATCTGGATATCGATGCTCGGCTTCCACTCGGGCGCCGGCTCAACGCGTTCGCCAATAGTTGACATCTGGCCGTTTTTTTCGAGGGGATTGTTGCGCGCGCCGTCGGTTTTGCACGAGGACGATTGAGATTCCATCAAAACTAGATATTGTAATGAACGCAACGCGCCCGTCGGACCGACTAAGTCACGCGGGCTATAACATAACTCTAGACTATCGATTTAAGGGAAAGGCTCATCGATATGCCGTCTACCCGTCAAAATGAACGCGTCGCGTATTTCAACGGCGAGATCGTACCCGAAAGCCATGCCGTCGTGCCGTTCAGGGACCGCGGATTCAAATACGGTGATGCCGTCTTCGACATGACCCGTACGTTCGGTCACCGGATCTTCAAACTTGACGAACATTTGGATCGCTTCTACAACTCGCTCGACTACGTCCGCATCGATCCCGGCATCACCAAACAAGAGATGCGCGATTCCACTCTCCAAGTCGTCGAACAGAACTTGAAGTTGTTGTCCGAGGAAGAGGACTATTGGGTCGGGCAACGCGTTTCACGAGGTGTTGACCTCGTAGGCGGCGACATGTGGGCTACCGACGGTGGCCCGACAGTAATCATTGAATGCACTCCGCTGCCACTCGGTCCTCGGGCACGGCTATACCGAGACGGGATCGATGTCTGGATTCCCTCCACTCGCCGAGTCAGCCCCGAAGCACTTAGCCCTCGCGCCAAATCTCACAACTATCTGAATCTGATAATGGCTGACATGGAGGCCAAAGAGTACGATCCGGAGGCTTGGGCAATTCTCCTTGACAATCGCGGCTTTTTGACCGAAGGTATCGGGTCGAACATCTTTGTAGTCAAAGACGGCGTCGCCTACACGCCTAAGGCGCAATTCGTGTTGGGCGGAATATCTCGTGAAACAGCGATCGAGTTGGCTGAAGAAATCGACTTGGATGTCGTCGAGACCGACTTGGACATGTTCGATGCGACGACCTCGGACGAGGTATTCCTTACTTCTACCTCGCTATGCATTTGTCCCGTGCGAAAGGTTCAAGGATCGACAGTCGGCAGCGGAAATGTTCCCGGTCCGGTCACGAAAGCTTTGATGGACGCATATGTAGATCTGGTCGATTTTGATTGGGTCGGTCAATACCTGAAACGGTTAGAAGACTGACCTCGCCGACTGAAGCTAAAGGTGCTGATGTCGCTGAAGAGGCATCGAAACCTGTAGATCGCCGCAAACCGTTGACGCTGGGTGCGGGCGGCCTAGCATTTCTGCTCGCCTCGCTCTGGGGTGGGCTCCCGATCGCTGTGAAGGCTGGCCTTGAAGACTCGCCTCCTTTACGCTTGGGATTCATGCGATTCGTGCTGGGGATGGTGGTCGTACTGATCTGGGCGTTCATCACGCGTCAGAGTCTGAAGGTTTCGCGGTCCGAACTACTCCCGCTGTTCGTGCTCGGAGTGCTGTTTTCGGTGCAGACCGCCTTCATGAACCTTGGCCAGTACAACACGACGGCCGGCCACACCGGTGTTCTGATAACAACGTTTCCTCTGTGGGCTGCGGTGTTCGCACACTTCGTAGTGCCGAACGACCGTCTGTCGAAACGTCGCGTGACCGGCGCGACGATTGCATACCTAGGTGCGGCAGCCGTGTTCGTTCGGAGCGTTTTAGGTGGTCAAGACGCCATCGACGCCCTGAACCCTTGGTTGGGCGATATTTTGATCATGTGTTCCGCGGTGCTGCTCGGTTTGCGCCAAATCTATCTATCGCAACTGGGTCAGAAGATCACGCTTGTCAAGTTGTTGATGGCCCAAGGCATATTCGGGACTGCCACCTTTGTCATCGGGTCGATGATCTTCGAAACCGAACCGATTCGCATGACGCTCGTGTTAGCGACATCGCTTTTTTACCAAGGCGTGATAATCGCCGGGTTCGCATTCCTTGCGCAGACGTGGTTGTTGAGCAACTATCTGCCTAGCCGGGTGACGCTCATTTCGCTTTCAGGGCCGGTGGTTACGGCGGTTCTAGCTTGGCTGATACTTGGCGAGAAAATCGGGCCGGAGCTTTGGATTGGCGCGGTGTTGGTCGTTGCGGGATCATATATCGCTCAAACCAAACAATCTGACGAAAATTGAACAGGCAGGAGAAATATTGAAATGTCCAACGTGCCGAAGAGATTCCAACTCGGGTCGATTGCGTCGGTCAGCCGTCTCATTACGGACGAAACGGTTCGCCAATTCGCTCAGTTAAGCGGCGATACTCAGCCGTTGCACCTCGACGACGGTTATGCCTCTGAGACCAGGTTTGGACAGCGGATAGCACACGGTGCCTTGCTGGTGGGCATGGTTTCCGCCGTGTTGGGCGTCGAGATGGCAGGAAAAGGCGCCACCATCATCTTCTTGGGTTTAAGTGTCAACTTCATCGCGCCGGTGCACATCGGCGATGAAGTCACTGCGCGATGCGAAGTTGTATCGGTGCGCGAAGACAAACCTATAGTCAATCTAGCTGTTGCTTGCACCAATCAAAGCGGCGCTGAAGTTATGACTGGCGATGCGGCGGTGTACATCGATCCGCACCCAATCGGCTAACGGCAGCGGAAAATCGCGCTCTTGAGGCTAAATACGCGAGTGAAGTTGGCCAAAAGCCGCGATGTCGGTTCCTTACAAATTTTGCAATGATTTATCCACTCTCGTACACTAGAATCATGCACCTTCTCCGAGAGCGGTGCTTACTCGCGAGCGCGCCGGCTACTCCTGCGTTGGGCCGCTAGCCATCATTAAGGAAAACACCTTGGTATCAAAGACCGAAGACTCCGCAACCGCAACCATTCATGAGAGGTTGACCGTCCAAGACGCGATCACCGAGTACATCATCACAATCGCGGACGGGAAAAAGCGTACGGTCCATCCCGAGTTATCCAAATTCGCCCGTTGGATAGGCGCAAGCAACCGGTTGGTTTCGCTGCGTCCCTCGGACATCAGCCCATACTCTGAGACCTTTGGCGCCAGCGCGTCTGAAACAAACAAGCAGCGTGTAGCGGCCGTCAAAGACTTCCTCAACTACGTCAAGAAAAAGGGTTATATCGACGTTAGCCTCGCGCCGCATATCCGCGTTCGCAAACCGACTATCAACGCCGCGCGCGGCGGAGCTATGCGACGTCGGAACAGCGAAGTCCAGATCACGCAGCAGGGATACGACGAGATGGTCAACCGGCTCGAGACTCTTCGCGTCGAAACCATACGATTGGCCGAAGAGATCGAACGCGCGGCCGCCAGTGGTGACGTGCGTGAAAACTCACCGCTCGAAGCCGCGAGGGAAAACCAAGGAATGGTGCAAGCCCAGATAAACCGGCTCGAATCCACCCTAAAAGTCGCGACCATCATTGACGAATCTGAGAGGCGAGCCAGCGATCACGTGCAAATCGGTTCTTGGGTCAGACTTACCAAGGCCGGTACCGACATGACTGTCGACTACCAAGTTGTCGCGGCAAACGAAGCAAACCCATTGCGCAACAAAATCTCTGACATCTCACCGGTTGGTAGCGCAATACTCGGCGGCAAACCAGGGGATGAAGTCTCCGTCAAAGCGCCGGCGGGAGAACAGCGCTTCACCATAAACACTATCTTCTGAGCCGTTGCGATCCGATCGTCCTTCTCAACCGAGAGCCAGCGCGCTCCGAGAACGTTAACTTCGGATAGTTAGGAGAAATTCCGCCGTGGACGGATTTTTCGATAGTTTCGCCGTCTTGGCAGGCTTCAGCGTAGCTGTCGGCATCCTTCTGATCATCGATCTTGTCGTCCTCAGCGGCAAGGACCATCACGTCGGAATGCGTGAGGCGACGTTGCTGACGATATTTTGGACGTTGATGGCCGCTGGGGTGGGTGTTTGGGTTTGGATCCAAGGAGGGAGTGAACTCGGCATCGAATACGCCACCGCTTACGTCGCCGAACGCGCCCTCAGCATCGACAATCTGTTCGTCTTCCTCGTCATCTTCAACTACTTCGCGCTTCCGGATCTCTTCCGCTCTCGGTCGTTGCTGTTCGGAATCGTCGGAGCGCTGATCGCAAGAGCGATCTTCATATTTTTCGCCATAGGCATTATTTCTGTCTTCGAGCCGGTGCTATACGTTCTCGCTGCTTTGCTCATCTACACCGCATACAAGCTCATCGCCGCCCACGACGCTGAGGTTGATCCATCCAAGAACATCGTAGTGCGTGGTTTCCAGAGGTTTTTCCCGGTGACCGACGAATACGACGGTCACAACTTTTTCACCGTCAAGAACGGCATCCGCGCGGCGACGCCCTTCGCACTCGTGGTTATCGTTCTCGCGACGACGGACGTGGTGTTCGCAATCGACTCTATTCCGACGGTGGTAGGCATCAGCAAGAACCAGTTCATTATCTGGTCATCCAACGCTATGGCCGTACTTGGAATGAGACCGCTGTTCTTCCTACTTGAGGGGTTAGTTAATCTGTTCCGTTACTTGTCGTACGGTTTGGCTGCGATACTCGCGTTCATCGGCGTCAAGATAATCGTGGAAACCGGTTTTCACGACCAGTTCCACGACTTCGTTCACAACCTAGGCGTTTCAAACGACCAGATTTCGATCACAATCACGCTGGCGTCGTTGGCAATCGTCATCGCGGTTCTTATTTTCAGCGTCATCGCCTCAATCGTATTGCCGAAGTCGGCGAACGAACACAAAGGGCACGACGAGGCGACAGCGTGAATCCCGCACGCGAATCGACGCGTTCGCAGCTCGCTGAAGAGCTCAAACGAGCTGTCGCTGGTGAGGTGCGTTTCGATCGGTACGTGCGGCAGATGTATTCGACCGACGCCTCAATCTACAAAATAACGCCTTTGGGCGTCGTTATGCCACGAGATGCGGATGATGTCAGCGCAACCATCGAAACATGCTCGCAAGCCGGTGTTTCGGTACTTCCCAGAGGCGGTGGAACCGGGTTGTCCGGCCAGACGGTCAACCGCGGGGTCGTTATCGATTTCTCAAAGTACATGCACGATGTCATCGAGATCAACGGCGGGGAGGGATGGGTCCACACGCAACCCGGCATCACCATCGACGAGCTCAATCGGCAGGTAACACACACCGGCAAGTACTTCACGCCCGACCCGAGCACATCGTCGCGGGCAAACATCGGCGGCGCGATGGGCAACAACTCCTGCGGCTCCCACTCCATCATCTACGGCAAGACTGTCGACCAAGTCCAGCAGATGTCCGTTGTTCTATCCGACGGTTCACGCGCAACGTTTGAAGCGCTTTCCGCTTCTGAGCTAGAAGGCAAGATTGGGCTTTCAAGTTTGGAAGGGCAGATCTACCGTGGCATTCCCAGTGTTGCCGATCGAGCCGCCGACGAAATGGACCGCAGATTCCCGAAGATTCTGCGACGTGTTGGCGGATACAACATCGACCGGGTCTATTCACCGCCTCCGGCGGGCGAAGGACCAATCATCGACCTCACGCAAGTGATGGTGGGCTCCGAGGGCACTCTAGCAGCGGTGACGGATGCCCGACTAAAGCTCTGGGACATCCCAAAGGCGAAGGGATTAGCCGTCCTACACTTCCGGACCCTGCGCGATTCCATGGAAGCCACCGTTGCCGCCCTTGAGCACGACGTTAGTGCGGTAGAGCACATCGGTGAGATCATCATCAACCAAGCTCGTCAATCGCTCGGGTTTTCACGAAGTCTTGGTTTTTTGCAAGGCGAACCATCCGACATCTTGGTTGTGGAGATGACCGGCGCGACCGGTTCGGAGGTGCGCTCCAAACTCGAGTCTTTTCGAGACGCTATCCAACGCGACACGGCAACTTTCGCGATCACGCTGCTCTCGAATCCCGCTGAACAACGACAGGTTTGGGCGATGCGCGAAGCCGGTCTCGGTTTGATGATGAACGTTGAAGGCGATACTAAGCCGTTGCCGTTCGTCGAAGACACTGCGGTTGCGCCTGAACGATTGCCGGAGTACGTCGAGAGATTCGATGAGATCGTTAGGCGGCACGGCACGAAAGCAGGATACTACGGACACGCTAGCGTCGGTTGCCTCCACATACGGCCGCTCGTCAACTTAAAGAAGACTGCCGGCATCGACCTGATGTACGCCATCGCTGACGAGATTTCCGACCTCGTCTTGGAGTTCGGTGGATCGCTCAGCGGCGAACATGGCGACGGCATCGTGCGCGGCGCTTGGGCCGAGAAGATGTTCGGTACCGAGTTAGTGGAGCATTTCCGCGAGGTGAAGGAACTGTTCGATCCTCAAAGCATCATGAACCCCGGCAAGGTCTTTGACACCCCGGACATGCGAGACAACCTTCGGTACGGCAACGAGTATTCGACGGCCGCGCTGACGACGAGACTCGATTGGAGCGCCGACGGCGGTTTCGCTAGAGCCATCGAGCGCTGCAACGGTGTGGGGGCCTGCAGAAAGTTGAATGCCGGGGCGATGTGCCCGTCCTACATGGCGACGCGTGAGGAGGAGCACTCAACACGTGGCCGCGCGAACGCGCTGCGCGCTGCATTATCGGGCGCTTTACCGATGGATGAGATCCAATCGGAGCGGATGTTCGATGTGCTTGACCTGTGCCTTGAGTGCAAATCGTGCAAATCCGAATGCCCGTCCAACGTGGACATGGCGAAGATCAAATACGAGTTCCTCGATCTGTATTACCAGACGCACAGCGTGCCGTTGCGGTCTCGGATCGTCGCGGACATTCATCGATTGAACTCGCTCGCACCCGGCCCGTTGGCACCGTTGGCGAACATCGTGAACAGATCTGCACCTGCGAGATGGGTTTCAGAAAAGGTTCTCGGCATCGACCGGCGCCGCCAGGTGCCGAAAATCGCTACTCAGACCTTCGAGCAATGGTTCAATCGACGTCGCCCAAACACTACTGGTTCCCGCGGCGACATCGTCCTATTCCACGACACGTTCATGAACTTCAACCATCCGGAATCCGGCAAAGCCGCGGTCAGCTTGTTGGAAGCTCTGGGCTACCGCATTCAACTGGCCGAACGCGTATGTTGTGGACGGCCAATGGTCTCAGCTGGTTTGCTCGACCGCGCCATCGCAAACGCACGCAGGAACGTCGCCGCGTTGACACCGTACGTCGAAAGCGGCGCCAAGGTCGTCGGGTGCGAAAGCAGCTGCATCTTGACACTTAGAGACGAATATCCCGATCTGCTAGGCGGACACCAATCGGCTCGATCGGTCGCAGATGCGTCACTGATGCTCGAAGAGGTGCTGGTTGATGCCGCGGCCAACGGCGGCCAGCAGATCACATGGAACGATAATTCCGAAGAGATCTTGCTGCACGTCCATTGCCACGAGCGCGCACTCGTTGGAACCACGCAAGCGGTGGCTGCGCTCAATCAACCTCCCAACTACCGCGCAGAACTGATCGACGCTGGCTGCTGCGGCATGGCCGGTTCGTTCGGCTACGCCGCAGAGCACTACGACGTTTCACAACAAGTGGGTGAGGACCGACTGTTCCCCGTGCTGCGAAACGCCAGCGCCGACACCCGCTTCGCGATCACTGGCGTTTCGTGCAAACAACAGATCGAGGACGAGATGCATCGACCAGCACGATTTCTCGCCGAAATCCTCGCCGACGCCGTCGCCGAAGGCTAGCGATTCACACCTCTCATAAGCGAGAGGACACCCAAGAAGGCGTAACCACACATGCCCACCGTAGGCATAATCGCAAATCCCGCAGCCGGGAAGGATATTCGCAGGCTAGTCGCACAGGGTCGGGTCGTCTCCAACCAGGAGAAATCCAACATCCTCCGCCGCGTATTCGCCGGGTTGCAGTCGCACGGTGTCTCCAAGGTCATCGTGATGCCTGACATGGCCGGATTGGCGCGTAACGCCATGTCCGACACACGCGACACCATGCAATCCGAGTTCATCGACCAGAATCCAACCGGAAACCAGCGTGATTCCACGATTGCGGCGCGCATCATGCGAGATGCTGGCGTCGATTGCATCGTGACGCTGGGCGGAGATGGTACCAATCGGCTCGTCGCAAAGGGTTGCGGCGAAGTTCCTATGGCTCCGATATCAACGGGCACCAACAACGTGTTTCCGAAAGAGATCGAAGGCACATTAGCCGGCATCGCTGCGGCGACCATCGCCAACGACCCTGCGACGCGCGCACGTGTCTGCCGCCGATCCAAAAAGATCGACATCACAGTCGACGACGAATTGCGTGATATCGCGCTAGTCGATGCTGCCGTGTCGCGCCAAACGATGGTCGGAGCCCGAGCGCTCTGGGATGTCGCAACGTTGCGAACAGTGTTCCTCACCCGCGCCGAGGCTTCTGCTATAGGTATTGCCTCCATCGGCGCGAGGCTCGCATTGATCGATATCGACGATCCGCGCGGGCTCCACATTCGCTTTCCGGATCCCGGTCAATCCGGGACGACTTCCCTCGTCGCACCAATCGCCCCCGGCATGGTCCGAGAAGTGCCGATCGCTGGGTGGCGGATAATCAATCCGGGTGAAGCGGTCGCGATTGAAGCGACCCGAGGAACCATCGCGCTCGACGGAGAACGTGAGATCGAGCTTCTGCAAGGAACGAAAGCATCGATTCGAATCAACTCCGAAGGGCCGTGGGTCGTAGATTTCGATCGGGCGTTGCGAGCCGCTTGCGCGAGTGTTTGATCTGTAGGGCGGAACGCCCAGATGTATAAAACGCGACGGCTGTTTTTGTACATGACGGCGCAGACGTGTACAACGGCTTATACATGTTGTCACGATATGTATAAAAAACAGGAAATTTTATACAAATCAGCAATGACATGTACAACCGTTGAACACATGCCAGAGGAAATGTACAATAATTAGGGTAAAATTATACATATCACCTAGCAATAGTGAAGGTCCATGCCCCCGTACGATCCCCAACAGCCTTACAACTCGCTACCTTCGTTGCCGCCGGCCGTCGAGATAGAGACGATCGGCGTGATGCGCGCCCTCAACTTGGCCAGCCGCGCGCTGGCAAACCTCAACGGAACTGCGCTAAGCGTCCCCAATCCAAGGTTGCTGATAGACACATTTGCGATCACCGAGGCGCAGGCGAGCTCAGAGATCGAGAACGTCAACACCACGAGCGACGAGTTGTTCAGATTCATGGCGGTTGGCAATGAACGTGCGTCCGACGCGACCAAGGAGGCGGCACGATATCAACCTGCGCTTTCGATGGGCATAAATCGAATGCGCAACAATCCGAAGCTCGACACTCAACTGTTGGTTGACATATGCAGCCAGATCCTCGGAGACCCGGTCGATGTTCGAGATACCGCCGTGATAATCGGCAATCTGCGGGCCCGTTTCGTGGTGTATACGCCGCCGTTCGGCAAACCTACGCTACTCCGGCTTCTTGACAACCTCCACGAATTTGTTGACGAGGTCGCGTCTGGATTGGACCCGATCATCAAAATGGCGATCATGCACTACCAGTTCGAAGCGATACACCCCTTCCCGGACGGCAACGGCCGAACTGGCCGCATCCTGAACATCCTTTGTCTGATGCAGCAGAGGCTCCTGGATCAACCGGTGCTATATCTGAGCCGATACTTCCTGCGTCATCGCCGTCAATACTACGCAGGATTGCGGGCCGTTACTGAAACAGGGGCTTGGGAGAGCTGGATCCGCTACATACTTGCCGGCATCGCAGAAGTTGCAGAGGAAGGTCGCAACGATCTGGTCAGAATCAGGGAGCTGCGCAAGGAGTATGCCGACCGAGCAAGGGTCGATGCTCCTACAGCTTCATCCGAGCGCCTCATGGACTTACTCTTCATGCGGCCTTATACAACCACGAGAATGGTGCAAGAGGTCGATGGAGTCACTCGAGCTACCGCGCGGTCGCGCTTGGAGGCCCTCGCAAATGCCGGGATGCTGGAGCGCGTAAAATCCGGTCGGCACCAGCTATTCAGAAATCATCACCTCATCGACATCCTCATCGGTCAGGCAGACGATATGGAATACGTAGTCCAGCGCATCGGTTGATTCGTCAGCTTTGATGATTGACGATGACGTGTATAATTGCGATGCGAATTTTGTACACATCGTGGCTCCAATGTATAGCCGTTGTACATTGATCGATGGATATGTACATTTTCTTAGAGAGATTCGTACATATAACTGGTTAGTTAGTTCCGAATCTCACTGATCAGCGCAACGACATCACGGCTCCTCGATTCCAACGTCGACCAATCATCGTTCGCCAGGACATCGTTCGAAACTAGCCTCGAACCCATTCCCACAGCGCACACGCCTGCTTCGAACCATGGCCGCAACGATGCCTCGGTGATATCCACGCCGCCGGTCGGCATGATCGACGACCAGGGCATCGGCGCCAAAACGTCTTTGACGAATCCCGGTCCGCCGACGGCAGATCCGGGGAAGATCTTGACGATATCCGCGCCCAGTTCTTCGGCGGTCGAAATCTCTGATGCTGTGCCGCATCCGGGTATGTATGGAACTTTGCGGCGATTGCACACCTTCGCAACATCGGGGTTTGTCACCGGGCCAACGATGAAGCTCGCTCCGTTACTTATATAGATCGACGCAGTACCCGCGTCTATTACCGAGCCAGCGCCCAAAACTGCGTCTGGTAACTCAGCGGCACAGAACTTGTCCAAACTCGAAAAGACCTCCCAAGCGTGGTCGCCGCGGTTCGTGAACTCCAGTACGCGGATACCGCCAGCGACACAGGCGCGAGCGATGTTCTTGGCCTTCTCGATGTCGCCGTTGTAAAAGACTGGGACCACACCGATGTCTTGCATTGCGTTGAGAACTTTGAGCTTAGAGTGCCGTGCCATTGCTTATCTCCTGAGACCGTTTCGCCCGTCGATTTTACCGAGTCTATCGCCCGACTGCCCGATCCCAAAAAACTCCGTGTGTTAATCTCATTTCGCGTGTGATCTTCAGAGGTTTGGGAACATGGACGTCAATCCGGTTAAGGCGAAACTAGCTCAGAACTTTCCATCGCTCGGCACATGGTCCGCGAGCGGCGATCCGTCGGTTATCGAGACATTGCTGCACACCACCGACTTTGATTGGGTCACTCTTGATTTCGAGCACAATCCGATCGACGTTTCAACCGCGGTCAACTGCCTGCGTGCCGGCAACGGCTCAGGCAAACCCATGTTCGCTAGGATCCCAAGCAACGATCCGATCTGGGTTAAGCGCGTGCTAGACATCGGCTTCACAGGTATTGTAGTGCCGGATGTCAAGGACGAGGACGAAGCCGAACGGGCGGTCCAAGCCGCCAAATATCGTCCGCGCGGCCTGCGCGGTATCGGTTCCACCCGGGGCCAACTCGTCTACGGTAGCGATTACTACGAAAAAGCCAACGACATTATCATGGTTGTCTGCATGATCGAAGACTGGCGAGCCGTTGACCGCATCGACAAGATCATGCAGGTGCCGGACTTGGACGTCTGCTTCGTCGGCCCGAACGACCTCGCAAGCACGCTTGGCGTTCCTACGGGCCTTGACAACAAGCACCCCGATCATGTGAAAGCCGTCGATACTGTCGTAGCGGCCGGCAAGAAGCACGGTGTCGCCACGGGGATTCACTGCATTGACGGTAACGAAGCGGCGCGCCGCATCGAGCAGGGCATGACGTGGTTTCCGATCGCGTCGGATGTCAGGTTGCTCAAAAGCGCGGTTGATGCCGAGTTGGCAAATGTTGCGGCGGGTTCGGGCGTTAGCGAGGGCGGTGACGAAAACGCCTCTTTTTACTAGAAATCTGGATTAAATCCGGCAAAAAAACCAGGAGACGTAGCCAATGCCATCAGTTGTCACGTTTGGCGAGATAATGTTGCGGCGGGTTCGGGCGTTAGCGAGGGCGGTGACGAAAACGCCTCTTTTTACTAGAAATCTGGATTAAATCCGGCAAAAAAACCAGGAGACGTAGCCAATGCCATCAGTTGTCACGTTTGGCGAGATAATGTTGCGACTCGCCACTATGCGTCGCGAGCGCTTTACTCAAGCGCGCGAGTTCGAGGTCACGTATGGAGGTGGGGAGTGTAATGTCGCAGTTTCGCTGGCGAATTACGGATTCGAGTCGATCTATGTCACCGCGGTGCCGGATAACGACATTGGGCAGGCATGCATTAACTATGTTCGTCAATGGGGGGTTGATACGTCTGAGGTTTTGCGTCAAGGGCAGAGGCTCGGCACTTACTACCTCGAGAATGGTGCGGCGATGCGGGCATCGAAGGTCATCTACGATCGTGCGGCGTCTTCGATCGCCGAGTTGGGTCCTGGTGAGGTCGAGTGGGAGCGGATATTCGATGGGAAAGACTGGTTTCACTTCACGGGGATAACTCCGGCGATCTCTGAATCGGCGGCTTTGGCGTGTGACGAAGCGGCATTAATCGCAAAATCTATGGGCTTAACCGTCTCTGCTGACATGAACTACCGCAAAAATCTGTGGTCGCCGGCGGAGGCGCAGGCGGTGATGCGCCCGATGATGAAGCATGTGGATGTGGCGATTGGCAACGAAGAGGATGCGGAAATGTCGTTGGGAGTCGCTCCTGAGGGTGTCGATGTGGAGAGCGGCGAGATAGATGCTGCCGCGTACGAACCCGTCGTAAATCGGCTTGTGGAGGAGTTTAACTTCCAACAAGTGGGCATTACGTTACGAGAATCGCAATCCGCGGATGACAACGACTGGTCGGCGATCTACTACGATGGTTCGGAGATTCTGATGGCGCCTAAGTACGCGGTGCGGATCGTGGATCGTGTTGGTGGTGGCGACGCGTTTTCTGCGGGGTTGATTTACGGAAACCTTCAAGATGGGTGGAGTTCGCGACGAACTCTGGAATTTGCGGCTTCGGCTTCGGCGTTAGCGCACACTTTCCACGGCGATTTCAACCTCGTTTCTGTTAGCGAAGTGATGAGTGTTGCGGGCGGGAACGTTAGTGGTCGGGTGCAGCGATGAGCGGCAGATTCCGGCAGATTCCGGCAAGTTTGGCGGCAAGTTCGCGGCAAGTTCGGCAAGACGCGAAAACAACGGCAATTTGCGGCAAGTTTTTTGGGGGCATTTGGCAATGAAAAGGAATTTTGAGGGCAAAGTGGCGCTTGTTACGGGCGGATCGATGGGAATCGGGCGTGCTTGTGCGTATGGTTTTGCCGCTGAGGGAGCAAAAGTTGCCGTAACAAGCCGCAACTTGCCGGAGTTAGAGGCGACAGCGGCAAAAGTGCGGCAACTTGGTAGTTTGACATTTGTCAAAAAGTCGGATTTCTTGGATCGGGCACAGGTTGCTAGCATCGCGCCGGCGGTGTTGGCCGAATTTGGGCGTATCGACATCCTCGTGAACAACGCGGCGATCATTCATCCGCGGATCGATTTGGTCGATCTTGATGATGAGACGTGGTATGACGTGATGGAGGTGAATCTCAACGCGGCGGCGATGCTGACGAAGTCGGTGGTGCCGGCGATGGTCGCGCAGGGTGGTGGTTCGATCATCAATATTTCTAGTATTGGTGGTCGAAGTGGTGCGCGGGGTCGGAGCGCGTACCGCGTTACGAAGGCGGCGTTGATTAGCCTGACCCAGTCGCTGGCAGCGGAGTTGCACGAGCATGGCATTAACGTCAACGCGATATGTCCGGGTGGGACGGATACCGAGGGATACCGCGCGGCGTTTAACAATCGCGGTCGCGAGGATTTTCCGAATCTGATGTTGCCGGAAGAGATCGCGAATGTGGCGGTCTTTTTGGCGTCTGAGAGCTCTTCGGCGATCACAGGTACCGCGATTGACGCGTTCGGGGGGAATAACCCGCTGTTTTCGTAGGTATGCCTGACGGTTCGTTGATACTCTCGATCGACCAGGGGACTACTTCGACGCGGGCGATCGTTTTTGATGAGGGCGCGGAGATTCTTGGTTCGTCGCAACTTGAGTTGCGTCAGATCTTTCCTCAACCTGGGTGGGTGGAGCACGATCCGATGGAGATCGCGGAAGCTGTGGTCGGTACGGCGCGGATGGCGCTTGCGGAGTCTGGTGTGTCGGCGTCTGATATCGCCGGGATTGGGATAACGAATCAGCGTGAGACTACGGTTCTGTGGGAAAGCAGGACCGGGAGGCCGCTGGCAAACGCGATTGTGTGGCAGGACCATCGGACGGCGGAGATCTGTAATGGTCTGAGCGATTCGGGTAAGGCGGATGACATCTGGTCGCGGACGGGTCTGATTGTCGACCCGTATTTTTCGGCGACGAAGATGCGGTGGATGTTGGACCATCTGCCGATTCCGAATTTGCAGGGTCGGGCCGAGAACGGCGATGTGCGGTTTGGGACGGTGGATTCTTGGTTGATCGATCAGTTGGCGCGTGGTACTGCGAAGCTGTCGCAAGATGACGTCCCTCATCTCACCGACGTGACGAATGCGGCTCGCACGATGTTGCTGAACATCCACGATCTTGCGTGGGACCCCGATCTGCTTGAGATTTTTGACATTCCCGAAGCGGCGCTGCCAACGCCGATGCCTTCGGCCGGCACCTTTACGAGCACCCATGCATCCATTTTTGGGCGGGAGATACCGATTATGGGTGTTGCTGGTGACCAACACGCGGCGCTTTATGGGCAGGCGTGTTTCACTCGCGGCGACATGAAGTGCACGTATGGGACCGGTGCTTTCTTACTCGCGAACAGCGGAACGGAAACTCATGGGCTGTTCACGGATTCGGCGTCGGCTGGAGCGATGAACGCGGATGATCTTGCGGCGGCATCTGGCGGTCTGCTTTTCACGCTTGGGTGGCAGGCTGGCGCATCGAAGGCGTATGCGTTGGAGGCATCGATATTCAACACCGGCTCAACGATGCAGTGGCTTCGAGACGGGCTGGGCATCATCTCCGACGCCGGTGAGTCGTCGGACATCGCGGTGTTGCTGGGAGATAACGACGGTGTTTACCTGGTTCCTGCTTTCTCGGGTCTGGGCTCGCCGCATTGGGACCCTCACGCTAGGGCGTCGGTTACGGGCATCAGTCGTGGCACGACTAAAGACCACATCATTCGTGCGGCGCTGGAGTCGACGGCGTATCAGGTGAAAGAGGTGGTCGACATCATGGATTCGCAGCTCCGTTTGTCGCGGCGTGGGAATCGGCGCCAGCGAGTCTTGCGAGTCGATGGCGGCCAGACGCGCAATCCGTTCCTGATGCAGTTCCAAGCTGACCTGCTTGATCGTCCGATCGAGGTGTCGGCTGTGGATGAGACTACGGCTTTGGGTGCGGCGTTTCTGGCGGGGCGTGCTGCGGGCGTTTGGCGGTCGGACCGCGAGTTGGCGGATCTGTGGGGTTGCGCGCGGAGATATGAGCCTGATATGTCGGAGTCGGAGCGGGGGCGTTTGATTGCCGGATGGAATGAGGCTTTGCGGCGGACTCGGAGTGGGTTTGGGGGGTGAGGGGGATGGGGGGAGCTGCTTGAGGCCGTGGTCGGTAGATGTCTTTAGGGTTTTCTGGCAAGTGATCGCTGATATGATTCAATCGATTTGCGGTCGCATTCTCCACCGCGATGCATGCAGTACACGGGATTGATGGATGAGTGAATTCATTATCGAAACGGATCGTCTGACGAAAACGTACGGCGATGTGTTGGCCGTGGATGACCTTTCGCTGAGAATCCCGCGTGGCAGCGTCTTCGGACTGCTGGGGCCTAACGGGTCAGGCAAGACGACGACGATGGGAATGTTGCTCGGTTTGGTGAAACCCACTTCTGGAAGTTTCACACTTTTCGATTCGGAAATGAGACAGGAAGACTCGTTGCATCGAGTGGGTGCAATTGTTGAGACGCCGTCGTTCTATCCATACCTTTCGGGACGTTCCAATTTGGCATATTTCCAGGGCATCACCGGAAGAAACGATCAAAAGGAACTAGACGATCTGCTAGGCAAAGTCGGGTTGGCAGACCGGGCCCATAGTCGATTCCGTACGTACTCATTGGGCATGAAGCAACGCCTAGGTCTGGCTTACGCGCTCCTCGGCGATCCTGAACTGTTATTCCTAGACGAACCGACCAATGGAATGGACCCCGCTGGTATGGCTGAAATACGGGATCTGATTGGTAGCCTCGCCACGGACGGCAGAACCGTCCTTTTGTCAAGCCACCTATTGCACGAAGTTGAACATGTTTGCGACAGCGTGGCGATACTTTCCCACGGTAGGCTGATCGCACAAGGCGAGGTCTCGGAACTGGTTCATTCACGCGGCGAAGAAAACATTCGCCTCGCGACTACGGACAACGCCAAGGCCGTCAGCGTTCTTTCTGGCATGGATTGGGTTGACGACGTTTCAGTAGATGGGAAATCCGTCATCGTGACCGCCCCAGGTGAACGTTCATCGGATATCAGCGCCACGTTGGGCCGTCATGAGATTTACGTCGCCGAAATGGCGGTCGAGGAGATGTCCCTGGAACAATATTTCCTCGATGTCACGGAAGACGAATCTGGAGACTGATGGCAATCTTCGTTTTGCGGTTCGAGCAAATTCGCAACCGAGGTAGTCGTCGTTCAGAGAACTAGCCGCGTCGAAGTGCTGCAGGCAGTAAACCGGGAGCAATCTGAGTGGTCATTAACATACTGAACCTGACGAGATGGGAGTGGTTCAAGTCACGTCGACGCCTGATGCCTTGGATTCTGTTGGCAGTCGCCGTGATTATTGGTCAGATTCCGATTTGGGTAGCGTATGGTGCTTACCACAACGACGATCTGCAAGCAGTCTTTGACAGCAGCAGCAGCACTTCTGCCGTGACGACCGAATTAGACGGCGAACTCATAACTGTGGAAATGACGTGTATTGACATCGTCGAAGGTCGCATGACACCTGAACTCGACAGTCTTCCTGATGCGGAACGACAAAAGGTGGTTCAAGATTTCGAGCAGTTCTACGCCGAATCCTGCGGTGATACCTTGGCAAAAGAAGAATACAGGGCCTTCTTTGTCATTCCAAGCGCCATCGGAGAGACGATGACGGGTGCGATGGCCTTCGTGCCGATCCTAATTATGATCTTCGCGGCGTCCGTCGTGGGTTCCGAATATGGAATGGGAACCCTTAGAACCGCTCTGACCAAAGGCACTGGCCGCTGGCCGCTGTTGTCGTCGAAGCTCCTTATGATTTTGCTGGCCGCCGCGGGGGGTCTGGTTGTGTTTTCCGTCACGGTCATCGCCGCTAGCTTGATTGCGGCTGTCATCCCTCCGTCGGAGGAAGGTGGGTTCCCCGACTCCGGCAAATGGTCCGAAACGGTTGTAACGTTTGCCAAGGCGTTGTATGGGCTCGCTCCATATATCGCGTTGAGTGCCGTGTTGGCCGTGCTCACGCAGTCATCCGCCATTCAGCATTGCCGGTTCCCTCGGGTATTACGTGTTGGAACTGATAGTCACGCCATTGCTCAGGATCAATGAAACGCTCGAGAAACTGACCGATTTCATCCTCGGTGGCAGCGTGAACAACTGGATGCAAGTTGCGTACGTGGAAGTCGAGGTCAATAACCAAGGCCAATTCGACGCACAGGCGGACAATTTCCAAGCATTCCTTGTGATACTGGCTTACATCGTCGTCTTGGGCACGGTCGCGTTTTGGGTCTTCCAACGGAGAGACGTATCTGGTGCTAAAGGCGAATGAACGCGTGGCGGAATCCGGCGACTACAACGGCGGTTGCCACATTCCTTAAAGGGCGCGCCGCGGGTGTTTGGCGATCGGACCGCTAGAGGTCGCGACCGCGGAACGGCCGTTCGCGCATGTCCCTCAGTCGTTGACCGGCCCACGCCATTACGGCGACGTATTGGCTTAGTAACGAGAGAGCGTTGATGGCGTTGATAGGGTGAGGGGTTGGACTCCCGTCAACGCCGCCAAGATTCGTGCGTTCGAGACTGGACCAAAACGGCGGTTATTTACGAGTGATCGCGTGGCGCGCGCAGATATTCGTTTGTGGGTTGCGGGGTTGCCAATGCTGGCGTTTGGATGGGGGCAACGTCAGGTGGGCTAATTTGGAGAAAGATGGGATGCGCAAATCTTGCACGTGCACCCCGGGTGTGTGAAATGCCTTACTCCTACCGACGTATCTCCTACCCTGTCGGCCCGTTCGAATACGAGATCGAAGAGCTTGGTCTCTGAATTCTCGAGATATCGGCGGAGCGCATAAGCACACAGATCGGCCAGCTGAACCATGCTTGTCAATTGGCTGTCGACAAACATCGGAGTTTCTATGACGTGTTCAATTCGTGTCCATAGCGTGCCTTTGCTCAGGAAAGTTTTCATCAATTCAGTGTGTCTTTTGGCCACAGTCTGATTATTGTCATGAACAAGAAGACCGTAGCCTGATTGGGTGTTCTGCAAGAAGCGCTCGAACCGAGATACTACTTGCTCGAACGCCTGCTCGTGGACCGTTGTGTTAGCGATCACAGGGTCAAAGTGCACTTTGTCGATGCATTCGGCAAAAAGCCGGACAACTCCCCAATCGGATACAAGCTGCGCAACGTCGGTTACAACCTGCCGCCGTTCGTCCAGAGTTAGATGTACGTATTCCTCCGTCTTTTTGTAATTCTTCTTGGTCTGCTTGTATCTTCTGTTGTTCACCTTTTGCAGTCGGAGCAGTTCTGCAGTTCTCTTTTTGCGCACTTCAGAGCGTCGTCTCGCGGAATCCAATGATTCGAAACCATGAATCAGCGATTGCTCATGGTAGGCCCTCATCATCCAGGCGACGTGAATTTCGGCGTTCTCTAGCCCGTATCTGCGCTTGATCCGCTCCAGTTGCGTATGGTGTTGCTTCCAGAACTGGTCAGGCACGGAGATCCCTGCTAAGACATAATGGGACGTATTACCAGGGACGTCTGGTGTTCCCGATTCGTCAATGTAGCAAAGATTCATAAGAAGGGGCTTCACAGAAAAAGCGACTAGGTTCGAGGCTTGAGCCCCGATTGGAGACGCTTGGCGACTCGTCCTAGACGCTGATCATATGATACCACGGACGCGAGCCGCGTTAAGCGTTTTGATGGCCGTCCAAACTTGAGAGATGGAAAGAAATGCGGTCCAAGTTAATCCGGCACATTCGGTGCATTTGACCAAACCGGGTGCCGACTACACGCAATTCGGCCTGATTTGTGGGTCCTGGATCCCCGCGTTCGCGGGGATGACGAGCGTTTGCGAGGATGGCGTTGGTTTGCTAGGACTGCGGGCGGAACTCTATGGTTCGTTAATGCCGAGTGTGGATAGGCACATTTCGGTGAGTTCCGTTACGTTGGACGGTGTGACATCTATTAGGGAGGAAGCCGTTGTGGTTGACGGCTTCGACCATCCGGGCGTTGTAGGCGAGGGTACGTTGGAGGAACTTGTCGATCATCATCTGGTCCCTAGGGGATTTCGAGGTATATTGGCTTCCGGTTTGGATTCTTTGCCGGAAGATTTCCTCGCTGGCTGTGAGCCATATTGCGGCGGTCTTTTCGAAGTCTAGGTTGGTCGCGAATTCGGGCCATAGAGCGGAGCCTTCGACGACCGTTCCAGTCGTGGATGGATCGTTTGAGTGCGACGCGTTGATCGCCTCGACTTTCGGCCATACATTGACCTTGTAGTGGCGGAGAACGTCGTCGATCAGGTCGTCGACTGATAGGCGGAGGTAGTGTTGCACCACGCGGTCTGGCACGTTCTCCGGTGCTGGCCTCCACGGCCGTCCGGGGTGACGTGCCAGGCTGCCGGTGGAGAGATGTGTCCAGCCCAAGGTGGCTGCTAGCGACTCGTACAGCGTCGATTTGCCGGCGTGTGAAATTCCGCCGATTAGGATCACTTTCAAGTTAGGATGCGGGTTGCTCATGACCGTCGCGTGTGTGACACGGTAGCTCGGTAGGACTACAGTACCAAATGGGACCTGGATCGAAGGTTAGGGTCGTTATGTTTCGCTTGCTAGGCGGGCGCCCTCTGAATCTCCCCTGAAAAGGAGAGGGGAAGTGGGAGTGGAGGGTTGGGAAGGGAAAGGCGTGCTTTATGGATTCTGGATCCCCGCGTACGCGGGGATGACGAGCGGTTTCGGGGATGGTCTCGTGCCGGGATTCTGGTATCCTCTGCGTGCGGTGCGGGCAGGTTTGAAACCTGCCCCTACGTTGTTCGCCGGACCCCCTCTGAATATCCCCAAAGAAGGGGAGGGTTGGCGGAGATTTTGCAATGGTCTCGCGCCAGGGCTCTGAAAAGGCGTGCTTTATCGATTCGTCATCCCCGCGCACGCGGGGATGACGAACGTTATGGGGGATGACGGAGGGTTCGCGGGAATGACGGATGGTTTTGGGAGTGGCGGGCGTATGCAGAAACCACGGTTTTTTGCGACGTTCTCGCGTTGGGGTTTGGACAAGGCGTGCTTTGTGGATTCTGGATCCCCGCGTGCGCGGGGATGACGGGGGTCTGCAGGGGATGACGAGCGTTCTAGGGATGACGGGAGGTTTCGGGAATGACGGGGTTTTGCGGGAGTGACGGGTGGTTTCGGGGGCGTGGGGGTGGTTGGGGTAGTTAATGTGACGGCATCGTGACGGGTGTTCGGATGTGTTTGTTGTTGGTCGTTGGGTACTTCCCGTTGCGGTGGGGGTGTGGTTCGGTTGGGGGATAGTGTCGATGGTATTGGTGGGGTTAGGGGTTGGAATCCCGTCGGTTTGACGAAACTGGGCAAACGCGAGGGCCTTCGTGCTCGAGTTCACGTCGGGCATTCAGATTCGGGGTTGGTTGCGACGGATCGGCCAGTGGAGTTATCGGACCTTAGACGACGCTCGGTATCGGTCGTCTATTCTGAGCAACGACGGCCTCGCCGAGACCGTGCGAGTATCGAGTGGCAGTTAGTTGCTCGGCAGTTCAATATCGTGTCTAGGTACACCGTGCTCAGGAACCTGGCACTTCCGAGCGCTGCGGGGGAGGTGTCGGTGTCGGTGCTGGTTGGACAGGGCCGCGCTCCGGCAAGGGCCCGGTATCAAGTTTCAACTGAGGGCCGAACTCCTGCGAGGTGCCGACGCCGTCGCCATCCAGGTCCGCTTTCAGGACCGGATACCCACGGGCCGTTCCGAATTCCCAAAAATCGTCGATTCCGCTGAACGGGTTGCCATCGCCATCGGCGTTGTCCAGTTCGGCTTTCCAACTGCTGTAAATGCCGGTATAGCCGGCGGGCGACTGGAAGACTGAGGCGTTCTTGGCCTCCGTCCCTTCGGAGTCCCCGCTGCCGACCGGGGATGTTCTGCCGCTGGATTCGGGGTCCCAATGTGCATTGCGTAGCGTCGCCGTGTCCTCCCAGTTTCCGCCAACAAGCCCTCCGACCATCTCGATGCCGGTGACTCTGCCGGAGCTGTAGCTGTCGATGAGTTCTCCGTTGTTCCACCCGGCCAGTCCGCCGACAGATTCGACTCCCGAGACCGAACTGGTGCTGTACGCGTGCGTAATCTTGCCTTCTATGGCATTGAATCCAACCAGTCCGCCGACTAGGTTTTGTCCCGAGACGCTGCCGGTCGCGTAGCTGGCTACGATATTGGCACTTTTTTCCCGTCGGTTATCGCCAAGCTGTCCAACCAGACCTCCCACTTGTTCGGTGCCCGAAACATTGCCGTGAGCGTAGCTGGCGCTTATCTGTCCGACCTTCATCGATCCGACCAATCCTCCGGCGGCTTGAGACTTGGTAACGGCCGAGACGTTGCCGGTCGCATAGCTGAAGCTGATTGCTCCGCCACGGCCTCCTCCAACCAGTCCGCCGATCTCCACCCCGATAACGCTGCCATTGGCGTAGCTGGCGCTTATCTTGCCTGAGCTCATTCCAACCAACCCCCCCACGGTGACGCCGGACACGTTGCCGGTGGCGTGGCTGTAACCGATGTCGCCTCGGTTGTACGCGGCAAGCCCGCCGGCAACGTTCCCTGAGACATCACCGCCGGCGCGACTGCGGCACACCGCGGCGTGGTTCATATATACCAACCCGCCGCCACCGGTTACGGTCGCTTCCGAAAAGCTGTCTACGATGTAGCCGAGGTTGAGCCCCGCCAACCCGCCTTGCCCGCCTGCTCCCCATACTGTGCCGGTGACGTGGCTGGCGTTTATCATGCCGAGGTTGAGCCCGGTCAGACCGCCGGACCCAGACACGGAGTAGGACGCGGTTACCTCAACGTCGACCAACCCGACATTCCGGATGATGCTGGATTCTCCGGTCACCCCGAAAAGTCCCAAATGCACATCTTGGGAAGAACCGGAATCTGGTAAGAAGATGTACAAGTTGGAGATGGTGTTTCCATTGCCGTCAAATACTCCTTCGAATCGGTCTGCCTCCGACTTGGGATCTCCTCGGCCTATGGGTTCCCACCCTGTGTCAGTGGTCCATTCAGCGTTGATCGAGCTGGAGGCATAGCTTCCGCGGTCGTTGAAATCGAGCGAACTGCCCAGTTCATAACCGCGACACCCAGGGCACCCTTCAGCGGGATAATCAGGGAAAGCGGCGGCGTAGGACTCGGCATCGTCGTCGTTGTCCGGCTCGCCGTCTCCGTCGAGGTCATATCGGATGGCGTCAAGCTGTTCTAGGTCTAGCACTTCGATGAGACCGTCGCCGTCGGTGTCGTAGCTTCCGTCGGCTCCTCCGGTAGCGGATTCTTTCGAAGCAAGACTCGCCGGGGGGATCCGGAATTCCTCGCAAACCTCAAGGGTGTCGCGGACTTTCAGGGCCGGGTATTCGCTGTCAGAGCGGAAATCCCAGTAGTGATCTATTCCGGTGTACCCGTTATAGCTGTATCGGTGGCTATCGGCATGGTCCCAATCGGCTTTCCAGGCGCTGAATATCCCGGTGTACCCGGTAGGGGATTGCAGTTCGGCGGTGGTCTTTTCCTCTACGCCCGAATCGTCTCCGCGCCCGATTCCGGAGCTCAAGCCTGAAGATTCCACGTCCCAATAGCTGTCGACAACCTCTCCACCAAATTGGGAGAGCTCTCCCAGCAATCCGCCAACGCTGTGGTTTCCCATGACCCGGCCCGTGGAATAGCTGGTTTCGATGTTCCCGTCGCTCCAGCCGACTAGCCCGCCGACGTTTTCCACTCCCGACACCGTAGCTGCACTGTAGCTGTTGATCGTCCATCCGAACCTGGTGATGCCGCCCCGGTTTACCCCAACCAAGCCACCTACACGGATCTGGCCCGATACCCTGCCGGTAACGTAGCTGGCCAAGACAATGCCGCCGTTCAGCCCGGCCAGCCCGCCGACGTTCTCGTCTCCGGCCACATCCACATCGAGTAGACCGACATCACGGATTTGGCCCTGCATATGCCCGAACAGGCCGGCGTCGACGACTGAGCGGTTGATCGCCAAGTTGCTGATTGTGTATCCGTTGCCTCGGAAATTGGCATCGAAGGGATGGCTGCTGGTGCCGATGGGCAGCCATCCTTCACCCGCGGTCCACTCAGGTTTCACTTTGGCGGAGGCGTAGCTGTCGGGGTCAAGGAAGTCGAGCGGGCGGGCGAGCTCGTAGCCGTTGCAATCTCGGCACGACGCATCAGGGTAGGCATCGGCGTAAGCTTCGGCGTTGTCGCGAGTGTCAGCATAGCCGTTGCCGTCGAGGTCGTACCGGATGGCGTCTAGCTGCTCCAGATTGAATATGCTGATCAACCCGTCGCGGTCCGTGTCGTAGCTTCCGTCTGCCGGCCGGAAATTTGCGGGCTTCGGCGGAAGGGTCGGGGATGGCGTGACCGCCGGCTCGGGACTGGCGACCGGCTTTGCGCTGGCGACCGGCACGGGACTGACCGTGGGCACGGGCACCGTCGTGGGTTGGCCCGGGGTTGGCGCGGGCGCCGCAGTTGGCTCGGGCGATGAAGTCTGTCTGACCGTCGCCGTCGAACCTGGCGTTGGCGTGGGCCGGGCAACTTCGGCCTGACCGGTCGTACCACAGAATGGGAGGCCGAGCTGTTCGATGCCGGAGCGCCCCGGCGAACCCGGCGGCGCGGCCTTAAAATCCTCCGGAATGCAGCCGGTTAACCGGTTTCCACTGAGGTCGAATTTTGTCAGATTGGGAACGATGATCGCCAATGTCGCCGGGACTTTTCCGGTCAATTCGTTGTCATTGAGCAAAAGCACGGACAGACTGGAGAGATTGTGAAACGTTATTGGTATTTCGCCGCTCAACCGGTTGTCGGAGAGGTCCATATATTGCAGTCCGCCGAGCCAGATCAGTCCGGGCCAAATGTCGCCGCTCAACCCGTTGTCGGGCAATCGCAGCGATACCACCCAGCCGCCCTTCCCAGTGGTCACGCCGTACCATTCGCCTAGAGGAGCGTCGCTCAGCCAGTTTGCGCTTTCGTCCCAGTTTTCCCCGCCCGAGGCGAGGTAGAAGTTGGTTAACAGTTGCCGTTCAATCTCAGAGGATTCCTCGCCGTCGCCGAACGGAATGAAATCAGGCAGGAAATCGAAGGTATCCGTCGACCATAATCCCAGCCAGAAGGTTGCCGCCGCTGCAATCACGATGGCCAGAAGGATCGTTCTCAGACAGCCGCACGGGCAGCCGGATCCGCCGGAGTCGCCATCTTGCGGCTCTTCTCCGGGTCCTTGACTGCCAATCTCATCCTCGACCCGAAAATTAGTGAATCGGGTGTCGCGGCCGGTAGTCCGCCTGTTCGTTTCTGTTGTGGTTGGCATGACCTTCGTAATCGGGTCGGTTTTGGCTGGTCATGTAACCTCGGCAGTGCCTGCTTGTGCGAAGGAGGCTACCCCTACATACCTCTTCCCGCTCCACAAGGTAGACCAGCTAGCCGCCCAAGCCGGCACGGTTGGTGGAATCTATCTGACCGCCGCGGCAGCCGTTGTAACTGCTGCAGACTTGAGGGGACCTTCCCGATCAGCGGTGTCACCGACAAGCAACCTGGCTTTGGGCGAGTTCGCTCCCCCGCGCCAAACAGGTATCCTCCTCATCAACACTGCACAGTGACTTGCGGCCCCGGTCGGCGGTGTCAACTGCCCGCGAAGTGTATCACTCAAATTCATACGGCTCGAGTCTCGGTGGCCAGAGGACCGTGCGACTGATGGGAACCCTGCGAAGGTGCCGCCACATTTGCCAAGATGTGGAAGATTGGTTTGACGTTCCGAGCGCGTCAAGGACGAGGGCATCCCTTTCGGGAGCGGCCCTGGCTCTTGTACGTACGGCAAGATCAACCACGAGCTTCGGGGACGAGGGTTCTACTTCGAATGCGAGAACGGGCACGTGTGGGAGGCGATGCGGCCACGTACGTTGCGGATTGAGGCGGTTGCGATGGTGTGGCAGGGAAGGAAAAGGGCGTGGTTTATGGATTCTGGATCCCCGCGTTCGCGGGGATGACGGGGGTCTGCGGGATGACGGGCGTTGGTTTGCTAGGACTGCGGGCGGAACTCTAAGGTTCGTTAATGCCGAGTGTGGATAGGCACTTTTGGGTGAGTTCGGTTGCGTTGGACTGGGTGACATCTATAAGGAGGAAGCGGTTGTGATTGACGGCTTCGACCATTAGCGCGTTGTAGGCGAGGGTGCGTTCTAGGAACTTGTCGATCATGATGCGTTCTCGAGGGGATTTCAAGGTATATAGGCTTCCGGCGTAGATTCTTTGCCGGAAGATTTCCTCGCTGGCTGTGAGCCATATTGCGGCGATCTTTTCGAAGTCTAGGTTTGTCGCGAATTCGGGCCATAAGGCCGAGCCTTCGACGACTATTCCAGTCGTGGAGGGATCTTTTGTGTGTGATGCGATGATCGCCTCGACTTTCGGCCATACATTGACCTTGTAGTGGCGGAGAACGTCCTCGATCAGGTCGTCGACTGATAGGCAGAGGTAGTGTTCGGCGACGTGCTTTGGCACTTTCTTGGGTGCTGGCGTCCAGGGCAGGCCGGGGTGACGTGCCAGGCTGTCGGTGGAGAGGTGTGTCCAGCCCAAGGTGGCTGCTACCGACTCGGACAGCGTCGATTTGCCGGCGTGGGATGATCCGCCGATGAGGATTACTTTGAGGTTAGGATGCGGGCTGGTCATGACCGACGCGCGGGTAACGCGGTAGCTCGGTAGGACTACGGTATCAAATGGGACCTGGATCGAAGGTTTGGGACGTTGTGTTTTGGTTACTCGCCGGATCTTTCGCGCTGCGGAGGAACGTTTGCAAAACCAGTTCGAACGGTCGACATTGGTTTTGGGCTGGGATTCGGTCATCCCCGCGTGCGGCGCGGGCAGGTTTGAAACCTGCCCCTACGTTGGTCGCGTGCCCTTTGGGTGTATTGCGGTAGTGATGGGGCGTTGGTGGTTTGGGTTGCCTCTACGGTTAGGGATACGCATGGATGGACAGGATTAGGTGGTGGTTGTTCGGGTGAACTGCGGTGATTAGAGGTGTGGATGGTTTGGTTGGTAGGGCGGTTCGCGAACCGCCCTACGTTGCGTTCCTTGGTTCGGGAAAGGGATGGGTGGCGGATGCAGGTGTTGTGTGAACGGGATGAAGGTTCCGTCCCTTAAACGGCCAGTCTGCGGGAATGGCGGAAATGGGGCGCTGACGAGGATTTTGTGATGGTCTCGTGCTGTGGTTCGGAAAAGGTGTGCTTTATGAATTCTGGGTTCCCGCGTGCGCGGGTAATGACGGGGGGGGGGGGGTGGGGGAATGACGGGTGCTTGTGGGAATGGCGGACGTTTGGGGGATGACCGAAATGGGGGACCGACGGGGGGATTTCTTGCACGTCTGGCAAGGTCTTCCGTTAAGGTGACATGGGCCACACGTGATAGATACTAGTCTGGGAACGCTTCGATGCCAGTCAAGCTCTCCAAAAACCTGAAGGACAAACTGAGCGCTTCTGGTGTCGGTTCGGCCCTCCGCGAATACGAAGATCGCTTCAGGTCGGTCAAGCGCGGCGGATTGGAGAAAAGGAAAAGCGACTACAGGCAGTTCACCGATCTCTACTACGACCTGGTTACGGATTTTTATGAATATGGATGGGGCAGTTCTTTTCACTTTGCCCGGCGCGTACCCGGTGAGAGCTTCAAGGCTTCGCTTGCACGCCACGAGCACTATTTGGCGCATATGCTCGGGCTTAGACCCGGGATGGTTGTCGCGGATCTTGGTTGCGGTGTTGGTGGGCCGATGTTGGAGATTGCACGGTTTTCCGGTGCCAAGATCGTTGGCGTAAACAGCAATGCCTATCAACTCGAACGCGCCCGGAGATTGACGGAAGAGGCGGAGTTGACGCATCTGGTGGAGTTCATGCACTGCGACTTCCTGAATGTCGATGCTCCGGACGATTCGTTTGACGCGGTGTACGCCATCGAGGCGACTTGCTGTGCGCCGGACAAAGTCAGCGTCTATGGCGAGGCGTTTCGTCTGCTGAAGCCGGGCGCGTGCTTCGGTGCTTACGAGTTCTGCTTAACTGATCGCTTCGACTTCGAAGACCCTCGCCACCTCAAGATCAAGGCCGACATTGAGTTGGGAGGCGGTCTGCTCAATATCGACGACCATCAGACGGTTGATGATGCGCTTCGATCAGTGGGGTTCGAGGTGTTGGAAACACGTGATCTTTCAGTACAAACCGGTCCGTCGATCCCTTGGTATCAACCTCTGATTGGTTCAGGGTTTTCTGTGGCCAGCTTTCGCAGCTCAAGGGTTGGACGCTGGGTCACCCACAGTTCACTGAAGGTGCTTGAGGCGCTCCACATTGCGCCGCGAGGGTCGGCTCGCGTAGCTGCGACCTTGAATCTGTGCGCGGTCGCGATGGCGGAGGCGGGCCGGCTCGGCATCTTCACGCCGATGTACTTTATCCATGCCCGCAAACCGGGATAGCGCGATCCGATCTTCGCTCAGCTGGGAGGATGCGGAGGAATGGGGACGTGATTCGGCGGCGAATTAGCAGATCTGTTGCCGAACGAACTTGGGCCGACGCGAAGGGTCACTTACCGGCAGCCGACTGTGGAAAATTCCGGCAGACGTGCTCATGAAGAGTTCAATGTGGATGGTAATGACATCATCGTGACGGTTACGCTGATGCAACACCCTGAAACTCCGTGGTCGGTGCCATGCGACGACGAGGTCGTAGAAGTCGACACGGTCAAACAGCTAGGGTCCTCGCTTGAACGCGGGGAGACCTATCGAGTGGTAGCGAACGATGAGTTAGTCATGGCTATTACTTACCATTAGCCGAGCGTCGAGTGTTAGATCATCAAAAGCGACGGGTAGCCGAATAGAATTAACACTTACGCGGCGCTGTGACGAGAGGATTCTCTCCGGCGCCATGCCTTCACGGTGGGGCTGTAGCTCAGTTGGGAGAGCGCGTCAATGGCATTGATGAGGTCAGGGGTTCGAATCCCCTCAGCTCCACCATTTTTTGATGGTAGACGTAACCTAGTCGTTCAGCGCGATCTCCTCGGCGTCCCGACTGGGTATGCGGCTGTTGTAGAGCATCGGTACGGTGTAGCTCCCCACGGCGCTGCCGGGCATTACGGCGATCTACTTGACTATGTTCTCGATGAAGGCCCGAAACTTCGTGAGCTCATTGATATCCAGGAGCTTGCTCATGTCTTGGGCGTATGCTGCGGTGGTTTCGGTTATCTGGATGCGATCTGCCTCTTGCCGTAAGCTGGTGTTGGCCCATGTCCTGTGTGAATCCATCGGTGCTGGACGGTTCGGCACTTCGGAAGTGGTAGCCTTCGCCGTAGATCAGACACCGACATAATCGATTAGCAGAGCTCGTCTGAGCCATGGATAGTTCAGATCGGGCTTATCGGTCCTGAAGAGGAAAGTTATGAATGTGACAGAGGCCGTCGCCGGCATCTTGAAGATGGAAGGCGTGGAGTGGGTTTCCTGTTTCCCCTCCCACCAACTCATCGAAGCAGTTGCCACAGAAGGCATCCGAACCATCATGTTCAGGCAGGAGCGCGGTGCCATCATGGCCGCGGACGGATTCAGCCGTGTCAATGATCGCGAAAAATTCGGAGTGATAATCACGCAGGGAGGCCCCGGTTCGGAGAATTCCGGGGGCGGTATCGCTCAAGCATTCGCCGATAACGTTCCCGTCTTGTACCTTACTGCGGGCCCAGCCTTGAATCGGTACGCGATTCGACCCGAGTTCTCGCCGGTCCGGGCTTACCAAGGTATCTCGAAACGTGGCGAAGTCATAGTTCAACCGAATCAGGTTACCGACGTGATGCGCCGGGCTTTTCATGCACTCCGCAACGGACCTCCTGGTCCGGTGATTGTTGAGATCCCAGCGGACATCGGTGGTCAGGAAGTCCCGGAGGGGACGCCTAGCTATCAGCCGCCCCGCAGGTTGCTTCAACGCCCTTCAGTCAACGATGTTAAGGATGCAGTCAGACTGCTCTTGAGCGCCAAGAAGCCAGTGATATGGTCCGGCATGGGAGTACTGTTTTCAGATGCCACCGAGGAACTGAAAGAGCTGGCCGAGTTAAGCCAGATTCCGGTGTATTGCACCATGCCCGGAAAGTCCTCATTTGATGAACGCCATCCCCTTTCTCTTGGTTCAGGTAGTGGAGCAACTACCTTACCAGCCTGGCGATGGTTGCAAGAGTCCGACGTCCTTTTTGCCGTCGGTTCAAGTATGACGAGGACATCTTACGGGCAGCCCATTCCCGACGGTAAAACCATCATTCATAATGTCGAAGGCATTGAAGACATCAACAAGGACTATTCGGTTGACGTTGGCCTTCCCGGTGACACCAAGCTCACATTGCAGATGATGATTGAGGAGGTGAAGGGGCTAATTGGCGAGACCGGGCGCGAGGAACGGAATGGGGTGTCTGCGGCGATAGGTGAGCTCAAAGAGCATTGGCTGGCCGAGTGGAAGCCGCTATTGGAATCCAATGAAGTGCCCATCAACACCTACAGGGTAGTCGGCGAGCTGAACAGAACCTTGGACAGGGAAAACAGCATCGTCACGCATGATGCAGGCGCACCCCGGGACTCGATCATGCCCTTTTACACAGCAACTGTCCCTCACAGCTACATAGGTTGGGGCAAGTCAACCCACCTCGGCTACGGCATTCCGTTGATGATTGGCGCCAAACTGGCGAATCCCGGCAAATTCTGTCTCAACCTCATGGGAGACGGTGCTTTCGGGATGTCCGGCCTCGATATAGAGACCTCTGTTCGAGCCCATGCCCCAATCACAACTGTTTTGTTAAACAACGGTGGAATGTCAACTTATCCGGGAGGCTACCCAACCGCTAGGGAACGCTTCGGCGCCACGGAGATGACCGGTGACTACGCCAAGATCGCCGAGGGCTTGGGGGCCGTCGGCATTACCGTCACGGATCCGTCCGAAGTAGCTCCATCTCTCATGAAAGCTCGACAGCTAAACGCGGAAGGGGCCACGGTGCTGCTGGACGTGCATGCCAACATGGAAGGTCGTCGGTCGCGCTTCCGCTAGACAACTCAAGACCGATCCTCTCAAGCTCCGTACCGGCTTGAATGGGATTGCTGCGGTTGGGATTCGCACTCAGTGAGAGGAGACTTGGCCGCCGTCGACGTTGATGGACTGGCCGCTGATCCAGTGGCCCTCGTCGGAGCAGAGGAAGACGATTGTGCTGGCGACGTCGGTTCCGGTGCCCGGCCTTCCCATGGGGATGTTGGTCTCTAACCGCTCCCATTCCCCGCGCCCGCCGGGCGTATTGTCCCGCTTGTTGTCCCAGCGTGATGTGTCGATGACGCCGGGGCAGACGGTGTTGATCGCCCGCATCTTCGGGTTGGAGCACCACGGGACTTTGGACATTTCGCCCCGGTTAAGGTGAACGACGTTCTGACGTTGGACTTCGACGATTCGGATGACCCGCGCTCCAACCACTATGCATTCCTAGCGTCGGATGAGGAGTTCGATGCGGTTTTACAGAGGGTTAAGGATGAAGGTGTGGCGTTTGGGAGCGGGCCCGGGTCACGGACGGATTGGGAGATCAATGATGCGCTCGAAGGGCGGGGGTCTTATTTCGAGTGTGAGAACGGGTATTTTTGGGAGGTGAATACGCACACTTATGTGACGGATTGAGGTGGGAATTGTTGTGGAGCAGATGGCGGAGCGGTTTCGAAAGTCATCGGCGTTGCCGGTGTGGGATGGTTTTTGGGGTTGGGCGAGAGGGATGGCATAACTTACGTCGGAGGTTCCTCGGAACAGTGGGTCAATCGCATTGATCAAGTCAGGGGTTCGAAACCCCTTAGCGCCACCCGGTTAGGTTGAATTGTTACAACCCCCGACACCTAGCTATTGACAGGGAAGTCACTCAGGGGGTTGCATAGCAATTCGGCTTGAATGCTCCTGGGGTCCAACTTTTCGTTCTTCAATCGCTCGGCGATTACCTTGAGGAAATCTTCGTTGTTGATCTCTGAAGATTGGGCCCTTAAGGATCGCACCGTGGAAATTATCCTCTGGCCAAGTCCCCGCACAGATGCCAGGTCAATAACGAACAATGTTTCTGAATTGGGAACCGCTTCTTTGGCTACTATAGAGCGGTCGGAAATCACGACGGCAGATATAGGCATGGGATCGGAGACATTATGCTCGCTTTTGACCCAATTGATGTGTCCTTGCGCCTGCCTTGCCGTACTCAGAGATATCGGGTAAGCCGGATTCTCTTCGCTCTTGGCTTCGAAGGCCACAACCGAATCTTCAGCGAATGTCCATATTCCGTCCGGCACCCCTTGGCCGCTTGGTCGCTTGGCGTCAACTCCAAGCCACTTACCTAGACGCTCCAATCCCTGTTCGAACCGTGGCGGTTCGGTACATGCCAATAATTCCATCGTTGCATTCGCTTCTTTTTCAAACCCAGCTCCGACAACCCCGACATGCTGGATCCTTTTCTCGATCGCCTCCGACACGGTCAGTAACAACGGATCTTGAAGTGATTCATCCGAGATATTAAAGTTGACGAACCGAGCGACTTCCCAAAACCACGTTGTCTCGGGTGAAGCGTTGCAAGCCCGTTCGAACAATTCACGTGCGGTTTCACGTAGGTGCGGCAGTTCACTTTCAGTCATATAGAGCGCAGCCGAACTGCCAGCGAGATAGTTCCACCACGCCCTATATCGGGCGAGAGCCTTACCACCAAGGCCGTCAACACACGTACTTGCTTTTTCAAGTGCACGTCGGTGGTCGCCAACCCACATGGCTTTGCCATAGTCGATCTCGTCTCTAACCATCAACATCAATTTCTGGGCCACTTCATCTTCCTTTTGGGAACAGGAATCCCTCGTTTCGCGAATCCACTCGTCGACTTCCTCCCATCCGGGTTTCTTGGTCAAGAACCCGCGGGCCGTTTCAATGAAATCATCCGCATCGTCGACTTGAGAAGCTGTCAAACCGTATTCAATTTCGGCTTGAAGTTCTGGATGAAAACCAGATTTGTTCTCACCTTTGATGCAGAATTCCAGCGTTCTTGGTCCAGACATAATCACCACGGCATGGTCAGTCGGATTACGAGTACATCTCCCCAATGCTTGCGTCAATCTTGTTCTAATGCGGTCCCGAAAAAGTGAGTGAATCCCGAGCCGATTCATCAAGAAGGCCTCTTGAGGGTTCGTGGCTCCCGGTAAATCGCAAATCCACTCCAAATGACATGCATCGCCCGGCAAGTCCAAACCATCGTAGCGATTGTGAAGCACTAATGCCGCGTGATTTTCGTTCAAAAAGGGCTCTAGAGAATTCTCGATCTCTGGTGCTTTGAAAACCTTCGGGCTCGTAGGCAGATTCTCGAGACGCTGGATCAAGGATTGAGCCGTGTTCTTGTTGGGCGTCAAAATCAAGGAACGTGTTGGTTCTCCGACGATGTCAACTGCCGCAGTCTTGGCGTCTTCAGCGGTCAAGCTCCAGTCTGGGAAGAGGATGAAACGCCGTCCGGTTCCCTGACGGTCCCACCCTTTAGGTGCGCGTAGCCGATCAATTTCACGAACGCCAGTGATCCGTTCTAGCTCTCCTCCCGCTCCCAGTGTCGCCGACATATAGATTCTCCGGCGAGCATCGGCGAATGGCGCGTGACTAAACGTCGGTGGATAAATCGGCCTTATTGAAATCGACGACCAGGTCACAAAAATGTGGCAAGCATTTAGGTGACCGCGTATCATACTCCAAGGATGCCGTAATTCTGGATTTGTGAGGGCTGTATCTAGGTAGTCGCGTAGTTCTGCTTCACGATGCTGGGCGACTGGTGAAGGGATCTTTCCACATTCGATTCGCGCGTCCCGGTTGCTGCCATTCTTGAGGTTCCACAAGGCGGGACCCGGTATCGCATCCTCGAAAAGATCGAGCATCGCCAAATAAACAGTCTCATGATCGTCGCGGGTTATTTCAACGTTCCAAAGAGAAGATATGAAATCTTCGCTTGCGTGAGCGTCGTCGAGGATCAAAAGATTCGCCGAATTTATCTTCGGATTGGTGTTGAATATCGCTGAGTAGGTTGTAACTGCGATAGCGGAAGAATTCGCGTACGCGTTAAAGTCTTCAGGTTCGTACTCTACTTGTCGACCAACCAATACGCGAGCGTCGATTGAGTAATCTGCCGCTAATGAGCCAACTTGGTGGGCCAGCTGACGGTTTGGGCATAAATACACTACTCTTTCGTCGTAATTCTGCCTTATGAATTCTCCGATCAATAGACCAATGAGGGTCTTTCCGGTCCCAGTTGGAAGTTCGAACGCGATATCTCGAGTTTCCAAATGTTCTGAATGCCAGCTTCTCAAAACGTCAGCTTGATGGGCCCATAGGTGCGGGATATCGGGGGATCGGCGGTTAAGGCTCCAAAAGAGATTCTCCGGGTCATCGGGCTTGCTCCCACGTCGGTTCGGAATTCGAAATGGAGAAGGATGCGAATGGCTCACGTGGTTGCGCCTCGGTGTATCTGAATTGATCTTGGCGCCCGTAGCAACAGTTCCTCACGGGTTCGTCAAAATTATATCGGCGTCAACGGAGTCGACGCCATCGAATCAACCGGTTCGTCGTTAGTATGATCTAGACACCGGACACTTGAAACTCCGCATTGTTATGACCTTTATCCCTCTTTATCTTCAAGCGACGAGCGTATTCTCGGTCCAATCTTTGTAATGTCTGTCCTTATGATGGAGCAGAAATGGTGCGTGGCTAAGGTGTAGCGGGTGACGGAGCAACCCCACTCTCGGCCGGCTTGTCCTCGTACGGCTTCCAGAAGCTAAATGTGGTCATTGCTGCGAATTCTTGATAAGAACGTCGTTCCCGTCCGCGCCACGCTATTCGCCGCCAAGACCCGTAGGGGTGTCGAATGAGCAGGAGCCCTAGACGAGTGTTCGGCGAGCCGGATCCCATTGTGGGACAGCTAAGTCGCGGACTACGCCACACCACATACCGCTCGGCACCTGCGGCAGAAACACACGCCGGGTATGTAGGGTTCGCGACCATCGTGGTGGTCATCGGAGGGGGTTTCGATGCCTTTATTGACCGGGAAAGGGTTTAGGATCTAGGATGACATTGGGTTCGCCCACCACCAGAAGAAGATGGCACCCTTTCTACAGGTGGCCGTGGCGTCGGACCAGCTCTCGGAAGCGCGCTTCAGTGAGAGGAGACTTGGCCGCCGTCTATGTTTATGGATTGGCCGCTGATCCAGTGGCCTTGGTCAGAGCAGAGGAAGACGATGGTGCTGGCGATGTCGGTTCCGGTGCCGGGGCGGCCCATAGGGATGTTGGATTCTAGGCGCTCCCAATCCTCGCGTCCTCCGGGGGTGTTGTCGCGCTTGTTGTCCCAACGTGATGTATCGATGACGCCGGGGCAGACGGTGTTGACGTTGATGTTGTAGTCGCCGAGCTCTTTGGAGAGGCTGCCGGTGAGGCCTTGGAGTCCCATGTTGGCGACGACGTATGCTGCGAAGTTGCGTGGCTGGATCTTTCCAGCGATAGATGAGACCATGACGATGCTTCCGCCGGTTCCTTGTCGGATCATGGCCTGGGCCGCGGCCTTGGAGGCGTAGTACGAGCCGTGGATCTTGATGTCGAGCACGCGGTGCCATAGAGCGTCGTCGAGTTCGACCACGGGAACACGGTCGTCGGCCATAGCAAATGCTGCGTTGTTGACCAAGATATCGACAGACCCCAGTTCAGCAACGGTATGCTCGACGATACCTCGGGCCTGGGCGGGATCGGCCAAGTCGGCGACGATGGTCGCGGCGCGCCGTCCCATGGCGCGCACTTCGTCGGCCACGCTTTCGATGTCTCGCCAGCCCATCGCTTTTTCATCGTCGGGAAAGGTGTTAGGTGATCGGCCCGTTCCAGTGACGGCAACGTCGGCTCCGGCCCGTGCCAAGGCGAGGGCGGTGTCCCGTCCTATGCCACGATAGCGGCCTGCGCCAGTAACGATGGCCACTTTGCCTGAGAGATCTGTCATAGCGTTCCCTTGCCTATTTGCTACGTTTTGACGTCTGATTGAACCATAACCGACTTGCGCCCACGCGATGATGGCGGACGATTTAATGAAAGATCGGTCGGTTCATCAGATGATTGGCGAAAATGGATGATTCAAGGTGCGCTCATCCGCTCCTATTATGGTTGTAGCGGGGCATTGGAGGTTGGCAGTCATCGGTCGCGGATAGGATGATAGTTCAGGCGGAACGATATGCTACTTGCTTCCGACATCAGCAAATCCTACTCAGAAAGGTCTCTGTTCAGTGGTCTCACATTAAGTGTGGCCGCTGGAGATCGTATTGCGTTGATTGGTGCGAACGGCTCCGGGAAGACCACGCTATTAGACATCCTGGCAGGCGAATTCGCCCCGGAAACAGGGAGCATTACCAAGCAGCGCAACGTTACTATGGGCTATCTCAAGCAGGAGCCCGGATTGTTTACCAATAAGCCTCTGCTCCAAGAGGTGTTGGACGCCGACTCCGAGGTGAATGCTCTTATGGAAGAAATCGGCATTGCGCAGGAGGCTCTGTCATCGGAAGGCGACCCAGTGCAACAGGGCTATCTTTTGGACCGGCTCAGCGAGCTTTACGTTGAGTTGGAGGCCGCTGGAGGTGGCGACCGCGAACACGAGGCCAAGGCGATCCTATCAGGGCTTGGTTTCAAGCAGGACGACTTTCTCCGGCCCATGAGCGAGTTCAGCGGTGGTTGGGCCATGCGGGCCGGCCTTGCCAGGATTCTGTTCTTGAATCCCGACCTGTTGCTCCTCGACGAGCCGACCAACCATCTTGACCTCGATGCTAACTTGTGGTTCGAGAAGTATCTGGCTGGTTTTCAGGGCGGCGTGATCGTGACGTCTCACGACCGGGCTTTTCTGAACCAGACGGCGACCCGGGTTCTCGCCATCGAGCCGGACGAGGTGGTGCTTTTCCGTGGCAACTATGACGATTATCTGGTTGCACGCGAGCAAGTCCTTAAGATCAAGCGCGCGGCCTCTGCGAGACAGGAGCGTCAGATACAGAAGCAAATGCGCTTTGTTGAACGTTTTCGCTCAAAGGCTAGGAAAGCCAGCCAGGTTCAAAGCCGTTTGAAACAGCTTGAGAAAATTCAGATCATCGAGATGCCAAGGGCCACCAAGAAGGTCAGCTATTCGTTCCCGGATCCCCCGCGCGGCGGCTACGAGGCCATATCGCTGACGAACGTGAGCAAGTCCTACGGCGATAACGTGGTCTACCAAGGCATTGAACTGACACTTTCGCGCGGCGACCGTGTGGCGTTAGTCGGACCGAATGGCGCTGGCAAGACTACGCTCTTGAAGATACTCGCAGGCGTCATTCCATTTGATGAGGGGGAAAGAAAGACCGGCTATAACGTAGTCACGACTTATTATGCCCAGCACGTGTTTGAACTCCTCAACCCAAAGAATAGGATGATTGAGGAGTTACAACAGTCGGCGCCGAAGGAGTCGGAGCAGAACCTGCGAAACACCCTCGGGGGTTTTCTGTTCAGCGGCGACGATGTCCGAAAGCCAATTTCGGTGTTGTCCGGTGGTGAAAAGGCCCGGGTGGCCTTGGCCAAGATACTCCTCCAGCCAAGCAACCTGCTCTTCATGGATGAGCCTACGAACCACCTCGATATCGCTTCAAGGGAGATTCTCGCGGACGCCCTTGGTGATTATCGTGGCACCATCTGTTTCATAACCCACGACCGGACTCTGATACGGCAGGTTGCAAACAAGATTGTCGAGATAGACAGTGGTCGGCCCACTGTTTACCCAGGCGACTACGACGGTTATCTTTACAGAAAGCAAACCGAGGCCGATATAAGAAGCGCCAATGCAGCGGCCAACGGAAAGCCGGCCGATGCCTCAAGACAAGACTCGTCTATGAGCCGTTACAGTCAGCCGGCCAGCGCGCAAATCAGTGCTGACGAGCGGCAGCGCCGGCACCTTGGCCAAGAAGCCCGCAGACTTGCGAAGCTGATAGAGGACATAAACGTGTCCCTGGCTGACCACGAAGGCCGCATAGCGAAGTTGGAGACCACGTTCTCCAGCCCCGATCTGTATGACGATCCGGCTCAAATTGCTGCTTCAGGAAAGCAATACCGTGTGCTCAAAGAGGAGACCGAATCGCTTTGGGAGGAGTGGGAGAGGTTGTCGGTGGAGGCGGACAACATAGACAACAAGATGACGAGATTGAAGGTCGGTTAGGACCTTGCCGAGGGCGTGCGTGATGGGCGGGTTTGAAACCCGCCCTTACCAGCGCCGGGTTGAGGCCAGATAGGGCTGCAGGGCGCGCATCACCGCCCCGAAATCGGCGTATAATCCCGTCAGTGCGACGCCAGCGAACGGAGTCCGGACGTGCCTGACACATACGACACGATCATTATTGGAGCTGGTTCTGCCGGTGCCATTCTAGCGACTCGGTTGACGGAGGACCCGGACCATTCAGTTCTTCTGATTGAGGCGGGTCCCGATTATCCGGAGTTCGACGATATACCCGATACGGTGAAGTACGGGTACGGGCATGACATCCCGCCTTGGGAGAGGCCGCTCAATGATCATCGTTGGATCTTTGTGGCGCGCTACACCGACGAGGCGAGGCCGGGAATCATACCTCGCGGAAAGGTCGTGGGCGGTTCGAGCGCGGTGAACGGTCAGATATTTTTGCGGGGTGTGCCTGAGGACTATGACGCTTGGGCGTCTTGGGGGAATGACAGGTGGAGTTTTCAGGAGTTGATGCCGTATTTTCGGATGATCGAGACGGATACGGACTTCGGGGGCGACTTCCACGGGTCGGACGGCCCGATCATCGTGCGTCGTTGGAAGCCAGAGGAGTGGAATCTGGCGCAGCATGCTTTTTATGAAGCGGCACGGGCAAATGGTTTCCCGGACTGTCCGGACCACAACGCTCCGGGCTCGACCGGGGTGGGTCCGACGCCGCTCAATAATCCAGACCGCGTACGGTGGAGCACTGCGATTGGCTACCTCGCGAGTGTGAGGGATCGGCCGAATCTCGAGATTTTGCCGGATTGTTTAGTACACCGGGTGCTGTTCGAAGGGAATCGCGCCGTTGGCGTGAAGGCTGAGGTGAGCGGCGAGGTCTTGGACTTCGAGGCCGAGAATGTAATCCTATCGGCGGGCGCGATAGGTTCGCCGCACCTGTTGCAGCTCTCAGGTGTGGGACCGCCAGATGCTCTGGACGAGGTGGGTGTTCCGGTGCATCACGACCTGCCGGGCGTGGGTCAGAACCTCCGCGATCATCCGCATGTGAGGGTGACGTGGCGGACCCGCGACGACTTCGAACAGCCCCTGAGCCTGCCGGGCGTACAGTTCACTCTGCGTTACACCGCGGAGGGATCGCATTTGACGAACGACATGCTGATTCACCCAAGCTCGCGTAGCGTGATCGGCCGCAGGTGGTGGGGACAAGGCGCGAGCGAAGAGTTTGGCCTAGTCATGGTCGTATGTTTGGATCTTGCAGTCGGTTCGGGGAACCTGCGTCTGCGTACCAAGGATCCCCACATCCAGCCTTTCCTGGACTACAACTATTTCGAGGAGGGGTTCGACCTGAAGAGGTTGCGCGAAGGGGTGCGCATCGCTGATCGCTTCGGTGAGCACGAGGACTGGGCCAGTTTGGTAACGGAGCGTGCAGAGCCCACCGACGCGGACCTCGAGTCGGACGAGGCGCTAAACGCTTGGATCAGGGAAACGGTTGTGACCAGCCATCATGTGTCGGGCACCTGCAAGATGGGCCCAGACTCGGACCCGCTGGCAGTAGTTGACCAGTTCGGCAACGTGCGCGGACTCGAGAACTTGAAGGTCGTTGACGCGTCGATCATGCCGGACTGTATCCGCGCCAACACGAACGTGACGTCGATGGTGATCGGCGAGCGCGTGGCCGCCTTCATTGGCGAGGGCGTATGACGGCTTCATTCACTCTGAGTGCATTCGGCGACGAAATCGCCGACGATGTTGACGAGCAGCTGCGGGTTTTGAACGATCTCGAAATCGGTTACTTGGAATTGAGGAGCGCGTGGGGCACTAACGTGCTCGAGCTGAGCGATGAGGAAGTTGACCGCTTGATCGACCAATGCGAAGCTCACTCGATCCGTGTGAGTTGCATCGGCAGTCCGGTTGGAAAATCGCCGATTGACCGGCCGATTGGGGATGTTGTCGACGACCTCGAGCGCGTCATCGACATCGCGGGGATGCTCGGAACTGATAAGGTCCGCGTGTTTTCCTTTTATCCAGAAGTCGAGGGTGCGCAGGTTGAGCGCGTTGAGGAGTCGATATCTAGGCTCCGCGTAATGGCCGACGTGGCCGGTGAACGGGGCGCCATTCTGCTGCTGGAGAACGAGGGCGGTTTGGTTGGGGATACACCTGAGCGGTGTAGGGCGATCGTCGAGGGAGTCGACAGTCCGAACCTGCGGTATGTGTGGGACACCGGGAATTATCCGCAGATGGGCTTCGCAGGATCTGTTGAGATCGGGTGGCCGCTACTGGCCGAGTATACGGAGTGCGTGCAGGTCAAGGACTGGCGAATTTCGGACGGCATGATCACCGTCGCCGGCGGGGGCGATGGGCAGGTGCGGGAGTTGCTCGAGAATCTTCGGGATGTTGGTTATGTTGGGTTTTTGGCGTTGGAGCCGCACCTGTTGGTTGCCGGTCAGCGCGGCGGTTTCAGTGGCGCGGAGGGGATGAAGACGGCGGCGGATGCGTTGCGCGGGTTGATGGCGGAGGTGGGTTGTTTGGAGGTTTGGCGGTAGGTGTGCTAACGATGTGGGTGGCGTGAATAACTCCCGATCCGAGCGGCACTATCTCGACATCGGGCTTGGCAATGGAAATATCCTTCAACCGCTCTGAGAACTCGCGCAGGTCGACCTCGAGCCGGTAGAGCGGACCACATCTTCACCAGAAACATCAAAGACTACGGACGCTTGCCCATCTCCGTTCTAACGCCCAACGAAGCACTAGGCACGCTGGTTCTAACGCCGCGCTGATTCGCACAACTAACGTCACCTCTGCGTTAGAAAGCCCCCTCAGCAGACGGAACGTCCATCTAGAAGACACAAAGCCGCCACGCCGATCACATCAAAGTGGGGCTGTAGCTCAGTTGGGAGAGCGTGTCAATGGCATTGATGAGGTCGGGCGTTCGAATCCCCCAGCTCCGCCACGCCATCACATCAAACCAGATCAATCGTCACCCGCTGCTTCTACATCTCGGAGAGCAGTCGCAACGTCGGAACTGCGTCAGCACGATCGAATGCTTGGCGGAACACATCTCGAGCATGTCGAAGTCCATATCTAGCGGTAGACCGTGGCAGATCATCGTCAAGTCTAGGAAGAACAAAAGCTACATGAAGCGTCGCTAGGGAATAGCGAACGATCCGGCGAAGTCGAGTTGCCTTTCATATTCTCCTCTTACCTGCGATTCGGCTCTATGTCCGCCGCTGCGACATGTCAGGACCGATCCGCAGCTTCATCGATTGGCCGCGTTGGCTCTTTAGTCGAAAAACTACGCCTGTTTTGTCGCCCCGCCAGATTCTCGTGCACTCTTGAGAGCAGACCGTGGAGAAGGCCTCTTGCGCGGTCGTCGAAGCCAGCCAGCGTGTCGCGCTCCAGCTGGTCCCACTGCTTCTCCACCTCCGCGCGCCGTTCTAGTCCCTCGTCGGTGGGGAACACCCTTGAAACTCGCTGGTCGTCAGTGTCGGGTGCTCGGCGCACCAAACCCTCGCGCTCGAGCCGCCGCAATGCGTTCGTCACGGTGGCCGGCTGAACACTCAAGTGTTCAGCGAGCTCGGTCTGAGTGACTCCCTCCTTTTCCCAGAGTGCGCACAACACCATCTCCTGACCGACGTGCAGTCCGATCCCGCTCAGCAACTCTTCCGCGCGTTGGCGGTGAAGCTTGCAAACCTGGGCCAGCAGGTAGCTCAGAGTCGCGGGCAACGGCTCGATCTCAGCCATCTCTTCCTCCTGGTACGCCTCGTTCACGGTGCGTCGGGCGCTTCTTCTCCATCGGTGTCGAGAACGCTCCAGTCCTGGACCGATACCCACCGCTCAAACGTGCGCCAGCCCGTCTGTGGGTAGTCTCGGCGGAGCGCGGCGATGTCGGCACTGTATCCGACATCATTGAACCACTCGTACATGCGGCCTACATCCTCGCTCATTTCATACGCCTTTTCGATCGGTATCTGAGCGTACTCGATGGTACGTCCGATGGCGTTGGATATTGTCTCCGCTGCACGTCTGCCGGTAACCTCATCCGACGCGATATCGATGCGCCGGCCGAGGAACCGCGAGGGGTTCTCGAGCACCAGCACGACGAAGGAGGAGATGTCGTCGACGGAGACCTGCTGGAGAGGCCGGTCCGGCGGCATCGGAAGCGCGAGGGTTCCCTGGATCAGCCCCGGAAGCGTCCAGGGAGTGAACAGGTTCTCGGAGAAGAATACCGGCGCGACAATGGTGTACGGTATTTCGAGCGACTCGATGTGCTGCTCAATACGGTACTTGCTTTCGAAGTGAGGGACGCCAGTCGATCTGTCGGCGCTGCCCACGGACGAGTAGACAAGATGCCTGACGCCTGCGGCACTGACCGCATCGGCAATCTTCTTACCCTGTCGCACCTCCGCTTCTACCCCTGATTCGAAGAACGAGGCCATGGCGTACACGGCATCCGTGCCTTCGGCGGCCCGAATCACCGACTCGCTTTCGTCGTTGTCGCCCACCGCCAATTCAGCGCCCAGCTCTTCGAGATGCCGAGCAGCGGAGGATTCCGGGCTGCGGGTGAAGGCGCGCACTCCATGGCCTCTTCTCAGTAGCAGTCGTGCTACCGAACCGCCTTGCTGCCCGGTCGCGCCTATGACTAGAATTTTGATCTGATCTGACATCCTCATAACTCCCAATATTATTTAGCCGACTAATAATTAGTCGGCTAAATAATATTCTACACTGCGTGACATGTCAACTCCTACCTTCATTCATCTCGCTCCGCCAACTGGATACTGATGCCAGATGATCCCAAGGCGACGGCCCAGCCGCGTCGCACCACACCTGGCGATAGCTGGTCGGCGCGGGCGGATTCAGCGGTGTTGAGGGGATGAGGATGGCGGAGGTGGGGTGTTTGGAGGCGTGGGGGTAGGGGTCCTCTCGCCCACGTACCTTACCGAGCCACCTTGGGGTTAATTTTGGTCTTGGGCGTTAGCCTTCTTCCGGAAGTAGCAGTACGCGGATGTAGCGGTCTTGGGTGAGGTAGTGCTGGGCTGTGGCTACGACTTGGTCTAGGGTGATCGCATCTAGCCATTCTTCGAAGCTGTGGATTTCTGTGAATTGTTCGTTTCGTTGGGTGGTGGCTTGGATTTGGTTGAGCCAGAAGTTGTTGTCGCGGAGTTGTTCTTCTCGGGGGGTGCGCAGGAGTTCTTTGACGGTGTCTAGGTATTCCTGTTCGCCACCGTTGCGGAGCCAGACGATTTCTTCGATGACCTCGGCCAAGAGTTCATCGGCGCGGTCGGGGTCGCTGCCGTAGTAGATGGAGATACGGTACTCGGGATCGGGTAGAAGTTGGAAGTTAGCGTTGACGCTGACGAAATAGGTGCCGCCTAGCTCCTCACGGAGTCGCTCGCGCAGTCGGATTTGGAGCATCTCGCCGGCCGTTCTGAGCGTCAAAGCATCCTGACGGTTCCAGCCCGCGTCTCCGGCGAAGATCAACCCTGTGATACTGCGAGGTTCGATGCCGCTGCGGACGACGTGATCCACCAAGCCCATCGGGGGGTCGATGCCGACGTCGCGCCATTGCTCGGCGCGCCCGGTGGTCGGCAGGTTGGCGAGATATGTGGTGGACAACGACCGCAACTCTTCCCAATCGAAGGCACCCACGAATATGAAGGTGGCGTCGCCGAGGTCTGCGAATCGGTCGGCGTAAACGGCTTGTGCGCGTTCCATGCTGAGTTCGTCCAACAATTCGAGGGTTAGAGGGCGCTCGCGGAAGTGGTTTTGGCTCAGAACCTCGCTCAGCGCGTCGGAAAAGGCGGCGTCGGGCTGTTCCGAGCGGGTCTCGGCGATGCTGCGGAGGCTTGTTGCGTACCTCGAGTAGACGCTGGAGTCTAGGCGCGGCTCGGTTGCATAAAGTGTGATCAGTTGGAACAGGGTCTCTAAATCCTCTGGGGAGGCGTTGCCTCGAAGGCCTTCGTAAAGCTCACTGATATAAGGTGACACGGAAACTCGTTTGCCGGCTAGCAGCTTGTCTAAGGCCACGTTGTCGTGCTCGCCGACACCGCTGCCGGCGATCAGTTGGTCGGCATAGAGAGCGGAGACGTGGTCGATGTCTTCGACTAGGGAGTGGCCGCCGGGGCTGAAGGCGGTGAATAGAACTTCGTCGTTGCGGAAGTCGGTCTGCTTGGCGATCACGGTGATGCCGTTGGAGAGTGTCCACCTCTGAGCGTCGATCGATTCGATCGTCGCTTCGTCGGTGATGCTACCTGCAGTTGGAATTTCCGCTAGCAGTGGGACATCATCGAAGGCGTCTACGTATGGTTCGACCTGCAGGGTGTCGGCAGTTTCCAGTTGTGATTGGACTGCTGCCGCCAGTTCTTCGTCAGTGCTTGCGTCGGTTCCTTCGGGCCGCATCACCAATAGCACGGTGTTGTCGGACCGGGTCCAAGAGTCTGTGAGGTCGTCCACCTCTTCCGATGAGATCTGCGGCAATAACTCTTGGTAAAGCTCCCACTCGGCCTCGATGCCGAGAGTCAGCGTACCGGTGAGGAAGTGGTCCGCGTACGTCTGGGCCAAGTCTCCCGACTCCCGTTGGTCTCGCTCCTTATAACTGTTCTCGACGGAGCTCAACAGGTTGACCTTCTCACGGGCCAGTTCGCTTTCGGTGAAGCCATGCTGACGAACGCGTTGCATCTCTTCGAGCAAGGCGGCGAACCCGGTCTCGATGCCGTCCTGTTCGACCCACGCATAGAACTGCACGATGTCTGTCGCTTCCACAAACCCTCCACGTTGGCCACCTGCCGCCAAGTAGGGTGAATCGGCAGCCTGCCCACGTTCGAAGAAACGCGCGTTCAGCATCATGAAGGCGAGCGCTTCGACCACGGTGCGGCGGAAAGCCGGAAGGTCTTGACCGGTTTCGGGAGCGAGTTTACGTACGAGGATCAACTGAGTTGCGGGTGCTTCGGGATCGGAGAACACGTTTATGCGCGGCTCGTCGTGTGCCGGGACACCGAAGGCAGGCCGAGTCGTGGGAGAACCGACGGCAGCGCGTTCCTGTACGGCTTCGCCGTCTGGCGAGGGGGCGAAGTGTTTTTTCACCTTGGCCTCGATAAGCTCGGCATCGAAGTCACCGACGGCGACGACGGCCATGAGGTCGGGCCGGTACCAGCGTTCGTAGAACTCGACTAGGCGCTCTTGAGGCGCGGTTTCGATGATCTCGGTGAGACCGATGGGGCTCCGTTCGGTGTAGCGCGATTCGCCGAAGATCGGAGGGAACCAGTTTTCCTGGAAGCGCGAGGAAAAACCTTGTCCCAAGCGCCACTCTTCAAGAACCACATCACGCTCCAGTTCCACCTCTTCAGGATCGAAGGACACTGCGTATGCCCAGTCGCTGAGGATTTCGAACGCCGTTTCTAGAATTTCAGGATCGTCGGTGGGAATCTCCAGCCAGTACACGGTTTCGTCGAAGCTGGTATATGCGTTCAGGTCGGCGCCGAAGGTGCTGCCGATGGACTCGAGGTAATCGACGATCTGCTGTTTCTCGAAGCGCTCGGTTCCGTTGAAGGCCATGTGCTCAACGAAGTGGGCGAGGCCGCGCTCGTTTTCTTCTTCGTGGACGGAGCCGGCCTTGACTACCAGCGATAGCTGCGCGCGGTTGAGTGGTTCTACGTTGCGCTTGATGTAGTATTCCATGCCGTTGGCGAGGGTCCCTCGAACTACAGAGGGGTCGAATGGTAGAGCAGCGTCGGATTCGGGTTCTGCTTCGGGTGTAGCGGTGGGCTCTGGAGTCGCGGTCGGCGGAACTGCGGTTGCCGTAGGTTCTGGAACTGCGGTTGGTGTGTTTGTCGGCGGAACTGCAGTTGCCGTAGGTTCCGGAGCTGGTGTTGGCGTGTCTGTTGGCGGAACTTCGGTTGCCGTGGGCTCAAGAGTTGCAGTTGGCGTGTTTGTTGGTGGAACTTCGGTTGCCGTAGGTTCGGGAGCTGGTGTTGGCGTGTATGTCGGCGGTACATGGGTTGCGGTGGGTTCCGGCGTCGACGTGGATGTCGGGGTCGGAATCGCAGTCGGTGCCTTAACCTCTGGAGCTGGGGTGGCGGTCGGTTCCGGGGTTACGGTTGGCGAAGGTTCGGGTTGACATGCCACCAACGCAGTCGCGATCAAAACGAAAAAGAATATGGCTACTGTTGACTTCAAATTTCTAGTCATCTGTCCTGTCTTTCGTTGTGCAACTAAACGGTGTTGACCACTGTTAGTAAGCTACGATGTCGGGCGGTTCTAGGGTTTCGCGTACAGTATTCTTAGTCGCTTCTCGGCTCGACGCTAACCTTTTAATTATGCCGTGAGCACTTCCGATATCCCTGTGTTCTTGCTAGACGGTGATGGCCTCATCATCGGCACGCGTGAGCCGGAACCGACTTAGGATTCACCTATCTGCCAACGAAACCAATGAGTAGGTTGAGAATTGCCGATTGAAGTTCCAACTGGTCCGGGTGGAGCGCGGCGGGGCAAGCGACCGTCGCCGGACGATCCCTGTTTCCTGTGTGAAGTTATTGCTGGCCGGGAGGATAAGGGGATAGTGGAGGAGACTGATCAGACGCTGACGTTTGTGAACTGGAAGCAGTTTGAGTTGGGCCAGGTCTACGTAATCCCTCGGAGGCATGCGCCAACGCTGTTCGATCTGACCGACGAAGAGGGCGTCGCGATTATGCGCGCGGTTCGAAGGGTAGCGGTTGCGTTGTTAAAGGCTTATGACCCTGACGGCTTGAATCTCATCCAGAACAACGGCGTCGTCGCCGGTCAAGAGGCGCCACATTTCCATATGCATGTGGTGCCTCGCCGCAAAGTGGGCTCTGACTGGGGCAACGGACCGCCTCACATAGCGGTTCTGGAGGGCAAACAGCCGACGACGCCCGAGCGCGACGTGCTCGTGAGCCTCGAACGCGAGTACGAGATCGCCGATGACATCAGACGGCACCTGCCTGAGTCGCTTTAATCGGGTTTCTGCTCTTACCGGCGTGTTGTGGCGTTGGAGGCGGCGAATGCTAGTTACGCGGAGTCCACTGTTGGGACTTGTTTGGGCGGAGGTTCGCGTGATGCGAGGATGGCGATGGCGCCGATGAGTTGGGCGGCGGCGTGAGCGCGAACCACGACCGGCACTGGTTGCCGGTGACCCTGGAGGCGCCGGCGGAGGCGACCCACTTCCGCTAGGCCCTACTACAAGCCGCCGGGGCCGCCGCAGACCCCCTTCAAGGAGAACCGGATCATGCGAATCATAGACTGCGAACCAATGATGCCTGTCCGCTAAGGGCGTGGGGCCCAGGTCACCGCCTCGCCCCCAACGCCAGGTATCAATTCCAGGTCGAGGCCTACGGAGACGACACCGTGACTGTGCCTCGTGCCGAAGCGCCGCCCTCCGACGCTGAACGACGACGGGGCGGTCCACGTCATCAATCTGGACGGCGTGGCCGACAGTGACGGGACCGTCTCCCTGGCCGAAGGCAGCAAATCGCCTTCTTGACCGCTAAGCAGACCTGCGGTAGCCTCTCTTTTCGAGAGAATCATGCTGCAACACTACCTTGAGATAAGTGTCGGTGCAACGGCGGTCAAGGCACTGTGGTCGACGTGTTCGGATCGGTTGTTGGCCTGGCCCGTTGAACACACGTAGCGTCTGGCGACCTGACAAGGACGAAGTAGTCGTCGAACACGGCGCAGTCGCCACCGCGCACCCGATCGCCGCCCAGGTCGACGTCGACGTCCTCAAGAGCGGTGGAAACGCCGTGGACGCCGCCGTTGCAACCGGCTTCTGCCTCAACCTAGTCAGGCGCTCCCGCAGCGCCTCCATCTCCCGCCGGTGCTCGTCGGCCTTCTTCATTTCTCCACCTCAATCGGGCTGTGGCAGACCCGAGGTTCGCCGTCTTCAGGAACCGGCCGGATGCAGATTCGGGCTTCGAGACGCCCTCGGCCAGCCGGTGTCAGTTGTACCAGTCTGACGAAATACTCACAATAACGTCACGGAAATAGGGGTTGATAATCACACTGGACTCACCCGAGTCGGGTAATATGTATGCTGGGCTTGAGCGTTGCCTGGTTTCGCTTGACAGGAGCGCCTGCTTTTGAGCACTCGTGGGCAGGCTCGAAGGTCTCCCGTTACCCGCTGGCCAACGTCCGCACCCGCCATCCAGACTTTGCAGAAGCCGAAAGCGAGGTCAGCATCATAAAACGCGAACTGTCCTTTGCCGTCCCGGGCGCGCTGGTCGCATTCGTGCTCATTATTCTCTCCGGCGTCCCGTTGCACTACGCGGCGCACGCTCAGTCCTCGCCCTCCGTGGCCCTCTCTGCCTCCGTGCCCGAGGGCGCGGCCATCACTGCCACTATGTCCTTCGGCAACCTGACCGAGGACTCCGACAGGAGCACCACCGACTACATCTTCCGCGCCGACGTAGTGGATGCCAACGACGCTGACGCCGATGCCTGCGAGGGCGACGGCCTGGGCATCGACCGTTACATGTACCAGGTGGACGAGGACCCGGAGGTCCGCACCGGGAGAATATCCGCCCGCTGTCTGACGGGGGACTACACCATTATAGCCATCATAGCGTCGGCGGCGAACGTGGAACTCGCGTCGGCCACCGCGAGATTCACTATTACAGCGCCAACGAATGAGCCGTGTTCAGGAGGCAGCTATGACTCAACGCCGACAGCGGTAGCGGTGACGTCCGTTCCCATCGTGGTCACGTCCACGACTGCGGACTACTTCGTGCTGTACGTGAGCCATGATGTGGACGGCGCGGAGGTGGAGCTTCCGGTCCTGGTGAAGAAGGGCGGAGACGGCACGACTGCCCTCGCCGAGAATCTGGCGGCGCTTCCCAAAGAGCGTTACCGGGTCGAGAAGTATCTTGTCTCTGACCCGGCCGACGTCGACGGCGACTGCATCGACGACATCACCGAACTCGGAGACCCGGTGGGCATGAACCCGGTGAATCCCGCCGCCGCCATCGAGCTCAGCAAGGGCGCCGTGGCCATTCCCGATCGCGCAACATTCGACGCGCTCTCCCTCGCGGATTCTGCGGTAATCAAGTTCACTATATTCGGCGCGGACACCTACAGGCCGAGTGTCTACTTCCAGAACACCAATACGTACAACAGCCATTTTGACTTCCTGCCTGCTATAGGCATTGATCCGTACATGCCCGGGCGGCTCAGCGGTTATCTGGACTATGTCCCGAGATTCTTTGCCCCTGACGGCAGTCCAGGACTCTACGTGTACCTGCTCAATTACGGACAGCCCTTCAGCCTTGTGGATCTCTCCCATACAATGCTCGCCGCCAGCATGCCGCTGCTCGAGGACGACCTGGCCTATTACATGCCGAACGATAAGCTTCCGGCTTACCAGCACGAGTTAACGCTCTACGAGGCATCCCGAATCAACCTCGTGTTCGACGAAGACATCGCACCCCAAAGTGATTTCAGCTCGTTGAACGAAGCAGAAGGGTACGGCTTTCTGCGGATCATGGACCTAGAGGAGAGTCCCAACCCCCGGGACGTGGTTATCTACGACGCGCTGCCCAACGAGCTTCCCCGCGTCGCCGGCATCATCACCACCGTGCCCCAAACGCCGCTCTCCCATGTGAACCTTCGCGCCGTCCAGGACGGCGTCCCCAACGCCTATATTGGCGACGCCTACAGGAGCCACATCAACTCTTTCGTCGGCAAGTACATTCGCTACGAAGTGACGAAGTATGGCTACTTCATCCGCGTAGCCACTCGAGCGGAAGTTGACGCCCACTTCGCGTCTTCCCGGCCCGCCAAGAAGCAGACGCCGCAGCGAGACCTGTTGGTCACTGAGATCACCCCCCTCAGCGAGGTTGGTTTCGAGGACTGGAAGGCCTTCGGCGTCAAGGCGGCCAACGTGGCCGTGCTGGGGACGTTCGATTTTCCGGAGGGGACAGTCCCCGACGGGTTCGCGATCCCCTTCTATTTCTACGACGAGTTCATGAAGCACAACGACTTCTACGAATACATCGAAGAGATGCTGGCGGACACCGACTTCCAGACGGACTATGCTACCCAGGAGTCCGACCTCAAGAAGTTGCGCAAAGCGATCAAGAAGGGTGAGACGCCCCAGTGGATTATCGACGCTCTGACCGACATGCACGCGGAGTTTCCTGAGAGCCAGTCGCTGCGCTACCGGTCCAGCACCAACAACGAGGACCTGCCCGGGTTCAACGGCGCGGGCCTGTACGACTCCAAGACCCAGAAGCCCGACGAGACGGAAGAGGACGGCATCGACAAGTCCCTCAAGCAGGTGTACGCCAGCCTGTGGAACTTCCGCGCCTTCACCGAACGCGACTTCCATCGCATCGACCACCTTACGGCCGCGATGGGGGTCCTGGTCCATCCCAACTACTCCGACGAGCTGGCCAACGGCGTCGCCGTCTCGTTCAACCCCTTGTACAGCGGCCTCAGAGACGGGTGGTACTACGTCAACACGCAGATCGGCGAAGACCTGGTCACCAACCCCGACGCGCTCTCGGTGCCGGAGGAGATCCTGTTGAATCCGGCCGGTGGATACTTGGTCCTTGGCACCTCAAACCAAAAGCCGCCGGGACAGCTTCTCATGAGCAACGACCAGTTGGACCAGCTGCGCAGGCACCTGGCTGTGATTCACAAGAAGTTCGCAAAGCTGTACAACCCCGGATCCGATGAAGACTTCGCCATGGAAATCGAGTTCAAGATCACCAGCGACAATGTCCTGGCGATCAAGCAGACCCGCCCCTGGGTCTTCGGCCCCGCACAAACGGTACCGGCCAGCGCCACGCTCAGCGACCTGACGCTGAGCAGCGTGTACATTGGCACGTTCGGCCCGGCAACCACTGAGTACACCGCCGACGTGGACAACGACTTGACTGAGACCACGATAACGGCCACGGTGAACGAAGCCGGAGCGACCTACAAGGTCAAGCTGGGCGGCGTGGCCGACTCTGACGGGACTGTCTCCTTGTCCGTGGGCAGCAACGTCATCACCATAGAGGTGACGTCGGAGGACGAGCAGACTACGAAGACCTACAAGGTCACCGTCACCCGCGCCGAGTCGCTTTCCACTGACGCCACGCTGAACGCCCTGGAACTAAGCGGGGTCAGCATAGGGACGTTCGACCCGGCCGTCACCCAGTACGCGGCCAGTGTCGCCAATGAAGTAACGGAAACCACCGTCACCCTGACGAAGAGCCACGATGGGGCCACCTACGGAATCAAGCTGGGTGGAGCGGAGAACGGCGACGGTGTGATCCCGCTGGCCGTGGGCGAGAACGTCATCGCCGTCGAGGTAACCGCCGAGGACGGGCAGACGACCAAGACATACGCGGTAACGGTAACCCGCGCCGAGGCTTCCCTCCCGGTAACGGTTGATCTGTCGCCCTCCGGCCCGGTGACGGAAGGAACGGAAATCGCAGTCACCATGACCTTCGGCGGCCTGACCTTCGACGCCGACCGCTCCACCATCGACTACACCTTCCGCGCCGACGTGCTGGACTCGGAGAAGGGGGACGCCGACCAATGCGAGGACCAGGCCAATGGCTACGGGCTGGGCGTGGACCGCTATATGTACCAGGTGGACGAGGACCCGGAGGCCCGCACCGGGACCATTTCCGCCGACTGTCCGGCGGGGGACTACACCCTGCGGGCCAGCGTCTCCTCTCCCGACAACGTGGCGTTGGCCTCGGCCAGCACCAGCTTCACCGTCTCCAACCCGCCTAAACAGCAGCAGCCGGAGCCTGCCTCCACCGACGCCACGCTGAGCGGCCTGGCACTGAGTGGCGCGCCCTTCGCCTTCGACCAGGCCATCGAGAGCTACGAGGTCAGCGTCGGCCACGAGGTGGAGCAGACCACCATAGCGGCGGAGACCAACGACGAAGCCGCCAGCTATGAAGTGGCGCTGGTACTTTCCGCGAGCTATGAAGACGGAACCGTCGGCCTGGACGTGGGCGCCAACCTCATCGTTCTCCTGGTGACGGCTGCGGATGAGGAGACGATGAAGACTTACACCGTCACCGTCACCAGAGCCGAAGCCCCACCGCTCGCTTCCAGCGACGCCACGCTGAGTGGGCTGGCCCTGAGCGGGGCGAACATAGGGGCCTTCGACCCGGCCATCACCGAGTACGCCGCCAGCGTCGGCAACGAAGTGGAGCAGATCACGGTGACGGCGACGGCCAACGACGGCGGGGCGACCTACACGATCAATCTGGACGGCACCGAAGACGTCGACGGGACGGTGGCCCTGGCCGTGGGAGCTAACGCCATCAGCGTCGTGGTCACCGCCGAGGACGGGAACACCGCTAAGACCTACACCGTCAATGTAACCCGTGCCGAAGCGCCGCCCTCCGACGACGCCACGCTCAGTAGCCTGTCCCTCAGCGGCGTCAACATCGGCACGTTCAATTCCGCCACCACCGAGTACACCGCCAGCGTCGGCAACGAGGTAACGGAAACCAGGGTGACGGCGACGGCCAACGACGGCGGGGCCACCTACACGATCAATCTGGACGGCACCGAAGACGCCGACGGGGCGGTGCCCCTGGCCGTGGGAGCTAACGCCATCAGCGTCGTGGTCACCGCCGAGGACGGGAACACCGCTAAGACCTACACCGTCAATGTAACCCGTGCCGAAGCGCCGCCCTCCGACGACGCCACGCTCAGTAGCCTGTCCCTCAGCGGCGTCAACATCGGCACGTTCAATTCCGCCACCACCGAGTACACCGCCAGCGTCGGCAACGAGGTAACGGAAACCAGGGTGACGGCGACGGCCAACGACGGCGAGGCCACCTACACGATCAATCTGGACGGCACCGAAGACGCCGACGGGGCGGTGCCCCTGGCCGTGGGAGCTAACGCCATCAGCGTCGTGGTCACCGCCGAGGACGGGAACACCGCTAAGACCTACACCGTCAATGTAACCCGTGCCGAAGCGCCGTCCGCGTCGGTCACTGTCACGCTAAGCCCGCGGTCGGAGCAATACTCTACCGGAACCGATATAACCATCGAGTGGACCGACTCCGACGCCTGCGGCGGTCAGTACTTTGTGGGGGTATACGATAACGAGGAGCTTGAGGTTGTCGTTAGAGTCTTGGGATTCCATCCCGCCCCAGCTACAACCACGCTCAGCGCAGATCTGGGCAGCATTCCCAGCTACGACTGGTGGGTCGGGGTGATCTGCACCTCAGAGTGGACGTTGGTCGGAAAGGCCTCGCTCCAATCGGGCTTGCCCAGTGACTCTGAAAACGAGTAGCACCTATGCTATCCGTGTGGGGAACGACAAGCGGCGACAGCGGCTAGACGCGTGACGGTGACGGCGCGCTGTGCAGCTTGGCGCTCAGCGGCGTCGACTTGATGTTCGACCCGGTCGTCACCCAGTACGCCGCTGAGGTCGCCAACGACGCATCGGGACCTACCGTCACACTGTATGGCGTTGGACAGAAGGGATGGTGCGGTCCAACTGTCAGCACATGATCGCACTTCGATGGCTTGCCTCGCTCGGTGGAGTTTTATCGGGACGGATTGGGCTTGCCACTCTTTGATGAAAACACCCGGGCGATAACGGTTTTCCAGAATCGCGGGACGTGGCTGGCTCTATACCCTCGTGAAGCGTTGGCAGCTGGTCGGTATTCCCACGGAAGGCAGCGGGTTTTCAGGTGTCACCTTGGTGCACAACGTCCGCACACAGGCAGCGCACGTGGAGGCGTTGCAGGAAGAGCCCCACACGAACTTTGAACACAGGCTTGCTCCTCCGTTCAATGCGATTGCCAACGCAGCTTCGGTGCGTGTGAATCCATTGTCGGTCATGAACGGGATGGCGTGGACCAATACCGCCAAGATGGCTAGGGTGTGGAGCGCGTATCCGGCGATTAGCAGCCAGAGGGCGGGTGTCCGTAGTGCCTCGCCGCGCGTGTATGAATTGGCGACGTCGAGTCTTTGCTGCTCGATTGCTCGTGTCGACCGGAGGTCTCTCTGTCCGACACCGTGTTTGGTGCCATCCGGGAATAGTCCGTAGTCTTCGGGTCGTCGCCCCATGACTAGAGCCACGGGCACGACGATTACGAACACGAAGATTCCGAGAAACACGTACGCGTCGCGCCATCCGATCGAATCGACCACGCGAGTCATGACGACGGGCATGATCAGTCCGGCTAAGGAGATGCCAGATGATCCCAAGGCGACGGCCCAACCGCGTCGCACCACGAACCATTTTGAGAGCGCGATGTTCACCACGAGGCCGCCGACCAATGAGAATCCGACTCCTCCCGCGAGCATCCAGAGCAGGATGAACTGCCAAAGCGCATCGACGCGTGACAATGCGAGGAATGATGCGGCGTGGATGCAGGCGCCGATCAGCATCAACGGACGTGCGCCGCATCTGTCGGCCAGCGGGCCAATGACAAAGCTGACTAGTCCGACGACAACGAAGGCGGCCGATGCTCCGAGCGTGTATTCCGCGGAGGTCCAGTTGAGGTCCTCGGTTATCGGACGCAGAAAGACGCCAGCGATGCTGCCGCCAACGCCCATCCCGACGAACTGTCCGACGACCGCGCCGCAGACGATCCACCAGCCCCAGAAGATGCGGCTACCGCGCTTGCGTGCCGACGGCGCCGGGGTCTCGGTGGCAGAGGGCGCGCGGTTCATGGAGGCATGGTAGCAGGGAGCCGGCGGCGCTCGGTCGCGGTCGGTGGGTCTAGTCCAGCTTCAGTACCATCAGGTGCTCGTCGATGTACTGGCCGTCTACGAGGATGGCCCGTGGCGTTGTACCGCAAATCTCAAAGCCGAACGACGCATAAAGCGACACCGCGCGTTCGTTCGTGGTCGTCGCCGTCAATTGAATGATTGAGAGCCCCGGCACTCGACGTGCCCGTTCGAGAACGGCCGCAGCCATTGCCCGACCGTATCCTCTGCCCTGATGCTCGGCGGCCACGTGCACGCCGACGATCCTGCCGATGTGCTCGATTTTGGGACCCTCATATCGAAAGAATCCGATGGAGCCGACAAGGTTGTCGTCGACGAAACAGCCGAGGATGAAGGAGTCAGTGGATTCGGGGGTGTCGGGCAGTCGGTCGACGAACGCCTCTAGGGGCCAGTGTAGTTCGATCTCGTACGAGGAACTGAAGATGGTGGGGTATTCCTTGAGCGCTCGTAGTCGGAGGGTTCGGAATTTTGGGGCGTCGGTTTTTGTTAGTTCGCGGATTTGCATGGGGGGTGGGTGGGTTTTTTGGGGCGTCGGGCATTTGCGACGGATCTGTTGGACAAACGATCGCACGGGTACGCCGTCGGCGCGAAGGCACCTTATTTCGGTTCTAGGTTAGTGTAGAGGTTATCGATATCGCCGTTCTTCTAAAGGCAATGGGGTGAACGTGATGGCGCGTTACCTGTATAAGTCACGGGATTGGAAATGGAGAGGAACAGAATTGCAGAAAACACTTGATTTCATCGATCCGCGACCGCCACGAAATTGCCTGCACTGTGGCAAGTTGCCAGCCCGCAAAGAGACAACCAAAGACCACGTTCCAAGCAAGTGTCTCCTGAACCCGGGATTTCCGGCAAATCTTACGGTGGTGAACGCGTGTAGGAGATGCAACGAAGGATTTGCGAGGGACGAGCAGTACTTTGCTGCATTCCTTGCGTCGGTGATCAGCGGCTCAACAAGCCCAGACTCGAAACGTTTTCCTGCTGCCGCGAAAACTTTAGCGCGTCAAACTAAACTACGACGCCGTATCGACCGGTCTCGCGATGTCGTGAAATCTGCTGATGGTGATCGCACAATCCTGTGGACTCCAGAAAACGAGAGATTGGAGCGAGTTCTCGTGAAAAACGCGCGTGGCCATGTCTGGTCCAAAACTGGGCAAGTAATAATCGAACCACCTTTAAACGTGGGGATTTCGCCAATCCAATCTATGTCCGCCCAACAGCTCCATAAGTTCGAAAACTCAATCGACTCGTCACACACGGACTTGTCACCCTGGCCCGAAGTCGGTAGCAGAGAATTGGAACGCGCAGCTATTGAATGGTTGCCAAGATTGGCTGCTCACTCAAGTTGGGTAACGGTGCAAGACGGTGTATATCGGTACTCCGTCGATGATCTGTCAACGGTCAGGATTGCTCTTCGAGAGTATTTGGCAGTGGAAGTTGCGTGGGGGGAGGAAGATGAGGTGATTGGAGACGAAAAGTGACAACTAAGAAACAGGTATCCGAGAAATCACTGGAGTTAAACATATGCGCAGAGTTGCTCCAGTGCATCAGAGCGAGAAAAGGCTGCGAACGTGCCGTTTGGTACGGAATGACTCAGCTGGAGGAACGGCGTTACGGACTAGATGAGATGCTGGGCAACTCTCCCGGTTACTCGTTGATGCTGCAGTTCAAAGCGCCAGAGACGAATTCGAAACCTCACAGTGTCTACAAATTCAAGATCGATATGAGGCAACACGATGCCCTTATGCGAATCGCGCGTCTTTTTCCAAAAACGGTGTACTACGCGTTCCCTTTTTTCAGCGAGTGGTCGAAGATCAGCCGAAGGGCACCGACGTTGTTAGAAGACACGTGGCTGTTGCCGGTGTCATGCATGCCGATTGATCCGTCAGATGCACGAAAAACTTTCATTTTGAAATTCGACACAACGGGTTCCTCCATTAAACCGTCGGCTCGGGGCCTCGATTTCGCTTGTACACCGATCAACGCGACGCGATGTTGTGCGGAAGGGATCGCGCCTCTGACACCGGATTCAAGGTTTGTCGGTTTGCCGTCACGGCATTTACGGGAGTGGGTGGAGGTTCCTGAGATAAAAGGAATGCATTTTCGGGCTTTGAATGCTCTCCATCTGCCAGACACACCAATTATCAAGCGAAGAGCTTGGGAATAGTAAACTGCGTGTAGTTGCCAGGTCAGGCCGTTAGGGGTACCGGAGATCGGCGGTGGCGCGTTGCTAGCGGCTAGCTCCGTCGCCCTCTTAACGAAGATTCTGTTGAATTGGAGAACCGAGAAATCGAACACTAAAACGACGATCGACGAAACGGCTGAATTTATCCAAAAGGAGGGTACGACTATGAACAAGACCTCAATAATGATGTCCGCTTTGGACGCAATTCGGGCGATTGGGGCTAGCTTCATGGCCGGTCTCCTGGCGACCAGACCTCGCAACTCCATTGCAGGTTGTAATCCCTTGTACGGATTACCACCCGCGGATGCTAACTGTACTCACTGAAGAATCCACTAAGGTAACGAATTATTCGGCTTCGCTTTTGTCGTAAATTGTCGATGCAAGCGCCGGCGATGAATGATTCCGCAAATTTGTTGCTGGTGAAAAAGAGTTAGCCTACGATGAAACCCGAAGTAGCGTTTTATTATCCCGGTCAGTATTGGACGGATCCAGACTGGGCCAAAAATCTCATTCTCTTCTTCGACGGTGTCGCATTCGTGATTCCAGAGTACATGCGCGATTTCGGAAGATTAGATGACCTCCCGGTGATCGCTTCTCTAAAGGAACATGATCTCTTTCGTGTGATTCGACCGGAAGAAACAATCGGGCCGTCGGAAACCGAGATGCTTTCAACGGCGCTTGTCGAAGTAATCGCTTCAGGTCGACTCGATCACTTATCCAAAACTTCGGGTCCCGCCTCGGATCGTGCCAATTTTGGGTCAATTTCAATGTCGAGACTTGGGTACCACGGCGATGCTGAAATAGCACATTTCGTATTCAGAGAACTAGAGGAGCGTGGATTGGCTGGCCAATCAGCGGACGGAGTGGCAATACCGATGCACCGAACCGTGCGCGCCTTGGTTCTCGTGCTGCTTGCGCAGATCCTGCGGGGCAAGGGTGACGAGATGGGCATTACCCTTTCGCCCACAACAGATCAATTGAACGTCGTTAAAGCGTTAGATGAGATAATTTCCAGTTCGGATTCCGAACCGTCGACACCGTCTATTGGTCATATCGTGTCATTTGATATGGCTATGGTTGGTGTCGACTTGGCCAGCGTCCCGATGGACGAAGTCCTCGGTTTTCGAAAACAGAACTATTCATTGCATCGGAATTACAGCCTTGCTGTTCGTCGATTCGCGCGTGAACTGAGCTTGATGCCTGAAGATGAGCGCAATGCTTCCTTTGAACAGAGGCAAGAAGAAATCGACGAAGCTGCCCAGTCCATAAAAAGCTTAGCTGAAAAGACGTGGAGAAAACGAATATCGTTCGGGTTAACCCTTGCTGGCGGGGCATCGTCGATTGGCGGAAACTTCCTCGGACCGGTGTTGTCGCTCGTCGGCGCGCTCGTCGGGAATCGGTCTGCTGAGGCACATGAACCCGGCGTTTACTCGTACCTTTTCTCGGCGCGTCAATCTCTCCGATGAATGGTTCGCGTAGCGCTTTGTATTGTGTAGCCATGTGCCCGACGGATAATTCCCTGCAAGCAGGGGCATCCGAGGATCCGTACGTTTTGGGCATCCCCTACTGTCGCTTCGCTCCCGCGTCCCGCCCGCGCAGCGAAGGGGAGGGGGTGGTGCCGTTTCGGGTCAAGAGCTTGCGGTTAGGCGTTTGGTGTAGTCGATTAGGGTTTGGGCGGCTCTGGATAGGAGGGTTGTTACTTCTGGGTTGGTGATGTTGCCGGTTTCATCCTTGAAGGCGGCGACGTAGGGTAGAAGGACTCGGGTTGGTGGAGGACGGAGACGCCTTCTGTTTCGCGGCCGCAGGAGGTGTGCATGTGCATTCGGGGGCAGCCGGAGTGTCTCGGAGCCGGCAGCCATTTAACCACCCTCAACTTCGTCTCTGATCCAATCCACCAACTCCTCTATCGGCCTCATTTCCGCCAATCGTTTGGTGAGTTTGTGGGTAGTGCTCTGACCCTCGGCCATGCGCACAAGTGTGCCGGCGCCTCCTTCGGAGATGATGCCTTTGCGCGAGGCGTTGAAGACGATTTTGTCTGGACATATGCCTAGGCACAAGAGATAGTTGTAGGAGCGGTCTAGGCGGACGTGATTGAACTGGAAGGTGCCGTTGGCGCCTAGTGAAGCTGTTTTGACTTCGAAGCGTTGGCCGACGATTATGAGGTCGGTGGGAGCAGTGCGGGAGCCGTTGCTGACTGAGATTTTGGCGGCTTTTAGGTATCTTCGGATGAAGTCTTCGCCGACCTGTCCTCGGTTGGTGTTTCCGAGTTGGCGATAACCCGACAGCGGGGAGTTTTGCCAGATCGATTCTGGGGAATGCTCCTCGATGACTTTCACCATCAGGTTGATGGGGTCTATTGTGGAGGTTCCCATTTTCCGCGGTCCGCGCCTCGTTTCCAGAAGACGAGGAAGTAGGAGTGGTTTTTGCGGGCGTGAACCTGTTTGATCATGCGGCTGACGCCGGGGCGGTTTTTTCTGACGACGACGAAGAGGTCTTCGGCGACGAAGCCCATTTCTTCGTAGGCGTTTATGATCTCGACGTGGGTGAAGCGCTGGCGGTTGGCGCAGACTTCGTCTTGGCATTTCACGATGAAGACGCCGCGGTCTCGTAGGACACGGTACGCCTCGGCACCAGCTTCGGTGTAGAGATCGAGGACTGCATCGTGGTACTTGCGTTTCGTCTGCCCGCCGGACCCGTTGTTGGCGTAGTACTTCTCAAAAGCATCGTGCGTACCGTGTGCGCTTCCTCCGGGCGAGTGCATGTAGGGAGGGTCTAGGATGACGCAGTCGATCTCGCTGTCTTGGTAAAGTAGGTTGCGGCAGTCGACGCCTGTCTTTAGGTCGGTTGCTTTGAGGTCGAAGCGACCAGGGTGGACGTCGCGCCAGAACACGCCTTCGCCGTAGGTGACGTCGGCAACAACGCTGCCGGGCTCGACGTAGAGGTCAAGGATCTTGGGAAATACGGCGTCGTTTCCTTCGAGATAAGCACTTACAACGAGGTCGTTCGTCGGGACGCCATGTCGGACAACTCGTTTGGAGGTAGAGGAGGAGGTCGGCGCGTCCTCTTCGACTGTCTCATCCACTAACGGGAAGAAAAGCTTTTGGTTCATAGTTAGTTGACTTGGTGACGGAACCAACCGCTTTGCGACGGTCGATTCCGGTTCAGGGATGGCTGAATTTTAACAGCAGCACAGAACTTCGCCGACCGCGTGTCAGTCGACGTCAGACAGGCGTTTGGTGAAGTCGATTAGGGTTTGGGCGGCTTGGGTTAGGAGGGTGGTTACTTCGGGGTCGGTGATTTGGCCGGTTTCGTCCATGAAGTTGGCTACGTGGGGGAGGAGGACTCGGGGTTGGTGGAGGACGTAGGCGCTTTCTGATTCGAGGCTGTAGGAGGCGTGCATGTGCATTCGGGGGCATCCGGAGCGTCCGGGTCCGGTGCCGATGATGAAGAAGATTTTGTTGTTGAGGAGGTTGCCGCGTCGGGAGAGCCATTCGATGGCGTTTTTGAGTGGGGCGGTCATGGAACCGTTGTATTCGGGGCAGGCGACGATTATGGCGTCGGCGTTGCGGACTGCGTCGCGGAGGGCTTCGGCATCGGGCGGTATGCCTTGGGCTTCGCCGTCGGGGTGGAACATTGGGACGTCGGCGAGGTCGAAGAGGGTGGTTTCGGCTCCTTGTTCTGCGGTTTTGCCGAGCATGTTTTTGAGGAGTTTGAGGTTCCAGGACTCTTTTCGGAGGCTTCCGCATATTCCGAGGATCTTCATGGTGTTCCTTGTGTAGTGTTCGCAGTTGTGTGGTTCTGCTGATTGTATTGAGTGGGGTGATTGCAGGTGGGGAACCCCCTTTTGTTCCCCGTTAGTCATCAAGCGGGAAGGGGACGGGTCGCCCTTGATATTCAAGGCGGAGGGGGAATGGTCGCCCTTTGACCATCAGCGGGAGGGAGTCCGGTCCCCGTTGCCCGGCCCTTCTGGATCCCGGCCTTCGCCGGGATGATGGGAAGGGGCAGAATAGTCGGGATGGATATGTTTATGAAAGGGGATGGGCGATGAGGGCTGCGAATGATCCGGGTGTTGACTATCGGGAGTTGGTACGGCGGGCGTACGATGCTTGTGCGGCTGCTTATGGCGAGTCTCGGAAGGTTGAGGCTGGGATCGAGATCGGGGGTTGTTGGAGCGGTTGGGGGATGGTGCGTCGGTGCTTGACGTTGGGTGTGGTACTGGAGTGCCGATCGCACGGGCGTTGGTTGAGGCCGGGCGGGTTGTTGCTGTGCACGCTGAGTCATCGCAATGAGGATGCGTATACGGAGGAGGTTTTTTTCGGGGTCACGATGTTTTGGAGCAATTACGGTTTGGCGGAGAATCTTGAGACGCTGTCGGAAGTCGGTTTTGAGGTGTTGGAGGTGTCATCGACGTCGGGTGGATGGACCGATGAGGTCGATGCAGAAGAGGAGGACCATCCGCTGGTTTTGGTGCGGAAGGTGGAGAGTGAGACGTAGGCGGGTCACTGCTCGACGAATCCAGAGGGGTCGAGAACGCGTAGTAGAGTAGCGTCTGATTCGGGATGGCGTTATGGGTTTATGAGGGGCTGGATGGAATGGGTTGTTCGCCGCTTGTATTGATTGCTTGAGGAGGAGTAGACACTGTGGATCAGATGCCAGGATTGAACATGGGTTTGGGGGCGTTGCCGCTGATGTCTAGTGCTCGGACTAGGTCGATTTCGGCGGAGAATCCGACGGGGGAGAAGGGCAAGGGTGGAATGGCGGTGCCGGATCCGGAGGGTGCTGAGTGGTCGGTTTCGTCTCCGGCGCGTGCGTTGGGTCAGGGGTGGAAGGTGCGGCCGTATGTCTGGTTGAGGTCGGGGGAGACTACGACGTTGATGGATGTGGAAGGGTCGGGTGTGATCCAGCATATTTGGATGACAACCCAAAGGGAGTGGAGAGGTAGTGGTCGCGGGTGTGTGCTGAGGTTTTATTGGGATGGGGAGGAGACGCCGTCGGTGGAGGTGCCGTTGACGGATTTCTTTGCGGTGGGGCACGATCTGTACGCCCCCGTGAATTCGCTGGCGGTGATAGTCAATCCGACGTCTGCGCTGAACTGCTACTGGCCGATGCCGTTCCGTCGTCACGCTCGGATAACGATAACGAACGAGTGGGAGGAGGATGTGCGGCTTTTCTACCAGATCAGTTATGCGGAGTCGGATGTGCCGGAGAACGCGGGGTATTTCCATGCGCAGTGGCGGCGGGCGGTGACGGAGAGGTCGAATCCTGATTACACGATCTTGGACGGCGTGGAGGGGCAAGGCCAGTATGTGGGGACGTTTTTAGCGTGGACGCAGCTTTCGGATGGCTGGTTCGGTGAAGGTGAGATCAAGTTCTTTATGGATGGCGATGGAGAGTTTCCGACGGTTTGCGGGACTGGGACGGAGGACTATTTCTTGGGAAGCTATGGTTTTCCTGAGGTCTACAGCACGGCGTACGTTGGGAACACTCTTGACCATTCGGGAAGTGAGGGTCCTCCGAAGTGGAGCTTATACAGGTGGCACATCCTCGATCCGATTCGTTTTGCGGAGGAATTGCGGGTGACGATTCAGGCGCTGGGTTGGTGGCCGGAGCCGAATAGCAGGTTCCAGCCGCTGGCGGATGACATTGCGTCGGTTGCGTATTGGTATCAGTCGGAGCCGCACGCGCCGTTTCCTCAGCTGCTGGGGTTGGAGGCGCGGTATCCGCGGTAGGGGGTTGCCCTCACCCCCGGTTCAAGCCCGGGGCAGGCTCTAGCCCTCTCCCGCCGAGCGGGCGCCGGGTTTGTGGTGGTTGAGGCATCGTCGAAGGGCGGGGGTTGGGATGCGGCCGTCGAGGCGGAGGGTGAGGGTCATCCGTTGCCGGCTGGCGACGTTTTTTACACGAGCCGTTGGCGTGGCATGCTACGAACAATCCGTCGGCTGCGCCGAGCAGGTTGTTGGGGATTCAACGCGTGCCGAACCCGCTGTCGCGTGTGACACGCGATTGGGGGTTGACGACGCCTGGGTTTGACGCATGGATTCAATTCGGGGCCATTCGTAGGTGACTCTTAACCCGCTGAGAGATCCAAGCGGCACCAATTGGTCTTGAGCGAGTCGACCGGCGACGATGCTTGGGTGTACACCCATGTCAGTAGCGAATGACTTGATCGAAGTCTGTGACCAATCTTTCTTGTCGACGAAATCGTCCCAATCGGCGAAGGGGATCAAGGTTTCGGCCGCGGAACGATCTAAGCGGATCTCTTCGATGGGTCGGTACGGGGGTTCGTGTGAGAACGAGATGTGGAAGTCTGTCTCACCGTTGAGCATGTGTTCGGCTTCGCGGAAAAACGCAACCCAGAAGTGGTCGCCTGGACGCGAGTTGAGGTTAAGTTGGATCATGCGCTGCCCGCTGTGCAGTTGTCGAGCCGTACCGTTGACTTCACAGTTAGGCAATTCCGGCGTGAAGACCAACGCGACGCCGGCGTGGGCACAGGAATTGAACATCTCGGGCAGAAAATGTTCAGGCGGTGAATTGGTGAGTGTTCTTATGTGTAGAACTGCGCGCTCGAATTTGGCGGGATCGTAATCCGCGGTTTGGTATTCTTGGGCGTCCAATTCGCCTTTTCTCAACCAGACCGCGAGCGTTTCGCTCGACAAGTGGAACCGGTCGGGGAGGCGATATGCTGGGGCGTTGACGCGTTTGTAAGCGTTGAGGGAAGCGACTCCGAGAAACACACGAAGCAGACGGACTCTTTCGGTTTGGGACTTAGCTTGGGGAATCCATCCGCGTTCTTCGAGCTTGGCCATTTGGAAATCGTCGAGGAGCGGGATTTCGGACTCAAGTTCGGCGAGCTCTGCAGTTCGAGCTATCGCCAAGCGGTATCTTGCTTCTAGGTTCGTCCAAAGGTGAGGGTTGGTGCCGATGATTGTCTCGAGCTGGAGCGCGATCTCTGGTGTGACCGCGGATTGCCCGGCGATGATTTGACAGACAGCAGAGGCCGGCCGTCCCATGCGACCCGCGAGTTCATTTTCGGTGATGCCCAGGAAATCCATCTCGCGTTTCAAGACGCTTCCGGGCGCGACTAGTGAGGTTTTCATGTTTCGGTTGGTCCTTTTTTCGAGTGTTCGCTTCATTTGCCCGCGTCTGCGGGAATGGCGCGATTTGCTTGTCTCTGGGTTCCCGCGTGCGCGGGAATGACGGTCGCGTGCGCGTCTAAGCGCCTGCGAATGTCGGTGGCAGGTCGTGGTTGGCAACCGCAAGGATTGCTTCGATTGTTGGGTTCGGGCCCTCACCCCGGATCAAATCCGGGGCAGGTTCTAGCCCTCTCCCGTTGAGCGGGAGAGGGGATATTGGTAGTCGGGGGCAGGTTTCAAACCTGCCCCTACGTTATTCGCCGGGGGTGCTAGGTTGTCGAGTCATCGCCGCGTCTGTGGGTTGCGAGCGAATCGGTTGATGGTGGATAAAAAGGGTCCAGTGCCGCCGACGTCGCCAGACCGTCTGCCCTCCGGGCGGCGCAACGATGTCGCCGCCCGTCATCACTTGGTTCTTCAACCCCGCGTTAGCACTGTGGCCGTCTCCGCACGACGAAGCGGAGACGACTTGTGGGATAGAGGGAGCGATCGTTCGGATCTTGAACGGGCATCCCCTGCGAGCGGGCGGTTCACGAACCGCCCCTACGTCGCGTCCCCTTCGCTTCGCGAAAGGGACGGGGTTGACCGTCTGGCTTGCAAGGCGGAGCCAGCATTAACACTCCGCATCCGAACACTACAGCTACAAGCTCCCTCGTAACCCGTTTTTGTGGTCGCGTTGCGCTTGACATCGATAAAGCATGTGACGGGCACCGTCGCGGTCCGCCTGGAGCATTCGCTTTCACCTTTCGGCTTGGGCAGTCGCTTCTGGCTCGCCATGTGGACTCCCGTCCGCAGACCATTGTTTATAGGTTGGTAATTGCAGCATCGAAAAAAGTTGTGGCCCCAACCCGGTTCGACGCGGCGATGTCTCTGGGCGCCTCGTCCGACGGGTGCCGGCTTTGGCGCTTGTTTCTATTTGTACTACAGATGTTGTATCAAAGTCAAGTGGCCTCGCCGTCCAACGGGAGAGGGGGTCTGAACCGCTGATTACGCTGATGGGGGGTGATGCGGTGGTGTGATGGTGGTTGTTTGGTTGGCAGGGCAGGTTTGAAACCTGCCCCTACGGGTTGGCTGGCGGGTTGCATCGATGGAGAGGGTTGGGTGTTGGGTGTGATGCAGTGGTTGGAGGGTTTGGTGGTTTGTCTGAACCGCAGATTGCGCAGATTACGCTGACGGGGGGTGATGGCGGAATTGTTGTTGGCTGTTCGGTTAGGGAGATGGGGGACGGTACTAGTCTTCACCCCATTTGCGTCGATCGCGCTCGATCGCGTGGCGATCGAGTATCCACATTCGGAGCGGGTTTCGTTGTTGTTTGAATTTCGATCCGGTGAAGGCGAGGGCTAGAGCGTCCGCTTTGTCTGGGCTTTGTCGGCCTGCGTTGCGGATCTGCTGCTTGGTTTCGAGTTTGAGATGGCCCTTCGACGTGTATTCGTATGTCATAGAAGCGAGCTGTGATATGAGTTCGGCGTCGTCGGGGATGGAGATGTCGCCGTCTTCGAAACGTTGCTTGAGGCCGTCGAACTTCTCTGCTTTGAGGTTGTAGAAGTGTTCCTTGTCATCGGCTTGTTTTCCGCCGTTGACGCCGACTGCTTCGATGTCGTCGATCTCCTTGAGGCGATCGAGGACTCCGGCGCCGACTCCGACTTCGTCGACGTAGATGGTTTTGACCTTGAATCGACGTGCGAGGTCGAGGGCTGCACCTGTGGTTTGCATCAGGTTGGTTTTGCGGAAGGATTCTAGTTTGACGACTTTGGGGCCTCTGCGTACGATGCCGACGGTCTGGGCATCACCGAAACGAGCGACGTCGAGCCCCATGACTGGTGATTGGTTTTCGAGGTCGTCGACCTCCCTGTTTACTGCAGCTTCGATGAGTTTTAGGGAAATGAGGGTGTCGACCGCTTCTAGTGGATAGTCTCCGAGAACACGGCAGAAGTACTCGGCCGAGTCTTCGCCCCGTTGGCGCGCGATCCGTTCTATCCATTCTTGGGTCGGGACACCTGGGGGCAATGGATCGCCCGTTGGTATCTCTCCGGTGAACGCAGGTGTGTCGAACGCTGATATGTGGATGGTCTTGTATAAGTCGCGGTTTTTGTGGAAGGCGTCGTAGAAAGTCCCCGCTAAGCTGGTGGGGTTTCCGATCATGAGCAGTTTGGCGTTGGCGGTGGTCATGCAACCCATGATGGCGTCGAAAACGAATTCGCGGACGCCGGAAGCTTCGTCGACGATGATGAGGATGTTGCGGTTGTGGAATCCTTGGAAGCGTTCGGCCTTGTCGGTGGCGAATCCAAAGGCGTAGCGCTTGTTCGATATTTCGAGCTTGGTCTGAGAGATTTTTCCGCCGAATAGAGCGCGGTTCGGCTCGTAGATGCTTCTTATCTCGCGCCATAGCAGATTTCTCACTTGGCGGTCGGTGGGTGCGGTGGTGATGACGATTGCCTCGTCGTATGCCATCAACCACCAGAGAGTAGCGAGCGCGGCGGTGAAAGTCTTGCCTGAGCCGTTGCAGGACCTTACGGCGACGTGGTTGTTTTTGGCCAGGGCTTTGAGAATTTCGGCTTGCTTTTTCCAAGGCTTGACGCCGAGGCGGTGAGTTGCGAACCACAGTGGGTTTTTCTTGGAGGTTGTTCGTTCATCGCTGTTTAGTACAAAAGCAGGTAAATCACTTGCCATTGTTCCACCCTTCCCAACAGAAAAAATAGTACGTCAGTATCACTAACTTGAGGATAACGTAAGACGAGAGGAACTGCAACGTGTTTTGTGGATGGAGGGGGTGTTGTCTGAACCGCGGATTACGCGTGCTGTCTGAACCGCGGATTACGCTGATTTGCGCAGATGGGTTGTGATGGCCCGCGCCGTTTTGTCCCGATGGTTGTCTGAACCGCGGATTACGCGGATTTTCGCAGATGGGCTGTGATGCCCCGCGCCCTTTCGTCCCAATCGTTGTTTGTGTCGGGGATTGCGCGCGTTGTCTGAACCGCGGATTACGCGTGTTGCGCTGATGGGCTATGATGCCCCGCGCCCTTTTATCCCAGTCGTTGTCTGTGTCGGGGATTGCGCGCGTTGTCTGAACCGCGGATTGGGGTGATTGCGCAGATGGGTTGTGATTTTTGGGGTTTTGTGGATGGAGTGGTTGTGGCCCTTCATCCGCCCGATGCCCTCCACTCTAGCCATCTCCCGCCAAGCGGGGGAAGGGGGATGTCGTGCATTGCGGGATGTATTACGGAATGGGAGTTGGATTGAAGGCACGGGCGCTTTTTGAGGTCGTGGACGATACTGCTGGCTTTGTCGGTTTTGATGTAGTAGCGATCGATGAGCCGTTCGATAAGATTGTGCTTAACTGAACGGACCGAATCTTAGCAGCGTAATCACTTCCGGCTCTGATTGCTGTTCTTGGGTGGGTTTGATGTCGGAGAGTTCGGCGAGTTGGTCGACGATGCGGACGGTTTCGACGCTTACGGTGGTGACGCGTTGGAGGAGGTCGATGACGCGTTCTTTGTGGTCGGCGAAACGGTAGGTGTTGAAGCGTTCGCGGATGGTTGGGTCTCTGGGTTTGCGCTCTTTGTGCTGGTCGAGGATCCATTCGAGGGCCGAGCGGCTGCCGAGGCGGTGAGTTGCGAACCATAAGGGGTTTTTCTTGCAGGTTGTTCGTTGATCACTGTTTAGAACAAAAGCGGGTAATTTACTTGCTATTGTTACACCCTTCCCATCAGAAATTTATAGTACGTCAGTAACTCTATCTTAAGAATAACGCAGGGCTAGAGGATTGCAATGTTTTTGTCGCAATGGGCGCAGAGGGGGTGATGGGGGTGGAGGTCGGAAGGCGTTGCCGTGTCCGGTCCGTTCCGGTCTACACCGCGAGTGAGATGCGATTGAAATACTTGGAACCGGTCAGGATCAACGTCGGAGCGGTAAATGGAGGTTTTTATGAGCACTACAAACTCTCCACGTCAGGTTAAGACCCTTTCTACGGCATCCTCATAATCTCTTAGCAGTCTCCACCCATTCTTGAACGATTGTAGGTAATCTCTCGACGACTTCATATCCGAACAGGACTTCATCCACATATCCCATGTGCAACATGTCAATTATCCGACACAAGTAGGAACGCCCCTTGATCCACCAGGTATCATATGCGTCAAGCATGAAGTAATGTTTCACAATAACGCCTTCTCGATCGCGAAGCTCGGCTAACTCCATGCCATCCAGTCTTGACTCATATACACCCGCTGCGACGCGGCTGCCAAACGTTGTCGTGTAATACTGTTCCTTGACCTCCCAGACTGCAATCGGGTTATTGGTTCCCGAAAATGCACCGTCGAATCTTCGAGACGACGTGAACACCAACTCACCGTCCCGCGCAACAGTAATCAATGAACGTGGATCGTAATCACAGGGGATGTCGGCCGAGTTAGCTTCGATAAGCATGTTGACTATCCCAGTGAAGTAGGCTGGAGCTCTCTTTTCGCCTGTCTGCTTGTTCTTAGGGATTGGACATTCAGGCTTCAGCCTCACCCTTAGGTCATTGAAGACATCGGCAGCGCGCTCAACATCCATGAGACTTTCGCGGACGTATTCGTTGAGGACACGAGCACGATAATCGAAGTATTCGGAAAGCAATTTCCCAAACTGTGTTGGGTATCCTTGGTTGTCCATGAACTGGCTGACTTGAAGACCGCGGGCAACGAGAGCTTCAGCGATTTCGACGACCGTCGGCGTTTTTACTCTATTTTCGCCTCTTGAAGAATACCCCACTGATTCACTTATTGCGCTCACATTGGCCCAAAAGCTTTTCGGTTGTAAAACGAATCGGTCGTTTGGAAGCACTAGATGACCTCCTCAAATCGGCCTACAAGCTCTTCGAGCGAGGTGTCTATTGCTTTGCAGATCAGTCGGAGTTCGACGAGATCCAGGCGTCGTTCCCCGGATTCATACTTGCTGACAAACGGCTGCGGCTTTCCAATTCGTCGAGCGACATCTACTTGGCGTAGGTTAGCCTCGACTCGCGTCTGACGCAGGAGCTTTCGCAGGACTGCCTGTTGTCGGCGCTCCTCATCATCAGACATGCCGAGATAGTACAATTGGCTGATCAGATATACCAAATTGGTATATTTTCGCTGATTTCAACACACCTAGGGTCTGCCAATGCAAATCGAATTCCTCGATCGCTCGTCGGATTTTGCGCCCATTCCATTTCGCCGACCTCTTCTCAAGTGGATCGGCAACAAGCAGCGCTTCGCCCACATAATCACTTCGCACTTCCCCGACCGAATCGGCACGTATTTCGAACCGTTCCTAGGCAGCGGCGCTGTCCTTGGCACACTAACGCCCGATGTCGCATTCGCCACGGATTCTTTCACGCCTCTGATGGAGATTTGGTCCACATTGCAACATCAGCCAGAGCTTCTTAAGGAGTGGTATAGGCAACGTTGGCATGTGATGGATGCTGGCGACAAGAAAGAAGAGTACGCGCGAATCAAGGCTTCCTATAACGCTAGACCAAATGGTGCGGATTTATTGTTTCTATCGCGTTCGTGCTATGGAGGAGTAATTAGGTTCAGACAAGCCGACGGTTATATGTCAACGCCCTGCGGTGCTCACAAACCTATGTTGCCAGCTTCATTCGAAAAAAGAGTTGACGAGTGGCACATCCGTACAAGGGGTGCAAGGTTTGAGGTCATGGAATTCGAGGAGGCTATGAACATGGCAAAGGCTGGGGATATGGTCTATTGCGATCCGCCTTACAGCTATAGCCAGTCGATATTGTATGGCGCGCAATCCTTTAGTTTGGATCGTCTCTTCCAAGCAATAATGGACTGCAAGTCTCGCGGCGTCTACGTCGCATTGAGCATCGATGGCACGAAGAAATCGGGACAGTTGATCTGCGATATCCCTGTTTCTGACGGCCTGTTTGAACGTGAAGTATTCATTGACACAGGACAGTCTATGCTCAAGCGTTTCCAGATGAAAGGTCGTTCGCTGCAAAGTGAATTGGTCAGAGAACGCCTCCTGCTGACCTACTCTTAATCCCATCCAGAAAACTGACGGTGTCACGCTACCGAGACCATTGCAAAATGTCAAAAGCAAGGACTTCAGGTCTGGAACGCAAGGCCCCCCCGTTTTCTTTCCCCTCCGGGTGGACGTCCCGTCCGCTGAAGCACTCGCGTGGACGCGCGGCGTGCTTTGCTTTTCTCTGGGTTCCCGCGGACGCGGGAATGACGTGGCTTTTGCAACGGGAATGACGGGCAGGTTCGACGATGTTTGCGTTGTCCCCGCCTCCCGGGCACCCCCTGTTGTCGCTTCGCTCCTGCGTCCCGCTCGCTTTGCGAAGGGGACTAGTGTTTGGGTTCGGAGGGCTTTTGGGATGGATTGTCCGGTGACGCTATCCGCGTAGTCGGTGGTACAGTTTTCAAGCACAGTCGGGGTTTTGCTGACAATGCCGAATCGGAGGGTCTGGGGACGGTTGAGGAGTTTTCGGCGGGATGACAGTGAACGAATTGATGACTCGAAGGAGCTAGCTACATGGCGACGGCAAGGGACACGGGGGCGCAGGCGGCCATACATACAGTTGGTTTGACGAAGTATTACGGGAAGCAGCTTGGGATTGAAGATGTGAACTTGGATGTGCGGGAGGGCGAGGTGTTTGGTTTCCTCGGGCCGAACGGTGCTGGGAAGTCGACGACGATCAGGACGTTGCTAGATGAGATCAGGCCGACTTCGGGAAGTGCGACCATCCTGGGTTTCGACACGCATGCCGACGCGGTGGGGATACGGAGGCACATCGGATACATTCCGGGGGATCTTGCGCTGTACCCGAATCTCACCGGGATGGACACGCTGACGTACTTCGGGAACATGCGCGGTGGCGCCGATTGGTCCTATGTTGATGAGCTCGCCGAGCGTCTCGATTCGGATCTATCACGAAAAGTGGGGGACATGTCGACGGGCAACCGACAGAAGGTTGGAGTGATACAGGCATTCATGCACCGTCCAGACTTGCTGATCATGGACGAACCTACTGCGGGTCTCGATCCTCTGGTGCAACGCGAGTTTCAAAAGATGGTGAGCGAGGTGGCGGCAGAGGGCAGGACAGTTTTCTTGTCGAGCCACACGCTGTCGGGAGTCCAACGCGTGGCAGACCGTGTCGGGATCATCCGTAACGGCCGACTGATCACTGTCGAGTCGGTTGCTGAGCTGAGGTCGAAATCGATGCGTCAGGTTGAGTTCGTGCTCGATTCGCAAGCGGAAGCGTCGATCTTCGAGTCGGTCGAGGGTGTGCGCAACGTGATGGTCGAAGGCAATCATGTGGAGATGTCGTTCGGCGGGGATATGGGTGAACTGCTTACAACCGCGACCGACCACTACGCCGTCGCTGACATCAAGACGAGTGAGGCTGATCTGGAAGAGATATTCCTCACGTACTACCACGGTGGCGAGGAGGAGGCTGGTTGATGACGCTGGCCAACATATTTGTCAAGACAGCACGCGATCGTTGGTTAGGGTGGGCGATCGCGGCTGTCAGTATTTCGCTGTTTCTGCTTTTCGGGATGTCGGTTTACCGTGAGATCGATCTCTCCGTGTACACATCATTGCCCGAAGCCTTCCGATCGCTGATCGGCATTGGGGATGACATTGACGTCGGCGGTTTGGCCATAAACGTTATGTTTGGGACTTGGGGTGCATTGGTTGTGGCGGCCATAGCGCTCGTAATGGGAGCGGCCGCGATCGCTGGTGAGGAGCGGGACGGGACGATGGATATGTTGTTGTCGAATCCGAAGAGTCGCACATTCGTGTTGCTCTCGAAGACGGGGGCGCTGGTGATGCTGGCGGCTCTCGCGACTGTGGCTCTGTGGATCCCGGTTCATCCGATGGCTGCATTTCTAGGAGTCGAGATCGGCGGCTTGGATGTGGAGGCTCTGACGCTGCACCTGTTCGTGAACGCCGTCTTTTACGGTTTGCTGGCGACGGGGATAGGTGCGATGACCGGCAACAAGGGTACCGCGACGGGCGTGACGACGGCGATTATGGTGCTGTCGTTCTTTGCGGTTGGCTTTTTGCCGCTTGTCGAGGGAGGGGAAGGCGTGCGGAAGGTTCTCCCCTGGTACTACTTCGACGGTAGCGACCCGGTCAATAACGGCGTCGCCTGGGGGCATGTTGCGTTGTTGGTTTCCGCCTCCGTTTTCTTCTTGGTCGTGTCGATCATCGGGTTCAATCGTCGCGATTTGAAGGGACAATCTGTGGGTACCACGATGTTGGACAGGGTTCGAGGTAATCCCCTTCTGAACAGGGTGATCGGCCGGCTTGCCGGGTCCGCAAGGGTGTCGTCGATTTGGTTGAAGACGATGTCGGAATACCAAACTCTGCTCTTGATCACATCCGCGGTGATGTTCCTGATTATGGGCGCACTAATCGGGCCGATGTATGCATCGATCCCGGCGGAGACTCTGACTACATTCGAGCAACTGCCTGAGCAGTTGATGGCATTGTTCGGAGGCGGTGATATGAGTACGCCCGAAGGATGGTACACGCTCGAAACGTTTGGCTTAATGGCTCCGGTCGCGGTGATCCTCGTGACGGTCGTTATGGGGGCTGGCGCCTTGGCAGGCGAGGAATCTCGGCGGACGATGGGGTTGCTGCTCGCATGCCCTATAAGCCGGTCCCGGGTCGTGTTTGAGAAAGCCATCCCGATGGTGCTTTTCGCGTTTTTGGTTGGGTTCGCTACCTTTGCGGGGGTTGCTCTCGGGTCGTTAATCGCCGAACTTGGGATGTCGTTCGGCAACATCGCAGCGACCGCCACGCTCCAGGTGCTCGTTGGCTTGGTGTTCGGTTCTCTGGCCTTCGCCCTGAGCGCTGGCACGGGGCGCACATCGATCTCGATCTACGGCGCTGCAGGTGCGGCACTCTTCTTCCACTTGGTCAACTCTTTGGGTGCTCTCAATGACGGTATCGCTGATTTGGCTTGGTTGACGCCGTTCCACTATTACCTGGGTAACGATCCCCTCAACAGCGGTATGGACTGGGCTAATGCGGCAGTGTTGGCGGTGCTGTCGGTCGTTCTGATCGTTCTGTCGGTCGTGCTGTTCCAGCGACGCGACATCAGACAACACGCGTAGCGGTTCACATCGACTTCGGATCACGTTTACTTGCGCTTGCCCTCCCTGGAGCGCCGGTAGACCTCGATAAACTCGTCGATGGGAGTTTTGGCGATGGCTTCGCCGACTAGTTCCAGCGGCAGGTCGTCAAGTTTGCGGAAGCGGACGCAGGATTTACCCATGTCAAGGCGTTTGCCGGTTTCGATGTAGCGTGCTCTGAACCACTTCTCGACCGATTCGTCGCCGTAGACGTTGGTGAGGTAGAGGGCCATGTGGCGCTTTTGTGAGGCTAGGGCGGCGTACATCAAGGGTTGTTTGTTGTATGTGTCGGGGAGGATGCTTAGGGGAACGGCGTACGTGATCATCCCGAAAAGCATCATCTCCTCGTAGCCGTCTGGCAAATTGTCGAGCACGACATTTCGGACGGTGGAGAGTTGTTCGCGTCGGTCGTCGTCTAGTTCGGTGAGGTATTCTTCTGCGGTCTTGGCGTTGGATTGCATCTAATGGCCCCCTTTGTCCTTCGGACATTTCCCCCGTGGACGGGGGAAACCTCACGTCGTTTCATTCACTGCTTGGATGATGGCGTGGATGTAGCCGTAGCAGTAGGCAAAGCCGACTTGATGGGCTTCTTCGCCTTCGATGCCGGGAACGTGGTCGGGCATGAGCATGTAGGGATAGTCGACTTCTTTGTAGGTGCGGGCGGCTTTGAGCATGTCGACGTCGCCCTCGTCGGGGAAAACTTCTATGAAGTCAAGGACGCCGCCTTTGATGTTGCGGAAGTGGACGTTGAAGATCTTCTTCCGGCTGCCGAAGTATCGGATGACGTCGTAGATCTCCTCGCCCGGTTTTTCGAGCATTTCGGAGACGGTGCCTTGGCAAAAGTTGAAGCCGTGGTAGGGGTTCTCGTGCATCGCCTCGAATTTCTTGAGACCTTCGACGGTGCCCATCACCCGCGCTACCCCGCGATATTCGTTGTCTTTGATTCCAGGGTCTTGCGGATGGCAGGCCATTTGCACTTTGTACTCTTCTGCCACGGGCACGATGCGCGACAGAAAGTAGTCGATGCGTTCCCACATCGTATCGGCGTCCGCTGCCCCGCCCTCGAATTCCGGTAAAGACTGGTCGAGGTCGGCGTAGTTGAATGACGACAGGGTTGCTCCGCCGCGGCCGGTACGGGGCGGTGTACGCAGGTGTCCGAGGATTGTGATGTTGTAGAGGAGGCCCCTCAAACCGGCCTCAGATGCCATGCGGATGATCTCGCACAAGCTGTCCAACTCCCGCTCCTTCTCGTCGCTGGGGCCGAGGAAGAGATAAGACATGTCGTTGGTGAACGCATCTCTGGAACCGAGGGGCGAGTGTATGGTCTCGACGTTGATCCCATACTTGGCGTATTTCTCCCGGTACGACGTCAAGAGGTCGACGGTCCACTCGGTCCAATGCTCCTTGAGTGGTACGTCGACGTGCTCGACGCCTAACTGCGCCAGCTGCCGGATATCCGTTTCGTGGCGCGCTCCAAACTGCGTTCCCACGTACATGATGAAACCCCTTTTCGTGATTGCTCGACCGCGTGCGGTCTATGATATTCGCACTGAATCCGCTCGACCCGTACAGTCGCTCAATCTCGGTGAGGCTTCAGAGATGTAGCTAGTTGACTATAGCGGAACCACTTGTACTTGCGATTGAGGATGGCCAGGACAATTGCGAAGGTCAACCAGAGGACGAGAATGTCCGGGATCAGTTGATATTCGTCTATGTCGACCAAAAACAAAGCAGGCGTTCGGATCGCCGAAACCGAAGTGGTCGCTAAAAGGGTGTAGACAAGATTGTTGATTACGTGGATTCCCGCAGCCAGTTCGATTCCGCCGTCGAGCAACGTCAGCAGAGCAAAAAGTACGCCTAACGACATGATTTGGGCGACGTAAGGTACGACCCCGTACTCCCAAGGTTCTGGGTTTGGCAGATGCGGGAGGGTGAAGACAATCGCCGTCGCGAGCGCGAGGGTAATTTTGTTGCGGGTGAGCAATGCGAATCCCTGCATCAGGTATCCGCGGAAGAACACCTCTTCGAAGCCGGCTTGAAAGGCGATCAGAACGACCGCGAACATGAAGAAGGTGGTGTGCTCCCATGCGTCCGGCGACTGGAACACTATTACTTCCGAACCAAGGGCCGCAAGAAGCAATGTGGGCGCCCCGAATACCACTAATCCCACCAGCATCGCGAAAAGTGCCCGGTTGTAATCGAATGACGGTCTGGTCGTGAGCATCGCCGTCAGAGGCTTTTTATGTAGCAGCTTTACGACAATCCAAATGCCGATCATGGCTATTACGAAGCCGTACATACTCAGAACAAAAGCAGGCAACGTTGAGGCGCCCTCGATTATCGAGTCGTCACAAGTGAAATCGACAAGATCTGCTGATTTCACAAACTCGCAAGATGCGAGGCTCGGGATTGCTCCTATCCCCATCCAAATCACGACGATTGAAACGATGCCGACAATCCATACCCACCAATGGTTGAACCCTGACGTCGCATTACGTATGAACTGATCCGCAGGCGAATCGTTCCTGGACGGGCTCTGAGCTGGTTGGATCATGATTCGCGGCTGCAAGCGATGATCGCAGTTTAGCAAGAACACCAACTTTGACGGACGCCTCAATATCCGTTTCGTGGCGCGTTCCTAACTCGGTTCCCACGCTGATGACGTTATTCCTTTAGTGTGGTCGCTGAACTGTACGCGGTCTAAGATATTCGTTGACTGGATTCCGGCTTTCGCCGGAATGACGGTACTCGGGCACCCGCCTTTGGAGGGGAGAATCATGCCGCAGCATTATCTTGGAATAGACGTTGGCACAACAGCGGTAAAAGCGCTTGTGGTGGATGATTCTGGATCGGTGGTCGGAGAGGCAGAAGCGCTGCAAGAGCTATCGGTACCACAGCCCGGATGGTCGGAGCAAAATCCGTCCGACTGGTGGCAGGGCACGATAGATGCAGTTCGCGCCGCGTGCGCCCAATCCGGGGTGAAGGAGGTCGCGTCGATCGGACTCTCGGGGCAGATGCACAGTTCGGTGTTGCTGGACGAGGCGGACAAGGTGCTTCGCCCGGCTATGTTGTGGAACGATGTTCGCACCACCGCCCAATGTCGCTTCATCACCGAAAGAGTCGGCGAAGAGGGTTTGCGGCGGTTGGTAGGCAATCCCGCCCTCGAGGGTTTCACGGCACCGAAGCTGTTGTGGGTACGCGACGAGGAACCGAGGGTTTTTGAGCGGGTGGGTACGGTATTGCTGCCCAAGGACTACGTGCGGTTGTTGATGACTGGCGAGAAGGCGATGGAGCCATCGGATGCCGCGGGCACGTTGCTATTCGACATTAGACGGAGTTGCTGGTCGGATGAAATGGTGAGTGCGCTGGAGTTTGATCCGGGGATCCTGCCGGCGGTGATAGGTTCCGCCGATGTGACTGGAGAACTCACGGCGAGTGCGGCGAATGCGTTGGGCCTACGACATGGCACGTCGGTAGTCGGAGGAGGTGCAGACAACGCGGCAGCCGCGGTCGGATCTAGCGTTGTGCAGCAGGGAGCTATGCAGACCTCGATTGGAACATCTGGCGCTGTGGTGGCGCCTATTGAAAATCCGCATGTCGATCCTGGAATGCGGATCCATTCGTTCAATCACGCCATTGCAGATATGTGGTACTTGATGGGAGTCGTCTTGTCCGCGGGTGCTGCACTTGCATGGTTAAGGCGTGCGTTGCTGGGACCTCAAGGAGCAGGGCCCTCGTACGACGAACTTACGGCCGAGGCTGCTAATTCTGCAGCGGGATCGGATGGGCTGACTTTCTTGCCTTATCTGACCGGGGAGCGCACGCCGCACGCCGATTCGAACGCGCGAGGCGTCTTCGTCGGCATTCATACGGGACATGAGCGCGGACACTTGGTGCGCGCCGTGATGGAGGGTGTAACCTTTGCGCTGCGAGATTCTTTGGAGTTGATGCGGCGACTAGGAATTGATGCCACGGAGTCGGTGGCAGTCGGCGGAGGAGCTCGGAGCGGGTTTTGGCGGCAGATGCAGGCCGATGTGCTTGGCGTGCCGGTGGTTACCGTAGGGCCATCTGGTGGCGCGCCGTACGGTGCGGCGGTCTTGGCAGCGGTTGGCTCCGGCGACTTCGGATCGGTCAACGAGGCATGTCAGGCGTGGATTCGTCCTTTGGACCGCATCGAGCCTAGATCCGAAACTGCCGGTGCGTATAGGCTGGCGTATGAGCGCTACCGAAATCTCTACCCGAGACTGAAGGACCACTTCGCGGAGCAGGCGCAGAACTCGATTTCCTGAGTTGTTGTTTTCGATCGAGATTGGAAGTGCTACTTTGGCGTTGTGTAATACGCGTGATGGATGGGCATCCGAAGGGATAGCTTTTTGACGTCATTGATGGATGAGGAAAGGATTTTCTATGGAACCGCGGATCAGCATAATCACTCTCGGCGTCACCGACCTCCCCCGTTCGGTGGAGTTTTATCGCGACGGATTGGGGCTACCTCTCTTTGACGAGAACACCGAGTCGATCGCCTTTTTCCAGAACCGAGGCACGTGGTTGGCGTTGTACCCTCGAGAGGCTTTGGCGGCCGATGTCGGCATCGCAACTGAGGGCAGCGGTTTCTCCGGTGTTACGTTAGCCCACAACGTCCGCACTCGGGAAGACGTGGACGCCCTACTGGATGTTGCCGTTGCGGCCGGCGCTACGCTGGTGAAGCCGGCCGAGGAGACTTTTTGGGGAGGTTACTCCGGTTACTTTGCCGACCCTGAGGGCTACCTGTGGGAGATTGCTTGGAATCCTCATTTTTGGATTGAGTGAGTAGACCTCATGGGCGGGATGATGTCAAATTCGCTCGCTGCAGAGTTGAGATTTTTCGCGTTGACATCGCCGTTTGTTACGACCAATCTGGGCGTGTCGGCCACCTTAGCCTCATGACTTAGGAGAGTGCTTCGAGCACCGTAAACGAAATTCGACGCTTAGGGTAATCGCTAAACCTGGTTGGCGGACATCGAGTTTCCCAAAAGGGAGTTTCGCGTAACGCTCCGCCACCCGGCGAAATCCAGCATTCGATTACCGATAAAGTAAAAGAACTGCCAAGTTCTGCGAGGCTACCGCGATCAAAATTCAACCTCAAACAAAAAAATGACATTACACTCCACGAAACACCGCGATCCCAACGCACAGTCGGCTTTTGTCGGCTCCAACGCAACCGCTGAAGATCGCGGTGTTTCGCAACGCTCATGTTCCATACCCGTCCTTTCCGACAAGGTCGTTAATGTAGCCTCAGTCCCTCAACGCAGCCCGCTCCGATACCCAGGCGGCAAAACATGGCTCATTCCCGAAATTCGCAAATGGCTACTTGGACTCGAATCACAGCCGGAAGTCTTCGTTGAACCCTTCGCTGGCGGTGCAGTCGCATCGTTGACAGCCGTTATGGAGGAGTACGTAGAACGTGCGGTTCTATGCGAGAAAGACCCGGATTTATCGAATCTGTGGATGTGCATGCTGAATGATGCAGAGCAGCTTGCGCAGCGCGTGGAGAGTTTTAGCCCAACGCCCGAAAATGTTCGCGACGAGTTTGCCGCCGGCTCTCCATCCGACGTTGATGCCGCGTTCCGGACTCTTTTAAGGAATCGTGTCAACCGGGGCGGGATCATCGCTAAGGGTGCTTCGATGATGAAAAAGGGTGAGAACGGCGCTGGAGTCTCTTCCCGCTGGTACGCTAAGACGCTCGCCTCGAGGATTCGCACCATTGGACAATTTGCCGAGCGCATCGAATTCATTGAAGGTGACGGCATCGCGCTAGTGGGACTCTGCAAGGACAACCGGTCTGCCGTTTTCTTCATCGATCCCCCCTATACCGCCGCAGGTAAACGCGCCGGGCGGCGTCTGTACACCTACAACGAAATCGATCACGAACGCTTGTTCGCACGGATGTCCGCGGTTCAGGGTCAGTTCATGATGACCTACGACGAGAATGCCGAGGTCATCGAAATGGCACAACAACGCGGTTTCCATATCGCTAAGGTCGCCATGAAGAATACTCACCACGCGGTGATGTACGAGTTGCTAATCACTTCACACGAGCTGTAAACGTGAGCCAGCCTCGACGTTTTGGAATAGGGGAGTGGTACGGACATTCCTATCTCGGCCTGACGCTGGACGAACGGCGTGTTTACGCCATCCCCGGCAACACTCATCGTTGCCCATTTCGGATCGGTGGTGGCGCGTGCACGAAGAGAGGGGGAGTGTGCTCGTTCAGGTTGTACGGAGAATCTGAAGGAGCGTCGGTCCCGGTTTCGGACAATGAAAACGGATTGCGTGTGCTGTGTCCGCGGCGATTCGAAGAACAGATGACAATATTCCAGTGGGTTGGTGAAACCGTTTTGGGTACCCGCGAACCAGTAATGGCGCACGAGATTGGCTTTCTTCGATCCCTAGACGGAAAATCCCATGTCGGACGGATCGACATGGTATTGACCAACCATTTCGCCGGATCGGCTGCGTTCGATTGGTGTGCTCTGGAAATCCAAGCCGTCTACTTCTCCGGGAGAGGCATGAGCGCAGAGTTCAGGAACATCTTGGACTACGACGACGAGCGTCCGCCTTTTCCTAGCCACACGCGCAGACCAGACTATCGAAGTAGCGGTCCGAAGCGGCTCATGCCCCAACTACAGATTAAGGTTCCTACTCTTCGCCGTTGGGGCAAAAAGATGGCGGTCGTAGTCGACAAACATTTTTTCAATTCGATGGGGAATTTGGAGGAAGTCGACGATCTGTCCAGCGGTGACATCGCTTGGTTCACTGTCGACTTCGAAGAAGATCACTCGGGCAAGAAGTTCAAACTCGTTCCTCACAGCGTTCACGTGACGACCTTGGAACGCGCAACGGAAGCACTAACCGGCGGGACCCCTGTCACGCTAACGGAATTCGAAAACGGCATACTATCCAAACTGTCGGGCTAAGTGGCGTGTTCTGTAGGCTTGGCTCTAACTGTCTATATTTCGCCGGTGGACACGTCACGGACGGAAATTCCACACATCCACGATGGTAGATCGCTTGTTTTCCGAACCTCGCCTTGCTGAGTTGTACGATGCGTTCTGCGGAGGACGGCGAGATTTTGATTTTTACCTGCCGCTGGTGATCATGTTTTTGAGCAGCTTGAGGTTCCAAGACTCTTTTCGGAGGCTTCCGCATATACCGAGGATTTTCACGGTGGTTCTTGTGTTACGAGGTGTTTGGTCGATGTTATCTGAAGCGCGGATGGGGTGTGTTTTTGAGACGTTGTATAGCCGCGAAATTGCCGCAACATGCCGCGGCTTGCCGCTGGAGGGGCATGTTCACTGTTGAGGTGTTTTGTGGTGTTATTCGGGGTGAAGTGTAGAGGATATATCGGGTGTCGGCGTATATGGGGTGCGAAAGGCTGGTTTTCGTAGGATATGGGGGTTTTAATGGAAGCGGTTTTTAGAACACCCCTGCCGCTGGAGCGGCATATTCGCGGCATGTTTGTTTTTTGAACAAGTTCAAAAAGTTGTCTGAACCGGGATTGCGGGGATTTTGGTGTTGGTTGTTTGGGGTGTGATTTTTGGGTGTGACGCTGTCTTCGGTGGTGGGTGTGTTCAGGCGGCACACTGAATGGCATGACGACATCGCAGCAGCCAATCTGCAACGTTCCGAATCGGACGATTTTTCAGGGGGACAATCTTGATGTGATGCGGGGGATGAATGATGGGTGTGTGGATTTGATCTATCTTGATCCGCCGTTCAACTCGAACCGGGACTATGCGGCGCCGATTGGGAGCGAGGCTGCGGGGGCGGAAAGCTCGGCTCTGTAATCGGCATTCGCGCGCCTAATGAGTTGCGGGGATGTGAAACCGGCCAACAGGCTGAAGAGTTGCTTGAAGACGGTATCGAGCCCAAATATGCCGTCTACCAAGGCACCTTAGAGGCTCATACTCGATTTCTGAGCGACGGGTTTATAAGGGAGTCTGTGCGCGATCTGGTAGACTTCATTCGCCCGGCAGCTGAACCGCGAGCGATCATCGAAACTAGTTCGATTCCCAGTCCAGGCATCTCGATTTTCGCCAAGAATTTGACACCCGCTCCAAGATCCTATAGAGTGATCCCGACTAGAAACAACATGATGATCCAAAGGAATTACTATGTTTCGAGTTCCCGCGTTATTGATCGCACTGTTTGCGGTTCTAACAATCACAACTCTCGCATTTGCACCTATTTTTGCCCAAGGCCCACCGGATTCAACTGGCGAATCCGTACCGACCGATAATACGCTCACAGATAACAAATCCCCAGGAGGGATCGATGACGAACTCACAACCCCCAGTTCAGACGGGCCTCAAACCGATGGGCTTTGGAGCGCGCAAGTAGGTGACGTAGAGTTTACTGGATTGAATGCCGAGAATGTCGGCGATACGTTGTTTGAAGGCAACTTTGTAACGCGGACTTACGTTGATCCTGAAGGAATTCTACACACTGTACGAGAATGCTCAAATATTCCCGAGATCAAGATCGAAAAAAATACGTCGTCGGATGTTCTAACGAACGCAAGCATTAGGCTCGTTGTGGATTACAAGGATTGCGTCGTCAAGATTGGGTTGATTAAATATCAAATAGACGAAAATCAGTTCAATAATGCTCCGGTCGATTTGCCAATGATTTGGCGACTCTACGACATCTCTAACGGGCCAACAGTATATTTCCGACCAATCAACGATCCTCCACTTTTCGCCCCGCCGATGTTTTCGTCACCAGCACGAACTCGTCGAGCATCGTTAAGTACCGAAGTCAAAGGATTGGGGGGAAGTGGCGAAGTGTTAACGAGAACTCGAGTGAAAATGCTCTATGTAGTACATCCCACAGCAGGTGTCACACAGGTTTATGATTATCAAGGTAGCTGTTACGTTTACTCCCCATTAGGGTTTTTGGGATCGAATTGGTTTCTCAATGATTGCCGAAGCGATCCCGCGGTCAATAATGGAGATCATCTATTGGGATATGCAAAAGGAAATTATGGTATTGAAATACCGGCTAGTTATACAGTCAACGGCCCACTTGCCCATAGATCATCTGCTAAATTGAAAGGAAAATATTCAGGGTTGCACGGTACATGTACTTGGTCTCCCAATCCCGATGGCACAACGGTCAGTTGGGGGTTATTGTCCTTAACGCTTGGGATTGATTGTTTCGAGACGTTCTACTAGTCCACGATCGATTCTTTGATGTGACTCTTTGCAGTAAACGACCAAGACGATGGCTACACTGATTGTAATTGCCATCGTCTTGTTTTTGATTTTTATCTCACCAGTAGTGGTCGTTGCGATTACTTCTAAACTACTAACCAATAACAGAGGCGGCAAACACGATTTCTCTCTGGTTCATCGCTCTCGGTATAATCGCAACGACACCGTCAGTTTGACTAAGGTCGGATTAGTTTACAAACCGATATTGTTTATATGGCTATTCGCTACCTTGATATTTGGAACAATCGCCGTATTGTTAGAATTATCAACTAGCCAGCGATTATCAAGTGATATTCCGTCCAGTTCTCTTGATATCGATCTCGGAATCTTTCCTCCTCTGCTTTTAGAAATTAGTCTCATTGTTTCGACCATCACACTAGCTAGCTGGTGGTTGAAATTGAGGACTAGTCACGTCCGGAACGCCGCGACCTACGCGATAGCACTATGGATTCTTTCCAGATGCGTATGGTTTTTGCCGCATCCGTTTGTTATTGACAACCTTACAATGATAAACAAGGACCTATCTGACACATTCGGCAACCAGGCCCTGATTAGTTTGATTGCAACGTTAGCCTGCATATCCGCGACATCCGCATTGATCGCTGCGCTCCTGGATTTGAACCCGAAAATCCAATGGGTGTTGCTCGCGCTCACTGCTCCATTCGTGACGATGTTCTGGATACTTGAGCAAGTTTCGTTCGCACTGCTGTTCTGGGACATCACGTATCCGGCAATGATTATGGGTGGGGCGATCTGGATGAGTCGCCAGTCTATGAGATTGCATTTCGATTTCAACAGCCGACATGAACAGGTCTTTTCTAATTTCAGTGGATTATCGTTGACAGTCTTGGCGTTATTCTCGAGTTCCCTGGTCCTGCCAATCCGTATATTCGCCTACCCACAGGATCAGACGAACTTGTTACATTCGATCATTATGCCATGGCTATCTATTCTTGCCGCGTCCGCCTTGTTTCATATTGTCGCGCGCTGGAAATTGAAGATTGCGTATTCATCGTCGTGGGCTGGAGCAGTTTTCTTGATTTGTTTAGCGATTGTGTATTTTCCGGAATACGATTCCTGGTATCCTGCATCTATTAACGACAATTTGACTGTATATTTTCCGATGGATTGGCATGTTCTAGGAATCGGATTGATAGGCATCACGGCGTTGTTGATCAGTTTGTATTTCGGCATTTGGTCAGATGCGCGCTCCTACATGGTAGGTTTGTGTTGGCCAGCACTGCTACACGCTACCTTGTCGAAGCCTGCCGAGATGATACAGATAGAAGAATTGGCGCCGATTTACTGGGTTGCGCCGACACTCGCTCTTGTGGCAGTTTTCGTGATCATGGCCGGCATGTTCGGTCCGCACAAGTTGAGAGGCTAAACGGTTGTGAGAAGAATCGTCCGCGTAACAGCTAAGAGCAGGATGCAGCCCACGCTCAGGGATTTAGTAATTGCATCGAACTCGCTACGCTGGAGCCACTTTACGCGGCGCGAAAGGGGCGTTAGGTAGATTGGATCTAACTGTCTATATTTCGCCGGTAGACACGTCACGGACGGAAATGCCACACATCCATGATGGTAGATCGCCTTTTTTCCGAACCTCGCCTCGCCGAGCTGTACGATGCGTTCTGCGAGGGGCGGAGAGACTTTGATTTTTATCTGCCGCTGGTGATGTCGGCGAAGAGTGTGCTCGACGTTGGTTGCGGGACTGGTGAGTTGCTGCGATTGGCTCGGGAGGCTGGCCATCGCGGTCGGCTATGTGGGCTTGATCCTGCCGAGGCGATGCTGCAACAGGCTCGTACGCGGACCGATGTGGAGTGGGTCAATGGTGACCTCACATCGGTGGAATGGTGTCAGGAGTTCGACCTGATTGTGATGACTGGTCACGCGTTTCAGGTGTTGATCGGAGACTGCCAATTACGAGAAACGTTGGCCGCGGTACGTTCTGCTCTGAACGAAAACGGCCGTTTCGTATTCGAGACTCGCAATCCGAGCGCCAGGGGATGGGAAGATTGGGTTCCAGATAACGCGGTGATTATCGAGCACGGACATACGACGGTGAAGATGGCGCACCAGGTTGAGATTCCGATACGTGGCGACTTGATCTCGTTCACAGCCACATTCACCAGTCCTGATTGGGATCGTCCCCAAGTCAGTAAAAGCACGTTGAGATTCCTTGGCCAGGAATTGCTAAACGATTTCTTATTCCGTGCCGGATTGGCAATCGAGGATCAGTTCGGTGACTGGGACCGATCGCCGGTGACCGTCATGAGCCCGGAGATAATTACGGTCGCGAGGCGCGACTGAACGCGCAATCTGGCACTATGGAGTGTCCACCATCCGTGCGAGGGTCGCTAGATCCGGGATGACTAGGTCGGGGATGGCGTTGGTGCGGCGAGTCCCTCCGCCACGGTTCGTGCGATTGACCCACACACTCGTGATGCCCAATTGATTCGCGGGGCCGATGTCGTGGTAGAGGCTCTCAGCTACGTGTAACCACTTATCTTTGTCGACCGCCATTCGCTCGGCGGCAGCTCTGAAGTTGCGCAGATCGGGCTTGTAGCTTCGGACCTGCTGGGCGGTTACGACTGCGTCAAAATCGACGCCCAGCTTTTCAGCGGTTGAAGCGAACAGATCGTCGTCCACATTGGAGATTACTGCCAGTTTGTAACGGTTTTTCAACGTCTTCAGCGCGTCGACCACATCTGGGAAGAAAGGCCAATCAGGCAAGGAGTTGGCGAGACATGCGACGTCGCGTTGCGTCAACTGAACGGCGAGTTGGGTTCCGATAATCGCCATTACCCGGTGCAATACCTCACGGTATTTCAAGTATCCGGAAGATTGTTGCACTTTCGGCTCGGCGTCGGCGAACAGCGTCAGAATCTCCGGTCTGGATATGCGAACGCCGTGGGATCTCAACACCTCCGAAACGGCATTGGAAATTCCTGTCTCCCAATCAATCAGCGTCCCATAACAGTCAAAGCTAATCCATTCGTATTGGTTCAATTCGAGCACAGTCGTTCTCCGGAATGGTTGGGTGTTCAAGAGAGTTATCAAGAACTCCTAAGCCGACACCAACGTTTACTCCAACCCATACCGCAACTCCTACGCCGACTCCTACGTTCACTCCGATCCCAACCCCTACTCCGTCGCCTACGCCGACTAGCACGGCGACGCTGACGCCTACGTTCACGTCAACACCATTACCGACGCCCACTTCGACGTTTACCTCGACACCACGCCGACGTTCACTTCGACGCCGACACCCACGCCTTCGCCGATTCCGCCATCTGTTACCCCAACACCAACAGAGACTCGTACACCTACTCCTTCTCAGATCGTTTTGGCAACGCCAGAAAACGTCGTGCCGACCATTGAGGCTCCCGAAGTGTCAGGTATCCGGAACGCAGTGCCACGGATTTGGAACGCGTTCACTGGCATCGCCTCCGCCGGACGTGATCGGTCGACGCCTATAGTCATTCTCTTGATCGCCGGCGTCGCTGCGCTCGCAGCTTTCGGTTAGCTAATGATGAGGCGACGCTAAACACACCGTTCCAATGACATTTGAGGTGCGCGGCGTTCGAAATTGGCGAATTCGGGGAAGTGATTTCGACAGGCAAAGGCACGTCGATTTCTGATTTCCGATCGAAACTGTGCGAACTGGTCAGCCAATCTTCAATCCCCAAAGTGCGAGCGGGTCCGAAGATGCATCGGTAAACGCACGGTTTGTAATATTCGTGCGAATCTGAACAATTTCTGCAATACTGTGTTAACGATCTGGCGAAGATTTGATACGCACTCTCAATCGCCACTACCCGCGGTGCCACATGGAGGTCTGATCGTTATGGGATCTGACGATTTAGCAGGTTTACTCCGAACGACCCTGAATAGAATCGCTGTCGTCCCAGATCGCATCACCAAACTGTTTCGCAGGATCCCTGCCGTCTCTTTGGGTGGGTTATTGATTGTGCCAGCACTATTGGTGGGAGAACCGAGTGTCGACTTCGCGGAAACCGCTGATGAGATTCAGTTCGTACTCAACACGTTCTCGTTTCTTGTCTGGGGCGCGTTGGTGATGTGGATGTGCGCGGGATTCACGATGCTTGAATCCGGTTCCGTGCGAACGAAGAACGCGTCGATGATCTGCATGAAGAACATCGGCATCTACTCGATCGCGGGATTGGCGTTTTATTTCATCGGTTACAACCTGATGTACGTGGAGGTTGGCGATTTCATCGGCTCGGTCAAGCTGCTATACGAGCCGTCTTCTCAAGACCTTGCGATCATCGACGGTGACGCCGGAGCCGACGTGAATTTGGCCGATCGGGGCTACTCGACGATGTCAGACTGGTTTTTCCAGATGGTTTTCGTGGCCACTGCCGCGTCGATCGTCTCGGGTGCGCTTGCTGAAAGGGTGAAGATGTGGCCGTTCTTCCTCTTCACACTCGTTTTGACGGCGTTCCTCTATCCGATAATCGGCGCTTGGACTTGGGGCGGAGGATGGTTGAGCCAATTGGGATTTCAAGATTTCGCCGGTTCGACCATCGTGCACAGCACCGGTGGATGGGCAGCGTTGGCTGGTGTATTGGTGCTCGGGCCTAGGCTCGGCAAGTTCCGGCGTGACGGTACCGCCCGACCTACACCGCCGTCGAACGTAGTTGCGGTGACATTGGGCGTATTCATCCTCTGGTTCGGATGGTTCGGCTTCAACGCTGGATCGCAGTTGGCCCTCGGCACGGCGTCGGATGCGATCGCGATGAGCCACGTGATGGTCAACACTAATCTCGCGGCGGCGGCTGGAGTGATGGCATCTCTTGCTGTGTCGAGATTCGTCTTGGGTCGAATGGACTTGATCGCTGGACTGAACGGTGCGATCGCTGGCCTAGTCTCGATCACCGCCGGTCCAGACTTCGTTGAGCACTATTGGGCGGTGATCATCGGCGCGATCGGAGGTATCTTGTGTACCGCCGGGATTAAGTTGTTCGAGAAGCTGAAGCTTGACGATGTTGTCGGTGCCATCCCAGCTCACCTAATTGCTGGTATCTGGGGCACATTGGCGGTGTGTATCGTCGCCGGAGGCAACATTCTCGATCAACTAATCGGGATCGTGGCCGTCGGGGTGATGGCGTTCACCGTTTCTTGGCTCGTGTGGAAAGGGTTGGCGCTGTCGCCGATTGGCATTCGCGTATCGAGGCAAGTGGAGGAACTTGGTCAGGACGCGGGCGAATTGGGCATCGAGGCTTATCCGGAGTTCGTGTTGATGCCGGAAAACTTCGACGACGACTGATCCGCCTAAACCGTTCGACTAATCTGTAGCGGCTAAGCTGAGTTGCGAGTCCTGCGAAGAGTCAAAGCTCCAACCGTCACGACTGCCAGTCCCAAAATCATCAAGACCAGCGCGGCGAGGTCATTGGGCGCCGAACCGCCGGTGTCCGGCTCCTCCGGTTCAGGTGTTGGAGACGGTAGCACATCGGGAGCCCCTTCGACGCCAACCGCGACGGTAGCAGGGAGCGTGCTGACTCGACCGCAAACTCTCAACCTTTCGCCGGCGAAAGCGACGGTCGAAGAAAGGAGAGTTTGAGACCGATTCTTGTTGATGATTGCTAGCTCGACATCTGAAATCTGGTGACGGAGGTGATCGGGCAGGGGTAGACAGACCTCGACGAAGGTGTTCATCTGATACTCAGACAATCTGTTGCCATTCGAATCGAAGACGGTCATGTCGTATTTGTCGCCTTGCAAGGTGTACCTCTGGTGGGTCAAACCCGCGTTGGTTGCAATTCCCGAGTTTTTTAAGCAAATGGCGATGTACTCACCGTTTTGGACCGCTCCGGGTTGGGTTGAGACCGAGTAGCGGCTCATTTCCAACGCACCGCCTTCTTCGGGTGTGAATACTGGACAGTTGTCGCGGGTTTCAACGAAGATCGATGTAGGAATCGGCCCGGGCGGGTTAGCTGGTTCCTCAGTCGGAGTATCTACATCGCGTTGGAGACGGACAACGATTTCAAATTCTGCAGTGCATCGCGCTTTGGCCTCTTCGGCCGTCTCTTCACCCTTCGGTCTCCGGCAACCGTCTGTGTGCGGGATATTCGCCGAAACTCGGTACCTGCCTGGTGAACCCGGCGCCTGGTATAGGACCTCGCGGTCGTCGGGTTGCGCATTGCGTCGAACGTCGTAGATCGTGGATTCGGCACCGCTATCGATCACCGCGCTAACAATCGCTTCCCGGATCCCAGGTGTCCGAGCACAAACGCTTGTGTCTTCGGTCTGACCCGAGGCGATGTCGTTGAAGATTGGCGGGTTAGAAACTACCGCTATTACGGCGACCGCGAACGAAACCAAAACGCCCGCGCGTATCTGATGGAGTTATGCGATTTCAATGGAAAGTCCCGTTTCGCTACAGGGCATTATTAGGCTATGCCGAAATTCTAGGAAACCTACGTTGGGATTTCGATGCGGGCCGATGCATTCGTCAAGCGTTTCGCACGCCGGCTGCTTGGAGACGATCCTGGCCAAAGACACGGACGGTTAGCGACCCTCCCAACGGTGTCAGTCGGTCGTAGCCTCGAGGGGGGTCGCTGTCGTCGTCGGAGCCTTATTCGTTGTCGGCAAAGTAATGATGAATTCTGTGAATTCGCCGGGTTCGGTTTCTACGCGAATGTTGCCGCCGTGACTTCGAATGATGTCGTTCGACAACGACAGCCCCAATCCGGTCCCGCGATCTGTCGCTTTGGTGGTGAAAAACGGGTTAAATATCTTTTCTACCACGTCGGGTGGCATGCCAGTGCCGTTGTCTCGGAAACGGATGTCGATATCTTCACCAGCGAGCCGAGTAGAAATCGCTACGCTTGGCAAGTATGCACGTGCGGCCTCTGGATTTTCCGTTCTCAACGCGTCGCGTTTGTCTTCGGTTGCGTGCCAAGCGTTGGTGACCAGATTTAAGAAGACGCGTCCTAAATCTTGGGATATCGCTTGGATTATTGGAACGTTGGAGTCAAAATCCTTCTTGATTTCCATATTCATGTCTGGATCGGTAGCGCGACCGCTGTGGTACGCGAGTTGAGAGTACTCTTCGACTAGGCTGTTGAGGTCGGTTTCCTGGAGATCGGTGGATTCCCGCCCCATCGCGAGCATGCCATGCACGATGCGGTTTGCACGTTCGCCATGCGATTTGATCCTACCCAAATTGCCGATCAGGTCGCCCGAGATCTCCTCGATCAACTCCATCTGCTCTTCGTCCAGTTTGTCCGCGCTCTCGTCGATAATCTCTTTGAGCTCTTCGAGCAACTCTTCGGAAGCCTCGGAGAAGTTGTTTACGAAGTTGAGGGGGTTCCTGATTTCGTGTGCAACGCCGGCGGTAAGTTCGCCGAGAGCTGCCAACTTGCCTTGCATGATGATCTGATCTTGGGCGTTCTGTAAATCATCCAATACAAGTTCGAGTTGATCGTTTTTGCCTTGCAACTCATTTGCTAGTTGCTCGACAAGGTTGAGCCGTTGGACCTCGAGGGCGTGTTGACGGAATACCTCTAGTGCTCCGGCCATCTCGGCTACTTCATCCCGTCCGCTTATCTCGACTTCAGTTTCAAGGTCGCCGCCGGCCATTCGAAGCATTCGGTTTGAAAGGGTTTGAATACGACGGAGCAACACCTTGCCCACGAAGAGCCAAGTGATAAGGAAAGCACCGACCACGCTGACCATGCTGATGGCGAGTAGAAAAGCGCGTCCCTGCAAGATCGATTGTTGAGACGCGTCCGATTCGACGGCCACGCTGAATTCCGCGGCATCGACCAACTCGTCGACTTCGTCAACGAGTTTGACCGCCACTTCGCGGTTCAATTCGAGCAACGCGTGTTGTCGGCTAGCCAATTCATGTTCTCTAGCGAGAAGTTCGAAGCCGCCCTCGTCACCTAGGGACACCTCGAAAAGGCGGTCGAAAAGAAGTGCGATTACCGGAGTGTAATGTGTTCCTTGGAGCACTGAGAGGCTTCGTTCTATTCGGCTTCGAGCGGCTTCTGCGCGTTCACGCAGAGGCTCGATGAATGCGGAATCAGAGACCGTAAACGCGCTAGCCAGCAACTGGGTGGCGGTATTGGAGGCCGCTTGTAGGTCAGCGACGTTGCGGTATCGATAAAACTCGGATTCGGAGAAGTGTTCTGAAGTCGATACCGGTGATCCGCCGAGTTCATTGTATCCCGTCATCGTGTAGAAAAGCTGGTCGTCAATCGCAGGAATGAGAATCTCATCTAACCGCTGTTGCAGTATCGATAGCTCGATGCCAATCGCGGTGGTTCGTTTGTCGAGATGGAGCAACTCTTGTTTTTCGGCCTTTATGGTGTCGATGCTCTGCGTGAGTTGGTCGGCGTACTGGCGGATAGGCGCCAATCGACTTCCACCCTCATCAGCGGAAGCGAGCGAATCGAGTTGTTGCTCAAATAGATTTTTGGTAACTTCGATCTCAGCCGCAACTTGTTTGAATTCGGAAGTCGTGACGGCGGAGGTCAGGCGGGGGGCCGCGGCCGCGAGAACACCCGTGTACTGCGCGATCCCGAAAGAAGCCACCATCTCGGGCACGCTCTCGTCTTTGACGCGGTTGGTGGCGTTGCCGATCCGATCAAAGGAGAGCCAAGCCACAAGGCTGGCACTCAAAGTCAACACGACTGCGCCTCCGATTCCGGCGTACATCTGTGCAGAGAGTCGGAATCGGCCTTCGAATAGAGATCTTGCTTTGGCAATCACGGTTCAGTGCTGATCATCACGTCGATCGGATGGTAATTCCCATCGTCGCCGATGACGGTCAGGAATACTTCGTTAGACCCTTGGCTGTCATCAGGTCCATATTGCAGTTCAAAGCCGCCGAGTTCAAAGATATCGCCGTTGCGCAGGTTTTGGAGAAAGCAGTCGCGATCAATGTCGCGACCGCATCTCTCAGCGACTTCAATCACAAAGCGTCCGGCGATGTAGCCCTCGAGAGAAACAAAACCGGGTTCTTGATCCGATGCATATCGTTGGAGCGCATTGTGGTAGTCGGCCACGATCGGGATCGTGTCGTCCCATGGAAACGGTACTACCTGAGTCACATACACGCCTTCTCCGTAGTCGCCGAGTTCGCGCGCCAAAGCGTTGCTGCCGACGAAAGACACCGTCATGAATTCGGGGTTGAAATTCGTGTGCCGGGCCCATGAGATCAGATGTGCGACCGGTTCATAGGCGCCAATCATAATCACCGCCTCCGGTTCGCCTTGTCTAAGGTCGAGCAAAGCCGTTTTTATTGCCTTGGTGTTGCGGGGATAGATTCCTATGGCGACCGGTTCCATGTCGATGTTCTGAAGGGCGATCTTCACTCCTTGGTATCCCGCGCGACCGAACGAGTCGTCTTGGTACATGACGGCGATCCGGGTGATACCCAGATCTTCCATCAATCGGTCCACCATCGCGGCCGTCTCTTGATAGTAGGACGCCCGCACGTTGAGGATATGTTGATAGTCTGGGCTGCGCAGGAATTCAGCGCCCGTAAACGGAGCCACGTAAGGGGCGCCCCGCGACGCTGCCACCGGAACAGCGGACCTGGAAGTCGGTGTGCCGACCGCGCCGACGAGTGCAAAGACCTTTTCTTCGTCGATCAGGTATGCGGTGTTGGCGATTGCGGCTTCAGGTTCGTAGGCGTCATCCCGAAATGTGAGTTCCAGTTTACGCCCGTGCACGCCACCACTGGCATTGATTTCATCGAAGGCCGCCTGGATCCCGGCGCGCATGCCGAGCCCGAGTTCCGAAGCTGGGCCGCTGAACGCCGCCGACTGGCCGAAGAGTATCGCGTCGTCGGTAATTCCGTTACGACCATTCTCGGAGCCGTTGGTTGATGTCGGGGCTCGATCTGACGTCCCGTTTGCCGTGGTCGCGTCACCGGTTGACGGGCCGTCGCCGTCTCGTGGTTCCGGGGTACACGCAAAAGTGGTAAGAAGCGAGACGATTGCGACCGCCACCGATATCGCGGCCAACCCTAAGACATCGAAGCCAGGGATGGAGCGTCTCAACTATCCCTCCGCTTGACTAGTGTCAAACAGTTCGTATCGCCGATCCTTTCGTAACGCATTTCGTCAGAAAACGTGTGGGCCAAATGCACTCCCCAACCACCGATGTCACTGTTTTCGATCGATGTGATCTGGGTCGGCGTCTTCGCGTCTTTAGTAGGATCGAACGCTTTCCCTTTATCAGAGATTTCGATGGTGATGAGATCGATTTTGGATTCGATCACCACCTTTATGGGCTGCGAACCGTCGACTTCGCCATGGTTAATGACGTTGATGCAAAGTTCCTCGACGATCAATTCGATCTGAAAAGTCAGATCCGGCGTCCAATCGGCTTGGTCGGAAACGGATCCTATCACCTCAAAGATCGCGGCGAGTTGGCCGATCTCCGGCATCATCTCGACTGAAGCTTTTACGCTCATGGTGCGGATTCAGGTTCGCCGGAATATGAGGCATGCTTGATCGTCAGACTGCGGTTCATCCCCTGCGAACGCGTTGACCGCGTCGAATACGATCGCACTGGCTTCTTCGGCACTGGTGAGTTGTTTGGTTCTGAATGTTTCGCAAAGCTGGTTCAAACCGAACAATTCGCCATGTACGTTGAAAGCTTCCGTAATGCCGTCGGTGTAGAGGATGACGGTGTCGCCTAGTTCGAGTTTGATCACCTTCTCGTAATATGGAATGCCGGGAAGGATTCCTAGTGCGGTACCGCCAGTCGGCGGGATTATTGTGGTGCTTCCATCTGAATGGACGACAATCGGTTCGTTGTGCCCGCCGTTGGAATAGCGAAATTCGCACGTTTTGGTGTCGTAAATGGCGTAAAAAAGCGTCACGAACATTGACGCTTCATTTTCGGCGTTCAATAGGTTGTTGACTTCTTCGAGCGCCTCGCCAGGGTGTTCGAAACGTTGGCCGGCGCCTTTCAACAGGATCCGGCTGGACATCATGAACAGCGCTGCTGGCATTCCCTTGTCCGATACGTCAGCGATGGCGAGGCCGATCTTGCCGTCCCTGAGGATCTGTACGTCGAAGAAATCGCCGCCGACGTTACGCGCTGGTTGCATCGACCCGTAGATCTGAAACCGGTCGCTCTCTGGAAAGCTCGCGGGCAATACGGATTGTTGGATATTGTTCGCAACATCCAGCTCGTTCTGCAACGCGACAAGTTTGTCGCGCGACTGCAGCGCATCTCGCCACTCCTCAAGGTGTTGCAAAGTTCGCTCAATGGTGATCCTTAGGTCTTGGAAGTCGAGCGGTTTTGTGACGAAGTCGAACGCGCCACGGTTCATTGCAGTGCGGATGTTTTCCATGTCCCCGTATGCGGAGATAATGATCGCCCGGATGTCAGGGCTAACATCTTGGATCTGTTGCAGGAGCGTTAGCCCGTCCATTCTCGGCATGTTGATGTCAGAGACGACCATGTCGATCTCTTTATCAACAGTCAACATTTCGAGTGCCTCAACACCATCGTGCGCGAAAACAAACTCGTACTCGCCACGCCGAATCTGTCGGCGCATTCGCTGAAGTATAAGAGGCTCAAGGTCCGGTTCGTCGTCGACGACCAAGATTTTCTTCGTTGATTTATTCATCGGGACCTAGACGGATTCCTGCTCACCTTGCGGAGGACGTGTTTCACATGATCCGCAGCCAACGACCAAGCCGGGGAAATCGCCGGATTTAGTTGAGGACCGCGTTAAGTGCTTCGTTCCGTGAAGGCTCGATCTGGATGATGTTGTCAAAGCCGCTGATCGAGAAGATCTCGCGTATTGGATCAGACAACGAACATACGGCGAACTTTCCGCCCTGACGATTGATCGATTTCACGACGAGCAGTATTGCCCTTAATCCCGCGCTACTGATGTATGTAAGCGTTTCGGCGTCGAATATGACTGCGCGATCCGTTTCTTCGATTGCAGCTTCCAAACCGACTTGGAAATCGCGTGCATTCGTCCCGTCAACCCGGTTTTCGCTGGACATTACGATCAACGCATCGCCCACTCTTTCACTGTTTATCTCCATCAGAGCAAAACCCCCTTCAGGCTTGAGTATCTCAGGCTACATCAAAGCACGGGCCCAATCATGGCTCTCAGTACGCCACAATTGTAACGCGCTGACGCAGTTGCGCGACGTGGCCGACTACTCCTCTCGGTCGTACTTCCCAACGAAGCTGTCTTCCCTTCTCGGCGCCCGCGGCATTCTAGCCATTGATATCGTATCGGGCAGCACTATACCCCCGGAAAATATGAGCTTCATCGCATCTTCAACACTCATGTCAGTCTCGACGACGTCGTCTTCTAATACAAACGCCATGTTTCCGGAAGTAGGATTCGGTACCGTAGGTACATAAACGGACACCAAGTCTTCTTCTTTGCCGGGCGCTCTGGCGCGACCGGTAACAAATCCCATCGCGACCATCCCGTCTCTTGGCCACTCAATGAATACGACCCTGCTGAAGTTCGCCTGTGAACCAACTGACGCCATTGCTTGCTGTGTCACGCCATAAAGTGTCCTGACTACTGGGATGTAAATCATGATCAAGCTGATAAATTTTAGGAAGATTTGCCCAGGTCTTGAAAGAGCGAGCACGCCGATCAGATAAAAGACCACCCCCAAGATGATCAACCCAACTCCAGGAAAGTCCCAAGGGCGATCCTTTACGAACGATCGTTCTCTGAAGAACCCGTCGGCCACGTCCACGAGGTACAACAGAACCAAGATCGTGACGATCAGTGGGACGAGTTCAAAAAGGCCCGATATAACCCGACCTTGTATGTGACTTTCGGCCCGCTTGAAAATGTTGGGTCGATCCTCTTCTTCTGTGTCCAGATCGAACTTTTCAGTGCCTGCCAAAGCAACTACCCCTGACTGTTTATTTCCAGAATCTCGCTCCGAGGTCAGAATTCGGCGCGCAACATAGTTTAAACCAATTCAGTATGCCGGTATACGGAGAGAGCTTTGGGCGCAAGACTGTCAAGACGGGACAGTATTGACATGATCTGGCGCGCACTCGAGGCGCTGCCAATCAAACGGCGAAGTTCTGGAGGGATCTTCCCATAACATCGTTTGTGCTAAGAGAAAGCCGCTTTAACTCCGTGAGATTTCCCAACTCGGCAGGTACGATTCCTGTCAACTCAAGGAATTCCGGCACAGGCAGATGACGCGAACGAAGTGATGTTGACAATTAGATCGTAGTCATCGAAACACGGTCAAGCCTTTAGAACAGCGCAATCACAACAAGATGCCAAGTAATCGACCAACGCACCCTCCAGACAACTCCGTCCCATGCGAAACACGCGACGAATGGCGCGCATGGTTAGCTGAGAATCACGAACGCGATGAGGGAGTGTGGCTCGTGACTTTCAAGAAAACGAGTCTACGACCATCGCTGGGGTATGACGCCTCCGTCGAAGAGGCGCTGTGTTTCGGATGGGTGGACAGCCGCACCAGAGGTTTGGACGAAGAACGCTCGATGCTCTGGTTCGCTCCGCGACGCAAAGGTTCGAACTGGTCAAGATCGAATAAAGAGCGGGTGGCGAAGCTGATTGAGGTCGGTGTGATGACCGATGCTGGTCTGGCGAAGATTGAAGCTGCGAAGCGTGACGGATCATGGACGGCGCTTGACGCGGTTGAGCGGTTGGAAGTGCCGCCAGACCTAAAGGTAGCGTTTGCCGCGTTACCCGGCGCGGCGGAGAATTTCGATGCTTTTCCGCGGTGGGTGAAACGCGCTATTTTGGAGTGGATTTCTACTGCCAAAAGGCAATCCACCCGGGACCGCAGAGTGGAGGAGACGGCACGGCTGGCACAGGTGAATCAACGCCCTAAGCAATGGAGGTAGCGCGGCAGTGATCCCGCGCCCGCGGCGTTAGTTCGCTTCGCGGAGGCACTCTTCCAACAGGCCGAACGCCGCGTCAACGAATGCCCACATGTTGGCCTCGCGATCGGATTCGCCGGTCTCGAGGGTGATCGAGCGCTCAACCGGACCTGAGACCGCTACACATGTGTGACCTGCGTCGTCGCCATAGCGGTTACCGGTCGGACCGCTGGCGCCAGTCTCAGCGAATCCCCACGTGGTGTCTAAACGTTCGCGGACCGCCCGGGCGTTGAGCAGGGCGTACTGTTCGGTGGAAGATCTGATGTCGGTCAAGGCTTCGTCCGGCACCTGCAAGAATGCGCGGTGAGATACTCGGGTGTACGTTACGGCTCCGCCCATGAAGTAAGCGGAAGCGCCAGGGACGGCCAGCAGACACGCCGAAATCAATCCGCCGCCCGATGACTCGGATACGCCGATCGTCTGTCCAGCACCTTTCATAAGCTCTGCGACGGCTAGTGCGCGTTTTCCGAGTTCGTTCATCTCAGTGACTCTCCGTGTTGTATTTCAAATTCTCGTCGGACGCCTTCGCCGATTCTTCGGCGGGCAACCCCATGATACGTGTGGGAAATCGGTGACAATAATGACGACTGTTTTGGCTAAAGCCTCTACGTGATCCCTGCGGAAATCCGTCGTTTACAGTCTGTCAAACGCCTGAATCCGTCAACGATTCCTCGAAATTCAGCATAATCAATTAACTGGTAAGGTTCTTACCACGTTTCGGTCGATCTTGTTTCGACTGACGACGAAGCCTAAACCCTGGCGCAACGCCAAAGGAGGTTGATATGAAAACCGACTATCCGGTGCAGTACAGCGTCGATTACGGCGATGGCGCGCGAAGTCGCCTCACGACATTGTTCAGGTTGATCATGGTGATTCCTGTTTTCATCGTTCTGATGCTGGTGTCGTACAGCACAACGACGTTCGGCGTGTTCTTGATGATCCTGTTCCGCAAGAAGTACCCGAAGTGGTTGTTCGATTATCAACTCGAATTGGCTCGGTTCGACGCTCGGGTAATTGCATATCTAGGTCTGTTGACCGATGAGTATCCGTCGTCGGACGAGGAGCAGACTGTTCATGTCGAAATCGCCTATCCAGATGCCGCGACCGAGTTGAATCGGTTTATGCCGTTGATCAAATGGCTGCTAGCGATCCCACACTTCATCGTGCTCTGGATTCTGAACATCGTCGCGCTCTTGGTGACGATAATTGCTTGGTTTGCGATCATGATCACCGGCAAATACCCGAGCATACTGTTCAACTTCGCGGTCGGGGTTGCGCGTTGGGGCCTTCGTGTCACTTCCTACGCGTTCCTGCTCACTACTGACCGATACCCGCCGTTCAGCCTCAACTAGCGGCGAGACTGTTGCCAGACGCAACCTTGTGATGCCGGCGACACGCCAGTGTCTCAAGGTTTAATGAGTGCCCGAGAGACGTGATGGGCCGGTATCCAGTTCAATTGGATGTCGACTATGGCGACGGTTCCAGGAACCGACTGACGACGGGTTTCAGATGGGTGTTGGCGATACCTCTGCTCGTGCTCGCCCTGGCTGCCGGTGTCGGACACATCACTTTGGCTCCGTTTTTGATGATCCTCTTCAGGAAGCGATACCCCCACTGGATGTTTCACCATCAGCTGGCTTTGGCAGGGCTCGAGGCGCGAATCGCGGCATACGTGACGTTTCTTGTGGACGAGTACCCGTCCGCTGACGAACCGCAGTCGGTCCATCTCGATATGCAATACCCAGACGACGCAACGCGATTGAGACGATTTTTGCCTTTGTTCAAATGGTTCTTGGCGACGCCACATTATTTCGTCTTACTAGGCCTGTTTGCGATCGTCATCCCAATCGTCGCTATCGCTTGGGTGGCGATACTCATTACCGGCCGATACCCTCGATGGCTCTTCAACTACATCGTCGGAACCATGCGTTGGGCGCTCAGAGTAACTGCGTACGCAGTTTTCTTGGTGACGGATCGTTACCCGCCGTTCCGCTTTAGCTCGTAGAGCTTTGCAGCATCTTCGAGCTCGGCTTTTCCACCGCACTCCAACTCGGTGCACGTGTTGACAGTGCGGCGCAGGTCGAAGCGTAAATCGCCGACTCCTGTGTGTCGCCGGTTGCGGCGTAGCGGATCAACATCGCAGCCGCGAAGACATCGCCCGCGCCGGTTGTATCTATTCCTGCGCCTTCAACTTCGTTCGTAGATGCCGGTATGGGTAATGGCGACGATCGGAGGTCCGTGTACAGATCGGCACCTTCGCTGCCCTTGGTTACAACGAGAGTGCGCGCTGCGCTGCGCCAGTCGTCAAGTGATTGAACGTCGATCTCGGATGCTGAAACAACGCAGATATCCCATTCGCTGCTCATTCCATCAGGCGGCGAGGTCGACACATTGACTACTGACGGCAACGGCTCGTTCCAAGCGCGTAACCATCCCTGTGGGACCACGCACGAGACTCGCGGACGAAACCATTTGAGGCAATCAACCGGCAGTTCTTGCGTGAGTGGTCCGACGAACAGCGTTTCGGGATTGCACCACGCCGCCGGGATGTGATCGATCGAAATGTCACCAGCACGTTGATGCAGTACCTGCACTCGGTCGCCCCTTGAGTCATAGCGATTCTCGAATGTCGACGTCGCGGCTGAAGGCACGCGGACAAAACGATCAGGTGCATCGATTACATCGTGTGCGGGATAGTCGTCGGCGCTGGAGGTGACGATCGCCGGTTGAACGCCATGCCGAGCCGCGGTTATCGCTGCAAACGCTACCGCGCCGCCGGGTTCGCGCGCGGAGAGGTTATCCGGCGAAATGTCCCAAGTCACATGCCCGATCGCCAGCAGATCCGGCGCGTTCATAGCTGCCGTAGCTGTGGATCCCATCGGTCACGCAGCCAGTCGCCGATGAAGTTGAGCGACAAGACGAGGAGGAATATTGCGATGCCGGGCATGGTGGAGATCCACCATGCGGAATCAAGGAAGCTACGTCCGTCCGAGATCATGTTGCCCCATGTGGGCGTTGGTTGCGGAATGCCGACGCCGAGGTACGAGAGCGTGGCTTCGGCTAGTACCAGTCCTCCGGCGCCTAGGGTTGCGAGAACGGTGACGGTGCTACTGACGCCGGGCAGAATGTGCCGCACGGCGATTCTGAAACCTGAGGCACCGGCGACACGGGCAGAGGCGACGTAGTCACGTTCACGTAGGGATAGGACCTCCCCTCGTACGGGACGTACGAATCCGACCCAAGAGATGAGTACGAGGATTAAGAACATGATCGTGAACGAAGTTCCAAGAACGATTTTGATGACGAGGGCGATCATGATGAAAGGCAATGCGATCCAAGCGTCGACGAGTCGCATGATGATTTCGTCGACGATGCCGCCGATGAAGCCTGCGGCGAGTCCCAGCGAGGTGCCAATGATCATGCCGCTGGTCATTCCAACTGCGACGACCATAAGCGAGGCTCTCCCGCCGTACAGCAGACGGCTCCAGAGGTCGCGTCCTACCTGGTCTGTTCCGAGCCAGAATTCTGAGGCACCGCCTTCTAGCCATATCGGTGGATTGCGAACGCGAGTGAAGTCGGCATCTCGGATCGGGTCGTGCGTCGCGATCATGGGGGCGAACGCTGCTAGCACTACCAGCAACGTGAATACGACCGCCCAAATTATCGGATACCGTCGCAGAAAGTCGTAGACGGCAATTGGTCCCCGCAAAACAGACCGCACGGGTGCTGGCAGCGACGCTCCCGTACGGGCATAATCCGGTAACTGGTGTTCGGTCGCCACGAGATTCAGCTCAGCCTGATACGCGGGTCAACTAGGACGTAAAGCAAGTCGGCGACGAGGTTTGCGGCGATCAACACGACTCCCACAAGGAGCGTTGTCCCGACGACGAGGTTCAAGTTGTTGTTAACAACCGCTTCGATGGCGAGCAATCCAATTCCAGGCCATGCAAAAACAGCCTCGACCACGACGGTTCCCGTGACGAAGTTCCAAAGCAGCAACGCCGAGACTGTGATGGGAACGATGAGAGAATTTCGCAGGGCGTGTTTCCAAATGATCTTCGGCGCGTCTACGCCCTTGGCTCGTGCGAGTTTGATGTATTCGGAATCGAGGACTTCGAGCATCGCGGAACGCATCAAGCGCATATACCCAGCGGCAGCTCCCCAAGCCAAGGTCACTACGGGGAGAATCATGGCTTTGAACTGATCGAGGGGGTCTTCAGACCCGATGGTTCCTATGACGGTTACTGGGACCCAGTCAAGGGTTACGGCGAATATAAGGATTGCCATGATCCCGACGTAAAAGGCGGGAAGGGTGATGCCGAGATTGGCGATCAGGCGTACGGCATAGTCGAGAAGGGTGCCACGCTTGACGGCGGAAATCATACCGAAAGAGAGGCCGAAGATAGTAGCCAAGATCCAAGCCGAAACGCCGAGTTGGACGGTGGGAGCGATTTTCTCTCGGATTTTCTGAGCTACGGGGAAGCCGTCGGACAGGTCATGCCCTAGATCGCCGCGCAACACGTCAGTCAGCCAGAAGAAGTATTGAAGCGGCACCGGTTTATCGAGATGTAATTTCTCGCGTTGGACTTGGAGGGCACTTTCAGAAATGCCGTATCCGCCTTCGGACACGAGCATTGCCAAAGGATCGCCGACCAGCCGAGACAGCGAAAACACGATGATCGTGACCAGAAACATCGCGATCAACGAAGCGAAGATTCTACGGATTATGAAACGCTGCATTTATGGCCCGTCAAACGCGATGGGTGCAGATGCGTGGAACCAGGGGCCGTTGAGCGCCCCTGGTTCTCTGAGCGCAATTCGGGTAGTTTCAGCTCGTGAACGGGCTCAGTTGGCGAGGCGTACCCACTCCAAGCTGTTCATTCGGCCGAGCACACCCTTGCCTTCCGGTAGCATCTGCCATTCGGTTATCAGGCTCGGGTTGTACAGCGTGGCAACCGGACTCTGGTATACGCCAACCCAGACCATCCACTCGCGGTTCCAGTCGAACATCGCGGTGACCAGCTCCCGCAGTTTTGCGGCATCCGCTTCACCAGCCATCGCGAGGTGAGTTTCGGCGAATATCGGAATTTCCATGGCGCGGTTGTAGCCGCCGGGACGCGACAGCGACGTGGCGTTCAAGTCTTTCGGCCAAGTCGGCGGTGCCCATGCGTCGCCACCGCTGAAGAAGATCTTCTTGTTTGTCCGGTTGACCAAAGATGGTCGGAATGACGAGTAGTTCTGTTTGTCGAACGTGCTGTTGATGTTCAGGTTCGCCAACCACTCGATTCCGATGGCTTCCTGTATCGATTCGCCGGAACCGGCGGCAGGGCCGGCCCACCATTCAACGTCGAAACCATGGGCCTGCCCGGCTTCCGCCAACAGCGCCTTCGCCGCGTCAACGTCATACGGGACGTCCCATTCGCTCTTGTAGAACGGGTGGCTAGTGTCCCAGCCGGGAGCGTAGGAGACACGCCCATAACCGTCGGTCAACGCGGTCATCAACTTTTCGCGGTCGATTGCCATCGCCATGGCGGTGCGTACTTTCTTGGAGCTCTCCATCGTCTCGGGAATGGCGGGGTCGCCAATCCAAGGCAGCGAAGTGTCTAGCGGCGGCTTGAACAGCAGATCGCCGGCTTCGTCACTCGTGAATGGGTCGCCCCCGATGGCGAGTTTGTCTTCCCAGTAGTTACCTGAGAAAACGAACGAGCTGTCGCCCCAGAAACCTTCAGGCGCCTGCGTGTAGCCTTCTGCAAACATCTCGTTCCAGTCGGTCAACGGAAGTTCGCCGATCTGAGCTTGCCCAGTTTTCAGCATCGCTTTGCGGGTGCTTGCTTCGGTGATATGAAGCACGTTAGCCCGTTCAACGTATGGGCGCTTTCGCCAGTGGTTATCAACAGCGTTCAGGAAAACGCCAGAATGTTGGATCCATTGATCTACCTCGAAAGGTCCGGTACCGATTAGTTGCGTACGCATGCCTTCCGGGCCGACTTCATTGAAGAAGCTCTCGGAGAAGATCGAGATGCCTTCCCAGAAATTACTCACGTACTGCAACAGTGCGTGCCCACCGAAAGCTACCCAGTGGAATCGGACCTTGTAGTCGTCGATAACTTCAACTTCCTGCACCAGGTTGGCGAGGTCGCCGCCGGTGTCGTGGATGCTGTCGGGCTGGATCTTAGGGTTGGCATCGTTCCATGAGAACGCCACGTCGGCGGCAGTCATCTCGCCATATCCACCGTGGAACTGTACGCCTTCTCGCAACGTGAAGTCGGTGTAGGAAACACCGTCGTCCGACATCGCCCAGTCGCTGGCAAGCAACGGACCAAGAGCGACTGTGCCGTCATCAGCGCGGACCGCTTCTAGCAACGTCTCAGTAGCGCCCGTTCTGGCGGTGACCGAACACGCTGGGCAGTAGCGCGGGCTGGAGTTCATGAAGTATGAGTTGGCGATGGCGGCAACCAACACGCCTGAGGGTTCAACGTCGTCGCCTGCGCCGCGGGAGACGCCTTCGATATCGACCTTCATGACGGGTGCGTCGATGGCGGTGACCTGCGGAGTCGCGGTTACGACGACCTCTTTGATCACCTCTTTCTCGACTTCGACCGGGACTTCGACCTCAACCTCTCGGATGACCTCCACCTCAACCGTACGGACGACTTCGCGCTCTACGGTTACCTCGACGATCGTTTCACTGCCACATGCCACAGCCGTCAGACTAGCGACACCCAAAAGCAGCAAAACTACGCTCAACATTTTGGACATTGTGACCCTTCCTTTTGAAGTCTGTATGCGTCCACGTAGTGTAACACTCTAACGAATTCTTAAAGTAGCGTGCTCGGCGTTTACGAAAATCGCATATGAGGTGTATCTTTTCGACATGCAAGACGGGTTTCGCGGTGTTTTCACAGAGTTTTGGCATCTTCGCAGGGCGTGGACCGCGGAATGATCTGCGGACTCGTTGCGCAGGTTATACCACGCGCAAAAATGTCGGATGCAGGGGTCCCCAATCCCTCCATTATTCGGAAACCGGCCGCACTGATCGAACAGAGTCGTTGCCCGATTGGACAGGACAGTCGGATGCCGAATCCGGATCTGATAGTCGGGCGGACCGCCGAAACGAGACTAGAGTTGTCGAAGCCGTATGTCAAAGCGGTCGCTGAGCCGATCGCCGATCAAGTTCACCGACATCAAGATCAAAGGAATGCGTACGGATGATTCGACAGAACGCCCCACTAAATGGTGGAAATTCGTTTGGGCAGCTTCCCGTGCTAGATCAGCGTGGCTTAACGACCACATGTCGTTCCGCGCCTTGACCTTCGCTCTCCGTGACGACTTCCGGATTGTCAGACAGAGCCATGTGCACGATTCGGCGCTCTTCAGCGGTCATAGGATCGAGCGACCGTGCCCTACCACGCGCCGCAGCGCGCGCCGCGTTCTCGGCGATGGTGTGAAGCTTTTGGGTGCGGCGGTGCTGATAGCTTTCGACGTCGATGATGATGTTGGCGCGTTGTTCGAGCTGGCGATTTACCAACATTCTGACGATGAACTGCAGGTCGCGCAGGGTTTCGCCGCGCCGGCCGATCAGCAGCCCGGCATCTGCGCCTTCAATCTCAAACACGATTGACCCGTCTCTGAGTTCGTCAAGCACGTACGCTTCTACCTCCACGTTCATTGTGGCGATCAGGTATCCCAAGATCTCGCCGGTCATCTTTTCCAGTTCTTCGCGGTTTTCGATCGGCGCTGGTTCACGTTCGGTGCGTTGATCCGCATTGTCTGAGGTGGACATTTGAACGTCGTCTGATTCTCGAGGCGTGTTCTGCGTTTCAGGATTGCGAAACGGTCTGGTTTCGCGACGGTCTTGTCGGGCACGTTGGCTGGGCCGTCGTTGCCTACGTTGGCGATTCGGCGCGCTCTGTCGACTGCGCCGAGGTTCGGATTGTTCGCGCTTCGGCGGCTGAGTCTCAGTTGCGCTATCTTGCTCAGGAAGTTCAGCACTATCTCGGCGTGATCGCTCTCTGCGGTTCCGAGTTCTCGGCTGGCGTGGCTGGCGTGCAGGTCGCTGGGTTTCCGGTTCGGTTACGCCGGTTGCCTCGTCCATCTGCTTCTGTCGCTCAGCGGCTTCTTGCGCTTCCTCGGCGATGATGTAGGAAAGCTTTGCAACTTCGATTTCGGCGAGTGCGCCGCCTAGGCCGAAAATGCCGGAACGCCCTGGGTTTATGACCCTAATGTCTACGTCTTCGAGCTCTGCGTCGAGTGTTTCGAGCGCGACGGCGGTTGCCTCTTGTACGTTCTTCCCGGTGAATACTCGTCGATTCGTCATGGTTTGTGTCCTCCTCATCCGAGTCGTCTGCTTGCTGTTTTTCTGCGAGCTCCGTTTTGTTAGCTATCGCTTGAGCCCGCGTTTCTGATGTCCCCAGATACAGCCTGCCGAATAGATCTATCGGTTGTTGGCCGCCGACGAAGTATTGGATAACTACGCCGACGATGTTTGATAGCAATATGTAAATTCCAAGCCCTGCTGGGAATTGGTAGGTGAATACGCCGATCATTACCGGCATCATCCATTGCATGATTCGCTGTTGGGACTGCTGCCGTTCGTCCATTGCGACAGTCGACGTCATTTTCGTCGTGATGAACATCGATGCACCCACCAGCACGGGAAGCACGAAGTTGAGTGGCAGGTAGACCTGCGAAACCGTGTCGGCGAGGTCGATGCCGAGGAAAAGCCGACTCAGTGGAACGTCGGCGCTGGCCGGATTCCATGCGTAGAACGACGCTGACAAGTTCGCCATACCCTCTGGAGTCGTCGGCATGGTCCGAATAATCGCACGATAGAAACCGATCCAGATAGGCATCTGAATGACCATCGGACCAAGACACCCGATCGGATTCACACCAGCTTCGCGGTAGAGCGCCATCGACTCGCTCGATTGCGCGCGCCGGCTGTCCGAGTCTTTCTTGTCCCGGTACTTGTCTTGGATCGCCTTCATCCGAGGTTGCAACGTTTGCAGCTTCTTCATTTGGCGGGTCTGGCGAATGGTCAAAGGTATCATCAGCATCCGCACGAAGACGGTGAAAACGATGATGCTGAGGCCGTAGTTAAGGAAAAAGTAGTGATACAACAGCGCGAGCGCGTTGATCATCGGGCGCATTATGCCCTGATCCCAGAGCAGGCCGAGCAGTTCCATTAGGAGAGACCCCCGCCGGCTCGAAACTTAACGTCGAAAGTCAATCGCATCGCCCACCGTCCTTCATCGCGACGCAACCCTGCAACGTCTGATCGCTCGGCGAGAACCACTTGAGTTCGCCGTCGAGCGTGTGGACGTAAATGAAATCGTTGATTAGTACTGGCGATGATTTGACCGCACTGTCTGTTGGGAATATGCCCAGCACTTCGCCATCGTTTACGTTCAATACGTGGACGCCATCTTCGCCAGAAGGGACGGCCAAAACACGCTGCGAAAACTCGTTGCGCACACGATCGAACAGCAACGGCGAGCCGACGATCTGACCGTCAATTTCTTGATTCCAAAGCGGCGAACCGTTGGAGATATTCAACGCGTGGATGTGACCGCCGAGCGTTGACACGTAAATGGCACCGTTCTCGTTATCGGGAGTGGGTTTCGCCCAAATCCAAGCTCGGGCGTCGAACTCCCAATCCGGGCTCTGCGTCCGTGGATTCAAGCGATAGAACCTGCTTGATAGGTCGCCAAAATAGATCGCTCCTTCGTGGAAGAGCACGGGGCCGGTAATCGCCCCGTCAGCCGAGTACGTCCATCTGACTCGCGAGCTGATTTCACCTTCAGAAATATCGATCGCGTAGAGCGTTCCAGAGTCGGTACCCACGTATGCCGTATTGGTTGCATTATCGACAGCTGCTTCACCCCAGACTTCTCCGTCTAATGGCACCCGCCATTGGACTCGTCGACCCGCGTTAGGGTCAGCACTGAGCGCATAGAGGTAGCCAGGAGGGTCACGTTCGCCGTCTATAGGCCCGGTACCGAGCAATAAAAGGCCATTTTCTGTTGGTTGGATCTGCCCTACAAGTTTTCCACGCAATGGGTAACCGCCGGAGTTCCAATTAATCGCTCCGCTCTCCGTTGAGAGGCCGAAAACCTCGCCATCGCAATCGCTTCCCCTGCAGTTGTACCCTGCGGCGTAGACAGCGCCATCTTGAATGACCGGTGCGCCGTAAATTGCGCCAAGTCCTTTGGGTTTCTTGCGAACCCCGTCAAGTTCGTACGGGTATAGCCAATTGACGTCAAAGGAATGGCTAACGGCGTCGACTCTAACCAAGACGCCGTCAATGTTTCCGACATAGACAAAATCGCCGTCCGACACTGGGGAGGACCACCGTCCTTGCGGCGTAAGGTCATTTAGACAACCGGTCAATGATGCGGCGCCGAGGATGACCAAAACCAAAGCAGCGATAACGCGTCTGATTCGTCGTGCGCCACCCAGAGACATCATCGGTTGGCGGTCTCCGAGCCCTTGGATGAGCCGAAGGAATCTTCGTCGGCAGCAGGGACAAGGTCCAATCCGCCAGTAGTGAAGGGATTGCAGCGCGCGATCCGCGTCGCGCCCATCCACGCACCTCGGATCAAGCCGTGCGTTTCGATGGCCTCGGCGGTGTATACCGAACAGGTCGGTTGATAGATGCAAGAGGTTGGAAGGTACGGGGAGATAGCGAGCCTGTAAAGGCCGATGAGGGCCAACGCGGCTTTGGAGATCATTTCTTCACCTCGAAGTTCGCCGCGTTCGTTTGCCATCCCGCGGCTCGCGGGAGTCGTGAATGAGGCGACGTACAAGCCGTTTCACCGATGCTGACAACAGTTCGGAAGTCGCCTCTGCGGCGGCCGGAAAGGCGTATATGACGATATCCCATCCTTCAGGGTGGTCCGTTGTGTGCGCAATGGCCCTTAGCCTTCGCTTGACGCGGTTACGTGTGACCGCTCCGCCGACGCGTTTCGGAATCGCGAAGCCGTAACGCGAGTCGGACTTGGGGTCGCCCGATTCAGCCGCGGTTATAGCTAACAGTGCGTCTCGAGCTCGTTTGCCGTCTCTCAGTACTCTTCGGAACTCGTCGCGATGGCGCAACCGTCGTTGCTTCGAGAGCCCCATTTGTGTTCATATTCGGGCGCCGTTAAAGCGGCGTGATCCAAGCGAAACGATTAACTCAAACAGTAAGGCGCTTGCGACCTCGAGCGCGTCGGCGTGCCAGAACCGCGCGGCCGCCACGGCTGGACATCCGAGATCGGAAGCCGTGGACACGCGCGCGTCGGCGCTTCTTGGGTTGGTACGTTCGCTTAGGCATCGTTTTTGATCGCAAACACCGATTGTAACATCAGTCGACGATCAGCTTGAGGGCGCAGTCTTCGATGCCGTGTGATGTTCTCTGTTTCTTAAACGCAATGAACCATGCAACCTTGCCATCGGAGCTCGAGTTCAGCAGTGCGCGCGGGGTGGTCACCAAATGTCGACCCGAGGGGACCTGCTGAATTGGAAGAGCGGCCGGGCGATCAGTCCTGGGGAGATCGGACTGAGGTGGCGTCGAGTTGAAACGTTACGTGTGCTTGGCGGATTCGCAAGATCGGTAGTGGTCTTCGAGGGTACGACGTAGCAACTCGAGTGAACAGACCACGGATTCCAATTGGTCGACGTTGAGGCGCTGAATCACGGGTTCGACTCTCACGAGACTGACGTACCAGAACTGGTCGATGACCTCGCGCCCGGAATCGGTCAATTCGCACACGACCACTCTGCGGTCATTGGGATCGGAACCTCGGTCAACGAATCCTTTTTCGACCAAACGATCAACGATGCTAGTGGTTGCCGAAAGTGTGCTGCCGAGATAGTTGGCGATGCCTCCCATCCTCATGCGGTTCATGTTTTGGAGCAGAATCAATGTCTTGATCTGAGGAATGGTCATATCCATTCTTCGCCAATCTTCGAGGGCCCCGGAGTGGAGCGCCCGGTTCAGAAACTCGGCGTGTTCGATGAACCGCTCAGCCAACTCGTGCTTCAATTCGTCGTTTATCAACCCTAATGCTTTACCTCAGCGAACGTTGGTTCGCAGATACGTTAACCAGTTTGATCAATCGTTGAAACGTTCCACCGTCCTTTTTCATTCGATACGTTTCCCGCCACATGCCGGTTGTTTTGCAGCGGAGCCGACTCGGTGACAGTCAGCACGAGCACTCATCGTGATGTTTTGCACTGAGTATCAACGTTGGGCGAGTAACCATTGCAATAAAAATTCTATGCGAATTTCGCGCGTCGGGTAATCATGGATATTCTTGCGATAGTTGATTGACAATGCATGTCAAACAATCATATTTGATAGATACATATTACTACATCAACAATCAATGGTGAATGGACAGTACGTAGTGAATAATCAGTGACTTTGTTGTCAGTTGCGTGAATCCCTAGTTTCGATCCATGTGTCCAACCAACTCGGTCAAGGTCCAAAACTCGCTGGCGATCGGCACGACGAAGGTTGATCAGTTTGAGATATTTGACATCGGATAAGCCGCGTCGCGGGTTACAACGAATCGGTTCTTGCTTTCGTGAAGTGTCAACCTTTGACTTGCATCTCTATCGCTACGTTACGGCGGATGGTGTTTGTCTAAATGTTGTCTGTTACTCACCATACTACAACATGCGACAACAATAATCATGCGTATTAGAGCCGCGTGAGCGTTCGGTAGCGCCCTTGGTTTTATGGTGACGCGATCGTGCCTAGGATTCGGTTCGATGATCACGAGCGCCTAACCGTTGCGGGCCAACAATCGTGTGTCAAATGCGTCGCGCCTCGGCGGTTTAGGACCGACTGAACGATATTTCGCAGTGCCAATTGACACACGAGCCGGTGCGCATGATCGCTCATCTAGCTTGAGATGGTCTCGATTGCTACGACAGAAATCGGTTTCCGTCTTTGATCGGCGAACTTCTGAAGACGCCTTCGGTTCAAATTTGGGAACGGCAGCTAACGTCGGCAACACGGTTACCGATCCTCTTCAAAGCCCGCTCCGTCCAAGACGATGCGGAGTCGGTCCGAAGCGTCGTTCAACGTTGCGAGTTCATGGGTCGGAAGTTGGATCTCCAGCGCACCGAGGTTGTCTTCCATCTGTTCGGCGGTGTCGGCGCCGGAGATGGAGATCGTGATTTCGGGGTGAGACAAAACCCATGCTTGAGCGACCTGCGCGGGAGTAGCTCCCACGCGCTTCGCGACCTCAACGTTGGTCCGGATCACTTGGGCTACGGCGCCACGCACGACGCGGTCGAACGCTTGAGCGCGGCGGTTGCCCCAAAGGGACATGCTCTCTGGCATCTTTTCAGCCGAGTAGTCGCCCGACAAAAGCCCCACCGCCAACGGGCTGTAAGCCATGATGCCTAACCCGGTGTGTCGCACCATCGGAAACATCTCGTCTTCAAGTTCGCGATTGAGCATGCTGTACGGGTTTTGAACGGTGACGAGGTTGCTGGCGTTGATGCGATCTTGAACTCGTAGGGTTTGGACGACCTGCCAAGCTTGATAGTTGCACAAACCGGTGTACCGGATCTTGCCGTCGCGTACGAGGTCTTCTAGCGCACGTGTACGCTCTTCATATCCGACTGTCTCATCGAAGTGGTGGATCAGGTAGACGTCGATGCGATCGGTTTGCAAACGCTTCAGCGAACGATCCACTTCGCGCATGATGTGCCAACGAGAGGTGTTGTGATCGTTGACGCCCGGCGCCACGGGGCTCGACACCTTGGACGTAATGACGATGTCATCTCGGTCGCCGCGGTCTTGCATCAACTCGCCGAGGATGATCTCGGAGGTTCCAGCATTTCTACGGCTGTCGCCCAGCCCATATATGTTGGCGCAGTCAATGAGGTTTAAGCCGCCATCAAGCGCAGTTGAGATCGTCTTCTTGGCTTCATCGGCATCGTTTTGACCTCGGAATCCAAGCCCGAGCGCCATGCGTGTGACCATGACGCCGCCGTTGCCGAAGTTCACATACTCTCGTTCCATGGTGTCGCGATTCCTCACATTTGATTTTGGGATGTTGATCCGGTGTTGAGTTAGGGGAGGTTGATTTCGACGTCCAACTCTGCGCCGATCGATTGGTACCAGTCGATGACTTCGCGATGGTAAGGAATACCTTCTTCGAGCCGCTGTTCGGTCTCTTCGCCTTCGATGAGTCCGGGGTAAAGGACACGGTCGTGGCCGGGTGCGGGGCGTGCGCTGGCGAGGTGGGCGAGGGCGTCGTCCATATTGTCAAGGAACTCGTCGTGGTCGCTGAACGCTTCAATCTGGAAAGCGGCGAAGAAATGGTATCCGCCTTGGTATTCGTTGCCGGTTCCGGCGATCCCGACACCGGCGAGGGTTTGGCACATGATGGCGCAAACTGCGGCGAAGCCGTAGCCTTTGTGAGAGCCGTTTTCGCGAGTGCCTCCGAATGGAAGGAGGAAGTATTCGTCAGGAGGAGTTACCGGCTCGTTGAATGGATTTCCGTCGGTGTCGGTGATCCATCCGGGTTCGAGAGGGACGCCGATTCGTCGTGCTAGTCCAACTTTGTTGTTGGCGATCTGAGTGCATGCGACGTCGAAGAGGAAGGGGTGTTGGTTTCTAGCAGGAGCAGCCCAAGCAATGGGGTTCGTTCCGAGCCTAGCTTCGGCTGCGAACGTTGGGAGCATGCCACCTGAGGCGCGTGTTCCGTGTCCGCCGGTCATGCACAGACCGACCATGCCTTGCTGCGCCGCCTGCGCAGCGTAGTATCCGCATCCACCGAGGTGTCCGGAGTCGAAAACGGTGACTGCGCCAGTACCGTACTCTTTGGCCTTGTCGATGGCGATCTGCATCATTTGGCCGCCGATGTGGATGCCTAGAGCGCCGTCAGCGTCGATGTTGGCGGTGGTTGCGGTTTCGCGGACGGTCTTGAGCTCGGGTCGGGGATTCAGGTTGCCGGCCATGTAAGAGGCGACGTAGTTGCGCATCATGTTTGAGACGCCGTGGGATTCGACGGCTCGGAGGTCGTTGGTGATGAGGACGTCGGTGCATGCTTTGGCGCCGGCTTCGTCGAGGCCGCAGTGCATGAAGAGGGCTTCGGTAGATGCGCGCATGCGGTCGACCTCGACATAGACTCGATCCTGTTCTGGGACGTGGAATTGTTCCAACACGACTTAGTTGCTCCTGTTGCTTATTAATCTCTGCGCAGTTTACAGCACCCACAGAACACTGCGGGCAAGGTACGGGCAACCGTTACGCCGCACCGTCTTGGCTTGGTCGAGATTGTGCAATGTCCCACCTTTATCATTGCGTATTGTGGTTGGACCTTCTGAACAAACGGCTGCTGGCGTGGCACGGAAAACGAGGTCGCCGTTGGCGGCTCTGATCAGCGCAATGCGGCCGATGCAAGCGCCGAAGAACGGCTTGGTGTTGGTGCCATTGATCTTTTCGGTGAACGTCTGGTTCGCCGTGGATGATGTGGTTGGGATGGTGGAGATAGTGATGCGATCGGTGGGTGCGGCGTTGGCGTTTACGTTGTTGTCGGGTGCGGTCTATTTGATCAACGACTTGGCGGATGTTGAGCGCGATCGAGCGCATCCGGTGAAGAGACGACGGGCGATAGCGTCGGGCGATCTGCCGGTCGTGGTGGCGGCAATAGCCGCGGTTGTTGCGATTTTGGTGGCGGGCGCGATATCGGTGTTGATCAGCGCCTCCCTTGTTGTAGTGTCCGTTGCATATATCGTCTTGAACGTCGCTTACACGCTGAAGCTAAAGCACGTGGCGATATTGGACGTGATGAGCGTTGCGTCGGGGTTCGTGCTGCGCGCATATGCGGGCTACGTGGCGATTGGGGGTCCGGTGCCGTGGTTCGGGAACGGTTCATTGGGCGTCGATATCGATGTTTCGCCATGGTTCTACATCATGACTGCATTGGGTGCATTGTTGCTGGCGTTGGGCAAACGTCGTGCGGAGTTGAAGACGGCTGGTGATGGTGCGGCGCAACAACGCAACATTCTCGGCGAATATACGACCGAGTTCATCGACGTGTTAATCATGAGCACCGCGACACTGGCGATCTTTACCTATTCGCTCTACGCTGTTGACCTGGGTGACACCGGAGCCAACGTTCCCGGGGACAACACGATGATGGTGACGATTCCGTTCGTTGCGTATGGGATATATCGCTATTTATATCTTTTGTATGTACGGGGAGAGGGCGAGGCGCCGGAGATCATTTTGCTAAGAGACCGGCCGACTCTGATCAACGGTTTCCTGTGGCTGGCGACGGCTTCGACGATACTGTTGATACACACGATTGGTACCGCCAACGGCGGTTAGGCCTGAGGAGACGTATCCATGGCAAAGCTCAGCGAAAAGGAAATTTCGGAGATGCTGGCTGAGTGTCCTGATTGGGAGCTAGATGCGGAAAGCGGAGCGATAGTGAGGAACTTGGAGTTTCCGACCTTCGCCGATGCCATCGCGTTCATCAATCGGGTTGCTCCGATCGCGGATGAGCATGACCATCACCCGGATATCGACATTCGGTATCGCCGGTTGCGAGTGGCTTTGATGTCGCACGATGTTGGTGCGTTGACGGACCGCGATAATCGGATGGCGCGGTTGATTGATGGGGAGGTCTGAGCGGGGCGTGATCTGGTTCCGGCTTTCGGTCTGGTCTGAGCGGTCCGGAGATCGCGGAATTGGGTAAGCTTGTCGCTATTGGCGGCGAGAAAGGTAACCGTTACTGGGAACTAACCCACGTCGAATTGGCCCTACCCATCACCTTTTTTCGCACTCTTGGCCGTATTCGTCGTTGACTTGATTTTCGGTTGAATCCGACCTGGAACGACAGTGGGCGTCTCCTTGCCCACAGGACCGACCAGGTCTGATTACAGGTTAGGAACGGATCTCAACGCGAAGGTTCTCGATTTTGTCCAAGATGGTGGGCCTCGAAGGGCTTGTGAGAAACAGAGCGGCAACGGGCACGCGGCTCCCACTGACACTCAGGTTGTGCCCAAATGTGGAGCGCAGTATTCCCGGCGCAATGGGACACTGTGGCGCGCGCCACAGCGAGATATGATACTTGTAGGCTGAATCGCGGGGCTGTCATGACTAGCGACGAACGGCGTATTTTGCGGGGTGTGCTGATGGCTCTGTCGACGGCTCAATACAAGAACCGGTCCCAAAAACATGGAACACGGTCCGTCTGCGTGCCAAGCAGGAGCACGGGCGGCCTTGGGCAGGGCTCGGGAACGGTACTGGAGTGTCCCTCTCGACGGGTGCAGACGGCTGGGCGCATCGGCGACGAAGAACGCCCCGGCCGTGCGGCCGGGGCGGAGCACGGATGTGTGAGTAACATCGACGAATCAGAGTCAGCACCGCCTTGTGACACCGTTCGCGCGCCAGGTGGACCGGGCCCTGTGCCTCTCCTCCGGGGATGACCAGAGACGGAAGGGACGATGGAACATAACGTGCCGCCAGCATTGGTATCTAATCCCGGAACTGCTGTTGATAGCAGGTCGTCGAAGAAACCGCTGCGACATGATAGACACCGGATATGGTGCGGGGTATCGCGTCCGTTAGGGCGTCTACTATGAGTTAGGCTACCCATTGAAACCAGAAAAGACTTGAAAAAGCCATATTAAGAAGACAACATTTGACCAATTCCAAGGCCATCATACGGGACAGGAAACTTCCGTCAGTCCAGTAATTTATTGGTGCAATAGGGCCATCTGGTATAGGCTCTTAACCTTGTGGAGACAATAATAATGGAGAACGCTATTTACACCCCAGAGGGCTACACGGATCGAATACGACAAGAGCTCGGAAACTGCCTCATTGAGACGAATCTTTCTCAAGGTGAGAAGTTCATTGGCAAAGCACGGGATCGATACGATCTTGGGGATCGTATGGTACTCATCGCCACCGACCGACAGAGTGCCTTCGACCGGGTGCTGGCCGCTATCCCCTTCAAAGGGCAGGCCCTCAACTTGACGAGCGCATGGTGGTTTGAACAGACCAGCCATATTGTGCCAAATCAGGTTCTCTCCATCCCCGATCCAAACGTCACAATTGCCAAAAAATGTACCGCCTTCCCGATTGAGTTCGTGGTGCGTGGATACATCACCGGAAGCACGAACACCTCCCTCTGGATGGTCTACCAGAGTGGTCAGCGTGACTACAGTGGCAACGATTTGCCCGACGGCCTAATGAAAAACCAGAAGCTCCCGACGAATATCCTCACACCGACCACCAAGGAGGAGGACCACGACCGTCCGATCAGCCCTGACGAGATCGTGTCCGAGAACTGGATGACGGCCGATGATTGGGAACAATGTAGCCGCATCGCGCAGGAACTTTTCGCTTTCGGTCAAGCCAAGGCAGCGGAGCGTGGCCTAATTCTCGTCGATACCAAATATGAGATGGGCCGTGACGAGACCGGTGAGATCCTTCTGATCGACGAGATCCACACCTCTGACTCTAGTCGCTACTGGATCGCCGACTCTTATCAACAGCGCATGCTGGAGGGACAGGAACCCGACAACGTCGACAGAGAATTCCTTCGGCTCTGGTTCAGGGAGAACTGCAACCCCTACGAGGATGAGGTCCTACCACCAGCACCGGACGACCTTGTAACCGAGCTCTCAAGACGCCACATCTACCTTCACGAGAAGATCACCGGTCGCTCTTTCGAGTTTCCAGAGGCGGGCCAACCGATCGAGACACGTTTGGAAAGCAACCTTGAAGGAATCACATGAAGGTATACGGAGGGCAATAGGGCCAAGGTGATTCTGCTTCCACTTCAATAGACAGAGAGCCCTATCCAATAAACATGAAGTGCAGGCTAACCAGGCGCTCAACCTGACTGAGCCAGCGAAGGTTTTTGAAGTTTTCGCATCGCATCGCAAACATCGTTAACTCTTCTCCGGCGGTTCGTCGCCGGAGCTCGTCAAGTTAGCTTGATCGTTAAGCCGAAATTGAATCGAGCACAGAAGTGAAAAAATACATTCTCTTTGACCATGATGGGGTTTTAGTCGAAACAGAACATTGGTATTACTTGGCAAACAAACGAGCGCTGGCATCTCTCGGAATTGATCTCCCACGAGACGCATATTTGGTGAATATGGCCAATGGGGTTTCCGCGTGGGATGCGGCACGAGTTTCAGGAATATCCGAATCTGAGATTAATCGTGGCCGAGAACTAAGAAACCGGTACTACCAGGAATACCTGATCACCGAAGACATCGAAATCGAGGGGAATTATACGCCTAGGTACCCAGGTTTGTAGATAAGTTCCCTGTTTCAGTTGATAAATGGGTACATATCTGTTAGAATCAGGGCATGAGCAGACAGCACACAGGCCCTGGCAAATCTGACCGCAAGGGCATCACCATAGTCGAAGCCGCAAGGCGCTTCGGGGACGACGCAGCGGCGCAGGAATGGTTCATCGCACAGCGTTGGAGGGACGGCATCACATGCCCGAACTGCGGGCGCAAAGATCCGTCCGAGCGCAAGATGCGCGGCAAATTGAGAGAGTGGCGATGCAGAGACAGGAAGGCTTGCGTCAAGACCTTCACCGTCAAGACCGGCACCATCATGCACAACTCGCGTATGCCTCTGTCCAAATGGGCGATGGCGTTCTATCTCTACACGACGCATCTTAAAGGCGTGTCCAGCATGAAACTTCATCGCGACCTTGGCATACGTCAAGGCACGGCGTGGCACATGGCGCACAGGATACGCGAAGCCATGACGGGTGATCCCGAAACGTTCGCAGGGCCAGTGGAAGTGGACGAGACCTACATCGGCGGACGTGAGCGCAACAAGCACGAATCCAAGAAACTCCGCGCGGGTCGTGGCCCTGTAGGTAAAACCGCCGTAGTAGGTATGAAGGACAGAGACACGAACCGCATCGAAGTTGAAGTGGTCGAGACCACCGACAAGAACACCTTGCAAGGCTTCGTAGCTGTCAACACCGAAGTCGACGCGGTGGTCTACACCGACGAGCATCGTTCATACACAGGTCTTCCACGCCCGCACCAAGCGGTCAAACATAGCGCGAAGGAATACGTCGATGGCATGGCTCACACCAACGGCATAGAATCGTTCTGGGCGAACCTCAAGCGGGGCTATCAGGGCGTGTATCACAACTGGTCTGCCAAGCACACATCGCGTTATGTCGCGGAGTTCGCAGGCAGGCACAACGTCCGCCCGCTCGACACCGAAGATCAGATGGCGGCGGTGGTTGCAGGCGGCGTGGGCAAGCGGCTCACCTACGCCGAACTAGTCGGGTAAATGAGGTTAAGAACTAGAAGTTCGACCGTTTGATACGTCTTTTATCGCGGAGCAAAGCGTGCACTCCAGCCGATCTTTGGACGGATCCGAAATGACGAATCCTAGATTTTTCCATGTGTGAAGTCCGAGCCAACAAAACATGACTCTAAGTTTAGCCCAGATTGGCTTGACCGTGACGGCTACGATGGCACCGATTAAAGTTTCGATCATAGTCACCCCCTTTGAGATTGGTTGTTTGGTTGCGAGTGACGGTCACCACGTCACAGGAATTCGTCTGGCATGATGCTAACCACCTCCCCAGGTTCTGACGATTTCTCGAAGGCTGAAGAACCTTGCGATGCGGCTGTAGTGGGGCCGGAAGGTCGTGGCTTCGTCCAGATTGTCGCCTTTGTAGCGCGGGCTCGATTCTGTGCAAGCGTCCCAGAGCATTGCGAATCTCATGCGCTTGAACTCCGTTCCGAACTTCCCTTCGTTCGCCATCGTCCACATGCACATGATGTTGGCGTAGCGGAGCCAGTCGGCGGCTGAACGGGTGTTGCCTGCGCGGTAGCGTTCCAGTTCCGACTGCGCCTTCTCCCGTTGCTTCCTGGCGATTTCAGGCGCGTCGCACCACCAGTAAATCTTTCTCATTTTCTCGTTGCAGGGGACTCTGGCTCCCATTTCCATGGCATGTCTACCCGCGTTCAGCGCGTTGGATTCCAGTTCCTTGATGTCGTAGATGTACGAACGCATGGCACGGAGAAGCGCGGGGACATTCTCGGAGTGGCGCATCAGCGATGCAATGGAGGGGGCCGCCGTCGGTGTAGATGTGGGTTTGGGTATAGACGTGGGCTTGGGCGTAACCGTAGGCGCCTTCGCCCATGCGAGACGGTTCTCCCTGTTCGATTCTTGGTTCGCAGTCAGCGTCGGAGAGGGCGCATCGAACACCCGTCCTTGACGCGCGTTTCCTTCAGAACCGCAAGAAACGAACAGCGTCGATGCGACGATACCTGATACAACCATTAGAGCGGCGACTCTCGGCACCTGCTTTTCGCCTAGGCCTGTGACAAGTTCCAAGGCGATCAGCGGGGAGGGCCGCCGCTCTAATGGCTCAGGGGGTGGATTGGAGCGGCATCTGGAGAAGGCCGCGTTTGAAGAAGGAGAGAATGCCGCCGCCGCCCACATGATGATCCGCATCGCAGGTGCCCCCTTAAGACCTGAGGCATGTAACCTGCGACGGTTTCCGCTTGAGCCGTTCAGGGGGCATAGGGTTCTATGCCCTGCCAGAAAACGACTCTGCGCTCAGGGAAACCGTCGCGCTTAACAGGTTACATCGGAAATCCGAGATTTTCTGATGGATTTCGTGAATGTATCGCTGAAATCTGACGAATCTGCTATTCGATAACGTGCGCGAATAGGGAACTCTCTACCTGTACGGCCGTCCGCGTGCTACACTGTTGTCAAGCATTGGTATGATATAATTATTTCGCGCGGACGTTGCAATAAATCTGGTATGATCAGAGACAACCACATATCGCTGATGCCGCCGACGGGATTCGAACCCGTGACACAAGGGATTCCACGCCTCTGCTCTACCAACTGAGCTACGGCGGCATCGCTTGGCGGGAGGCGTAGGAATTGAACCTATACCCTGGCGGAGCATCTCAGGGATCGCACCCCTGGACGTAGACCACTACGTTGCCGCCTCCCGTCAAGAAGCATCATACGAATTACGTACGACAACGAAGCGAAGGAGGGAACATGATGACTTCCGAACTGAACAGACGCTACGTGTACAAGAACGGCGTCATGATCGACGCTGATGTTGCCGAGCAACTTGGCATCGAGGACGGCGAACACATCGAGCAGTGGATGGACGACGGCGAGCTTGCGCACAAGGTGTTGAACATCTCGCCGGAGAGGGCGGCGGAAATCAGGGAGCAGTACCCCGAACAGAGCGGTCGCTAAAGGTGATTGGGGTACCTAGGCGTATAATTCCCAAATCGAGGGTGTCTTGGAAACGCTAGACTTACTCGCAAGTGAGTACAGGATGGGCATAATTACTACCTCCAAACCACCTGATTTCGCTTTGATACACGAAAGGCGATCCATCCTGGATCATATGGAATTCTATTTAACTCGGGAGGATTACGAGCGAGCTAAACCACATCCCGAGCCCTATTTGAGAGGACTCCAACGCTTTGGTGCTACTGCCGCTGAAACGGTGGTTGTTGAAGACTCGGCGAGAGGGTTGAAGTCGGCAATAGCGGCCGGTATTGACTGCATCGTGGTTGCAAACGAGTTCACTGCAGCTCACGATTTGTCCAAAGCAACTGCCAAGGTCGCTACGTTTAGGGAATTGCCATCTACTATAAAGGGCTTAACAAGTTTAGCCAAGCGACGCTGAAAAGCGCGCGCTTGCTAAAAGCGTTAGGTCTTAGAAAACGAGAGTCATGAATCTATCCCAAAATCTTTGACAGTGTGGTCATGAAGCAGGCGATAGTCAGGAATGCGATGTAGACGTCGGTATGCCAATCGTACCGCACCACCAGCACACGCCAGTTGTCCAGCGTGTCAAGGGCGACCAGTACGTGATGCCGTCGTCGGTCTCTGAGTCGTGGCTCAAGGAGCACGGGTGCACTCGCAGGGATTTCGGAGACGTGCCCCTACCGTTCGTGTGAGTGCTTGGTGCCAATGAACTCCCAATGTTTTGACCTTGCCACCTACGGGGAGATCGACGGGGAGCCCGGGCGCTACGAGCTGGAGTGGTTCAGTTGACGGGGACGGCTGCCGGGGGACATTGCGATCCACCCGGCCGGGGCGGTTCGGCTCAGCCCATTGGAGGACGAAACCGGAATTTCGATCCGTCCGTCGCGTGCCATACGCGTCCCCGCGGCGACCCTCCTCCGCCAGCCCTTTTGGGGCGCACGCTATTGTCCAAAAATCCTACCCGGCTTGAATGGACCCAAACCGACCGCCCATGAATATCTGAGTTTTCCGTGTTTATTGATTCCAAAGAATGAAGATTCTTGATTTTGTGCAGTTGGGATGACGTTGTGTCATCGGTATGAATGTAAGGTTCTATCCGGTTCTTACAATGTGCCGGATTGCTTTTCGCAGTTCTTGTTTGAGTTCGGACGCGTGCGTCAACCAGATGGTGTGGGCGGCACCTGGGATCTCGACATAACGCCCACCTGGGATGAGCGACGCGAGTTGTTTGGTCGGCCAGTTAGGGCGGATGTCCTCCCCACCATTGATGAAGACCGCTGGCACGTGCAGGTCTGCGATCTCACGGAACATGGTTGGACGTTTAACGTACTCGCGCCAGCTAAGGTTGCAGTCCGGGTTCACGGCTGCGTCCGCCTTGAATTCGAGCCCTCTGTTGTCCTCACCGACCTCTCGGAGCCCTTTGCGGTAAGCCTCGCTCCACGTTCGATCGTTCAGCACGTTACCTCCAGCGATTCCGATCAGACCCATCACGCGCGACGGATACTTCAGTGCATACGCGATGGCCGCGCTCGGCCCAAAGCTGTGGCCGGCGACGATGCACCTGTCCGCCTGGTGTTCCATGCGAACGGCCTCCGCGTCGGTCAGCAAAGTGTCGACATCGTAATTCCCGTCCCAGTCTGAGCGTCCGCAACCTCGCGGTTCGAAACGGATGACATGGCACAGGTCGTCGATCATCTCTGCTACCGGGCCCAGATAGTCGTCACAACCCGGACCACCGTTGAACATGAGCAACGGCGTGCCCTGACCGTTCGCTGTCGACCACAGCCGGGCGGTTCCCGAGATCACATAGCGTTCTTCCGACTTCAAGGTTTCCTCCGGTTGCATTCAGATCAATGCGAAACTGCCTTGCCGCTTCAATTATCAAGAGTCACTAGATCTGTAGATTGCTTTGAAATCCATGTCTTGGCGATGTCCGGCGGAATTTTGTGCACTGTACACCCATCCAGGCACAGATCAGTTGAGCGACCAAGAATTCCCTTGTCAATTGTGACCTGTAAAGCCCACACATGTCACGCGCTCCTGTAAAAACACGTCGTGCTGAGTTCTAGAGGAAGTCCATTAAACCACGTCATACCAAACTGTTCTCACTTGGAACGGGGTTTCCTTCCCAAGAAAGACAAAACAGCGAATATGGCCTGCGGCGGAAAGAGCAGCGCCGCAGTCGCCAGAAGAGCCAGGCGTACGGCCGTACGCGTAGCCACTAAGCCCATCAGCGGTCCGGAAGCCACCTGTCCGAATGCGTCAAGCTGGGCACTCATGGAGAAGACTGTCGCCCGTGTGCCGCTCTTGAGTTGTTGGTTGGTCCAAGTAGTTATGAATGGACCACCAATGCCATCAATGACCCTGAAAAACAGATAGGCACCTAAGGCAACGATGAAGTTGCCGGCGAGCGCGAAAACGACGACGCTCGCGATGGACAGCGCGTTGGTCACCATCAAGACGCGGGCTGCGACACGAGGCGCATCTAAATCGAGGTTCCTCGCCACGATTTCGGCTCCAACGATTCCGAACAGCATCGTAGAGATGCTGATCAAGCCCCACCACGCCGTGGGACCGAGAACGCTTTGAGCAGGAAGTGCGAAATCAGAGACCTCCAAAATATGCAGTTCCCAGAGACGGTCGAAAGGCTCACTGGATGCGCCGAAAAAGAGGGCGATCGCCAAGATCGCAAGTAGCACGGGGCGTTGCCTTGCAAATCGCGTTGCTTGAACGAAGGTGGTTGCCACCGCGCGCCAAGAACCGCTTTTGCCCCTGAGGCCTGGCTGGAACCCGTGTTCCGGCATGGACACAACTATGAAGAGCCCCAACAGTAGGTTGACTAAACCCCCAAGAACCAGTGGTGCCGCCAATCCAGAAACCGGCAGGTTGATGTAACCGCTTGAGACGACGATCCCGATGCAGATACCTACTATGGCACCTGTCTTGTTGACCTGTGAGCCCCTGAGGAATACCCGACCGACTCGTTGGTTGTCCAACTCGTCGGCGATCCAGGCTTGCAGGGCGCCGCTCCTGAACGTAGATCCCAAGCCGAATAGGAGTTGGGCGAGCAAGATTGACCAAAACATGGCGAAGAGGCCTTCGACAATGAATGCGGCTCCCACTAGGAAAGCGCCCAGCACAAGGGATAACCGGCGCCCGTAGACATCCGCTACTACACCCGTCGGTACTTCGAAAAAGAAGGCCGCAGTTTCGAGTACGGTACCCACTAGGATCAACTGAAGAGGGTCGAGACCGACTTCAATGATCCGGTAGACAGACGCGATAAACGCGTACATCCAAAAAGCCATCGAGTCGATGCCCGAGACAATTAAGTAGACGAGTACGGCGGGTGGGCGGGGAAATCTCACAGACGTCATGCGATTGTCCTCCTAACAACGAACAACAAAAAAGAGCGGCCATTCCGGCCGCTCAAAATGTCGCTGGAGGGAAGACTCCGTTAACTGAGATTAGGGGTTACGTCATGCGAGTCGGAACACCCTTTTTCTTTCGGCTCACTGGGAGACCCGACACCTGAGTACTTTACGCAGATCAGGTTGAATCTCGTCAGTGATGCGAAGCACAAGCCCGGCTGGATGGGATACATGATTTCGTAGTGATAGGGGCTCGCATCGCGCTTATCCTTTCTGCGTGAACGTCCCAGCAAGTCTACCAAATGACAAGGGTGCCGCGAGAATTCGTAGCTAGAGATACCAACGCTAGGACGAGGGACCAAAATCGTGGTGTCCAGATCACACTTTGTTGCGAGACGGCGCCATTTGCAGGGATGTGCGCGCTATCGACCTTATCAAACTGATGGATCGAATAAAGGAGTACGTAGGTGTCCTCGGCCGTCTCGCGGATGAGCTTTTTGGGCAGGTCAAGATTGGTTCGAAATACAAAGTGTTGGAGTTTGGGGATCGGGTTACGCAGGTATATGCGGATTCGGGAGAGGTCCACAATAAGTATTTCGATTTCACGTTGTCGCATGCCGATGTGAAGCATGACACTCCATTTTGGGTGGCCCGGAGATCTATTCGGACCCGGTTCAGCACGTCCGGATCAAGGTTCCGGCGCCGAAAGTGACCATCCGGGTTAGCGGGCTCGCGCGTTATCATTCTTATCAATCAGTGGTTAACGATTCACGGAGCCGTCCGATATGCCTGCCATGACGAAAGAGCAACTCGAACACTTTGAGTATTACGGATTCGTCACCGCAGAGAACATCCTCGATCCAGAAAACGTCATCGATCCGGTTATCGATGAATATGCGGGTGTGCTGGATAGGTTGGCGGATGAGCTGTTTGAGGATGGGAAGATCAGCTCGAGGTACGAGGATTTGGAGTTTGGCGAGCGGGTGACACAGATCTATGCCGAGTCGGGCGAAGTCTACAACGGATACTTCGACTTCTCGCTACCCCAAGGCGGCATTAAGCCGGACTCGCCGTTCTGGGCAGGGCCGGCGGTCTTCAATGCTCTGACAGCGCCTAGTTTGTTGGATGCGGTCGAGTCTTTTGTCGGTCCTGAGGTTTACTCGAACCCGGTGCAGCATGTTCGGATCAAGGTTCCGGAGAGTCGAGCGCCGCGGGACGAAAACGGCAATGTCAAATATGGTGTCACTCCTTGGCACCAAGATTGTGGTGTTGTAAATCCTGACGCTGACGAGACGCTGATGCTGACTGTGTGGTTTCCGTTGATGGATGCCGACGAGGAGAACGGCTGCCTGATGGTAGTTCCCGGGTCGCATCGGGCGGAGTTATTGACTCACTGTCCGGGAGGGAAAAGTGGATTGCAGGCCGGAATTCAGATACCGGAGACTGAGTTTGAGGTCGGCAAAGCGACGTCGGTGCCGCTCAAGAAGGGCGACGCGCTCTTCATGACGAAGTTCACGGTGCACTCGTCACTCCCAAACAATAGCGACCGCATCCGCTGGAGCTTCGACCTGCGCTACAACCCGATTGGACAATCGACGGGTCGGACGAGTTTTCCAGGATTTGTGGCTCGGAGTAAGAGCAACCCGGAGAGCGAGTTGCACGACCCGGTGATTTGGAACGAGCTTTGGACGGAGGCTCGGGATTCGTTGGCTAAGGGTCAGCAACCTGCATTCAACAGGTGGGACGGTAGCGAGCCGGTTTGTGCTTAGGAAATCGGCATCATTTTTCTCCAACTGTCGTTAATGATGCAAGGGGCCGTTGAATCATGCCTGCGATGACTAAAGAGCAACTTGAGCATTTTGAGCACTTCGGGTTTGTCACCGCTGAGGGGGTGATAGATCCTGAGGGGGTGATAGATCCGGTGATTGATGAGTATGCCGGGGTGTTGGATAATCTGGCGGATGAGTTGTACGAGGAAGGGAAGATCAGCTCGAAGTACGAGGAGCTGGAGTTTGGGGAGCGCGTGACGCAGGTCTACGAGGAGTCGGATGAGGTGCATCAAGGGTATTTCGACTTTTCGCTTCCGCAACGAGGAGTCACGGAAGATACGCCGTTTTGGGCGGGGCCGGCAGTGTTCAATGCAATGACGTCGCCGGATTTATTAGACGCGGTGGAGTCATTCATCGGGCCGGAAATTTACTCGAACCCGGTGCAGCACATTCGGATCAAGGTGCCGGAGAGCCGTTCGCCTCGCGATCATCTGGGTCGGGTGAAGTTCGGGGTCACACCGTGGCATCAGGACTGCGGGGTCATAACGCCGGACGCTGACGAGTCGTTGATCCTTACGGTGTGGTATCCACTGATGGACGCAGATGAGGAGAATGGGTGCCTGCAAGTTATTCCGGGGTCGCACCGCGGGGAAGAATTGTTGACGCATTGTCCGGGTGGAAAGAAAGTGCTAGGCAGTTTGCACGTACCGGAGAGCGAGTTCGTGGTAGGGAAGGCCGTGCCGGTGCCGGTGAAGAAGGGCGATGCTCTGTTCATGACAAAGTACACGATCCATTCTTCGTTGCCGAACAACAGCGATCGGGTCAGGTTCAGTATGGATTTGAGATACAACCCGATCGGGCAATCTACGGGTCGGACGAGTTTTCCGGGATTTGTCGCGCGCAGCCGGAGCAACCCGGATAGCGAGCTGCACGATCCTGTTGTTTGGAATGAGTTGTGGCTGGAGGCGAGGAGTGCGCTGGCTAAGGAGCAGGAACCTCCGTTTAACCGTTGGGACAGTGACCACCCGCTCTGCGCGTAAGGTCAACCCGCCTCGTCACAGCTGCAATCTCATAATATGCCGCCGTGTGCCAGCCATTGCGATTTCTTTGAAGCCTAGACGCTCGAAAGTACCGATGCGTCCCATGTAGCTGTAGCTGGGCGAATCGTAGTCGACGGGGTACGCTTCGATAACCTTGGCGCCATTAGCTTTCGCATAGTCGATTGCGGCCTTGATCAATTGCGTTGTCATCCCTTGACTACGAAGCGCGCTTCGAATGTAGAAACAGGCAATCGACCAGACGCCGTCTGTGTCGGACCCGTCCGAAACGTAACTGCGTGTGCGGAGATTGGTGTAGGTATCCAAAGGCGCGATCGAGCACCAGGCGACGGGTCCGTCGCCTTCGTAAGCCAGAATGCCGACCGGCGTATTCGCGGCGATAGTTTGGGCCAGAACCTGCTTCTTGGCGGGTGCGCCGGCGCGTCGGTCGGCTGTCGACATGGGACGGAATACCATGCACCAGCAGTGTTTGGGACCGCCGCGGGATTCGAAGAGTTGCTCGAAGTCTGGCCAGCGATCGGGGGTTACGGAGAGGAATTGGATGTCGGCTTTGATCGGGTTCATGTCTGCGGATTTACCGTTGGTTCCGAAAACATTTTCGCTAAAAGTAGATGGTGATTCTGCCGGCTTAGAGATGGAGCCTCATCATGATGCGTAGCGCGTCGAGCGTGCGGACTTTTTTAAAACCATTCGCCTCAAAAGTACTAACGAAGCCCATAAATCGATTTCCGGGTGAATCTTGGACGATTGGGTAGGCTTCGATGGATTTTGCACCGTGGTCCTCGGCGTAGTTGATTGCCGCGGTGATCAGTTGGCGGGTCAGACCTTGTCGACGAAAATCGCTGCGAACGAAAAAGCACGGGAGCGACCAAACGCCCTCAGTGTTAGACGTGTCGCCGAGCGGGCCCTGTCCGGGTAAGTTTTGGTGGGTTTCTAGGGGTGCGATCGAGCACCACGCCACTGGTTCGCGATCCGCGTAACCGAGGATGCCGACTGGAATTCCTTCTTTCACGTGATGGAACATCGCAATCTTCTCGGCGAGCAGGTCGGCGCATCCGAATGCGGATTTCGCGTTTCGGAAAATCATGCACCAACAATGATTGGGTCCGCCTGGGCCTTCGAAGAGTTGCTCGAAATCTGCCCAGCGGTCAGGGGTGACGGGTAAGAATTTCACTTTGGTCGCAACTCGCCGGCTACTTTTGTTAGGGCAGCGCCGTAGAGGAAAATCAGGCTCGCGATGTATGCCCATAGCATCAAGACTACGACGGAGGTGATTGGGCCGTAGATGTGGCTTCGATAGCTGGCGTGGTTGTTGAACCAGAAGAAGACGTGTTTGCCGATTTCGAAGAGGATGATGGCGACGATAGCGCCAAAGGTGGCGTCTCGCCATTCGATGCGAGTGTTGGGCAATCGGAAGTATACGAAGGCGAAAACGATGGTGGTGAAGATAGCGGGCAGTATCGTGGAGAGCGAAGCAAGGACGACAGCGGCGGCGATGGAGAGTCCGCCGGTGGGGTCGGATATGTCTTGGCTGAAGCGCACCAAGACTTGGATAACGGACGTTAGGCCAATCGAAGCGAGGAAGATTATGACGAGAATGGTTACGAGTGAGACGTTTTTGACCGTGACTTGGATGAGTCTTGTTGAGTCGATGCCGAAGACTCGGTTGGTGGCGCGGTTTGCGGCGGCGAAGAGTCCGTTGGCCCCGATGATCAGACCGCCGAAAGCGATCAAGCCGATTGTGAATGAACTTCCGAGCAGGTTGCCGATCGCATCTTCAATCAAGTCATGGGACGCCGGGAAGAGGTAATCGAGGGCTTCAGCAAGAACCACTAATGCTCCTTCCGCCGATCCGATGGCGATCAGTGCCATGATGGTCAGTGCTACGAGTGGGAGTAGCGACATGACGGTGAAGAATCCGAGCGAAGCGGCGAGATCCGTACCGCCTTCGTTGAGCAAAAGTCGCGCTGCTTTGTAAAAGGCTTTAAGGCGCCATGCGGTTCGAAATTTCGGTAGGTTGTTCAAGAGCATCTCGGCGAGTTCTTTGGCGTGGCGGTTGAAAGGCGATTTGGTCGTAAAAAGCGACGCGCCGCACCAATTGCTTGGTGCGGCGCGTTTTGGCTGTTGCCAGTTGGTTTTGGATTGAACTAGAAGTCCATTCCGCCGCCGGGTGGCATTCCGCCGCCGGGCATGGGTGGCTCGGGCTGCTCGGTGATGAGCGCCGCGGTCGTCAGGATCATTCCTGCGACGGAGACGGCGTTCTCGACGGCTGAGCGGGTGACCTTTGCCGGGTCAACGATGCCCATGATCATCATGTCGCCGTACTCGTTGGTCATGGCGTTGAAGCCAAAGTTCAGGTCATCGCTGCCGACTACGCGGTCGAGGATTACTGCGCCTTCAAAGCCGCAGTTTCCAGCGATGATGCGGATCGGCTCGCGCAGGGACTTCGAGAGAATCTGCACGCCGGTCTGCTCGTCTTCGTCATCGAATTCGAGACCATCGAGTTCGTGAGCGGCGCGGATCAGGACAGTGCCGCCACCGGGAACGATACCCTCTTCAACAGCCGCACGAGTCGCCTCCAGTGCGTCTTCGACACGTTGTTTCTTCTCCTTCATCTCGATCTCGGTGGCTGCGCCAACGCGTAGGATGGCTACGCCGCCGGAGAGCTTGGCGAGTCGCTCTTGGAGCTTCTCGCGATCGTAGTCGGAGGTCGTGTCCTCGATTTGAGCTTGGATTTCGGCCATGCGACCGCGGATGTCGGATTGATCACCAGTACCGCCCACGAAGGTCGTGTCGTCTTTCTTGACAACGACCTGTCGACATCGGCCGAGGTCCTCGAGGGCGGCGGAGTCGAGCTTGCGTCCGATCTCGTCGGAGATAACGGTTGCGCCAGTGAGGATCGCGATGTCTTGGAGCATGGCCTTGCGGCGATCGCCAAAGCCGGGAGCCTTGACGGCGATGCAGTTCAGGGTGCCGCGGAGCTTGTTCACGACGAGTGTGGCGAGCGCTTCACCCTCAACATCCTCAGCGATCACGATGACGTTCTTGCTGGACTGCAAGACCTTCTCCAGCAGCGGGAGCAGGTCAGAGACCGCGGAGATCTTCTGTGAGGTGATCAGGATGTAAGGGTCGTCGAGGACGGCTTCTTGGCGGTCCGGGTTGGTGACGAAGTAGGGGGAGAGGAAGCCTCGGTCGATCTGCATGCCTTCGACGAAGTCGGTCTCGTATGAGAGGGACTTTGACTCGTCGACGGTGATGACGCCGTCTTTTCCTACCTTCTCCATGACTTCGGCGATGAGGTTACCCATCTCGTCGTCGTGTGAAGAGAGGACAGCTACGTTTGCGATCTGCGAGGAGCTGTCGACCGGAGTGGACTGGCCCTTGATCGAGTCGCGGATTGTGGCCATGGCCTTTTCCATGCCGCGCTTGATGGCCATCGGGTCGGCGCCTGCGGCGACGTTTTTGAAGCCTTCGGCGACGATCGCTTGGGCCAAGACGGTGGAGGTGGTGGTTCCGTCACCGGCGTCGTCGTTGGTCTTCTTGGACGCTTCCTTCAATAGCTGGGCGCCCATGTTCTCGAACGGGTCTTCGAGGTCGACCTCTTTGGCGATGGTTACGCCGTCGGAGTTGACCTGCGGGGGGCCGAACTTCTTGTCAACGATGACGTTTTGCCCGCGCGGGCCGAGCGTCTTCTTGACGGTGTTAGCGAGGATGTCGATGCCGATCTTTAGTTTGGCACGAGCGTCCTCATCAAATAGCAAATCTTTCGCTGGCATTTGCCTTGTTACTCCTTGTTGGTTCTAATTTGGCGACGAAATCCGTAATCTTTGTAGCGTCGTCGTATGAATGTTGACGGCGTTAAGACGACGGAGAACTCGGCATTAACCGACGATCGCCAAGATGTCGGATTCTCGCAGGATGAGGTAGTCGTTGCCGTTTTGCGAGTACTCGGTACCTGCGTACTTCGAGTAGATCACGCTGTCGCCAACGTTGACGCTCATCCCAATAACTGCGCCTTCATCGGTGGTTCGGCCGGGGCCGACAGCTACGATTGCGCCTTGTTGCGGCTTCTCTTTTGCCGTGTCGGGAATGATGATCCCGCCCGGGCTAGTCGCCGATTCCTCTTCGGACGGCGAGACGACCACGCGGTCGCTTAATGGCTTCAGGTTAACCGTCACTCGGTGTTTCCTCCTTGATTGTTCTTTTTTCCGTCTTGCAGGCAAGGAACCGATGAAGCATCTTCTGCTTCAACTGAACCCGAACTGCACGCGTCGAAATTCGTTAGCAGTCGACAGCCTCGACTGCTAATCGACTATTATATTTCGGCGATTTCGAATCGCAAACACAAACGAATTTGGCGATAGCATCAGGAGGCAGACATGACACCCGAGCAACTCATAATCGCCTCCGTACGCATCGCCGGATCGCTACCGGTTATCCGCTGGGCGTTCGCCGGCTCTATCCTCGCGATTCTCGTCGATTTCTCGGATCTGTTCATGATGAACCTGATCGATCTTGGCGGGGTCGGCAATTACCAGACATTCGACAAATGGATCGATCAGGTTTACATGCTGGCGTTTTTGTGGGTTGCGGTCCGGCAGTGGGCCGGGCCGGGCCGAACGGTTGCCATCGCTCTGTTCGCATTTCGCGCTGTAGGCTTCTTCGCCTTCGAATTTACCGAGGCGCGCTGGGTGCTTTTGGTATTTCCGAACGTGTTCGAGTTCTGGTTCGTGGCGATCGCCGCGCAGCGGCATTGGTGGCCCGACTACGAATTCACTCCGCGCCGGATTTTCGTATGGTTACTCGTCTGCACCGCGCTCAAGATGGCGCAGGAATATACGTTGCACGTCTGGCAGGTGCTGGATAACTACGTGGCAGTTGACGTAGTCGCCGCCTGGTGGGAGTTCATGACAGGCCTGTTTTAGAAGTATGTGGTTGGCTCGTTTAACCCTCACCTTGACATTCACCCCGTAGTAGGGGGAATAAGAGGTGGTCGGCGGGGGTGACAGGGCGGCCAGAAATGTCACCGCTCCGATTTGTCTTGTGGGTTTTGGTCGAGTTTTATCGCGTTTTTCGGTGATACGAACCTTTTTGTCCTTAGCCCTCTCACACGCTCTCCCTGAGAGAACTGCGCAAAACATGTATGAGTGTTGTCAAGCGAGTATCTACAGGTTGGATTCAGCCACTAAGTCGGCTGCGGCCACTCAACTGGCGCGTCGCTCTGCCGTCGCTGAACGGTCGAATCTTCGCCTGAACGATATTCCTAGATTCATCAATCTACTTAGCCACGGAAATGAGGGTATGATTGTGCAGTACATCGTAACCGGGTCTCGACATCGGTAGGCCTTTTACTCTGTTACTCTGGTTGACGCGGTTGATAGGTAGCGCCGAATTAGAGATTCGGTTGATCAAGTGAGGGTGTAGACATCCCATGCAAGGGCGTAAACGCCGCGGGACGACCGGGGGCCAAACCTGCCAAGGAAGTAATCGATATGCCATACACAGCGGACATCAGCAGAGCTAATCCGGGTTGCTTCCTGTTCTTGATCGATCAGTCGGGCTCGATGGAAGGCGCGTTAGGCGGACAGACTGATTTGCAAAAAATGAATGGCGCGGCGGATGCCGTTAACCGGATACTTGATGCCATCTCGCAAAGATGCTCCCAGGGCATGGACGTTCGCGACTACTTCAACATCGGACTCATCACCTACACTACAGACCTAGAAGGAAGAACTGAAGTCGAGTCGGTTCTCCCCGGCACCCAGCCGGATCATCCGTTCCTGCCTATTAGTCGAGTGGTGGACGCCGCAGAGGTTATCGAAAGGTCTGTCAAGGAGTCAGACGGCGCAGGTGGGATCGTGGAGGTCTCCAGAAAGTTCCCGGAGTGGCTACAACCTAGAGCCGTCGGCGGAACTCCGATGTGCGAAGCATTGTCCGAAGCCTCAAAAGCCCTTGGGGATTGGACGAGGCAACACCCAGATTCCTATCCCCCGATGCTGATAAACGTCAGCGATGGGGACGCCACCGACGGCGACCCCGAACCCATCGCCAAACAGATCATGGGCGGTGGTACCAACGATGGCAATGTACTGATCTACAACGCGCATCTGTCTTCGATGTCGGCGTTGCCGGTGCAATATCCGACTCAAGAAAGCGAAGCGCCCGACGACGGATCCGCGGCGCGAATGTTCCGGATGTCTTCGGTCTTTCCAGATCCGGTGGTCCAGCAGGCGACCGCGATGGGTTTGCCGGTTAGCGAAGGTTCTCGCGGATACGTCTACAACGCCGACATGGTGTCGCTGGTGCAGTTCTTGGACATCGGAACGCGCGCCGCCACCGGGTTGCATTGATCGCAGGTGGGAGATGCCACTTCGACCTCCCACCAAGTTTTGGCTACCCAAGGCGGGAAACAGCGCGGATGAGTATGAGGACGCGTCGCGTGTCTTGTATCCCCAACGGATAGGGGCCTCAGGTCGTGGTTTGGCACGGGTGGCGGTTACCGATGGTGCGAGCGAGTCTGCATTCGCCCGGGAATGGGCGAACGTCTTGACCGATGCATTTGTGTCACGTGCGCCAGATCTGGACGATCTGTCAGCCGATTCTCTCCGCGATTGGCTCGTGCCAGCGCAAGGGGAATGGCATGGTCAGGTGCCGTGGGGCCGCATTCCATGGCACGGTGAGGTGAAGGCCCGCGCAGGTGCGTTCGCGACGCTATTAGGGCTGACCATCGGGGCTAAATCCCCCAGACCTGGCGTACTTTCTTGGCGAGCATTGGCAGTCGGCGATTGTTGTCTGTTCGTAGTCCGAGACCACCACTTGCAGGTCTCTTTTCCATTGGACGACCATGTCAACTTCGACAACAATCCCGCTCTAGTTTGCAGCAACCCAGCCAGCATCGGAGGGATTTGGGAAGAGGTAAAGCAGGACAGCGGCGAATGTTTCACAGGGGATCTAATCATCGTGGCAACCGACGCCATTGCCTCATGGTTCTTGGCACAGAATGCCATCGAGGAAAAGCCTTGGGAGACGCTCGTCGAGTTGAACTCGTCTGTGTGGGATGAGTGGGTCGGCGAGCAGCGTCGAGAAGGGTTGATGCGGAACGATGATACGACGTTGGTCATCATCGAGGTCTCGTAGTCCTGCGAGGTGAAACTGAATCCATGACTTGGCCAGGGATCACCGACTTTAGCGAGGCTATCCAAAATCCTTCGCTGTGCTTCAAAGGTACTGAACTTGAAGCCGCAACGGTGGCGGTCAATCAGCGCGGCATGCCGCTGGTATTCTCCGGCGCCTTCGCATGTGTCTACTCGGTTTCGACACGAGGGCAGAGCTTCGCCGTGCGCTGCTTCACGCGCGAGGTTAAGGATCAGCAGACTCGGTACAACGAACTGAGCAACTACTTGATCAACGTGCTTCCGCCCTCATTCGTTCATTTCCAGTACCTGGAAGAGGGCATCCGATTCAAAGGCAGCTGGTACCCGATGGTCAAGATGGAGTGGGTGGAGGGCGAGGTGCTGAGCAGCTTTGTCGGCTCAAGACTGGGCGAGCCGGACACGTTACGGAGGATCGCTGCACAGTGGCGCGGCGGGCCGACAGCGAGTCTGCGTGGATTACGAATCGCACACAACGATTTGCAACACGGCAATGTAATGGTGCAGAACGATGGGCGTATCCGTCTCGTCGACTACGACGGAATGTTCCTGCCCCAATTCAGCGGCGAACGCAGTCCAGAACTCGGACACAAGAACTATCAGCACCCCGAAAGATCTGCTGAGAACTACGGTGAAGGTATCGATAATTTCCCGTCGCTCGTCATCTATCTGAGCCTGCTCGCCGTTGCCTCCGACCCGAACTTGTGGCAGTTCTACAACGACGACAACCTGATATTCACCCGTAGCGACTACGCTGACCCGGGCAAGTCAGAGATATTCAACCGGCTGAAAAAATCTAGCGACGCAACCGTCGCAAAGCTGGCGGAAAGCCTCGAGGAGTGCTGCGGCCTGCCAGTGGACGAGGTGCCAGACCTTGAGACGATTCTGCAGAACATCCCACAATCTGCGGCATCGTCGCCATCGTCAACTCCGACGCGATCAGCCGTCGCGGCACCGTCCCAGCAACCGACAAATGCTACGGCGGCAAGCAGATCGGGTTATCGACAGCTTCTGCAAGGACAACCAGCAACGACGCAATCTGCTGCAATGCAAGCCAGTCGAACTGCGCATGCTTCACCGACCCAATCCGCACCATCATCGACGGGGCCAACCAGCTTACCTTCGAGCAAGCGTTCCTCAATCAGCGCGTTCGCTCAGATGCGGCAAAACTTCATCGACTCGGTAGCCGAGTTAAAGATCAACGCCACTTACTACGAGTTCAAAAAAGTGGCTTTCGGAGTGGGTATCACGGTTGCAACGGTATTCGTTTTCACGGTAGCGGTAATCGCGTTGGGGATTCTGCAGGCAACACCTTAGCCGTTAAGGTTTATCACGTGCTAGGAAATGCGGGATTATCCCCGTGAGTATCATGACGAGCCCAGTTCCGGTTATTGCGTTCATCGATAAACCAAACAGCGACGATAACCCGAACCCAGGCACAATAAACGCAAACAAAATCAATCCTGATCCCAACAAGTTGACCCAAATCCAACCCAGCTTGGACCAGCCGAAACTGTTGAACCGTCTGCACACCTTGGGGAGGGTGTACCGACGCCTGAAGAAAAACATCACGAATCCGCCGACCATTAACCATGCGCATGCCGTGAGCGTTGAATTCAAGAGCGACGTGAGTTCGACTGCTGGATTGTCAAGGAACACGGCTTCAAAGACGATCAGCGGGATGATGCTCAGGATGACGACAAGGGTGCTAATCGTCGCCGTGCCCAGAAACAGTTTGTCCCCTAGTGTGAACCAGCGACTCAAGTGACGCTCAACGGGAAATCCGACTAATTCGATAAGCAGGCGCAGGCTGTAGATAAAGACGCCGCTGAGGAAAACCCCAAAACCGAACACTAGGATGAACACAGAACCGGTTTCAGCCCCTTCAGTGGTGGGTAATTCAGGCGCGTTCAATGCCTCCAAGAGTTTCGATGTTCCTGCGAAGACGATTCCGCCGAAAAAACCGCTACTCACACTGATCATTACTCCGGTCAACATCGTTGCAACGCCCACCCTGTAGATTAATCCCGACGCCCTAGTTGTCCTTTTCTTGGATGTTTGCATCGAGAGAGAGTCCGCGAAGTCTTGGTTATATATGTGTCGCGCGAGGTATCGAAACGATCTCGACCGACTTCGGTGCGGCAATCACCAGAAACGGCGTTTGCTACGTCCTTCCTTAGATCCGCGTGATGAATCTTGCGAATCGGAGGCTTTTTTTGCGTCCTTTTTGCCGTGAAATCTCCCAAAGATAAGCAATGCGATCCCGCACCAGAAGAGAAGGATGCCGGGCAACATGACATCATTGACGCCACTTCCGAAAATGATCCGCAAGCCAAGCACCGGAACGAGCCAGATCAACCCTATGATCACGCCCGCCAATCCAATCCTGTCAGGCCAGCGCCAATTAGCCGTTATGGACGTGTATCTTGCGATCGCCGCCTTATATGCACCGATCACTACAGCGCGTCGATGTGGTGATCTGAAGACGAAAGTGGCGATACCAGCCAGAAGCAACAAGCCGCCGATCGTCCTGATCGGGGTGCCGACTCCGACGGAAAGCCCTTGCAGAAACAAGCCGATTGCAAGGACGAAGACCCCGATAGCCGCCAATGCCACACCCAGATTGTCACCTTTTCTCAACTGCTTGAGCAACGTCAGCAGTTTTGTCAAGCCTGTTTTGGATGGCGACATCGGTGCTCTACTGCGACTATTGGTCAGATTTCAGGAGTAACTAGAGGAATCATACGGGGCCGTTAAACACATAGTCTCAAACCCCAACCACCGACTACGACATTCGGCATCTAGACAAAATGCAGACACGATATCGAACGGAGATGAGCCCACCAGGTTCCCGTTTCGCCAGATGCGCCTCTGCTAGCCACACGCGCATTTTAGCAGATGCCCGAACGGATCGCGTCTGCTTGGGGTAGGGATAGTTCGCGAACCGCCCACGCCGGGTGGCGGTTGATCAGGAATTCTGCGGCGATAGGTTGGTTATGCCGAGAAGTCGAACTCTTGGCCGATGTCGTTCGCCACTGCTTCGCGGTAGACGAGGGCGGCGCAGGAGATGTCTTGGATGGCTAGGCCGACGGATTTGAAGAGGGTGATTTCGGTGTCTGAGGTTCGTCCGGGGGTGTTTCCGTTGACGACGTCTCCTAGGTTTCCGGCGATGTCGGACCACGCGTAGTCGCCGTCTTGGACGGGTATTTGAAGATCGCCTGCTTCAGCCATGCAGGCTTCGAGCTGGTCGCAGATGATGCGCGCGCGCTGAATTGATGCAGTGTCGAGTTCGCGGACGCCGGGGGCGTGGGAGCCGATGGCGTTGATGTGTGCGCCGGGTTTCCACCAGTCGGAGTCGACGATTGGGTTCGCGGCGGTCGTGGCGAGGGCTACGATGTCGGATTCTCGACATAGCTCTTCGCCGCTCGAGGCGAGTTGAACATCAAGTCCTGTCTGCTCTGCCACCCAGTCGGCGAACTCTTGTCGGGCGGATTGGTCGTCGAGGGAGAAGGTGAGGATGGTGTTGATGTTGGATGCTTCGGCGATCGCCACCGCCTGTTGTCGAGCTTGGACGCCTGCGCCTAGGACGCCGCCTATCTTCGCGTCGGGACGGGCCATGTGTCGTGTCGCTACCCCGGAGACGGCGCCGGTGCGCATCGCGGTTAGGTAACCGCCGTCCATCGCGGCTACTACTTCGCCAGTCTCGTTGTTTTGAACGAGGATGGTGCCGATGGTGGTTGGGAGTCCGAATTTACCCGGGTTGTCTTTGTAGACTGTGACTGCTTTAGCACCCAGTGCCCCGCCAGACTTGAGGTAAGCGGGCATATACGCGATCCAACCACCGACTGCGGGGTCGATCATCACGGTGCGCGGTGGCATCTCCGCGGTGTTGCTGGCGAGCTCGGCAAACGCCGCTTCCACGACATCGATGGCTTTCGCCATCGTCAATACCTGTTGGACGTCGGATCTGTTGAGAAGCAGTGCCATCGCGGATTCCTTAGTTTGAGGTTTCTAAGTAGACCGAGAGAAATCATACAATTGGCCGGCAACCTCTGAGATCATCCGTTGCTTGAACGGGGTCAGTCCGGAGGCGCGCAGGTGATCGAGGGCGCGTTTTTGGCTTAACAATGGGAAGTCGCTGGCGAAGAAAACTCGGGTTCCGCCGACAAGGTCATCCACGGTCGCGTAGACCTCTGGCGAGTAGAGAAAGGGTGACGCAGCGGAGTCGAAAGAGACGTTTTCCAGCGCCTCGTCGATCTCTGGCATGTGTTTATAGAAGGGAAGGCCCCCACCGAAATGGGAGAAGATGAAGGCGTTGTCAGGGTATCTCTTGGCTAGGAGCACTAAGCGGTCTGGCGTCATGGTCCCTTTGCCCTGGTAGGTGTGGCCGAGTGGTTCAGATCCGTGGACTACGACGAAAAGCATCCGATTGCGGCGTGCGACGAATTCTCGGACAACGGCCATGGTGTCGGCGAGACGGTCGTACGGCGGTTCGACCCACCCTTGAGTGTCGGCATGGAGTTCGCCGATGCCGCGTGCCCCGAATTTGAAGCATCGTTCGGCTTCTCTGGGTGCATCGTCGTCGGGCCAAAGCGGGTTTACGCTGCACAACGGAATCAAAACGCCCGGAAAGTGCGTTGCCGCTTCCAGGAGGTAATCGTTGGAGCGTTTGGCGAGTTCTTGATCTGTCCAACCGAAGCCTGCTATCACCGAGCGGTCTACGCCGGAGCGGTCCATTTCCTCGAGGAGATGTTCGACTTGGACGATTCGCACCTTGGGGCTGGCGAAGAGTTCCGCGAATGTTCGGTCGCGAGCTAGGGCTTCGTCGCGGTGTTCGGAGAAGTAGGGCGGAAGGATGTGTGTCAAGGCGTCGGTGATCATCGCGAATGAACATCTTAAATCGCGGCGATCAGTTGCCGGCAACAATGGGCGGAAAAAAGCAAAGCCTGGACGGGCGTTGCCTTATCTGGTGATCATTGCAAAACCCTTGCTGCAGATCGCCAATGGTTTCCGGGATGGGGAGAAAAGGCGTGCTTTGTTGATTCTGGGTTCCCGCGTCCGCGGGAATGACGGGGTCGTGGTTGATTCTGGATGGACGTTCCGTCCGCTGAAGCGCCGGCTTTCGCCCGAATGACGGTGGTTGTCGCCGGGATTGGGGAGAAAAGGCGTGCTTTGTTGATTCTGGATTCCCGCGTCCGCGGGAATGACGGGGTCGTTGTTGATTCTGGATGGGCGTTCCGTGCGCTGAAGCGCCCGCGTCCGCGGGAATGACGGGGGTTTTGCAATGGTCTCTATCTGGTGATGAGATCGATGGCTATGTTCGCGACAACAGCGGCGGTGGCTGTACCAACCATGCCGATCAACCAACGCAACATCCGCGATTCGAACTCGGCTTGGCGAGTCTTGAGGTTCGCAAAACCACCGTTCATCTCGCCTCTCAACTCAGCGAGGTCGGCCTTGGTTGCGAGGTGTTCGAAACCACCTTCCAATCGACGTACTCGTTCTTCCAAAGTTGCCAATACAGTTCTTCACGGTATCCAAAGTAATGATGTCAACTTTTAGTGTATCAGTAACAGTAAGTTAACATTTTGTCAGCGGCTCAAGTTCAGATGGGTCAAACCAACGCGACGTGGCGCAGTTTGATGACTTTGCCGCTTTGGATTACTGTCGACGCTCGGTCCATATCGCGAATGTTTGCCGCGGGATCGCCATCGAATGCGGCTAGATCGGCAACCTTTCCAGGACTTAGGGAACCCACTTCATGGGAGATGCCGAGCGCTTCGGCGGTGTCGATTGTCGCCATCCTCAACGCGTTCCACGTGTCCCATCCGAGGTTTCCTACTGCCGACCACGCGTTGGCGGCCGATCGGTCGTGCGTGCCGTGGGGCATACCCATGTCCAAGCCATTGGTGAAACGGACCCCCACGTCGTGCATCTGGTTGAGCGCGTCGAAGTGATCCTTTTCGGAGACGTTGGACGCGGCGACGGACCAATGGATGGCGCGTGGCGGCGCCTCTCCTCTCGCGGTGGCTTCATGTCCAAGCATCGCGTGCCCGATGGTGGGGTCGACCCACTGGCCTTGATCGGCCATGCGTTTCGCAGTGTTGATGTCGAACTCTAGGCCTTTGGCCGGGTCCTGAGAAAACCAACGGGCGTGGATTAGGTTGTGAACGTTGGCCTCGACGCAGTTCTTCACGCCTTGCGCCGACAAGCAATGAGCGGCGACCGTGATGCCGGATCGTGCCGCTTCGCGTACCGCTACCGCCAGCGCTTCTGCGGAATACTGGGGCAACCGAGGGTTCGCCGTGGGGGTGAACATGCCGCCCGTGGACATGATCTTGATCGCATCCGCGCCTTGTCTGACCTGGTTGCGGACAGCTTTAGCGACGTCATCCGCGGTATCCGCTTGGGTACCGAAGAACCAGCAGTGTCCGGCGGTAATCGTGATGGGCGTGCCGGCGACCAAAAGGCGAGGTCCCGGAATGGCGCTGTCCTTGATCGCTTGCTTGATCGGAAACGCCACCTCGTTACGCGAACCGATATCTCGGACCGTCGTCGTTCCAGCCAACACAGCCTTACGCATCGCGGATACCGCGCGCATTGTCAGCCGTTGGATGTCGTCCTTTTCCGCCAACGCCAGAGCCTGCGCATCTTTCGTCGCGCTGCAGTGCATGTGGCAGTGAGCGTCGACCAGACCGGGCATTAACGAGACGTCGCCCAAGTTCAACATCTCTGAAGTTTCAGATGCATCGGAAGGCATGTCGGACATCGGTACGACGCCGGATATTTTGCCGTCAACGATGCGGACTGCGCTATTGGGCAGCCAATCCGTCATGTCTGCGTTGGCAACGCGGTCTGCGGTTACGTATTTGACGTTGCTATGCACAGCAATCCCTGAAAGTTCCGAGGTTCCGATTCGCTGAATGAAGTTTATACACTGCGCAGCGTCTTACGCGCCGAATCGGCGACCCGAACGAGGCAACGTCAGCGCCTCGGGGTTACATTGCCGTGCAGCACACGGAAGCTCTGCGCCGCGGCCAATCGATCGCGACCTACGAGGGCGTCGTCGGTAGCAGTCAGCAACGTCTGTTCGTATTGCGAGGCGCGCTCGAGGATGGTGCCACGTCTGCGGCTGTCCATCTCTGAAAGCACGTCGTCGAAGGCGATTATCGGGTCACGTCGAGCGAACTCAGATACCAATGATGCTTCGGCGAGCCGCAATGACAAAGCGGCCGTTCTAGCTTGCCCTCGTGATGCGTATCTGCGGGCAGGAGCGCCGGCGATGTCGATGGCGAAATCGTCCACGTGCGGTCCGATCACCATGTGGCCGGCCGACTGCTCTTTTCTCTTCGACGCCATCAGCGCGTCGTGGATGTGCGTCCTTAATGCGCTGCCTTCGAGATCATGCGAAGCCGAGGACAAGGCGGCGGAGCCGAGATTTGGGCGGTACGTCAAACCGATTGATTCGCCCTCGCTCAACTCGGCGTGGACAGGTTCAGCCCTAGATTGGAGCAGCTGCATGACCTCTCGCCGTGTCTGAATTACCTTGGCGCTTTCGTCGCAGAACCTGCCATCCCAAAACGCGATCTCCTCTTCGAAATCTTGGACTTCAAACAAGCCGCGCAACAGAGCGTTACGGCTGGCCCGCACTCTGTTTAGTCGCAACAGAGCTTGGACATACTCGGTGTCGAATTGACCGATGAGGATATCGAGGTAACGCCTTCGGACGGCCGCGGCCCCGAGTGCCAGATCGAGGTCACCGGCTTCAAATATCACGACGTTTGCGCGACCCACGAACTCGACAGGCGGGACTTTGACACCGTTTATCCGCCATTCTTTGGATCCGAGGTTGAGGCGATTGAAGTTTTCAGCAGAGCTCGGCAAGATGCGCAAGTCAAACTGGGCGCGCACCGATTCAGCGCCGCTATTGAACACGCCTAGTGCCTGGACATGTCCACCGTCTCGGGCGATCGAGTGGTTGACGATCTCGCGGTCGTTGCCGGCCCGCAACGACTTGCCAACCGATAGCATGTGAGCGGCCTCGAGGATTCCGCTTTTGCCGTGTCCATTCGCGCCAGTGAAGACCACTAATCCTGGCGAAAGATTGACGTCGGTCTCGACATGGTTGCGGAAACCGCTCAATTTCAGGCGAGTCAGGTGGATGGCAAACCCCTTGAAAGCTGCTGATTCGGTGCCTGGTCAATCCTTGAAGCACCTGTTATGCGTATCATAATCACAGCGGCCTAAGAATCCGTTTTAGCACGTCTCGACGAGCCAAACGCGCAAGTCGCGACCGTAAGCACAAAGCTAATTTCAGACGCTATGCGCGCATTCCAGATAACCGTTTGCATCGTCGTTTTGATCCTTTTCGCAGTCGCCTGTGGACAAGAAACCGCCGATTCTCCTACCGCGACCTCCGAGCCGAAAGCTGTTCCGACCGCGACCTCGGCGCCAGAAATACCTCCGACTGAGGTGCCTACGGCCACCGGCGCTGCGCCGACCGTCTCAAAAGACGACGATGCTCCACCACCGACCGTTGCGGCAATGGCTACGCAACCCCCGCCACCTACGGAACCGCCTGCTCCAACCGCGGCACCGGCAGCGAAACTTGCACCCGAACGGAATCTCGACATCGTTACTTTGCTGCCATTCGATGGGATTCCTGCGATAGACAATCCGCAGTTCTTCAGCGATATCGAAACGGCAAACATGTCTTACAACGACGGCGAGTTGGTTCTTGGGGTCGAGATCGATGGCGATGCCCGCGCCTACTCCGTGCCGTTGTTGAGCAGTCACGAAATTGTGAACGATTTGGTGGGAGGGCACCCCATCGCGATAACGTGGTGACCGCTCTGCTTCACTGGAATCGGGTATTCCAGAGAGGTGAATGGAGAGACACTGACGTTCGGTGTGTCTGGCAAACTCACGATGAACGCGCTGATAATGTTCGACCGCCAAACGCGATCTCTGTGGAGTCACTTTCTCTCAGAAGGTATAGAGGGCGAATTCAAGGGCGTCAAGTTGACCAATGTGCCGCTAGTCCTCACAACGTGGCAGGAATGGCGGACATCGTTCCCCGAAACCAAGGCATTGCTCAAGGGCGAATCCAGTTTCGACCCGTACACCAGTTACTACATGCGCGGCGATGCCGGGGTAATCGGTGAAGCAAACCGCGACGAGCGCTTGTATGGCAAGGAACTTGTATTAGGACTGGGATTCGATGATGGTGCGATAGCGTTCCCGCACACCACCTTGCAGAATGAGGCGGTGGTTAACACGGAGATCAACGGTCAGCCAACCGTCATATATTTCAACCCGCTGACCAACACCGCGACCGCATACTCCCGAACTGTTGGCGACGACACGCTTGAGTTCTCGGTCACCTCTGAAGATGATGCCGATGGGGTCGCTCGCGATTGGATGGTGGATGACGCGACCGGTTCGAAGTGGTTGCCGCTCAACGGTCAGGCTTGGAGCGGCGACTTGCAGGGTACACGGCTAGAACCGATCCATGCCGTTAACGTGTTCTGGTTCGCGTGGAGCGATTTCTACCCGGACACGGAGATCTACGGTCAATGAGCGTCGATTTAAAAGACTGGGTGCGCAACGTGCCCGATCATCCCGTGCCGGGAATCCAGTTCAAAGATTTGTCGCCGATACTCGCCCATCCCCCAGCGTTTCATGCCGCAATAGATTGGTTCGCAGACCGCATTGCAAGGATATCGCCACACGTTGTAGCCGCCATCGACGCCCGTGGTTTCCTATTCGCCGCACCCGTCGCGTACAAAGTCGGTGTGCCGCTTGTGCTGGTTAGGAAAAGTGGAAAGCTGCCGGGGCCGGTGGTCAAAAACGAATACTCACTAGAGTATGACGATGCCTCGGCGATTGAAGTCAGATCGGATGCGGTCTCGCCAGGTCAGAACGTCGTGATAATCGATGATCTTTTGGCGACTGGCGGTACGGCGATCGCGGCCGCGGAGATCCTCGAGCAACTCGGCGCTAAAGTCGTCGCGCAGCTATTCTTGGTCGAACTCGCGTTTCTAAACGGCCGCGAGCGACTATCCAACCGTGACCCGCATTGCGAAGTTGCGGCAAATATCGTCTACGACTAATCGTCCGAAAAACGTATCTCCACTAATCGCGTTCCCACGTATAAGCCGACGAACTCGATTACGGTCAACACGGCGATAAATAGGGTCGCCTCTAAGAAGAAACGTTCAGGGAACAGCAGCAGCAGATAGTGTCGGAACGGATCTAGCTGCCAAAGGTCGTTGGCGAAGCTCAATAGGTGGAACTGGGTGAATACCCACGTAAAGTCGATGAGCGCTGCGACCACGATGACCCCGACGACGATGCCCCAGATCAGCGCGCACCAGCGGAGCCATGACGACATCGCCGCGAAGAATTTCTTTCGGCGCACCAAAATTCCGAGCGCAGCGCATAGGGCAAGGACGGCACCGGTCCAAACTGAGACCGCCGCTACGAGCCGCATCAGCTCCTTGACGTCGATCATGTGGAGTATCTCGCGTTCTACGAAAAGGTCCACCACTCCACGGGAGGTGTTGACGGTGACGTCCAGCCTGCCGGCATCGTTGCGGAAATAGTCCTTGATCTGGTCCGCGGCGCTATCGAGTTCGGAGATAGGCAGTCCAGTTCGATCGGGAATGCCGTTGCGCCACCAATTGAACGTGTAAAGCCAATCTGAGTCGGTGACGTATCCGACGTTGATTGTTATCAGGAAAATCGGTAAGCAGGCTGCGAAAATCACACCCAACGCCAAGATTGCCCAACCCGTCGCGTCAAGGTTCCGCAACTTGGCGAATGGGTTCATCGGATTATTTGGCAAACGGCGTTATTTGCTGAGTTAGAGAGTCGTGTTTGGGGCGCTGGAGCGGAGGTTCATCGAGATCTCGTTTGCGATCTTTACGTTGTGCTCGTTGGTCAATTTCTTGTGGTTCACGATGTCAATGATCGTTCCGATGAAGCAGAGCCCGGCGGTGAATAGGTAGAGCAGTCCCATACCGATCTGTCCGAGGAAGAATCTTTGAACGCCTGCCACAACGACGAACCCGACCAAAGTGAGCAACAAAACCGTTGTTTCATCCTTGCGTTGGGCTCGGTAAGCCATTGCGAACGACTGTTCCGAATTTTCGGGTAGCCCGTTAACTATGCCCGAGATTGCGACTTGCTCGCTTGCCGGGACCTCCGGGAGTAGTTCCATTACGTTTGCCATCAGCTCTGACTCCTAACACGTCTAATCAACTTGATTTCTAGCGTCGCAATCCGCCAAAGGATGATTGCAACAGCAGGGATGCCGAGTATGTGGGCTTCGATCGCCGACAATACATCGCCGCGGAAGAGATACGATATCGAATGGCCTAGTCCAAAACCAGGGCTCTTTATGCCCCAGACGTAATACGGCCAGAATATCGTGAAGTGGAAATCGGAGTTTGGGTTGCCCAGTGCAAGAACCAAAAAGCCAACTACCCAGATGGCGGCTTCTCGATCAACATATCGGAGCAATGAGCGAAGCGAACTGAACCGCAAATCCATAACTAGAGAATACATGTTGAGATACCTGCGGCTGACGAGGAACTACCGTGATGAATGACGAACTCAATGAGATCAACAGCACAAGCGCTGCGTTCACGCATTTAGTGGATACGGTACGACGTCTGAGGGACCCCGAAGGTTGTCCGTGGGATGCCGAACAGACGCACCGGTCCTTGCGCCCGAATTTGCTGGAAGAGGCGTACGAAACCTTGGAGGCTCTGGAATCGGGTGATGGCGCGGCACTGGAGGAGGAGCTCGGCGATCTATTGATACAGATCGTTTTCCACTCCGACATTGCGCGTCGCAGCGGCGAGTTCGATGCCGACTCTGTGTGTCGCAAAGTCGCGGAGAAATTGATACGCCGACATCCGCACGTATTCGGTGATGCTCAAAGACTTGATTCGGGTGAAGACGTTATCGACCGTTGGGAACGGATCAAACGGCAGGAGGCCGGCGGCGTGCGCTCGATCGTCGCATCGGTGCCCAAGGCGTTGCCAGCACTGGCCCAGTCTGCAGTTTTGCAGCGCAGAGCGGCGAGAGCAGAATTGCGCCTCGTATCGCCGCCCAACGACGTTAATGCGTTGTCCGACCGACGTAATGATGAATCTGACGCTGAGATTGAACGTCGAGCGGGAGAATTCCTCGCGGCAACTGTCCGACAGATCCAAGCTCTAGGTGTTGACCCCGAGACGGCGTTGCTGAAGGTGAATTCCGATCTGCGTGAACGAGTATTGCGCGCCGAGGAGATGGCTGACGGTACCGCTCTCTCGGAGCTACCAGCGGAAGAACGCGAACGCATCTGGTCGCTAGCAGGTTAGCGTTTGGTAATTATAAAGAATACTTGACAACACAACGGATGTGCCAAACAATTTTGGTATGGAAACAGACACCATACGCACCGGTCCCGGCAAGGCTTATCGCAGAGGCATCTCGGTCATAGAACTGTTCGACATGTTCCCCGACGAAGAGTCTGCACGCACATGGCTGGAAAACCTGCGATGGTCCGACGGTCGGCGTGAATGCCCCCGTTTTTGGAGCGAGCGGACTCACCCTGTCAAATCGGGCAAGCCTATGCCTTACAGGTGCTACGCGTGCCGCCAGTATTTCTCCGTCAAAACTGGTACAGCGATGGAGGTCAGCAACATCCCGTTGCGAAAATGGGTCATCTGCGGTTATCTCATGACCACTTCACTCAAGGGCGTCAGTTCGATGAAGATCAGCCGAGACATGGACGGAGCCGACTGCGTGGTTCATGGTTCATCGCATACGGGAAGGCTGGCGCGACAGCCTCGAACTTTACGGCCCTTTTGACGGCCCGCGGAGGTTGACGAGACCTATATCGGTTGCAAGGAACGCAACAAACACGCCTCCAAGAGGCTGAACGCTGGCAGAGGCCCCGTCGGCAAGACGGCCGTTGTCGGCATCAAAGACCGTACTTTGAATCTCATCGGAGCCGAAGTCGTCGATCGAACCGACCGTGCAACGTTGCAGGGCTTCATCAATTCCCGCACCCGATTTGAAGCGACGATCTACACTGACGAAGCCGGTGCGTACGAAGGAATGCCGCGAGACCACGAGAGCGTCAGGCATAGCGTAGGCGAATACGTCGATGGCATGGCTCATACCAACAGCCTTGAGAGCTTCTGGTCACAATTGAAACGCGGGTTTCACGGCGTTTATCACAAGATGTCGAAGAAGCATTTGCAACGCTACGTCAACGAATTCGCCGGTCGACACAACTACAGAGAGCACGACACCATCGTCCATATGGAACTGATGTTCCTCGGTATGGTTGGCAAACGACTCAAGTACGAAGACCTGATCGGCCCGCCGGAGACGCGGTTGCGGTAGTCGTTGTTCGCGACAGAATCGGGATGTACTAGAAGATGGTGGCTCGGTGGAAACCATTTGATGGTGCCATGGCAAGTCATGATAGCCCTTAAAGTACCGTGATGCTATCGATTTCAGTTCAAATATGGGGTTAAGACGACCATTGACGTTTCACGATGTTTCGTGTGTAGTCATTTCAGAAGTGGTATTAAAAATGGTAGCGCAACGAAGACCAACTAGATTGTCGGCGGCGTTCGTCAAGACCGTCACGCGTCTTGGAAGGTACGGAGACGGGCGCGGCGGACTTGGATTGTCGCTCATGGTAAAGCCGCGGACGAATGGCGGTCTCTCCAAGACGTGGGCGCAACGACAGCGCATCGACGGGCGGCTCGTGAGGCCTAGGTCTAGGCTCTTATCCAGTAATCACGTTTGCGAAGGCGCGTTCCAAAGCTCTCGAAAACGCGCGTGCTGTGGCGGACGGATCCGACCCGCGAGTGAAGCCGTCGGCAGTGCCGACCTTTGCCGAAGCCGTGAAGACGGTTATCGACATTCACAGCGTCTCATGGAAGGATTCTGGGCGCTCCGCGAAGATATGGCATTCCAGTCTCAATACGTACGCGATACCTTTAATCGGGACCAAGCGAGTGTCGGAGGTGACGTCGGCAGATGTGTTAAGTGTGTTGATGAAAATATGGCGCGAAAAACCAGAGGCGGCTCGACGGGTCAAACATCGAATCAGCGCCATAATGAGATGGGCAGTCGCTCAAGAATTGCGCGATGACAATCCTGCGTGCGAAGCAATCAACGATGCATTGCCTCGATTGAACGGCATAAAGAAGCATAGACGCGCCCTGCATCATTCGAAAGTCAAAGAAGCGATCGATCGCGTTAGAAGTTCGGACGCGTGGGAATTTACCCAAGTGTGCTTCGAGTTTTTGACAATGACCGCGGCCCGTTCGGGCGAGGTACGTGCCGCACGATGGGACGAAATCGATTTGGGTCGAAGGGTTTGGACGGTCCCTGCCGAGCGAATGAAAACATCGCGAGAGCACCGGGTCCCTTTGAGTGGAAGGGCAGTAGAGGTTCTCAGCGAAACTGCCGAACTGTTCGGAGCGGTCGGGCTTTTGTTCCCGTCGGTTACCGGCAAGGCGCTGTCGGACTCGACGATTAGCAAGCTGTTGCGCGAGTTGGGGATTGAGGCCGTGCCGCATGGATTCAGAAGCTCGTTCCGTGACTGGTGCGCCGAAAGCGGCCCGCCTAGGGAGATCGCCGAGGCGGCTTTGGCTCACACGGTTCAAGGGGTCGAAGGTGCGTATTTTCGTTCCGACCTGTTTGAGCAAAGGCGACAAGTGATGGATGCGTGGGCGGATTACATTGGTCGCGCAAACAATCCCGATTAGTATCGTTAATCGCGGCATTGGGCAAACGACGCGGCGGCGCAGTCCAGACGGTCCGAACCTAACCAGTTGCGACAACAGGATGGGCTAGGACAAGGATAGACTTCAAATGTGTCATCGACTCGAACACTGGCCAGCATGTGAATAGCGTACCAGCGCGCACCGTTTGACCAGGTTGATCTAAACATTATGAACCTTAGGCTTATTCGTCATGCTGAAAGCACGGCGAACGTTGAGGAGCGCTGGCAGGGTCGAGAAGATTCCCCCCTGTCTGCGTCCGGACGCATGCAGGCCGATTGGCTCCGTTCGAGGTTAGAGCGTGAAGGGTACATTGCGAACCGCATCTACACCAGCCCGCTAAGCCGCGCGTTAGAGACTGCGCAAGTCATATCGTCAAACTGGGACCGACCATTAACGGTATGGGACGATCTGACCGAAAACGATGTGGGCATATTCTCAGGCTTTCGTGTGACCGAAGTGGGAGAACGATTTCCGGAAATCGCTCGTAAATTCGCCTCAACAGGCGATTTCGATCTAGTCGACGGTGCGGAGACTTACAGCGAACGGACCGCCCGAGCACAACGAGTCGTGAATCGCCTCACGGACGAACATGACAACACTGATCACGTACTTGTGATCACCCACGGGGGAATAATGATCGACATCCTAGCCCAATTACTCGGAACTGATCGGTTATGGTTTTTCGAAATTCCTAACACGGCATTGTTCGAATTTTCACTCGACGTGGACAGCTGGAATCTGGACGGCCGGACGCGCACGAACTCCAAGCTGTGGCGAATTGAAAGGTTCAATGACGCGAGTCACTTGGACGATGGCTTGTTACGAGCGCTTCCTTCACCCTCGGACGGTGTTGGAACCTAAAAGCGTGCAGTGAACGTTGACCCCACCACTGCGGGCTGCACTATGTATGACTTGGCCGATCTGACGAACCGGTTCGCCAGACATCGGTTTAGATAGGAATCCGTTTCGCTCGTTGGGCAACTACGCTTCAGACTGCATACAGTCTTGCAATCGACGAAGTTGGCGACCGATGCCGTCGAAATTACTCGCGTCAAGCCAACGCCTGAAACCTTGGCGTATGCGCGGCCAGTCGGCATCGACAATTGAGTACCAACAGGTGTCTCGATTTCGTCCTTTGGACACAGTCGCTTGTCGCCAGATGCCTTCAAATGTGAACCCCAGCCTGAGCGCTGCGTTTCTTGACGCTTGATTCAACGCATTGCATTTCCACTCGTACCGTCGGTATCCCAGTGAGAATGCGTTTTCCATCATCAAGTACATCGCCTCCGTCGCGGCTCTGCTGCGCTTCAGGACAGGCCCAAGGTGAATGTGCCCCACTTCGATCGTGCCGGAACTGGGAGTGATATTAAGGTAGCTTGCAACTCCGCCAAGTTTTCCAGTTTCATTGTCTAGCAGGGTAAAGAAATGCGGGTCGTCGCCGAGGCACGTCGTGTGGACCCAATCTTGGGATGAAACGAGGTCGCCGAATGGGCCATATGGCAGGTAGGTCCAATCAGATTCGATTTCCGATAAAGCGTCGAACAGACTGGGAGAATGCGCGATGACGTCAAACGGTTCCACAGTGCAATAGGCACCTCGCATCGATTGGCGAGGAGGAAATGCAGGCGGTGTCCATCCGCGGACTAGAGGGCCGAGGGGTTGGTTGAACTCGTTGGTGATCGTGGACATAGCGTCAGGTCCGATGGATTGAGGCGAGCAATGTTGATGTCGGGCTCAAGTTGTTCCTGTACACGACGTTTTTGAACGCTGTCATGGGCGAGATCCACCAGGATCGCGATGGCTACACTTACCGCCTGACTTTCGTATTCCACGAGAATCAGCTGCGGAATGAAATCGACGAGATAGTCGGAGACGCCAACATTTCCTAAGCGGTGTCAACTATTCTTTATAAATCCCTAACGTTTCACCTCGACAGCATTGCCGTTGTAATTGACGACGTTCCCGACCACGGTCCCTTCTCCGCCACGATTATGCAAATCTGCAAGTAAGCCATCGACGGCGTCGCTCGGTAACGAGATCAACAATCCGCCAGAGGTTTGAGGGTCGCACATTAGAAGCCTGTCGATCTCCGTGACTTCATCGTTCCATTCGACGCTGCCCGCGCTTGATTCAATGTTTCGATGCGTGCCGCCGGGCGCCAAACCATCGGACAGATGCTCGAGAACGCCCGGAAGTATTGGGAGAGCAGATCGTCGCAATCGCCCGGTAGTACCGCTGGCCTTCATCATCGTCATCAGATGACCAACAATGCCGAAGCCAGTGACGTCGGTCGCCGCGTTGGCACCCGCACTCATCATCGCCTCGGCAGGATCGCGGTTCAAGCGCAGCATGGAGTCGACCGCGGCTTCCAATACATCATCGGCAGCCTTGCCGTTCTTCAACGCGGTGGTGACTACGCCGGTACCGATGGGTTTGGTTAGGACCAAAACGTCACCCGGTTGTGCTGTCGAGTTCTGGACTTGACGCCCCGGCTCGACAATGCCAACGACGGAGAGACCGTACTTCGGCTCGTCGTCATCGACCGTGTGCCCGCCGACAATGATGGCACCGGCTTCGGCCACCTTGACTGCGCCACCGCGCAGTATTTCCGGCGCCACGTCAGGGGGCAGGGAGCGCGGAAACGCGGCGATATTCAGCGCAGTTATGGGCCTTCCTCCGACCGCATAAACGTCGGACATCGAGTTGGCTGCGGCGATGGCTCCGTACGTGAAGGGATCATCGACGATGGGAGCGAAGAAGTCGACGGTGAGTACTAGGGCGACACGATCGTCTAATCGGTAGACAGCAGCGTCGTCACCGTGTTCGAAACCTACCAACAGATCGGGATGTGGTGCGGCTCCATTTATCAGCCCGCCCAACACCTGGGCGAGTTCGCCTTGGCTCAGTTTGCCCGCTCAGCCGGCGCAGCTGGCGAGTTCCGTCAGCCGCGGGACCTTCTCATTCATGTTCGTGCGCCTTCAAACGTGGGTCAGTATGAACTCGGTCTATTCAACCCACCAGTGAATTCAATGGTACCGTCGCCACATTCCTGGCAATTAATCACTTGACACACCAAAGGGGAAGCGATGCAGGTGCAGCGATGGCGTAACATCTAGGTAACTGGACACTCAAATGCCCAGCTGGCGGGGGCCAGAGGGAGATCGCAGGTGTATTTGAGCCTAACTGTGACCTGATTATATTTGTCAGGCGACCTCTGGCCTTCCCACCTCTTCCTACGTTACTACTCCTTCGCCACAATTGGCACTAAGCACACCAAAAACTGATACGTTTGTGTCAAATCTGGTTGGCAAGACATCATGCGCTCGTCTGATGATGAGTGTCGCGATTTCCTTGAAGTCGTGCGTTGGCCGGATGGTCCGGTGTGTCCCACGTGTGGTGCCGAGGGTCCCTACCGCATCACCCGCAAAACCCGCACAAAGAACCACGTTCGCAGGCTGTTCAAGTGCCGTTATCGTGAGTGTCGCAGGCAGTTTGGCACTACTGTAGGGACCATCTTCGAGGACTCCAAGGTCCCGCTCCACAAGTGGCTCGCCGTCATGTATCTCATGTGTTCCTCAAAGAAGGGGATCAGTGCCCACCAAGTCCACCGCACGATCGGAGTAGCCTACCGGACAGCATGGTTCATGTGCCACCGCATCAGCGATGCTATGGCCGACAAGTCCGGCGAACTGATGAATGGCGTGGTCGAGGTGGACGAAACCTACCTCGGTCCCAGACGCAGGCGCGGTCATCCCGTCGTGCATGAACGCATCAAGGACGAGCAGGAGGTGGATCTACGCCCCAAGCCGCCGCGAGCACCGCTAGAGGGCAAGACGCCAGTGTTCGGGATGCTCCAGCGAGGCGGTCGAGTGAAGAGCCAGGTGGTCGAGCATCCGCGGCTTGACACCCTGCGGCCAATCATTCTGGCCTCTGTCGAACCTAGCCAGACGTTGCTTGTAAGCGATCGGCATCCGGCCTGCCGTGACATGAAGCGTGACTTGCCACACGAGATGGTCAACCACGAACTCGAGTACGTCCGCAAAGAGATGCCGGAGATCCACACCCAGAACATCGAGAACTACTGGTCGATCTTCAAGCGTGGCGTACACGGCACCTTCCACCACATCAGCACAGGCCATCCGCCGAAGTATCTGCACGAGTTTGACTTCAGGGCTTCTCGCCGTCAGATTTCGGACGCCGCGCGGTTCTGCGCTTTGATGATGCAGACGCAGGGCCGTCTTCTGTGGTACTGCAAGACGGAGCAGGAAGAGAATCCTTACGACTGACGACGCGCTTCACCGCGTCCTCGAAGGGCATGTCGATCTTGAAGCGGTTTGCCACTGCCGTGTAGTAGCGTTGGAAGAGGTGGGTGAGCCAGAGGTCGTCCTAGCAAAACGTAATTGGCGGCGCATCTAGGCTTGAACGAACATGCGGAGCCCCCTCTGGCCCCCACCGGCTGGGCATTTGAGTGTCCAGTCCCTTTGGATTATACCCGTTAATCCATATTAACGGGCGGATTTGCCATGCCTGATTAGCACCTCTTTGATGCGTCTCAGCATCACGAACGCTGGAGGCGGATCGCCTGTAATCCGCCTGATTTCCGCAAGAAGTTGCGCGTTGCTACGACGGAAGCCTATATACTGGTGCATGTAATTACACCCTTTCTTCCCCTCAGGGAGACCTTAGGCCCACGGAACCACTCCGTGGGCTTTTAGGTTGTTTTAGTTGCGAATTGTACTAGTCGTCCCGTGCGATCATGCATTCTACAGTGGTCAGCCCGTAGCACGACTCGGGATCAACAGTCGGCACTCTCTCCCACTGATCCTGGCGGCCTTGGTCGCGTCCCGAGGCGTATAACCACACCATCAGCAGAATGATCGCGACCGCCAACACGGCGAACACGCCGCCACAACTCTGGTGCCTCTGCGGATCGCCTGTAACGGTCGACGCAATATGATGAAGCATTCGGATACCCCCTTGCGGCGAGAACAGTAAGCGTCTTGCCACAGAAGCTACCCGTCTGGTAAACCGCATAGGGGGCGCGTCAACGCCCCTGTCTAAACAAACCACCAGATCGGTCAGTTTGTAGCTTCTGCGGCAAGTTCAGGGTACTGTGTTTTGGTGTGTGAGGTGATTAATTGCCCCATTCCTTGACGTTCGCACGTCGTCAACACAAAATTGAGATAACCACTCGTTAACGTCTCCAATCCCCTAAATTCCATCGCAATGAACCAACTGCCACTTGCCGAAGTGCTCCCAATCTCCGCGTCGGTGAACGACGCAGGAAGACTGGCCATCCAGAACCTCGACGTTCGGGAGATCGTAGGCGAGTTCGGCAGTCCGCTTTACATCTTCGATGAGGCTACGATCCGTGAGATGTGCCGGGAGTTCGTCGGCAATTTCAGACGTTTCTACCCAACGACTGACATCGAGTACTCGACCAAGGCGTTCTCAAACCCGGCGATCTTGAAGATCATGGAAGAGGAAGGGGTATCAATCGACGTCGTGACGGGTGGCGAATTGGCATTCGCGCTGGCCGTCGACTTTCCCGCCGAGAAAATCAACTTCCACGGTAACAACAAGGCGCGGAACGAACTACGAGAAGCGGTCGAGGCGGGCATCGGTCGCATCACGATCGATTCGTTCCACGAGATTGAGCTACTGAACGAAGTTGCTGGAGAACTAGGCTCCACCCAAGCCGTGAATCTCCGTCTCTCGCCGAGCATTGACCCACATACTCATCGTTTGACCAGCACTGGCGCATTGGACTCGAAATTCGGGTTCTCGATCGAGACGGGCGACGCTGAAAAGGCGGTTGACGCCTCGTTGTCGCAACCCTACCTCGATGTCCAAGGTCTGCATTTCCACCTCGGATCGCCGCTATTCGAGTTGGAGCCTTATGAGGAGGCGATCGAATACGTGTGCGCCTTCGCAGCGCGGATGAAGTGGGTTCACCACCTAGAGATGAAGGAGTTCAGCCCGGGCGGTGGTATGGCGATCGGTTACCTGTCGTCAAAGCTGCCTCCCACCATCGGCGAGTACGCGAAGACAATTACCGACTCGTTGATTGCCGCGTGCACGAAATACGGGCTTGACCAACCGAGGTTAATCATCGAACCCGGGAGATCGATTGTGGGCAGGGCAGGGGTCGCTGTCTACACTGTTGGCGGTATCAAACGCATACCCGGCGTGCGCACCTATGTCAGTGTTGACGGCGGCATGGGCGACAACATCCGGCCGGCGTTGTACGACGCGGAATACGAGGTGTTGTCAGTAGACGATCCGCTCGGCGAGCCGACGCAGACAGTCACCATAGCTGGTAAGTTCTGCGAGTCCGGGGATGTTTTGGCGAAAGACGTCAACCTTCCGGATCTGAACACCGACGACCTGTTGGCATTGCCGGCATCAGGCGCATACTGCGTACCGATGGCCAGCAACTACAACCTTCAGACCCGACCGGCCATCGTATTGGTAACCGAGCAGTCGGAAGCGCGTTTGATACGCAGGCGTGAAACCTACGCTGACCTTCTCGCCACGGCGATATATGAGTGATGCTTGCCGCATCGCCAAACGTTGATTCGATCGAGCAATGGCGAACGATCGGTAATCGCGCCGCGATCACGCTGCTCACTGGTGCGATTGAACAGAAGCGCGTCTCTCACGCATATCTCTTCACTGGCCCGGACCGTGTCGGAAAACGCACGCTAGCAATCGATTTCGCCCGCGCGCTTAACTGCAACGCACAAGACGTCGTTGCGCCGGGTTGGGCGGATCTCCAACCTTCGGTGCCGTGTGGACAGTGCTCGGCATGCGGTCGGATTGAGCGCGACAACCACGCAGACGTCCAGATCATCACGTCTTCGACCCAGACTTCGAAAGATGCCGACGCGAATGCTGGCGCGCGCCGCGTCATGATCGGGATTGACTTGATCAAAGACATTCAATCCGATGCGATGCTGGAGCCATACGAAGGTCGCGCGAAGATATTCATCATCGACGAAGCGCATCGGATGTCGCCCGACGCGTCGAACGCGCTTCTCAAGACGCTCGAAGAGCCTCCGGGCAGCGTTCACATCATCCTCACCGCACCTTCAGCAGACCTGTTGCCAGCGACTATAGCCTCGCGATGTCATTTCGTAAGGTTGCGCTCCGTGCCGACAGAAGCGATCGCAGATGCTTTGGTTAATCGTTACAACGTCAACAGCAATGAAGCGCTGATGCTAGCCAAAATGTCAATGGGTGCGCCAGGTTGGGCGATCGCGGCGTTAAACGATCCATCGCTCGTAGACGCCCGGCGGCAATCGGCCGCTAGGATCATCGATGTCATCAACGCCGACATGCCAAACCGATTCGATTATTCGTTCGAAATGAGCCGCGAGTTCCGTAGGGACCGCAGTATCGCATTGGAAGAGGTTGGTCGTTGGTTGGAGATCATTAGAGACATCGCAATGATCCAGAACGGGTTGCGGCACCAAGTTGTGTACGAGGAACGCGTCGGTGAGTTGGAGCATATAGCAGGCGAGCTGAGCGGCGACGACGTCGCGAGCGCCGCGCTAGCCGCGCGCAAAACGCGAGACGCACTGATGGTTAACGCACTGCCACAACTTGCTTTCGACGCGATGATGTTGGAAATGCCGACGATTGCGTGAACCGCAAAGGAAAATAGAATGATCTTTACCGTATCGATTAACTATTGGGGATCCAGTTAAATATGCTCGCTCCGGAACATGATCAACTTGCGAGGCAGTTTCTCATCGACGCCGACAGGGAATTTGCAGATGGCGAACTTTTTCAAGCATCAGAAAAATTATGGGGTGCGGCGTCGCACGTAGTGATTGCAGAGATGCACCGGCGTGGTACCAAACAGAGTGGGCACCGGGTGATGGTTCGCGCCGTCGAATCTTTCGCCAAAGAATTCGAAGATCCTTCGTTGGATTTTCTTTTCTCGAGCGCTGAGACGTTACATGCGAACTTTTATCACGGGTTTTTGGACGTTGACGACTTGCGACGTCACCGGGATCGCGTCAACATGTTCGTAAATCGGATGCTTGAATTGACGAACGGCCGGGGTGGGACAGACAATTAACCCGCCGCAGTTGGCAGCGGTTGCTTAGCCAACCAAGGCATGAACGGTAGCCAAGTCGGGTCAACCCGGTCTGCGCTGAACCCCGCATACGGATTAGGTCGCGGCTCGCGCGGTTGCACCCGCAATCGCATCCCTGCTTCTCGAGGTGTGGATCCCGCCTTACGATGGTTACACCGTTGGCATGCGGTGACGACGTTTTCCCACGTGTGTCGACCGCCTTTGCAGCGCGGTATTACGTGGTCAAGCGTCATCTCCGCGCCGCGTTTTCCGCAGTACTGGCATAGGTGCCCGTCTCGTTGGAACACTTCACGCCTCGACAACTTGCGGCGGTGCAACGGCTTTCGGACCATGTAGACGAGGCGGATCACCTCGGGGCGTTCGAACATCCTCGAAACCGTGTGGATATATTCGACACCGTATTGAACCGTTTCGGCTTTGCCTTTGCCTAGCAGCGAAACGGCGCGGCGCACGTCGCAGATGTTGAGCGGCTGATAGTTCTGGTTGAGCACCAACACCCGAGAACGTATCAGAATTAACGCTTGATCAGTCACGGTACTCATTTTACAGACAGAGATGTGCAGCTGAGCGTACAAACCTTGTTGCTAGCGTCGGATGGTTCTGGCTTCTAATCCACACGGGAAAATAGGACCTCGACGGCGATCCCAAGTTCGCGTGGAGCAATTGGCACTATCACGCCGCGCAAGTTGGCCATCATCTCCACGATCAGCGATCCTGTGAGTTGCTCATCGAGCCAAGCTCGCGGGCCGTTGTTCAAGTAGATCTGGGAGTAGGACGCAGAGTAAGACGCTCCCCCGTACTCCAACGCGCCCTCGGGAACAACGTACGTGAATATCGCAGCGACTGCGATAATCGCGGCGACCGCTAGGATCCCCAGCAGTGCGCCCAAAAGGGCTCCACCGATATCGTTGACCCATCTTAATGGCGATACGTTGATGGCGGATCTGATCGATATCGAAATCATCCGAGCGAGGGTGAACACGACGGCGGACACCAAAATATAGCCGAACGATGTGACGATGGAACCGAGGTTTTGCGGTATGCCTAGCCTGGGGATCGTCCAACCAACAATCTGTGCCCCCAGAACAATTGAACCGTAGGCCGCCACCAACCAGATAGCAGCGCCTATTACTCCGGTCTGGAAACCCCAAAAAGCCAGAAGCAAGATCGTGAGTATGAATATTCCGTCTAGGCCGTTCATGTATCGATTGGAATATGACCTCGGCGAAAGTTATGGATTGCAACTATTCGGTCGATCGGCGCGGCGCTCTCGACGCGGACGCGCGACGGCGTCGTTCACGAGTGTCAATCCGCACTGTCTATAATCGAATATTAGTCTGACCGGGTGCCGAAAACCCTCTTGGTTGATGCGCTATGGGGTGCAATGTCCGATCCCGCAAGTTCCACCGACTTCCGATGAATACCCCGACGAACATCGCGCCAATGCAAGTAGCCCTCGATGGCCCATCGGCGTCTGGCAAGTCAACCGTGGGGGCGATGCTGGCTGATCGATGGGATTGCGATTTTCTTGACACGGGTATGATGTACCGTGCCGTAACCTACTTGGCAATCCAGAGATCTGTTTCCGTTGAAAACGCGCGCGAGCTTGGGTGTTTAGCTGAGAAAGCGGAATTCAACGTTTTTCGGCGAGGCGACGGCGCGTGGAGACTGGCGGCAGATGGCAAAGATATCACCGACGTCTTGTATTCAGAAGAAATCAACAAAAGCGTCTCGCCGGTCTCGGCGGTTTCAGAGGTTCGCAGAGCGCTAGTGAGGCAGCAGCGCGAGATTGCGGAAAGAGGATCCATCGTGATGGCAGGCAGGGACATCGGGACCGTCGTTTTGGCTGATGCGCTTGTCAAGATTTACCTTGACGCTTCTGCGGCGACTCGCGCCGCGCGGAGAACTGGAGACGCGAGTGGAAATGCTGACGGCAGGCGTTATCAAGAGGTGTTGCAATCAACCCGTAGGAGAGACCTGATAGATTCCAGCCGGTCAGATTCGCCGCTACGCCCGGCGGACGACGCGATCACTGTCGACACTGACGATCTAAGCCCCGAAGAAGTGGTAGAAATCATCGTAGAGTTGACACACACGGCGTTTGAACGAGCCGTGGCCAACGAAGGTTTGGAGGCGAAAGTCTCGTGAAGCCAAATCGGCAATGGTTCTTCCCCATGGGCAATACCGCATTCCGCGGTACTTTGGGGACGTTCGCCGACATTGAAGTGCGAAACCGCGACCGATTGAAAGTCACTGGCCCAGTGATCTACGTTTCCAACCACCTCGCAAACTTAGACCCACCGATAGTGGCTTCGATACTGCCTCGTCGCGCGTTGTTCTTAGCCAAGCGGGAGCTGTTCAACAATCCGCTATCCACGTTCCTACTCAAGGGTTGGGGCGCGTACCCGGTGAGCCGGTATTCCGCCGATGTGCGGGCTCTGCGGTGGGTGAAAGCGATGCTCGGTATCGGACGAGCGGTCGTCATGTTTCCAGAAGGAACACGGAGCCGCAACCTGGAGGGATTGAAGAAAGGCCACGTCGGAACCGCGTTGGTCGCCGCACAGACCGGGGCAACATTGGTTCCGATCGGGCTTTATGGCACCGACAATCTACAAAACATCCTCAAATTGTTGATGCCGATAGCCAAAATCAGGATGTCGGTCGGCGAACCATTCAGAATTGACTCCGGTGTCATTCGCCGAGCCGAGCTTCTCCGGGCCACCGATGAGATTATGCTGAGGTTGGCTTCGCAGTTGCCCGTAGAGAGACGCGGCATCTACGCCGACGGAATGTCATCGCAATTTGAATTAACGAGCGTTGTTGACGTGTCGATTTCGCAAGAGGCGTTTGTTGAAGCATCTCAACGACTCGTCTCTTCGCGAACTGGAAGAAGATCGGTGTAACTGGCGTTATGTGCGGAATTGTGGGTTACGCCGGATACGGCGATGCGAAATCGTTTCTTTTGCGGGCGCTCAACGATCTCGAGTATCGCGGGTATGACAGCGCGGGCATTGCCGCCTTCACCGGCGAAAGAATCACGACGATCAAACGCGCCGGCCCGGTCTCCGGTCTGGTAGAGACTGTTGATGGCCAACTGGGTCAAGCGACAGCCGGTATCGCTCACACGCGGTGGGCTACGCATGGCGCACCAACGGATGCGAATGCACACCCCCACCTCAGCTATGACGGCAAGGTTGCAATCGCGCACAACGGAATCATCGAAAACCACTTGGATTTGAGACGCCGTCTGATCGCGGACGGCATCGAATTAAAATCCGAAACCGATTCAGAGGCGGTTGCACATCTGATCGCGCGGCATATGGCCGGAGGCGCTTCGCTCCTCGATGCCACGATGCGGGTTGGGCAAGATCTCGAAGGGTTGTCGGTGATACTTGCCGTGTCCGCTGCCGAGCCCGGCGCGATCGTTGGGATTAGGATCGGATACGCGGGCAGTCTGATACTCGGCGTTTCTCATGACGCGCACATTCTCGCAAGCAACACCGCGGCAATGCCCACAGATGTCACGGAAGTCGTGCATATAGACCATTGCGAGGCGGTTCGTATCGATCGAGATGATGTGAAGATCGTGAGCGTCGTCGGTTCTCCGGTACGCAAGTCCAGCGTGCCATTGTTGCCGGAAAACCGCCTTTCAGATATCGGCGATCATCCGCACTTCATGCACAAAGAGATCTCAGAACAGGCGGCAGCGGTGCAGGGCGCGATGAAAGGTCGCGTCGATTTCAACAAACGTACTATCGAAATCCCGGAGTTACGTGAGATTCGGCCCGATCTGGCCCGCGTGGTGTTCGCCGGCATGGGAACGTCATATTTCGCGGCCATGGCAGGGGCGCGTTGGTGCGAACGCTTGGCTGGGGTACCGGCTCACGTCGAATACGCCGGTGAATTAGCAGATCGCGATCCTGTACTGAGCGACCAAGATCTCCTAGTGGCGGTCTCACAATCGGGCGAAACGTACGACACTCTTGTCGCGATAGAAACCGCGCGCCGCAAGGGGAGCACGGTGGCGGTCGTAACCGCGAACCCGCATGGCGAAGCGGCACGAATGTCTAATGTCGTAATTGACATCGGATCGGGTATCGAAGTAGCAGTTCCTTCGACCAAGACGTTCATCAACAGCATGTTGGTGATGTACATGATGGGGTTGCAACTCGGTCGTGACCGCGGCCACCTAGATCCCGCGACAATCGATCGTCATATCGAAGCATTGGTGTCGTTGCCCCGGGCGATCAATCGCATTATCGGACAGGAAGACCATGTCGCAGACCTCGCGAAAGACCGGTTTAAGACGGTCACTGACATGCTCATCCTAGGGCGGGGCGATCTGTTCCCTATCGCGATGGAGGGAGCGCTAAAGATGAAGGAAACTGCCTACGTCCACGCCGAGGGATGTTCCGCTTCCGAAATGAAGCACGGAATAAACGCTCTGATCGAACCTGCCACGCCGACGATCGCCCTAGTTCCCCGAAATGGCGAACTTCGCACCAAGATGTTGACGAGCATCAACGAGGTCCAGAGTCGGAATGGTCTGGTGATTGCTCTCGCGCATGAGGACGACGCCGAAGTCGGAGAATTGGCCGACGCGTGGTTGCCGATTGCATCGGACGACGATGAACACTTGCCTTTCCTAATGACGATACCGCTCCAACAATTGGCCTACCACGCCGCGATCGCAAACGGCATCAACCCCGACCGCCCCCGCAACTTGGCTAAGACAGTGACGGTAGCGTGATTGGCTACGATTTAGCACATCACCCTAGTGTTCGGAGCCGCATCCAGCAGCGCGAAACCGCTTTATCACCGTTCGCGGCGCGATCAGCGCGGGCAACTAGGGACAGAGATGAAGAACCTTCGTCCGTTCGCGCCTCGTTTCAAAGAGATCGCGACCGTATCGTGCACTCAAACTCGTTTCGACGACTTAAACACAAGAGTCAGGTATTGGTCAACCCGCAAGGTGACCACTTCACGACGCGGATGACCCATGTGCTTCAAGTCTCGCAAGTCGGACGCACAATAGCGCGAGCCCTCAATCTCAATGAGGACTTGGTCGAAGCCGCCGCGTTAGCTCACGACGTCGGGCACACGCCGTTCGGGCATATTGGCGAAAAGGTTTTGAACGAACGTTTACCAAACGGTTTCACGCACGCCGCGCAAGGTGTGCGAACACTCACGCTGCTCGAAAAACATGGCGAAGGGCTAAATCTCACCAACGACGTCTTAGACGCCGTCAGGCGTCACTCGAAACCTGAGGGCAAGTTCATCGAACCGAATGCGGTGGAGGACATGTCGATTGAAGCTCAGATCGTCCGAATCTCCGACGCCATCGCGTACTTGGCGCATGACCTCGCGGACGCTGAGCGCGACGGCGCGTTGGCCACTACTGACGTGCCCAACGACATCCGCCATGCTTTAGGCGACGTCCATTCAAGCAGGCTGAACGCCATGGTTTGCGACGTTGTCGACTCGTCTTGGGATTGCACCGGTGAGTCATCAGAACGGAGCCAACATGTGTGGATCCGGATGTCCGATGCAATGATAGACGTGACGACGCGACTCCGTGACTTCATGTTTGAGCGGGTATACCACCCGACCTCTGCATCGCCCGAAGGCGTACGAGCACACGCTGCGGTCGCCGACTTACACGAGTACTATACCGCACACGTTGATGACATTCCGGAGTGGATGCGAGTCATCTCAATTGAACCCGAGTATGCCGCCGCCGATTTCGTGAGCGGAATGACCGACTCGTTCGCGGTGATGGCGCTCGAACGAATATCGCCGGGCAGCGCACGCGGACTCTACCAAGGCCGAGTCACAGTCCCGCCGCCTCACTGACCGCGGTATCGACTAGAACCATTGCGCCCACAATCAGCTCCGTTGCCAGCGTTTAGACGTTTGCATTCGAGAGATTCTCGGTTATACTTCGTACGTCCACAGCGTTATTAGGCGTGACGCAATATTCACGACGCGCAGCGCAGGGGATAGCCGATGAGTGATGGTGGGTGTAGTTAATTACTTCGCCGTTGCAAGGGAGAGCAGATGACGTTAGTCGACGACGTTAAGGCAAGGCTGACCATCGTTGATGTCGTGTCTGACTATCTCGCGCTGGAAAATTCATCATCTCGCACGCCCAAGGCCCTCTGCCCATTCCACGACGAACGAACTCCGTCGTTCAGCTTATCCATTGATCACGATTCGTGGCGTTGCTGGGGCGCTTGTGGCGTCGGCGGTGGCATGTTCGATTTCGTGATGCGTGCCGATGGAATCGAGTTCAAAGAAGCGCTGGAAAAACTCGCACTCAAAGCCGGCATTGAACCGAATTTCCGAGATGAGAGCGATAGCGGTCAGCGACGAACCAAGTCGTCCGCGTTGCACCAAGCCAACGAGGTCGCCGAAGAGTATTTCTACAGACAGCTGGAAGGATCGCAGGGGAGCGAAGCGCTCGCGTATCTCGAATCGCGCGGTATAGACGCCAGCGTGGCACGCCGGCGAGGCATAGGTTTCGCACCGGGCGGGGTCAATTCGCTGTTCGCATACCTGAGATCAATCGGCGCCGAAAGCCAGGCGGTCGTCCGTGCAGGGCTCGTCGTCAAAAGTGCGGATGGCGCTTGGCGAGACATGTTCGCAAATCGGATAACGATCTCGATCCGAGACCCGCGCGGCAACATCATCGGGTTTGGAGCGCGGGCGATGGGCGATGCTCAACCCAAATACCTCAACACGCATGAGACCGCGATATTCAACAAATCCGAGACGCTATACGGATTGAGTTGGGCCTCCGATGCGATTCGGACCTCTGGCAGGGCGATCATCGTTGAAGGCTACATGGACGTCATCGCGGCGCAGGAGCGTGGCTTCAAAAACGTCGCCGCTTGCATGGGCACCTCCGTCACAACGAAGCAGTTACAAACCGTCGCCACCGTGTTACCCGACGATCCTGACAACCCGCCCTCGATAGTTTTGTGCCTAGACGCCGACGAAGCCGGCCAGCAAGCGGCGTTGCGAGGATTGCGAATGGCGATATCGGAGTTTGGGCGACAGTCGGCCAGGAGGAGGTCAACTCGCAAATCGGCCATCGACATTCGCATCGCCAACCCGGTAGTCTCCGATCGCGGCGTCGCCAAAGACCCTGATGACGCGATCAGAACCGACAGCGCGCAATGGATTGCATCGATCGACCAAGCCGACGACATCATGCAGTTCGTGATTCGAGCCAGCCTAAACAATCACAACACGGAATCCGACAACGGATTGGACGCCGCTCTGAATGAGATCGAACCCTATTTCGACCGCGTTCCGCCACACACCATTCGTGAGCAACGGATCTTAGATACGCTGAGCGAACGATTAGGCATCGATGCAGATCATTTGACCAACGTTCTCACCCGAAAACGGACCGAACGAGAAAACGTCATCGCCGGTTCGCGTACCCCGACGACGGCGCGTCGAAATCGTACGCGCCTCGCCAGACGTGCCAAACCAGCCGCGCCCGTTTCAGCCGTTCCCGCTCCTTGGGAATTGATGCTGCTGGCGTGTATGGCCCAGCATCCATACGCCATCGATCACGCGAACATTGTCGAGCCGCATCACTTCGTGAACCGCACCCGTACGAGGGTTTTCGAGAGTTTGCGAACGACGGGAAGCGTGGACGAGTGCCTTGCGGTCGTCGAAGGTGAAAATGATGCCGTGGATCTATTGGATCGGTTGCAACACGCACGAATATCGCCGGACGAAACAGGATTCGAGGATGAAGCGGCCATTATTCAGATCGCCAAAGATTGTGCGATACGAACCCGAAAAGAGTATCTGAAACGCAACAAACAGAGAGAGGTGCAACTGGCTAAAGAGAACGGGAACTTGTTCCGTGATGAGGACATGATCAGCGCGGTTGAAACCAACCGCCAGATCAGGGAACTGGCGATTCCGCTTAACGCGGCGCCAAAACATTAGGAGACGCTCAAATTGGTAAACGAGAGCGACGAGGTTGAGAACACGTTGAATCACGAGGTCGTTGAAATGGAACAGGATGGAGATGTGCATGCAGGGCCCAGCGTTTCCGCAGATACCCCAAGCACTCTAGGACGGACCAAGGCCAATGGTTCGTCGGTTGATGTGGATGAAAACGACGAGGATACGCCGTCGAACGATGAAGATGATGAAGATGAAGAAGGCGAAACTCTGACATTCGGCATTATCAGCGGGGAAGACGAGGCCGAATCGGATCCCTTCGCCGGTAAGAGTCAGCGCGCAAGCATGATCCTTTCGCCGGCTGCGCCATCCAGCTCGATCTCTGATCTTGACAGTTGGGACGGTTCTGCGGCAGGCGCGAAACAACGCGCCGAGGTAATTACGCTCGAAAACGTAGCCGTCGACACTGATCTGACCGACGACCCGGTGCGCATGTATCTGCGCGAGATTGGACGTGTCGAGCTGCTGACCGCACAAGAGGAGCGCGAGTTGGCTCGTAACTTGGAACTGCGGCGAATCGTGGCCGAGATGGAATCCGAGTTTCTCGAAAAACACGAAACCAAACCATCGGCGACCGAGATCACCGTCGAGGCGATGCATCGGCTCTCGAATATGGAACGCGCCGCGAAGGCTATGGTCATCTACTCCGGGTTCTGCGATCAACGGATGGCTGAAGTTTTCGTAGCGATCCGTGAGGCTCTAAGGAATCCGTACCGCATTCGCGACGTCAAATACATCTCGGACATCTTCAACTGCTCGGATACCGACGCCATCGAAATCATCAGGGATCTGACGCGGCTACCTGAGGACGTGTTCCGAAAGATCACCACTACCGAAGCCCGCCAGGCGTTCGAAAACGTGACAGACACCACGACCAGCGAGGACATCGCGAACGCAATCGGTTGCACGGAAGACACTGCTGAAGTCGTTTTGAGCCTTCTCTCACGGATCGAAGACGTGGCGCTGCCAGATGTCTTGACGCAACCGAGGCTGCTCGAAATCGTCGCGGATCCGTATCGGATCACATCGGCGACTCTAATCCGCAAAGCATTGGGCGGAAGCCGCGCCGACGCGTTGCAGATTGTTGAAGAGTTGGCACCGAACTTCGGACACGCGGATTTCTCTTACGACGACAAGAAGGTCTTCGATACACTGCGCGAAACCTCCTACGAGGCGCGTCTCGGCGCAATGTGCAACGGTTTGGCGTGTTCGGAAGACTTGGCCAAAAGGTTGCTATCCGTCGCGGATGAGGCGGTCACCACGTACCTCGCTGATATGTTGATGCATCCGCTCATTCGACGATGCCTTGACGAGCCGTATTCGGAAGAAAAGATCGAATACCTCGCGAACCATCTCGGTTGCGATGCCGATGAATCGAAAACCACCATCCGGAACTTGTCGTTGCTCACGTTACTCATAGGAGACGAGACGCCCGATGCCATCGAGTGCAATCCGCAGCTCTTCGATCTCGAAGAGGCGTTGGATAACCAGGCGATTCAGAAACTGTTCTATTACGGACCGCTTCTCGACGCCCACTTGACGACGATCCGCAATCGGGGGACCGCTTCCGATATTCACATCACCAAAGCTAACTTGCGGCTAGTCGTATCAGTCGCCAAGAAATACATGGGCCGCGGGATGAATCTCTTGGACTTGGTTCAAGAAGGAAACATCGGTTTGATTCGGGCAGTTGAAAAGTTCGATTATCGTCGCGGCTACAAGTTTTCGACTTACGCCACTTGGTGGATCCGTCAAGCCATAACCCGATCTATCGCTGACCAAGCGAGAACCATACGCATACCGGTACACATGGTAGAGACCATCAACAAGCTTCTACGCATAAGCCGGCGGTTGGTTCAGGAATATGGTCGAGAACCCACGCCTGAAGAGATCGCGGTACACATGGAGACGACGCCGGAGAAGGTCCGTGACACTCTGAAGATCTCGCTCCAACCCGTTTCGTTGGAGACACCCATAGGAGACGAGGAAGACTCGACACTAGGCGATTTCATTCCAGAGACGAACACCGATGGTCCGATCGAAGAAGCTTCGACGAACCTCATGAAAGAAAGCGTTCAAACGGTCTTGGAGACATTGGACGTGCGTGAGAAGCAGGTGATCGAGCATCGGTTCGGAATGAAAGATGGTCGCTCAAAAACGCTTGAAGAAGTAGGCAGGTATTTCGGTGTAACACGCGAGCGCGTGCGCCAGATCGAGGCGAAAGCGCTTCGCAAGCTGAGGCATCCTACCCGTAGCCGCCAACTGCGCGGCTTCGTGGACTGAAGCTGAACGACCGAATCACTCGCAGCCGCTTCAGCAATCGAGGCACGCGGCGGATACGACGCGTGGAAGCCCGGCGCGTTGAAATCGAAGTGCTTTCTAGCGCAAAGTCGGCGGACTCGTTTTGCGCGGGTTAAGGCGCGATCAGCGTTCGGTAACCGAACCGCCGTTGATGTTGATCGCTTGGCCAGTTATGTATGCCGCGCGCGGGCTGCACAAAAACCCGATCAGCTCGCCGACTTCCATATCTTCGGCCGGGCGGCCCATCGGCACCTGGGCTGCGCGGTCCCACCACTCGTTGCCACGACCGATCGGATCGAGCCGCGCCGTTTCGGTCATGCCAGGGCATACGCAATTGGCGGTGATTTCGTGCCGGGCTAGTTCCTTCGACAGCGCTTGCGTGAATCCGTCAACCGCGAAATTTGATGCGTTGTACGCCGCTGTGTTGGCGGATCCACGTTTACCAGCCGTCGAAGAAATGTTCACGATGCGGCCGCCCGAGCCTTGCTCGATCATCTGTATCGCTGCTGCCTTGGAGCAGAGGTAAGTTCCAACGACCTTGACCTCTAAAACCTTCTTGAACACGTGCTCCGCGACCTCGATGACCGGTACCCGGTCTTCGCCGTAAGGCGCCGCGGCGTTGTTTATCAGGATGTCGACGCTACCAAGCTCAGCGACAGTGTCGTCGATCAACTGCTGGACCTCGTGCGCTTTAGTGACGTCCATCACAACCGGGAGCGCCTTGACGCCGAAGGACCGGACTTCATCTGCGGTCGAATCGATATCTCGCCATCCGGCTTCTTGTTCGTCCGGAGGGAACGTCGCGGGGTCGCGTCCCGTCCCGGTAACCACAACGTCGGCACCCATACGAGCCAAAACATTGGCGGTAGCCCGGCCGATGCCGCGCAACCTGCCGGCGCCAGTCACGATAGCAACTTTGCCGCTCAGTTCACGCTCAGTTCCTGTCATCATCATTCCTCCCGGGATTTCAAGTACGGTGGGCGCACGAGATTGCTGAGCAGCAATTGTACGGAGTTCTAAGTGCCGGGCGCGCCGAGAGTGACCGGAATCTCCATGATCGCCGCTCCATCGCCATCGCCACGGACAGCGGTCACGACTATGTCCGTGCCTCGCGGGTGAGTCCGCAAAAACTCGGTGAAGTCGGTCTTGCCGCGGATCGGCGTATCGTTGATCTCGACGATGATGTCGTCGATCCTGAACCCAGCCGCGGCCGGGGAATCGGGGTCCACATAGCGAACGCCGAAGCCTTCGCTGACGGGTAAAGCTTGCTGGAACGCGACGTATGGCGTGACATCCACGCCGCCGATGCCCAGATATCCGGGGCTTTCTCTTTCGCCCAATGCGACCAGACGATCTGCACCTTCGATAACAGTGTTGATTTCGATAGCGAAATTCGCGCCTTGACCAACGTTGATGGTTCCCACGTTGACGCCGATGATTTCGCCTGACGAGTTGACTAACGCGCCACCGCTGCTGCCGAGGTGTATGGCTGCGTCTGTCTGTATCAGACCGTCGAGAATGTTGCCTGATCGATCCGCGACCGTGCGGTCTAGCGCACTGACCACGCCACGGCTAACGCTCGGACCACCACTCAAACCAAACGCATGGCCGATCGAAACTACGTCCTCTCCAACCCTCAAGGCATCCGAGTCCCCGAAATTGGCGGGGACCAACCCGCGGGCATCAACGCTAATAAGCGCAAGGTCAAGCAAACTGTCCTCGCGCACCAGTGACGCGACGAACTCTTCGCCGGTGTGCAAGGCAACACTGATCTCATTCGCGCCTTCGACAACGTGCCAATTCGTGAGTATCGAACCCTCGGCGTCGAAAATGATGCCCGTCCCGTTACCTACGCCGTCGGAACGGCGGACGGAGACGTGAACGATTGAAGGCGCTGTGGCGTCGACGACATCAGGGACCCAAACGTTCGATCCGCCGATTCCTTGAACCGGCGAACCCATCGATGTCGTCGTTGGCGAAACTTCGACGATCGAGTTCGTGACGCAGGCAGTTGCCGAGATGGCTAGGAGGATCAGACCGCTTGTCACCAACATCAAGCCCGATTTAAACCGCTGTTGGAATTTCACCTCATGCCTCCTGATCGCTCGAGCCGATGGTTTAAGGTGTTAATTCGGATTATATCGTTTGTCGATGGCATCCTTGTTTTACGCTTTGTCATGGACACGGGTTTGATCGTTTCCTCTGTCGCCGATTTTGACTTTCCGCCGAGCGTATCCATAAAATGCGGTGAAAATGTCAAGATCGCCGGGCACGACGACGAATCCGAAAACCAAACTCAACGCCGCGGCGTAATTCATGCATCTCGCATGCGTGAAGCGGTCGTGCGTCTCACAACGTTAGAATCGTGGTTTGGGCATTCTGTGAACGCTGCGAAAATCACCCCCCGATCATTGTGCCAAAGGGCGGCAAACGGACGAAATGAAAACTCACTGCGATTGCTTCGTGGACTTGAAGGACGATTGAACTGAGTTTCGTCAGATTTACATTGCGCCGTGTATCGGGCGAAGGGATGTTGCTTCTCGGCGCATTCGTCGGTTCCCTCATTACCGCAACCGTCATTGCTGGAGCTCCCGTGTACCTGCGTACGCTCGAGCGCGCCGGCGTCGAAGATACCATCGAGTCCGTCAGTAGTACGTACACCCATCTCCAGGTCAACTCTAGGTGGTTACCACTAGAAATCGGCAAGTACGAAGATGCGAATGAAGCAATTCACGCAGCCCAAGAGCAATTCTTGTCGGGAGCTTTTACGGGCGAAAGTTCGCTCATAAAAACGCGACGTGCGAACTGGGGATTCGAGGGCGAAGAGATCCGCAGGCAAAACGAAGCGTCCAGGGCGATGTACCTGTCGGTTACTGGGGTTGACGAGCGCATCGTCTACATCGTCGGTAACGCGCCTTCAAACCGAGTGGTCTATTCCGACGGCGTACCGACGATCGAGGCCTCGATCGTCTGGGACCGTGCCTCCCGTTTCGATATTCGTGTCGGCGACGTTATTGATACTGTGCCCGAAGTCAGGGGTATCGGTCTGGTCAAGGCTAAGATCACTGGAATCTTCACCGTTTCAGACCCGTCAGATGATTTCTGGGTCGGCCTGTCGGATCCGATTCTGCGACCAATAGCGATCGTTGAGGGTCGCGAATCGCCGATCGTCATGCTCGTCCAACCGTCGGTGATGTTGCACACAATTGCCGAGGCCAACGCCGGTTTGCCCGCCGATTTCAGATGGCACCTGTTCGTCGACACCAACTACTTCAAGGCACTGGCGCTGAACGAGTCCATCGGCAAACTCACCGATTTCGAAGACCGCATCGGGATTGAGGTCACGCGCGCCGACGTGCTCACGGTTCTCGAATCACGTCTGCAATCCCTCCAACGGCGAATGCTGTTCGCGCGGATCCCAATGTTGCTCTTGGCCGCGTTGGCCATAACTTCCATCGGCTACTACTTGTTCATGGTCGCCGGGATCATCGCCCGTCGACGCTCGATCGAGACGTCGATGTTGAGGAGCCGAGGCATCACCGTGATACAGGTGATCCGGTCGTATGCGATCGAAAGTGTCATCATCGCCGGTTTACCAGCGTTGATCGCACCATTGCTTGCGGTCGGGCTCGTAGCTTCGTTGGGTCTCCTACCCGCATATCGCAGCGTCACCGAATCGCTGTTTCTCAGTGTGGAGTTCGTTTGGCAATCATGGATCTGGTCAATCGCCGCCGGCTTCGCCGTGTTCGCGATCCTGCTCCTGCCGGCGATCCTCGGTACTCGACGCGGCATCATCGACCAGTATCAGGCCGAAGCTCGACCTGAAAGACCACCATTCTTCCAGCGGTACTACTTGGACATCATCTTCCTCGCGATCGGATCTTTGATTTGGTGGGAGCTAACGACGCGCGGATCTGTGATCGCTGCCAATCGAGAGGGGGAGAGTTCGGCCGATATCACGTTGCTGTTCGCGCCCGCGATTTTCTTGCTCGTAGTCGCATTGCTGTTCATGCGACTGTTCCCGATACTGGCGCAAATCGGTTCGGTGATCGGATCGCGTTTCACCTCGGCAGAGGTAGCGCTCGGCCTATGGCGGCTACGCCGTAGCCCATATTGGTACGTTTGGCCCGTGCTCCTGCTGGTGCTGGTGTCTGGCCTTGGAGTCGTTTCTGGCACGCTCGCATCGACGCTGGCGAGGAGCACTGAGGAACAGATTTTCTATACCTCTGGCGCCGATTTACGTTTCACTCCTAACAGTTTGCCGTCCAAAGAGACTATTGCAGAAGCCAGAGAGGTCGAAGGCGTGGTCAACGCCACGCAGGCCTTCAGGGCATCGGGCCGCTTCGGCACTACCTCGTTGGGTTTCCCGTTTAACCTCCTCGCCGTCGATTCTCACGTTTTCGCTGAGACCGCTTGGTTCAGGGAAGATTTCGCAGAGACCAGTTTCCAAGAATTGACTTCAAAGATCGCGGTTGACGTCAAACCTGAACCGATCTACTTGCCGCCCGACACAGTCAAACTAGGCGCATGGGCCAAGACTGAGCCACGGGTCGAAAACCTATTCCTTTGGCTAGTCATCAAGGATGGCCGGGGAAGGTCGCGGACCATAACCCTCGGGCAGATCGAGAGCGAGTGGCAGCACCAGACCGCTGATATCTCAAGCCAATTCGCTGATCCTGCGCAGCTAGTTTCGGTGCAGACGTTCATGCAGGCGGGGCCCGACGGTGCGGTGCCAACGGTCGCGTTCTTCGACGACATTTACGCCGAGAACAGCCGGGGCGAACGCGTCATACTGGTCGATTTTGATGCGTCAGGGGAGTGGACAGGTATGCCGACATCTAACGGCCTCGACGTCACGTTCGACATCGCTGACGAACCATCTGGTCTCGTAATCGACGTTAACGGTGACCGTGGGCCTTCGGTCGCACGGATTAAATTGGACCGTGGGAATGATCAGGGAGTTCGTGGGATTTATCGCACGGCGACCGGAGAACCTTTGCCGGTGATCGCGAGTGGTGCGTTCATGTTCCTCACCAACACATCCATCGGATCGCAATTCATCGTCCAGATCAACGGCGGATACGTGCCGGTCGAGATCGCAGACACGGTTACGTATTTCCCTACATTGGATCCCGGCCGCGCCCCCTTCTTGGTGTCCAACGTGGATTCAACCATCGACTTCTTGGAACTTCGAGGACTGACCGCGCAGCGTCCCAACGAGCTTTTCGTCGCCATCGATCCAGAGATGCACAATTCCGTGCTGCTGGAACTGCGTCGATTACTCGGCTTCGGGTCGTATACGGATCGGACAAGATTGTTGGAGGATTCGTCCGTCGACCCGCTCGTGGTCGCTGGATGGCGCGGCATCAGCATCGTTTCTATCGTGATGGCTGGAGTGGCCGCCGCCTTTGGCTACCTAACATATCTCGCTGCCCATGCGTTCCGAACACGCCGAGAATCGGCGTTGCTCTCGAGCATGGGGATGAAAACAGCGACCTTCGGAAGGCTCGTGCTGATCGAACACGCGATGGTTGCCATACTCGGCATCGGTATCGGCATCGTCAGCGGATGGTACATCAGCCGACTCGCCGTCAGCAGCCTCACATTCACGCAATCCGGCGGAGAGCTGTTGCCCCCGTTCGTCATGCAGACAAATTGGGTCCCGGTCGGCATACTCGCCGCCGTCATCATCGGCGCAACATTGGTCGCCGTCTACAGCATCATGCGACAGTATCGAACGCTGCCGATCCACGAATTGACGCGCGACACGAACTAAGACGTCATGCGTAGCACCATCCAACTCATGCTGAAGCGGACAATCGCCAACTGGCGGTTGTTGTCGGCAGTGATCATTGGATCGATTCTCGCTGGCACGATTATGTCCGCAACCGTTGTCTACTTCGAATCGCTGCGCGACATCGCGCTACAGAAAGAACTGCACGATCAGAACCCCGCCGACCTAGACATCCTCATCGAAGCGGACCAGACCCCGATCAACGTCGATACTCACGCCGAATTGACCTCATCTATGGAGTCGCTGCTGCTCGCACGCGTCGGCAGATTCACGACTGAATACGACCGTGCTATGCGAAGCTGGACCTTCTTCGTGGACGAACCGCCGGAGTTGGTGCCGATGGGCGAGTGCCCCTGCCGACCAACCGTGGCCGAGCCCGACGCCTTCACGAACGACGAACAACCGCTGATCGAGTGCGACTGTCGCCGTATTCAGTGCTTGACGGTTCCCGACGAAACCCACAGCATCGACGTCATCGCCGGGCGTTACCCACAGCTTGACGCGGAACCATCTCAAGGTTCGGACCTAACTTTAGAAGGCTTGCTCGACGAGGATGCGGTCGAAACCTTCGGTCTGGAGGTAGGCGATGTGATACCCGCCCGCCCACACTGGGACGAACAGAACTTGAACGTCAACATCCGACTCGTCGGTATATATCGTCGGGCCGATCCCGATGATCCGGAATGGCGAATCTTCGACCAGGCTTTCGGTTCGAGAAGCAACACGCTGGAGTTCGCACAGTTCATCCTGCCGCAGCAATCGATGCTGGAGGTCCTCGGCGTCTACTTCCCGAACATGGGCGCGGAGTATGCATGGTTCTTAGACGTCGAACCGACGGCCATTCACGCTACCGATACCCAGCTGATTCGACAGACCCTCCAAATAACCGCAAACGAGCTGCGCTCGCAAGTCGACGGTTTCGTACTCGACACCGAACTCGACAAGACTTTGCTGCGCTACGAGGTCGAGCTTTTCTTCAACCGTCTGCCGATGTTCATCGTCCTGATCCTCATCGTTCTCGTCGTCGTCTACTACACCGCCACACTCGCGGGACTTTTGATCGAGGCGCAGTCAGCAACCGTCGCATTGCTCAGGGGCCGCGGGACCACTTCAAGACAACTGTTGTTGATGTTCGCGGTTGAGACCCTGATAATCGCGGCATTTGGGATCGTGTGTGGGCCGTTCCTCGCGACTTGGGGCGTCTCGTTCCTCGGCACGCTTCCCTTCTTCGGCGAATTGAACGGCGGCGAAGCATTGCCGGTAAACCTGACCCGCGGCGTCTACGTCATGGCCGCCATAGGTGCCGCGATGACCGTAATCGCCCTTATGATCCCGGCATCGCGCGTCACACAGCAAGGCGTTCTGTCGGAGCGTGCAGGGCGTGCAAGGCCGCAAAGGTTAGCGTTCATCCAACGCTACTATCTCGACCTCGGGTTCCTGGCCGTGGTGTTGTTCCTCTTCTGGCAACTCACCAAGCAAGGATCGTTCGTGGCTTCCGACATCTTCGGCGAGACTACTGTGAACCAGGTAATACTCGCCGTGCCGGCCCTATTCTTGGTCGCCGCAGGGATCGTATTGCTCAGGGTCTTCCCGTTGGCGATGGACCTACTCGGCAGAGTGTTAACTACGGGGTTCGCATCGAGAATCATCTCGCCCGCGGTCGTCTTGGGTATCTGGCAGATGGCCCGTAACCCGGCCCACTATTCTCGCGTGTCCCTCTTGCTCATTCTCACCGCGGGGCTAGGCGTATTCGCCGCCAGCTTTGCCGCGACGCTGGAACGCAGTGCCCGCGATCAGATCTTGTACGACACCGGCGGCGATATCCGCGTGGCTGGCATATCAAACCGACCGGGTGGCAGATCTTTCAACCTCGAAGAAGATCTCAACGACATCAAGGGTATCGAAGATGCAACGACGATTTATCGACTGCGTGGATCGATAACCGCGGGATTCAATTTCGACCAGTTCTCGGTTCTGGCTATCGACCCTGACGAGGTCGGCGAAATCGCGTGGCGGAGACGTGACTTCACAACTGACGATTACCAGACAACGTTCCAAGCGATCGCGTTCGAATCGGATGAGGGTATACCCATGCCCGACGATGCCCGTTTCTTGACCGCCCGCGTGAAACCTCTATTTCCAATGCCCGATGTTCGTTTCGTCGCACGTTTGAGCGATTCCAACAACCGCTTCTACAGCATCGACCTCGGCGTGCTACTACCCAACTCAAGATCTAACCACCGATTCCCCTGCGATCTGCAATACTTAGATCCGGAAAACGACGAATTGCCCTTGCCTTCTTGGTGTCGCATCGGCGCGTCCTTGCAACCGGCGCCGTTCGGCAGGGAGCGGGTGCTCCTCCCCGTCGGCCCAATGAGGCTGCACTCAATTGGAGTCTCAACTTTCGACGGTTCTCTGCGAAGCGGCGCAGTCGATATTGATGACATCTCGACGGTCAGCAACGATGGCACAAAGATGTACCGCCTCGAGTTTTTCGACGGCGAATCCGACTACCAGTGGGATCTGATGCGGCCGACCGCTGAAGCCTTCGCCGATACGTTCGACCCTTCGCCATTATCGGCGGACGAGGCGGAAAACCCGGGCATCATGAGGTTGCGATGGGCCGCCGGACACTTAAACGAGTTCCGCGGCATATCCACCGGCGACACGATCGAAAACATCCCGGCGCTGGCAAGCGAGTCTCTGCTCGATAAAATCGGCGCAAACGTCGGCGAAACGCTGAACGTGTCGATCGACAACGAGCGGACTACGCTCGATGTCGTCGGAACGATCGACTACTTCCCGACACTCAATCCTGAGGAAAGTAGCTTTGTGATCATGGATTACGAGGCTGCGCATAACCTCGTAAACGCCCGCCGACACACCGGCGAGCGAATCCCAAACGAAGCATGGCTCAAGACCGAGGCAGGCACACCATCAATCGAACAGTTGGAGATGATGAAGGATGAGGCAGGCGGCGCGCGTCTAAGATATTCGGCCACATCGTCCGTCGAGCGCAATATCGAACTGCTCCGCTTGCGGACAGGTCCCATCAGCGATCGATTGACGCTGCTGGCCGGCGTCAGCGTCGACCCTCTCGTCTCGGAAGGTTGGCGTGCTTTGCTAGGAGTGGCGTTCGTTACAGTTCTGATCGTCAGCGCCATCGGTTTTATAGTCCACACGCGCGTCGCGTTCCGCCGACGTCTCGCCGAGTTCGCACTCCTACGCACCATCGGATTGTCGATGCGTCAACTCCTGTTGCTCATATTGCTCGAACAAGTGATAGTCGTCGGAGTCGCGGTGGCCATCGGCATATTCATGGGAACTCGCCTCGGTGACACGATCATCCCGTATCTGGCACGCTCCGGTCAAGACGCCAACGTCGTGCCTCCGATGACCCTTGAAATATACTGGACTGGGTTCGCGACAACGTTCGGGCTACTGGCAATCGTCTTCGCAGTGGTCATCGCAATCAGCCTAGTTTCCGTATATAGCATGGCCATCCACCGCGTGATGCGGATAGGAGAGGCGTAGAAATTAGCCAGCCATCGGCTCCGCCCAAACATTTCCGGGAGTAACAGAATTTGGACGCAATAAATCGCGAATACATCACCTGCAGCGGCCTCTACAAGATCTACAAAGCCGCAGGATTGGAAGTAGTGGCGTTGCGCGGGCTTGAACTCACCGTCTACCAAGGTGAGATCATCGCAATCGTTGGTGCATCTGGATCCGGAAAATCGACATTGCTCAACATCCTCGCTGGCTACGACAGCCCTTCGGCCGGCACGGCAAGGGTAGGCGACTACGATCTACTGCACATGACCAGCAAAGAAGTGGTCGATTACCGCCGCCACGAAGTCGGGTTCATCTGGCAGGAGACGTCGCGGAATCTCTTCCCATATCTAACATCGGCAGAAAACGTTGAGTTACCCATGGTGTTGACGGGAGTCTCGCAGAACGAGCGAACCGACCGCGCAAGAGAGCTTCTCGAAATCGTCGGACTGGGCCATCGAACAGGTCACAAACCCGAGCAGCTATCCGGCGGCGAGCAGCAACGCGTTGCCATCGCTGTCAGCTTGGCGAATGAGCCGCCGCTGCTCTTGGCCGACGAGCCCACTGGAGAATTAGACGACCTCACAGGCCAAGAAATCCTTGATCTCTTCAATGAAGTGAACCAGCAACTCGGCGCGACGATTGTCATCGTGACGCACGACCCTGCGGTGGCCACCAGCGTAGGACGCGCCATCACTATACGCGACGGCAAAACGAGCACCGAAACCACACGCAAAATCTCGTTCCAACGTCGGGTTGGTGGAAGCGGATCAGATATGGAAGAGTTTCTCATCGTCGACTCTTCGGGTTCGGTACAGATACCGCGGGATATGCTCGACGAACTCGACATCAACCGAAGAGTCCGAGTTGCCGTCAACGAAGGAAAGGTGACGCTTGAATCAGGAGAATGATCGTAGCAACGGCGCCCCGACCATCGAGGCGATCGAAGTAACACGCACCTTCCAGCTCGCCGGTGAAGACGTCACGGCGGTAAAACAGCTGACCTTCAACGTCCACCACGGTCAGTTCGTCGCCCTCGTAGGTCGGTCAGGCTCCGGCAAGACAACGTTGCTAAACCTTCTCGCTGGTCTGGACCACCCGACTACGGGCCAGGTCCTGTTCGAAGGTCGCGACATGGCGCAGTTCAGTGAACGCGACTTCATCGAGCTACGGCGAAACCGCATCGGCGTCGTATTCCAGTCCTTCGCCCTCTTGCCGTTGCTCTCGGCATACGAAAACGTCGAACTACCGATGCGCATCGCCGGACTATCCGCCCGGGAGCGCTCCGAGCGCACCAACGACGCCCTCGAGATGGTCGCCTTGGTCCGCCGCGCTCGACACCGACCCTATGAGCTATCCGGCGGTGAACAGCAGCGGGTATCCATCGCCCGCGCAATCGCCATGCGACCCGACATTGTCCTCGCCGACGAACCCACCGGCGAACTCGACTCCAATAACGCCCAATCCATATTCGGCCTTTTCCGCGAGATGGTCACCGACCAAGGCATGTCAATCGTCGCCACCACCCACGACCATACCCTGCTCGACATGGCCGACCGCATCTACACCATGCATGACGGCGAGATGCAACTCACCGAAGATCGATTGATTTGAGGATCTTACACTGGAACAAAACCTGACAGGCGACCCACCGATCTGCGATGGCGCGGTTTCGAAACGAATCGAGGAGCTAGTCGCCGAGAACGCGGCGTTGCGCGAACGGCTGTCTAAATTCGCCGAAACTGGAATCCGCATCAACGAGAGTCTCCAATTCGATGCGGTGCTGGAAGGCGTATTGGACAGCGCGCGAGCGCTGACGGACGCGCGTTACGGAGCAATCGCGCTTCAGGCCGATGAAGATTCGGAGTGGGACTATCTTTCGTCTGGGATGACCGAGGAAGAAACTGGCAGGCTCTGGGAGATACCCGACGGCGAGCATATCTTCGATCACTTGAAAGCGTTTCAAGCTCCGACCCGCATCAAGGATCTGCGTACCCACTTCGAATCTGCGGGCTTCGACCATCTCAATTTCCCGGTGCCGGACGGGATTTCCTTCAGCTTTTTGACGGTGCCTGTACGCCACATGGGCCGGCGCGTGGGCAGCATCTTTTTGGGCGTCAAAGAATCCGCCGCCGAATTCACTCTCGATGACGAACAGACGCTCAAGATGCTCGCATCCCAGGCGGCGTTGGTCATCGCCAACGCGCTCACCTATCGGGCCGAACGTCGTGCAAGGGCCGGTTTAGAGACCCTGATTGATACTTCTCCGGTCGGGGTAGTCGTCATTGATGTGAAGACAAGCGCGCCGGTTTCGTTCAACCTCGAGGCGAGACGAATCGTCGAAAACCTGTTGTCCCCCGGCGAATCACCGGAAGATTTGCTGGACATCGTAACCTTAGTACGTTCGGATGGGCGCGAGATTTCGATTAACGAGATACCGATACCAGAGCTGCTCAGCTCCGGCGAAACCGTGCGTGTGGAGGAAGTCCTGCTCAAGGTTCCAGACGGGCGCAGCGTCTCCACTCTCATCAACGCGACATCCACACGCGCTGCCGACGGAACCGTCGAGTCATGCATCGTGACAATGCAGGACCTGACGCCCATCCAAAATCTTGAACGTCTGCGCGCCGAATTCCTCGGCATCGTGAGTCACGAACTGCGCGCACCTCTGACCGCGGTGAAGGGATCGGCTACGACGCTCATCCAAGCCATCGACGATCTAGAGCCCGCAGAGATGCTCCAATTCTTCAAGATCATCGACGAGCAGACGGACCGAATGCGGGACCTTATCGGCGAGCTTCTGCAGGTGGCGCGCATCGAGGCCGGATCCCTATCCGTGCGTCCGGAACCGTTGGAGCCGGTTGATTTGATTGATGAGGCGAAAAAACGGTTCCTCAGCGGCGGCGGAAGAGACAATGTTGTGATCGATCTGTATGAGCAGTTGCCCAGAGTCATGGCGGATAGACGCCGCATCGTCCAAGTGTTGAACAATCTTCTCTCCAACGCGGAGAAATTCTCATCCCAATCGTCGACCATCCGCATAGAGGTGGTGCGAAAGGAGCTGTATGTCGAGATATCGGTCACCGATAGTGGCAAAGGCATCTCGCCGGACACGCTCCCTCACCTGTTCGCGAAGCTCGCGCGCCACAGCACTACAGAAGATGGCGGCGAGATCGGAGGCTCGGGCATCGGGCTCACCATCTGCAAAGGGATAGTGGAGGCCCATGGCGGCCGGATCTGGGCAAACAGCGAAGGGCCGGGTATGGGATCGAAATTCTCGTTCACGTTGCTGGCGTTTCAAGGAGCGACGACGAACGGTTCTGTAGAGTTGGACGGGTCGTCGTCCGACGTCGCTCAAGGTACAAGGAATGGGGATCTGGGCCGGATTCTGGTCGTGGACGACGATCCGCTGGTTCTCAGGCAAGTCCGCAACGCACTCGACAAGGCGGGATACGCGCCGGTCGTCACTGGCGACCCTGAAGAAGTGACGAAACTGATCCTCGAAAATGAACCCAGCCTCATCCTGCTGGACCTGCTGTTGCCGGGAACCGACGGTATCGAGTTGATGGAACGTATCTCGACGACTGTTGACGTGCCCGTCATCTTCTTGTCGGCATATCGCCAGGATGAAGTCGTCACGAAGGCCTTCGAACTCGGCGCGGCCGACTACATTGTGAAACCCTTCTCAGAATCCGAACTGATCGCGCGGATCGGTGCTGCGCTGCGAAATCGGGCCTCGTGGCGGCTTCCGGAGCTGCCCGATCCATACTTCAGGAAAGGCCTGTCGTTCAACTACGCCGAACGTGAGGTGACCGTTTTCGGACGTCGGGTCGATCTGACCGTCACCGAATACAAACTGCTGTTCGAGTTGTCGGCCAACGCCGGACGCGTGTTGACGTACGACGATCTCCTGCAACGCATCTGGGGCACGAAACGGGGACGTGGTCGTGATCTCGTCCGCACCGTGGTCAAACGGCTGCGGCAGAAACTGGGTGACGATACCAGCGAACCGCAGCACATCTTCACCGTGCTCGGCGTTGGCTACAGGATGATGAAAGCGGACGGCAACGGAGACTGACCACTGACGGTGGCAGATAGGTGTTTCAGCTGCCTCGCCGCTGACGCCATCCTTGGAGGCCTGTGGCTGATCACCTACGCCCGGCGACCCGCGCGCATACGCCGCAGATAGCCTCTCGGATCGTCGCAAGACGATCGTCGTTCCAAGTTCTTCAACCCGTCATAACCCGCAACAACGAAGCGAGGTATGCCAGCACAGGCCGGCAACGGGGCTATCCCTATTCACGGTGGAAAGCGGCGTTTCAGCGGGTGCCGCGCGTCCGTCGTCCAGACGTTCGTTCGTAGCGACACGCGTCTGTCACATAAAGCTTCTCGTTTGTCATGCCATTGACATGCGTTTGGACTGTAGATTCGGATAGTGGTTCAGCGAACATAGTCCCGACAAAAGCGCCCGCCGGCGGTTTGTCGCGACGTGTTCCGGTTCATAGCGGGCCCACGAGACACCGATTTACGGCATGAGCACAGTTCTTTACCGGCAACGAGTTGGACGGCTCGAAGCCTTCCGGCCTGGGCGGATCGGAAGTCTCGCCGGGCAGAGGGGGACAGTATATTTGAACTTATGTAGTAAATGGGGGGGGTACAGCTCTTTGGCCCGTGGCGGCGCGATGATTCGTCGCGTTGCAGTGCTGTTGGTCGTTGCCGTTCTGGCGACGGTCGTTCCGGGCGTTAGAAGTGCTCGATTTGTTTCAGGCGCGCTAGCGGGCATTGCGGTCCTCATAACGCTCGTCCTATCATCAGCGGGAGATGCCGGCCGGGTGCAGGCGCAAACCAATGCCCAAACCTGCGCCAATCTCATAACCAGCACGGCTCTGCGGGCGGATTGCGAGGTGTTGCTGGGCATCAAAGACACCCTGCGCGGCACGGCTCCGCTCAACTGGGGCGATACGGGAGTCCCGTTCGCTGAGTGGACAGGTGTGTTACACACCGGAAGTCGGGTGCATGAACTCAGTTCGTCTTCTGGTGAACTCAACGGTTCGATTCCTTCATCGCTGGGAAATTTGACCGGGCTGACACACTTGTTTCTGGGCGCCAACCAGCTGACCGGTCCGATCCCTTCATCGCTGGGCAATTTGACCGAGCTGCAGCATCTGTATCTGGACTCCAACCAGCTGACCGGTCCGATTCCAAGGGAGCTGGGCAATTTGACCGACCTGACACAGTTGTATTTGAACTCCAACCAGCTGACCGGTTCGATTCCTTCATCGCTGGGAAATTTGACCGAGCTGCAGCATCTGTATCTGGACGACAACCAGCTGTCTGGTCCGATTCCGGCTGAGCTGGGCAATTTGACCGACCTGACACAGTTGACTCTGAGCTACAGCCAGCTGACCGGTCCGATTCCGGCTGAGCTGGGCAATTTGACCGGGCTGACGACCTTGCTTCTGGACGACAACCAGCTGTCTGGTCCGATTCCGGCTGAGCTGGGCGGTTTGACCGACCTGAAGAACTTGCGGCTGGGCCGCAACCAGCTGACCGGTCCGATCCCAATGGAGCTGGGCAATTTGACCGGCCTGAAGAGCTTGCATCTGCACCACAACCAGCTGACCGGTCCGATTCCGGCTGAGCTGGGCGGTTTGACCGGGCTGATACAGTTGCGGCTGTACGACAACCAGCTGACCGGTCCGATTCCGGCTGAGCTGGGCGATTTGACCGGGCTGACGCAGTTGAATCTGCAAAACAACCAGCTGTCTGGTCCGATCCCGCCTGAGCTGGGCAAGCTGACCGGGCTGACGATCTTGCTTCTGGACGACAACCAGCTGTCCGGCTCGATTCCGGCTGAGCTGGGCGATTTGACCGGCCTGACGCAGTTGAATCTGCAAAACAACCAGCTGTCTGGTCCGATCCCGCCTGAGCTTGGCAAGCTGACCGGCATGCAGTATCTGTATCTGTACGACAACCAGCTGTCCGGCTCGATCCCAATGGAGCTGGGCAATTTGACCGGCCTGAAGAGCTTGCATCTGCACCACAACCAGCTGACCGGTCCGATTCCGGCTGAGCTGGGCGGTTTGACCGGCCTGAAGAGCTTGCATCTGCACCACAACCAGCTGACCGGTCCGATTCCGGCTGAGCTGGGCGGTTTGACCGGGCTGATACAGTTGCGGCTGTACGACAACCAGCTGACCGGTCCGATTCCGGCTGAGCTGGGCCAGTTGACGGGTCTTGGGAATCTGGACCTCAGCGGCAATCAACTGTCCGGCCAGGTTCCAAGAGAAATTGGAAACATAACGTTTCTCAGGGAGCTACGCCTGCACCACAACGATCTAGATGGTGCGATTCCTCAGGAGGTTCGTGGTTTAATCGGTCTATCCCTCGACCTCGAACAGATCCCGGCCGACGGGATGTCAATTCAATTGGCCACCAACCCGATATACCTCGACCTTCCGGACGAACCAACCCCGGGCTACGCGGATCCCGAGCTGACCTATGTGTCATGGCGATATTTTGACCGGTACTCCGAAGCTTTTGCCGCCATGAACGAGGCTCGGCTACCGGCGGGCGCGATGCTGGCCTACGAGGAGGAACGGGAGTTCTATCAGGTCAGCTTGGAGCTGTTCGACACGACCGGCAATCCGATCGCCGGCGCGCGGTTGTCGGAACCAGCAACCATCTGCGTTCCGGGTTGGGGCGTTCTGCCAGCCTCTGATCAACGAGTGCTCGAACTCAGAGAGGGTTCTACGGCTTGGAAATCGTTGCCGCATCCCGACGACGACCCGACGGTCTTCTACGACACCTGCGGACTGACGCGGTACCTGGGGACGTTCGTGGCCGCGGCCGGGCCTGCGACTCCGGCGGGAAGTCCATCTGACGCGGAGTTCATGTTTACTGTCGAGCCTGATGGCGGCGGGTTCCTGGCGCTGCTCGAGGAACAGGGCGATGTTGGTGTCTTCTTGAACGTGCCTGCCCGTTCCGTCGCGGAAGGCGACCAAGTGGAATTTACTGTACGGCGGGCGTCTAAGCCGTCGCCGAGGAACTTCGCCGTCTCGGACGATCCGGACGTGGTGGAGGTCACCATCGCCGACGGCGACGAGCTGCTCGTGCCCGTCACGGTCTGCTTGCAGGCGGTTCAGGATCTGGAAGGGCAACAGGTCCTGCTACGTCTTGGCGACGGTCCGGCGGCACAGTGGGAGCCGCTGATCAGAGTGTTCCCTCCTACAGGATACGAATCGGGCTGGGTGTGCGGATCGACGCGCGATTTTTCGTTCTTCACGGTCGGAATCTCCATCGGTTCCGCCGCGCCCATCCTGCGCATCGAACCGTCGATCAGCGACGTGACGCTGTCTCCGGGCGACGTCGTGAGGCTGAGTTTCGACATGTACGGCCGTCAGGATATTCTGAACAACGAACTCGGCGAGGTGTACGATTTCGAGTGGGACAACGGAGGCGCGGGAGGCGGGTTCGAAGCTACTGACCGCGCAAACACGATCATCTACACCGCTCCTCAGAGCCCCGGGAGGCATACAGTGACGGCGACTTCGGTCGGCGTCGCGTGTCTGATCGGCGAGAATCAAGAGGAGCGATGCTCAGCGAAATTTACCATCACCGTCCGACGCCCCAGGGCGGTCCCGGAGGAGCGACCAGCACCGAAGAATCCTGTAGGGGAGATTCCGTCGGTGCTGGCCGACGCCGAGGGTCGTCAGTACGAGGTCTTCACGCCCGTGAACGGCGGCTTCTTCGACGGCGAAGAGGTCACAGTGTCCGCGGAGCCGGGCGCAGTTCCGAACCTCGAGATCGTCGGGGTGCGGGCCGACGCTTCGGGATCGGCGTCCAACGTCGGCCAGACGCATCACCGCTACACCTTGGTCGGCGACAGGTACGACGTGCTGGCCGTGGATGCGACGGAGACGGCGATATCTTCATACGTCTTGAATTCACCTTTGGAGGTCTGCGTGCCGCTGCCCCCGGCGGCACGCCACGACATCTCGGACGTTGCGATAGTGGCGGACAACGCGGACGGCACGCTGACGGTGCTCGCGGCGTCGGTGCGGATCACCGCATCGTCGGGCGTCAACGTGTGCGGCAACCTCAGCACGTTGCCCGCGACGATCGCCGTCGGCGTGGCAGGAGCGCCAGCAACCCTTCCGACTGCGGCGCCGGAGGCTGAACCCGCCATCCCCGACACCGGAGGTCAGGAGATACCGCCGGTATTCGCGATCCTGGCGATGCTGTTCGGGACTGGTGCGATCGCAACTGCCGCCTTCATCCTCCTCGGCATGAGCCGGACAGGCAGCTCACGCCGTCGATAGTCGTCGTCGGGTCGGCGTTTCAGCGGGTGCCGCGCGTCCGTCGTCCAGACGTTCGTTCGCAGCGACACGCGTCTGTCACATAAAGCTTCTCGTTTGTCATGCCATTGACATGCGTTTGGACTGTATATTCGGATAATGGTTCAGCGAACATGTCTTGGATGAAGTGCCCGACTGCGATTCGTCGTGGCGTGTTCCGGTTCCTGGCGAGCGACGCAACACCGATTTACAGCATCAGCATGGACTCTTCCAAAAACGAGTTGAACCGGCTTGAAGCCTTCCGGCCTAGGTTGAATCGGATGTCTCGCCGGGCAGATGAGGACAATATATTTGAACTTATGTAGTAAATGGGGGGGGGGTACAGCTCTTTTGGCTCGTGGCGGCGCGATGATTCGTCGCGTTTCAGTGCTGTTGGTCGTTGCCGTTGTGGCGACGGGCGTTAGAAGTGCTCGATTTGTTTCAGGCGCGTTAGCGGGCATTGCGGTCCTCATAACGCTCGTCCTATCATCAGCGGGAGATGCCGGCCGGGTGCAGGCGCAAACCAATGCCCAAACCTGCGCCAATCTCATAACCAGCACGGCTCTGCGGGCGGATTGCGAGGTGTTGCTGGGCTTCAAGGACACGTTGCAGGGCCCGGTCGCACAAGGCGCCACGGCTCCGCTCAACTGGGGCGATACGGGAGTCGCGTTTGCACAGTGGACAGGGATAACGACGAGTGGGACGGGCGCCTCCAAGCGCGTGACCGGAATTAGCTCGTATAACGTAATCCCTTCTCTGACCGGCTCGATCCCAATTGAACTGGGTGATTTGGACAATTTGACCCTTTTGAGCATCTCCAGAAACGAGTTGACTGGTCCGATCCCGCCTGAGCTTGGCAGGCTGACCGAGCTGACGACCTTGTATCTAAACGAAAACCAGCTGTCTGGTCCGATTCCGGCTGAGCTGGGCGATTTGGCCGACCTGACGTGGTTGTCTCTGCACACTAACCAACTGTCTGGTTCGATCCCAATTGAACTGGGTAATTTGACCAGTTTGACCGATTTGAGAATCTCCATAAACGAGTTGACTGGTCCGATCCCGCCTGAGCTTGGCAGGCTGACCGACCTGACGACCTTGTATCTAAACGACAACCAGCTGACCGGTCCGATTCCGGCTGAGCTGGGCGATTTGACCGACATGCAGGATCTGCATCTGCAAAACAACCAGCTGACCGGTCCGATCCCAGAGGAACTGGGCAATTTGACCGACCTGACGAAGTTGATTTTGCACGCTAACCAGCTGACCGGTTCGATTCCGGCTGAGCTGGGCGATTTGACCGACATGCAGTTTCTGTATCTGTACGGCAACCAGCTGTCTGGTCCGATCCCAGAGGAACTGGGCAATTTGACCGGGCTGACGAGGTTGCTTCTGAACGACAACCAGCTGTCCGGTTCGATTCCGGCTGAGCTGGGCGATTTGACCGGGCTGCAGTATCTGTATCTGTACAACAACCAGCTGACTGGCGAGATTCCGGCTGAGCTGGGCAGTTTGCCCGGGCTGCAGCATCTGTATCTGCAGAACAACCAGCTGACTGGCGAGATTCCGGCTGAGCTGGGCAGTTTGCCCGGCCTTTTTCAGTTGATTCTGAACGACAACCAGCTGATCGGTTCGATCCCTTCATCGCTGGGCGATTTGACCGGGCTGACGATCTTGCGGCTGTACGACAACCAGCTGACCGGCTCGATTCCGGCTGAGCTGGGCGATTTGACCGGGCTGACGCAGTTGCATATGCACCACAACCAGCTGACCGGTCCGATCCCAGAGGAACTGGGCAATTTGACCGGGCTGACGCAGTTGAATCTGCACCACAACCAGCTGTCTGGTCCGATTCCGGCTGAGCTGGGCGATTTGACCGGGCTGACGTACTTGAATCTGCAAAACAACCAGCTGTCTGGTCCGATCCCTTCATCGCTGGGCGATTTGATCGCGCTGCGGTATCTGCAGCTGCAAAACAACCAGCTGACCGGCTCGATCCCTTCATCGCTGGGAGGCTTGAACATCCTGGATGCGTTGCTTCTGCACGCTAACCAACTGTCTGGTTCGATCCCAATTGAACTGGGTGATTTGACCAGTTTGACCGATTTGAGAATCTCCAAAAACGAGTTGACCGGTCCGATCCCTTCATCGCTCGGAGATTTGACCGGGCTGACGGCCTTGTATCTGAACGACAACCGGCTGACCGGTCCGATCCCGCCTGAGCTTGGCAGGCTGACCGATCTGCGGTATCTGTCTATGGCCAACAATCAGCTGACTGGCGAGGTGCCCCAGACGTGGATATCGTCGATCAGTTTGAACACCTTGCGTCTGGGCGTCAGCCAGATGCCGGACGAACTCGTGGCGAACATCGAAGGCGCTTCGATATATGTGAGTCTTCCAGACAGCGCGCTGCCGTCCGGCGCTTCGGCAGAGAACACGAGCATCGGGTTGAATCACCTGGACGAGGGCGATTTGTATGTGCGCGCCAACCGTGCGGTGTTGCCGCCCGGCGCGACGTTGCCCTCGAGTCCGAAGCTCTACCGTATCCGGCTGTTCGATTCGAACAATCTGCCCGTGTCAAATCCGCTGTCGAGTCCGGCGGTGCTGTGCCTGCCGGAGGACCCGAAGCTGAGCGGCGACCAGTATCTGTTCCGAATAAACGAGAATGGATCGACATGGGAGGTGTTGCTCCCGCCGTCGCCTCTACCGCCAAGTTATTCGACCGGCTACGCGTGCGGTGAGATACACGGCTTCTCCATCTTCACCGTCGGCACTACAACGTCACGGCCTGTTACGGCAACGGCGCGCATCCTCCGCGTCGAGCCTTCGATCCGATCGGCGACGGTGAGCGTCGGCGATCTTCTGCGCCTCGAGTTGGACGTCTACGGCGTTCAGGACATCTTGGACAACAAACTCGAGGGCATCGCCACAGCGTTCTGGAGCGACGGATCCGGCGGCGGCTCGTTCGACGGTTCCGGTCGAAGGGTTGTCTACACTGCGCCGATGTCGTCCGGCGTCTACACCGTGACCGCGTTCCTCTCGTCTGCCGTTTGCCGCGGCACCGAGGAGCAGTGCACCGCCAAATTCGAGATCCGCGTCCGACGACCTTCCGTTGCGCCGCCGCCGACCCCGGTTCCGATTAATCCGGCAGGAAACATTCCGTCGATCCTGGCGGACGATCAAGGTCGACAGTACGAAGTCTTCACGCCGATCGACGGCGGAAGTTTCGATGGCGATGGCATTTCGATCACCGCCGGGCCCGGCGCGGTTCCGAACGGCGAGGTCGTCGGAGTGCGCATGCACGACGCGGGTCCCGCGTCGAACGTCGGCATGACTGCGCAACGCTACACCCTCGTAGGCAGCAGCTACGACGTGCCGGCCGTCGACGCGACTGGCGCGGCGATATCTTCCTACGTCTTGAACGCGCCTGCGGAAGTGTGCGTGCCGCTGCCGCCGGAGGCTCGCCACAACATCTCGGACGTGGCGTTGGTGGTGAACAACCCGGACGGCACGCTGACGATACTTTCGGCCTCGGTGCGCATCGTAGAGTCGGGCGTCAACGTGTGCGGCAACCTCAGCACGTTGCCCGCGACGATCGCCGTCGGCGTGGCAGGAGTGCCGGCAACCCTTCCGACTGCGGCGCCGGAGGCTGAACCCGCCATCCCCGACACCGGAGGTCAGGAGATACCGCCGGTATTCGCGATCCTGGCGATGCTGTTCGGGACTGGTGCGATCGCAATTGCCGCCTTCATCCTCCTCGGCATGAGCCGGACAGGCAGCTCACGCCGTCGATAGTCGTCGTCGGGTCGGCGTTTCAGCGGGTGCCGCGCGTCCGTCGTCCAGACGTTCGTTCGTAGCGACACGCGTCTGTCACATAAAGCTTCTCGTTTGTCATGCCATTGACATGCATTTGGATCGTAGATTCGAATAGTGGTTCAGCGAACATGTCCCGGACGAAGCGCCCACCAGCGATTCGCCGCGGCTCGTTCCGGTTCTTGACGGGCGATGCGACACCGATTTACAGCATGAGCATGAATCTTTCCAAAAACGAGTTGAGCGGCTGGACGCCTTCCGGCATGGGACTGATCAGAAGTCTCGCTGGGCAGAGGGAGACCGTATATTTGAATATATGTAGTAAATGGGGGGGGTACAGCGTATCCGAGAGAGCATCGTCCCTTGTCAGGTTTGATGAGCGCGGATGCATCGCTGCTTCGTCGCGCCGCCGTGCTGTTGGTCATTGCCGTTGTGGCGACGGTCGTTGTCGGCGTTACGGATAACCAAGAGGTTCTTCACGCACACGAAACCGATCCTGTACACTCTGACACCCATACCGCTATTTGCGCGGCGCTGATCACCGCTGACAGCGAAACTTCGTTGCGGTCTGACTGCGAGGTGTTGCTGGGCTTCAAGGACACGTTGCAAGGCCCGGTCGCACAAGGCGCCACGGCTCCGCTCAACTGGGGCGATACGGGAGTCGCGTTCGCTGCGTGGAAAGGGATAACTACAAGTGGGACGGGCGCCTCCAAGCGCGTGACCGAAATTGATTTGAATGGCACATTCCCCCTTTTGAGTGGCGAGATCCCTGCCGCGCTGGGCGACTTGACAGGCCTCACCACGTTGAAGCTTGCGGGCAATCTGTTGAGCGGCGGGATCCCTGCCGAACTCGGCAACTTGTCTAACCTCACAGATTTGGAGCTTTATAACAACAGCTCTATAGCCGGCACGATCCCTGTCGAGCTCGGCAACTTGACGAGCCTCGAAAACTTATGGCTTTTCAACATTAATCTGACTGGCACGATCCCTGCCGAACTCGGCAACTTGACAAACCTCGCAACTTTAAGACTCAATGCCAACCAATTGACGGGCTCGATCCCCGCCGAACTCGGCAACTTGACGAGCCTTGGCAACCTGAGCCTCGGTGTTAACCGATTGACGGGCTCGATCCCCGCCGAACTCGGCAACTTGACGAACCTCACTGTGCTCTATCTGGCCCGCAATCCGCTGACGTCCGGTCCCATGCCGACGTGGGTCTACGACCTGACGAATCTCACTGGGCTGTACATGCACGATGTCGGTTTGACCAGCATCTCGTCCGATCTGGCAAACTTGAACAGCCTTTCGCTCTTGTGGTTGCACGAGAATAAGCTGACCGGCGAAATTCCGTCTTGGCTCGGCACAATGACGGCTCTCACGGATTTGGACCTCTCAGACAACGAATTCACTGGCGGGATCCCACAGGAATATAGCAGCCTCACGAATCTCGTCTATTTGTGGATGGGGGGCAACCAACTGACTGGAAGCATCCCAACTTGGCTGGGTAATATGACGGATCTTCGGCAGTTGGTGTTGCGAAACAACCAGCTGAGCGGTGCGATTCCGGCAGAGTTGCGCAATTTGACCGGGCTGACGCAGTTGAATCTGCAAAACAACCAGCTGTCCGGCTCGATTCCGGCGGCGCTCGGGGACCTGACGGCGCTCAGGGAGATGAACCTTTCCAACAACCGGCTAACTGGCTCGATTCCTGCCGAATTGGGCAATATCGAAACTATCTTTGATCTGCGTCTGTCCGGCAACCGATTGAGCGGTTCGATACCTAGCGAGTTGGGAAGCAAGCGCCAGAACGGTACTGCGAAAAGTCTGTACACCCTTCATCTAAATGACAACAATTTGAGCGGCTCCATACCCAGCGAGTTGGGGCAATTGACAAGACTCCAATACCTGCTTCTCAATGGCAATGAATTGTCAGGCGCGGTACCGAGCGAAATTGGAAACATCCTCCGTCTCAGAGATCTGCATTTACATCACAACGATCTCGAAGGCGATTTCCCTGAGGCGGTTCGCGCTTTGCGTCAACTGAACAGTCTGTCTCTGGACCCGGGGCAGATCCCGAATGACGGTATGTGGATTATGATTTACCTTAGCTTTATATTCTTGGATCTGCCGGACGACCCGACTCCGAGCTACGCTGATGCCGAGCGCACCTATGTGACGTGGCTGTACGCCTCCAATGCGGACTACTACGACTCAGCGGCTACGGCTACGCTGCCGGCCGGCGCGTCGCTGGCCGATGAGCCGGTGTATTATCAGGTCGCACTTCAACTATTCGACCGCACGGGCAACCCGATTCAAGGCGGTCAGTTGCCGCAGCCAGCCGTCGTCTGCGTTAGCAATGACACCAATCTCCGAGCAGACCCGCAGCAATTGTTCAGTCTGAATGATGGCTCACCCACATGGCGATTGTTGCCGACACCGGTCGCGACGCGGACGATCCAATCAGCCTGCGGCGAGACTCGCGATCTGTCGACGTTCGTTACTGGGCTTTCGACATCTGCTCCCACGGACAGAACGTCTGATATCGCGTTGAAATGGAGCGTCGATTCCGCCGCCGGCACGTTCGTTATCGCTCTTGGCGGAGGAGAGGTCATCGTTTCAATCTCCGTGCCGCCCGGCGCCGTCGCGTCGGGCGAGGTCGTGGAGTTCACCATCCAAAAGGCGCAAGGTCCGTCGCCGAGGGGCTTCGCTGTTCCGAGCAGCCCTGACATCATAGAGATCACTCTCGCCGATGGCGACGAGCTGGTCGCTCCCGTCACGGTCTGCATGGAGGCGGTCGAGGGCCTGGAAGGGGTACAGGTCCTGCTGCACCTCGGCGACGGACCCGCCTCACGGTGGGTCGCACTGCCGAGACCAGCGGTGCCTCCGGCAGGCTATGAATCAGGGTGGGTGTGCGGCGTGACGAGCGACTTCTCGAAGTTCATGGTCGCCGCGATCGATCCCGCCGCGATCAACCGTGTCGCCCGCATCCTCCGCGTCGAGCCTTCGATCCGATCGGCGACGGTGAGCGTCGGCGATCTTCTGCGCCTCGAGTTGGACGTCTACGGCGTTCAGGACATCTTGGACAACAAACTCGAGGGCATCGCCACAGCGTTCTGGAGCGACGGCTCCGGCGGCGGATCGTTCGACGGTTCCGGGCGCAGCGTGCTCTACACCGCGCCGTCGTCGCCGGGAGAAAACACCGTGACCGCGTTCCTCTCGTCTGCCGTTTGCCGCGGCACCGAGGAGCAGTGCACCGCCAAATTCGAGATCCGCGTCCGACGACCTTCCGTTGCGCCGCCGCCGACCCCGGTTCCGATTAATCCGGCAGGAAACATTCCGTCGATCCTGGCGGACGATCAAGGTCGACAGTACGAAGTCTTCACGCCGGTCAGCGGCGGAAGTTTCCAGGGAGAGGGTATTTCGATCACCGCCGGGCCCGGCGCGGCTCCGAACGGCGAAATCGTCGGTCTGCGTATGCACGACGCGGGTCCCGCGTCGAACATCGGCATGACTGCGCAACGCTACACCCTCGTAGGCAGCAGCTACGACGTGCCGGCCGTCGACGCGACTGGCGCGGCGATATCTTTCTACGTCTTGAACGCGCCTGCGGAAGTGTGCGTGCCGCTGCCGCCGGAGGCTCGCCGCAACATCTCGGACGTGGCGTTGGTGGTGAACAACCCGGACGGCACGCTGACGATACTTTCAGCCTCGGTGCGCATCGTTCTGTCCGGGGTCAACGTTTGCGGCAACCTCAGCACGTTGCCGGCGACGATCGCGGTTGGCGTGGCAGGAGCGCCGACAGCCCTTCCGACCCCCACGCCGGAATCGGGAGAGGCAACACCGCCCGATACTGGCGGCCGCGCACCCTCGGACGGCGCGCTGACACTGTTGCTGCTGATGGGCATCTTTGCCGTCGCCGCGGGAGCGTGGGGATTAGCTCATACGCGGCGACGCGCGCGTGTTCGGCAGCGGTAGCATCCAAGACCGACATCGTTTCAGTTTCAACCCGTTTTCACTCGCAACAACGCCGTCAGCATTTCACGCAGCGACCGCGGCGATGCAACCGCAACCTTCGCGGCTGAATTACCTGAGCCTATCTTGACTGTATGCACGTTGTCGCCAACATGTTCAAACAGATCCTCGTCGGTCTGGACGTCACCGGTCGTCAACTTGACGGTTGCTGTATTCTTAACAAGACCAGAGACTAGTCAAGGATTTCCGACTATGTCTGATATTCGCCCCAATTCGCACGAACGTCTCCGACAAGTTGACCCAAAACTCTTAGAAGAAGCCGTAGCTCGCTCAAATCGTGCTCTGACACGTTTGCAAACCCTCGCAGAACGCCTAGTTCAAGAAGCTCTTCAACCCTCCGAACTTGATCGCGGAAATTCTCCCGCGCATCGCGTGAGAGACTGACGGTTTGCGCCGCTGCTCTGGATTCCCGCCTGCGCGGGAATGACGGAGGGGATAGGTATGCGTTATCATGGATGTACCAACACCGACGGTCGGTAGCGTCGATTTCAGAAAGGTTGAACGGATGGTGACGCAGGAACAACGCCTTATGAATGTGGAGGCGGATGTCAACCAACTAAAGGGTGCATACGAGCATCTGGCGACGAAGGCGGATCTTGCGCGTCTTGAAGGTAAATTCGATTCGGACCTCGCCAATCTTGAGAATCGGCTCACGCGGTGGATCGCAGGCGGCATCGGCATAATGGTCGTCGGATTAGTCGCCAACATCTTTGTGCAACTCCTCGCCAACTGAGAACGCCTACGCCGGGCATTTTGAACTATGATTGCGGTGATGTGGAATGATGCGCTGTGATTTCCCCCCTTCGCCCCCTGTGGATGGGTGTTCCGCCCGCTGAAGCGCCCGCCTGCGCGGGAATGACAGTAGTTATCTACCCATCCCGAGGGGAGGGTTGGGTTATCCTTTCGCCCGCAATAGCGCCGCCAACATCTCCCGCAACGATCGCGGCGATGCCACCGCCACCCTAGCCGCCGAACTCCCAGACCCGATCTTAACCGTGTGCACGGTCGTATCGACGTGCACAAAGAGATCCTCGTCCGTCCGGTCGTCGCCAGTAGCCATCTCAAAATCAAATGGGCCGAACCGGTTGATCACCAGATCGTAGGCCCGAGCCTTGGTCAACCCTTGTTGCCGAATCTCGATGACCTTCGCACCGTGCATCACTTCGACCGGCTGGCCTCGCAATGTGTTCTCCAATAGCGACGCCAGCTCCAATGCCTGCCAGTTGCCGAGCGTCTCTTCAGTCTGACGATAGTGCCACACCAACGCCGTCTCCTTCTCCTCGATCCGAGAGCCCGGCGTTCGGCCCACGTAATCATCCAACAACCCGGCAACGTCGGATTTCCAGCTGGTATCCAGTACCCCCAACAACCGCCACTCATCCTCGTCCGCCGTCTTCATCCAAGCCCCGTGTTCCGCAATCAGATCTATCGGGCAATCACCAAACCATTCGCCGAGCGTCTGATGGTCGCGTCCGCTGTTGATGAATACCTTTACATCTTCCCTTTGACCGTAGCTGTTCAAGATATCGAGTATCTCGTCGGTCGGCGTGGCGTCTTCGTATCGTTCGGAGAACTCGCGGAGCGAACCGTCGTAGTCCAACATAACTAGCGAACTCCCAGCCGTCTTGAAATCCGCTGCCAACGACTCGGCGAGCACCGTGGAAGTTAGCATTGGGGGCACACCTGCCGGCACCGCGTCGGTGTCTTCCAGAGACGTCATGAAATCTCCGACCCAACGGTGCACGTCGTTCTGGATCACGCGACTGCGCATTGGCATCATCCGCTCGTTCCGCTCTCCGAGGCTCATCTCCAGCGCCCGCTCCAACTGGTTGGCGGTGCCTTCGATATCCCAAGGATTCACGCGCAACGCCTCTCCAAGCTCACTAACCGCGCCGGCAAATTCGCTGATCACCAACGCTCCACCGCCGTCGTCGCGACACACCACGTACTCTTTCGCCACTAGGTTCAACCCATCGCGTACCGGCGACACAAAACATACGTCGGCAACTCGATAGAGCGCACAGAGTTCCTCTGGCGTTACTGTCTGGTAGAGATAGTTGATCGGACTCAACAGGGGAGAGCCGTGAATCCCGTTGATTTCGCTTACCCGACGCTCGACTTCGTTCTTGAGGTCCTGATACGTTTCGACACCCACCCGCGTCGGCACCGCGAGTTGCAGGAACAAGACCCGCTCAGCCCATCGTGGTGACCGTTCAAGTAGCCGTTCGAATGCTTGGAGCTTCAGCAGCAGACCCTTCGTGTAATCGAGTCGATCGACGCCAAGAATCACCTGCCGATCCCCGATGTTGCGCTTTAGCTGTGTCAGGAAACGCTCGGCACCGGGCGAATAAGCCTTCTCGATGAACTCTTGCGTATCGATACCTAATGGATGGGCCTCCACGCGTACATTGTGGTCTCGCATCCTCACCGAGCCAGACTGCGACTCGATACCCAGAATCCGTCGCACACTCCGCAGGTAGTTGTATGTGTAGTCATACGTGTGCATCCCAATCAAATCTGCGCCAAGCAAACCCCGCAAAATTTCAACCCGCTGAGGGAGAATCCGAAACGTCTCATCCGCCGGAAATGGGATGTGCAAGAAGAACCCGATATGCACATCTAATCCGCGGTCGCGCAACATCCTAGGCAGCAGCATCAGATGATAGTCGTGAACCCACACCGCGTCCCCAGGTTCGGCCAAATCACAAATCACATCCGCGAAGCGTTGATTAACCCGTTTGTAAGCCTCAAACTGTTCCGGAACGAACGAAACGAACTCGGTGAAGTAATGGAATAGCGGCCAGATGGCATCGTTCGCATAGCCGTCGTAGTAGTCGGTGTAATCCTGCGGGTCAAGGTCAACCGGCACCAAGTTACGTTCATCGAGTTGATGGTTGATTTTCTCGCTCGGGTCCGCACCCGGATAACCGACCCACAAACCGCCCGAACCTTCATGCAGAGGCCGCAACCCGGTAACCAATCCTCCGGAACTGAGATTGAGGACCTGCTCGCCAGTCGCGGGATCGATACCGATGGTCACCGGCAGTCGGTTCGAAACTAGAATTGGGCGTCTCATCGATGGAACTCCTGTGTCGCCGCTGTGTTCGCCGCCGGTATTGAGAGTATCGGCGGCTCGATCAACCGCCGGATATCGCAGGCACGAAATGGACCTCCGTGTCAGGTTCGAGAGGTTGCAATAGTCCTTGCCGCGTGGCAGCGTAGCCGACTACAGCGGCGAGACCCGGCTTCAACCGACCGTCCTGCAAGAGATGATCCGAAATTCCCGGGTACATCTCCTCGAGGTTTTTCACCATCTCGCCCAACGTCGCCCCAGCAACGTCTAACTCGCCCTTGCCGTCGGCGAGACGGCGCAATTCATACGGTAAAAACACCTTCGCCATGCTTCGCGACCCTCTCGAATGGGACTGATCTAACACGTCGCATTGACCGCACCAGAACTCGATACGATCAACTTACTCGCGTAATCAGCATACCACCGGCAAGTTACAAAACTGTTGCAAACCAAACATAACGACTGCGCTTGAACAAAAAAGTAGGGGCAATCACTGCGATTGCCCCTACAAAACCGTCAGTGACGGGTTGGTGCTTCAGCCGCCGTTCTTAGCTGCCAACGCCTCTAAGATCCGGCCCGGCTTCATCGGCTGCTCTTGCAAGCGCACGCCGACGGCGTCGTTAATCGCGTTCGGTACCGCGCCGAGCGGAGGTGCGATCGGGACCTCGCCAACGCCGCGCACGCCGAACGGGTGCATCGGGTTCGCAACTTCCACGATGTGCGTCTCGATCATTGGCAGATCAAGCGATGTCGGCATTCGGTAGTCCAAGAAGCTGAAGTTGGCCATCGAGCCGTCTTCGTTCATGAAGTACTCCTCGTTGAGCGCCCAACCGATGCCTTGGGCTGCGCCGCCCTGCATCTGGTTTTCGACGTACGACGGGTGAATCGCCTTGCCTGCGTCTTGGAACACGCTGTAGCGCACGACATCCGTCTTGCCGGTGTCGGTGTCAATTTCGAGGTCGCAGATGTGCAAGCCATACGCGTTGCCTGCGGCCGACAAGTTAACCGACGAAGTCGTCGAGATCGGACCGCCAGTGTCGCCCAAGCGCCGCGTGAGGTCCTTAAAGCCCAAGTTGAGCTCTGGGTCCGACTTGCTGCTAAATACTCCATCTGAGAACCCAACGTCGTCAACGTCGATACCCCAGAGGATCGAGGCGCGTCTCCGCATCTCCTCAACCATCTCGGTCGCCGCTTCCCACGCCGCATAACCGGTAGCGTAGGTGACACGACTTCCACCGGTCGTACCGGTGTAGCCGATCTCGTCTGTGCTCGGAACGCTAGGACTGACATCGTGAGCATCGAGACCCAAAACCTCGGCCGCCTGCATCGCAATAGATGCGCGCGAGCCGCCGATGTCTTGCGATCCCTCGTTCATCGCAACCGTGCCATCGTCCTGCAACATCAGGTCGACCGTGGACTTGCCACCGCCGTTCATCCAGAAACCGACCGCCAATCCGCGACCGCGCTTCGTGCCCGGCTTTGCTTCCCCGAGACCTGAGTTCCAGTGATCAGAGTCGAGTGCCTGCTCCAGCATCTCAACCAGCCCGATGCGATTGAACATCACACCGTTACCGTTACGAGAACCCTCGGTAGAGGCATTGTCGAGACGGAACTGCATCTTGTCCCAACCCATCGTGTCGCAGATCTCATCTACAACGGTCTCGATGGCGAAACATACCTGCGGAGAGCCAGGAGCCCGATAGGCCGCCGACTTGGGTTTGTTGACAACAACGTCATACGCGTCGATGCGGGAATGCGGCACATCGTATGCTGCACGGATGCAGTTAACGCCAGCTCCAACTGCGGAACCGGGATATGCGCCGGCTTCGTACTTAATGGCGGAGTCAAAGGCAAGGATCTTGCCCTCCTTCGATACGCCCATCTTCACTCGAACTTTGCCGCCCGGCGCCGGACCGCTAGCCATAAATATCGCCGGACGATCCATGACCATCTTCACCGGCAATCCACCAGACTTCTTCGACAAAATCGCCGCGATCGGCGCCAAATACGTCTTAGTCTTGCCGCCGAATCCGCCGCCAATCTCGACCGACTTCGCAACGACGTCAGATTCCGAGAGGCCAATCATTGCTGCCGTTTGGTCGCGCACACCGAACATGCCCTGCGTGCTCTCCCAAACCGACACCTTTCCGCCTTCATTCCAAATCGCCGTGGCGTTGTGAGGCTCGATGTAGCCTTGGTGCACCATCTCCAGCGAAACTTCGCGTTCGACTACCAAATCGCAGTTATTGAACGCCACATCCGGATCGCCGAACTGGTGCCGGACCGCGCTCGCCACGTTGGTTTTCGCAACGGGCTGACCGAAGTGGTTTCCTACCAGATCCTCGAGCAGAATCGTGGCACCATCCGCCATCGCTTCGTCGACGTTGCGAACCGGGGGTAGCGCTTCGTACACGACCTTGATACGCCGCACCGCTTCTGATGCCGTGTTGCGATCTACAGCCGCTACACCTGCGACGACGTGACCTTTGTATAGCACCTTGTCGGAGGCCATCACGTTGTCTTGCGTGCGCCTCAAGTTCAAGACCTCTTCGCCGGTCTCGACTTCCATGTCCGCGACCGTCGGAAAATCTTTGTGCGTCGTAACCGCAAAAACGCCCGGCAGTGCCTCGGCTTCCGAAGTGTCGATGCTGACGATACGCGCGTGAACCTCTTCGGTACGGAGCACATCCCCCCAGATCAGTCCGGGCAACTTCACATCCGCGCCGTAAACCGCGCGTCCCGTTACCTTGTCAAGCCCGTCGTGACGGATCGGCCGTGTACCGACGACCGAAAAGTTTTTCTTCTGCTCGAAAGTGGCTACCATGCAGATGGCCCTCCTGCTTTCCTATTTTTGCCAATCACGCCTGTTTGACGCATCGACCCAACAACTTGGTTTTGGTTGCACCGAATCGGCGCGCAACGCTCTTTCGAATCGCGGCAACCAGCCACGACACTCAAACCACGAATCCCAAGCCGGTGAACAACTGAATGTTAATGCAAATCCAACCGATTCACCTCACGCTTCCGACATTGCTAAATTCAGAACGAGGATCGTAAGTCGGCGGATCTAAAGTCCTGGTGCGTTCTCATCAACAGATTGCAATTGGGTACATTTGTAGTATAATCGGCGCATGTACGAATGGCGCGCCGGATTCGGCAAACCTAACGATCCAGGCATCGCCCTGTTGGAAATGACGTCGAGGCAAGACACCGTATGACTCAGAACCCGTCGGTCCGATTTACCACCACCGACCAGAACTGCTATAGTCAAATGCCAAGTGAGAGGATGACATGGCAATCGCAGTAGACGTTTTGATGCCGCCGCTCATCGAGATGGCGGCAAAAACAAATGCCAGTCAGGTACCCACCGAACAATCTTTAGCGGCGCTTGCCGCGGCGATCGGAGCAGGTTCAGTCCCACGTCTAACCGCGCAGGAAGCTGCGTTGCTTGACGATGTCCCAGACGTTCCAGGAAAACTCATTTCTGCTACTTTGCATGAGATCGAGCAGGGTGGCGATCCGTTAGGCGAGATTTTTTGCCAGCTTCGCACCAGAGAACGTCGGCGGCAAGACGGCGCGGTTTACACGCCCTTGTCGATAGTCAATTCGATGTTGCATTGGGCAGAGGATGCCGGAATTCCTGATCGCGTCATTGACCCCGGTTCGGGGTCAGGCCGATTCTTGCTCGAAGCTGGTCGTAGATTTCCAGCCGCCCATTTGATCGCAATCGAGCAAGATCCCTTGGCCGCTTTGATCTCTCGCGCAAACCTTGCGGCGGCCGGAATGTCAAAACGTTCCGAGGTCCGCGTTGAGAACTTTTTGACCTCTGATCTTTCGGGATCAAGTGGGAAAACTCTGTTTGTTGGCAATCCACCGTATGTTCGACACCACATCATTCCACCTGGCCGGAAAAACTGGTTGAAGAAACAGGCATCAGCGATGGGTCTATCAGCCAGCACGTTGGCAGGTCTTCACGTCTATTTCTTCTTGAAGATAGCCAGAAAAGCTAATTCTGGCGACTACGGCGCATTCATCACCGCATCTGAGTGGTTGGATGTGAACTATGGACAGCTAGTTCGAGACCTGTTCTTGAATCGCTTAGGTGGGCAAAGCGTGCATGTGATCGATCAAAAAGCTGAACCGTTCCCAGGGACCGCGACTACGGGTGCCATCACAACTTTTTCAGTGAACAGCAACCCTCCGTCAGCGCGGTTCGCTCGAATCAAACGACTATCGGGTTTAGGCAAATTGAGCGGCGGGCGCCGCGTGTCACGGGAACATCTTGTCGCAGAAACGCGATGGTCACATTTCACTCGAGCCCAACCAGAAACACCAGAAGGATACGTAGAACTTGGTGAATTGTGCCGTGTGCATCGGGGTCAAGTGACCGGCGCGAATCGCGTGTGGATTGCCGGGAAACACAGCAAAGGATTACCCGACGATGTCCTTTTCCCTACTGTGACAAAAGCAAGGGAGTTAATAAACGCTGGTCCCGTGTTGAGCGACGCAGGAAATCTTAAACTAGTTATCGACTTGCCGGAAGACCTTTCCTCCCTCAACAAGCCTTCACTTCGAACCGTCCAAAAGTTCCTTTTGCAAGCAGAACAAATGGGTGCCAAGAACAGCTACACCGCGCAGAGGCGACGATCTTGGTGGTCAGTCCGCCTTCGAGACCCTGCGCCAATCCTAGCAACTTATATGGCGAGACGCGCACCGGCATTTGTTTTGAACGAGGCGAATGCTAGGCATATAAATGTCGCACACGGGCTCTACCCACGAGAGGAATTAGATACGGATGTGATGTCCGCGTTGGTATCGTTCCTGCGAGACGCATCACCAATGCACATCGGTCGGGTCTATGCGGGCGGTCTCACAAAGTTCGAACCCCGCGAAATGGAACGCATACCCGTGCCTGATCTCAAAGTGCTGAGGGAGATGACAAAGTGAGGTCGCCGCCTGTTTGGGCCGAACAAGAACTCGACTTTGAACGCGAGAAAGCACTTGAGCACTTTCGGCAATCTAGACACACTGAGCCGCTAGAAATGTACCTGGAGTTGTTCGACGACTACCGTGAGGTGGTCGAGGAAGTTTTGGAACAGACTGTCGATTTGGCAAGATTCCGAGATGAAGCAACGGATCTGGTAGGAGACAAGCGTAAATTGGAGGTTATCCGCTATTTGTCTGGACCTCCCATCTCCGAAGACGATCTAAAAATCCTTATTCAAGCGCAATCGCTCACCGCGAATCGTTTCAAGTCTGATCCCGCGTTGGTGGATCGTTTGGTGACATTTATTCAGAACTGGCACGACCGTCGGCGATTCCCTTGGATCAACGAGTCTTGGGAACCAGAAGAGCATGACCGAAACGCGGCGATACTTGCGACAACGGCCCTTCTTGCCATGCGTCGATTAGAGACCATGCGACGCAGTGAAAGTAAATTACAGGAACGTTTGGTAGCTACGCAGCTGCGACGCGCACGATACAAACAGGTTCCGTCGCGGACGGTGCATGTTTTGTCCGAAACGCCCAAGAGAGGTGAGTTCTGCCAAGAGTCGATGTTCGGCACCCGAAAAGCCGACGTTTTGGTCGGCCTCCCTGATGGTCGGATCATGGCGATAGAGTGCAAGGTATCGAATTCGGCGACCAACTCGATCAAGCGACTCAACAACGACGCTGCGGTGAAAGCTACGATCTGGAAAGAAGAATTTGGTAGTTCGCAGGTCGTAACAGCAGCCGTGCTCGCAGGTGTTTACAACCTACGCAATCTCAAGGATGCACAAGACAAAGGGTTAACCATTTTCTGGTCGCACGATTTGACGAGCATGCTAAATTGGATGCGCAATAATTGAAGCCGATTAAATTCGTTATGTGGGCAATACCGTCTGAGTATCTGCCAAGCGCAAACCTTATGAACCCGGACGAGGTGTAGACGGTATGCCTTCGGTTTTACGAGAAATATCCGGGCGACCACATAGGGCGCATCCAGATCAATTTGGAGCGGCCAAGGACGATAAACCGGCCGATGCACCGCACAATCGTCGGCAACGCGTTTGATCTCGGTCAGCAATCAAGTCCGCGTCCGCGTCTCCGGCACAATCCCCGCCGGTCGAACGAGCAGAACTACCACGATCATCAGTCCGATAACCGCCAATCGGATGTTCGGGTCACCCAAAAAACCCGGCAGGAACTGCGAGCTCGAGATTATCGCCCACAAGACGAACGCGCCCAAAATCGCACCGCGATGGTTACCGCTGCCACCCAGTATCAGCATCGCCCAGATGATGAACGTCGCGAAGAACGGTTCAAACGCCGCCGGTGTGATTGAGTGCTTGGCGAACGCGTACAGCGCGCCGCCTATGCCCATCAACGCGGCCCCATAAGCGAATGCCTGCAGCTTGAACTGGAACACGTTTTTGCCAACCATCTCAGCGGTGTCTTCGTTCTCACGGATCGCCAACATCACGCGGCCCCACGGCGACGCCGCCAAGCGTTGCGAAACCAGATACACGATGACAAGCACGATCAACACGAGCGGCAGAAACACGAAGTCGTACCAATGCGGGTCAACCAGATCATCGAGCACTCTGGGTATGCCGTTCAGTCCTCTCGTGCCATCCGCCAACCAACCCTCGTTGGTGAAAACCAAGCGCACCGCCTCACCTAGCCCGAGCGTCGTAATCGCCAAGTAGTCGTCACGCAATCTGATCGTGATGCTGCCCACCAAGTAGGCGATCGCAGCACAAACTCCAGCCGCTGCTGCTAAGACGATCGGGAACCACAGATCGATTCCGATTCGTTCGGAACCCAAAGTGAATGCAAGGTTCCCGCCCCATTCGTATCGCTGATAAAGCTCAGGATTCGGAGGAGGCATAACCAAGATCGCGGCAGTGTAAGCACCGACGGCGAAGAAGGCCGCGATCCCGATGTTGAACAGTCCAGTGTGCCCGTAGTGGACGTTCAAACCGACATTGATGATGGCGTAGATGCCCGCGATCACCATGAAACTGCCGATATGCAGGATTATGCCTTCGATTTCCACGACTACAACCTATGACCTGCTTTGCCCAAATAAACCGTTAGGTCGAACCAACAGCAACACAATGATGGCGGCGAAGAACACAACGGGCTTGTACGACGGCTCAAGCCAAGCCGTCGAAACCTCGCCAACCACGCCTACAAAGATGGCCCCCGCGAACGCTCCGTAAGGGTTGCCGATGCCGCCCGCGACAACCGCCGCGAACAGCGGTATCAGCAACTTCCATCCGGATATCGTCAGCAACTGTCCCTGACCCGCGGCGAAGAGTATGCCCGCCGCCGCCGCCATGCCGCCACCGATCACCCAAGTCAGTATGTTCGTCCGCTCGACATCGATGCCAGTTACTCGCGCCAAATCCTCGTTATCAGCCGCCGCATGCATCGCCTTGCCCCATCGCGTCATGTTCAGGAAAAGGTACGTTGCCAACGTCAACACGATCGCCGCGATTGCGACGAAGATCATGTCCGGTGGGACCCGCACCTGGACATTCTGCAGATGAAACAGGTCGACGCTCCAGATGAAGAACTTCTTCGAAACCCTGGGAAAGTGCTCTACCTCGGTGCCCCAGATGTATTGAATGAACCCCCTAAGAGCAATCGCAACGCCCAGCGAAGCCAAAGCCATAACGCCCGGCAATGCACCACGCCGTCGCATCGTCCGATATACCAGTTGGTCAACGACGACTGCGAAAATCGCTACGATCAACACGCCAATCGGCAGCGCAATGAACAGCGTGTAACTAAAGGTGAATGGCCCAACTGAATTGTCGCTCCAAGCTTCCGGAACAATCGACGTGAACACGAACAGGGCGACAAACGCGCCGAGCGTCATGTAATCTCCGTGAGCAATGTTCGGCAGGTGGAGGTTCCCGTAAACCAACGACAGCCCAACTGCGCCAAGCGCGTAAACCGACCCGACCAGCAACCCGTTCACCGTCAAGTCCAACTGCCAGATCAATGCCCAAAGTGCAAGCCCCGCCAGCACGAACAGAACGAGCCGTTCGATGACCTTCATGCCACGTTCGCCGATCAACGATGTTACGGCGTCGCGAATTGCATTTGTATTGATGTCCATCGAGACCCAGTCTCTGCGAGATGTCACTCAGCCCGCAGCCTCATCGCCGTCGTCTGTTCCACCCAAACCTAAGAAGACTCTGCCGATGTCAGCGTTGCTCAAAAGGCCCTCGGCGCTGTCCTCGGCGAAGTTTCTCCCTCTCCCCAGAACATACGCCCGGTCGCTATGGCGAAGCGCTTTGATGGCGTTTTGTTCGACCAATAGGATCGAAACGCCGGATCTATTGATTTCGCTGATCTGCGCGAGCACTTGATCTACAACCTGCGGGGCCAAACCGGCAGTCGGTTCGTCCAATAACAGAACGGTTGGGTCAGCCACCAACGCCCGCGCCAACGCGAGCATCTGGCGTTGACCTCCCGACAGCTGCCCAGCTAATCCTTTCCAACGTTCGCGTAACAGCGGAAAGAGCTCTTGCACCCGCTCCATATTCCCTCGAGTGTCCCCACGCAGCGTGAATGCACCCATCTCCACGTTCTCTCGCACCGTCAGTGTTGGGAACACGTTGCCAGCTTGTGGGACATAACCGACGCCCAGTTGAATCAGACGATCAGCGCGTTCGCCGGTGATATCGTCGCCGTGCAACCGAATCGATCCGCCGGACACGTCGGCCAAACCGAATATCGATTTGATAGTCGTAGATTTACCAGAACCGTTAGGTCCGATGATCGTGACCATTTCGCCGACACCGACGGTGATCGAAATGCCTCGAGTAATCAGCGTCGGACCGTAACCCGCCTCCAAGTTCTCAATCTCAAGAGCTGGTGAGGGCGCGTCTTCAACAACTGGAGCGCTCAATGTTCGATGCCCCCCAGATATGCGTCCAGCACACGTTGGTCACCCCGAACCTCAGACGGAGTGCCGTTCGCGATAACCTTTCCCTCCGCCATAACGATGACCCGATCGCACATCTCCATGATCAAAGGCACATCGTGTTCGACTATGACCCACGTGATACCACGGTCGTCGCGCAACTGTCGAATAGTCTCGGCGATGTTGCGCATCAACGTCGGATTGACGCCCGCAGCAGGTTCATCGAGCAGCACCAACTTCGGCGACGCCATCAGCGCCCGCCCGATCTCCAGCAATTTCTTCTGCCCGGTCGATAGGTTAGCGGCGAGTTCGTCTTCCAAATGGGTTAGCTGCAACAGACCCAGCACCTCGCGCGCCTGCTCCCGGATCCGCTCCTCCTGCCGTCTGACAACCCCCGGCGCAAACAACGACGTAAACATCGCCTCGCCCAGTTGGCCTTCAGGTACCAACGCAAGGTTTTCCAGCACCGTCATGCGACCTAACTCCCCCGGTATCTGGAACGTTCGCGCAACTCCCCGACGCGCCACTGAATGTGGAGGAATGCCATCTAACCGACGGCCATCAAAGAAAATCCGGCCACCCTGCAAAGGCACCATGTCCGTGATCAGATTGAACATGGTCGATTTCCCAGCACCGTTAGGGCCTATTAAACCCGTGATCGTCCCTGCCTCAACGTCAAACGAGCAGTTGTCGACTGCACGGAGACCTCCGAACGCGCACACCGCGTCCTCAACCTTCAGAATCGGTTCCGTCAAACCAGAATTGCGCCTCCACACATCAGAAGATGCAGCAAATATCCGTCTCGCACAGCATCTTCTATACTTTCGCCAAACGATTATACAGGCGCACCTGACGACCTAATTCGCATCTACCTGATGCCGAGAATCTAGCCATGGCCAGCAAAAACGGCAGCAACCAAACCTCCGATCTCACCCCCGAAGACGTCCTCGGCACTGACCAAAGCGCCGAACTGCGCGAGATCCGTACCAAAACCGACGGACCGGTTGGCGTCCTCCCATTTACCGCTGACTTCCTAACCAACAGCCCAAGCGGTGACCACTTCGGCATGTCACAAAACGCTGGAATGGGTTGGAACCCCGCCGAACTCATGCGCAAGCAGTTCATCATCCTCGCCACCGCTGGTGGACTGCGTGAAGAAGACGGCACACCAGTAGCCCTCGGTCTTCACACCGGACACTTCGAACTCGCATCCATGGTCAAAGCCGCCGCCAAAGAGGTAAGACGCCTGAAAGGCTTACCCTTCGCCACATTCTGCTCCGACCCGTGTGACGGCAGGACGCAGGGCACAACCGGCATGATGGACTCTCTCCCGTACCGCAACGACGCTGCACAGATATTCCGACGACAAGCCCGATCGCTGCCCACCGCCCAAGGCGTAATGGGCGTCGCATCATGCGACAAGGGCCTACCCGCGATGATGATGGCGCTGGCAGGACTCCGTGACAAACCCGTCGTAATCGTCCCCGGCGGCGTCACACTCGCACCCAAGAGCGGTGAAGACGCCGGAATGATCCAATCCATCGGCGCCCGATTCGCTCAGGGCGAAGTCACCCTCGAATACGCCCAAGACGTCGGATGCCGCGCCTGCGCCTCGCCCGGCGGCGGATGCCAATTCCTGGGTACCGCAGGTACCTCTCAGGTAGTCTCCGAAGCCCTCGGCCTCGCCATCACCCACGCCGCACTCTCACCAAGCGGAACACCCGCCTGGTTCGACGTCGCCGTCCGCTCCGCCCGTGCCCTCGTCATGGCCGAAAAGCGCGGCATCAAGTCCAACGACATCCTTACCGACGCCGCATTCGAAAACGCAATGGTCGTCCACGCAGCCTGCGGTGGCTCCACAAACCTATTGCTGCACACCCCTGCAATCGCCCACGCCGCCGGCCGCAACCGCATGGATGTCGACGACTGGCAACGCGTCAACGACGTGGTCCCGCGCATCGTAGACGTGCTCCCCAACGGCCCGATCGGTCACCCGACTGCGCAACTCTACGCCGCCGGAGGCGTCCCCGAAGTAATGCTCCACCTCCGAAACCTCGGACTCCTCAACACATCGGTACTCACCGCCACCGGCCAAAACCTCGACCAAAACCTCGATTGGTGGGAAGACTCCGAGCGACGGCGAGACATGCGAGACTACCTACGAAACGTCGACGGCGTCAACCCCGACGACGTCATCATGTCCGCCGACCGCGCCAAATCCAAAGGCCTCACCAGCACCGTCACGTTCCCCCGCGGCAACCTCGCGCCGGAGGGGTCAGTCATCAAGAGCACCGCGATCGACCCCACTGTCGTCGATGACGACGGCGTATACCGCAACACCGGCAAAGCCCGCGTCTTCGTTTCAGAACGCGACGCCATCCGCGCCATCAAGACCCGCGACGAGGACTACAAAATCAAGGCCGGCGACATCATGATCCTCAGTTGCGGCGGACCTCTCGGCACCGGCATGGAAGAGGTCTACCAGATCACCGCCGCGCTCAAACACCTCTCCTATGGAAGACACGTCGCCCTCATCACCGACGCCCGTTTTTCCGGCGTCTCCACCGGAGCCTGCATCGGCCACGTCGGACCCGAAGCCCTCGCCGGCGGCCCCATAGGCAGAGTCCATGAAGGCGACCTAGTCGAGATCATCGTTGACCGCAACGACCTCACAGGTTCGATAAACCTAGTGGGGGAGGGCGATACCTACCACGGCGCCGATTGGGGCACCCGCGAACTCGAAAACCGCGACACCCCCGAAAACCTAGCGCCACACCCCCAAATGCCCGACGATTCCCGACTTTGGGCCGCGCTCCAAGCCGCATCCGGCGGCATCTGGGGCGGCTGCGTCTTCGACGCCGATTCCATCATCGAAACCCTCAACGCCGGCCGCGAAGCACTACAAAAACAACGCGAACCAGTCGCCTAACCGTCAACTTTGGGACGTCAACCTCGATACCGCAACACGCTCAGATGCGCATAAAAAGCGTGACAACAGCCGCGCCGACCGCAACGCCAGCGAATGCTGCCCCCGCCAACCACTTCACCACCTGCCAGCGCACCTCCGCAACATATTCTCTGCTCGCGTAATTGCTCTCCACTACTGACAACCGAGCCGACAGGTTGTGGACAACTCCCAACCGATCGCCTAGAGCATCTTCGAATCCGATGGCGGATCGATCAGTCATAGTGTTCCCGATATAGTTCCAAAAGCGCGGTGTACTGATCGCTTAACGTATCCTCATATTTTTCGATGACCGCTCTCACCGGTGGGACTCCTTGATTCTTGGGCGCTTTCTTAACTGAGGCAGCGATTTCAGCCATGCACTCCGCCATCGTAGATGCGTAGGCGTCAAACGCCGTCTCGAAACCAGGGATGTTATCTAAATCTGCGGGTGATATCAGCTTGCCCCGCGGACGTTGCGTCGTAGTCATACTTTGCCTTTCAAGTAATTCGCTTTCAAGTCGATATTCCATGCATCATTAACCAACATTATCATGCTTCGCGAACCCCGTCATCCCGGCAAAAGTCGGGATCCAGAAACGGTTGGCTATTCCTGAGCTTCCATTAGCGCCCGCACCGCCTCCTCTACATGGTCCGGCGTGCCAACCAGTATCAACCGGTCACCCGCGTGCGCCACGACATCGTCGGTCGCGTCCACAAGATCGCCCGAATCTAACCGCTTGATCGCCACCACGTCCGCCTTGCTGTCAGAAATCACCGTCGACTCACCAATCGGCACGTCGCAATACGGACCACCACCAACCACTATCACCTCCCCAGACTCGAGTGGAAAGCTCCCGCCTTCAACCTCGATACTTTTCAATCCTTCTCGGCCAACATCGGTAACACCCAATATCTCGGCGACAATCCGACTCGCCGCGATGTGATGCATCGAAATGACCTTCGACGCGCCAGCCCGCACCAGTTTCGGCTCCGATTCTGGCAGCGTCGCCTTCGCCACGATCTCAAGATCCGGCGCGATCACATGCGCCGTCAACACCGTCATCAAAGCCGCCGAATCCGGCGCAACCGTACAGACCAAACTCTCAGCCCGCGTGATACCCGCCTTCGTCAACACCTCGTCCTGTCCGCCATCACCGTGAATGCCGACGAACCCATCCTCCGACGCGTTGCGGATCTTCTCGCCGTCGACATCAATAACTACCACCCGCGTGTTTTTCAGTGCGTGAAGCTCCGCAGCAACCACCGACCCTGTATCGCCGTAACCCACCACGATGTGATGACCCCGCAATCGCCGCATCATCGCCTCCGTGCCCCGTTGCCGCAAATTCGACACCAGCTGACCCGAAATCAACTGCTCCCCCAACGTCGCAAACGTGTACGCGAACGCTCCCACACCCGTCACAATGATCACCATCGAAAACACCCGACCACTCTCGCTCAGCGGCCTAACCTCCTCGAATCCCACCGTCGACATCGTGATCACCGCCATATAAGCCGCATCCATCCACGTCCAATCATCCCCTTCAATCGCCTTGAACCCAACCACACCGATCGCAAACACGGTAAACAACGCCATTATCCCGCGAAACAGATTCAACCGCCGCCGACGGATCAACCGCCTCGTCTCAGAAGGCGCTGTAACTACCAACGCAGGCATTGCAACTCATCTATTCGCTACTTTGCGTAATCGTCGCCTCGCGCGCCGCCATCGCAACCTCTAACGCATCCTCAACACTAGCGCCAGTAACCGTGATGTGCCCCATCTTACGCCCGACGCGATAACCCGACTTGCCGTAAAGATGCAGATGGGCCCGCGGCATACCCAATACCGAACCCCAATCCGGCGCACCACCAGTCGCCTCCCAAACATCGCCCAACAAATTCACCATCACCGTCGGCGACCTCAACCCAACGTCACCCATCGGCATACCAACCAAAATCCGCGCCAACTGCTCGAACTGCGAAGTCTCGCACCCTTCGATCGTCCAATGCCCTGAATTATGCGGACGCGGCGCCAACTCGTTCACTAGCACCGAACCATCCTTGGCGGCAAACATCTCTACCGCAATCAACCCGATCACATCCAAACCCTCAGCGATTCGCATAGCCACCCGCACCGCCTCATCCCTCACCGCATCCGAACACCGCGCCGGCACGATCGACGTATCCAAAATCCCATCAGCATGCACATTCTCAGACACTGGAAACGCCCGCATCGCACCAGACAGATCCCGTGCGCAAACCACCGAAACCTCCATCGCAAAGTCCACAAACCCCTCAACGATCACCGGCGCAACCTCCGACCCGTTCAAACCCTCAAACGCACCAACCGCCTCATCCGCGTCACGCACCACCCGTTGCCCCTTGCCGTCATACCCCCACCGCGTCGTCTTCATCACCACCGGCACACCGATCTCCCGCACCGCCGACAACGCATCCTGACAGCTCCGCACAACCCGATACTCCGGAACCGCAATCCCCAACGCCGACAACGTGTCCTTCTCAATCTCCCGATCCTGACACACCCTCAACACCGACGGCGAAGGATAGACCGGCTTCAACTCCGCAATCCGCTCAATAGCCGTAGCATCCACATTCTCAAATTCATACGTCACCACATCCGACCGCTCCGCCAACTCCCGCGCCGCTGCCAAATCGTCATAAGCCGCGACGATATGACGATCCGTCACCTGAGAAGCCGGACAGTCCACCCCCGGATCCAACGAAACCGTCCGAAAATCCATCCCCCGCGCCGCCATAGCCAACATCCGCCCAAGCTGACCACCACCGAATATCCCAATCGCATGCCGAGACGTCAACGCTCCGTCCCCTTCGCGAAGCGTAAGGGGACGCGAGTGAGCAAAGCGAGATCGCAGGGGATGCCCATGCACGTCACCATCGCTCAACGCACCTCCGTCTCATGCCAACATCAAACGTTCGCCCTTTGGTTCCGGGATCGGAATGCCAAACTCCTGTGCCGTCTCTATCCAAAGCGCCACGGCGTCATTGATATTCGCTAAAGCAACATCCTGTGACTCGCCGTGCGCACTGCAACCAGGCAACTCGGGGACTTCAGCCACGAACACCTGATCTTCGTTGCTCCAATAGATGATGATTTCGTACTTGTGCATCGCTTCCCTACTCGAGACTGTACTTTACGACGACCCGCCGAACCTGACGAACTTGATACGGTTTGGCGTGACTGTCATCACGCTGCAGATTTACCAACTCGCGCACCCCTTGCCTCCGGAAGATATGGTGGCTACCCTTGGTCCGTTCAACAAACCCCAAACGCAACATGAACCGTCGAAGACCATCGAACCGGATGTTTGCGTCCGAACGACCATCAAGGATTCGCCGCCGCAACCTATCGTGTCGATCCATTCTCACGCGAATTTAGAGACCATGGCAACGCGCACCATCATCCCCGCGCACGCGGGGACCCAGAAGGGCGGAAGCGAGGCACGGGACGCCCGGGGAAAACGGAGGGCGGCCATCATAACCCATCTGCGCAATCAGCGTAATCCGCGGTTCGGACACCACCGTTCGCCTAACCCCTCAAATCTTCCTCACCAACATACGTCCCCGACAAAACCTCCGCCGTCGCATCCGCCCGACGCTTCTCCAACCGCGCCTGCACATCCCCATCGAACACCCCGATAATCTGCGCCGCCAACAACCCGGCATTCACCGCACCCGACCTACCGATCGCCACCGTAGCCACCGGCACACCACGCGGCATCTGCACAATCGACAGCAGCGAGTCCAACCCACTCAACGCACTACTCTCCACCGGCACCCCAATCACCGGCAAAATCGTATTCGCCGCCACCATCCCCGGCAGATGCGCCGCACCACCAGCACCCGCAATAATCACCTTCACACCCCGACCCTTAGCCTCCTGCGCAAACTCCGACATCAACCCAGGCGTCCGATGCGCCGAAACAACCCGCACCTCATGCGCAACACCCAACTCCCCCAAAACCTCCGCCGCATGACGCATAGTCGGCAAATCCGACCGACTACCCATAATCACCGAAACCAAAGGCCCACTCGCATTAGTACTCATGCCAAAAATCCTAACGCAAACAACCACCGTCATTCCCGCGCTCGGGGGTCCAGACCTGAAGTCCATGCTGTTGATGTCTTGCAATGGTCTCGCTCGGCAGTGCGCGTTTGCTGGAGGCATCCTCACCAACCCGCAACATATCCAAACCCAAATCAATAGTGATGCCAACAGTGATGTTGCCAACGAATTTGTTGCCAACAATACTGTTGGCAATATATGGTAAGAAACATGAGCCAGAAACTAACAAAAGCCGGGGCCAATTGGGTCGACGGCGACCGTTTCTTCGACCGTGAAACCGAACTCGAAACGTTGCGTGAGCGGATTCGAGACCGTAACCACACGCTTCTTACCGCCCAACGACGAATGGGCAAAACGAGCCTGGTAAGAGAATTCCTACGCCGTCTAGACGAGGAAGGAGAGTTCGCAACTGTCTTCGTCGATCTAGAAGCCGCCAACGACGCCGCAGATGCCATCGCCGAAATCGTAATTCAAAGTAAACCCCTTGAAAGCGTCTGGGGTCGCACTCGCACATTCTTGGCAAATCGATTACGAGCCGCCAGTGAACGAATCGACGAGATTTCGATATCCGAACTCAGGCTGAAACTTCGCGCCAGTATCGACTCCGGGACCTGGCAACTCGACGGCGACCAAGTTTTCGAAGCTCTGTCCGCACACGCCAAACCGGTCGTTCTTGCCGTCGACGAACTACCCATTCTGATAAATCGAATGCTCAAGGGACATGATTACGAAATCACAGCTGACCGCCGAGCGAACACTGACCAGTTGCTGAGTTGGTTGCGCAGGAACGGACAGGCACACCGAAACAACGTCACGCTGATTGTCTCAGGAAGCGTCGGCTTGGAACCTGTGCTGAAACAAGCTAATCTCAGTGCTCAAGCCAATATCTATGCTCCTTTAGATCTGAAACCTTGGACCGATAAAACAGCCATTGACTGTCTCGATGCTTTAGCCCATAACTATCGCCTCGAGCTTCCTGAGGAAGTAACGCGCGCAATGTGCGACCACCTGCGATGCTGTGTCCCACATCACGTCCAACAATTCTTCGACCATCTTCACCAACATCTCCGGAGTGCCAAAAGAAACCTGGGTACGGTAGACGATGTTAGGCACGTTTACGAACAAGATTTGCTGAGCGTACGCGGCCATCTCGAGTTGCGGCACTACGAAGAACGACTCAACACGGTACTCGGACCTAATCTCTACACGTTTGCACTCGATCTGCTGACCGAGGCCGCGGTAAGCGATGGGTACCTTACCAAGGAAAACGCGCAACTTCACCGCGAGGCGCTTGCATCAAGCACTGATACAAGTAACGACACCTTTGTAGACGTCCTTTTCGCCCTCGAACACGACGGGTATCTTGAACCGTATTCAGATGGATACCGTTTCGTATCCAAGTTGCTGCAGGATTGGTGGCGTGCTCGTCACGGCCAATACTTCACGCCCATCGCAAATAGGTAGTCAAACGGCGACCCACGTCCATGGCAACGCCAGTAAAGAAATACAACCCTGGTTTCCTCAGCGACGATGAAATCATCGACTCGTTTTGCGTCCGCAAAAACGAACTCGAGTCCATCGTCGAATCCTTGCGGGAAAGTACCGGCAACTCGAATCCGCACACCATCGTGATCGGACCCCGCGGAAGTGGCAAGACGCATCTATTGGTACGAGTAGCCGCGCAGGTGCGTTGGGACGAATCTCTAGATGCGTTCTTCCCAATCATCTTCCCCGAAGAAAGCTACGAAGTTTCAACCGTAGGTGAATTCTGGCTCGAATGTCTACACCACCTCGCTCATCAAGCACCAGCCGATGAACGAACTGGCCTCAACCTCTCCCACAACGACCTTCGAAACGAAAGGAAAGACGAAGTTCTAGCCGAACGATGCATAGGCGCGCTCCTCGACTTCGCGGACCACCAACAGAAACGCCTTTTACTCGTTGTCGAAAACCTCAATATGCTTTTCGACGACATCAACGACCCACAGGTCGGTTGGCAGCTGCGCAAGACGCTGCAAACTGAACACAGGATCATGCTCCTGGGCAGCGCAACCAGCAGGTTCAACGAAATCGATGACCCACAAAGCGCCTTGTATGACCTCTTCAGGGTGGTTACGCTGCGCCCACTAACGACTGACGAGTGTTCCGCTCTGTGGGATGCTGTATCGGGTTCATCTACGACCTTACAGAACGTCAGACCACTTGAAATTCTTACGGGCGGTAATCCCCGTCTGATCGCGATCATCGCTACGTTCAGTTCCGGGCGAACTTTTCAAGAACTGATGGACAGTCTGCTGGACTTGGTTGACGATCACACGGAGTACTTCAAGAGCCATCTTGAACACTTGCCGCCGCAAGAAAGACGGGTCTACCTAGCGTTAGCAAGGTTATGGAAACCAGCGACAACGAAGGAAGTCGCAGATCTCGCTCGATTAGGAACGAACCAATGCAGTTCACTTCTGAAACGGCTGACCGAACGCGGCGCGGTAACTATCGAAGGCGGGACGCCGAGGCGCAGGCAGTTCTACCTGACGGAGCGTCTTTACAACATCTACTACTTGCTTCGAAGGGGAGGTGGCACCCAACCCGTCGTCCAAGCCTTGATCGATTTCATGGTTTACATGTATTCGCCGAATGAGCTGTGGGAAATTGTCGTGCGCACGCATTTGGATCCGTGGACCGCGGATGATCACCCCCCTGACATCCTAACCACCGTGGCGGCTGCAATGATCATCCAATCCCGATCTTTGTTCGAACGCGGCGATCTAGAGGGGGCATTAGCCGCAATCGAACCAATGGCATTTGGATCATACGAGATCGATAAACCAGAGATGCGCTCCTTACAACCCCGCTGCATCGTTTATGCGGCGAACCTTCTTGTACTTATCGGTCGTCATGACGAAGCGATTAAAGCATGTGATGACGTCATCATGTACGAAGAAACACACGGCACCGAAGTGCCGACGCGGTATTCGGCAAATGCTTTTCTGAATAAAGGCATTGCGCTAATCGCTACCGAAAAACCAGAACACGCAATCGAGGCTCTGAACCATGCGCAATGCCTTTACGAATCTGTCGCCAAGTCAACGGACGCCGCCGCCTATGAATCCGAAATCAGCACAGTCCTGCTAAGCAAAGCAACCGCTCTTTACAACGACACTCAACCGATCAAATCCATATCTGTGTTGGACCAAATAATCGGGAGATATCACACTACCACGTCAATTGGTGCCATGGAGCGCGTCGTCGACGCGCTAATTCTGAAAACATTAGTACTTGAAGAATCTGGCCGAACCATCTCCCGTGACCAATTTGCGATGTTGTTGACGTTGATTCCCAAAACGGGACTTAGAGATCTTTGCATCGAGGCATTGGTCAGTTTCGTGGCTAGAAATGGGGCAGAAATCGGGTTAAGCCAGATACAAGAATCCCCAGCGACTGAGTTGTTGCTGCCTTTCGTCACCGCATTGCAACAGGAATTAGGCCAAGCACCCAGAGTTGCGAAAGAGGTCGATGAAGTCGCCAAAGACATCCGGAAAAAACTGGCTCGGGGTTCTGCATTGGTTAAGGCTCCCCCAAGCGCCTCCATCCCCAGCAAACCATCAATCTAAACGGTTCGCGGACACCTTGTTGCGGCGCTTTCACCCCACCAATGATCTCCCAATAATTCCAAGTACCGCCTTCCCTAGGATCGAAAACCCTCGCGACACAGCCGCAAATCCGACGAACGTGGAGTGGCCGATGCGTGACCCAACGTTCAATCATCCGCATATCGCCTTTACAAAACCAGAATTTCCGACGTCACATATCGCCTCCCTTAGGTGTGGATCGCCAACCGCACGTACCACACCCTCCACCACCGCAACACCCCAACAACCAACACGAAATCCCAAGCGCTTCAGCGGACGGAACGTCCATCCCGCCGCAAATCCCAAGAATCCCAATTCACACTTGACTCTATTAATACATCTGTAGTACAACAGGAATCAGGCGCACAATCCGACGGCCATCGGCAAGCGCCCAGAACATCGCCGCGTCGAGGGTTAGCGCAACCTTTTGACGCACCTATCGAAAATTGAATATTGAAACCGGTCTGCGGGCGGATAATCACCGGGCTGCCCAGAGCGACCTTATAAGCCGTGCAAGCGGTGAAGTCGACTGCTCGAAGCAACCCGCGGCAGTGCCCGCCACAAGTTTAGTAGGTTCGGACGCAACGCAGACCAAAACCCGGTTACGGAGATCGTTGTAGCTTCAGGGCTCGGATGCGGAGCGTTACGCTGACTCCGCCTAGCAAGCCAGACGGTCATCCCCCTCCCCTTCGCCAAGCGTCAAACCGGGCGGACACGTCCGTCCCCTTCGCGAAGCGCAAGGGACACGACGTAGGGGCGGTTCGTGAACCGCCCGCTCGCAGGGGATGCCCGTTCAAGATCCGAGCGAGCGACCCTCCTATCCGGCAGACGTCTTTCCGTCACGCCGAGCGGAAGAGGCTACCACGACAGCTCGAGGAACAATCGAGCGATGACGGACGGCGCATCCTATGATCGCCGTCCGGAGGGCCGATGGTCTGGCGACTTCGGCGACGCTGGGAATTTTATTGACTGACCCACCAACAATCTTTCGCTCGTGCTCACCCGAAACCGACGCGGCGATGATTCGAAAAATCAAAAACGTAGGGGCGACCCTTGTGGTCGCCCTTGCAACCCCAGCGAGGGCGCCCCACCCTACTACATGAAAACCTGCCACACTTCGGCAGTCCGCTTAAACGCGCCAAAATTATCATTGAATCTCATAACTGTTCGATACCGCCAACGACTACTTAGGTAAACCATGACAACAGATTCCGAAACCGTCCCACCCGAACAAGAAGAGCACTCCCGCGCCATGGTCGTCTTCGCCCATCCGGACGACGCAGACTGGGGATGCTCGGGAACCGTCGCAAAATGGGCTCGCCTCGGATGGGAAGTCGTCTACGTCATGTGTACCGACGGCTCCAAGGGCACCGAAGACCGATCGCTCACCGCCACCGAACTCAGCCGCACCCGCAAGCAAGAGCAGGTCGACGCCGGTACCGTCCTCGGCCTCAAATCCGTCGAATTCCTCGATTTCCCCGACGGATACCTCGAACCCACCATCGCCCTCCGCCGCGAAATCGTCCGCGTCATCCGAAAACACCGACCCCACATTCTCATAACCACCAACCCCAAACGCGACCTCGGCATGGGCGACTACATCGGCCATCCCGACCACTACGCCGCCGGCGAAGCCGCACTCTCCGCCGTATTCCCCTCCGCTCGCGACCACCTTTGGGACGACGGGCTGCTAAGCCAAGGCCTCGAACCCTGGAAGGTCCACGAAGTCTGGGTCATGATGTTCGGAGAAGCCGGCAACCACTGGAACCCCTTGGAAGAACAAGACGTCGATAAAGCTATCGGCGCCATCAAAGCCCATGTCAGCCAACTCGATCGACCCGACCAAGTCGACGGCTGGATGCGCCGATGGAGATCCGAAAATGGCAAGAACATCGAAGCACCATTCGCTGAAGGATTCAAACGCTTCCAACTAGTTCGCGGATTCAACCCGGACGACGGCGAAGATCAAGACGAAGAATAGGCCATCCACAGATCGTGGTATAACGAAACCATCTCTCAAACGTTCCAAAATCCTCGCCGTGCCAACCGATCAAGACAACCCCTCGCCAGCGTCAGACAGCAACCGCGCCCGACAAAACCTCTCGCGCCGAAACATCACCCATCCCATCCGCTGGACGGACGAAAACATCGAAAAATCCTCCAACCAACGACGCAAAATCGCCAAAAAAGACCTAAAATCCGAAATCCGGCGGCTCCACTGACGAGCGGCGTCAAAACGCACCGAATTTCGGTCGCCATAGGACTAAACACTACATGTGTGCAATAATATATTTCGCCAAATTATCTCCGTCTCACGAAGTTTTTCGGCCCGATTAAATCGTCAAAACGCGTAAATCTGTTTCGCATTACCACCGAGCAGTATCTCCCGCTCCGCATGCGTCAACCAGTCGAACCCTTCCCTCACCAACCGCAACTCATCCGCCAACGAAATCCACCCATTCTTCTCCCGCAAGTAACCCGGATAACCAGTCCCCCAGATGCATCGTTCAATGCCAAACGCATCGATCGCCATGCCTACAACTCCATGCATATCCCGATACGGAAACCCCAAACCTGAGCGGTTATGCACATCCGAAATCATCATCACCACATTCGGATACTGAGCCAAATCCAACACCGGCAGATAAGTCATCCAACCATCGCCCGCCATCCACGGCTCCGGATACATCATGTGATCGATGATCCAAGTGATCCCCGGATACGCCCCCAAAATCGGCGCCATCTGTCCCACATTACCAACCCGATTGTGCACCTTCACAATACCCTCACGCTCCTCAATCGCCCGAAACAACGGCCCGTTGCGCTCCGGATCCAAAACCTCATCATCGGGATAGTAATCCGGGTGAAACCGAAATCCCGACATCCCAAAATCGTCCATCCAACGCGCCGCCACCGACGCATTCTCCGCATCCATCGGATCCACCAATCCTATCGACCGAAACCGATCCCGATGCGCACTAGCCGAGTCGGCAACGTACGTGTTGTCCCAAGTCGAACCGCTGGATTGAACCAGCACCGCCGCATCGACACCGTTCGCATCCATGTCCTCGATCAACAGCTCCGTCGGCCCCGCCTCATCAGTAACCGCCGTCCAAGTCGGCGCCGTCGGACCGACCGGCGCGATCGGCGGCAACTCCCAAACATGCACATGACAATCGATGATCATTCCACCACTCCTCAAGTTCAATCGACTGAGTTCAATCCAATTGTGCACCAAGCCTAGACCCAACGAAATCAGCGCGGCCAATCGCAAAATCAGTTGCCGACATCGCCCTGCGCCCTGCCGCTTGGACGGACAACAATTTCAACGATGAACCGGCCCCAGCAGCAACGAAAATGCCGTCACCACGTTCGAAAACCAACCCAGTTTCACACCCCGCATGCTGCACATATTCGCTCGTCAATTCGACATCCAAGACCTTCAGCGACTGCCCCCGCCAGGTAGTGCTGGTCCCCGGCCAAGGGTGATACGCCCGGTTCATTCGAGCGATCGAGTCTGCGGAGCAACGCCAGTCGATTACGCCGTCCGATTTCCTGATGAGACGCGTCATGGTAGCCACCGAATCATCCTGAGCACGCGGTACCAATTCGCCCGAAGCAAGTTCGTTTAACGCCCGCGGCAACAGTTGCGTGCCAACATCGAAGAGACGCTTGGTCAACGCGTCGCACCGCTCGCGAGGTCCGATCTCGATTGGCGAAGACCGCATCAAAATCGGACCCGTGTCCATCCCTTCATCCAAGAGCATTATCGTCACGCCGGTGGACCGATCACCATCCAAGATCGCCGTGGCAACCGGACTAGGCCCGCGATGCTTAGGCAACAGCGAAGGATGGATATTCACCACTCCAAGACGCGGCAGCGAGAGTAACTCTGCTGGAATGAATCTGCCGTACGCCACAACCACAAATACGTCTGCACCGACACCACGAATTTCCTCCGTTGCTCCGCGATCCAACCTCTCAGGAGTGATGACGGGAATCCCGAGATCGTCGCCGCAAACTGCGACCGGCGTCGGCGTCGCTACGCGCCCGCGCCCCACGCCTCGCGCAGGCCGAGTGCAGATCATTGACACTTCGATTTCTGAGCGCAACAAGGCGCGAATCGAGGCGGTCGCGTAGTTTGGTGTCCCGAAAAAAACCGTTTTCATCTTGCCTAATTTTCCCGTTCTGCGAACGAGGTCTGGCGTATCGCGAATTGTGCCGTCTGCGAAAATCGCAGTTGGCGCGCCAGCGGTAGGCTAGACTCGAATTTCCACGCCGCGCACGTACTCAAAAGAGTGTATGTTTTTCGATTTAGCACGTCTGTTCAAGGCGCAAAAAATCCGTTCAAAAACCCTCAATTTGATGCGTTTTCCCGTTGCAGACAACACGAAGTGAAGATATGTTAAATCAAGTTGACGTTGTTCTCGGGCTCTGAGGAGGCGGCCCGAGGCCCACACTGCCGATAACTGCGCATGACGCTCTAGCCAGTGTCTACGCGTGCCGCAAATTCTGTTCATTCACGAAAGGATATTCTGTGCCTGATGCTCAGTCAGACAGCAGCGATTATGAGTTGCAGAAGAGGTGGAACGCTGTCCTCGGCATGGTCGAGGTGCAGATCGACAATCAAGCAGATTTCAACGCATACCTAGCTGATTCGTTCGCAACGAGTTTCGACGACGGCGCCCTGCGAGTGACCGTCAGAAACGGATTTGTGGCGGCGTGGATACGTCAGCGCGTCATGCCGAGCATTCGCCGTTACGCCGCTCAAGTCTTTGGCCGCGAGATTACGATCGAAATCGATACCATGGCTTATACCTCTAGCGATGTCCTCGTGCGCGAAGGACTCGCCGGAGGACACGTGCAATGGGCCAACACTCGGTGGAATCGCCATCGCGCCTCGATAGCCCGCGATAACGCCAGGATCTACCCGTCTGATCCAAACTCCACGTTCGAGCGCTTCGAAGTCTCAGAAAGCAACGCCCGCGCCTTCAATGCGGCAAGGAGCGTGGTCGCAACTCCCGGCGACGAATTCAACCCGCTGACTATTGCGTCGGACACCGGTCAGGGCAAAACGCACCTGTTGAACGCCATCGCTAACGACATGCGTGCAGGGTCGACGAACGTCGTCTGTCTCAGCGGCGAAGAGTTCGTAGACGCGTTCGTTAAGGGTTCGCAAAGCGGTAAGGTGGCCCCGTTGCGGGATCGCTACCGCGGTGCCGACGCATTGTTGGTCGACGGGCTCGAGACTCTCATTGGCAAGGCGAAGACGCAATCATTCTTTCTCGGAATCGTCGAGCACCTTCTTTCCAATCGCAAGCAAGTTGTGGTCACGTTCAACTCCGCCTACCCGATGGGCGAGTTGGTCGACGAAATCACGTCCAGGCTCGCTGGCGGTCTTGAGATCACGATAGCTCCGCCAGATTCCGTCCTCAAACGTGCCCTGCTGCAACGCTACGCCATTGAAAGGAAATTGGCGTTGGCAAGCGAAGCCCTCGATTTCCTGTCGGATCGTGTCGCACGAAACGTCAGAGAAATCATCGGTGGAATCGCACGTGTCGACGCACACATGCGGTTCTCCGACGCCGCCGGCAAGGCAAACGCGCCGACTGTCAGTATGTCAGTCGCCGCAGAAGCGGTAAGAGATCGCATCAGCGCCCCAGTGGCCAAACTAGTACCACCGGACGCGGTGATGCAAGCGGTGGCTACCGTGTTCAACATTGCGGCCGACCAACTGAGGCGGCCAGGTCGCGGAAACCAATCGTTGACATCGGCGAGGGACGTCGCGATCTACATGCTGCGAGACCATTGCGGGCTCACGAGTTCAGAAACCGGAGTGCTGATCGGGGGCAGGCCACACTCCACCGTGCTGGCGGCATTGAACCGTTACGCGGAACGACGGAAAACCGATCCGCAACTGATTGAAGCCGAGCGCCGAGTAAATCGGCTGCTCAACTGACGGTCACGAAGCGTCGTTGGCTGAATTAGGCTCCGGGTTTTTGAAGGAGTGCCGACGGTACCAGCGCAACTCGTTGATGCTCTCTAAGACGTCGTCGAGCGCACGGTGCGACTTGGTTTTCGGCGGTGGCTCTTCGACATCGGGGTGCCAACGTGAGATGAGCTCCTTTATGCTACTGACATCCACGACGCGGTAGTGGAGATACGACTCCAACTTCGGCATTTCGCGTTTCAGAAACAACCGGTCAACCCAGATCGAGTTGCCGCAAAGCGGCGCCTCCCATCGGCCTACCCAATTTTTGACAAAGTCCAAGGTCCGATTCTCGGCTTCGTTGATGCCGATCTTGGACGCCCTGACTTTGTCCATCAACCCCGATTCGGTGTGCTGCCTAGCCGACCAATTGTCGATGTTGTTCAGATCCTCGACCGAGCGGTTGATGGCGATGTCCGGACCTTCCGCAAGTATCTCGAGATTTGCGTCAGTGACCACGGTCGCGATCTCGATTATGACGTGTTGCTCCTCGAGCCCGGTCATCTCAAGATCGAGCCAGACCATGCGACCATCAACATTGTTATTGGAAGACATCAGTGTTGAGGATACCAGCGGCGATGCGGTTGGACGGCGCGCTTCGCCGGCCGAAGTCTTTGCGGCGCCTATGCGAAAATCAGTTTCATTGCTGTTGCAAACCAGGCCGAAAATCGAAAAGCAAAAAATGAGGTAATCGTGACCTTCTGCGATGAAATAGAAGCCGAATCGGAACCGCAACGCGAGGCGATGATGAGACACCCCTTTGTGCTGAGCATCGGGGACGGCACGCTATCAGCGGACAGATTCCGGCACTTTATGACGCAAGACTATGTATACCTGATCGACTACGCGAGGTGTTTGGCCATGGGTACAGTCAAAGCGCCGGATTTAGAGACGATGGGATGGTTCGCCGGCGCGGTCGATCACATACTCAACACCGAGATGGAGCTACACCGCTCTTACTGCACGCGGCTCGGCATCTCTGCCGCGCAACTTGAAGCGACAAGGTACGCACCAACCACTTATTCGTACACGAGCTACCTGTTGCGCGTCGCGCAGATAGGTAGTTTCGGAGAGCTCATCGCCGCTTTGGTGCCTTGCATTTGGGGATATTGGAAAGTCGGCGAGATGCTCGCTGACGCGGGGGAACCGAATGACGCTTCGCAGTACGCGGAGTGGATACTCATGTACGCTGGCGAGGAATCGAAGACGGTCGCTTTAGAAGCCCGCGCGATCTGCGATCGCGTCGCAGATTCCGCTGGCAGCCAAGAACTCGACGCGATGCGGGAAGCCTACATCACGTGCACGCGGTACGAACGCGATTTCTGGCAGATGGCGTGGGATCTTGAGGACTGGGCCGTTTAACGTCGGCGTCTTACCTGACTCGTGCGAACAGGGCGGATTGTTGACGCTCCGCACCCAGTCGCTATAATTGCATCACGGCAAACTGAGCGGGAGTAACTCAGTGGTAGAGTATCTGCTTCCCAAGCAGAAGGTCGCGGGTTCGAATCCCGTCTCCCGCTCCATCTCTCGCTAACGTCGCCCGTTACCTGTCCTGAACCGACCCATCGTATCCGATGGGCGTATTCAAAACCTTAGGCTCCTCAGCGATGCTCGATAGCGTGGCTTCGTTTAGTTCGATGCCTAGACCTGGACCTTCTGGAACGGTCAAGTAGCCGTCCTTGAGTTCGAGCGGTTCGACGAGCAGTTCCGATTTTGGAGGTTCCGATTCGCCGGTGTACTCTTGCAAAGCGAAGTTGGGTATGCACGCGTCTAGCTGCACGCAGGCTGCTGTCGAAACTGGAGAAAGTGGATTGTGCGGTATCACCTTGACGTGCTGCGCTTCGGCCATGGCCGATACCTTCTTGCATCCGCTCAACCCGCCACACAGACACAGGTCTGGACGGACGTATGCGCAACCGCCGTTCTCCAACAATTGCTGATACTCGAATATCGTCGTGAAGCGTTCGCCGGTAGCGATCGGGATGTTGCACTGAGCCTGCACCTCGGCCATACGCGCCGGGCTGTCTGGGAGCATCGGGTCTTCGTAGAAGAACGGATTGAACTGCTCAAGTCGCCTTCCCAGCCAAATCGACTCAGCCGGATTCATTTGCCGATGAATCTCGACACATATGTCGACGTCGCTGCCTACCGCATCCTTCACCATGCCAACGCGTTCCACCGCTTCGTCGGCCCATTCGGTGTAGGACTTGTGCAGGTAGTAATCGGAAGGGAAGGGGGTGAACCTAACTGCAGTGAATCCCTGCTGTTTGGCGCGCAGCGCGTCTTCGGCGAGTTCTTCGCCGGTGTTGCCTCCGACGTGCATGTAGCAACGCACACGATCACGCGTCTTTCCACCCATCAAATCGTAGATCGGCACGCCTAAACGTTTGCCCTTCATGTCCCAAAGCGCAATATCGATCGCGCTCAGCGCGCCTTGGACGACGGATCCCATGAAGTGCGACGATCGATACAGATATTGGTAGTGGTGTTCGATCAGGTTCGGATCTTGGCCAACCAGATAGTCGCTCATCACATCCACCATCGTCTTGGTCGGCCGTTGCCAACCGTGGACGCCGCCTTCCCCTACACCCACATAACCGTCCTCGGAATGGATCTTGATGAGGAGCCACCGACTCCAAAGAAAGGTTTCGACTTTTTCGATCTTGGTCATCGGATCAGTTCGCTCCTCCGCGAGTCCTCGCTGCGTTGCGCATCTTTGTATTGTTGTGTTCTGGTTGAAGCCGATCCGCAAATCCACCTCGGCGATTGCAGTTTAACCGAAACTACCCGATGCATCGTCTATTCTTTCACGGAAGAATGCAGAAACTAGGCCTTTCGTGCGTGTTGCTGCACCGTTCATCGGGGGTCTTGTTACGACGAGGGTGAGAATTTGCGAATATTGATAACCGGGATCACAGGACGCATCGGCGCGAATGTGGCGCAACGTTTCGTCGAAAACGGTCATGACGTCATTGGTTTCGTTTGGCCAGGTGACCGGCAATTGCAAAAGATCGCCCAAATAGGTGCCGAGATCGTCGAGGGAGATCTGGTCTCATCCGCAGATGTGGACCGTGCCGCCGACGGAGTCGAGGCCATATTTCACTTAGGCGCTGCGTTCCAAGCCGGCGGACCGTTCACGCCGGAACAGTATTTCGACATCAACGTCAAAGGAACGTTTAACGTACTCGAAGCCGCCCTGGCTTCGGATCACTTGGTACACGTAATCGTAACGAGCACAGATGCGACCATGCACAAGTACCCTCCGGAAGGCATCGAGGAGCCGCTAAAAGAAGACTCCTTACCGTTGGTCACAACCGGTTGGTACGGTTACACGAAGGTGTTGACGGAGCATCTCGTCGATCGGTACGTTCGCGACGCATCGATGCCGGCGACGGTGTTCCGATTCGCGAACGCTTGGGGCGCTGGCGAAGCTCTGGACTTCGCCCAGTTCCACATGCGGACGTTTATGGCGCAGCTCGAGAACTCCGAGGACGTTGAATCGCAAGCTGCTTATCAACTTATGTCAGATGCTTATGAGGGCGAGCCGCACCTGATCGTTGCGGCCGATCGCAACGGCAGGGCGTGGAAGAAGCACTTCGTAGAAGTCCGAGACATAGTTCACGCCTATGAAAAAGCATTCGCAAACTCCCAGACCTTCGGCAATACCTACCAACTCGCTTCGCGTGAACCGTTCCGTTGGGACGTCATGATCCCGCATATTGCCGAGAAGCTCAACGCTCCGTACACTTGCGTCAACTTGCCAGTGACGCCCACCTATTACGAGTACGACATTTCCGCGGCGCACCGGGACTTCGGATACGATCCGCCGTTGTCGCTCGATGACATGATCGACGAAGCAATTGCCCACCGGCGAACGGGCGAGGGTTCGATAATCCCTACAACGTTCTGAAACGTTGCATGGCGTAGAAAGTCCCGAAAGCGAATCCGATCAATCCGGGCAAATGCACTACGATGCCCGCGGTTACGAGCAACGTAGGGAACAATTGACCGATCAGTTCCACGAACATCACCTCGGCGACGTAAAACGTCAATGATAGTACCGCGGCCAAGATCCGGAGGCTGGTAGAGTATTTTCTGCCTCCGATCAGCACCATCGCTTGAGAAACGCCCATAATGCCCGCGAATTGTGCGACCCCCACGACGATCAACCAGATGGTTTGGGTTATCCCTTCCAAGATGTCGAGCGACCAAAGTGCGGTCAGAACGATAGCCGCAATTGCGCCGAATCCTATGGCTGCGGCGCCGCCGAGGAATCCGATCCGCATCAAGTCGCTCTGGGTGACCTTGAATATCTGTGGGCCGCCGATCGAAGCGCAGTCAGGACACTTGGACCCAACCGGCGCGTAGACCATGCAGCGCGGACAGATCGGGTCGTCGCAACGCGCGCATCGGAGGTTGGTTTCTACACCCGAGTCGCGCGGACACTCCGTCATGTGGAGATCGATATCGGTTGCGTTTTCGCTCATTCCGGGCAGTTTCAGGTCAGTTGTTTTCGGTCGGGCGATTGTGTACCCACTGGTCACGCGACGCAATGTCGCGGTCGTAGACCATGCGATTCCAGATTAACCGGGTACGGGTTAACTCCCCATAAGTTAACAACGATTTTTCGAATCCGCCGGATGTAACACGTCGGATTATCGTGATCAAGGCGAAACCAAATCCGTATGCGGCTACCCATGCGTCGTATCCAGCCCATAGCGCCCAGATCGGGAGCAGCAGGGTCGCCAACAACCAGGAACCCGCCGAATCGCGCCATGGAGTGAGGGAAAACAGCACTCCGGGTATTGTGGCCCACAGCACGAACAGCGGAATTCCATATCCAACTATCGATCCAATGCCAACGGAAATCCCTCTACCGCCAGAGAATTTCAAAAAAACCGGCCAGTTGTGTCCGCACATGGCCGCCAAAGCCGCCACTGCCACCGCTGCCGTGTTTAGATCTAGCAGCGCAGGACCACCGATGTAAACAGGCAACAAGCCCTTGGCGAACACATCGAACAGCGCGATCGGTACGACCCACTTTTTGCCGACATGTACCGATACATTCGATGCGCCAACGTTTCCGCTTCCGTATTTACGTATGTCGATTCCGGCGACAAACCGCCCGATGAGGTACGCGGACGGAATCGAACCCAAGAGATACGCACCAAGGATCAGCCCAACTGACAACACAACATCGGACATTTAACAGGCCATCACAGTTTCGATTCGTCCAGCGAGTATCCGACGTCTGCGCCGTGCATGTCTTTGGCGCGGCGATACAACTCAAGTACCGTTCCCTGCGGCGGTCCGTTCATTCCCGGTAAGATCTCATTCTGTGTATTGTTCGCGTGGTAATCGGAACCGCCAGACTTCACTAACCCGAAGCGATCCGCGAGGGCCGAATATCGGTCGATCATGTCGCTACCATACTTTTCGGCGTAAACTTCGATGCCTGCGAGCCCTCGCGGAGCAAGAGTGGTGAGGACGTGGTCGATGTCGTGAATCGTCCGTGGATGGGCGACGGTCGCGACGCCACCGGCTCCGGCGACTAAATCTAGAGCGTGCACGCCGTCAAGTTTAAGCCGGGACACATAGGCGGGTCGGCCGGGTGAAAGATAGTGCTTGAAGGCGTCGGATACCGAATCGACATAACCTGCAGCCATCATCGCCCGGGCGATATGTGGCCTGCCGATCGCGCCGTGAGCGTTGGCTACCACGTCGTCCCATGAAACCGGCTTTCCCAATTCGCCAAGACGTTCGACGATCTGTTCCGCTTTAGTTTCACGATCCTCCATTAGCGCAGTCAACTCCTTCTGCAACGCCGTGTTGTGCCGATCGATGAAATGGCAAGTTAAATGAATCTCTTCACCGTTGACTTGGGCGCTCAACTCGATGCCCGGAATGAATGTGATTCTGGGATGGTTGTCGCTGGCGAATTCGGCCTCATCCAAACCCGAAGTAGTGTCGTGATCGGTGATCGCGAAGAATCGCAACGAGGTCGCCCTCACGAAATCGACGATCTCAGATGGCGTTTTCACGCCGTCAGACGCGGATGTGTGAATGTGCAAGTCCTCTTTGACCGTCCACGACGGAGATGCGCCCAACGAAGACCGTGGGTCGTGCCGAGCACCGGAACGAGAAACCGACATTACCGCCTAACCTCTAAATCAGACAACGAATCCAAATCGGCGAAAGCTCGCCGAACGTCAAACCTTATCTCGCGACGGCCTCGGCCCTAGATTCTCGAATCACTATCACTTTGATGAGACCGGGGTACTGCAAGCGCTGTTCAATGGCCTTTGCGATGTCGTTTGACAATACACTGGCGTCGGCGTCGGTTATCTTCTGCGGATCTACTAGGACACGAACCTCTCGCCCCGCTTGGATGGCGAACACGCGTCGAACTCCATCAAATCCGCGGGCCACGCTTTCCAATTCGTTAAGCCGCTTGAGGTAGTTTTCCTTGGTGTCGCTGCGCGCGCCTGGTCTGGCCGCGCTGATGGCGTCTGCAGCAGCCACTAAGAAAGACACCGGGGTGGTCATCTCTCGGTCGTGGTGCTCGCGGATCGGAAGGACGATGTTGTCGCGCAGTCCGTACTGCGCAGCAACGTCAGCTCCGATCTCGGCGTGCGGGCCTTCGACTTCATGAGTCAACGCTTTGCCGATGTCGTGGAGAAAACCTGCCGTCTTGGCGACTTGGGCGTTGGATCCTATCTGGGATGCCAACATACCGGCTACGTGACCTACTTCGGTGCAGTGTTGAAGGACGTTTTCACCGTATGAGTAGCGGTACTTCAACCTGCCCATCAGCTTTGTCAACTCAGGGTGCAGGCCTCGGATGCCGACATCGAGAACAGCGTCCTCTCCAGCTTTTCGGACGGCTACATCGACCTCCCGCCGAGATTTCCTAACGGCGTCTTCGATGCGAGCTGGTTGGATACGACCGTCTTTGATCAGCCGAACCAGAGCGACTCGTGCGACTTCTCGTCGAATCGGATCGAAGCACGATATCGCCACGGTGTCGGGCGTATCGTCGACCAATAGGTCAACGCCTGTGTTGGCTTCAATTGCCCTGATGTTCCGACCTTCGCGACCGATCAGCCGCCCTTTGACGTCTTCGGACGGAATAGGGATGCTGGTAACGGAAGCTTCGCCGACGACATCCGAAGCCAGACGTTGTAGCGATGCTGCCAAAATGTCGCGAGCGCGTTCATCGGCTTCGTCTTGGTAATGTGTCTCGGCTTCTCTGAACCGTCGTTTGAACTCGTATGCGTTATCGTCTTCAGCACGTTGGAAGAGGGTGTCCCTCGCCGCGTCGCGCGACATTCCAGATACGCGTTCTAACTCCGTTGAGGTCCGTTCGCGCAGATCTTCGTCGGCTTTCTTGAGGTCTGCTTCTAACGTCTTAAGCTCGGTCTGTTGAGAACGCATTTCTTCGGCGGAATTGTCGATCCGCCGTTGTATACGCTGAAGGTCTCGCCTCTCTCGCCGCGTCTGCCTTGCCGACTTGGTTCTTTCTGATTCAATCTCTTTACGATATTCTTCTGCTCTGTCTTGTGATTCTTTGAGAATCTCATTGCTTCGAGTCCGCGCCTGTTCAATCTGTTGCGTTAGTGCATCTTCGGTCGCTTTGATGGCTCTGGAATTGAGACGCAAATTGCCCCAATAACCCAGCGCCACACCCACAATCAAAAACACCAACGCAGACACGCTTGCGAGGCCGGCTACTATGGCAGGATTCATTGATTGACTCCTTGTTGTAGCCGCAGTTACCTGCGTCAGGAACGCGTCAGGGCGGTTTCACTCGGGCGATGCGATCACGAATTTACTTGCGTTCTGGTTCTTATGTCGCATTCAGTAATCGCCGAATGCCGTGCCAGAATCGAGCAAAACGCCAAAGTCAAGCCGGTTGACCTAACGCGGTCCAAAATGTTCCATCTCGTTAAATCTTACGCAAAAGGCACCGAGTTACGCAACTTGCGCTATTCGGGCCGGTCAGTTTGCGAAACGACAAATCGCGCGCCATCGACACTGAAAACCCGACGATGCCGGTAAACACTCCGCAAGATGCGGCGATTTTGGCTATTCTTCTTCGTCCTCGACGGCATCTTCGGCTTCGCCATCGATTTCCTCTTCACCTTCATCCTCCTCCAGGTCTTCGGCCATTACCCGCGGCGGCTGAATCCACGCCACTCGGTCATCCGGATCGCCAGCCAGCGATGCGCCTTCCGGTAGCGGTAGATCGGACGCCAAGACCGCGTCGTCAAACGATTCAAGCACCACGCAATCAGCCTCAAGACTCTGGGGGATATCGCCGGGGCGAGCCGACAAGACGATTTCATAGAGTCCCTGTGTTACGAAACCGGCGCCTCCGCGAGTGCCCGGTGCAATCTCTTGGTTGATCAATATGACCGGCACGGGCGCATCGACGGTTTGCGTTGGATCAACACGTAAGAAATCGACGTGGAGAACATCGCCAGATACGGGGTGCGTTGCTATCTCTCGAACTAGAGTCACGTCGGCGTCGCCGTTCGGAGATTTCACGATCACCGGCGACGTGCGGCCAGCTGCCCGAACGACGGAGATCAAGCGGCGGGTGTCCGTTTGAAGCGCGGCTGGCGCAGTGTCCAGTCCGTAGACGTGGATCGGGATGATGCCTTGAGCCCTGAGGGCGCGATTCTTTTTGCCCATTGCGGTGCGCAGGGCGGCGTCAAGCACCAATTCGTCCATCTCTAAATCGCTCCCATTGCGGGTTCTGTCAATCTGGTTAGTCGCGATCTTGGTGCCTAGTGAAAGCTGGCAAGTCACAACCGAAGTATGCGGCAACACTTGATTCTAACGTGAGCGCCGCAACTTTCCAACTCTGCATGGGTCGCGATTGAACCGTGGCGCGAGATTGGTATACTTGCACAATCGGAACAGTGGCTCGCCATCACGCCGTTTCCTACAACATCTAGGATCTAGGCGAGCGACAAATTAGGCAAATTCCGATAGCGTCCCTAATCGACCGCTATGTTGATACCGATGAGAGTGGACTACGCGGTCCGAATGCTCGTATTTCTGGCCATGCAGTCGGAGGAAACCTACATGCCTACCTCCGTAGTCGCCAAGCGCCAGCACATTCCGGAACCGTATCTGTTGAGGATTTCTGCGGATCTCGTGAGATCTGGATTGATAGAGTCCCGGCGCGGACCAGGAGGCGGTATCAGATTGGCGAAGTCGCCGAGCGATATCACGGTGGGCAAGGTTGTCGATTGTGTCGACCACTCGTTTGCCGCCATCGATTGCCTGAGCGAACCTGATGCATGTCTCATTTCAGGAGCGTGCTCACAACGGGAGCTCTGGGGTGATGTAGAACAGATGCTTCTCGACTATCTTTTCGAGATAAAAATCGACGACTTAGCCAGGAAGCAACAGAAACTTGAAGGTGCCCAAAAGCTAGATTTGGCAGTCAGCGCCACGCCATGATCACCCTGCCGGAATTTGACCGCAGTCTGTGAATCTTTTGTGCAAGCTGGCGCGACCGATCGTCGCAGAACCGATGCGATAGAATCACTCTTATCCGCCGAAAGGAATCGCGTCCAATTGGAAGGTAGCAATATCGGCCGCTACCGACGCAGCGTAATCGAAGGTCGCTCCAATGCAAAGCACAAATGGTTCAGTCAACGGTAGCCCAAACGGTAGCCAAACCGCCGCACCGCCACTCACTCCCGGGCAAGTTCAACGATACAGTCGTCATCTGATCATGCCCAATGTGGGTAGTGCAGGGCAGCGGAAACTGGTAGGCGCGAAAGTCTTGGTGGTTGGCGCAGGCGGTCTCGGTTCGCCGGTTTCGCTCTATTTGGCGTTAGCCGGTGTGGGCACAATCGGAATAGTAGATTTCGACACCGTCGATGTAAGCAATCTTCAGCGCCAGATACTTCACACCGACGCCGACGTCGGAAGGCGCAAGGTGATCTCCGCAAAGGAGACCCTTGAGGCTCACAACCCCGAAGTCAACGTCATCGTCCACGAAGAGCCCATCAACGCGGACAACGCGATGGACATCATTCCCAACTACGACATCGTGGTGAACGGCGCCGACAATTTCGCTACTCGATACCTCGTCAACGACGCCGCGTACCTCGCTGGCAAGCCGCTCGTCGATGGTGCAATCTTGGTTTTTGATGGACAAGCTGCGACGTACCTGCCTGGGCAGGGCTGCTACCGCTGCCTCTTCCCGGACCCTCCGCCTCCTGGCGAGGTCCCGAACTGCGCGGAAGCCGGAGTAATCGGTGCGTTACCCGGCCTCGTCGGATCTATCCAAGCTTTGGAGACGATCAAGATAGCGATGGACATCGGTGAGACGCTCTCCGGGCGAATGCTCATAATCGACGCGCTGACCATGGAATTCCGTGAGATCAAGGTTCGGAGGAACCCGAACTGCAAGCTCTGCGGTGATGAACCGGAGGTCACGGAGTTGATCGACTATGAGATTTTCTGCGGTATCGCGCCTCCCCAAGCCGTAGCTTAACGACGCGAGGTTGATTTAACTGAGGTCATTCGCGCCAGACTTTGCTCAATGTGAAGAATCGTGTACTGGCGTCGTGCGATAGTTGTGTTGAGGGACAGCGACTGAGCTATGCGTACCGCGGAACTCGGCTATACGGCGAGCGAAATAATCGATGAAATCGGTAATACGCCGATAGTCGATGTTTCTAGATTCAGTCCTAATCCAAACGTCCGTCTCCTCGCCAAGCTCGAATCTCACAACCCTACAGGCAGCGTGAAAGATCGCGTCGCCCTTTCTCTAATCGACCGCGCGGAAAGCGATGGATTGTTGATTCGTGGGAGTGGCGGAGTCATCTTGGAACCCACGAGCGGCAACACCGGCATTGGATTGGCGATGATTGGTAGGTTGCGGGGTTATCAAGTTAAAGCTGTGATGCCGGAAAGCGTGAGCGCCGAACGGGTCCAACTTTTGCGGGGATTCGGCGCCGAAGTTATCTTCTCCGCGGCCGAAAAAGGAACCAACGAATCGATAAACGTCGCCAAAGAACTACATCACGAGAATCCCTCGTGGTTTATGCCGTACCAATATGGAAACCAAGCCAATCCGAACGCGCACTACGAGACGACTGGTCCAGAGATCGTTCGAGACGTACCGGATGTTGAAATGTTCGTTGCCGGACTTGGAACCGGCGGAACACTGATGGGCGTTGGAAGATCGCTCCGCGAGCACAATCCCGATGTGAAGGTAGTCGCCGCGGCGCCGCATCCCGACGACAAAGTCCAAGGACTGCGCTCGATCGAGCACGGATTCATACCGCCGATCTTGGATCTCGACGAACTCGACGCTCGCATTATGGTCGAAGCGGAAGAGTCGTTTTTTTGGACTAAGAAGCTGCTGATGGATGCTGGCATATTCGTTGGAGTCTCCTCAGGAGCGGTCCTTGCAAGCTCGATTCGAGCGGCGCGAAGGTTGGAGAGCGGATCAATCGTCATGCTCTTCGCCGATGGCGGTTGGAAATACCTCTCAACAGGCATCTACACCCGCGAGTGGAGCGATATCCAAAACGAGGTGGAGGGTCAAACGTGGTGGTAGAAAAGGTTCCCACAACCGGTTCCGAACTCTGTTTCGCGACGGCTTCCGATATCGCGGTTTGGATTCGCGCAGGGGAGATCTCCGCACGAGATGTCATGGCCGCGCACCTGCAACAGATCGACCGCGTCAACCCGACTGTTAACGCGATCGTAACGCTGCTCGATGGCGATGTGTTGATGGAACTGGCTTCTCGGGCTGACGACGAATTGGCAAAGCTAGGTCCCGACGGCGTTGGTCCGCTCCACGGTCTCCCCGTAGGTATCAAAGACCTGCAGACTACCGCCGGCATTCGGACAACGTACGGGTCGCCCATTTTCAAGGACTTCATTCCTGCTGAAGATTCGCTCACAGTCCAGAGATACAAAGAAGCCGGCGCGATCGTCATCGGCAAAACGAATACGCCCGAGTTTGGTGCCGGATCGCAGACCTTCAACCAGGTTTTCGGCACCACGTTTAACGCTTACGACTTGAGCAGGACCTGCGGCGGCAGCAGCGGCGGCGCGTCGGTCGCATTGGCGTGTGGCATGATGCCAATTGCCCAGGGATCAGACTTCGGCGGTTCGTTGCGTAACCCTGCGGCGTGGTCGAATGTGGTTGGTATGCGCAACAGCATCGGTACGGTTCCCGTCCATCCGGCACCGCTCGGATACACCTCGGAATCTGTGACCGGCGGCATGGCGCGCGCCGTTGCAGACGTAGCGTTGCAGTTGTTCGCCCTCGCCGGTCCCGATCCTCGGGTGCCGAATTCTCTGATGCAACCGTCATCGGTGTTTACACAATCTCTCGAACGCGATTTCGCGGGCACTCGGATCGCATGGAGCAGGAACGTGGGTGGCGCGCCGATCGATCCGGTAGTTACCGAAACTCTGGACGCTCAGATATCTGTTTTCGAAGATCTTGGGTGCGTGGTTGAGGACGCGGAACCTCCTTTGGGGGATGCGGGCGAGATATTCCACGTATTGCGCGCCGCCATATTCGCCCATCAACACGAGGCGAACATACGTGATCACCGCGAACTGGTTAAAGAGACGATAATCTGGAATGTCGAGCAGAGTGTGGATCTGTCCGCGTTGGATGTCAAGAAGGCCGAGGAGCGAAGAACAGCTCTATACGCTCGGATGGCCGAGTTCATGGGCCGGTACGATTACCTCGCACTTCCCGTGACTTCGGTTCCTCCGTTTTCAGCTGATCAGGAGTACCCGTCAGAGGTTGCGGGCCAGCCGTTGACCAACTACTTGGAGTGGATGTCGCCGTGCTCGTCGATCACCGTAACTGGCCTGCCAGCGATCTCGGTGCCAGGCGGGTTCGACAGTTCGGGATTGCCGACAGGGCTTCAAATCGTCGGACGACAACGAGCTGATTTTTCAGTGCTTCAGATAGCTCACGCGTTTGAGCAGGCGACACAATACTGGCGAACGCGACCAGCCATCGCTGCGTAGGATTAATTAGGTATTCGAGCCAATGGAGGGTATTCCATGGACCTAGAACTCAAGGGCAAAAAAGCGATCGTGACGGGCGGTAGCCGAGGCATCGGCAAGGCGATAGCCTGGGAACTCGCTCGCGAGGGCTGCGATGTAGCGATCTGCGCTCGCAACGTTGACGCGCTCGAAGAGGCCGGCAGTGAAATCGCGGCCGATACCGGGCAAGACGTGTATTCGATTGAGTGCAACACCATCGATACGGCATCCGTGAACGGCATGGTTGCGCGTGCCAACTTTCAACTGGGCGGCATCGATATTTTGGTCAACAACGCCGCGCGGCCGCTGGGTCAAGCGCCAGTACCGGGCATAGAAGGTGTTACCGACGAGGCGTTTAATGAGGACATCAACACGAAAGTCCTTGGATACCTGCGGTGCGCAAGAGCGGTGGCCCCGATCATGAAGGAGCGCGGATGGGGGAGGATCATAAATATCAGCGGACTGGCGTCGCGGTCTAGCGGCTCCGCGGTCGGATCAATAAGAAACGTGTCCGTATCAGCGCTGACGAAGAACCTCGCCGATGAGTTGGGGCCTTACGGCATCAACGCAGTCGTAATACATCCTGGCGCGACGCGTACGGAAGCGACACCGAGGGTTGCGGCGGCGCGTGCAGATGAGCGCGGGGTCCCGGTGGACGAAATCTTGAACGAGATGGCGAGTGGTAACTCAGTGCGCAAGTTGATCGATGCTCGAGAGATCGCCTACGTCGCCGCATTCATCGCGTCCCCCAAAGCGGTCGCGATCAATGGCGACGCAATCGCGGCCGGGGGCGGCGTCGGCTCCGCGATACACTACTGAGTTTGCGCAACAGCGCGCGATAAAAGCGCCAGCGTCGAGCGATCTTACTCTAGAATCGATTCAACGCACATTTGATTAACGGCTCACAAGCCGTATGTTAACGGGCGGCAGACCGAAAGCCGTCTTGATACCGACGTAATGTCCGAAAACGAAATCATCGTACGCGGCGCACGAGAGCACAACCTCAAAAACGTTGACGTTCGCATACCACGCGACAAGTTGGTCGTCGTTACTGGCGTTTCGGGGTCTGGAAAAAGCAGCCTCGCGTTCGACACCATTTACGCCGAAGGGCAGCGGCGCTATGTCGAGAGTCTTTCGGCTTACGCCCGGCAGTTCCTCGGGCGCATGGAAAAACCTGAGGTCGACCACATCGAGGGACTCAGCCCATCGATCTCTATCGACCAAAAAGGGGTTTCTCGCAACCCGCGATCTACCGTCGGCACAGTTACCGAGGTCTACGACTACTTGCGCTTGCTATTCGCCCGAGCCGGACGTCCTCACTGCCGTAATTGTGGCAACCCAGTCCAGCGCCAGACCGTGCAACAGATCGTAGACTCGATACTTCGGTTGGACGAAGGTTCGCGACTACATATTTTGGCCCCGGTTGTGAAACACAAGAAGGGTGAGCACACCGGCATTTTAGAAGATGCTCGACTTGCAGGATTCGTGCGTGTGCGCGTGGACGGCGACGTAATCCAGTTGAGTGAAGAAATCAATCTCAACAAGAACCAATGGCACAACATCGAAATTGTGGTCGATCGCATCATCGTTCGCCGAACAACTGAGCGCGAACGGTTGACGCAGTCTGTCGAGACGGCTCTCAAGGCATCTGACGGAACACTTACCGTTTCGGTACTGAACCCCAGCGAACACTTGGTTGAAGAGTTGACGTCCGGGGCGCGAAGCACGGTTGCAGCCGGGACCATCAACAAGCAGCGGCGACGATCCAAGGCCGGGCGAGAGCCACAAGACCTCTCTTATTCAGAGCAGTTCTCATGCCCGGACTGCGATATTTCGATGTCCGAGTTGGAGCCTCGAAACTTCTCATTCAATACGCCGTTCGGAGCATGCTCCGACTGTTCTGGCATTGGGTATCGACTGGAAATTGACCCGGACCTGGTCTTGCCGAACAAGTCGGCTTCGCTTGCAGAAGGCGCCGTAGCCCCGTGGAGCAGAGACGGCAAGAATTCGCAATGGGCTTGGGGACCGATACGTGCCTTGAATGAGCATTTCGAAGTGCCTTTGGACGTACCGATTGCGCAACTAGAACCTGAGCATCTGAAACTGGTGCTTTACGGTTCGGGCAGGAAGAAAGTCAGGCTCAGGCACGAAACCTCCTCGGGTGCGGTTTACACCTGGAACGGCAGGATCGAGGGGGTTATTTCAAATCTCGAGCGGCGCCACGCGAATACCGAATCGGAGAACGTCCGCAACGACATCGAACGCTACATGTCGCAGCGGGCATGCAACTCATGTAGCGGTGATCGTCTCAAACCCGACGCCCTGGCAGTTACCGTGCTCGGTAAGAACATCATGGAGGTGACCCGCCGGTCAGTTGAGAACGCTCTGGGGTGGGTTGATGCTTGTCGAAACGGCAAATGGGCGTCGGAAGACTCGAACGTCGACGAACCGCTTACGGGACGCGAGTTATCGATTGCGGATCAAATCTTCAAGGAGATCGAGTCTCGCCTCGGCTTCCTTTCACGAGTCGGGCTCGACTATCTGACCCTCGACCGTCCGGCTGGATCTCTTTCGGGTGGCGAAGGCCAACGCATTCGGTTGGCAACCCAGATCGGTTCGGGTCTCATGGGCGTCCTTTACGTATGTGACGAACCTTCCGTAGGCCTCCACCCGCACGACGGTGACCGATTGATCGCAACATTGAAGAGCCTGCGCGACGTCGGGAATACCGTGCTCATCGTCGAGCATGACGAAGCGATTATGCGCGCCGCCGACCACATCGTGGATCTCGGTCCGGGCGCCGGGGAACACGGCGGCCACGTAGTAGCCCAAGGCGACATCGAGGCGATCATCGCCGCTGCGGATTCGATCACTGGAGACTACCTAGGTGGGCGAAAAGAGATCGCAACGCCCAAAGGCAGGCGTGAGATCGGCGACGCCTCGATTTCGGTTGCTGGCGCCAGAGCAAACAATCTCAAAAACGTCGACGTGGATATTCCTCTGGGCGTATTCGTATGCGTTACCGGAGTTTCAGGTTCGGGCAAGAGCACTCTAGTCAACGAGATAATTCTCAAGCGATTGGCGCAACACTTCTACCGAGCTAAGGATCGACCGGGCCCGCACGACGACGTGAATGGCTTGGAGCAAATCGACAAGGTCATAAACATTGACCAATCGGCAATCGGAAGAACGCCGCGCTCCAATCCTGCAACCTATACCGGCGTCTTTACGCCGATCCGCGAGCTATTCGCAACCGTGCCAGAAGCTAGAGCGCGCGGTTACACGCCCGGACGGTTCTCGTTCAACGTTCGCGGAGGCCGGTGTGAAGCATGTTCAGGGGCCGGATACACGCAGATCGAAATGCAGTTCCTGCCCGACGTCACTGTTCCTTGCGATGTGTGCAACGGCGCTAGATACAACCGCGAAGCGCTGGAGATCCTTTTCAAGGAAGCGTCGATCTCCGATGTCTTAAACATGACCGTGACCGAGGCACACGAGTTGTTCGAGAACATCCCGAAAATCTCTTCGAAACTCGCGACTTTAATTGATGTCGGCCTCGGTTACATCCGGCTTGGTCAGCCGGCTACGACGCTATCGGGTGGCGAGGCACAACGCATCAAGCTCGCGGCGGAACTCTCCAAACGGAGCACGGGTCAGACGCTTTACATCCTCGACGAACCTACTACGGGACTATCGTTCGACGACGCGGCGAAATTGCTCACCGTGCTGCATCGGCTCGTCGATAACGGAAACACGGTGTTACTCATCGAACACCATCTCGACCTGATCAAGAATGCCGACTGGATTATCGACTTGGGCCCTTACGCGGGAGACGAGGGCGGCGAACTGGTGGCGGTAGGTACACCGGAATTTATCGCATCGGTCGACGATTCATTTACCGGGAACTACCTGCGCGACTTTTCGGGGATCGCGCCGGATCCGGAAGCACAGGGATCTGGAATGGCTGGGTTGAACGGCAATGGGCGGCATCGTAAGAGTTCCGACAACGGAGTCGGAGAGATAAAGATCGCTGACATCTTAGCGGAGTATGGTGTAAACGGAACGCCGTCTAAATCAAAGAAAACAGCGCCCAACCGAAGGCGTAGGCGCTGGAGAAGAAGAGCCGCGAGTCGCAGCAGTTGACACTTCACGTTGACGACTCCGAAGTTCTACCTTTGCCGCCGAAGTATGTCCAGGACGGTCTTTTCGGCAATTCATGCCACGGTTGCGGGGCGTGGAACGAGCGTGGGTTAAATATCAAGTCGAGTTGGGAAGGCGACGTGTCGGTTTGTCGTTTCACACCAAAGCCGCATCATGCCGCAATGCCGCACGACATTGTCAACGGAGGCATCATCGCCTCGGTTATCGACTGCCACAGCGTTTGTACGGCCATAGCCGATGCATACAAACGCGCGGAGCGTTACGCCGGCGACGGTGAACGCCCGTTGCTGTGGTACGCCACTGCATCTCTACACGTGAATTATCTGAAGCCCACGCCTCTGTCCATGCCGTTCACAGTCACGGCTCGCGTGACGGAAGTTGATCGCCGTCGCACCACTCTCGTAGCCGAACTGGTTAGCGAAGATGGGACTTTGACCTGCACAGGCGAGGTCGTGGCAGCGCAGGTTTCGGACAAATGGGCGCGGGGAGATGGCTACTACGGTAGCAAATGAGGAACGACGGATTACGGTTGTTTCGGCTGCCCCCGATCCGAACGGAATCCAATTAGTATTTTCAGCATTATGCTCTCTCGTGACCAACTCGCCGCCCGAATCGACGCTTTTCCTCGCGTCGACATTGCTCACACTCCAACGCCTTTGGAGGAGATGACGCGCCTGCGTGAACGGTTGACAGAAGAAAACCACGGGAACGCGGTGCCGAGGATCTTCGTCAAGCGCGAGGACATGACAGGCTTGGCGTTTGGTGGCAACAAAGCAAGGCACTACGAGTACGAGATGCCACACGTTGTGGAGGCGGGTTACGACACGCTAGTCAACATCATGGACTACCACTCGAACAATGCGCGAATGACGGCCGCGGCTGCGAATAAGGCCGGGCTCAGGTATGTACTGATACTCAAGAACGCGGCGCATCGAAAAGTGCAGGGCAATCTCCTCATCGACAAGCTGTTAGGTTCAGAGTTGCATTTGCTCGACCAGTTCCAGTCCGAAACCGCCGATGACTATGCCCAGGAACTTAAGGTCAAACTGGAATCCGAAGGCGCCAAAGTCTACCTACTGCAGGATCATCTCTTTCCGCGCGTTGTCGGCATGGTTGGTTTCGTGCGATGCGGGCTCGAATTGCTAGACCAGATAGAAGAAACCGGTTTAGAAAACGTTCACATCTATGGCGTCGCAGGGCGTTCTCTATGCGGTCTGATCGTCGCAGCCAAGAATCTCGGACTGGATTGGCGCTTCACTGGTGTAACGGTGAATTACGACATGCCCTTGGACGATTACATCTTCCAACACACTGAAGATATTCGAGACCTCTTGGACGTTCCCTTAACTTTCGCAGAAGCTGACATGCGGGTATTGGACCAGTTCGTAGGTGAGGGTTACGGCATCATGACCGCAGAAGTTGCCGAAGCCATTCGACTTTCAGCCCAGACCGACGCGATCATCCTAGATCCGAATTACACCGGCACGGTAATGGCAGCCATGTTGGATGACATCCGCGAAGGCAACGTGTCGCCGAACGAAACTCTCGTCTTCCTGCATACGGGCGGACTTCCAGCGTTATTTACGTTCGCGCAGGAGTTGGCGAACTAATGTCGAAATTCACTCCTGAACGGCGAACCAAGTACGAATACGATTCCCCAAGCGATCAAATCTGCTCGTCGGATTAGCGATGAGCAACTTCTGGTTGCTGGATCTCAGGTATTTGGTCCACTTGGCACAAATCATCGCCCCCGCGAGCATGATGACGGCTTCGACATAGATGAATACGAAGAACATCATGACAACTGCAAGACTCCCGTATATCGAGAGTATGCGTTCAGAACCGTGGTGTAGATAGACGACGAAAACGAACTTGGCGAGTTCGAAAGCGATGGTGGCAATAAGCGACACGGGCGCAATCTCTTTGATGCTTGTCTTTGTATTCGGCAACCACCAATAGATGACGGTCAATACCACGTACGTGATGACCTAAGGCAGGGTTACTCCCAAAAAGTTAACCAACGAGTGTCTGATCGGCTCGGTGTCGAGAGCGACGACGTGCCCAATTTCTTCGAGGAAAGAGAAAACTCCGGATACGACTATCGATGTAAGCAACAAAAGTGACGCGATGATCATTAAGGCGGCTTCAACGACTCTCTGATTCAAAAATCCGCGGCGGCGTTCGAGACCCCACACGATGTTAATGCTCTCACGGATCGCGCTGAATACTCCTAGCGTTGCAATGAAAAGCACAAGTCCGCTGATGCTGGTAGTTAAGCCGGAGTTGGACGTCGCGTGTGAAATGAAGTCCTCGACGAACGACGGCCCGGTTTCCGTCTCGTTCAGTACCGGAATCTGTCGCAGAATGGCATTGTGGAGCACTTCGTCGAAGCCCCGCTCGCCGAGCGTCAAATGGAGCAACGTGATCAACGCGATCGTGAGCGGAAACAGCGACAAAAAGGTATAGAACGCGATAGCCGCTGCAAGGAATGGCCTTTTGAAGGAAATGAAGTCCTTCACTAGATTGACAACCGGCGAGGTCCAACTGCGTAACTCTCGAAAAATTGCGCGAAGAAGCACCAACAAGATGTCGCCGCAGTCCTATGCCGCTACGACCTATGGCTATCTGGATCATTGTTCACCAACTCACGGTAACGGTAAAAAAGTCAATCGGTCGGAAGCGTTGATGCGACGAAGGTTGTCTATCAGCATTCGGTTCTGGCGCCTCTGGTCTCGGATACGGAGGTGGTTGGCCCATTTAGCGGATAGCATCGCGCCGGCTAAGAGAATGATCGCTTCAACGTAAACGAAGAAGAAGAACATCATTATGGTGCTGATGCTGCCGTAAATCGAAGCAAGCAGCCCGCCGGAGTTGCGAAGAAAGAATATGAACACATACTTGGCGATCTCGAACGCGATTGTTGCAATCAACGCAACCCCGAATATCTCGATCAAGCGCACTTTGGTGTTCGGAAGCCACCAGTACACGACGGTGAACACCACGTAGGTGATCGCAGATGGGATTGCCAAACCTGCTACCAACAAGACCCACTGGTCGAAAGGGACCACTTCCGTCGCCAACAGCTGCGCGATCTCTTCGACAAATGACACAATCGCCGACAACAAAACGGACAAAAACAGGAGTGATGACGCGACCAACATCATTATGAAGTCGATTGCGCGTTCGATCAGAAAGGGTCTGGGACGGTGAATGCCCCAAATTACGTTAACGCTCTTGCGGATCGAGCCGAACACACCCATTCCGGCAATGAATAGACCAAGTCCGGTCAAACTAGACGTAACGGCTGGTTGGTTGCTGACGTTGTGTATGAAACCCTCTACGAAGGAAGGGCCGTCGGTTTCCGCTAACACCGGAATCTGGGTGACGATGCCGGTGATCAAACGGTCTTCGAATCCTTCAAGGCCGACCACGAAACGCCAAAGCGTGATTAGAGCTATCGATAACGGGAAGATCGACAGAAAGCTGTAAAACGCGATCGCCGCGGCCAAGTAATGCCCGTTGACGGACATAAAATCGTTCACGTTGTGGTAAACGAACCAGAACGCCCGGATCGACCAGACGATGCTGCGTCGAACAGTTCTTGGATAGCGGGATGTCGTCACTGATCGGGTCTCCTAGAGACCGCCACCGATTCAGGAAGCGAAATGAAGAGGCAGGCTGATACTCGATCAATCAAGTTCGCCGCTGCGGAACGCGGCGATATAGTTCATTGCGAAGTCGTCCCTGCCCTCAAGTAAGTCGACTGCGCTTCGTACGCGCGGAGAATCCATGTCTAGCTGCATCGCGCGATCGAGTTTTACCTGGATAGGGTCGATGATACCCGAATCTGCGCCAGCTTCAACGGCTAGCCTCACGAATGTTTCATTCACGAGAGCACGTTTCGGCAAACCGAAGGATACGTTACTCATGCCGCCGGTTATGTGGACGTCGGCTCCGAAACGTTCGCGCAGCTTTGAGATCGCGCCAAGGGCATGTGGTCCATAGGCCTTGTCCACCGACACGGGGAAAAAGAGCGGGTCGATGTACATATCCTCAAATTCGATGCCGCGGTCGTTAGCTGCATCGACTACCCGAGTCGCGTTTTCCAAGCGTTCATCGGCGTTCTCGGGCATACCACGTTCCGAAGCCGCGGAAATGATGCATTTCGCGCCATGTTCGACGATCAGATCCAATGTTTCGAGCCGTTCTAAAGCCACTGAGTTGACCATGGGACGTCCGGTTGAGCCGTCGTACTCTTCCAAACCTGCTTGAATGATCTCGGAATTGGAAGAGTCGATGCTCGGGGGCACGCTTGCGACGGACTGCACATATCGCACAAGCCACCGTATGGCGGCAATCTGCTCGTTTAAGCGATGCGAGATCTCGTCCACGTTCAGGTCGAGATAGGTCGCACCTGCCTTGGTCTGCCTATCCACTTCGTATTTGATGTAGGCTTCGCCTTCGGCCGCGTCGTTGCCTGTGCAGTTGACGCCCTTCCAGACGGCAATCATGAAGTGTTTCAAATTGCCTTGTTGATATGGTTGAGTGCTCTCGAAATGCTCGGGGACCCGTACGAAATTCATATCGCCGCCGACCCGGTACTTAACCGCCTCTGTTCCGTCTGCAAACACGTGACCGCGGATCCCACCGCGTTTTACAACGCGAGTGCAGTGGATGTTCTCTCCGATGATCGTGAAGTCAGTTGTCGTCATAGAGTGAGCCTAGCTTCGAGTGGGGCGATGAACCGTATGTAGCCCAAACAAATCTATTCTCATACGGCGCGCTGATACATGCAAATCCGTGCCTAAACAGTCCGCAGTTCAGCTCACTGTCCTCTGAAACGCATCAATGTTAGACGCCAAAAAGCCTCTATCGCGATTTGAATCGACATCTTCGACTTTCCGGCGGTTCGCTCCATGAAGGTGTAAGGGTGTTCAGCCACTGACAATCCACGCCGTTGGATGCGATATGCCACCTCGGCTTGAAAACCGAACCCGGTGATCGTCAGATGATCCAAATCGATAGCCTCGAGGGCGCCTCGGCGATATGCTTTGAACCCTCCCGTGGCATCGTGAACCTTCAATCCGAGAATCGCTCGAATGCCTTGGTTGGCCCATTTGCTTAGAAGGACCCGGGAAAGTTTCCAGTTTGGATCAACGGTGCCGCCTTGGCTATATCGCGTTCCAACAACGACGTCTGAACCTTGGAGCGCAGCAATCATTGGCGGTACTTCGGTCGGCGGATGGGAAAGGTCGCAATCCATCTGAACGATGTACTGCGCTTTTGATTCGAGCGCGATATTGAAACCCGCGACGTAGGCAGTACCCAGACCGAGCTTCCCCGAGCGGTGTGCTACGGCGATTTGCCCCGGGTGTTTTTCCACTAGACCATCGGCGATTTCGCCGGTGCCGTCCGGGGAGGAATCGTCAACAAATAGTACGCCGAGATTTGGCACATCTAGAGCGAACAGCTGATCTACTATGTTGCGGATGTTGTCCGCTTCGTTGAACGTCGGAATCACTACGACGGCCGCTACATCACGATCGAAATCGCCATTAACGTGGATCGTTTTGGTTACGTCGCCTGGCATGCTTGTTTCCCGACCACGCTACACTGCTTCGAGTTCGAATTCAGAGTGTATCGCTTTGGCTGCGTTTCCCACCTGCTCTTCATCGACGATACAAGTTATGCGGATCTCAGACGTAGTAATCATCTCGATATTCACATCGGCGTCTGCGAGCGCCCGGAACATTCGCGCTGCGTAACCGGGTGAGTTCGTCATACCGGTTCCCACCACGCTAACTTTCGCGAGTCCGGCGCGCGTTGCGAGTCCGGCGTATCCCACATCGTTGTTGCCGGCCGTGATCTCCGCCACCCGTTGTAAGTACTCTTGTCCAACTGTGAAGGACATGTCGGTAAGGCCACCCGATGAGACGTTTTGAACGATGACGTCGACGCTGATTCCGGCTTTGGCTAGCGGCGTCATGATCGCGGCGGCGATCCCGGGCCGATCCGCTATACCGTGGAGCGTGACTCTAGCTACGGGTCGCTCGGTTGCGATGCTCGTGATGCTTTTACGGATCTCCATATTGCTGGGACTATCCTCGAAGTTTCCGATCTGTGTTCCTTTAGCGTCAGAGTTAAGAGATGATGTGATCAACATCGGCACCTTGTGCACCGCTGCCATCTCGATCGATCGCGGATTCATCTTGGCGCCTAGCGATGCCATTTCGAGCATCTCTTCATATCCGATCTGCGGGATGACACGGGAATCAGGCACAAGGCGCGGGTCGGCAGTGTAGATTCCGTCGACGTCGGTATATATCTCGCATACATCTGCTTTGATCGACGCGGCGATTGCCACTGCGGTCAAATCTGATGCGCCCCTGCCGAGGGTGGTGGTGTCATCCTCCTGCGTCAAGCCTTGGAATCCGGCGACGACAACTATTCGCCCCCCCTCCAACTCACGCAACACACGTTTAGGATCGATGTTGGCGATACGCGCGGAGCCGAAAGTTTCGTCGGTCCGGATGCCAGCCTGCCTACCACTAAGGCTGATCGCGTCGTGACCTAACCCTCGGATCGCGATGCCGAGTAGGGAAGCGCTAACCAACTCGCCAGTTGATATTAGCGCGTCGGTTTCGCGCGGGTTAGGTGATTGATCTCCTGAAAGCCGATTGGCGAGGTTGAGCAACTCGTCCGTCGTATCGCCCATCGCCGAAACGCATACTACGAGGTCGGCACCTCGGGAACGCCGTTCGCATACACGGTTCGCAACGTTACGCAGAAGCTCTTCCGTGGCAAGCGAACTTCCACCGAATTTCTGAACTACGAGAGGGTTTTTGGCGCGCATATTCTGAGATCAGTTGGTCAAGTGTTGACCTGGGTTTGAAAGCCTTCTTGGGAGATGTCGAGTATCAATGCTTTGCCATCGATCTGCGCTTTCCGAGCGTTTTCGGACATCTCGTAGCAGATCGTCATAAAGCGGTCGGTTGCGAGCGCCATCACGGACGGGCCGGCGCCGGACAAAAATACACCGTGCGCCCCGGCGTCGAGGGCACCCCGTGCGATCGGCCGGAATCTGGGGAAAAGGCGTTGGATACGCTGCGGCTGATGCAATCGATCATCGGTCGCATGGCGAAGGAGTCCCCACTTGCGAGATGAAAGCGCGTGCACCAGCATAGCGGCCCTTCCCACGTTGAAAACTGCGTCTGACCGAGGCAACTCGTCGGGTAGAATGCCACGTGCTTCTTCGGTTTTCATTGGAAAATCGGGGATAAACACCACGGCTTTCAACTCCTCGCCAATCGGGACCCGGCTGGTTATCCAACCACTGGAGTCCGGCGTTCCGTCAACGTTGATGCCGATTTGGCATCCCCCAAAGACGGCAGGGGCGGCGTTGTCGGGGTGTCCCTCAATGTCTGCTGCGAGAGCGAATATCCTGCCACGCGTTACCGGATTTTCGAGGTCTTGACCGGCGAAGAAAAAGGCCGCCGCGATGCCGGTGATCGTAGCCGCGGACGACGAACCCAAACCCCTGGCAAGCGGGATGTTGTTTTCACATTCGAACGACAAACCTATCTCGTCCAGACCTAGTTCCTTGAAGGTGCGCTTGGCGCTGGCGGCAACGAGATTCCTATCATCGGTCGGCAATGATCCGGCACCTTCGCCGCGGACCGTAACCGCTGGAGCTCCGGCGCAAACAACCGTTTTGTTCCACATATCCACCGCCATCCCGATGCAATCAAATCCTGGGCCGAGATTCGCGCTGGTCGCAGGAACTCGGATCGTGGCGCGTTCCAATAACGGCTCGGGCTTTGACATTACTACGTGCGACAGAAATCCCGTTTAGGACAGAGGGATTTTCTGATTTGCCATACCGCTAGTGGTTGGTGATTTGCCGCTGAAGTGCGCCTTCAAATTAGTATAATGCGCTATTCGTGGCCGATCGCGCTGTGGCTCGATTGTGGCTACGCTCGCGGCGTTTCTGCCGCGTGAAAAACGGTGAACTAGAAAGTTGAGAGTTGAAGCGATGCCGATAGCGGTTCTGCTGGGTCCAATGTCCGACGCACGAGTGAAAGTTCGGCATCAAGAGGTCAGCGAAGAAGCAAAAAAGTATCCGGAGTTGGAGCTGAAGTTCGTTGATTCGACACAGTCGAGGGAAGACGTGTTGAGGGAGTGCCAAGACGCCGTCGCGCTGATTCCCGCTGGGTCCCGGTCATTCGATACCGAGATGATTGCCGAGATGGGCAGTCTGCGCTTGATACAGACCTTCAGCGCTGGCACCGATTGGATGGACAAGGCAGCACTGGCCGAGCTCGGGGTTCAGGTTTCCAACAACGGTGGCGCAAACGCCGTCGCCGTCGCCGAGCACGCCGTTATCTTGATGCTCTCTGTTGAGCGCAAGATCGATCGACAGATCAACTCCGTCAAGAAAGGCACGTGGATGGCCGGTGTCGGTGGTGATCGCACCGAGTTTCACACATTGGTCGGCAAGCGTATCGGCATCGTCGGGCTTGGTCGAATCGGGTCGCGAGTGGCGAAACGACTCCAAGGTTGGGAATGTGAAGTCGTCTATCACGACGTGATCGATTTCGATGATGAGTACGTCGAAGCGGCGCACGCCAAATTCGTCGAATTCGACGAATTGCTAGAAACCTCCGACATCGTCAGCCTTCACGTTCCACTGGAGCGAACAACGCACCACATGATGTCCGATCGCGAGTTCGCGTTGATGAAAGACACCGCGATCTTGGTGAACACATGCCGAGGCCCGGTGGTAGACGAGGCGGCGCTAAAGCGGGCTCTCAACGACGGTCAGATATTTGGTGCCGGGTTGGACGTCACGGAAGTCGAACCGATCGAACCGGACAATGATCTGCCGAATATGGCGAACGTAGTCGTCACCCCTCACTTGGCTACGCGGGCGCTTGAATCGGAACACAACGCGACTGCGAACGCAATGGCCAACGTTGCCCGGGTGGCGAGAGGTGAGGCGCCCGAATGGGTTGTACCGCCGGTGTGAGTTATCGATCCGAGAAACGTGCGCTAGATGTGAATCGGAATTAACATGAAAGGTGCACGTGCTTGGATGACGACGGGTTAAAACACGGATGGTGCGCCACGTTGCGACCGCACCGGATTTGCGCGATTCACTAAAACTCGGGATCGAAAACGTTGCTGCTGGCAACGAAAAGCCGCGGGAAGCTTGCGGTATATTTGGTGCACACATTCCGGGTCACGAGGCGGCACGTGCGGCGTTCTTCGGGATCTTCGCCCTCCAACACCGCGGTCAGGAGAGCGCCGGGATCGCGGCATCTAACGGCACCTCATTGAGTCTCACCGCTGAAATCGGGTTAGTTTCCCAAGTTTTCCAAGAAAACGATCTGGCTGATCTACAGGGCCATCTGGCGATCGCGCACACTCGCTACTCAACGACCGGGTCCAATCGTCGTCATAACGCGCAACCGCTCTTGGCGTACGGACCGCGGGGCGCCATCGCGGTTGGCCACAACGGAAACGTTATCAACGCGATGAAGCTTCGCGAGTTCTGCCGTGAGGAATACGGCAGTGTGTTCACGGGCAGCACCGACAGCGAGGTCATCGCAGAGCTGTTCGCCAAGACTCCAGGCGAGAACTGGTTCGATGTGTCCGACAAGGTGATGGAGCTTCTCAGTGGCGCATATTCGCTGATCATGATGACGAAACACGATCTGATCGCAGTTCGTGATCCGCTCGGAGTTCGCCCGTTGTGCCTCGGTGAGTTGGACGGTGGCTCGGTTTTCGCCTCGGAGACCGCCGCCCTCGACAACTTAGGCGCGAAGTTCGTGCGTGAACTTGAACCGGGAGAGGTGATAATCGTCAACCGCGACGGTATCGAAAACTGGGTGTGGCCTAGGGCGGCGATTGCCCACAAGATGTGCATCTTTGAGCAGATATATTTTGCCCGACCCGACAGCATTCTAGTCGGCAGTTTGGCGTACGAAAGCCGGATGCGCATGGGTGCGATCGCATTCCGCGAAAACCCGATCGAAGCAGATTTGGTAATCGGCATCCCAGACTCGTCAACACCCCACGCGGTGGGATACGCGGCGGAGGCCAACATCCGATACGCAGAGGGATTGGTCAAAAACCGATATGTCGGGCGTACATTCATCCAACCCGACCAGTACATGCGCGATATCGGCGTCAGAACCAAGTTCAACGCGATGCGGCAAGTCGTTGGCGGCAAGAAGATTGTAGTGGTTGACGACACGATCGTCCGTAGCACGACGGTTCGGCATGTCGTGAAAATGTTGCGCGATGCCGGGGCGAAAGAGATCCACGTCCGCGTCGCGGCTCCCCCGATTAAGTCGACGTGTCATTTCGGCGTCGACATGGCCACGCTAGACCAACTGATTGCGGCGAATTATTCGATCGAAGAGATTTGCGAGATTATCGATGCGGACAGCCTCTGTTACTTGAGTCTGGAAGGATTGGAAGAGGCTGTTTCAGCTGGCCGCGATGAGTACTGCCGCGGTTGTTTCACTGGGAAATACCCGATCGACGTCCAACTCGAGATGGACAAGTTGCGGATGGACCGGCTAGTCCCGGAGCCGACGGTCGCTCCGTGATCGCGGATTGCGGATGAAGGAAGTATCGGCTAGCGCGTATGCGGCGGCGGGCGTCGACCTGGACGCCGCGGCAGAAGTCAAACTGCGGATCGCATCAATCGCGGAATCCACCTACGCACTTGGGGTAGTTTCTGCCCCAGGCGGGTTCGGGGGAGTGTTCGATGCTGATGCCGGAAGCGATTACCTCATGGTTTCGAGCACCGATTCGGTCGGAACGAAGCTACGAATCGCCCAAGCGATGCAGAAGCACGACACCATCGGCGTCGACATAGTCAACCATTGCGTCAACGACATTTTGCCCGCGGGCGCAGAGCCGATGTTCTTCTTGGACTACATCGGTATCAGTGGCTATGATCCCGTTCTTATCGCCGAGATTGTTTCCGGGGTTGCCGCAGGTTGCATAGCAAACGATTGTGCGCTGATCGGTGGGGAAACGGCCTCGCTGCCAGGGATATACCATGGCGACGACTACGACCTGGTCGGGTTCATCGTCGGACGAGTCAAGCGTGATGCGCTGTTGGATCCGAACTCGGCAGATGTCGGCGACGTGTTGCTGGCTCTGCCGTCGAGCGGACTCCATACCAACGGGTACTCGCTTGTGCGTTCGATCTTCAATATTGACAACGATTCGAGCGCGCTACGTGATTTGGTTCCAATGGACGGTCGATCACTTGGCGAGGCGTTGTTAGAGCCGCACATGTCATATCTGAAGCAATTGCGACCGTTGCTGAGGAGTGTGAAAAGCTTGGCGCACATCACGGGTGGAAGCTTCGCCAAAAACGTGCCGCGGGCATTGTCTGATGGCGTTGGGGCTAGGCTATGCCTCGATTCATGGTCGCCTCCGCGCCTATTCGACTACATTCAGGTTCAAGGATGTATCGATACAGCTGAGATGTTCAACGTGTTCAACATGGGGGTTGGCATGATAATCTGTGCTGCTCCGGATCGCGTTGATCATCTGCTGTCCGAACTAGATGAAGCTTGGATAATCGGTGAGACGACGAAGTACGACGGGAACCTTGATCGAGTGATTTTGGAGTAGTCGGGCAGACCGGCGAACTTATGCGTGCAATTTGGAATCGTGACTGCGCTCGTGTCCAATAATTCGAAAAAAATCGCGTTGCTCAGCGCATTTGATCGGCGAGGGCTGGTCGAATTCGCCAGAGTGCTGGTCGAATGTGACTACGAAATCGTTTCGACAGGCGGAACCGCGGCAGAGTTACGAGCGAACGGGATCGTTGTAACCGAAGTATCAGACCTGACGGGATCTCCCGAAATACTCGACGGCCGCGTCAAAACGCTCCATCCGCATATCCACGGCGGTTTACTGGCGCTCCGCGACGACGAAGATCACCAATTGCAGATGGAGCGCTTTGGAATCCGTGGCATCGATGTCGTCGTCAACAACCTCTATCCGTTCGTCGAAACTGTGCGCAACCCCGAAGCCTCATTGCACGATGCGCTTGAAAATATCGACATCGGAGGCCCGGCGATGACACGCGCGGCCGCCAAGAACCATCCGCACGTCGTTATCCTCGTTGACCCAACCGACTACGACCGCGTCGGTCAAATGATCCGAGATGGTGGAGTCACGCAATCGGAGCGCCGACGGTTGGCATCCAAGGCGTTTCAGCACGTCGCCGCATACGACACTGCGGTTGCTGGTTATCTACGCGACGATCCGGCAATCGATGATGCCGGCAGCGCAGAGATCGAATTGCCCGATGAGCTTACGTTCGGCTACTCGTTGGTCGCGCGTCCGCGTTACGGCGAGAATCCGCATCAAAGCGCCGGCATTTACTCTTCGCCGGGCGCGGATGGCGGGGTGGTCAATGCCGAGCAGCTGCACGGCATCGACATGTCGTATCTCAACTACTTCGATGCGGATGCCGCATGGTCAGTTGCGCGTTCCTTTGCAGGTTTCGGCCCTCATACCGCGGTGGTTGTGAAGCACGCAAACCCGTGCGGATTGGCTGTGAGAGAAAATCAGGCGGAGGCATGGGACGCTGCCCGCCAAGGTGATCCGGTATCGGCGTTCGGCGGAATAGTTGCGTTCAGCGAGCGGTTGTCTGCAGAGACGGCCGACAAGATGCGCGGACTACTCCTCGACGTGATCGTCGCGCCGAGTTACGAAGAAGAGGCGTTGGAGACCCTACGTGCTAGGCGGCGTACGCGGGTGTTGAAAGTTGATCAGCATAAACCGGCACGTTGGGAAGTACGGACGGTGTCAGGAGGCGCGCTAGTTCAAGATGCAGACCAGTTGTCGGACGATGGGTTCCGCAACATGCAGGTCGTAACTGAGCGCCAACCAAATGAAAGCGAGCAGATCGATCTTTGGTTTGCCTGGCGCGCGTGCAAATTCATCAAGTCCAACGCGATCGTGTTCGCAAAGGATCGTGTCCTAGTCGGTATGGGTGCGGGTCAACCAAACCGTGTAACCAGCGTTCATCTTTCGGCGCGCGTTGCTGGCGAAGAGGCTCAAGGGTCGGTGATGGCTTCCGACGCGTATTTCCCGTTTCCCGACGGGATCGAAGCGGCTGCGTCGGCAGGAATCCAAGCAGTGGTTCAACCAGGAGGGTCGGTCAACGACGCGGCGGTGATCAGTGCTGCCAACGAGTTGGGAATTGCGATGGTCTTCACTGGCAGGCGACATTTCTATCATTGATTTGACGGGAAGCATTCGAACCGACGTGTCCAAGATATCCGTAGACATCACAATCCCAGTGCTCAACGAAGAACACTCGTTGCCGGGCTGCATATCAGAGCTGACGGACCACCTTTCGAGCAATGTTCAAGGCGACTGGGATTGGTACATCACGATTGCCGATAATGGATCGCAAGATTCAACACCCGAAGTAGGGCGCGAGCTTTCGGCGAAATTATCAAATGTAAGGTTGACGCGATTGGAGCAGCGAGGGCGCGGGCGGGCTTTGAAAAGGGCGTGGATGGAAAGCGATGCCGACGTGCGTTGTTTCATGGATGCGGATCTGTCAACAAGGTTAGGATCGTTGGAGCCGTTGGTAGACGCGGTTGCCAAGGAAGGATATGGGGTGGCGATCGGATCTAGATTGTTGCCTCAATCTCTCGTAGAGCGTCGGACCCTGAAACGGGAACTTGTATCGCGGTCTTACAACGCTCTCGTAAGGGTGATGTTTCCGCGAAAGACGTTCCGCGACGCGCAGTGCGGATTCAAAGCGGTATCCCGCGAAGTGGCGCAGAACGTGGTTCCGTACGTTGAAAACACGGGGTGGTTTTTCGATACTGAGTTGTTGCTTCTAAGTCTAAGAGCGGGGTACGAGATCAAAGAGATACCCGTGCACTGGATCGACGATCCAGACACCCGGGTCCGCATAGTCGCGACGGCAAGCGAGGACCTTAAAGGTTTGTTGCGAGTTCGGTTCAATCCTGCAAAAGTTTCGCGCCGCGGCGGATGAAACAGGCGGTCAAACATGTCAACTGCGGGTCCGACGGCATCGTAATGTATTCTGTGTCGTACGTTGGAATGAATGGTGATTTAACGACATGGTAATGCCGTCAGAAGAACTCGAGCTTTCGTCGCCGACGCTGCGCGGTGCGACAGTGTCAATCGAGTATCACAACGCCCAACGGATACTCCGAACTGAGCAACGTAATCCGAACGTTGTTTTCGAGGTTTACGCTGGTGCATCCGGCATACTTTCCGGCATCAATGAGGTGCTGCCGTTTTTGCGAGCGAGGCTGCCGGTATCCAACTCCGCGGTGTTTTCCCTATCAGACGGTGACGAGATTCACGCCGACGAGACGCTGTTGAGAATCGTGGCGCCGTACGCCGCCTTTGGCATGTACCGCGACGTCATCACCGGGATATTCGCATCGAGCATCGCATGGGCTACTGCCGCGAGAGAATGCGTGATCGCCGCTGGTGAGACGAGAGTCATGATCAACGGCGCACCTTACATCCATCCGGACGTTGTCGACTCGATGGAGTATTCCGCTTACGTCGGAGGATGCGCTGCAGTATCGACCGAGAAGGGTGGTGAACGCACCGCGACGGTTCCGCAAGGTTCGATGTCCCACGACTTTGTGTTGATTTGGGGCGCCGCTGATCGAGCGATGACGGTGTACGACAGACACAGCAGATTGGGAGCGCAGCGGATCATGCCGGTGCCCACCGCGGGCGATACGATCCAAGAGGCGCTTGACGCTGCCTATGCCCTCAGCGGCGGTACTAGCAACCCATTGCGCGGTGTGAGAGTAAATATTCCCGCGAACCTGGGCGGGGGCGTACCGGAATTAGCGAAAGAGTTGAAGGCACGCTTGACTGACGCGGGCTTCGGATCGGTTGACATCCACATAGCCGGCGAATTGACCCCCGCGTTGATCGCTGAATACGAGGCGTCTGGCGCGGAAGTGGGACTATTCGTGGTCGGGCGATATATCGCAGCGGCAAATCCCGCGCCGGTCACAGCCGCGATCAAGGAAATCGATGGCAAGGCCGTGGCGCCGCGTGGCATGGCGCCTGGGCGCGTTCCCAACTACCGCATGCTGCAACGCGAGTTGGGGTAACCGCCCGTCGATCCGATGCGGGTCTTAATGACCTCGCGTATCGCGGACCAAACGTAGATGCACGGCTTTCTGGTGGTTGGGAAGCAGTTTTGCCCATTCGGCCGGCCTGATTCCCGGCAACCAAGCAATTCTTCCGCCAGATGGTGAAACCACGATCGGTATTCGATCACGCCAAGACGCGGCGATCTTCGAGTTGATCAAGAAATCCGAAAGTCGCACATTTTGATCCATCCCGAGCGGATTGAAGCGGTCTGACGATTCTCGATTCCGGACTTGCAAGTATCCGTTTGCGACGAGGTCGGGTGTGAGCCACGCCTCGTTTGGCGGCGCGTCTGCAAACGTCTGTGCGGGTCGAGAAACGGACGAATCGACCCGATAACCGTTACCGAGGTCGACACTTCCTGGTATCGACAGTCGGTGCATTTCAGGGATTACGTAGGGGTAGGGGACGACGTCGTTTTCGCTGTCATTTGACGATACGATTTGCACGTGTTCGTGGTCTGATCTAAAGATGAATCCGCCGGGCAAGTGGTAGCTCGTTGATTTGCCAGTCGAGACCAAATCGGCGATCACATCGATGTGATCCTTATCGAGTTGGGAATCCGGCCCAGCAACTGATCTGAAGGCTCTTGTCAGGACCGCCGCTCGGACTACCGGATGAAGTTCTGCAATGCGGCTTCGCACCAGAAGACTTGGCGAATCTGTCCCGGCGTCCAACAGCGCAGAGTCGACGAGGACGTCTACCAAATCGGCGTTGTCTCTGGCGATTGCGGCAAAGCGTCCGATAGCCGCCACGGCGTCGGGATTCAACGCTTCAAGTTCTGGTACGACGCGATGGCGAATCCTGTTTCGGGCGTAACGACGCCAATCATCGTTGGACGAATCGTGACGTGGGTTGATGCGCTCAGAGTTCAGGAATTGCGCTACTTCTTGGCGGCTGATCTGCAACATTGGCCTGACGACTTTCACCGTTCTGCCTGAGGGTGAATGCATCGAACGGGCCGGTCGCATGGCACCGGCGCCGCGTATCCCCGTACCTCGGGCGATCCGGAAAAGCACGGTCTCCGCTTGGTCTTCGATGGTGTGGGCGAGCACGATCGCGTCAGCGGCAACTGCATCAGCGGTTTGGCCGAGAAAGCGGTAGCGTTGTTGACGCGCGGAGTTCTCGCCGAGTTTCTCCACTGCGTGTTGGGCTCGTTCAACGTGGAGCGCGGTGCCGGTCTCGGAGCAGAGATCGCGAACGAACTGCTCGTCTCCGTCGGATTCTTCGCCGCGGGCCCGATGGTTGAAGTGTGCCGCCGCAAGCCTTTTGTAACGATGGTTGAGACGCAGGGTACCGAGAAGCAGACTTGTGGAATCTGGCCCGCCGGAGACTGCGATGACTATTGAATGGTTTCGCGAGATCCCCGCGGCGGAGAATCCCTTCTCGAGTTTTCGGAGGAATACCTCGCTGTCTGAAGTCGTTGGCATTGGAAGATCATGCGACGTTTGTCAATGCCCGTTCTGTTCGGAGCCCTCGTCGGTTGCGATGCTCTGGACCTTGAGACGCTCGATACGGTTGCCATCCATCTTCAGCACTTCCATGAACACTTTATTGTCGTAGTTTGCGCAAAGGCCGGTTGCGGGCATTTTCTGCGCGAGATCGATGAAGAATCCGGCGATGGTCTCGTACCTCTCGTTGTGAGGGATCTCGATACCGGTCTCATCGCTCGTCCGCTCGACGGAAAGGGCGCCCGGCAAAATATACGTGTCGTCGTCTAAACGCTCGATGGCCTTCTGTTCGATGACTAGCGTGTCGTCATCGTCGCCTCTCATCATCTCGAGCAAACCGTTGAGTGTAACCAACCCGTTGATGCGGTTATCTTCGTTGTGGGCGACAGCGAGGTGCTGTTCGGTTCGGATCATTTCTTTGAAGAGGTCGTCCAACTTCGTAGTGTCGGCCAGGACCAAGATGTCCGAACGCATGAGCTTGGACACTTCGGTATCGAGTTCGTCGTCGCCGCCTTCGGCGATGAACCTGATGACATCGTTCGTGTAGATGGCTCCAGCAAGCTGTTGGAGGTTGTACCAGTAACCAATGCGGAGCGGTTCGCCACGTTGCACCACGAAACCGGGTTGGAACCGATGAGGCTCCGATGTGGCGTCAATGTCGTCGAGGTGCACTCGGTACTTCTCCAAAAACGTTCGCAGCGAATCGCGTTCGTTCAACCAGACGATTTGGCTCGTATGCACGCGGACGCGGTGATCGCGGAGGTCCCTAGCGCCGAAATCGATAAGGTTGTCGAGCATCTCACCGTGGGTATCGTCAAAGAGTCCCTGCTCTTGGCTCTGGTCGATAATCAAGCTGAGTTCGCCTTGTGTGTATCCGGGTCGGGCGTCGATTTCTGACACGCCGAACACGCGCAAAAGACCTCGCGGTAGCAACGCGAATATCCAAACGATCGGCTTCGAAAACGTCATGATCGCCAGGATGATGTGGGCAACGGCGAGCGACCAGGTTTCGGGAGCGAGGGCGCCGAGTGTCTTGGGTGTGAGTTCGCCCACGATGTAGACCATCACCGTCGCCACGGCGGTCGAGATGATGGTCGTGAGGACCGTGTTTTCGCCTCCGCCGATGGAGTTGATGATCAAACTCGTCGATGCGGTCGCCACGAGTACATTGAAGAGGTTGCCGACCAGAAGGATCGTTGCGAAGAAGTTTTCGTGACGTTCGAGCACCCGCATCACTGCGTCGGCACGCCGGTCACCGCCTTCGGCAAGATGCTGGATATGCGAGGGTCGCGCGCTCAATAGCGCGGATTCGGCAGCCGAAATGAATGCGCTACCAAGCAGTGCGCCGACGATCAATAGCGCGTTGATAACCATGTGCTAATCATAAACCGGGCACATCAACGGCTCATTTCAAACGCGTTCATTCACTTCGAATATCGAAAACGAACTCCGCAGGAGACATCCCTTCCGATTACCGCTCTGCGGACATGAGAATGCAGGCGTCGGCAGATGTCAGGCGCCGTTAGTTTGCGGAAGCGCGATGCTCCTGACTTGGGCATTGATGTCGTCACGCATATCGGGATGTTCCTTTAGGAAATATCTCGCCGCTTCGCGACCTTGACCTAACCTGGTCTCGCCGTAAGCGTAGAACGAGCCGCGCTTCTGGAGGATGCCGTGCTCAACACCTAGTTCGATCAGGTCGCCTTCCATACTGATGCCTTCGTTGAAGATGATGTCGACTTCGGCTTGTCGGAACGGCGGCGCGACCTTGTTTTTGACGACTCGGACTCTCACACGGTTGCCGGTGATGTCTTTGCCTCTTTTTAGAGATTCTTTGCGGCGCATGTCGAGTCGCACGCTGGAATAGAACTTGAGTGCCCTGCCACCCGGAGTAACTTCGGGACTGCCGTAAACGACGCCGACTTTCTCGCGCAGTTGGTTGATGAATATGCAGACAGTTTTGGTTTTGTTGATGACGGCGGTGAGCTTTCTGAGCGCCTGGGACATGAGCCGAGCTTGCAAACCGATTTGAAACTCGCCCATCTCGCCGCGGATTTCGGCTAACGGCACCAAGGCCGCTACGCTGTCCAACACAACCATGTCCAACGCGCCGGATCGGACCAAATGTTCGATGATCTCGAGTGCTTGCTCCGCTGAGTCGGGTTGGGAAATGAGCAGTGAATCGATGTCGACGCCGATGGCTTTGGCATATACCGGATCCATCGCGTGTTCGACGTCGACGTAAGCGCAGATTCCGCCGGTTTTTTGGGCTTGCGCAACTGCGGACATCGCAAGTGTGGACTTGCCGGCCGACTCGGCACCATAAACCTCGATGACCCGGCCACGTGGCAATCCGCCGATGCCGAGTGCGATATCAAGGGAGAGCGAGCCGGTAGATATTGCTTCTACTGGGCGAAAATGGTCGTTTTCGCTCATTCGCATGACCGCGCCCCGACCGAAATTGCGCTCAATCTGTGAAATCGCTTCTTCAAGCGCTTTTTCGCGGGCACTAATCTGCTTTGTAGTCGCCATCTTCGTGCCGTTCTCGGTGGCCTCAGGTTCGAGGGCTTCGGTGATCGTGTCTTCGAGGGTTGCAGTGCTTGTTGAAGCCATGCGGATAATCCTTTATGTTATGCCTTTAATGTCGTCCCGCGCAGGGTGCGAATAGTTAGCACAAGTGTATCATCGATATCCGCGTTGTCAAACATACGTGCGAAAAAAGCAGTGAAAATAGACTGAGTTGTCGGCCACAGATGTAGACGTACGAAAAGGCGGTGGTTTGGTTGGTGGGCCCCTCACCGCCCCGGGGCATACCCCGCTCGCGGCGCTCCGCTGGCTCGCGCCCCTTTCGCTTTGCGAAAGGGGCGTTTGCTCCTGGGCCGTCAGGTTTTTGGCGGTTGGGGTGTGTTTAGTTGATCTGCGAGGTTTGGTCGCAGATTTGTATCTGGTCGTCGGGTGGGGGCACCTTTGGCCTCACCTTCCCCTTTAACGAAGGAGAGGCTGAGGTTGACGCCCTCGCCCGCCGCGAGCGTCGGGGGGCAGGTTTCAAACCTGCCCCTACGTTATTCGCCGGGGGTGCTAGGTTGTCGAGTCATCGCCGCGTCTTTGGGTTGCGAGCGAATCGGTTGATGGTGGATAAAAAGGGTCCAGCACCGCCGACGTCGCCAGACCGTCTGCCCTCCGGGCGGCGCAACGATGTCGCCGCCCGTCATCACTTGGTTCTTCAACCCCGCGTTAGCACTGTGGCCGGCTCCGCACGACGAAGCGGAGGCGACTTGTGGGATAAAGGGAGCGATCGTTCGGATCTTGAACGGGCATCCCCTGCGAGCTCGCTTCGCTTGCTCGCGTCCCCTTCGCTTTGCGAAAGGGACGGGATTTTCCGTCTGGCTTGCAAGGCGGAGCCAGCATTAACGCTCCGCATCCGGACACTACAGCTACAAGCTCCCTCGTAACCCGTTTTGTGGTCGCGTTGCGCTTGACATCGATAAAGCATGTGACGGGCACCGTCGCGGTCCGCCTGGAGCAGTCGCTTTCACCTTCCGGCTTGGGCAGTCGCTTCCGGCTCGCCATGTGGACTCCCGTCCGCAGACCCTTGTTTATAAGTTGGTAATTGCAGCATCGAAAAAAGTTGTGCGCACAGCCCGGTTCGACGCGGCGATGTCTCTGGGCGCCTCGTCCGACGGGTGCCGGTCTGGGCGCTTGTTATTATTTATACTACAGATGTAGTATGAAAGTCAAGTCTGAACCGCTGATTACGCTGATTGCGCTGATGGGCTGTGATGGGGTGTGATGGTGGTTGTTTGGTTGGCAGGGCAGGTTTGAAACCTGCCCCTACGGGTTGGCTGGATGGAGAGGGGATGATCGTAGTGGATGAGGGTGTTGCTGCGGTGAGGGGATGTTGGTTGTTTGGTTGGGGTGCCCCTCCTCCCCGGGCATACCCCGCTCGCATAGCTTCGCTCGCTCGCGCCCCTTTCGCTGTGCGAAAGGGGCGTGGGTGGTGTTGGTCAATCTGGGTTGAATTCGCTCAGGACTTGGCGAATGGTGTGGAGGACGCCTTCGATGTTTGTTGTGATTTCGTTGTTCCAGAAGCGGGTTACTTTGTAGCCAGCGCGGTTTAGGCGTTGGGTGCGGAGTTGGTCTTGGGTTCTTTGTTGTTCGTGTTGGCCGCCGTCTAGTTCGATGGCTAGTTTGGCTTTGGGGCAGGCGAAGTCGACGATTGCGTTTTCGATGATGTATTGGCGGGTGAAGCGGTGGCCGTCTAGGTTTCGATTTCTTAGGTGCTGGTGTGTTCGGCGTCTGTGGGGTTGTTTCGGAGGTTGCGGGCTAGGTGTTTCAGTTGGGGTTTGGAAGGTGGCATGATGTGGATGATGTGGGGTGGTGAGGGTTATGTTGGGGTTATGTTGGGGTTGTGTTGCGTTGATGGGTGGGTTGGTGGTTTGGTTGGTAGGCCCCTCGCCGCCCCGGCCATACCCCGCTCGCTGCGCTCGCGCCCCTTTCGCCCAGCGAAAGGGGCTTCTGGCTTCTGGCTTGTTAGGTTTTGGCGGATGTTAGAAGTGTTGGCGGTGATGGGATTGGTGATGGGATTGGTGATGGTTTGGTTGGTAGGCCCCTCGCGCCGCCCCGGGCATACCCCGCTCGCTTCGCTCGCGCCCCTTTCGTCCCACGAAAGGGGCGCTGGCTTCTGGCTTCTGGGTTGTTAGGTTGTTGTCGGTTGTTGTAAGTGTTGGCGGTGGTGGGATTGGTGATGGTTTGGTTGGTAGGCCCCTCGCCGCCCCGGGCATACCCCGCTCTGGTGACGGTCCTTTGGGCTTCGCTAGCTCGCGCCCCTTTCGCCCTGCGAAAGGGGCGGGTGGCGGTTTGGTTGGTCGGGCGGTTTACGAACCACCCATGCGGGTAGGAATTTGCGTGGACGTACAGGATCGACAGCAGGGCGGCGGGTTTAATTGAATCGATCGCCCCACGAACCGAGAGTCACATTTATCGGGACTACCTCGCCGTCTCGCAGCACTTCGACCACAATCTCGTCGCCAGGCGAGGTGTTGAGCATGATGTAGCTACGCAGATCGTAGAGGTCGTCGATCTCAACGTTGTCGATCCTGACGATTATGTCGCCGTCGCCATTGAGATCTGGAACGCTACCGGTGTCGGGTAAGATCCCCGCTCGGTCTGCCGGCCCATCGGGAGCGACATGAGTGACCACCAACCCACCTTGGTTGTCGTCCAATTCGAGCTTCTCGGCGAGCGAGGGCGTTACCGTCCAAGATGAGATGCCGATAAGAGAGTATTCGTGGACTCCGTCGTCGAGGAGACTGTTGACGACGCGGCGGACTAAGTTAATTGGGGTTGCGAAACCGACTCCGCTGTTGATGTTGGATACACTGCGAATCTGCGTGTTGACGCCGACGACTTCGCCCGAACTGTTAAGTAACGGTCCCCCTGAATTGCCGGGGTTCATGTCGGCGTCGGTCTGAATTACTGCGGGGATGGGTATCGTGCTTGCTTCGGATTGGATCGACCTGGCTAACCCGCTGACGATACCTTGTGTCATCGAGAAGGCTTGACCTTCGCCGAAAGGGTGGCCGAGGGCGACAGTGGCCATTCCGGGCCTCAGGTCCGCACTGTCGCCCAACGGAAGCGAGTTAATGGCGGCTAAATCGGCGTCGATCTTGATGACTGCGATGTCGGAAACATGGTCGCCCCCGATATATTCCGCTTCGAAACGGTCGCCTTCAAACGTCTCGACGATGATCGCGGTCGCCGGACTGAGTCTTGGCGAACCAAGTACCGAAGTCGGGCGAACGACATGATTGTTGGTAACGATGTGACCTTCGTCGTCCCAGAACCAGCCGGCGCCGGTTCCGCTGGCCGGAAAGACCGTGTTCTCCAACGAGATCAACACGACGCCGTGGATCGATTGGTCCCAAATGTCCATCAAGCGCGTCTCCCAAGCGATGAGCTCGCGCGCGACCTCATCTTCCGACGAGTCGGCACCGCTGGGTTCGACATCTTTGGCTACTATCTCGACATCTCGCGCAGGGATTCCGTCGATGTTGAGATTTGGAGAGAACGCGACCGTGGGAACTGAGAGTTCCATGTTTGGTTCGATAATCTGCGATTCGGCGGCTATTGAATCTTCGGTTGGGTCGTTGGGGATGGTCATTCCAACCGCTTCATTGGTCGTCGCTTCGACGGTCTCGATGAAGGCGGATTCTGATGTTGTTGAAGTCGTGGACTCCGATATCGGTTGATCGTCGGAATCGCAAGCGAACGAGAATGCCGCCAATGCGAAGGCGGGCATCAAAACCAATGCTCGGATTGTGTGTATTTTCATGGCAATCGCAATAACTAAATTTTTACGTTTCGCCGACACCGAATGTGTCGACCATTAACTTTGGGGATTGAGTTCCTTGCCGTTGACGGCGTGTCAACCCTTTCCCTTGAGATGGATTACGCTTCAAGCGTCGAATACGGATTTACTTAGGCACCTGCAGGCGTGAAGCAAGTATCTCATACCGTGTTTTCGGGTTGAATCGAATGCCGCCAACGAGACGCGATGGGCATTCGGCGATCGCGTCCGAATGCCAACCCGGTAACCTTGACGCCGGGCGGTGATTGACGGCGTTTGTATTCGTTGCGGTCGACCATCTGGATTATGCGTTTGGCAGTTGCGACATCGACGTTATCGATGTCCGCGTAGATTTGCTCGCTCGAGCGGCGATCCTCAACGTATGCCTTAAGCAACGGATCCAATTCCGAGTATGCCGGCAGTGAATCTACGTCGAGTTGGTCGGGCCGTAACTCTGCGCTCGGCGGTTTGTCGACGACCGATTGCGGTATCGGCGGATGGTCGTCAATGCCGTTGCGGTACTCGGCCAACGCATAGACCATCTGTTTCGGGATGTCTTTGATGACCGCGAAGCCTCCAGCCATATCGCCATATAAAGTCGCGTAGCCCGTGGCCATCTCCGATTTGTTGCCGGTCGTGAGTACCAACCAGCCGAATTTGTTGGCGATTGTCATCATGACGTTGCCGCGGATCCTCGACTGCACGTTCTCTTCGGCGGTGTTGGCTTCGATCCCTTCAAACGTTTCAGACAGCATCTGTTCAAACGCTGCATGGGCCGGTTCGATGGGTAGTCGCCACAGTGGGATATCCAGTCTGTCGGCCAAACCCTGCGCGTCGACGAGACTGCCTTCTGAGGAGTACCTCGACGGCATGGCGACTCCGACGATGTTCTCTGCTCCCACCGCGTCGGCGGCGATGCAAGCAACGATGGACGAATCGATTCCGCCAGAGAGGGCGATGGCTACTTTGCTGAAACCAGTCTTAAGGATGTAGTCTCGGGTTCCGAGTTTTAACGCAGCGTAGACCTGTGATACGTCATCCAAGGCAACGGGATTCGGCGCGGCGATCTCAATGTGTTGTGGCGGCTTAAAACTGGGTGCGACGACCTTCGACACGCCGTCATGCGCGATTTGGCAGTCCGACGCTACTGAATCGGGCATGTCGATATCGATCGCTGAAACTTCCTCTTCGAATCGCTGCGCGACCGCCAGCGTTTGGCCTTCGGGACCGGCGAAGATGCTAGACCCATCGAAAACCAATTCGTCTTGACCGCCGACTTGGTTGGTGTAGACGACGTATGCTCCGTGTCTAGCCGCCAAACTCGTAACCAGGTCGATGCGGGTTTGCAGCTTTCCTATTTCGTAGGGTGAGGAGTTGAGTGTCAGTATCAGCTTGGCGCCAGCGATACATTGCAAATCGCCAGGACCTGGATTGACCCAGATGTCTTCGCAGACGTTTACGCCTACGGGAACACCATTGATGTCGATTACCTGGCAGGTAGTGCCTGGCGTGAAGTACCGCAGTTCGTCGAAAACGCCGTAGTTGGGCAGTTCGTTCTTGTGATAGATAGCGACGATCTGGCGATCGACGATGATGGCTGCCGCGTTGTAAATGTTGCGAATCGAGCCGTGCTCATCTTCGTCGAAATCCACAATGCCGATGACGACGGCGATGCCGGCGCACTTGGCCGCGAGCGCATCTAGTGCTTCACGGTTGACGCGGATGAAGTGTTCCGACAAGAGCAGATCTTCGGGCGGATAACCGGTGATAGACAGCTCTGGGAACGCCACGATGTCGGCGCCGATGTTGCGAGCCTTTTCGATGGCGTCCGAAATCAACTTGCAATTGCCCGCGATGTCACCAACGGTGGTGTTGATCTGGGCGGAGGCGACTCTCAGTCTGGTCATTTCCGCGTTGTCACCTCGTTAACCTGCGGATCGGTCGGTTGGGCTGGGCGGTTTGTCGTTAATCGGATATCAGACGTGAACGGGTATCGCCGGACGTGCGTAGCCGCGCACCGTTGGAAGTGCGGACTTGCCAGCGAGGAAAAGGTCGACTTCTCGTGCACAATGCCGACCGCTCGCGATAGCGTGGACGACGAGCGACTGCCCGCGTTGGGTATCGCCGCACGCGAAGACCTTGTCGACGCTGCTCTCCAATGTCGCACCGGTCTTTACGTTGCCGAATGGATCGTAATCGACTTCCAAATCGTCTAGCAAACCGTCGTGCTGTGGATGCACGAATCCCATTGCCAGTAACACGATGTCGGCCGGGATCGTGAATTCCGAACCCGGTATCTCGACCATGCGCGGTCGGCCGCCATCCTCGAATACCCAATCAACACGGACGCACTCAAGATGGGTGACGTTTCCAGCATCGCCTACGAAACGCTTCGTCATGATGTTGTAGTCGCGCTTCCCGCCTTCTTCGTGGGCAGAGGAGGTCCGGAATATGCCGGGCCAGTCTGGCCAAGGGTTGACCTTAGCCCTGCGTTCGGGCGGCCTAGGCAATAACTCGAGTTGGACGATGTTTTTGGCGAACTGGCGGTGCGCGGTTCCGAGGCAGTCGGCGCCGGTGTCGCCACCACCGATGATCACGACGTGCTTGTCTTCGGCTGTCAGCGTCTCTTCGGGTGAGAACTCCTGACCTCGCAAACGTCGATTCTGCTGCGTCAGGTAGTCCATAGCGAAGTGGATGCCATCGATGTCTCGTCCGCCGATCGGCAGATCACGCGGAACAGTCGAACCGCCCGCAAGCACGACGGCATCACTTTGGTCGAGCAATTCATCCGCTTTGATGTCGACGCCCACGTCGGTGCTTGTCTTGAATACGATGCCTTCATCGCGCATTTGCTGCAATCGGCGCTCGATGACGGACTTTTCGAGTTTGAATTCGGGAATCCCGAGGGCCAGCAAACCTCCGAGATACTCGCTACGTTCGTAGACGACGACCGAATGGCCAGCGCGGTTGAGCTGTTGCGCGGCTGCTAATCCTGCGGGACCAGAACCGACAACAGAGACACTCTTGCCAGTGCGGTACACCGGAGGTTCTGGGACGACCCAACCTTCTTGCCAAGCGCGCTCGGAGATCTGCTTCTCGATCATCTCGATGGTCACTGGCTCCATATTGATCGAAAGGGTGCACGCCGCTTCGCATGGGGCAGGGCAGATCCTACCGGTGAATTCGGGGAAGTTGTTGGTGGCATGAAGCCTCGCGATAGCTTCTTGCCAATCTCCTAGATACGTGAGGTCGTTCCATTCGGGAATCAGGTTGCCGAGCGGACAACCGTCGTTGCAAAATGGCACCCCGCAGTCCATGCATCGCGCGGCTTGCTGACGAGCATCGTTCTCGTCCCAATTGAGATAGATTTCGCGCCAATCGTTCAACCGGTCGCGGTGGTCGCGCCGCGGCATCGGCGTGCGGCCGAACTCTTTGAATCCGCTTGTGCTACCCATGTCTGTTCAAACGGCTCCAACAGTGAGTTCAGGCGTTGGAACAGTCCCACCGTTCAGAGAGAACTCGGGCGTTTCACCGTTGAGTTGCGGTTGGGCCTCTGCTTGTTCCCGCAAAATTCGCGCGTAGTCGCGTGGCATGATTTTCTTGAACTCGTTGACCGCGTCATCCCAGTCATCCAGTACTTCCTTCGCGACGGTGCTGCCGGTCCAATTGAAATGTTTTTCGATGAGTGATTTAGCTTCGGCTGCGTCTTCGGAATTTGGAACCAATGGTTGAAGGTCTGCCATGCCGTCGTTGAATCTCTCGCGGAATGTGCCGTCTCGGTCCCAGACGTATGCGACGCCGCCACTCATGCCGGCGGCGAAATTCCTACCGGTTGGACCTAAGATGACGACTCGTCCGCCGGTCATGTATTCGCAACCGTGATCGCCGATACCCTCGACGACAGCGTGTGCGGCGCTGTTGCGCACGCAGAAGCGTTCGCCGGCGACGCCACGGATGTATGCTTCTCCTCCGGTTGAGCCATACAGGGCTACGTTTCCGATGATGATGTTCTCTTCCGGCACGAAGCGAGCGTCTTCGGGCGGCACGATGACCAACCGGCCTCCAGAGAGTCCTTTGCCGAAGTAGTCATTGGCGTCGCCGAAAACTTTGAATGTGACACCTTTAACCACCCAAGCCCCGAAACTCTGACCAGTCGATCCGTTGAACGTGATATTGATCGAACCGTCGGGCAATCCCTTGCGACCATGCTTCATGGCGATGCGGCCGCTCATCATCGCGCCTACCGTTCGATTGCGGTTTCGAATGTCCAGCGACTCCGTAGTTGTGGTTAGCCCGCCGTCCTCGATCGTCAGCTCTGCGAGTTCGATCAATTTGTGGTCCAACGCGAATTCGAGTGCGTGGTCCTGGTTGGTGCATTGGTGGGCGTGGTCGCCCTCTAACGGCTGCGAACTGACGAGTATGCGCGAGAGATCCAACGACTTCGCCTTGAAATGATCGATGTCGTCGCGCTGCTTTAGTATGTCCGAACGCCCGATCATCTCGTTAACCGTCTTGAATCCCATCTGAGCCATGCGTTTGCGTAGCTCTTGGGCGAGCATGTTGAAATAGTTGACGACCGCCTCGGGCGTGCCGGCGAATTTGGCCCGTAGTTCGGGGTCTTGCGTGGCTACGCCGACCGAACAGGTGTTCAAGTGGCACTTGCGGAGCATGATACAACCCAAAGTGATGAGGGCCGCGGTTGCAACGCCCCATTCGTCGGCTCCGAGCAATGCCGCGATTGCGACATCTCGGCTCGTTTTAATCTGGCCATCAGTTTGAACGATTATCCGGTCTCGGAGGCCATTTGCGACCAGGACTTGCTGCGTTTCGCTAACACCGAGTTCCCACGGGATGCCGGCGTGCTTGATGGACGAGAGCGGCGAAGCGCCTGTGCCTCCGGTGTCGCCGGAGATCAGCACAACGTCGCCTTTGCCTTTAGAGATGCCGGCAGCGATGATGCCCACGCCCGATCTGGCTACAAGTTTTACGTGGACGCGCGCGTCGGGGTTGACGTTCTTCAAGTCATGGATAAGCTGCGCAATATCCTCGATCGAGTAGATGTCGTGGTGCGGAGGGGGAGAAATGAGCTCCACGCCGGGGGTAGTCCGGCGGATCGAAGCGATGTATTCACTGATCTTGTGGCCGGGGATTTCGCCGCCCTCTCCGGGCTTGGCTCCTTGCGCCATCTTGATCTGCAGGTCTTTAGCGTTGACCATGTACTCGGTCGTGACGCCGAACCTTCCAGAAGCTACTTGCTTGACGGCGGAGTTTCGGGATTCCGGTTCGTCGAACGGGACGTAACGCGTGTCGTCCTCACCACCTTCGCCGGTGTTGCTCCGTGCGCCGATGCGGTTCATGGCGATGGCCAGCGTCTCGTGTGCTTCTCGACTGATCGAGCCTAAAGAGATTGCGCCGGTTGCGAACCTTGGAAGTATTTTCTCGACCGACTCAACTTCATCGATCGGGATGGATTCGAACTTGCTGTCATCGAAATCGAGCATTTGACGGAGGGCGATGTAACCCTCTGGCTCTCGGTCCGCGGCTTCCTCGAACTGTGCGTAGATCGTAGTGCTGTTGAGAGTGGAAGCTGTCTGGATCAGCGATATCGTTCGCGGGTTCCACATGTGCCGTTCACCCGTCGCGCGCCACATGTAGTAACCGCCGAGATCGAGTCGGAGATTCGAAGGGATTTCGTTTTCAGGGTAGGCACGAGCGTGGTTGGCGATTACGTCGTTGGCGATCTCATCTAATCCGATGCCGCCGATACGGGAATTCGTCCAAGTGAAGTACTCGTCTATGAGATCTTGGGACAGGCCGAGTGCCTCGAAGATCTGGGCGCCGAGATAACCCTGCAACGTGGAGATGCCCATCTTGGACATCGTTTTGAGGACGCCTTCTTCTGAGGCTTTTCGGTAGTTCTCCTCGGCACTTTCTTGGAGGGGCATCGAGCCGTCGCTCGCCAACGATTCGCGGATATCAGCGAGGGATTCGAAAGCGAGGTACGGGTTAATGGCGCTGGCCCCGTAACCGAACAGTAGTGCAAAGTGGTGAACTTCGCGCGGCTCACCCGATTCGACGAGGATGTCGGCCTGGGTACGCGTCTTCTCGCGTATCAAGTGGTGGTGTACAGCCGCGGTTGCCAACAACGAAGGTATGAACGTGTTTTCGGAATCGACGCCGCGGTCTGACAACACCAGAACTGTGAATCCTTTTTCTATCGCATCAGAGGTTTCTCTGCGGATACGTTCCAATGCCGCTTTTAGACCATCTGCGCCTTCGGCGACCGGGAATAATGTTGAGATCGTGACCGTCTTGACGCCGGCTTTGGTCGACTCTTTGATCCGGGCTAATTCGGCGTTGCGCATGATTGGGTGATCGATGCGTAACAGCCTTGCATGTTCCTCAGTTTCGTCGAACAGGTTGGGGCGTCGTCCGATCGGAACAGCCATCTGTGTGACGAGTTCTTCCCGGATGGCATCCAACGGCGGGTTCGAGACTTGGGCGAAGTCCTGTTTGAAATACGCAAAAAGGTTTTGCGGTTTGTCGGATAGGACCGCCAGTGGCGCGTCGTTGCCCATCGAGCCTTGAGGTTGATGGGCTGTGACACCCATCGGACCGATGAGCATTCGCATGTCTTCCTGCGAATATCCGAACACCATCTGCCGGAGTGATGCGGTCTCGAGATCGACGTTGGGTACGTTGCGCGGCGGATCTAGATCATCGAGTGATAGGCGGTGGTTGGCCAGCCATTCGCCATATGATTGGTTGGACGCTAGATTGTCGGCGACTTCCTCAGGTTCGATGATTCGTTTCTGTTCGAAATCGACGAGGAACATCCGGCCCGGGCGTAACCGGGAACGATAGCGGATCTGATCTGCAGGGATGTCGAGGACGCCAGTTTCTGACGCCATGACGAGCACGTTGTCGGCGGTCACCGAGTATCGGAAGGGGCGCAGACCGTTGCGGTCGAGTACCGCGCCGAGCATGTGGCCGTCGGTGAAGGTGATCATCGCCGGACCGTCCCACGGCTCCATGATTCCGCCGTGGTACTCGTAAAAATCTTTGACGTTTTGCGGCATCGATTCGTGGCCGTACCACGCCGCAGGCATCATCATCGCCGCGGTATGAGATACCGAACGACCGCCCATATACACAGCCTCGAACGCGTTGTCCAAGGATGCGGTGTCGGATGGTTCGTCAGTTTCGCAGATCGGGAGGATGTCGCGAATGTTGTCGCCAAATAGCTCGGACTCAAGAGTGAGTTCCCGTGCAGACATCCAGTTGCGATTGCCACGCACGGTGTTGATCTCGCCGTTGTGCGCCAGCATTCGGTATGGGTGAGCGAGTTTCCAAGAACCTAGAGTGTTGGTGCTGAACCGCGAGTGAACCATGGCGAAATGGGATTCGAATTCCGGATCATTGAGGTCCTTGTAGAACGAATCTGTCTGCTCCGCCATCAACATGCCCTTGTAGACGATGGTGCGAGCCGATAGGGAGGGCACGTACCACTCGTTGAGCAGGGTGTTAATCGTTGCTTCGTCTTCTTCGCTGAGGTCCGAGCCGGATTTATTTTCAATCTCGTCGATCCGCGACCGGACGATTTTCTCCGTCGCCTTGCGGATCACGTAGAGGTGACGTTCTAGGAGGGTTTCGCCGATGCCTTCGGGTGCTTTTAGGAAGAGTTGGGCGATGTGCGGCATACGCGCCTGTGCCCATACGCCTACGGCGTCAGGATCGACTGGCACGTCGCGCCATCCCAACGGCTCGACACCGTGCTCGCGGGCACAACGTTCGATTGTCTCTGTGCAAAAGTCCCGCAGGTCGTCGTCTTGAGGCAGGAAGCACATCGCGACGGCGTATCGCAACGCGTCTGGGAGTTCGATGCCATTCTCGGCAGCGACCTTCACCATGAAACGATGCGGCATCTGCACAAGAACGCCCGCGCCGTCGCCCGTTTCGGGATCGCAACCGCAAGCGCCGCGATGACCGAGGTTGCGAAGGACTTCGAGGCCTTGTTGGATGATTTTGTGCGATCGGTGGCCGTCGATGTTTGCCACGACGCCGACGCCACAGGCGTCGTGTTCATGCTCGCGGAGATACAGCCCTTCGTCTTCCAACCGGCGAAATTCAGCATCTCGCTTGGCGGCCCGACGGCGCATTTCGCTATTTGGATTCATCAACGTCATCGACAGAAGGTCTCGGGAGGTCAAATCTGAATCTTAATATCGTGTCTGCGTGAACGCCGATGGAGAGTGCCGACCGTTAAAGAATGTCGAGGTACCGATTGGTCTCGAAATCTGTCACCGAGCGATTGAACTCGTCCCACTCGAGGTATTTGTTGCGACAAAAACTGTCGATAGCTCTGTCGCCGATGTTTTTCCTGAGCAACTCGCTTTTCTCTGCGATCGAAACGGCCTCGTAAAGCGAACTTGGCAGTCTTGGCAACGACCGTGATTCACCGTTCGATTCTTCAACGATCGGCGACGATATCGGGTAATCGTTCTCGATGCCTGCCAAGCCGGCTGCGAGCATAGCGGTGAAGGCTAGGTAGGGGTTACAAGCGGCATCCGGGGCTCGGTACTCGACCCTCATGCTTGCCTCTAGTCCAGGGCGAAACGCCGGCACCCTGATCAAATCGTTCATATTGCCCGCAGTCCACGACGCAAAGATCGGCGCTTCTGAACCGGGCACGAGGCGTTTGTAGCTGTTGACCCACTGGTTCGTGATGGCGGTTATCTCAGGGGCGTGTCTTACCAAACCGGCGATGAATTTCTTACCGAGGTCCGACAAGTGAAACTCGTCTTCATCAGCGGAAAAGAATGCGTTTTCGTCGCCGCTGAACAGAGACATGTGCGTGTGCATTCCGGAACCCGGTCGGTCGGAAAATGGTTGCGGCATGAACGTCGCGTGGCCCCCTTTGCGCGCTGCCAACTCTTTCACGACCACACGGTAAGTGACGACCGAATCGGCCATTGTCAAACCATTGGTGTGTCTGAGGTCAATCTCGTGCTGGCCATGCCCGACTTCGTGGTGGCTGTGTTTGACGGGGATGCCCATCTTCTCCAATGCGAGGACGATTTCACGCCTCAGTTCAGCGCCGCCGAGATCGGGCGATGTCTGATCGAAGTATCTGCTCGCCCGGATGAATCGATTTCCGGGGCCAGAACTACCGACGCTTCCGCCCGCGTTTGCGCCCAAATGTCCACGTCCTCCGTCGCGGTATTCGGCGATGTCGTCAGCGTAAAAGAACTCCAGTTCAGGTGCCACGTAAAAGTTGTAGCCGAGCATCTTTGCCCGTTGCATCACGCGGCGCAGGATGTGTCTGCCATCAGTTGGGAGAGGTTTTCGGTCTGGAGTGCTCAAGTCGCAGAACATGCTGGCGACTGCGTCTCGACTCGGACGCCACGGCAGAATCTGCCAAGTTGTCGGGTCTGGAACCGCGACCGTGTCGGCCTCGTCGCTCCTCGCGAGCCCGTCGATAACCGCTCCGTCGAAGCTGGCGCCGGAGTTCAAGACGTGTTCGAGCTCGTCGATGGTGACCGCGAACCCTTTGACCGTTCCGAGAATGTCGGTGAACCACAGTCGCACAAATCGCACATCCTGTTGATTCGCCGAGCGCAACACAAACTCTTTGGCCTCTTCGTCTAGTGACGATGTCGGTGGGGATGTCGTGGTTTGCACCATAGTGGGATGCCCGATTTTCCATTTTCCGGGTGGAAGCGCGGTGATGTGATTTTGGGGCTGCTGCTAATTATTGGTTTCGGTATTGGTGCGCTTCGCGCGCGAACCTAAACAGGCGCGCAGATCCGAAAGAGACAATTTTAGCAGATCGGTTACGCGACAGATACATGCTGTCTGGCACCGCCGTTCTTCGACTTCGCTTGCATGTCCGGCGTGCCGAAACGGTAGCCAACGCGCCACATCGTCTCGATAACGCTGTGGCTGACGTCGTCGAGCTTGCTCCTCAATCTACGGACGTGCACATCGACGGTTCTTGTCCCGCCAAAGTAGTCGTCACCCCATATCCGATTCAATATGTCTTCGCGCCGGAACACGCGCCCCGGATTGGAAGCGAACAGCTTGAGCAGCTCGTATTCCTTATAGGTAAGTTCGATGCCGCGTCCTCCCATTGACACCTCGAAACTGTTGACGTCTATGGTCAGGTCCCCGTGTACGATGATCGGTGCCGATTGGATAGTCGCTCGGGCTTTGACCGCCCGGATCCGGGCTTTGACCTCGCGCGCGGTCGGATAGTTGAAGCAAATTTCGATAAAACCGGCGTTGAAATCGAATAGCTCCGCCGACGGTTCGTCGGCGATTGCGACTACCGGCCGGCCGCGCGTGGCGATTTCGTTGGAAACTGCGACGGGGAACGCGATTGACGATCCCAGGCACCAAACGAGGGCGACCTCGTCGCGACGCGCACCGCTGAAATCATCGTCGAGTCCGGGGCCGGCATGGACAAACTCCAAAGTCCGATCTTCGAATCGGAGCTCGTCTACTAGCGCGATTGCGTGGGGGTCGTTGAATCCGTACAGGATTAGGGCAGTCATGCCAAACTACGTACTGCGGGGTTGGTTGTCTGCATCCGCCGGCTATCAGGAACGTCGGACAGGCGTTGAAATGCATGGGACGGTTCCGCCGAACCGCATTTGCTTCAGGATATTACAGCGGGTACTCGACCCGTAATTCGACATTGATGATGGGTGCGGATTGGTTGACGATGCGTTTCCAGAAATGTATGATTTATGGTTTAGCGGTTGCAGTGCAACGGCGGTTCGTTTTGACGCGCGAACTGGCAAACCGAAGATGTGCTGCACGCCAAACAGATGGAGACTGCGTTGCCGACGCTTAACCAACTTGTAAGAAACCCGCGCAAGCGGACTCGCAAAAAGCCGAAGACACCGGCGTTGCGGGCGATCAGAAATTCGTTTACGGGCCGGACTCGCGAACTGCAAAAGGGCGCGCCCCAGAAGGCTGGCGTCTGCTTGCAGGTTCGGACTGTAACTCCAAAAAAGCCGAATTCCGCGCTGCGAAAAGTGGCACGCGTTCGACTTTCAAACAACGTTGAGGTCACGGCATACATCCCTGGTGAAGGGCACAATCTCCAAGAGCACTCGGTCGTGTTGATAAGGGGTGGAAGAGTGCGTGATTTGCCGGGAGTGCGTTACCACGTGATCCGCGGAACCAAAGACACCGAAGGCGTCGAAGGTCGACGTCAAGGGCGCAGCAAATATGGGACTCCACGAGGAGTTTAAGCGGGGTGGTAGGTATATAATTTGTTGCTGAATTCGTAGTAAATCGCGTGGACAGTGGTCGGCGGGTCTCACATTCCGTCGAAATCCGTAAGAACTGTCGATCGATTGGCACCTCGACTCCGAAACGCCGCTTTGCCGCGACGTATTCGGGATGGCCGAAAATTCGCATCGAACCCCAAACCAACAGAATCATCTTTGAACGAACACGCACCGCGTAATCGGTAAGCGAACACGAAATGGCAAGACGACGTAGAGCCGAAAGGCGTAGAACCGATCCCGACCCTCGCTACGGCAGCGAGGAGCTCGCGCGTTTCATAAACCGAGTCATGATCGGCGGTAAAAAGAGTACCGCTCGCCGAAATGTCTACGGTGCTCTGCAGATGTTAAGCCAACGGCTCAACATGAATGGGCTCGAAGCGTTTGAGCAGGCGATGTCTAACGCGACTCCGCTCTTGGAAGTGCGCCCGCGACGAGTGGGCGGGGCGACTTACCAGGTTCCGAACGAAGTGCGACCCGAGCGGCGCGAGGCCCTCGCTCAGCGATGGGTTGTGAGCGCAGCGCGATCTCGCAGCGGGCAGCCGATCGCTCGGAAGCTGTTCACAGAACTGTTGGACGCCGCCAACAACACCGGTGCAGCGGTACGCAGGAAGGACGAGCTGCAGCGGATGGCCGAAGCGAACCGGGCTTACGCCCACTTCAGGTGGTAACCCGACAACACCCAGACGATCCACGTACCAACACGCCCAAAAGACAACTAACGAGTTACGAAAAACACAACGTTGATCGACACGACGAGTGGCGTCATTGCGCCTAACGTTTACCGAACATCGGCGCACAAAACCAAGCCTGAGAGGCAATGACAACGAAATCGAAAAGCCCAGCTGCCCGCGAAGCCGCGTCTCCGACAAACGGAGGCGACCTTCGGAAGTTGAGAAACACCGGTTTCATCGCGCACGTAGATGCCGGGAAAACAACCGTCAGCGAAAGTGTGCTCTACTTTACGGGCGAGACCTACAAGATTGGTCGCGTTGATGACGGCACCGCGTTGCTGGACTACATGCCGCAAGAACGCGAACGGGGCATCACTATCACCGCGGCGGCACAGAACGTTTCCTGGCGTGACCACCAGATCAACATCATCGACACTCCGGGCCACGTCGACTTTACCGCCGAGGTGGAGCGAAGCCTGCGCGTGCTCGACGGCGTTACAGTCGTGCTCGACTCCGTTGCCGGCGTACAAGCACAGTCGGTAACTGTTTGGCGACAAGCGGACAAGCATCGGGTGCCGAGGATCGTGTTCGTCAACAAGATGGACCGAATCGGTGCCGACTTTGGATACGCAGTGTCGACGTTGATCAACCGCCTCTACGCAAACGCCGTCCCGATACAGATCCCAATTGGCCAAGAAGCCGACTTCAAGGGCGTCATCGACCTCGTGGATATGAAGGCTTTCTACTACGAGTGGGCGGATCCGACTGCGGAGGTCGACCGAAACGGTCGTCTAGAGCCGCGCGAAGCGGATGTGCCAACGGACTACTTGGATCAGGCCAACGCGGCCCGAGAAGAGTTGATTGCAAAGGTCGCTGAATTCGACGACGATCTCGCCGAACTCTATCTCCTCGGCGCAGAGGTCCCTGCGGAAGTGCTTAAGGCTTCGATCCGCCAGGCGACAATCGGGTTGAAAATTTTCCCGGTGATGGCGGGCGCGGCGTTGCGACACCGCGGCACTCATCAACTTCTGGACGCGGTATTGGAATACCTGCCTTCGCCGATGGATCTTCCACCGGCGCTCGGGTTCGAACCTCTGCATCCTGACAAGGAGCTCGAGCGATACCCGAGGAACGACGAGCCGCTAAGCGCACTAGCGTTCAAAGTGATCTCCGACGAGCATGTTGGGCGGTTGATATTCCTACGTGTCTATTCAGGTGTTTTGAAGCGCGGCATGTCGGTCTACAACCCTTCTATAAGAAGTCGCGAAAGAATCGGACGCCTACTACGGATGAGAGCCGACGTTCGCGAACCCGTTGACGAAGTTGGCGCTGGCGAGATCGTCGCTGCCATTGGACTGAAATCTACTAAGACCGGGCACACCCTGTGCGCAGTCAACGCTCCGGTCGCGATGGCTCAGATCGACTTCCCAGAACCGGTATTGTCGATCTCGCTTGAACCGGAAAGTCGCTACGACAAAGACAAATTGACCACCACGCTGATGAAACTCGTAGACGAGGACCCAACTCTGATCCTTTCTACAGATGACGAGAGCGGCCAATTGCTTCTTTCGGGCATGGGTGAGTTGCACCTCGAGATCATTCTCGACCGAATGAAGCTCGAGTACGGGGTTGCTTGCAGACGTGGCCGACCCAGAGTGGCTTACCGTGAGACCATCGGATCTACATCGGAAGCGGAAGGACGTTTCGTCCGCCAGACGGGTGGACGCGGTCAGTACGGTGTCTGCACACTGCGGCTCGAACCGATGCCGCGCGGCAGCGGTGTTGAGTTCGAGAGCGAGATCACAGGGGCTACGCTCAGTACCGAGTGGTATTCAGCCATCGAAAAGGGTTTCCGCGAGGCAGCATCTTCGGGCGTCGTAGCCGGATACCCGGTTGTCGACGTCAAGGCGGTGCTTACCGGCGGCGCGCAGCACGACACCGACTCGTCGGAGTTGGCGTTCCAGATCGCTGGTTCGTTGGCATTCAAAGCCGCGACGCGCAAAGCCAACCCGCAACTTTTGGAACCGGTAATGCGCCAAGAAGTGGTGATGCCTGCGGATCTTCTCGGCACCGTCATCGGCGATTTGAATTCGAGACGCGCGAAGATCCAATCGATGGAGACGGTGGAACCGAAGCCGGGTCAGTCCGGTATCGCTAGCGTGATGGCATTCGTCCCGCTCGCGGAGACTTTCAACTACTCCACGGATTTGCGCTCGTTGACCTCGGGGTTCGGCGATTTCAACATGGAGCTCGACCACTATGGCGTGATGCCGCAGCACGTATTTGAAGCTCTGGAAAAGTAGGCGAGGCTAAGAATGGCTACCGGCAAGATGCGAATAATGCTCCGCGGCTACGATGCTCCGCTCTTGGAGCAGGCGACAGAGCAGATTTTAGACGCTGCGACCCGAACCGGAGCGCAGATAGCTGGTCCTGTACCGATGCCGACGCACCGCCGGCGTTTCACGGTCATCCGATCACCGCACATCACCAAAGACTCGCGCGAGCATTTCGAGCTCTGGCTGCATAAGCGACTTGTGGATATCGTTGAGCCGAGTTCCAAGACGATGGATGTCCTCCAAAGATTGAATGTCCCTAACGGTGTGGAGGTCAGCGTAAAAGTAATTCAATAAAGCCGCGGCGGCCTAGTTAGGACGCTCGGCTTTTTGATCTGAACGGCGAGAGATGACGACCGAAGAACAAGACAGAGTGGATGGAGAGTCGGCAGTCGCAAGCGACGTCGCCGTTCCGGAAGCGCCGCGGTCCATGCCTGGACTGCTCGGCCGCAAAATCGGCATGACCACGATCTACGACGACGCGGGTCGCGCCAACGGAGTGACGATGGTCGAAGTCGGCCCCTGCGTGGTAACGCAGGTCAAGACCGACCAACGCGACGGCTACCAAGCCGTGCAGATCGGTTTCTTGCGCGCCAAGAAGGTGAACATGCCTTTGCGAGGACATTTCGAGCGCGCCAACGGTAGCTATCGACATCTCCAAGAGTTCAAAGTTTCGGACCTCGGAGAATTCGAGGTCGGGCAGGAGATACACGCCAACGTGTTCAACACCGGTGACCGGATCAAAGTCACGGGAATTTCCAAAGGTAAGGGATTCCAAGGCGTCGTCAAGCGTCATGGTTTCGCAGGTGGTCCGAAAACCCACGGACAGTCAGATCGGCACCGCTCGCCGGGCTCAGTAGGTGCGGGAACGTTCCCAGGTCGTGTCTGGCCGGGCACTCGCATGGCGGGTCACATGGGCGCACGCACCGTTACTACACGCGGGTTGAGTGTTGCCGGAGTGGACGCGGCGAGGAACTACATCCTGGTCAACGGTTCGGTTCCCGGCGCACGCAACAGTCTCGTACGTATTGAGAAGCAGGGATGAGGCAAGTCAGGCGATGGAATTAGACGTAAAGAACAGAAACGGCGACGTCGTCGGAAGCGTCGATGTCAGCGACCGAGTATGGTCCGCGCCCTCAAATGATGCCCTCTTGCAACAAGTCGTTGTTGCTCAGTTGGCAAACCGCCGCCAGGGCACTCATGAGACCAAGACGCGCGGCCAAGTCTCGTACTCGACTCGTAAAATGCGAGGTCAGAAACACAGTGGACGGGCCCGTGTGGGTAGTCGGAAGTCGCCAACTTTGGTGGGCGGCGGTGTGATCTTCGGACCACACGCCCGCAGCTACCGGCAGCGGACCCCCAAGAAGATGCGTAAGCAGGCATTGCGAATCGCACTTAGCGATAAGGTGCGCGAGGATCGCCTGACCATACTCGACGAATTCGATATAGACGGTCCGCGGACAAGGGCTGTGGTTGATCTGATTGGCGCGCTCGGGCTCAGAGGCCGAACGTTGTTGGTAGTCGAGTCTAATGATCGAGACATCGTGCTGTCTGTTCGAGGGGCTGAAAAAGTTGACGTCATCTTTGCCGACGGTTTGAATGCGACCAGCGCGACCGCGGTCGGCAATATCGTTGCAACTCGCGGTGCGGTCGAACGCATTGAGAGCCTCTGGAATGATTCGGCAGTCGAAGCGGGGGTGGCGTGATGAAGATTGCGAGAGTACTGCAGCGCCCCGTAATCACAGAAAAATCGACGTTGCTCAATGAGCACCGGCGTTACGTTTTCGAAGTAGATATGAAGGCGAACAAATACGACATCGCGCGGGCGGTCGAGTGGGCATTCGATGTCAACGTAGTGTCGGTGAACACTTACCGCAGGCGCGGCAAAATGAAGCGCCGCGGATTTCGCGAGAAGAAACGCCCGGATGTCAAACGCGCCATCGTGACTTTGGCTCCAGGTGACACGATCGTGCTGTTCGAAGGCGCGTAGCAGACGGAATCATAAGATATGCCACTGAAGGAACATAAGCCGACATCGCCAGGTCGTCGCAACAACGTAGTCGACGATTTTTCGGACATCACGAAGAAGCGTCCCGAGAAATCGCTGCTCGCTCCGATGTTGAAGAAAGGCGGCCGAAACAACCAAGGCCGCATCACAGTTCGCCGTCGCGGCGGTGGCCACAAACGTCGATATCGGTTGGTAGATTTCAAGCGCAATCGCAGCGGCGTAGCAGAAGTGATGGCCATCGAGTACGACCCCAACCGAAGTGCACGCATTGCTCTGATCCGATATGAAGACGGGGAGAAGTCGTACATCGTCGCGCCTCAAGGTCTCACGATCGGCCGCAAGGTCTCAACCGGGCCGGACGCGCCGGATCTGCCGGGCAACGCCAAACCGTTGATGAACATCCCTCAGGGCACGATGGTTCACAACATCGAGATGACACCGGGAAGCGGTGGACAACTCGCCAAAGGCGCTGGGACTGGCGCGCAGGTGATGGCGCACGAAGGCTCGTTTATCCTGTTGCGATTACCTTCTGGCGAGATGCGGCAGGTGAGGCAGGAGTGCCGAGCCACAATCGGCGTAGTCTCGAACCCGGACCACAAGAACATCAAACTCGGCAAGGCCGGCCGGTCCCGACATCGCGGCAAGCGTCCGAGCGTTCGTGGCACGGCGATGGCTCCCGACGCGCACCCGCACGGTGGTGGCGAAGGCCGATCGGGTATCGGATTTTCCAAGCCGAAGACACCGTGGGGCAAGCCCACACTTGGATACAGGACGCGAAGAAACAAGCGAACGGACAAGTTCATCCGTCGCCGACGCTACGAGCGTTGATGAAAAGCGATGAGCGACATCGAATTCGAGGTCAAACTAGCAAGATATGAGTAGATCGGTAAAGAAGGGGCCTTTTATCGACCCCAAACTGATGAAGAAGGTGGACAAAGCCCGCCGTGAACGAACGCGCGGAGCCATCCGGACTTGGGCGCGAGCATCAACGATCATGCCCGACATGGTCGGACTGACGTTCGCCGTACACAATGGTCGCACCTTCGTGCCGGTGCTCGTAACGGAAAACATGGTTGGACACCGATTGGGAGAGTTCTCGGCTACGCGCGTGTTCCGCTCCCACTCCGGAAACCGCTGAGGATTTGAAGCGATGGCGATCGCACGTGCCAAGAATATAGGAATCTCCGCTCACAAGCTGCGGCTTGTGATGCACGAGGTGCGCGGGATGAAGGTCGACGACGCGCTCGCTTACCTGCGTTACATGACTACCCCTAGCGCGCACATCATCTACAAAGTGCTCCACTCCGCCGCGGCGAATGCAGAGAACAACGATCTGCAGGATCGTGAAACCCTGGTGGTCAAGCGCATCATCGCCGACAAAACTGTAACGATGAAGCGATTCCGACCCAGGGCACGCGGTCGCGCAGGCGCGTTTGACCGGCCAACTTCACTAATCACAATCGAAGTAGACGAGGAGTAGGTCGGATTTACTAATTCGATTTCCGCGACTTCGAAAGATCGGAACAGCAATGGGTCAGAAAACACATCCGATAGGTTTCCGCCTCGGCGTCTCCGCCGAATGGCGGTCCAACTGGTTCGCCGGTAAACCCAACGGCTATCGCAGCTTAGCCCAAGAGGACTACCGAATCCGGCAGATCGTCGCCGAAGAATACCAAGGCGAAGGCGCGATATCGCGCGTCGACATAGACCGTGGCGGCGGCGAGATGAGCATCAACGTATACACCAGCCGACCAGGCATCATCATCGGTAGGAACGGGCAACGAATCGACCGGTTGCGCCACATAATCGAACGTGCAACGCGTCGTAGGGTCAGGATCTCGGCGAACGAGATCAAGGTGCCGGAACTCGATGCCAAGCTGGTTGGCGCGAGCCTTGCCGAGCAACTCGAACGCCGCATTCCTTACCGACGTGCGGTCCGAATGGCGATGCAGCGGACGATGGATTCTGGCGCCGAGGGCATCAAAGTGGTGGTCGCCGGACGCTTGGGCGGTGCCGAGATCGCTCGTGTCGACAAGCAGATGGAGGGGCGGGTCCCGCTCCACACTTTGCGTGCGAAGATCGACTTCGCGATATCTGAGGCTCACACGACGTTCGGCGTGATCGGCATAAAGGTCTGGATTTTCACGGGAGACATGCCGGCCGACGGTCGCCAACAACGAGACCGCGCATCAAGCGGCGTTTCGCCGATCGGATTGGGCCGGGCGCAAAGGCACCGGAGTTAGCCGCACGTTCCCTGCGGGTACAAGCGAGATTGAGGTCCATTAACGATGCTACAGCCAAGGAGAACTAAGTTCCGCAAGCAGCAACGCGGCAAGATGAGGGGCGTTTCTAATCGCGGTAGCAAATTGGCGTTCGGCGACTTCGGCCTCAAAGCCCTGGAGGCGAGCTGGATCACGTCTCGACAGATCGAATCGGGTCGACGTGCGATCACCGGTTATGTCCAGCGTGGTGGCCAGGTCTGGATTCGGATGTTCCCCGACAAACCGGTGTCGTCTCGACCCGCAGAAACGCGGATGGGCGGCGGCAAAGGCGCCATAGACCACTGGGTCGCACCCGTGCGACGCGGACGCATTATGTACGAGATCGCTGACGTTCCAGAAGCCGCGGCGCGAGAAGCGCTACGACGAGCGGGGGCCAAGCTCCCGATACCCGTCAAGATAGTCTCGCGGGCCGATGAACTCTAGGCGCACGATCTCGTTGACGCGTTGCAGGTATTGACCGTATGCATATCTCAGAAGTAAGAGAACTAGACAACAACGAACTCTGGCGGGAGCTCGTTCAACAGGAACGCGCATTGATGAATCTGCGGTTCCAAAAAACGACGCGACAGTTGACTAACTCGAACGCGCTCCGGGACACTCGGCGCACGATCGCGCGCATACGAACCGTTATCAAAGAACGTCAGATCGTTCGGGAACTCGGCTTGGTCGAGGGATCGTCATAGCTGGCGACGATTGGCTGAAGAGCCCAGGATTTGAGGACATCGAGTAGATGGCAGGAATACGCAAGACACGCACCGGAACGGTGATACGCGACAAGAACGACAAAACGATTGTGGTCGCTTATTCATGGTCGCAACGGCACCGCGTGTACAAGCGCAGCCGCCGACGGATCACCAAGTTTGTTGCCCACGACGAGCACAACGAGGCATCGATCGGCGACCGTGTGACCATCGAAGAGCATCGCCCGTTGTCGAAGACCAAGCGATGGCGCCTGCGACGAATCGTGGAACGCGTTGATGTCGTAGATCCGGACGATGCGCCGATCGAGATTGACCAGCAAGACGTTGCGATTGGAGAAGGTCGGTGATCCAGCGAGAGTCGCGCCTAAGGGTAGCGGACAATTCGGGCGCCCGAGAAGTGCTTTGCATCAACACGACCGGTTCTGGAAACCGTCGGTATGCTGGTCTGGGTGACATCATCACCTGCTCGGTTAAAGACGCCCAGCCGGGCGGCACAGTGGGCATGCACGAAATCGTTCGAGCCGTCATCGTTCGCACCGTCAAGGAATATCGAAGACCCGATGGTTCTTACATCAAGTTCGACGACAACGCATGCGTGATCGTCGCAGACGATGGCAACCCGCGTGGGACCCGGATATTCGGTCCGGTCGCCCGCGAATTGCGCGAGCGTGAGTTCAATCGCATCGTCTCATTAGCGCCAGAAGTTCTGTAGTCGAAGAAAAATGCCCAACAAAATCAAAAAAGGTGACACCGTCCTTGTCGTATCTGGCAAAGACAAAGGCGCACAAGGCGCCGTGATCACAGTAAATCTCAAAAAGCAACGTGTCTTGGTTGAAGGGGTGAACGTCGTCAAGCGTCACATGGGCCGCCGCCGTGGTGTGGTGCAGACTGGAATCGTCGAAGGCGAAGCGTCGATACACATCTCGAACGTCGTGCTCGTCGACGCCGACTCCGGCGAGGTCGGGCGCGTTCGTTGGCGAGAACTCGAAGACGGCACACGGGTAAGAACCGTCAAGGGAGCGCGAAATGGTTGAATCGAATGGCAGCGCAACAATGACGATGCCGCGACTCCTGTCGCGCTACCGCGCCGACGTGGTGCCGGTACTGACGCGCGAGTTCGGATACACCAACCCGTTGCAGCTCCCAAGCCTCGAAAAGATAATTGTCAATATCGGTTTGGGCGAAGCCATAGACAACTCGAACTCGATCGATGCGGCGACCGGTGACTTGGCCACAATCACTGGACAAAAACCGATCGTCAACCGAGCCAAGAAATCTATCGCCAACTTCAAACTGCGGGAAGGAATGCCGATCGGTGCTTCGGTCACTTTGCGTTCGCATCGCATGTGGCAGTTCTACGACCGATTGGTCAACGTCGCTCTGCCCAGGGTTCGTGACTTCCGGGGCACTAATCGAAACTCCTTCGACGGCAACGGCAACTACAGTTTAGGGCTCGTTGAGCAGGTTGTGTTCCCTGAGATTGACTACAATCAAATAGATCGGTTGCGAGGGTTGCAGGTCGTGATCGTAACCACGGCTCGTACCGATGAGGAAGGTCGCCGGTTGCTCGAACTATTGGGCATGCCGTTTGTGACAAGGCGCTGATCAACCCCTTGAAACCGAATCTTCAGTCAGACTTGACACGGAAATAAGAGACTCAAAAAGATGGCTCGCAAGGCAATAATCGAACGAGAGAAGAAACGCGCATTGCTTGTGAAGAAATACGCGAGGCAACGCGACGAACTCAAACGGTTGGCTAACGACTCGCAACGTTCATTCGAAGAGCAAATGCAGGCTCGACGTCGGTTGCACCTGCTTCCGAAAAATTCCAGCCACGTGCGGCAACGGAACCGGTGCTTCGCCACTGGTCGTCCGCGTGGGTACATCCGATTCTTCGGAATGTGCCGAATTGTGTTCCGCGAGCAAGCATTGCTCGGGAACCTGCCCGGAATCCGCAAAGCGAGCCTTTAGACGCCGGCCTTTGGACGGCAAGGACAACCAAACTACCTGAAATGCCAGTTACCGACCCCATATCAGACATGCTGACACGGATCCGCAATGCGGTCATGTCACATCACGAATCGGTCTCGATTCCGCATTCGACGATCAAACGGTCCCTTTTGCGCCTCATGCGTGACGAAGGGTTCATCAACAGCGTCGAGACGAACCGAAACGGAGTTAAAGCTGATTTCGATGTGACATTGCGTTACTACGACGACAACGACGAATCGGTTATCAACGGGTTGAAACGCGTCAGCAAGCCGGGCCGACGAATATACGTAGGCAAGAACGAGATTCCCCGATATTTCGGTGGCCGTGGCGTCGCCTTCATGTCCACGTCGAAAGGCGTCATGACCTCAGACCAAGCTAGACGATCGGGTGTAGGCGGCGAGCTGCTGTTCTACGTCTGGTAATTCGAACCGCCCACGAAACAATCGGAATAGTTGAAAGTGTCCAGAGTAGGTAAACATCCTGTCAAATTGCCGAGTGGAGTCGACGTCAAGATCGACGGCGATACGGTTGCGGTCAAAGGCAGACTCGGCGAATTGAGTCAGAAGATTCATCGCGGCATCTCGGTCGAGTTGAACGATTCCGAACTCGTTGTAACCCGATCCAACGACTCTGGCGAACAGCGCGCGCTGCACGGCCTGGTTCGCAGTCTGCTCAACAACATGGTCGTCGGCGTTAGCGAAGGCTTTTCGAAGCGCCTCGTCATGTACGGCACCGGATACAGGGCTACGCAAAAAGGCAGTGCACTGGAATTGCTCGCCGGGTATTCGCACCCCGTTGACATCCAACCGATAGGCGACAACACGCTGGGTGTTCAAGGAAATACAACGATCACGGTAACCGGCCCCAGCAAGCAGGAAGTGGGGCAACAAGCTGCCTCGATCCGCTCGGTTCGCAAACCGAGCCGATTCCAGAGCAAAGCCGGGCGCGTCCCACTATTTGGCATCGCCTACGAAGGCGAGCAGCTACGTCTGAGAGTTGGCAAAACCGTTGCGGGTGTGGGAGCTTAATCGACAGATGGCAAATCGAAAATTCGACAGTCGACCCCGATGGATTAGGCACCGTCGCGTCCGTCGACGCGTTGTGGGCGCAGGAGATAGGCCGCGCCTCTCGGTGTTCCGCAGCAACAGGCAGATATACGCCCAGGTTATCGACGATGCGGCCGGCCACACTCTGGTCAGCGCTTCGTCCGCCGAGTCCGAACTCGAAGCCGATGGAAAGATTGACGCTGCCAAAAGCGTCGGCGCGACGGTCGCCAAGAGAGCTTTGGAGCACGGCGTCAAGAAGGTTGTGTTTGACCGAGGCGGGTACCAATATCACGGACGTGTTAAGGCGTTGGCCGATGCTGCCCGTGCGGAGGGACTTGATTTTTAACCATGGTTACTCAGACCAATACATCTCGTGATCGCCGATCAGACGGAGACCGTCGCGGCAGACAGCGTCGGCGCCCCCGTCGAGACGAGACGCCCGAAGGGCCGGAGCTGTTCGAGCGGGCGGTGAAGATCCGCCGCGTGTCCAAGGTAGTTAAAGGCGGTCGCAACCTTTCGTTCAGCGCCATGATGGTGGTTGGCGATTACAACGGCAAGGTCGGCGCCGCGCTAGGCAAGGCCGCGTCAGTGCCCGACGCCGTTCGCAAAGGCCGGCAAAACGCCGAAAAAGCCATGCAGCAGGTCGCCACCAAGGAGGGGACGATACCCCACGAGGTCTTTGCCAAGTATGGTAGCGCCAAAGTTCTGCTTTTACCGGCGGCACCAGGTACCGGCGTCATCGCCGGTGGCGGCGTGCGTGCGGTGATCGAAGCGGCGGGCATCCAGGACGTGTTGTCGAAGACTTTCGGTGGCAACAACCCGGTGAACACGGTGCGCGCGACGATCAAAGCGTTAGGAATGCTCAGGGATCCACAAGCCGAGCGCATCCGCAGACTCGGGTTGGCCAATGTGCACACGCCCGAAGTGGAAACCGTCAGGGAAGAGGCGCCTGAAGCTGAAGATGGCACGCCCACCGCAGCGGAATCCGTCGATGAGGTCGATGAATCGGCAGCGAACGATGCTACGGCCGATTCTGAAGACGATAGCAAGAACGAATGACGCGCATGAGCGAGATACGCATCAAACAGATTCGTAGCGATATCGGGTCGATACCAAAGCATCGGGCGACCTTGAAGGCGCTTGGGCTCAAACGCATCAATCACGTGGTCACACAACGCGACACGGTTCAGATCAGGGGCATGATCAAAAAGATCTCGCACCTCGTAGAAGTCGTTTCCTGAGGAACGGACGAGTAAACCAAATGCCAGGACTGCATCAATTGAAACCCGCGGTCGGTTCGCGCCGAAAACGGAAGCGCATCGGAAGGGGTGACGGAAGCAACCGAGGTTCATATTCCGGGCGCGGCAGCAAAGGGCAGTTGCAACACGGAAAAGTGCCGTTTCTTTTCGAAGGCGGCCAGCTTCGTTTGATCAAGCGGTTGCCGTTTATGCGCGGCTTCACGAATAATTTCCGGATCGAATACGCCGCGCTCAACGTGGCTAGTCTCGATCGGTTCGAGGACGGCGCACAGATAGGTATCGATGAATTGGTGGCTTCACGCCTGGTCCGAAACTCCAGCGACTATGTGAAGCTTCTGGGCGACGGCGAAATCGAGAAGACCGTGCACGTGACCGTGCACGCTTGTTCCGCGAGCGCGCGGGCGAAAGTCGAGTCGGCCGGTGGCAGTGTCACCGTTCTAGGCACACCCAAAGCGTCGTCGAAACCTGAGTCAGACAACTAAGCTCGCGGATCGGCAATTTCCAAATGCAGACTACGGGAGCCCAAAGTGGCCGCCAATCCGCACTTCCCGCACTCTTCCGCGCGGTCGTTGATTCGTGGCGCGTCCCTGACCTAAGGTTCCGAATCCTTTTCACGCTTGGGATTTTGGTCGCATTCCGATTCCTGGCCCACGTCCCGAACCCGGGCGTCGATCTCGCGTTGCTTGAACGGGCGTTTGAAGCCAATCCCGTTTTCGGCGTCCTCGATCTCTTCAGCGGTGGAGCGTTGAGTCAGCTCAGCATCGCCGCGATGGGCGTCTACCCGTATATCACCGCATCGATCATCTTGCAGGTGTTGACACCCGTTATCCCGCAGTTGAGGGAACTCTCACGTGAGGGCGGTGAAGCCGGGCGACGCACACTCAACCGATACACCCACTACCTGACAGTGCCGTTGGCGATATTGCAGGGATGGGCGTTGCTCAACACTCTGGAGTTGCAGGGGGCGATCACCGGCATCGGATTGGGAGGCGACGATTTGATGAACACGTTGACCATCATCCTCTGCATGACTGCCACCACGATGCTCTTGGTGTGGATGGGTGAAATCGTGACCGAAAAAGGCATCGGCAACGGAATATCTTTGATCATCTTCGCCGGTATCGTAGCCTCGTTGCCGCAGACGGCTGGCCAGCTTTATGCACTACGAGACCAGTCGTTCCAAGTCTTCATGCTCGTGGCGATGATGATCATCATCATCTTCATAGTGGTTATCTTCAACGAAGCCCAGCGACGAGTACCCGTGCAGTACGGTCGAAGCGTCTTCAGAGGTGGACAGATGTATCGCCAAACCGGCGCATCGTTCATCCCATTGCGCGTGAACGCCGCCGGCATGATCCCGTTGATCTTCGCATTCTCCATCGTCACCCTGCCGGCGACGATCGCGACATACTTGGCGGATCCGGGCAGCAGCAGCTTCACGGCTCAGGCGGCAAGCTGGGTCACACGAACCCTCACTTTCACGAGCGATCCGTACTGGCTGTTGATCTTCATACTTACTGTGGGCTTCACGTTCTTCTACGCGCTGGTCGTACATAACCAGCAAAACTTGGCTGAAAACCTGCAGCGTAACGGCGGCTTCGTGCCGGGTATCCGTCCCGGACAACCTACGCGTGACTACCTGATGCGGATCGTGTTGAGGATCACTTGGGGTGGCGCCATCTTCTTGGGTGTGATCGCCATCACCCCATGGATAGCAAATTTGATCACGAATCTAGAAGCCTCGTTGACCCTAATCCAAAGCACGAGCATGATCATCATGGTCGGCGTCGCTTTGGACACGATGCGTCAGTTGGAAGCGCAACTGATGATGCGCAACTACGAAGGCTTCGTCAGGTCATGAGCGCGACGCGTCAGCGAATGCGAAAGGCGAGCGAACCGCACGCTCGTTGCGAGTGAAATGCGAATCGTATTTCTTGGCCCGCCCGGTGCCGGTAAAGGCACGCAAGCCGCAACGCTGACCAGCGAACGCGGTTACGTTCATCTATCGACCGGTGACATGATCCGCGATGAGATGAATCGCGGCACCGAACTTGGGAACTTCGCCAAGACCTTTTACGACAAAGGGGATCTGGTTCCCGATGAAACGATCATCGACATGACCAAGGCGCGGCTCGCCGAGTCCGAAAACGTCATCTTGGACGGATTCCCGCGGACGGTGACGCAAGCCGCCTCCCTCGATGATCAGCTTTACCGAATAGGGGTTTCACTCGATAAAGTTGTGTTCTTCCGCGTCAACGTAGACGAGTTGATCGAGCGATTGGATAAGCGACGTGATATCGAGGGCCGACCGGACGACCAGCCGGACGCGATACGTCACCGAATGGATGTCTACGACCGAGAAACTGCACCAGTCGTCGACTACTACCGTGATGGAGACAGACTGACAGAAATCGACGCTCTCGGAGGCATCGACGAGGTCCGCGATCGACTGATCGCCGTGCTGAGTTGACATTTGCCGAGGTACGCAGAAATCTCATCAAGGTCAGTAATAACGAATTCGGTTACAATTGCGATTGAAGTTGCGTTTTGAACGATAGTGTTTCGAGCAATCTGGATACGGTTCGCCGTATCGCGCTCAAAAGCAAGAGCGAACTGCATTCAATGCGATCGGCCGGCCACGTAGTCGCGCTCGCTTTGGATGCGGTTTTCGATGCTTTAGAGCCAGGTATTACGACCGCGGAACTTGACGACATCGCTCGCCGAGCCATCGCCTCAGAAGGCGCTAAACCCGCGTTTCTCGGGCTCTACGGGTTCCCGGCGGTCGCGTGTATCTCGTTGAATGCCGAGATCGTCCACGGGATTCCGGGGGAACGCGTAGTTTCAGACGGTGATCTCGTCAGCGTAGATTGTGGTGCGATTGTCGATGGACTTTACAGCGATTGTGCCCGGACCGCAGTTGCCGGCGGATGTGCCAACGAGGATAGGTTGCGCCTAGTAGACGCGTGCCGCGAATCGTTGGAACGGGGTATCGCCGAGTGCGTGCCTGGCAACCGTGTCGGCGACATTTCGGAAGCGGTTGAACAGTACGTTCGTGATGCCGGTTTCGACTTGGTGCGGGAGTACGTAGGCCACGGTGTGGGCCGCAAGTTGCATGAAGCACCGCCGGTGCCGAACTTCGGTTCTCGAGGAACCGGACCGCTGTTGATGAACGGTATGACAATAGCCATCGAACCGATGATTATGACCGGATCTTGGGAGACCAAGGTTCTCGACGACGGTTGGACCGTGGTAACGGCTGATGGCTCGCTATCAGCGCACTTCGAACATACAGTGGCGATCACCGCCGACAGGCCGGAAGTATTAACTTCGGCCATTGGATGATGGTCCCAAGACATTGGTCTGGTACAAATATGCCGAAAAAAGAAGCGATAGAAGTCCAGGGAACGGTTACCCAAGCGCACCCGAACGCGTATTTCAGAGTTCGTTTACCAAACGACCACGAGGTGCTCGCGCACGCGTCGGGCAGAATCCGAAAAAACTACATACGCATTTTGCCGGGCGACAACGTCATGGTCGAATTATCACCGTACGACTTGACGCGCGGCAGAATAACCTACCGCTTCAGGTAGAGAGCGACTGAGGAATCGATATGAAGGTTAGAGCTTCAGTAAAGGCGAAACAGCCGGGCAGCCGCGTCGTTCGGCGAAAAGGACGCGTCTATGTGATCAACAAGCAAAACCCGCGCTTCAAGCAGCGGCAGGGTTAGACCTGAGGAGTAGTGCAATGGCAATCATCGCAGGTGTAAACATACCGGACAATCTTCGAGTCGTGATCGGCCTCACGTCCATTTACGGGATCGGCCGAAAGCGCGCATCGGATATAACTGCAGGACTCGGCATCGAATCCAGCGCTCGAATGCGTGATTTGAGCGAAGAAGCGTTGGCCAGTATCAGGACCAGCATCGACCGCGCGGGCATCGCGATCGAAGGAGACCTTCGCCGTGAAAATCAAATGAATGTCCGCCGATTGGTCGACATTCAGAGCTATCGCGGCCAACGCCATCGCCGAGGACTGCCGGTCCGAGGTCAACGAACGAAGACAAACGCTCGCACCAAGCGCGGACGACGCCAGACCGTCGCCGGCCGGCGACGGGCGCCATCGCATTAGTTTTATCTACGGCCTTATTGCGGCCGTCGCACTAAGAGGAGCGACAAACTAGGCTATGCCGAGAACTCGCAGACGAAGCAGAGAGCGGAAATTTGTTCCGCAAGGTCGCGTGTACATCATCGCGACGTTCAACAACACGCTCATCACGTTCACGGACCCTAACGGGAACGTGGTTTCACAGAGCAGTTCGGGCGCAATGGGCTTTCGTGGTTCCCGAAAGAAGACCGCGTTCGCTGCGCAGCGAGCGGGTGAATCGGCTGCCCGTGCCGCGGTGACTCACGGGATGCGCACTGTAGACGTGATGGTAAAGGGGCCCGGAAACGGACGCGAATCCGCCATCCGCGCGATCGCAGGGGCAGGAATCCGCGTCAATTCGATCAGCGACCAGACGCCGATCCCTCACAACGGATGCCGGCCCCCGAAAAGGCGGCGCGTGTAGGCGGAACAATTGCAAGCATCACTTGGGCGCGGTTCCGAAATCGTCGGAATCGGATCCCAAGTGACTGTATTTCTCAAAAAGCTACGTAGTTATCCAACGCGAAAATTAGAATCTAAGGGTAGGGACGCGGCCACACAACGATTGGCCCGATTCGCATCGCGCCTAATCGACGATTGCGCTTCCCACCAAAAACAGGAACGGTAATGGCAAGAAACACAAGTCCGGTCTGCAAAATCTGCAAATCGCAGGGCGAAAAGCTCTTTCTCAAGGGCGAACGTTGTTACACACCCAAATGCGCCGTCGACCGTTCTCGTGACAGTTCGGGTCGTCGCTCGGCAACCGGCCCAGCCGGGGCGCAACGACGCCGTCGTCGATTATCCGATCACGGCATCCAACTCCGGCAGAAGCAGAAAGCACGACACATTTACGGCATTTACGAGCGCCAGTTCCGCGGTGTGTTCGACGAGGCCGCTCGTCAAACCGGTGTCACGGGTTCAAACCTCTTGCGGCTGTTGGAGCGAAGGCTCGACAACGTCGTATACCGTGCCGGTTTCGCGACGTCCCGTCCCCAAGCGCGTCAGACCGTCAACCATGGCCACATCGCGGTTAACGGCAAAAAAGTCGATATACCGTCATTCATCGTGAAACCCGGTGATGTCGTAGCTTGGCGCGAAAAGTCCAAGAGCTCGGGCTTATACCAAGCTGCGAACGAAAACGTGGGCCGACGCCGCCAAGCCACCAACTGGATCACGGTAGATTCCGACAACCTGACTGCCGCGATCGACGCGATCCCAGCCGATGACGACATCGACACCACGATCGACACGCGCATGATCGTCGAGTACTACTCAAGGAGATAGACCAAGAATATGATCAGCGGCATCCGTTCGCCAATCGCAACGACCGTCCAATTCGCCGATGAAGCAGACGAGTACGTCCCTCAACTCGAGGTAGTCGAGACTACCGAAACCTACGGTAAGTTCCAGATCGCCGGCCTCGAGCGAGGCTGGGGCACCACTCTAGGCAACGGTCTACGGAGAGTACTGCTCGGCGCAATGCCCGGTACGTCCATCACGTCGGCCCGCATCGTCGGACAACAACATGAGTACGGTTCTGTACCGCACATGCGTGAAGGCATTGGCGAGTTCCTCATCAACGCCAAAGGTATCCGGATCCGTGCGCGAGCCGAAACGACTCAAAAGGTGCTGACTCTGTACGCATCTGGCGAAGGCGAAATCGTGGCCGGCGACATCAAACCGCACAGCGTGTTCGAGGTCGTGAACCCTGAGCATCATCTGGCAACGCTAGACAGCGACGAAGGCGAACTAGTCGTCACATTCGGAATTGAAAAAGGTGAGGGTTACCGAGCTTTTGATCACGAAGACACGACTGGCCACGGGATACTGCCCGTGGACGCAATCTTCACTCCCGTGTTTAAGGCCAACTACGAAGTTGAAGCGATGTCGGGCCGCTTGTCTGGCAAGGATCTGCTCACCATTGAGATTTGGACTGATCGAACTGTAGAACCGGTCGAAGCGTTGCGCACTGCAGCGGATATCTTCAAGTCCAAACTCGACATCATCACAACCCAGCCCGAATCAGAAGAACACACCGATTCGGATGCGATGACCGAGTTGTTGGAGACTGAAATCAAAGACCTCGGAGACCAACTTAGTTCTCGCATCATTAACGCGCTGTCGCGGTATCCGATCAGAACTTTGGGCGAATTGATGCGATTCACGCCGGATACGCTGAAACAAGAGGTCCGCAATTTCGGCGAAGTGTCTTTCCGCGAACTTCGCGATTTCATGGTCGAGAGGGAGCTGTGGCCGCCCGAGGACGAAGAGCCCGAAGAGTCGGAAACCATTGCATAGAGCTTGGGCGTCGTCGAACTCGCTTTTCGTGACACGCACCAACCGCACAGGCTTAACTGGGAGAATCTGGAAACAATGCGACATCGCCGTTCAGGACGCAAATTCGGTAGGGCTTCATCGTCCCGCAAAGCCATGTTTCGCGTTATGGTCACCGACCTGCTTCGGCACGAGGTGATACGCACCACTCACGCCAAGTCCAAGGAAGTTGCTCCTTTGGCGGAAAAGATGCTGACCCACGGGAAACGCGGTGATTTGCACAGCCGACGTTTGGCCGGATCTTTCATCACTGATAGAGCCATCCTCTCGAAAACTTTCGACGAACTCGCGGAGCGATACCGCGACCGCGATGGTGGCTATACTCGGATCATCAAACTCGGCAAGCGCCGCGGTGATTCCGCGGAGATGGCGCTCATCGAACTCGTTGATTAACGCCAACTAACCACGCGCGTCGTTGATGGACGCGGTTTTAATATGCGCTTCGCACTACTCATCGAGTACGACGGCGCCGACTTCAGCGGGTCGCAGTATCAAGCGAACGCCCGTACCGTACAGGGTGAGTTGGAGCGCGCGATAATCACCGTATTTGGCGACCAAATCGCACGAATCAGAATGGCAAGCCGAACTGACGCCGGCGTTCACGCGTTGGGTCAAGTCGCAGCGATCGATCTGGAGACTGATAAGCCGACGTCAGAGATTCGCAACGCTCTGAACGGCAATCTCACCGAAGACGTCTGCGTGAGGAATGTCCGGATGGTATCCGACGAATTTGATCCGCGACGCGACGCCATCGCACGGGAGTACCAGTACGTGATCAACGACGGCGCGACGCCGTCACCAATTCGACGTCGGAATGAGTATCACGTTCGACACTCTCTCGATGTGTGCGCGATGGCAGATGCGGCTCATCTCTTTGTGGGAGTTCACGACTTCGCTTCTTTCGCGGCGAGCACCGCGGACGAAGGTTCGACGGTGCGCCGCGTCGAAACCGCAGATGTTTACAGGCGTTCAGATGGCCGCGTGATTTTCGAAGTTCGCGCCAACGCGTTTGTTCGACAGCAGATACGTCGTATGGTGGCAACGCTAGTTACCATCGGCAACGGTTCGCGTTCGATCGAAACGGTCGAATCACTTCTAATATCTCCGCGCCGGGACGCTGCAACCCAGAACGCGCCGCCGCGAGGCCTGACATTGATGCGGGTCGTTTACCCTTCTAGCAAATCGTTGTGGATGTGAATCGCCATGCCAACGGACAGCGTACTCATAGAATCGGCGTCGCAAGCAGCCAGTGTAGTCAACCGCCAAGGGATCGCTGGAAACGGGATGCAACTGAGGCGCTCGCAAATTAGAATCAATACGTTATGCCTACCAAACTGAAGCACTACAACCCGAGCGCGTCGGAACTGGAGAGTCGGTGGCGTGTGTTTGACGCAGATGGCAAGGTATTGGGTCGGCTCTCCAGTGAGATCGCAACGATTCTCATGGGCAAGCACCGCGCATCGTACGTGCCGCACATGGCATCTGGCGACTTCGTTGTCGTTGTGAACGCGGCTAAAGTGGACTTAACTGGCCGCAAATCTGAGCAAAAGATCTACCGGCGGCACAGCCAATATCCCGGAAACCTGAAAGAGATACCTTTCTCTAGAATGTTGGACCGCACCCCCGAGCGCGTGATCGAATTGGCGGTAAGAGGCATGCTTCCCAAGACCAAACTCGGAAGCAAGATGTTGTCGCGCCTCAAAGTCTACTCAGGTCCAGAGCATCCGCACATGGCCCAAGTGATCGGTTCCGAACGCGCCGAGATGCGAGACACGGCATCCTAGGGTTTCCATAACCGTCAGGATCGAAAACCGTGGATGCGCTCAAACCAAACGATGACAGCTTCCGTATGACGACACGGGCTTGCAGCAACAGAGCAACGAACAGTGGGCGGTCCCAAACTACTCGAATGACCCCCACCCTCAGGCGCGAGACAATCTTAGTGACTCGACAGTCGCGTTAGGAGCGCATTTTGACGACGGAGAATGACAACTACTACTACGGTACGGGCAGGCGGAAGACATCTATCGCGAGAGTGCGGGTCTACAACCGGGCTGGCGGAGTCACCGTTAACGGCAAACCGCTGAACGAAGCGGTTTCAGTCGATCAATGGCTAGCGGATGCGTTGCGCCCGCTTACAGTGACCGATCTGGCAGGGAAGGTCACCGTGGTTGCAAAGACACACGGCGGCGGCGTGCACGGCCAAGCGGTGGCATTTTCGCACGGTTTGTCCCGCGCCCTGATCGCGTTCGACCCGCAACTCAGGCCCGCGTTGAAAAGCTACAAGCTGTTGACCCGCGATTCCAGAATGCGAGAATCTAAGAAATACGGACTGAAACGGGCTCGAAAAGCTCCCCAGTACACCAAGCGTTAAACAGACACTTCTGGTGGTCGTCTATCGCGCGAATGACCGATGCACGTGACGCGGTGGAAAAGCTTAAAGTTGCATCGAAATCCTAGCATTTCAGCTATGTGGAATCGCACAATCCTCATTGGGAAGCTATTTATGCCGGTACCCGCGCGCGACATGAAGACGCGGCTTCGACTTTGGGTCGCTGTCTTATCGCTCTCGGCTCTGATGGCCGTCGGTGCAATCATGTTCGCAGGTCGCGACGATCATGCGGTTCAGGCACAGGCGATTGTCCCACCGCCATTTGCAGCAATTGTGTTTAACGGAAACGTGACTATCAACGGAGAAACACCAACCTACTCCGGGTTTCAGATCACTGCACGAATCGGTGACAAGTGGGAATCGCCACCCACGACGGTCGGTTCATTGCCTGACAAACCTTCCCAGTACGCCCACTTGATCGTGGCGCCGCCGCAAGAATCGGACTTGATCGGGTCCCAAATCGAGTTTTGGTTGGAGGGCCAAGTGCTCTCGACAACCACCAACTGGTATGCGGTCATCAACGAATTCTCCGGCGAGGTTTGCGGTGGGTGTACGTGGACATTCCCCATCCTTCGAGAACTCGACCTCGACTTCTCGAACTTGCCGGAGGCAACACCAACCGTTACGCCGACTTACACGCCATCGCCCGAAATCCTGCGACCCGCATTCTTCGGCGGCAAGGCGCGCACCCCTAGAGGTCCCATCCCTGACGGATCCGAGATCTACGCCGTGGTTGGTGAGGATTTCAGAACCGAAAACGTCCAGGTGTTCGGCGGCGACTATTTCATCCCTGTTGACGTCGTTGACAAGAAATATAAAGACGCCACAGTCGTCTTCTACTTGGTGGATCGAAATGATCCGACAGGCGCACCACGATTCCTTGAAGCCCTTTCCCCGCCCGGCGTATTCGTGGGCGGTTCACAGTTTGACAACTTCTCGCTCGTTTTCCCGGACCTGCTGCCGACGCCAACGCCAACGCCGACTCCAACGGACACGCCGACGATCACGCCAACGCCGACTTTTACCCCGACGCCCACTGAAACCCCTACTGCGACTGCGACCCATACCGCGACCGCAACGTTGACCCCGACTCTAACTCCGACCCCAACCGAGACACCCCCACCTACACCGACTGAGACCGCTACACCGACGCTGACGCCAACTAAGGCGCCGACCAGTACACCAACAACTATGCCCTCACCGACGCCGACACAAGCGCCGACGGCGACGGTCACGCCGGAACCGACGCGGACCCCGCGACCGACTGCGGCCGCGGAGACAGAGGCGACAACGGCACCCGTCATTGTGCGTCCGACTCAGTTCGTGCCCAGCACCGCCGTAGCGGCGACACAAACGCCCGAAACCGATGGCGGTGGATCCGGATTCTGCAACGCTACGCCGGGCGACAGCGGTTCGATGGAAGCAACTCTGCCACTGGGTGTTGTGGTTTTGCTCAGCGCATTCGCATGGCGATTGGCGTCGAGAAGCAGAGATGAAATCGACCCAGATCAACACTCCGAACTTCACTACTGGAATCGGAAATCGTGAGGTGAACCAAAATGCACGATGCAACCGGGCGTGACACAACCCGATACCCGAATGCGGTCCACGAGGCCGCCCGGACAGAGTTAAAGAACCGCTCCCGTGCAAAAAGTTCGAGGAGTTGGATCGTTACGGTCGCAATCTTGCTAACGATTGTTATCGCAGGCTCCACAATCTTTGCCGGCGATCGAGACGACGCACAAGCCCAGAATCAGTCACCACCGCTTCTTTCAGCAGTCATTTATGACGGTTGGGTGACGGTCGGTAATGACCCACTCGGATTGACAGGATTGACGCTTTCTGCGAAGGTCGGCGAATGGGTTTCCGACCGCGTCATCATTGGCGAAGGAACGCCGGATCTTAACGGCTTCAAAGATCTCACGATTGAACCGCCGCGCGCGCTGCTTGGTAACCAAATCACTTTCTTGCTCGGTGGCACAGTCGAAGCGACGAATACCGACTACTACGCGATCATCCTGGACGATGGCAGCGTATGCACCACATGCGAGATTACCTTCCCGATATTCAGGGAAATCAACCTCGATTTCCCGTCACGCCCAACCGGTTCACCTGTCTCGCCGCAACCGGCGTCAGGGGATCCGACCGTAACTTTGTTCAACGGTCAAGTTTTCACTCCTGCAGGATTGGTTCCAGACGGGTATCAAATCTTCGCAGTCGTCGGCAACAAGGTGCGCACCAACAACGTGACCGTTTTAGGCGGGACGTACAACCTCGCGGTCAACACCTCAGACACTAGTTTGAATGGGTCTCCGATCCAGTTCTACCTTATCGACAAGGGCGATCCGACGGACCCGAACAAGACCTTAGAGGCTGAGACGCCCGGTGTCTTTACGGCAGGACAAACAGGCGAACTCCGCCTCTTCTTCCCGATGTTGGCCGCGACCGCGACGCCGGTGCCCCCGACCGCGACGCCGGTGCCCCCGACCGCGACGCCGGTGCCCCCGACCGCGACGCCGGTGCCTCCGACCGCGACGCCGGTGCCCCCGACCGCGACGCCGGTGCCCCCGACCGCGACGCCGGTGCCCCCGACCGCGACGCCTGAGCCCCCGACCGCGACGCCTGAGCCCCCGACCGCGACGCCTGAGCCCCCGACCGCGACGCCTGAGCCCCCGACCGCGACGCCTGAGCCAACTGCGACACCGGTGCCGCCGACTGCGACACCGGTACCTCCGACTGCGACGCCTGAGCCAACCGCGACACCGGTACCTCCGACCGCGACGCCGGTGCCTCCGACGGCGACGCCAATACCGCCAACCGCGACGTCGGTGCCCCCGACCGTGGCACCGGAACCTGAAGATACGGGCGGCGGATTCAATGCCACGGTGCCACTAGCGATCGTGCTCGTGTTGCTGCTGATCGGAATTGCAGCATACTTCGGATGGCGTTACACGCAGCAAGCAAAAGAAGAATCTTAAGCCAATCAACTAGCCAGGAAGATTCATGAGTGATCGGCCGCCGAGCACAATCGGCGGCCGTTCGCTTTGTTGGACGATTTGGGGTGGCCTCAAGTTGGTATGATCACAACACGTTGCTGCGAAATCACAACTCAGACCTCTGCGAATGAAGTGAAGGATCGAAGAAACTAACCCGTTTAGGGCCGACGATTACTTTTGCCGGCCAGCGTCGGTTTTCGATTTTTCCGAATCATCGCCTTGACACCTCAGGCACGTGTCCTTGGATTGATGCCGACGATCAATTGATCTCGTGAAGGATCTATACCGATGAGATGTCTGAGCAGGACGGCGATGGGGGCATACTGATCTCGGCGGCAGTCGTCATCAGTTTAGCCGTCCACACACGTGGCGTCGGTGACATCGGCGCGACTGCCTCCGCACAAGCGGCGATTTATCAGGCGATCGTATTCAACGGCAAAGTCTCGATCAACGGCGAAACACCGGCGTATTCAGGGTTCACGATCACTGCCCGTATCGGCGACAAATGGGAATCGACCCCAGTTACAGTAGGCGCAGATCCCGAAAAACTATTCGCCTATGCCCATTTAATCGTCAATCCGGATCCGGCGCTAGATCTGTTCGGCTCCCAAATCGAGTTCTGGTTGGACGGTGAGGTTCGATCCACTACCACCAACTGGTACGCCGTGATAGACGATTTCGCTGCCGAAGTGTGTATCGATTCCACGTGGACCTTTCCAATCCTGCGCGATCTCGATCTCGATTTTCCGTACCTCCCCGCCGCAACGCCATCGCCCACTCCTACACCTCATGAAACCATCGAACCCCCACCAATACCCGAACGATTCCCACCACTCATAATCAACGGAACGGTGGCGATCGACGGGCGATCTCGAATTGTTCGGATCCGACATTGAGTTTTGGTTGGATGGGCAAGTCAAGTCGGACGTCGGGAGCGTCTTCGCTCCTTTTAACGAGGTTTCTGGTGAGTATTGCACGGATTGTCGGTGGACTTTTCCCGAACTCAGAACAATCGATCTGACCTTCCCGCACCTTCCCGGTCAAATCCCGACTCGAACTCTGACCGCAACGCCGATTCGGCCTACAGCCACGTCCGAGCCAAGCGCCACGCCGACACCCACACCTTCGCGCGTCCAACCGACCAGCACTATCGAACCGACATCAACTCCCACACCGACCCCTTCACCCGTCCCGCCGACCGCAACTCCAGCTCCGACATCTACACCCACGCCGACCGCCACGGCGATTCCAACATCGTCTCCGACTGTAACTCCAACCGCCTCGCCCGCACCAACGTCGACGCCCGTACCCACACCGACACCATTACCACCGACAATCACGCCGGAGCCCACGGTGACCCACGTCCCGACTCCGACCCCCGTGCCGGCAACTGCGACACCGGTTGCTCCGGTGGCTACGTCAGATTCGGGAGAAACCGACGGTGGAATGAACGTAGCGATCCCAATAGCTGTAGTTCTAGCGTTACTGCTTCTCGCGATTGTCGCTTATGCGCGCTGGCGCTACGCATCGCGGCTTCGATCCAGTCGCTAGCATCGGAAACACACGAACCCAATGAAATCGGTGGTGTCTACGCTGCACGAATCCAATTACGCCCGAGGTCGAAGAACCACGAGTTGACGATCGGATGGCAAGCTGCTCCTCGTGACACTGACCCGCAATTGGGGCTCCTCACGCATCTGGTCGCTGCCCGTCTCTCCGAGCAGCGATTTCAACCTTGTACCGGGCTCGTTGTTGTCGCCTTCGAGACCGTTGACCAATACCAACGACGGGTCGAAAGCACCGATCAATGACGAAAGCTCCTTTACGTCCATTTGCAACCTAGCGACATCCAACAACAGCACGTCAACACTTCCAATGAGCTGCACCGTCCGCGGATCGGGCGTAGATCTCGCCAATCCGAGCATATAGACCGCCAAACCCTCAGCATCGATACGGAACGAGGTGACGGTCTTCTTCGATTCTGATCCGGGGTCCGCAGGCAAAGCTATGCCCCGCAGTCCCAAATCGCCGATCTCGTACTCGCCGGGGTGTGAAATCGTGTCCGCGCCCGCAAGCCGCCGCCGAAACGTCGACATGGCTTGCCTGCTCCTCAGAACCGCCGTGACCACTGTGTCATCAGCCGCGGAAGACGGGACAAATGTCGCCTCCTCCTCGTTCGCCGGATCACAAATCACTGTCCCCGAAACTGATTTGACAAGGAAGGCGTTTTTTCCGTTCAGAGAGATCTCCATAGCCCTGATGCTGCTCCAATCCCGACGTTCAATCGCTACGTAGATAACAAGTGTATTTCGCATCGATGAAGGACTCATTCAAAATGAATTGCAAGTCAGGTGTAGAATCCGAGATCATGAATGTTATTTACACTATCGGCCACAGCAACCACGATTTTGACGATTTTGTTCGGATGTTGGAACAACACGAAATCGATACCGTCGTTGATGTGCGTTCGAACCCGTGGTCGCGATTTGCGAAATACGCTAACCAACGCACACTTGACACCTGGTTGCCCATGAGAGGGATCGCGTACCACTATATGGGTGACCGACTTGGCGGACTGCCAGCGGGAGCCGCGTGGTCAGGCAAACCAGAGTTTGTCGACATGTTGCGATCGTACGACGCCAGGCGCGGGCAAGGCGAATTTGCTCACGAATTCGATCCGTGTTACGACGAAGCTATAGGTGATCTGTGTGAGTTGGCATCGGAACACCGAGTCGCAATAATGTGTTCAGAAGAAGATCCCGCCAAGTGTCATCGCCAACATTTGTTGACACCTTCCCTAGAAGAAAGCGGATACGAACTGTTGCACATACGCACCTCCGGGCGTGCTCATCGGACCAAACAAGCAGACGTGGGCGCGTCGATGCCGTTGTTCTAAACGGATGAAGATTTACACGATCGGCTTCACGCGGAAGACAGCCCAACAGTTTTTCGACCTGTTAAGAAGCGCCGACGCATCTTACTTGGTCGACACGAGGTTGAACAATACGAGCCAGTTGGCTAGGTTTACCGTCGCGGTTGACCTTCGATGGTTCATTGAAAACCTCGATGGATTCCAAGACTGGAATTACGTTGAGATTCCGGCCTTAACTCCGACCGGAGAAATGTTGAAGACGTACAGAGACGCTTCTCGGCGCAAACGCGACCGCGACCCAGCTTGGGATTTGTATGCCGAACAGTACCTGGAATTGATGAAAAAACGTAGAGCGATCGAGTTGATCGATGAACGCATGTTCTCAAAGGGAATCGTACTGCTGTGTAGCGAGCATGAACCCGACAGATGTCACCGAAGATTGGTGGCGGAAGAAATCAAGAAGACGCTCTATCCGGGTTGTGAGATTATCCACTTGTGATTCAACATTCGCAGACTCAAATCGTTGTCACCGATGTGTCCCGAATGGGGGGCGAACGGGTCTGTTTGGCTGGTGTTGATGCCGATGGGAGGACGTGGCGTCCTGAACCTGAGAATCGGCTGGGCTTGCAACGCATCGATTTATCGACTGCAACTGGCAAACTCATCAGAACGGGGTCCGTGATTGAGTTTTGCGGTAAACCCAAAGACGCGATCGAGCCTCCTCATGTTGAAGATGTCGTGTACGAGGGCGAAATCAAATTGATTAGGCAAGCCAACGAATCAATGTGGATAAAAGCAATTCGAGCGACGTGTTTCCCAAGCGTCAATGCTGTTTTCGACAACTTGATTCAACGAGGCCGATTTGTCCCTCCGCTCTCAAAAACGCGTTCATTGGGAACCATAGTACCGATCGCGTCGACGGTTGAGTGTTCGGTTACCGATACCAGTAAACCGGCGGTGCGGTTGAAGTTCACAGATTCATCGGGGACCGAATTTGTAGATTGGGTGATTAACGATTTGGCGTTCGTAGACTACGTAGCGCATCTACTGTCAAGCGGCAAAAATCATCACGGCGTAGAAACCGACGTCAACGTTCGACTCAGAAAAATGCCGGAGTTATTCCTACGCTTAGGATTGACTCGACCATGGTCGGCTTCGGGACCGGAGCAGTGTTGGACGCAGATTACGGGTATCCATAGCCCAAGGCCGCCAGGGACAATGTGAATGCATAGATGTCGCTCGATGACTGTGGATTTGTCTCCGTGACATGTGGTGATGAGCGGCACGAAAACGGCGCACCCAACTAGGTGATGTTAGATTCTGTAAATAGAGGAGCGGCTATACCCGCTTGTTGGATTCTGAAAAATGTCTGACATCGCGGTGCAAATTCTATGCCGTTAGACTCCGACTATTGCCATGGCTCTGCCCGAACGTAGAAATACCATCCTGACCTTCATCGTCGACGATTACATATCGACTGCAGTGCCGGTCTCATCCAACGCGGTCGCCAAATCCGGCGGTTTCAACGTGAGCAGCGCAACGATCCGCAACGAGATGGGCGCGCTCATCGACCAGGGGTATCTGTTGCGGCCTCATACATCGGCAGGAGCGGTTCCTTCTGAGAAGGGTTATCGCCACTTCGTCGGCGGGTTGGACCACTCGTCGCCACCGCCCGACGGGCTGGTCACCGTCCTTCGACAGCAGATGGATATCACTCCCGATGACGTCGACGCATGGGTTCGCGTCGCCGCATCGGTCATCGCGGATCTCATCGGTGCGCTCGCATTCATCACCGCCCCGCGCGCAAAAATGCCTGACGTCAAACAGATCGAGCTGTTACGACTTCACGACATGCTGGTAATGCTCGTGCTAGTTTTGCAAGAAGCTCGGGTCTATCGTCAAGTCATCGAGTTGGAACGGGAGATATCCGACCCTCAACTCGAACGCACTCGAAACAAAGTCTCCGCCCAAGTCTCGGGCAAAGGCGTTGAAGAGCTGGTGGCGAATCGGGACCGCGAAGATATCGAAGATGACTTCGAACGGCAGGTTTGGGAAGCGACTGTCGAGGCGCTGGTGCATGCCGATTCTGTGCCCGGCGAGCGATACATGAGCGGCTTCAGGCATTTCATATCCGATCCCGAATTGGCAACTCAGCCTGAACGCGGCGCGCTCGCGCTCTCCGCGCTCGAAAACGACGATGCGTTTGCAGACCTCATCTCCGGCGTCACCTACGGCGCTCAACCGTTGGTTGCGATCGGCTCGGATAACAACCGTCCGGAACTGTTCGACTACAGTCTGATCATGTGCGGATACGGTGGAGCGGTCAACGCGCGTGGTGTAGTAGGTCTGATATCGCCGATGCGAACGGCTTACGATCGCGCGATACCGACCGTCAGCTTCGCGGCGGAGACGCTAGACGCAATGGTTAACCGCGGCGGGAACGATCCAAATTAACCCCGTGCGTCTGACAGCATATTTTCCGGAAACAATGGTGACAATTCGATGAGCGACAAGCGCGACTATTACGAAGTGCTTGAAATTCCTCGGAACGCGAACGAGGAAGACGTCAAGAAAGCATTTCGGCGCAAGGCTTTGCAGTATCACCCCGACCGAAACCGCGAAGAGGGGGCGACTGAGCGTTTCAAAGAGATCAACGAAGCCTATCAGGTGCTGAGCGATCCGGAAAGTCGAAGCCGTTACAATCGATTCGGTCACCGCGGCGTAAACGGTAACGGAGGACGCGGGTTCGAAGGATTCAACGATTTTGGCGGCTTCGGCGACATCTTCGAGTCGTTCTTCGGTGGTGCCGCAGCAACTCGCAGTCGCCGCGGACGCGACGTCGAGCTGGCGTTGGGCGTGTCGTTCCGCGACGCTATCTTTGGCTCGAACCGAGAGACGGAGATCGTCCGCCGCGAAATATGTTCTCGGTGCAATGGAACGCGCGGCGAACCTGGCACTTCCACCCACACATGCCAAACCTGTGGCGGCAGCGGCAAGGTCCGCAGAGCCCAAAGAACACTATTCGGAAACTTTGAGCAGATCAGCGAATGTCCGACTTGCCGAGGGATCGGCACTAAGGTTGAACGGGGATGTACGCGGTGCAACGCCACTGGTGTAGCCAATAACCGACGCAAGATCGCGATCGACATCCCGCCAGGCGTCGACGATGGCACGCGGATCGTGATGCGCGGGCATGGCGACGTCGCGGAATACGGCGGTACCGCAGGCGACCTGTACGTACGCGTTCACGTCGAACCCGATCGCGTCTTCACACGCAACGGTTACGACATCGTGATCCGAGCTGAGTTGAACATCGTATCCGCCATGTTGGGCGGGATCATCACCGTGCCAACGTTGGAGGGCGACAAAGAAGTAAACGTCGATCCGGGAATTCAGACCGGTCACCAGATTGTTCTGCGTGGATTAGGGGTACCGCGCCTTCGTAACGACGGACCGCGAGGCGACCAGATCGTGCAGATCGCAGTCGTCACGCCGCGTTCACTAACCGCAGAACAGAAACAACTCGTGAAACAACTCGGCGAAACAATGTTGGCTACGGATGAGCGTGCACTCGATCCAGTTATCGTCGAAAATGAAATGTCCTACGGGTCCGAGTTGACGAAAACGGGGACGGCATCTGGAGTTGGCTAAGAGGCGCGTTCACCGGCCAATAATCTCTAGCTTCCTGTGCCCATAAAACGGCGCGGCGGCAGTCAGATCGCGTTACTTATGAAAAGCCAGGACGATGACCACGATCGTTGGCTCGAGATTAGCGTTAATCTGGCGGCAGAATTCGCTGAACCTGTAACGCATCTGTTCTCGAGGTACGGAGACGGACGCGTATTCGTTTCTCAAACCGGAGATTGGGATGCCGATGACGTCCACGAGGACGGTATTCCTGATGGTAACGTCACGGTATTCAGCTATCTCAAGGTTGACGACTCGGTCGAGGATCGAAAAGCGATGATTGACATTGGGATCCGTCTAATGGCGGAAATCACCGATGTTCATTCCCAAAAAGAACGCGTAGTTAGCGCAGAAGAGTGGGAGAACCAGTCTTTCCCTACTATCCGCGTCGGACACCGCATAGTGATTTCTCCCTGGCCCCTCGACGATGGGCTGCCCGAAGAACGGCAGGACCAGGATGTCAAGATCTACTTGTCTCCGGGGTTGGCATTCGGAACCGGAAACCACCCAACGACGCAGCTTTGCTTGAATCAGATCGAACGAGAATCGGAAAACGGCACTTTGTCAGGAAGCCGGGTCCTAGATGTAGGCTGCGGCTCAGGCGTCCTCGCGATAGCGGCGTTGAAGATGGGTGCATCGTCTGCTTGGTGTTTGGACATCGACGAGACCGCTGTTCGGGCGGTTCGCGACAACGTTGTGATGTCCGGCGTTTCCGATCGAGTTCACATACTAGAGGGCTCAGTTCCCAACCCGGACCTGCCGGCATTCGAATTTGACTACGTGTTCGCGAATATCACGTCGCGGGTGTTGACCGACATCGCCGACGCGCTCGTGCATGAAACCAAACCAAATGGCGTGATACTCACGTCAGGAATCTTGGCAGATCAAGTCGATCCGGTAAGCCAGGCGTTTTTGGAAAATGGTTCGGTGTCGATCTCGGACACACAACGAGAAGGGGACTGGATCATGCTACGAATCGTCAAAAACGATAGTTGACCGGGTGGTGACGAGATGCACCGTTTTTACGTTCCGCCCGCGACGCCCCTAGCGTTCCGCGCCGGCACCGAAATCGAATTGCCTGACCACATTTCACACCAGATCCGCAGCGTGCTGCGATTGCGCTCTGATGAGCGCTTCGCCCTGTTCAACGGCGACGGCAGTGAATGGATCGCGGAGATCGTCGACTTAGGCATCCGAAGCAACCGGGCATCACAGGTTTCGGCGCGTCTGATCGATTGCAAATCGCCCGATGTCGAGATGGGAACGCATGTCACCATGGTTATGGCGCTCACGCGTCCGCAACGGTACGAGATGGCATTGGCCAAATGCGCCGAACTTGGTGCAAGCGAATTCATCCCCATCATCACCCAACGGGTCCTCAAGTCCGACGCGACTGTCAGTGCCAGTCGAAAATCGAGATGGGACCGAATCGTCGTCGAAGCCGCCGAGTTGTCGGGTCGTGTGAGCGTCCCCGAAATCGCCGCTCCGACGCAAATGTCCCGCGCTTTGAACCGCCTTGCCTTGGAGGGCAACAGCATCGTGTTCCTTTGGGAGCAGACGCAAGAACCGATGTTGATTGACCTAATTCGTTCCTTCAACGAACTCGACGAAAAGCCAACCAAAGTCGCATTGGTGCTGGGTCCAGTTGGCGGGTTCTCGAATGACGAGGCGAAGTCCGCAATCGAAGCCGGTGCGATCATGGCTAGCTTGGGAACCCGCATCCTGCGTACCGAAACCGCCGCCATCGCAGCCATGTCCGTCGCGGCGCAGATCTTGCGCTAAAGCGCATTTCCGCATCGGGCGTCCCGACCGATCAATCGAATCCGTAGTCGACCGACGCGCGAAGTAACGAATCGTGCTAATATGCATCCGCGTTGCGACTGCGGATGCGCGCGCGTCAATTCAGGTACCAATCCGATGAACTTGCGGCCAGGGCCGGCAAAAAAAGCGATATTGATCGGCACTGACGGAGCCAGCATGGAGTTTTGGCGACGCATGGCGGCTTGGGGACGCGCACCCAACATGGCGAAACTGCTCGCAAACGGCGTCTCGCGTCCGATGCTCGGCACGCACCCAACATTGACGCCTTGTGGGTGGACATCGCTTTTCAGCGGCAGTTGGCAGGGCACCCATGGCATTATGTGGTGGGGTTCCCATCGCGAAGGCGAGTCGATGAAGACCGCGCAGTGGACGATGGCGGCGCACACGTCCAAATCCGAACAGATCTGGACCACCGCGGAACGCGCTGGCAAGACTCCGATAATGATCAAGCAGGAGATTACTTGGCCAGCAACCCTCGAGCGCGGAATGCAGATTGAGGGCTCCGGACCGGGAGTCTCGAACTATCATCAAATCTCCGGCTACCACCTCTTCGTCTCTGGAAATTGGCGGCCGCGTCCTGTCGGTGGAACTATCGACCCGGAGGCAACCGACCCAAGCCGAGGCGGTAGCGATGAGCCGTACGACTACGTAGAACTGAGACCGGCAAAAGGTTGGAGCAATCCACCGTCGTCGCTCGATCCGTTGGAAGCATCAATCACCTTAAGCCCGCTGAAGCGCGGCCGCGACATCTTAGCGCGAGGGCACGAAGGCACGCCGCAAGACTGGCACGCCCTCGTATATGCATCTGGTGACGGCGGCTATGACCGCGTCCTAGTAGCAAAAACCAAAGACGGCGACAACGCGTTCGCCGATCTGGGGGTAGGGGAGTGGTCTGAATGGCAACTCCGATCATTCGAGATCGACGGTGAAGACGTCGAAGGCTACGTCTCATGCAAACTCATAACCTTGACCGACAACGCCGACAACTTCGAACTCTTCTTCCCCCAGATCTGGCCTCGACGCGGCTACTCCAACCCGCCCTCCGTCTCTGACGAGATCGATGCAAAGGTCGGTAACTTCCTCCAGAACCCCGCGCGCGACGCCCTCGGCTTCGTCGATGACCGTACATACATTGAACTGTGCGACTTCCACCACGGTCGCATCTCCGACATCGCTGAGATGCTGACTAGCGACCACGATTGGGACATCTTGATGGCGGAGACGCACGCCACCGACTACTCCGATCACTTCTTCATGGGTTCAGCAGACCCAGTCAGTGGTGCACCGCCCGATGTCGTCGAGCGATGCCTGAACGGGTTGAAAGACACCTACGAGTCGACCGACAAGATGATCGGAAGGCTCATGGCGCTCGCCGATGATGACACCGTCGTTTGCATCGTCTCCGACCATGGCGCTACACCAAACCGCAGCGAGCCGCCCGATATCAAAGACATCTTGGTCGACGCCGGTTTGCTCGTCTTCACAGACAACCCGTCTAACCAAGATGCCGCGCGCACCGGTCCTTTTGGCCCTGGAGAAGTCCCCGACCGCGTCTCCTGGGACGTCATGATGCAAAACAAATTCGATGTCGATTTCGAGAAGAGCGTCGCTATTCCGATGAACTCCATCGACATCTTCATCCCGGTCAAAGGCCGTGACCCTGAAGGGCACGTCGAACCTGAAGACTACGACAAGGTGCAACGCAAGATTATCGACGCGCTGATGTCGTACACCGATCCCGGAACCGGCGAACACCCGTTCTCCGTCGTCGTCGGACGCCAAGACGCCGAGATGCTCAACATCTGGGGCACCTCCGCTGGCGACGTTATCTATGCGATGCGTCCCGAGTTCGACGGTGTCCACGGCAAGCACCTGCCATCGTCGGTCTTTGGCATCGGCAGCCAACACTCCACATTCGTGCTCGCTGGTGCTGGCGTTCGACAAGGCGTCGAACTCGAACGCAAAGTCCAAGTCGTCGACGTCGCCCCAACCCTCTGCCATTTGCTAGGATTACCCATGCCTGCAAACGTCGAAGGCGGTATCGTCTACGAGGCGCTAGAGGACCCGAACTGGTACCTGAAAGCCTGATCGGCCAATCTTGGCACCAAATTGGCAAAAGAACTGAAACAACGCGTTATTCACTGCAAACATGCTGAAACACCCTGAGGAGGGGAAATCATGCGAAAAATCTGGGTATCGAAATCGGGCGTTGCTCTGGCCATAGCACTTGTGCTGTCGGCCTTTGTGTTCGCCTGTGGCGGCGAAACGATCGTCGTTCAGACCGTCGAGGTAGAAAAGGTCGTCGAACGTGACGTCGTCCAGACGGTCGTCATCGAAAAGGAAGTCCAAGTGGCCGGCGAGACCGTGATCCAGACGGTCGTCGTCGAAAAGGAAGTCCAGGTGGCCGGCGAGACCGTGGTCCAGACGGTCGTCGTCGAAAAGGAAGTCCAGGTGGCCGGCGAGACCGTGGTCCAGACGGTTGTCGTTGAAAAAGAGGTCGCAGTTGAAGTTGAGAAAGAGGTGCAGGTTGAGGTCACTCGACAGGTAGAGGTCCAAGTCGTCGTAACCGCGACGGCGGAAGCTTACGGCGCGGGCGCAGGTGCCCAAGTCGAAGCCGCAGCAACGGCAGTCGTCGAAGCACCGACCACCCAAACGGGAAAACTCGTTTGGATAGCACCGAACCTCGGAGCGGGGTGGTTCACTAGTTCCCCGTACGACTCCTACACGAGCGACCAGTACGGTGTGGCCGACGCGATCATCTTTGCCGACCCAGCGCCGATACCGCAACGAGGAGCGTTTAACCCCGCCATCAGCATCGCCAACGGCTGGAGCGTCGCCGATGACGCACGGTCAATCACCTTCAAGATCCGCGATGGCGTCCAATTCCATCACGGTTGGGGCGAGTTGACCGCCGAAGATGTCGCTTGGTCGTTTAACGACGCCCTCCGTGAAGGCAACACAAACGGCCGCTCGGGATTCGTAGGCGAATACCAAGGCTTGTGGGAATATGTGGATGACAACACCGTCATCATGAATGTCAAAGAAGGCGCAACGCTGAGTCCGGTGTGGCTCCTCGAGACTTCCAATGTGTGGCGGAATACGCTCACAGCAACATCGAAACGCGCCATTGATGAACTCGGGCCAGAGACTGGCGGCAGAAAGATTGGTCAAGGCCCGTTCGAGATGATCGAAGGTGAGGTCGACAACTACATCGAGTTCAGAGCCGTAACCGAGCACTACAGAAAGGTGCCATCCATCGAAAGTATGCGCATGGTAAACATTCCTGAACAGGCTACACGCGTCGCGGCATTCGTCAACGACGAGGTTCAAATTGCGCCGTTGACAGCCCAATTTGCCATCGAAGCGACGGAGCAAGTCGGAGGTTCAAGGATCCAACCTCTTGGCGAAGGTCAGACGCTCCACATCTACATGGGTGGAAACTTCTGGCAGACCGCTGACCCAGTCGACCCTGCAACCGAATTCCCGCGAGAAGGATGGAAACCCGACGCCGACCACCCGTGGATCAGCGATCCCAACGATCCGGCATCGATGGAACGGGGCAACAAGTTCCGACGTGCCCTAAGCATGGCCGTCGACCGTCAGGCAATCAACGAAGTCATCGGACGAGGTTTAAACCCGCCCCACTACACGTTCACTGGTTTCACCAGTACTGACCCAATTTGGAAGCCGGAATGGGGCGTCCCGTTCGATCCCGAAGGCGCACGCGCCCTGATGGCCGAAGCCGGAGTGGAAGAGGGTTTCGATATGCCTGTGTGGCTTGCCCCTGACGATGGTTCGTTGCCATTCGACATTGCTGAGGCCGCCGTGCTGATGTGGTCAGCAAACTTAGGACTTAACGTCGCGATCGAAGCAACGGCCTACGGTGCCCGACGCCCAACCCTCATCGGACGCACGATCGATATCCCGCTCTACCACCACATGAACCTGGGGTACTTCGATGAACCTAAAGGACGGTTAATGTCGGCTGCCAAAGGCGGTGCCAACAGAGGTTTGGAACTTCCCAATGAGATCTTGGAGAAGACATACTGGGCAAACTTGGTGGAAACCGACGCGCAGAAACGCGTCGAGAACAACATCCTCCTCACTGACTACTTGGCCGAAACCTCGTTAGCCATGTCGATTGTCCGACAAAACAACCTCTTCGCGGTTTCCCCCAAGGTGGTCGAATGGATGCCTCACACTGAGACATTCGGAACCTTGAACGGACTAGAAACAATCGTGTTGGCGGAATAGCGAAGTTGACGTAGTCGGCCAGCCAACTCGCTGGCCGGCTGGCGGTGGCCATCCTACATCGGGTCCCGGTTTTCGGAATCGGGTGGTTACCGCGTGTCATAACCGGAGATAAAAGGCCGCGAAAAACGCGGTAATCAACAGCCATGTGGCGAATCATCGTGAACAGACTTGCGTTCGGTGTGGCAATCGTGTTGCTCATCACGATCGTAGTTTTCGGCCTGTCGCGCGCCGCTGGCGATCCTCGCAACATCTACCTCGATGAATACGCCACGCCAGAGGCCTGGGACGCTTGGGGCGAAAGGATGGGCCTTGACGAGCCCCTGTACGTGCAATACGGCGTTTGGTTGTGGGCTACGTTGCAGGGCGATTTTGGCGAATCGCTTTTCTACAACGTTCCCAGTATCCGGTTGGTGAAGGAACGCGTCCCGAACACCCTGCAATTGGGCGGTATCGCGTTCGGAGTGGCCGTCCTCATTGGCGTCCCGTTAGGTGTGATTTCCGCCGTCAAACGCGGTTCGATCATCGACTACGGCGTCCGTGGTTTCGCGTTACTTGGGCAATCCGTCCCTGTGTTTTGGATCGGGATAATGATGATCCTAATCTTCTCGGCGCAATTGGGTTGGCTACCGTCGAGCCGTAACGAGGGTTGGAACCACTTCATAATGCCTTCGATAGCCTTGGGTTGGCTTCCCGCTGCAGGCCTCATGCGCATAACCCGCGGCGCCATGCTCAACGTACTTGATAGCGAATACATCAAACTCGCCCGAGCCAAAGGGGTATCTGCCGGCAAGATTGTCTGGTTACACGGGTTCCGTAACGCGATCATACCGCCCCTCACCGTAGCCGCACTGATTTTCGCCGCCTTCTTGACCGGAACGGTGGTCGTCGAGACTGTCTTCGCTTGGCCCGGTGTCGGTCGCCTCGCGGTCCAATCCATAAAAAACAACGACTTCCCAGTCCTTAGTGCCATCGTCATCCTCTTCTCGTCCTTTTACATCCTTCTAAACCTCGTCGTCGACCTCCTATACGCTCAATTGGATCCTCGGATACGATTCAACTGACGTCTCAAGAATGACCATAGAAGCAACATACGTCCCGTCACCGCTCGACGACACGTTACCGCGCAACCCAGTGCTGCGGACCCTCCGCATCGGTTGGTCATGGACGCGCCGATACCCTGTCATCCCATTTATGATTCTCGTCCTCATGATCGTATGTGCACTCTTCGCCGAACAACTTTCACCTCACGATCCTCTTCGAGGCAATCTCCGCGCATCGCAGATACCCCCGATTTTCAATGAGGGTGGATCATGGGAATATCCGCTCGGCACCGACCACCAAGGCCGTGACATCCTAAGCCGACTCATCTACGGAGCTCGCGTCTCAACAATCATCTCTACCGCGGTGATCCTCGCCGGCGGCATCGGGGGTACCGTTATCGGCCTATTGGCCGGTTACCGCGGCGGGTGGGCTGACCAACTGGCAATGCGAGCCGTCGACTTCACCCTCGCGATGCCGTTCCTCCTCGTAGCCCTAGTCGTCGTCATCGTCTTCGGCCAGAGCCTCGAACTCATCATCGTCCTGCTGATTCTCTTTGGATGGGACAACTTCGCTCGCGTCGTCCGCGCCGAAACGTTGACACTCCGGGAATCCGACTACGTCAGCTACGCCCGCATCCAAGGCGCCTCGCAGTCGCGCATCTTGTTCCGACACATCCTACCTGGCGTGGTCGGTACCGTCCTCGTTATCGGCAGCCTCCGCGTCGGTTCTCTCATCCTCACCGAATCGACGCTCAGCTTCCTCGGTGTAGGCGTCCCCCCAGACACCCCGGCGTGGGGCATCATGGCCGCCGACGGCCGTCAGCACCTCTCACGCGCCTGGTGGATCAGCACCATGCCCGGCGTCGCCATTTTCCTGGTCGTCATGGGCTTCAACTTCCTAGGCGACTGGCTCCGCGACTGGTTCGACCCGCGTTTGCGACAATTGCGGGTGCAATGACGCTGTTACTCATGGACACCGTCACCCCCGTTAGGTAGCTTCCTAACTCCCTATCATGATTCTGTAAAACGCGATCCACGCTTTGTGGTAGTTGGTGGGTAGTTCTTCGAGACGGTCGCGGATCAAGCGATCGTGGTCGGTTTCGGCCGAAAACGGATCTGACAACATCGGGCCAATCGCATCAACGCGAACAAGATGGTCGCTGATCCACCGTGAGATAAATGTCTCCGTATAACCAGGCGTGCGAGCCGCAATTCGCAGACAAATTTCAACCGCTTCATCCTGGTGGGCTATCAACACGTGACTATTGTTGGCTAGGAAGGCAAAACTCGTGGTCAGCCCGCCTCGTTTGTTGCCATCGTTGAACGGATGGTTTAGCGTGATCGACCAAATCAACGCTGCAGCCTTGTCAGCAATCGAAGGGAAACGATCTTCGCCGAAATACGGCATAGGCCGACCCAATGAAGAACCCAACAAGGCTCTCCCTTGTTCGCCGCCTAAATACTGGAAATCGGGCTCGCTTACGTCATAATTCGGAAACAGTATAGGAACCAATGAGGTCACAACGGTTTCGACGTAGTCAATGCCGGGGTACCAAACTCCGTCGGTTAACCTGCTGTTCATGTGTGTACCCACATTTCATAAATGGCAAAAATTAAACCCCTCCTAGAGGGGCCCCAACCAAAGCAGTAAGTCTCGGTTGCGAAACGATTAGCGCTCGGCAAGCTCCTTCAGAGCATCCCCGTACACGGTCGCGATTAGTTCTACCATCGCGTGGATGGCTTCAGGTGTCTCGGGCGGAGCGACATCTTGGGGCCGACGTTTGTAAGCCTCAGCGATCTGCATCCAATCGGCCACGATGGCCGGGTCTACCTTAGTTGTGTGCGTAGTCATATCAAACTTCAAGGTAACTATACCTGTGTACAGAAATGATACCACGAAGTTTCTCGAAGGCCCTGAGATAGCGTCGCAGGAACGAGTCCTCGCAAGGATCAAATTCGCCAACCCTACTCCCTCTGCAACTCCCGTTGCATCAGTTCGGTCATGGCCATCTGCGGCGGCACGCCCTCGAACATCACCTTGTGCGCCGTCTCAGTGATCGGCATCTCAACGTCTAGTTGTCGGGCGATACGCATCGTCGCTTGCGTCGTCGGCACTCCTTCTGCTGTCTGGCCAAGATACTCTAACGCTTCTTCGACCGTATCCCCTTCTGCCAATCTAGTTCCCAATCGATAATTCCGGCTCAACGGACTGTAGCAGGTCGCCAACATGTCACCCACTCCGCTCAACCCGGCAAAAGTGGTTGGCTTCGCACCAAGAGCCAATCCCAAGCGAGTTATTTCGTGTAACCCGCGCGTTACATACGCCGCTTTGAGGTTCGCTCCTAGACCTGATGCATCAATGAAACCCGCCCCAATGGCGATTATGTTTTTCAACGTCCCACCCAACTCAACGCCAATGATGTCGTCCGATGCGTAAACCCGGAAACGGTCACCGCTCGTCATCATCTGCACTCGCTCAGCGGTCTCGATCGACACCGATGCCGCGGTGGCGAGCGCAGGCAAGCCGATCGCAATCTCAACCGAAAGGTTGGGACCCGAGAGCGCACAGATGTTCGTCATCGCTGACTCACTCGACACCGCGTGACGTGCCGAAATACTCTCCGCTATCACCTCGCTCATCCGCTTACCGGTTTCAATCTCGAGCCCCTTGGTAGCACTCACGACTATCGTGCTGGGCATAACATTCGCGACGTGTCCGTTGATCACTTCACGCATCGCAACTGATGGGACCGCGATGATCACGCAATCGACATCTGACAACGCACGCCGCCGATCATGGAGGACCGACATCGTTTCTGGGAATGACATCCCCTGTAGATACCGTTTGTTTTCGCGATCGGCCTCTAACTGTGAAGCGCGCTCAGCATTCCGGGCGAGCAACCGCGTCTCGTTCCCTTGAATCGCCAAAAGCACAGCCAAAGCCGTGCCCCAAGAACCAGCACCTATGATCCCGATTGCGGAAATCGGATCAGGCTCCCTGTCCGCCAGAGGTCGATGTTCCCTCCGCGGCGTTTATGTCAAGGCGGTTCTCGGTCCCTTTGCGCAATCGGGCGATGTTTTCTCGATGGCTGAAGAGGATCACTACGACCGTGGGGATTGCGAAGGCCAAGTATTCGATTGGCGCCATCAACACGAAGCTGTCGGTTATTGGAATATCCACGATCGCGATGACGATCAACGCCAAGATTCCCAACGACGCTCCAATAATCGATCCGAGCGAAACGTACTTTGTCAGTACCGCAATCGCCAAGCCAATCAACGTGACGACGCCTGCAGTCGGAGACAACACCACAAGCGCAGCCCAACCAGGGGAAATGCCTTTCCCACCTTTGAACCCCGCAAACACTGGCCAAGTATGGCCCAAAATGACAAATGTTCCCGCAATCCCATGCAGTAGATAGGATCCTGGCACGAGGATCAACGACAATGCGATCACTAAAGCGCCTTTCCCGAAATCCAGTGCGAACACCAATGCCGCTGCTTTTTTGCCAGCGGTCCGCAACACGTTCGTCGCACCCATCGAACCGCTGCCATGCTCACGCGGATCGGCGCCTCCAAACATCTTGCAGACGATTAAGCCCACCGGTATCGATCCGACGAGGTATGCTGAGGGCGCAATTAACACCCACGCCAACAGTTCGTTCATTTGACCTCAATTGCCGCCGCGGTAAAGCATCTTGATGGGCGAACCCTTGAACCCAAATGCATCTCTCATCCTGTTTTCCAAGTACCGTTTGTAAGAGAAATGCAATAAATCAGGGTTTTTGCAGGTTAACACGAATGTAGGTGGTCGTACGGAAACCTGTTCGATCCCCGATATCCGAGGCCGTCGCCGCGGTTTGGATGGCAATGGACGGTCGCCGAGCGCCGAATACAGCGTCCTCGACGCCTGCGCCGCGTCAACACGCTTCGTGAATTGGGAAAAAGTCCTTTGCACCGCGTCGGGAATCGCACGAATTCCTCTTCCGGTTAGCGCCGATGTGAACAATATCGGAGCATCCGGAATGAATTTGAACCGATCCCGGATCTCTTCGACCGAATCCTCGAACGTCTTCTCAGCTTCTCTCGACAGATCCCATTTGTTGATTACCACGACGCCCGCTTTGAATGCGTCTTGCGCAAATCCACCGATATGCGTGTCTTGTGCCGTCACGAATTCGGTTGCGTCGAGCACGATAATGGTGACGTCAGAACGTTCAATCGCCCCAATCGTCCTGATCGCGCTGAACTTCTCGATCCCCTGTTCCGCCTTGCCACGCCGCCGCAATCCAGCAGTGTCGAGAAACATAATGTGGCTATCTTTGTAGGAGTAAACCGCGTCGACCGTGTCCCGAGTCGTACCAGGCAACGGACTAACGATTGAACGTTCTTCACCGGTCAAAGCATTGAAGATCGCCGACTTGCCGACATTCGGTCGCCCTGTTATCGCTACCCGGATCACATCGGACGGCGAATCGACTTCAAACTGATCGTCCACTTTGCCGAGCACATCATCCATCAACTCAGCTACGCCGATGTCGTGATAAGCGCTGATCGGTATCGCCTCACCCATTCCGAGAGACGCGAAGATGTAGAGCTCGGCCAGACGCGTCGTGTTATCCGTCTTGTTTGCTGCCAGAGCGTACGGTTTTTCTGAACGCCGCAACAATTCCGCAGCATCGTAATCTGAAGCCGTCAATCCCTCAACGGAATCCACAAGCAAAATGACTGCGTCAGCCGATTCGATCGCACGTTCCGTCTGCGACCGCACCTCGTCCCATAACTGCATCTCCGCCGAAGGTTGATCCTCGATCCCCGCGGTGTCGATAAGCATGAAGCGCCGGTCGAACCATTCAGCGTCGACCGATACCCGATCCCTTGTCGTACCGGGCGTGTCGCTGACGATCGCGATCCGGCTCCCTGCGATGCGGTTGAACAGCGTCGACTTCCCAACGTTGGGTCGTCCGACTATGGCTATTATCGGGAGAGTCATGGGGATTGAGGTTTGGGTTGTTCAACCGACGGTACCTGAACACGACTGACGATCGACATCTAACTGGCGACGATGTGCTCCATCAGTGCCATCTGGGCCCACATACGATTTTCGGCTTGTTGGTAGACAACCGAAGACGGGTGCGACAGCATGTCCTCGGACACTTCTTCGCCCGGATGAGCCGGCATGTCGTGCATGAACCTCGCCTGCGGTTTCGCCTTCTCCATCAACTCAGGATTCACTTGGTAACCCTGGAAATCCTTCAATCGCTGAGTTGTCTCAGCCTCTTGACCCATGCTAGTCCAAACGTCGGTGTACACAAAATCAGCGTGCCGCGTAGCCTCGATCGGGTCGCGCATCTGTATCACGCTCACCATCTTCGCCAACCCGGACGTGAAATTCGCTGCGTCAACCCGAGTTCCATACTGCAACTCATACCCGAACGGCGATGCGATAACTATCGTCCCACCGAGTCCCGCGATAGCGTAGGCCAAACTCGCGGCCACGTTGTTCCCATCCCCGATGAACGCCACGCGCACTTCGTCGAGATAACCGCGTATTTCCAGCATCGTCATCACATCCGCCAACGCCTGACATGGATGCTCGCCATCCGTCAATGCATTGATCACCGGAATCTCGCTGTTCTCGCCAAACTCATCCAACGTAGCCTGAGCGAAAGTACGCACCACGGCCATATCTGCCATGCTTGCCACAACTTTGGCCACATCCGCCACCGGCTCACGCTTGCCGAGACCTACCTCTTCAGGAGAAAAGTAGACCGGATTGGCACCGAGCTTTTGTGCACCGATCCAAAACGACAACTTCGTGCGCAAAGATGGCTTCTCAAACATCAGCGCAACCGACTTCCCCTCCAACGCTCGACTCTCGGCACCGCTCTTGAGCTCGATCGCCCGGTACAACAACGGAGTAATCTCCACCGGTGGAAGGTCGCGAAACCTCAAAAAGTGCCTGTTCATGTCGATGCCCTCACATCACGCGCAGCAAAATGGAAGCCGCGCAACAATACCTAAATTGTGCAATACGCGAATCGCGCCCCGGCAAGGCACGTGTCGGTACCGGTTGCTGGAAGGGAACAGGTGACGTGGAGACGATCCCCTCTCCCGCTCGGCGGGAGAGGGTTCTACGCTGGCGTGAAGTTCGGCAGCGTGCAGTCTTCGCTGATCTTCGTGAACACGACCTTCAACGACATCCCGATACTCAAATTCGCCGGATCCGGCTCCACACCCACGATATTGGCCGCCATCTTCGGCCCTTCCTCGAGTTCGACGATCGCGGTGATATAAGGAAGCTCGTTGACGAATCCAGGATGTGGCGGCACGTGGACAATCCCGAACGTGTGCAATGTCGCATTGCCTGAAGCCTTCACCCACTCCAACTCACCACCCGGCGTCGCCAAACTGAAAGCCCGCGGGTAGAACTGATACTCGCCCGTGGCTTTGTCCCGCTGCAACCACAGCTCCCCATTCCGAGCCCCTTCCCAATAGCGGTCAGATTCCGGCTGCGATACCGGCTCAGGTCGTGCAGGCGCGTCAGTCGTCATAGTGGATTCCCTCCACAGATAAGGGCGCTTTCAGAGGCATCAGGTCATGTGACGGTAATGACGGAGACACACCATCGGGTTCATTTTACGTCATGACGGGTACGCGGTGGACGTATTTAGTTGGCATGCGTTGATATCGATGATCGTGCACGGTGTGAACCTTGAGCGCGAATTCGACCGATTGCGCGAATCGTTGTGTCGAATTCGATTGGGAAACGGTTTCAGCCCGATTGTCACCGCAGGGGCGCAGCGTAGATTTGTCCGCCGTTGATCCAGAGATCGTTGCGGCCTTTGCGGGGAAGGCCGATGCCGTCAGCGCCGAGGTTGCGTTCGTAGATCTCGCCGTAGTTTCCGACTTGCTTTATGACGTCTTGCATAAAGGTCTTATTGAGGCCGAGTTTGTCCTGACCGAAGTCTCCTTCGGTTCCGAGTAAGCGTCTGGCTTTGAAGTTGTCTCCGGCGGCGATTGCGTCGACGTTAGAACTGTCGATACCGTACGCTTCGGCGTATATCAGGCCGGCCATGACGATCTTTACGACATCGAACCATGCCTCGTCGCCGTGCGGTACGGCTGGAGCGAGCGGTTCCTCGGAGATGATTTCGGGCAAGATGACGTGGTCGTCTAGGTTGGGGAGCCCTAGGAGGTGGAACTCTATGAGTATCAAGGCGAGGGTCGAACGATCGGTTGTGAAGGCGTCGCACTCCCCAGCAAAGTAGGCAGCGACCGCGTCTTGGTGACGTAGGAAACTGGTGAGAGCGAAGTTGAGGTTGTTCTGTAGTGAGTAATCGACGAGATTGAGTTCGGTGGTTGTGCCAGCGGTTACACAGATCGCGGCGTCTCTCAATTCGAGCGCAGATGTGACGCCGGATTCTTTTCGGGTGATGAAGCCTTGTCCGTCGTAGAACATGACCGGCGCGAAATTGCCCCAGTGAGTATCGCGACGCGATGTCACAGTAATGGTTCGGCTCACGAGGTCCGGCGAGCCTGACCGGAGCTCTGCTTCGCTCTCGGCGGGGGAAATGAAAAAATATTCGACGGCGCCGGCATCTCCCAGTACGGCGGCTGCGACGGCGCGGCACAGGTCGACATCGAAGCCTATGCTCTGCCTTGCTCGGTCTAGGGAGTGGAAACCAGCGGTGTCGTTGCCGGTGGCGCAGATGAGGAAGCCGCGTTGTTGTTTGATGGTGGCGAGGCGGTTGGTGGTTCTTTCGACGACCTCGACCTCGACCACGCGTGTGACCTCGACCTGCACTTCGATGATGACTTCGCGCGGTGGCGGTGGCACCTCCGTGGGATAAGGCATGGCGGTGGGTTCTAGCACGGCGGTGGCTGCCGGTTGCACTTGTGCCGGCTGTACCGCCTCGGCCAAGCGTGCGGCTTCCACCTCGCGTATGACCTCGACCTCGCGTGTGACTTCCACCTCCACGGTGACAGGCACTTCCACGACGTAGGGCACCTCGACTGTAGACAGCTTCTCGACGATCACGGGCACTTCAACGGTGGACAGCCTCTCGACGATCACAGGGACCTCCACGGTGGACATCACCTCGCGCTCCACCTCGACGGTCACCGGCACGTTCCGCTCGACCTCGACCACCAGCGGAACTTCACGCTCCGTCTCGACCACTACGGACACTTCACGGGTGACTTCGACCAGCACCGTCGCTGGCACTTCCACAGGCTGCGGAGGTTCGATGCAACCTGCGGAGACGAGGGCGGCAGCGGCGGCAAAACTAGCCAGAAGAAACAGACACAATGCTCGGGCACTCACGGCAAACCCTCCCTGTAATCGCAACATCATTGCGGCAAAGCCAGTGCTGGCAACGCCGTGAGGATATTATCGCGCAGAGTCGGCGGCACCGCGATCAACGATTCAAAACCGCAGGTTGTGTCAATGTAGATAATCGCCGAATCAAGGCGCAAAATCCTCGCCGTCCACAATCACCCCCGTTACCGTCGCATCGCCATCCTCACTAACCGAAACACGAATCTTTAAATCCTGCGCCCGCTCAATCTCCCGCCCGGTCCCCTCTGGCACGAAATACGTCCCGATACCAAAATCGATCCTGCCGTTGGACTGCATCTCGCCGCGGATAAAGACATCGCTCCTTAGAGGGGCCCAGTCGGTGGTCAAGTAATCCACTGCCTCCCACACCTGATCTCGCTTCGTCAACACAACAATCACGTCGTCGCCGGGCTCAAAGAAAGACTCGTACCTGTCCGGCATGACCGCGATCTCGTAGTCAAGAATCGCATAGTCCCCCTGCATCAGCGACCGAGGATCAACTGGCGCTCCCTGCAAAACCACCTCAGTTCCGGTCGCAACAACGTACTGCTTGACCGCGGCAAACGTCACCAACCCAATCATCTGCAAAGCAACGACGGCGAAGAATATAAACATGGTGTTGCGATTCATTGCGGGGATGTCCTTTCCCGCATACCGCGAATTATGCGGCGCCTCAGTCGCTCGAGCCCGAATCCGATGCCCAACAGCAGTACGCCAGTGACGATGAACGCCATTCCTTGATCAAGCAGGTCGAATCCGAACTCAAAGTATCTCGTCATCACCGTAACCCCAAATAGGATGAACGCGGTGTTGACCAGGTATGCCCGATTGAACCGGAAACCAGCCGTCAACATCGCAATGATGCTGATCAAAATAACCACGTTGACAGGAATCCAAAACCATGACGCACCAGCGAACAACGCAATCCAAGTAGCGATCGCGATGCCGCACATCACGATCGTGCCCGACGCGATCCATAACCAACGCACCGAATCGTTTGCACCAGTCTCGCAGCGTTGATACGCCAACGCCAGAGCAAGCGCCGCCACCGCTGCCGCAACCCCGAAAGTTATCCAAAACTCCGGCATTAAATCGCGTAGCTCGACGCGATCGATAGTTCGCCACGCCGACGCGAAACTCAATGCATATGTGCCGACCGCCGCGGTTCCGATTCCGAACACATCAAAGTAACGGGCGAAGTGTTGAAAGTGGCCCCATCTCGCATGCAAACGTCCCAGAGCGAACAATACCGCGCCAAACAAAACGTATGCGGCGACCACCACCATGCCCGCCGATTCGCCAACGGCGTTCGCAAAGTCCTCCACGAACCAAACCTGCATACGAAAGCCAAGCGATACGAGCAACAGGATCAGCGACAGCACCAAAATCGCAACCGAGCGAGTGACATATGCAATTGGCACCACTCCGAGGAACCACGCCGGCATCAGCAACGGATGGTTAACTTCGACGTTGAATGCCTGAGCGATGAGATGGATCGACGCGCCATAGATGATCGCACCAAGCAAGATTACCGCGATCCCAGTGCGAGGCGACTCGAAACGGTACGCGAGCAACCAACCAGCAACGTACGCAGTCGTCGACATGGCCACCATCAACCCGATCTTCGCCACGTCAGATATTGCATCCCAGTTGGCCGCCAACACCGCAATGATGCCGAGCCCAACCAAGATCGCCCCAAAGATCACGATCGCCGCTGAAAGCCGATTCAACGCGAACGGACGCCCGTCATCCTCCGATTCCCCGTAACGACTGGCAAGGGTCTCCGCAACATCCGACGAAATAATCCCCTCGGACCTCCAAACTTCAATCTCGCGCCGAATCCGCTCTACGAATTGGGGATCGCTGTCAATCGAATTCTCAACCTGGGGTGCGTCACCTTCCGACATGTACCCATTCTATGTTTGATTTTGAGAGGACTCTTGAGGCGACTTAAGGCGCCGCCAGAATCACGGTTCCCGTCGACGACAGATAACCACCCGTACCATGTGCCACCGCCAAGTCGCAGTCGTCCAACTGCCTCTCACCCGTCTCGCCTCGCAACTGTCGCACAGCCTCTAACACCGTGAAAATGCCGTACATCCCCGGGTGCGTGTACGACAGTCCGCCGCCAGACGTGTTCACCGGGAAATCGCCGCCTGGCGCCGTCCGTTGATTCGCCACCAAGTCGGGACCTTCGCCCGGACCGCAGAAGCCCAAGTTCTCCAACGAGACCAACACCGTGTACGTGAAGGAGTCGTAGATCATCATCAGGTCGAGGTCGGAATGCGTCACTCCCGCCATGTCCAGCGCCTGTTTGCCGGTGTTGCGGCCGAACGCACGCGTCAAGTCCGGCATCTGCGAGATCATTGAGTGGTCGTGACCTTCCGCCGCGCCCAGTACCGCGACGCCGCCTTTCGCGCAGTCCTTAGCGCGTTCGGCGGTCGTCACCACGATGGCGGCGCCGGCGTCGGTGACCAAGCAGCAGTCCAAAAGATGGAATGGCCAAACGATCCAGCGAGACTCGTGGTAATCGTCGAATGTAGCAGGACGGTCGTAGAAATAGGCCTTTTCGTTCATGTTGGCCCACTTGCGTGTCGATACCGCGATGTTCGCCATCGCCTCACGCGTCCGGTCTTCGCCGTACTGATGCATGTAGCGACGGCAGGCCATGGCGTATGAGGACGGCGGGCCAATGATGCCGTAGGGCCGCTCGAACTGGTTCTGCGGCGTCCCAAGATTCGTGGCCGCTCCCGCACGGTCGTTGCGTCCAGCCTGACCATGCGTGATCAGCGCCACCTCGCAATAACCAGCTTGTATCGCCGCAATCGCATGCGCAATGTGGATAACGAACGAAGACCCGCCGACAGAAGTGCTGTCCGTAAATCTAGGCTGAATACCCAAATACTCGCCAACATCTAACGTCGACCACCCAGCCGTCATCAAACCATCAACATCCGAGAGCGAAAGCCCGGCATCATCCAACGCGTTGATCGCAGCCTCCGCATGATGCGCCAGCGGGGACTTGTCAGGGACATTCCCGATCTGATCAGATTCGGATACCCCGACGATTGCGGATTGTCCAGAAAGTGCTCTCAGTTTGTTCAAGTTCGGCATGATAAATGTCCAACTCCGTTTGCGTCTCAGGAATGCAGTGTATGCGCAACAAGCATTTTACCCGCGCGTGGACCAAATCTGAACCGCAGTATCTGTGATTGATTAGACCGCAGGGAACGTGCGTCAATCAGGAACTCAACGCCAGCATGACGATGGATCCGGCAATTGCAACGCCGCTGGTGGCCATAACGATTATCAGCGCATTGAACTTGGCGTTCATGTCGGCACGGAATCTCTCGATGGATTCCTCTAGACGATCGATGCTGTCGTCCAGGCGCTCAGACACACTATCAAAGTTGCTTGTCCGATTTTCCAAGTTGCCCATGCCGGAATGTTAATACTCCCAAGCATTACTCTAGAAGGCATGAAGACAATCACAGCCCATCATTAAAATCACACCAATCACAGTTCAGAAAGTCCCACCCATGCCCGACGAAAAAGGCGCACCACCACAAGTCCAAGTCCAATCCCTTAACGACTACCTCGAGGTCATGTCCAAAGCCGTATTCCAGAGCGGCATGTCGTGGCGTGTCGTCAACGCCAAATGGCCCACCACAAACGAAGCATTTCACGAATTCGAAATCGGTAGGGTAGCGGGCATGTCTGAAGAGGAACTCGACGAACTTGGGCAAGACACACGCGTCATCCGCAACCGCAGAAAACTCGCCGCAATCGTCCACAACGCCCAACGCGTCATCGAACTCGACGCCGAACACGGCGACTTCCGAAGTTATCTTCGATCCCATGGCGATTTCTACGACGTCGTCAAAGACCTCCGCAAGCAGTTCAAATTCCTCGGCGATACCGGTTGCTACTTCTTCCTCTACGTCATCGGCGAACAAGTGCCACCCCACGACGAGTGGATGTGCGCCCGAGAACGCGGGAAGCGGCGCGGATGACCAGTGACAAAATGAGCAACCTCGTGCGTCGAAAAGTGGAGTTCTGAACTCCGCCTCCGCAGTGATGCTGAGCCACCTGAAGCACGATGCTGCGCCTCGGAGCGAATGGGTCGCATCGCTATAAGCAACGATCCACCAAACCCCGGAATTAGCGTTTCGATATGTTAGGGAGTTTCAATCGCAGGGATCTGAATCGGCGTTGTACTTCACGCCTATGTCGAAGCTGTGCGGCGGTTGTTTCATATTCAGGATATCGACGCTCACTCGCGCTGATCCCTTGGTGAAGAACAGCCCCGCCATCACTACTCCCCTCTCTCGAGTGAGTAGGTCGATGGTGGTGATGTAATTCTTGCAGTACCGCCATTGAGATGAGAGGTTAGAGATGTAGAAATCGACTACATCCTCTTCGGAAACCTCGGGAGGAGCGCGGTGAGTCGCTCGCGTGCCCCATCCATCGGGAGGAATGAAAACCAGCTCAGCAGACGAATAAGAAGACGATACGACGGAGGTGCGCTGTACTCCGGGTGGCGCCGGTAATGAATCCAGCATCTCTTTGTTGTTTGCGATGTATCCCCAACCGAACCAGAACCATCCGACCGCTACCGTTAACAACGACAGTGCCAACAGTAGCCCGAACAGCATTGCGGCGTACTTCCATTTAACACCGATGGCACTCGATATCATACGTACGGATCCGCGCGGCACTACACCATCTCCTCCCGATAATTCTAGGATTAGGGTGCCACTGATCATCTCACATTCCTTTGTGAATTGCAGTATTGAGTCGATTTAGGATTTACGAGTGGCTCTGAGTGGACGATGGCGACAGCGAGGGCCCATTAGGTGCTAAATTACGTATCAACCCGACTCACATCCGTTCGATAGGACCCCATCGTGAAAATCGTAGTTACCCCCACGCCCGGCGGCGTCGGCCCCGGCGAACCAGACGACGTCGTGACCCACGACCTCGAATCCACCTTCCCAGACGTCAACTTCGTATGGTGCAAGACCGAAGAAGACCAGCTCATCGCGATCGAAGATGCCGATGCTTACTGCGGTTTGCCCACGCGCAAGGTATTCCTCGCCGCGAATAACCTGAAATGGATCCACTGTGCCGGCACTGGCATCGACGGGATCATGAAGATACCCGAACTCATCGAATCCGACATCCCCGTCACCAACTCCCGCGAATCCCACGTTAGCCCGATGGCAACGCACGTCTTCGCGCTCATCACATCGCTAGCCCAACGGTTGCCCGAGATGTTGCCACAGCAAATGGCCCGAGAGTGGCGCCCTGAAGACTACAAGTGGCGACAGATCGAACTCGAAGGTGCCGTCCTTGGCATCTACGGATTCGGAAACATCGGGAGGCGCGTAGCGAAACGCGCATCAGGCTTCGACATGGAGGTCTACGCTGTTGACAAAAACCCGAGACCATCCGATCACGCCAACGAGGTGTGGGGTTTAGACAAACTAGACGATCTAATCGCCATGTCGGACTGGTTGGTAGTCGCCTGCCCGTACACAGACGAAACGAAGGGATCGATCGACGGAGGTCGCATCGCCTCGATGAAACCAAACGCACACATAATCATCATCTCCCGCGGCGGCATCGTCGACGAGCAAGCCATGTGCGAAGCCATCCGGGCCGGTGAACTCGCAGGCGCCGGCCTCGACGCCATGGAACCCGAACCCCCAGAACCCGACTCCCTCCTCTGGACCACTCCCAACGTCATCTTCTCGCCACACGCATCCGCACTCGTGCCCGACATGTACCTAGGCCGCCGCGAAGTCTTCAAAGAAAACCTCCGCCGCTACCTAGCCGGAGAGCCCTTCATCTACGAATGCGACAAGGATGCTGGATATTAGGCCGCAACGCCGTCAACAACGAAAGCGGTTGTGTTGATTAAACCGACATCCCATCGTCATGTTCGTGGATGGCGGTCAGTTACAGTTAGTTTCAAGGAAATTGACGACCCAATAGGAAGCCCGGTTGAACGAAAACAGACTTACATTGACGTTTGAGGGGCCTTCGATCGACGTTCATGGGGTGCCGTTCGAGGATCTGGCGAACACGATCTCGCACCTTCAACGCGCAATCAGCATGTTGGTTCGGGAATCCGAGGGCACTGACCCATCAGTTGGTCAATCAACGCAATCTGTGATTGAACGAACCAAACTGCGTTTGGTTGGTGCATCCGAAGGCCCGGCGACCACCGAATGGGAGCTGTCACACAAAGCTTCCCTAGATACGCCCCTGGACCAGTCAGGCGCGAGGGCTGTGCAAGCACTGTTTCGCCGCAACAATGGTTCTGGCGGAGCGACTGTCGAAATGTCTGCAACCGTCAAAGCTGAAATCGACGATATCGGCAACGGTTTATCGGACGATGTAGATGTCGTAAGAATCTCATCGCCGAGCAACAATCAATCCGTCGAAATCCGACGCTCAGAAGAAACGCCGAGCAGCAAACCCGATGCCGACGGAAATAGTCAAACCCATTCTCGGGCCGAACCATTCGATCTGGAATCTGTTTTGAACGATCCAGACCCTAAAGTTTTCCGCCGCGACAAGGTCGTTACAGCCAGCGAACCCTTCGACGTTGAGGAGTTCAACCGGATCATTCGTAAAGGCAGACGGGATACATGAGGGCTGAATCGGCGTTGGTGGTCGTTGACACGAGTGTGGTGTCCATTCTGTTTAACAATCGGACGAAATCGAACGCTTACGCAGAATTCTTGGAAGGCAACAGAGCATTTATCTCCTTCCAGACGCTGGAAGAGAGGTTGTACGGGGCGTATCTTGCCGGCTGGGAGATGCGCCGAATGAACGAGTTGACGGCCCACCTCGGTCAATACACGGTGATCTGGCCAAACTCCGAATTGGTCGAGATTGCGGCTCGTATTCGCGCTCAACGTGAGCAACGAGGACGCAGATTACACGTAGCCGACGCATGGATCGCTGCCACGGCGCTCATGCTCAATTGCCCGTTGGTCGCAGACGACAACGATTTTGATGGCATCCCAAACTTGGAACTTCTCACCATTTAGGGCCGCTGCCACCGCGACCGACTCGGTTTAGGGCACGGGTTGCGTTTCTGAACACCTAGAAATGGTGCCTTTGGTGTCGGATCTGGTATTACTTACGACCGATCCACCATGCATCCGCCCCCTACTGCAACGGCGAATAATCCGTCGGCATCAGTATCCGGTTCTCAATGTTCTTGACGAGGATCCCGTCCCGGTGCGACTCCTCGAATACCTGCTGCCACTCCGGATCCGCCCGGAAACTTGCCCAAGCTTCCGCCCGCTGGTTGGCGTCGTCAAACGCTACCAAATAGACCAGTTGGTTGCTGTTCGGCCCCACATCATGCGTCCAATACCCGACATTCCTAATCCCATGCTTCTCGAAAAGCTCCATCGTATGGTTCGCAAACCGAGAATTCAGGTTTGGCAGCTTGCCGGCAAAGCACTCGTATATTCGTAGCTCGTAGATCATGGCGTTGGCTCCTTCGGTTCGACGTGTGATGAGACTAGGGTTATCGTATCGCGCTTTCGGCTAGCAGTACGGGCAGGTTTCAAACCTGCCCCTACCCCTAATGTTGCTGATGTCGCCGCTTCGGATAAATTCACCTCAACCAAAACCAAAAGATCGGAGGCCGTACTTCGATTCCGCGCATCCGACCAACAATCATCCCTGTCGCGAATAGTGCGACTCTTGATCCGCGGGAAACTTCCCCTCCCCCACATCCTTGACATACCGCCTAACCGCATCTGTAATCTCCCCGGCGAAATCTCCGTAGTGGCCAGCATGACGCGGCCGGAACGTCGGATCTAACCCCAACATGTCGTGTAGAACCTGGATCTGACCATCGCAGTACGGACCAGCGCCGATGCCTATCGTCGGGATCGTGAGCCGCTCCGTAACGTTCTTCGATAACTCCGACGGCATTAGCTCCAAAACTACCGAATACGCACCCGCACGCTCTACCGCCAACGCGTCCTCAATGACCCGCTGCGCGTTATCCCCGCGCCCTTGTACTCGATACCCTCCAAATGAATGGATTGACTGCGGCGTGAAACCCACATGCCCCATCACCGGTATCCCGGCCTCGACGATCGCGCGGATCGTCTTCTCGACCGAAACTCCACCCTCTAACTTCACTGATTGCGCCCCGCCTTCCTTCATCAACCGCGCCGCGTTTCGGATCGCCGTCGGAATGTCTGATTGATAACTACCAAACGGCATGTCAGCTACGATAAATGCCCGTTTCGCACCTCTCGACACCGCGGCCGTTGCCCTAACCATGTCCTCTACCGTCACCGGCACCGTCGATTCGTATCCCAGCACCACGTTGCCCAAACTATCCCCAACCAAGATCGCCGGAATTCCAGCATCGTCAACCAACATCGCCTGGTTGGCGTCATACGCCGTTACCATCGGGATAAACTCGCCCCGCGCCTTCATTTGCTGAAAACGCCGAACCGTCACGCGTCGTCTAGGTGCACTCATGCCTTAATTATCCATCGTCTTCCAAATCATCGGCGGCCTATGCTGAACACAGTTCACCGAAGCCCTCACCGCGTGTCAAGCGTTAAACTGCGTGGAGGAAATCCCTCCAAACTGGTTGAGAACGATGACGGATCTATCCAACATTAAGGCGCTGACATGGGACGTCGGCGGCACCGTTTTCGACTGGCGCGGCACCATCCAAGATGAAGTCCGCCGACTAGCGCTGGAACAAGGAGCCGAAGTCGACATTAAACAGTTCGCCACAGATTGGCGCGTTTGGTCCTTCGACATGCTCGGATGTGTCAACAGAGGTGAAATCCCTTGGACAAACCTCGACTATATACATCGCCAAGTCCTCGACGACGTGCTCGAAAAACACTCGACGCTAGCCCTATCTACATCTGAACGGGACGACCTTACCGACGTCTGGCATCGCCTGAGAGCCTGGCCCGGCGCAGCCGAAGCGATACACCGACTAAAGGGCCGTTACACCATGATCGTCCTCACCGTCCTTAGCTACGCAATCGCCGTCGACTGCTCAAAACACAACGGCATCAACTGGGACGGGATCCTTTCCCGTGAATTCCTTGGACACTACAAGGGCCCGCCCAATGCATACAACACCGCAATGCGATTACTGCGCCTCCAACCCTCAGAAGGAATGATGGTCGCCGCCCACACGCGCGACCTCCACAACGCCAAAGGCATTGGGATGTCTTCCGCATACATCCACCGCGAAGGCGAGTCGAACGTTACGCCCGGCTACTCCGATGTGGCAACCGCCACCGCTGACCCGAAGATCGACGTCGTTGCCATCGACTTCCCAGACCTCGCCAACAAACTCCTCGCGCCCTGAAAAGGTTGCCCCCGCTCGCGGGGGAAATGTTCAAAGGACAAAGGGGGCCGCCCCAAGCGTTAAACTTCATGCAGGCAAAACCCCGAACCTACAGGCAACATCCTCATGAAGGTCGCAACCCGAGACACCCTCTACTACGAACATTCAGCAGCTAACCCAGTGACACTGCGCGTCGAACCCGGCGAGTGGTTCGAAGTCCAGACCCAGATGAACCGCGGCCCCGACGCCGAATTAGTCCCCGACGACATCCGAGACCTCTACAACACCTATCGGTCCGACTCCCAACCCACCGACCGCGGCAATGCCTCCTCAGGGTCCACCTACGTAGAAGGCGCCGAACCAGGTCACATGCTCACGGTCCACATCCGCGAGATAAGAACCCACCCAGTCGGATGGACGCGATACGGCGGCTCCACCGGCGCAATGCCCGGATACCTCGGTCCATCCAACATCGGACCCCAGTTCCGCATCTGCCGCATCGACGTCGAAAACCGTCAGATTATCTGGAACGACAAACTCACCTTCCCTGTCGAACCGATGCTCGGAGTAGTCGGCGTAGCACCCGAACGCGAGTCCCGAACCAACAGCTGGGCAGGGCAGTGGGGAGGCAATTTCGACATCCAAGAGGTCACCGACGGGGCCAAATTGCACCTCCCGGTTTACCACCCCGGCGCGCTCCTGCACGTCGGCGACATGCACGCACGGCAAGGCGACGGCGAGATCTGCGGCGGAGGCGGTATCGAGACCGGTGGCTCAGCGACGATGAAGGTCGAACTCTCGCCTATGCCAGCAGAAATGTCGTGGCCACGCATCGAGAGCGACACCCACATCATGACCACCGGCATCGAAAAACCCGCCGAAGACGCGTTCCGGATCGCACTCTCTGAGATGATCCTCTGGTTAGAAGCGGACTACGGCATGACACAAGGCGAAGCCTTCATTTTTCTCGCACAGTGTTTGGAGGCGCGTGTGACTCAGTTCGTCAACCCCACTTACTCCTACGTCTGCAAAGTGAATAAGAAATACTTGGTTTGAGTGCCGAAATCAACCGCGTGGCTACAAACTTCTTGAGACAGGCTGGTGATTAGATGCCTATAGTCGACTACTCCGCCGGTGCGAAGGATTTGTATCGAGCGGCTATGATTGACCGCGTTCGTCGAGAGAAGGAGGGCAATCCTGACTACACTGTCGTGGATATAGGCGGCAGGCACAATCCCTGGGCTGATGAAGTCGTCGACGCTTATGTGGACATCTACGAGTTTGAAACCGATAAACGCCTTTACGTAGGCGATGTAAACGACGAAGCGATTTGGCGCACTCTGGAACAAAATGGCCCCTTCGATTTTGCCATCTGTTCCCATGTGCTCGAAGACATTCCTTATCCGATGACCGGCCTGAGGTGGTTGCCACGAATCGCTAAGTCGGGATTCTTGGGTCTGCCCGTTAAGTACAGGGAGGTCGCGAACTCGAAGGCCTTGTATTGGCTCGGACAGCCTCAGCATTCTTGGATTTACGGAGTCCGCGCTACAGACAGTGGGGAGTCAGAGTTGATTGTCGTGCCCAAATGGCACAGCATTCACTACTTCAATCTAAGAATGCCCGATCAAATGGCGCTGGGCGAGGAAGACGCCAACCTTGGACCGAGAACATTGGACTGGTTCGACGATTCGAGGAGCGGATATGATCTAGAGCTAGGCGTGATATGGGAGGGGGACATTCCATTCTGGACCCCCGGATACACCATGTTGCCAGCGAATCAGATAGAGATATTCAGAACAGCGTTCGCCGATGGCGTCTAACCACGTTCAGATACGTAGTCATCGAGATCGCAACTGCTAGTACCGGCTACAGGATGGAGCATAATGTCTAATTTCAGATTCAGGGGATTGGCGATGGATGCCAACGATGTGAAAGCGTTGGCGGAGTTCTGGTGCGCCGCAGCCAGTTACGAGGTATCGCAGTCCGACTATCCGTACGTTGCGGTTTTAGATACCGAATCGTCGTCGCAACCGGGCATAATCATCCTCCAAGTACCCGAGGGGAAGTCTGCGAAAAATCGACTGCATATGGAGTTTGACGCGTCAGATCTGAAATCGGAGGCGGAGCGCATGATCGGGCTGGGCGCGACGTTGGTTGCGGAGCGCGAGTTTTACGGGACGAACTGGATAGTCATGCAAGATCCCGAGGGCAACGAGTTCTGCTTGGTAAACCCCGAAAACGAGGGATAGCACCACATGTCGAATCCAAGAACCAACCGCACCAAATCCCGCCAACTCATGGATCGGGCCCGACGTGTCGTCGCCGGCGGCATCTCATCGCAGATCCGCCTTTCGGAACCCGGAGGCGAACCCCTGTTCTTCGAACGCTCAGAAGGCGCGCTGATGTGGGATGCCGATGGCAACGAGTACATCGACTACATCCAAGGCATGGGACCAAACCTCTTCGGCCACGCACCTGAATTCGTTTCGCAACAGGTATCCGAGGACATGCGAATGGGATATGTGCTCGCGGCCCAATTCGAACGTGAGCTTGAGGTCGCCGAGATGGCGGCCGATGCGGTGCCGATCGAAAACTGCACCGTGCGCTTCGCTGGGTCTGGCACCGAGATAGTGCAGCTCGCGCTCCGCCTAGCCCGTGGGTTTACTGGAAGAACGAAATACATCCGCTTTGAGGGCCATTACCACGGTTGGATGGACAGCGTGAATCACTCTGTACACCCGCCGTTGGAACAAGCCGGAGATGTCGCCACGCCGTACGCGGTCGGGGAATCGGCCGGTATGGACCCCGGCTCCGCCACGCAGGTAATCCCGTGTCAATGGAATGACATCGACCTACTAGAAGACGCATTCGTACGAAATCCCGGCGAGGTGGCTGCAGTCATCATGGAGCCGATCAACGCCAATACGAACTGCATCATGCCCGAATCCGGCTATTTGGAAGCCGTTAAGGATCTAGCGCACCGTCACGGTACGCTACTGATTTTCGACGAGGTCATCACGGGATTCCGCGTTGCGTACGGCGGCGCCCAAGAGTTTCTCGGTATCACGCCCGACCTCGCGACATATGCGAAATCGATCGCGGCCGGATTCCCAATCGCGATGCTTGCCGGCAGGCGTGAAGTCATGGATGTGCTCGGCAGCGGAGAGGTGTACCACGGCGGAAGTTTCAACTCCAACGTCATGTCGATCGCTGCGGCACACGCTTCGTTGAACCACCTCAGATCTTCTGGCGATACGTTTTACGCCGACTTGAATCGTCGAGGCGAGCGGTTGATTGAGGGACTCCGTCGCGTTGGTATGGAGACCGAAACAGCGATCCATGTGCAAGGCCTCGGCAGCGTTTTCGGCGTATCGTTCAACCGCAGCGGAGACGTGATCCGCAACTATCGAGACCATGCCACGAAATGCGACGACGGTCGTTATGCCCAGTTCGCAGCCGAGATGATGCAAGAGGGAGTTCGCCTGTCGTCCAACGGACGCGTGCATATGTCGTCCGCGCACACCGATCAGCAGATTGATCAGACCATCGAAGCGGCCGCCAGAGCACTCGCGCGTATGTGACGAAAGAGCGTGAGATTGAGAGCGAGTCGTCTCTCGTCATATTGTTTCGACTCGCTTCGTTTTGCCAAAATCAACATCACGCATCATGACGAGTGCAGTGGCGTACTCGGGGGTCGATTGGTGCAATACGAGTTCAGGAATTTGGAGAAGGGCGCTTCATGCAAGCCGAGTTTAAGTGGGGTTCGAATTCCAATACGTCAGCACCATCAAACTCTGTTCGCGTCGCACAAGATCGCCGGACGCTCTCAGGGCGTTTCGCCGCTGCGATCTGCGAAAGTTACGACGAGCCTGACGAAGTGGACGAGATTTGCAACCAAATCAAAGCGCAACTCGGCGGCGAAAATCCTGATCTAGCGTTGATTTTCGCGTCGTCGCCAAAGTACCCCAAATTCGAAGAGGTTTTGCCCGACCTGCAGCGGCAACTTGGGTTCCGTATGGTTCTAGGTTGTTCGGGATCGGGCGTGATCGGCGGAGGGCGCGAGCTTGAATCCGGTCCAGGTCTGTCGGTACTCGCGTCTAATTGCGAAACCGAATCCATGCACACGTTCGCATTCTCTGACAAACAAGCATGTGGCAAGGATGCGACACCCGAATCACTCGCCGAGGCGATCGGCGCCGACCCTGAGGAATATCAAGACGGTCTGATGCTGGTCTTCATCGATCCGTTGACGGTCTCCACTGAATACGCTCTTTCGATGTTGGACTCGGTCTATCCGTCAGTCATGAAGTTCGGAGCGCTTGTCAGCGGTGGGCACGAATATGGTGAAAACCGGATGTTCTTCGGCGACGAGCTTCGGCACCACGGCGCGGTCGGCCTGTTGATGAAACAGAACTTCGACGCTGACACCATCGTTTCCGGTAGCGAGGAGCCGGTGGGGCCGAGCATGGTCATCACAAAATCCAGTCGGAACGAGATTTACCGGCTCGACGATCGCACTCCGATGTCGATTCTGGAGCAAATCTTCTTGAACGCCGACCCCCTCAGCCAGCTCCGGATGAAGAGGTCACTAGTCGTCGGTCTCGAATCCAACGGAGTGTTGATTGACCCCGATTACGTGATGCGGAACATCATGGATATGGACCAAGAGACCGGTGCCATGATGATCGGCGATCTAGTCGAGGACGGACAAGCATTGCAGTTCCACGTCCGCGACAGCGAGCTCGCGTCGCGCCGCTTGAGCCAAAACCTGGACAATTACGCCTCACGGATCCGCGATCGAGGCAATAGCGTTGACGCGATGCTGTGCTTCAACTCAGTAGCGCGCGGATACCGGATGTTCGAAGAGGATCACCACGACGCGAAAATAATCGCTGAACGCTTCGACGACATCCCGATGGCGGGTTTCTTCTCCAATGGCGAAATCGCATCCCGCAAAGGCGGGTTTTCACTGACTGGCGACGAGGAGTATTCAACCCGTGTCATGGGCTATTCCGATACGCTCGTCATGCTTCGAGACATGTCGCGTCGGCGGAACCTGGACATGGCAAGCAGCGGCGCTCGCTCGACTGCCCAGGGTTAGCTGTTTCGTGGGAACCAGGTTGATCATGGTTCACCTCTCCCGTACGCGTCTGTCGCCGGCGAATGGTCTGGTGTTAAAACCCTTCCAACGGTCGCACTACGTTGATGACCGACGATACGCTTCTGAGCGATTCGTTGAGCGAACCTGCTCCGGTGTTGTCCGGAACACGTGTCGTCGCACAGATAACGTAGTTTGCGAAAGTTCCGAGCAACGCGAGCATTACGTCGCGACGGAATGTAGCGAAAGGGTATGTGGCGCGGATTTCGCCGTGCAGCGCATCATGGTACACAGCGAGATAGTCGTCGAAATGAGTCTCGGCGAGGGTCGGTGCGAGCGTCGTTGACAAGAATTTAGCGACGTCGCTGCTCGCCCCGCTGTAAACCGCGTCCTGCCAATCGATCAACACCGGCTCAACTGCTGAATCGGTCCTTCGTAGCATCATGTTTGCAGTGTGTAGATCGCCGTGAGTGAGCGTGCGAGGTCGATTGTCCAACTCTCGAAGCACATCGAGCAGGTGTTCAGACAGGTAATCGCCAACTCGGTTCACGGTTGATTGGTTGCAGGGATGGAGGACCGACGTGGACGCTAACATCTCCCAGTTGGGTGCGAACTGATCCGTGTCCTCCTCAAAGATGTCGGCATGCGGTTCGTTGCGCATCCACCAACTAGCGCCAAGCCGATCGTTGCCCCAAAAACGCGAGTGGACGCGTGCGAGGTTCGACATGGTGACCCGCAAGTTCTCGACACTGAATTCTCCGCGGCGTGGCAGCGCGCCCAAATCTTCGATCAGTAGTGCGGTAGTTTTGGTATTTGTGTCGCAGATCGCCGCCAAAATCTTCGGTTGAAACCCGCCTTGCATGTCCCTCAGCAACCTGTACACCTCAACTTCTCGGACGTAGCTACCGTTGGCGGATTCCCTATAGCGGTCGACTTGATTCTTTGCGGGAACCTTCACAATAGCGGTCGCGGGACAACCGTCTGTACCCGATATGCGAAGTCGAAAAACCTGTGACATCGCAGGATTGCCTCCATCCAGTGATGCGTGGGACGGGATCGAGGAATCTCCAAATCCGGCCGTCTGAAGTAGCTCACTGGCTATGGAGGTTGGATCTCCGCTTGCTGCTGCGGTCTCGATCAACGATGCTGGCGAGCGTTTTTGCATGTTTGATTCCCGACGAAGTCGGCTATCGCGTCGTTACGCAGCGTGGCTATATCATCACCTGCAGACGGATGCCAAGGAGGAACACGATTGAAGTCTAGGTTCGACGGCAAGGCTGCCTTGATTACTGGTGGCGCATTGGGAATTGGCGGCGCCACTGCGCGGCGACTGGCTGCGGACGGCGCGATGGTCATGATCGCCGACATCGACGACGACGCGGCGGCAGCGAACGTGCAACGCATAGTCGACGCAGGGGGAAGGGCAGTTTCTTCGCACATCGACGTTTCATCATCTTCGGATTGCCGTCGCATGGTAGACGAGACATTTGAAGCTTTTGGCCGACTGGATATTTTGGTCCAAAACGCGTTCAGTGTAATCTCCGGGGAGTCGCGCATCCATGGCGATGCGATCAGTGTTGACGAGGAGGACTGGGACTACGGCATCGATGTCTTAGTCAAAGCGCTGTACCTAGGCGCTAAGCATGCGGTTCCGCACATGCGCGCCGTAGGTGGAGGTTCGATCGTCAACCTCGCGTCCGTGCACTCCTGGTTGCAAGAGACCGGGATGTTGGTGTACGAAACCGGCAAAGCTGCTGTGGTTGGTCTGACCAGGCAACTGGCGGTGGAGTACGGTCCTGATGGTATTAGGGCGAATGCGATCGGCCCAGGGCACATTGTCGGCGAAGGGCTCGCCGAGATGTGGGCGCAGAACCCTAGCGGTCACGCGTTTTTCGCCGACCAGTATCCGTTGAGGAGAACAGGAAAGCCAGAGGAGATCGCGGCCGGGATCGCGTTCTTGTGCTCCGACGACGCCTCTTTTATCACCGGCCATACGTTGATGATCGACGGCGGATTGACTGTTCAACTGCAGGAGAAGTTCGGACTGCGGCAGGCTCGATACGCTCTCGAACATCCCGACGACAACTTCACCTTCGCAACGCTCGACTAACCTGTCTCAGGACATGATGCCCTTGTGGGCGATCTCGCTTATCGGTTTCCGGTCGTTCGGCGACTCACGCTCTTGCAGATCGTCAGGCAACGCCTCGCGGGGTCCTATCCGACCGGCAACGAATCCGCACATCGCGGTGTAGTACTCGTCGGACACACCGAGTTTCTCGTTAACAACGTCGTAATCGATGCCGGCCATGCCGTGCGTGTAGAGGCCCAACGATCGCGCCTGGAGGGCGAGAGCCATCCACGCGGCACCAGTGTCGAATTGTGATGTTCGCGGGCGACGACCTTCGGGCGTCTTCGTATTGGCGAAGATGAACCCGATCAACGGGGCTTTTGTTGCCCAAACCTGATTCCCTGGCATCAATATCGAGTCGAATACTTCGCGGTCTGGACCATCCGTCTCGTAAACGAACAGCCAAGGTTGCCGGTTGAACGACGATGGCGACCACCGAACACCCTCAAATATCGAAGCTATTTCGGCATCGGTGAGCGGATCTGACGAAAACGATCTTGGCGACCAACGGTTGATGAATAGCGGATCAACTTCGGCGGATGCGATGCGCGGGTCTTCGTGATGAGTCAACTTCGGAATTCCTGACTAATCTGGCTTCTAACGGATTCGACTGAAATTCGATTGTAAGCCGTTACGGATTGTCGACCACCGCGTCACGCCGAATCTGCGTAGACGAGATCGGGTCAGAGAACATCTCCTCAGGAATCTCCACCAGCAGCGATTCAAAGCCCTTCGGTATGCCCATATTGCGAATCGTCAGGAACGTACCGTCGGCGTCGTGACGCCCGCCAACCACGAAGCTCGATCCCAATTCCCTAATCTCGCTCATCACGGCTATGCTCGGAGACGACGACCTGATGTCGAGGTAGAAGCGATCGTCGAAGAGCCTGATTGCGGTGTCGTAACCGATAACGAACGTCGTGCCTGGCATCAGCCGAGCCTTTCCCAAGAACGTTGCGGCGCCGGTTACGACTACCGTGTCACCGGGCTCTCGGAACTGCGAGACCCGTGTGAGTAATTCGGCTGCGGCGATGTCTGGCTTTTCTACATTTCGGATCGATATCTCGAAACACGGGTGGAGATCTCTGCCGCAAACGCGAAATCCAGCCGCCAGAAGTGCTCGGTGCCCGCGGTGCAAAGGTCGAAACGAACCTGCGAGCATGATGATGTCGCGAGGCGGTACGTCCGACCATCCATATTGCGGTCTGTAAACCGCCAGTGGTCGAACGCCGCTTGCAACTTCCTCAATTGGCGATACGTTTGACAATTTCACCTTTGAGTATTCGCGGTTGGATCCTATGCTCGATGCCGCAAGCTTCGGCGAGCGCATTCAATATGATCGCTCCGCAGACGGCTTCTTCGCCTTCTCGTTCGCGCGCTCCTTTGATCATGACGATCGAATAAGCAGCGCCGGTTTTTCCGTCATACCACGCGATATGAGCGCGGTTTTCTCCTCGGCGCAGCCGATCCGTCGCGATCGCAGCCGTGCAGGACAATCCAATTAAACGTCGACCGACATCACCATTTGCAGTCAATTTCACCGCCCGTTCGTATGCTCGAACGGCCATCAGCTTCGCTTCGTCTTCGGAAACGTGCTGCCCAGCTTGGACTCCGACATAATCGTCCAGCGCCGCTCGCGAATAGGGAACCTGTGCATCGATCACGGTCCGAGATGCGCCAGCAACGGCGAACAGCGCTGAAATCGCGCTAGTGCCCGCGCCGGTGATCACAAGGCACGCCTTAGTCGGTGTGTTGTGTATCTCCTCGATCAATGCATGTTCGGAGACGGTGTTCATGACGCCGACAACCCCCCGTCGATACCCACCATCTGTCCCGTGACATAAGACGCGTTATCCGACAATAACCAAGCGACCAATTGACCGACCTCTTCGGGAGTTCCATAACGGGCGAGCGGAACAGCTGACTCGATCCTGCGCCTTATATCGTCGTTCCCCTGGTCCACGGCGCGCATCATGTCGGTATCGATCGGCCCGGGACATATCCCGTTTACTCGGATATTCATGCGCGCATAGTCAAGCGCCGCGGCCTTCGTCAAACCGCTGACAGCGTGCTTAGTGGCGGTGTACGCAGGGCGCTTGATGTCGGCACGCAGACCGTTACGCGAGGAGTCGTTGACGATCGAACCACCGCGCCCTTGCTTGATCATGACATCGAGTTCCGCTTTCATACAGAGCCAAACCCCGTTGACGTTTACATCCCATGAACGGCGCAAAACGTCGTCTTCCATTTCATGTATGCGGCCAGTGTCTAACAACACACCAGCGTTGTTGAACGCTCCGTCGAGCCCTCCGAAATGCTCCACTGCGTGGTTAACCATGTTGCTCACATCGTCCGGATTGGTGACGTCGGCCCGGACGTGTACAGCGTTGGCGCCGCCGTCACGGATTTCTTCCGCGACTTCGGCGCATAGTTCAGCTCTTCGGGCGGCGATAACTACATTGGCACCGTGATCTGCTACGACGTGTGCGGCAGCGCGTCCGATGCCGGAGCTCGCGCCCGTGACGATGATTGTTTTGCCACTAAGCATCGGCCTGGATTCGACCGAGTGGACGTTGTCGGATTCGGTGTTCATTGGGTGCCTGTCGAGTGCGAGATTTAAACCTGTTTAGTTGACAAACGGCGTTTGTGATGCTAGATTTACCCGCGTATTGTAAGTCGCAATACGTGGTGGGTGCTGTATACTCTGTGCAGTTGCACGCAGTCATGACGTTGTTGTGGCAATTTGAAATACCGGCATGGGCGCGGCGCGGCGGATCCGTGTCTTAGAACCACCCCCGCCGGCACAATACAGGAGGTTCATCAATGAAACTAAGTTATCAACTCAGGCGGTGGGGATTCCTGCCCTTGATGGTAGCGGTTGCAGTGACTGCATTCGGCCTTGCCTGCGGTAGCTCCGAGGCTCCTGCACCTGCGGCAGCGGCGGCAACCGCTCGCCCTGCCGAAGCCGCAGCACCTGCGGCAAAAGCGGCACCTGCGGAAAAAGCGGCACCTGCGGCGAAAGCGGCAGCGGCAGCAACGGCCCGTCCGGCTGAAAAGGGTATGGCGGCTGAGGAAGCTGCTCCGGCAGCGACCGCCCGCCCGGCCGAAAAAGCAGCCGAGGCTATGGCTCCTGAGGCCATGGATGAGGACGTTGAGGTCGTGATGGCGGTCCGACGTGTGGCTGCGGTGATCGGTCTGCCGACCATCGGCCCGTACGCCGGTACTCCGACGCACGGCGGTGGCGTGGAAGAGTACTTCTACCACTTTGAGAACGGCGATCCGATGACTCCCGAGCTAGTTGAGTCATGGGACATCGACCCCGCTGGCACGCGCGTTAGCATGACCATGCGTCAGCACCCTGACGGCGGCGGTATCCCGTTCAACCCGCCGGCCGGTTCCGAAGACCTAGACTTCGGTGTCGTCGACGCTGACAGCGTCGTCCGATACTTCAACGAGTCGAACGCCACCACGAACCCTGACACCACATACGGAAACTCTGGTGACCTTGCAGCGATCTTCTTGGAAGCCAAGAAGGTGGACGACTGGACGGTCGAAATCGGACTGGTATCGCCGGTCTACTTCTGCCTTCCGATCTCGCAGTTCGGTTGCTTGAGCGCCGCACGAGGTCTCTACTATCTTGCCCACGCCGACTCCATGGGAGTTGAGTGGGCTCGCGAGCACCACGTTGCTACCGGCCCGTTCGTACAAGGCCACTGCGTGCCGGGCGACCGATGCACGACAGAGGCTCTCGGCGATCACTGGCGCGTCGTTCCTTCGATCGACAAGTTCACGCAGGTCCAGGTTGCTGAGAACAACACTCGTATCGCCATGCTTCGAAACGGTGAAGCTGACCTGGCAGCGCTGGACTTCAAACTTGTTCCGGGCGTCGTCCAAGAAGGCTACCGTTTCCTTGAGACCATGCCTGGTGGTTTCGTTGGCCAGTCGATCCTGTTCCCAGGTCTTCTCTGGGAGCACTCGCACGCTCGCACTGGCGAACCGCTAGAGCCTTGGGCCTGCGGTGACCAGCGCTCCAGCGCAGCGATTGACAACGCTTGCGGTTCAGGCCCGAACGAGGGTTCCTACACTCAGGACTACCCGTGGATCGGCAACCCTTGGGGAACCGAGGATGCGCCTTGCACGGACGGTGACGGACCTGGTCTCGAGCGATGCGGCAACGCACCGTACGCTGACACAGACAACCCGCCTGGCATTAGCGACATGGAGCAGGCTCGCCTGGTCCGCCTCGCACTTTCCATCGCGATGGACAGGAACGAGATTAACAACGTCTTCCTCGACGGCAAGGGCACGCCCATCTACTCCGAGTACATGGGACCCGAGTACCCTGGCTGGGACCCCGACCGGACCACCGGTTGCTGGGACTGGCTCGGTAACCGAATTGACTGCCCGGCGGAAGCTGCTGGAACTCCGTTTGAGAACGGTGTCCCGTGGGAGATCCCCAACGGTAACCTCCCAATGGCCGATTTGATGCTCTCGGTAGCAGGCTACCCGCTCGTGGATGGCAAGCGCCAAGGCATCGAGAACCTGACGTTGCAGGCCTACGTCGCGGAGATCGGTGAAGTCAGCCTTGAAGTGGCCGACTACATCACCTCGCAGTGGGAGCAACTAGGGATCGAAATCGAGCAGTTGATCGAGGACTACGGCGGAGTCATCTCGCAGAGAATGCGCCGACGTGTCCAGTTGCTGCCGGTCTTCAAGAACGGTGACGTTCACTCGAACGTATACCCGCTCGACTGGCCGTTGCCGACAGTTGACACGTCGTCCAGCCGACCTGGCTGGGGCGTTGGCTTCGAGTCGCAACCCGGCGGCAAGTGGCTCTTCGAGATCCTCGCCGAGCAGGACAAAGCTGCGCGTGAACAGGCTCACCTCAAGTGGGTGGACTGGTCGATGTACTGGGTTCAGTACGCCGGCGTAGTACAGGTCCCGAAGGGCGTGGTCGCTGGTCCGAGAATCGCTTCTTGGGGCGGTCGCCAACAGCACTACAGCAACATTTCGAGCAACCCCGAGTTCATCGTACTCAGGTAGTCTCCGAGATGAGCACGTGGCACGGAGCCCGGATGTCTGAGGACAGGCAGGCGGGCTCCGTCCACCTAGGTGGTGGCGGTGTGTGGAATCTTTTGTGACCACACATCGCCATTGCCGCGCAAAAGTGTCGATTGGCCGTCCGGCACAAAACGAATTTCCGTTAGAATTCGAACTCCGGCAATCGCTGGATAGGGAAAACGCGCCCTAATGATGGCCCACGACCGACGTAGACACCTAAAGAGGATGCACAGGATCACTTTCACTTAGATCCGGGAGCCCGCAATGATTCGATTTTTGGCAGGTCGCGTGTTCACGTCGCTGGTGTCTGTGTTCGGCGCCACTCTGGCGATCTTCATCCTCGTTCACGCAAACCCCAAGGATCCGCGTGAGATATTTGTTCCGCAAAGCGGCTACGGGCTCACCCAGGAGAGCTGGAACCGGTTGGGTGACCGTCTGGGTTTCGATAAGCCCGTTCCAATCCAATACATCGAATGGCTTGGGCGCGTGTTCCGTCTTGACTTTGGTGTTTCATTAAGTTTGCAGATCGATGTGTGGGACATCATCAAAGGCCGACTGGGCGCAACGGTGCAGTTGGGTGTAGGAGGGTGGTTGATAGCCGTGCTAATGGGCATTCCTACCGGCGTAATCGCGGCCGTTTGGAGGGGTGGCATAATCGATTATTTCGCGCGTTTTATAGCCTTAGTGGGCCAGGCCGCGCCGGCATTTGTAACCGGTATTGTGATGATCTGGATATTCTCAGTGACGCTCAATGCGATCCAGGACGACAGCCCGGTATCGTTCCTACGGTTCTTTGCGATGCCCGCGGGCGGTCGAACGCCGGATGAGCTCCGCTTGAAGGAATACATCTTGCCGTGCCTGGCGCTCGGGTGGGGTTCGGCGGCCGGCTTGATGCGCCTGACGCGCTCGTCGATGTTGGAGATCCTGGACTCCGAGTTCGTAAAGATGGCAAGGGCAAAGGGCGTCGGCAACACGACGGTCATCTTCAAGCACGCGCTACGCAACGCGCTGATCGCTCCGATAACTTCGATGTTGTTGCTGTTCGCAGGATTCTTGAACGGCGCTTTAGTTGTGGAGATCGTGTTTTCTTGGCCGGGAATAGGCCAAGTCGCCTTGCAGGACGCGGTCCAAAACAACGACTTCCCGCTGTTGCTCGGGACGGTGATCGTGTTCTTGATGTATTTCTTGGTGTTCGCGACGGTAGCGGATATTCTCTACACGGTGATCGACCCGCGAGTGCGGCTTAGGTAGGTGAATCCGATTCTCGAGTTATCGGAATCTTGGAGGTAAATGGCGCATGGCAATTGAAGTCGACACGACGGAAACCGCTACCGAGACGGCGGCGTTTACGAGCGATCAGGTCTCGATTTACGGTCAAACCTCGAATCCGTTCGCCAAACTTTGGTATTACATCCGCCGCTACCCGATAATTCCGGTGATCATATTGGCGTTGTTGCTGATCGCCGCATTGATCGGGCCATACGTCGCCCCTTTCCCGCGCGACAAGGGATTCTCGCATGACCGGAACCTCGGACTGTGGGAACGATCCCGAGCCGCATATATCCCCCTTGGCGGCACCACCATCGAAGAACTCAGCTATCGGTCGTGCGATGTGATCGATCCCGACGGCGGCCCGGCATCCGAAAACATCGATCAGTGCGGCAAGCTTCACATCTTGGGAGCCGACCATACGGGAAGAGATATTTTCAGTAGGCTTTTACACGGTTCCAGAATATCGATCGCCGTCGTGACGTTCTCACTGACGTCGGGCATGATCCTGGGGACCGCCGTAGCCCTCTTCAGCGGCTATTACGGAGGCATCTTGGACGAGATCGTTACGAGGTTCGTCGACGTCTGGAACGCGCTTCCGTTCTTGATGGTTGCGATCGTCATTACGCAGCTCTTTGGAGCCAAGGTCATTATCTTGGCTTGGAAAGTGGATATGCTGCTTTTCGTCCTGATGCTTGTCGCTTGGGTCGGCTTCGTGCGCGTCATACGCGCTCAGGTATTTGTGTTGCGTGAATTGGATTACGTAGCGGCGGCGAGGGTCGCTGGCGCTTCGGACATCCGGATCATCTGGCGACACTTGGTTCCCGGCGTCATGAACACCGTCATCGTGGTTGCGAGCCTGAACACGAGTGGTCTGATACTCGCAGAGTCGACGCTCAGCTTCGTCGGCGCTGGTATTCAACCGCCGACGCCGGCATGGGGTGTAATGACGAACGAAGGCCGAGACTACATCCTCGAGGCGCCACACCTTACGCTCGTACCCGGCTTCGCCATATTCCTAGTGGTCCTGTCGATGAACTTCTTCGGCGACTGGTTGCGCGACCGGTTGGATCCTAGGCTGCGGCAGATTGCCTAAATCAAATCGGGGAGTGTGCCGATGAAAAAAAGCGTAGTTGCGCTCTTAATCGCCGTTTGGTCGGCGATGACTGTCGCGACGGCTATAACAGCTTGCGGCGGCCCCTCGCAATTCGAAACGATCCAGACATTCGAGGCTGACCTAAAGGTCGAAAACGCCACGGCTACAGCTGAGGCGGTAATCGCCGAAGGCGGAGACCCGGATGCTGGTATCACCGTAGGCAAGAACACGATTGCCGCACAGATTCAGGCGACCGCTCAAGCCAAAGCAACCGCTCAAGCCGAATCTGGCGAAGCGTCGGGCGGTGCCGCCGTAGGATCCGAAGCGGGTTCTGAGAGCGAGCAGGAAGAGGGGGCTGAAGTCGCGGAAATCGAAGTGCCCGATGGCCCGGCGTTGGAGGGTGAGGTCAAAGTCAGTATAGCTGACACGGATAGATTCGAACCGGAAGTCATCAAGGTAAAAGTGGGCACGACGGTCACATGGGAAAACCCACGCGGCAGTCCCAGCAGTGCGCGCAGCTTCGCAGGCGAAGCAGAGGAATGGAACACCAGTGAGTTGTGGAAATCGTCCTTCAACCCGGAAGTGTGTTGTGGCTCGCACACCTTTACCGTGGTCGGTTGCCACCGTTACCGCTCTGAGTTTTCAGGTGATACCGCAACAGGCGCCGTCTGCGTAGTCGAGTAATCTCGGATAACCCGTCGATTTGGATACACCCTCCCGTTCCCCGGGAGGGTGTATCCATTTGAGTTGCGGATGCAGCGAGGGGGGATGCGATTGCTGCACGAAGGGGCTGCGACCGCAAAGGTCCCTTCTAGAAAATGCGATCAACCGCCGCCAACGGGCCGAACGATCTCAAGCGTGTCTCCGTCGTCAATCACCGCGTTCGCGTATTCGTCGCGTGGAACCACGTCGGTGTTGTGGGCGACGGCCAACCGGCGTCCGGATAAACCGGCTTCTTCGAGATACGTCTCGAGCGTAACCGATTGAGAGAGTTCCAATTCGCGTCCGTTTATGGTTACGCGGATCGACATTGTTAGGTCTCCGGGGTTGTTAGACCAGCGGCGCGGAGCGGCGTTGCCGAATAGATGCCCTAAGCGGCCTCTGAAACGGCGATATTGTTCGGGTCGATGTAGTTGCCTTGAGCGTCAACTATGGTCGGATGCGCGTGTTCGAGAATAGTCTGTTTGGTGACGATGCATTTCGCCGCGTCGGTGCAAGAGGGTAGCGCGTACATGGCATCCATTAGCACGTCCTCGACGATGGATCGTAAGCCCCTAGCGCCCATTCGGCGCATTTGGGCGTGCTCAGCTATGGCTACGAGGGCGTCTTCAGTGAACTCGAGTTCCACGTCGTCAAGACCGAACAGCTTCTCGTATTGCGACACGATCGAGTTCTTCGGTTCCATCAATACTTTGACCAATTGATCCAGAGTCAGGTCAGAAAGTCCAACTACCACCGGGACCCTGCCAATGAATTCCGGAATGAAACCGTAGTTGCGCAGATCCTCCGGAGCTACGTCCGTGAGGTCGCGTCCATCTTCACCGGAACGATGCTGGATAGAAGCGTAGGCGTCAACGATAGCATTCGTTCGGAAGCCCATCCCGTTACCCTCGCGCGCCGTGCGCTCACGTTTCCGGATTATCTGGTCGATACCATCGAACGCGCCGCCGAGGATGAAGAGAATGTTCTCGGTGTTCACCTGTATGAATTCTTGGTGAGGATGCTTGCGCCCGCCGTGCGGCGGCACATTCACGACATTTCCCTCAAGGATCTTTAGCAGCGCTTGCTGTACCCCCTCGCCCGAGACATCGCGGGTTATCGACGGGTTCACATCCTTGCGCGCGATCTTGTCGATCTCATCGATGTAAATGATCCCGCGCTCCGCACGGGCAACGTCTCCCCCGGCCGATTGCAATAGACGCAAAAGGATGTTTTCGACGTCTTCGCCGACGTAACCAGCTTCGGTTATGGAAGTGGCATCGACGATGGCGAACGGGACTTTGAGGATCTGGGCCATTATCTGGGCCAGATACGTCTTGCCACAACCGGGAGGTCCGACCAACATGATGTTGGTCTTTTGGAGGTCTATCCCGTCGTCTTTCTCGTTGTGCTGGCTAGACAGGACGCGCTTGTAATGGTTGTAGACACCGACGCTGAGAACCTTCTTCGCTTGCTCCTGACCGATGACGAACTGTTGGAGCTGTTCGTAAATCTCGATGGGTTTCGTCGGATAGACGTTTGTCGTCTTTGGTTCCGAATTCGATTTTGATTTCGGCGCTTGTGTAGCCTGTCGAATGATCCCTCGACAACGTTCTACGCATTCGTCGCAGATGAAGATGCTGTTGGGGCCAGCGATCAGCATACGAATCTCTTGCTGCTGTTTTTTGCAGAACGAGCAACGCTTCTGCACGCGTCCCCGTTGTATCGAGTTTCTATCGCCAGTGCCGTTCATTCAATCGATCCGATTGCGATTAACCGTTGACCCTATTATTGCCGATGACTACCGCCCTCATGCCGCCCCCGCTTCAAGAATTCTAGCGTTTCGCGGATTTTCGGTGGCCGAATGGACCTCGTCGACTAGCCCGTACTCTACCGCCTGCTCGGAAGTCATCCAAAAGTCGCGGTCGCTGTCTCGGGCCACCTGTTCGTAAGGTTGGCTGGTATGATCGGCGATGATCTGACGCATCCGGTCTTGGATCCGTAACGTTTCGCGGGCGTGGATCTCGATGTCGGCGGCTTGCCCTTGCGTACCGCTCCAAGGTTGGTGCATCATGATCGCGGAGTTGGGCAAGGCGTATCGCTTACCCTTGGTTCCTGCCGTCAGCAAAATCGTCCCCATACTGGCACACAGACCTACCGCGATGGTCGACACGTCGCAAGATACGAGTTGCATGGTGTCATATATCGCCATGCCATCGTACACAGACCCGCCTGGGCAGTTGATGTACATGTTGATATCGCGCTCAGGATCGTCGGCAGCGAGGTACAGCAGCTGAGCAACTATGGTGTTCGCTACGGCAGCATTGATTGGTGTGCCGAGGAAAATGATCCGCTCTTTCAAAAGGAGGGAATAGATGTCATACGCCCGTTCCCCACGTGTGCCGGTCTCAATGACCATCGGGATCAGGTTCTGAGGTGTTTCGATCTGGGTCATTTGATTGGGTTCTCCGTTGGGTGTAGGGGCAATTGACGTCATGCGATGTTGGTTCATACAGGTCTACGATTGTTCGGCTTCGGTTGGTGCAACGTCGTCGAGACCACGAGCCATGTTCAATACTTTTTCGATCGTGCGTTGTCGCTGCAGGAAGGTCTTGACTGACTGGCGGGTCTGATCGTTGTCTTCCAGCCGTTGTTCATCCGAGGTTGCGGCTTCGTTAGTCCTCGTGATCTCGTCGACAACGTCTTCGTCTGGAACCGCAACGTTTTCGGCATCGACCAACTCTTCAACGATGAGCGCGTTCTTCAGGTCTCGTTCAGCCGACTCATTCGCACTGTTGATATCTTCCTCAGTTATGTCATCTGCGGAGAATTGCTGTCCTGTACGTGCCGCCATCGCCTGTCGTTGATGCATGTAACGCTCAAGTACATGATGTCCTTCGTGCTCGACAACGATCGGAGAGATAGTGAAATCGCTCGCTTCGGCGATCTCCTCAAACAACCTGGTCTGTATCGAACCCACGAACGTCTGTTCCGCGCGTTGTTCGAGTTGGCCGCGAATGTGCTCCGTCAACTGCTCGACGGTTTCAACTTCTGTGACTCCGGCCGTGGCGGCCATCGCATCATCAAGTTCGGGCACGAACTCCTCGCTCACATTTTTCAAAACAACTTTTGCGAAGGCTGTTTTGCCGGCGAACTGCAGCGAATCTGCTTCTTCGGTAACCGGGAACGAAAACTGTTTTTCATCTCCTACGGACATCCCGATGATGCCTTCGTGCAGCCCTACGAACACCTCTCCGTAAACGTCGACGGCCAAATTCAGTTGGAATTGCCGATCTGAAAAATCCCAAATCACCTGTTCGTCTGCCGCCATGTGGAGATCGATAGTGACAATGTCCTTTTCCTCGGCGGCGCGTTCAACTGGCACTGAATAAGCCTGAGAGCGGCGTAACTGCATCAACAGAGCGTCTACAGCATCTTCAGACACTTCCTCCGGTTGATCGTCGTAGCGGATCGATTTGTAATCGCTAAGGACGACTTTGGGTTGAAGCGGAACGGTGGCAACTATTGTCACCGACGGTTCAGTCTGCTCGATGTTGACGCGGGGAGGAGCGAATGGAGCGAGTTCTTCGTCTCGGACGGCATCTCCGACCGCTTCGGGAACCAAAGATTCCATCGCCTCTTCGACGAGGTAATCTTTCCCGACGTAATTCTGCAGGATGCCGCGGGGGGCTTTTCCTTTTCGGAAACCCGGGATGTCAACTCGTTGAGCGACGCGTCGCACGGCGGCGTTCATGTGCCTCCCAACGCGTTCAGATTCCACCTCAAGCCTGAGCACTACCTCGCCGTTTTCGGAACTTTCGCGTGAGACGTTCAAACCCTTCTCTTTCGTTTTTGTGATGCTTGGGATACGGACCGGTCAGAGGTTCGACACGCCAATTTGTAAATGGCCGCCGAAATCGCGGGGATACAACCCCTTCGATTCTAATTTATCGCCGTTCGCGACCGAACCGAAGGGTGACGCGTCACGATAGCGGTGTCGAGAAGGTCCGGTTCTAGTCGTCGGTATCGACCAAAATCCGCAACTCTTCGAGCTGCTCGCCAGCGATGACCGATGGGGCGTCGAAGAGAGGGTCCCACGCCGACTGCGTCTTCGGAAATGCGATGACTTCCCGAATGTTGGACTGGCCTGCAAGCATCGCCGTGATGCGGTCCAAACCCAACCCCATGCCGCCGTGCGGAGGTGCTCCGTACCTGAACGCCTTGAGCAGATGGCCGAAACGCTCTTCAATTTCGTTGTCCGGGTAGCCGATGACGTTGAACACCCTCATTTGCAGATCAGGGTCATGGATGCGGATGCTACCGCTTCCCAATTCAACCCCGTTGCAAGTCAAATCAAAGAGATCGGCATAAACGCTGCCGGGGTCACTCTCGATTAATGGAATGTGCTCCTGTTTCGGCGCCGAGAAGACGTGATGGGCGGGTGCCCACGATTTCGAATCCTCGTCCCATTCGAATAGCGGGAAATCGAACACCCAAGCGAACTTGAATTCGTTCGGATCAATTAGCTCTAATCGCTCCGCCATCTCGGTGCGCAACGCGGAGAGCGCATTGTTGGCAACGCTCTGTGTCCCGGCGACTATTAGCACCAAATCACCCGGTGCCGCGTTAACGGACTGCGCGATCTCTCTGACGATATCCATCGAGAGGTAGTTCTTTAACGGCGAACGAATATGTTCGTCGCTGATTTCCGCGACCGATGAAGCGGATTCGTCGATGGCGATGTAAACGAGGCCCTGCGCCCCCGCGGCTCTGGCGATGCCGATGAGTTGATCCGTCTGCCTACGTGTGTAACTGGCACAACCGGGCGCTGCGAAGGCTCGGATGGTGCCGCCCGCGGATGCTACGGTTTGGAATACCCGCGCCTCCGACTTTGCCGCGATATCCGTGATCGTCGACATCTCCAAGCCATAGCGAATGTCTGGCTTGTCGGAACCATATCTTTCAACCGCAGCGTCGTAGGAGAGTTTAGAGAAGGGCGTCTCGATACGAGCTTCAGGTCGGGTTTCCTTGACAATCCGGGTGTAGAGCCCCTCTACGAGTGCCATGACATCTTCTTGATGCACAAAGCTCATCTCTAAATCGAGTTGGGTGTGTTCGGGTTGCCGATCCGCCCGCAAGTCTTCGTCTCGGAAACACTTCGCAATTTGGAAATACCGCTCGACGCCGGCGACCATCAAGATCTGCTTCATCTGCTGCGGCGACTGAGGCAGTGCGTAGAACGAACCGGGTCGCACACGCGAAGGCACGATATAGTCGCGAGCCCCTTCAGGGGTTGATTTGATCAGGATCGGAGTCTCGATCTGAGTGAAACCGTTATCCGTCAGATGATCCCAAATCAGTTGCGTGACGCGATGCCGTAACCGCAGTCTCTCTAGCATCTCGGGACGCCGGATGTCGATATACCTGAACGCCATGCGCGTAGATTCATCGGCATCGGTGTCGTCTTCAACTTCGAACGGCGGTGTAACGGCACGGTTCAGCACCTGCGACTGGCTGACGATGAGCTCAACTTCACCGGTGGCCAAATTCGGGTTCGCTGCGCCTGGCAATCTCGCCCTTATCGTGCCTCGAGCCTGAATGACCCATTCGCTACGCACGCCTTCAGCAAGGCGATGAGCATCTGGAGCGATTTCCGGGTTAAACACCACTTGGAGCAACCCGGTGCGGTCACGCAGATCGACGAAGATCAAATTGCCGTGGTCTCTTCGCCGGTGGACCCAACCGGCAACAGTAATTTCGCTTCCTATATCGGTCGCTCGGGGCGCGCCGCAATCCGCGTTCTTGTACATGTGAATTCCTACGGTGAATCAGTGATGGTGCGCGCCATGCTTGTTGCTGACGCGTTGGAGTAACCCGTTAGACGCGACGTTGGCATTGTCGTTACGGGCGTGGTTTTCGTCTGGACAAGAATATCGAGATTAAACGTCCGAACGTCCTCGTCCAGACCGTCGATTATCCGCCAACTTCCACAACCCAGTGACCAGTAGCGATGCGCCAAGCACTTTGAGGATGTCACCTGGCAGGTAGATGTACATGCCGTCCATCAATAACTTGCCTTCTGCGGGCCAACCGAAATCGCCGATGGCGAGCCAGACAATGGCGGGCAGATAAACGGCCAATCCACCGAGCGCGTTTGCCCACAACGAATTGGAGCGATTGAATCCCATTTTGCTGAGCGAACCCGCCACTATCGAAGCGAGCAGGAAGCCGATCAGATAACCGCCAGTCACTCCCGTCACGTAGTTCCACCCGATGGCAGGAGACGTCAATTCGAACGGTTGATTGGCGAACGCCGGAAAGCCGAGGACGCCGATAATTAGATAACCCAATACTGAGTAGAAACCCCAAGTGCAACCCATGACACTCGCGGTGGCCAAAATCGCGAAAGTCTGCAACGTGATCGGGGTCGGGTTTTCGGGCAGGTAAAACCTGATCTTGGTGCAGACCACGATGAATGCGATGAATGCGACAGCGGCGAAAACCTTGTGGATTAGTTTTGCATCAGGGAACAGCCACTCAAACAGCGATGGCCCCACCGCCGTCGAAATCCACCTTCTATGCCGTACGGGCTCTACGTAAGTCGGGTTGTTCATCTTCTCTCACGCGTCCCACCACCCTTAGGTCAGGCGGTGTTGCTTCACTCCTCTATTGGCAAACTGTAAGTTCGCTTGCGGACTCCTAGCGAGACAAACGTCTCGGTCCGTTGCACTCCCGGCGTTTTGCCGACGTGATCGCGGATGAATTCACCGAGGCTCTCGGCGTTAGGCAGCGTCGCCCAAGCAAACACGTCGTACGTGCCAGTCGTGATGCTGACTAGCGTAGTGTACTTGAATTCCGCCATACGTGAAGCAACTTCTTCAAGCATGTTGGGTTCGACTTGCATCCCGATGAGCACTTCTGACTGGTAGCCCATTTTTTGTGGGTCTTGGACGGTAACGATGTCGATCGTCTTGTCACTGGTCAGTTTTTTGAGGCGCCTACGAACAGTCCCTTCACTCACTTTCACCTTTTTGGCAATTTTCGCGTTTGCGGCCCGCCCATCTTCGTTCAAGGCAGCGATAATTTGACGATCTATTGCGTCCATGCAGCAGGTGCTCCTGTTTTAGTGAATTGACGTCTTGCGCACCGATTACGTTCGTCGCACATGAGGGGTGCGCGACACTCACGGCGTGCCAATTTCGGACCCGAAAGTTCCAGAACTCGGAAAATTCGCCCGAAAATTAGACGATAACAATGCACAAATGCCAATTATATAGCGGGATAACGTAAAAATCGAGCGAATTGGCTACAAAAATGAAAAAGCGCCTCGCATAGATATTGGCAGAGATTGCGCCGTGACTCGTGTAAGCGTTGCATTACAATTTTAGTCGCGAGGCGAGATTTCGAAAATCGCGTCGCGATCGCCAACACAGAGGGCGCCCCAGATATGCTTAGCGCTCTGAAAAGACGCAACGGAGAGCAACAAAGATGATGAACGAGCAAGAGGCCGCGATACTGTCCTTCACGCCAGCGGCTTTGGACAAGCTGGTCGAGGTGATGGCGGAACAGGACGCTTCCGAAGCCTACCTGCGCATCTCCGCTGCGCCCACCCCGCAAGGCGGCGTCGAGTACGCTTTCGGTCTTGAAGACGAACCCAGTTCCGACGACACGTCTTTGCAGGATGGTTCGGTTAAAACCCTCGTCGACGAGCAAAGCATTCCGCTAATCGCAGGTTCCAACATCGACTATGTCGAGGGTTTCCAGCGTTCCGGTTTCGTGATCTCAAACCCGAACTTCGCAGGCGGTTGCGCATGTGGCGGCGGCGGATGTGGATGTGGTGGGTAAAACGACGCCCTGGCGTAATGAGCGAACTGTTGCGGCTGCATCTCCGTGCGGCCTGTTTGTTAAACCAGAATTGGGAGCAGTTAGACGGTGACATACATAATCTCGAAAGCCTGCATCGACGTCATGGACGGCTCATGCGTGGATGTTTGCCCGGTCGATTGCATCTACTCGAAACCAGGTGACACGATGCTGTTCATCAATCCTGATGAGTGCATCGATTGCGCCGCTTGCGAGCCCGTATGTCCAGAAAACGCAATCTTCCCTGAAGATCAAGTTCCCGATGACGAGCAAGATTACATCGCTCTCAACTACGACTACGACTACGACAGCTCCGAGCCGGGCAACAACACCTAGCCGTTAGCCGCCGAAACTTTCGACTTCATCCGGTCCGGAGCTGACCGGCCAATCGTCGCAACGATTAACCAGTGACGATTCACGGTTGCCGATTCACCCCATGGCTTGCAGCGCATCGATGAGCGGCATCCGTAGCGTCGTAAAGATAGGCGTCTCGGAAGCCGTGTATTGGGCGCCAGGCACTTCTCGCAGGTCCATCACCAACGACACGAACTCTGACGGGTCGTCTGTTTCGAACGCGACCACGAATTCCGGGTCATCGATGCCGAATGAATACGTGGTGTTGATGGTCACGCCGGGGTAGCCGTGACCGATGCGGAAATGATCGTTCATCATCTGCTGTCGCTCTTCCATCGCCAAACCGTACCATTGACGGGTTTTCGTCATTGGATAGACGATGAAGTAACGCTTTTCGTTTCGAACCACGTCGGGGTTGCCACCGCCGTGTCGGTAGCGGGTCTTTCTCCGAAGCGACAGGTATGAATGAGGCTGGTCAAGGTGCGCGGCCGCCTCGGTCCGGTTGAGCGCCGCGGCAGTTGTATGAAAGGTCTCGACGCTTTCGGCGGTTTGGAAAAGCAGCAGATCGACATCGGTTCGTGTTCCGACAGCACTAAAGCTCGAAATTGGCGCGTCGGTCGAAATTTCTACCTCGTGGACGGTTGCGACGAGTTCTTCGCTCATCTGCGCCTTGCGGTTTGGTTCGAGTGATCGCCAAGACGGTCTCGCCTTGAAGAACGAAAACTTGACGTAGTCACCATATTCGATGTTTGGCATGGTTGATGTTTCGTGCGATGGAGCTCAAACCCCACGAAGTTGATTCACGGCTACGAAGATGGGCTTCTGACTCTGAAAGTATAGAAAATCGGAATCCCGGCTTCGGCGAGGTCGGCACCATGTGTAGACTCGTCAAGTCACGTTGGTGGTTAAATTACCAATTGACGATGCGACCAGCAAAATCAAACCAAAGGTCTTGAGATGCCGAAGTTGGCGATAGTTTCGTTGCTCCATGACGACCAGCCGTTGAACGCGATGATCGATTTCGCAATCCAGCATGATTTCAAAGCGATCGAGCTAAACGGCAAGTTTCATAGCGCTGAAACGCTGTTGGATCGCGAATTGGAATATATTCGTGAAGTTTCAGATACGCGAGGCATCACCTTTAACTTGCACTACCTTCACGGTGCAATGCCGGCATCTCACCAGACCCGTGTTTGGCACGACACCCTTGCGAGTTTCGAACGCAACTTGGAGATGGTGCACAGGCTGGGAGGGCGCAGAGTCGTGTTGCATCCCGGCCAGATCGATGTGCCAACACTAGCGTCGCCTGAGGACGGGTCAGAACTGATCCGGCGCGAGGCTGTCCGAAACCTGAAACGATTCGTCAGGCGGGTGGCTCCGACCGCCGAGAGGTTAGGGATAACCATCTGCATCGAGAACTTGAAACACGCTCCGGGCTACGTCCTGAGTTCCTACGAAGATCTCGCGTCGGTGATTGACGATGCCGAGAGTGACAACGTCGGCGTCGTCCTCGACGTAGGTCACTCCATCGTAGGCGACGGATTACCTGAAGCGATCGATGTCCTTGGCGACCGAATATGTCATCTTCACTTGAACGACGCGATAGACGGGATTGAGCACCAAGAGATCGGCATCGGTTCCCTCGACTTGAACGAGATGGCGCCTTTGGTGTCGGACCAGTACGGCATCGAGTTCGCCACCCTAGAAGTCGGGGCACCCTTCTCAGATTTCGAGGGGATCATCCTTCGAAGCCGCGACGTACTGAAACGTCACTTCGGAGAAGCTATCGATTAATCCGGGCTACAGTCCGGTAGAGTGCTCTAGATGGCGCACTCGCCTTCGCCGCGTTCTAGCTTGTAGAGAACTGTCTTGCCCCAGTCCATGTAGGTCTGGATGTGCTCTCTGTCGAGTGGCCCGATCTCTGCTTTCCAAGGACCGAACATGTCTTCGTAAGGCTTCGTGCCTACGCGGTCTACGAACGCGTTGAACTCTTCACCCTCGTTTCGGTTCGCCTTGTAGTGATCGACGATCATCTCCAAGGCTTCACCGGCACGTTTTGCCGGCACACGCGCTCTGACTCGATTGCCTACACGCACTGGGCCGTCAGTCGAAGAACCGGCGATGAAAAGTTCGTAAGCGGGGACTTGACCGCCGCCGCCTTTCATAACCGCACCGTGGAATCCGATGTTCGCAACGTGGTGCTGTCCGCAAGAGTTGGGGCATCCGCTGGCTTTGATATGTATCCCGGCGACCAACGGATCGGAAATGTCCATCGTGTCGAGTTTCTCACCCAGTGCTTCGTTCAATCCCATCGAAGACGTAATTCCGAGCTTGCAAGAGTCGGTCCCAGGGCAAGTTACGATGTCGCGAATCGTCTCGCGTCCGCTCGTTGCCATGCCGATTTCGTCAAGCGCCCGGTAGACGTCGTATAGCGATTCGGTGCGAACCCAGCGAAACACAATGTTTTGTTGCTGGTCGATACGGGCCCTGCCGCCGGCGAATTCGCGCGCGATGTCAGCTAACGGTTTCCACTGCTCGCTGTAGATGTCACCACGCTCAACACGCACGTAAACGACGTTGAACCCCCCTTGCCGTTGCTCCTCGACTGAAGACGACTTCCAAAAGTCGTAGTCCGCGTCATTCAACGGTTCCGACGTGGCGCTTTCCGGCGGGGCCGGTGCATCCTTAGATTCGTCTTCGATGAATAGAAGCGATTCGAGGTCGATCTCTTTCTTCGCCCAGTCGCCTTTCAACTCCTCAGCGACGAGTTCGCGGAACTTCTCGATGCCCAAGCGTTTGATGGTGTACTTGATCCGAGCTCGCATCAAATTCTTTCGCTCTTCGTCTTGCCGATTGAAGATCCTCAAAGCGGCTTCGGCGTGTCGGAGGTAGTCTTCGACAGGCACAAACTCGCTCAACGTCTCCGCCATCTGCGGCATGATCGATAGACCGCCGCCTACGACGATCTTGAATCCGCGCTTACCTTGACGCTCGCGGGCGATGAATCCCATGTCATGGAACGGCGTCATCGCTTCATCTTTTTCGGACCCGGAGAAAGCCGTCTTCGACTTTCTAGGCATGTTTTGCGTCGTCGGGTGCCGCAAGAAGTAGCGTGCGTACGCAGCCGCGTACGGCGAAATATCGAACACCTCATCTTTGGACACACCTGCGGTTGGGTGTGCAACGACATTGCGGACCGTGTTGCCACAAGCCTCGCGAGTCGTTAGGCCCACATCGCCGATAAGGCGCATAAGGTCAGGTGTCTCGTCAAGAAGCACGTGATGGATCTGCACGTTTTCGCGCGTTGTCAAATGCCCTTTCTTGAGTGGTGCGTAATTTTCAGCGACCTCTCCAAGGACTTCCAGTTGACGCGCGGTCAAACCCCCAAAGGGCGCCTTGATGCGAACCATTTGACGGTCGGGCTGCCGTTGCCCATATACGCCTTGCCGAAGTCGAAATCGCATGAACGTGGTTTCTTCGAACGCCCCCGCCCTAAACTTCTCTTTCGTTTCTTCGAAGTTGGCGATTTCTTCGCCATCGACGTGCAACACCCGAGCTCCAGCAGCGTCGGGTTTCCATTCTGTCTGTTTTGTGGTTACGCTAGTGGTCACGGTGTGATTGCTCATAGATATACGCGCGATACGGCGCGCCCTCGCGCCGTTTAGTGGTAATCATACACCCCACATTGAACGGCTAAACGATCGGCGCTCAATACACCGAGGTTCATCTTCGATACGTGTATGTCATGTTCTGTAGACTATTCGGCAAGTAAGCCCCGGCAATCGTCTAATTGGCACGGAGAACGCAATGACCGCACTCGAGTTCAGTGGCATACATTTCATGATGCCGACGCCGTTCGCAGCCGATGGCTCCGTCGACACACAGTCGATCGCCCGTCTCGTCGATCATGCCGCCAGCGCCGGTTGCGTCGGCGTGGTCACGTTAGGGGTCATGGGTGAAGCGCATCGTTTGACTGATGCCGAACGTGCTCCGATTATCGATGCCGTGGTCGAAGCATGCCGAGGCAGATTGACCGTTACCGTTGGCGTCAGCGGTCAAAGCGGGGCACAAGTCGCGGACCGAGTACGCGAGGCTCAGAGCATCGGCGCGACAGCCGCGATGGCCTCTCCGCCGTCTTTGGCGAAACCAAATGATGCCGCGGTTTTCGCGTACTACTCTGCAATCGACAACGCAACGCAAATCCCTATCGTCGTGCAGGATCTTCCCGAACAGACCGGCGTTCACATGTCCGCCGAATTTTTAGCTCGGTTGAATTCGGAGCTCGAAAACGCTAAATATCTCAAGCTCGAAGATCCGCCAACACCGCCTAAGATATCTGCGGTCCGACGTGCGACAAACGACAATATCGGTATCTTCGGTGGACTTGGCGGGGCGTTTCTATTCGAAGAGTTGCAACGCGGCGCGGTCGGAACCATGACCGGCTTCGCCTATCCTGAGGCGCTCGTGAAGATCCACGCCCGGTACATCGCGGGCGATATCGACGGCGCGAGGCAAACCTTTTACGGTTGGTTACCGTTAATCAGGTATGAGAACACCGCCGGTTTGGGACTTTCGATACGGAAGCACATAATGGCAAAACGCGGACTGCTGGATTCTGCGGCAGTAAGACCGCCAACTCCGGCGATCGACGGGCTCGGCGTGGCCGAGTTAGACGACATCCTCGGCGGGATGTCGGCGTTCATCAAGTCCGAAACTGAACGGTCGTCGGTCGCTGAATGATCTGATACATAGTTACACCTTCGAAACATCCAACCGATAACATTAGCGCATAACACGATTCGCCCACAAAACGCGGCGCCGATGTCGCGTATCTCTAGCCGATTTCGATGTCAGGCCAATCGCCAAACCAAAACCCAGAGCAAGAATCCAAGACGATTTACTGCATGCACTGCGGGACCGCCGGCAGTGTAGACGATTACGCCTGCGATAGGTGCGGAGAGCGTGTTTACGTCCCTGATCCCTCCCGCGTTCCGCCATTGGGTTTCACCAGTTGTCAAAACTGCGCCTCGGTCAACGAAGCGCACGCATCCTACTGCGCCGTCTGTTCTTCGGAGATCGACCAAAGCGCACGTATCTCACCAGACGGTGCCGACTCGCATCGAAACGAAGGTGAGTCGAGATTCGGCCTCGGCCGCGAACGTCGTGACGATCCGCCTTCGCGTGAAAGGGAACGGGGCACTGGTTACCGAATCGGGTCCGGAACGTTCAAACCCAGCGAGTGGGGGTTTCCGCGACGGAGCCGTCCGTCACGCGGTAACCGCGAACAGACTCCGCAAGAGATCCAACGTTGGAACTGGTCAGCGTTTATCCTCGGTCCGATCTGGGGAATGGTACACGGGATCTGGTGGTCAATTCTCGGTTTCTTGCCCCTGTTGCCAATTTCGCCCCTGTTGAGGTCGATCGGTTTCATCGTGTTGATAGGCGTGATGCTTATCTTGGGTTTGAAGGGCAACGAAATGGCTTGGCGCGCTCGCCAATGGGATAGTGCGGAAAAATTCCTCGCGGTTCAACAGCGATGGGCGACTTGGAGTTTCATTTTCGCAATCGGAGCGTTTGTAGCGTTCATTTTCTTCCTACTCGGACAGGGCTAACAACTGCGCGATCTCGACGTGGAGCTGTGTGTTGCCTCGGACGGCGAAGTATGAATCGCACCGGCGTCTTAAGGATCGCATGTAGTCCAAATTGGCAAACGATGGGGTGGCCATTATGACCGCGTCCTCGCGATTGTCGGCGTAATAACGTCGCCGGATCCCAATATCGTTGAAACCGTATTTGCGATACAGCAATCGCGCTGCTTGGTTTGACTTGCGGACCTCTAACGTGGCGTTCGTAGCGCCTGATTTGATGGCTTCACAAAGGGTCGAGATGATGAGCAATTCGCCCACACCGCGCCGGCGTTCCGCCGGCCGTGAAGCAATGACGACGATGTGCGCCTGATCCACTGCGGTCCAGATACCAACTAGTCCAACGATCGAACGAGAATTTCTCGGCGGCTCCAAATTGCCGGCCGGAGTGCTGAAGACCGACTTCAATCGCTGTTTCCATCCACCGCCCACGTAATGATTCATAGGATCGCTTGGATCTTCGCCCTCAGCATCTTTAGTGACTACGATGTAAACCGTGTTCCTGCGTTTCATCTCACGCGCGGCCGACGATCTAGGCGCGGTATTGCCGAACGCCTCTTTGATCACGAAGTCGATCGCCAGTGCGTCGGCGATTGAGGCGTATCGCGCTCGATACGGATTAAAAACGGCGCTGGCATCACTAACTTGGGTTGGCAGTTCGCGTGTTTCGACGCTTATTGATTGATTGGCCATTTTGTCGCTTACGGTTAGATTGATTCGGGCGCAGCAATCAGCGCCCAAGAAATCACGCCCAGATACGACTCTAGCGCATCAATTGGGTTGCAAACCTCGAATCGTTATCTGGGACGCGAGCCGACTCGGCCTCCAAATTGCGCGCGTGTAACGCCCAAGATGTCGCGAAAGTCGACGCGACGAGGGCGACACAGCGTAGAATCGAAGATCTATGGGTTTCTTGATTAACCTGTTCAAACGCCTGACCATGCCAACTGCTGCGTCAGCGACTTCTGCTGCCGCGAGCCCGGTGTCCCAGACCGATACCGCCACGGAGGGCGGCAGTTTCAACGTGCTGTCGCGCATCATTCGCATGGCCCTCGACTACCGGTGGCTTCTCGCAATTGGATTGGTCTTCATCATTGGTGCTGCGGTATTTCAGCTCTTCATACCGCTGCTGATTGGCAGCGGCGTCGACACCGTCGAAGAGATTTTCACAACCGAGGACGTCGACAAAGACGCGCTGCGATGGGCATTGATCACCACTGCGGCGATGTTGCTCGGGTCTGCGGTGCTTCGAGGCATGTTCACGTTCGGGCACATGTACATCAGCGAGAACGTGGCGCAACGTCTTGGCTACCGGCTCCGGATGCTCTACTACGAGAGGTTGCAACGGCTCAGCTTTGCATATCACGACCGGGTCCACACCGGCGATCTGCTCACGCGCGGCCTTCTTGATATCGAAGGCGTCCGGTCGTTTGCGAGTCGCGGGATGCTCCGCGTTGTATATCTCACGATTTTTGTCGTCGCAGCGACAATTCTGATGATGCGCGTAGATTGGCAACTCGCATTGATCAGCCTCAGCTTCGTGCCCATTGCAGCTTGGCGATCCATTATCGCCAGGTTGCAGACCTCCCAAGGTTGGCGGTTGTACCAAGAAGAAATGGGGCAACTCACGAAGATCATGGACGAAAATCTCAAAGGCATCCGTGTCGTCCGATCGTTTTCTGCCGAACCATACGAGATGGATAAGTACGACAAATCGTCGAATGAGGCATTCAACAGAGCATTCCGCTTAGTCGGTGTGCGAGCCACAAACATCTCATTGATCACCCTCTCGTTCTTGAGTGTAATGACCCTAGTTCTACTCGTCGGTGGCCTGAAGGTGCTAGATGAGAACAATACTTTCTCACTCGGCGAACTCGCACAGTTCTTGGCGTTCATGAGCATCATGCAGACGCCAGTGAGGCACCTCGGAATGGTCGTTGCGGGTTGGGCACAAGGCGCGACGTCTGGGAAACGACTTTTCGAAGTTCTGGACCAGGTCCCCGAAATAGACGACAAACCCGGTGCAAAAGACCTCGAAATCACCGATGGTGTACTACGATTCGAACATATCGACTTCGCTTACATGGACCAGTTCGGCGACGAGCAGGTCCTAACTGACGTCAGCTTCGAAGCCCGACCCGGCCACACGATCGGCATCGTTGGACCGCCAGGTTCGGGTAAATCCACCCTCGCACACCTCATTCCGCGCTTCTACGACCCCATCGCCGGACGCATCCTCATCGACGGCCAAGACATCTCCGAAGTCACCCTCACCTCCCTCCGCCAAGCCGTCGGCGTTGTGGAACAAGACACATTCTTGTTCACCACGACTGTCGATAACAACGTCGCTTACGGAGACCCGTGGGCAGAACACCGCAACATCGAAAGCGCCACTTCAAACGCCCAAATGGGCGAATACGTTGAACGGTTGCCCGGTGGGTACAGAACCCTGATCGGAGAACGAGGCATCTCTCTCTCCGGTGGTCAACGCCAACGCCTTTCCATCGCGCGTAGCATCATGCTTCACCCACAAATCATCGTGTTCGACGACTCCACGGCAGCGATCGACGCCGCCACCGAACAGCGAATTAGAGCCGCGCTCCAAGAAGTCACCTCCGATCGCGCGACAATCATCATCTCCCACCGGCTTAGCTCACTCATGCACGCCAACGAAATCCTGTTCCTCGAGGGTGGGCACATCGTTGAACGCGGATCGCATGCCCATCTACTCGAACAGGGTGGCAAATATCGCGACTTATATGAGTTGCAGATAAGGCCCGAAGACGACACTGTTCCAACAGGGACAGGAGTGTAGCGATGGCATCCACTAACGCGACACGCGGGCGCCAATCTGACAGCGCCGAATCCCGACCCCAGTGGGTTGACGAAACGAATCCGTCCGGCGATCTTGACCAGGCGATATTCAGCGCTGCGTACAGCGGCGACGTCATACGCCGTTTTTGGCGTTTCGTGCGACCGTACAAAAGAGTCTTGCTGATCGGCTTGATCGCGGTCCTCATATTTGCTGGTTCGACGTTGGCGTTGCCATGGATCGTGAGGACGACCGTCAACGACGTGTTGTCGATCGAGCAACGTGGCAATGCCGGAGCGCGCAACGCATTGTTCGTAATGGTCGGTGCCTTCGCCGGATCGGTACTCATCCACATAGCGATGGGGTATTTGCAAAACATGATCGTGGGCCGCGTCGCGGAACACATCCTTATCGACTTGCGACGCGCAATGTATGCACACCTGCAACGCGTCTCGATGTCGTTCATGGACAAAACCGAAGTCGGGCGAATGATGTCGCGGTTGCAGGGCGATGTTGCAGCGTTGCAAGAGTTCCTCGAAACCGTCGTCATCAGCATCGGCGATTTCGTGTTGCTCTTCGGCATCGTGGCGGCAATGCTCATCATGGACTGGCGACTTGCTGTGCTTACGTTTGCGGTGGTTTCTACACTAGCGATCGCACGCGCGGTCTGGTTGCCGATTGCTCGTCGAGCGTTCCTTTACTCGCGACAGACAAGTTCGATCACGAGTGGCGCTTTGGCGGAGAACATCAACGGTGTACGCGTCGTTCAAGGGATGAGCCGAGAGCACGTCAACCTGGATCTTTTTAAAGAGAAGGCGGACGAGCAGTTACGGGCGGCGAAACGAGCTGCTCGCATCGGACTGGTTATGATCGCCCTGGTCGATACCCTCTCTGGCGCCGCGATGGCGATCATCATCGTCGTCGGTGGAACCATGGTCGTCAACAGCTCGCTGGAGATCGGGTCGATGCTGGCGTTCATCCTCTACGTTCAACTCTTCTTCGATCCGATTCGATCCATCACCATGCACTACGCCGTTTTCCAACGCGCAATGGCCTCGGGCGAACGCACCTTCGAAGTTCTTGATGTTCCAGTAGACATCCAAAACAAACCAGACGCACAACCGCTAGTCGACAACAATGGGTCGGTAGAGTTCAAAAACGTTACGTTCGGATACCTCGATGACGAGCCGATACTCAAAAACATCAACTTCCGAATCGAACCGGGCGAAACCGTCGCGCTCGTCGGGCCGACAGGTTCCGGCAAAACAAGCATTACTTCGCTGCTACACCGTTTCTACGACATCTGGGAAGGCGAGATACTCATCAGTGGTAAGGACGTTCGGGACGTCGAGCTAAGTAGTTTGGGCGACAACATAGGTATGGTGTTGCAAGAACCGTATCTATTTTCGAGCAGCGTCTACGAAAACATCCGCTACAACAAACACGATGCAGTCCGCGAAGAAGTGGTGGCCGCCGCGCGGGCAGTCGGAGCGCACGAGTTCATCATGCGACTTCCGAACGGCTACGACACGGAATTGGAGCAACGAGGGGCGAACCTGTCCCTAGGGCAACGACAACTGATATCGTTCGCCCGCGCGATCGTCGCCGATACCAAAATACTCATCCTGGACGAAGCGACCGCCTCGATCGACAGCTATACGGAACTGCTGATACAACAGGCACTCGCCCGGTTGCTGGAAGGACGCACAGGTTTGGTTATCGCCCACCGCTTGGCGACCATACGAGGTGCTGATCGCATCATCGTGCTCCAAAACGGCGAAATCATAGAAACCGGCAACCACGATGAACTCATCGCCCTCGGCGGTCTATACGCGCGGCTGTATTCGATGAACTACGCATCGTTCGATGACATCCCCGATGAGTTAATCGCCGAAGCGATGGCGTACTCACGGACCGCGGCGACTTAACGGGTTTCCCGCATTGGCGTCAGAAAAGCCAACATTGCGGAGTAACGTCGCGTGTGGCGAAGCCAAAACGGTCTCGTCCGAATCACAGTAGCGATCGTTGCCCGGCGGAATATGATTGGTCCGAATCGATGGACGCACCTACGTGCGTCATCCCTTGCGGCGTCGCTCGCCTGCCTTGCGAAGTCCGCACGATGAAGCCGATTTTCAAAAGGAACGGCTCGACGACGTCTTCGAGCGTCTGCACCTCTTCATTTGCCGACGCGGCAAGAGCGTTGATTCCTGCAGGCCCGCCGCCATAATGCTTCGCCAACGTTCCTAGGTAGAGTCGGTCCAACCGATCCAAACCCAGTTCATCCACGCCTTCAACATGGAGAGCTTCCGCTGCGACCTCCGCGTCGATCCGCCCATCGCGTCGTACTTCGGCGTAGTCTCTGACTCGGCGCAGCAGGTTGTTGGCTATCCTCGGCGTACCACGCGACCGCCGCGCTATGACTTCCGCCCCCGAGGCATCGATGCCGACCGCCAAGATCGATGCCGACCTCGCGACGACAAGCGTCAACTCTTCAACCGAGTAGTAATCGAGGTGGTAGGTGAGCGCGAACCGTTCTCGGAGTGGTGGACTCAGCATCCCAGCTCGGGTCGTTGAGCCGATCAACGTGAACTTTTGTAACGGCAGATTGATCGTCTTCGCGAACGCTCCCGAACCGGTAATGAAATCTACTCGGAAATCTTCCATCGCAGAGTAAAGATACTCCTCTACCGCGTACGAAAGACGGTGAATTTCGTCGATGAAGAGGACGTCGCCTCGCTTCTGGTTCGAGAGTATCCCAACAACGTCAGCAGGCCGTTCTAGCGCCGGCCCAGACGTGTGAACCAACGTAGTATCCATCTCCCCGGCGATTATGTGCGATATCGTCGTCTTGCCGAGTCCGGGCGGTCCGTGAAACAGTGCGTGGTCGAGCGTATCGCCGCGACGTTTTGCTGCCTCCACCGCGATCTGGATGCTGTTCACAACGTCACGCTGACCGACATAGTCGCCGAAACGGCGCGGGCGCAGGTCATTTATTCCCGCGCCTTCAGAATTCATCGAAGCGCGATCCTGAAGCGCTCCCGCAGATCGTCCGTCATCGCTCGGCGTCTCGGCGTCGGCTCCTGTAAATATGCGCTCTCTTGCAGACTCGGGCATTCAGTGGATACGTTGATTAGGCAAACAATCGGAGCTAGTTAAACGCCGCAGGCGCGGCATTGTGGCGGAAGATGACCCTCAAGAGGCCTTGCGGATCATCAGCAAGGTTTTGATTTAGACGGACGGCGTCGTCGACCATCGCGATCGCTACGGATTCGCGGTACCCGAGATTAACTAGCACTGCAACGACATCCGATCGGGTGTCTGGATCAGGCGCACGCCTTCTAGCTATCTCAGATGAACGGCCGGCAGCTTCAATTACCTTGCCCTTCAGAGTAGCGACAATCTTCTGGGCGCCACGCTGGCCGATGCCCGGCATCAGCGTTAGCGTAACTAGATCCTCGGATTCGATGGCGAACGCCAATGTGGGAACTGGCATGGTCAACGCATTGGCCGCTCGCATAGGCCCGATGCCTTCGACTTGAATGAACTGTTCGAAGAATTCTCGGTCACCGGCTTTGTCGAAGCCCACTAGTAACGGCAATGGCTGTCGCTCGGTTACCGAGTAGTAAATGTGCAGACCGATCTCGTCGCCTGAGGAAGGCCGGATCGATTCTTGAACGAATGCAGGCAAAACCACCGAGTATCCAACGCCAGAAGACGTGAGAATCACGACTCTAGGCGGGTTGTCCTGCACCTGTAAAATTTCACCCTTCAGATACGAAATCATCGTCGTTGTACCGTTTCAGATAGCCGGGGCGAGCCGGTTACATGGATGTGGCAGATCGCGATACCGACCGCGTCGGCAACGTCTTCCTTCTCAATCTCGTTCCCCAATCCCAAACGCATAGAAACCGCACGTTTCATCTGAGCTTTATCTGCGCGGCCGCTGCCCGTCACGATGCTCTTCACTCTCGTGGGTTGATAGTGATGCACCGGGATGTTGGCACTCCCTGCGGCAAGGATCGCAACGCCTCGTGCATGTCCCATGATGATGGCAGTTTTCAGGTTGCGGTAACGCGAATGCAAATCTTCGATCGCAACTTCGTCGGGTTCGAACTCTTCGATAATCTCCGATAGGGTTGCGTTGATCACCCTCAGGCGTTGCTCGAGTGGTTGACTCGATTTTGTGCGAACCAGGCCACCTTCAATCAACTTGAAATTGCCCCGCATGTCGGCTGACACCACGGCATAACCGGTAGTGGTCAACGCCGGGTCGATGCCTAAAATCCTACGGTGGTCGTTCATAAGTGTTGAGTTTTGAGTTGGGAAGTTGGTGATATGCAGATTTTAACGCTCATTCATCACGCTCAACTGACGCCTGACCGCGAGCTAGCGAAGGTTGGACCGTAAACAGACGGATATCGATTGATCTGACATTGGACTATCCGTACGAGTTCCGCGCCCAAGGAAACGGTGATCTGCGTCCCGCCTCCGTGCGTGCCATTCGTTATTGCAATAAATACGAGTTCAGGCAACTAGAATTACACCAACTTACGCTTCTAACAAGGCAACCGAACATGCAACCCTTCTATAACGAACAGCAGCAGATGCTCGCTTCGACAGTCCGCGAATTCGCGATCAACGACCTCGCGCCGCTTGCCGACGAGGTAGACACGCTGGAAATATTTCCCAAAAAGCAGTTCGGAGCGCTTGCTGAACTCGGATTGACGGGGTTGTTGATTTCGCCAGATCTAGGTGGCGCCGGCATGGGATACCGTGATTTCATGGTGGTGTTAGAGGAGATCGGCGCGATCTGCGGCAGCACCAGCACTGTGCTGATCACCCACACCTCGTTAGGGTCGGAGACGATCAATCGCTTCGGTTCCGATGATCAGCGCGCACGATGGTTACCTGATCTCGCAGCCGGTGAGAAGATAGCCGCTTTTGCACTTACCGAGCCTCAGACGGGTTCCGACGCGCTAGGGTTGCAGACGACACTCGAGGATGATGGCGATTCATACGTACTGAACGGCACCAAGCTTTTCATCACCAACGCTTCGGTTGCCGACATCTTCGCGGTGTTCGTAACAACGGATCGCTCGGCGGGATACCGAGGCGTTTCAGCGATCGTCGTCGAGCGGGACGCACCGGGTTTTGAGATTAACGAACAGCACGGCAAGATGGGAATGCGAGGAAGCGGCACCGCGGAGCTGGTCTTCAACGACTGCCGCGTCCCTAAGTCGCAGCTGTTGGGCGAACCGGGTGATGGCTATCGCATCGCGTTGAAGATCCTCGATTCTTCACGCATCACCGTTGCAGCGCAATGCCTGGGTTTGGCGAAAGGCGCGTTGGATCAGGCGGTGTCATATGCCAAGCAACGCGAAGCATTCGGCCGTCCGATTGCGACGAAACAGGCGATCCAGTTCATGCTCGCCGATATGGCAACCGAACTCGACGCCGCACGACTCATGGTTTACAGGGCCGCTTCACTCTACGACGAGGGGTTTCCTTACGGAACAGAGTCGGCGATGGCCAAGCTCTACGCGTCGGAAGTCGCCGGTCGAAGCGTCGACAAAGCTGTCCAAATACACGGCGGCATTGGATACTTCAAACCGACTCCGGTCGAACGCATGTACAGGGACCAAAGAGTCACCGAGATTTACGAAGGCACCTCGGAGATCCAGAGACTAGTAATAAGCCGAGCCGTCATCGGCGACATTTAAGTCTCACCAACACGAAAATCATATAGGTTGTAATTGACAAGATTCGTTGTCAGGAATTAACATTGGTGAGGTTGCGTGTATCGTCCGTGCCTTGGCGCGCGATTTCGGATTCTGGTTCCATGCTGTTCAACGTTGCGGGTCTGCTGACCGGTTCCGTGGGCGATGAGATCAGATTTCATTTCGCTCACGAAACCTTAGAGAACGACGGCTTGTCGTTCCGCGAGGTCGAAGCACGAGGTAAACTGATGCGCACAGATCGCACGGTCTTCGCCGACATGAGAGTCGAAGCTGTGTTTGACGCTGAGTGCTCGCGATGTCTTGTCGACACCGTGATGCCGTTGAGGCTGAACTTCGCGGAGGAGTTCAAACCGCTCAATGTCGATCTGATGGCCGGTTATCGCGGATGGTGCGACGAATACGGAACATACGAAAAAGATGAGGCGTTGACTATCGATACGACGAATGTCCTTGACATATCAACCGCGCTCTGGCAGGAATTGAGCGCCGCGATGCCGATGAACCCTTTGTGCGATGCCTCGTGCAAAGGAATGTGCGTCAGGTGCTCTGCCGATCTAAACACCGGAGCGTGCAGTTGTAGCGTCGGACTATCCGGTAGTTAGCTCTCCGAAAACACAAACCGATCCCCAATCCCAGCTAACCTGACCCGCCATGGCACCACTTCCGAAGAAAAAGCACACTCGCGCTCGAAAAGGCAACCGCGCCGCGCATCACGCCATCGGTCTGCTCACGCTAGTGCATTGCTCGCGCTGCGACACCCGCATCCCTCCGCACCGAGTGTGCCCAGAGTGTGGAAACTACAAGGGACGCACCGTTAAAGGCAAGTGGCCCAACGCCGTGACGTTCGCAGCTGGCGACATGGACAGCTGACATCCTCAACGCGACCACGACAGGTCGCATCAGCATCGACCAAATCACTTCACGTAAACCCATCACGACGGAGACCCAAATGACCGCCGCGCTCGCAGCATCCAATTCGACCGCATTCGTGTTCCCCGGACAAGGATCGCAGGCGGTCGGCATGGGTAAGGACCTTTACCTGAATTCAAGCTCGGCTCGCGAGGTCTTCGACGAAGTCGATGATGTCCTCGGACGTTCGTTGAGCGATGTCATGTTCAACGGCCCGTCAGAGGATTTGACCCGCACCGAGAACGCCCAACCGGCTATCCTAACGGCATCCATCGCAGCTTGGCGGACGCTTGAAGAAGCTACCGAGAGCGTTGCGATCCCGGACATGGCGGCGGGTCACAGCTTGGGCGAATACTCCGCGTTGGTTGTCGCTGGTGTGCTTGCCGTATCCGACGCCGTTCGGCTCGTATGCGAGCGCGGCCGTTTGATGCAGCTGGCGTGCGACGAGCGACCTGGCGGAATGGCCGCATTGATCGGTATCGACGAAGTCACCGTGGCCGAGATCTGCCGGGAAGCCGGCGTCGACATGTCCACCGTAAACACGCCTGAGCAGATAATCATCGCTGGCGAGCACCGCGGCCTCGCCGTTGCGCTCGACATGGCTTCTGCTCGCGGCGCCAAGAAAGCCATCCCGTTGAGCGTCGGTGGGGCGTTCCACTCCGGGCTCATGTCGCCTGCACAAAGTGGGCTGGACGAAGCGATCGACTCAACCGAATTCCAAGATCCGCTGGTGCCGATCATCGGCAACGTTGACGCGCAACCCTTGCAAACCGCTGAAGATGTCAAGAGCGAGTTGCGCCGACAGCTTACATCTTGCGTCCAATGGAACAACGGCATCCGGCACATGCTGGACGACGGCGTAAACGAGTTCGTTGAGATGGGCAATGGCAGAATATTGGGCGGGATGATCAGGCGCATCGATCGTCGAGCCAAAGTCGTCAACCTCAATGAATACGACGCGGTCTGGGACTACGCGGCCGCTTAGTCCATCTCCGAATTCAGATCCAATCGCACGCGGTCCGAGACGACGGAACGCCCATTTCCCGACCACTGATGACCGCGCCTACCGTTAAAGAGCCAAGCAACTGGTTGTCAGCGATCTCGGCCGAAAAGGCTCAATCTTGGTCGCGAGATACGGTAACTCGCGGTGCAGACGCCCCTGACTTTGCATCGATACCGCGGGACAAGACGGGCAGCAGGGCGGCGGCGGTGCTCGCGCTATACGAATCTGACCTCACTAACCGGCCAGCGGTCCAGTGTCTAGGCTGGATTGCGACTGAGCTTGGACTGAACAAGAAACTGCGACGTTTCGCCCTCTCGTTAGCCGCCGAAGCCGAACGAGATCGTAACGGTCTCGATCGTCGCCTCAACCGCTTCTCCCATCGGTGGACCATGAACGAGGCGTCGCCGGTGGTTAGAAACATACTTCGCATCACGGTGGTTGAGATGGATCTCTATCCGAACACGAGCACGGCAATTGTCGTGAGCGAAGGAGTGAAGCTGTCGCAAATGTTCGACACCCAGACGACTGGAAGGTTCGTCAACGGCGTCCTAGGAGCTATCGTCCGGGACGCAGACAGCCGCCGTCCGACCGCGTAATGCGCGTGACGGCACCGATACGAATGGATAGCCATATATAATTGCGCTTGCGTCTTGAACCGATGACGCAAGCGAAAGCAAGCCATAAAATCAGCTCGGGAGAGCAACCAAAGATGTCAACGATTCTGGATCGAGTGCGGGCCATTACAGCCGAAAAGTTGAGCGTGGACGAAGGCGACATCACGCCCGAATCATCTTTCACAGAGGATCTCGATGCAGATTCATTGGACGTCGTAGAACTTATCATGGCGTTTGAGGAAGAGTTCAGCACCGACGACAACCCTGTCGAGATCTCGGACGATGAAGCCGAGACCATCGAAACGGTGCAGAATGCCGTCGAATATTTAGAGGGCAAGGGTGTCACCGCTTAACCGATCATTTCGACCTGCGCGGCCCTAGAGTCGCTTGGCATACGAGAGATAATGAGCGGCGCGGCTTGACCGCGCCGCTCATTGTTTTGTTGCGATGAGATTGCAAAGACGGTGGTAGCCTTGGAAACCGACATGGTTGAGGAAGAACCCAAGCTGCACAACTCGCCAGCGCAGAAACTCGCGGAGATCGACACAGAGATAGCCGGGTGCCAAAAATGCCCGTTGGCCGCAACAAGGACTCGCACCGTCCCCGGTGAAGGATCGCCGACTGCTGAGATCATGTTTGTCGGCGAAGGACCCGGCAAGGAAGAGGATCTATCTGGGCGACCGTTCGTTGGTAGGGCCGGAAGGTTTCTCGATGAACTGATCGAATCGTTGCCAATGCGCCGCGAGGACGTTTACATTGCAAACGTCGTGAAATGTCGGCCGCCCGACAATCGCGACCCCGAGCGTGGAGAGGTAGAGATGTGTTCTGGCTACCTCACCGCGCAAATTGAAACCATTGATCCGCTCGTTATTGTGCCGCTCGGACGACACGCGCTGGGTTGGTTCGTTTCGAATCCTCGGATCACCGCAGACCATGGCAAGATCGTGCGCCATGGGGACCGGGTACTCATGCCTCTCTTGCACCCGTCGGCAGGTCTAAGAAACCCGGAGAACGCTCGTCGTCTGCGTGAAGGCATTCACAATATCCGAGACGCATTGTTGGAAAGCATTCGGATCAGACGGACGGCGGCAGGACGAGACCAAGAAGCCGAAAAACGCGAAATTGAAACGATTCTTCCCGAAACCGAGTTGGAATCGTCTTTGGCTGGGATCGACCTCGAATTGGAATCGCAGGAGACGTCTGAACCGTTGAAGGGTGACATCACGACAGGGTTGTTTGAGCGTTCGCAGACGCAAGATGAACTGCAAGCAGAACTTCGGCGGCAACGAGCCATCGAGGAGGCTGAGGCGGCGGCCGAAAATGAGCCCGCTAAACTGATCGTCGACGAACGCCAATCGTCGCTTTTCACTTTTTGACCGATGTGCCTCGTGCGAGAAAAAGATGCTTCAGAGTTCGTCAAATTTAAAGTAACGATACCGACCAAGTTCCGACAAACGTACTGGACGCAAAATGAATGATAACGATTTCGACTACGGCGAGACTGCGGTCCGAGTTATCCCGTTAGGTGGCCTCGGTGAAGTAGGGATGAACATGATGGTCGTCGAAACCGACGAACATGTGTTGGTGATCGATTGCGGGGTTCAATTTCCCGAATACAACACGCCGGGGATCGAGCGAATCATCCCCAACATGGATTACTTGAGGCGCAATCGCGACCGGGTACGTGCCGTCTTGGTGACGCACGGCCACCTGGATCACATCGGTGCATTGCCTCACCTGATGAGGATCATCGACGCCCCGATTTACGCCCCTCGGTTGGCCGCGGAGATGATTCGTCGAGAGATGAAGAAATCGGGCCGGAGCTTGAAGGGTGTGCAGGTCAACTCCGTCCGTCTAGAACGAGACTATCGATTTGGCGATTTCGGCGCGCAGTGGATCAGCGTTTGCCACAGTATCCCTGATTCTTGCAGCATCTATTTGGACACCCCTCAAGGCGGCATCTTTCACAGCGGCGATTTCAAACTGGACAACGAGCCCATGCTCGGATTGCCAACCGATTACCAAGCGCTAAGCGAAATTTGCCAACGGGGCGTCCGGCTATTGCTGTCCGATTCGACCAACTCTCAAGACGAGGGTTCTACACGTTCCGACCGGATCGCGGCAGAGGCAATATACACCGCCATCTCAGAGTCCAAAGGACGCGTGATCATCGCGAGTTTCTCGACCCAGATCGCGCGCGTTCAGATGGTCGTCGACGCGGCTCAGGAATTGGGAAGGCGCGTTGCGATCACCGGTCGCAGTATGATAGAAAACGCGCGCTTGGCTGAGGAGGTTGGTCATCTCCACATTCCTCCCGGGATCGGCATAACTTTGGCCGAAGCCAACAGCCTGCCCGACGGTGAAGTCGTGATCATGACGACGGGAAGCCAGGGCGAATTCCAAGCTGGCATCTCAAGGATGGCCCGCGGCGACCATCGCGAAGTGCGGCTGGTTGAAGATGACACCCTGATCCTTTCGGCCCGTACGATCCCGGGCAATGAGATCGCGGTCAACGAGGTCTTGAACAACTTGGCCAAGCGAAATGTTCGCGTGATCACCGCTGGATCACGTCCTGTCCATGTCTCCGGACATGCCAAGCGCGATGAGCTCAAGACGATGTTCAGCATCCTGCGCCCTGAGTACTTCACTCCGATTCACGGAGAGTACCGCATGTTGAAATCGCATTGCGAAATTGCGATCGACATGGGCGTTCCGCAAGAAAACGTGAACCTCGTCATCGACGGGGATGTCGTCGAAGTCGATGAACGCGGCGTGACCGTGGTCGACAAGGTGCCAGCTGGTTACGTTCTGATACAGGGTCAGGGCGAATGGGATGTAGATGCCAGCGTCATGGAAGAGCGCAAATCGCTCGCCAGCGATGGTGTCGTGTTAGTTTCAATGGCTCGAGAAGACGGCTATTTGGTTGGTAAACCGCAACTCGTAACCTCGGGATTCGTTGATGCGGCGGATGAAGCTCGATTGATGAAAGATGCATCGGAAGCGTTGGCTCAAACTATTGAACCGGTGTTGGCCGATCTCGTAGATTGGAACGAGATGGACCGCATGGTTCGAGCTTGCTTGGGCAGGTTTTTCCACCGAAGAACCAAGCGCAGACCACTGATCTTGGTAACGGAAATTGAGCTACAACCTGGACGTACTGACTGACGAGCCCGGTGTCGGGAGCGAACCATCCACATCTTCAGCGCGGCGCGAAAAACGAGCCGACGCGTCAAACGACAACCCCGACAGCCCACGCGGCGGCAAGACTAGCGGTTCGGCCGGCACGCAACGTGGTGGCGTCACCTACCCGACGCTGACACGCCACATCGTTTTCTTCTTGCTGTTCGTTGCCTCCGGAATTGTCACTTTCCTGTATCGCGAAGAGATCATCAAGAACGTCGGTTTCGGTGCACTGCCCCTCGGTCTGTGGGGAGCGCTCTTCTCGTACCTCCTCATCAACCGCACCGGTTGGTTAATCCGTCGATACCGCGAGACGATCTCCTCGCTGGTAGTCGTTGTCGGAGGGGTCACCGTTTTGGGCATTTTTGACGCCCCTCTTGGATCGCCGGCAGGTGCAACGATGGGCGGGCGACTTGGCGAGATACTTGCCCGTGAACCGTTCGATTGGCATCGTTACGACCTAGTTCTGTGGCAGCAGGCATTGGCGTGGGTGCGTGCTGGCGTTCTTTTCACCGTCGGTGCCGCAGCACAGTTCCCCAATGCTTTTGGAGCGTTCCTGAAAGTATTGTCGGTCGGCGCGCTGATTGTATTTTCGAGTACAGCAGGGCTATTCATGGTGGCGGGTGGCGCGGCGGCAAGTATCGCAAGCAAGCAGAACAAGAATGACTCCAAATCTCACCCCGTGGTCGACGAACTTCCAGGTACTTCTGCTGCAGAGCCGATACGCGAAGACATCGTGCCGCAACACCGCGAGTCCGCGCACGATTATCTCGCTACTTCCGGCGATTATGACTTGGGTGGCGACCTCGTTGTCGGGATGGGAGACACGATTTTCGTCGATGACGATGATCGAGAAGATTCCTATGACGTCGAGGATGCGTGTTCGAGTTCGATCGCAACGACCTTGGAGACGTCGCGGACAGCAATCAAAGACGACGGGATTGGAGATTTCATCGAGGTCGGCGCATCGTTGGCGAGCGAGCAGCCGCTCGACGAGCCAGCGGTCGATTTGGACGTGGAAGCAGGGGATGACGAATATCAATCTGTCATAGAGCATGATCCGCAATCGACGGATAGTGATCCGTCGTTTATCAAAACCGAACACGAAGAGAGTGCAACCACCTCAATCACGCCCGACGCTGAAGAAACGCTGAGGATGATAACGTCTGGCGCGGCGATTGAAGCGGCCATGAACGCGTTCCCGTGGCACTCGCCGCCGGTTGAGTTCTTGGCCGAACCGCCCAAAGGCGGCGTCGCATCCGCAGAGATCAGGGCTACAAGCGATTTGATCGAGGAGACGCTCGCGGAGCATAGCGTCTCGGTCTCTGTCGACCAGGTGCGGGTCGGACCTACGGTGACCATGTACGGTCTCAAACCAGGTTGGAAGAGCAACGGTGCAAAATCGAATTCGCCAGCTCAGCGCGTGCGGGTCGATACGATTCTGAATCGCGAGAAGGACATCGCACTAGCGCTTTCTTCGCCCAATATCCGGTTCGAATCTGTGGTTCCGGGGTCCTCGTTTGTAGGCATCGAGGTCCCCAATGCCAATCCCACGCCAGTAAACCTCCGCACGGTCATGGACTCTCAGCAATGGGCGGATTATGTCGACGATGCCGCGTTGCCTGTTCCGCTGGGAATGGGTAGCGGCGGAGACCCTGTGATGGCTGATCTTTCAAAGATGCCCCACACTCTCGTCGCTGGTGCCACCGGTTCCGGCAAGAGCGTTTGTATGAACACCATCGTCACGGGACTGCTGCTCACGCGCACGCCAGTCGATCTGCGGATGGTGATGATCGATCCCAAGCGCGTTGAACTCACGCCGTATCAAGGAGTCCCGCATCTCTACACTCCGGTCATCGTAGACCCCGAACGCGCGGTGAAGGCGCTCAAAGCGCTCGTCAAAGAGATGATGGACCGTTTCTCAACCCTCGAAGCGGCAGGCGTGAAGAACATCATTTCCTACAACGAGAAGAGTAACTTCAGGATGCCGTATCTGTTGATCCTCGTCGACGAACTAGCGGACTTGATGTTGACGGCGTCTAGCGAAGTCGAACAGTTGCTTGTAAGGCTGGCGCAATTGGGACGGGCGACAGGTGTTCACCTCGTTGTAGCCACCCAACGCCCATCTGTCGATGTGGTTACGGGTTTGATCAAAGCCAATTTCCCATCTCGCATCAGCTTCGCCGTAGGTTCGCAGGTTGACAGTCGAACCATTCTCGATGCCACGGGGGCCGATCGATTACTCGGCAAGGGCGATATGCTCTACAAGCCCATCGATCTCAGTCAGCCGGTCCGTGTGCAAGGAGCATTCCTCGCTGAGGAAGAAATAGAAACGGTCGTCGACTTTTGGAAGCAGGTGGGCGCGCCGCCGCTTCCGCAACTTGATGCCGACGGAGATGACGACGAAGGCTTTTCGATGCCGGGCTTTTCGGATGAGGGCGGCGACGCGCTGTTTATGCAGGCCTCATCGATGGCGAAGAGCCAGAAGACCCTATCGACATCGCTGTTGCAACGCCGTTTGCGCATTGGATATCCCCGCGCTGCTCGTCTGATGGACGAGCTCGAGGAAGCAGGCATCGTCGGCCCCGGAGAGCCCGGTAAGCCGCGCCAAGTCATCGCCAACGCATGATCCGTCGCTACGGTGTCAAGGGTTTGCTTTCACCCAGCCGGTAACATTTAACCCGCTTCGCGAAGCGCCGAGGTTTTTGTAGCGCGATGCCGTCTGGTTTCTTGTCGCCGAATTTACTTTCCACCTTTACAATGCTGTTAAGCATCGCGTGTCCCCGCGCGTCTCATGCACAGTATTTCGATCCGTGACGATTCGACCCCTATATCCTGAATTTGGCGACGAGTCAGATGCCGACGAGGATCTCGACGCCGTTGAATTGCCGCCGATAGATCTTGAACAGGAACACTCGATCTGTCTAGTCTGCGGCACCGAACTCGAAGGCGTAGACCTTTTCCAACGCCTCCGCGTGTGTCCAAGTTGTGGTTTCCACTACAACATCTCCGCACGAGCTCGCATAACGGCGCTCACCGATCCTGGCAGCTTTGAAGAGACCCATCAATGGATCACTTCGCTCGATCCGTTGGTGTTTTCGCCGCGAGTCTCGTACCAAGTGCGAGTGTTAAACGACCAAGTCAGAACCGGATTGTCGGAAGCTGCCGTTACAGGTGTTGCCAGCATTGGTGGCGCCAAGTGCGCCATTATTGCCATCGACTTCGGCTTCCTTGGAGGCAGCATGGGCTTGGTGGTCGGCGAAAAGGTGGCGAGGGCGTTCGAACATGCCGCGCGCCAGCGACTGCCGGTGATAGCTTTTGCCACGAGCGGAGGTGCTCGACTGCAAGAGGGTGTACTGTCCCTGACGCAAATGGCGAAGACCGTAGTCGCATCGCGATCGTTGCGGGAGCGAGGTGCACCACTCATCTCGGTATTGGCCAATCCATCGTCGGGACAAATTCTCTCCAGCTTCGCGTCGATGGCGGATATCCGCATCGGCGAGCCCAACGCCCACATCGCATTCGCATCGCTTGGCACTCTGCGCGAGATCGAAGATTCGCCCGACATCGACGATCACAGCAATGCCGAGGCGATGTTGGAGCACGGCCACCTTGACATGGTATTGAGCCGCAAAGACCAACGCGACCAACTCGCTACGCTGTTGGGGCTATTTCAAACTGGCGTGAAGGACGATGTTTCCCTTCGACGTCGATCCATAAGATACCGACCGACTCGGCACGACGCATGGGAGTCTGTGCGGTTGAGCAGGCGCGCCGACCGTCCCAAATCGTCCGACTATATCCCGTTGGTCTTCCGGAATTTCATTGAGCTTCACGGAGACAGGTCGGGTGCGGACGATGACGGCGTGAAGATCGGTGTTGGCTATTTGGGCATGTTTCCCGTCATGGTCATCGCTCAGGAACGATTTCGAGACAAGGATCCCGAAGATGCTGATGTCGATGATTACACGGCGTCATTCACCGAGGAATTCGGCCACGCCGACTTGGATCGAGGCGGCATCGCTGTAACCGGATTCCGGAAAGCCCGCCGCGCCGCGAGGATGGCGGCAGATTTCAGGTTCCCGATAGTCGTGCTGATAGACACCCCAGGCCCGCGACTCGGCATCGGGCAGGAGTTAAACGGCATGGCCAGCGAGATCGCGCAGATGATCAACGTGATGCTCGGTATCGAGACGCCGGTGGTCTCCGTTGTAACCGGCGAAGGCGGATCGGAAGCGGCACTGGCTTTCGGTATCGCAGACCGATTGCTGATGTTGGAGCACGCGATCTATACCCCAATTTCGCCCGAAGCTGGTGCTGCTACAGAACTGCGCGACCGCGCTCGGGCACCCGAGGTCGCTCGATCCCTTCGGTTGACCTCCTACGATGCACTGAAGATGGGTATAGCCGATCGATTGATCGCCGAACCCGAAGGTGGCGCCAACGCAGATCCCACTGGCGCTGCCCGAGCGCTACGACAAGTCCTCGTATCCGAGGTCGGCACGCTCCGCAAACGAAACCGCCGCGTACTCGCTCGCCATCGCCGAAAACGCTTCCGTCGCATCGGAGAATATGGGCCGGAGTTCCGCGCCGCGGTTAGGTCCGAGTTGAACACTTGGCGAACGGCGGTCCGTGATCGCATGAGACGGGTTTTCGGCAGCGGCAACGTCGACGTCGAAGGAGAATCAGGTCCTGAGGCTTGAAACCTAATGGCGGCTGCAACACCGCCAGTTTGGTTTTCCGCCGCAAGAACCGCATAGTCGGGCTCGCCAACGTCGCCTGATTGCCGCGGGATAGTTGGTGGCGTTCTATCCGCGATGTTAAGATTACTTGCACAATCCAAGGGCGCTAACTTGCATCGCGCAGTTTCTGGCGGCCAGTCTGGATTGGACACCGCAATTGCGAATGTCTGGCGACAGCGAAGAACCGGGCGAAAGTAGGAGCGACAGAGCTTGTCGCTGCGGTGAGGGCCCCGCGCCCGCAGCCGTTGTACGCGCTGCCATCGCTTCGGGCGTCATATTCCAAGACCCTTTCGCTGTCTACGTCGATCCTGATGTCGTGCTCGAGAAAGGCGCGTGGATTGGCGCTGGGTCTCACGTACTGGGCAATTCTCGGATCGGCAGCGGTGCACAGATCGGGCCAAACGCGATAATCGAATCCTCATGCGTTGGCAACGGCGCAGAGATCCAACCCTTCTCATCCGTGACGGACGGTTCTGAAATCGCCCCCGGAGCTCTCGTGAAAAGCAGGTCAGAAGTGCGCGCCAGCTACATAGCTTCCGATGCCGAGATCGGCCCAAATGCCCTCGTTGAGGATTCCACCGTCGCCTTAAAAGCCAAAGTGGGTCCGTTCTGCCGGGTTCGATCTGGATCTGACGTAGGCATCGAAGCGTATATCGGTACGCAAGCCGAAGTGAAGGCTAGTCGCATAGGCGAAGGTTCGAAGGTTGGACATTTCTCGTTCATCGGCGATGCCTATTTGGGGAGTGGCGTGAATATCGGTGCCGGTTCGGTGACCGCGAATTTCGACGGGATAACGGTGCAAAAAACAATCATCGAAGACGACGTATCGATCGGCGCCGGATGCGTGTTGATCGCACCTTTGCGACTTGGAAACCGAGCTCAGACCGGTGCAGGCGCAGTGGTAACCCGCAATGTGGAAGAAGGCGAATTGGTGCTCGGGATACCAGCGCGAGTCAAAACGAATAGCTACACAGCACGTTGAGGCAGACATATTTTGAGTTCGAATGCCGTTTTAATCGAATGGTACAGATGACATTGGTAGGTCTTGAAATGAAAGATGCGGACGATCCTTTAGGCAGCGGTCATTCCCGAAATATTGGAATTTCGGATAGGAGCGCCAGCAATGCCCGATGATTGGCTACCTTTGGTCGCCTTGGCGATGTCGGTCTTTGTATACGGCCTGATGACACTGACATTGAGCGTGCTACAGCCCCAAGGCCTCGCGGCGATGCTTGGAATGGCGTCTACTGAGTCTTCGGACGACTTGAATCCGGGCAGCGCTGGCGACTACCGCGCGACGCGTATCGTTGTTACTACCATCAGGAGCGCGTCGTTCATCGCGATCGTGATCTCGGCATATCAAGCTGGTCGGACGTTGTTTGCTCCGTCAAACGAGATTATCTTGATGCTCTGTGCTGCAACTGCCGTTCTCGTCGGCGTAATCACGTTACGGATGGTCCTGAATCGGTTGGCTAGCGGATGCTACGAAGAGGTCAGGATTTGGCTCGCACCAGTGATTTGGCCCGCCAGATTCATAGGACGTCGTCTGCAATTGAACCGCGTTGCCAACTACATGGCAGACGTAGAAAGTTCTGGTGACTCCTCAGATGAACCGGTAGAGAACGTCCTCAACGTTTTGCAAAACCTGTCATCCAAGGACCTCCGAGCAGATGATTTCATGGTCCCCATTTCCGACACTGTAGCGGTGCACGCCGATACTGTTCTTGAAGACGTAGCCCACATGATGGACCAGCTCGATATCCACACCGTTGTTGTTTACGACAAGACGGTCGACGAAGTCTTGGGAACCATCAATAAGGCCGAGGTACTTCAAGGTTTGAGGCAGAGCGAAGGCACCTCGCCGGTCTGTCGAGATTGGGTCAGCGCATCGATCTTCCCGGTGCCGGTTACGCAGCAAGTCGCCACGTTGTTTGACGACTTCAGGGATCGTATGCAAGAAACGGCGGTCATGCTTGATGAAGAGGGCAAGGTAGCCGGGATATTGACCTTCGGCAACCTAATGGAAAAACTCCTGACCGACGCCAGCTTGGCCAACGAAGCCTCAGAGGCGTAGCACTAACTCAGTGTCGCCCGTTTCGCGGATTGCAACGGATTTCTAACGCCGATCATTTCGAGCTCGTGCTTTGATCCACGATCAACTGGCACAGCCCATGTCTTGATTGGCGAAGTTACGGGGGTCTCGACGACGAGTAGCGCGGTCGAAGCCATGGAGCCGTGTTCACCGATAGCAACCAGATCCGTGACCTCGGCATTGCTGAAGTTAACGGGGTCGAGTGTGATGTCGGTGGCAAACGCTCCATGGTCGTTGGTGGTTGCCGGACCGAAGGTGCGTTCAACATCGTTAGACGGAACCGCAAATACAACCGCTTCACGAGTTCCAAAACCGGAAACAGTTACGTCAACTGGCAACCCAGCATCAACGCGAAAAGGTCTTCGAAATCATGAAATTGGCGTCGAAGACTCCGATGCCGGCGAAGTCGCCAGCGCATGGACCGTCCGGAGGTCCAGGATCTACTGGTTCGCCAGATTTGGCCCGAACGCAGCCAACATCGTTCACCGTCAGGATGTTGTTCGAGTTCGGTGGGCAAGGATCAAATGGACAAGACGCGCAGAAGCACTTCAGAAGCGAAAGCCTCTAAAGTGCTTGATTGGGGATGCGAACGTGGAGCCGACTGAGGCCGGCTCCACGTGTCACGGTCTATAGAACCTCAATCTGAGGTTACTTGGTTTCGACTACCACTAGCGCGGTCGTTGCCACAGAGCCGCCATCACCGGTGGCGACCAGTGACTTGACGTCGCCGATGACGAACGCGCTCGAGTCGAGTGTCACTTCGGCGGCGAACGCACCGTAGTCGTTGGCGGAAGCCGAACCGATGCTGGCGTCGCCGACCGTCAATGCAACCGCTTCGCCGGCGTCGAAACCGGAGCCAGTCACTAGAACTGGCGATCCAGCGGCACCCCAAACGATCTTCGAGATCGAGTGGTTACCGTCCAAGACCTCGATGTTGGCAGAGTTGTCAGCGCCGTCGGCGCCGTCGCCACCTGCTGGGCCTGGCGCACCCGGAGGTCCTGGGTCACCTGGCGGGCCTTGCGCACCTTGTGGGCCTTGCGCTCCTGTCTTGCCCTGCGGGCCCGGAACTCCAGCGAGACCTGGGATTCCTTGCGAGCCTAGCAGACCTGGTTCACCCGGCGCTCCTGGTTCCCCCGGTGCTCCTGGCTCACCCGGCGCTCCTGGCTTGCCCGGATCTCCCGGCAATCCTGGCGCTCCCGGCTCACCCGCGGCTCCCGGCGCTCCCGGGTTGCCCGGCTCACCCGCGGCTCCCGGTTCACCCGCGGCTCCCGGCGCTCCCGGGTTGCCCGGCGCTCCCGGGTTGCCCGGCGCACCTGGAGGTCCTTCCGGACCGGCGCCAGCAAGGCCGATGATCGAGATGATGACCGCAATGACCGACAAGACGGCGATGGCCGTCAGTACTCGGTTCTCTTGCACGAAATCCATCGGGCTTCGCGATTCATTCATGAGGACCCGTCCTCCAATCTGATGCTTTCAGATTACTAGCTTGTATTAAGCAACAACTACCGTGAACGTTCGGCTTCAGGAACTTCCAATCGCCTTAGTCCACGATGCCGGCATCGAAGCACGGAGCTTAGCCATACTTCGCAATTCTCGCCCTTCGATACACATTGAATAATCTTATGCCTGCTCAAGCGCGCATGTCAAGGCAACCCAAGCAACCATCAAGCGTATTCACGTGCTACGATCGACGATCCTTATCACGATACGTGAATGTTACACGATACAACACCCTCCGCGCGTTAAAGCAGGTTGACAGTTGCTTGAAATTCCAGCGCTTTTCACTACGATACGGCGATCAGTGACCCGACGGTTTGCACGTTGCCGCAACGATCGGCACCGAGAACGGGCAATCCGAGTGGTATCCTTAACGTTTGAGCTATACGAGTTAGCGAATGAGAAACCGAAGAGAGCGCGCGAGCAGGGCGGAAAGCGGCAGATCGTCTTAAACCCCAATTGCAATCAGCGCACGCATGAAAGAGACCAGTTTGGACGCCCAAGCTAAAACGCAGACGATCGAGAAGTTTCGCAAGCACGAAAAGGACACGGGGTCACCGGAAGTCCAGATCGCCATCCTCACCGAGCGAATCAGGGAATTGACCGAGCATTTTAAGCAGCACAAACACGACGCGGCAGGTCGCCGCGGGCTGCAAATGATCGTCGGTAAACGTCGCCGATTACTCAACTATCTGGCGAAGGAAGACGTACGCAGATACCGAGCATTGATTGAAGACTTGGGCCTACGACGCTGAGTAGGCGTGGCCGCTCAACTTGCCTTCAGACCGGATCCGCGCCCACATCGGGCGCTACTAATCGATTTGCACAGATACGCAAACACGTTCGCACGACGTTAGACGGGCACGCACCGCGACAGCTAATGTGCCGTTGCCGACCACCAATCTCACCAACCCTACGCGCGCGCCGTTCATATGCCCAAAACACCTAACGCGTCAACTCACCAATATTCACGATTCGAAACCACGAATTGGCTAGAAAAACAAGGAAAAGAGAAACAAAAACATGATTCGAACATTCGATTTAGAAGTCGGCGGGCGATTGATGTCGTTCGAAACCGGCAGATTGGCGGCACAGGCCGGTGGAGCGGTAACGCTGCGATACGGCGACCTGATGCTGCTCGCGACGGCTACGGCCGACAAAAATCCGAGGCAGGGAGTTGACTTTCTGCCGTTAACGGTCGACGTCGCCGAAAAAGCGTACGCCGCAGGCAAGATGCCCGGCGGGTTCTTCAAACGGGAAGGACGACCGGGTTCAGAGGCAATTTTGGCGGCACGGTTGTGCGACCGTCCACTGCGTCCGCTGTTTCCCAAGAATTTCCGCAACGAAACACAACTGATCGTCACCATACTCGCCGCCGATGAGGTCAACCCTTATGCGCCTTTGGGAATCGTTGGCGCCTCAGCCGCACTGGCAATCTCGGACATTCCGTTCGACGACCCGGTCGGCGCTTGCAACATCGGATTCATCAACGGCGATCTGATCGTCAACCCGACGTATGAAGAGCTCGAAGAGAGCGCGCTCGAATTGACGGTCGCCGGTACCGCCGATGCCATCATGATGGTCGAGGCAGGCGCAAACTTCGTTTCCGAGGAGGTGATCCTCGAGGCGCTAAAGCTTGCGCAAGACGTCAACGGTGAAATCGTTTCCCACATCCGGGAGATCCAAGCTGAAATTGGAAAAACCAAGTGGGCGGCGCCAGAACCCACCGACGAAGAGATGGATGCCACAGCAGCCACACGTCAATACGTCGGCGATTCGATAAAAGACGCGCTGAAACTCGGCGACGGCAAAGAGGCGCGCGAGGCCGCGGTCGGGGAAATCATGTCCCAAGCCAAGGCTGAATTGACGTCCGGCGATGACGCTCACAACGCACTGCACGTGCAGACTGCGCTTTACTCGTTGGAGAAAGAAGCAGTACGCGAGGGCATTCTAGACGAGGATAGGCGACCAGATGGCCGAAACCTCGAGGATTTGCGATCGCTAGATTCCATGGTGGGTTACCTACCGCGTGTCCACGGGTCTGGTATCTTCCAGCGCGGCGAGACACAGGTCTTGGGTGTTCTGACGTTGGCTTCCGCAGCGGACGCGCAACGTCTCGACAACCTGTCGCCGATCACAACCAAGCGATTCATGCACCACTACAACTTCCCGCCTTACTCGACGGGTGAGGCTGGCAGGTTCGGATTCACCGGGAGACGGGAAGTAGGTCACGGAATGTTGGCCGAACGTGCCCTTCGCGCTGTGATTCCGGGCGAAGAGGCTTTCCCTTATTCAATAAGGCTGGTTTCCGAAGTGATGGCCTCCAACGGCTCGACCTCGATGGCAAGCGTTTGTGCAGGCACATTGGCGTTGATGGACGGTGGAGTACCGATTTCGGCATCAGTTGCCGGTATCGCAATGGGTCTCATCACCGGCGAGAACGGCGTAGCCAAGGTTCTCACTGATATCCAAGGAGCCGAGGATCACGCCGGCGACATGGACTTCAAGGTCGCCGGAACACGCGACGGTGTTACCGCCCTTCAAATGGACATCAAGGTCAAAGGCATCACGTTTGAGATCATGTCCGAGGCGTTGGAACAAGCTCGAATCGCAAGACTCGAGATTCTGGACCACATGGAACAGACAATGTCTGCTCCTCGAGCCGAATTGCGTGACGGCGCACCGCAGATGACGACCATCAAGGTTCCGACCGACAAGATCGGAATGGTCATCGGTCCAGGTGGTTCTAACGTTCGTGGAATCCAGGAAGAGTTCGGCGTCAGCGTCGACATCCAAGACGACGGCAGCGTCACGATTGGCGGCACGGAACAAACAAAGGTGCAAGGCGCAATCGACTCGATACAACGTATGACGAAGGATGTTGAGGTAGGCGAGAAGTACACCGGCAAGGTCGTCAAGATCATGGACTTCGGTTGCTTCGTAAACCTCATTCCTGGCAAGGACGGGATGGTTCACATCAGCGAACTTTCCGACACACGGGTGCCAGATGTCCAATCCGTTGCCAACGAAGGTGACGATTTGGAAGTGATGGTCGTAAACGTTGACGGGAACGGCCGAGTTGATCTCTCCGTCCGAGCGATCATTGACGAACGCAACTACGGTGGTGACCACGATCGAGCGCTCGAAGAAGCGGTAGGACGCCGCCGACCAAGCAATCGTGGCGGGCGCGGCTCTGACCGCGGCGGCCGCGGCGGCGGTGGTGGACGGTTCGACCGCGGCGGCGGCGGTGGACGGTCCGACCGCGGCGGCGGCGGCGGCGGTGGACGGTCCGACCGCGGCGGTGGCGGCGGCGGTCGACGCGACGACTTCGATCGTGGCGGCAGGCGCGATGACTTTGATCGCGGTGGCCGACGTGGCGATCGGCGCAACGATTCTGACCGTGGCGGCAGACGCGACGATTTTGACCGTGGCGGCAGGCGCGGCAATCGGCGTGACGACTTCGGCGACGGCGATTCCCGAGATCGCAGGCCTCGTCGACGGATGATCACCCGTGGAGATCGTGACTAGCGATAGCCCAGGATCCAACTAAGCAACGACCGATCCTCAAGCATCAACAGCGATACAGCTTTCGGAGTAGAGATGTCCGACATCACTGTTGCCGTAAACGGAGTATTGGGCCGAATGGGCTGCACCGTGTTGAACGCGGTGGAGCACGAGCCCGGAATGGTACCTGTAGGAGGTGCAGACGCCCTCGCGGGCGGCCTCAAGACGGTATCTACTCCGGGCGGTGTTGAACTCCCGTTGGCACAAGATCTGGCCATGCTTTTCGCAGATGTAAAGCCCGATGTGGTCGTCGACTTCACCAACGCCGAGGGTGGCACATCCGCGATGCGAGCATGCATCGAGCATGGCGTCAAGTGCGTTTCTGGATCGACCGGCATCACGCCCGACCAATTGGATTCGATCGGTGAAAGTGCAGCCTCTGCCGAAGTAGGCGTCATATCGGCGTCTAACTTTGCGCTCGGTTGCGTGGTGTTAATCTACCTCGCCCGCATCGCGTCTAGTTACTTCGACTACGCGGACGTCATTGAGAGCCACCACGAGATGAAGATCGATGCCCCCTCAGGGACCGCACTGTCGATCGCGCAGGCAATGCTCGAGGGCAAGGGCGGCGATTTCGATCAAAACATCGTCGAAAAGGAATTGCTCGCAGGAACGCGCGGCGGTTCCACCGGTGGAATCAATGTCCACAGCGCGAGGATGCCAGGACGCGTAGCTCGGCACGAAGTTGTATTCGGCGCCTTAGGGCAGACGCTTACCCTGTTGCACGACTCGATCAGCCGTGACAGCTTCATGCCCGGAGTAATGATCGCAGTTAGGCGTGTCATCGACGAAAAGTCGATGATCGTCGGCCTTGACAAGGTTCTCGGAATCTCCGAATAGATCCGAACATCAGATCGTTGAAACGTTAGACCAGACGAACTACGGCCATGTTCGTCTGTGTGCCTGAGGAAAGTCAAATGCAGGCGTCAGAGTTGGAAATCGCTATTGTCGGCGCAACTGGTGCGGTAGGTGCCGTTGCGCTGGATCTCTTGGCTGAACGCGGCCACCCGGCGGACAAGGTTCGACTGCTTGCCTCGAAGCGGTCACACGGCAAAAAACTGGAATACGCCGGTCAAGGGTTGACTGTGCAAGAGGCGATTCCTGAATCTTTCAACGGAGTTGACGTGGCGTTCATATCCGCGTCGTCAGACGTGAGCTTGGCGCTCGCACCCGAGGCTGTGAAGCGCGGGGTGTTGGTAATCGACGATGGCTCAGCGTATCGAATGGAACCCAGCGTCCCTCTCGTCGTGCCGGAAGTCAACGGCTCCGATGTCGAATGGCACTCCGGGATCATATCGATACCTAACTGCACGACAACCCCTCTGGTTATGGCTCTGGCCGCACTCAGGGGCCTGGCGGAGATCAGTTCAGTGACGGTTTCAACTTATCAGTCGGTAACCGGAACAGGAGCTGCCGCGAGAGCAGAGCTTTTGAACCAGTCGCGGGCCATGTTGAGCGGACAAGAATTGTCACCTCCGAGCCAGTATCCTCATCCAATCGCGTTCAACCTCCTGCCCCAGGTCGACGATTTCGTTGACGAGGGATACACGAAGGAAGAGATGAAGATGCTCAACGAGTCGAGAAAGATTCTCGGCGATCCTGAGTTGCGTCTAGCCTCCACCTGCGTTCGCGTTCCGGTTGAGGTCTCGCACTGCGAATCGGTTACAGTCGAATTCGATGATCCGGTGTCTGTGGAAGAAGCCCGAGTAGCAATCGCCGAGTTTCCCGGCGTCACGCTCTTGGATCAACCGCACGAATCGGTGTACCCGATGCCTTCAAATTCGGCAGGTGAAGACCAAGTCATGGTCGGACGCGTCCGACGAGACATTGCGCACGAGAACGGTGTCGTTTTCTGGCTAGCTGCCGACAACCTGCGAAAAGGTGCCGCACTCAACGCGTTGCAGATCATGGACGAATGCGTGGCGCGAGAGTGTGTTCGACCACGCCTCGCAGCGACCGCTTAACTCGTTCACGGCGCGCTCTCACCGTATTACCGTCGTATTTGGAAGGGCCCTCGACACCGGTCATTGCTGCGGTTAACCGCAACCACCTTGGTTTTAACTGGATTGATGTAAGATTCGGTGCGTAAGGGAGTTTGAAATGGCAGAAATCGGGCGAGTTCTAACAGCAATGGTCACCCCGTTCACTGAGGATGGGGAAGTCAACTATCCGCAGGCTCGCAAGCTGGCCAAATCTTTGCTGGCGTCTGGCTCTGACGGGTTAGTGATCGGCGGCACGACAGGCGAAGCGCCGGCTATGTCCGACGACGAACGGTTGAAGCTCTTCGCCGAAGTGAAGGACGCTATCGGTGAATCCGGTGCAGTAGTGGCAGGAACCACTGACAACAACACATACCGCTCCATCGAGGTGTCCAAAGAAGCTGAGGCTGTCGGTGCCGACGCGATCTTGATGACCGTGCCTGCGTACAACAAACCAACTCAAGGCGGGTTGGTCAAACACTTCATCGCGATCGCCGAAGCGGTATCGATACCCGGCGTCCTGTACAACGTGCCTAGCCGCACCGCCCTCAACATGACGGCGGGAACCACCCTGAAATTGGCAGAAGTTCCAAACATCGTCGGTGTCAAGGAAGCGAGTAGCGACGCGGACCAGATCGCTTACGTCATCAAAGGAGCGCCCGAAGGATTCAACGTCTGGTCAGGCAACGACAACGAGACATTCTCGATTGTGTCGACCGGCGGTTACGGCGTGGTGAGCGTGGCGAGCAACATCATCGGCAACCAGGTAAAAGGTCTCATCGGTGCGGTCCTTGAAGGCGAAACCGAACGCGCGGCGGCTGAACACCTCCGCTTGCTCCCAATATTCAATGCTTTGTTCTTCATCACCAATCCGATACCAGTCAGATATGCGATGAACCGTTCCGGTTTCAACGCCGGTCCGGCGCGTCACCCGATGCAGGCGGACGATGATGAGATCGCGGCTTTCGCGGCTCAGTTCGATCCCATCATGGATCAGTACGACATCGATCTACCCAACGGTTAATGCTTTCGTGACAGGTGAGTCGCCGAAAACAGTTATTGAGGATCTCGGCGACGGGTTGATAATGCGTTCCGCGGTTCGCGAGGATGCTGATCGGCTCGCGGAATTCTGCGCCAAAGTCTTCATGGATGAGCCTTTGGCCGAATCTTCGGGCGCGAGCACCGAAGCCTATTGGATCGCGAACTGGATCCACGACCTTGTTGGGAAACCGCATCCGACGTTGAGTCCCGACGACATCATCATCGTCGAAGACGTCGAAAAGGGTTGTATCGCGTCGACCACGACGTATCTGACGCAGACGTGGAGTTACGACGGTGTCGAGTTTGAGATTGGACGTCCGGAAATCGTTGGCACGGGTCGCGAATATCGCAACCGTGGATTGGTCCGCGAACAGTTCGATGTGATGCACCGATGGGCCGAGGAACGCGGTCATCTCGTCCAAGTTGTCCTGGGCATTCCGATTTACTACCGATTATTCGGTTACGAATACGCCTTGCCTGCGGAAGGCGGGCGCGAAATGCCCATCGCTTCGTTGCCGCGATGGGGTAGAGACGAGGAGCGCAAGTTTCAGTTGCGTGACGCCGCCCAAGGTGACGTGCCGTTTATTACGAAAGTATTGACGGACTCAACGCAACGATCAATGGTGTCGCCAGTGTTTCGAGAAGATGAGGTGAAGTACTTGACATTCGATCGCACCGCCCGCAGCGCGGTTTGTCACAAGACAACAATCTTGTGCAAGGCAAACGGTGATGGCCTCGGCGAAGCGGTCGGCGTGATCATGTACGCGATGGTTATCGAGATAGACCAAGGGATCATTTTGCGGATGGAGATGTCGGAACCGCGATATTGGCGGGAAGCTCTGCCATCGTTGTTGAAAGAGCTGAGGGAGTTGGCCGATAAAGCTGCGAGCGATCACCCTGACCCTGAGCGCGAGATTAAATCGGTGCGGCAGGATCTGCAACCGGACCACCCGGCGTACGTTTTCGATGACGGGGCATTGGGACATGAGCCGGAACGCCAGTACGGGTGGTACGTGAGAGTGCCTGATGTTGCCGCTTTTCTGCGGAAAATAGCTCCGGAGTTGGAGTCGAGGATCGAAGCTTCGTTGCACGCGGGAATCACTGGCGATGTTGAGATCCTTGTCGATCGCGACCGGGTCACGATCGGTTTTGAAGATGGCAAGGTAACGGCCGTCCAACATCGGAAAGCTGTGCACCGTGAAAATGCGTCTGGCGCGTGGGTGGCGTCTGCGAGATTTCCTGGGCAGTCTTTTTTGCCGGTTCTATTCGGAATGCGGTCTATTGGTGAAACGATTGCTGCTCACACTGATGCCAACGCCGGATCTAAGTCGTCTCGGCATCTGATGGAGACTTTGTTTCCTAAGCGGTCCTCCGACCTATCGCTCACGCTAACTTGATGACTGACATTTGCTCTGATCGTGTGCGAATCGTAACCGTCGGTGGCGGTACGGGATCGTCGACTTTGCTGCGGGGATTGAAACGCTATGCCGATCGCATCGATATCACAGCGATCGTAACTACGTTTGACGACGGCGGCTCGTCCGGGAGGTTGCGAGACGAGTATGGTGTCCCTGCACTAGGCGATGTTCGAAGGTGCATCGCCGCACTGATACCACCGGGTGCGAGGTTCGACGAAATTCGCGATGGGTTCGAATTTCGATTCGAGACTGCGACGCAACTCAAAGGGCACGCATTCGGAAATCTCTTGTTGCTGATGGCGATGCGAAGGAAAAGCAGCCTGACCAAAGCAATCGACTCCATTTCAAACTCATTAAATCTGCTCGGACGCGTGATCCCCGTGAGCGAAAAACCTTCCGACGTTTGCGCGACCTTGGAGGACGGAACCGTCATTCGTGGCGAATCGACGGTCGGTGCCAGAAACGAAGAGCTGTTTGGAAAATCGCAGGTTTACCTAGATCCCGCAGTTACCGCGAACCCCGACGCGTTAGACGCACTCCGCAACGCCGATGTTGTGGTCCTAGGCCCGGGCGACCTATTCACCAGCGTGATCCCTAACATAGTCGCTGAAGGTGTCGCCGACGCTGTCAGAGACAGCCAAGCGCGCATCCTGCAGATCTGCAACATCGCCAAGAAACGCAGCGAATCCGGTGGCTATTCGGCCTCCGATTTCGTGGCGACAGCAAATCGCTATTTGAACTCAGTCGCCAAAGCTCAGTCGCCAGACCGACGGGTTGACACTTTAATCCTGAATGAATTCGAAGCCGGTTCACCACAACCCGAAAATGCCGTCGGACTTGACCCGCAACTTCATGAGCAAGTCGACACGATATTGGTTCGACCCGTCGCGAGCGCGACCGACCCACGTGTCCACGATCCGGAGAAGCTGGCATCCGCAGTAATGGAATGCGTCGACGCCAATTGAACCTGACCTATTCGAGAGGTCCGTAAACCTTTAACTGCGATCAACCACCAAAGTATCGTCGCGATGCGGACCGGTTGAAATCTCCGATGCCGGGATCCCGAGCAGATCCTCAATCCGCCGGACATAGCGCTGCGCGCCATCGCAAAGATCGTTCCAATCCGTCACTTTAGTCGTAGATTCCGTCCAACCTGGCAACTCTTCATAAATCGGTCGGCAACGGCTCAAACGACCGCGCTCGATCGGAAAGTTTTCGACGATTTCGCCATCCAACGAATACGCGGTGCAAATCTTGATGCGTTCCCAGTTGTCGAGAGTGTCCAAGCGCGTCAACACCATCGAGTCGAAACCGTTGACGCGGGTCGTATAACGCGCGGCAACAGCATCGAACCAACCGACGCGTCGCGCACGCCCGGTTGTCGCACCGAATTCGCCGGCCATCTCCCGTATGCGATCACCCTCGTCGCCGTGAATCTCGGTCGGGAACGGCCCCGCGCCGACCCTGGTTGCGTAAGCCTTGAAGACACCGATGATGCGTGAGAACGAACTCGGCCCTATTCCGGTGCCGGTCAACGCGCCGCCGATCGTCGGACTCGACGAGGTTACGTACGGATATGTCCCATGATCGATGTCGAGCAGAGCACCCTGCGCCCCCTCCATGATTACGTTTTGGCCCGAAGCCAGCGCGTTGGTAACAATTTCGTCGGCAGATTGGATGTACGGTCCGATCTCATTCGCCCAATTCTTCGCCTGCTCTAAGATGTCATCCGAATCAATCGGATCGCCACCGTAGATCTTCGTGATGAGCTCGTTTTTGAACTCGATGATCGGTGGGAGAGTGAGCGTTAGCTCCTCTAGATCCAACAACTCTCCGGCTCGGATACCCATTCGGGCAACCTTGTCAACGTAAGCTGGACCAATACCTCTACCTGTGGTCCCGATGGCGGCGGCTCCGCGTCGTTCTTCTTCCAAACGGTCGAGCACCACGTGATAAGGCATGATGAGATGGGCACGGTCAGAGACAGCGATCTCGCCGGGCAAACCCTTCTCCTTCACCATCGAGATCTCCTCGATGAGAGCGTCAGGAGAAATCACAACGCCATTGCCAATGACGTTGATTGTGCCTTCGTGGCAGATTCCACAGGGGATGAGGTGGAATATGAGCTTTCCGTAATCGTTTACGACGGTATGTCCGGCGTTGTTGCCGCCGGAAAATCTAACGACTGCTGATGCGTCAGCGGCAAGGAAGTCGATTATCTTCCCTTTGCCTTCGTCGCCCCATAACCCACCGAGCACGGCGGTCGTCGGCATTCGGTTTTCCCCTTCGCGCCCGTGTCCCGTTACGGCGTCATACGCCGTCGCGAAACACCAGCACGCGCGTATCGAGTGTGCTTAACAAACGAATTATATCGCGGAGCGCTGAAGCGAATTCCATGGCCGCGCGCACATTCGCACTACCAGGAGAGTGTCTGACCCTCGAGCGATCCAATCGGATGAATCCGCTTAAAGTATCCTAAGCGCCAAACCCGAATATCCCGCGCCCGAAAACAAACGAACCCCATTTGACACCTCAAGACCAAAACCCCAACCTCATCAGCGCCGAAATTGACGACAAAGTCAAGCAGTATCTGTTCTGGACAGTAATGTGGGTTTCGGCGGTAACGGTGGTCGGAATACCCTTGCTACCGATAATCGCCATCATCTATTGGGCTTGGTACGCACCTCGATATCGGGAGTTCCACACATTGGAACTGACAGAGACGGGCGTAACGTCGAAACGTGGCGTTGTCTTCCGCAGCCAAACTAACGTTCCCCTAGACCGGATCACAGACGTCGCCGTGCATCAAGGTCCGTTAATGAGGACATTCGGTGTCTACAAAGTAACAGTTGAGAGCGCGGGACAGACCCAACTGCAAGGTGCAGCAAACATCATCGGCGTCGTCGATCCATACGATTTCCGAGACGCGGTCTTGGAAAACGTCGAACTGGTGAAGCAAGGCGCCAGTGCGGAAACCGCCCAAACCGCCGAAGCATCAGCGACGACTTCTGGCTCCGATGCCCAAACCGAGATTTTGACAGAGATCAGAGATATTCTCGCGCGGATCGAGTCACGAGAGTCGTGAAACTTCCGGTCAGAAACGACGAAGGTGTCATCTAAGCCGTCGGTCCGGACCTACCTTAATCGTCTGAATCGCTCTGTAAATCGATCCACGACATGTAGCATCTCGCCCGGCAGGCGCACACGGGTTTGCCCCACGATCCCATCTGGCAACTCACCGTAGTACGCCTCGGCGATTGAGCCGGTAATGCACGCCAAAGTGTCGGCGTCGCCACCGAGTGAGATTGCGAGGCGGATCGCGCTCTCGAAGTCGTCGGATTCGAGGAACGCGACAATCGCTTCAGGCACCGTGCGTTGACACGTCTCGTTGAAGCAGTAACCGGGCCTGATTTCATCCGTGGTCCTGTGCAGGTCGTAACCATAGCCGGCCTCAATTGCTAAACGGATATCTTCTTTACTAGAACCGTTGCGTGCCTTGTAGATGGCGTGGGCGATTGCCTGGGCTCCCTTGATCCCTTCTGAATGGTTGTGTGTCGGCATCGCCGACAATCTGGCTTGCCTCAGGGTTTCGTCAAGAGATTCGAATGCCCAACCAATGGGACTGACCCGCATCGCTGATCCGTTGCCGAAACTGTTGTAGGGCTTTGGCGAATTGCTGTGCAGCCAACCCGCGAATCTGCCACCGTAGGAAGACGGATAACGCCTTCCCCAGTCGAGGTAGGACTTCTCGTAGTCAGGACCTAAGTGCGATTGGAGGTCTTGCGGAGCCGTGGAACTTCGGTTTCGATCCTGATCTTGGCTTGGGTCCGTCGTAAATTCGACCCATTCCAAAACCGCCTGCGCCGTTCCGACCGTCAGGATGGTGTCGTCGGTGAACTGGCAATCGCTGGCGAATAAAGGTTCGAAATCTGGTGTCTTGGTCGGCGGATTGCGGAATTCGTGAGTCGATCCGATTACGTCGCCGGCAATGGCTCCCCACATGGATCACCTCCTTACCGATGGGGCCCGATGTCGTATCGGCAGCCGAACGCGTTCTTATCAGACGAAAACACTTCGGACGATGAAGAACGGCGTAAGGCCGCGGATGTCGAGGACGCGAGCCGTAAATATGATCGTAAACTCGGCCTAGCGACCCTTCAATCTAGTGTCGAGATGCCATCTCAAGACATAGGATATGGACCCATTCCCAATCGGTGCGAATGTGGCGGTTGAACGGTTGACGCTCTACAATGCGTCGAATATACTTACGGGTTACCCGCTGAAAGAATCACGCTTTTCTGCTTGGCTCAAACTGGTGGGTGCACCTTTAAAGTTGAATATCGATTCCGCATTCTCCGAGAAACCGGAGCAAGCCGATTCAAGAAGATGGATCAAGCTACTAAGGGCACACGGGGAATGCCTTGGCGCTAGAAGCCGAACAAGGGCGTAGTGAGACTGCGATAAGCCACGGTCAGCCGTCTAGCAGGCTAAGCCGTGGATTCCCGAGTGGGGAAACCCGATGCCGCGCGTTCGCGCGCGGCGTCATCTCGTAAGAGAGGGTAAGCGGGGGAACTGAAACATCTAAGTACCCCGAGGAGAGGAAATCAACCGAGACTCCCTTAGTAGCGGCGAGCGAAAAGGGACGAGCCCAAACCGGGTGAGACTAAACGGCTCAGGAGCTTACGTCTCACGGGTGTTGTAGGGCCCGGCATGGAGGCTACCTGTAGGCTTCCAAGGAGTTACAAAGCGCGACGATAGCTGAGCAGGTCTGGAAAGCCTGGTCGTAGAGGGTGATAGCCCCGTAAGCGAAATTGTCGTGCCTCCTGGATCGGGTACCTGAGTACGGCGGGACACGTGAAATCCTGTCGGAACCTGGGGGGACCACCCTCCAAGGCTAAGTACTTCTAGCGACCGATAGTGAACCAGTACCGTGAGGGAAAGGTGAAAAGCACCCCAAGCAGGGGAGTGAAAGAGAACTGAAACCGTGTGCCTACAAACCGTTGGAGTCTGCCTTCGGGCGGATGACAGCGTGCCTATTGAAGAATGAGCCAGCGAGTTACTTTGTGTGGCGAGGTTAAGGCGTTCAGCGCCGTAGCCGAAGCGAAAGCGAGTCTGAACAGGGCGTTCAGTCGCGCGGAGTAGACCCGAAACCGTGTGAGCTACCCATGGCCAGGCTGAAGCGAAAGTAACATTTCGTGGAGGGCCGAACCCGTTTACGTTGCAAAGTGATGGGATGAGCTGTGGGTAGGGGTAAAATGCCAATCGAACACGGAGATAGCTGGTTCTCCCCGAAATGCATTTAGGTGCAGCGTCAGGAATTACTTCGCGGAGGTAGGGCTCTGATTGGGCTAGGGGGTGAAGAACTTACCAAACCCTGTCAAACTTCGAATACCGCGAAGGGTACCCTGGCAGTGAGACAGTGAAGGATAAGCTCCATTGTCGAAAGGGAAACAGCCCAGATCGCAAGCTAAGGCCCCTAAGTGTGTGCTAAGTGTTAAACGAGGTGGGGGCGCCCAGACAGCCAGGAGGTTGGCTTAGAAGCAGCCACCCTTTAAAGAGTTCGTAACAGATCACTGGTCGAGGGCTCCCGCACGGAAAATAAACGGGGCTCAAGCACACCGCCGATGCTGCGAGAGGCGCGTTCGCGCGCCTCGGTAGGGGAGCGTTCCCAGCCGCGTTGAAGCGTGACCGTGAGGGCACGTGGAGTGCTGGGAAGTGAGAATGCTGGCATGAGTAGCGTCAATGCCGGTGAGAATCCGGCACGCCGAAAGTCCAAGGTTTCCTACGCAACGTTGATCGACGTAGGGTAAGGCGGCCCTAAGGTGTAGCCTAAAGGCGAAACCGATGGATAGCTGGTTGAAATTCCAGCCCCGCCACAGGACCGATTGAGACGCAGGAGGGACGCGGATTGGTAAGCGATGCATACCACTGGATATGGTGTGTCGCCACCCGTAGGCCAGCGCCACGAGCTAAAATGCGTGGCGCGTGATGAGCAGAGGGGTGGTGGGACCTTAAGGTACGCCTCGAGGAACGTCGCTGATCCTATGCCGCCAAGAAAATCTCCGACGTCGAGGTTCTGCGGCGACCGTACCGCAAACCGACACTGGTGGACAGGGGTAAAAGCCCCCAGGCGTTCGAGAAAACCATCGTTAAGGAACTCGGCAAATTAACCCCGTAACTTCGGGATAAGGGGTGCCGATCACGTATACGCGCTTTTTACGCCGCGAAAAGCGTGGTCGGCCGCAGAGAACCGGCCCAAGCGACTGTTTACCAAAAACACAGGTCTGTGCCAAAGCGAAAGCTGATGTATACAGGCTGACGCCTGCCCAGTGCTGGTAGGTTAAGGAAGGGGGTGAGAGCTCCCGACCGAAGCCCCGGTAAACGGCGGCCGTAACTATAACGGTCCTAAGGTAGCGAAGTCCCTTGTCGGGTAAGTTCCGACCCGCACGAATGGCGTAACGACTTGGGCACTGTCTCAACGATGGACTCGGTGAAATTGCAGGACCCGTAAAGATGCGGGTTACGCGCGGCAGGACAAATAGACCCCGTGGAGCTTTACTGCAGCTTGACATTGGTTTGAGCTCAGGGATGTGTAGTCATAGGCGGGAGACTTCGAAGCGCAGGCGCCAGCCTGCGTGGAGTCACCAATGAAAGACCGCCCTTTTCTGCGTTTGAATCTAACCGTGTCTGGGACAGTGTCTGGTAGGCAGTTTGACTGGGGCGGTCGCCTCCTAAAAGGTAACGGAGGCGCACAAAGGTCACCTCAGGCTGGATGGAAATCAGCCAAAGAGTGTATTGGCATAAGGTGGCTTGACTGCGAGACCTACAAGTCGAGCAGGGACGAAAGTCGGTCAAAATGATCCTACGGTTCCGTGTGGAAGGGCCGTAGCTTAACGGATAAAAGCTACCCCGGGGATAACAGGCTAATCTCCCCCAAGAGATCGTATCGACGGGGAGCTTTGGCACCTCGATGTCGGCTCGTCGTATCCTGGGGCTGAAGAAGGTCCCAAGGGTCGGGCTGTCCGCCCGTTAAAACGGCACGCGAGCTGGGTTCAGAGCGTCGTGAGACAGCTCGGTCTCTATCCGCCGTGCGCGCAGGACATTTGAAGGGAGCTGACCCTAGTACGAGAGGACCGGGTTGGACGAACCTCTGGTGTGCCGGTTGTAGCGCCAGCTGCACCGCCGGGTAGCCACGTTCGGAAGGGATAAGCGCTGAAAGCATCTAAGCACGAAGCCCACCCTAAGATGAGATGTCCCATCCTTTTGGAGTAAGACCACCGGGAGACTACCGGGTAGATAGGCCGTAGGTGTAAGCGTAGCAATGCGCTCAGCTGAACGGTACTAATCGGTCGAGGGCTTGACCATTAAATCTCTTCATGAATCGGCTAGCTCCAGTTTAGTGAGAATGCGGAATCGATTTCAATTTAAAACGTTCGACTGACGTGGCGTCTAACACGCCTAACGTTGCGGGGTGGAGCAGTGGTAGCTCGTCGGGCTCATAACCCGAAGGTCGCAGGTTCGAATCCTGCCCCCGCTACCAACCCATGCGCAAAACGTCGAACAAACATATCGCAAAAGCCCTTTGGTGATTAGAGCGCGATGGAACCACCCGTTCCCATCCCGAACACGGAAGTGAAACGTCGTAGCGCTGACGATACTGCACTGAGAGGTGTGGGAAAATAGGTCGTCGCCAGGGGGCTTTTTACAATTGCATCCAGATCCGATCTGACTTTCGGAGAGGTGGCTGAGTGGTTGAAAGCGCCGGTTTCGAAAACCGGTATCTCGGGCAACCGGGATCGCGGGTTCGAATCCCGCCCTCTCCGCCATCAACCCACCGGGACCGCTTCGCCCGCTCGGCAAGTCGATCGTCAATATCCCGGAGAGGTGCCGGAGCGGCTTAACGGGCACGCCTGGAAAGCGTGTGTGGGCTAAACCCACCGCAGGTTCGAATCCTGTCCTCTCCGCCAGCTCCAACCTCAGCCTCAACTGTTCGCATCTTCGCCAACTCGATTTCGACATCCATGCAGATGTGTAGTACGGTATTGCGGTGCACACTATTCGCGTACCGCGTAGGTTTTCGCGGCCCGATTCGGTGTGCAAACGTACGCCGATTTACATCAACGGACTGTGGACGTTATGAACGATTTGAAATACTGGGTGGCGTTCGACCGCATACACGGGCTAGGGCCTAAACGATTCAATCGCATGGAAGCTCATTTCGGCACTTTGGGAGAGGCTTGGCGAGCAAACCGAGGCGAGTTACGAGATGCCGGTATCGGATCCGCCGTTGCCGAAGACATCGACTCGAAACGCGAACGCATTGATCCCGATTCAGAGATGGAGCGATTGCTAAAGCGTGGCATACAGCCAATTCACCTTCGATCCGACGAATATCCTGAACAACTCGCAGAATCACCTGAACCACCGGCAGTAATATACGTCTGCGGCGATTTTGAAACCCGCGACAACAACAGCATCGCGATCGTCGGCACCAGAAACGCGACGCAATACGGCCTCCAGATGGCAACGTTGCTATCTAGCGAATTGGCCAGTTACGGCATCACAATTGTCAGCGGCCTCGCGATCGGCATCGATTCCGCAGCCCACCGCGCCGCGCTCGCCGCCGGCGGACGCACCGTCGCCGTAATGGCTGGCGGTCTTGACTCCGTGTATCCCCAAAGAAATCGAGGATTGGCTCGACAGATCGTGGAGAGCGGGTTTTTGGTCTCCGAGTATCAACTGGGTGTGCGTTCAAAACGCGAACACTTTCCACGTCGAAACCGGATTATCAGCGGTTTGAGCAGGGGTGTGGTCGTCGTCGAGGCGGCCAAAAAGAGCGGAGCCACGTGGACCGTGAAGTGGGCGTTGGAGCAGAACCGAGAAGTTTTCGCAGTTCCAGGGAATGCGACGTCATATCAGAGCGAAGGTACAAATTGGCTCATCCAACAGGGCGCAAAGCTGACGACCTGCGCCGACGACGTTTTGCAGGAGTTGAGCGTGTTTTTTGGCGACTTGGAACGCGATCCCGAGACCGATCGGCGAAAATCCGCTTCCAACATCTCCGCGACCGTCACGGGACGGGACGCATCAGCCAAACCGAAGTCTTCGCGAACCAGAAAACCGATCGTCGAAGAGATTGAAACATTCAGCGAGGAGGAGCATTCGATAGCTAAGGTCCTTTCCAACTCGGACGGCGCGATGCACGTAGACGAAGTTGCCCGTACGCTGTCGGTTTCAGTAAACGATGTGATGTCGACGCTTACTATGATGGAAGTGAGAGGCGTGGTGCGGTGTACAGAAGGCGCATTGTACGACTTGTCGAACCGACGCGCCCAATTAAGCGCGCCTCGATTGCTCGATGAAGGTCGACCTGCATAATTACTAAACCCCGTAAATCGGGAATTGGATAGAACTGGAATCGAATGGCTAGACGAAAAAAGGCAGCTGGCGAAAATCTCGTGATCGTCGAATCAGCGGCTAAAGCGCGCACCATTGAGCGCTACCTAGGCGATGGATTCGAGGTCAAAGCGTCCGTCGGCCACGTCCGCGATCTACAAAAATCCCGCATGGGCGTCGACATCGAAAACGATTTCGAGCCCAAATACAGCGTCGTTGCGGACCGCCGCAAGGTCGTGAATGACCTCAAAGCCGCAGCCAAGCGCGCTGGAGATGTCTATCTGGCGACCGACCCGGATCGGGAGGGCGAAGCCATATCTTGGCACCTCAGCCAGCTGTTGGAAATACCCGAACATGATGCGCGTCGCGTCGTGTTTCACGAGATAACCAAAGACGCCGTCGAACAGGCCTTCAGGGACCCGCGGCCGATCGATCACCAACTAGTCGAAGCCCAACAAGCCCGGCGAATTCTCGACCGGCTCGTCGGATTCAAACTCAGCCCATTCATTCGCAACAAGGTTGCGGGCGCCCAGTCCGCTGGCCGTGTGCAATCTGTTGCCCTCAGGTTAGTCGTCGACCGCGAAGCAGAGATCAACGCATTCGTCCCCAAAGAGTACTGGCTACTCTCGGTCGATCTGAAGAAGCAACAACACGACTTACCGTTCAACGCCCGGCTTTACCGCATACACGGCGAGCGAAATGACCCAAACAAACCGGAAAACGAACTCCTCGCAAACGAAACCGCGGCCACGTCGGTAGCCGACGAACTCAAAAATGCTACGTATTCCTTGACGAGCGTAACCAAGCGAGAGGTCAAAGTTAGGCCACGTCCGCCATTCATCACCAGCACTCTTCAGCAGCAGGCCGCTCGGAGTCTCCGGTTCAGCGCTCAACGGACTATGAGTGCCGCCCAAAGCCTTTACGAAGGCGTAGTACTCGGCGACGGTGAACCCGTGGGTTTGATCACCTACATGCGAACCGATTCGACTAACTTGGCATCTTCGGCGCTCGGTCAGGCGCAGTCGTTCATTCACCGCGAATTCGGTGAAAAATACTCGACCGGGCATCGCGTCTATCGCACTCGAACCCGCAACGCCCAAGAAGCACACGAAGCGATACGGCCAACGTCGATCATGAACACTCCGCAGCGCATCGGTCGGTTCCTGAACGATGACCAACGACGGCTCTACGACCTGATCTGGAAACGAATGGTTGCCAGCCAGATGGCGGACGGTGTCGATGAACGCACGCGTGCCGATATCGACGCTTCAACTGCCAACGGAAAGACGCACAAGTTGCGCGCCACCGGATCAGTGATGATCTTCGACGGCTTCCGATCTCTGTACATCGAAGCGCAAGACGAGGACACCGAGTCGGATGACACGCGCAGGTTGCCGTCGCTGATCGAAGGCGAATCGCTAGATCCTCTGAAAGTCAACAGCGACCAAAAGTTCACTCAACCACCTCCGCGGTACACCGAAGCCAACCTCATCCGAACATTGGAGGAACTTGGCATCGGGAGACCTAGCACCTATGCCACCATAGTCGGCAGAATTGTTGAGAGGAACTACGTAACCCGAGAAAGGAACCGGTTTCACCCAACCAAAAGCGGCATAGCCGTCTGCGCGATGCTCAAGGAGTTCTTCTCCAACATCGTGGACGTCGGCTTTACCGCTGGCATGGAGACGCAACTCGACGACATCGCCAACGGCGATTTGGAACGCGTCTCGATGCTGAAGGATTTCTACGGCCCGTTCGACGAGGCGCTGGACCACGCGTTCCAAAACGCCCAACGCGTTCGCCGTTCCGAGTTCGATGTCGCCAGCGGCATCAAATGCGAAGGTGGCACCGACTTGGTGGTCCGGAACGGCCGCCGCGGCGATTTCCTAGCATGCCCTGAGTATCCGGCCTGTAAGTTCGCGATGGACCTCCGCCCAAGCGATGAATCTGATGGTGAAAAGATCGAAGCGTGGCAAGGCGAGTTCACTCGTCGAATGTCTCAGTGCCACATCACTCATCCTGATGGTGTCCCGGAGGTCGAAAAACGAGTTGAAGTCGGATCTGGCGTCATCTGTGACGGCGGGATTGAACTCGTCGTGCGAAACGGCAGACGTGGCGAATTCCTGGCTTGCCCAGAGTTTCCGAAGTGTAGGGTGGCCCTTGATCTCAAACCCATCGGCGACGAAGAGATCGCAGAGTGGGACGAGAAACGCAAGCAACGGATGCAACGTTGCTTCAAAGAGCATCCAGAGGCCGCAAAGCGACGCACCACGCGGTCGAGGTCTCGCACGGGAACACGGCGCACCCGCAGCGCTAGCTGATATTGAGTCAGCACCCGCACCTCTACTGGGAACATCAACAAACAGAGGTGCGAAATGATCCAAAACGGCAAAAAGCCGGACCGCGTCAGCGTCCCGGGTCTTTGGGCGTTCGCGTCTGGAACCGGGTGGGAAGCACCGCTGGTTGAGTACGAGCGATACTTGACCGCCATCCGTCAACTCGCCGAACCAACGGTGCGCAACTACATGAACGACCTCGCCGCGTTCATCGCGTACTTATTTGAATCTGGCCGCATCGGCAACATCGAGTCACCCAATCGTCGGGAACTTCGGAGCTACTTAGCTTGGTTGGCCAGACGCGAATACGAAAAAGCGTCGATAGGCCGCAAATTGACTGCGTTGCGCGCTTTCTTCGGATGGATGCACGAAACCGGCAAAACCACGTCGAACGACACCGACATGGTTGTTGCACCGCGCCAACCTAGACGGCTACCTTACGTCGTATCCGAATCCGAAGTCGAACGACTGCTCATGGCGCCTGACACCGCGACGACCTTGGGCCAGCGCGATCGCGCATTGCTTGAACTGTTATACGCTTCTGGCGTCCGCGTGTCTGAGGCAACATCTATCAACGTAGCCGATATCGGTATCGAATCCCGTGAATGCCGCGTTTTCGGGAAGGGATCCAAACAGCGCATCGTTCTGCTCGGCAATACTGCTATTCGATGGTTGAAGGGTTACCTATCAACCGCCCGCCCTAAACTTGCCTCCAGAAAATCTGGCGATGCCCTTTTCCTGAACAATCTAGGTGGCCGTTTGACGGAACGCGGCATCCAAATGATCGTGAAACGACACGCCTTGAATGCCGGACTCGACGCCCACTTCCACACGCACAATCTCCGCCACAGTTTCGCTACTCATCTCTTGAACGGCGGAGCCGACCTGCGAGTGGTCCAAGATCTGTTGGGACACGAATCACCATCCACAACTCAGATCTACACGCACGTCTCAGCGGAACAGGCGCGTAAGGTATACCTCGGTGCACATCCAGGCAACGCGCCGCGGCGACGGGGTGCAAAGGCGAAAAAGTCGTAACGCGTTATAGAGACTGTTGCACAACTCCCGTCATTCCCGCGTAGGCGGGCGCTTCAGCAGACCGAACGTCCATCCAGAAGGGGAGGGAGGGGTAAAATCCCCTCTCCCCGCCGTGGGAGAAGGTTAGGGTGAGGGGGAACGGGCCCAAGGGGCGGGGCGACTCAAACGGAAAACTTCGCAAAATATGTTGCCCAAAGACCCCGTAGGGGCGGTCCGTGAACCGCCCTCCCAACCAAACAACCCAAACCCTCTCCATCAATGCAACCCGCCGGCCACCTCGTAGGGGCAGGTTTCAAACCTGCCCCTGCCAACCAAACAACCAACACTCCCATCACCGCAACACACTCAACAACCAACACCCAATCCTAGCCCATCCTTAAATCCTGCCCATCCCGGTTCAGACAACACGCCAACCAAACGACCCCACCCTCCATCCCCGCCAACACCCACAACAACAAACACCCAATCACAGCCCATCACGAACATCAGCGCAATCAGCGGTTCAGACTTGACTCTCATACCACATCTGTAGTATAAATAGAAACAAGCGCCCAAGCCGACCACCCGTCGCCCGAGGCGCCCAGAGACATCGCCGCGTCGAACCGGGCTGTGCGCACAACTTTTTTCGATGCTGCAATTACCAACTTTCAAACAAGGGTCTGCGGACGGGAGTCCACATGGCGAGCCGGAAGCGACTGCCCAAGCCGAATGGTGAAAGCGACTGCTCCAGGCGGACCGCGACGGTGCCCGTCACATGCTTTATCGATGTCAAGCGCAACGCGACCACAAAACGGGTTACGAGGGAGCTTGTAGCTGCAGTGTCCGGATGCGGAGTGTTAATGCTGACTCCGCCTTGCAAGCCAGACGGTCATCCCGCTGCGCAACGCTATTCATTACCTCCCCCTCAACCATCATCCCCTCTCCCGCTGGGCGGGAGAGGGCTAGGGTGAGGGCAGGAGGCGAGGGGTTGGCGCCGCAGGGGATGTCCGTTCAAGATCCGAGACGATCGCTCCCTCTATCCCACCAGTCGCCCCCGCTTCGTCGTGCGGGGACGGCCACAGTGCTAACGCGGGGTTGAAGAACCAAGTGATGACGGGCGGCGACATCGTGACGCCGCCCGGAGGGCCGACGGTCTGGCGACGTCGGCGGCGCTGGACCCTTTTTATCCACCATCAACCAACTTTCGCTCGCAACCCAGAGACGCGGCGATGACTCTAAATATAGAAACCGTGCTCCCCGCATTCGCCGGGAGTACACCTTGACCGCCCTGCGGGCGTCCCCATCCGGACGCTTGAAATCCAAAAGAGCGAAGCAATCCTCGCGGTCGCCGACCACGGCCTGCCACCCACATTCGCAGGCGCTTAAACGCGCACGCGACCGTCATTCCCGCGAACGCGGGACCTTCAGCGGACGGAACGTCCATCCAGAGGGGACCGGCAAGCGGGGACCGCACCAAATCTTAGGATCGACAACCCATCGTCGACGTTTTGCAATGGACTCGCGCGGCGGAGAGGGCACAAACCTCAGCCTCTCCTTCGTTAAAGGGGAAGGAAATGTCGAGGTGCCCCCGCCCGACGATCAAATACAAATCTGCGATCAAACCCCGCAGATCAACTAAACACACCCTAATCCGCCCCTTTCGCACCGCGAAAGGGGCGCGAGCCAGCGGAGCCCAGAGGACCGACAACAGAGCGGGGTATGCCCGGGGCGGCGAGGGGCCCACCAACCAAACCATCCACACCCCCATCACCGCATCATCCCCACCTACCGAACGCGTTTCGCAATCGTCTCGTTATAGCCTTGAAAGTTGGAACAAGCCCATTCTTGGTTGCCACGATACGACGGCCAACAACAGCGAAACCGCCCGCACCCGATGCATCGCTTTCTAGTAATAAACGGCCCTAACCTGAACAATCTGGGCAAACGCGACGCCGAGCACTATGGCGCAATTACGCTCGCCGATATCGAGGAGCGCGTCGCCGAACGGGCACGCGAATTGGGAGTTGAAGCGGCGTTCTTCCAATCGAACCACGAAGGTTCGATCGTCGATTGGATACAGGCGGAATCTGGAAACGCGTCCGGCATCATCGTCAATACCGGCGCACTTACACAGGTCGGATACTCAATACTCGACGCGATCTTGGACAGCCGATTGCCCGTTGTAGAAGTGCATCTGTCAAACATCCATGCGCGGGAAGAGTTTCGGCGCCACTCCGTAATCGCACCGTACGCCTTCGGGCAAATCGCTGGCCTCGGATGGAGAGGCTACGGCTACGCGCTCGAGAGTTTGGCAAAGCACGTCGAGGAAAACGACGCATGAGTGATATCGATTTTCGGCATCCTAATCGAATCGCCGGCCTCCGTTCGGTGATCCAAGAGAACGATATCGATGGGATGCTGATCTCGGATCCGCACAACCGTCGATACCTGTCCGGCTTCATCGGCACCGCGGGTTATCTGTTCATCACCGAAACAGACGCAGTCCTAGCCACCGATTTCCGCTACACCGAGCAAGCCGCCGATCAGGCGCCGGGCTTCGAGATTTCAAGGGTCCAAGGGCGCCTTAGTGAGTGGTTCCCAAAGTTGCTCGGCGAATTGGGCGTCAAAACGATCGGTTTCGAAGCTGACAACCTCACAGTATCCGCGCTCAAGATGTTCGAAGATGCACTTGGGGAGAGCGGCGTCGAAGTTGCGATGGAGCCGAAGTCTGGTGACACGGCGAAGTTGCGAGCACTCAAAGACAAAGGCGAAATCGCACTCCTTCAGCGTGCCATCGACATCGGCGACGCAGCGTTTGAAGAGACAGCTTCGAAGTTGACGTCAGGGATGACGGAGAAAGACGCCGCTTGGGAGTTCGAGAAAGCGATCCGCGAACGCGGCGCCGAGCGCCTCTCCTTCGACACCATCGTCGCGACGGGTCCAAACGCAGCACGTCCCCATCACCAAACCGGCAACACCGTGCTCAAGGAAGGCGAAACCATTGTCTTCGATTGCGGTGCAACGTATCACGGTTACTGTTCCGATCTGACGCGCACCGTAGTACTCGGTGAAGCTGACGACGAGGTCGCTCGGATCTACAACATCGTCCTCGAAGCCCAAGAGGCGGCCATCGAAAATGTCGAAGCCGGAATCACTGGTGGAGAGGCCGACGCGATCGCACGAAAAATCATCGATGATGCCGGTTACACCGACAACTTCGGCCACAGCCTCGGCCACGGCCTGGGCATGCAGGTCCACGAAGAACCCAACGTCGGACCGCGCGGCGAGACGCCGCTGGAAAATGGAATGCCGTTCACGATCGAGCCCGGAATTTACGTACCAGGCTGGGGCGGTGTCAGAATTGAAGACGTAGTCGTTTTGGAAAACGGCTCGGCTCGCGTACTCAGCCACGCACCAAAGATGCGGTTCTAGCTTTCGAACTTACCCACGAAAACCCAAGACAGCAGCCAAGGCACTGAACAATGACGATTTCCTCATCTGAGATCCGCCGCAACATGACCATCCTCTTGGATGGCGACATCTATCAAATCATGGAGTGGCAACACCGGCAAGCGCCGAAGGCACCGCCGACCTTGACGCTCAAGGTCCGACAACTCAGCACCGGCAACGTCTTCGAACGCAAAATGCCCGGCAACCACAAGCTGACAGTGGCCCAAACCGAGCGACGCAACGCCCAATATCTCTACCGTGAGGGCGATTTCTACGTCTTCATGGACATGGAGAACTACGAACAGCACCTCCTCGGCGAAAACCTCCTAGCCGACGCCGTCTACTTCCTGCCCGAAGGCGGTGAACTCATCCTGCTGATGCACGAGGAAAAACCCATCCTCGTCGAAATGCCCTCTGCCGTGAATCTCGCCGTAGCCTACACCGAGATCGGCCTGAAAGGCGACACCCAAAGTGGCGCCACCAAACCGGCGACAACCGACACCGGTTTGACACTCCAGGTCCCCCTATTCGTCAACGAAGGCGACCTCATCAGCGTCAACACCACCACGAAGCAATACATCGGCCGCGCCGACTGATATCCCAAAGCGCATGGCGCGTGCGTCGCAGATAATAGGGCACACCGATGTACAACACTGCGACGTCACCGACCGATACCGTCGACAAGCCCGGGCCACGCTCGGTCTCAGAGGTGTCGCAACTAATCCAAGGACGGCTTAAGAGCGACCCTCAACTCGCAAACGTCACGATAATCGGCGAAGTCTCCGGCCACGCCCAACCCGCTTCGGGCCACAGCTACTTCACTTTGCGCGACCGCGAAGCATCCCTCCGCTGCGTGATGTTCCGTTACGGCCTTGGTCACCAATTCTTGGAAGACGGCGCGCTAGTCGTTTGCGAAGGAAGCACCGGAATCTACGCGCCTAGAGGCGACCTCCAGATCGTCGTAACCTCCGCCGAACCTGCAGGCGTCGGAGATCAGCAAGCCCAACTCGAAGAGCTGCGTCGAAAGTTACGAGCCGAAGGTCTGTTCGATCCCTCGCGAAAGCGCTCGATCCCGCAGTACCCAAAACGCATCGCCGTCGTCACATCATCACAAGGCGCCGTCTGGCACGACATCGTAAACATCGTCAACCGCCGATACCCCCTAATGGAGCTCTTACTAGTCCCATCCGCGGTGCAAGGTGAACTAGCCCCCGTTAGCATCATCGAAGCACTAGCCGACCTCCACGCCTACGCCGAAACAGAACACGTCGACGCCGTCATAGTCGCCCGCGGCGGCGGCTCGCCCGAAGACCTCATGCCATACAACGATGAAATGGTCGCCCGAACCATCTTCGCCAGCCGCATCCCCGTCATTAGCGCTGTCGGCCACGAAACCGATTTCACGATTGCGGACGACGTCGCAGACCTACGCGCACCCACGCCTTCCGCCGCCGCTGAGTTGGTTTCGCCCGACGTCGTAGGTCTCAGATTCGAGACCGCAGACTACGTACAACGATTGATGCGAAGCCTGTCTGGTCGCGTAACTCTCGCACGCCAGCGATTGGAATTGACCCAAGACCGATTAGCCGACAACGCGCCCAACACTGAAAGGTATAGAGAACGATTGGATACCTTGAGCGAACGTGCCAAAGATGCATGGTCACGTTACATAACAACGAAGCGCGAAGCCATGAAACGCGTAGAAGCCGAACTGCGAGCACTCGGCCCGTACAACATACTCCAACGCGGATACGTGATCGCCCGGCGCAAAGATGGAAGCGTAGTTACCAGGGCCGCTAACGTCAAACCCAAAGATTTCTTGGAACTCACATTCGCCGACGGCAAAGTCGAAACCGAAACGCGCTCAGTGACCACCGCCAATTAGTCCAAGGTCCCCACCATGTCCAACACAGACACGAATGACGCCGAAAATCCCGTGACTTTCGAGGACGCGTTCACTCGATTGGAATCAGTAGTCCGTCGACTTGAGAGCGGCCAGATGTCGCTCGATCAATCGACCGCGCTGTTCGAAGAAGGCATGAAATTAGCCAAGAGCTGCACCGAGATGCTCAACACCGCCGAGTTGAAGATCAAGCGCTTGCAGCAAGGGTTGGCGGAACAGCTTAACCTAGTCTCGGAAGACTGACTTTGGGCGCAGACGCGCAAAACACGAACAGCAGAAGACTCCGCATCGGCTGGTTTACCACCGCAAACGGCCCGGGCTCACGCGGAATGTTCGAGGCGGTGCTCGACGCGATCCACACCGGCGACCTTGCAGCCAATTTCGAATTTGTCTTCGTCAACAGGGAACGCGGTCAAACTGATCCGACCGACAGCTTCCTAGACTCGGCCGAAGCAAACGGAATCCCGGCGTTAACCCTCTCATCAGGCAGATTTCGACGCAATCACGACAACGCGCCTTGGTCTCAATTGAGAACGGCATTCGACCGCGCCGTCCTAACCAAGGTAGAACCATTTGAACCCGATGTTTGCGTAATGGCCGGCTACATGCTCTTCGCACCCGAAATCAGCCGCCAGATGCTCTGCCTCAACCAACACCCCGCTTTACCCGGCGAAACCATCGGCAAGTGGCAAAACGCCGTCTGGGATGTAATCGAGCAGGGTGGCGACATACACGGATCGATGATCCACATAGCCACACCCGAACTCGATCGCGGCCCCGTGGCGACATTCTGTAGCTTCCCGGTTGCGGGCGACCGCTTCGATCCGCTCTGGCAAGACGCTAACAATCGCGATGTCTCAGCGTTAAGAGAGTCAAGCGACGAGACTCTGCCGTTGTTCACCGCAATCCGCGAAGCGGGCGTCGTTCGTGAACGCCCTCTCGTCGTGGAAACGTTGAAAGCCGTGGTCGATGGCGACATCGATCTGACTGCAATCGCCAACGGCACCATCACCAAACCCGTCGATATGACCGCCCGTGTCGAATCGGCGCTGCATCGGGTCGCTACTTAGTCCGCCGGCACGTCCTCCATCGCTTCCCACAACTCTCGAGCCGCCGCTCCCGGATCCGCAGCACCGAATATCGAGCGTACGACCGCGATGCCGGACGCGCCGGCTCTCATCACCTCGACAACATTCTCAACGTCGATGCCGCCAATCCCCATGACCGGCAGACGCGTCTCACTAACGACCCGATGAATGATCTCGGCCCCATGTGTTTCGCCGCCAGGATGTGTAGCAGAAGGAAATATCGTGCCAAGGACGACGTATTCGGCACCTGAAGCCTTCGCATCGCGCGCACCAGAGATGCTGTGAACGGAACGACCGACGAGCGTGGCCCCTCCGTAAAGCTGCCTGGCCGCCGCGACCGATAGAGTTGCGTTCTCCGTCAGCTGTACTCCGTCAACACCTGCATACCGGACAACATCCCTCCGGGATGGATTGACGATGGTCAACGCGCGCCCGCCAACTGCACTCGAAAGACTTCCCACCAAAACCCCGAATTCAGCATCAGACAACTCTGGCGCCCGGATCTGGACCATATTGACGCCGTGTTCGACCGCGATCGAGACCGCATCTAACAACCGCGAAGTGCTGTTGCCAACAACTGCGAGATCCGTGACTAAACAGAGAGTCGGAGTTGCGAGACGCGGCTGCGCCTGGTCGGACATTCGTTAGGCTGGTCCGACCTCACGCGGTGACGGCCAGCGCCTCCTGCGGGCTACTAGGTGAAGCGTCCGAAATCGGTATTCGCCCCGCGAGATAAGCTTTACGACCTGCTTCCACGCCGAGTTTGAAAGCCTCACCCATCAAAGCAGGATTCTGGGACTGCGCGATCGCCGTGTTGACGAGCACCGCGTCCGCTCCCATCTCGATGACCATCGACGCATCGGAGGGCACTCCCAATCCGGCATCAACCACCACAGGCACGTTCGACTGCTCGATGATTATCGCGATCTCTTCGGCGGTATGAACACCGCGTCCCGAGCCAATCGGCGATCCGAGCGGCATCACGGTCGCACATCCGAGGTCTTCTAACTTCATGGCCAACACGGGGTCAGCGTGGATATACGGCAACACCGTGAAGCCATCGTCGAGCAACATCTTGGCCGCCTCGTACGAACCCACCGGGTCGGGCAACAAGTGCGCTGGTTCAGGTATTACCTCCAACTTCACCCAATCGGAACCCGTGACTTCGCGCGCCAATCGGGCGATTCCCACCGCTTGCTCTGCAGTTCGCGCGCCGGCAGTGTTGGGCAAAATCTGGTACTTGCTCCAATCTAAAACGTCGAGCAACGTCTCTTCATTCGGATCGTCAAGGTTCAATCTGCCAATGGCCACCGTGATGATCTGAGTCCCTGATGCCACGACCGAGTCCAAAAGTTCTTGTGCAGATCGATGCTTACCCGTACCGGTCATCAAACGGGATTGAAAGGATTTGCCAGCGATTACGAGGTCGTCATTCATGTCGGGATTCTTCAAAATCAAGGGTTGAGGCGCATCGCGCTAGAACAGGTTGTGGGACTGTCCGCCGTCTACGTTGATGCATGCACCAGTTATCAGGTCGGCGTGTTTGGATGCCAGAAATGCGACCGTCGCGCCAATCGGCTCTGGCCAACCGAACTTACCCATTGGAAGGTTGCGCGCAACGAACTCGGCGACGAATTCTTGCGAATTGATCTCTTGGAAACGTTCCCATGTTCCACCCGGAAATAGTATGGAGCCCGGAGCAACCGAGTTAACCGTCACGCCAGTCGGCGCACTCGAAAGTGCGGCATGTTTCGACAATGCGATCATCGCAGCCTTGGCAACCATATAGGGAGCGGTTCCACCTGCTTCACGACCATAGATGCTTGAGATGTTGATGACGCGACCCCAACCGCGTTCTTGCATACCGGGCAGTGTCAGCTTCATCAGACGAATCGCCGACCAGAGGTTCAGATCCATCACCATCCCGAAATCGTCGAGCGACGAGTTGATCACGTCGCTGGTACCCATGCTGCCGCCCACGTTATTCACCACAATGTCCGCATCGCCCAAATCAGCTTTCATCTGATCGACCGCCTGCGCCGGAGCATCAGGGTCTCCCATATCCAGCGCATACCCTACGGCTTGCACGCCGAGATCGGCGATCTCCTCGACTGTCGCGTCAAGGCGCTCTTTGCCACGAGCACAGATCGCAACGTCGACACCCTCATTCGCCAAAGCGAGCGCCGATTGTCGTCCAAGACCTCTGCTGCCGCCAGTAACCAATGCGCGCTTGCCTTTGATTCCCAGATCCATGCTTTAGTTTCTCCAGTCTCCTCAACGACGATTATCCAGCTTCGCGTCCTTAGGAGTTCGGTTGAGTCCGTTCAAGAATCAAGAATATCGCAACTTAGCAACGCAGTTCTCCGTAAATCTCGCTATGAGAGCTATGAGATTCCGTAGTCACAAAGGCACCAGAATGGTTAAAATCTGTAAACAATAACCGGGCTGCTTCGTAGTCCGCGGCACGGCGTTCATGCGTCAAACGCATGAAACAAATGGAAAACGTTGATGCTTATAATAAGGGCGTGCAACCCAACGGGGTTGGACGATCTCACCCCTCAAGGATTTCTAATTGACAACCACAGAAATGGAACAAACGGCGGCCCAGGGAAATGTCGCCGTAGCAACGAGCGAACCGCCGCAATCGGATGAAGCCGAAGAGAGTTTAGCGCCGCAATCGGAATCGACCAACGGCGAGGACACTGCCGAAAGCCCCGAAGAGATCGACCTCGTTTTCTCGTACCTGCCCAAAGAAGGGTTGCGGCGTGGTGACATCATCGACGGCATTGTCCTCGATAGCGCACGCGATGGGTTGTTGGTTGACATTCAACAGAAATCTGAAGGTTGGGTCCCGATCCGGGAAACCAGATTGCTGACCGATGAAGAGGGTGAAGAAGCTCTACCCGATGTCGGCGACGAGGTTATCCTCTACGTTTCTCGACCTGAAGGCCCCGAAGGCTATCCGTTGCTCTCGATCGACCGAGCACGCGGTGAACACGGATGGCGCGATTTGGAAAAGGCTCGAGAAGCCGAAGAGACCGTTCGCGGCCGAATTATCGGCTCGAACCGGGGCGGTGCAGTTATTCAGGTTAAAGGCGTTCAAGGATTTGTGCCGCTTTCACAACTCGTGGGTCCCGCGCGCGACCTATATGTCGGCGATGGTGCACCGCCAAAGCCGGGATTCATCGGCATGGAAGTCGACTGCAAGATCCTTGAACTAAACCGCCGCCGGAATCGGGCTATTTTCTCCGAACGAGCGGCCCTTGAGGCGATTAATCACATGCAGAAAATGCGGCTCGTTCAGGAGCTCGAAGAAGGCGATATCCGACGCGGTAGAGTGGCTGGTATATCAAGCTTTGGAGCTTTCATAGACCTCGGCGGCGCCGACGGTCTCGTTCACATCTCCGAGATGTCTTGGTCCTCCGTCAATCGTCCCGACGATGTCGTGAAACTTGGCGAAGATCTCGACGTGTTGGTCCTAAAGGTTGACCGCGAATCGCTAAAGATTGCACTGAGCATGAAGCGATTATTGCCTGAACCGTGGGAAAACATCGAGAACCAACTCAGCGTTGGCCAAGTGATTGAGGGCAGAGTCACTAAATTGGCACATTTCGGGGCGTTCGCCCGCGTTGGAGAAGGCATCGAAGGCTTGGTGCACATCTCCGAACTTACGCACCGACACATAAAGAGTCCCGCAGAAGTAGTGAAAGAAGGCGACGTTCGTAACTTCCGTGTGATACGAATTGAACCAGAACGTCGTCGGCTCGGTTTAAGCTTGAAGCAGGTCGAGGAACCGCAAGGCGCGACAGATGGGCGGAGGGGCGCAGCGGATGCTGGCGCCGACTTAGCCGGTGGCGGGTTCGAAGACCTTTTCGACGACTAACGACGATTAACATCAACGGACGCGTAGGGCGTCCGTGGCAACCTGACTGAAGGGAGCGTACAGCAATGCCCGACAGCAGTGAACGTGGTTTCAACATGTTCTCGGCACCCGCTCGGCGCGTGTTCGAGACGGCTCAGGAAGAAGCGAAGCGATTCAATCAGCGATACATCACCGCTGAACACATCCTGCTTGCTCTTCTCAGCGAGAAAGAGGGTATTGTTGCACAGGTTTTCACGAACCTCAAAGTAGACGCGCGCGAAATGCGCACGGCTCTAGAGTTTTCCATTAACCGCGAAACCACTCCCGGTGAGCGCCCGCCTAGTCTCGGGCCCCGTGCCAAGAAAGCGATACGGCTCGCCGTCGATGAAGCCCGCCTCAGCGAGCTCAGCCGAGTCGGCACCGAACACCTCCTGATCGGACTCTTGCGAGACGGTGAGGGTAAGGCCGCCGAACTGCTGACTTCAAACCAAGTCACGCTCGACCGCGTGCGGGACGAAACCCAGAAACTCGAAACTGGTTCCAAAAAGTCTCGACGCAAAGGCGCCGATGATGCCAAGAAGAAGCGTACGCCGATGCTCGACAGCATGGGTGTCGACCTAACCGAACTCGCATCCAACGGAAAACTAGATCCGGTAATCGGACGCGACACCGAGCTTGAGCGTGTCATTCAAATCCTGAGCCGCAGAACCAAAAACAACCCAGTGTTGGTAGGTGACCCCGGAGTCGGAAAAACCGCAATCGTAGAGAAACTCGCCACGACCATCGTGGACGGCGCGGTTCCCGACATGCTGAAGGGACGCCGAGTGGTGGCTCTCGACATGGGTACCCTCATCGCGGGCACCAAGTACCGCGGCGAGTTCGAAGAGCGGATGACTAAGATCATCACCGAGCTCAAAACCAACCGCGAGTGCATACTCTTCATCGAGGAAATACACACACTCGTAGGTGCTGGAGCAGCCGAAGGCGCTGTAGATGCTGCTAACATCTTGAAACCCGCTCTTGTGCGAGGCGAGTTACAGGTCGTAGGCGCTACTACGCACGACGACTACCGCAAGCACATCGAACGCGACGCCGCGTTAGAGCGGCGGTTCCGGCCCGTCAAGGTCGAACCTCCCGATGTCGAAGAGACGGTCAAGATTCTCCGAGGCGTAAAAAAGCAATACGAGGATCACCACCAACTCTCGATCGCTGACGAAGCGATTGAGATCGCAGCACAGCTCGCCGACCGATACATCGTCGACCGACATCTGCCCGATAAAGCGATCGACCTTGTCGACGAAGCAATCTCCCGCGTCCGCGTCAAAAACACCATGCCGCCGCCGGAAGTGCGCGACGCGATCCGACAACTGAACGATATCCTGCGTCAAAAGAACGAGGCGGTTACACAGCAAGACTACGACTCGGCTTCAGAACTGTTCGAGCGTGAGACCACCCAAAAGGCGTTGATCGCGCGTGTCGAAAAGAAATTCGCCGAGGCTAACAAGGGGAACATCAAGACCGAGGTCTCCGCGGATGACGTCACTGAAGTCGTCTCGATGTGGACTAGCATCCCCGTCACGCGGCTTGACGTCGTCGAAGTCGAGCGGCTTCGAAATATGGAGTCGGAACTGGACAAGCGAGTTCTCGGGCAGCGCGAACCGATCGCAATCGTGTCGAAAGCAGTCCGGCGCGCACGTGCCGGGTTTAAGGACCCAAAGCGGCCTATCGGCGCATTCTTGTTCCTCGGCCCGACCGGTGTGGGAAAGACACACTTGGTTAAGCAGCTCGCCGAGTACCTTTTCGGAGACGAGAGGCTGATGATCCGCTTGGACATGTCCGAGTACATGGAGAAACACACCGTTTCTCGGCTGATCGGCTCTCCTCCGGGATACATTGGATACGGTGACGGCGGACAACTCACCGAAGAGGTCCGCAAGCACCCCTACAGCGTCATCCTATTGGACGAGATCGAGAAGGCTCACCCTGACGTCTTCAACACGCTTCTACAGGTGTTCGAGGACGGTCACCTGACCGACGGTCAAGGCCGCAAGATCGATTTCAAAAACACGATTATCGTGATGACGTCGAACTTAGGCTCCAACCTCATCTCAACCGGTTCGAGACTCGGGTTTGGCGCCGGCGCAGGTTCAGACGGAACGTCCGAAGACGACTACCTGCGCATGAAGGATCGAGTTCTCGAAGAACTCAAAAACCCGCGCAACGGATTCAGGCCTGAGTTCCTAAACCGCATCGACGGCGTCGTCGTATTCCGCGCTCTCAAACGACAAGATGTACTCAACATCGTCGACCTAATGATGAGCGAGGTTGGTGAACGCGCCGAAGAGCACGAGATGGAACTACGCGTCTCCACCGCGGCAAAAGAGTACCTGGCGGACGTCGGCTTTGACCCCAAGATGGGCGCACGACCGTTGCGACGCAAAATTCAAGACGAGGTCGAAGACATCATTTCCGAGTTGTACCTGGCTAAAGAGATTTACGAAGGCGACATCGTGTTGATTGACGCGACCGACGTCGAAGAAAAAGACGAAAAGGCGATCGTGATCACCGCGGACCTCGAACAGCGACGAATTCTCGAAGAGTCCGCTTCGGCTGCCGAGGTTGGCGACGAACCCGTTGCTTTGTCCACTGGCTGAACTTAACACTGAACGTCGAAATGTGGGGGATTCGTGTACCGCGAATCCCCCTTTTTCATAACTGAAACTGGATCATGGCCACAGGCACATTAACCGAAAAATCCGAGCGTCTGCGAGAAACGGTCGCCACGTTCGGTTCGGCCATCGTCGCATATTCCGGGGGCGTCGACTCCGCGCTCGTCAGCCACTACGTGCACGAAGTATTAGGACCATCGCAATCGCTAATCATCACGGCCGTCTCCGACAGTCTCGCCGAATATGAGTTGGAAAACGCTAGACTACTCGCAAAAGAGCGCGGCTGGAACTTTCGGACCATCTCGACGAACGAAATGCAGGACGAGCGATATCTGCGCAACGACGGCGCGCGTTGTTTCTTTTGCAAAACCGAGTTGTACAACCAGCTAAGCCGGATAGCTGTCTCGGAAGGCTTCGCGGTCATAGCCAATGGTGCAAATCGAGACGACCTCGGCGATTATCGACCCGGCATGAAAGCGGCGAAGACTTACTCCGTCCGCTCACCTATGCTCGAGGTCGACATCGGTAAAGAACAGGTCCGCGCCTTAGCGCTTGAAGCAGGCCTGCCGAATTGGGACAAACCAGCTCAACCTTGCCTCTCTTCTCGAATCCCTTATGGCACCTTCGTCACCACCGAAACACTCTCGATGATTTCAAGAGCCGAAAAGCATCTGCGAGATCTGGGTTTTCCCGATTGCCGAGTCAGGCATTACGGCGATACCGCCCGCGTCGAGTTGCCCCTCGAAATGATGCCCATCTATTCTCAAGAACCGATGCGATGCCAAGTAATTTCGGGCATCCTTGCCGTCGGATACCGTCAAGTGGAACTCGATCCCAACGGGCTTCGGTCAGGCAATTTGAACGAAGCACTAAAATCGAGATCGCGGTCGGTTAATCCGATCGCGACGTGACGCTTTGTCAAATTAGCCCGTAGCACTCGGCATCCACATCAGTACCTTCGCCAACCGCGTCAGGCAAATAGCTAGATCGCGGGTCGTAATCATCTGACCAGGTCATGAAACGCATCGCATACCTCGACATAATCGGCGGCATTAGCGGCGACATGTTCATATCTGCGATGCTTGACGCCAGTCTCAAAACAAGCGTACTCCAACACGAGTTGGCTAAGATAGTGCCCGACGAGTTTCAAATTGATGCCGCAACCACATCGCGCGGCGCCATCAAAGCGACGCACGTCGATATTGTGCTGACCGGTGAGAGCGCCCGACAAATGGACTGGCGAGATTTCGATGCCCTCATTCAACGAAGCGACCTGCCAAGTGAAGACCTCGTCCAAATCAGTTCGATATTCGACTGTCTGAAACAAGCGGAATCTAATGCCCATACCCAACCAGCAGCAGCGACCCATCTGCACGAACTCGGCACCCTCGACACCATGATCGATATCGCGGGCGCCGTGATCGGGCTTCGGTTGCTCGGCGTGAGCGCTCTCTACGCCTCGCCTATACCCGCGTCGATCGGTATGTCTTCCAGCAGTCACGGAAAAGGAGCATCGTTCGCACCGGCGACCATGTCGATAATCCGAAATTCGCAACTCCCCATCAGGGTGTCGGGACCCAATCAACCAGTCGGTGAGAGCGTAACCCCAACCGGTGCTGCAATCGTAGCAACGCTGGCGAGCTTCAAACCCACCAAGATGCAGATCGCTTCCATTGGTTACGGGGCGGGCACGAGAGACACAGATACACCGCCAAACGTCCTCGGATTGTGGTTAGGAGATACAGATCTTGATGTTTCGCCTCTCGAAGAAACCGCAAATTCGATCGGCGTCGACGCCGAAGCGGATACGGTTCTGATCGAGACGAATCTCGACGACATGACCGGCGAAGAACTCGGATACGCCATGCAACAGCTATTGGGTGGTGGCGCCTTGGATGCCTGGATGACGCCAATACAGATGAAGAAGTCACGCACCGGTGTCGTCCTCTCTGTGATCTGCAAGCGATCGGAATTGGACGCTGTATCCGCTGCTTTCTTCAAGCACACCACGACTCTTGGCGTGCGAGTTCGGCCGTTGGAACGCCTAGTTGCCGAGCGCGAGATCGTGATCGTCGACACCGGATACGGACCCATTCCCGTCAAGTTACGGCGGATTGGCGGAATAGTGACACAAACCGCTCCCGAATACGACGACTGCGCCAAGCTCGCGTCGGAGCACAAAGTGCCTGTGTCGCGAATTATGAACGCCGCAAAACTAGCTGCTATCCAATTGGAAGCACATCGTGGCGACTAAGCCAAAGCAACTGTCCGGTTACCCGCCCACAATCGAAAGCGTAGCTGGTGATATCCGGTTGGGTAGCCGGATCTGCATCTATGGTCGAGGCGGGAAGACGACTCTCAGCCGCGCACTCGGCGATCTGACAGGATTGCCAGTTGTAGAACTGGATGCGATTTTTTGGCTTCCCAACTGGGTGGAACGCGATTCAGATGAAATGCGAGAGATCGTCTTGAACCGGATCGAAAACGCGACCGAGGGCTGGATAATCGATGGCAACTACAGCAAGATAAGACCGCTGATACTTCCCAAGGCAGACACTGTGATCTGGCTCAACCTGCCAACTTGGAGCGTCACCGTTCGCATCGTCAAACGCACGATATTCAACGTCTTACGGCGCAAACGCATCTGTGGTGACAACTACGAAAGCCCAATGAACGCGATCGCACCCAACTCGGTAATCTGGTTCAATGCTTTTGGAGGGAAACAGTCGCAACAGAGAGTAGGGGAGGCTCTACGAACCTCGGAGTTTGATGCCACGATCTACGAGATCGCATCGTACGGAGCGCTGCGTGATTTCTACCGAAGTCTTCGCATCGATCCACGCGCGTACCTCAATTGAGATAGCGCCGCCGCGCCAATCGATCGCCGTCATTGAACGCACACGCGCACCGAATTAACATCGAAGATAAGGTCCTTTCCGACCGTTCACTATCAAATGCCCCAGTGGCGCAATGGCAGCGCAGCCGATTTGTAATTGGCAGGTTGGCGGGTTCGAATCCCCCCTGGGGCTCCAGATTTCCGAGCATCACACCGTCGGTTAGTCGCGTTCCCGACGTTATGAAACTCGTAACACGGTAATTTTGAAATATGCATTGTGTTAATATGAGGGGTTGTGCAGGGATTGGGGAGCGGTCAAACCCAGCAGACTGTAAATCTGCCGCCTTGTGCTTCGTAGGTTCGAATCCTACTCCCTGCACCAGACAGGAAACAGGGACAAAGTTCGAACCGGAAAGCGCCGAGCCCACATAGCTCAGTGGTAGAGCACATTCTTGGTAAGAATGAGGTCCCGAGTTCAAGTCTCGGTGTGGGCTCCACATATGCTGGAACCACGATCGAGACCATCCTGCAACGCCGCAAAACGGCACGAAAAGTCTTAGATTAGGACCCTTTTAGAAAGGGCAGGCAAAGAGGAAAATGGCGAAGCAAGTCTTTGACAGGACCAAGCCGCACGTTAACGTCGGCACCATTGGGCACGTTGACCACGGGAAGACGACCCTGACCGCTGCGATCACGCAAGTTCTGGCCAACAACCCCGAACTGGACGTTACGGCCAAAAACTTCGACGATATCGACAACGCTCCCGAAGAGCGCGAACGAGGCGTCACCATCGCGACCACGCACACCGAGTACGAGACGTCAAATCGGCACTACGCCCACGTCGACTGCCCCGGCCACGCGGACTACATCAAGAACATGATTACCGGTGCCGCACAGATGGACGGCGCGATATTGGTAGTCTCCGCTGCCGACGGCCCTATGCCGCAGACGCGTGAGCACATCCTTCTCGCTCGTCAGGTGAACGTGCCGGCGCTCGTCGTCGCATTAAACAAGTGCGACATGATGGACGACGAAGAGTTGCTTGAACTCGTGGAACTCGAAGTGCGAGAGCTACTTTCGTCATACGACTTCCCCGGCGACGATCTCCCCGTAGTCCATGTCAGTGCGCTCGAAGCGCTCGAGAACGCCGACGACGCCAACAACCGCTGGGTCCATCAGATCTACGAGCTTATGGAAGCCGTTGACGACTACATCCCGATCCCCGATCGCCCCGTCGACCGACCCTTCATCATGCCGATCGAAGACGTATTCGGCATCAAGGGCCGAGGCACCGTCGTTACCGGTCGAATCGAGCGTGGCAAGGTCCAGACCGGCGAAAACGTCGAGATCGTCGGCTTTGGCAAGACCCAGTCCACAGTCGTCACCGGTGTTGAGATGTTCCAAAAGACCCTCATCGAAGGCATCACCGGCGACGCCGTCGGTTGCCTGCTCCGTGGTATCGACCGCGATGAGGTCTCGCGCGGTGCAGTGCTCGCAAAGCCGGGCACCATCACCCCGTACACCAAGGGCAAGGCGCAGGTCTATGTCTTGACCGCAGAAGAGGGCGGACGTCGAACCCCGTTCTTCTCCGGATACAAGCCCCAGTTCTACATCCGAACCACCGACGTCACCGGCGAGATCCAATTGCCCGACGGCATCGAAATGGTCATGCCGGGCGACAACACCGAGATGGAGATCGAACTGATCTACCCCGTAGCGCTCGAAGAGAACCTCCGCTTCGCCATCCGAGAGGGTGGGCGAACCGTCGGCTCCGGCGTCTTTACAGACGTCAGCGCTTAAAAAAACGAATGCGTTGCCTGCGGTGTTCGTGACCGTCGTCGCGAGCCACGCAGGCAATTCGCTTAATCAACGACCAAAAAGCACGGCGGGATACTTCGACTAACTAAGGAGCAGTTGAAATGGCGAAGAGAAACGCAGTCAGAACACTGGTTCAACTTTCTTGCGAATGTGGGTCGCACACGTATCATACAGAGAAAAACCGCCGTAACACGCCTGACAGAATCACTCTGCGGAAATACTGCCCGGCGTGCCGATCCCACAACCAATTCCGAGAACGACGCCGCTAGTCTAGGCTAAACAGGAACCACGATGGCCCAGAACCGAGCCAGACCCGAACTACGCATCACACCGTCGAGGCGCTTCTCAATATTCGGCTTCTTCGGAGACGTGTTCTCCGAACTCCGAAAAGTCACTTGGCCAACCCGCCAAGAAGCCTCCAGGTTGACCCTGTTGGTTATCGCCCTCGCCGCCGTAATGGGCGTATTCCTTGGAGCTTTCGACTGGCTCTTCTCACGCGTCTTCTCCTTGCTAGCAGGAACTTAACCTTGACTACCACATCAACACGCGCGATCCCGAAATCGGCTCGATGGTACGTGGTCCACACCTACTCCGGCCGCGAAGATCGCACCTGCAAAAACCTCCAACAACGCATCATCACGATGGACTTCGAAGACCAGATCTTCGATGCCGTTGTGCCCAAGCAGACCGTCGTACAGATGACCGACGGCGAAACCAAGCAGGTCCAGAAGACCATGTACCCGGGTTATCTGCTGGTGCAGATGGTCATGAACGACGACAGCTGGTACGTGGTCCGGAACACTCCCGGCGTCACCAACTTCATCTCCGTTGAAGAAGGCGACGAGGGCAGAGCCAAACCCACTCCGCTGACCGATGACGAAGCTCAAGGAATGATCCAAGGCCCGTCCGGCGACAGCCCCCAGATAAACTTCGGTTTTGAACGCGGCGACGTCGTCACCATCAAAGACGGCCCGTTCGCAGAGTTCAGCGGCACCGTCGACGAAGTCATGGGTCAACGCGGAACCTTGCGCGTAACCGTATCCTTCTTCGGCCAAGACACACCGGTTGAACTGCCGTTCCTGTCCGTCGAAAAGGCCTGATCAGCCTTTAGATCACACGACGTCGATCCTCGCAACCATCAACGAAACTGGGAATAATTCGAATTGGCACGGAAAGTAGTCGCAAAAGTAAATCTCCAGCTGGCCGCCGGTGAAGCCTCCCCAGCACCACCGGTCGGTCCCGCACTCGGTCAGCACGGAATAAACATCCCCCTATTCATCAAAGAATTCAACGAACGTTCCTCGTCGCAACGTGGCATGGTCGTCCGCGCCGCCATCGACGTCTTCGCCGACCGGTCGTTCACATTCGTAGTAAAGTCGCCGCCAGCCTCCGCACTCCTGAAACAAGCCGCCGGCGTCGATTCCGGTTCGCAGACACCAGGGACCGTCGTTGCCGGCTCCATCTCCCGCGACCAGCTGAAGCAGATCGCCGAAACCAAAATCGAAGAACTCAACGCAAACGACACCGACGCCGCTATGAACGTCATCGAAGGTACCGCCCGAAGCATGGGCATCATCGTCGTCGATTAACCAAATCATCGCCCACCGTCAAGCACATCACGAGCGGCACAATTCATGTCTAGACAAAAACACAGCAAACGATATCGCCAAGCCTATGACAGCGTCCCGAAAACCCACATGGACGTGTCCGCCGCAGTCACGCGCACCCGCGAGTCAGCAACCGCAAAGTTCGACGAGAGCATCGAGATCCATCTCGCAACCTACGCCGACCCACGTCACGCCGATCAGCAACTCCGAGAGGTCGTAGCCCTCCCTCACTCCCTAGGCGACGTCGTCAGAATACTGGTCTTCGCCGAAGGTGAGGCCGCACGCATCGCATCCGATGCCGGCGCCGACTACATCGTCGACGACGAGATGCTCGACCGTATACAAGGCGGATGGACCGATTGGGAAGTCTCCCTCGCAACGCCTGACCAGATGCCGAAAGTCGGACGCCTCGGACGTGTCTTGGGCCCGCGGGGACTGATGCCCAACCCACGCAACAACACCGTCGTCCAACCCAACCAAATCGAATCCGCCATCAACTCCGCCCGACAAGGTCGCCAAGAGATCCGCATGGACCGCCACGCCAATCTCCACGCCAGAATCGGACGCCGATCATTCTCCGACGAGCAACTCATGAACAACCTATCCGCAGTCTTCGACACCATTAACCGGGCTAAACCCGAAGGCGTCAAAGGCCCATTCATCAAAGCCGCAACTCTATGCTCCGCAATGGGCCCAGGCTTCAAAGTCAACTTGCCCAGTTTGGAGAGTCTGGCCGTTTCCGATTAATATTGAGTACGGTAACCGTCGAAATCGTTCACCTAACGGAGTTGAAACCGACAACACCAACCAGATAGACCAAAACAATATCGCTGGCTGCAGACAGCGGGAGCTCCCCGACTAAGATCACAAATGGGAGACTAAAGACTGTAACGTCGCCCGCCGAGGCTGTTCGATCTACGGCAAACCAACTCAAACGGAACGCCGTAGCCCAAACACTCAACCGCCTCGTGGCGCGCTGCAAACCCCAACACCGACGCAGCCAGCACGAGGCCTTTTGATTCCTAACCGCGAGACCCAGACATGCCTTCAGATCGAAACCAAGAACTCCTTAACAACCTGCTCGAACGAATGCAGGACAAACCACTCATCGTTACCGCGCGATACTCAAACGTCAACGCCGCACAGATGAACGACCTCCGGCGCGACGTCACCAACGGCGGCGGAAAAATCTTCATCGCCAAAAACAACATCGTCAAGATCGCCGCCGAAAAACTCGGCTTCTCCGGAATGGACACCATCATCGACGGCCCAACCGCATACATCATCGCCGATGACGACATCGCCGGAATGGTCAAAGCCCTCACCAACTCCATCAAAGGCCAAAGCATCAACGTCGAGATCCTCGGCGGTGTCATGGAAAGCGAACTCATCGACGCCAAACGCGTCGCTCAGATCGGCGACCTACCCTCACGCGACCAGCTCATCGGAATGCTCGCATCAACCCTCAACGGCCCGCTGATGTCCTTCGCACGCGTCCTCAACGCACCAGTCCAAAACCTCGCATCCGCACTCGATCAAATCGCCGAACAACGACGCACCGCCGAAGAAGCCAGTTAGCAACGCACCCCGTAACGGCGACCCTCGTGGTCGCCCGCACAACCAACCAACCAAACACTAGCTACAAAAACCCAAAAGGAGACACCAAATGGCTCTCACCAAAGAACAATTCATCGACGAAATCAAATCGATGTCCGTTCTCGACCTCGCCGACATCGTCAAGGCGATCGAAGAAGAGTTCGGCGTCAGCGCCGCACCCATGCCCGTCGCCATGGCCCCCATGGCCAACGGCGCAGAAACCGTTGAAGTTGAAGAGCAGACCGAGTTTGATGTTAAACTCACCGACATCGGCGCCAAGAAGATCAACGTCATCAAGGCCGTGCGCGAAGTTACTCCGCTCGGACTCAAAGAGGCAAAAGACCTCGTCGAGTCCGCTCCGGTACTAGTTCTCGAGCAGATCTCAAAAGAATCCGCCGACGAAGCTAAAGAAAAACTCGAAACCGCCGGCGCAGCCGTCGAACTCGTCTAACCAAAACGCTGTAACGGTGCCCCAAACACCGAATCCAGCGACATAATCCGCAACGACGTCGCCTTACTGCCTCCTCAAAGTCACTAAAGGCGGCGCCGTTGCCAACGCTTCGGACCGGACCCGCTGCTTACGCGCGCGCCGACCGGACGGCCTTGCACATAGCCCCACACGCACGGCTCACTAACCCAAATCCCGCTAACCCTCATCCATCACCCTTAGGCGCAACTGCCATGACCACCAGAAGAACGAGCCCCCGCGCAAACTCCAGAGCAAAGGTCGAAGAAGAACCGATCGAAGAAATCGTGCTTACTAAATGCCAGAAAGAAGGTAGTAACTGCCACTGGCGAATCGAAGCGCCAAACGGACCCGAATCCACCGGAACTTGCCGCAAATGCGGAGCCAAAAAACAGTTCCGCAACTCCTTCGAATACTCCTCCTGGTACGGCGCAAAAGCCGCCGGCGGACGCGGACGCGGACGCCCCCGCAAGACCTCCTGATCCCCCTTACCGACCGTACTCACGGCCCAAGGCCATCGCCGCAGTTCTAACCACCCACGCCTAACTTCGCCGACACTGGCGATTCTTCACGGACCCTGACTTCCGTCCGCGTAACGGAGACCCTACGTGTTAATGGCACCCACCGGCATCTCGTGCCCCTTCGTCATAGCGACGTTCCGTCGTCGTTCCGACACCTGATTGTCATCCCGTCGCCCCTCCGTCATCCCGGCGAAGGCCGGGACCCAAACACGACATCTCATCCTTGTCCATCCGTGAATCTGCGCGCACGTCTCCACCCAACGAGTTGTCTCGGGTTGATACGACAACAGACTAGAACACTTTTTGAGCTACTCAATATAGTTGCGCAGAGATATTATCTATCAGATAATAAATATGCGTTACGCAATACGTAACGCTCGATTCCTCGGCGTCGCGTGCCTCGTACTGTCTGGGGAACCGACCACTGCCAGGCATCGGCGCGATGCCACGTCGCCAATTTACAACTCGTTTCTGCTTCCTTTTGGCGATCACTCTTTCGTCATTAACTCTGGTTGTCGCGATACATTGGCAACACCTGTCAGCCGAACCCTCGTCGCTCGATTCGCTGGAGAACATCATTCAACCAGTAAACGAACTCCCATTCACTCGACCCATCGAAGCCGTCGATCCAAGGACAGAGGATCGACGAACCCAAATACGCGACGCGTCCGATTTCGAAATTAATGTGACCGGCGCGCGTCACGAGGTGGACACCAACACCGGCTATTGGGAGGTCGAGTTACTAAACCGCGGCACCGAGGACGGTACGTTGACGGTTTCCGGCGAATCCAGCATCGGCACCGTCGTCACGGAGACGTCCGGACTGTGCACCCCGGCCGAGCAGGAATGGGAGTGCTTAGTTCCTGCCGGCAGTACCGTGACAATAACCTTCGCGACTTCGATCGGCCATATCTGCAACACCAACCGAGTGCGGCTAACAGTCCACGCGACGATTGAAGGAACTGCCGTTCCATCTTCCTCGCCAAGCCGCATCCTCAGATACCGCGAGGTCAACTGCCCCGGCATCACCCTAGCAGACGGCGCATACGACACCTTCACCTTCACCGCAACTTGGAGCGTGACCGTCGAGCGCCGCCTTCTTTCACCGGATCCCGGAATAGTCATTTCGTTCGGCGATGACGTGACGTACTCTGATCTGCCAGCCGGATGCGAAGCTTCAACCAGCGCCGTGACATGCTATGTTTCGACATTCACCAATGGCAGCGAAACGTTCGTGGTTCAGCGCATCGTCGGCATGAGATGCGACCTGCAGCAGCATCAAATCGCGACGAGCGCACGTTTTGCCGATGACAACGCAATCCTGCCGGTAAGGCCAAGCTCGGGATTGACGATCGAAATCCCCTCCGTCGATCCATGTATCTCCAATATCGAGATAGAACCGTCGAACTTTGCGATCGCCACCGGCCAGTCAAGGGCCCTAAATCTCACCGTGTACGACGGTTCAGGTTCAGTGCTGGAACAGATTCCATCCACCATCGAGCTAAGTTGGTCGGCGCAACTCGGTGACGTGATCGAGACCACAAGCACAGAAGCAACTTACACTGCACCGGAATCTCAGACAAATAATGCGGATCAGATCACGGTGAATCTGCAATTCGCAGGGACAACATTTACGGCTTCGGCATCCGTAACGGTGTTGATGGCGAATCCCACTCCCACTCCCACTCCGACGCCAACGCCAACCCCGACCCCGACCCCGAGTGCCACCAGTACACCCACGTTGACACCGACTGCCACGCCGACACCCAGTGCCACCAGTACACCCACCGCGACCGCAACCGCGACCCCGAGTCCCACCAGTACACCCACATCGACACCGATTGCCACGCCGACACCCAGACCCACTCGTACGCCCACGGCTACACCGACTGCCACGCCGACATCCAGCCCCACTCCGACGCCAACGCCAACCGCAACCGCCACGCCGACGCCCAGCCCCACTGCGACGGATACACCTACGGCGACTTCAACACCGGAAGCTACCGCCACCGCGACTCAGTCACCAACACGGACGCCGTCCCCAACTTCTTCGCCAAGTGTGACGCCTACACCAACTTCGACCGCTACAAATACGCCAAGCCCGTCACCGACCGCGACCGCGACATCGACGATTGAACCCCCGAACATCCGTCTCAGCAACTTGGAAATCGGCGGCGCGGTCATCGAATGGGAAGTTCAGACCTCCGGCACGCAACCTCTAGTCGGGTTCGAATTGATGTGGTCACCGCCTACACTAGACGCGCCGCCGATGCCGGTCAGTGTGTCGAAGGATGCTAGGAATTACACAATTTCGAACGTCGAAGCCAAGGTTCGATATGAAATCCAACTCGACGCAATATACGCGGACGGGCACAGAGCGAGGGGTCGAACCGGAATGTTGTTTGACGTACCCCCTAAACCCGAAGCATCGTTCGAAGCGCTGTCTCCGACGAGCATTGAAATCAAATGGGTTCGGCCCGCGCCGTCCCTCGGAGTGCTGAAACGCCCGATTAACTCATATGAACTTCTGTGGAAGCGGAGCGATGTTGACGAAACGGCGTTGTCGATATCGTTGGGTGCGGATGCCGATTCCTACGTCGTCGAAGACCTGCAAGGAGGGACGATTTATGAAGTTGCTTTGCGTGCCGTCAACGGTCTCGGACACGGCGAAGCCGCGATAGGGTCCGTGACCACGTTACATCCGCCCGTCGCGCCGACACCCACACCGAGCCCAACACCATCGTCAACGCCAACACCGTCTCCAACCGCGACTCCAACACCGAACACCAGCTTGATAGACGTTAGATTGCGCGAAATAGAAGGGGTCGATGCGGTTATTTCTTGGGAATTTCAAGAAGGCATTGAAGTCGATCGGTTCGAAGTAAGTTGGTCGCCACCGACATCCGGTGCTCCAATGATGCCGGTAATTCTTCCCGTTACCTCGCGGGAATATTCGATAACGAACGTCGATGCGGGCGTCAGGTACGAGATCGAAGTTGATCTGGTCGATCTTCTAGAGGTCGATCACTCCGATACCCTCGAATTAATGCTCGATGTGCCGCTAAATCCCAATGCGACCATCAGGATGTTGACGACCACAAGCCTCCAGATCTCCTGGGAGCATTACCAGGACCCAGACGATGTGCTGCAACGACCGGTGTCCGAGTACGAAATCTCTTGGCGAATAGCGGTTCCAGGATCTGCTGCTGAGGTCGTAACTGTCAGCGGTGATGCTCGAACTTACGTGTTGGAAAATTTGGTTTCAGGCGTCACGTACGAGATCGCGGTTCGCGCATTCAACGGTTATGGTGCCAGCGAAGCTTCCGTCGCTGCTGTCGAGATTTTGGCCCCAATGCCGACTCCAACCTCCACTGAAACGCCCGATCCATCCTCAAACCCGACATCGACGAATCCGAAGCCATCCCCGTCACCAACTGTCAGCGTGGAATTTCTGGAAACTCCAACATCAGAATCAAGAACGAGGTCCCGTAGCACTCGCCTTACAGATCCCGAGCCGCCCGCCGATTTTCACGCGGTTCAAGGACGCGAAGCAGTTCGGCTGTTTTGGGGTCACCCCGACTACGACGGCGGTACCCAAATCCTTGCCTACACCGTCGATTGGCGGCCGGAATCACCGCCTTTTCCGCTGTTCGTGTCGCCGAACGAAGAGTCGATTGAACTCTACGGGTTGCGAGCGGCGATGCGATATCGTGCTCTGGTTCGGGCATTTAATCGGATCGACGATAGTACGCCTTCGGCGCAACGGATTACTTTGGTGGACACGTTAGTCCGGTATCGTAGTTACGATCCGTACACCGGATCGATCTCCTGGGGACGATCGACACTTCTTGAGAACCGAGACGAACTTTGGGGGTTCGAGCTACATGCAGATGCTAGATCGCTGTTCTGGGGTGACCATATGACCGTGGCTGTCGGCAAACGAGAAGTTAGCGACGCAGTCGTGCAATTCTCAGAACAACCGGAAATGGAATTGGCGTCTGAGGTTTACGCCGTGACCCCGTTCGGGGGATCGCGTCGCAAAAGATTCGACGACTCAGCGCCGTCGTATCAATTCATAGAACCGTTGACCATCTGCTTGTACTCTTTGACGTCGAATACACGTCCAAACGGTAATCTCTCAGTCGCGCGTATTACCGAAAAATCGGGATACGCGGTTCTCGACAGCACTCCGCGACAACACGGCGACTCGGTAAAGATCTGCGCAAACGTCAGTCAGTTCGACCTCGCACGCGAGACACTCTTCGCGCTTGTAGAGAACCAAAATTCACGCGCGAGTAGTCAAGATTCGCCGATCAGGCCAGAAGACCGATCCGAGAGCGATGCCGCAATGGCTCTGATCTTACTGATATTGGGTCCGTCGTTGATCCTGTTAGGGGCACGGACGATTCGCTAGGTGCAACGCGTCACGCGTCTCGTCAATCGACCATCACCCGAGGCGGCGGGTTCAACACGGGGTGGATAGCAAGGAGCTTGCTCGGGGCGGTAGAGGGGTTGTTGGTGGAGTGGCGGATCGTGGGCTCGCAAAGGAAAACGTCGCCGGCGGGGAGGGGGATGCCTTCCTCCTCCCCGTAAACCGCAGTCATCTCTCCCTCAATGCAAAACATCGTCTCCTCATGCGCCGGATGGTAATGGTTCGGTGTGCGCGTCCCCGGCGAAAACTGCAACTCGCTGAAATACGAACTGCTCGCACCGCGCGAATCATCCACCAGGTCCACACGCATCACGCCCGGAGCAAACTCAAACGCCTCGTACTCGGCGCGGATAAGGACGTTCTCACCGGGACTCCCTTCCACAACCTCAGGCGCACTAACCTCCACACGCTCCGGCGACGGGTCCGGACACATCGTTACGATGCGCGCCGCATCCGTACCCGTGTTCTCGACCGACGTCCCAACCCCCTTCGCCACCAAAACACAATCCCCAGACGTCAACGAATATCGTTTCGATCCCTCCGTAAACACCACATCGCCCGAGTAGATGAACCAAGACTCCTCATGCGACTCATTAGCCTGATACGGCGTCGAACCTCCCGGCTGCAACGCGACCTCAAGCACCGTCATCATCCGCGAACCCGTCGAATGGTCCGACATCACCCGAATCTCAACATCCGAACACGGCGAACTAATCTCCTGTTCACCTCGGCGATTGATACCCATTTCATCCGTTCCTTTCGATCTCCAACCAACTACGAAACAGCAACAATCTTAAATCCCTCCAATACACCAACGACACCCGCCTCCCCATTTCCCATCGCCATCCCGGCCGCCCACGTCATCCCGGCGAAAGCCGGGACCCACATCGGCAGCGCAGCGGGGAAACACCCGCGTCACCCACTAACCCACCTCAACCCCGCAAATGCTCCGTACTGTTCAACAAATCCAATCCGAAAATCGGTTCACCACCAACCGTCTCACGCGAAACGATCGTAATCCCCGTATTGCTCTGCGCGAAAAAACGCACGTCATCGATGTGCACGGTCAGAAACACCGACAGCAACGCCCTGATCATCCCACCGTGCGACACCAAACATGTGTCACCATCGGTCTCCAAAACTCCCGATTCCGCAACAAAATCACCCGCCCGTGCGACCAAATCAAGCCACGATTCACCTTCCGGCGCACGCCCGTATCCTCGATCCCAAGGACCGACAACATCCGGAAACCGTTCCCTGATGTCCGCAATTAACAATCCGCCGAACGCACCCGTGTTGATCTCCCGAAGCATCGGATCCGTCGAATACTCCAAACCCAACGCATCCGCCGTCATCGTGCAACGCGTCAAATCACTCGAAATCACCCGGTTGAACTCGTAATGCGACCGCACATGTTCACCGACCAGTTCAGCCTGACGCCTTCCCGTTTCATTCAACGGCGGGTCCAGCCAACCCTGCGACCTCCGCTCCGCATTCCACTGCGTCTCGCCATGCCGGATCATCACTATTCTGCTCATGGCAATCCCACTCTCATGTCAAACCCCACCTCTTTTGAGATCGGGCCGAACCCGATGGTAATTCCGAGTGTCGATGATTCGCTTCGCAACACCAAGATCGTCCAAAGTATCAACATCGAACAAGCTCAGCAATCGCGGATCTATCCGCTCAACCTCATCCTCCGTCATGATCTGAATCGGATGAATTCCCTCGTCCAAAACCCGGTGCATCAACGCAGTAGGGGAGCGCATCCCTTGATTCAACGCATCCGACGTCAACACCCGCCAACTATCAACCGGATAAACCGCATGAAGCGGATTCAACCAGTTCGCATACCGCACAAAAACCGCCGAATACATACCCTCTCCAGACATTTGCGAAATCCTCGTCATCTCGATGATCAACGCCCGCGAAAGGAACGGATAGTCAGCACCCACCACGAACGCCAACGGAGTAGTTGCCTCCGCCAATCCGGCCGATATCGCCGACAACGGCCCGTCCGCCCCCTCGACATCAGTCACGACATGCATCCCCAGCGCAATCCCCAAATCCGGTACATCGTCGCCCTGACCCGGACGCACTACCACGATCTCCTCCTTGCACAACGACTTCAAAGTGTCCGCAACTCGAGCGAGGATCAACTTACCTCCAAGACCGATCAACGGCTTGGGCATCGCCATTCCGAGCCGCTCCGAATGTCCTCCAGCGAGCACTATGGCGGTCAACGATGCAGGGTTAAACATCTCGATCGCCGCGTCTCAACGGCACGCTCCCCACGAAACAGACCTGTTCAATCGACCAGTTCCACATCGCCATGGAACTTCGACCACGCAAACCAAAACGACAACCGCCCATCTAACATCCGCAGCTTAGCCCCTTCCATTTCACCCTCGACACAAACCCCGTTGACCGCATGCCACAGGCTGCCCGTCTGCTCGTCGCGTAAGCTCCACGGCTCATACTCCGAGTGCGGCGCCGCCTCATCTTCAAGCTCTTGCCGCTGGTCACGCTCCACAACCCGGTTAGGTCGAAACGCATTTTTCGATTCCCCAACGAAATCTAGCTCCACGCCATCGACAACGCGCTCGAACGCAACATACGATGCCGACGATCTTTCATTCAGTACAACCGCCCGCGTACCACCGACCCGCGTATTCAACAACGGTGTCTGCTGCATCATGTGCGCCGAAAACGCCTTGACCTCCACTGGTGATCCCGAATCTGACACCGCGAGAATCACATCCTTATCCGGCAAACGTTTGTTTTTCGCACCCTGCGGGAATAGGCCGGCACGCGTTGAAGCGTAGTAACTCTCGAAAATGTCCGAGTCCGGCGTCTCTTCAGGCGATAGAAATTCACTATGTACCCACGCCCGCGACCAAGCGCCCCAAGTCGTGTTGACGCAAGGCAAACGCCGCAACTGATGACCCGCATCAGGCCCCATGATCGCCTCGCCAGTGAACTGCAGATACATACTGCCGTTCTCCGCCTCAAGCATCGGACTGTTCAAGACCATCTGATCCGTTGGAGCCAAAGTGAACGCCTCGCCGTCCGGACCCTCACTTACATACACCCGAGCCGCGTACGTAATCGGCGACCACGTAACCGAAACCGGCAACTCCCCAAACTCCTCGTTTGCAACCTCCCGCAACGCCATCGCCGACAAAGGATACGCGATCGCGTCGCCTTCAACTTCCAATCCGATAACCCGATCGTCCCTACTCAGATGCTCGTCCGCGTCCTCCGAAACCAAGTACGAAACTTCGTCCCAAGTTTTGAATCGAATGCCGCCTTGGATCGTCCTGATCTTCTCCGGATAAGGCTTGTTCGCACCCGGCAACAGCAATGAGACCCGCCTCGAAAAATACCCAGATCTGAATGCAAAATACAGCACGAACGCTCCGAGCCACGCAGACCAAAGGAATGCCCACAACAACCCGTAAAACTGAACCACGAACGGATAAAGCACCAACACCACACCGAAGAAAACCACCGCGGCACGAACTTTCGGTTCCAATCTGATCAGCCGAAGATTGAACCAAGAGATGATTTGCTTTGCGATATTGAGAACGACAGCCACCTTCGCCAGAAATCCACGAAACAAGCGATAACGAGATTCTAGTCGTTGCGACGGCCAATCAGGGTTCATTTATACTTCGATACCGATTCGAAACCCCCAAATCGCCGTCACGACGAGCGACAACCTCGAGGTCCGGAACATCATGACACAACCATTGGCGCAAGTGCCCGACGAACTCTTGGATCGCTATCGCGCCATCTCCAACGCGACGGCGCTAGGCCAACTGCTCCGTCGCGGATACGACAAGGTTTACATGCACGGCGTCGAAAGTCTCGCCAAAGGCCGACGGTTGGTAGGAAGAGCTGTGACCCTCCAGTATCTGCCCTCACGACCGGACCTCGCGTCGATAATCGCCACCGGCACGCACGGTGAGGGATTTAACGAGACACCGCGGTGGCAGGCGTTGGAGACCCTGCGAAAGGGTGACGTGCTCGTCGCTGACGCGATGGGGATGTCTAAAACATCAACCGGCGGCGACGTCGTGTTTTCTCGGATCCTGACCCAAGACGCCGAGGGACTCGTAACCGACGGCGCTGTTCGAGATGGACACAAAGTGATTCGATACGGCTACCCGGTCTTTGCCGGAGGTAGCACCCCCACGGTCGGCGAACCCAATATCTTGCCGTACCAAGTCAATGAACCCATACAATGCGGCGGCGTCCTTGTCTGGCCCGGCGATCTGATCTTGGGAGATGACGATGGCGTGGTCGTATTGCCGTCGGGTTTGGCCGCCGAGATCGTCGACGAGTGCGAACATCACGATGAAGTCGAGCAAGCGGTGTTGGATTTCACCCAACGCGAGCGCGTCTCACCCAAGAACTTCTACCCATTCAATGAAGAGACCGAGCGGATATATCGCGAGTGGAAGTCGCGACAGTGAGATTAATCGAAACGCTCAGCACGATTGCGCGCCTGAACAGATAGACCAGACCCGCGACATGAACAAGATCCGAATAACCTCCGGCGACCTATCGCTAACCGCAACACTGAACGATTCCCAAACGTCGCAATTGATATGGGACGTGCTCCCCATCGTCGGCCGAGTGCAAACGTGGGGCGACGAGATCTACTTCCCGATAGCAATTTCGGCATCCAATGACGAAACAGCCGCCGATGTCGTCGACAAAGGTGCAGTTGCCTACTGGCCACCCGGCAACGCGCTATGCCTATTCTGGGGCCCAACACCTGCGAGCCGCGGCGACGAGATCAGACCCGCAAGCCCAGTCAACGTTTGCGGAACGATCGACGGCGACGCGGCTGAACTGTCACGCGCGCCGTACGGCGAAGAGATCCGCATCGAACAGGCGTAACCGACCGCGTCCTACTCGTATCGCAGCGCTTCGGCAGGGAAGACTTGCGAAGCTTGCCTAGCGGGTACGTAAGTGGTGATGAGCGCGGCGACAACCGTGATGCCGACGACCACGAGGATCGAGCCCCACGGAATGTCGAAGGCCAGTCCTTGGTTGCTACCGGCAATGTCATCTAGGAACGACCAAGAGATCAACGCGCCAAGCCCCATACCCAAACCCGTACCAATCACCGTGATGAAGATCGACTCCATAATGAACTGAATGCGAATCATTCTTGCGCGATAACCGATGGCTCGCATGATCGCTATCTGCATTCGCCGCTCGTTGACAGCTCGCAGCGAGAGCACGCCAAGGGCGGCGACTCCGACGACTAGGCCGAGTCCCATAAATCCTTGGAACAATAGGCTGAACTGCTCGTTCTGGGCGACCGCGGTGCTAAGCTCCTCTTCCGTACCAACCGCCAACATGCTGTTGTCCAAGAACACGGTTTGAAGGGTTGATGCCACTCTTGACGGATCGACGCCTTCGGCTAGGTTCATGCGGTAAATGGTGAATGGTACAGGCTCGTCGGATAGTTCTGAGAAAATCCGATGGTCAGTATAGATGCCTTGGAAACCGGGCGCGGGACCGCCATCCGATTGTCCTTCTATGCTTTCGGCGATATCGTCGATTATCGCAATCACCGTACGCTTGACGCTGTTTGTCGTGTCAGCTTCCGCGCCGCTCACGATCTCAATCTCTTTGGCTTGGAAATCGTAACCATCCGCGCCGTAGTCGCTCTCCTCCAGCTTCATTAATCCCTCAGTAGGGTCTGGTCCAATGACTTCGAAATCAACTGCGTGTTCGCTTGAAATCGCGACCAAGTTAGGATCTGCGGCCAAGGCGTCCCAGACTGCACGCGCTCTTGCGTCTTCGTCACCGAGGTCGGTACCATCCGCAAGATAGACGGCGTCGGCGGCGGTTATCTTCAATTTGGTTTCGCGGAAGTATTCCGGTTCTGTGCCGCGCACTTGCAGTTCCAAGAAACGCGCCTCGTCACCGTCTACTTGCCGAGCCGCGGCAGTGATATTTGACTGCCCAACGATCAAACTGAAGTCGCTGATGTCTATATCAGGCGATTCGTCGATCGCTGCGGCGATGTCATCGATGGGTAATTTACGACTGATCTCGGCCCGGATGTCAAAACCCCCCGTCACGTTTTCCGGCGTCTGTAGCAATGCGCTGAAGCTTTGGTTAAGGATCGAGAACGACATCAGCACGAAGATGACGAGCGCGAACATCGATACGGTGAGACCGGTTCTGAAACGATTTGCAACCGCGTAGGCGACCGCCGGTTTCATAATCGGACGAACAACCGTGAATCGCCCAGCCGTCGCTTGTAACCCTCGAACGATGATGTCCGAGTTGTACATGATGATCCAGACCGACGACGCGACCATGAAGAAGCCCGCAAAAATGAACATCTCTACGTTGGCATTCAGATTTTCGGTAATGAAATCTGTGTAGCGTTGCGGCAACGCCCATACGACTAGGATCAAGACGCCTGCGGTCGTGTAACTGATCCGCGACGATATCGCTTCGCGTATGCCGACTCTGACCATGATCGCTAAAGCGAGAATGGCGAGTCCGTATATGCCTAGGCTCACGCCTATGTACGCCTGCCAAGCGCTTTCGTTCAGGAATCCGACCGCGGTTAAAGCTATCCCGACTATGGCGTACGGCCATCCTTGCTTGAAATACGGAGCGAAGATACGGAAAAACGCGGCTAGCAATCCGATCAACCAACCAACCACCAGAAGCGTCAACACCAGCTTAAGGATCGCGACTCCGACATCTTCACTTTTTCGGATCGATTGAACGAGGCCAACAACCGCGTAGATCGGGCCGAAAATCCAGAACACGAACTCTAGGATGCGCCGCAAGATCGGTTTGGTGGTCGATGCCACGAACTCTTCGGGCAGGTTGCGAATGGCGACAACGATGTTTAATTTGCTGACGCGGTACGCCGAAAATATCACTGTGGCGAGCGTGAGAATCAAGCCGATTGAGAATGCAGTTAGCACCGAATAGACAGTGAAGGTGAAGTCAATCGAAAAACTCTCGTCATCCGCCGTGCCGAACGCATTCGCCATGATTACTACTAAGATCCGGCTGACACCGATACCGATGGCTGTGCCAACGGCCGCCGCGCCAATAGCGTAGGCGAGCCCTTCGAAGGTAAACATCTGCACTAGATGGCCACGCTTTGTCCCGACAGCCCTCGCGATGCCCATCTCCTGTTGCCGTTCGGATGCAAGCAACACGAATATCAAGAAGATCAGCAACAAACCGACGATCACAGAGAACGATCCAAAGAAGGTGAAGAAAGTAAAGAACAGGTTACCTACCTGTTCAGCGATCCCGGTTAGGAACACTTTCCACTCAGACGCTGAAAGCCGTTCGATTTGGGATATTGCGAACGCGAGCTGCGGCAGAGCTTCGGTAGCGACACCCAGATCAGCACCGCCCAACACAGCGAAGAACAGACCTACAAATTCGTCTCCGGAGAGCAACACCCGGAATCGCTCCGTGGGTTCATCTCGTTCGATCTCAACAATGAACTCGTTTAGAGACTCTTCGTTCTCGGAACTGAGGGCATTCGTGCCAGTATTCTCGTCGATGTACTTGCGGACCTCAGCGACAATAGTGTCCTTAAACGGTTGCATGCCCGCGTGCAACTCGGCGGCTAAATCAGCATCAGAAAATGCGAGTGCAAAATCGTCGACGATAGCCTCCGATTCGGTTTCCAAGTCGTAGGTCTCGAGATCCAGAGAAACTTCAATATTCTCCGCCGTTCCCGGTTCGTTGCCCCATATTCGGTCCAATGTCGACAACGGCATCAACACGCGTTGATCGTTTGCAGCCATACCACCGATCTGCATGATCGCCCGCAGGCGGAAATCGAACCGACCGAGCGGACTGACAATAGTCAACGTGTCGCCCGGCTGTGCGTCGAGCGTCCTGCCCAATGCTTCGTTGATCAAGATTTCGTCATCGGCAAGAGACCCGAAATCAACGGTGGCGCCGGCGATTGACGGATTCAACAAGAAGGGTGAGAGCCTACTAGCGTCGCCCGCGCCACCTTCGGACTGCGGACGAAAATTTCCGGTAGCGCCATCAACATCAAAGCCGCGCACCAAGGCGCGCGCCTCGGTCAATCTCGTCCGCTGGTTGAGTACCGGTGCAACCTCGGTCGTGATTGGCATAATGCCGTCCACGCGTACATCCGAGTAAAGCAACTTTGCTACTTCTTGGATCTCGTCCGCAGTCAAAGTCGAATCGGCGAGTTGGCCGAACGCCGGTTTGCTGATCCTGATGTCGGTGTCACCCACTCCATCAAGCACCGCGTTGCGGATACTCGCCGTGATCGTGTCGCCGATCGCCAACGACGCGGCGACGATCGTCGAGGACAGCATCAGCCCGACGATGATCAGAACGCTCTGTGTACGCCGCCGCGGGATGTTACGCAACGAGAGTTTGATAAGGAAGCGATTTCGAATCGCGATGATCCCGATTGCGAATATCAGTATCAAAAGCGTCGCTAACAATGCCGCGGCGATGTACCGCATCTCAAGTCCAAACAGCGTTTCCATGTTTACCCCTGTAAGAGTGCTTAATAATCCCGAGAAACGTCGGAGCTACTCGTCGCTGCCGTTCGAAACTGCAGATTTGATTTCCGATTGGCGTATCGCGTCTTCGTGACCGTAATCGGTGATCTTCCCATCGAACATGCGGATGGTGCGATCGGTGAGCATCCCTACGTGCTGTGAGTGCGTGACGATGACGAAAGTCTGGCCCTGCTCCAAGTTCAATCGCCTGAGCAGCTCCATGATCTCGTCTTCGTTAGAGGAATCCAGATTTCCGGTCGGCTCATCTGCCCACACCAGCGCTGGATCATTCGCCAGAGCTCGAGCAATTGTGACGCGTTGCTGTTGACCACCGGAGAGTTCCGACGGGTTGTGGTCCGCGCGGTCGGCCAAACCGACAAGATCCAGCTTCTCCATCGCCTTTTTGGACGCCTGAGCTTGTTTAACTCCGGTCAATACGAGTGGGAGTTCAACGTTTTCCTGCGCAGTCAGAACGGGCAGCAAGTTGTATGACTGGAAGATGAATCCCATCATCTTCGCTCGGTACTCGCTCAAATCGTTATCTGACATCTCCGCGATCACATTGCCCGCCACCGAAACGTCGCCACTCTCCACCGTGTCCAGACCCGACAAACAGTTCAGGAGCGTAGTCTTTCCAGACCCGCTAGGACCCATAACCGAAACCATTTCGCCCGCGTCGACACTGATGTCCACGCCGTCCAACGCCCTCACCTCGACGTCCCGCGTACGATAAACCTTGGTCACACCAAACGCCTCGATGATGGGTTGCGTTTCCACGAGATGAACTCCTTAAAAGATTGCTAATTTGACTCTTTATCCGCACGCGCTAATGCGATTGTACCACGAGAGGCACGCGGAAAGACATGGTTCGATGTGAATGGATATGTGGCAGAGCGCCTACGAATCCCAAGTATAAATTCGCGGCACTTGGCGGTAACGTCAATCGCCAATAAATCCATGTCGCGCGCCGTGCGAAGTGGGATGAGGAAACCGTTCGTCCGTGTGTGAATAGCGGCGGGCCAGCGGCAACTGCCGTCGTCACGCTGGCTCGACCAAGTCTACAGTTGGACAGCCCGTCGCCTGATCCAGTCTCACTCGCACTCTGACGCCGAAAACCTCTTCGATCCGCGACTCGGTAATGACCGAGTTCGCATCTCCCTCAGCGACCACGCGTCCGCCCGCCATGAGCACGAGGCGATCGCAATACCTCCCCGTCATGTTGAGATCGTGAAGGACTGCACAGACCGCGACTTCGCGTTGGATGGCCTCATCCTTTAACACTTGGAGCGACAACAACTGGTGTTTGATGTCGAGCGACGTTATCGGTTCGTCGACGAACAGTACGTCGCCCTGTTGCGCCAGCGCGCGCGCCAAAAGCACACGTTGACGCTCACCGCCGGAGAGCGTATCAACGCGACGATCTTTGAACTCGCCGACATCCAACTTCTCCATCGCGGCCAGGGCGATTTCGTTATCGTCTTCGGCCTCGATTTGGAAACGGCGCAGGTGCGGGTATCGGCCCATCAATACCATCTCAATAGCCGTGAACGGATGTGCACCAGCGCTCTGCGGCACGTATGCGATGCGTTTGGATCGCGTCGAAACCGCCATGTCCCCGATGCGCGCACCCCCTATCGAAACCCAACCCGATGTCGGTTTTTGAAGCCCGGCGAGTACCTTCAGAAGCGTGGTTTTGCCGGTGCCGTTGGGTCCGATAATGCCTAAGATTTCGCCGCGTTTACCGACAATCGATACATCGTCGACGATCGCGATACCGCCGATCTCTACACGAACGCCGTTTGCCGAAAACGCGGAATCGTTCCGGGGGGCCGGGAGATCAGTTTGTCCCGACACGACCACGCGGCCGGATCTCGATCGACGTATCGCTATCATCGTCATTTCGACCTGTAATGAGCGAAATTCTCGAACTCCACATCAGCAAACTCGTCGGGGTACAGCATTTTCGCCAACGTCTCCACACCTCGAACATTCCAGTGCGACAACGTTGTGAAGTGTCGGGTCAAGACGACATGGACCTGATTGTTCTGGATCGCACCCACATCCTGCAATATGGGCGACGTCTTCAACTTTTCGGCAAAGGCCAGACCCGACTCGATCGGTAGCGTGATGATGATCATGTCAGGATTCATCGCCACAATGCTCTCCATGCTGATTTGCTGGAAGTTATCGATTTCAGCTGCAGCATTGATGCCACCAGAATCCTTAATTATGTTGTCGACATTGCTGCCCGCGCCCGCGGCCCAAATGTCTCCATACTCAGAAATATTCAGCACCGACGTACGCTCTGACTCGGGTACTCCTGCGTCAGCAACTCGCTCCCGTACAAACGCCAAACGCGATCGAACTTCCTCAGCCAGCTCCATCCCTCGATCTTCAGCACCCAACATGTAAGCTATCAGCAATATGTTCGGAATATCGCCGTCGCTACCCTCTAGCACAGTTCGCAACACCGGTATCTCCGCTTCCTTAATCACTGCTACTAAGTCCGGGTTGGTGAACTTCGATACCACGATCACTTCCGGTTCGAGTGCGATCACCTCTTCCGGTTCGAATCCAATCACCGGAATGTCGCCGACCTCATCTGCGATGTTCGACCCTTCCGGATCTGTGAAGAACGAATAGATCGCCGCGACCCTTGATGTGTCGATCAAAGCAAACGCGATCTCGGCATGGCCTTGGGACGCGAAATGCGCGACCGCCGGAGGTCCTGACAGCGTGATCATCCCTTCCGAGGATTCGACCTCGCGTGGCCAATCAAAATTGGTAGGATCGACGATTCCCGGCACGTCGGCGTATGCGCTGTAATCCGGTGAAGGCGTCGCGGTGGGCGGTACCGGAGTCGCGGTTGGCGGCACGGCTGTTGCAGTAGGAGGTATCGGAGTAGCAGTGGGTGGTGCCTGCGTCGCAATGGCCGGAACTGGGGTTCGTGTCGCGGGAGGCGACAAACATCCGAGCGCGACCACGGTTGCCACGCCACACGCGACGATCGAGACGATAGCTTTGGATGTCCGACGTCCCGATCCTGTATTCAAAGCGAACTCCTGTTCGTGCGCGTAGTCATCAACAGAGCGATGAATGCCGGGCCGCCGATCATGGCGGTGATAATGCCCACCCGCAGCTCAGCGGGCGAAACAATGGTGCGTGCCACAGTGTCGGCTGCGAGCACGAACAGCGCGCCTCCTAACGCGCTCAATAGCACGACGTGCCGATGATCCGGGCCAGCAATCAGCCGTATGGCATGCGGCACTAAGAGTCCGACGAAGGTGATAATGCCGGCGAAAGCAACTGCGATGCCGGTGAGGACCGCCGCGAGGACCACCATCCCGATCCGAAACACCATGACGTTAATGCCCAATGAACGCGCTTCATCGTCACCTAAGAGCAACAAATTTAGGTCGCGACTGCTGATGATCGCCAACACTCCGCCGATCGCTACGAACGGCACGATGACGCGGACCGATTCCCACGTCGTTCCTTCGAATCCGCCTGCCAACCAGAAGAACATCTCGCGCTGCGCAGTGAAGTTGTCCGTGGTCAAAATCGTGGCGGAAACCGCGGCTCCGAGCAGTGAACTCATTGCCACGCCCGCGAGAAGCAATGCGGCGACGGACATCCGGCCGCCTAGAAACGCGACGGCGAACACGGCCAACAGAGCAATCGTCGAACCCAATACCGCTGCCGCGGGAATGAGGAGGGTAGTGCCACCAAGCCCAAGCGCGATCACGATCACAGCTCCCAAGGCACCGCCGCTAGACGTGCCGATGATACCCGGATCGGCTAGCGGATTCCGGAAGATGGCCTGCATAATCGTGCCGGCGACCGCCAGTGCCATACCGACGCTGAGCGCCATGATTACTCGCGGCATCCGCACCCTCTCGATCACCGCTTGCTGAGTTGACGTAACGCTGGTTGAGGTCTCGCCGCTGATGGATGCCAAAACGGCACGAACCGTGTTCGGCAGCGGGATCTCGACGGGGCCTGTAGAGACAGCCACCGCGATTCCGATAGCGAGTAGCACGCAGAGCACTAAAGAACCGACTATCGCCTTCCGCACGACGGCCGAATCTGTTCGCGGGAATAGGCGAAGAGCTCGCGCCGCATAAACTGCGAGATCTAGTTGCGTGGGTCGCCGCACACGCAAAATAAAAACCCTCCGTCGGTTACCTACGCCAACGAAGGGCTGCTAAAGCTGGTTGTGCGGTCTGCGGGTTGGATGCCTGGTTACTTATGTACCTTTTGGTGGCATCGTCGCGAACTTTACGACCTGCCCCGGAGCCGCTCCGTGTGGCGCGGAGTTTATACTCTGGGCCTCCTTCGGCAGGTCTCCTGGCTTACGGTTCACCGCATCTTTAGGATGCGGACGCGTGCCCGTCGCCTTCCCGGACTATTCGTTTTCAACAGTGCCAGTGGCTATTGACGAGAACGCTCACCGATTCACAGTGGCGCCACCGCAGCGGATTCTCACCGCTTTCCCTCTTCGTTCGGATCAGCTATTCAACGAATGCTGACCAAAAACCGATGGAGGCGGTTGCTCTGATCGCAGAGCAACAATCTTTTTATACCAGAAACACGAAGGTAAGGAGGTGGGAAGCCGAGAAGACTTTCAGGATTTCAACGCCCGGCAGGTGAACACCGGCCAATGGAACCTAAAATCGCCCCCTTCTAGGTCCACGATGCCGTACTCGTGTTTGATCTCGTCGTTGGCTTGTAAGAAATCGTCGTGCAATCCGTCGGATACATCGTCAGGCGTACCCGAACGCTCGACCCAATCCCAAAACGTCATATTGACTGTCGTTGTTTGTTCGTGCGTGATTTCGAAACCGGCCGCTGCGACCATCGATTGCCATTCCGAGGGGGAAGGCGCGGCGACGTGGGAGGGATCCCGAAGCGCTTCGGTTCTTTGGTGCCAATCGGCTAGGTCCGCGTCCTCAGACGTGGTGGTATCACAGAGAAGGAATACGCCGGATGGCTTTAGGACTCGCCGTACTTCCGAAAGGAATTTCCCAATGTTCCGAAAGTGGTGGGGCGCGGTCCGGCATGTCACAATTTCGATCGAACCGTCTTCGTACTGGATATCGTGTGCGTCGATCACTTCGAATCGGACGTTTTCGATACCGCGTTCAGCGGCAATCTTTCTCGCTTGTCCGAGCATACCCTCTGCGATGTCGGAAGCGACGACATTATCGCAGAACTCGGCGATCGCGAACGCCGTGAAACCAGGTCCGGTGGCGATATCCAAACCCAACTCGTAGCGTCCTAATGAAGCCCACTCAGTTAGGATGCGGAGGCTATCGCCTCTCGAGTGCGGTACGCTAATCGCGTAATTGGCCGCTTGGCGGTTGAACTGTTCTTCAGCGTCGACTGGACCAATGCTCACGACAACTGCTTCATCATGAACTCGACAGTTCGATCCATTGATGTGGTCGTCGCGGCTTCGTCGTAGACTTCCGGACGGTCGTCGTTGCAGAAAGCGTGCTGAGTGCCGTCATATATGAAGAACTCATTGGCGATACCGACTGCGGTTAAACCGTCTCGCAACCCCGGCACCGCGTCAGTTGCGTCGTCGTGCTCCGCGAAGTGACCTTGCACGGGGCATTGGATCGAACCCGGTTCCGGAAGCCCACTTGGTAGCACACCGTAAAACGGTGCCGCCGCCTGTATCGTTCCCTTCGAAGCCAGCAAGAGAGTCATGCCTCCTCCCATGCAGTAACCGAGACAACCGACCTTGCCGCTGGAGTTCGCATCGTGAGAGCGCAGATATTCAGCGGCGCCAATCAGGTCCTTCGACGCCTGTGGAATCTCCAGCTCGTGCATCAACGTCATTGCATGGTCAGGCTCCGTCGCCGCCTCGCCGTGATAAAGGTCTGGCGCAAGCGTCACAAACCCTCTGGCTGCGTATCGATCTGCCATGTTCTTGATGTGCTGAACGAGTCCCCACCACTCCTGTATCACCAGCAGCCCTGGGCCCGATCCCGAAGGCGGCAACGAGAGGTATCCCTTCGTTTTGCCACCGTTGCTGGGGAACTTGATCATTGAACCTGCCATAGTCCATAACCTCCGCGCTGAATTGGATTGCTGGTCACAAATGGTCGAATCGCTATGGAATAAGGTTTAGCACATGGAGAAGCTGCTCAGCGTCGCGATCGGTGGTGCGGCGGGTGCGTTGGCCCGTTACGGCACCGTCGTCGTCTACCAACGATACGCGCCCACAACGTTTCCGCTAGCCATTCTCACAGTGAATGTGCTCGGTTCACTGCTATTCGGTGTGGTCTGGGCGCTCGCCGAGGACAAGGACTGGGTGTCTGAGAACATGCGGCTGCTCGTGTTGACCGGGTTCATGGGCTCATTCACCACCTTCTCGACATTCGCATTCGACGAAGCCATGTTGATCCGCAGCGGTAGCTGGGCAATATTCGTCGCGAATCTGCTCATTAGCAACGCCGCCGCTCTCGCTGCCGTCTTCATCGGATTCAGGGTTGGGAAGGTGATTTAGGCGCAAGAGAACCCAGCGATGAGATTCAGGGGGAGTGGCTCCCGAGACAGGATTCGAACCTGTGACCCGCTGATTAACAGTCAGCTGCTCTACCGCTGAGCTACTCGGGAACGGAGGGGAGTTGGGTTAGGCGCCCACGCTTTGATTCTAACTGACGCGAAATCGACTCTCAACGAATTCGGGCTCGCCCCAATTAAGGTATTGGGACTGAGAACCGATGGATCTGGAGGGTGCCGTGAGCAAAGCGACGTTTAAATTGTGGGCAGGCGGCGATGCGCACGTGGGTACCGATTTGGAACGAGCCAACCGTCGCAGTTTGGCCGAGGCGATACTGCAATCGGAGCAGGGCGGTGCCGAAGGCGGACCACCGTTCGATTGGGACATCATGCTCGATGTTGGGGATCTATCAGGTTCGCAGACGCCGCCGGACGATGATGAGGGGCGCGAGGTGGCCCGCCAGTATGCGGCGTCAACGAAGCATCGTCGGGAGGATTTTTACAACTTGGTCGGAAATCACGACGCTAGCGGTGCGGGTGAGGAGACTCAGTGGTGGTTCCGGAAGTGGGTTGATCCGACGGGGGAGAACAGCGAGTATTCGGGTGTTCATGCGGATCGGCGGCCGTATCGCATTGATGGGACTTGGGAGCGGTACTCGTTTCAGGTCGGGAACATCCTCTTTTTGGTGATGGGTGACCGTAATGACGGTGGACCGCCGGTGGGAAGGGGGGTGCGAGGAGGGTATCCAGCAGGGGCAGTTACTCGCGAGACTTTTGAGTGGTGGAGAGAGAATGTCGAAGCAAATCCCGACAAGATTATTGTGTCGGCACATCACCACATGTTGAAGGAGACGACGGTGGCATCAGGGCCTTGGGAAGGCGTTGACGGTGGATATCACGGTCGGTTTGAGGACGGTGCACCGATCGGGGCGTCCTATCTCTACTTCGTCGATGACGTTCCAGATGCGCAGGCTTTCGAGAAGTATTTAGCTGAGAATCCTGGTGCAATCGATGTATGGATCGGCGGACATACTCACACCAACCCTGACGATACCTATGGCGGACGTTCGCACGTCGAGCAGAAATGGGGCGTCACTTTCATCAACGTGGCGGCGATATCGAAGTATCACGGCAGCAAGAACATTTCGATGAGCCGGTTGTTGATGTTTACGGAAGGTGTCGCTGAGGTGAACGTGAAGTGCTATCTACACATGAGCGACTTCGCGCCGCAAGGATGGTACGGGAGGGCGGAAAGGACGGTGCCGCTACGGGTGCCGTTTGCGTGGTGATGTTCGGTTCAGAATTCCGTTTGGCGAAGTTCGAAACCGTTTCCCTCACTGTCTTTACAGCTCGCGAGGCGCACAGGAATGTTAGCGCTAGGCTCGCGCAGTTCAATCAGCCGACCGCCAAATCGCTCGATGTCCGGCAGGACATCCTCGATACTTCCGACTTCGACGTTCAATCCGGCCTGCGGTATAAGCCGTTTGTCGATCTCTGACTCTGAGGAGATGTGTAGTGCAAGTTCGATACCACCTAAATCCAAGGTGATCCATCCCGGCGAATCTACCAATATCGGCGCATTAAGGACATTTGAATAAAACGCTTTTGCGCGGGCCATGTCAGATACGTAGTGAATGACCATCGGATTCTTGGCTCTCATATGAACTCCCTGTCTTGACCAATGTGGTGCCACCGAGGAAGACTTTCGTGTTTTGGAACGAGCATTGGTACATCCTATCGCGAGACATCGTCTTCATCGCTTGCACGTACTGTGCTCAGGATTATCGGAAAGATTTGTGGAACGGGTGCGCAAACTCCGAATCGGCGCCAAAGACAACGGTAACCAGAAAGTCAGAACAGCTCCATTCGTTGGGCGACCCACTCTCTCGCGACGGCGCCTTGCGCGTCTTGGAAAGCGCGTACCGTAGGCAAACCGGGAGGAGGAGGTTGCAACGCTTGGTAAGTGAAGAAACCCGCCAATGAAACTATAGCCGCAGTGACGGCGTCGCGATCGGCAGCTCGACATGCGGAGTGTCTGGAGATCACTTCGTCCGGAAGCGGTCCGCCTTGCATCGTCACGCTAGGTGCGAACGCAACCACATCCAGCCAAGCGGCGCCTACACGAGCGTGCGGCCAATCAACAAACCAAGTTCGATCCGGTGTCAGAAGGATATTGTCTCCGCGCACGTCAAGGTTTAACAGCGTATCGCCCTCGACAGCATCATTAACAGTTCCCTCGACAGCAATTAAAGTCTCCAAGTGACGCGCTGACCATTCATCCACTCGGCCGAGCAGGGTTGGGCATTCGTCCCGAAGTCTTCGCCAGCCATTTATTGCCGTAGAGAACAGATCGCCCGCAGTCCCGATCACAGCGGCAGGCAGTGGTGAAGGGGTCAATGAAGTGGCCAGCTCCACCATTGCTGCGATCACTCGGTGAAGCTCGTCGAGTCGCCACGGTTGGATCGGATGGCGTCCGTCCACGTCCTCGAACAGTAATACGACCCAACCGTTTTCGCCTTCGTCGTAGGACCACAGCAATCGCGGGACCGGAACGGAATTGGGCAAAGCGATCGTTATTTCAATTTCTCGCCGGTGCATGGTCGGTGAGACCGGATTAGGATCGGAGCCAACCGCTTTCGCAAAGACGCAGCGGCCGTCACTGGTGCTCAGACGCGCGGCGACCCCAGGCGAGAAGCCGGTCGGTTGAGTGGTGGCACTGACAACCGTGCTTCCCAACCACCGTTCAATCTCGCGCCGCACTCGCTCAGGTATCGCTTCCCATTCCAATCTCTCGCCGCGATCAGGCGGAGGTTGAGGTTGCTTTGTGTCTTGCGGATTTGCCACGTTGTTCGGCCAGTCCCAATCATGAATCTTATTCTGGGCTTGAGTCTGGGTGAGGTGAGGAAATTGGTGTCGGTTCCGTGCCGCGTCCTATAGTGAGCCTATCTCCCGGCCAATAACGAACAAGCTTGAGACGATGATTACTCCTACCACGGCAATTCGGAATACTCGTTCGTTCATGTGGCCGGTGAGTTTGACGGCGATCCAGTAACCGACGGCGACCACCGGTGCGGCGGCGGCAATTAGGACGAGGCGTTCAGTGGTGAAGAGTCCTTGGATGGCGTAACCGATGGCGGCGGCGACGTACATGATGGTGAAAAAGAAAGCCATCGACGCTCGGACACCTTGACGGTTCATACCGCGTCCGAGGAAAAACAGCACCAGTATCGGGCCGCCGATCGCGAGACCAGTTGTGGATGCGGAGGATATGAGTCCGAGTATGGGGCCGCTGATTCGTGGATATGGGACCCTCCATTCGGTGTTGAAGACGACCATCGTTGTGAGTATCAAGACGAGGACACCGATGGAGATTCGGAGGACCGTGGGATCTAGCGTGCTCAGCGCAAACACGCCGATCGGTGTTCCGAGTACGGCGGCGATGCCCATTGGTGCGAGCTCACGGTTGCGGAGATGCTCCCGCGTTTCGACGAGGACCAACGAGAAGGCGATGATGGCTACGGCGTTGATCACGATCACGACGGTTTGGGGATCGAGTATCAGGAGCAGTACGGGAGACGTCGTCAAGCCAAACCCGAATCCAATCGCTCCGATGACAAAGGCGGCACTCATTAGTACCAATGAAGTGACGACGATATGGAATATGTCGGGCATCGTTTTTAAGAGCGGGCAGCTAAAACCACAGGATCTCGGCAAGAATGTGGAACGTGTTATAGCGTACTCAACGTCAGAACGATCGGCCTGCGACGATGAGGCGTTGCTAGCAAGAAATAACTCAGGAGACGCAAATCGTGAACACTCCATATGAAGGGTCCCCCATCGCCTACGACGTCACTATTCGTAAGAACGTGATGATTCCGATGCGCGATGGTGTTCGACTCGCCGCTGACATTTATCTCCCGTCGGTCGGCGGCCGTCTGGCCGAAGGTCGCTTCCCGGTCATCCTTGAGCGCACGCCGTATGACAAGACAGCGCCGCGCCAAGTGACGAACATGAAGTATTACGCGCGGCGAGGCTACGTCGGGGTCATTCAAGATGTTCGTGGCCGATTTGAATCGGAAGGGGAATGGTACGCCTTTGCCAAGGAGGCGTCGGACGGCTTCGACACGGTCCAGTGGCTCGGAGTGCAGCCGTGGAGCGATGGCCAGGTTGGAACGATGGGCGGTTCGTACGCTGGCAGTGACCAGTCGGCGCTGGCGACGATGAATCCGCCGCACTTGTCGACGATGGTCGTCGCGGTCGGAGCGTCTAACTATTACCATGGCTCAATGCGTCAAAACGGCGCGCTCGAACAACGCTTCCACGTCTATGCCTTCAGGATGGCGATGACCAGCAAAGAGGCGATTGCCGACCAGGGTCTGCAAGCAGAAATCAAGAAGGCGTTCTTGGTCGACATGCCAGACATGGTGCGCAAGTTTCCGCTCAAAGAAGGCGCGACTGTGTTGCGGAGATTGCGCTCGTACGAGCGGTGGGCGATCGACATCCTAACCCACGGCGAGTTCGATGACTATTGGAAGCAACGCGGCTACGCGATCGACGAGTACTACGACGAGCACGCCGACGTGCCGTCGCTATACCTCGGCGGTTGGTACGACTCATATGCTCGTAATACTCCACTGAGCTACGTTAAGCTCAGTGCGATTAAGAAGTCCCAACAGGTCTTGCTGATGGGGCCGTGGATACACGGCGCGTTCGAGGTCACAAATGCCGGGGATGTCGATTTCGGAACTGAAGCGCACATCAATGTGAATGACCTCCGGTTGGCATGGTTCGATCACTACATGAAGGGGATGCACACCGAGTTCGCAGACTGGTCGCCGGTACGGATCTTCACGATGGGCACGGGTAGCCAACGCATGAATAAGCACGACCACGACCGCTATCTAGACCACGGCGGTTATTGGCGGTCGGAGCCGGATTGGCCTTTGCCCGGCACGGTTGAGACGCCGTTTTACCTTCGTGCCAGCGGGGGACTTTCGGAAGAAGCGCCTTCCGCAAGCGAGATGCTATCAACTGGATACACGTTTGATCCGAAGGATCCAGTACCAACTATGGGAGGCGGCATCTCGGCGGCCGAAACGATTATCAGAGCCGGCGCTTTCGACCAGCGTGGCAGGCCTGATTTCTTCGGATGCGTCGATGTGTTGCCTCTGAATTCACGGCAAGACATTCTCACGTTCCAGACCCCCGAACTCGAGGAAGACACGGAGGTGACTGGCGAGATTGTGATGCATCTGTGGGCGTCGTCATCGGCCATCGACACTGATTTCACCGCCAAACTCATTGACGTTCATCCGCCGTCAGCCGATTATCCGGACGGTTTCGCGATGAATATCACTGACTCCATCATCCGCGCGCGCTATCGCAATGGTTGGACTCAACCAGAGATGATGGATCCTGGAACCCCGTACGAGATTAAGTTCCACCTGTACCCCACTTCAAACGTGTTCCGAAAGGGACATCGCATACGTTTGGATATCAGCAGCAGCAACTGGCCGCGCTTTGACGTGAATCCCAACACTGGTGGGCCATTGGGACTCGAACGCCGCTACGAAATCGCTCACCAAACGATCTGGCACAGTCCCGAACATCCGTCACATGTCATGCTGCCGCTGCAAAGTGCGTAGTGAGGAGATATTAGACATGATTGCAGATCTCACCGGTAGAAACGCGCTGGTCACTGGCGGCGGTCAAGGTATCGGCCGCGGTATCGCGCTCAAGCTCGCTGAACAGGGAGCAGACGTCGCGATCGCTGACATCAATGACTCGGGTGCGGCCGCGGTGGTAGACGAGATCAGTGCGTTGGGCCGCGAGAGTTTCGCGATTCACATCGATACGACGGACAACGCGTCGGTGGCAACGGGCGTTGAGCATGTAATCTCGGAGTTCGGACACTTGGACATACTCATCAACAATGCAGGTATTGGCCGAGTTGAGGGAAAAGCTGGGGGTCGCCTAGACGAGGACTGGGAGGAGAACTGGAACACCGTGCTCGATATCAACGTGCGAGGCGTGATGCGCTGCACCAAAGCCGTTGTCGGACATTTCATCGAGAGAAAGTACGGGAAGATCATCAACACGGCGTCTGGCGCCGGGCGAGGGCCGATATGGTGGGGTCCACCCTCAGGCGCGCCTGGCTACGCGAATGCGTACGGACCTTCAAAAGCGGCGGTCATCAATTACACGCAGTACTGCGCCGCTACTCTGGGGCCGCACAACATAAACGTGAACGCGATCTGCCCCGGAAGGGTTTGGACCGCGTTTCACGACGTCGCGATTTCGGAGAGGATGAGGAGCGACCCGTCGCTCGCCGGTAGCGACCCTTACGACGTATTCAATGAGGGAGTTGCGGAACTCATTCCGCTGGCACGAGCGCAGACTCCCGAAGAGATCGGCATTTTGGTGGCGTTTCTAGTATCGGATGACGCTAGTTCCATAACCGGACAGTCGATTCATATCGACGGTGGACAGCGGATGGCATGAACCCAGCGCGGAGACCGCCCCGCGCCGAGAAATCGCATTAAGGAGACCAAGATGAAGATCACGGATGTATCGCTGACCCTTTTCAAATGGGAAGGCCTTCCGTCGGCATTACCGAAAAAGCACTCCGTGCAACCAGGAAGCACGAGCCAAATCGGGTTGTTGAAGATTCGTACGGATGCCGGCGTAGACGGTCATGCGTTTCTAGGCACATCTAACCGTAGTGCCGAGATGGACGCGTTGTCCCTGATGACCTACCTGAAACCGGTGGTCATGGGGCAAGATCCACTGGCGCGTGAGCGGTTGCACGAGACCATGATTTTCTTACAGAACAACACCACGATGCGGGCCATCGGAGCGGTGGATGTCGCGCTGTGGGATATCGGCGGAAAGGTTGCCGGGTTGCCGCTCTACCAGATACTGGGCTCGTATCGAGAGAGTATCCCCGCCTATGTCAGTTCGGCTCGCTTGCCTACGGTCGAGGCGTACGCCGAGGAGGCTGCGGAGATGAAAGCCGCAGGATGGGCCGCGTATAAGATTCATCCGCCGGCCGAGGATATCCACGAGGACATCGAAGTCTGCAAAGCGGTGCGTGCAGCCGTGGGGGATGATTACCAGCTGATGCTCGACTCCATCTGGGCTTACGACTACCCCGGGGCTCTTGAAGTCGGCAAAGCGATCCAAGAACTGGGTTACTACTGGTATGAAGACCCTCTGGCTGGTGACGACATCTTCAACTACGTTAAGCTGCGCCAAAACCTGCACATCCCGCTCATGGCGACTGAGCACTCACCGGGCGGCTTCACGGCCTACGCGCCTTGGCTGGTGCATCAAGCGACAGACTACCTACGGGGCGACGTAGCCGTCAAAGGTGGGATAACGGCGGTGATGAAGACCGCGCATTTGGCCGAAGCCTTCCACATGAACTACGAGATTCACCACGGAGGCAACTCGCTAATGAACGTGGCAAACCTTCATTGCGCTATGGCCATTAAAAACACCGAGATGTTTGAGGTGCTGTTGCCGACGGAATTACAGAAATACGGCCTCGTCGACGATATCGATGCCGACGAGAATGGCCATGTCCACGCGATCAAAGAGCCAGGTCTAGGCGCGCAGATCGATTTCGATCTCATCGAAATCAACAAAGTGGCTGTTTTGGCTTGAATGTGGTTGTCCCGGTGTGGGTGGAATCCGGGAGCGCTCTACTCTCTGTCATTCGGGCCACTAGCGCGGCACTTTGTAACTCCAAAACCCGCGGGTCACGCGGGACGAACGACGAGGTTCAAACAAATCGTCTGTAGCGGTTTTTGCTCGTTCCAACTGATGCTCAGATCAGCGGGGCAGCCGGCGATGATGCGACAAGTGATGCAGCCGTCTCGCACCTCACCGAAGGATGAATGGGGTCGCGCATCCGTTTGACTAAAACAATCGGAATTTCCTAGTTTAAGGTCTTGACGTTCTCCGATCTGCCTGTTAGAATCGGTTGTATCAACCCATTCGGACACGACGGATCACCATGAACATCGTCAAAATCTTCAAGCGATTCCCCACTCAGGAATCCTGCATCGCACACCTCGAAAAGGCCCGATGGAACGGCAAGCCGACCTGCCCGTACTGCGGCTCGACCAGAACCGCGCCAAGCCAGCATCGGTACAGGTGCTACGCCTGCAAGACAGGCTTCAGCGTAACCGTCGGCACGATATTCCATCACACGCATCTCCCCCTTCAAAAGTGGTTCCTGGCGATATCGCTCATTCTAAACGCCAAGAAAGGCATCTCCGCGCTCCAGCTCTCACGCGACCTTGACGTTAACAAGAACACCGCGTGGCGCATATCCATGCAGATCAGAAAGGCGATGACCCAGTCGGAGCAGCGCGTGTTGCTGACTGGCATCGTCGAGATGGACGAAACCTATGTGGGCGGCAAGCCGCGCAAGGGCACCAAGGGCGATAGGCCGGACGGCAAGCACACGCGCGGTCGCGGCACCAAGAAGACTCCAGTCATAGGTGCTGTGGAACGCGGCGGAAGAGTCACCGCGAAGGCTACCGACAAAGGCAAGCTCAAGGGTAAGAACCTCCGCGCATTCGTCCGTGAGCGAGTCGACGTTTCCAACTCTGCTCTGGTAACGGACGAATACACGGGTTACACCAAGATGGACAAAGTGTTGCCCCACACTGTCATCAAACACTCCGACTGGTACGTGGACGGCGATATCCATACGAATACGATAGAGGGATTCTGGGCATTGCTCAAGCGCGGCATGTTCGGGCAGTACCACAGCGTGAGCCGGCGGCGTCTGCAACGCTACGTTGACGAGTTCTGCTACCGCTACAACCTGCGGGATGAGGACCCTGACGACATGTTCGACCTCACCGTCAATCGAGGACTGGGAATATCATGACCGATCAACCTTTGCGAGTAGTAGCAGGTTCAGAGGACCGCCCGATGGTCATCGGCGAGGTCGAAATCCCCTGCTATGTAGTCGAACCTGAACTACGCGTCGTGACCCAAGGCGGGATGCTCACAGCACTCGGTAGATCACGCACACCAATGTCTGGTACAGGTGGGTTAAGTGATGTCGATAAATTGCCTATTTTTCTGCGCTCGAAGAACCTGTCTGGGTTCATTACTCCTGAAATTTTGATGTCGACAAATCCTGTATACTTCCGTGCTAATTCAGCTGGCAACATCGCAGTCGGTTATGATGCCAACCTGTTGCCAATGGCATGTGATGTCTATCTGAAAGCACGTGCCGCCGGGATGTTGTACATGTCTCAAGAACATATCGCGAGACGATGTGAAATATTGTTGACGGGCTTTGCGATAGTCGGCATCATCGGGCTTATCGACGAAGCTACGGGCTACCAAGAGATCAGGCACAAGCGCGCACTTGCGAAAATCCTCGAAGCCTACATCGCCAAAGAATTGCAACCGTGGACAAAAACGTTCTCATACGAGTTCTACAAGCAGATATTCCGCCTGCGCGGTTGGGATGGCCCCGACGGGGTGAAACGTCCGAGCGTCATCGGGCATTACACCAACGACATTGTCTATTCAAGACTGGACGTCGACCTACTAGAAGAGTTGAGACGCAAGAACCCAGTTGCACCAAGCGGTTACCGACCTAACAAACATCACCAGTGGTTCACGCCTGAGCTGGGGCACCCAAAGTTGCGAGAGCACTTGGCAGCTGTCGCCGCACTGATGCGGGCCGCGCCCAACTGGGATTCGTTCATGCGATCCCTTCAGCGTGCCTTTCCGAGATCGGATGAGACGAAACCGATGTTCTGGCAGGACGAAGACGGTAACTATATAGATCCCTAAACCTGCTATTCGGTGGCATCACCGAATAGCAGGTATAATCCCTCTCAACCGCTGGAAAACCCGTCTGTGCAAGACGGGAACCTCCTGACATATTCTCTCTACCGCTGACGAGTCGAGCATGGCTGTGTACGTCTGACGTGCCTCCCTTCGCTCGGTTTGTCAGGGGACTCCAGCGGTTAAGGACGTTCCACAACCGCGAGGGAGGCAACCCACATGAGGATCATGGTCCGTGTGGCGATTATCATTGGCACACTTTCGATACTGTCTGCTTTTCTAGGTTGTTCGAGGGCCAATCCGCCTACTGCCGCATCAATCCGTAGTGAATTGGACAACACGTCGACTCCGACGATCAACGTTTCACAGACCGCCGAAGCAATCGCAACCGAAAATGCTGAGGTCGCCAAGCGAAACGAAGCGGATCGCAAGACTGCAATAGCGGAATTCACGCCGGAGCCGACGGCAACGCAACGCCCCGACGCTCAGGTCGAAACGTTTGCGCGACGGACGAATGAACTTGCCAAAGAATTCAAAACTAATGCTTCCGATCTGAACGATGTGTTGCCGACGGACCCGGAACTGCGGGGGCGGGCGGAAGAATTGGCTATCCGTGCATGGGACATGTGCTTGGAAATCATTGCCCTTTCACAGGATGTTGGTGAGGCAAAGATTCAGTCCGACCGCATGATCAAGGTGCGCGACCGCGTCGCAATACTGGATCACTCTTGCAGATCGGACGATGATTCCGACCGCCAGAATACACCCATACGTGTGCTGATTGCCTACGTCATGCGGTCGTACGATCTGCGAACATGGGACGAAGAACCGCCGACCTCCCTGTCAAACTCCGAATTGAACCCCGGCCCGCAGGAGTTCTATCTGGACTACGCGACCCTGATGGGGGGGCATCCCGAAGCGCTCGACATAAACAACGGCAACTTTCTTGTCTACTATCACGGACGGATAGTTGAGATATTCAACTTGCTCAGCAAGGAGAATCCGATCTACAACTATCGGATCGCACTGTTCGGCAGAGATGACGAGGTGGTGATGGCAAAGAAAATGCCAACCGACTGCGGAACTCATAAGACGAAAAACGGGTTTTCAAACGAATACGATCTTTGCCACTACTGGCCGGAGGTCGGGGATCTGGTGAGATTCACTGCGGAACCGCGCGGCCAAACCACATACGTTTCGGCAGAGGCAGGCGACCCTCGGATCGGCGACCGCCTCGACATGGAAGCGCAGATGGGATTCTACGACGATCTACCCGGCGACACGTATACCGTCCCGTTGCTGGTAATCTGGGAGATACATCGCATCCATCAGATGCACCATCCTGATGTCATCATGTATGCGTACCGCTTCGAGAACGGCAAATGGTCAACGCTGAACGAACCCTAGAGGTCTATCCGAACAACGCCAAGACCTTAAACTAGGAAATTCCGAAAACAATTGCCCGCCGGTGGAAAGAAGAGGGGTCACGCTCGCAAAGATCGCTCGACCGCGGACCATGCGTTTATTTCGAGCATTTCAGGAGGAGGAGGATCGGCATACAGCGTAGTTGAACATCGTCCGCTTAGGCAACGTAGTGTCTTGCTTTCCGCGTCTCTGTTTGCCGGTTAGAATGTCCGCCACAGCGATCGCGTGGAGAAACATTTTTGGTGGAAACGGTAGCCGACACAGAGGTACTGGTGGTAGGGGCGGGCAACGCCGCAATGGCGGCCGCAGTGGCCGCACGGGAACAGGGTGCTGACGTCGTTGTGCTCGAAAAGGCGCCCAAGTCTCAGAGGGGCGGCAACAGCGCGCTGACCGTTCACATGCGGTTCCCGTATCAGGGAATGGAAGACCTCGTGCCCCTGCTCTCGGATGTCAGCGAAGAAGAGACGCGGTCATTGGCCGAGAGAGTTCGTGACTACACAGAGTCGGACTACTACGACGACATTATGGCGGTAACTGACGGTCAAAGCGATCCCACTCTAGCCGGCATACTGGTCTCGGAGGCCTACAGCACAGTGGGTTGGATGCGGTCATACGGACACGCATGGATTCCGTCTCACGAAAGTCCGACGTCGGCGAATGTCGTCTCATTTGATGGGGGTGGATTTGCCATGCAGGAGCGCTGGTTTCGCGCCGCGGAACGTTTAGGCATACCGGTGCATTACGGAACTAGGGCTTTAGATCTGCTGCAGGATCGCGCGGGCAGAGTGACGGGAGTACGGGCTCGGACGGGGGACTGGGATGCCCGCTACCAATCGCGGACCGTGATTCTAGCTTGCGGCAGTTTCGAGTCGAGCCCGGAGATGCGGGCCCAGTATCTTGGCGCCGGTTGGGACAAGGTAAAGCTCAGGGGCGTACCCTTCAATACCGGCGACGGCCTCAATATGGCTTTGGCTTTGGATGCCCAGCCATATGGAAGTTGGTCCACCTGTCACGCGTCCCCTCAGGACTCGAATCGACCCGAGTACGATGTCCCCGGTCCAGGCGTGAGTGGTGCGTTCTGGAGCCGCTACTCCTATCCCTTCGGGATCATGGTCAATGTCCACGGGCGTCGGTTCGTCGATGAGGGCGAGACGTGGCGCGGGCTCACCTATGCCAAGGCCGGACGTGCCATTCTGTCCCAGCCAGGAGGGCTCGTTTTTCAAGTCTTCGACGCCGAGCAGAGACGTAGGGGGCTGATCCGGGGATACGAAGATGCAACAGTTTTCAAATCAAGTACCCTGGGAGCACTTGCAAAAGATCTCGAGATTCGTGATGTGAGGGAATTCCTTGAAACGGTCCGTCAGTTCAATGACTCCATTCAAGAAGGCGAATTCAATCCGTTCCGTCTCGATGGAAAATCGGCTTCGGAGATAACTCCGCCCAAGAGCAATTGGGCACTGCCCATCGCCAGCCCGCCCTTTGAGGCGTATCCGACAATCTGCGGCATGACGTTCACGTACGGAGGTCTGAAAATCACCCCTTCGGCCGAAGTCTTGCACAAAGACGATCGTGTCATTCCCGGTCTTTACGCCGCAGGCGAGATGGTAGGGGGGTTGTGGCACGACAACTACCCGTCGGGCAGCGGTATGATGGCCGGAACTGTGTTTGGTCGCATTGCCGGAACTAAAGCGGCGCAACAGGTGCCCTCGGGCAACTGAGACCGAATCGATACGAATTTCAACCGCCTGGACGAGTGTTGGCCAATAGAGCTTCCAGCGTACCCCCTTGGATCGCTTCTCTATCCTCGTAGGAGATGAACGTCAGATGCGAACGGAACGCCTCCAACGACTGCAAATGCGTCATCGCTTTCTTGACAACTGGGAAGTCTGATCCCCAACAGAGTCGCGTGCCAAATGCCTCGTAGCACGCTTCGTAGACCCAGTGCGTTTCCGTGTAAGGGAAATCCCACACCCGCTCTGGTCGGCAGAGGTAGTGGAAACCCGATAGTTTCAGATGCATATTGGGCAATTTTGCGGATTCGATGACGTTGTCTAGCATCGACTGCGCGTCGTCTCCGAATGACCTCAAGGCAGACATGTGATGGCACAGAATCGGGACTTCCGGGAACGCTTCGGCTACTTTGCGGATCTCGTTCTGGTGGTGAGGCGCCATGGCGATGGACGCGATTAGGCCGATGTCGCGAGCCACCGAAAAGAAATCCTTGCCCTCTTGCGTATTGAACCACCGGCCGTCGTCCTCGCCTGCCACGTAATGCGTGAAGGCTTTCATCGGCCATCGTTCCGCCGCCTGCTCCAACCGCTTAGCTGCGCCTGGCATGTGATATGTATCCGACCAAAAAGAGTCGACGTCGGCGAACTGGTTCAACCTGTCGGGGTATTTTCGGACCGCCGCCGCAACGTAGTCATTGTTGTTCGGATTACGGTGAATCTGCGCGCACACGATTGTGGCCCGGTCGACGCCGTTGACGTCCATCTGATCGAGCAACGTCTCGACTGAACCGTGATGATCTGGGTCAGGCACCTCGGGCAAATAGGGCCAGTAGTTCCAAGCGTGGCAATGAGAGTCGATGATCGGCATTCCGAGTAGATCCTGATTCCGTGATGTTTCGGGTGGCGTAGTTCGTCGCCGTGGAGCAGACGCGAACCGTCGCGAAGTGAATTCTACGCGCGTTTGCGCCTGCACGGCTTCGTCGCGCGATACGGATATTTTGAGGTTAACGTCGGTGAAACACTTGCGTAACATCCGTGAAACATCACAAGGATAGTTTGCTAACTATTGCGTAATCACCCGATTGGGAGGAATATAAATATGGATACTGGCTCGATAGCCTGGATGTTGACGGCTTCCATGTTGGTGCTGTTCATGACGCCGGGCTTGGCATTCTTCTACGGAGGACTGGTGCGCGGCAGAAACGTCGTTAGCACATTGATGTACTCCTTCATCGCGATGGGGGTCGCGAGCATTGTCTGGGTCCTTTGGGGCTACAGCCTCGCGTTCGACGCCGCCAACAACATCGGTTGGATGGGCGGACTCGGATACATCGGTTTGAGCAACCTTGAGGCTTTCCCAACTGGCGAAGGTGCTCCAGACCTGCTCTTCGCGATCTTCCAGATGACATTCGCGATCATCACCCCGGCGCTGATCACAGGCGCGTTCGTCGAACGGTTCAAGTTCACGACGTACCTGCTGTTCTTGGTTTTGTGGTTGACCTTCGTCTACTGCCCGATCTGCTTCTGGGTATGGGGCGGTGGTTGGATCGGCGACACCGCCGCGGCGGACTTCGCCGGCGGAACCGTCGTCCACATCAACGCTGGTATCGCAGCCGTGGCAGCCGCCTATCTCGTAGGTAAGAGGCGCAGGCCAGGTCTAGAGCCGCACCACGTGCCGTTCGTGATCCTCGGCGCGGCAATTCTCTGGATCGGTTGGTTCGGTTTCAACGCTGGTTCCCAGTATGGAGTTGACGGCACTACGGTCACTGCATTCCTAGTCACCAACGTAGCGGCAGCTACCGCAGCAGTTACGTGGGCGATCCTGTCTTACATCCACACCGGCAGAATTAGCGCAGTTGGTGTCGCGACCGGTGCGGTAGCTGGTCTTGTGGCCATAACGCCTGCATCTGGTTACGTAGGAGCGATGGGTTCGCTGGCAATCGGCCTAGGAGCCGGAATATTTTGCCACTACGCGGTCCACTTCGAAATCCTCAGGAAAATCGGTCTCGACGACTCGCTCGAGGTATTCGGAGTGCACGGTATCGGCGGCATATGGGGCGCGCTCGCAACCGGTATATTCGCCATGTCCGGCGGGTTGGTCACCGGTGAAGCCAACATCCTGTTAGCTAACATCGTCGCGGTCTTAGTGACGATCGTCTACTCCGGCGGTGTCTCATTCGTCATCCTATTCGCCCTGGACAAGATCCCCGGCCTCGGCTTGCGGATCCCGGAGGCTGACGAGGACATCGGCATCGACATTTCGGCGCACGGTGAACGCGGCTACGTAGCGGATGGTGCTGACTAAAGGCACGTGAAGAAAATGTTTGGCGAGGGCGTAGCATGGCGCTACGCCCTCGCCAAAGACCCACGAAAGGAAATACCAATGCTAAAGATCGAAGCAGTGGTTCGCCCGGAACGGACGTCCACGGTGCTTGAAGCCTTGACGGCTGCGGGAGTAAAGGGCTACTCATACTGGAACATCACCGGTAAGGGACAGCAAGAAGGCGTAGAAGTTTTCACCGGTCGGGGAGGTCACCTCTCGCACCGCGCAGCTTTGCCTAAGACACTCATCATGACGGTGATCCCTGATGACATGAAAGACGACGTGATCAGTTGCATCATCGACTCGGCGAGAACTGGTGCCGAAGGGGCGATCGGAGACGGAAAGATTTTCATCACTACCGTCGATGATGCGACCCGAGTACGAACCGGTGAAACCGGCGATTCGACGGTGATGTAAAACAGTGGTTGACTGGCCCTCGTCCCGGTCGGACTTACACGGTAAAGGGCAGTCGGCATTGCGAGCGGACCCGAGGCTTCCACACCGGTCTCGGTATGCAAGCGGTGCCGGCTGTTCTGCGTATAAGAGAGGTCTGTACACGACGCGAGAGAAGCTCCTGTTTCACCGTCCATGTAAAATTTATGTATTGGCATAGGAGCGTAGCTCAGTTGGCTAGAGCGTTGGTCTCCAAAACCAAAGGTCGCGGGTTCGAATCCTGCCGCTCCTGCCAACAATTCTCCCTTTGAAGGGCGAGTAATCCAGCCAGCTGGCCAAGCCGGGATGCTGAAATTGGTAGACAGGCTACGTTGAGGGCGTAGTGCTCGAAAGAGCGTGTGGGTTCGAGTCCCACTCTCGGCACCAACTCGGTTCATCCGAGTGACTGGGCGGCGATTTGCTCGACGTTTCAGAGGCGACGTAGCCAAGTGGTCTAAGGCGGGGGTTTGCAAAACCTCTATTCGGCGGTTCGAATCCGCCCGTCGCCTCCAAATTAACCCGCTCATCTAGATGGCGTCACACGGAAAACTCGGCGCCAGTCAACTCCTCCGAGCATTGCCAGAGCTGCGCTGCTATCTGTGCGTCGTGCGACTGTGGCGATGAGGCGACCACGACTGGGTAGCCCTTCCGTTCGCTTCGACCGTTAGGCCCATAGTATTCGCCGCCACGCGCTCTAGGGTCGGTCGAAGCTCGCAGAAGTGGGAGCGCTCCCATCTCCGCACTCTGGAAAAACAGACCCGCTATTGGCATCGCTAGTCGGCCTAAGATCCCCAAACTGTGGGCAATGTTGGTGCGAGATACACCTGGATGAGCCGCCAGTGATGTGAGGTTGGAAACGCCAGCCCGGTCCAGTCGCCTTTGTAATTCGTAGGTGAAGAGCAGATTTGCCAGCTTTGAGCGCCCGTATGCGCGCCATCTGTTGTAACCCTCGCGCCTGAACTGCAATGAGTCGAAGTCGATGGTTTCTCCACGGTGCGCCAAACTGCTTACGTTGACTACGCGCGAAGTCGGCGCCCGCAGTAGCCACGGCATGAGTTTTGCAGTAAGCGCGAAATGTCCGAGGTGGTTGGTTCCGAATTGCGACTCAAACCCGCTAGCGGTGGTTCCAAAAGGTGCGGCCATGATGCCCGCGTTGTTCAATAAAACATGAAGTGCGTCATGCGATCCACGAACCCCGTCGACGAATCGGTTGATTGAATCCAGATCACCCAAATCGAGGTGCATCAATCGGACGCGAGCCGAAGGCACCAAACCTTGAACGCGTTGCAACGCCGTTTGGCCGCGCGAAATTGAACGACAGGCCAAGATCGTCGACACGCCGTGCCGAGCGAACTCAACAACCGAAGCGAAGCCAACCCCGCTGTTCCCGCCCGTCACAACTATGGTGCGACCGGTGAGATCGGGAATGTCGTCTGCGGTCCAAGCATCCATCTGGTTCATTGTCGCGTACGCAGATTGACTAGGTCATGGCGTAAGGTAATGCTCACTCAGTCGCTCGGCGTCGAAGGTGCGACCGCGATGACAGATTCCGCGTACGGGTGTAACATTGCGGTAATTACACGCGATACGGCGTGAAAGAGTGCGAATCGCGCTTGATTCGTCAACCGTATCTTCGTGAATTGCGAATCATATCGAGAAGTGAGGATTAGAAATGCGAAAAGCTATGCATTTCGCCAAATCAACGCGTAAATCGTGGCTCGCTATGTCCTTGGTGGCATTGGTGACGGCTATGACGATCGGCGTCGGTTGTGGAGAAACCGAGACAGTAATCCAGACCGTAGTAGTCGAAAAGTCGGTTCCGGGTGAGACCGTTGTCCAGACAGTCGTTGTGGAGAAAGAAGTCGTTGTGGAGAGGGAGGTACCGAAAGAGATTCAGGTAGTGGTCACGGCTACGCCAGAACCGGCCATGATGATGGAACCCGAAACCTTCAAAGGCAATTTGCGTTTTGGTGAGAGATTGGTCGACCCGCCAGTGTTCCTGCCGAGCAAGCAGGGCACGGGTAACGCCCAGTTGTTGATCTTTTGGGGCTTCTTCGAACCTCTGATGTGGGCACAGCATTCGGCTCCGCCGGATCTGAATCTTGACGAACCGACCTATACTGAGGGTATCGCTGAATCGTGGGAAGTCGCCGCTGACACGAGTTCCGTGACCTTCCAAATACGTGAAGGCGTGAAATTCCACACCGACTGGAACGGCAACGACTGGGGCGAGGTCGATGCCTACGACGTGGAGTGGAGCTACGGCGACGCGCTGCGCGAAGGTAGTATCAACCAACGTGCGCAGGGTATCAATCGGTTCGTCAGCGGTTTCGAGGCCATCGACGACATGACGATCCGAATGAACGTCAAGGACAACAGTCTCGACCCACGGTGGTACCACGTCATCTCCAACACCACTCTCGGCTCGCCGGTCATGGTTCCGAAAGAGCTATACGAGGAGTTGGGTGAGGAAGGAGCCAACCTGACACCGGTCGGCACCGGTACTTTCCGCGTCACGGAGTGGGTTACGGACAGCAATGTCCGTGGGGAACCGGTCGAGGGTCACTATCGAAAACAGCCCAGCGTTGCGTCGTACGAAATAATCCTGATGCCGGAGCCGCTGGCTCGTATCGCGGCGCTCCAGACCGGATTGATCCACGTCGCGCAAGTACCGCTCAAGTTGATCAAGAACACGGTTGCAAACATTGATGGCGCGCGTCCACAGGTGGTTGGACCTCCGATCAACCAGGTCGTGATGTTCGCCGGAAACTACTGGGCGGAGACGGACCAGAACGGCGAAGACATCTATCGCAAGCGTCCGGGCTTCAAACCTGACGACGAACACCCTTGGATTGGCGATCCTGACGACCCCGCGTCGATGGAACGAGCCAACAAGGTGCGGCGCGCATTGAGGCTCGGGATCGACCGGCAGACGATCGTTGACGAGATCCAGTCCGGCATCGGCAAGCCCTTGACTAACGCCATGAACGCCTTTCCCGGCGATCCACACTGGCTCGACGAATTCGACGTCCCGTACGACTCTGACCAAGCCAAAGCTCTATTGGCAGAAGCTGGGTTCCCGAATTGTTTCCCGTTCAAGTACCACGTAGCACCTGGTAAGGAGTGGGACGCGGAAGTCGGTGGGGCAGTCGCGCAGTACTGGCGCGAGCTCGGATGCGAGGTAACAGTTGACGCTACGGACTACGGAGCCGCGAGGCCCCGGTTGGTCAACCGGCAGAAAGAAATACCTTGGATGATCCAAGCCGGTACCAACGCAAGACCGGACGTGTTCTTCGGTTCCGTTTACCGACCAACCGCTGGTTTCAATTACGGAATCGAACTACCAGACGACATTACGGCGATCTCCGTCCGGAACCTCGACTTGGCATCGACCACAGTCGAAACCCGGATAGCGAACTCGGTCGAGTGGTGGACTTATGTCAACAATTGGAACTTGGTAGCCTCGGTAAGCACGCTGCCATATTCGATGGTATTGCGGCCGGAGATCATCGAGTACAGCCCGTACATGAACACGGGTCCTGAATTCGTGGCGCCGGAAACGGTAGTCATGAGCGGCGAGTGACGCCGATAGTTGCGGCTAAATCGCGAGATTGAAATGCGAAAGACGGCGACGTCCGGTCACCGACCGGGCGCGCCGTCTCGCTTCGCATTCGCCGGTTCGTGCAATCTGTTGAGTTCGTGAATTGAGAAGGCTGATCGCCCGGAGATTGTTGGCGGCCGTCGTCGTCCTTTTGCTTGCCAGCGTTCTCGTCTTCGCGCTTTCAAGGATGAGCGGCGACCCGAGACACCTCTTCCTGAGCGAGTACACGACGGACGAACAATGGGAAGCTTGGGGTCGAGATTTCGGCCTCGATAAACCGTATTACGAGCAGTACTTCAGATGGCTTTCAGGGGCAATTCTTCTGGACTTCGATATATCGGTCAAAGAGCAGATTCCGGCGACGACGGTAGTGATACGCAAGATCCCCAATACGGCGCAACTAGCGGTTGGCGCCTACGTTTTCGCGATAGCGATGGGTGTCCCGTTGGGGATATTCTCAGCGATATGGCGCGGCACTCTGCTTGACCTATTCGCACGCGGCTTTGCTCTGCTGGGACAAGCGATGCCGGGGTTTTGGCTAGGGATCATGCTCATACTGATCTTCGCCGTCCAACTCGGTTGGCTCCCTGCCGGTGAAAAGGGTAATATCAAGAGCCTTGTACTACCATCGATCACACTTGGGTGGTACGCAGCTGCGGCACTGTTGAGGTTGACTAGATCGTCGATGCTGGAGATCCTAGATAGCGAATTCGTTAAACTCGCCCGGGCGAAGGGCGCGTCCCAGATGACCGTTATCGTGAAGCACGCATTTCGGAACGCCATAATCGTCCCGCTGACCTTTGCCGGGGTTTTCCTTGCCGCTTTGATAACGGGTGCAGTGGTGACTGAGACCGTGTTCGGGTGGCCCGGATTGGGGCGTCTTGCAGTTCAGTCCGTGTTCGGAACCGATTTCCCAGTGATCAGCGCAATCGTCATGTTTGCTACGGCAGGGTATCTCGGTATGAACTTGCTGGTCGACATCCTTTACGGTGTGCTCGATCCGCGTATCAGACAGAGTTGAATTGGCTTCGAATACCAACAGTTCGATTGAATCCGTAGCGCAACCGATGGTCGTGCGCGAGCGCGGTAATCCGTTTCAGGTGACTTGGCGCATCTTGCGTCGCTACCCGGTGTTGCCGGCGATTATTGTTGCACTGCTGATCATCGCGGCGACGTTCGCTCCGTGGCTTGCCCGCCACGACCCGTTGGTTGGAAACCTGAGGGATCAGGACCGGCCGCCGATATGGCAGGAATCCTCGCCGATTAGTGGCAAAGAGCCGAAGTGGGAGTACCCGCTTGGTACCGACCCACTGGGCAGGGACATGTTGAGCCGCATCATCTGGGGAGCGCGCTATTCTATGCTGATTGCATCCGTTGTACTAGTTTCAGGCGCGGTCGGCGGTACGATACTTGGATTGATCGCCGGATATTTCGGAGGCATCTACGACGAGATCTTAATGAGGATGGTGGACCTCACGCTGGGAGTCCCGTTCATACTCGTCGCCCTCGCCACCGTAGTGGTGTTCGGTTCGAGCATGACGCTGATAATCGCGTTGCTGATCCTGTTTAGTTGGAGCGGTTTCGCGCGTCAGGTCAGAGCTGAAACACTGCGCCTGAAAGCGTCAGACTACGTCGCGCTAGCCATCGTAGCCGGCGCGTCATCTAACCGAATCGTTACCAAGCACGTCTTACCTGGCGTCACCAATACCGTGCTGGTGATCGCGAGTTTGGCCATCGGCCAACTGATTTTGACCGAGGCGACGCTGAGCTTCCTCGGAGTTGGCATCCCAAAACCACGGCCAGCTTGGGGTTCGATGGTCGCAGAAGGACGCGACTACATCAACACCTCCTACTGGATGGCACTATTCCCCGGCCTCGCCATCTTCGCCGTCGTATTCGCCATGAACTTCCTCGGCGATTGGATCCGGGATCGTTTGGATCCCAGGTTGCGGCAACTCTAGCCTGCCCAACCTTCATTTTTCAGTGCGCGGCCGGCGACCGCATCGAGTTTTCGCATCAGGACGGGATCGCGATCTCGTGGCGCGGTTGCGATGGCGTGTTCTAGTGCCGTGTGAACTCCAGAAGGGAAGGGTGATTCTAACGCGCCGATTATGGGTATGGCAGCCTTGACCAGTTCCCGTGCACCTTCAGTGTTGCCGCGCAATACGTTGAGTACCAACTCTGCCGAAACGTCCTCGTGTTCTTCGTGCCAGCAATCGTAATCGGTAACCATCGCGACGGTGGTGTAAGCCATTTCGGCTTCGCGCGCCAACTTAGCTTCTGGCATGTTGGTCATTCCGATGATGTCGCAATCCCACGAGCGATACAGGTTCGACTCAGCGCGTGTCGAAAACTGTGGCCCGTTCATCGCGAGATAGGTGCCACCACGCACAAATTCGATGCCCAAGTTGCGGGCAGCCGCTTCGACCGCATCGTTCATGGTGCCGCAAACTGGGTCCGCCATGCTCACGTGTGCGACGAACCCCTCGCCGAAGAAAGAGGTTTCGCGACCGCTAGTACGATCGATGTATTGATCAACGAGCACGAACGTACCGGGAGTTAGCTCCTCTTTGAGCGACCCGACGGCACTGAACGCCAGAATGCGATCGACACCGGCACGTTTCAACGCGTCGATGTTTGCGCGGTAGTTCACCCGGGACGGTGGTACGCGATGACCTCGGCCGTGTCGGGGGAGAAAAGCGACGCGATGCTCCCCGAACCTGCCGATCAACAGTTCGTCCGATGGTTTGCCGAAAGGGGATTGGATCGAAACCCATTGCGCTTCTTCGAATCCATCCAATTGGTAAAGCCCTGTCCCACCGATGATGCCGATGGTGGTCTGAGCGTCCTGTGCCAATTCCTTGCTCCTCTGCGATTTTGGATCTGAACCCCAGACGGTCTGCCGCGGCGTTCAGATGCCCCGTCGCGCTGTATTTAGAATCTTAAGCGTGGTTGATGAAGTTGAGATGGTCTCTGCCGAGATGGCGGAACGGTAGACGCAGCGGGCTTAAACCCCGCGGCCAGTAAAACGGCGTGTGGGTTCGAATCCCACTCTCGGCACCAATCTGAACAAGATGTGACACAAGTCCAGTGTTAAACTCGCCTTCAATTCAACGCGCTCTCGTCCAACTAGGAAGCTCAAATGTCCGACGTCAACCAACGCCACGTCTCATACGAAGAAATCGTTCGAGACCTCAGAAACAAAGCGGCTATAACCGCGGCGAGTGAAGTGCCCGAGGAGGAACTCTCTCGGCATTTCGGGGCGGAGTTCAAATCGAGTCGAGTCCTTATTCAAGACAGCAGAAACCGAGCTACGATCATCACTTCCCCTGGCGGTGCGCCCGGAGACCCGCACATCCATCCCGATTTCAACGAGTGGTTCATGGCCTTTGGCGGCGTCATGGGATTTCTTGTTGGAGAGTACACACCATTTCGGGCCACATTCGGGGACATAACAGTCGCGCCGTGCGGCTATCGACACACGCCACTCCCTTGGTACGGCGATATGTGCATGAGGTTGGTTTGCACAAAACCCGGTTCGAATCATGACATCAAGGGAATTGAACCTTCTAGAACCGTGAGGTTGGATCCAGACTGGGAGCCGCCCAACCGAATATTGACGCCGTTGCCATTCATGATCGAACGCCACGGATTGGATGCGAATTGGCAAGAGTCGATCTTGCACGACCAACGAAACCGCGTTGAGATGTTCAATGTGATGCCGGGAGCATCTGCGGAATCCGTCAATGGCGATACCGAATCGTGGTGGGTCGTGTTGAAAGGCAACGTGCGATTCGAGATCGCAGGTGATGTGGTCGACGCGAGTAAGGGCAGCGTCGTTTACTCCAGCGACGGTGAATTCAGCGCGATTACGGCGAAAGGACCCGGTTCGGCCATATTCGTCGAAGTCGCAGACCCAGCAACCTGCTGACGGCTCGCACGATCCGTTATCGATCGCCTCGCTATTTCAGATGCGAGAATCGAGTTTGGTTGGCCCTAATTCGAGTAGTACACTCCTATCTGCGCAGAGTCATCGGCGCGCCTGGACCCGAAACCAATCACCGAAACGGATATTGCGATGTCTGAAATGAACGCCCGGCACGTCTCATACAGCGAGATAGTGGAATCGATCAGCCCAGATTCGACGGACCCCGGAGCGCCGGTTCTCCCGGAGATTGCACGGTCAGGCGGCGGGTATGCGGCCGTCACGAAGTCGCGAATAATGATTACCGACTCGCGGAACCGAATGGCGGTCATATCGTCTCCGGGTGGGTCTCCGGGCGATCCACATCTCCACGAAGACTTCAACGAGTGGTGGGTCGTATTCGGCGGAGAAATGCGTTACCGAGTCGGCGAGTACGAGCCTTTCAAGGCTCACTTCGGCGATATGGTCGTCGCTCCCTCTGGATATCGGCACGACCCTCGGGCTTGGAAAGGCGCCATGTGCATGAGGATGGTGATCGGAAAGCCAAATTCAAACCACGATCTGAAAGGGCTTGAACCGGCGCGAACAATCCCGCTGGAAGACCACTGGGAGCCGCCGAATCGTATCTTCACACCACTCCAATACATGATCGACCGCCATGGACTCGACTCCGATTGGCAGGAGACGGTGATCCTCGATCAGCGTAACCGGGTCGAGATGTCACACATATTGCCCGGTGGCCCGACAGCCTCAGTTTCAGGAGATGCCGAGGCGTGGTGGGTGGTACTACGAGGCGACGTCAGTTTCCATCTTGGGGACGCCATCGTAAATGCAGGTCAAGGCGACGTGGTTTACTCAGGCCACGGCGAACTGAGCAGCATATCCGTCAACGGCGATGAATCTGCGATATTCATCGAAGTGCTTGAACCGTAGGCTACCTTTGCGCATTAGCTTTCGCCACATCCGTAACATTAATCGTAGCTTTGCTGTTACGTTGTAATTCGCCGCTCGACTAGGCGGCGTGATAGACGACGTCACAGAAGGCAAACCAATAATGACGATTGAAGGCGCCGCGTCTTCACTCGAAGAACGCGGCATTGTTTGGCAGGGAATCGGCTTCGCTATGATCGGCGCGATTTCGTTGCCATTGCTGTGGATATACTCTGAAGCAGACCACTGGAGCATCGGGGTTTACCGACTTGCTGTAACACAGCTGAGTTGGGCGTTTGCGTTAGCCATAGCCATAGTTATCGAAGGGATCAGAAGAATGTTTGAGACAAGAACCGAAATCCGTCGAGCGGCACGGGCGAAAGCAATCGCAAAGGCTCGACAGAAAGAACGACGGGCGATCGAGAAGCGCCTCAGGTCGGCTTACGAAAAGCGAGGTATGGATGTGCCTACAGACATCATCGACGAGGCACTGATCGACGAAAACTGACGCGTTGGGCCAGTACGCGACGTCCATTTTGTCCGCATCCTCAACTAACCAGAAACTGGAGCAAGATTCGTGGGTTCCACACAGATCGTAGTCGGCGATTACGAAATCTCGGTCGTCGACGACCACATCGGGTTGCGCCGTAACCCGGCCGACGTGTTCGTCGAAGTCACGAGCGCCGAGTGGGACCCGCACCGCGGCTACGCCCTGTCGCCGGACGGATACTGGGAAGCACAGTGGCGGGCACACTTGATAAGGCGTGCCGATGGCACCGGCGAAAACATCCTCGTCGATACCGGAATGGGATCGGGCCCCTATGAACACGGACCGCCCCAGGGCGATCTGATCACCAATCTCGAAAAACTCGGCGTTGGACCATCGGACGTGAACAACGTCGTCACAACACATTGCCACGGTGACCACATCGGTTGGAACATGCAGGGCGATGGCGAATCCGCCTCAACAACGTTCCCGAACGCCACCTACCACATCGCCGAGAATGATTGGACGTACTACAGCGACCCGGCGAACGAAAACGATGTCTTCGACGTCCAAGTGGCACCACTCGAATCCACCGGCCAACTGAATCTAGTGCTCGGCGAACCAGAGCTGATGGAAGGAATCACCCTCCTCCCGACCAACGGACACACCCCCGGCCACCAATGCGTCATGGTCCAGTCAGGCGGCGAAACAGCAGTCCTCACCGGCGATCTCTTCCACAACGTCGCCCAGATACGAGAACAACACTGGTGCCCAGTATTCGACTGGCGCACCGACCTCTCCACCGCATCACGCCGCTGGCTCTTATGGCGCGCAATCTCGGAGAACTGGACAGTGGTCTCCGGTCATCTACCCACCGGAATGAGTATTGGGAAGGTTGTCGAGGAGGACGGCAAACCGACGTGGGTGGCGGTTTAGCGGCAATTCCGTGCCGATCTCTTAAACCCCCAAATGCGCCCGATAATCTTCCAACACAGAATCCCGTAACTCCACACTTGACGCCTCGGCGTAGATCCTAACCAAAGGCTCTGTCCCGGACATCCGAACAACCGCCCAACCGCCATCTCGTAGATCGAGCCTCACTCCGTCGCGTCGATCTTCTTGAGCCACATCGACGCCGGCCAAGCTGGACGGCGCATCGCCGTTGACCGCGGTTGCGATGCGTTCGCGCTGGTCGGGTGTGAATTCGATGTCGATGCGGCGGAATGTGTGAGACCCAGTGATTTCGTGGATTTCCGAGAGCAGTTCTGACGGAGATTTTCCGGATGTGGCCATGCTCTCGAGGAAGAACAAGGCGCTCAATGGGCCATCGCGTTCAGGGACGTGCCCGGCAAAAGCATAGCCGCCACTCTCCTCGCCGCCCAACACGCACGCGTTGTCGAGCATGGCCGGGCCGACGAACTTAAAGCCGACTGGAGTTCTGTGCAGATCGACTCGGTGGTGCTCTGCGAGCCTATCCATCATGCTGCTCATGGTTATGGTGCACGCAGCGCCGCCTGCCAGATTGCGACGGGATTTTAGGTGATGGAAAAGCATCGAGAACACTTCCAACGTAGTTAGGTATTCGCCATCCTCTGCTACGACGCCCAAACGATCGGCATCGCCATCGGTTGCTACGCCGACGTCGAAACCCGTCTCTCTGATATGCGAGATCAGGGGTTGGAGGTTGTCTCGTACGGGTTCAGGTTGCTTCATGCCCGGGAACGCCGGATTAATCTCGCTTCTGATCTCTTGAACGACGCTGTCTCCACCGTCAAGCAACGTCGCTACAATCCCCGCGCCGGATCCGTGCATCGAGTCGACAGCTATGCGAAGACCAGCAGCTTTGATGCGTTCGATATCCACGATGCTCGACAGTTGCTCAAGGTACTGAGAGACCATGTCGACCGTTTTAATTTCAGCTGCGTTGGAACCATCATGAGATCCAACTCCCGCTATTGCGGCTGGTAGGTGAGCTTCGATACGTTCCACTTGTTCAGGCGGAGCACTGCCGCCAGCTTCTGACTTGACCTTGAATCCATTCCACTCAGGTGGGTTGTGACTTGCGGTGATCATCACACCGCATGCGGCACCCATCGTGATCACGGCGTAACTCAAAGCCGGCGTCGGAAGCGAGCGATCGGAGATTTGGACCGGAACGCCCGATTGTGAGATGGTCTCGGCCGCGGCTTGCGCGAACTGTTCCGATTGGAAACGCGTGTCGTAACCAACGGCAACGCCTCGTTGAACCTGGTCCGTCGATTTGAGATCCATCGCCACTGCGGCAGCGCAAGCCCGGACGTTCTCGAAGGTGTAGTCTTCGGCGACGATGGCGCGCCATCCGTCGGTGCCGAATCGGATTTCAGGTTGAGCGCTCATCGGTTGCAATTTATGAAGTCGGATCAGATACCCGCAGCGGCTCGCAATGCATCAGCTTTGTCGGTTCGTTCCCACGGCAGGTCCAAGTCTTGCCTGCCGAAATGTCCGAAAGCGGCGACTGATCTGTAGATCGGGCGTCGTAGATCGAGCGTTTCAATGATGCCGCTAGGACGGAGGTTGAAAGTATCCCCGACGATTGCCGCGATTGCGGTATTCGGCAGTTTGCCCGTGCCTCGGGTTTCGACCATCAGTGATACCGGTTCGGCCTTACCGATGGCATAAGCTATCTGAACTTCGGCGCGTCTCGCCAGCCCGGCTGCGACGATGTTCTTGGCGACGTATCGCGCGGCATAGGCGCCAGAACGGTCAACCTTTGACGGGTCTTTGCCTGAGAATGCACCTCCGCCGTGCCGCGCACTGCCACCGTACGTGTCGACGATGATTTTTCGTCCAGTCAACCCGGCGTCGCCGTGCGGTCCCCCGGTAACGAATCGGCCTGACGGATTGATGAGATATTTCGTGTCTCCGTCGAGCATTTCGCTCGGAACGAGCGGGTCGATGACCTGTGCGACTAAGTCCGCTTCGATCTGCGATTGCTCGGCATCGGGCGCGTGCCAAGTCGACAACACGATTGTGTCGATGCGCTGCGGTTCGTGATCTTCGTTGTATTCGACAGTGACTTGGCTCTTAGCGTCGGGACGCAAGTAGGGTATCGACCCGTCGCGTCTCGCATCGCTCATTCGTTTGGTCAAACGATGCGCCAAAGAAATCGGGAGGGGCATCAACTCGGGCGTCTCGTCGACTGCATAACCGATCATCATCCCTTGGTCGCCGGCGCCTTGTTGAGCGTTTTCGTCGGCATCGGCGTCCCGATCTTCTAAGGCAGTGCTGACCGCAGCGTCGATATCTGGCGACTGCGCGTGGAGATAGACATCGATCTGACATGATTCGTGGTCGAATTTATACGCCGGATCGTCGTATCCAATGTCGCGGATGACCTCGCGGGCGACGGATTCGAAGTCAATTGCCGACGCGGTCGTGATCTCGCCGAACATCCATAGGCGATTTGTCGTGCAGGACGTCTCACACGCGACGCGGGAGGTTGGATCACCGGCAAGCGCGGCGTCGAGAACGGCATCGGAGACCTGATCGCAAATCTTGTCCGGATGTCCGTCGGATACCGACTCCGATGTGAGCAGAAAGTTCGAACTGCCTTTTGTCATCTGGTGCTTCCTAGTAGTGATTGAACCTTGACATCGCAGATGCTACGTGCCTGATTCCCAAGAGTTGAGGTACTTTTCTTGCGCTGCCGTCAAGGTGTCGAAACCCATCCCCATCGACTGCAACTTGAGCGACGCAATTTCGGTGTCGATCTCCCGAGGCAGAACATGAACACCCGGCTCTAAGGTCGCGTGGTTAGCCGCGATGTATTCGCTGGCGAGCGCCTGGTTCGCGAAGCTCATGTCCATGACGCTTGGCGGATGCCCCTCGGCTGCCGCCAAGTTGACCAGCCTACCCTCTGCGAGAAGGTTAATGCGTCGGCCGTCTTCCAAAGTGTGCTCTTCTACGAATGGTCGCATGGAGCGTCGGGCTTCCGACATATCTCGGAGAGCGTCGACGTTGATCTCGACATTGAAGTGACCTGAGTTAGCAACGACGGCGCCTGACTTCATGTTCTCGAAATGATGCCTGTCGATCGCATGTAGTCCGCCGGTCACAGTCAGGAAAATATCCCCGATCTTCGATGCCTCGTCCATGGTCATGACGCGATGACCATCCATAACTGCTTCTAAGGCTCGCACTGGGTCGACTTCGCAGACGATCGTATGTGCTCCCAATCCGCGAGCTCGGTCGGCAAAGCCACGTCCACACCAGCCGTAGCCGACGATTACTACTGATTTGCCGGTGATCAGCATATTTGTTGCTCGAATTATCCCGTCGAGAGTGCTCTGGCCGGTGCCGTAGCGGTTGTCGAACATATGCTTGGTCATCGCGTCGTTGACGGCGATGATCGGGTACGCCAACTTACCTTCGGCGTGCAGCGCCTTCAGTCGAACGACACCAGTGGTCGTCTCCTCCATGCCGCCAAGCGTGGTGTCGAGGAGCTCGCGCTTCTCGGAGTGTAGCAATGCAACAAGGTCGGCGCCGTCGTCGATGGTCAGATGCGGTTTTGTCTCGACGGTTGCCGAGATGTGCTGGTAGTAGGTATCCGAGTCCTCCCCGTTTCGAGCAAACACCGATATTCCTTCCGCAACGAGATGGGCGGCGATGTCGTCTTGGGTGGAAAGAGGGTTCGAAGCGCAAAGCGCAAGCTCCGCGCCGCCAGCGACGAGCGTTTTCACGAGATTGGACGTTTCGGAAGTGACATGAAGACATGCGGCGATCCGCATGCCATCCAACGGTCGAGTCTCGGCGAATCGATTGCGGATCCCCTCCAACACTGGCATCTGCTGATCGGCCCATTCTGATTTCAACGCGCCGTCAGCTGCTAGACCCATGTCTGTAATGTCGTAGTTCATCAGTACTCCGATTTGATTGTGTTCAATGCGTCGCTTGGACCTCTCGCAAAGGCAGTTGTGACGCAGTGTCGAATTCGGTTAGTTCGGCGAATTCGGTGAATCTCCGAGCGATTTCTTCGGTCGATAGGTTGACGAGTCGATCAAGTCCAAATCCTTCCACAGTGAAGGACGCGATCACCGACCCCGCAACCACGGCTTGGCGGAAAACGTTCGCGTCCGTCTCGCCGGTGGCGGCGATGTAACCCATGAATCCACCCGCGAAGGAATCCCCTGCCCCGGTCGGATCGACGACATTTTGGACTGGATAGGCGGGGACGATAAAGCGTTGGTCTTGTCCAAACCATGCCGCACCGTATTCACCGCGCTTGATGATTACGTCCCGCGGGCCCGAATCCAGGATCGCCTCAGCTACCTCCACAAGATTGGTCTTTTGCGTGAGCAGCTTCGCTTCGCCCTCGTTGATCACGGAAACATCGAGCTGCAGTATGAGCTGCGAAAGCGCGTTGCGCTTCTCGATAATCCAGTGGTTCATGGTGTCGCCAGCGACGAGTTGCAACCGCTCTGACATCCGGTCGAGTACTGATTGTTGCGTTTCGGGGTCGCAATTTGCGAGGAAAAGGTACGGGACGTCGGTGTGGAGATCCGATAACTTCGGCTCGAAGTCACCGAGCACGTTCAATTCGGCGCCGACGGTTTCAGCATCATTGATGTCGTTGATGTAACTCCCGGACCAACGAAACGTCTTACCATCGGAGACCTCAAGGCCGGAAAGATCGATACCTTGCTCCGCAAGCAGATTCGTGTCGTCCCATCGGAAGTCGTGTCCAACGATTCCGATTATCCCCACCTCGGTGAAATAGCTGGCGGCCACGGAGAAGTAACAAACAGATCCGCCCAATTGTGACGTCCTCACGCCTGCGGGAGTTTCGACGTCGTCATACCCGACAGAACCGACCACCAATAACTTCAAGGCGTACTCCTTGAGGCACAATCCGACAACGGATCGTAAGGAACAATAGATTCGGTTTTGGCTCCGAGGCCGCGTCGCGCAGGCGGTGCCTCGGAGCGAAGCATGTGCCCGATAGTCACCGTGCGTTTCACGCGCCGGTGGCGTGCGGCAACCCGCCTGCGATCCAAGCCGGAGTGCCGTCTTCGATGTTGTATAGCCGTGACGTGTCAGCGCCCATCGCGGCCGCGTACTCGGCTGCCAAACCACTGCGTGCACCGACTTCGCAAATGAAAAGAAGATTGCCTTCGGGCGGCAACTCGTCGAATCTAGGGATGATGTCGTCGACTGGGATCCAAACTGCGCCGTCCACATGCCCCGCTTCCCATTCGTGCGGATTGCGCACATCAACTACGGTCGCATCGCCATTTTGGACCATTTCATACGCCTCTTGAGATGTAACGCGGGCGTACGGTTCTCCGGGGACTTGCCTTGCCATGGGAATCCTGATTCTCGCTATTTAAACCAAGTTCGATTGTACTCGATTCTCGAACTTGACTTTGAGAATTGTTGCTCTGATCGAGGCGTCGCAGATCACAGTCGTTCGCCGGTCAGCGCCGAAGCGACGGAGGTCGCTAGTGAAAATGGACCCAACATGAGAATCGCCAACGGAATCAAGGCGACCAAGGCTGCCGAGACATAGAAGACTATCGAACTTGGCACCGCGCGGGTCAATGTCGCCGGCAGAGGAACCCGTTGCGAAGCGACATGAGCGCAGATGCAGATAATCACGAACAGCAAAGCGCCCACGAAACCGGAATACAGCACTTTGACCAGAAAGATATAGCCATCCAAAAACGAACCAATCAGTGTCTCGACGAATGCGGACAACCAGAGACCCGGACGTAGTCCTTCTACAAAATCGGCGAAGATCAGGATCGTCAATGGGAGCAGAAACCCGATCAGCAGCGGAGCTCCGATCGCGAAGGCAATACCTGTAATGATCCACCGGAACACGCTGTTTGCCTCTTGCCGCGTCGTGAACAGCGCGTACATGATTCCACCACCGACAGCCCCACCGCCGATGATGTAAGCGGTAATGACTCGCAGAAACCCTTCAACAAAGCTCGGACGGTAGAACTGGAACCCGAATTCACCGACCCCGCTGTCGACGATAGTTATTAGCGTAGCCAGATAACCGACCAGCATGCCGACCGTAGCGCCAACGACAACCCCCAACCACATCAAACGTTTCTGGACTATACGTTCTACGGCTAACCGCTCGTTCTCCACATCTCGGATGCGGTTCAAGGCTTGCGCGCGCGTCTCTGGTGCATTGGAGAGTGTAGAGGTTTCGTCGTTCAAAGAAGAATATTCTGAATTTGACATACCTTTAATTGTGCATACGCATCGGTAGCAATGCGGTGCACGCCAAAGCGATTGTCGCAGTGTCTTTAGCACATTTACGGCGTTGTAAGAAGTACTGAAAAATCGTAGAAAATTCCCGCACGCGTGACTTATATCGTCTCTGAGCCAAATCGGCGTGCCGACGACGAACGCTAGTGTCAGCGTCAACAACCCCATCGACCGAGACCAGATTATCTTCTTGGCTCGGATCTCTTCGACCGATTTGGACCAGTGGATTATTGAACGCCCCAGATCAAACCGCACAACGTCGCCGACGAACTTGACGTATTGCTGCAGCAAAAGGTTATCGAAAACATATTTGGCCTCAAAATGCGAATTCGATCCGCAACGTTGGGATCTTGACTGCCGCGGTACTGAGCCTCTTGGCGGATCTTCTCAGCCAAGGGATTCTGGCCCGATATGCGCGGCAAGTAGAAGACGATCGTGCTCACCATCCAAATCGTGATGACGAACATCGATAGTCTGCCTTCTATGTACAGCTGAGGCATTTGGCGCTACGAACCTTTCCGTATCACCGACAGCCTGATCCCGATACCCGGACTACTCGTGCTAGCCCTTGTAACCACATCACTGAACCTCGATCAAGGTTTGTCCGTAGATCAACTTGCGTTCGTCATATCGGTCCTGGCGTGGCCCGGCCCCGCCCGCGTTATCCGTTCACAGGTTCTCGTGATCCGCGAGCGTGGGTTCGTCGAAATGGCCAGGATGTCCGGCTCGAGTCCTCTCGGCATCATATTCAAAGAGATGATGCCTAACCTCGCTCCTTACGCACTGGCGAGCTTCGTAGCCGCGGTATCAGGGTCGATTCTCGCCTCGATCGGCGTCGAGTCGTTGGGCTTGGGTCCGCTAGATTCGCCCACGCTAGGCAGCATGATCTACTGGAACATCTTCAATAGTTCGGTGCTGCTCGGCCTCTGGTACTGGCTCCTCCCGCTGATCGTCGTGCTAATCACCCTATTCGTCGGACTCTTCATGATTTCAGCTGGGCTTGACGAAGTGGCGAACCCTAGGTTGAGGCGGCGGGTTTGAAATTTCGAGCCAATCGATTTACCTCAATTTAACGCCATTATTGCCAGTGGAATCATGTCCGCGAATGGCCGCATTCGTGTTCGCTATATGCAAGCAGTGTTTGACTCGAATTGAATTTGATGTTAGATTTATTGCCGACTTTTGCCGCGTCGCGCGGTGAATTCGCGTGTACCCAACACCATGGGAGGTATCAACCAATGAAATATAAGCTGGCGATCTTGGTCATCGCTCTCTCGGCAATGGTAGCCACCGTTGCCGCTTGTGGCGGAACTGAGACCGTCGTACAAACAGTCGTTGTGGAGCGCGTCATCACGCAGGCTCCGGAACGGATCGTCGAGACCGTCGAGGTCGAGAGGGTCGTCGAAGTCGAGAGGGTCGTCGAAGTCGAAAAGGTAGTCGAGGTCGAAGTGACCGTGGCTCCGAGCATGGACGACTCGATGATGATGGATGACGAAATCCCTCGCAACCGTCAGTTGATCTTGCTCTGGGGTGGTGCCGGTGGTGTTGGCGCGGCCGGGCGGTACACCGACCACGATATATGGAACATCTACAACCCTGGCACCAGCCACCAAAACGGATCCGGGTTGATTTTCGAGCCTCTCGCTTTATACTCCGCGTTCAATGATCGCGAGTACCCGTGGCTTGCAAAGACGTGGGAATACAATGCAGATTTCACGCAGCTGACTATTAACCTGCGGGAAGGCATCAGTTGGAGCGACGGAGCGCCATTTGGCGCGCACGACGTTGCGTACACCCTCAACTATCTGCTAAACAACTCCGGTCTTCGCCGCAGTTCGCAGGTTCAAAAAGACATTGAGTCGATCCAGGAAGTGGATGCGCACACGGTTGTCGTGAATTTCCAAGGTCCAAGGCCCAAGTTCTTCTACTTCATGACGTACAAGTTCGACATTGGCCTGTACATCGTGCCGAAGCACGTATTTGACGGACAAGACTGGCTGGAATTCACAAACTTTGACCTCGCCAAAGGCTGGCCGGTGACTACCGGGCCATGGCACGTCGCTCAAACCTCACCAGAGCAGAAGATCATTAATCGTCGTGACTCGTGGTGGGCCGTCGATCAGGGGCTGGTTGAGCAATTGCCCGAAGTGCTTCAGATCGTCTACGTGCCGAACCCTGGCGAGACCCAGATGGCTCAGGCGGTGATTAACAACAGCGCGGATGCCACGCTCGACCTTCGACCGACAACCATGCGCGAAGTATTGGCGCGAAACCCGGCAGTGGTCACGCACTCGGGATTCAACCCGCCCTACGGATACGTCGACTGGTGGCCAATCAGCCTGTTGTTCAACGACAGCAAACCGCCTTACAACGACAAAAACGTTCGATGGGCAGTGTCGTACTACATCGACCGCGAGCAGCTGATTGACGTCGCATATGACGGTGCTGGGACACCTTCCATCCTGCCGTTGCCGAGTTATGCGCCTTTGCAGCGTTACTATGACGCGATCGAGGACAAGCTCAGCGGCGAGTACAACACGGGCGAGTACAGCTCCGAAAAGGGCGACGCACGTATGATGACAGCCGGTTACTCGAAGGGCGCCGATGGTTACTGGCAAAAAGACGGAAACGTCGTCGTCTGCGACATCCTCGGATTCGGAATCTTCAACGATTTCGGCCCGATTCTCGCTCGACAGCTCGATAACCACGGAATCAAGTCGTCCTACAGCAATCCGCCGGACGCAGGTTCGAGGCAAAACTCAGGTGACGCCTCTTGCGGCCTGCGCGGTCACGGCGGTTCGGTGCGAGATCCTTACTTCACAATGAACCTGTATTACGGCACCGATGCCGAGGAAGCCGGCGAAGGGCACCAGGCCAACATCTATTTCTGGTCTGACCCTCGCTGGAACGAACTCACCGATGCGGTTTCCGCTACGGGTATCGACAACGTCGCCCAGATCGAAGAGTTGTGGACAGAAGCGATGGACATCTGGTTGGACGAACTGCCGGACGTCCAGGTTCTTGAGTGGTATCACCGGATCCCGATGAACCAGACCTATTGGACCAACTGGCCTACCCACGACAATCCGTACACCAACGGCGCGTTTTGGCACCTGACCTTCCAGTTGATCCTCAACAACCTGCGAGCGGTCCAACCGTAATCGCAGCTTACTTAAGGGTCACTAAGTAACGACGGTTCGGTACTCGCGTTCGCGGGTACTGAGCCGTCGTTGAGTTGAGACGTATACATCAACGTTTGAGATACCGGGATGCCTTGGAAATACATACTCGGCCGATTAGCGATGTTCATCGTCACGATTTTCGTCGCCAGTTCGATTGTGTTCTTTTTGCCGCGGATTTCCGGTCAGAACCCGTTGGAAGAAAAGCTGCTCGAGGAAGCTGCTCGAGGCGGTTTCATGGAAGACGTCGACAGCATGGTGGCCGCATTTGATGAGAAATACGGCTTCAATAAACCGTTGTGGCAACAATACGTGAAATTCATGACGGGCATCCTCAAATTTGATTTAGGTCGTTCGATATTTAACTGGCCCAAGACCGTAAACCAACTATTGGCGGAGACGATCTTGTGGACCCTCGCTTTGGGAGTGTTGACCCTCATATTTGCGTTTGTCGTCGGATCATTGATGGGCGCAGTACTTGAGTGGAAGCGTCATAAAACAATACTCATGGCGTTGATGTCACCGATATTGACCCTGTCCGCTGTGCCGTACTATTTGTTCGGATTAGTCCTGTTACTGGCATTTTCATTCGTCTGGAGCATCTTCCCGCTGTTCGGAGGTTACTCGCGCGGCGTGGCAGGGTGGCCAGACTGGTCAAATTGGAGCTTCATCGGCAACGTCCTCTGGCACGCAACCTTGCCGGCATTGTCGGTGGTTCTGGTCTCACTCGGCGGTTGGGCGATGGGTATGCGCGGCATGATGGTTACCACGAAAGGTGAAGACTACATGCTCCAAGCAGAAGCAAAAGGACTGCCTGAACGCATAATGTTCTACAGCTACGGGATACGAAACTCGTTGTTGCCCCAACTTACGGGGCTCGCACTGCAGCTGGGTCTGATCGTCTCTGGATTGGTTCTGGTTGAGGTCGTGTTTTCCTACCCCGGTGTCGGTGGACTCTTGGTGCAGGCGATTCCGCGCAGCGACCATGCCGTAATACAAGGAATCGTATTCGTATTGGCATTGGGGACGGCATTGGCAACATTGATATTGGACTTGATCTATCCGCTAATAGATGCCCGGATCAAGTATTCAGATGGCTAATTTGGGTAACTCCGAAATGCAAACTCCCACGGCAATAACTGAGATTCCACAAGGCAACGATACGTACAACACTGTCGGCGTTTACCGTGAACGTATCATACCCTTGTTGCGCTACCTGCGGCGAAACCCGTTGTTGATTGGCGGATTAGGTCTGCTTGTAGGGCTGTTCGCATGTGTGATCTTAGGCTATCTCTTTTATGAACAAGAAGACCTTTTGGGCGAGCCACAAGGCGTGGACGGATTGACCAGAGCGCTGTCGGTTCCCGCACGCGAAAAACCTTCTTGGAACCCGTTTGACGTTTATCCCCTTGGCACCGATGAGCAAGGGCGAGACATTCTCGCAGTCATGATCGTTGGTACACCCCTCACGCTGAGAGTTGGACTCATCGCTGCAGCGATCGGCGTCGGTACCGGTATGATTCTGGCTTTCATGGCAGCATACATCGGCGGTTGGGTGGACGGAGTAATCCGCGTCATCGTAGATAGTTTGATACCTATTCCGGGCTTGTTGATATTGGTCTTGGTCGCCACCTCTCTAAATCCAGGTAAGGGGCTCTCTGTAGATCAGATGGCATTTGTTATATCGATATTGGCATGGCCGGGGCCAGCGAGGGCAATCCGCTCGCAGGTGCTGGTCATGCGCGAACGAGGCTACGTTGAGATGGCTCGCATGTCGGGTACTAGCACCATCGGTATCGTTTTCAAGGAGATGATGCCGAATTTGTTACCTTACGTGTTGGCAAGTTTCGTCGCCTCGGTAGCTGGTGCCATACTGGCATCGGTCGGACTGGAAGCGCTCGGTTTGGGCCCCCTAGACTCGCCGACCCTCGGGATGACGATTTACTGGAACATCTACACTTCATCACTCTTGAAAGGGCTGTGGTGGTGGTTAATCCCGCCCATTGTCGTGATCATCATCCTGTTCGTCGGGTTGTTCCTCATGTCCGCCGGCCTCGACGAGGTCGCCAACCCGCGCCTCCGCCGGCGCGTGTGATCCATCGGCGACGCTCGCGCATACTCATACGCCATCGATAGCAGGAAACTGAATGACCACCGAAACTTCAGCAACCACAGTTGAATCTACCGACGGAATGGTTGACAACTTACTTGAGGTCGAAAACCTCAAGGTCTACTACGACACGGACGCCGGGCGCGTCAAAGCGGTGGACGATGTTTCATTCACTCTGAGGCGCGGGGAGCGTATGGGGCTAGTGGGCGAGTCAGGTTCGGGCAAAACCACGATGGCTATGGCGTTGATGCGCCTGCACAAACCGCCAGCCATCATCGCCGGCGGTACGGTTCTTCTTGACGGTGTCAGCATCTTGGATCTAAACGACGAAGAGATGCGGCAGACGCGGTTGAGAGACCTCGCCTTGGTACCACAAGGGGCGATGAACTCTTTAAATCCGGTCTATCGAGTCCGGGACCAGATCGTCGACGGTATCAAGCATCACACCCCTAAACGCGATATGCCGAATAAAGGGGTTATCACCGAGCGGGTAATCGAGTTGCTCAACAGTGTCGGTCTGGATGCCAGCGTCGCTGATATGTATCCACATGAGCTCAGCGGCGGAATGAAGCAGCGCGTCGCCTTGGCGATCGCTACATCGCTGAGGCCCAAGATGATACTCGCGGACGAACCGACTTCCGCGCTAGACGTGGTCGTGCAGCGACAGATTATGCTCACGCTGGAGCAACTCCAATCGGAGATGCAGGCTACCGTGCTACTGGTTGGCCACGACATGGGGCTGATGGCTCAGTTCGCGGATGTGCTCGGCGTGATGTACGCGGGCCACTTGGTGGAGTTCGCTCCGATCGAAGAGATCTTCGCGGAGCCGAAGCATCCGTATACGAAGAAGCTGATCAGCAGCCTCCCAGACATTCAGGTCAAGGGAAAGTTCACCGGCATCGAAGGCCTACCGCCAACGTTGGTGGTCCCGCCATCAGGCTGCCGATTCCATCCCCGATGTCCGATCTATAACAACGACGAAGACTTCAGGGGCGAATTTACGGAGATCCGTGGCAGTCTCGACACCGGCCTGTGCACCACGGTCGATCCGCATCTTAACGAGATCCAACCGCGCCGCTGGGTGGCTTGCCATATGTACGAAGGGGGCGTCTAGTTGGCTATGCAGACTGCCGAAATGACAACGCCGGCGTCTACCAACGGCGCTGACAACGTCCTCGAACTGAGAAACGTCACCAAGGTGTTCGGCGGTGGCCTGCTTCGACGCAAGATAACCGTCGCGGTCGATGATGTTAGCCTTGGCATCCCCCGCGAGAACCCAGGCATCATCGCCGTAGCAGGGGAGAGCGGAAGCGGCAAGACTACCCTCGCCCGATTAATGCTGGGCATCATCCCGCCGACCGAAGGCGCCATCTACTTCAACGGGCGAGATATTGCGACGCTGCGCCGGCGTGAACGGATCGAGTTCAGACGGGAAGTCCAGCCGATCATGCAAGACCCGTTCGAGGTGTATAACCCGTTCTACAAGGTTGACCACGTCTTGATGGCACCCGTGACCAACTTTGGGTTGGCGCGTACAAAGAGCGAAGCACGCGATCTGGTAATCGAATCTCTCGAGACCGTTGGATTGCGGCACCAAGAAACGCTGGGACGTTTTCCGCACCAGTTGAGCGGCGGTCAACGGCAACGAATCATGGTCGCACGGGCGCTACTGCTGAAGCCGCGCATCATCGTCGCAGACGAGCCCGTTTCAATGGTCGACGCCTCGCTGAGAGCGACCATTCTCGGTAGCATCGACCTGTTAAACAAAGAGTTGGGCATCGCGGTCATCTACATCACCCACGACCTCACAACGGCGTTCCAAATCAGCGACAACATCATCGTGATGTACCAGGGATCGGTTGTGGAGACCGGGCGGGTTGAAGACGTCATCCAGAATCCGCAACATCCTTACACGCAGCTGCTGGTCGAATCGATACCGCGCCCCGATCCTAGTGAGCGTTGGGGCAGAGATATGGCTTCTCAGGAAACTGGAGGCGATTCCGAGAACATCGGATGCCGGTTTGCTCCTAGATGCCCGTACGTCATGTCGGAGTGCACCGAAGAAATGCCTCCGTTGTACCGCGTCGGGGACACCCAGGCCGCACTATGCTACCTGCACCGGGACGCGGCGACCGGCAACGTACAAAGCGTCTCGGACGTCTTCAAGACCAGCTAATGAACGCTGGCTGGCGAGCACAGATTTAACCGAAATCTCGCAAAAATTCGGTAGATCCGACCAAGGCGAAAATTATGATCGGGATCCCCGTCCCGACAGCGAGCACCCACGGTCCCCAAGTCGAGATCGGTTCGCTCTTCAACGCGTTCACACGGTCAATGGCGAACCCGATGACGGCGAAAAATCCGCCCGAAAGAAGCCCTGCGTACACGGCTGGTGCACCTTGGACGAACAAGTCGTACGGGAAGATGATCACTGCATCGATCAAGAGCGGAAACATTGATCCGATATCGTAAATCCCGTCAGCCAAGCCAGCGAATGCGGCGGCGGCTCGGTTAAATCCGCCGGTCAATACTGGCGTCGCGATGCCAAATGCTCCACCCATCAATACCCAAGTAATGGGTTTGCCGGGCGACTGTGCTATGTCGCGAACATGATACACAGCTAAAGGCACGACCATGAGGGCTGATACCGCTGCCGCCAACGAAAAAAAGACCGCTCCCCAACCCTGAATGCGCACCGCATCCTCAAAATACTCGGCCCGGCCCAACACGGAGATATGGAATGCGGCGATTGACAGCGCAATTCCGAGCAGGGTGATGGTGGCAGCTAGACGTCGACGTCGTGTCGAATCGGGTTGCACGACGTCGAGCGTCGTCAAGCGACTTAGATCAAGCGATGTTATGGCGTGAGAAATCCAGATAAAGTTGTGGGCCGAGCGTTAGTTGGTCGTAAGTTCGATCTCGTCGGCGCGGTGGCAGCTGACGTAACGACCATCCTTGGATTTTACTAACGGTGGAACCTCAACTTTACATTGATCGGTGGCGAACGGACACCGAGGATGGAAATAGCATCCGGTCGGTGGATTAGCCGGGTTCGCTACCTCACCTTCCATAACGTATCTCTTTGACCGTTGACTGGGGTGCGGTGTGGGCACTGAGCTCATTAAGGCGGCGGTGTAAGGGTGCTTCGGAGCTTCGAATAGCTCCTGAGGCGTGCCAATCTCCGCGATACGGCCGACGTACATCACTACCACGCGACTCGATATCTGCTTGACCACGCTTAGGTCGTGAGATACGAAGAGGTAGGTCAAACCGAGATCGTCTTGAAGGTCCATCATCAGATTGATGACCTGCGCTTGAACGGATACGTCCAAACCAGAAACCGGTTCGTCGGCGAGGATGAGCCGCGGGTTCAATGCGAGCGCACGAGCGATTCCTATGCGCTGGCGTTGGCCGCCACTAAAAGCGTGCGGGTAGCGGCGCATGTATTCGGGGCGCAGCCTTACAACGCGTAAAAGTTCAGCGACGCGGTCCTCACGTTCGCTGCTCGTCCCAATTCCGTGCACGAGCAATGGCTCACTGATGATCTCATAGATGTTCATGCGCGGGTTCAAAGAGGCGAACGGGTCTTGGAAGATCATCTGCATTTGGCGGCGGATAGGGCGCATCTCGGTCAGCGACAACTGGGCCAGATCTATGGATTCGCCTTCTCCTGTATTGAAGAAGATCTCGCCGGCAGTCGGTTCATATGCTCGGATAATGGATCTCGCGGTAGTGCTCTTTCCGCAACCGCTTTCCCCTACGAGGCTCACGGTCTCGCCGGCCAAGATGTCAAAGCTAATGTCGTCGACCGCCTTCACAGTGCCGACTGTGCGACGCAAGAAACCCCGTTTGATCGGGAAGTACTTGACAAGCCCGCGGACGTCTAAGATTTGCTGACGGCCGTTGCCATTTTGTGTCGATTCAGAAGTCATCTAGTGATCCTCGTACAAGAAACAACTGACTTCTTGTTCCGGGTTGACGCTGATGAGTTCCGGTTCACGAATGTCGCACACCCCGTCAATGAAAGACTGACATCGCGGGTGGAACGCACACCCCGTCGGGCGGTTCTGTGGATGGGGTATCGAGCCCGAAATAGACGGCAGCCGTTCGCGAGACGTGGTTAACATGCTCGGGATCGAGGTCAGCAAAGCACGCGAATATGGATGCATCGGATCGTCGAAGAAATTGTGCACAGGTCCGGATTCAACGACCTTACCCAAGTACATCACGGTAACTTCATCTGCGATCTCGGCAATGACGCCGAGGTCGTGAGTGATGAAGAGAATCGCCATGTCGTTCTCTTCCTGCATCCGCTGGAGCAAGTCGAGAATCTGCGCTTGCGTTGTGACGTCCAAAGCGGTAGTCGGCTCATCGGCGATAAGGACGCGTGGGTTGGTGCACATAGCCATCGCGATCATCGCACGTTGCAACTGGCCGCCGCTGAACCTGAACGGGTACTCGTGCATCCGCTGTGTCGGATTGGGGATTCCGACACGTGTAAGCCAGTCGACCGCGAGATCGAAACGCTCGGTCCTCGAAAGGTTGGTGTGGAGCCTCAATGCTTCGTCGATTTGGTTCCCGAACGTATGCATGGAGCTGAACGAAGTCATCGGTTCTTGGAAGATCATCGAGATCTCACCGCCGCGAATCGATCGCATTTCGTTGCCATTGGCGTCGAGCTTGAGGAGATCCGTGGCCGAGTTGGATTCCGGTCTGGGATTGTAGAGAATCTGGCCTTCAACTATCCGGCCAGGCTGCTCCACGATCTGGAGTATCGACTTAGCCGTAACGCTCTTGCCACAACCGCTTTCGCCGACGATACCCATCGTCGTGCCCGGTTGAAGCTCGAAATCGACGCCATCGACAGCGCGGACGATACCTTCGTCGGTTAAAAAGTGCGTCTCGAGACCGCGCACCGATAGGATCGCATCCTTGGCATCGGCGTCGGACTGCGCGTGTTCGGCGGCTTGGGTTGTGGTTTCGGTCGTCATGCTTGAGATGTGGATATCAACTTCCATACGGGTCGGCAGCGTCGCGGATCCCGTCACCCATGAAGTTTAGCGACAGCACCAAGACGACGACGAAAATGCCCGGGATCAGCAACCACGGAGCAAGTGCCACAGTCTGAACGTTTTGCGCGGTGAAGAGCAACGTGCCGTACGAGATCGCGGGCGGAAGGAGGCCGAGACCCAAGAAACTCAGCGTGGTTTCGCTGATCACCATGAACGCCAAGTTTAGCGTGCTGGCCGCGATGATATGGCTGTAGAACGACGGTAGCATGTGCCGGAATATGATCCGCCTCTGGTTCGCGCCGGCGACTATCGCTGCGGTCACGAAATCCTCCTGCCGCATCGCCAAATATCGGCCACGAACGACGCGAGCCAACTCTGTCCACGCGAACAACGAAACTACGATTGTGATAGCGAAAAATCTACGTTCGACTGACCAGTCTGCCGGAAATGCAGCAGCCAATCCAAGATAAAGCGGTACCGTCGGTATCGATCGGATAATTTCAATGCTACGTTGGATCACGTTATCAACGAATCCGCCGTAGAACCCGGAAACAGCACCCAACATGGTGCCCACTATGAGCGATATGAAAATTCCGGTCAGGCCGATAAGCAAGGACAGTCGGGTGCCCCGCATCAAGCGCGAGAAGAGGTCCCTGCCTTGGACGTCCGTGCCCAGAATGAAAATGGCGTCTTCCGCTGTCACCTCAGGATCGTTGACACCGAAAAGGTGACGATCCAACCTCAATCCGAACAGCGAATATTCGTAACCCTTGCCGAAGAGTTGGACGTCGACCTTGCCATTCTGCTCGCAATCGGATACATAAACCCATCGAAAAAACTCATTCTTCGTTCTGGTAAGCCCGCAGACATGGAGGTCGGGTTTGAAGCCGTCAAAAAACCGCAAAAATTGAGGTGGCGTGTAACTCCAGTCAGCGTTACTATCTTCCGGGTCGTTGGTTGCGAGAAAATCGGCGAAAACGACAACGAGATAAAACAGTGCGACGATGACGGTAGCGACCATCGCGAGTCGGTGTCTTTTGAAGCGACGCCAGATGAGCTGGCGTTGCGACATAACCTCTATCTCGCCTTCGTCTTCGAAGTCGCGTTCGTCGATTGGCTGCGCATCAGACTGCGACCCGGTTTGTGATCCGGCAACCATGGACTCAGTCTTCCTCCAGTCGTATGCGTGGATCGGCCCACGCCAGGAGCAAGTCGGAAACGAACGTTCCGATGATGGTCAACCATCCAGCACCCAGAATGATCGCTCCCGAGAGATATATATCTTGCGCCGTGAGGGCACGCAGAAAGTCCCTGCCGATGGTGGGAAGATCAAGCACGTAGGAAAGCACGATGCTACCAGAGATGATGAACGGCAGGATGTAGGCGGTAAGCGAAATTACGGGGTTCAAGGCGTAGCGCACAGGATACTTCATTATCAGCTGCCACTCAGTAAGGCCTTTCGCGCGGGCTGTCGTGACATACGGCTTCTTCAACTCGTCGAGCAGGTTGGCTCGCATGATCCGGATTAGTGTGGCCGTTCCCGCCGTGCCCAAGATGACTACGGGCAAAATCAAATGTTTCGCTAGATCCCAAACCTTGGCAAACGACCAAGCGGCGTTTCTAAATTCGACCGAATTCAAACCCACTGCAAGAAATCCAGTCAAATCGAAAATCAACCACAGTGCAACAAGCCCTATCAGAAAATCCGGGATACCGATCCCCAGAAACCCGAAAAACGTAGCGGTGTAGTCACCGATTGAGTACTGCTTGACCGCCGAGTATATGCCGATAGGTATGGCGACGACCCAAATGAACACAATCGCGCCCGCACCCAAGATCAACGTATTCAATAAGTTCATTCCGAGCACTACTCTAACGGGTGCATTGAACTCGAATGAGAAGCCGAGGTTGCCTTGGAGGATGCGCGTTATCCATTTTGAGTACTGGACGTGAATAGGATCGTTTAGTCCGTAGAAGTCGCGCAGGCTCTCAGCTTCGTCCTCCAAGACGAGGTTCCCGGTCGCGAGCTGAGTCGCGATATACGTAGTAACGAAATCACCGGCCGGGAGGTTGATGATCACGAACGAGACAACCGACACAGCCCACATGGCTATGACCGCGTAAAAGAGTCTTCGGAGAAAGAAAGCCAGCATATCGTCAGGCGTTGGCTTTAGCCCGGCGCACGGGCTTTAGCGAACGTAACGGTATCCGCTCCCTCGCATTGCGAGGGAGCGGATACCGTTAGGCGACGAACCCTGTCAAGGGGTTTCGGCAAATGGGTCAGGACTACTTGCCCATCATCGCGTTCTCGTCGTCGATCCACCACTGCTCAGGGAATGCGTTCCCGGATGTCTGGTTGTGGTAAGAGAACGGCAACGGGTTCGGGATGTTACGAACGTTGTTCTTGATGATCGCGACGTACGTCGGCTTGTTCATCACGGTCGTGATCGGGTTAACGTTCAAGCAGTTGAGCTCGACGACGCGCTGAAGGATCTCCGCGGACCGTGCGGGGCCAGCGGTGGACTGTGACTCGTCGTACAGAACCATCTGCTGCTTGAGCAACGGGTTCGGCGGTTCTATACCGCGCTCACCTGACGACTGGTGCCAGTCGCCGTACAACCTGCCGGTGTTACCACCGCCGCCTACCGGAAGCAGGTGTTGCGGGGTGATCAGCGTGGTCGATCGTGGTGACGACTCCCAGTTGGTTGTCATCAGCTCGTTCAACAACCCGCGGTCGCCGTGGAGGCCACGCTCGAGTGACTGAACCTCGGCATGGACGCCAATGTTGACTGCCCACTGGCGGGCGATCATCTCGTTGATGGCCGGGTAGTCTTCGAACGCTGCCACAACTGACGGCAACTGAATCGTCAGTCGATCGCCGCTAGGCATCAGACGGAAGCCGTCTCCGTCTTTCTTGTCGAGCCCTATGCTGTCCAAGAGCGAGTTCGCTTCGTCCGGGTTGTACTGGACGTCGTCCTCGCCGATGTACTTACCGGGGTTGTCGGGGTCATCGTAACCCTGGCACAGACCTGAAGTCGCGCCGATTCCGAGGAAGAATACCTCGTTGATCTGATCGCGTTCGATACCCATGGAGAGCGCCCTGCGGAACTCAACGTTTTGGACGAAGCTCTGAATTTCAGCGTTGCCGTCCCACGACTCGTTGACGTAGATGTTGGCGATACCCGACTGCGGCTGGCGCCAGAACTGCACGCGGTAGCCCACCGACTCTGCGTTCTGCAGGAACAGTGGAAGCTTCGCGATGTTGATGTGGCGACCCATAACCGTGTAGTTACCCGCTAGCGCGCTGAGGTTCAAGACCTCAAGGTTTTGAGCGAGTGTCAGGACCACGCTGTCGATGTACGGGAGCTGGTTGCCCTCAGTGTCAATGGCGTAGTAGTACGGGTTGCGCTCGAACGACCACTCGTTGGTGTTGATGCTGCCGGTAACGCGCCAAGCAGTAAGCATTGGAGCGTCAGGGTTGGCGTTGGCGTGGTTGCGGTCGAGGAAGTACGTGTACCAGTTGTCGAAACCGGCTTCCGAAGCCTTGCGCTCAGCCTCTTCCAGTCCGACGAAGTCGGGGTGGAACTGCTCGAGGTAGTGCCTTGGCGCGTACAGACCGTCACCACCGTCGCCGCGGGTGTGCTGACCGGCCACGATGACTGAAGCCACGAGAGTCACGAACGGTGCGTACGGCTCAGGCGATGTGACCTTGAATGTCTGCTCGTCCACAGCCTCGAACTTCAGCGTTTCGCCACCCTTTAGAGTCCACGCCGGTTTGGCGGGGTTCAACTCTTCGTTGTGAAGCATATGGTCGACCCAGAACATGATGTCAGCAGTGGTGAACGGCTCACCGTCAGACCACTTGTGGCCCTTGCGCAGTGTGAACGTGAATTCCGTAGCGTCTTCGTTCTGAGTCCAAGACTCAGCGATGTTAGGCTGCACCGTCAAACCAGAAACCTCGTAGAAGAGGAGGTGGTCCTTGAGCGGCCGCTCCATGTTTTGGCCGTCCGCCGGGCCGGTGAAGCCACGGTACCAAGTTCCGCCGTACTTGCCGATGCCACGCGTGGGCTTCAGAACCAGTGGGTTCTCAGGCAAGCGCTCTTCGACCGGAGGAAGTTCGCCTGCGGCGACGCGTGCCGCGAGCAATGGGGCCTCTTGGAAAGAGTCGGGTATCGGGAAAAGGTTGTCATTATCGTCATAGATGGTCGGCCACTCGTTCGGGGACACGTCAGCCGTGATGTGCGGAGACTCGACACGAACCGGTTCGGGTGTCGGTATAACCATCACCTCGACGATCTTTTCGACCTCAACCTGCTTCTCAACCTCGACGACCTCGATCTTGGTTTCGCCTGCAACCTCAACGACCTTCTCGACCTCTACGACCTCGATTTTGGTTTCGCCTGCGACCTCGACGATCTTTTCGACCTCGACGACCTCGACGATGGTTTCGCCTGCGACCTCGACGATCTTCTCGACCTCGACGATTTCGACTACTTCCTTCTCGACCTCGACGACTTTCTCGACCTCGACGACCTCGACTACTTCCTTCTCGACCTCGACGATCCTTTCGACCTCAACGGTCTGGATCACCGTCTCACCGCCTCCACAGGCGATAGCGGTTGTGAGTGAGACAGCCACGGCGGTCAACATGAAGGCCACGAGCGATCGCTTCGAGAGCAACGCGCTATATTTCGTGCTTCGCATATCGGCACCTTTCGTGTTTCAATTTGCCAGATAACCGAGCCACAGAAGAATGCGACTCGGACCAATTCGCCGACATGGACCCACAGACGCATCGCCTTGCTATTAGGCAACACGAGACTCCCGCAACCCCGACACCGGCGCAACATGAAACTACATTAATGAGAGGGAAATGTCAAACCGCGCCTACTAGATGCAATGCTTATATCGCAACAATCTGCGAGACAAATAATTGCGATTTTGGTGATGGGCGGCCCGTTTACCTAGATTTATATGTTGGTCGGGCGAGGTGTTGCGCCGACGCAGACAGGGATTGAATTATTCGGAAATCCGCCCACAAAATTCGCGCAGGCGGACATCCAAATGTTTCGAACTGTACGAGATGGGTTCAGCGAGCGATCACAATCTACTTGCCGGTCATCGCGTTCCCATCGTCGATCCACCACTGCTCAGGAAATCCGTTCCCGGATGTTTGGCTGTGGAATGCGAGCGTGTTGCCAGTTCAGGTGGCTATCAGGCCATTTTTCCGCCGTCAACCGGCATGTTGTGGCCGGTGACGAACCAAGCCGCGCCTGAGCATAGCCAAACCACCGCCTCTTGCCATCGGCACCACCAACTACGAAAACGAAGTCGTGCCTCACTCCTCCTCTGGATTGCCGAGCTGCGAGCCACTTCGTGGGTTCCGGCCTGCGCCGGAATCACGGATGTGGTCGATGGCGCGTTGCGACGCAGATTTAGACGGGGGATTTGGGGCCGCGGGTACCGCAACGTTAAAGGTGTGAAAACAGAGGGGCGTGTTCTCCTGGTCAGATGAGACCTTAGTAAGGAATCCCAGGCTGGTGTTTATGGCCCACGCCTTCACGTCCCAGCGGGGCCAGCCAAATGTACCGGGACGCCTGTCCTGCCGGATTCGACCACCGCGTCGAGGACGGCAAGAACGTTGATTCCGGCGTCGATCCCTATCGGCGGCTCTTCCCCTCGGGAGATTGACCGGACCCAAACGCGCATCTCCTCCTCGAACATAAGAACAGAATAGGGTTTACCAGATCGAATCGTCGTCGAATCCCCGTACTCCCCAGCCACGTTGGTGCATGGGAGACATCGGGTCATCTTCGCAGTAGAAACCAGCTAGGTCCTGCACGTGCTGAATTTCCCCAAGGGCGAGCTTCCGCGCCACCGTGAAATTCTTGATGAAGACTTCGCGCTGCAAGGTGAGGACGTCGTTATCGTAGACGCCAAAGACAATGACCGTGATGGTTGGTGTGGATCCCGCGTTCCAGGACAAGGCCTGTTGGATTACGACCACGTTCTGTCATTGGTCAACAAGCTCGGATGGGATGTCCCGGTGATGATGGACGGCCACACTGAAAAACATGGCCGAATTTGAGGAAAGTATCGCTTTCGTGCGCGAGAAAATGCAAGCCATCAATCCGCAACGCAACATCTCGGGCCAGGGACGCGGTGCATGGGGCGCAATGCCCACCGTCGTAGGGGAGTTCAAGCCGCTTGGACGTGTCAGAAAACTAATCGCCAAGGGGCTTGACGCACAACTGAAATCGTGGTATAGTGCGCGGCATTGCTGACAATAGCGGTTATTCTGCCTCTGTCAGAACGCGTGTGCTGTCCTTAATGCACGGTAAACGCCACGCGGATACGAATGGGACGCGGACCAAGGAGGATGTGTCTAATGGTAATTCGGTGTCGTGGGAGGGCCAAGAAGCTCTTCAATATTTCAATCGTAACAATAATCGCAACGTTGATTGTCGGCTCGGTGGCGTGTGCCGGCGCTCAAGGCCCTCCTGGCGCTCCAGGTGCCCCGGGATTCCCGGGAGAACCAGGAAACCCGGGATTGCCTGGCGACCCCGGACAGTCCGGGGAGCCCGGAGCGCCAGGAGAGCCTGGAGCGCCAGGTCCTCAGGGGCCCCCTGGACCGCAAGGGCCAAAAGGCGATCCGGGTGACCCGACAGACATTCCTACGACCGCCAGCATCATATTGACCGATCCGGTCACCGGCCAGGTCGGACGGGCCACGTTTAACCCTGACGGAACCACGTTCAACGCGGTTGGGGCTGGATTCATAAACGGGTCTGCGATTCAGTTCATCTGCTGCACGGGTAATAACAATACGGCAGGCAATCAGTTGCTGTCTCTTGGGGGTAGGTTCTTCTCCACGGCCACAGGGGCTTGGCGGAAGGACGGCATCATGTTGCCTGACACGGTGGAGGCTGGTGACGTAATCACCATCATGGTACGCACACCAAGAGGAGCCGTTGCATACTCGCCCCTCCTAATTCTGGAGCCCTAAAAGAGAGGATCATGCAGATATGACTCATTCACTCATCGATAGATTTGGCGTACGGTTACTGCTGTTAGCACTGTTCGCCTCGGCATTCGTTGCCGTGATCGCTTGCGGCGCGGAAGAAACCGCACCGGTGGCAACGGCGGCGGAGCCGCAGCGGCCCGCAACTGCAATGCCGGCCGCACCAGGCGCTGCCGCCGTACCGGGCGCAACGGCTGCACCAGCGGCAACTGCAAGACCTGCCGTGGTTGTAACAACTTCCCCGCCGGTCGCCCCCGCCGGAGGCGGAGGCCAGGTAACGGTGGTCCGGCAAAATGTAGGAGTCCCGGTAGGACTTCCGGCACAGTGCCCGCCGGGTTGCGGTGTTGAGAAGTTCACGATGGGCGCCTACGAGATGCTGCTCGAGGCTACCGGGCTTGACTACACCCTCTCCGGCCTCGTCGCAGAAAGCTGGAGCGTCGCTGCGGACGGTTCCGCGTATACCTGGCGTATCCGGCCGGGGATTCAGTTCCACGGTGGATGGGGCGAGTTGACGGCGGAGGACGTGGCGTGGACGCACAATAATGCAAACGCTGCCACAAACACTGCCACGGCGCACGACAATGCCGGCGACCTCCGCGCTCACATCGGTCTTGCGACGGCGGTTGACCCGTACACGGTAAACATGCCGATCACATCGGCGGATGCTAGGCAACCCACCCACCTGTTCACCAACGTGGTACCAAGAGGTGTAGGCATTCACAGCAAGGCCGTGTTCGATGAGTTCGGTGAAACCGGCATGCTGACTCAGTTCGTCGGGAGCGGACCTTTCGAGATCGAGGCTTGGCGTCAGGATGACCGCCTCGTTCTCAACAGGTTCGATGGCTACTGGGGCGAGATGCCGATGGTAGATCAGGTACTTGCCCTCGCCGTGCCGGAACCTGCCATTCGAGCCGCGATGTTCGAGTCGGGCGAGGCGCACATTGCCGACGTGGAGCCAAAGGACAGGCCCAGATTGGTCGAAGACCACAATGGAGTGCTCGTCAATAATGGTGGTGGTCTAACTGGGATCGTCCCGTGTTGCAACTACCTGGAACGCGTCGGAGCTGCCACCGGTAATCAGCTGGTTAGCCCCGGCTACCACCCAGAACTTCCATGGGTCGCCGACATCGACGACCCGGCCTGCGACGAAGCGCAGTTGTTGGAGCCGGTGCCAAGCGGACCTATCTGCGACTCGTGGGAATCTGCCCGGCTGGTGCGTCGTGCGCTTGAAGTCAGTATCAACCGCGACCAGATCAACCAGCAGATCTTCGCCGGCTTGGCAGTGCCTGCATACGGTCCTCCGGGACAGGCTTCGATAAGCTCGCTGTTCAAGGAGGAATGGAAAGACGAATTCAGCATTGACCGGGCCAAGGAACTGCTGGCGGAGGCGGGATACCCGAACGGGCTTGACGAGACCGTAACCGTTCATGCACAAGGCCTTAGCGTTAGCCTGACAGAGCTTATGTGCGCAACCTGGCAGCCGCTGGGTCTTTCATGTGAGATTGACCAGAGGGTGTACGCGGTGAAGCGGCCTTCCTATGTGGACCGTTCGAATGATGACTTCAACTACGCATTCATACCGCGGTTCGACCCGGAGGACTGGCCGATCGACACCGAGGACCACAGTTGGAAAGAGGGTGGCACTCAGAAAATGGGCAACATCCCGTTCTCGGCAATCACCTTTGAATTGATGCGCTCGGAAAACGACCCGCAAGAACGCATTGAGCTCTACAAGGACTGGATTGAGCATTACCAGTTCTGGGCATGGGCGTTGCCGATCGCAGAGGTCTTCAACCAAACCCTCTACAACTCTTCGACAATTGAGTTCAATCGCAACGTGTTCCCGACCTTCGGGTATGCGTACTCGTTGATGAACCCGGTGACGCAGATCTCATTGAAGTAGACAACGCTTGCCTGATGACCCGGGTTCCGCACGTCGGAGCCCGGGCTGCAATCAGGTTTGGCTGTACGCGAACATCGGTAGCGGAGCTGATCGGAATGCTGGTTTCAATTGCACTTGGCAAGTGGCCGATCTTCGCTAGGGCGTTCCCAGTAATCTTGGGCGGCGCACCAGGCTTCCAAGCGTGCCGGTTTGCGCAGGTCCGTCCCAGCAATGCCATCTACCGATCCGTCGCGATCCGGCTATTAGGCAATGAAAATTAAATGCGTAAATTCCTTGCCAGACGCTTGATCTTGGGGGTCATTGCGATCTTGGGCGCAACGGTCATCGTGTTTGTGCTCAGCCGCGTCGGAGGCCAGGACCCGCGCTTTTTCTATCTAGGGAACACACCCGGATATGCCGTCACTCAGGAGCAGTGGGATGCCTGGGGGGAAAAGCTTGGTCTGGACAAGCCTGTCATAGCCCAGTATTTCCTATGGGTTGGTGGAGTGATCAAGGGAGACTTGGGCAACAGCACGCAGTCTGGTCGTACGGTTTTGTCTCTGATTGCTGAACGAGCTCCCGCAACCGGTCAATTGGCACTCGGCGGCTGGATTTTCGGTGCCATTGTAGGCTTACCGCTTGGAGTGTTTTCGGCTGTTCGGCGAGGCGGGGTGCTTGATTACCTGGCTCGGGGATTCGCGCTAATAGGGCAAGCCACGCCAACTTTTTGGATATCAATCATGGCCATCCTGATCTTCTCCGTTTATCTGGGATGGCTCCCCTCCGGCACGCGGGGCGACGGGTTTTCTATTCGTCATTTAATTCTTCCCTGGATCATGCTTGGGATTAACCCGGCCGCTGCCTATCTACGCTTTACGCGCTCATCGATGCTCGAGGTGCTCGATTCGGAGTACATCAAGCTGGCTCGGGCAAAGGGCATCGGAAACCAGCAGATCATCTGGAAACACGCCCTCAAGAACGCGTCACTGGTGCCTCTAACGGTCTCAGCACTTGTCCTGGTTGGCTTCATCACCGGCACTGTGGTCACGGAGACGGTATTTTCTTGGCCGGGTGTTGGAAGGATGGCGGTCAACGCAATCTGGAACACCGACTTCCCCGTACTCACCGGCCTGGTGCTCATGTTCTCTCTTGCGTACGTGATAGTCGTGCTGCTCCTGGACCTCGTATATGTCTTGATTGATCCTCGTATTCGTCTCGGAGGGGCTGAGTGACGACCATCGCTGGAAAGTCAACCCCCCAGGGGGCGGTAGTGGGGTCGCTGGGAGCTTCGTGGCAGTTTCTCAGGCGTTGGCCGGTGATTCCCGGGTTAGTCATCGTTGTACTGCTTTTTTCTGCCATTTTTGCCCCTTGGATAAAGCCGTACGACCCGTTGGAAAGCCACGGTATTTTCTCGCAGGGACCCGCTTGGACTGCGGATGGCGGCAAAGAGTTTTTGCTCGGTACAGACCACATCGGCCGCGACATACTGAGCCGCATGATCGAGGCGAGCCGAATCACGGTCGTCGTGGTACTGCTATCGGTGACCGTCGGAATGATCACCGGGACTATCCTGGGCCTGATCGCGGGATATTTTGGCGGGTCTATTATTGATGAAGGGATTATGCGCGTCGTCGACGTGTGGGCGGCGCTACCCCAGTTACTTATCCTGCTGACCATCGCGCTTGTATTCGGCTCGGGCATATTTGTATTGGTCGTCTCCCTCGCGCTCATTTCGTGGCCAGGTGCGGTCCGCCTCGTGCGCGTTGAAGCGTTGAGGTTACGCAGTATGGACTACGTCGATTCCGCCAGGATAACTGGAGCAACAAACCAGCGCATCCTGGTCAGACACATTTTTCCAGGCGTCATTAACACCGTCCTCGTCGCAACGACACTGTCAACGGGCAGCCTGATCCTGACAGAGGCTACGCTGAGCTTTCTCGGAGCCGGTATTCCGCCCCCCAGCCCGTCTCTCGGTGGCATGATCTCTTCGGGCCGTGACTACCTGCGAGAAGCCCCGCATATTGCGTCGTTCCCGGGCCTGGCACTGGCCGCCATTGTCATGGCGGGCAACTTCCTGGGTGACTGGATGCGAGATCGTTTCGATCCCCGGCTCCGCCAGATCAACTAAATGACCGCGCCAGAAGCGTATTGAACACTCACTAGCCGTCCAGGACAAGGCCTGTTGGATTACGACCACGTTCTGTCAATGGTCAACAAGCTCGGATGGGATGTCCCGGTGATGATGGACGGCCACACTGACAACATGGCCGAATTTGAGGAAAGCATCGCTTTCGTGCGTGAGAAAATGCAAGCCATCAATCCGTAGCGCAACATCTCGGACCAGAGACGTGGTGCATGGGGCGGAATGCCCGCCGTCGTGAGACCATTGCAAAACTCCGGTCATTCCCGCGGACGCGGGCGCTTCAGCGGACGGAACGTCCATCCAGAATCAACAAAGCACGCCTTTTCTCGCCATCCCGGACAACCACCGTCCCCTTCGCTCCGCGAACGGGACGCGACGTAGGGGCGGTTCGCGAAACGCCCGCTCGCAGGGGGTGTACGAATCCCTGACTAGAAACCATTGGTGATCTACAGCGAGGGTTTTGCAATGGTCTCCCGTCGTAGGGGAGTTCAAGCCCCTTGGACGTGACGGGTTCGGCGTGACAGGTAGCGATGCAGAATCCGACCAGATATACGCCATACCGGACGCCGCACGGAAGCAATTCGGCCGAATCGACATCCCGGTAAATGACGCAGGAGCGCTGGCCGACGCCGACAGCGATTGCATTTATAGTGACATCCGCCCACGCAATTCGCGCAGGCGGATATCTTGATTGCGTCAAACCTGGTGACAGGTTCTTCGGCGAACGGGCGTGAACTACTTGCCCATCATCGCGTTCTCGTCGTCGATCCACCACTGTTCGGGGTGTCCGTTTCCGGATGTCTGGTTGTGGTAGGAGAAAGGCAACGGGTTCGGGATGTTGCGAACGTTGTTCTTGATGATCGCGACGTATGTCGGCTTGTTCATCACGGTCGTGATCGGGTTCACGTTCAAGCAGTTGAGCGTGACGACGCGCTGGAGAATCTCCGCGGCGCGATCCGCTGTGGCCGTGGTTTGTGACTCGTCGTAGAGCGTCATTTGCTCGCGGAGGTACGGGTTCGTCGGCTCGATGCCGCGCTCGCCGCCCGACATGTGCCAGTCACCGTACAGCCTGCCGGTGTTACCACCGCCACCTACCGGCAACAGGTGACCTGGAGTGATCAGCGTGGTCGATCGTGGTGAAGACTCCCAGTTGAAGAGCATCAGCTCGTTCAACGCTCTTCGGTCGGCTTCTAGGCCACGCTCGAGTGACTGAACTTCGCCATGCACGCCGATATTGACTGCCCACTGGCGGGCGATCATCTCGTTGATGCCCGGGTAGTCTTCGAACGCTGCCACAACAGCCGGCATCTGAACCGTCAGTTTCTCGCCGCTAGGCATCAGACGGAAACCGTCTGCGTCTTTCTTGTCGAGTCCTATTTCGTCCAAGATCGCGTTCGCCGCGTCTGCATTGAACTGGACGTCGCCCTCGCCGACGTACTTGCCCGGGTTGTCGGGGTCAGGGTAACCCTGGCACAGACCCGAGGTCTGACCGATACCGAGGTAGAAGACCTCGTTAATCTGATCGCGCTGAATACCCATGGAGAGCGCCCGGCGGAACTCAATGTTCTGGAGGAAGCTCTGAATTTCGGCGTTGCCGTCCCAAGTCTCGTTGATGTAGAGGTTGGCGATACCCGACTGCGGCTGGCGCCAGAACTGCACGCGATAGCCGACCGACTCGGCGTTCTCGAGGAACAGCGGCAGCTTCGCGAGGTTGATGTGGCGGCCCATGACGGTGTAGTTACCCGCTAGTGCGGAGAGGTTCAACACCTCATTGTTCTGAGTAAGCGTAAGATGCACGCTGTCGATGTATGGGAGTTGGTTACCCTCTGTGTCAACCGCGAAGTAGTACGGATTGCGCTCGAACGACCACTCGTTGGTCGTGATGCTGCCAGTAAGACGCCATGCGGTCAGCATCGGCGCATCGACGTTCTGGTTCGTGTTGTTGCGCTGCAAGAAGTACGTGAACCAGTTGTCGAAACCGGCTTCCTCGGCGATTGCATTCGCCTCTTCTACGCCGCCATCCAAGAAGTCCGGATGGAACTGCGACAGGTAGTGCTTCGGTGCGTATAACCCAAGTCCGCGTTCACCCCTCGTCGCTTGACCGGCGACGGTGACGGATGCCATTTGTGTGATGAAGAAGCCGTAGGGTTCGGCGGATGTCACTTTGAAGGTCTGGTCGTCGATCTTCTCGAATTGCAGCAGGTTGCCGCCGGGTTGGATCCAACTCGGTTTGCTCGGCACCAACTCTTCGTTCTGAAGTACATACTCGTACCAGAACATGATGTCGTCGGTGGTGAAGGGTGCGCCGTCGGACCACTTGTGTCCCTTGCGGAGGGTGAAGGTGAACTCGGTCGAATCTTCGTTCGCGGTCCACGACTCGGCTACGTTCGGCTGCACTGTTGATCCGGAGACGTCGAAGAAGAGGAAGTGGTCGTGGAGCGGTCGCTCCATGTTCTGACCGTCGGCAGGGCCTGTAAAGCCGCGGTACCAGGTTCCGCCGTACTTGCCGATGCCGCTCGTGGGCTTCAATACCATCGGGTTCTCGGGAAGACGCTCTTCGACCGGAGGCAGTTCGCCTGCGGCGACGCGTGCCGCGAGCAATGGGGCCTCTTGGAAAGCGCCGGGTATCGGGAATAGGTCGCCATTCTCGTCGTAAATGGTCGGCCATTCGTTTTCGGCCGGGTCATTCGTGATGTGAGGAGAATCCACACGAACCGGTTCGGGTGTCGGTATAACCATCACCTCGACGATCTTCTCGACCTCGACCTGCTTTTCTACCTCGACGACTTCGATTTTGGTTTCGCCAGCAACTTCGACGACCCTCTCGACCTCGACGACTTCGATTTTGGTTTCGCCAGCGACCTCGACGATCTTTTCGACCTCGACGACCTCGACGATGGTTTCGCCTGCGACCTCGACGATCTTCTCGACCTCGACGACCTCGACTACTTCCTTCTCGACCTCGACGACTTTCTCGACCTCGACGACCTCGACGACTTCCTTCTCAACCTCGACGATCCGTTCGACCTCAACGGTCTGGATCACCGTCTCACCGCCTCCACAGGCGATAGCGGTTGTGAGTGAGACAGCCACGGCGGTCAACATGAAGGCCACGAGCGATCGCTTCGAGAGCAACGCGCTATATTTCGTGCTTCGCATATCGGCACCTTTCGTGTTTCAATTTGCCAGATAACCGAGCCGCCGAACAATGCAACTCGGACCATTTCACCGACAAGCACCCGCAGGCGCATCGCCTTGCTATTGGGCAACACGACACTACCGCAACCGCTAAATCGGCGCGACATCAAACTACATTAATGAGAGGGAAATGTCAAACGGCACTTACTAAAAACAATACCTATATCGCAACAATTTGCGAGACGGAAAGTTGCGATTTTGATGATGGGAGGCCCGTTTACCTAGATTTACACCTTGATCGGGCGAGTCGTTGCGCCGTCGACAGGGTTCCAGTCGTTGAGCTGCCTGAGTCTGAGGTCCCCGACCATGACATCCAAAATCGCTCCCTCAGTCCAGGACGCCTTTCACGACTGCCGATCGGTTGTCACATTGCTGATCATTGCGGGCACGAGTATCCACGGACGTATGAGATAGAAGCATGTCGTCGATCTGCATGTCGGGTAGCAGAACACATTTTCTACGTTCAACGAACTAGCCCAACTGGAATTGGTCGACAGATCAGAACTCGACATGTTTCAACATCAGGTTCGACGACTTTCGTCCTTAGCGGCCTCGGAACTGACGTGATCCGAAACGTACATCATCGAACAACGAAAGCCAAACCGCGTATACTAAACGCACCGCTCGTAGCGTAGCAATCTACGGCGCATATTCGAAACGAAATCCAATCTGAAACGTGTTGTAACGATTTCAACGATCGCCTACCACCAGTCATCCTCCCGGAGGTCCGGATCCATGAAAATCACATCTTTAAACCGCATCCTGATCGTGCCAGCGCTTCTCTTGATATTCGTAGCCGCGCTCGCAGCCATCGCCGCGTGCGGCGGCGAAGACCCCACCGCGACCCCAGTACCGGTGCAACCAACGGCAACCCAACCACCTGCACCAACCGCCGCACCCGAACCAACCGCCGCGCCTGAGCCGACAGCAGCAATGGCACCATCTTCCGACGGAAAACGGGGAGGTTCTCTAATCCGTGGTGTGTCCGTCACGCTGCGCGCATGGGACTACAACACCGAACCAATATGGTTTGCGCCGCAGAGCCTGCAACGACACTACAGCAACCTAGTCAGGTTCAATCCTGCCGACGGCACAACCATACAACCGGATCTGGCGACCGAGTGGAGCATCGGTTCAGACGCCAAGAGCATCAGTTTCAAGATCCGCGATGGAGTGAAGTGGCATGACGGACAGGATATGACGCTGGAAGATATCAAGTGGACATTCGATCGCGCGAAATCGCCACCGCCGGAAGAGACATACCCTCGGTTGAGCGCTTTGAAGAAGATCACGGATGTCACCATCGTTGACGGCGAGACCGTGACGATTGCGTACGAAAACACCAACTCTGAGTTCATCCAAAACTTTGCCGCGGCATGGGGAATCGTGCTAGCACCGCACGTCATGGAGCAAGAAGGGGGTATGAATGGACCGGATCGAGTAGTCGGCACAGGGCCGTTCATCATCGACGAAGCAGAGATGGCGGAGTTTGTAACTTCCCGTCGCAACCCCGACTATTTCCTGATTGCACCCGATGGTGACCCATTCCCATACCTCGATGAGATGACTACCGTAGCACTCTCCGATGTAGAGGCGCGCATCGCGGCCATCCAAACCGGACGGATTGACGTCGCGAGCTTCGACCCCGCAGAATTCGCCCCCGCAGTTGGAGCATTGGACGCTATTGGAGACGCCGTTCGGATGGAAGTGTCGCCACTTGCTGGTATCAACTACATCAGCCTGAATTCCAAGGCGCCGCCGTTCGACGACCTAAAAGCTAGGCGAGCCGCTTACCTGCTGTTTGACCGCCTCCGGATGCAACAGCTTGAAAGCCTGCCTACCGGTGAATTCGCTTCTGTGCCAACTGGTTACTTTGGAACGATCGACCCCTTCATTGACGAAATCCCAGATATTTGGGAAGTCAGCAAGGACACGAGAGACGAGGCATTAGCGGAAGGAATGGCGTTGGCCGAAGAAACTGGGGTAGACGGTTTCACGATGATCGTGTCGTCGCGCTCGTTTTTCCAAGAGCTTGCTCAGTTAGCGGCGCAGGTTTACGCAGATGCTGATTGGGAGATCGAACTTGAATTCATGGATGGCCCAGCCTTGGCGGATCGCGTGTCCAAAGGCGACTACATGGCTTCGTTGGGCACCCCGAACGTCGTATTGCCGAGCGCCAGCGCATTCCTGTTGGAGTGGTACCTGCCCGGCGGAGGGCAACCGAACGTTGCGCCCCCGCCAGACGAGGTCTTCGATCTATTGAGCGATCTCCAAGCAGCTACGGATCCGGTTAGCAGCAACGCCGTAGTGCGCAAGGTACAAAAAGTGATGCGCGAAGATTGGGTGCCAGTGGTCCCCATGGGCAAGCAGCGCGGCTCAGTAGAAATTGTCGCCAACCATGTCCAGGATAGGCCGGGCGCGCTCGGACAGTGGTTCAACCTCCACACTTGGACTGAGGTCTGGGTGGACGAAAACTCGCCGCGCAAGTAGCGGCCGCGTTGTTACCAACACGTAGGAGAGATCCCTACGAAATGCCCGAGATGAACAGGTCGGAGACAAACCGTCTTTTGAAGGGTTGAAACAGTGCGGGACTACATCATACGAAGGGTCCTGTTGCTAATCCCGAACCTGTTCATCTTGGCAACGTTTACGTTTTTCTTGGCTAGGGTTCTGCCCGGCGACGTTGCGCTAGGATTGGTCAGCGATCAGGGCAACATTATCGACGTAGCCGCGGTGGAAACGATCAGGGACCGGCTGGGATTGAACGATCCGATGCCGGTGCAGTATGCGCGCTGGATGTGGCATCTACTCCGTGGCGATCTCGGACATTCGGATGTTAGCGACGAGTCGGTCGCGCGGGTTGTTGCGGAGACCGCGGAAGTCACATTCCTGTTGGCGATCCTATCGATCTTCATTGGAATGGCGATTGCGCTGCCACTTGGTGTGCTGTCCGCGATGACGCGCGGCACATGGCCAGATCAGATCGTGCGTACCGTTTCAGCCGTCTTCTTGGCACTCCCCAACTTCTGGGTCGGTATTTTGCTCCTGCTCGCACTCGTCACGTGGTTCAGCTGGAGCCCGCCGATATTCCAAGAGACGTTCTTGGATGCGCCGGTTGAGCAATTCCAACGACTAATCCTCCCAGCGACAGCGATTGGTACGTTCTTCGCCGCGGTAGCTACGCGTTTGACGAGGTCTACGATGTTGGAGGTGCTGAATCAGGACTACATTCGGACCGCTCGCGCAAAGGGTTTATTTCCTAACCGCGTTATCTTGCGCCACGCGTTGCCAAACGCGGTTTTGCCAGTTATCACGTTATCAGCCTTGCTATTTGCGGGCTTGTTGAACGGTGCAGTGGTGTTGGAACGCATTTTCGCCCTCCCCGGAATGGGAGTCGAGATCATTGAAGCTACTTCAGGACGTGATTTCCAATTGCTACAAGGACTGGTGCTGGTGTTGGGTACGTTCGTGATGATCTGGATGCTATTGGTGGACCTACTCTATGTCGCGCTAGACAAGCGCATCAAGTTCGATTGATTCGAATCGTTAGGCACCGATCGAGATCGAGAAATGCAGGAATATGAACAACCCCGGATAAGGATCGCTCCCGTAGTTTGGCGAAGCATCCGGAAGCATCCAACGGGTATGGTCGGTCTGGTCATATTGTTGCTCATGTTGTTCTTCATGCTGAGCGCCGGATACCTGACGCCACACAAGTACGACCGCACGCTAAGTACTAAGGCGGCGTCAATGATGTCGCGCGGGTTTGACGACGAGCTATTGATTCTGGGGGGAGACGAATTAGGACGGGACATTCTTACCCGCCTGCAACACGCGGGACGGACATCGTTCGTGATCGGGCTCGCCGCTCCTTTGCTTGGCGTCACGCTCGGAACGGTCATCGGTATCGTGAGCGCCTTTAGAGGCGGTATTGTCGACCTGCTGGTCCAACGTGTGGTGGACGTGCTCATATCGCTACCCGGCTTAGTCTTGGCGATGGCTGTAACAATGGCTCTGGGATTCTCTGTCTGGGGCGTGATCATCGCATTGTCCTTGAATGTGGTTGGAAGTTCATCCAGGATCGTACGATCCCACGCGCTCACACAATCGCAGCTCGAGTACGTTCAAGCAGCCCGGGCGCTGGGTTCATCGGATCTGCGGATCATTTTTCGACACCTATTGCCAAACTCGATGGCGGTTTCTCTTGTCCTTTTCACCGTCGGCGTCGGCACTGCGATTACAGCCGAGGCGGGTCTGAGTTTTTTGGGGCTCGGCGTCCAACCGCCGACTCCGAGCTGGGGAAACATGCTTACATTTGCGCAGCAGTACTTCCGATTCGGTGCCCACATAGCGATCATTCCTGGCCTAACCATCGCCGTCGTCGTGTTTGCCATCAACATGGTGGGCGATTCACTCCGTGACATGCTCGATCCACATCTACGCGGCCGGTGATTCGACCGGTCCGCACCAACCGAAAGTTGAGGTCCGAAATGAGTCCAACAAACGCATCGAATACTTCCCTACCCAACGTCATCTTCATAGTCGCCGATCAGCTGAAAGCGACGGCCTTGCGGATGTACTCGGAGATCGGCATCGAGACGCCTTCCCTTGAACGATTGGCGAATGAAGGTGTCACCTACCGCCACGCCGTCACACCGCATGCCCTCTGCGTTCCCGCCCGCGTATCGATGATGACCGGACGCTACGCCCACTCCACCGGTTCCCGCCGCAACGAGACTCTGATGCCACCCGGCCAACTACACGCCTTCCGGATCTGGAAGGAACTGGGGTACACCACCGGATTAATCGGCAAGAACCACTGCTTCATCGAGCAAGACGACTTGGATCTGCTAGATGTGCGATGTGAAATGTCGCACTCCGGGTTGTCGAGAAACAACTACAGAGGCGAAATCGCGGGCATTAAAGGCATGGAATGGGTTGTGTCCGAGGACATCATCAACGAGGCGCACTCGACTCGCAGTGACATGCCCGAACAGAGCCCGAGTTTCGGCTACGCGGTGACAGATCATCCGATCGAAGGCTATTCCAACGCCGCGCTTACGACCCAAACTCAAGCCTTCATCGATAAATTTGGGAGACCGGCAGGCGACCCCGAGCGCAAACCCTTCGCGCTGCTCTTGTCCTACCCTGATCCCCATCACCCGCTCGAAGCTCCTCGCAAGTACGCCGAAATGGTCCCGCCTGAAAGCGTAGTAATGCCGCCCCAGCGATCGGACGAGTACACCGACGGTACGATACCGGTCCGGAATCGGCAGTTACATGACATGCTCGGCGTTAGCGAAGACGATCCTGAAGATGTGCGCAATGCGATGTCCGTCTATCTGGCGATGACGCGCTTCCTAGACGATGGCATCGGCGGTGTACTCGACGCCTTGGAGGAGACTGGTCTTCGCGACGAGACGATCATTGTCTTCACCGCCGACCACGGCGACTTCAACGGCGAACACGACATGTTGGGCAAAGGTGGCGTCTTCTATGACGCTTTGACCCGCGTCCCGATGCTCGTCTCCTGGCCCAGCGGCGGCGTGCCATGTGGCACCGTCGATGAATCTATGGCCAACACCATCGATCTGCTGCCAACTATCTTGCAGTTATCCGGAGTCGCGGACTTCAACTCGAATCCCCCAAGCGAAACTGGCGACGAAATCGCGCGACCCGGACCACAATTGAACTGCGATGTTGGATCGGAATGGATATCGTCCGAGACCCTACGCCGAATTCAGGGTCGACCGCTCCCGACAGCGACTAATGCGCCAGCGCGCAGCGCGGCATTCAGCGAATACGGTACCGGCGGCGACCCATTGACCGACGACGCACTAGAGAATCTCATGGATCAAGGAATAGTCGGTCGTGGGTTGCTCATGGACACCCTGTGGATTCGTGAAGCAGAAGGCAGGCGCCGAATGGTTCGTACCCCCGATTGGAAATACGTTACCGATCCCGACGACAGCCGCGGCTCGGGTCCGAACGGCTCCGACGAGCTGTACGACCTCGTATCAGACCCGTGGGAGCTGCAGAACGTAGCCGCCGACCCTGCCAACACGCCGGTTATTTCCGAGATGCGGGCACTGCTGCTCAGATGGTCCACCGACACCGAGGACTACGACCCGGTACCTCTGCCGACGACCCTCGGCCGACTCGAGTACATCGCATCGGAAGGCAGATGGGGACCGAACCGCGGGTAACACATGATGCCGCTCCTCGAAGTCGAAAACCTCAAGACCTACTTCTACGGCGACGATGCCGTGGTGAAGGCTGTTGACGGCATCACCTACGATATCGAAGAAGGCGAGACGGTCGCGCTCGTAGGGGAGAGCGGATGTGGTAAATCAGTTAGTTCGTTGAGCATTTTGGGATTGATCCCTGCACCTCCTGGTCGAATCGTCGACGGCGAAGTCAGGTTCAGAGGCACCGATCTGATCCAACTATCGCCATCAGAGATGCGACGCTTCAGGAGTCGCCGAATCGCCATGGTTTTTCAGGAGCCCATGTCATCGCTCAACCCTGTCATCAACATCGAGACTCAGCTCATTGAAGGCATGATGACACAGCTTTCCCTGACAAAACGGCAAGCGCGGGATCGGGCGCTCGAATTGCTAGACACGGTTGGCATATCCGACCCCGAACGTCGTATGACCCAGTTCCCCCACGAATTCAGCGGCGGCATGCGCCAACGCGTGATGATAGCCATCGCTCTGAGTTGCGAACCGGACCTCATCATTGCAGATGAGCCGACAACTTCCCTCGACGTTACAATCCAAGCGCAGATACTCGACCTGATGCAGACGCTCACGCGGGAACGCGACATGGCGTTGCTCCTCATCACCCACAACCTCGGCGTCGTCGCTCGCTACGTTGAGCGCATCAACATCATGTACGCAGGCCGTATCATCGAACACGGTGCTTCTACCGAAATATTCGAGAAACCGTCCCATCCCTACACCATCGGTCTGCTCAATTCCATCCCACGTATCGATCGCGACACACGCTCAAGCCTTGACCCCATACCCGGTCAACCGCCGGACCTTTCTCGGCTTCCGGTCGGCTGCCATTTCGCCGAGCGTTGCCGGCACGCCGTCGATCGATGCGAACGCGAGTTTCCACGAACCGTTGAGATTGAGCCCGGTCATCGATCTGCATGTTGGGTGGCAGAACAACTTTTCAGCCAATACGCCGCCTAGAAGTCCGATGTTCGACGCAACTTCTCAAGAATCTTCCGAAGCGATCGCAGGTAACGGCGACAGTTCCGTTCTGGTTGAAGCCCAAGATCTGAGCGTCCAATTCAGTGTTGGCTCCGGCACGTTTTTTTCACGCAACCGCGCGGTGCTCCGCGCAGTCGACGACGTTTCGCTGAGCATCTACCAAGGCGAATGTCTGGGTTTGGTAGGGGAGAGTGGGAGTGGTAAAACCACTTTCGGAAGAGCGATTCTTCAGCTTCAGCAATCGACCAGTGGTCGGGTGCTATACGACGGTGAACCTATGGATGAGATGAGGGGTCGGGACTTGCGAACGCTACGTCGTCGGATGCAGATAATCTTTCAAGATCCATACAGTTCGCTCGATCCACGGATGTCGGCCGGTGCGATTATCGGTGAAGGAATCTCGATCCACAATCTGGCTTCGAACCGTGCCCATTACAACCGCCGCGTGGCTGAGTTGCTTGAAATGGTCGGCTTAAACCCGGAGATGGCTAGGCGATTTCCTCACGAGTTCAGCGGAGGCCAGCGCCAGCGCATCGGCATCGCCCGTGCGCTTGCAGTGGAACCCGACTTCATCGTCTGCGACGAACCGGTCTCAGCTCTCGACGTCTCCATCCAAGCCCAGATCCTATCCCTCCTCACAAACCTTCAATCCGAACTCGGCCTCACATACCTCTTCGTAGCCCACGACCTCTCCGTCGTCCGTCACATCAGCGACCGCGTAGCAGTCATGTACTTAGGCCGAATCGTAGAGGTGGCTTCGAGCGCCGATCTCTACCGCAAACCACTGCACCCATATACGTACGCGCTCATATCCGGAATACCGATCCCCGATCCCCGCATCGAAGCACAGCGTGAGCGCGTCGTCTTGGGCGGCGAAGTGGCTAACCCAGCCGATCCCCCAAGCGGTTGCCATTTCCATCCTAGGTGCCCCTTCGCGACCGAACAGTGCGCCATCGAAAAACCCCAACTCCGCCAAATCGATACATCCCGCCTTGTCAGTTGCCACCGCGCTGAAGAACTGGCGCTCGAAGGCGTTTAAGTTTTCAGAAACTCGAGGTGATGATGGAGCATTGCACGTGTTGTCTCAGTTCTGATCGCATTTCGTTTTAACGCGATCTTCTCGGCCTTCATGAATCTATGTAGAATTACGCGGATTCACCCAACAAGTATTAAAGCGGACATGGACATGAGTGGCAAGGAAGACATCCAGTTCATCAAATTCATTGGCGAACGGTTATCGACGGAAGAGACTCGAAATTTGTGGATGCCAATGGCATCAGAATACGAACGTCCCGACGGTGGCCTTGACGCCGTCGCGGTTTGGCTGGAAGCAGAACGATCTACTCTGATTACGCGTTTGTCGGAGAACCTGGCCGAATTAAACGAACAGATCAGGAGTTAGTACTTTGTCGACAGGTTTTCGAGTGAGATCTATGGCGATCGAAGGATTTAAAGGTTTCGCCCCTAGGAAATCCATCGATGTAAGAGGTCGTCATACATTCTTATTGGGAGATAACGGTAACGGTAAGTCCAGCATCGTGGAAGCAGTGCGTTGGGGACTATTCGGGTCTACCAACCGTCAAGGCGAGATTGTCATCAACCGCGGTTATCCAGGACAGTGTTGTGTGGAAATTGACCTGACGCGCGATGACCAATCACTCACGTTGCGTCGAACCTTGCCTCGTGGTACGTCAAGAAGTTCGCCGCGGCTAGCCGATGAACATGGCAATCCGCTCTCGATCAAGGACGTGATGCCGCAGCTGGATTCGGTCGAAGCGGGTGAAGGCACTCACGTGATTTTTGCGCCACAATCCATTCCACAACAAAGACTGCCCCAGGACTTGAGTGCGTTCGAACGAACCCTTTTCAATCATCTTGGTTTGAGTAACGCACGTGGATTGCTGAGCATCCTTGACGAATTCCTTGCGGAACAAGAAGACTATGAAGTGAAATTTGGTGGGGACCTTGACACGCTGAAAAACAAACTCGATGAGGAACTAAATTACACCAACCGTCGGCGAGCGGAGATCCTTCGCTCACCACCCTGGATCGACCAACAAACTCCGACGCAACTCAGCACCGCCGAGAAGATCACTTCATTTATCCGCACGGTTAATCGGGAACATGCAAAACCGGATCACGGGCACCTTAACCTAGACGCTTTACTCGATGTCGCAGAGAACAGTATTTCTCGAACGTCAAATCGGAATGACCTCAATCACGAGTTGGATGAGTGTGTTGGGCTATTGCGAACTTTAGATGCGATCAAGACCTCGATGTCCACTATTGGCGCTTTGAATGCGGAATTGAGTCAAACGAATTGCAACCTTGAATCCGCTTTGTCTGGCGCGTCAACTGACGATCTTAATGCTGAAATCGCTGGATTTCAGAACCAAATCGAATCTGAAGAGATCACGCGCATCATCGCCAGAAACGCCAGTGAGTTGTTGCGAAGGACCGACTCCCAAAATTTGACCTGTCCGTTATGTGATACCGACTTCTTAAGCAGTAAGTTGCGCATGAAAGTTGAAATGCGGACGGAACAAAGCAAAAATGAAGAAACAACGAGCGCACTGCGTAACTTCGAAGAGAGGTTAAAGTCCGCTGAGGCTTTAGCTGCAACCGCTAAGCGGTTGCAGAACAACGTCGATCGAGAGCGTGCAGACCTAGATCGGCACGCACCCGCTTTACGGTCGAAATACGACTTGGGCACCGATTACTGCCGGGTCCCAGACTTGCATTACGAGATCGAAAATCGGCGCAAGGAGGTTGTTGCCAAGATTGAGAGTTTCGACGATTGGCAAGGTCAGCGGCAGAGACAATTGGATGAAATGAGGACGGAGGCGAGATTTCACACGCTGCAAAGAACGATCCGGGAACTCGAAGGCTCAAAATCGTTGTTGGATGCAGCACAAGCACAACTTGACGATCTGGTGGCGTTTGGAGCTTCACTTCAATCTTTGCGGAACGTGATGGACGAATGCATTACAGAGTCGTTGCGGGCGAGTCTGCCGAATGTGTCATCCGAACTGACACGCGTTTTCTCAGCTTTGACTAGACACCCCCACTTTGATACGTTGCTTATAGACGAGACGAAGTTACCGCGTTTGGAATTGCAGGTGGCAAGCAGCCATGACAGATTTTCTGTTGGTTACACAACAGACGTGCTTAACGGGCAAGCCGAGAGCGCGCTACGTCTGGTGCCATATTTCTCATTCAGTCAAGATCAGGATGCGCCTACGGAGGTGTACTTAGTGTTGCTTGACGATCCAACAAGGGCTTTCGACGAAACGCACACTTCCGAGCTAGTTGCACAATTGGCTTCATTGGGGCGTCATGTTCAATTATTCGTTGCCTCTCAAGAGACAACGCGGTTCAGGGACCTCCTCCCGAAGTTTTTCGCCGAGGACGAATATGTCGTCATTGAACCTCGTAACTGGACCTATGAGGCAGGGCCTGAGTTAACTGTCGAATTTCCGGACGATTAAAGTGAACACCGATCCTCGTTCAATTGACGCCGATGAATCGCTTCGTAGGTTGACGAATGAATTGTCTGCCTCGGAATTCGGGTTTAGGGTGCAAGCCTTCGCTGCGCATGTGCTTTTGCGACTTGGTTTCGACATCATCGAGATCAACACTAGTGGCCATCCCGATATATTGGCTACGCGCCTAGGGAAACCTTTTCTTTTCGAGGTTGAAGCTGAAGTCACTTGGCGCAGAGCCCGTCAACTCGATACGGCTGACTTTGCGTCATTACTCGGTTCACCGGGTGCCAGCGCATGGTACGCACTTGCGCGTCGCTCACCAACTGCGCAATGGCTATTGGTTCCAGCCAATAGGTTGGGAACTCGTACACGCCCAACACCCACATCGATATTGCAATCGTTGAGTGATAAGTCATACTCCCAAGAATGGACGATATGTTACCGGGAGTTACTCCAAGATTCGGCCCATGTAATTCGCGTTTATCCCTACGAAAAATTGCGTGAAATGGCCCTCAAGGGCAACGGGTTGTAGCATCGGATTTGTGTAACCAAGCCTCGTAACGCGTCACTAGCTTAACCGCCGGTTCCTTGGTCCGTGAAGGGGTTAAACGATCCGACCGATCAGTTGCCACCGCGCCGAAGAGTTGGCGCTCGAAGGAGTTTAGTAGGCTACCCGAGCTGTCGCAATCTCGGATCGAGACGGTCGCGCAGCCAATCACCGAAGAAATTAAGCGACATCACCGTTAGGAACAGGGCAGTACCCGGGATAACGGAGGTCCACCACGCCGTCTGGAGATAGTCCCTACCTTCAGCCACCATGTTCCCCCACGACGGCGTGGGTGCCGGGATACCTGCACCCAAGAAACTCAGCGTAGCCTCGTACAGAATAAGATTTCCAACGCTTAACGACGCGATCACCGTGATCGTGCCGATCGTGCCGGGCAAGATGTGTCGCACCAAGATCCGAGTTGTTGACGCCCCTGAAATCCTAGCAAATGCCACAAAATTACTCTCTTTGAGCACCAATACGTCGGCTCTAACGTTGCGGACGAACGAAACCCAAGCGACCAAGATCATCAAAACCATGATGGTCTGGAAACTCGCCCCGAAAACGATCGCGGCGACCAACGCAAGCAACAAGAAGGGGAACCCCATCCATATGTCCACGATCCGCGTGATAACTTCGTCCACAATGCCGCCCGCGTAACCGGCGAGCAGACCCAGACTTGTGCCGATCAACATTCCCGCGGTGAGCGCGACAGCCATGACAGAAAGTGAAACCCTCGCACCGTGTATCACTCGACTCAACACGTCTCGGCCAACGTGGTCGCCGCCGAAAAAGTAGGGACTACCGTCTTGGAACAACGGTCGGGCGTTGCGATCCGATAGCGTCTGGTCGATCGGATCGTTCGGCGCGATCAAGTCCGCACCTAGACCCAATATCACCAACAATGTGAGCAGGACCACGGGCAGGATCGGCCACCGCCGCAGGATGTACCAGAACGTCAACCGTTGTTGTTGCGTCGGCGCAGACTGTCCGGCAACGCCAACCGTTTGCTCGACGTTCATCTAGTCGTACCTGATCACGGGGTTCAAAACCCCATACAGCATATCGGCCAAAAAGTTCGTGGCAACGAAAATGGCTGTGAACACCAAAACCGTGCTCGTCAACGTCGGGAAGTCGTTGTTCCAGACCGCATCGATCATCAGTTGACCAACACCGGGCCACGCGAAAATACGTTCTACGACCACGGCACCAGTGATGAAGCCCGCCAACGTGATTGCAGATGTAGTCAATGGTTGCAGGATCGCGTTGCGGAACGCATGTTTCCAGATCACTATACTGTTCGCGGCGCCCTTGGCGCGAGACAACGTCACGTATTCGGAATCCAACACCTCGAGCATCGCCGAGCGCGTCAATCGCAACAACGCCGCGGCGGGACCCCATCCCAACGCAAAAGCCGGCATTATCAAATACTTGAATTTCGTCCAAGTCCAGAACGATACGCCGTCTGGACCAGCCGTCCCCACAGGCAACCAATCCAGCGTTACGGCGAAAAACAGAATCGCCATGATACAGACCCAAAAGATCGGTGCCGCTTGACCGACAAGCGCGATCGTACGGCTCACATAATCGGATACAGTTCCCCGTTTGACCGCGGAAACCACACCTAAGGGGACACCCATCAATATTGCGAGAATGAAGGAAGCGACCGCTAACTGCATAGTCGGTGCCACCCGCTCCTTGATCAACTTACTGATCGAGGTTTCGGAGACTATCGTTTCGCCCAAATCGCCAGTCAGCACGCGTCCCAACCAAACGAGGTACTGCACTACGAGCGGCTTGTCCAGACCGAGTTTCCTACTTAGGTCTTCGACGCGCTGCTCACTCATCCCGTAGCCACCTGGTTTGGCGAACAGCAGCAAAGGATCGCCAGCCAACCTTGACAGCCCGAAAACAAAAATCGTAGCCACAAGTAACGTGACGATCGCGAAGATTAGCTTCCTGATGAGGTAGCGACGCATTGTCAGACCATTATCTGTTCAAGACAGTAACGGGGTAGCGCTTAGTCTGTTCCTGCGGGCCGAGCCGGTCGGCCCGCAGGAGAAAAGAGCATCTACTTCAAGACGAGGTTCTCGGGCGAGTTGTAGCTGTTGCCGAGATGCTGTGGCCAAGAAGCGATGTAATTCGGGTTCAAGAAGTACGCCTGCGGAACCGTTACGTAACCGGGGAACAGCGCCCAATTGTGCATGTACGCAAGATACTCCTTGTTGATGCGCACACGTTCCTCACGGTCTGGTTCCGATGCTGTCGCTTCGTACCACTCGAGGATCTCTGGAGACTCGAAACCGCAACTGAATCCGCCGCGTGTCAACGTGGTCTGCACCAGACCCTTAGGCCAGTCGAACGGATACGACTCTTTGCCGTCGTCGCAAGACGTCAGCATCGGAACCACCGTTGAGCGGCTGACCAATCCGGGGCGGAACACGCCATATGCGTACTTGAGCACTTTGACTCTAATGCCGACGTCTTCCCAGAAACCGGCGATGGCATCGCCAATCTCGCCCGCGGGACCTTCGCCGCCGCCGAGTTCCGGACCCACGAATAGCGGCATCTCGAACCGGACACCGTCGTCGTTCGCCGGATAGCCCGCGTCGTCGAGCATTTTGTTAGCCGCACCTACGTCGTACGGGAACTCATACTTGGATTCCCAGTTCGGGTTGTTGGTGCTGAAGTAGGTTACGTGAACCGCTTGACCAACACCGCCGAGAACGTGCTCGACGATCGCGTCACGGTCGACCGACCTAGCTAGAGCCTGTCGGACCAAGCGAGCTTGCTCCATGTCGTCGATACCGGCTGGGTTGTCGCCATCATCAGGTTGGTGAGGGTTACCGACCCATTCGATCGGCCGTACGAAAACGCCGTGCGATGGGAAATCGATCGCCTCACCTGTTAAGGCGTTCGTGGTCTCCCACAGGTTGCCCGGGAACATCACGCCTTCTTGGATTCCCTGACCCGCGCCGACCTGTATGAAGCCAGATGCCTTCATGCGAGCCAAGTCCTTCGGGTCGATAAACGCTACGTCTGCTTCACCGTTCTGCAGGAGCGCAACACGAGTGAACTCTTCTGGAACCGCCAATACCTTGAAGGAGTCGACCGCCGCATCCTTTCGCCAGTGGGCGGTGCCCACTTTCTCAAGAGTGACGCTAGTCCCGGACTTAAAGTCGGCTACGCGGAACGGACCGGTACCGATGAAGTTGTCTTTGAGCCAATCGCGACCGTTCTCTTCAAACGCTTGCTTGGATGTAGCGATGCTCGTCAGTCCGCCCGATGCTTCTTGGTTCAAGAAGTTGCTGGCCCAGCGCACATCGAAGTTGTTGAACTGCGCGCTGATCGTGTAGTCGTCGACGGCCTCGACCGGAACATCTCCGAACAGTGCCGAAAAGTTCGCCGCACTCGCCGCGATTGATTCAGCGTTGATCGACGGGTTCGTCCGGTTGATGACCCACGCGACATCCTCAGCCTTCAACTCGCCCCAATCGTCGTGAAGTTGAACGCCTTGACGAATCGTGATGGTGACGGAACTAAGGTCGTCCGCCAAATCCCAAGTTTCTGCCAACATCGGGATGTCCCATTCAGATTCGCCCGGAGTGAAGAGGCTCTCGCCCGCACCCCAATTTCGCGCTCCGCCTAAAGGCGCGTCCGGCAAACTGCCGCCGTTTCCGCTGATGCTACCGAGGGCCGAACCTACGTCGGCCATGATCACATGACCAGGTTGGCTCTTAGAATCCGGCAGATCCACCAGCACCATGGCCTCGTCTTCCATCGCCTCGGTGGTGGCCGTTACAACGACCTGAACTTCCTTCTCCACCTCGACAATCTTCTCAACCTCCTTCTCAACGACAACGGTCTGGACTACCGTTTCGGTCCCTCCGCACGCGATCGCGAGCACTGCAACGACGGCCATGATGGAAAGCAAAGATGCCGCCAAAGCCTCTCGTTTGATTATTAAAGTCGGAATCTTCATTGGGTACACTCCCGTGTGCTGAAGTTCTTTTTGTTTGCCATACATTGATGCCAACTCGCGTATTGTGCGCGTTCCTGAGGCGCGAACCACCTCGCGGGAAAGGCATAAAAGTAGATTACACCCAACCACGAGTTTGCGCGTTGCGAAATACGGCCGCTTGAAAAATTGTGAAATGCCAAGCGTCAACAACGCATTTCGGCGAAAAATAACCCCTTGGCAACCCCGAAGCGTCCCCCAGCATCCACCACGAATGAACCCGATTGGGGCCTTCGATGGATCACCAAATCTGCCACCACGACGAGGGCAGATCGTTGGCTTGGACTAAAGCTGGCGCAGAGTCGGATCGACCCGGTCGCGGAACCAATCGCCCAAGAAGTTGCCGGACATCACGACCATCGCGATTACCAAACCCGGGAAGAACGAAGTCCACCACGCGGCGTCAATGTACTGCCGCTCCTCGCTGATCATTCGACCCCAAGATGGTTCGGGCGGCGGGATGCCCGCTCCAAGATAACTAAGCGCCGCCTCCGTGAGGATGATGTTCCCGGTTCCCAGCGTAGCGGTCACAATCACGATATTGATGACACCCGGAAGGACGTGCCGGATCATGATCCTGGGATTCGAAGCACCCGCAACTCTAGCGAGCGAGACGTATTCTCGGTTTTTCAATGACAGCGTTTCGGCCCTCACCAGCCGGACAGCACCCGGCCAGGAGAGCATGGCTAAGACTCCGATCAGAATCCATAAACCCTGCCCGAATGCCAAAACAATTACAAGGATGATGAGTAACCCCGGGAGTATGTTCCACGCATCCACGACCCGCATCACGATGTCGTCTATTAAGCCGCCGAAATAACCCGCCACGAGGCCGATCGTAGTACCGACAATAACACCCGTTGAAACTGCGGCAACAACGACGAGAACGGTGACGCGGGCACCCAAAATTATCTTGCTGAGGACATCCCTACCTAACGCATCGGTGCCCAAAAAGTAAGATACCGAACCTTCCTCCATCCAAAACGGAGGTGTGTGGCGAACTTTGAGATCCGCTCGTTTGGGGTTGTGCGGCAAAATCCACGGGGCAATCACAGCCGTGATGAGGAGAGTCGCGATGATTATCGCCGGTATGACCGGATATCGACGCACAATATCAAACGGCGACATCCGTCGCCTCTCGACGTTCGGTAAGTTGGAAGCTCGGCCGTCGGCCCCGCTATCTGTTACTGCCGTAGCGATAACAACCCTCCTAGGTGTACTTGATCCGCGGGTCCAACAGAGCGTAGACAATGTCCAGTAATATGATCATCACCACGAACGCTGCTCCGTAAATGATCGTCAGACCGGCCAGCAACGGGTAATCCGTCGCCCACAGCGCTTCGATAGCAAGCCTGCCGAGCCCTGGCCAAGCAAAAACGGTCTCTATGATGATCGTGCCGGTCATCAGGCCGAACAAAACGAAGACCGACAGAGTCAACGGCGGGATGATCGCGTTACGGAACGCATGCTTCCATCGAACCGGTGCTTGCGTGACGCCTTTGGCGCGCGCAAACTTGATGAACTCGGAATCCAGAATCTCCAACATCGCAGTGCGAGTGATCCGGAGATACGAAGCCGCCGGGAACCAGGCGAGCGCCACCGCAGGCAAGATGAAATGCTTGATCGCGATCCCTTCTCCTTTGGTTCCGCTTGGCAACCATCCGAGGTTCACCGCGAATACGAATATCAACACGAGACCCAACCAGAAAATCGGAACCGACTGACCAAAGAGGGCGAAACCGCGAAAAAGGTAGTCGAGAACCTTTCCGCGATTAGTCGCGGAGAACACTCCTAGCGGCACACCGACCACCGTTCCCATCAACCACGCCACGATCCCAAGTTGAATGGTGCTCGGCGCGTATTCTCTGATGGCAGTCAAAACCGGGCGTTGCAACGTTACGCTGTCGCCAAAATCGCCCGTTAGAATGTCGCCCATCCAGAGCGCGAACTGTATCGGCACTGGCTTGTCGAGATTTAACTTCTTACCCCACTCTTCCCAAACCGCGGGATCTAACCCCACCGAATCTTCACCGATGAAGAAATATCTAGGGTCACCTTTGGCCCGCGACAGCGAAAACACGATCAACATCGCGAGCAAAAGAGCGATGATCCCGAGGATCACCCGTCTGGCGACAAATTGTCCCATATTTTGGTTAGCTGTCCGTCGTCTGCTAAGTCGACGTTCATCACGAACGAGCCTAACCTGCCACGTTTTCGCAAGCTAGGCTCGTTCGCTCAATTGGAGCTTTCTACCCCTACTTGATGATGATGTCCTCAAGTGGGTAGATCATGTTGACTTCCGCAGTGTGCATTGCGGACTTCAAGGGATTCCATTCGATGACATCACCGTTGTAGACCGTAAACACGGGGATTTCGTAGGTTGCTGGATCCCAATGCCAGAAAGCCTCGTGGTTTGCGAACTGAACCGACATGTCGATGCGTTTCTGCAAATCCTCTTCACCCAACTGAGCGCCGTAGATCCGCTGGTAGAAGGGAATCCCACCGCTCCACATAATGCCGCCGGCGAACCACGCTTGCGCTTCGCGACCTTTGGCGAAGTCCACGGGCGTTCCGCCTTGTTCACCGTCGTGCACCAGATGCAGGAACGAACGGTCGACGAATGTCGGGTGCCAAACCGTGAACGGACCGAGTTCGAATTTGACATCTATGTTCAAAGTATCCTTCCACATAGAAGCGATCGCCTCGTGAGCCTCGCTTGGCTCGTTGCCGGCCCACCATCCGATCTCAAAGCCATCGACGCCAGCCTCCGCCATAAGCGCCCGCGCGCCGTCCTGATCGTATGGCACACACCACGAATCGTCGTGAGTCGGATCGTTGGTCGAGATCGCCCAGTTACACGCTGGTGAACCGAGACCCTGGAAGAGGCCATCCACCAAGGCCTGTTTGTCGATTGCCATTGCCATCGCCAAGCGGACCTTCCGCGCGTTCTCCATCTCAGGACAGATGCCGGCCGGGTCGGACGGGACCTCTTCTAGGAGTACGTCCCAGTCACAATCTGAACCAGGGAGGTCGTAGAAGCTGACCCACGGGTATGCCTCTGGGGTTTTCTTCGCTTCGTCGTAGCCCGGGTTGTCGAGCGGCTCGCCAGTCTTCGGGTTGGTCAGTTCCAAGAAGTTCGGGTTCATTCCGATGTGGAGGATCACCGTCTGGAGCAAACGCCTTACGCCGCCGGCCTCTTCCAGCCTGGCAGTGTTCGGCAGCGTCACGTGGGTGATCATCGCTTCGCCACTCTCGAACATCGCAATCCTAGAAGCCTCTTCCGGAACCTCGATTATCCGGGCCGATTTGATGTGCGCGGCCTGGTTGTAGTGTTCGGGGAGAGCGTCAAGGAGGATTTTGTCGTTGTCGCGCCACTCACGGATCTCAAACGGGCCAGTGCCGACGAAGATGTCACGCATCCCTTCCTTGCCGAACTCGTCGTAGATCGTCTTGCTGCTGATGCCGTAAGCGTCCCTGAGGTTCGAAAACAGCCAAGCTGGAGCTCGGCTGTCCCACGCAATGACATCCGTCTCGGCGGTATACCGGTCAATCGCGCGCGATTCACCGTAGCAACAGACCAAATCACCCGAAACGTCGTGCAACGTTTCTTTGTTAACGTTCCCGTTTACAGTGTTGGTGCTCCATGCCACGTCTTCGCTTGTGACCTCGCCCCAGTTTTTGTGGAACTGGATTCCCGGTCGGATGTGCCAAGTGAACTTTGATTTGTCAGGAGCGAGTTCCCAAGATGCAGCGACGGCCGGAATAGTCCTCCCATCGGACGCAAATTGGACAAGGGTGTCCCAGACGCTGTAGTAGTACTGTTCGTTTGAGCAGGTAGGCAGGCACAGCTCCGGCGTGCCAACAGGCAAACCGACGGTCGCCAATGCAGCGACGAGAGTACCGGATTGCTCTTTCGGCATCATCATCATCGAGGCGTCCGGAGTTGCTGTTACGACAACTTGGACTTCTTTCTCGACCTCTTTGACGACTTCTTTCTCGACCTCTTTGATGACCTCGACCTCTTTCACAACCTCGACCTCTCTGACGACCTCAACCTCAACCTCTTTCGCCACTTCCTTCGCCACCTCAACCACGACTTCCTTCTCGACGACGACGGTCTGAATGACCCTTTCACCTTCGACCATCACCTCTTTCTCAATGACGACGGTCTGGACGACGGTCTCGCCTTCGATCCGGACTTCCTTCTCGACGACGACGGTCTGGACTACGGTTTCACCCGCAATCTGGACCTCTTTCTCGACGACGACGGTCTGGATGACGGTTTCGCCCGGCACCGATTTCTCGACGACGACGGTCACGACTTCAGGCTCTGCATCGCCACACGCAGTCGCGAAGACCGCAACTGCTGCGACGATCGCAAGCAAAACGGTCGTTACCGCCCGATGCTTGGATTTTTCAGTCAGTATGTTCATAAGCTACACTCCCGTGTGCTTCATTTCCTTGTCTCTGCCGAACCTCCATCGTTCGGCCGACGCGAGCCGTTCGCCAAAAGTCTTACCTCCCGGCTACAGGGCGTGCAAGAAGCATACAACGATTCCACAGGTTTGCGCGCCGCAGTTACGCGTTTCGTGAAAAATCTGGAAACCTACGTCGAATCACAAATCACCCCGCATTTGGCTCAATCACGCTGATAACTTGTCCAATTGCCCGAATGCGTATCAATTGCAAAAAAATCTCTACCGCCAGCAGCTTATGCCGGCATGCCGCGGCAAACAGTTAGCATTACCCTCGTATTGAGCAATCGACGGACCCCAGAGACACACCATGCCCAAAACGCGCTTCGGCGCCTTCCTCGCGCCACACCACCCCATCGGCGAAAACCCATTCCTGCAGTTCCAAAGCAATCTCGAGTTTGTCCAACTCCTAGACCAGCTTGGATACGACGAGTTCTGGTGTGGAGAGCATCACTCAACAGGTTGGGAGATGATCGCGTCGCCAGAACTGTTCCTAGCCGCCGTCGCCGAGCGCACGCACAGAATCATGCTCGGTACCGGTGTCGTATCGCTCCCCTATCACCATCCGTTCATGGTGGCGCAACGCATCGTGCAGCTCGATTATCAGTCCCGAGGACGAGTAATTTTCGGCTCTGGGCCAGGTGCGCTGCCATCAGACGCTCACGTGCTTGGTTTCGACCCGATGATGTTGCGGGACCGTCAAGACGAGGCGATGACTGTCATCCGACAACTTTTCGAAGGCAAAGAGCGCATCACGTACGAGTGCGAATGGTTCAAATTGCGCGACGCGAAACTGCAACTCAGGCCGTTGCAGGATGACATGGAATTCGCTGTGGCGTCGATGGTGAGCCCGTCAGGCATGACGCTCGCCGGCAAGCACCGTGCCGGCGTACTTTCGATCGGATCGACGACTAAAGCTGGTATGCGTTCCTTGCCGCTTCAATGGAGTTTCGCTGAGGAATCCGCCAACAAACATGGGAACACTGTCGACCGCAAAAACTGGCGGATCGTTATGAGTTGGCACATTGCCGAGACTAAGAAGGAAGCCAGGGAACAGGCCAAACTCGGACTTTTCAATCACAACAACCTCTACACCGTAGGTACGCTCGCGGGAGGCGAGGGCACCATCTACAAAACCCCGGACGACGCGATCGATGATGTCGCTGACTCAGCTACCGGAACTGCCGTCATTGGAACTCCCGACGACCTGGTCGCAAAAATCCGCGAGATGCACGATCTGACCGGCGGCTTCGGATGCGTGATCGGCTTCGTGCACGACTGGGCGAACCGCGAGAACACCCGTCGGAGCTGGGACTTGGTCGCAAGGTACGTAGTCCCCGAAGTTAACGGGCTGCTTGATGATTACCGCGATTCATATCGTTGGGTTAACGAGAGCCGCGGGGTTTGGACGCGGGCCCAAGACGCCGTTCTCAGCAAAATCGACCAACACGACCGAGCCGCAGAGATAATGCGAACCGAGGGTTACGAAGGCGAAAAGGCCGACTCTCACTGACTGACCGTCACCGACCAACTCCCGTCGCCATTGGGCCGGAAGTAAATCGCCGCCTCCAAAACGTCTATCACCTCGTACTCGTCTCCGCAAGCACGAACCATCGGGAGCATTAACCCTGACATCATCACGGAACCTTTGTCGCGACAGATTGACCCGTCCGTACCCGCATAAATCACTAGGTCCGCGGGGCGGCCCTCTTCGCCAGAGTAATGACATCCCTCGCCGGAATGCAACGTCATCCCATCTTCGCATTCACCCAACACCGTCGGCTCTCCCTCCAAAGCCGCCGCAGGTGCGGACGGCGCGTCCGACTCGGGCGGCACAGTAGGCAGTGAAGGCGGAGGCGTATCAGGCTCGCTGCCTCCTCCGCAAGCCAACACCGAAAGCGTCAGAACAATGATCGACAGTAACAAGAAGGTTTTCTCTGTTGACAACATTTTCGCGATCCACCGCCAACGTTTTCGAGGGTTTCCTCAACAATACACCAAATCCATCGGCACTTCCGTTTCAACGACGCTCTTCCTTACGCGTCGTCGACCAAAGATCAAACATATCCGGCGCGCATCCCACATTACTGGAACAGAGTCGCTAACGCACGGCGTCGGCGTACCAATCTCCCCAAAACCGCTTCCACCGCCGGAACGCGACGATGAATAGGGGATTGGTCCAAACCAAGGCCCTCCACAACAGCCACTTGTCGAAACGACGACTGGATGGCTGAACCCGCAGATTCCGAACGACGCTCACTTCAAGGTCGTTCCTCTTCGCGTATCGCCTGAGCGCCCAATAAAAGTCAACATCGTCGCCTATCCAAGCGGTTTCGTCATATCCGCCGATCTCCTCAAAGACACTTTTTCGGCAGAACTGCGTCGCACCCTGAACCATGTCCGTCAGGCGACCCAATGCTCGCCAATTGCCAAGATACAAGCGCATCGCTCGCCGCTTGGGCCTGCAATCTACGTCGACGCCACCTCCGATACACACCGGATCACTCATCACCGAGTAAATCTCAAAAAGCGTTCTCCGCGGTAAGATCACGTCCGCGTCCACGAAAACCAGAACTTCGCCGCACCCGTTCCGCGCGCCCATGTTTCTGGCACGCGAGATGCCCTGAACACACCCCTTGATAACCGTCGCACCACAGCGACGAGCCACTTCCGCGGTCCCGTCCACGCTGTTGTTGTCCACAACGATTATTTCGACATCGACATCTGTGTCTGTCTGGAGATGGGCCACCGATGCATGGATCACGTCCAACGTCGAAGGAAGGTAAACCTCCTCGTTATACGCAGGGATGATTATCGTCAGATTCACAGGACTACAATGTTCAGTCCGATTAACCTAGTCAATCACACCTCAACGTCACAACTACACTCGGACTGCGTTCCGTGAAGAAGTCTACCCACACAGAGGCCACCCCATGATAATCACCCAAATCGAAACGATCCGCATCGCCGAACAACCCCACAACCTCTGGGTCCAAATCCACACCGATGACGGAATCATCGGTCTAGGCGAGACGTTTTACGCCGCATCCGTTGTCGAAGCCGCGGTGCACGACCACTTCGGCCCGCTTCTCATAGGCCGCGATCCCTTCCCGATCGAACGCCATTGGGAAGCCATGTTCCGACTCTCAGACCACGCCGGTTACGGCGGCGCCGAGATGCGCGCAATCTCCGCACTCGACATCGCACTCTGGGACATCAAAGGCCAAGCCCTTGGCGTCCCCGTATACGAACTCCTCGGCGGCGCTGTCCGATCCAAAATCCGCGTCTACGCCACATCCCTGCAATTCCACGGAGCCGGAGAACAAGCCAAATCCCTCCTCGACGAAGGCATCACCGCGTTGAAAGGCGGCCCGACCATCGGCCTCGCTCAAGCGTCGGACGGACAGTTTCTATCACCCAATGAACTCGACATGGCGCTCAAACCCATCCGTGACATTCGTGACGCCGTCGGCATGGATATGCAGATTGCGAACGACGGGCACGGCAAATGGACGCTCCCCGTCGCCATCCGCATCGCCCAAGCCATGGAACCATACGAAATGATGTGGCAGGAAGACCTGATGCCGCTGCTAAACCCGGACGCTCTTGCCCGTCTGCAAGCGGCAACCAAAACCCCGGTATGCATCTCCGAACGCCTCTTGAGCCGCTGGCAACTCCGCCAATTCATCGAGAACGGATCCGCGAGGATTGTCATGCCAGACCTGATCTGGACTGGCGGCGTGTCCGAGACCCACAAAGTCGCCATACTAGCCTCAGCGCACCAAGTCCCCTTCGCGCCGCACGACGCGACCGGCCCAGTCAACATCTTCGCCTGCTCTCAAATCTGCATGAGCTCCCCCAATGCCATGCTCCAAGAACACGTACCCGCCTTCTACAAAGGCTGGTACAACGACATCGTCGACCCAAACCTCGACATCCGCGACGGCTATCTCCACGCCCCCCAACGCCCCGGCATCGGCACTCGTTTGAAAGCCGGCGTCCGAGAGCGTTCCGACGCAACGGTCCGCTTCAGCAACGAACCTCGCAAGAGCCTGATCGACGAGTGGGGACCGCATCCAGCCAGAACACCAGAAAGCCAAGCAAGGGTTGACGAGCTCGAAATCGAACGCGGGCCGCAGTAGTCAGAGACCGTGATTGGAACCAGTTCATACTTTTGCCATCCGCGCCGCTTTGCGCTGTAATTCAGGGCATATCCTGCTTTGGGAGCAGTTCAACAGGCCGGCCCTCCCGTTCCCAGACTTGATGATGCTTCGCGCTTTACTTAACGCGACGCGGGTGCTCGCGGCTTTGTAGGACGTTTTTTTGGGAACGATATACGGTTTTACCCTATTGGCTAGAACCATTCCGTTCGCCGTTGCGTCGCCTGAAGAGCGGAACAACTGCTGCAACTGCATTTGGCCCCACGCCCGCCGTGATAAGGATGTAACCCGCTGCGGAGTGTTTGTTCATAAGCAAATACACCCCCAACCCCACCAGAATCAACATCATCACCCATCTGCCAATCTGCCACCCCATGTGAGACCAGACAACTGTGCGAACGCGTTGCCGATCCGTCCATCTGGCATGTGCCATCATTGCAACCGACTCGTCCATAAGGTCCTTCGCGGAACCGGGCACGACATCCTCGAACGCGCGCAACATTGGAGGGTTGGGGACAGGTCCCTCATACATCTCGGCTATGGTGATGTCGACGCGTGATTCAGATTGAGGTTTGGCGGAGTCCTGTTTTGCCACTCTGCAACCTTTCCAGCAGACGTTCCCTGTCGTCTTCGGACATTGAATCGATGTATTGCTCCATAACGCAATTCATAACGCTGCCCATGAACCTCCAGCTGTCGCCCCACAGATTGACGAAATCGTTCTTGTCGGAAACAGGTGTTGAGAGCGCGTCGTTGATGTCGTCGATGGTCCAGTATTCCATCTCGATGCTGTCCAGCAAGGCAGCGAAAATGTTGGCGCTCAGATGATGGTGGCTCCGCGAGGAATAGACAGGCAACGCATGTTCATATTTGCAATCGTTTGCAGAAGTGTGTCGAACGACTTCCGGGGGCGTGGACATCAAACCCACAACGTCCCATATGGACTTGTCGGTTTTTGATTGTTCAGTCGCAGGTGCGTTCAAGACAATGCGCCTCGGAGATAAGTTGCTGCCATCAGACATGGCTTCATTCGGATGTGGGGATACTTTACATTAGATTCTACGATTCAGCACACTCTTCGGTTCAAGGTTAGTCGCTCCAAGATTCCCCACTTCGCTGGGATTCCTTGCGGAATGCTTCCGCGGCGCAGGCTGTGTCAAGTAATGATTGTCTTTACCCTTGACGATGGGAACGACATCGTCGACCCGAACCTAGACATCCGCGACGGCTACCTCCACGCCCCCCAACGCCCCGGCATCGGCACCCGCCTAAAAGCCAGCGTCCGAGAGCGCTCCGACACCACCACCTGCCTCAGCAACGAACCCCGCAAAAGCCTAATCGACGAGTGGGGACCTCACCCTGCCCGAACACCCGAAAGCCAAGCAAGAGTCGACGAACTCGAAATTGAACGCGGGCCGCAACTCTAGGCAACCTTCGAAAGCCACTCATAGCAGAACGTCTCACCGGCAGCAGGAGGACAAAGATTCTTCGACACAAGCGATTTACTTGAACTGTCAACGATTCGGCGTGTAGTATCCGATTGCTTCGAGCTTAATGCCTGAGTCTGCCGGCACGGATACGGCGATTTCTAGGTAGGGAGGATCGTGAGTGCTACCTGCGATGACTAATCTATCAAGTTGGATGAAAACGCCCGTGAGGTCTTGAAGGGGTTCGAAGTAATTTCCGTCGACATCTACATCGACTCGTCCGAAAAATCGGATCGGACTTTCAGGATCTATTGACTTGTAACCGCTAAACGACGGATCGAAAGGTGTGAATTCAATCGTATAAATCCCGGACTGTATGCCAATATCTACGACGTGAAGCAACCCGATCCCAGGTTCGACATCGAGCATCTCTGCTTCATGAAGGCCCAACGCATTGGCAATGAGCTGAAGCTCGTAATCGTCGAAAGCACGACGGGCTTGATCGTGTGACGCGACAATTACTGCCTCCCGTCCGGATTTCAATGCTGCTGTTGGCATCGGCGTTGGGGATGCAGTACTGCGCTTCGTTACTTCTGAAGTTGGTTTCAGATCGTTCAACCAATCGACAATTGTTCGAGACGACACTGCGAAGCCTAAATTGTCTAGTGCGTCCCCGCCGGGTGTAGCGGCGATACGGAAAGCGACCATACCTAAAACTCGACCATTGCCGTTCAGCAACGGACCACCGCTGTTCCCTGGATTCAACGCCGCGTCGGTTTGGATGACCCAAGCCCCTTTTCGGATGTCATACCCGAACGATGACACGATACCTGCCGAAACGCTCATACCAGAAATCACATCGTCACGGAACGGATAACCAAATGCTATGACTTCAGCGCCGATGTTGACATCATCTGATCTCTCGATCTCGAGTGCTTCCCACTGATTATCGCAACAAATGTGCACTATCGCGAGATCGTGTTGAGGATTGGTCGCGGTAACGCTCCCCGATCGCCTAAGAGTGTTATCGCCGATAAATACGTCGATGTCGTGATAGCCATCAACTACATGGTGATTAGTTAGCACCCACGCATTACCCTTGTCATCGACTTTATATATCCAACCCGAACCAGTAGTGCTAATTGATGGACTGATCCGGACGACGCTTTGACCGACATGGCGCACTAGGTCTTCAACACTCGTTTCCGACGTTGGAGATTTTGTCAACCCGACCTCATCAACGGTCTCCGTCGCAGTTGGGAATCTGGATTGTCCAGACGATTCCGATGAAATCGGCGTAGGAGCGGGTGTTGTAGCAGGTGTATGGGTTGGAGTTAGATCGACTTCCTGCTCTGGAATTGTTGTCGGCGTGTTGTCGCTACGCCCATTCTGCAAGATCAGCTCAGGGCAAGTAGTTGCGAACGCAAAATCGGATTCCTTGATCGCCACATAGAATTGGTGCTTTGAACCAACAATATCGTTAGCGATGATTGAACGTAGTTCGCCATCAGTAGAACTCAATCGCTCCCAGTAACATCCGTCGCTAATTCCTTTGTAGATCCCAGGTTGGATATCGATTCCGACGAGATACGTACCAGGTCCAAACGAGGTCGTTGGACTCGGAGTGCTGATGGGCGTCGGTGGTAAGGCCGGGGGCGATACGCTTACAGGAAACGGTGACGCTGTTGATTTTGACACATTATCAAGAGTTGGAGTGTTGGACGGCGTAGGTTTGCCAATCGATCTTGCTGGTGTCGCGGTTGAAGGGGTCGGCGTCACACCGAATTCGTCGACCCGTTGGGAGGCGATCACTTGGATGTGAGGGACAGTCACTTCGTTTCCGAGGACCGCTTCATACGTGTATAGCCCAAAAACAGTTCCAACTATTTCAACGATGTCGTCCTCCAACAACCTCGACCCCACGTAACCTAGAAGTACCGCGTCATCCCACGAATAAGCACCTCGAGTTACATTTGCAAGAAGTAGAAATCGGTTATTTTGTTCTGGGAATGTGACCACCTGAACAATTTTCGCCACGAATCGGATTTGCTTCCCAACGTGCATCTCGTTGTTCCGAAAAAGATCGTCATAGTCAATTTCAACCGCTTCGGACTTCAACTGATCGAAGGTTGGCGTGGGGACAGGCGTCAGAGAAGGAACGGGAGTGGGCGTGGGGCGCACCCGGGCTGGCGTCTTTGTGGCTTGAACTTGGTTAAGCGCACGGCTTGGTGTCGAAGTGTAGGTAGGTTTGATTCTGGTAGCGGAAACAGCTGCGTCGGTGGCAGTCGTTGATGGGGTTTCGCGTTCGGGCTCTGATCCATTGCAGAATTGTGCCACGATAAAGATTACGATTGCCACGCCCCCTATTAGCAACAAACAACCTAATCCGGCCTGTTTGACTTCATCGGTCAATTCGAATGCGGTTGAGTCTTTTGTGGGTGGCCTGTGCACTGAGTTAGCGGCACTCCAATTTGGTTCGCTCGCCGTATGTTCAGTACTATCGTTCGATGTTTCGGTTCGAGAATCCGTTTCGTGTTCCCATTGCCGCAGAAATTGCGCAATACGCTCTAGTTGGTCGCGTTCACCCGTATATTTCAATTCGCCGCTGTATGTAGAAATCTCCAAATTCCAAACGCCGAAACTCCGTTTTAGCGAAACATCAGTGAAAAATGCTCGGTTATGCGCCTTCTCAATCCGAGTTTTGCCCCAACTTTTTCGCAACTCCAGCAGACTTGATTCGGTACAAACCAAAAGTCGGTTCGCAAACCCCGACTCAGGCTTTGCTAAACCTGCCGCTAACATGGGCTCGTCTAGGATCGTGAGGTCGTAATCAAGGAATGAATTCACGAAATCCTCAGTTGGTGGTGGAGTTTTTGAAGTCAGATCATCATGGGTGCTCGCGCGTTCTGATCTTGCGCTCCTCCACGTTGAACTCGAAGAATCAGCCTCGGGTTGGCCTGTAAGTTGTTCCGCAATTCGTTCGAGCGCAGATGCTTCGCCGGTGAAACGCAACTCGCCCCGTGAAGTGTTCAGATTCAACGCACCCGTGCCCTGGTGGGGTGTCGCAGTGCACGACAATATTTCTATGCGCAAAACGAATTTGGCGATGAAGGTCTTCCCGTTGTGATTGCGTATGAAATACAGAGACGAATCTGTTATTACCAACATGCCCGTGTCCTGAGCGGGTTGGATCGTCACCCTTGCGCGGTACAGGGCAGGTTCTCCTACTACGGAGAAGTCATAGTCTTCACCATGAGTCATGATTCAGACTGTTTGCGCCAATTGCTGTTTGGCAGGAATTGAGTAATCAATTACTCTAGGCATCTTGCCCCGGCACCACAAACCACCCATCACCCCGCCGCACCGCATCCACCGCTTCCTGAAAAATCCACCCGTCCTTGAACGTCTGATACCCGCAATACCCCTCGCCACGGATATCCGCCACCAACTCACTCATCAACACCGTCCAGTTCCGCTGCGTGTCATCCTCGATCTGCGGCACCGCATCCGTGATCTCAGAGGGCATCTCCAACAACTCCCAGTCCGATCCTCGCGTCTTCACATACAAAGGCCCCTGCGCGTAAGCGCCAGCGATATAGATCGACGCTTCATCACCGTAAAACGCCACATAGTCGTCTCCAAACCTCGGCTGCATCCCACCATGTCTAAAAACCGACGTCACTGGTTGACGCACATCACCAGCAGGAGAGACATGTGCCATCACCGAGTACGACCACTCCGAATCAACATCCCGCCACTCAAGCTCTGCCAACTCATCCGCCGAAGGGATGAAATCTCCCCGTGCCCGAAAATCGTGAATTCCCTCAATAACCGGCGCCGTATGCATGTCATTCCGCGCCTCGCCGTTGATCTCTCCCAACGTGGCCTCTAACGCATGAAGCACGATCGACAGTTTGTGCGTGAAGTTGTTGCTCAACCGGCCGCCACCTAGGTCGATCCGATGCGACCAACCCCAAGGAATAAGCGGATTCAACTCATAATGCGACACGCACTCCGTCTCAAATGGTTCCCCGATCACACCCTCCGCGATCAACTTTTTCGCAAACAACGCATGTGGCTGATACCTGAAAGACGCCGCATACGCCGTCTTGACACCCTTATCCCGCGCCGCGACATATAGCTCTCGCGATGTTGCGGCACTAGTCGTCAACGGTTTGTCGCAAAACACGTGACAACCGCGTTCAATCGCCGCCAAAATCTGCTCGTGGTGCGCGCCACCCGGCGTCCCGATAGCAACTACATCCGGCTTCAACGCATCCAACGCGCCGACCCAATCCGTTGACGCATAAGGAATCGCCATCTCACTCGCGACGCGCTTCACAACCTCGTCGGTGCGGCTCACCATCCCGACGACCTCGATCCCACACCATCGCATCGCCTCGGCATGCCCCTGTCCAGCGAATCCCGAACCGAACACCAGCCCTGTTAACTTGTCACTCATCAGTCCCTCCGAGGTCGCAGAACCACTTCACGCTGCAGCCAAGAAACCGACACGGTCATACTCGCGGTGCATGACCTCCCGCGCGTCAACCTCTAACCAGTCCTCCATGATCTCGGTGTAGAGACTGCGGAAGTCCAAGTTGAACGCCAGGTCGCCCTCAACCAGATCCTTCGCATCCATCGACGGATATTCGCCGTACTGTCCGCCATCAACTCCATCGCCGATCAAGAACGCCACGCCACCTGAACCATGATCTGTCCCGTTGCCGTTGTCCTTCACCCGACGCCCGAACTCGGAAAACGCCAGTATCAGAATGTCTTCGCTCTGGTGGTGCTCCTTCATGTCCGCGTAGAAGTCGTTGATCCCACCCGAAACGTCCCGCAACAACCTCTCCTGTAGAGCGATACCGTTCGTGTGAGCGTCAAAACTGCCGTGTTGCGTGTAACAAATGCGAGTGCCGATGTCCGCCTGCAACACTTGCGCCGCGCTCTTCATGCTCTTGGAAAAGAAGTTGGGATCGTACTCGATATCCGAGTCATAGGTCAAGGTGCACTGACTCAACATGTCCGAGCCCCTGAGCGCATCCAACCCCGTTTGGCTCATCAAGTCCATCGTCGGACCGCTCCCAATGCCCATCGAGTAGATCCACTTGAATATCTCCAGCACTTCATTCCGTTGCGCCCCTCCACCCAAATGGCTCATCAGACCGTACGTCTCCAAGTCGGTAACCGAAGCAACCGGCGCACCCTTAGCAACCAGCGCCCGCGGCAATCCGCCGCCGAAATTCACCGCCGCGACAACGTTGTCACCCTCAGGGTGCATCTGCCGCACTGCGTTACCCAGCCAACCTTCGTCCGCAAGCTTCGTCGGCTCTGCCGTGTGCCAGATATCCATCGACCGGAAATGAGAACGGTTCGGTTCGGGATAACCAACCCCGTGGATCACCGCGACCTTGCCTTGATCGTAGAGATCTTTGATCGGCTGCATACCCGGGTTCAATCCGTAGGTCCCATCCAGCGGCAAAACTCGGTCTTCAGCGATGCGTACGTTCGGACGATTGTCCACGTAGCGAGGGTCGTCGTACGGGACCACGCAATTCAAATAATCGTTACCGCCCGACATCTGAACCACTACAAGCTTGCGTTCCTTCTTGCCGTTTTGAGCACTCATTCAGTCTCTCCTAACGTTTATCCCCTCTCCCGCTCGGCGGGAGAGGGCTAGGGTGAGGGTGCGCTTCAAGCAACCCTTTCATATATCTGGAACCTGTGCCGGCCAGTCTCCAGCACATACGATCTGTCTTCGTTATCTAACACTACTGTCACAGGATCCCAGAAATAAGGCTCGATGCGCGCCGCGATTTCGCTTTTGTCGTCAGTGTCGACCTCGAAATACGGCTCAAACGTCGCCCGCGCCCGCAACTCATCCTGCTGCGCATCCAAATACTCCACTGCCCACTTACCAAGCGTCGCCTCACCTTGTAACTTCACGAGGAAATTGCCATCCGCGTCGAGTACCTGCACACGCTGATTACCCCAGTCCGCCACATACATATTGCCGTCGGAGTCGATGCTAACCCGACTCGGGCGATGGAACTCGCCATCGCCGTCACCACTAGACCCGTACTGCGCCAGAAACTCACCATCGGGACTGAACCGCTGGATCCTGTCGTTGCGCCAATCCGCGACACAGACGTTGCCGACCGGGTCCAAGGCGATCCCCCATGGCAAGTTGAACTCGCCCTCGCCATCCCCATACGATCCCCATTTGTCGATGAAATCACCGCTCTTAGTCAGCTTCTGGACCCGATGATTCTTGTGATCGACCAGCAGCATGTTGTCGTCCGCATCGAACACTATGCCCGACGGGGCATCAAGCTCGCCATCGCCGTCGCCAACCGTGCCCCAAGTAGACCTTGGGTCGCCGTCTCTGCTATATACAGTGATCCGCTGCAGCACCTCGTCGGCCAAATAAAGATTGTCATCCGCATCCAACGCTAGGGCAGTGGGACCGATCATGTCGCCCATGTCTCTGCCGTAACCGCCGATCTGACCCAAGAACTCATGATCAAGCCTCACCATCTGGATACCCACGATGTTGAGCGCGACCGTATTGCTGCGACTCACAACAAAAATGACGCCATCATCTCGGATCACCATATCCGTCGGCAGATGGAATCCACGCCCACCTTGGTCGGCATTGAACCCTATGGTGTCAAGATATCGGATACCGAACTTTGTCTTCGTTACCATGCCGAACCCTATACCGTCTGATATTCCTGCGTCGCAACGATTATTTGTATCAACGCAACCACCGCGTCTTCGGCGTTTGCAGCGGAATCGTCATCGTCAAAACTAACGATTCCAAACTTGGCCGCGTAGTTGATCAATCCCTGACGGGTCGAATCCATCGACTCCATCGGCCCCAGAATCTCTAAACACCGATCGACCAACTCTTCCGGCGATAATTCATCTCCGCCAGCCGATCTCTCGACCCGGTCGATGATCGATCGAATGCCCGGCTTGTCGGGGTCGTTCAGCGTAGCACTAGCAAAGTTGACGCGTTGCACATATGCGCCCGTGTTGATCCATTCCTCACCACCTTGCCAACCCTCCACGCTCGGCGGGTTCAACAGCGCTTGGCCCATGTTGGCGCACGTCGCCGCCGCAGCATACGCGTCCGAAGATGGCACATCCAATCCACCTGCCAGCCTCAGCGTACCGACAACCATCTCCGCCGGACTCTTGATCCTCGCGTATTGCGCCGTCTCCGACTTGAAGAAATCCGACGTGAACAGGGTGCGGAGCATCTCAGTGATGCTGTAACCCGACTCGTAGTACGTGTCCACCATCGCCTGTATCGCTTCCGGGTCTTTGGGCGGCAAATGCGGCCATTGGGGAACCGGTTGCTCATCGGCTACGAAGAAGTGGTAAAGATGTCGTGCGATGAACCGACCCGTCGCCTCTTGACGACAGATGATCTCCACCGCGTCCTCGCCATTCAAGTCACCGCGCACGCCCAGCAACGTCTTATCTTCATGATCGTGGTCATCGTCGTCATACTCGAACTGCCACGAGATGTAACCGTATGGGCGCGCCGTGTTGTTGCGCATCTTGATCGACATATAATCCGGATTCACCACTCGCCAACCCGTGAACGCCCGCGCACACTCCTTGATGTCGTCCTCCGTGTAGTTCCCGACACCCATCGCGAACAGCTCCAGGATCTCGCGCCCGTAGTTCTCGTTGATCGAATGCGCGTGATTGTCTTGGTTGTCCAGCCACATCAGCATCGCCGGATCTTTCGACAACTGCAAAAGCAATTCGTCGAAACCGCCCAACCCATACTCCCGAAACATGTCGATCTGATTTAACACCACTCGCCCTTGGATCAGCTTGCTCGCCCCAGTCGCGAACACACGGTGCCAGAACAAACACATCTTCTCGCGCAATGGCGCCTTGGTGTGGACCAACTGATACATCCAGTGCGCTGCACACGCTTGTTGGTTCCTCAAATCCGACTGATCCACAAAATACCGCCGAATCAAGTCCAACGGCAACTCAAAATCGTCCAATGGATTCAATAATTCCTCAAGCGTCGCATCATACCCAGCCTCCACCGCACGATCCAACTCATCCGGCGTCGCACCGAAACCAGCCCGACGCAACAGGTGAGCGATCAAAGCCACATCTTGCTTAGCCACAGTCATAGTCATGATGTCAACTTCTCCAATCGTTCATGACACCCACCAATCTTAGCCATAAAGTGTAACGCGGCAGGCGGATCAATGCAGGATCCGTATCTCCTACAATTTCCCGCGCCAACAACGCTGTGCTATTGTCTTCCTAATCCCAGCGCATCACCGCTTCGTCTCCAAGTTCACTGACCGTATTTTGAACCCAAACAAACCCCAGGTAGAAACGGCCGACAGCCATCTTACCGATCGAGCCCATGTCACATCAAAACTAAACCACGGAGCTTGTGAATTAGAATCGGTGGCTGGAGGTCCGTCATGGACAGTGTTTTCATCTATTGGGATAATTCAAACATCTTCCACGAAGCCCAAAGGCTATCCGAAATGCGCGGCGAAGGACCAGGAGCGCGGTATCGCGTACGCATCGCTTTCGAAAATATGTTCTGGCTCGCCCACGCTGATCGCCCAGTAAAGCACGCGGTCGCGGCAGGTTCCGTGCCACCTGAAATGCGTCAACTTTGGAACCGATTGGAAGGCCGCGGTGTTGAAGTCGCCCTCTTCGATCGCGGAAGTCCAGAACGCGGCGAACAGGAGATGCCTGACCGTATCCTGCAACTCCGAATGCTCGAAGACGCACTTGACCACAACGGTGACCCCGGCATCGCCGTTCTACTAACAGGCGACGGCAGGGGCTATCTTGAAGGCGCAGGTTTCCACAGTACTTTGGAACGCATGCAAAAGCGCGGTTGGAGGATCGAAATCCTCTCTTGGGCTCACTCTTGCAACCAGCGCATGAGGCAATGGGCCGAACAAAACGGCATCTTCGTACCGCTAGACGACTTTTACGAAGCCATCACTTTTATGGAACCATCGCGCCCCGGCTACGAATTCGCGGCAGCACGTGATTCGGCCGAACTAGAACTCGCCAGACGCGCGATGATCTAATCGGATCTTCGACCGCCAACTCAGGGACATCGTTCTCGCCTCTCGTGCGAACGCTGGAATCCAAGAGGCCTAGGCAGCGCGCTCATCCGCGCCCTCAATATTCGAGAGTGGATAAAAGCGCATTCAGCGACACACCCTCAATCAACCTGTTGCCTCAGCCGTGGATCCGTGAAATCGCGTATCCAATCGCCCATGAAATTGAGCGACATGACCACCAGGAATATCGCCAACCCGGGGAAGAACGATGACCACCAAGCCGTAGTCAGATACTCGCGTCCCTCCGAAACCATCAATCCCCAAGATGGCGTCGGAGCAGGTATCCCTGCGCCCAAGAAGCTCAGAGTCGCCTCCGTCAGTATCAGACCACCGACCGCCAGCGTAGCTATCACCATGATCGTCGGAACCACCCCCGGCAAGATGTGCCTCACAATGACTCGGAATGTCGAAGCTCCGCAAACCCTAGCCATCAACACATACTCCCGTTCACGCAACGTCAAAACATCGGCGCGCACATTTCTCACAAAACCCGCCCAAGAAACCATCGCCAACACACCCATCAACACCGTCAAACTACCCCCAAACAACGAAACAACAACGATCGCCAATAACAAAAACGGCAATGCATGCCAGATGTCCACAGTCCGAGCAATCACCTCGTCGATAATGCCCCCGTACCACGCCGCAACCAAACCCAAACTGACCCCGACCAACAGGCCACTCAACAAGGCGACCCCGGCTACAGCCAACGAGATCCGAGCACCATGGATTATGCGACTCAGAACGTCCCGACCTACCTGGTCCGCACCCAGCAAATAGCTCTGCGTCCATGTCCCTTCCTCGTCGTCCAACCAAACTGGCGGCGCATTGCGGTCCCGGAGTGCCTGAACATTCGGCGCTTGAGGAGCTAACCACGGCGCAAATATCGCTGAAATAACCAATGCAGCCAACACCAATCCGGGCAAAATCGGCCAACGACGCAAAAATACGTAGACGCTACCAGGCCAATTCCGGACGCTAAATCTCTCGTTCGCAGCCGATGAGCGATAGGTTGTCGAAATCTCAGACATCGCTAACGCCTACGTGTACCGAATACGCGGATCAATAACGATGTACATCAAATCGGCAATCAAACTGAAAATTACGTAGATGATCACGAATACCAAAACCCCACCTGTCAACACCGGAAAGTCGTTATTATTCACCGCTTCTAGCATGGTTCGCCCTAACCCCGGCCAGGCGAATACAGCCTCCGCAACCAACGTCCCGTTCAACAATCCCGCCAAAAGCAGTGTCGACAGCGTGATCGGTTGGATCAGCGAGTTCCGAAGCGCGTGTTTCCAAATCACGGCGGTCGGACTAGCCCCCTTGCCGCGCGCCAATCTGATGAACTCCGAATCCAAAATCTCCAGCATCGAAGACCGCGTGATCCTCAAATAACCCGCCATCGAACTGGTGCCAACCACAATCGACGGCATGATGAAGTACCTGATGTCGAAACCCTCGCCCTTCAACCCGCTTGGCAACCACTCTTGCCACACCGAAAACAGCAACACCATCACGATCCCCAACCAAAAGTTCGGTATCGCCTGCCCGAACAGCGCCACAAACCGACCTAAGTAATCCCAAATCGTGCCTCTGTATACCGCCGAGATAATCCCGATCGGCACTCCCACAAACGTCGCCAACACCCAACCCGCGATCGCCAACTGTGTAGTCGCGCCAACCTTTTCGACGATCACCTTGGTAACCCGGCGCTCGCCGGCCAACGACCGTCCCAAGTCGCCCTGCAACGTATTCTTCACCCACACCAAGTACTGGATGATGAACGGTTTGTCCAGACCCAGATGCTTCTCAAGAGCACGAATCTGCTCAGGAGTCCGACCGTAACCCTCTGGCTGCGCGTATAGCAACAACGGGTCCCCGGCAACTCGCGACAGCGCGAACACCACAAACGTCGCGCCGATGACCGTCACAACCGAGGCCAGCAGACGCCGTATCAGATAGCGTCGCATGAGGTCGTCAATTCCCTAAAAATCCTGATGTGGGACCCAGTTTAGGACGCGTTTCGGCCTGCTTCCCGATTCCGAAGCGTCGGACTCGGGAAGCAGGCCGAACCAACAATCCGTCATTCCGGCGAAAGCCGGGATCCGGAGGGGCAGGGCGACGGGCAATCTCCCGCAAATACCACTGCACCTCCTGAATTCCGATCTTCGCAAAATCCCCGTATTCGGGATGCCTACTGCGCGGGCTTGATCAAGTCAAGCGATACGATGTGCGTACCGGCAGCGTTCGCCCGCATATCCCAAGACTCTATCGAGTTCGGGTTCCAAACCATAGGTTCCGGTATCGCTGCGATTCCAGAGTTAAGCCGCCAGTGGCGGTAGTACTCCAGCAACTCTGTGTTGTTCGCGATGCGTTGTGCCTTGTCCAACTCACCCGCAGTCTTGAGGTAGTTCTCGAGAACGAACGGGATCTCCATCGCACAGCTGAAACCACCGCGTGAGAGCGTCGTGAACACAACGCCCTTCGGGAAGTCCCACGGCACCGAGTCACGAGCGTCCGTGCCGCCACATGCACTCAAGAACGGCTGGTTCTGCGAGCGTTCTACAACCGTTGGTCGCCAGACCGAGTAACCGTGCCTAACCAAGCTAGTCCGGATACCCAAACTGTCCCACATCGCACCAATCGCGGCTTGAATCTCGCCCGCAGTTCCTGTCGCTCCGCCAACGTGCGGCGTCACGTACATGTCAACTTGGAAGCGGATCCCGCGGGACACTACCGGATAGCCAGCCTCGTCGAGCATCCGAGCGGCCTCTTCAGGGTCATACTCGATGTTCCACTTGTCATCCCATTCGGGCGACCTGATCGAGAATGCATTCACATGCACCAACCAACCAAGGCCATCTACGATCACATCGTTGATGGTCTCTTTGTCGATCGCGATCGACATCGCAGTCCGAACCATCCGGGCGCGTTCCATGCTCTCGTCGTTGCCGTATTCACCGATCCAAGGGAATTGCTCAGTAGGTTGGTAACCCTCGCGCTCCGTCTCAACCAACTGCGGCTCGCCAACGGTTATGTCTGGGCAAGAAACCGAGCTTGCGCCTTGCGAGCAGTTGTAGTCATGCTCCTCCCAGTAATTGCCCGCGAAGAAGACGCCTTCCTGAGCGGCTTTACCGCTGTCCGACATCTTGAAGCCTTCTTCCAGCAACCCGCGAATCGCCTTCAACGAAACGTCGGCGATATCTGTCTGACCATTTCTAAGCATCGCAATCCGAGTCGACTCTTCCGGAACCTCGTTGACGTTCAAGAACGGCGTGTACGCAGGTTGGATGTGGTGCTCAGGGTTCGTTTCTAACCGCACTATGTTCTGCGGAATAAACTCCTTAAGCATGTACGGGCCAGTACCGATAACGTTCTCGTTTGCCCATTCGCGGCCATTCTCGTCAAACGCCGTTTTGCTAAACGTGCCGTTTGTACCCGCAAACGTGTTGAAGTACGCCTGGTTCCACACAACAGTGAACTGCTTGATCGGCACCTCGACCGTGTAGTCGTCGATCTTCACCATCTCCTCGAACACCGCAGCATAGTCACCAGATTGGTTGTGCGTGCTCTCCGGCGTGATCAGATCGTTGAAACTCCAGACCAAGTCGTCCGCCGTCAACTCGCCCCAACCACGGTGGAATTGAACGCCTTCCTTAACCTTCACCGTTATCTTGCTCAGGTCTTCAGCGACAACCCAGGTCTCCGCCAGCACCGGGTCCACAATGTTTGATCCAACTGGCCCACCAGGCTGGAAGAAGCCTTCCGCGATGCTCCATGGACCGTCAGGAGCGCCCGTGCTGTTCAACCCAGTCAATGTCAAGCCCACGCGGTTTTGCACCGCCATTTCGGCGGTGTCCGGCGCACTCTGCGGGGAAGGGGCCTCCATCATCGCCATCGCGATCGCAGTCGGCGTCGCTACGACAACCTTTTCCACCTCTTTCTCAACGACGACGGTCTGGACCACCGTCTCACCCGCAACTTGCACCTCTTTTTCTACGACCACGGTTTGGACCACCGTCTCACCCGCAACCTGCACCTCTTTCTCCACCACAACCGTCTGGACAACCGTCTCGCCCGCAACTTGTACCTCTTTCTCCACGACCACGGTCTGGACCACCGTCTCGCCCGCAACTTGCACCTCTTTCTCCACCACAACCGTCTGAACGACAGTTTCGCCAGCGACCTGCACCTCTTTCTCCACCACCACAGTCTGGATTACGGTCTCGCCCGGCACGGATTTCTCCACAACCACCGTCTGAATCACAGCAGCACCTGGTACCGGCACCTGTTTCTCAACCACCACGGTCTGGATCACGGTTTCACCGCCACACGCGATCCCGATCGCGGCGAACAACGTGCCCAAAACAATCACGGCTGTGACCACCCGAGATTTGTTGAAATGTTGGAATAGTCCTCTCATCTGTCTGCCTCCTGTACGACTGCTCGCCGACAAAAACGATTCGCGGGTTTCACGTCACATTGAACACGGCGCAAACCTGCTGCACCTTCTCGATCACCATGACATCAACATCCGGGGCAAATCGCCCGCATGCAGGCATCAGTGTACACCCAATTCGCAATTCACACCCTGGAATTCACACCCTAATGCTTCACGAGTATCGTCAACACCAAAGCAGCTCTCCAGCTGCCGCAATTCTCACCTCAAACCCCGTTGGAGTAGGGTGCCCGGTAACAAAACAGTGGCCCCACGCTAACCAATCCACCAACCCTCCCCGATCATCGCCACACCCCCAAAAACCAACACCCATCCGTCCAATCATTTCCAAATCCTGCCCATCCCAGTTCAAACAACTCGAACGCGCAGAATTCTTGCACCATCCTCCAACATGCCGTATACTTAGCGGTTACCGATAAATGGAATCTGGTGCCGGAAACGGCTTCCGAGGCTCCGATTTTCGGTAAGCATCTTGACAATTGAAGAGCGGAAAGAACAGACGTCAAGTTCAAATAAGAGTTTGATCCTGGCTCAGGATGAACGCTGGCGGCGTGCCTAATGCATGCAAGTCGAACGAGGTCGCTCCTTCGGGGGCTAAACCTAGTGGCAGACGGCTGAGTAACGCGTGGGTGACCTGCCCCCGAGAGCGGGATAACTGTGTGAAAACGCAGCTAATACCGCATACATTCCCGTGTTTCAACGCGCGGGAAGAAATGATTTATCGCTCGGGGATGGGCCCGCGTCCTATCAGGTAGTTGGTGCGGTAACGGCGCACCAAGCCGTAAACGGGTATCTGGTGTGAGAGCATGACCAGACAGAGGGGGACTGAGACACGGCCCCCACTCCTCCGGGAGGCAGCAGCAAGGAATCGTGCACAATGGGCGAAAGCCTGATGCCGCGACGCCGCGTGAGGGATGACGGCTCTCGAGTTGTAAACCTCTTTTCTCAGGGACGAGAGAGGACTTAACCTGAGGAATAAGTCACGGCTAACTACGTGCCAGCAGCCGCGGTAATACGTAGGTGGCAAGCGTTTTCCGGAATTACTGGGCGTAAAGGGTCCGTAGGCGGTTTGGTAAGTCTTCTGTGAAAGCTCCAGGCTTAACTTGGAGTAGTCGGGAGAAACTGCCGAACTAGAGACTGTCAGAGGCAGGTGGAATTCCCGGTGTAGTGGTGAAATACGTAGATATCGGGAGGAACACCAGTGGCGAAAGCGGCCTGCTGGGACAGTTCTGACGCTAAGGGACTAAAGCGTGGGGAGCGAACCGGATTAGATACCCGGGTAGTCCACGCCCTAAACGATGAATGCTAGGTCTTCGGGGTGTTAATTCCCTGTGGGCCGAAGGTAACCCATTAAGCATTTCGCCTGGGGACTACGGCCGCAAGGCTAAAACTCAAAGGAATTGACGGGTCCCCGCACAAGCAGCGGAGCGTGTGGTTTAATTCGATGGTAAGCGAAGAACCTTACCTAGGCTTGACATGTTTGGTGGTACCGAACCGAAAGGGGAGGGACCCTTCGGGGAGCCTTACACAGGTGTTGCATGGCCGTCGTCAGCTCGTGCCGTGAGGTGTTGGGTTAAGTCCCGCAACGAGCGCAACCCCTATCGTCAGTTACTCTCTCTGACGAGACAGTCCTTAAACGGAAGGAAGGTGGGGACGACGTCAGGTCATCATGACCCTTACGCCTAGGGCTACACACACGCTACAATGGCCGGTACAGACGGCAGCGAAACCGTAAGGTAGAGCCAATCCGACAAAACCGGTCCCAGTTGGGATTGCAGGCTGAAACTCGCCTGCATGAACGTGGAGTTGCTAGTAACCGCAGGTCAGCACACTGCGGTGAATACGTTCCCGGGGATTGTACACACTGCCCGTCAAGTCATGGAAGTTGGAGACACTTGAAGTCGCTGGGCCAACCCGCAAGGGAGGCAGGTGCCGAGGGTGGAGCCAATGACTGGGACTAAGTCGTAACAAGGTAGCTGTACCGGAAGGTGCGGCTGGATCACCTCCTTTCTAAGGAGTGCTAACCACTAACCCATACGACTGGAAAGTGGCAACAGTACTACCCAAATTAACCGCACAACCGCATCCGAACCCAATTCGATTCGAGCGAGATTCCCAAACCCGAATCGCAGCATCCGACTTCGGTCCGATCCTGAAACAACGATCCGAGCGAGTGGCAAGGGGCTCATCGGAAACGGTAACGATGCCTCGAAAACGTTGTGCGCTCCTAAAGGCCGTTCCAGATTAGGCCTTCAAATAAACAATCTTGGACCTACTCAAGAACACCACGACGTCTGTTCGATCCGCTCTTCAGCTGTCAAGTCATCAAAAGCGTGAGCCAAACGGCTCACGCTTCTTCGTTGTTTCTTACCCATCTACAATGTCCACCATAGGAGAACCAGCCATGAAACGGATACCAACCGACGAGGCCAAGCAAAAACTTCTCGAGTTGATCGACCATCTCGACGAGGACGGAGTGGTCATCACCAAAGACGGCAAGGCGGTCGCCAAGTTGACAAAGTACGAAGGCAAATCGGCCCACCTGATCGGTAGCCTAAAGCACAAGATCAAAATCCACGGCGACATCTACAGCACGGGAATTCAATGGGAAGCAGAACGGGATGCTCAATCTTGACACCCATATCCTGATCGACGCGGTGCTCGATAGGTTGAGGCCCGATGAGGAGGAGATTCTCGATGATCAAGAGTGGTCAATTTGCCCGATGGTGTTCTGGGAGGTGGCCAAACTCGCACAGGGAGGACGGATCGACGTGGATTTAGAAGATCCCGAAGTCGTTCAATTCATCGAACGGATGCACATTTGGCCGTTGAATCCGGAAGTTGCAAAGACTTCAACCCAACTCGATTTTCACAGCGACCCAGCCGACGAGCTCATCGCCGCCACCAGCATCGTATACGGAATCCCCCTCGTGACCCGAGACAGGGTCATCCGAAACTCAAAGTTGGTACCCCTAGCGACGTGAACACTCTGCGTCGCATGCCCATCATGCCGTTGATCGTAATCGCGTTCATGTGTATAACGGCAGGAACGATCATGCTCACCGGATGTGCTACGTCAAGTGAGCCAACCGAAGTAGCCACCGAGAAGCCTGACAACGGTGCGGCCGCGCCCATCGTCTACTCCGGCGAAGAATCATTCCAAAACCGCTGCGCCGTCTGTCACGGCCAACAAGCCGAAGGAACCCAAACCGGCCCACCCCTAGTCAACCGCCTCTACGAGATCGGACATCACCCCAACTTCTCTTTCCACAACGCCGTCAACAAAGGCGTAACATCCCACCACTGGAACTTCGGCGACATGCTCCCGATACCCAACGTCGAACCTGTCGAGATCGACGCCATCATCTGCCACGTCCGCGACCTCCAGCGCGCCGAAGGCATCGCCGCCGGCGAACCCTGTTGAATGATCCGAATTCAATCCCTAAGTTTTCGGTACCATAAAAATACCCCTAGGGCCAAATTTCCTGGAAGTGATCGCAATGCCTGCACCACATGAGCGGAGAAGCAGACCCTTAGATCCCCGGGACCGAGATCGTCTGGATCAACGCCCGAAACCCTCACCAATCGTCAGACCTGGCCTAGGCAACCGATTTGTAGTCGCCATGCCAGGTGATTTCGGACGCGCACTGAAGATGATCGGAGTTGTCGTTTTCGCGTTCTTGACAGGCGTACGATTCTCGGCGTCGGAACCACTACCGTTTTTCATCGCAATCTTCGCAGGAATTTTGGCAATTATCGCCGTATTGTTGAGCATCTCCGGATCAACGAATCGGCTGGGATTCGTCGCGGCAAACCAATTCACCGACAAGGATGAGTTCAAGAGACAAACAATGACCATGCACATCGCCGAAGTCTTCGTTGGTGTTGTCTGGGTAGCTTGGCTCGTTGTACCCCTCGGTCAGTTCGATTGGTTGCTCATCGGGCTCGCGGTCGCAACGCTGTTATTTGCTTTTGCGCGCAAATACAAACTCGCGAAGATGAGTCAACCTCGCAACGTCTGGGAAAAGTGAACTGACACGGTCACTTGATCGGAATCGATACCAACATCTCCGTAAACTCGCCCGGTTGAGACTTCGATTCAATCGTTCCACCGTGCTCCCTCACGATGTCATTCGCGAGGCTCAGACCCAGCCCGGTGCCCTTGTCCGTCGGCTTCGTCGTAAAGAACGGATTGAATATCTTGCCGATGACGTCGGGCTCTATGCCAGTGCCATTGTCGCGGACACGTATCTCAAACGAGTTGACTTTCCGTTCGGTTTGCAACCAAACCGTCGGCAGGTAATCATCGTCGTCGACGCCGAGAGCGAGGCGCTTCTCATCGGTGGCATAGCAAGAATTGTTCACCATGTTCAACACCACGCGCCCCATATCCTCGGCGATAACGGTTATCTCGCCGGCACCCGGATCCAGATCTTCTTGGACAATCAACTGCAATTCAGGGTGCATAGCCTTTGAACCGTTGTAGGCGAGTGACGCGAAGTAGCTAGCGATCTCGTTGATATCCGTCGGTTCGAAATTGCCACCGCCGCCGCCGAGCATCAGCATGTCGTTCACTATCCTGTCAGCGCGCAAACCGTGGGTTGTTATTCGCATTAGGTTCTCGGAAATGTCCACCACGATCTCACTAATGTCGTCGCGATCCGCCTCGTCGATGTTGTCGAGGCCCTCGCGGAGATCGACCAGCAACTCGTCGGTCGCCTGCGCAAAATTCCGCATGAAATTTAACGGATTCTTGATCTCGTGCGCTACTCCCGCGGCCAGTTCGCCCAACTCAGCGAGTTTCTGCCGCGTCATGATCTGGTCTTGCGCCCGTTGAAGTTGCGCCAACACCTCTTCAAGTTCTTCGTTCTTCGACTAAAGATCGCTCGCCAACTTTTCGACTACATTGAGCCGCACCACTCTAATCGAGCGGCGGCGTAACTCCTCAAGCGAATCTGCCAATTCCGTGACCTCGTCATTGCCCTTCATCACCACTTTGTATTCCAGATCGCCCTGTCCCATTCGGCGTATCCACACCTCCAAAGCCATTGCCCGAATGCCTTCCGTTACCTTCCTGAACGCCGTGAGAATTCCCACGACAATTGCAAGAATCCCAAAGATCAAGAGCAGGTCGCGCGCACCCCACAACGTCTGTTGCGTTGCCTCCATCGCGCTCGTCGACGCATCCGTTGAAAAGGGCAACGCGCCGATGTCTTTTTGGAGAGCGCCATCGATGCCATTGAACGACGCATAGACAAGCAAGGTAAAAACCACCACCAAAATGGTGTTGGCAAGGATCCCCAAGCTTATCTGGATCCCCTTGCGCCTAACGCTGAGCAATGCAAGTTTGGAGCACAATAAACCACCATCCACCTATGGAGTTTGACCGGACCTCTGATCCCATACAAGCGCATGCACAACGCGTCAGCCGCGCAGAACCAAATCGCGCGCGACTTGACCATGATCTTCAACCCATCAGATTGAGCTTCAATGATCGCGTTGCTGTCTGATCCGCGTTTGCTCCTTTTCATTTGTTCACGAATCCTACAGAAACTCGGACAGTCCGATGAAGCCACGATCAAACAAAACGTCTGGGATTACCGGGCACGAGTGGTCTAAGACAATGAGTAGAGGCGCCGAACCTTGCACAAGACGAAACGAACGCGCCAACCTGCAATTCATCACATTGTCTTGGTTATCCTGAACGTCGATACGTGACTGCTTCGACAGTATCCAGGGCCGCCATGTCACGTCAATCTGAGAGGAACCGACGTTTCGAGCGGGAAACCAACATTGACCACCGGACAACAACCTCGAAAACCGTACGTGCGACCAGCTGACCCCGGTGAATCGAAACGGTTGACCGATATCGGAGGAAAATCCGGTCACCACGCAGTGATTGTTGGTCAAGCTCGAGGCGCCGGTTACCTCGGCGACATGCAAGGCTTCGCGTTGCCATTCGCACTAACGGTGATCGCGGTGACGGTGTCGGTTTTCAGGATCTGGCTAGGCCCGGACTTCCCATTCGCGTTGAGTACGATGGGCGGAGCGTCGGCACTGCTTGCTATCGGTTTTGGGTCGTTCATGAGCTTTGTGATTACGCGCAACGCCACAGCCGTCGACTACATCGATCAGACAAAAGTGAAACGGGCGTCGATCTACCTCCACATATCCGAATTGGTACTGCTAATCGTGTGGTTGAACTGGTTGACCGCCGCGATCGCCGTATCAGGCGCGATTTCAGCGCCGCTCATCCTTGCCGCCGCCACCGCCAACATGCTGTTCCGGATCACGAGGGCGCGCCTCACCCGCAGGCGGCAACTTTGGGAAAGGTAGGCAGACGGAGCCCGTGTCAATCGAGTCGCTGCACTCGTAACTGACGTCGAACGACACTCACACGCCGCATCGGAAAATCACGAATTGCACATCGCAACCGCCGCTGCCAAAAATAGCAGAGCTAGAAACCCTCCCACAACCAATATCAACAAAGAAACGATCAATATGATCGTCTGCAGGATCCAACAAACAATCAATCCGAATCCTGCGGCCGGTTTCTCCACCCTCTGAATTCCGACCACGCCGAGGTTGGGTTGTTGCAAATATCTCAACCGCAGAAGAACGTCCAACTGCGTTGCGTTCGGGACGAGTCCCCACAGTCCGTATCCCCGGTACTGGTCGACCCGGCTTGTAACCGTGTCAACCAACGTCATGCTGACGCACCGTTGACGCGACGCGAAGGGGAATCCCAATCCTCGATAAAAAGGCGTTGAACCCTCAATACTGTCGGCGCGAACTTCGCCCCGATGGATCACCACCACGTGCAGCGAAACGCCCCGCGTCCCCTCTTTCTGTTTGCAAACATCCAAACACCGTCTGACGAGCGACCGCATCACGTCTCGATTGATGTTCGTCAGTGCGTCCGCAGGATCCACGACAATGAAAGCGGCCTTTCCCGTGCAGCTCTTGCGAACGAACATCGCCAACATTCCAGATCCGAGATCTGTGTGCTCAACAGTTGTCCACGATCTCAGATTCGCCCTGATCGCGTCCACCCATAAACGGCGTTCCGTCAGCTCTTCGACATCCAGATACGGTCGGTAAGTTTGCCTCATATCCCTCGGGTTCCTTGCGTTCGCGCCAACGCGCGGCTTCGAATTATGGTCTCCCAACTACCCCTTTGGCTAACCAGACGCGGTGCCATTGTCAGGGTTGACGCCGCAGTAGAGGCACACGGTCACGGTTCGACCTATCTGTTTCCCGCAGTTAGGACAGGGCCTCGTTTGGTACTCGGTGGTCTGCGTACGAGTTCCGTACAGCCTGGAATGGCCAGAAACCGTGGCAGTCGTGGGTCTGTCAGCGGTGGTCGGAAGGTCGGCCTGACAGTGACGACACCTTACGGCCGAGTACCTGATCACCTCGGCGCAGAAAGGACACCTCTTCATACGCTCACCAGATTGCGTTGCAATCGTGTTGCCAGATCGCGACGGACTGCTTGAGAGGAATTGGTCGACAGCAGAAGACGCGTGTCGCGAATAAGCGGAATCTCTCTGTGAGATTTGACCGTTAGGGTCGTCTCCGTAACGATTGCGCCCCAACGTGCCTTCAAGGAAACCGAGTTCAATCAACGCCCAGATCAACACGATCAACGGTCCGACTATGACAATAGCTCCGACCACGAAAATCATCGCCCACAACAGGATCCACCAACCGGACTTGTCACGGTCGTGCAATCTCTTGACCATGATCGCAATGCTGGTCCACCAATAGACGATCGTCATCACCACCAACGCCAAGAAATAAACTGCAAGATAAGTGATCAAGTAGTCGATCGCGTCGGGTATCGCTCCGAAATCGAAAGCAAAAAGGCTGTCGATCAAGCCGTTTAACCAAGCATTGAAATTTGCACCCGCGACCAATTTCAACGCAACCCAGAGCACAATCCAAATTGCGGAGTGCAGCAATACGCCCTTAAGCCAATAAGTGGAACGATTGATACGTCCCTCAGGATTGAAATAGAGGTGCAACAGGCCGTTGTCAGGCACCATGGCTTCCCTCCCTAAACTGGGCCTTGCCTACGGATACTTTACCCAAACAAAAGATGCCGCGCTAGTCCGTGACGAGGCATCGCCGTGGCCAGCGCCCAACCTCTAAAACCACGCGATCAATCAGGCGTGCCGAGCGGACTAGACCAACTCGGCCCTCGCGCCGACGTTTGAGCATCCCTCAACCAGTCCGATTCTCGGCGACTTTGAACCGCCTGCCGCGCCACCCCACTCATTTTGACGTCGATACCGTCCCTAGAAATGATCACTTGATCATCATCGTGTGAGCATCTAGCCCGCAGTTACCCATCGATGCTCCGATGTTAGATCAACCCGGAGTGTTTGCATGTTCTGAGATATGATCCGATGCGACGGTCGTCGAACAATCGAGGTACGCACCTATGTCGCAGAACTCTGAGAATATGTCCGGAAGTTGGGATTTGTACATGAACGGCGTTTACCGTTCTGTGCTCGAAGAGATACTCGGCGTACATCGTCATCTGCCTAATCAGATCCTCTATATGCAGCCGCATGGCCGGAGCTCGATCTCTCGACTGCGGGACGACCCGCCCACTATCGACAAGCCAACCAAGATGTGGATATCTACAGGCGACGACCTCCAACACATCAGTTACACCGTCGAAATTATAGGTTGGGAAGACAAGACCCAGATGTCCGACGATCGACGCAAACTCATCGAGTCGATAATCAACCTACACCAACCCGGCGAAGGCGGCCTTTACAACATGTCCGACGATCCCGGCACGTCAAGCCTCAACCTGCTACACGTGCGCCGCATGTTCAAATTCACCGAACCCTTCTCAGTCTCCCGCCTCATCAAAATCAGCGACGGCAGACCACTGGCCACCAATCGCACACGCGGAGGCGGACATTCGTATGTGAGGATGGCCAGGGATACGGCGACGTGAGATTTCACGTCATTCCGGCGGAATCTGTTGCTTAAGCGAACGGAACGTCCGTGATCTGATCCAGATTCCATCGTTGGTCCGGTTTTGCAAATGTCCATCCCCCAGCAGATTCGGCCGTCCAACACCTCACCGACAAAAGCCGCCGATCTCGTATATCCTCAACGTATATGTGCTTGTTTTTAGCGCACTATTATCTCAACTAAGATGATCCAACACTTCGAGTCGGGCGACCGCCGTTACGAGTGGCACCCCGACAAAGCCAGGTCAAACCTCGATAAGCACGGCGTCGATTTCGTCTCGGTGGAAGACTTTGAGTGGGACACCGCGGTGATACGTCCCAGCGACCGGCATGGCGAAACGCGCTTTGTCGCCTATGGCTACGTCGGAAGTCGCATACATGTGCTGGCGTTTACGTTTCGACAAGATAGAATTCGGGTAATCAGCTTGCGCAAAGCCAATGACATTGAGGAGCGGTATCATGCCCAAGCTCAAACCTGACCACATCTCGCCCACTCCCGAGGAAGACGCCGCCATCCGTGCCGCCATCGCCGAAGACCCCGACACCTTCGAACTCGACGCCCAGTGGTTCCGCGAGGCCAAACCCCTCAAAGAGGTCCTGCCGGAATTGTGGGAGCAGTGGTACGGCAACGGCAAACAATCCGACGAGTCGACGCCCAATTCCGATAACGGCGTTTCGCAACGTAATTCGGACTGATTGTCTGCCACTTTCGCAACCAACTACTGATTGCCGTTAATGGCGTTGTAGGCGTTGGTTGCGCGGGTGCGGTTGAGTACTCGCGACGTAAGTTTGCCACCGCTAAAGCTGTAAATCTGCGTTGACGCCTCGCAATTTGCTAACACACGTCTATGCATCAGCAGAGCCATTCGAACGGACGGGTCCGACTATGCCCAAGATGAAACGCAAGATTATACTGCCGACTCCTGAAGAGGACGCCGCCATACGCGCCGCCATCGCCGAAGACCCCGACACGTTCGAACTCGATGCCCAGTGGTTTCGCGAGGCCAAACCCCTCAAAGACGTTCTGCCAGACCTCTACGAAGCTTGGTACGGCAACAGCCAAAAACCTGATCAACCCCCACCAAGTTCAGATACCGGCACGCCGCTAAGCGGCTCTGATAGCACCTTCGCGACACGCTAGCGCGAGATATCCGAGCAGACAGTAAGGATCCGCGGAGGGGCCGGTTCGCGAACCGCCCGCTCGCAGGGGATGCCCGAGTCGCCGACTAATCTCCATTGACGACCATTCGAGAGGGTTTTGCAATGGCCTCCCTCGTGGGACAAGATCGCGAAACCGGCACACCGCAATCAATTCACAACAACCGAACGCGTATCTCTAGCATCAGCAGAGCCAATCGAACGAAGGTGCCCGACTATGCCCAAAATCAAACCTGACGACATCGCGCCGACTCCCGAGGAAGACGCCGCCATACGCGCCGCCATCGGCGAAGACCCCGACACCTTCGAAGCCGACGCCCAATGGTTCCGCGAAGCCAAACCCCTCAAAGAGGTCCTGCCGGAATTGTGGGAGCAGTGGTACGGCAACAGCCAAAAGCCTGATCAACCCCCACCAAGTTCAGATAAAGACGCGCCGCTAGGCGGCTCTGATGGCACCTTCGCGGAACGCTAGCGCGAGATATCCGAGCGGACAGTAAGGATTCGCAGAGCCTCCGCGGTCCCTCCATTTCGCACCGCGAAGGGGACGCGACGTAGGGGCGGTTCGCGAACCGCCCGCTCGCAGGGGATGTACGAATCCCTGACTAGAAACCATTGGCGATCTACAGCAAGCCGTTGTGCACATCCCCCTCGTAGGACTAGGCTAGAGCCTGCCCCGGACTTGATCCGGGGTGAGGGGAAACCGGGGACAAAGGGTGGGCCCGTACCAACCAACCCCGCCGAGCCAACGTGTACGACCCACAAATCGCGGCATCGACATCTCATCCCCGACGTTATCCAAACGTCTCTCATACAGCAACAATCTCCGACACAAACCACTCAGCCAGTCCACCAGAGCTACGTGCTTGCAGCGTCGCACCCACAGGCGAGTTGTGCTTCAGCGGCAGACCGTCGACTAGGCTGCGTTCGACTATCGCAGGATACGTGCTGCGCGGCTCGGCGCCCGAGTCTGCCAATGTGATCTGGACGTAGCTGCCATCTGGTTGATCGATCTCCATCGCGGCACGCGCGAACGGGTTCCACTCCTCCATCCGCTCGATTCGCTGCGTCCGACTCGGCATCTCCCGTACCACCATCACCGCGGCCACTGTCCGACCGGCCACACTCGCTGGTTCGATGCTGACGAACTGCACATCTGAAGGCTTCAACCGTTTGCGAACCTGCTCGAACTCTCGTCTGATCCAATCAGACCGCTGCTCAGCCGTGGGAAGCTGCGCGTCACCCGGTCTGAGATAGCAAGCCAATCGGTGTTGCGGCCAATTTCCCCCAAGCTCGTCGAACAGCACCACGCTCCCACAAGAACACTGATACACGAAGATACCATCCCCGCAATAACGACAAGCAGTCGGAAACGTCCGTGACGAACAGGATAGGCCGTGCGATGGAGTGGGCATGGGTTAGCAAGCTGCCTGTCGTATCGAATCTGCGCTCCAGATCTGCATCGCTATCCGGCGATAGAGTTCCTGCCTTTCGTCAAGGTCTGCTTTGTCAAACTCCGTATGTGACCGAAACTTTAACCCGGTTCGTTCCTTGAAACCCAAGAATCCTGGGTCGCGCTCGTATGTTCGTTCATGAAGAGTCTTGGCGAGGTAGTTCTGCCCGTAGTAGTGTTCGTACTTCACTCCATACGCTTCGGCGCCAAAGCTGGCGTTGAAGCTTTTCGGCAGGAGTAACAACCCCCCGATACGGCTGCGGTATTGTTCGAAGTCGTGAGAATGCCCGAATTCTCCGCCGTCGCGGTCGAAGTCGTTCGCCCATATGTGTTCGATCTCGAACGGATTCTTCCCGCCTCTTGCCATGAAATCTTCAAAACTCGATCTCTGTCCGGATCCCACTTCGATGTGATCTGTGATACGAGCTAACATGTACCGGATTTGACGCCGATTCATCTGATGCATGCCAAAGTCGTTCCGAACGAATTGGGCATCATACTCTTCGAGCCGACTTGCCAAGAATGCGGCGAGCTCGTCGACACGTTGGCCTCGAATTTGCGTGATGAGACCATTGAAAATCCGACTGCGCATGTAAGATTCGTATACCGCCCAAAAACTCCACATTCGCCGTGTAACTATGCTGTCGATGTACGCGGAAACGATGCGCAATTTGCGCCAAACATCCGGCTCTTCGTCGTTGGGATGAAGGGCTGCTAACAGAGCGGGGTATTGAAGAGTGAAGTTCGTCCACTGATTGTACCTGACCGACTTAAGGCCCGTCTCTTCTGCAAAGTGAGAATCCTGGGCAGCCGTGCGGATAACACCGTACCACTTGGTGTAGAAGTCAAAATCTCTGTTGACGAATCTTGCGTAGTCGGCAGGATGCTCAAGCTCCAATATTTGCTCTTGATCTCGCACCCATCGGTTGTAGGCGTTACCAATGGCATCGTAGGCGACCATGTTGGTTGCATATTGACTCCGCAACCAAGCTTGTATCCCGTTACCCAGCGCGTTACGATCTATATTGTTGAGTTCGTCGGCTCGCCGTTTCCAAGTCTCGTTGGATCTTTGCCTGTCATGAATGCTGTCCACTTTCGAAAGCAGGTACCCACGCAGCATTTCCCATTGTGTTAGCGACAACCCGCGGTCATTCATCGATTCGAACATCGTGTACGCGTCAGTATGTGTAAACGCTATGATCTCGACCGCGAAAACTCGGTAAAGCAACCAATCGATGAACATCGGCAAAATTTCTTCCTTCAGAATGTCATCTGGCAATGCATCATTGATGTCTTCATAGCGATCTAGCATGTTCGCGGCAGATCCGTTGACTTTGGTAACGTCGAATGTCGTACCTTTGAACAATGAATCCATGCAGTCAGTGCGATCCGCAACATTAATATTGTAGGATTTAACCCCGAATGTTTCCGAGAAAATAAGATTCTGCATCGTTGCTTTCTGAGTCGGTAGAATTGACGGTTGATGCTGCAAAGCGATAAGAAGTAGCGTGAGTGATGTTAAACGTTGTTGTCCATCGACGATGAATTTATCGTTCTCAACATCGCTCACTATAATAGTGCCAACGAAGTACACTTCATAAGATTCGACATTCGCTCGAACATGATGAGGTTTGTAGCTCTTTAGAAAAGTTTCAGACAAATCCTCGATTAGTTGAGAAACATGTGATTCTTCCCATCGATACTCCCGTTGATAGAAATCGATACCGAATTTTGAGTTCGCAAGCAAAGAATATATGTTCTTGGTTTCGCTTCGGATTTCTTTCATGGTATTGGTTGGCCTCGCTGTATGCCATTAAGTTCGCAGTGTGTAATGCTACTCAAACATCTCGTGCCTGGCTACGCCCATCATCGATATGACCCCCGCCGAGTCAGTCGAAGCAGCATCGCCTGCGCGATGGCCCGCTCGGGCCGTCGACGGAGTAGCGTCGCGACTAAGAGAGCGTCGCAGGCGCAGGCTTCGGCGATGGAGAAAACAGAGCAAAACTTTGAACAAGTTCAAAGACTCAACTTGCCGCGAACTTGCCGCTGAATCCTCCCGATGTCATGCGCCTCCGCAGAAGCTAGTAACGTCAAAAACCGCGTGGTCGCAGCGAGAACAACTCGATATCGGAGTGGTATCTGCGAGCAAAGGCAATGTTGCGGTGCATTGGATCCTCGAAAAATCAGACAATGCATAAAACTCTGTTGTGCACGATTGCATGAAACCTGCCGGAACTTGCCGGAAACGCCCGGCAAGTTCCGGCAGGTTAGCGGCAAATTGCCGCGGCCGGACCGTTGGTTTCAAAGCGAAAGACCTCGAACCTGCCGCAAACTTGCCGCAAACTTGCCGCTGAACTTGCCGGAATCTTGCCGAATCTCTTCGAAGAATGGTGGTTTTGCTGATGGCTTTTAGAACGTGAAATGGTCTGGTAGTTGCCGGTGTAACTGGACATCAGAACCTTATTTGGGTGCAACAGTGAAAGTGTGGTGGAAAAACTCGCATAAACCCGAAACTCATCCGGAAGTAACGCTTGATTGGTTGGGTGTCGGCAATCTCGCGGCGAGTTGCGGCAAGTTGCGGCAAGAATCGGAGGTGTTCGGGTCGAGGTTGCAGCGGGTGGTCGGCAGGTTGGATTGGCGGTTTGTTAGTCGAACATTGCGCGCCAGGTGGAGTCGTCGTGGTGGTGCTTGGATGGGTAGTTGAAGAAGTAGTACTGCTGGCGGGATGGGACGGTTGGATCGGGGGCGAAGCGGTGGCGCCATTTTGGGAGTTCGGTGGCGTAGCGTTCTTCGGCGCGGGAGATGGCGTCTTCGTCGATCTCTACTCCGAGGCCGGGGCCCGAGGGCGGTGTTAGGGCGCCGTCTTCGTAGGTGAAGGGTTCGGTGATGATGTCTTCGGAGGGTGGCAGCAGCTTGGTGTAGGCGGAGTCGACTGGCCAGATGAAGTTGGGAGTTGCGGTTACTAGATGAAGTTGGGCGGCGGTGGCGATGCCGGTTTCGCCGGGTGATGAGTGGCAAGAGACCTTGAGGCCCCCGGCTTCGGCGATGGCGGCGCATCGCTGGGTCTCCAAGAAGCCACCGTTTATGACGACATCGAGGTGGACGGCGTCGCAGGCGCGGTGCATGACCAGCTCGAGGATCTGTTCTTTGGTGGTTCGTGCTGGACCGTCGCAGAGGATCGGGATGTCGGTGTGCCGGCTGACTTCGGCGAGCGCGCGGACGCTTGATGAATCGACCGGTTCTTCGACGTGCGAAGGGTCGTATTGCTCCATTTTTCGGAGCATTCGGATGGCTTCTAACTGAGAGTAGGCACCGTTGCAGTCGTATCCCAGTTCGATGCGTGGCCCCGCGGCTTCCCGCGCCGCGGCTACGCACTCGACGTCGAACTCCGGGTTGAGACCGATCTTGATCTTGAACGACTTAAACCCAGCGGCAACGGCCCTTTTAACCTCGTCGGCACACTTGTCGGGCGGTTTGGCACCCATCCAGTAGCGCGCTTCGACGCGGTCGCGGTATTTTCCGCCGATGAGGTTGTAGATGGGTTGGTTGGCCGCTTTGCCGACAATGTCCCACAGCGCCTGGTCGATTGAACCGGTGATATTGAGCGCGGAAGAGGCGCTGGTATCGAGTAGGTGGCCGATTTTGGTAGTGACCTGACCGGTTAGGTTAATACCCCGTTCGATCGAGTTGATATCGTGCGGGTCGCGGCCGACGAGTCGGGACTTGATCTGCTCGAATAGGCGCTGATCGCCGCCCGCCCCGATGCTGGTCTCTCCGATGCCCGTGATCCCCTCATCGGTATCGATGAAGATGATGGTCTTGATGGCGGCGAAGCGCGAGCCGTACCACATGGTCACAGGTTCATGCTTTCCCAAGGTAGAGAGCGGGATGCAGATATTCCGCGTGCGGATGTCGGTGATTTTCATGTCGAGTGATCCCATGGATTGACGATTTCAATCCCGCATCCTACGAAGTCGCGTACGTTGCGCGTTGCGACGGAGGCGCCGACTGATTCTGCGATCGCCGCGATGAAGCAATCCGCGTCGTCAATTCGTCTACCTGTAGCTTCGCGGGCGGCGCGTATCCGCGGATACGAGTTAGCTGCGGAGCGGTCAAATGGCAGGATGCGCTCGGTGAATTCTACGGAGAGAATCCTATCCATCGCAGCGACGTAAGCGTCACGTATAGGCCCCTGAGGCATCCCCGGCGGACCGAAACGCAGCTCTGCCTCAGTGATTGTGGTCAAGAACAGTTCGGATTCATCCTGTTGAGATAGCCACCCGTCGACGTTCGGATCTATCGTCGGACGGATCATCTCTGAAACGACGTTAGTGTCAAGGACTACCGGCAACTAGGGCCACTCAAATTTCGGGAGTTCTCGGTTGCCTGACGATCGTTTTGGCAGTTCAAGGTCGATTCCACCGACGGGGTCGACGATGGCGCGGATGCGTCGCACAAGATCACTCTTGTACTGAGGCGGTTCACGCATTGACCCGCGTTCAGGTAACTCGAGATCGACGCCTCCGATTGCTTTGAAACGTTCATGGATTCGAGTTCCCAATCCTTTGCGCGGTTTGGGCTCGGCAGCAACAGCTTCGGCTAGGATTTCGCGCACTTCCGCCTCCATTGAGCAACCGTGTTCAGCGGCTCTGATACGGAGCTTGTGCTTAACATCGTCATCTAGATTACGGACTGTTATGCTCGCCATGATTGCAACTCCCAGATGATGTGAAATCGACGCTATCGTTGATTGCGATGATATCACATCTTCCATTGTCAACGGTTGTTGAAGTGGGGCATGACGCCTTCGGCGAAGCGGTGCATTTGCTCTAGGGTGGCGGATTCGGGCATGCCCATGCCGGTGATGCCGATGTTTATTTCTTCGAGGCCGGGGTAGTGGTCTTGGACTTCGAGCAGTTTCTCGGTGACTAGGTCGGCAGGTCCGGCGAAGAAGCCTCCGCTTGCGACGTCGCCGTCGATGGTGGGTAGGTCGGCGGTCAGGAGTTGGGCGGGATCGTTGGAGTTGATGGCGGCGACTTGCTTGTCTGAGAGACCGCGGACGAAGCCAAGGGGCCCGAACATCTTGACTCGTTCCTCGGCCCAGAGTCGGGATTCTTCGATCGCTTGTTCGGTGGTGTCGGCGATGTAGACGGAGAAGGAGATGATGAGATCGCCGCCGAGTTCGAGTTCGCGTCCGTGTTCGGCTTGGACTTCTTGCCATTTGTAGACGACTTGGTCGGATGCACCGCCGGGGGCAGCGCCGCCTCCGATCACACCCTTGATGCCGTATTTGGCCATGAAGTTGAGGCCGCGTTCGGAGGCAGAAACGACGGGTTGCCACCACTCGACGGGGTTTTTGGGGCGTGGGACGAGGGTTATCTCTTCGAGTTCGTAGCCGCGATAGGGGACCGCCGGCGGGATGTCGTAGTGCTTGCCGTGGTGGGAGAACGAGGCTTGGTTGAAGGCCTTGTACATGACCTCGACCTGCTCTTCGAAGAGCTCGCGGTTGGCGTCTTGGTCGATGATCGGGTTGCCGAAAACTTCGACTTCTCGGGAGTGGTAGCCTCTGCCGATGCCGAACCGGACGCGGCCGTTTGTGAGGATGTCGGCGGTTGCGTAGTCCTCGGCGAGGCGGACCGGGTGCCACATCGGGTTGATGTTGAAGCCGCATCCGAAGCGGAGGTCTTTGGTTAGGTTAGCGAGGTGTACGAAGAGCATCAGGAGGTTTGGAATGCACTCGTAGCCTTCGCGTTGGAAGTGGTGTTCGGCCCCCCAAAAGGTGTCGAAACCGAGTTTATCCATCGTTTTTGCGAACGATGCCGACTGGTCGAACACGGTTGCGAGCTGTTCGTCAGGCAACCATCGTTCGTTTGCGGGTGTGCCGGCGTATCCAATGTCGTCCATCTCGACACAGCCAGCGTATAGAACTCCGAATTTGTTGATCATGATGGTTGGATTATCGCATAGGGGGTGGGCGGTGGTAGTTCATGACGCGTTTAAGAACCTGTCGGGGTGGACGGCAGGCTTGAGGTGGGGGCTTTCGCTCCTTTTGGATTTCAAGCGTCCGGGTGGGGACGCCCGCAGGGTGGTTAAGGTGTGCTCCCGGCGAATGCGGGGAGCACGTTTTCTATATTTCGAAGCATCGCCGCGTCTCTGGGTTGCGAGCGAATCGGTTGATGGTGGATAAAAAGGGTCCAGTGCCGCCGACGTCGCCAGACCGTCTGCCCTCCGGGCGGCGCAACGATGTCGCCGCCCGTCATCACTTGGTTCTTCAACCCCGCGTTAGCACTGTGGCCGGCTCCACACGACGAAGCGGAGGCGACTTGTGGGATAAAGGGAGCGATCGTTCGGATCTTGAACGGACATGCCCCGCTCGCTTTGCGAATGGGGACTGGGTTGACCGTCTGGCTTGCAAGGCGGAGTCAGCATTAACGCTCCGCATCCGAACACTACAGCTACAAGCTCCCTCGTAACCCGTTTTTGGTCGCGTTGCGCTTGACATCGATAAAGCATGTGACGGGCACCGTCGCGGTCCGCCTGGAGCATTCGCTTTCACCTTTCGGCTTGGGCAGTCGCTTCTGGCTCGCCATGTGGACTCCCGTCCGCAGACCCTTGTTTGTAAGTTGGTAATTGCGGCATCGAAAAAAGTTGTGGCCCCAACCCGGTTCGACGCGGCGATGTCTCTGGGCGCCTCGTCCGACGGGTGTCGGCTTGGGCGCTTGTTTTTATTTATACTACAGATGTGGTATGAAAGTCAAGTGGCCTCGCCGTCCAACGGGAGAGGGGTCTGAACCGCAGATTACGCAGATTACGCTGATGGGCTGTGATGGGGTGTTGGTTGTTGGGTGTGATGCGGTGGTTGGAGGGTTTGGTGGTTTTGTTGGGTTGTCTGAACCGCAGATGACGCTGATGATGGTGATGGACGGTGATGAGGTGTGGGTTGTTGGGGTTGGTTCGGTGATGGGAGGGTGTGGTTGAGTGGTCGGTCGGGTTGGTTGTTTTGGGTGGGATGTATGATCGGGGATTGGCGATGTAAATGTTGGTTCAATGATGGAGGTTATGCATGTCAGGTCGTCGGGAAGTGAATGAGAAGCGTCCGGAGCATAGTTGGATACAGTTTTATCGGGAGTTGGCGGAGAAGTTGGTTGAAGATGGTTGGCGGGAGAGGCAGGGGGAGTTGGTGGGGATGTTGCGGCGGTTGAGGTCAGAGGGAGTGCCGATACACGGGATTGTGGACAACCTGACGGATCATATCGACCCGTTCACGTTTTATGCCTTGTTTTCTCGCGAGTTGAGATTCGAAAACCTTTCGAGAGTGTTTGAATCCCTCCAGATCGAATTTGGTTTATCGGCCGAACCGCAAAAAGAAATGCCGTTTATCCCGTATGCTGACCATCGCGGTGTCGGATATTTTTATGGCTTTGATGATATTGATGACGACATCGAGACGATTTGGGATGTTTTCGAGGGTGTTTTTGACGTCAATAATATTGAGAAAGTGTCTGCAGGTGGCTTGATCGGCGAATTGATTCGCCGAGGATTGGGAGTCCGAGGTGTTGGGATATCTAAGTTGACTAGCGCAATGTATTGGATCAATCCATTTTGTTTCTTGCACAGTGACACAGTTAACGCTATCGGCGGGAGCGATTTAGGTATCGAAGCAACGGACGCTGAGTCGTACATCAAGTGTCTGATGCGGACAAAGGAATTAACGCGACAATCGTTCCCGGAAATCAACATATCTGTTTTCAAGTCTCAAAATCCCGAGTGGGATCCGCCGAAGGTTTGGATAGTGCGCGGAGGTTCTAGCGGCCAACCCGTTGACTACCAGCTAGAAAATGGAATAGCGGGTGTAGGCTTCGGATTGGGCGATGTTGATTTGTCGCGTGAGCTTGGCGGTGATGCTATCAAGGCAACGTACGCAAGCCGGCATCCAAACGAAAGCAGTGGCACGATCAATGCTAATGCGTCTTCGGTTGCGAACTTCGTATGGGATTTGAAGATTTGCGACTACGTGTTGATGCCGGAAGGTGATGGCCACCGAATCCGGTACGGCAAAGTGACTTCAGACCCTTACCATGTGTCGGACGCACCGTGGGAGAATCGCAGGGACATCGAATGGGCTGGTCGCATTCTGCGTAGGTTTGATTTGCCGTCGCTACCACCGCGAACTCGGACTGTAGTGAAGGCCACAGATCGGGTGAAGGATGAGTTTTTGGCGTGGATGGAATCATCTCCTGAGCCTGATGGCGAGGATGATGAGGAGGAAGAGGGCGCAGGAGAATTCGGTATCGGCGACATGATTAAGGACGGGGTGTTCTTTGAGCCTGAGGAACTTGAACGTATCCGGGATCGGTTTTTGGATAAGAAGAATATGATATTGCAGGGGCCGCCCGGTGTGGGCAAGACGTTTGTGTCGAAGCGGTTGGCTTATTTGTTGATGGGTGAGCGCGGAAAGGTGGCGGATGACCGGATTGTGAATGTGCAGTTTCATCAGTCATATTCATATGAGGAGTTTGTGCGGGGGTACCGGCCGACTACGAACAAGGCCGAACAGTTGATCTTCAAGCGCGAAAACGGCGCGTTTTTGCGGCTGTGCGAGGAGGCACGAGCCAACGACGGCCGGGATTTTGTGATGATCATCGATGAGATCAATCGGGGAAATTTGAGCCGGGTGTTTGGGGAGTTGCTGTCGTTGATTGAGAAGGACAAGCGGGGTGATGAGTTCAGTGTTGAGTTGGTGGGTGGCGATACATTCTCGGTGCCGGAGAATGTCTATCTGTTGGGAACGATGAACTTGGCGGACCGGTCGTTGGCAGGTATGGATTATGCGATGCGGCGTCGGTTTGCGTTCGTGACGTTGAAACCGCAGTTTGGGGAGACGGTTTATGGGGATTGGTTGACTGCGAAGGATGTGCCGGATGGGGTGATTGATCGGATTAATGATCGGATGTCGGCTTTGAATGAGGTGATTGGGAATGATGCGTCTTTGGGTCGGAACTTTGCGGTGGGGCATTCGTATTTCTGCGACATAGCCGATGGTGGCGAGGAGGATTGGGAGCGGTGGTATCGCAACATCGTGGAGACCGAGATTCAGCCTTTGTTGGAGGAGTATTGGTTCGATAACGCGAAGAGGGCGGATGATGAGGTGAGGAAGTTGCTGAATGGCGTGGGCTGAAGTTGCATGGATGTAATGGATGTGAGACGTTGGATGTTTCGGCTGCCCGTTAGAATGTTGAGGGACTGCGATATCAGGAATTAGATACGGAGGCGGCGTGATGACAACTGAAAGAACTCGCTATCGATTGCTGTGCGCACTTTACGATCCATCCGAATCGACGGAACCGGACAAGTATATGGCGGAGGTGCCGTCGTTTCCGAATTGTGTGGCTTGGGGTGATACTGCTGAGGAGACGATTGCGATATTGGAGAGTGTGGTGGTGGAGACGATTCATACGTACCGAGAACGAGGGTACGAGCTACCTCCGGGGGTAGTTTTGAACTAGGATTTTTAGGATTGGCATGATGTGAGTTGTTTGAGGGATTTGAATTTACACGGATGGAGGGGATCTACGCCTCCCGGGCATACCCCGCTCGCATCGCTTCGCTCGCTCGCGCCCCTTTCGCTCCGCGAAAGGGGCGTGGCCGATTGTCCCGCTCCTCTGGATTCGCGCTTGCGCGGGAATGACGGTGGTTTGGCATGATTCCGGTACGGAATTGGTGGCATATGTTGTTGTATGCGTGGGATTTGGTGGAGTTCAAGGATCGGTTCGATGCGGAGTTTGAGGATGCGCCGGATTTGCGTGCTTTGTTGACGGCGATATTGGTTTTTCTGACGAAGCGTCAGATACGGCGTGGGTTGCGTGGGGATTATGTGGAGAGGTCGGAGGAAATGCGGGGTGTTCGAGGTCGGATCGATTTTGCACAGACTTTGCGCGGGATGTCGATTTATCGCGGGCGGTTGCATTGCGAGTATGAGGAGTTCACGCTGAATGTGCCTCGGAATCAGATCGTTCGGTCGACGTTGGGCGATGCGTTGAGTCGTGGGTTTACGTCGGTTGAGGAAGAACGGGCAAAGTACGGGAGATTGGTATCGGATGTTGAGGCGTTGATTCGGATGTTGTATGAGATTGATCGGGTGCGGGTTACGCAGCGATTGATCGCCTCGGAGTTGCGTCAGTTGGGTCGGAATGAGCGGGAGTATAAGTTGATGTTGAAGATCTGCGAGATGTTGCAGGATCCGGCGATGCCGCGGTCGGATGGGGCGTCGGATTTGGAATATGTGGATTGGTTTCGGAAGCGGGAGCACGAGATTTTCGAGCGGTTCGTGGCGAATTTTTACAGGTTGAAGTTACAACCTAGTGAGTGGGATGTTTCGCCGCAAATGAGATTGCGATGGAATGAAACGAGTCAGGACGATGTTGACGACGTTCGATTGCCGTCTATGCAACCGGACATCGTTTTGAGACGCCGAGGTGCATCAGATCAGATAGTCGTCGTGGACACTAAGTGGTATAGCTCAGTCGCGCCGGAACATTACGGGAACTTGACTGTGCATTCGGCTAATCTCTACCAGATGTATGCATATCTCGCGTCGCAAGATCAAGAAAGTGATGTTCATCGCAAGGCTACGGGGATCTTGTTATACGGCCAGACTCGGGAAGGTGAGAGGAAGTTGCGGACGCGGATCGATGAACATCCGTTTTGGGTTGAGACGTTGGATTTGATGCAGGAGTGGGAGGAGATTGAGGAGGATCTTGTCAGGTTGGTTGGGGAAACATTTGCCGTTGAACATGCAGGGCAGGTTTGAAACCTGCCCCTACGGGTTACGGTGTTTTGTTTGAGATGGGCGGAGATTTCAGACGGGTCAATGCGTCGGGCAGCTGCCGATGAACTGGCAGGGCAGGTTTGAAACCTGCCCCTACGGGTGGCGCGGGGTGTGGTATTCCGACGATGGAGACAGTGTCTATGTTTGTTATTTGGTTCTAGTGTCGGTCGGTTAGGATGAATGTCGAATGAGTAACGAGATCGATTTGGACCATGTGCCGGCTCGTCGTCGGGCTTTGAGGTTACCGGGGTATGATTACGCGCAAGCTGGGGCTTATTTCGTGACGATCTGCACTCGGGGGCGGGTTTGTGTCCTTGGAGATGTTGTGGATGGCGAGGTGCGTCTGAGTGAGTTGGGTGTGATGGTGAATTCGGTTTGGTCGGAATTGCCGCGGCATTACGCGCATGTCCGATTGGATGCGTGGGTTGTCGTGCCAAATCATGTCCATGGCATCGTGATGTTGGAGCCTGATGACGACATGGCAGGGGGCAGGTTTGAAACCTGCCCCTACGGGACGACGGCGACACGGCATTCCAGAGGTGGTGAGGGCGTTCAAGACGTTTTCGGCGAGACGCGTTAACGCTGTCCGCGGTGGTGTTGGGACATCTTTCTGGCAACGCAATTACTACGAACACGTCATTCGTGATGAAGCGTCGTTGGATCGTATCCGTCCGTACGTCGTTGACAATCCGGCGCGTTGGGATGAAGACCCAGAGAATCCGGCATCGAACAGAACTTGGACATAGCGGTTGGTTGGTTAGTAGATGCACGATCGTCGTTCCGGGTTCAACTGTGTAGGGGCAGGTTTGAAACCTGCCCCTACCGGTGCCTAGACAAAGAGTGTTGCTGATGGGTAGGATTTTGGTGCTTGGATCGGGTTTTTTGGCTACTGCGCAGGGGTTTGATGAGGAGATGCGGGAGCGGATTTCTAGGCATCGGGCGAGTCGGGGTTCGTCGTGGCGGACGTTGGAGGGGTTTGTGGAGATTTGGGATGTGATTGGGTCGGAGTGTCGGGTGGTTGTGTTGGACTGTTTGACGCTTTGGTTGAACAACTTGATGTTGTGCGAGCGGGATGTGGCGGCAGATTTGGGTCGGTTGGTGGCAGGGCGACCACGAGAGTCGCCTCTACGGGTGGGTGGGCTGGTGATGGGAGGGGCAACGAGTCGAATGGTGGGGTAATCGGGTTTGGATGCCATATAATCCCGTTGAATCGATTAGCAGCAATCAGCAGTCATGGGGACGACATATGAACAAGGTGCAGGGAGTAATCTCGGCGGCTAAGGGTGCGGCGGTATCGTTGGAGACGATTTTGGTGCCGGATCCGGGGCCGGGTGAGGCGTTGATTCGGGTGCAGGCGTGTGGGGTTTGTCATACGGATTTGCATTATCGGGAGGGTGCGATTGGGGATGAGTTCCCGTATTTTTTGGGGCATGAGGCGGCTGGTGTCGTGGAGAAGGTCGGGGGCGATGTTGACAATGTGGCGCCGGGTGATTTTGTGATTATTGCTTGGCGGGCGCCTTGCAATACGTGTCGTTCGTGTTTGCGGGGTCGGCCTTGGTATTGCTTCGACAGTCGTAACGCGACGCAGCAGATGACGTTGGAGGACGGGACGCCGTTGTCGCCGGCGCTTGGGATTGGCGCTTTTGCGGAGTTGACGTTGGTTGCTGCGGGTCAGGCGGTGAAGGTAAATGCGGATGCGGATCCGAAGGCGGCGGGTTTGATCGGGTGTGGGATTATGGCTGGGTTGGGTGCGGCGATCAATACTGGTGGTGTGTCAAGGGGTGATTCGGTTGCAGTGTTCGGCTGTGGAGGTGTTGGTGATGCGGCGATTGCGGGGTCGAAGCTGGCGGGTGCGCACACGATCATCGCGGTGGATATCGATGACCGGAAGTTGGAGTGGGCGAAGGGTTTTGGTGCGACGCATACGGTGAACTCTCGTGAGGTCGATCCGGTGGAGGCGATACAGAACATCACGGGTGGCAATGGTGCGGATGTATGTATCGAGGCGATTGGGTTGCCGCAGACGTATGAGCAGGCGTTCTTCGCCCGGGACTTGGCGGGTACTGTCGTATTAGTGGGTGTTCCGAGTCCGGAGATGAAGATTGAGTTGCCGATGATCGAGGTGTTCGGTCGCGGTGGAGTGTTGAAGTCGTCTTGGTACGGGGATTGTCTGCCGACGCGGGACTTTCCGATGTACATCGACCTGTATATGCAGGGTCGGTTGGACCTGGATGGATTTGTGTCGGAGTCGATCGGGATTGGGGATGTTGAGGAGGCGTTCCACAAGATGGAGCGGGGTGAGGTGCTGCGTTCGGTTGTGGTTTTGAACTAGGATGGGCAGGATGTTGAATGATGGGAAAGATGTTGGTCGTCCTTGTGTAATTACCAAGGGCGGTGATTTGGAGGTTGATGTTGCGAGCGGTGCGATGACGCGGCTGGCTGGTGTGTCGGAGGCGTTGTCGGGGTCGGCGGGGATTCATCTGGCGATTGCGACGGTGCCGCCGGGTCGGTGTTCGACGGCGCATTATCACGTGAATTGCGAGTCGGCGATTTATGTGGTGAGCGGCGAGGGGTTGTTTCTGCACGGGGAGGAGTTGAAGGTTGAGGAGGAGATTGGTCCGGGCGATTTCATCTATGTGCCGCCGGATTCGAATCATCAGCCGGTGAACACGTCGGATAATGTGGATTTGGTTTTGATTGTGGCGCGGAACGCGCCGGTGGAGATTGTTGTGGATTTGGAGGAGGCGGGTCGGCAGGATTGTCGGTGAATTTGAACTGGGATGTGAAGGATTGGTAAAGATGGGAATGATAGGTGATAAGGGAACTTGCCTGAATGAACGAGATGGGCAGGTTCGTGACGAATGGTCTCTCAGTTGGTTCTCTTTTGAGTGTTGGGCAGCGGTAGGTAATATGACGTCGCGCAGCAATTGCGAAAGGTCAACATAACATTATTGAGACCTATCACATGCGTCTCACGGAAGATAAGACCGCATATCCAAACCAACGAGGACACGATGAGCAGCGCACGCCAATTCCACTCTGCAAAACACGATTCCGATAACGTCTATCACACCTACTACGATTGTCAGCAGGCCGAAAATATTCATGAGCGTTGCTGGTGCACCGCGAAACGGCCATCAAACCTCTGCCAATTGTGTTCACTGAGGCAGAAGTGAAGATCGTTTGGTCGACTCAAGGCGGGATTTACTCAGTTGGGGTTCAGTTGCATTAGTGGTTCCACCAGTTGCGAACCATGTTTGAGTGGGGTTGGAAACCCACCTCTACCGATGATGTTGGGTGTCCGCCGTTTGTCGTTTGGGTGGTGCCCCGCCGCGGGTCCGCCCCGGGCATCCCCTGCGAAATTCGCTTCGCTCTTTCGCGTCCCGTTCGCTTTGCGAAGGGGACGTTTGCGCCGGCGAGGATGTGGGCGGGTTTGAAACCCGCCCCTACCCGTGGTGGGGTGTGTGCCCTGTTTCCTTCGGATATTTTTGCCACGAGTGGGGGAAACCTTAGGTCGCGCCTGTTTGTACCCGGCGATCCCCCTCACCCTCGGATCAAGTCCGGGGCAGGCTCTAGCCCCCTCCCACCGAGGGGAGAGGGGACTGTGTTGCCGGTTGTTCGATGGCGTCGAGGTCGGAGGTTTCGCGGGTTGTTTGGACGGATCGGAGGACTAGGAGTCCGGCTACTAGGAAGATGGCTAGGGTGGCTAGGGCTATTCGGTAGGCTAGTTCGCCGGTTTCGGATAGGGCCCATATGGTTAGGCCCCAGAGGGCGGGTCCGATGACGGCGGATAGGCGTCCGGACATTTGGAAGAGTCCGAAGAATTCTCCGATTTGTCCGTTTGGTGAGAGGTAGGTGAGGAGTACGCGGTCGGAGATTTGTGGTGCGGCCCAGAAGAATCCCATGGTTACGGCGATGGCCCAGAATGCCCATGTGGTGTCGGCGATGACGGCGGCGATGGCGAGTGCGGTCCAGCCAATGAGGGCGATGATTAGGACGCGTTTGGGTCCGAATTTTGAGACGAGGAATCCGGTGGCCCATGATGCGAAGATGGCGATGACGACGACGCCGATGATCATGGTTTGGGCTTCGGTGTCTTTGAAGCCGCCGACGTTGATGAGGTAGAGGACGTAGAAGGATGTGACGGTGTTGATGGCTTCCATGTACATGAAGCGTCCGATGAGGAATCGGAAGAGGTTGCTGTGCTGTCGGGCTCGTTTGAAGGTTTGGTAGAGCTGTTTGTAGGAGGTTTGGAAGAGGGATTTGTCGACGCGGCCGCGGGGTCCGGGGTCCCTGACGATCAGGAGGAGTGGGAGTGCGAAAAGGATGAAGAGTCCGGCGGTGGGTAGGAATGCGGCTTGGTTTCCTTGGACGTCGACGATGGGTCGCATGATGAGGAATGCGGCGATGAGTCCGATGTATCCGGCGCCGACGCCGATGCCGGATACGATGCCGCGTTGGCTTTCGGAGCTGACGTTGATGATGAGTGAGTTGTAGAAGATGAGTCCGGTTTGGTATAGAAAGTTGGCGGCGATGAAGAAGAGTAGTCCGGTGGTGAGACCGCCGAATGCGCCGATGAGTGCGGTGAAGACGGCGCAGGAGACGACGCTTATCGCGAGGAGGGGGACCCTACGGTTCAGTCGGTCGGAGAGGGTGCCGAGGAAGGGTCCGGTGAGTGCGACTATCAGCATCGAGGCGGAGAGTGCGAGTCCGATGTGGGTGTCGGTGCCGCCTTTGTCGTCGGTGACCCAGAGGGGGAAGTAGAAGGTGAGGATGGATGCCGAGAAGATGGTGTCGGAGAAGTCGTAGAGCGCCCAGGAGCCGGTGGAGAGTAGGGAACGGCGTTTGGGGGGCGGCATGGGGGATAGGTTACATGGGGATGGTGTTCCTGAATGAATATGGGGTAGAGACGTTTGAATGGAGTGATGGGTTGTTGATCGTGTGAGTAGGTTGCTGGTCGGTGTTGTGGTGAAGGGTTGGCGGCGATTTGATTGGCAGGGCGACCACGAGGGTCGCCACAGGTTTGGGTTTGTTGTTGGTCCGGTGGGTAAGTTGATGATGATATGGGACTGGTTGTTGGTTGAGGGTTGGCACGGCTGATGTCGGGAGTGCTGGTGTGTGTGATCAGAATTGAATTGGTTTCCAGCTGTAAATGAAAAGAATTGCGAGAGCGTCGTTGATGTGTATGATCATGGAAAACATGTTGCCTCCGTGAATTGAGCCGTCCTTTATGAGAATCCACGGATGACGATCAATTGACAGTAATGAAGCCTGCTTCAACGAATACATCTATATACATGTAGTTCATTTTGTGAACATTTGGCGCCGTGGTTTCCCTACAGACAATAGGGTGATAAACTCTCGCATCGACATGCCACTTTGCTTGACAGGCCGTGGTTTCCCTACAGACAATAGGGTGATAAACTCCTGAGAAGCGGGAGTATTACCTCAAGACCGCCGTGGTTTCCCTACAGACAATAGGGTGATAAACTGCCTTAGGCTGTCAACGTCTTTCTGCTGATGCCGTGGTTTCCCTACAGACAATAGGGTGATAAACTGAGTTGCAGTAAATCGTGTGCGATGTGTTGGCCGTGGTTTCCCTACAGACAATAGGGTGATAAACTGCACAAACGAAGATAATCGCCTTGATGTCAGCCGTGGTTTCCCTACAGACAATAGGGTGATAAACTTGACGCGCTCGAGCCGTCCGTGATCGACGAGCCGTGGTTTCCCTACAGACAATAGAGTGATAAACTGCATTCGCCACGACGTGCAACTTGTCACCTGCCGTGGTTTCCCTACAGACAATAGGGTGATAAACTACCGGAGATACACGAAACGTGACCACACAGGCCGTGGTTTCCCTACAGACAATAGGGTGATAAACTGCAACTCTTGCGATACCGTCGCCTTCGATCGCCGTGGTTTCCCTACAGACAATAGGGTGATAAACTATCGACGGGACCGTTCTCGAAGCTCTGCATGCCGTGGTTTCCCTACAGACAATAGGGTGATAAACTCCGGACGCAACAGATCGTAGACACCGAGGTAGCCGTGGTTTCCCTACAGACAATAGGGTGATAAACTTTAGATGTCTTTGCGTTTTCTATACGAGAGCCGTGGTTTCCCTACAGACAATAGGGTGATAAACTTAAAGAGGATGTGATAACATCCAACCGCTAGCCGTGGTTTCCCTACAGACAATAGGGTGATAAACTCGTGGCGCGATTAACCGCATAGTGCCGACAGCCGTGGTTTCCCTACAGACAATAGGGTGATAAACTCGAAGGCGCTCCCTAACAGGTAGACTACTCAGCCGTGGTTTCCCTACAGACAATAGGGTGATAAACTCTCATAGCAGTGTGCAACACTGGGGATTGTGCCGTGGTTTCCCTACAGACAATAGGGTGATAAACTAGTTGGAAATTGACAGTCCATTAATTTCTTGCCGTGGTTTCCCTACAGACAATAGGGTGATAAACTAGACTGGCGGGCCGTATCGCTTGATCGCGAGCCGTGGTTTCCCTACAGACAATAGGGTGATAAACTGAAGGCGCGGACTGATCAACGCCATGTCCAGCCGTGGTTTCCCTACAGACAATAGGGTGATAAACTTCCCCGAAGCTTTTGGATTTTCGCGTCATAGCCGTGGTTTCCCTACAGACAATAGGGTGATAAACTAATCGTGCGGATCGCGGAAACGGGCCGGAATGCCGTGGTTTCCCTACAGACAATAGGGTGATAAACTCCGACATCGAAACGCCCCCGCGCCGGCCGAGCCGTGGTTTCCCTACAGACAATAGGGTGATAAACTACCTGGGAAGCTACGCCGCGGAGTTTCTAAGCCGTGGTTTCCCTACAGACAATAGGGTGATAAACTTGCCCATCTGGTCGAGCACATCGGCATCTTGCCGTGGTTTCCCTACAGACAATAGGGTGATAAACTCCGCCCAGTTCGGCCCGAACTGGGCGGAACCACTCTCGATACCGCGGTAGATGTCAGTCTAAGACGATTTCGGGTCTAGATTCGGGCCGGTTTCCACGCGCAACGGAGCGTGGCTATAAAAGGACCATCTGATCCGCGCCCAAGTTTTCTTCAGCGCGTCGCCTGCCGACGAGCGTCTTCATTCGGGCGTATTGGGCGTCGGTTACTTGGAGGGATCTGACGGAGCCTTCTTCGGGCAGGGATTTGGTGAGGCGTCCCATGTGCTTGGTTACGGCGTCTTGCCCGTTGCAGATGCGGGTGTAGACGGAGTATTGGAGCATGATGTAGCCATCGTCGAGTAGGAACTTTCGGAACTTTGTGGCGACGCGTCGTTGTTTCTTGGATTTGACGGGGAGGTCGAAGAAGACCATGAGCCACACGTAGCGTGGTTCCTCATATGGCATCGAATCATACGAATTCGGGCAGTTGGAAGTCGCCGGATTTACGACTTCTCAACGATCGTACGAAAGAAGCGACGGATCGATCAATCGCGTTGAGTACGTTCATCTCTTCGTTTTCGATGCGTATCTGATGCGTGAGGACACCTGCGAGGCGCTGACGGTCTTCCTTAGGCAGGCCAAGATTAGGGTCGTTGACATCGCCCCAATCGTCGGTCTCTCTCATTTCGTGAGCCAGCCAATCGACGGTGGGTCGAAAGGGCTCAATCAGGTCGTCGGCCAAGTTGAAGGGGTTCATCTGTGATCGATGGTGGATACCGATGGCGGGGATTAACCCGGCTACGGTTAACGATCGCGCTACCCCGGCGCGCATGACGGCGTAGCCGTAGTTGAGCAGTGCGTTGGTTCTGTCTGAAGCTTCGCTGTCGCGACGGAACGCTGTAAAGAGGGATGGCCAGTAACGTCGGGCGGCGCGTGCTTCGACGTTTTCGGGGTCACCGGGTTGAACTTGACGGGCGAGATTACGTAGGACGCGGAAGTTTGAGGCTTCTGCTTTTTCGAGTACGGCGGCCTGGTTGAGAATCTTTGCGCGTGCGGTTCTGCGCCAGAGGCGGCGACGCAACACGCCGGGCGCGGCGAATTGGAGATGGGAGACCTCGGCTTGCGCGTAGTTGATGTGGAATGGCAGCAGGGATCCTGACGGCATGTGTCGGTCGTCGGTCAAGATGACGGCGATGCCGCGTTCGGCGCAGGACGAGAGCAGGCCGGAGGTTATGGTGATGTCGCGAGTGTCGATGACGATCCAAGCGATGTCTTCGAGCGGGATGCGTACGTCGTCTCGACCATCGCGTTGGATTTGGATGCCGGCTTGGCGGCGGGAAAGGGATGCCGCTTCGGTTAAGTGTATGCCGCGCCAAGGCATGAGGGATCAGCGATCGTATTGGTAGCCGGGCCATTTTTCTTTGCCGGGCGGGATTTCGTGTTTGATGCCGAGGCGGTCGACTTGGAATTTGCGGATGGATTTCAGGCCTTTGACGCTCGGTCTTCGTTTAGCTGAAAATTTGTCGTCTCGTAAATTGTGTGGAGATATTCTAATAGTGCCTCCTCCGCGGTCTACTCTTCGACGGTACCCATCGACTAGTTTGCCGTTTGCTTTGACGATTTCTATATAGCTGTTTTCATATAGCGACATTACGAAATCGTGTGGATCCATTTCTGGCCACTCGTTTTCTAGTTTTCTGCCAACGATTGCGTTCAACGGTGTTTTGCTTTTCTTATCTGCGATCTGCCACAGATAGATTGGCACCAAGTAGTATCCGGGCGTGATGCGTTGGCCGGCGGAATCGTATTTGGTCTCGTCGACTTTGAAAAGGTCTACGCGAACCATCGCGTCGTTTCCGTTTGTGGCATAGCCACCTTGCCGTCGATCTTTGTTGCCGCCCATGTCACGACGGTTAATCTGAAACGCCGTCTTGATCGTGGTAGGTAAGCGTAGTTTGCGTATCGGATCACCTTTTGCGGACTTTGGGCGATCATCGTCAGGTTTCCCGGATTCGAGCCAATTTTCCACACGTTCACGAATCACTGGGTCGGGAATACGTTTCAAATCTGATTTCTTGATATCGTCGATGGGCTTGCGTTCGTAGAGGGTCTGGTTGCCGTCTTCGTCGATGCAGGACGTTCGTATCGTCTCCTCGTGCAGCGCGCCTCTGGCACGCCGGTTCTCGGTGCGGCATACGAGCCATCCGGCGTTGTAGGCGTTCATTGCGTCTTGGGCGAATGATTCCCAATGCGGCTCTACGTTCGGGGTGAGTTTGTGTTGCTTTGCGGACTCTTCCAATTCCTGATAGGCGCGGGTCAAGCGTTGCAAGAGACCTTCGTCCAGCATTGCGACGATCAATGCGTCCATCGCGTGGTGTCGATCGTCATCGCGGTCTTTCTTGTAACGTTTTCCGAGCCAGGCACGGCGTAGCATGGCGGTGAATTGGCCGGGACGTGGGTAGACGTGGCGCGGGAATATACGACGACTGCTACCTTCGTACACTGGTACGCCATGGTAGGATTCGGGATAGAGTTTCCTCAGTTCTCTCAAGAGTGCGCGTGAAACGTAACTGCTATCGACTTTGTTTCGCGCGATGAAGTCCTGCTCAACGTCCTTGAAACTCTTTCTCAGCAACCGGCGTTTCTTTTCTTTGTGCCTACAGTTGAATCCTTTTACGCGTGCTTCAAAAACCTGCCACCATCTTGGATCGTGTTCACCTTTCCATTCCCAAGGTGTTCGATTGCGTTTGCTCTGGTTGCAACTTATACAGGTGGCGACTTTGTTTTCGAAGCCGTTTTCATGACTTCTGCTACGCGGATAGATGTGATCTACTTGGACCCTTGATTCCACGATGTCGTGAGGGCGCAGCGCTCTTTCACAATACGCACAATTGAACTGCTGTTCTTTAAGCAGTTCGTACTTTTCTACATCGTCATGAGTACAATCTTCGGCGTTGATAAGTTCTTTGAATTTCTCACGATGTTTCTGTTTTTCGTCGCTGCGCTTTTGTATACCACGCTCCATCTTGCCTCGCTCTTCAGCAGATCGCCCTACATCGCGCAAAAGCTCCGTATGAATCTTGCCGGGACGTCCGTAGCGTCTGACCAGCACCTGCACTTGCTTGATCGCTTGTGTAAGTGCGCGTTGGACGACTGGGTTCTTGATGTCTTGGATGCTGGTGTCGATCTGCTTGTTGAAGTCGTATCCCACCTCATCGCAGGCGATGTTGTATGTTTTGCCGCGTAGCAGTTCGGGAATCAGTTTTCGCGCGGCTTTGGCGGAGATGTTGCCAGTGCCTTTGAACGACGCGAACTCGCCGTCTTTCACGCCGTCCATGAGGGTTTCGACTGTTTCGGGTTCTAAATCGAGATTGTCGAATCGTTTGCGGATTTCATCTGGGCTTTCGTTGAAGGTTATGATCGCGGCGATTTGATCGAGAATCTCAGGCGTTTTTATCAGCTGGTTCCATGTTGAGGTTCCTAACAATCTGAACAGCCTGTATGAGCCGGGAGATGCGCCGTTGTTGTTGCCGGTTACGTCTTTTCCGAGTTTGCTTGGGTCGTTGTCGGGGATGCTGGCGAATCTAGCGTCTGGAAGGTCGATCAGAGACCGGAGTTTTGTGTAGGACAGTGTCTTGCTTCTGCCGACTCCACCGATCGCACGTTTCAACTGGCCGGGAATTAGCGAAACATCCCCGTCTGGAGTCGATATCTTGCATCGATTGATGAGTGTCTGCAATAGCCGAAACATCTCGAATGAATACGAGAATCGGGCTGCGCGTTTCTCGTCCGGCTCGAAGGGACAATCGCCTACTAATTCTTCGCTGCTCTGTAGCGGTCGCTGATGAAAAGCGGCATTTATGTATCGTTCCTCGAAATTTTCGGTTGCCCATTCGGCGCCGAGTTCACGTTGCGTTGCGATGATCGTCTTAACCTCATCAAGAGTGTGAATTCGCGACGCGGTAAACTGGTAATCGCCTTCTCGGTTGCGCTTGCGTCCGTCTTTGTAATCTTCAAAAACGGCTTTGCCGAAAGTCCTGCCGTCGAGTTTCTTGTCCCACTCGCTGACTGCGTTCAGCACGACTTTGCCCTCTGAATCTGCGGCATCCCGTTTACTGTTGGATTTGAAGCCGCGATGCTTGGCGATGTGTATGAGCACTACCGCGGCTTCCTGCGGAGTTACCGCCTTATCGACTGCAAGGGAGCGAGTTTCCCAGGGGTCGGGTGCGTCTTTGCCGAGAGACTGGAAATACTTATGGGATGGCTGAGCTACTAAACCTGCGTCCTTGATCACTTGTCGCACGGTATTTATGCGACCTGCACGACGCGCCGTAACCCGACGCATGCCGCGTTTGATGCGACGTTGCTCGTTGTATAGGGTCTTCTTCTGCGGGTCTTCAGGCGGTTCGAAGCAACGGGAGCCCATGGCGAGGATGGCTTCGTTTTTAGTGTCGATGACCGCCCAGCCGCAGGATGCGATGCCGACGTCGATGCCGAATACGATGTTTTCGTTGATCGGGCGTTCGGCAAGCAGGCCGAGATCTGTTTTGGATTTAGGGCTTGCGGATTGTTTCATGATCAGATATGGTAACAATGTCTGTAGGGAAACCACGGTAAGAGATTATCCTTGGTTTCGCAGGGTTACCCATATGGGGATCCCTAAAGCAAGGAACCCTCTCCGGCGTGAATCGCGGGAGAGGGTCTTTTTCTCGAACTCAGTTTCTCACGTAATATCGGAAAAGGGACGGTTCGCCCTTCGGTGGTTAGATGGAGCCCGCGTTCACCTCGATCACGCTCACCTAGCCGCTCTCTCATCGCTGGGAGGAGAAAGTGTTGGCCAATCGATTAGAATTGGGATATTGCGAAAAGCACCGTTCTGGGTGCATCGCTGTCGGGCTCGTAGCTCAGTTGGTTAGAGCGCTACTCTGATAAAGTAGAGGTCGATGGTTCGAATCCGTCCGGGCCCACCATTCACCGATTTGATATTGGTCTATGTTTGGTGCTTGTCCGCTTATGAATAGGCGCGAGGAGGATGAGAGTGGGGTCGAAGCAGGTTGTTGTCGTGGCTACGCGGTTGAAGTTGCGAGGTTGGTGTGAGGTTCGGCGATTTTTCAGGCTCAATGGGGCTATTAGGCGTCAGTTGAATGAGACGCCTGGTGCGATCGGGCACTGGGTCCGAGCGGATTTCTTGCGGTTGCGGTTCTACACGATTTCGGTTTGGGAGGATGACGAAGCGATCAACGAATTCGTGAGGACAGGAGACCACCGTACTGCGTTGGTCGAGTTTGATGAGATCGCGGTGCGTTCGCAATCGGGTTTCGTGAGATGGAGGATGGCGGCGCCAATCGAAGTCGCTTTCGTCTGCGGAGTGACCATCCGTGTAGGTGAAAGGCCCACCTGACGTTGTACCCGGGTTTGCGAACTCGCATCTGTGCGGAGTTGCCCTCAAGGATCGGATCTGGGCAAACCACGTACATATTTTCGTGGTCGGCCAAAACGGGGTTCGGGGAAAATTGTCGGAAAACTAACGCGCTTGAAAGAACCACAAGGGTCAGCGCTCCGATCCACTTAGCGACCGAAATGGTCAACCACCTCCCGGAAACAATGCTCATATCCGTGATGACACACCTCCTATCCGAACCGTTTTATTAATTAATACGATTCGGGAACAATCGAAGGATGTTTGGCGTTAGGGATTCTTGGCGATTGGTGTGATGAATTGAGAGTCATAATTGAAAGACAATAACGGTTGCAATGACTGATGAAATAGAGGGGGTCAACATGGGCAAATATCTGTTCCAAGCTTCGTACACCTTGGAGGGTGTGAACGGACTGTTAGAGGTCGGCGGCTCGGCAAAAGGCGATCGGCGAGGTTGTGGAGAGCGTTGGCGGGAGTATGGAGGCGTTTTATTACGCCTTCGGGGATGACGATCTATATGTGATTGCGGAGCTGCCTGACGATGCGGCGGCTACGGCGATCTCTTTGAAAGTTGCAGCGTCGGGCGCGGGAACGGTCAGGACCACGGTTCTGTTGGATCCAGCTACGATTGACGAGGCTACGAAGCGAGCCGTGAGCTACTCGCCGCCTGGGTCTTAGGCTAGTCCCGCGTTTTGGCAGAAGGCGAGGAGCATTTCTTTTGATTGGGCTACGTAGATTGGGGAGTAGGTGGTAAATTCTCGGAGGTTGGTTTCGGCTTCGAATCCGGGGTTGAATAGGGGTCCCATGAGTTTGTAGTCGTCGGCGAGTTCGCGGTTCCAGACCTTTAGCTCGTTCAGAGTCAACTGTGGTTCGAACTGGAAGGCGTAGGAGTTGCGATATCTGAAGGCTAGGCTCTGTCTCTTGAAGGTGCCATCGCGGCAGAGCATGTATCCGAAGGCTAGTTCGGTTGCGCCGTCGGGGACGGTGAAGTGGTCTCCGTGCAGGGTTGGGACTAGTGGGACGCGGAGTTTGCTGAATACTGGATCGTTTGAACCTGCTTCGGTTATCCATATCTTTCGAAGTCCGAACTCGTATCCGCCGGTTGGTTCAACGCCGCCGCCGAGTGCGCGAGCCATGATTTGGGCGCCTAAGCACACTCCGAATACCGGTACGCCGGAGGCCATGGCTTTGGCGAAGTACTCGCGTTCCGAGTTGATCGCTGGATACTCGTCGTTTGCGGATAGGGCCCCGCCGAGGGCGATGATGAGGTCGAGTTCATCTAGCGGCGGCGGGTCGAAATCGGCGAAGTCGGGTGCGCCTTCGAAGACGTTGAGAGGGTGGAGGTCGAAGTCGCGTTCGACGAGTACCGAGGTGTAGTTTTCGCCTAGGGTTTCATACTCGTTGTGGCGGATTATGAGGGCGCGTATTGGCATGGAGATAGGTGGGATGCGACGGAGTTAGGTCGGTTTCAAGGATTGTAAGGATTGTACGGATGAGTTTCGAGACGAACGGTTGTGTTGTGATGGATTGGGACGCTAGATGGGGAGATTCGAGAGGTGTTCGACGGGCTGTTTACGGCTGCAAATGGTTTGGTGGCGGGATTTTGGATGTGGGAGGTGAAGGATATGGATGAAGCGGTGGAGTGGGTGAAAAGGAGTCCGAATCCGATGCTCAGCCGGAGTGAGGTCGAGATAGGTCTGTTGTTTGAGTATCAGGATTTCGGTGATGCGATGACGCCGGAGCAGGAGGAGCGGATGCGCATTGAGATTGCGGATCGTTCGCCCATCCATCCCAACAACCCCGCCAGCGCGGGATGCCGAGAAACAGCCCTGCCGCGATCAAATCCAGTGTGGTACGGTGGCTCTTGCTCGCCTGACACACCCAACAGGGGGTAATCTGTATGCTGTCGATTCACCATGCCGCCTTCGAACGATCTCATAGACGAACAGGCATATCTGGTCTCCAGAGGCGTCAGACCGATGGCGCTGCTGGATTCCGTCGGTTGTGATGAAACGGAGATGCGCAACGAATTTCTGCGGATATCACAGAAGACAAGCCGTTATTCCGTTATCCCGTTCGTGCTGCCGCGCCGAGACATGGACTGCGCAATGGTCGGGTTCGCCACCGCCCAGTGGGTGATCGAACTGCTGGCATGGTCATACGACCACTCTCTTCGCCAGCGTCACCAGATCACGGGCTTGTTACTAGGTTATTCCGTGGATGCCATAGGAGAACATGACACCCGCCAGTTTGCAGGGGAGCCGGTTAAGGACTGATCCATGACCACAGGACAGACCGTCGCCCGCATTCACGACATGGAGTAAAGGTGTCGCGATTGTCAAAGTGGTGGACGTGTCCGCAATCGCTCTATGCCGCCGCTCAATCGCCTGAGGTGTTCCGCGAGATCATCGAACAGATGCCCAAAGCGTCCGACGAAGCCATCAAACTTCATTTGGTGGCCAAAATGGGATTCGTCGAACGGGGTGCCGACAGGGTGGTCAATGCGTTTCGAGATACCCTTAAACATGTCGACATATTGAAACCAACTGATGCAAATGATCTCAACGGTGGGTCGCCCGACCAAAACAATCAGGTGGACTCCTGTCCAGATTTGTTGGGTCGTAGACACGATGCCGACAGGTCTGAGAAACCAGACGTGATCCCCATCACGCTCGAAGGCAATAGAAGTGTGCGCGTGGTTCTTCCGTAGAGATGACGACCCAAGATTGGGAACGTCTGATCGCCGTACTGACGGCGCATAAACTATGAATACTGAATCTGCCGATGAACCGCAATCAGATACTCATAGGCGCTCTGCTCCTGATCCTCTCGTGGGCAGTAGTGATGATGAGCGCGGCGGCGTGCCAGAGCGACGAGAGTGACTTTGAGCAGGAGGAACGTGACGACACGAAGGTTATTCTCGTAGTGGTCGACAGGTTCTCAGAGGGGCAGGTCATCTACGAAATGGAACGGCTCCCGAATGGCGAATGCCCAGCTGTGACGCCTGCGATGGAGATCGTCGTGCATATGACTGCGGGCGAAGGTGAAATGGCGGTCTCCACATCGATGAACGACGACTGCGAAATCGTTGTCGACGAGATCCGCCACTGACTAGTCATCGTTCCCGATGCCTGATCAAATGGCGACCGACCCATACCATCGCCATGACCACCCCTAGCACCACTACCCAGTGAAGATTCACGGGCCAACCCTAGAATGATTCTGACGATGAGGTCCATCATCTATCAACAGCGTTGACCGCCTGGATGTTCCTCGCTTGTAGCACGGCGATGATGCCCAAGGGGATGTGGACGTAGATGTGAACGATGTGCGAGGTCAAGAAATCTCCTGTCAGGGGATCGGTGATCTGCACCTCCGATTCGAGAATCTCTTCGCCGACCGACTGCGAGCCGCTGGGATGCTCGATCTCGATGATGCACGACTTGCCGGCCGTTATCTCCACGGGCGTTTCGACGTGATCGCCGAAGTAGTCGGAATACTTGATGCGGATCGTCGTATCTCTCGGCACCGGACGGATCGTCATGATCTGTCGCTTGAAATGCGGAGGCACCCACCAGTCGGGGTTGAGGGGTTCGTGCCAGACCGTCGACATGTCCCGCTCGGCCGGATGCTGCTCGGTTCTGGCGATGTCGCCCCAACCGCTCATGTTGACACCTTTCGGTTCTTCGGTCGATGCTGCGCCCAGGTGCGCCGTTACATGCTATCAGCCTCGGAGTGTTTATCATGAGGCGGCATCTGTAGCGGGTTGAATCGAAGGAGTGATATCAATGGACAAATACAACCTCTACTATCAGGTCGCGCTGATGGAGTATCAGGCGACCTGCCATCGGAAACGGGACATCAATCTCCGAGCGTTCGGCATACTCGCGCTGGCCGTCGTTCTGGCGGGCATCGCCTGCGTCGTGTTCAGCGACTACTTGACCAGATGGCCGAACATCACCGCGCTGGGGCAGGAGCTCGTCAGGGGCGGCAATTGGACGGGCGACATCATCATCGCCGTCGGCCTGTTCGTTCTGGCGTTCGCCGCGACGTTCGGCTGCGCTGTGAAAACGCTGAGCATCGGTCACGGGAACGGAGCAATCGATGTGAACGCCCTGTCTCAGCATGTCGGAGAGGATAGTTGGGACCCGGGCGCATTGACGCAGTGGGTAGGTGACAACTTCAGAATCGGCTACAACCACAACATTGAAGAACTCGCTCTAAAAGCCCGCTGGCAGATCGTATCCATATGGATGCTGGTCGCGGTGGTCGCATCGCTCGGTTTCCTTGCGATAGCCACCGGGCGAGCAGCAGCAGTCGGTTGACGTCAAGGAATCGAAACGGCGCACCCGGAAGGAGGCTTGGTATCCGGGTGCGCCGTCTATGCTTGCAGATCAGAGGGCAACCGCGCCGTTCATGAGCCTGCTGTAGGATTCCAACTGCTGGTTCGGTTGCCTCGGCAGCTCCAGTTCAGGGAACCCGGATGGGGTCCGGCGTAGCACCTGTAGGTGTCGTTTCCAGACAGCCGAGCGTTGTAGGTGGCGTGCTGGTCCCAATCCATCTGAGGAATGCCGTTGAAGAAGAAGTGGGAGTACGTTCCGACCACCTTGCGGGTCTCCGTGTTGTATTCGTTTTCCAACCAGCAGTCCCTCCAGATCAGCCCGGGCTCGATGCCCTCGCACCACTTTCTCGGCGGCGGGTAGTTGAACAGTAGAGACGAGGAAGTTGATCGCAGGAAGAATTCCACTTCCGTCTCGGCTTCCATCGGCGTGAGAGGATTGTCATCGTCATTCGGCTGCGTGTCGTACCAGCCCCACAGCCTCAACCTTGCGTAGGCCTCCCAGTCCGTGTAGCCGTTCGCCGACGCTCCCGACACTGTGAAGTCGTCGTCCTCCGACGGGCCAGCATCCACGGGCCGAACTCCCGCTCGATGCTCTCGACCACCAGCTGGCAGTCGTCGTTGAGAACGACGGATATCTCCTCGCTCAACTCCCCTTCGGACAGCGTCCCTTCGATCTCTATCGTCCTGACGCCGATGTCGCACCCGCCGGCGGCGTTGACAACGCCGGAGTGGATGATTTCGCCCATCTCCACCTGATCGACTGCAATCTGGATGTTTACGTCGTCACCCCCTCCCGGTCCCTGCGCTCCGACCGAGTTCTCGGAGCCGAACCCTGCTGCCCACGCTCCCACACTGATAACCACTGCCAGGACGGACGCTACGAACAACATTCTTCTGAACGTCATCGCACTATCCCCCTTCCCGCATTCACCAGCCCACTGAAATCCTTATCCGCGGACTACCAAGGTCCGGGGCAGTTGTCAATACCTGATTCGACTAATCTCGACAGTTTCTGTAATGCCTATACTTCCCTGGTTGATTCGGCAGGTGAGATGCGGTAGGTTGTCGGCAGTGTCACCGCCTGCCAGAGTGAGATGCCATGCTGATCAACGACGAACCAGACTTCGAAGGGACCCCGAGCGACGTTTGGGCGAAATTTGTGAGGGTCGCCGCGTTAGCGTCCGAAGATTTCACCGCGGAGTATCTGGAACGCCTGAAAGAGCAGAGGTGGGTTCAGCAATCTTTGCAAAATAGTGTTCCAACTGGCGACCGAGCTCATCTAATTCTTCTACTGGACGCACTAGCCGTTCAAGTTCAACGAGTTGCTGATATCGTGGACAAGGCACGCCTTTATCGTGAAATCGATGAGGCGACAAAGGGATTGAGCATTTGAGAATGCTCATGGCTTCATCAGTCATGATCACGCCGGCGAGCAACGACTTGATTACGGTGGTGATTGTCGATTGCACGGCACGCGAACCGATGTCCGCGAGCAGCATTAGCCTTCGGGTCAAGATGCAGTACGCGGTGGCGATGGTCGCCCTGCCCGACAGCGCGGATTGCATGTTGCACGGCACGCGAGCCGAGATAGAGAGGGCATGCATCGGCTGAACCGAATGCCCGCTGACAGCCCGCTCGGCAAACATGAATCGCCGCCAGGTCGGTCGCCGTTCTGCCCTAGGCATTAAACCTCTTGGAATGGCATGATGCGACGCAAACCTAAAACCGAGGTCGACCCGCCTGAGCCGTATCGTCACTACCGCGTTCCGGACGGTAGCGTCGACGACGCCACTGTCCCCGCCGCTACCTCCGACGACACCACCGCCGCCGACACCCATAACACCTGTGTTGTTGTAGTCATGATCGGACTGTCAATCGTATCCATCGGATTTTACGTCGGGATCTTCGCAGTCTTCGCGTTAGTGTTGGCCATTTTGCTCGGACTGATCGATTGGCCATTTGGATAAACAGGCGTATAAATCCCCATTAGACCCTCCTTGAGTTCTATGCCGCCGATCAGTGCGATGAATGTTGTCGCACACGTGGGGCGTGACTATCGTGGAGATTAAGCTTCAGCGTCGCAATGGTCGAGTTTTGCGCCGGAACTGGTGGAACAGGAGAAGCGGTGCGCGATGAGATTGCGGATCGGTGAAATTCAGCCGCTTTCGCTTTGCTACGCGGGAGGCGGTGACCATTTGTAGATGTTTTGGAGGGAGCCGCCCATGAGTTGGGCGCGTTCGGAGTCGGTGAGCTGGTCGGTGACTCGGAAGGCTTCGACTCCTTGCTCGTAGGTTAGGAGGTTTACGGCGCGCGTCCAGTCGGTGCCCCACATGCATCGGTCGAGGCCGTAGGCGCGGAAGATTTGGGTTAGGGGCTCCCAGATGTCTGGGTAGGGGAACGGTTCGTGTGCGAGGGTGCCGGCGCCGGAGATTTTGATGGCGACGTTGTCGAAAGCTGCGAGGGCGAGGACGGTTGGAAGGTCGGCCCATGCGTCGGGCGGCGCTGGAGGTTCGTAGGGTTGTGCGAGGCCGAGGTGGTCGATGATGAGTTGGGTCTTGGGATGGTTGCGTGCCATCTCGCGGAAGATGGGTAGCTTGCCGGAACACATGACGTTGATGGGGACGTTTGCTTTGGCGCCAGCGGCGAGGATTTGGTTGACGCCTGGGTTGTCGGCTTCGATTTCGATGCGTGCGAGCATGATGCGGGCGCCGACGACGCCCGGTGTGGAAGTCCACTCTTCCATCTCTTGCTCGATGGTGTCGGAATCGGGATCGAACGGTCTGACGAGGCCGAAGCTACCGGGGTGTTTGTCGTATACCTCGAGGGCGTAGCTGGCGTCGTATTGGTACATGGAGAACGGGGAGACGAGGATGGCGCCGTCGACGCCGACCGCGTCCATTGCGGCTACCATGTCATCGCCGGTGACTTCGGCCGGGCCTTCCAAGTGGCCGTGCCATGGGCGGTCGGAGTGGTCGCGCTCGTAGGCGTGGACTTGGACGTCGATTACGGGGGTAGTCATGGTTTTGCCTGCGCGGGTGACGGATTGAGTTTTCGGGGTTCGGATGATGTGATTCTAATGGTGTTCCACAACAGAGCCCCAATCTTTCGACGACCGCAATTCCCGACAGTAAACCCGAAGTAGCGGATGTGACACAACCATGCCAATTAACATTATGATAGTGATGATTCGGCGAAAAAATAACGGTAGTGAAGTGGCGTTGACGCCTGAAGAAATCGAGAAGGCTACAAAGAGTTTGCTTGCTTCAGCGCAGGCGCATCAACGGGCATCAGCACTTTGCCTTGACAACCCAAACGCTAAACCCCCAGACATTGATGCGTTTTTTATGCCATTGGTTTCATTCGAGTTGATCTTGTTATCCGTTGAACAATCGCTAAGAGTCATGGTGCTCATGAAACGCGGAATATGGAAACCAGGACACGACGCATCCGCGATGTACCGCGAACTGAAGGACATCGATGGCAATTCTTCAGGTGTTTGCGTCAGAATACTGAAGCGGATGAACAAATTGGGATCCGCCAAAGGCATCGAATTCATCGATGAAAAAGGCTTGGTTGCTTGCCTAATGAAGCATCGATCGTCGTATTCAGATCTTCGATACCTTGGTATCCGCAGAAACGGGACCGATATTGGAAATTGGGAGATCAAACCAAGGGAAGTCCAAATAATGCATTGTCTCGCAGCGGCGTTGATCGATATCAATCTTGTCGAATCCTTGCAACGAGGCGTCAAAGTTTTGTCTTCGATGAAACCAGTCCCAAGTTCGGCGATGACGGAAGAATTGACCGCTCTGAGAGAACGCCTGACTTCCGATTAACGCGCCGTCTTGAGTGCATCATCGGACTACGGTATTTCGCTGTTGGTGTTATGGTTTTCTGCGGGAGAAATGCTATGTCAGAGAAACGGCCAAATGTGATCATGATTATGTCGGATGACCTCGGATACGAGTGCATCGGAGTTAACGGCGGGACGTCTTATGCGACGCCTCGGTTGGATGAGATGGCGGCGAATGGGATGCGGTTCGATGAAGGGCATGTTTTGCCGTTGTGCACTCCGACGCGGGTGGCGTTGATGACGGGTAAGCACAACTTCAGGAATTACATCGGGTTCGGGTTGATACCGCCGGATGAGGTGACGTTTGGGCACTTGTTCTCGGGCGCGGGTTACAACACTTGCATTTCGGGCAAGTGGCAGCTTTACTCTTACAACCCGCCGGATGAGATGCCTGAGATGCGGAACAAGGGTCAGAAGATCGAGGACGCGGGTTTCGATGAGTTCTGTGTGTGGCATGCGCACCAGACGGAGGACAAGGGTTCTCGATATAAGGATCCGATCATTTATCAGAACGGCGAGTATCGGGACGACACGATGGGCAAGTACGGCGATGAGGAGTTTTGCAACTACATCATCGACTTCATCGACCGTAAGAAGGACGATGACGATCCGTTTTTCGTGTACTGGCCGATGGCTTTGACGCATAAGCCGCACGAGCCATCGCCGGATAGTCCAGAGTTTGATGATTTCGAGCCGTCTACCAACAAAACGTTGGGCGGACGGACGTGGGCGGAGTTGGAGGATGGAGCTTTCGCGGATGATCCACGGTTCTACAAGGACATGGTGGAGTATCACGACAAGGTGATCGGCAGGCTGTTGGACCACTTGGAGGCGCAGGGTTTGAGCGAGGATACGTTGGTCATCTACACGGGTGACAACGGGTCGCCTCATGATGTGTGCTCGATAGTGCATCAGCACAACGAGATCTGTGGTGGCAAGGGCAAGACTAATGACCGCGGAACTCATGTGCCGTTGATCGCTCAGATGCCGGGGACGGTGCCTGCGGGTTCGGTCAACGATGACTTGATCGATGTGACGGATTTTTTGCCGACGATGTTGGAGGCGGCCGGGGTTGAGACGCCTGAGGGTTACTTCATGGATGGATCGTCGTTCTATCCGCAGTTAACTGGCGAGACGGGCGATCCTAAGGACTGGATCTTCTTCCACTTCGAGCCGATGAGTGCTCGGAACGCTGCTAGGTGCATCCGAATGGTGCGAGATCGCAACTGGAAGTTGTACGAGACTGGACAGCTCTACGATATGAACACGGACTTGGACGAAGAGTTGCCGATCTTCGAATCGGACGACAGCGAGGAATCGGCAGCGGCGCGGGCTAGGTTGAAGCCGGTGTTTGCGGAGATGGTGGCGTGAAATAAGGGCAAAGCGGGATTCGGCATCGTGCACACCCTCACCCTCTCTCATCGAGGGAGAGGGGATTGGTTGGCGGTGATCATTCGCGCGGCAAATCTCTCTGACGGAGAAGTGGTTGTCGGCTTCGATATGTAGCGACCCGCCAGAGCCATTCTGCTGGTCCAAACAGGAATCGATTCAACCACGCTTGCGACCACCACATTTGCAACGCCCAGACCGCGATCACAAACACCAATATTAGGCTTCGGTTCACGAAGCCGGCATTGGCGAGCAAGGTGGTCAACACGAGCACGCCGAGTATCGTCTGCGTCAGGTAGTTGGTGAGTGCCATGCGTCCGACTGCGCGGAGACGTTGCTTGAGCCAGTCGTCCGCGTCATTGTTCCAAAGAATGATCAGACTCATGTATCCGAGAGATGCGGGAACCGTGCCTAGCGTGTTGGGGATCTGGCCGATGAAGGCGATCTCTAGCGAGTAGTCGCTCAATGCAGTGATGATCACCCCGGCAAAGGCGAGCGGCAAGCCGATGGTAAGCCCGATCAATGCGGTCATTCGATATGCCTTGGCAGACAAACTGCCGTTCATGAAACCCATGCGATATAAGCCGGCGCCGATTAGTATCAGCCCTAGTGCGCGCAGGAAGTATCCGAAGATGACGGGGAGCCAAATGATCTCTTCGTCCGACATCTCGCCTGGAGTCCATATACCTGATAGCGATGCGTCGGTTGTGTCGGCGATGTTCTGAGCGAGCAGCGCGGTGCCTATGGAGAGCGCGAACACGACGACCCCAATTGAGATCAGAGTCCGATTCGGCAGCTTTCGCATCGCGATCAGGAACACCGACGATAGTGCGTATGCCATCAGGACGTCGCCATCCCACAGCATGAAGTGGAGGATGCCGATCAGCAGAAGCAGCCCGTTTCGCCAGAGGTTTAACAGCACTGCGCGCCTTCCTCTGTCGCTGGCACGGTCGATGAAGAGGGTCATTCCGGCGCCGAAGAGGAGTGAAAACAGACCCATGAACTTTTGGTCGACGAATATCTCGCCGAAGATGCCTACAGCCCAGTCGAGCCAATTTTCAGATCCGCCCGCGCTGAGGTTGAAGTATGGTGCCTGCCCGAACTTGAAGGAGACCGCGTTCATGAGCAGAATGCCGAGCACGGCGACTCCGCGTATCAGGTCGAGGCTGGTGATGCGCGCGTTCTCGCGGACTGGGCCGGATTCGGCGGTCTGAGAAATCGTTGACAATGCGTCGAATTACTTGGGCGAGATCGTGAGGGTAGACGAAGTCTCCGATAAGAACGTGTATCCGAAACGGATTGTAAACGTAAGGGATTTATATGCCAAACTAACCACGTCGCCGGAAATACCGGCGTAACCACCAATATAACGCCGAAACCGCGGCCAGGTTGATCGCCGGGGCGCACTCGACCCAACCCATCACTCGTCGTCAATCATGCGTTCAAGCAACAGGATCACCCACGCCGCCAGGCCGCCTATCCCCCACACCGCAACCGTGGTCCCCGCTACGGCCCACCAGTTGATGTCGCAGCCGAGGGTAGGCGTCAACTGCCGGCCGAGGGTCGTTACGACGCCGCAGTTCGGGACAGCGGCACCCATCGCGACTCCGGCGCCGATCCCTGCGACCGCCACCAAGATCGTCAAGATCGTTCGGGTTCGTTGGTTCATGTCCTCCTCGATTCAAAAGGCGCCCGCCCCGTTCGAGGCCCGCGCTTGGGATTCCAATTGCTGGTCTGTTTTCGGGGCGGGCCTGGATCGGAGCGGGCGCCTCTATCCTTACTCCTCGGTTCGGTTGCCGCGGCACGAGTAGCGCAGGAAACCCGGCGCCTCGCCCGACACGCACTTGTAGCGGTCGGACCCGGATATCCGGGCGTCGTAGGTGGCCGACTGTTTCCAGTTCATCTGCGGGTTTCCGTAGAAGTAGAACCTGCCGTGCGCTCCGAGCTTCTTGCGGGTGCTCGTGTCCACGTTGTACTCCAACCAGCATCGCCTGTTCGATATGGTCGGCAGGCCGCTGGCGAAGCAATACTCGACCGGCCGCGGAGAGTTGAACGTGAAAGCGCCTGCCTCCTCCTTGAGGAAGAACTCGACCTCGGTCTCGGCCTCGGCCCAGTAGTCCTCGTCGGTGTCTGGGTCGATGTAGGTCCCGTAGAAGCGGAACCGCGCCCACGCCTCCCAATCGGTCGAGGCCGACTTGGCGGTCTGGGCCGGTGCCAGCGCGCGGTCGATGCTATCGACCACCAACCTGCACCGATCATCGACCGAGAGGATGATCTCCTCGCTCAGTTCGTCGCCCTCAAGGGTCCCCTCGATCTCGATGGACCGCGGGCCGCACCTGCCATCGGGCAACATGGCCCCGCCACCGACCACCTGGCCCACGCGGGCCGTGTCAACGTCGATCCTGACGGGTTCCGTCGGTCCGCCGCCGCCCTGGGCCGATAATCCGAAACCTGCGGCCCACACTCCCACTCCGATAACCACCGCGAAGATGGACGTTGTGATGACCATTCTCCTGAACAGCATCTCACTATCCCCCTTCCTAGATTCGCCAGCAATTAGGAACCCTTAGTTATCACCATACCATACCGCGACGGTCGCCGCCCCCGTATGGGCGTTATTTTGAGAATGTGTCGAGATTCAGGACCTGAGCCGCTTGGGATATTTCCACTGCCCGGGTTTCGATTGGTTGGTTCGTATATAAATCCCAAACGTAACTAGGGTTGCGACTAATTTGAACTCGAACGCCGGGATTATGCACGGCGGATTCAGATCTCACCCAGAGTGGTATGGTTTGACGCGGGAGAGAATACTATGTCAGATAAACGACCGAACATCATCATGATCATGTCCGATGACCTCGGATACGAGTGCATCGGTGTGAATGGAGGGACGTCGTACGCGACGCCGCGGTTGGATGGGATGGCGGCGAACGGGATGCGTTTCGATGAGGGGCATGTGTTGCCGTTGTGCACGCCGACGCGGGTGGCGCTGATGACGGGGAAGCACAACTTCAGGAACTACATCGGGTTTGGGTTGATACCGCCCGACGAGGTGGGTTTTGGGCACATCTTCTCGGAGGCCGGTTACAACACGTGCATCTCGGGTAAGTGGCAGTTGTATTCGTACAACCCGCCGGAACAGTTCCCTGAGATGCGGTCGAAGGGCCAGAGGATCGAGGATGCGGGTTTCGACGAGTTCAATGTTTGGCACGCTCATCACACGGAACAGAAGGGGTCAAGGTATAAGGACCCGATCATTTACCAGAACGGCTCCTACAGGGATGACACTAAAGGCGAATACGGCGATGATTTGTTCCTTGACTACATCATCGACTTCATCGATCGAAAGAAGGATGACGACAGTCCGTTCTTCGTCTACTGGCCGATGGCGCTGACGCACGGGCCGTTCGAGCCGACTCCGGACAGTCCGGAATGGGACGGTTTCGAACCAAATTCGAACAAGACGCTGGGCGTGGGAACTTGGGCTGCGATGGACGATTCTGGTAGCGACGCACATCCTCGGTTTTATAAGGACATGGTGGAGTATCACGACAAGGTGATCGGGAGGCTGTTGGACTACCTCGCCGAGCAGGGGTTGAGCGAGGATACGCTCGTGATCTACACGGGTGACAATGGCTCGCCTCAGGAAGTTTGCTCGGTGATGCACCGTCACAACGAGATCTGTGGCGGGAAGGGGAAGACGAACGACCAAGGGACGCATGTGCCTCTGATCGCTCAAATGCCGGGGACGGTACCGTCTGGTGTTGTTAATTCCGACTTGATCGATGTGACGGATTTCCTTCCGACGATGATGGATGTGGCTGGAGTGGAAGCCCCAGAAGGATACGTAATCGACGGGACATCTTTCTATCCGCAGTTGCGAGGCGAGACGGGCGATCCGAATGATTGGCTCTTCTTCCACTTCCAGCCGATGTCACCTAACGTAGCTGCGGACACCATCCGCTTTGTGCGGGATCGGGAATGGAAACTGTACGAGACTGGCGAGCTATACGATCTGAATGCGGACTTGGATGAGGAGATGCCCATCTTCGAGTCGCAGGACGGCGAGAAATCGGCGGCGGCACGGGCGAAACTGAAGCCGGTCTTTGGGGAGATGGTCTGAGCTAAGGCGGTTCACGCTCACCACCGGATCAAGTCCGGGGCAGGCCCTGACACTCTCCCGTCGAGCGGGAGAGGGGACAGTATCCTCAGCTACGTCAGACGCTCGTCGGCGCGTCAGTTTGCATTACGGGAGTGGTACTCATAGTTCCGTTATGGATGCGCAGTCGGTTTATGGCGTAGATGAGTGCGATCGCCGGAACGACGGAGAATACCGGCGGGAGCCACACGTCACCTTTGACGACGCCCGCGGCGATCGATATCGCGAGGGTCACGTCGGCTATGATGTTGGCGGTCAAGAGGCCGGTAACAATGATGATGAAGGTCTTGGGAGGCCGGGGTATGAATATCAGCGTCAGCAGAGCAATGGCAACGATTGGGTGAAGCGCGGAGAGTACGAGGCGTTCCCAAATATTGCCGCCGTCAGCAAACGCACCGACCACGACGGTAAGACCCGAGAACAGCACGTGGATGATGGCTAGCACCATCAATGTGATGCGAAAAGCGGTCATGATGTGATTGTAATGAGTAGGTCGGTAGTCTGACAACAGAACGGCGCGTTTTGATTACCACTAAGATGAAGGCCACTTCAGGTGAGATGCAGAGGTGACGCGGTCTTCGGCTTGGCGAGATGGGGTTAAAGCACCATATTGATACACATATTCCAATTAGAATAAGGATTGAGCGTGATGGTTGGGAAACCGAAATCACGCCCTAGTCGGGATCGATCTGGTCGTCATCATATCGCATGTGGGCCGTTCAAATCGTTGATTGCCCCGCGATGCATTGAGGGCAGCACGAAAAACTCCTGACACTCGATTGATGGTTGGTTCTGGTATCTTGAACCTAGGACGTTGGTAATGCGTTAAAGATGAAAACCGAGGAGTTCAACCTGACTACCGAAAGGCTCGCACAAGGTTGGTACCGTACTGCTGAGGTGTGCACGATGGTTGGTGCCAGTCGGTCGTTTGTGTACTCAGTGATCGAACAGATATTGACCCGGAGTTCAGGCGGGTTTGAGCGCGAGTTGCAGTTTGGCGGTTTTTACATTCTGACGTTTGCGGATTTGCTTGAGATTCGAAACGTCCACGCCTTTAATGAAGCTGGTGTGCGCATGCGAATCCTCAAGGTAACTGCTCGACATGCGCGGCAACGTTTCAATACTGAGTATCCTTTCTCGAACCGACGATTCATGACGGACGGTGCCGAGGTATTTGCTGAAACGGCGATCGGTTTAGAAGACATATCGGAACACAGCCAATTGGCGTTTGAAAACGTTGTAACACCTTCATTGTTTGAACCGGTTGACTACGATTCTGATGATCCCATTAGATGGTATCCAGCCAACGAATGGGGGTTGGGTATCGAGACGAAGGCTGTGTGCCTAGATCCGGCCTACGCGTTCGGAGCTCCGATAATAACCGAATATCGCGTTCGGACACAGACGTTAAGGGACTCGTATATCGCCGAAGGTGGAGACTTATGTGCTGCGGCTACTGCATATGACGTAACTGTCGACGCTGTAAAATGCGCACTACAGTTTGAAGAAGAAAAAGAACGTCGTCGGTCTCTCGTCATTACATGAACTTCTTATTCGACGAAAACTTACCGCATCGTCTCGCCTTGGCGGTTGGCACTTTGCATGGTCGGGACTACCCAGACGGCCGCGTCGTAAGTGTCCGTGACCAGGCGTGGGAAGGCTACGAAGACCGCGATTGGATCCATCTTTTGGCGGGGAGTTGCGAAAGCTGGGCTATTTTAACTCGTGACAAGATGCGAAATGAGATCGACCTCATTCGTCAAGGTAATTTAACGTGGGTAATTATGCACAGAGGATGGGCAAAGATTCCATATTGGGAAGTTTCTTGGAAACTGATCAAAGCATGGCCTGAAATAGTTGGTCAAACCATCACAAGACCAGGCCAGACTTACCGATTACAGATTAACGGTAAGTTGGCCATAGGGATCTAAACGTCGTTCGGTTCGTCGATTTGAACGCAGTACGGAAAACATCAGAACGGAAATGAGCGTTGGTGAGTCGCATTCGCATTTAAACCCCCGGTTAGTGCCGATCGGCGGCGGACATCATCGTTGTGTCGATTGTGATCGGGTGATCTATTCGGACCCAAAGGTCGCGGTAGCGGCGATCATCCCGATGGATGGTGGGATCGTGTTGCTCAAACGCGCGATTGAACCGCAGATCGGGAAGTGGAGTTTCCCGTCGGGTTACGTTGATCGAGGGGAAAAGCTGGAACGGGCGTTGGAGCGCGAGGTTTTGGAGGAGTGCGGGTTGGTAGTGAGCGTTGAATGGTTGGTGGGCGTTTATAGCGAAGTTGGGCAGGCGGTTGTGTTGGTGGTGTATCACGCGGATGTGGAATCGGGTAAGTTGGTCGCTGGAGATGAGACGTCTGATGCTCGTGTGTTCGCGGTGGATGGGATGCCGGAGCTCGCGTTTGAGCATGACGATCGGATTGTATCGGAGTGGTTACGGGGATTGGCGCTGCGCGGGGATGGAGCGCATGTTGCGGATTGACGGCTAGATTGGATGACGCTTTGCCGAGGGTTTCGGTTGAATTTGATGTCGCCGATGACCGCTCAGCTTCAACTGGATCACGTCTTCGCCTCTCGTGGTTTTCATAAGAGCATTGAGACGCGGGCGTTGAACTGCGTCTGTCAATGGGGATCGAGCGACCATTGCCGATTGATAATGGAGGTACGCGGTTAAAGGGCACCGGCTTGTCCTCTTACCGCCTGAAGTTGCGGCGCAGTTCGGATACGTATTGGCGACCGAGGGCGTCCGCGTTGTCTTTTAACCAGTCAGTAATTCTCGTTGTCCCAGTTGGCGGAGATTCGGATGTCAACAAACCAGCCATCAGTCCATCAACCTCATCGCGGGTTAGCACGACATCGCGTACCAGCAGTCCTACGATGCTGGTCAAGGCTAGGCCCAATGTAGGTGGCACGCGGATGAACCGACGTCGAACGCCCATTGCAGATGCAATTCGGCGCAGCAGATCACCAAACGACAACGTTTCTGGCCCTGCGGCGTCGGCGATGAGGTTTTCGGCTGAAGATCCTGCGTCTACGAGTTGTGCCGCGAGGTCTTCGGCAAAGATGGGCTGAACCTGGTAGTTGCCGTTGCCGTAGACGGGGAAAAACGGGAAGCGTCTGAGTGCCCAAGCGATGTTGTTGAGGAGCAGGTCATCGGCGCCGAAGACGAGGGTTGGTCGGATGATGGCGTATGGGATGCCGGAGTCTTGTAGTGCTTCTTCGACGCGCCATTTGCCGCTGAAATAGGGCAGTGGGGAGTTAGGTGAGGGGTTCGATACGGAGATGTGGGCGATCTTGGAGATGCCTGCGTCGATCGCGGCTTCGAAAAGCGTCGTCGAGTTAGCAACGGCTCGCTCGAAAGTAGTTTCGCCGCGTTCGAAACGTATCCAATAAGTGTTGTAGAAGACGCTGGCACCCTGCATCGACCGGGTGAGCGATTGCTTATCAGTAAAGTCGAGCGGGGCGGATTCTACTCTGCCACTAAATGCGTCTTGTGAATCTGGATGGCGCGTGAGCGTCGTAACGCGGGTGCCGTGTTCCAGCAAACGTCTCGCGATGTATCCGCCGGTGTAGCTGAAGGCTCCGGTGACGATCGCGTGGTCGACGTGCGTCATCAGAGCGGGACACCGTTCTCAATAGGAACTCGGACGAGCGGTTGCTATCCGACGCCTGAGCCGCGAGTTTGGTCTAGGTATGCGCGGGCTTCGGCGAGGAGGAAACGGGATGCGCCGCTGACGATCCATTGGACGCCGCGTTCGTGCCAGAACTGTGCTTGTTCGACGGTGACGCCGAGGGTGCCGGAGATTTTGCCGGCGTCGTGGGTCTTTTTGACGAGGGTTTCGATTTCGCTTACGACTTCCGGGTGGGAGATCTGTCCTGGGTAGCCCATGTTTAGGGAGAGATCGCCGGGGCCCATGAATATGCAGTCGGCGCCTTCGACGGCGATGATTTCGTCGGCGTTTTCGATGCTTTCGGGTGTCTCGATCTGTAGGCAGACGAAGGTCTCTTCGTTGGCTTGCTTGACGTATTCGGCTTGGTCTTGAATGCCGAACATTGCGCTACGTCCGGAGAATCCGCCGCGCTTTCCGACGGGCGGGTATTTGACGGAATCGACGACGCTGCGGCCTTGTTCGCCGTTGTTGATGAGCGGAATCATGACGCCTTGGGCGCCACCTTCTAGGTAACGTTGGATGTGCTGTTGGTCGTTCATACCGATGCGGACGATGGGAGTTGTGCCGGAGAGTTCGGCGGCTCGGATCATGTTCTCGGCCGTCTCGTAGTCCATGATGCCGTGTTCGCAGTCGATGACGACGAAGTCGAAACCTGCCCAACCCATAAGTTCGACCAAAGCGGGCGCTGGCCAACCTACGAACGGGCCGAGAGTCGTTCCGCCGTCGAGCATCTTTCGCTTCATCGTGTTGTTGCGCATGGTGTTGTTTTCTCCGGTCCGTCGGTTCGGTATGGGTCTGTTCGCGATGCTTTAGGTTAATTCAATTCGAAGAATTCGGAAGCATGCTGCCAGACGTCTTCGGCATTCGCAGGAAATGTTGAGGGACGTTCGCACCTGCCAGTTTTGTCGCCAGTCGACCTTCAAAAAAGACTAGCTGTAGACAAATCCGAAAACCTCATGGCACGGAGTTTCCGAAAGACAAGGGGAGTGAGTAGATCGCGATCATTCATCACGTCATGCAAGTTTTGTTCGAGGTTCAATGGCATCGCACTTTCGGTTGCATCCCGCAATGCGCTGACTAACCTCTCGGCTAGAGAGTTAAATTCTTGTAGGTCAATTACTCTCATATCTTGAGAAGGATTGGCTTTTTCAGCTGCCGGTAACGGATCACCTACGAAAATCGGATGCACTTTCGAGACCTGATGATTGTCGTTCGTCCATTGGATGTGGTCGTGCAACTGTGATACTTCACGCTTGTGGTACTCGACGGATTCTTTTTTGTCCGTTTTTGCTTCCATGCATATGGCCCTCCCTTCATCGTCAATCCAGAGAACGTCGGGCCCGGTACCGTATTCTTTGTCTGGCCTCGTGGAATCCAGACCTAGGTATTGACCCAGACTCCGCAAAGCCTCTTCCACCTGACCAGAACTGGCAAGTCCCTTGAGAGCAACCAAGTCTCGACTGATGGATTTGGGCAATCGCACGGAACCTGAACCGCTGATCTGCATCTGCTGGGTCGCTTTCTGCACTTGACGAGGCGTGGATTTTGAAATGCTCACCGCGGAGGGCGCAATCGACGGGATGTTTTGCTGGGCGCCATGGGACCTGCGGTACAAGTGACGCGCGGAGTCGTCGTCGCCTGATAATTCGTACGCATAACCTAACCACAAACTCAACCAGGCACCTGTAAATTGGCTAAATTCAAAGGAATTGTCGAGGATGTTGCTTAAGATTATGATGGCGTGTTGATAGTCTCGGTTCCACAAAGCGTCCCCAAATTTAGCTTCCGCGATCGCTATCTCGAGTGCTTTGTCGAAATCGGTTGTTCCGGTTGATTGTGGAAAGTCCCGCATGTTGTTTGAATATGTTCGTATCCATTTCGAGTCCCTGTTGAGACAAGCATCAGCGGCTTCGATCAATTCTTGAGTACCTGACGCGCGCTTAGAAACGGCTTCGCCTATCTGAATCTGTTTCTGTAAAAACGCTGGTAGGAGCGCTACGTTGCGGGGAACGCGAAGCCAGTTGACCAAACTTTCGCCTGTTACAACGACTACTCCGTGGTCACTCATTCCTCTTGAGATCCGACCGAAACTTTGGACAATTCGCGACGAAAGCAAACTCCTCAAACTGTTTCGCATGTTCAGCCGATCCCACTGGTACTGTTCCAAAGGACCGGTTCCTTTTGGCAATTCGTCGAGCACCATCACGCGGCAAGTGTCGCCGGGCAAGTCGATACCGTCGTAACGAGCGGCGAGCGTCAGTTTCGTAGGTGGTCTAGCGTGACGAAACTGATCGACAACTTGCGGCACGTTCTCTCGATCTGTGGATTTGGAAATGTCGCTCCATTTATCCCTCTCGTACGTGTTTGGTACCAGGATCAAAGTTTTGTGATTACGCACCATGTCTTTGGCTGATGACACATCATCTTCGATACCTTCAGAAGCTGCTGGGATAACGACTAACCGTTCGCATGCGCCCGCTGGCGTGGTTGGAGCGATGATGTGATTTGGACAACGACCAAAGGCCCTGACAAAGCCGTCGGGTGCACTCAGCGTCGCCGACAAATAAACGCGGCGAACGACGGCGTCAAAGTACGACAAGGAAGAAGTCGGAATTATCGGCGGGGTCAGCGTGACAGCCTTGTCGGAGACGAAAACACAACAAAGATCCTCTTGATCCCTAATGTGCTCCCACGCAAACATCGTGCTCGTGCTTTTGGTGAGATCGGCACTGAGCAACAACCTCCGCAATTCCGATATATTGTTGTGGACTTCGAACGGAGGCACAAAAAACTGACGAGTCGATGAGCCAGCACGGACTTCTGCGTAACTCGATTCAAACCCTGTCTCCTGATGGTACGGCTCGAACAACGCCAGGATCTGCTCGTAGGTTGCGCCGTTTTCAGCGCGAGTGATGGAAAGTGAAAACTGGCCTCTGAGGATGTGTTCAGCAGTGTGAGCATCGTCAAAGACGACTGCCGTTACTTCGTCTGACGGAAATCGAGATCTTCCATTGAATAAAGCGTGATACGTCGTAACGCATGGGGCTTCACCACGATGATAGAGGCCATCAGATGAAAAAGAGCTATTGTAGTAGGTCGTTACAGGCAATCCATATCCTGACGCCTTAGCTGCGGTCTGCTTTACGAGCTGTATCGTGCTACATGCATACAAGACATGGCCGCGCGTTTCGTTGACCAAAGACTGGGCGATCAACAGTCCCACCATCGTTTTTCCAGCACCTGTATTCAATACAACCGCTACATCGCGGTCATTTCGGTGCTCGTTCCACTCACGTAACGCGTCGCCTTGACCCAACCAAAGGTCGTTGATGTTTTCGTCTTTGACCGCCGCCGCATGGAAAATCTCGATGGGGTCGATTGGCGGCGGCGGCTGCGCCGGTAGATTTATGTCGAAAATGTCGAATGCCATTTTTGTTAATGCGAGGTCTTACGATCCAATCAGACGGTGGGGATCCCGACATGGGCAAGAACGGTTTGTAATTGGCGCAGCATGTTCGCATTGGGGTCTGTCTGCCGAGCCGCCGAATGGTCAATCCGATACGATTTTGGAGCCCCGCCCTGATAGATGTTACAAAACTCGGTTTTGACCCTAATCGCCACGAAAGGGGTCAGAAGAATTCGGAAGCATGCTGCCAGACGTCTTCGGCGACCTCGCGTGGGTCTCTCGAGGCGTCGATCTCGATCCAACGGTTCGGCTCCCGGCTAGCGAGTTGCCGATAACCTCTGCGGACGCGTCGGTGGAACAGGATGGGCAGTTCTTCGAATCGGCGTTGGGTTTCGCCCGCGGAGTGGTCCGCGGTGTCTCGCCGTTCCAAACCGGCTTCGGGTGGAATGTCAAGAAGGATCGTGAGGTCTGGCGCGACCTCGTTGGTAGCGAGTTCGTTGGCGTGTCGCAGGCGATCTAGGTTTAGATTTCCTCCATAGCCTTGATAGGCCATTGTTGAATCGGCGAAGCGATCGCAAACGACGGTGGTACCGGTCTCGAGGTTGGGAACGACGACGTCATTCATGAGTTGGGCACGTGCGGCCATGAAGAGCAGGGCGTCGGCGGCGGGCACGTTGCCGCTTGCGGACTTAATGATCTCGCGGACTTGCTCGCCGAGTCGAGTTGAACCGGGTTCTCGTACTACTAACACGGGTAAGTTCAAGCTCTCGATTCGGCGGCGTAACAGTTCGACCTGGGTAGTTTTGCCGGCGCCTTCGCCGCCTTCGAACGAGATGAATGGCGCTTTGTAGACCGACTGGCGCGGCATGATTCAGATACCGGAGCTAAGCAGCGGTCGTACGGGTCATCGCCGCCTGCGACGGATGATGACGTGACGGCTGGGTTCGTGGCCAGTGCTGGCCGACCCTACGTTGTATCGGGCGGCGAGTGCGTGTTGCAGCCTGCGGATGTGCGAGGACTGCGCGGAGAGATTTACTTTGCGGTCGCCGCTGAGCACGCGTTCCACGGCGCGTTCGGCTTCTTCGAGGGCTTCCTCAACGATAATTTCGTCGTCGCCGTTTCGTTGCACGTGACCGTTGGCAACGCCTGGGCCGTCGATCTCGAAGCGGCTCAGGAATTGCTCGATCTGCTCTCTGGTGCCACGTCGGAGGACGTATACGGGTACGCCGTCGCGTTCTGCGCGCTTGAGTGCGGGTGGTCTGCGGCCGTAGTGCAACTTGGTTGTGACGAGCACATCGGCATCGCCAGCGGATTCAGATAGCTTGACGGGCACGCCCATGGCGCGGATCGCGGTGCGCAGTGTTTCCCTAGGGACGCCGAACGGGTGCACTTGAACCGGCGGATGTTGTGGCATCGCTTCGTCGTGATCGTTGCGATCTGTGTGTTCGGCGCCAGACCCGTTATCGTTGGATTGATCGTTTCCGAGTTCGTACGAACTTCGTGGGGAACGAATGGCGTTGAGGTCGAACGCGGCCGTCTCGAAACCGTTTTCGGACTGCATTGCGTCTTCGACTTGCGATTCGACCGTGCCGTCGTCTTGTAGGCGACGCATTTCGAGGGGGACCTGAAGTCCGCGCAACATGCGGTCGACGGCCCTGCCGACGTCGATATGAACGCCGACGTAGTTGCGCTCGCGCATCTCAACGACGACGTCGAAGGTAGGTGTGTGTTTTCGTTCGAGGACGGTTTTTTGGGTTCGTCGTCGCCGAGCTTCGATGTCACCGAGGGTCACTGCTTGGGTGCCGCCTACCAAGTCGGAAAGCGTGGGGTTGCTAATGACGTTGCCTAGGGTGTTGCCGTGGGCGGTAGCGACGAGTTGGACGCCGCGTTCGGCAATTGTTCTGGAGGCGATCGCTTCCAATTCGGTACCGATCTCGTCGATAACGACGACCTCGGGCATGTGGTTCTCAACCGCCTCGATCATGATGCGGTGTTGGAGCTCGGTGTTTGCCACCTGCATGCGTCGAGCGCGCCCGATAGCAGGGTGAGCAACGGCGCCGTCGCCTCCGATTTCGTTGGAGGTGTCGACGATGACTACGCGGCGCGAGGCGTCGTCGGCTAGAACGCGGGCTACTTCGCGGAGGATGGTGGTCTTGCCGACGCCCGGGCGTCCGAGTATCAACACGCTACGGCCGGATTGAATGAGATCTTGGATCAGTCGCACGCTACCGAACACGGCTCGTCCGACTCGGCAGGTGAGGCCAACCGGCGTTCCTTCACGGTCTCTGATGACGGAGAAGCGGTGAAGCGTACGTTCGATGCCGGCGCGATTGTCGTCGCCAAAACGTCCGAGACCGCCGATGACGGACTGGATGTCGTCCCGCGTGACCTCTCGGTCGCTCAGTACCACGGAACCTTCGATGAAACGAGCTTCTGGGACACGGCCGAGATCGATGATGACTTCGAGGAGGCTGGAGAAGTCGTTCGATCCGTTCAGAGAACTGTCCAAGCCCTCACGGAAAGCGTTGGGCAATACGTGAATGAACGCGGCCATATCGTCGACCACGTGTTGGTGGTTCGATTGTGTTGGGGTATTCAGGATCCCGGTGTTGCTACTAGGTTGCTCTTCAGCGTTGCTGGTGTTGTGATTCATGATATGCGCGCATGCGCCGAGGTGACGGCAACCCAAGCCGCGCGGCTAGTCCGTGGACCTCGAATTGGGAAATTTCAAGAGAGGTCTTGGCGGGGTTGGAAGGTTGTTGCGTTGCGTGGTCAAACTCAAAGCGAAGCGGCGATGAGTGCGGTGACATCCGCGGTTCTACTCGAGTATCCCCACTCGTTGTCGTACCATCCGACTACCTTGACGAAGGTGCCTGCTTCGGAGCCGTCGTCTGCGACTACCGCCGTGGATAGCGCGTCGATAGTACATGAGTGTTCGTCGCCGATGTAATCAGATGATACTAGCGGCTCGTCCGACACGTGGATGACACCGTTCAGTTCGCCGTCTTCACTTGCTCTGAATGCGTCATTTACCTCATCGGTTGTGACTGGACTCGATAACTGGACGGTGAGATCTGTTACGGAGCCAGTGATGACAGGGACACGGTATGCCATTCCGTCGATCTTTCCCGCCAACTCTGGGATGGCGAGGGTCACAGCCTTCGCGGCGCCGGTGGTGGTCGGGATGATGCTGTTGGCGGCCGCTCGGGCACGTCTCAAGTCGCTGTGCACTTGGTCCAAGATGTTCTGGTCGTTGGTGTAGGCGTGGATCGTCGACATGAGAGCGTGCTCTATGCCGAAAGAATCGTTGAGTACCTTTGCCATTGGGGCGACGCAGTTTGTGGTGCAGGAGGCGTTCGAGATGATGTTGTGTTGCGATGGGTCGTATTGATCTTCATTCACGCCCAAAACGATGGTAATGTCTTCGTTGGTCGCGGGCGCCGAGATTATGACTTTCTTTACGCTGTCTGAGAGATGCGCGGAGGCCTGGGCGGCATCGGTGAAGAAGCCGGTGGATTCGATTACTATCTCTGCTCCCGTGTCCGCCCAAGGGATATTCGCGGGATCGCGTTCTGAAAACACGGTGATCGTTTCGCCGTCGATAATCAACGAGCCATCGACGAGTTCGACTTCGCCATCGTATCTGCCGTAGGTAGAGTCGTACTTGAAGAGATGCGCATGTTGTTGCGGGCTGGCGAGGTCGTTAATCGCCACAACTGCCAACTTGTCGGGGTGTCGTTGGCTGATGGTTCGGAAGACTTGCCGACCGATCCTGCCGAAGCCGTTGATACCGATCTTGGTTCTGCTCATATTGGTGGTCCTGGGCCTCCGGTCATCGGGATGTATGTGTTCGGTTTTGCTTGCTCGTCTGTCTTGTAGTTGCAGATTACACCGCTTGAAACAATCGTGTATCTCAGTTCTTGATTACGCTCATTCCGGCGAAGCGGCCTCTTTCTCCTGCCCAATCTTCGATACGCAGCAAGCGGTTATATTTGGCGACGCGCTCGCTGCGTGCAGGAGCTCCGGCCTTGATCTGTCCGCAACCCGATCCAACTGCGATATCGGCGATCGTGGTGTCTTCGGTTTCACCTGACCGATGGCTAACGACGACGCCGAAATCGGCTTCGCGCGCACGACGAATGGTGTCGAGGGTCTCTGTGACGGTGCCGACTTGGTTTGGTTTGATCAAGATGGCGTTTGCGGCATTCTCAGATATACCGCGTTCAAGAAAGGCGGTTTGTGTAACGAAAAGGTCGTCGCCAACCAGCTGAACGTTGTCTCCGATGGTTTCGGTTAGGATCTGCCATCCTTCCCAATCGTTTTCGCCGAGGCCGTCTTCAATGCTGCAAATTGGATACTCGGCGCAGAACGCGTCGTATTCTTCGGTCATCATTTCGGACGTCAGCCGGAGACCTTCGCGCTTCATGCTGTAGCGCTTGACCTCGGGCACGTAAAACTCGCTCGCTGCGGGGTCCAGGGCGATGAAAATCTCCTCGCCGGGGAGGTAGCCGGCGCTCTCGATCGCGTGCGTGACGTAACCGAGGGCTTGGCGGTTGGTGAGCCCGACGGGTGCGAAACCTCCTTCGAAGCCGACAGATGTGGATAGGCCTTCAGATTGGAGGAGTTTCCCGAGTTCTTGGTAGATTTCTGAACCTGCGCGCAGGGCTTCGGACAGTGATTCGACGCCGGCGGGCATGACCATGAACTCTTGGAACTCGGTCGAGCCGGCGGCGTGGGCGCCACCGTTGAAGATGTTCAACATCGGCACAGGTAGGATGTAGCGGTCGTCGTTTCCAATGAGGTCCGCAACAAGGTCGTATAACCACGCGCCTTGACTTCGACACGAAGCGCGGAGAACGGCCATCGAGATCGCGAGTAGGGCGTTGGCACCGTAGCGTGACTTGTTGCTTGTTCCGTCAGCGTCGATCATCGCGTAATCGACTGCACGTTGGTCATTTGCATCGATGCCTACTACGGCGTCGTTGAGCGGGCCGTTGACGTTGGCGATGGCGTTTAAGACACCCATGCCGTTGAAGCGCTTAGGGTCGTTATCGCGCATTTCCCACGCTTCGTTTTCGCCTGTGCTGGCGCCGGAAGGAACCGAAGCGCCGTTTCGTGTTCCGTCCTCGAGCAGTACTTCCGCGTAGACCGTCGGGTTTCCTCGCGAGTCGAGGATCTCTTTTCCGCGAACGAATTTGATATTGCTCATGTTCAACAAGTTTGCATTAGGAATGCGCGATTCTGTTAACGGCCAAAGTATGGTGCGGCGATCGCCACACCGTCACTCCGTTTGAGCGTGTCGTTGACGGGCGAACTTGATTGCCATTTCGACGGCTTCGGCTGCGTCACGGGCATAAGGCACCTCGGTGAAGTGCGATTTGCCGCCGTCGTCGCGGAGGTTGGACTCCCAACCTTCGATGGCGACAACGGGCACGCCGGCGATCATTGCGAAGCTCAACTCGTTAGAGGTGCCCCACTTTCCGGGCAGGGCGATGACGGCGTCGCTGGCGTTGGCGACGAGTACGTTTCGAACGAATCCGAGAGGCGTCGGTATGGCGAAATCGATGTATTGGTTCGCGGTCGAACGATCGGTTGACGAGAGAATGCCGATGGTGGTACCGCCGGCTGATTTGGCTCCTTTGGCCGCGCGCTCCATCGTGCCGCCCATGCCGCCATTGACGAGTATGCAGCCGTTTTCGGCAATGAGACGTCCGATTTCTTCGGCTAGTTCGAGGCCTTCGGTGGTGGTGTGGTTGCGGTCACCGCCGATGACGGAGATGTATATGGGGTGTTGGTTGGGCAATTTTTCGCTCCGGGACGCGTATGAACAACGTTGAGTTCGTCAGGTTGTAATCGGACAACGTGTTCGACCGTTGATACACAACATCGTAAAGCGTTCGGACGATGTCAACTCTCGCCGACCAAGTAGGCAACGTACAACAACGTGTTATGTGGATCCTTCTCGCGGTCGGCGTATTGCTCGATGCGACGAGAATTTGGATAAAGATGCTTAATTTGATCACCCAATTCGATGTAGTCGCCCATCAAAATGAATGCGGTTTGTCGGTTGTCTAGATGGTTGGGTATCGAACCACTTCCTCCGTGTTCTGCAGCTCCGTCAAAACCGACAAGATCTGGGTACAGGAACGCCCGTCGTTGGTCATTGAAGCTGCGTCGCCCGGAGTACAAGACCATCTGATAGTTGTCGTCCAGTTCATCGACGAACTTCATTGCGGCTATGAAGTCGGTCTCAAAGTACCAATCCAATCCCCAAGTTGAATTTCTCCAATCGTTGAAATGGTCTCGGTTGCCGAACGAATAGAACGCTAAGAATGGGACAACAATCGTGGCGGCGATGGATGGTAAGACCCAACTCTTGACGGTCCGTCGGGATTCGTCGCCAGCGTCATTCGTCATTTTGGAGGTTTCGTTGATCGCGATCCAATCGAAGTAAATCATGGAACGCAGGCCGACCGCGGCCAAGATCAGCACGAAGACAATGCCCAGCAGGTAGCGATAACTCTCGGCATTAGGCGCCAGTACCGCCGGGGCGGCGCCGATGAAAAGCCCGAGCAACAGAAGTTGGTATGGACGATGGTGGATGAAGACGAGAACGGTGGCCAATCCAAAGAAAAACGCAGCTTGCGAAAAAGTGTTCAGCAATGCGACGCCGCCTGTACCATCGATCGATTGTCCGGCGATGGGACTTTTGGCAAGAAGCAAGACGTCGACGAATCTGGAAACTGTGGAAGACACGTTAAAACCGACTTGACCACCAAAATAGTTGCTCCAGTAGTGGTTTATCAACCAATCGCTTCCGATATAAAAATTGAGCAAAGGCGCAGCAAAGATGATCGCGATCACCATAAAGATGTAGGATTCTCTGCGCTTCCTCAACTTGGTCGGCAAGTAGGTCAATACCAACGTCGTTGCGATTGCCGCTAAAAAGAAGATCAGGAACGCTTTGAAGCTGTAGATTCCGCAACCCAATGCTGCGCCAGCGAGTGCCGCTAGCAACGCGTCGCGCCGATTGACTGCTTCGACGATCAGGTAGGCGCTCACGACGAACAGCAGCACGCTGAGCATCATCGGGAAAGCGATCCTGCTCTGAATGATGAGCCAGGAAGACATCACCATCAGAATGGTTGCCGGGATCGCAACGTTCCGCCCCAGAACTTGCCTGACGAGCATGTGAACTGCCGGCACCAAAGCGGTCCCGGCTAGAACGGATGCCATCCTCAGCCACGTGAGGTTTTGCTCGCCAATCGTGAACATTGTTGCGACCCACCACGCGTAGCCAGCCGGGTTGCCAAGGTTCGACGGAGTCCAAATTCCACGATGTTCGCCGTTGAGGAATCTTTGCGCATCCAACGCGAAATTCGCTTCGTCGCCATGCATTCCGAACGGTGCCGTCTCGATGTCGAATAATCGGAGCCAAAACGCGGCCAACATCGCTAGGACGACGAACAGCAACTCGAGATATACACCCCAACGCGCCATCAGATTATCGATTTGCAACCCGAACGGGAACGACTCCATCGAGAGCCGCGGTTTGTCGCCGTGGTCATCGGGCGATAAACCGTCGTAAATTGCAGAGGCTAGTTTTTTGACATCGAGTTGTCTGGTTGCGCCGTTCATAGCGATCGTTACCGATTAATGCCTAACGCATCTAATTGAGCGTTTTTTATTTCAACGCACCCTAATCGTCCCAACTCCAGCATCTCTTCCAACTGAGATGCTGAAAACGGCGCTGTTTCGGCTGTTCCTTGGACCTCGACATAATCACCAGAGCCCGTCATGACGATGTTCATGTCGACTTCGGCGCGTGAGTCTTCTTCGTAAGGTAGGTCGAGAACGCATACGCCATCGACGATTCCGACAGAGATGGCGGAGACGTTGTCCGTGAGTATGGGGTTGTCAAGCCCGCGCTCGAGTTGCAGGGATTGAAGCGCTTGGGCCAAGGCAACATAACCACCGGTTATAGATGCGGTTCGCGTGCCGCCGTCGGCGCGTAGGACATCGCAGTCGACGGTGATGGCGCGCTCGCCGAGGGCCGAAATATCGGTTACGGCTCGCAATGATCTTCCGATCAGTCGCTCGATCTCACGGCTGCGTCCACTGGTGCTGGCTCGTGTTCGGTCAATTCGCTCCGACGTGGACCTAGGCAACATTCCGTACTCCGCCGTAACCCAACCGGTACCTCGGCCGCGCATCCATCGGGGCACTTCGGTTGAGACCGTCGCGGTACAGATCACGTGGGTGTTGCCTAGTTTCACCAGCGCGGACCCCTCAGCGTAGGGCATGAAGCCGGGTTCTATCCAGATCGGTCGACACTGGTTGGAATCCCGACCATCTGAACGTGTGCGTTTTCTTTGCATTTCGTTGATTTTATGGGCCGAACGATTGTTTTGATGCGAAGGACAACCGTTCTGCTCGGAAGCGTCGGCGATAGCGTTTTTCAATTTTGGCATAATCGTGACATCGCGAAGCGATTTAAACGGTTCGTAGGAAAGGACGATTTGCGATGAAGATCGCCATCATGGGTGCTGGTGCGGTTGGCGCGTACTATGGGGGTGCTCTGGCTCGGCAGGGCGCGGACGTTGTTCTGATAGCCCGCGGTGATCACGGTGCTGAGATGCGACGGAACGGTCTGAGTGTCTCTTCCCACTGGGGCGACTACGTGGTACATCCGAGAGTCTCGCTGACTCCAAAAGAGGCTGGGGTTGTGGACTTAGTCCTGCATTGCGTCAAGCTGTATTCAAATGCGGACACGATTCCGACGATGCGTCCTTTGGTGGGCGACCAAACGGTGATTCTGACCGTGCAGAACGGAATCACGGGTGGCGAGTCGCTGGCAGATGAGTTCGGTTGGGGTCAAGTATTGGAAGGCGCGACTTACATTGAAACGTCGATCGATGTGCCGGGCCGGGTGGTGCAGACCGGAAGTTCAGCACGGATCGAGTTCGGTGAACGAGATGGTTCAGTTACGGAACGTGTTCTGCGAGTTTGCGACGGGTTGTCAATCCCCGGGGTACAGGTGGAGATCAGTACTGATATCCGAGCCTCGCTTTGGTCGAAGATGGTGGCGATTGGCGCGCTGGGCACGATAGTCACGTCCGCTCGGGCTTCACTGCCAGAAGTTCTAGCGATGGATGAAGGGATGAATACGATCCGGACGGTGATGGAGGAGATTGTTGCGAGCGGCAAGGCGAACGGCATTAAATTCCCTAACCGCATCGTGGATGCGAAGATCGAGGACGCGATTGCTGAAGTGGACGAGTTTCAGTCGTCGTTGCAATCTGACTTCAACCGGGGTGGAAATCTGGAGTTGGACGACATCCTTGGCGCAGCGGTCAGGTTGGGGCGGTCAGCCGGCATCCCGATGCCGGCAAGCGCGGCGTTGGGTGATGACGTTGCAGAAGTTCAAGCGAGGCTGAGGGGCAACTGAAGATGCCGGAACACCCTATGAACGAAATATGCTCATCCCTAATTTTCAGCATCAATCTGTATCCGATTCGACCAGCGAAGATCATTCGAGAAGCACTGAATAGCGGTGCTTAGGGTGTCGAGGGACACATGATTTGCCATCTGGTTTATGATTGCGCATAAATTGTTAACGCGCGGGCAAACGCTGAGGGGTTTTACAAGTGGGTGATGTAGTGCGTTTCGAGGCGCTTAGGTAGGCGCGGGTTCTAACGGTATCGCCGAACGAACTTGGAAATACAGGAGAAGAGAATACATGGCGGCATTGGCATCGTCTCAGATTAGAAACATCGTTCTAGCGGCGCACAGCGGGGCCGGTAAGACGACGCTCGCCGATGCTATGTACTTCAAGACGGGGGTGGTTAACCGCCGCGGACGAGTCGACGACCAGACCAGCCTCTCCGATTACGAGCCGGAGGAGCAGGATCGAGGTTCGAGCGTGCAGATGGCGATCTTGCCGTGCGCTTGGAAGGACCACAAGATTAATGTCCTTGATACGCCTGGCTACCCGGATTTTCGCGGTGACATGTTGTCGGCAATGCGAGTCGCAGACGCCGCGGTGATGCTGATCTCTGCGCCGTCTGGCATCGAGGTTGGTTCGATTCAGGCGTGGCAGGCCGCAGAGGAAGCCGAACTACCGCGTGTGATCGTTGTCAACAAGCTAGATCGTCCGGATACCGATTTCGACGAAGTGGTAGCCGCGGTCCAAGACGCTTGGGGCCGAAACTGCGTTCCGGTGCAAGCGCCGGAAGGTAGCGGTGAAGGTTTGACGGGGATTCGTGACCTGCTTACAGGTGAAGTTGACGAGATGCCCGAGGAATTGGTCGAATCGATTGCGGAGTCGGACGATGACCTGATGATGATGTATCTCGATGGGGAAGAGGTTTCCGCTGAAGATTTGCGCGAAGGACTCAAAAACGCGATCCGCGCTGGAACCGTGGTTCCAATTTTTGCAACCGCCGCTGACAAGGAGATTGGCGTCAACCAATTGATGGACGCCATCGTTGACATGTTCCCGGCGCCCGATGACGAGTTGCCGGATGGTGTGACTGAGACGATTCCCGCGAACCTGATCTTCAAAACCTCTGCAGACCCGTTTGTCGGAAAAGTGTCATACTTGCGCGTTTACGGTTCGCCTTTGCTCCCTAACTCCCAATTGGTGACAGGTTCCAAAGGTGACAGCGAACGTATCGCGCAGGTCTATTCGCCAGCCGGCAAAGAGTTGACGGTTGTCGAAGAAGCGGTTCGCGGCGATATTGCGGCCGTGACCAAGTTGCAAGAAGCGTCGACGAACGACACTTTGTGTTCGAGGGACGACATGGTTGAGCTGCCGGGCGCGGAGTTGCCGTCGCCAATCTTTGCGCTTGCGATTAGCCCACAGTCGCAGTCCGATCTCGACAAGATGGCGAGTTCATTGACACGCATCACGGAGGAAGATCCGACGTTGCATTTGGAGAGGAACGCGGAAACCAGCGAGTTGGTGCTTCACGGGCTAGGCGATATTCACGTCGAGATGGCGATACAGCGAATCGCTAGGAAGTTCGAGGTTTCGTTGACGACCTCTTTGCCCAAGATCGCTTACCGAGAGACGATAGTTGCGAACGCGGACGTGGATTATAAGCACAAGAAGCAATCTGGTGGGAGCGGGCAGTACGGCCACATTCTTATGCGTGTCGCGCCTGCGGGTGCCGAATCAGGGGTTACCTTTTCCAGCTCCGTTGTCGGCGGAAACGTTCCGCGCGAGTACATTCCATCGGTCGAAAAGGGTGTACGCAACGCGGCGGCACAAGGCGTGTTGGCAGGGTTCCCTGTCGTAGGCATTGATGTGGAGCTTTACGACGGGAGTTCACACTCCGTCGACTCGTCAGGCGTTGCCTTCGAAATCGCCGGCAGCATGGGCTTCAGGCAGGCGATGCGTGACGCGAGACCACAGTTGCTTGAACCAGTGTTGAAGGTTGATGTTGTGGTGCCCGATGAGACGGCCGGCGACGTGATGGGCGATTTGAACCGGAAGCGCGCTAGGATCAGCGGTATGGAGCCGTTGGGTAACGGTTTTACCGTAGTAAAAGCGGAGGCTCCGACTTCGACGATGCAACGATACGCGGCCGATCTCCGATCGTTGACTCAGGCGCGAGGTTCGTTCAGCGTCCTGGTAGATCACTATGAGGCGGTGCCGGCGCAAGACACCAACCGGGTGATCGCTCAGTACGCGGACGAGAATCGCAGATAGAACTAGCGGATCATCCACAGACGTTCGCCGTCGGTGCGTAACTCGACGGCGCCCAAGATGTCGGTTCGCAAGACGCGATCTTGGCCTACGGCTTGTTGAAGCCGTGCCACTACCTCCGGGTGAGGATGCCCGTACCGATTTCCGGTTCCCGCAGCCACAACGATTGCGACCGGTTCAACCGCGTCGAGGAACGTTTTTGTCGACGACGTGATGCTTCCGTGATGGGGTGCCTTTAGAACCGTGGTTCGGAGATCCGTGTTGGAAGCCAGCAGCCGCGCTTCAGCATTACGTTCGATGTCTCCAGTTAGCAAAAACGAAATGTCGCCGTGGCGAAGCATCGTTACGATCGACCCGTCGTTTATGTCAGAACACTCAACTGCACCATTGCCGCATCCTGAGGCGATAATCTCCAAAAAAACGTCTTGGTCAAGTCCTAACGTCATCCCTCTCCAAGCAACGAAGTTGTTGTTGTGGTTTTCAATCGCTTGAGACCATGCCATGAAGGCATCGCTTGATGCATCGATATCAGGATGAATGACGGTTCCAACGCGGAAACGTTGCAATACTTCTGGCAACCCGCCGACATGGTCGGCATCCGGGTGAGTGAGCATTAATATGTCGATCTCGCGGTCCCAAGGCGGCGTTAGGGAGTTCAAAGCATCCGCGACTTCCGACGCGTGTCCCCCGCCGTCGATCAACATTCGGTTCCCGTTCGGAGTTTCGATGAAAATCGATTCGCCGTGGCTCGTACTAAGAAATTTGACTGTGAGGTAGTTGTCGATTTCACTATGCTGGAACGATGCGACCCACATTGCGGCGCCTAACAGTAACAGGACGGCAGATGCGCCGAGTTGGATGCCGAATGTGTTTGTCGGAAATGCGATCTGACGGGGACTGGGCGACAGCATCGATTTGATCCGATCCGGCGCAGTTTTCACACGCGGCCAGACCGCGATCAGAATGGCCAAGCAGGCGTAAAAGACGCCGGCCGTCCAAACTGTCCACACGTCGGTCTGGATCGGTCCTGGCGGGATATGCGCGAAGAAGCGTGCGATTGATGTTAGATATTCGACTGTGACGATGACTGGATATGCCGCTACCTCGGAGATCAAAGGAAGTGGCAAAAGACCGACCGCCGCAATGAACGCCGAAGAGATGATCACTATCGGCATCGCCGGCACGGCGAGCAAGGTTGCCACACCTCCCCAGATCGGCACTGCATCAAAATGCAACGCAACCAATGGGAGGGTACCGACAGTTGAAGCCAAGGAGATCACCAACGAACCGAGCACGAACCGACGAACGCGGTCTAGCGCACTGGATGACAGAGATTTTGACCGTTGTTGGGTGGAGATTTCGGTCAGGCTTTCGAGCATCGGCGCGACGAACGATATGCCAATCATGGCAGCGAAACTCAGTTGGAACGATAGGGAAGCCAAGATCGCCGGCTCCCAGGCGACCATCAACACGCCTGCGAGCGCGAGCGCGGCCAAAGTGTGAGAACCGCGTCCCATTAACCGTCCGAGGATGAAGACCGAGAACATGATTGCGGCTCTGGTTATCGGGGGTGCGAATCCGGCCAGCGCGGCGTAGACGAAGACCAATGTTAGGGGCACAAAGAGGTAAGCGGCGCGCCTTCTCCCGAACAGCACGACTGATGCACCCATCGCGATACCTCCGACGAGCGACACGTGCAATCCGCTGATAGCCAAAAGGTGAGCCAGTCCGGCTGATCGGAAATCGTTGGTGAGTTCGGTGTCGAGAAGGGACCTTTCTCCGGTCAGCAACGCGACCGGCAATCCCGCTCTCATTTCGCCAAGGATGGAAATCAATTCATCGGCTACGAAGGTACGAATTCGGTTCACCGGACCTTCTCGGTAACCGTAGTTTGAAACCCCGATACGTGCTGTTTCGGTGAAGTCGTAACCCGTATCAGCGACTTCGGGTAGCGCATCGCCGCCGCGCCAAACTCCAAGCAGAAAGATCGCAATCAACAGTACGTAGGCTGTCCGTCGTCTGCTGACGATCAATGCCGTGACCGTCAGACCGGTAGCGAGCGTGAACATCCAGAATGCGGGTGTAGGCACGCCGTGTCCGGGTGAGAAATCAACCACCAGCGCAGTGCCGACGCCGATGAGGAATGCTGCGGATGCCCAGACTATCCTCATCGCACAACGACGAGCGGCCTGATGGCCTCGAGCGTCTTGGTTCCAATGCCACTGATCTCAAGCAGCTGTTCTAGGGTCGAAAATCCCCCGATTGCTGTTCGGAACGCGATGATTTGATTAGCTCGCGTGTCGCCGATACTTGGCAGCGACATCAACTGATCGACGGTTGCTGAGTTGAGGTCGATTGGGTAGCCTGATGACTCTGCCGGTAGTGCATTACCGGATGTCGGTACGCTGGAACGGGCTGCATCGGAGCCCGGATTAACGCCTACATCTGGATCCGCGATCAATGCTGGCGTGGCAGACGGGATGACGGGCACAAGAATGCGCGAACCGTCTTTGACCGTGGCTGCGAGGTTGATGCTCTCGATGGCGGCGTTTTCGGTCATGCCTCCCGCGGCATCAATCGCGTCGAGGACGCGGGCATCGAGATTCAGTTCATATACGCCGGGCGCTCGAACTTCTCCTACGACTTGCACGACGGCCGGTTCTGGCGTAGGAATGACGATTTCGATCTCGGTGATGGCGGCATTGCTCGCGCCCCAGTAATAGGCGCCTGTCAGGGCAATAACTGAGGTTACGGCTACCAACCCCCAAGCAGCGAAGGATCTGATGCTCAGTTTCGATGCCGTCGGTGGAGCCGTTTTGTAGTGGGGCCGTGAATCTTCGTGCATATAGAACGGATAAGGGAATTCAAATCGTGTTGCGAGTATGTAATACCGTATATTAGCGCGAGTTATTGTAGAACGAGCAACGACGAGTGCCCGTTTTGGCCGATGAGTGGAACAGCGAGCAGCTACTCGTCTTCGTCTGGTGATTCATGTAGGAATCGTTGAATTTGATTTTCGGGCGCTGTGATGGATTAACATCATGTAGATGTGAATTACGCGCGCCAGCCGAGCGGTGGAATTTTCGATTTGAAACCCGGCGACAGGCACAGCGTTTACAACCGAAGCAAGATACACGGAGACGAGATTGAATATCGGCCCAAATGACGCCCTCGTAGTGGTGGACGTGCAGAATGATTTCTGCCCCGGTGGTACGGCGGCAGTTGAGGACGGCGACGCTGTTGCCCGCAAAATGTCAGATTTGGCCCTGAACTTCGGGTCGAAGGATGCCCGAGTGTTCGCGACGCAGGATTGGCATCCAACTTCGCACAAGAGCTTTGCTGAGAATGGCGGGATCTGGCCGGCGCATTGCGTTCGCGGAACTGAAGGCGCGGGTTTTCATAGAGATCTGAAGCTCCCGGTCGGAAGCAGCATTATCCGCAAAGGGCAGCAACCTCAGTCGGATGCCTATTCAGGATTTGACGGCACCACGCTCGACTCTCATCTCAAGCGCCTTGAGGTGAAGCGCATATTCGTCGGCGGGCTCTCGACCGAGTACGCGGTACAGCATACTGTGTACGACGCGTTGCAACGAGGCTACAACGCGTTTGTGGTCACGGACGCGATATCGGCGGTCAATGCTAACCCAGACGACGACCAGCGGGCTTTGGACTCGATGCTGGCGAGTGGCGCGAAGTCGGTAACCACCTCAGAGCTTGTAGCTTAATCGCCGGAACGCGAAGAGCGGCGGACCTGTGCCCGCCGCCCGTCGAATATCAATTACGCTTCCGGTGGCGTTCGTGCCGCCGGAAGTTTTCGGTTCGGTCTGTGCTCTAGATGAAGAGTGGGCCGAAGATCAGTGAAACAACTGCCATCAGTTTCAGCAGAATGTTGATCGCCGGGCCTGATGTGTCTTTGAATGGGTCGCCTACTGTGTCTCCGGTCACGGCTGCGGCGTGCGGGGCGGAACCTTTGCCGCCGAAGTTGCCGAGTTCGATGTACTTCTTGGCGTTGTCCCATGCTCCACCGGCGTTTGCCATGAAGATGGCGAGCAGGAAGCCGGCAATGATCGAGCCTGCGAGCATTCCACCTAAGGCGTGAGGGCCGATGAAGAAGCCGACGAGAATCGGCGCGGCAATCGCGATGAAGCCCGGCAGAATCATCGCTTTCAACGAACCGCGTGTGCTGATGTCGACGGCACGCGCTGCATCGGGTCGAACGCCTGGTGCGCCTTCTCTCAAGCCGGGTATTTCGCGGAATTGGCGTCGCACCTCATCGATCATGTGGCCAGCGGCAATTCCGACGGCTTGCATGGTGAGACCGGCGAAGAGGAACGGAAGGAGTGCGCCGACGAGTGCACCGATAAGGACCTTGGGTTGCAAGAGGTCGAAGCTGTCGATTTCGATGACCTGGCCGTAGGCTGCCATGAGGGCCATGGCTGTTAGAACAGCGGATCCGATAGCGAAACCCTTGCCGGTTGCCGCGGTAGTGTTACCGAGTGCGTCCAACGAGTCGGTGCGCTCTCGAACCTCCGGATCGAGCCCCGCTTGCTCGGCGATGCCGCCGGCATTGTCGGCGACCGGCCCGTAGGCGTCGGTTGCCAAGGTGATGCCGAGAGTGGAGAGCATGCCGACCGCGGCAAGTCCGATGCCGTAAAGTCCCATTCCGTCGCTTCCACCTGCGAGCTCGAACGCGATCCAGATGCCTGCGGCGATCGCGAACGTCGGGATTACGGTGCTGTAGAGACCGATTGCGATCCCGGCGATGATTGTGGTCGGGTGACCGGTCTGCGATTGTTGAGCGATCCACTTCACTGGTGCGAACTCGTATGACGTGAAGTACTCGGTTGCCGTCCCGATGACCTGACCGACGACCAATCCGGTCAGTATCACCCAGAAGAGGTCGAAACTGAGCGAGTCGTTCATCATGATGTAGATGCCAGTACCGATCAGAGCGAGAATCCCGGCGCCAAAGATGCCGAAACGCAAACTCCAGAGCAGGTTGCCCATCGTCGCATCGTCCTTAGTCCGCACAATCGCAGTTCCTATGATTGAGGAAACGATACCAATACCCGCTAGCATCATCGGCAACACGATCATCGGCGCATCCACTTCTTGCAAGTTGCCAACTGTCCAAGCCAATGCGATCGTGGCGATTATTGAACCGGCGTAGGACTCAAACAGGTCAGCGCCCATGCCGGCGACATCGCCGACGTTGTCGCCAACGTTGTCTGCGATGACGGCCGGGTTGCGCGGGTCGTCCTCGGGCAAACCAGCTTCGACCTTGCCTACCAAGTCCGCGCCGACGTCGGCAGCTTTGGTGTAAATGCCACCGCCTACGCGTGCGAAGAGTGCGATCGATGAGGCACCGAAACCGAATCCGGCGATGACGTTGGGGTTGCCGAAGATTAGCCACAGCGCGGTAACGCCGATGATGCCGATGCCGACTACGGTGAGACCCATGACGGCGCCACTGTTGAAGGCGACGCGCAGCGCGGGGTTCAGACCGGTTTCAGCGGCCGTCGCGGTGCGAGTGTTGCCGCGCACGGCGATGTTCATGCCGATGTAGCCAGCAAGCGCTGAACCGATTGCACCGGCGAGGTACGCGATGGCGGTCCAAGGGCCGGTTACAGAGAGATTGCCGCCGCTGACCAACTCGTCGATCGTCGAGTTGCTGGTGACGTTGAAGTCGATGAATACGGCAAGAACGATGAATATCAGAACGACGAAGGCGGCGAGAATTGTGTATTCCCTGCGGAGGAAGGCCATCGCGCCTTCCTGAATAAGAGCGCCGATCTCTTGGACAGCATGTCCACCTGCTGGCCGGTTGATGACCATCCTGAACAGGAAGGCAGCAACCACGAGCGCAAGCACTCCGGCACCTATCGACAGATACAACTCGGTCATTTAAACACGCGTCCTTACTAAAGCCGCACGACGGAATCCGACATCGGACGCCCGGCTATCCGTCAACATCGCCGCCGAGACGCCCAACGTTCGATTCTAAGTGAAGGGTGCTGGAGGAACGGTGGGTATTTGGATCGCACCGCTGGTTCTGGCAGCGACCCCTTTTTATTTTCCGCGCCGTGTCTAGGTCGCCGAGCCAGAGCTAAGTCTACGGACAGGGAATTCCGGCAAATTCATGTTCCACGATTGGATGCTGAAGATTTGGCAATCTAACACTATCTGTTTTACCCAACCTGCATTGGGAGGGAGGCTTGATGGCAAGTTACGTCTCAGCTCGGTCGTTTTCGCAACAAGCGAGCCTACATGCTGACTGCTGATCGCGACGAGAACGTAATAAAACACGGGTTTGTTCGCCCTGCCTGCCGCCCATTCATAAATCCAAGAGTCTCTGAACTTGCGAATCAGATCGTTGTCGTAATTCCCGTCTTGAAAATCTCTGATCCATTGAGCAGTCGTCGCTGATGGCGCATTCGGATGCTCCGGGTCCTTAAGCTCAACAAAGAGAAATTTGTCGGGAAATTCGACGATGAAATCCACTGCTTTCATGCATTGGGAAAGATTGTGCGATGGACCATCGAATTTCCGTGCGTGCGTAGCGCCCGAAAACGAAATCTCTAGATCGCCTTCTAGGAACGTGGTCATTTGGGGTTGTGAAAACGCTTCAACGATTCGGCGACATCGCGGTTGTAGAGAGCAGAGAACGTGTCGACAATTGCGTTCGGGTGCATGTGCTCCAATCGACCTACAGTTCTGCAATTGATATCGTCGGTTTCAGGATCGCGGAAGAGCGAGTGGAACGCTACATTGTCATCGTCGGTCATGCGGAGATCAAGTTCTTTAAGGATGACGTAGTCGTGGGTGGCAAGGAATATCTGGACGCCGTTCCTTTGCAACGTCAGTAGTGTCTCGATCACCGTGCCGTAAAGTTTCGGGTTGAGGTTTGTTTCGGGTTCGTCCCAGAACAGAACGGAACTATCGCCCAACGTCCCGTTCTGGATCAGAAGCCATATAAGGCCCAGTTTCCGCAACCCTTCAGCGAGCAAGGTGAACTCAAGATCGCCGTACCGATTCCTCAACACGAACTCCTCATTCACGTAGAGAATCTTGCCACCTACAATGCTTCGGATCTTCGAAAGTAGATTTTTGCGTACGGCATCTTCAGGGGAGCGAAGGGGAGGCCTGAATGCGCGGGTCAGAATATCGGCGTAGATTGCCTCGAAGTGCAATTCTGAGGTCTCGTAAAGGGAACGAAACCCCGGTGCGTTTGCGAGCATGTCCTTCACCGGGATGAATGCGCTACGTATGCGGCGTTCCCCCCAATCCTCGGCACCAGTCAATGTAACGGAACTCGGCAATTTCACATGCGTAGAAAACGATGCGGTGATGCTTTTGTCTTGATCGTAAACTGCCAACTGGCACTTTCCACCTCCTGGACGCTTCACCATACGTCCCACGGCACGGCGACGCGGCAACATGGCGTTGACCAATTTTTCAGAAAACGTAGACCTGCTAGTAGTTGTATCGCAAGCGGCGTAGCACACCTTCATCAAGTGAGTCTTGCCAGTCCCGTTTTCACCTACAAAGACGTTGATGCCAGGTGAGAACGAGACGTCCAAGTTCTCGAAGGCGGTGAAGCGCTCTAGTTTTGCTCGCGTTAGAACCATCGGGTCAACAGGACGTTAAACGGTTAGTATCTCTATCCTATCGAACGTGGTTCGGCACCGCAGTGATGGTGCATGTAACGCAAATGTTGGTTCGCGAGTGACGCTGCGAGATGTGTCAACGCTGATCTCTGGCCGCCGCGAATCGCTCGACGAGGTCTCGCGTGGCTTGAGCCGGATTTGGCGCCACGGTTACTGCGGTTGCGACGCAGACACAATCGGCGCCGGCTTGGGCGACCGGGATGATGTTGCTGGCTTTAATACCGCCGATTGCGACTATGGGTGCGGATACGCGGTCGGCGACGGCCCGGAGGGTCGATAGTCCCGCCGGGCGGGTGTCGGATTTGGTGTCGGTGGTATAGATCGATCCGACGGCGATGTAGTCGGCGCCTTCGTTGTAAGAGGCGACCGCTTCCTCGAGCAGGGCGTTGGACTTGCCGACTATCTGGTGGGGATGCAGGATAGTGCGGCACTCGGCGATGGACGTGTCGCCTTGTCCGACGTGTACACCGTCGGCGCCGACTTCCGCTGCAATGTCGGGGAAGTCGTTGACGACGAATACGGTGTCGTTTTCGCGGCAGATTTCAGTGATGGTCTGTGCTTCTTTAGCGACAGTCGATTTCGGCGCGTTCTTGTGTCTGAGTTGGATTACCGCCGCTCCGGCGGATGCAGTGGCTTCTGCGACCGTGAAGATATCTCGACCACCGCAATGTTCGGGGTCGACGATAACGTAAATGCCACCTACGATTTTGAAGACGGCTGGCCGGGCGTTCATGGTGTGTGGAGGATTAGGCTTCTGAGGCCAACACGCCGCCTTCAGCCCAGTTGGATCTCTTAGTGTCGTGAATAACGACGGTGGTCGCCGAGTCGGCAATACCGGCGGCTTCGGATATCGCTTTGATCACTCCTTTAACGATCGCCGACTTCTGGTCGTCGGTGCGGCCTTCGAACATGTGGATGTGGACTACTGGCATGCTTGGCTCGAGCTCCTGAATGGTTGGATTCGTCGCTGAATTATAAAGCCAGTGTCGCCCCGGCGATTTGCTACCGGCCCTCCGACAGCCTGAAAGCCAATGTGAGGGGTAGGCCAGCTTCGATGATGAGATTCTGTGCTTTCAACACGTCGTATTCGACACGGTGGAATCGGACAGAAAAAGATTCGCCAACGTCCTCTTGTTGCAGTACGGCGTACGAGGCGCGAGGATCGCCGTCGCGGGGTTGCCCAACGCTGCCGGGATTTACGAACCAGCGTGTGTATTCGAGATCGACAATTTGAGAGTTGACGGCGTGGAAGGCATCCCACGCACGCGCGACGTGACGTCCGAATACCGAGGGAACGTGTGTGTGACCATGAATGCATCCCGCGGTAGTGAAGTAGGTTAGGCATTCTTCGGCGGTTCGAACCGAGAGAAGGTATTCCCAGATCGGGTCACGAGGCGTGCCGTGGCAGAGCGTGACCGAATTATCGGTGGCGATGTTAGGGAGATCGCTTAAGAATCGTCGGACATCCTCGGTTATGTTTTTGGAGGTCCAAAGGGCCGCGGCGGCGGCAGCAGGATTGAAGTCCGCAACCGAAATCTCGCCTAGCGCTGCGGCTTCGTGGTTCCCTTTTACGATTTTCGGGTCAGGTAACTCGCGCAGTCGGTTTATCACATCGTTCGGCTGCGCCCCGTAACCCACGCTGTCGCCGAGAACCCATACTGCAGAGAACGTACCTCTTTGACGTGCATCTTCGAGCACAGCGTCAAGGGCGGGGAGGTTCCCGTGGATGTCCGAAAGGATCAGGATAGAGTTCATTATCACCGCGGATTTGGCGCAAGGTGAAGAGCAATTAGCCTAAATATAATCTGTCATATGCAATCCGACGATCGTGCTGCCCAAGCGCCGATTAGCGAATCGGATCTTGTGGATATCATCAAACAGCGCGTGAATGGGGCCGCGGTGGTTTTAGAGGGTGAGGTCGGCGTGGGCGATGACGCGGCGGTGTTGCGGTTTGACGCCGGTCATATCGTATTGACCGCAGACGCGATGGTCGATGGAGTCCACTTTCTGTCGGAATCGATGTCTTGGCACGACATGGGTTGGAAATGCATCGTTTCGAACCAGAGCGACATCGCTGCAATGGGGGCGAGACCCGAACATGCCGTGTTGACGCTCGCGATTCCGGCGACGACTCGGGTCGGCGATCTAGACGAAATACTTTCTGGGGTGATCGGCGCGCTGGATCGGTACGGAGGTCGGCTTGTCGGCGGCGATACCGTTTCGTCCGAAAACATCATCATTAGCGTCGCGATGACGGGCCGTCTGGTCGGCAAGCAGAGGCCATTGACTCGTGACGCCGCAAGATCTGGGCAGCTAGTTGCGGTAACCGGGCCGTTGGGCGGTTCTGCCGGCGGATTGAAGGTGATGAACGAGATGTTGTCGAAAGGCGAATCCGCGAGCGAATCCGACGACGGGCAGACGCTGTTAAACGCCCATTTCCGGCCCACGCCGCGCGTCGATTTGGCGGAGGCGATGGTCAATTCTGGGGTGAAATGCGCGATGGATGTTAGCGATGGACTATTGCTCGATCTGGAGCGAATCTGCGTTGCGAGTGGAGTTGTTGCAGTGATCCATGCCGCTCGAGTACCGATCGAACCCGCGTTGGAAAGCGCCTATCCCGAGCGAGCAACGGAGTTGGCTCTAACGGGCGGAGAAGATTACGAGTTGGTGTACGTGGCCGATGCTGACGCAATCGCGGAAATCAACGCGTCTCAACCCGGTTGCCGGGCGGCCGATTTCGGCATCATCGGCGAGATCGTGCCTCGGCGCGGGACTGATGCAGATGTCACGGTAATGGATGAATCCGGTTGCGCAATTGAGTTTGATGCCAAGGGATGGGACCACTTCGCGAGGTGAAACGTTAGTTTGGTGAGGAACCACACATATCTCATCGTCAGCGACTCGGAATCGAGGACCGAGGAGATCGGTCGCGTGATCGGTGAGGTGCTTAGAGACGGCGATGCACTCTTGTTGCATGGGGAGATGGGTGCGGGGAAAACGTGCATGGCGCGTGGCATTGCGTTGGGTGCGGAGTGTGAAGTTTCTGCTCGAAGTCCTACGTTCATCATCCTCGCCGAGTATCCCGGCCGCGTGCGCATCTTCCATTGCGATCTGTATCGCATCGAAGGTGCAGCGGAGGTGTACGAACTCGCACTCGACGAAACACTTGATCGGGGTGCGTTGGTCGTTGAGTGGCCAGAGCACGCAGCCGGTGAGTTACCTGAAGATGCTTTGCGAGTCCAGATCCAACCTGAACAAGCGACCGATGGAAGAATGATTTCAATGTCGGCAAGCGGACCAAGATCGAGTTCGTTGCTAGATCGGATATTGAGTTCGGTCAAGGCAGATCCTTCGAAATGAACGTCTTAGGCATCGATACATCAACGAGCTACGCCGGCGTCGGCCTTAGCGTTGATGGGAGAGTTTCGACCTCGAACTGGCGGTCGCGACACAATCACGGGCGCGAAGTGATGCCTGCGGTAATGCGGCTGTTGGAAGCGGCCGGTATCGAGGCGAGCGATCTTGATGCGGTGGCCGTTGCACTTGGCCCGGGCGGTTTCAGCGCGGTTCGAGTCGGGATCGCGACCGGACAAGGACTGGTTGCTCCGACGAAGTCGGTTTTGATCGGAGTGCCCACGCATCAGATTCAGTGTTATCCGCATCGAAACGCGGTTGGGAAGCGCATCGTTTCGTTGATCCCTGTGGGACGCAATCAAGTCTCGTACTGTGTGTATGATTCTCCGTTCGCAAGTTTCGACGTTGAAGAGGACAGCGGAATCTGCGGCTTCGATGAGATTTGTGTGCTTTTCGGCGGACCATACACGATACTCTGCGGCGAAGGAACGTTGGCCAACGGCGACAACCACCCGGACACCGCGGTGGACGATGTTCGAGATCCAGCTAATCTCTTGGCCATCGCTTTGGAGCGCCTCAAACGAGGTCACGGCTTGACGGACACAGTTGAACCTGTGTACTCGCGCCCACCGACCATCACAGCACCCAAGAGGACGTAAACGGTTTCACGAGTTACGTTGTGCACAATTGTTGTTTGGCGATTCGATCTGATCGTCGCGAGCAATCAGTTGAGGACGCTGACATCATGGATCTGGAGCGAACGTTGGTCTTGGTGAAGCCGGACGGAGTGCAACGTGGTCTTGTCGGCACTATCTTGGGTAGATTCGAAGCGACCGGGATGAAGTTGGTTGGGATGAAGTTGATGCAAGTGAGCGAAGAGTTAGCGGAAAGTCACTACGGCGAGCACAAAGGCAAACCGTTCTACGAGGGCTTGGTCAACTACATCACCTCGGCTCCAGTGGTTGCCCTCAGTTTGGAGGCTCCCGACGCGATTGCGATTACTCGCAAGCTTATGGGCGAAACGAAACCGAATGAGGCATCGCCCGGCACGATACGCGGTGACTTCGGAGTCGAGATAAGCCGCAATCTGGTTCACGGCTCGGCTAATGCCGACGACGCTGCGCGCGAGGTCGGGTTGTTCTTCAGCGACGAAGAGATGATTGATTACGCCAGGGCGAATGACGTTTGGATCGTTTCGGACGAGGGTTGATCCGTACGCCTATTGCAGACGGACAACTTCTATCGCCTGCGACCACAACCCCTCAAGATCGTAAAACTCGCGCGTCTCTCGGTTGAAGAGATGGACGATGAAGCCGGGGAAGTCGATGAGTAGCCAGCCACCGGCACCCGAGCCTTCACGATTGTTACGGCGACTTCCGACATCTCGGAGTTTTCGCTCAATCCGGTCGGCCATCATCTCGAGATGACGTTCGGTTTCGCCGCTCGCGATTACGAAATAATCGGTGAAATCGCTGACGTTTCGGGTGTCCAAGAGAACGACGTCGGATCCTAGATTGGCAGAAGCCTCTTCCAAAGCGGCTCGAGCGAGATCCTCGATCGGGGTTTTGGCAGTTGTTTCGGTTGAGATCGTTACCATGTTGTTTCGGATTATATCGGCTGACTGGGAGGCCCCAAACTCCCGGAGATTGCCGGACTGACGAATAACGCTAGGTTTTATTCTGGAAAGAAGGTGTTTCGAACATTGAATGCGCGGGCTGCGAAGCTGTGGCCCAGATATTTTGCGGAAATCGAGCATATCTGATGATCAAAAGAGATAGGCGTGCGCTCGTCGCGATGAGCGGCGGGGTTGACTCGTCGGTAGCCGCTGCGTTGTTGGCGCGCGAAGGTTACGACGTTATCGGCGTGACGATGCGTCTGTTCAACGCGCCGTTCGAAGGCGCAGGCCGTCTGTCGAAGTCTTGCTGTTCGCTTGAAGATGTTGAAGATGCCCGTGCGACGTGTCGGATCATCGGCGCCAAGCACTACTACATGAACTTCGAAAAGGAGTTCCAGCAGCACGTAATCGACTACTTCGTCGGCGAGTATCGGCAGGGCAGAACTCCGCACCCGTGTTTGGCGTGCAACGACAGACTGAAGTTCAGTTTCTTGATGGAACGGGCTGAGTTGATGGACGCTGATATAGTCGCGACGGGCCACTACGCACAGATCGCGTCCGACGACTCTGGGCATCGAACGCTGCTGCGCGGCGCAGACGCGATGAAGGACCAATCTTACGTGCTCTACAATCTGCGCCAAGACCAGTTACGTCGTTTGGCATTTCCGGCTGGCGGTTATAGCAAGGACGAGATACGAGAGATCGCTCGTGAAGAAGGGTTGCCCGTCGCTGATAAGCCAGATTCACAGGACATCTGCTTCATACCCACGGGCACCTATCGAGAATTCGTGGCTGAGCGACTCGATGAGCTGACTAAGGGCGTGGTGGTTGATGTTGAAGGCAACGTCTTGGCGGAGCACGACGGCATCCACCAGTTCACTATCGGGCAGCGAAAAGGTTTGCCGATCTCCGGAGGGAGGAAGCGGCCCATCTACGTCACGTCGATCAACTCGAAGTCGGGTACGGTGACTGTGGGGTCGGTTGACGGTTTGCTGCGTAGCGAGGTGTTCGCGTCGGCGGTTAACTGGATCGACGGCCATCCGCCGGTCAATACGGAAGTTACGGCGAAGATCCGATATCGTAGTCCAGAAGAGTCGACGTCGTTCGAGATGCTCAGTCCGGATGTCGCTCAGGTTTCGTTCGCGGCGCCGGTGCGTGCGTGTACGCCGGGCCAGGCGATCGTGTTCTACGATGGCGAGCGAGTTCTTGGCGGTGGGTTCATTGAACTTGAGAATCCACTGCTCGGAACGCCCGTAAATTCTCGTGTCGCGGCAGCGGCGTAAGATCGCCCGCAGCCTGATGACAGCACCCGAAGTCCGCGGTTAGCGTATGCTGATGGCGTCATGGTGCCCAACGAACGAGTGATAAGCCGACCTACGTTCGCGTTCGAAACGGAATGTCGGCGGGCCGGATATCGCGTCATCGCCGGGATCGACGAGGCCGGGCGCGGCGCCCTTGCGGGACCCGTAGTAGCCGCCGCCGTTGTTTTGCCCGACGAATTGCCGACTGAAATTTCCGAGGCGATAGACGACTCCAAGAAACTCACTGCCAAGCAACGCGAGTCTGTCTTCGAACCGATCCGGAATGCCGCGGTTGCTTGGGGAGTAGGGTTGGAGAGCGCAGAACGCGTTGATGCTCTTGGGATTGTGCCTGCGACCAAGTCGGCGATGCGGCGCGCGATACGCGATTGCGGAACTAGGGTCGATTTCTTGCTAATCGATGCGGTCACCAATATCGGGATCGCGACGCCATCGAAGTCGATAATCCGTGGCGATTCGGAGTCTCTATCAATTGCGGCCGCGTCGATAGTCGCGAAGGTCGCTCGCGATCGCATCATGGCTGATGACATGGAGTCGCGTTTTCCAAGTTACGGATTCGCAAGCCACAAAGGATACGGCACCGCGTTTCATCTCAACGCGTTGAGCGAACTCGGTCCGAGTCCTATCCATCGGCGAACTTTCAAGCCCGTCTCGCAGATGATCGTTGGCGAAACATGGGCGGCGTTAGGTTCGACTTCAGCGGCGAATATATCGAAGCGAGGTTCATTCAGTTTGCCCGGCGGTATCGGCAGCAACGCCGAACTCGCCGCGGCCAGACACTTGGAGACCCTTGGTTACCGTATCGTTGCCCGCAACTACAAGACTTCGCAAGGCGAGGTCGACATCATCGCCCAGCACGCAGGCGCGCTAGTATTCATTGAGGTTAAGGCGCGCGGCACTTCTAGTTTCGGATCTCCAGTCGAAGGCATGACACCCGGCAAACTGCGACGACTAAAGAATGTCGCGATCGGTTACTTGGCAGCGGAGATCGGCAGCGAAGATGTCGATTGGCGTATCGACTTCGTCGGCGTAACCCGAGCGGCGAATGGTAAGAGCCTAGAAGTCGAAGTTGTGCAGAACGCGCACTACTGATGGGTGTCGGTTTTCCTCAGAAGACGGCGACGGGATTGACTGGCGAGCCTGTGACCGTCGGCAATCGTAGCGGCAGGATGTTGATCAGGAACTCCCAACGCCCGCGTTCTTGGCACGCGACCGCGAGATCATCGAGCCACGCGTTGTCGAGGATCCACAGTCCCATGCCGACGATGCCGACCTGATGGACCGGGTTACTGAAACGCTCGTAACCGGACGGTTGGACGTCGTTGCCGGTGTCGGAACCCATAACCGCAACCCCTCGCTCTTGCATGAAGGGCAGTATCTCTGGTTTTGGTCCTGAAGATCCTGCGACGTATGCGTCGACCGGGCCGAGCTCTTCGCGCATGCCGAGTTGTCCGGTGCGAAGGAGCAGAACATCGCCTTGGCGCACCTTGAAGCCACATCGCTCTTCGGCAGCGGCGATGTCATCCATTCCGACACCATCGCCGCGTTCGATGTATCGGACGCCGCGCAGCATGGGAGCGTCTACCAAGACACCTCGAGTGATGATGCCGCCAACTGCTGCGGTTACATCCAGTTCGGTTGCTCCGTCGGCAACGGTCACAACGGATGAAGGTCTGCCGTTGTAGGCTTTGCCGTCCCAGAAGAAATGGGCCAATGAGTCGACGTGGGTCACGGTGTGGCCGTGGAACACGAGACCGAAGTAGTCGATGGCGACTTGACGGTCTGGACCTTCTCCCGGGCGATAGACATCGCCTGATCCGATCATGTAATGCTGTGGTGGTCTGGGAACATCCACGGCGGCTTCAAAGCCAACAGCGCGGGCGCAGGACACGGTCGCGCCTTCCTCGACGAGGTTAAGGGCGTCTTTCAACATTTCAGGGTTCAGATGGTTAAGTGTGCCGCGTTCGTCACCTTCGCCCCATCTGCCCCAGTTGTTGAGGTCGTCATGTATCCATCGGAGGAGATCGTCTTGGGAGGGAGGAGAGGAGGGCATTGTTTAGTTTTGGTGTATTGCTTGGTATCGCACAGCATATCGGAGGAGTCTCGACGCGATTTCTAAGTTTCTACTTTTGAGATTGTGAGACCACGCTCGGCTCTTAATCTTAGCCAAATACGTGGTGAGCGTGAGAGACAAAGATGTTGCGCTAAGAAACGGTTCTCCGATCGCCGCTGCGGCCACGGCGAGCATCAGCGGAAAAATCAAGAACGTCAGGCCGACACCTTGTCCGACCTGCCTAAACATCAGGTTGCTGGAGATGATAGCCTCGTCGGATCTTTGGACCGCCAAGAGGTTCTTTGGTGCCTTTTCCGCGACGCGCTTCGCGATACCGGGTGAGAGGTTCTCGATTTGTTCGAGCAGTTGACTCGGCGGCAACGCGATCCGTGGACAAGAAGCACCACCGATCACGTTCTCAATTCGCACGTCTGTTGCGGCTTCCTCCACGGCTTGCCATACGGACTCGGCTTCAGCCGCCGTATCCAACGCGGAGCCAAAGCGTTCAAGGATAGCTGATGTGACGCGACTTTCGATCAACTCAGGCGCCGTACCAAAGATGTCGAACATGTTGCCGAACCCGTTGAGGATAGCCTCTGATCGTGTGCCGTGCAGGAAACGGATAATCGTTCCGTATCTCAGGATGGTTTCTTCGGCCTCACCGGCGACAGGTTCGGTTTCGCGCATGTCGTAGATTACATCTCAATTTGACGGATTAATTCAAACAACGTGATTATAGCTAGTATCTATATGAATAAATGAATTCAGATCAGCGATCTGCTCGCGCTGAAGAAGATCGAGTGCGAATAAGGAACGTCAAGGCAATCCATCCGTGTAAGCGGAGGTCGCATTGCCGGAAAGATGATTCGCGGAGACCGGTTGGAATCGGGCTTGTTTGAAGGTGTGACATTGGACGCAAGTTAGAATCACAGGTGGCGCGCTAGCTCAATTGGCAGAGCAAGTGACTCTTAATCACTAGGTTCGGGGTTCGAGTCCCCGGCGCGTCACCAAAATTGACGGAGCCTGTTGGAAACATCGTCGATCTGACGTCGATTCGAGGGCTTTTGCCGGCATCGAACGGGCGATGCATCGAACGACGACGGCGGATGGTTATGACGGGCGTGCGTTGTACCGACGGCGTCGGACAGAACGCATTTTGCCTCTACCGAAGCGGTTCGTTGTGGTGTAAGGGATGATGGGAGACACTGTCGGGGTATATACTGACCATTGAGGTCGTCCGTGCGCTATCACGGCGTGCGCTATCTCAAGTGGCCGGAGGGTGGCGACGCATTTGCCGTGGTTTTATGGCCTAACCGATGCGCCGCCAATCAACCTTGTCAGGGAACCTCCGGCCAATCCTCAATCGTACCCGCGACGCTCCGTTCTTCGCACGCGGATTATTCGCATCAACTGGTTGATGCGATTGGTTGCAGGGGCCCCGTCGACGATGAATCGCCGATCGGCATCACGCATTCGCCACACCTAGTTGCCCCGCTTGGTTTCTCGGCGCGTCACCAATTTTCGGGATCTCGGCGGGGTTATGAGGTGCCGAGATACGCTTTTTACACGCCTGCACTACCTGCTCGTATCACTGTGGTAGCGTGTTGCGCTCGGACCCAGAGGAAGATCCAAGTTACCGAGGCGACCAACGCTGTAGCAACAATGCCGAGCAACAGACCGAGCATTCGCGTGCCGATCTCCACGGCCATCGGGGGTGCAAGTGTCGAAGCGTCTTTGCCGGCTAGATATGGCAGTAGGACCGCGCTGAGCATAAATCCGATGCCGGCGCCGATCACTAGCGAAATCGAAGCGATGACGATTTGCTCGAGCCCGATCATTATCAGCATCTGCCGCATCGAGAGCCCCATCGATTTAAGCACCGCGAGTTCCAATCGACGAAGCCGATAGGTGGTCCATCCAGTGACGATGAACGCGAGCACCGATACGGTTGTCACGGCGATAAAGCCGAAGGCGAGGTATCCGCTCCAACCGGCGGCGGTGAGGGCATCGCTACGGGACCGAGTAACCTCCGAATTCGCGTGTTGTAAAAGACGCGCCGACAGGTTGTTAAACGCTAGCGTGTCGTTGATTTGATCGAGGTCCGACAAGTCGGCGTCTGGGGCTGAAATCCATAGTTCGTTAGTCGCGTCAGCGCCGCGTGTCTGATCGATCGACATAATGCGTTGAATTTCCCGCAGGTCTGCGATGACATAGGGAGAGGACGCCGACGGGAACGTCGGGAAGTAATCGGTGAAGGCGACGAATTCGACCGCCGTGCTGCGGTTGCCCAAGAAAAGTCGCGTAGTGTCACCCGTTTTTGAACCGAGTTCGTTTTTGAACCAGTTGCTCCCGATAACTTTCAATGCCCCATCCGATGTCCCGATGCGGACGCCTTTCAGCTGCCCAAATCGCGGTTGGGACCATGTGAGAACCGCGCCTTCGCTTGCCGACTCTGAGAATGGATCGATCCGCGCGCCGAGGTCGCCGAAGCCAGCGCCTGTTGTTCGCCGATTGATGGTGTTTCGGAAGTCCGTGAGAAGTGTCAACCGTCCGTCCGCGGAGGCGGACGAGATGTCCTTTATGCGCACGGACCCGGTCGTCGGCTGAGGCGCGCCCTCGACAGGACGCCGTGAAATTCCGATGAACTCCAGCCACAAGTTGTCGCCGTTAACCGTGTTCTCGCGCAACGGCTTCAGCGGGATCCCTATCCGGCACCAATCGGGAGGCTCGAACCCTTCGCCGTCTTCAATCGGGACTGGCTCGGCACAGAAATAAGGTGTGCCGACTGTAACAGATCGTGGCTCAAGGTTGCCAATCGTTAACGAGTGGTAGAGGCCCGATTCGTCGCGGATCCGAGCCACCAAACCGGTGTCGTAGCGCTGAGTGTCGGGCTTGACGAGCGCGGTTAACCACTCGGCATCAGTTGGAATAAGGAAGCCATCAGTGTCCTGTGATTTGATCAGCGCTGCGAGATCTTGCGGCGAATCGGAAGCGAGGTCGTCTCGCCACCACGTCACGCCGGGAAACTCGGTGGCATCAATGCCGACAGCGGTTACGGGCTCATTGCCCGACGGCGCTGATACCGTGCCCGCAACTCTCGCGATCGGAGCAATGCGTTCGTATCCGAATTTCTCCGACATGATTTCAATCACTCGGTGGAGATTGCTACGGTTGCGCACGATCATGCTTGAGAGCCGGATATCAGCACCGACGCGGTATCTAGCATCGTCGACGGCGTACCGGTCGATTGAAGGTGAGAGGATCGACAGCAAAACTCCGATGGTAGCGGCGAGCATGATGAGCAGCATCAGTCCCATGCTCGAGCGCGGATTGCGGGCCAATGACCACAGGGCTAGCGGTATCGATGGTGACAACCGGAACGCCGACGGCGAGCGCGCGAGGATTTCGGCGATGCCGCCTAGTACGAAAGGCAGGAACCTGAGCAGCACGATCGCTCCACCCGCCGCGGTTGCGGCCGGCATCGCCAATGCGAGTCGGTTGCTGAACCCTTCTCCCAGGGCGCTGCTTGAGATATAGAGATCTTCTTGCGACAGCTGCCATAGCGCGGCCACTCCGATACATAACAACACCACGTCGAGATAGTAGCGTTGGGCGATGTTGCGACGCGGCGGGCGGGCCAATCGGTTGGTTAGCTCCTCAGCGGTTGACGTGTTACGCCGAAAAGAGGGCAATAACAGAGCTATGAGCCCGATCGCTGCGGCCGTTAGGGCGGCAGTCGAAGACTGGACCGACAAGCTAGCGGGCAGGAAATCGCCACCGGTCAGATCGCTCAATACTGGCAAGCGTCCCGCAAACGAGACGCCGACAAGTGCGATCGCCACTCCGGCGAACAACGCGATTACGGCGATGAGCAGGGTTTCGCCCGTCATCAGCGCGACTTCTTGTGATGTGGTCGCTCCGCGGGCGCGCACCATTCCGCTTTCGCTGAATCGAATGTCACGGGCTTGGCCAGCCACGAGGGCAGAAAAAGCGACGGCTGCTAAGGCGATCACAGCACCTACTGAGAGCATCAATCCTCTGGATATTTCCGAACTCGACAAGAACGAATTTAGTGCGCCGTCTAGTGTGGTGATGCGCTGAAATCCCTGGAGTTCCTGTTTGAACAGGTTTTGTTGGGTTTGCAATCCGATCAACAAGCGTTCGGCATCACGGGAATCTATCGCATCTACATCGGTTCTGAATATCCAGAAATACCGAATTTCGGTGTCTGGAATCTGCTCGGCGACGACGTCGACTAATGTCGTTTCGGGCACCACAAACGGTGCGAACTGGAAAGCGTTGCTTGCGGCACCTAGGCCCGAATCCATCGCGCGCCACTGCAACGTCGCCGCGGATTCGCGTTCGTAGATGCCGCTGATGGTCGCGTTCAATTGGGTGTCGTCTGAAGTGGGCGAACTTAAACGAACGCGGTCGCCCATTCCCAGACCCAGATATTCGGAGTCTTCCGCGGAAATGGCTACCTCTACTTGTAGGGCGCCGGGTTGGTGCTCAGGCCACGATCCTTCGATCAAGGACGCTGCGTCTTGCAGGCCGTCAATGTGAGCGAGAAATGTTCTCGCGTTCGACCATGGGACCACTTCATCGTCAAACACGAGAGTCACCGATTTGGCCGCCATGACGGGTGCGCGCAGTACCTTGGCGACATCGCGCGATCTAGAGTTGCGGACGGTGTTAACGATCTGATTGTGCGCGGCATGAGAAATCGAATCGATACGTGCCCTGATTGCCATGTCCAGGTCTTGCTGTCGATGGCCAGCGAGACTCTGCGATAAAGCGGATTGTCCCAAGGCGTCAAGGTAGATGAACACCCCGGCCGAGACTGCTACGGCGATGGTCAACCCGATTAGACGCAGGCCGATGAACGTCTTTTCCGAGAAAGCGCGTTTCAATACCAATCGGGGCACCGCAGCGACCGCGGCGCGGCGAGATGAACGGTGGGAGTGCTTCACGCTTCAGGGGATGACCGTATTCGACCGGCCACGGTGTCTTTAGGCCTGATATTGGCCCCAACCGTCGGAGCAAGTGTCGTTATCAGTAACAAAACCGCTGTGGCCGCGACCGGCAGCCAATCGATTTCTAACAACATTGGCGGAAGCGCGGCTTCTCCGGTCGATGTCCTGGTCATGCGATCGGCAATGAAGCGAACTCCGTACATCCCGCCAGCCAATCCGAGCGCGAAACCCATGCCGATCGACAGGATGATCCTCGTAGCAGCTTCGAGCAAGACGCCTAAACGACTACCACCCAACGTTTCCACCAATGCAGATTCGAGGCTTGCATGGTCCTGGTTGTGTATCGCGATGGCGAGGGCCGTAATCACCGTGACAGCAACCGCGGAGGTAGCGATGATAGCTCCCACAACGCGCCAACCGGCCGCATCGCCAAGTCGTGTAGATGACAGCGCTTGCAACGCGTCGCGATCGGCGACGCGCAACGCTGGTGCGATGTTCTTGATCGCCGCTATCCGATCTTCATGGTTGGCGTTGCCGTCGACCGATACAAAAAGCTCTGCTGAGTTTGCGAGAAAAGGCTCACTCACGGGCGCGAGGTAAGACAGCAGCGCGTCGACGTTGGCGACCGCGAAGGCCTGATCTTCGTCGGTCATTGTCGGGAAGAGATCGAACGTGCCGCGGATCTCGAACGGTACAAAGCGGCCGTAAGACTGACCGGCGAATCGGTCGCCTACTGCCAATCCCGTGCCATCCAACAGCGCTCGGTTCACGATCAGCGGTACAACGATTGGCTCGTCTTCTGAGAAGTAGACGCCGCGAACGCCGTCGTCCGTTCCACGACCCATCTGAATCCTCAACGAACGGCCGTCTTCGCTGCCTTCAATCGCGTCGTCGATGTTCAATAGTTCAGTGTTTTCGGGGATGGGCGCGGCTATGGGATGCCAGTTGTTTCCATCTCCGAAATCAGAGACCAGTTCAGCAAAACCGTCGCTACTGACGGCGTGAAGCGAATCGATTGTGAGCGTGGCTGCGCTGCCAACAGGCGAAGTAGGAGGCTCGTATATCTGCACCGCGAGCAGTTCCAACGGACGGGAGAGATCCGATCTGATGTCGCCTTGCACGTGGTGCCAACTGTTGCCCGACTGCGTTCCGTCACTGGTCGTAAGTCGAATTGTGTGAGTGGTGCCATCCGCGTCACGCAATCTGGCCCAAACGTCGATGCGACCCTTACCAGTTCTTTCTAATTTCACCGCCGCTCGGAGTGCAACAGTATCGTTTGGTAACTGCAATGACCCGGTAGGTGTGAAACGATTAATCTCGTCCATAAGTTCATACAGAGTATCTGTAGCGAAATCCGGTCTGAATGTAGCCATATCGGCAAATTGCAAAGGTCGAACAGACAGCATCGTGAAGCTCGAAGACGACTCTGCGCTGCCTGAGCGAGCTTCTGCACGCGCAGCCCACGTCAGATCGGAAACCCAATTAAGTTCGGATATCTGCGCGACGATTTGGCTGTTAGACGTCTTGAAGGAGTCGAGTCCTGAAACGCGCATATCGGCGGCCGTTGCAAAGTTGATGCGGTCTCGCGTGTTCTTGCCCAATGTGGTGGACAGTCCGCTGGCGTTGATGACGACTATCATGGCGCCGGCCGCAAGCATCATCAACACTGCGTGCCGCATTGTGGACCTGGAAAAGACCTTCAGCGCGAGGACGATCATCGAATTGAAATTGATGCGCGCCAACCGTTCGAATACGATGCCGGTAAGGCGAAAAAGCCGGAGTGCGACGAGAGATGCGGCGACGGCCGCGATGATCGGTAGCGAAGAAGCGAGGACACTGAGATTTGAGAGTCCTTCGTCGCGTTGCACGAACAGAGATCCTCTGCCGTTCAATTCGAATATCACGGCGCTGGCGGCGATAACAATGCCGATGTCTAGGTTCGCCCGCCAGAACCAGGGTGATTGGGAGTCGCGGATGCGGGTGAAGTGACGCACGATGGGACCGGGTCGTGCGAGCACCAAGGGTAAGGCGTAAAGCAAAAGCAAGAAGGCGGCGACGGCAAAAGACCAAACGAACTGTTCGCCGATGAGCCGATATGGGAACATTTGACCGCCCGTGAGGTTGTGAAACGATCCGAAAAGGCCAAGTAGCGGCACTATCGCAGATGCCAACAAGGGTCCGACGATTGCCGGTATCAGAAACAGTACGAACAGGTAGAAAGCGACGGCATACAGCAGCTGATCTCGATTAGCTCCGCGTGCTTTGAGCATCACCTCTTCGGCGAGCCAACGCCGAGAGATTATGCTGGCGTTCAGCGCCAAAACAAATATGGCGAACGCGGCAAAAAGCGATCCGCTAATGATCGTCGTGGTGTTTGTAAAGGTGAGTTGGCGATGCAGGGTTAACAACGCCGATTCTAGCCCGGAGGAGGACGATGAGGACGGCAAGAGCTTCGCCGCGTCGGTACGGAATCGCTCGATGGAATTGAGGTATTCGCCAGCGCCGACCCGTTTGAGTTCTTCAGTGTCGGCATAGAACATCACCCATAGTTGACCGATGTCAGCGATGCCGCGATTGGCGACCCGTTCCGTCATCGCGTTCGAAGTCAACGCGATGATCGCCGGTCTACCACCCGTCGGCCCTTGTTCCGGGTCGAACAAGGTAGACGACAGGCCCTGCCACGCTTCGTGGTTGGTGTCGTCGATGCGGAATATTCCGGTTACCTTTGGAGTGCTGTGAACGATTGCCGTGGGTGGGACGGTCAGGCGTAGCGTATCGCCGACGCCGATGCCGTACTCGGTAGCGACGTCTTGGAGAATGGCGACCTCGAAGTCTCCGGTCAAAGCGTCGGACGGGAAACTGCCAGTTACCAGGGATATAGGTGCTTCGGCCCCTTCGACCGATTGGTAAACCAGAACCGATCCCGGCGGCGCGAAACGATCGTTGATTTGGTTCAGTGTGAGGTTACCCGAGCGGACAAATGTGGAACGATCTCGCACCGCGGCGCCCAAGTTATCGCCGGTAGACAGGGCGGTCTGCGTGGTTGACTTGACGCTGGCTGAATTGAATGTCACTCCGTCAACGTGGAGCCACGAGCCCATCTGTGCAGGTTCGAAACGTTCAAGGGTGCGTCGCAACCCCAGTCTTTCGATCGAATCGAAGTAGAGCGGCGCGGCTGAGATGACGGTTACGGATAGTAACGCGCTCAAAGAGGCGATTATAAGGAAGAGCGATTCGCCACGGCTCTTGCGGATCGAGATACCCTGAACGTTCACAATCGAATAGCGTATATCAGATGCATATAATTGCCGCAGAAACCGAAAGCCCGTAACCAAACATGAAGATCGAAAAACTAGAAACCTTTGTCGCCGTCAACTGGATGATGGTGCGCATCACGACCGACACAGGCATCCAAGGAGTCGGCGAGTCGACGTTTTTCGGATGGCCAGGTGCGTCCGAGAATGTGGTCCTCTCCTTTGAGCCATATCTAATTGGCGCGGACCCGCTGCGGACCGAGCACCACTGGAACTTCATGTACCGGGCGAAATCGATGCGTGGCGGTGCGATCGGCGGAGGTATCAGCGCGATCGATCAAGCGTTGTGGGATATCAAGGGCAAGTATTTTGAGGCGCCGGTCTGGCAATTGTTGGGCGGCAAGGCGCGCGATGCCGTCAGGGCAATGCTGGTACTGCCGACCGGGACATTGGAAGAGGTGGCCGATGCCGCCGCGGCGGCTAAGGCGGACGGGTTCACGGCGGTGAAGTGTCTGCTGTACCAGCACGATCACGCCCCTATGCGGCATAGCGAACGCATTCTGGACCTTGTTAACCGAATGGCCGCGGTCCGCGACGCTGTTGGATGGGACATGGATGTCGGGGTTGAGATTCACCGAAACATGATCCCGGGTGAAGCCATCGTATTGGCCCAAGAGCTCGAGAAGTTCAGGCCGTATTTCTTTGAGGATCCGGTGGCTCCCGATTCGATACTCTCGTTTGGAGAGGTCTCCGAGAAGACGCGCATCCCAATGGCGGCAGGGGAGCGCAACCTCACGATCTGGGAGTTCCGCGAATACGTGGAATCGGCAGGTGTCCATCACATACGACCAGACATCGGCGTGGCCGGCGGTTTCACCCACTGCAAGAAAATCTGTGCCATCGCAGAGGCACATCATCAGGGCATTATTCCGCACGCGGTGCCGTCTGGTCCGGTAGCGACGGCGGCGCACGTACAACTTGGCGCTTGTGTCCCGAACTACGAGGTCCAAGAGCACTTGTACGAAGAGAACCCTCCGTATTCCGATGTAGTTAAGAAGATCATCGAATTGAAATCCGGTTGGTTGCAGATACCAGAAGTGCCCGGCATCGGCATCGAGCTTGACGAAGAGGGTATCGCCAAACATCCCTATGAATTCGGCCCAATTGGGGGTGCACTACGCGACGACGGCTCGGTAGCTCTCCGCTAATCTAAGGTGGCCCGCAGGCTGCGGGATTTGAAAGGAATCACACGTTGAGTCTCAATTTGGGATTGGTCGGTTGCGGCGGGATGGGTATGCGTCACGCTCACGGTTACATTGAGCTGCGCAAACATTTCGATTCGTTCACACTCTCGGCGGTCTGCGATCGGCACGAAGCGGCGGCGAACGGTGTGGCGTCAGCGGTCGAGGATGCTACCGGCCATCGACCGCAGGTGTTCACCGACTACCAAACGATGCTGGCGTCTGGAGTGGACGCAGTCGATATCGTGACGGACACGCGGATGCACCACGTTTTCGCGTTGCAAGCATTCGATGCTGGAGTGCACATTCTGACGGAAAAGCCGATGGCTCTGACGATGAAGGCGTGTCGGCTGATGCGAGATGCGGCGGAAGCCAAGGGGTTGGTTCTTTCGATCGGTGAGCAGTATCGGCGTGACCCGATGAACCGTCTTGCCAAAGCTTTGCTTGAAGCCGGAGCCATCGGTGAACCCGGATTTGCGATGAAGGTTTCTCTCGGGGGTGGTTCGGCACTGATGCACGACACCGGTTGGCGGGCGCTAAAATCTCGGGCTGGGAGCATCATCATCGAACAGGGAGTCCACGAAGCGGACCTGCTGATTTATTTCATGGGCGACATTGAATCTTTGACCGCTCAAACGGGTCTTTTCGCACCGACGCGGGTGCGAGAAGGAATGTCCGGTCAAATCGCCCAGTTCTATTCGCATCGCGTTGAGGACGCATTCGCCAATCAAGAAACTGTCGAGATCGACCAAGAAGATACGGCGATCGGCTTGCTCAAATTCGCTTCGGGTGCGATAGGCCAGCTGACGATAACCAACGCGTCGATCGGTTACGGTGCGGGCATTAACACGATTCACGGAACTTCAGGGACGATGCAGATGCCTCCGACGCGTACTGGTATCCCCGCGAGTATCCATCTGGAATCTGCGTCAGAACCGCTTGGCCAGCAGCAGATGCTGGATCTGGTCCCAGATTGGGAACTTGACGATGTGACGGCGAAGTTCTTCGGAGGCGCAACACGTATGGGCTCTTATGACGTCGGATTCGAAGCGATAGACCGAATCTTGGTCGCTATCGAAATGCAGGAGTTGGCATCAGCAATAGAATCGAACGATAGAAATGTCGAGGTCGATGCCGAGGTTGGGATGAAAGCCCTAGCGGTTTCATACGGATTATTAGAATCTGGCAACTCCGGACAGCCGGTGTCGCTCGCCGACATAATGGACGGTTCCGTTGCTGATTATCAATCCGAGATCGACCGCGAAGCGGGGATCTGACGAAAGTTCACACCGTCAGTTCGCGAGGGTCGCATTAGTCGCGTCTCTAATCATTGCGTTGACGTGGGGTGCCGCTTGCGCTTCTTATGCGTTGGAAGACGATACCGATTACGCAGAAAAGGTGTGTAATCGCGTCGACGGTATCAGCGAGGGGATGCTGCTCGAGCAACTATCGGTCGAGGAGATAGAGCAGCAGGTCGAAATGCTCGAAGCTGAGCTCGACTCTGTGCGCGGAGAACTCGTGGATGCCACCGAAAGATTCATCCTCGCGCTCGAGGACATTTTGGCAGGTGGTTACTACGACTATCCGACGCTGCAAGTGCTCAATTATCTCGATACCTATGAGCACATGGAGCAGCACGTCGACGGATTCGAGGCATTGGAAAACGTCCGCTTCGAATGCGACAACGTTGGTAGAGAGTGGATCGGCGACGCGCCGGCCGTGCAGATTCACTTTAGTCAAACTGGCATCGAACAAGGCAAGTACACGCTCGAAGAGTTGATTGACCATGGCGAGATGCTGTTTAAAGCGTCTTTCAACGCGTTGGATGGCGCTGGTAGGCCGACGCGCACAGGCGACGATAGGTTTAGGCACCGTAGGGAGGGAGTCCAGAGCTTCAATCGCATTTCGGGTCCCGACGCCAACGCCTGCAGCGGGTGTCACAACACGCCATTGATCGGCGGCGGAGGCGACAACGTCGCAAACGTCTTCTCGATGAGTCAACGCTTCGACTTCGTGGATTTTGACGAACAAAAAGAGTTCGACTTCCGAACCGAGTTACAGGACCGTTTGCAGTACGAGCAGGAGGACGAATTCCCGCTGACGCTGGAAAATGTTGGCAACGAGCGCAACACGATCGGAATGTTTGGTTCGGGTTTCGTTGAGTTATTGGCTCGCGAGATGACACGCGAGTTGCTTGCTCAAGAGCAAGCGACGATAGAGGGAGCGCAAAAATCGGGTTGGCCGGTGCGTCGGGAGATCAGTGCCAAGGGTATAGATTTTGGCGCCATCACTGCTCACCCGAACGGCTTCGTCTACACGAGCGAGGTTGAGGGCGTCGACGGCGATCTGATCGTTCGGCCGTTCATCCAGAAGGGCGTGACGACGAGCCTGCGGGAGTTTACTAACGACGCGATGTTGCATCATCATGGCATCGAGAACTATGAGCGTACAGGGGCGTACGTTGATCGCGACGGTGATGGAGTGGTTAACGAGTTGACGCCCGGCGATGTGACCGCGATCGTCGCCTTCATGGCCACACTTCCAGCGCCGATTCCACAGAAGCCAGAAAATCCGGACAAGCGAGCGTCGGTGGATCTAGGTAGGCAGAAATTCGAAGGTATTGGGTGCGCGTTGTGTCACATTCCGGAACTGCCTCTCGAATCTTTGATATTCACCGAGCCTAACGAGTTCAATGTCGGCAGAGACCTGCGACCGGACGCCGTTGATGCTGTTTTGGAGATAGACCTCAGTCAATTCGCGAGTGAACTTGGAACGGATGAGAACGGACACTATCTCATTCCAGTATTCTCCGACCTACGCCGGCACGATATGGGCGAAGACGGAGTGCTGGACAACGAAGAAATCGTTCAAGCTGGCGTGCCGACGGAAGATTGGATGACGCGTCGATTGTGGGGCTTCTTTTCCGAACCACCGTTCCTGCATCACGGGCGCGCAACGCTGATCTCGGATGCGATCAAGGCCCACGGCGGCGATGCGCAAGGTGCGAGAGACCGTTTCTTGAATCTGCCGGACGCGGACCAAGAGGCGCTGATCGCGTTTTTGAAGACGCTCACGATTCCGTCGGAATCACCGTGATCCACCGATGGTCCTGCCTAAACTGCCTTCCGTCTTCGCGGCCACAATCTTGGCAACCCTAACTCTGTTCGCTTGCGAATCTGGTAGTTCTGGTGATGTGGTTCTCGAAGCTTCCGTACAGGAGACCCCGCCCTCGGAAGTTTCACGTGAGATCGCTGTGTTGGCGCATCGGCTTGTTTTCGCCTATATGTCCGACAAGACATGGGGTTTCTTCGGCGCGACGTGCGAGAAGTGGGTTGAGATGGACTACGAGTGGGAATCGTCGATGAGCGAACTGCAAGACGATGGACGCGTCAAAGTCACGTATCTACGGCAGGAAGACCGCCTGTTGGGTCCGGATCAATTGGTGTTTTACGTCGACATCGATTCACTCGACGTTGAGGGAGACAACGAATCTGAAACAGGTCGAAGCGGGATCGCTGAGGGTTGCGATCAATGGTGATTTACGGTGCTTCGTTAAACTTGATTGGTGTTGAAAAACGACGCACTCGGCGTGAAACGCCAGTTCGGCACGCCGCACAGCTAGACAGGACCCGCACGATATGCCTCTGCGCCCTATAACGGACGTCGCTCAAGACCTCGGTCTTTCGCCTTCAGACCTCGAACTATACGGATCTGACAAGGCCAAGATCCCGCTTCAATCGTTCCCTAACCGGGACAAACCGGGCAAGTTGGTTGTCGTCACGGCGATAACTCCTACTCCGGCGGGTGAAGGCAAATCCACGACCGCGGTAGGGCTAACGCAAGGATTGTCACGAATCGGCAAGAGCGCCGCGTTGACGATCCGTCAGCCGTCGCTGGGTCCGGTTTTTGGCCACAAAGGTGGTGGCACCGGCGGCGGCAAATCGACGGTCCAACCGGCGAACGAGATCAACCTCCACTTCACGGGCGACTTTCATGCAATGGAGTCGGCGCACAACCTGCTCGCCGCGATGACTGACAATGCGGTCTACCGCGGCGCAGTACCCGGCTTGCAAGCCGACGGAGTCACATGGCGTCGAGTTACCGATGCCGAGGATCGTGCGCTTCGACAGGTAGTCACCGGAGTCGGTGGACGGCTCAACGCGCCGATGCGAGAAGCGGGTTTCGACATTAACGCCGCATCGGAGATCATGGCTATCTTGGCTCTTACCAACGGCTATGCCGACTTGCGCGAACGCATCGGCAACATCGTCGTTGGGTGGACGACGGGTCGGAAACCCGTTACCGCTCGTGAGATCGGCGGCATCGGCTCGATGATGGCGTTACTACGCGATGCGGTCAAACCGAACCTTGCGCAGACGCTTGAAGGCCAACCCGCGATCGTGCACATGGGACCGTTTGGCAACATTGCGCACGGGTGCAGCTCGATACTCGCTGACATCCTCGCGGTCAACGCTGCTGACATCACCATCACGGAAGCTGGTTTCGGTGCCGATCTCGGTTTCCAGAAGTTTATGGACATCAAGGTTCGGCAGGGCGGGCCTGCGCCATCAGCGGCGGTTGTGGTCGCTACGATCCGCGGTTTGAAATGGCACGGCGGCGTCAAGCGCGATGCGTTGGAATCATCGAACGTGGATGCCGTCAAGATCGGCGCCCAGAACTTGGCCAACGCTATCCGCATTGTGAAGATGTATGGTTTGCCGCCAGTCGTCGCGATCAACAAGTTCCCGTCCGACACAGCCGGGGAGATTGCGGCGGCGAAGAGCGCGGCGATCGAAGCTGGCGCGGTCGGAGTAGCCGAGGCTCGCGGCTTTGCTGAAGGTGGCGCTGGCATGACTGAGCTCGCGGAGGCGGTCTGGGACGCAGCGCACTCTGGTGCGGCGGACGCGAATCTGCTTTATGAGGACGAGCTTTCGACCGTCGACAAGGTTGAGCGAATTTCCGAACGGCTGTTTAACGCAGACGGCGTCGATTGGGGACCACTCACAAAGACCACGGCGCGCAGGTTTGAGTCGAACGGTTGGGACTTCCCGATCTGTATGGCGAAGACGCACTTATCGGTTTCAGCGAACCCGCGTCTGCTGAACGTCCCGCGTGGTCACACGATCCCGATCCGGGAGTTGCGTGTGCTCGCGGGTGCGAAGCAGATCGTGACCTTGGCTGGCAACATCATCACGCTACCCGGATTGCCGTCGAACCCGAACGCTTGGGACATCGATCTCAACGACGAGACGGGCGAGATAACCGGTATATTAAGCACATAAACCCCATCATTCCGAACGCAACGCGCGCCAATGTCATTCCGAATGCAACGCGGCCTAATGTCATTCTGAACGTAGCGCAGCGGAGTGAAGAATCTAACACGTCATCCCCAGTGCAAAGCGCTTTAGATTCCTCGCTGTGCTCGGAATGACAACTCACTAAAATCGGCGCAATCAGCGGTTTAGATGACCGCAACACAACAAGCGAGGCAACTCAATGTCCGACCCCAAGATCACCAAGATGGAAGTAATCGAGTTCGAGTACTTCGTCGATAACATGGAAGGATCCGGAAGGATCGTGCTTCCCGGATATGCGCCAGGGACGAGGTTGCGCCAAACGGCACGGATCGTCGTTATCCATACCGATGCCGGCGTGACGGGCGAGTATGTGGGCGGTTCGGCGACGGAGCATTCGGCGATCGGACTCTTCGCGAACGCCGTCATCGGCGAGAGTGCTTTCGCCCGGGAGCGGATTTACAACGACGCCAAGCAGGCTACGCGTCAGCACGCCCGCATGGGGATGTCGCAGGTCGATATGGCGCTTTGGGATCTCGCCGGCAAACTGCTGGATCAGCCGATATATCGACTGCTGGGTGAACACCGCAAGTCGTTCCCGGCGTACGCGTCGACGTATATCGGCGACAACTATCCTGGCGGCTTGAATAGCCCCGAGGCGTACGCGGACTTTGCCGAGGAGTGCCTTGAGATGGGTTACAAAGCCTTCAAGATCCACCCGTGGCAAGAGGCGCCGATTGAGCAGCACGTGAGGCTTGTCGAGGTGGTCGGCGAACGGGTTGGTGACAAGATGGATCTGATGCTGGACCCGTTTTGCGCCATCTTGACGTTCGGCGACGCATTGAAGATCGGCCGGGCCTGCGAAGCCTATAACTACTACTGGTGGGAAGACGTTTACAAGGACGGTGGAGAATCGGCGTTCGCGCACCGCAAATTGCGCGAGTTGATTCGTGTGCCGCTGTTGCAGCTCGAACACGTTCGGGGTCTCGAAAAACACGTCGATTTCATAGTCGCTGACGGCACGGACTTTGTCCGCATCGATCACGATTATGACGGTGGCATCACCGGCGTGATGAAGATCGCCCACGCGGCTGAAGGTTTTGGCCTCGATGTCGAACCGCACGGTCCCGGTCCGAGCCGCAGGCAAACCATGGCGGCGATGAGGAACTCGAACTACTACGAACTCGGCCTTGTGCATCCCAAACTCGATCCGTCATATCCGCCGGTTTATCTCGACGGTTACAGCGATATGCTCGACGCGATCGATGAGAAGGGCGAGATACAGGTAACGGAAACCCCAGGGATGGGTGTCACCCTCGACTGGGACTTCATCAACGCGCACACTGTGGGCACAACCGTCTACGACTAAACCGAACTGCCCATCGAAGTTTGAGTTTCTGTCACCACCACTTATCCGTGTTGGTTTAGGCTTGTCACATCGGCAACCGATCGGAGGACAACCAACATGACCGAGATGCGTTGGTATAAAGGCAACATCCACACTCATACCACCGAGTCGGACGGCGACGCCGATCCGGATTTGGTGACCCGGTGGTACCGTGACCACGGTTACGACTTCCTCGTGCTGAGCGACCATAACCATCGCACGATTCTCGAGCACGAAATCGAGGACGGGCCGTTGATGATACCGGGCGAAGAGGTTTCCTCGCGCATCTTCGGCGGGTCGGTTCCGATCCATTTGAATGCGATCGGTATCCGACACGTCGTCGAACCCACCAACTTGGACGACATCGTTGCCACCTTGCAAGCGAACGTGAACGCCATCATCAACGCTGGCGGTATCGCCCAACTCAACCATCCGAACTTCGAATGGGCTTTCAACCACGAGCACGTCTCACAGGTCGAAGGCGCAAGCCTCTTGGAGATCCACAACGCTCACCCGGCGGTAAATGGCTACGGCGCCCCCGGTAAACCAAGCGTCGAAGAGATGTGGGATCTCGTCCTATCCGCCGGGCGCGTCATCTTCGGAACCGCAACTGACGACTCCCACAACTACCACGACTTCACTCCTGACGCGTCTAACCCAGGCAGGGGATGGGTGGTCGTCAACGCCCCGGAACTCGCCGTAGACGCCATCGTCGATGGCCTCGCAAACGGCAACTTCTACTCTTCCAACGGCATCACACTGACGAACCTCACTATCACCGAAGAATCCATCGAACTAGAGATCGAACCACATCGTTCTATGATCTGCGTGACCACGTTCTCTGGTCAAGACGGCAAAACCCTGTCGGAAGTCGAAGGCCACGCCGCAAGCTATCAATTCAACGGCGATGAAGTGTACGTTCGCGCTACAGTCCGATCATCGGTTGGCACGCGCGCTTGGACTCAGCCAGTGTTCGTCGGGCAGTGAGGTGCGGTTCCTCGCCCGGGTGCTATAATTCTGAGTAGAATTACAGTTATCGGAGCGTATAAATGGCAAGCGTCGAAGAACGATTGAGCCACTTAGAAGGCGGGTACGAGCACCTAGCCACGAAAGCGGATCTTTACCAACTCGAATCTAGAATGACCAAGTGGTTGGTCGGAATCGTAGTCTCGATCGCGATATTGGCGGTTTCGGTGGCCGGGTTGTTTGTGCAGTCGCTCTTGGCTTGAAATTCGAATCAGTCCTTCACCACCTCAACCTGCTCCCCGAAGTAACCTGCGACTGAGTAATAAGGTCTCCACCTATCGATTGGATGGGCATCCAATATTGCGGTCACTTCGTCCCGCTCATCTGGCGTTAGTTGCCAGCTTGATGCTTGGGCGTTTTGGGCGATCTGCTTGGGTGAACTTGCGCCGGCCATGACGGTGCCGACGATTGGATCTGCCAGTAGCCATGCGAAAGCAAGATCGAGCAAGGTCTTGCCGCGCTGTTGGGCCCAATCCTGCAACTTGGCTATCGCTCGCATGTTGTTGTCGGTGATCCACCGCTCCGACTGACCGGTATCCAACGCCAAACGCGTCCTCTCCGGCGCTACGCCTGATACGTCTACCTTGCCAGTCAGAAAACCTGCCGCCAAAGGTAGGTAAGGCATCACGCCCACACCGTGTGCCCGACAAGCTGGCAGCATCTCGGCTTCGGCGCCCCGTTGCAGCATGGAGTATTCGAACTGCGACGAAATGATCGGCGTCATTCCGCCGGCATTGCTGGTCCAGACGGCGTCGACCATTCGCCACGCTTCGAAATTGCAGCAACCGATGTAAAGAGCCTTACCTTGTCGCACGATGTCGTCCATCGCGCGTAGCGTTTCGTCGAGCGGAACGCGCGTGTCTGGTCGATGGATCATGTAGAGGTCGATATAGTCGGTCCGCAAGCGACGCAGACTATCTTCCACGGCGTCCATCACGAACTTGCGCCCGCCGCCGAAGAGGTTCGGGCCGTGTTCGCGCTTGGATCCGAACTTCGTGCCGATCAGCATCTCTTGTCGTCGGCCTTCCAGAGCGCGCCCGATGTACTCTTCCGACACGCCTTGGGCATACACGTTGGAAGTGTCGATGAAGTTGATGCCGTGATCGATCGCGGCGTGGATGATGGCCTTCGACTCGCCGTAGTCACGACGGCCCGGCTCGCCGAAGCTGTTGGCGCCTAAACCAGTCTCGGAGACTTCGAGTCCTGAGTTTCCTAGGTGGCGGTAACGCATGGGGAAATGATATCTTGGGATACGTCACGAAAATTGAGGACTTCGATGACCTATGAGTTTGGGTTTAGATGTGCGATGCACTACTAGTGCGTGATACTATTATTCAAAAGTGATCGAAAGTTTCAGAGACCGTTTTACTCAGGCGGTTGCCGAACGACGTCCCGTGAGGCGGTTCTCCGTCGAGTTGCAACGCCGAGCGAGTCGGAAATTGATTTTGCTTCAAAACGCGAAAAGCCTAGACGATCTTCGTGTTCCCGCCGGGAACCGGTTGCAACGCTTGCGTGGCGACAGGCAAGGGCAGTACAGTATCCGCATAAACAATCAATGGCGTATATGTTTTGAATGGCGCGATGCTCGGGCCCACCGTGTGGAAATAGTCGATTACCACTGACACGGGAAAGCAAGGAAAGATGTACGATGCGTGACGCAGATGAAATTGATTTCACGTCCAAACTCCCGCCGATCCACCCAGGTGAGATTCTGGACGAGGAATTTCTTAAGCCGATGGGAATCACGCAGTACCGCCTTGCGAAGTCAATCGGTGCGGACGCGACGAGGATACGCTCCATAGTTCACGGCGAACGGTCGATCACCGCTGAGACGGCATTGCTTTTTTCTCGTTACTTCGGTAATAGCACCGAGTTCTGGATGGGGTTGCAGGCGCAATACGATCGCGAACGCGCTGAAGACGAGATGTCTGAACGTCTGGCTGCTATTGTGCCGTGGCGCCCCGGAACTGCAGCTTGATTAACCCGGCAAGTTCAGATCAGTGTTCGGCGTATCGGTCCAGTCTTCTTTGGAGCGGCCGTCGTAGTCGAACCTGATCGCGCCGCCTTTGATGGTTACTTGGTTGAGCAGTCGTCCTGGTGCCGGCATGATGCGGTAGCCGGTAGGGCCGCTGTCGCTCAACCCGCAAGACCGCTCGACATATTCGAGGACAGTTACGTCCGCGGTGGCACCGGGCGTGAGTGTCCCAAGTTCCGGGTGTCCGATCTGTAGGGCAGGGGCCAACGTCGACCTCTCGACGACGTCGTATATCGTCATGCCGATGGCGAGGAATTTGCTCATCACTTCCGTCTGAGTGGCACGGGAAGTGTGGAGACTCATGCGGTGCAGGTCTGTCGAGATGGTGTCGGGCGGGAATCCCTGCTCGATCGCTGGAACCGCCATCGAGAAGGAAAAGCTGTTGTTCCCGTGTCCGACGTCCATGATGATGCCTTTTTCACGCGCCTCCCAGTAGTGTGGCTTCACCTTTCCATCGTTGCCGACCATGGGTTTGCCGTAGGCGTAGCAGTGCGTGACACCGTCGCCCGGGTTCATGTGTTCCAGCATCATCTCGCCGAATGGTCGAGAAGCTCGGGCGTTCTGATCGATGAGGCAGAACACGCCAGACTGGCGAGCGGCTTCTACGCCTCGATCTACCGATTCCCAACCCACACCCCCGTAGTGCGCCACTTTGACGCCTACGATGAGGTCAGAGCGTTGCCGGATCTTCGCCGCAGTCGCCTCGACATCCATATCCTCGATGTCCTGCTCGCCATTCCCACACATGCCGTGACCAACAATGTTCAACAGGGCGAACACTCTAGGACCGGCTTTTTGGATGATGGTTTCGTTCATGTGATCGAAAGTTCGCCAACCCGATCCACCGCAGTCGACCATCGTAGTGACCCCGTAGGGGAAGCACAGCTCATCGGGGAACATCGCGCCGCCGTAGAGGTAGCAGTGCGCGTGCAGGTCGATCAAACCGGGGGTTACGTAGCAGTCCGAGGCGTCGACGACTTTTCGTCCCTGTGATTCTGGGATGTCCGCTTGGACCGCGGCGATCGATGAGGCTGAAATGCCGACGTCCATTTTGCTATCGATGCCGTTCTTGGGATCGATCACGTGGCCGCCTTTGATGAGAATGTCGTACATGGTTTACCGCCTTTGTGGACGCCGTTGGGGGCGAAGCTGAAGGTCTGAATTATCTGATCTGCCGCAATCTCGGATCGGTCTTGTCGCGGACCCAGTCGCCGATGAAGTTGAATGACATGACAACGAGGAATATGCAAAAACCTGGGAAGAATGATACCCACCATGCGGTGTCGAGGAATTCGCGACCGTCACTGATCATGTTGCCCCAAGATGGCAAGCGTGAAGGTACTCCGATGCCCAGATAACTCAAGGATGCTTCGGCGAGTATCAACCCGCCGATGCGCAGGCTCGCGAGTACCATCAGTAGATTTAACACGCCGGGCAGGATATGCCGGTACATGATGCGGAAATCCCCACCGCCCGCGACCCGAGCCGCCGCGACGTAGTCACGCGTTTTGAGCGACAACACATCCGCTCGGATGTTCCTCACGAGCCCAACCCATGTCGCCATGACCAAAAGACCGATCAACACCAACAATCCCGTCCCGATCGTAATGGCGACGACGAGGGCGACAAGCAGGAACGGCAACCCGTTCCAAACGTCCACGAAGCGGGTCATAACCTCGTCGAACCATCCCCCGAACCATCCCGACGCTATCCCGGCCCAAAGCCCGAGCGTCATCCCGATCACAGCGGCCGAAAAAGCGACTGTTATCGACACGCGTGTCCCGTGGACGAGCCGGGAGTAGATGTCACGACCGTGCTGATCCGCGCCGAGCCAGTATCGGCGATCGATGCGATCGTTATTTTCGTAATACTCGTCATTCCAAGCCGGTGCTGCGAAACTCGCCCGCAAGTTCTGCTTATTAGGGTCGTCCGTGGCAAATTGCTCTGTGAAGATCGTCGCCAGTCCGAACACCACAATCACAGATGCTGGTATGACTGGCCAACGTCGGATAAATTCCCACGCGAACAACGGTGATCGGATCACGACCTGGACCGTGGTCAACTGTCGATCTTGCAATGTATCAACGGTGGCCATCAGTCAAGCCTGATCCGAGGGTCGATCACCACGTAAAGCAGATCCGAGACGAAACTCATCGCCAGAAAAAGGATCGTAAAGAGCAACACGATGCCGGTCAACAAAGTGAAATCGTTGTCGTTCACTGCCGCAACCGCGATCTGTCCCACGCCCGGCCACACGAAAACGTTCTCAACAAGCACCGCACCATCCATGAAACCCGCCAGAAGCAACGCGGAAACCGTCAAAGGCTGGATCAACGCGTTCCGGAACGCGTGTTTGGCAACTACGCTGGCGTATCCCATACCCTTGGCGCGCGCCAACTTGATGTACTCCGAATCGAGCACCTCCAGCATCGCCGATCTAGTTATCCTGAGATATCCTGCGATCGGTCCCCAAGCGAGAACCAAGACCGGCAGTATGAAGTACTGGAACTGCCCCCAAAAACCCGCGTCTGTTCGTCCGTAAAAGGTTGGCACCGGCAACCAACCGAGGTAAACAGCGAAGACCCAGATACCGACTATTCCGACCCAAAACGCGGGCACTGATTGTCCGGAAAGCGCGAAGGCCCTGAGGAAATAGTCAAGAATCGACGCCCGCTGCATCGCCGAGAGGATTCCGAGCGGAATGCCAACAAACGTTCCGACGATCCAAGCACCGACTGCCAACTGCATAGTCGCCGGCCACCGATCCCTCAAAATGTCCGTTACCTTGCGGTTGGTGCCAACGCTGCGGCCTAGGTCGGCGCGAGCAATGTTGCTCAACCACGTCAAGTACTGAAGGACTATAGGCCGGTCAAGACCCCATTTCGCCCGCAAGGCGGCGATCTGCTCAGGTCCTATGGCGTATCCCTCGGCGCGAATGAACACGTTGATGGGATCGTCCTTGGCGTGTGCCAACCCAAACACGACGATGGTGGCGCCGATGAGCGAAATCACCATCGTGGAAACTCGTCTTGAGAGGAATCGAAGCATTAGTGATCACGTTCAGAAACGTTTGGATACAAGCATGTCAATTTGAAATGTTGAGGAAGTTGCGCCCTCGAATCGTCAAGCGACAGTGGCGCGACCCGACCGGATCGCGCCACTGCCATTACTCGCTGATCTCGTGTTCGCGTAATCCGAACCGCCGGATCACCGGACGGTCACGAGGAACTCGGGATGGTGCAGCGCAGCTTCACGCACGGACAATGGCATGTCCCAAGAGGCTATCTTCTTCGGATTGACCAGAGCCGTGTTTGGTCGCGCGACCGTGCCTATGGCCGGGTTCCACTTGTGCAGGAAGTCGGCCATCTCGTTACGGATCACGATACGCTTGGCCTTGTCCTGCTCTTGGTTCATCGCGGTTCCCCATTCGCAGAGCTCTTGAATCTCAATGCCGATGTTGAATCCGGGTCGACCACCAGAACACTCGGAGTTACTGACTACCGGCCAGTCCCACGGCGCTTGCGGGGCCTCTGCACCCGCGGAGTGGATCCACGGTGCCGTCGCCGTTCGTCCGATCAGACTCGGGCGATAGGTCTGGTATTGCGCCTTCCAGTCCTGCATATCGATCCCCATTTCTCGCCACATGCCGACGACAGCGGTGCCGATCTCTTCGTCTCCTCTTCCTATTCGGATGAAGAAAGGCATCTCGAAGCGGATCCCGTCTTCATTCTTCGGATATCCGACCTCATCCAGCATTTGTCCCGCCAGTTCAGGGTTGTACTCAACGTTCCACTTGTCTTGCCAGTTCGGGTTGTTGATGTCGTGTCCATAGACGTAGTTCACCCAAGCCGCGTTCGAGAACAGGACTTCGGCGATGAGAGCGCGGTCGATTGCGAAGGACAGCGCTTGGCGCACTTGTGCGGCCCTCGTCATACTGGTAAACCCGTCCGGCGGGTTGCCGAAGCCGTCGCGTCGAGGGTCGCCGATCCACGGAATGTGGTGTTGGACCGTTGCGTGCAACGTAATCGGCACTTCCTCATCATCTGGGTCCGCCGTATAGATCGAGTTTTGCCAGTAGTTGCCGGAGAACGAGATCGAGTGGAACGATCCCGCGCCTGCTCCGATGATCTCGAAGCCCTCCTGGGTAAGCGTCGGATAGTTCCGTAGATCTACCGCCGCGATATCGATGCTGCCGGTTCGGAGCGCAGCTTCAGCGACCGCGTCCTCAACGATCGGCTCGTAGATGATGTTCTCTACTTCCGGCGTCTTCCGGTGATGGTCTTGCACTGCCGTCAACTGCAAAGTTGCGTCGTAGGCATACTCTTCGACCATGTACGGTCCGGTGCCAATAACGTTTTCGCGCACCCAGTCTTCACCCATATCGTCATAGGCTTTCTTGCTTGTTATGCTCAAGCCAAGGCCGGACTGCCCGAAACCTAGTGTGTCCCATCGGACATCGAATTGTGCCAACGGCACGCGAACCGTCATGTCGTCGATCTTGGTCAGCGGCTGGTTGCCGATAAGAGCGACCCAGTATGATCCGCCGTCGGTAGCCGATTCTGGGTTGTAGCCCGGGTTGCCTTTGTTGTAGGCCCAAACGACGTCGTCGGCGCTAAGGTTTCCAAACCCGCCGTGGAACGGAACGTTCTCTTTGATGTTGAAGATGAACGCCTGTCCACCAATGGCATCAGCATCGTCGACAAGGTCCCAGCCCGTAATGACCTGGTTGACCGCGTTGCCACCTTCGTCAGTCAAGAAGAACTTCTCCGTGACGCTGGAACCGGTGAACATGCCGCCGGTCGGGTCACCGGGTATTCCGCTGCCACGCAGTTCTAAACCCGTGCGAATGACAACAGTGTCAGATCCGGTAACCGGCGCTGGGGGCTCGCTAATGGTTGGCGCGGCCATTGGAACCGGAAGGCCGTAGAAGGTCTCGGGTGCAGGGGTCGGCGAGGCGACAACGACTTTTTCGACTTCGACCTCTTTTACGACTTCGACTTCTTTTACGACTTCGACCTCGACTTCCTTCTCGACCTCTCTAACTACCTCGACCTCTTTTATGACTTCGACGGGTACCTCTTTCTCAACTTCCTGCACGACTTTGCGCTCGACCACGACCGTTTCGACAACTCGAACTTCGCGATCGACTGGCACTTCGACGGTCTGAATTATTGTTTCGGTCGAACCGCAGGCGTATAACGCAAGCGACGCGAACAACGCGATGATTGGCACCATCGCCCATTTAAATTGCTTGGTTCGTAACATGGTTACCTCCCAGATCTGTTTGAGCCCTTGACACTAGCGGACGCGCCAGTATCAAAGGCAAACGATGCAGGAATGTTATCGCATAACGCAACGCGGCGCGTTTGGGTCGAGATTCTGTATCCCAACACTCAATAACCGTCGATTTTCATCGTTTCTGGCTTATATTTCGCGCCTGCCCGCGAGTTTTGCGGCGAAGATCAGCGAGGGAATGTTGCAGGCGAACACCGCGCCGAAGAAGCCAGCGCCGGAGATGTCTCGAGTGAGGATGTAAAGATCGGTGTGATCGAAAAAGTTGCCAGCGATCACGAGCGCCAACCAAGATCCCAACAACCCGCACAGGACGGACACAGCAAACACCGAAATCGACTGTCGAAACGTCTCAGCCGTGCCGTACCAACCAATGCGAGAAGCTGCCGCGGAGGTCGTTGCAACGAAAGCCAAACGCGTGGCACTAACGACAGCATCCCCGGATTCTGATGCGGAAAAAATCATTGCGACTACGAGCGCCCCGAAAAACGCCCCGATCGCGGCGCATACCAACCCGGCGAGCAGGCGGACGGTTACTTGGATGAATGCTTCGGACATGCGAGTTAAGACGCGCCTTGCGACTTCAGACAAGACTGACGTTCGCAATACCGTATGTCGGCCCTGTGACTAGAGCCTTAGGGAATGCATCAATGCGCCGCGTGGTAGTGCGCCGCTAGCAGGTCCTCTCCGAAGTCGTGGGTGTAGTCGCGGAGGACTGAGTGGATGTGGTTGGCGCCGTTTTGGGTGTTGTCGTACTCGATGACGAAGCGGTCGTGGCGGATGTTGTAGTAGTGGCCCTGGAAGCGTTCCAACGGTCCAGCCCATGCGAAGTGGACGCTGTCCCAACTCTCTCGTTCGAGCTGATGCCAGTAGTTGATTGCCATCTCGTCCGCAGCACGGAACACGTAGTGTCGGATGAGTTTGATTACCGATTCGCGCTGGCCGTCGTAAAGGTCGGCGATCGAGATGCCTTGCGGTGTGGTGCCAGGGTCGACGACGCGGACGGTTGTGGTGAGGATGTCGGCGGGTGCGACGGGGTCGACTATGGCGATCGACTTTTGCGAGTCGGACATTCCTGAGACCAATGCCCGTGCCCAATCCTCTTCTTCGGCCAAGGTCCGCATGCCTTTGTGTTCGCCGTGTTTCACTTGGGCCGGATTGGAACCGAAGAAGAGCGGGTGTATCGAAACCTCAGTGTTGCCGACCACGGAAGCGACGATCCCGATGTGGTGTCCACCGACGCGCCAGCCCCAAGGCTCTTCGCTACCCGGTTCGCCGAATACGCTGAACCAGTAGCGCTCTTCGAGACGATGCCATTGTGAGGCGCTATTGGTCATCGCCTCGTACTCGCCGAGGATGGTTTCCAAGCGAATGATTTGGCGTGCCATCGCGTAACCGCTGGCGTTGTAGCCAGTCTCCATCATTTCGAAGGCTAGTTTGGTCTGGTTTGGCGTCATCTCCGAAATGAGCAAGCCGTTCCGGTCCACCGGCGTGTAGTGCCAGTCGTATCTTTCATCTCCGGCGAATGGAAAAGTCGCTTTGTCGAGTTCGGCTTTGCCGAGTGACGCGAGAAATGAGGATGCCGCGTCCGCCATCCGCTTGATGGTGTCGGGTGCTTTGGATGGGACAACTGCTGTTTTGCCGTTTAGTGTGACTGCCATGACGGGATACTCCGTTCAATGTGGGAGACGGTATTCGTGTGATTGAACGTGATGATATCGCATTACTTCAGAACCCAATCATCGCGCCTCGGACATTGCGTGATGCGTTCGGTGGTAATCTTTCGCAGGTGAAGCGCCAACACTGTTCCCATGCGACGGAGGTCCAAACTACATGATCAAACTGAGCCTGCAATCACTCTGCTATCGTGACACGTTCAACGCAGGCGATATCGACCTCTTTGGGATGATCGAGAAGGCGAGGGAGTACCGTCTCGACGGCATCGACATCCATTTCCAGCACTTCGCTTCGACCGACCGCGACTACCTTGAAGACGTACGAATGGCATGCCTCAAAAACGGTCTGCACATGTGTTACATCGGAGTATCAAACAATTTCGGGATGGTAGGAGACGAACAGCGAGCTCAGATCGACAACATGAAGAAGTGGATCGACGTGGCGGCGACGATGGGCATTCAGATGGTGAGATCGTTCGGAGGTTGGGTTTCCGAAGGCGAGACTGAAGAGTCTGTTTGGCCGCGGATCGTGTCGGCGACCAAGGAGGTCGCGGAGTATGGAGCAACGAAAGGCGTCAAGGTAGGGCTCCACAACCACAATCACGGTTGCGCTCCAGCGACCGGCGAACAGGTGTTGAAGATCCTCGACGAGGTCAACAATCCGTACTACACCCACATCCTCGATACCGGCCAGTACCGCGGGTCACCCGGAGCATCACTGGGCGAACGCGGCGTTGAGGGCGTTGAGCACAACTTTTACGGCTCAATCGAAGCATCAGCGCCACGCGCGGTGCACATCCGAGCCAAGATCTACAGGATCGCGTCGGGATCTGAAGCGTGGCTAGATTACGACCGGATCATGAAGATCGTGAAAGCCGTTGGATTCAACGGCTGGATGTCGGTCGTCTTCGAGGGGCAGGACGAGTTGGATGAGCCGACCGCGGTTCCTTTGGCGGCCGCGTTTCTGCGGAGGAAACTGGGTGAATATGGATTGTAATTATGGAAAATCAGGCCGGAGGTGCTATTCCACCGGGAGTTTCGCCATTGCGGATTTGTTTCCAGGCGAGGCGAAGTTCGTTCTCACGCATTTCTCCCCAAGATTCGACCATTCGTCGGATGCGCGGCGGCAGTCTGCCCTTCATCAACGTATGAGTGCCGATTTCGATCGAAGCCGAGTATTCGCCGTAAAACGCGTGGAAGTGTGGTGGCGCGTGGTCTCTCAATCTCATTCGGATCACGATCCCCCGAAATCGACAAATATCAGGCATTAGTTTTGGCTGCGACTAACCCGGGCATCACCTCTTCAACGGACTTGCCTGTAAGTTGCATATAAAGCGCGTCCGGGCACAAATCGATCTCGTCTCCCCAAGCCACCTCGTAGTATGAGTTGATTTTGACCGATTCGAAGAATCTCCGTTCTTCCCAAGCTTTGAAGATGCCGTAACCAGCCAATTCGGACAGGTCTATCTCGCCTTTTACGCCATCATGAAATTCGATCCAGATGCGAAATCCGGCGCGAGGTTCAACCAAAACTGGGCGTGTAGGATCGTTTTTCATGTCTCCATGATAATCCAAGCCCACGACGAAGTTTCCCGCGTCAATCATCTGCCCGCGGCGTTATGCAGTTCGTCTACCATCGCGGGTATGAGGTTCGTTTACCATCGAGGGCATAAGCCCCTCCATAAACGCAAATCCCTCATCCGCCCATCCGGTCATTCCTCCGATAATCTCTTTTACAGGTCTGCCGAGGCGCGCAAGCCTAAGAGCCGCTTTATTCGCGCCGTTGCAGTGGGGTCCGGCGCAGTAAACGACGAAAAGGGTGTCTTTGGGTCATGTGGCGACGTGACGTTCTACGATCCTGGCGTGGAGCAAGTTGATTGCGCTCGGAACGTGTCCCGCTTCGTACAACTCAGGACTCCGTACATCGAGCAGCACGAAATCATCAGCGCCGCGCGATAGGGCGTCGTGAACGTCCCAGCAATCGGTTTCATATGCGAGCCGCTGGGCGAAGTGGGCTTCTGCGTCTTCTGATGTCGCTGCGGGCACAGTGGTTACATTGTTGGGCAACGAATTATTCCTCCCATATGCGTTTAAGGCCGGACACGATCATGGCGAAAGATGTGATTGTATTATCAGTATTCCGACGATTCCGCCTGAGATTCTCAACGTGGTTTTTCTTCGCTGACGAACACCGACCATGAGTATCACACTTCATTACAACGCGAGTTGCTCGGACTGCGCCCGCCAGGCGCGGCGCACATCGAATCTGGACTAGTTGAGCCGGGTGAGGGTCTCCACGGAAGAGTCGCCGTTAGGCGAAGTTCCCCGCGGAGAGATCGTGGTCGTGGACAACGGATCGGCGAAAGTCTTTACCGGCATCCACGCGACCAGGGCGGTCTGCATGCAGGTGCCTGTGTACTTTCTCTACGGACTCGATCTTTATGTCCCGCCGATCAGGTGGTTGCTGGGACGCGGCAAACAAGGTTGCAACGGCGACGCGTGCAAAATCTAGGGCGCTTCTATTCGCCCCGAAACTGTGGTTGCCGCTTTTCTTTGAAAGCTGCTACACCTTCCCGGAAGTCGGCTGAATCGAAGACGCGGAACTGCAAGTTGAAATCGTCTTCGCTCAGCTTTTCGGTGTCCGGCTCGACCGACAAGTGACGGATCATGATTTTGTGATCGCGTGCGGACAAGGGCGCGCCATTGGCAATTTGACTTGAGAGTTTCTCAACGGCGTTATCGAACTCTTCGTCTTCGACCACGGCGGTCACCAATCCGAATCGCTTTGCATCCTCGATGTCGATGATGCGCCCCGACAGGACTAGGTATTTAACGGCGGGAACTCCGGCCACTGAGATCATTCGCCGCAGTTCAGTCCAACCCGCGGTCAGTCCGAGGCGGGCTACAGGGACGCCGAATTTAGATCCTTTGGTGGCGATTCGGATATCCGTAGCCGCAGCGAGTTCCAATCCTCCGCCCACGCAGTAGCCCTGAATCGCCGAGATGGTAGGGCAGTGTATGTTTTCGATGCGTTCCAATGCTGATTCGAACGCCTGGGCGTATCGTGCCGCTGACGCCGAATCGTAACGATGCTCGTCGAAATCTTTTACATCTGCGCCGGCGGAGAAGGCTCGACCTCCGGCGCCGCGAAATATGACGCACCGCACCGATGGGTCGTTTTCGACAGATTCCATGATCTGACCCAGGTTTTGCCACATCTCATACGAGATCGCGTTGCGTTGTGCAGGACGATTGAATGTGATCGTGGTTACCGAGTCTGAGTTGTCTACCAGAATCTGTTCGTACATGATTTCGGCTCGGGTTGAGTCAATAAACGCGAATCGAGGGCGCTATCTGAATAAGATAACGCCCTCGATGTTTAGACGCCGCTCTCAGCTGGTGGCGCCTACGCTGTCATTAACCTTACTGCGCTTTTGAGACGTTCAAGATCTCGAGCAGGAAGCCGGCCCACAAGCTGTACGGCGCGACGTACGGGTTGCTGTTCGTCGCGAACCCGCGCCAGTAGGTGTTGTTGAACGTCACCACGTGGCGCTCCTCGGCCAGCGTGATTTCGATCACGTCGTCGAGGAAGATGTCCAATGCTCGGTTAGCGAGATCCATGTACTGCGGGTCGTCAGTCGACGGCAACACGCTGTCCATTTCGTCGATGATGGCGTCGAACTCGGGGTTGTTGTACTGGCTGTTCGCCCAGAGGTATGAGTTCTGTTCGCCTTGCGTCGGCGAGTTGAACCTGCTGTGGTAGTGCTGCATCGTGCCATGGGGCTCGCGTGAGCTACCGCAGTGGACCAGGACCCACATGTCGGCGAGACCAGTTCGTACCTCGGCCCAGAGCGGCGCGGTGTCTGGGTCGTGGAGCACGAACGATACGTCAAACCCGGCGTCCTGCATCTGCTTCTCGACCACAGGGCCCATCGGCTTCAGCCAACCAGGAATGTGCAAGTCCATGGCGAGCTCTTCGCCGTCCTTTTCCCAGTAACCGCCGCCACCCATCGTGTAGCCGGCTGCCGCCATGTGCGACTCGACTTCGGCTTGACCTTGGTCTTCCCAGTTGTATTTGTTAATGATGTCGGCTTGCGCATCTTCGTAAGCCTTCAAACCACCGTACGTCGAGTACGGGACCGCACGGGTGACGGTTGAGTCATCATACGCGAGTGCCACGAGCTGGTCGCGGTCGACTGCTGCTTGCACGGCTCGTCGGGCGTTGACGTCTGACATCGGCCCGTACTGCGTGTTGACGCCGAGCGTGTACATGCAGGCGTCAGCAGCGCCGTATGACGGGCCGTCAGTGTCCCACGAGATGATGTTCGTGTTACGGTTGTGCGCCTTAACGAACACGCCCGGCTGCATGATCGAGCCAGTGTCGAACTCGTTGTTGATCATGCGACCGACCATAGTGTCGGCCGACCCCGGCGGGATGAATGCGACTCGGAGCGGCTCTGGTAGCTCTTTGAAGCCGACCTTGGCAGCCCACCAGTTGTCGTTGCGGTCGAAGATCTGAGCTTGGCTGTCTGCTCGTGTCGCGACGAAAGGTCCAGTCCCGACCGGCCAACCCTTGTCGAGGTCGAAGTTCGGGAACTCGAGCGGGTCTTGACCTTCCCAAACGTGCTTCGGCAGTATCGGGAGGTGAATCTCGGAGTTCTCTTGGAAGTAGAAGTAGAAGAACCGCGCGTTCGGCTTGTTGTAGTTGATGCGGAAGTTGCGGTCGTCGATGATCTCGACGTCTTTCACCCACTCTTGGATGTCACCCGCGAACACCATGTCCGGGTTGGCCATCAAAAGCTCGATCGTAAACTTCACGTCTTCGGTCGTAAACGGCATGCCGTCCGACCACTCGATACCTTCGCGCAGGGTAACGCTGACGCCCATAAAGTCATCGTCCACCTCGCTGCTCTCAGCCAACCACGGGATTACGTTGCCGCCGTTGTGGTTGTACAGGTAGAGGAACTCGTAGATCGTCTTATTGAGGATCCCACGAACTCGACCCAGTCCACCGAGGGAATAGGGGTTCATGTTGTCCGGGTCGCGCCATTCAGTGGCGCCGGGGCCGAACCCGGTGATGACGAAGGTGTCTTCACGGCCGATGGGTCCTCGCGGGGCGGAGGTGGCGGTAACTTCGACCTCAACCTCTTTCTCAACTTCGACGGTCTGAATGACCGTGTCACCTTTAACGACAACCTCTCTAACGGTTTCGACGGTAACTTGGACCTCGACCGCCACTTCTTTCTCGACGACAACCGTTTGCACGACGGTTTCGGTGCCGCCACAGGCCACCGCGGTCAAGGCTGCGGCAACGAGCGAACCCACAACCACGAGCCACAACGCGGAGCGCATGTTGCGTATCTTTTGCATTGCTATTTTTGCTCCTAGAGCTATATTTCAACTTGGGTTTGCACTCGGTTTGGCGCGAACCAGAATCGCCGATTCTCGCTAAGGCGAGCGCGCACCAATCTCGCGGACGAATCCGCACGGATGCGCCTAATTTATATCAATTTTCAAGGTGAGTCAATTCGCAAGAATCGAGATGTCGGCCTTAACCAATTCAAGGTTTCGGGCACGCCGTGGAAAGTGAAGATGGGTTCGTGTAACATTTTTGTGAATTCAACGTCGATACGCAGGCTCAACCTTTGAGGAACCGAGTTGCAAGGCCACCATCGCAATAAAGAGCGAACTGAAGTCGCATGACCGTCGATTATGTCCTCAAACGAGCAGGCATGTTCGTTCTCATCATCTTCGTCGCCGGTACGTTGAATTTCGCCATCCCACGACTCCGCCCGACGAACCCCATCGAGGAGCGTATGAACCAACTGCTCCAACAAGCTGGCGGAGTTCACATCTCTAACGTCGAGGAGATGATCGCGCGGTACGAGGAACGTTTCGGACTCAACAACCCCTTGTGGCTACAGTACGCCAATTACTGGATCGCGCTGTCAAGACTCGACTTCGGTAAATCAATCGCATATTTTCCTGCCGATGTGACCAAAGAGGTACGACGCTCCCTACCGTGGACGCTCGGTCTGGTCGGTGTAACGACCGTTATGTCAGCGATCATCGGCTCTTTTTTCGGCGCGTGGCTCGGTTGGACCCGGACGCCGTTGGCAGTTTCGTTCGTCGTTCCAATTCTGCTGATCTTGACCGCCATCCCCTTTTACTTGTTGGGGTTGTTGATGATGTGGGTATTCACGGTGTTCTGGCCAGTTTTGCCTGGGGGAGGTGGGCATGATCCACTAATGGCGCCCGAGTTCAGTCTCTCAATGGTCCTAAATATCATCAAACACGCTACGCTCCCGGCTGTCGTCATTATCTTGTCGAGCATAGGTGCATGGGGGCTCGGTATGAGAGGCATGATGGTTACCACCGCAGGCGAAGACTACATCAAACTCGCCGAGTTCAAAGGGTTGAAGGAACGGAGAATCTTCCTGAGATACGCCGTACGGAACGCTTTGTTGCCGCAGGTTACCGGCCTCGCGATCAACCTCGGATTTGTGGTTTCAGGTTCGGTGCTCGTCGAGGTTTTGTTCGCTTATCCGGGTATCGGCAACCTGCTTTACACCGCAATCACCACTAACGACTACTTCTTAATCCAAGGTGTCCTGATGTACGTCATTTTTGCAATTGGCCTGATGTTGTTCATAGTTGACATGATTTATCCGATAATCGATCCCCGCATCAGATACCAGTCCGCGTGATGGCGAACCCCGAAACAACGCCGCTAGACCCGCAACTCCAGAGCAGTTACGATGTGACTGTTTTTGAAGAAGAATCCATCGGTTCTCGAATCTCCGGTGCGATCAAGCGCAACAAACTCCTTGTCGGCGGTTTGGTCCTAATCCTCGCGGTCATATTGTTTGCCGTTTTCGGCACACTGCTTATCGATCCAGAGCGGGCCGAAGTCGCTTATACCGTTAACTCCAAACTCAGACCGTCCCTGGAGTTATACTCAGGCTCCGACAACTTCGCTCGGGACGTGTTTGCATATGTCGCCTTCGGTACTTTCGGTACTCTTTGGATGGGCCTGATCGCCGGGATCATCGGAATCGGAGTCGGTACATTATTGGGTTTCCTCGCCGGTTACGTGGGTGGATGGTTCGACGCCGCCGTGGTCATCGTTAGCGACGCGTTAATCACGATTCCCGGGTTGATGATATTGATAACCGTGAGCGCGTATTTAGATCAATTGACTCTTGAACAACTCGGGTTCCTTATCGGAGGTATCTCTTGGATGGGCACCACGCGGGTAGTCCGCGCTCAAGTGTTGACGTTGAAACGTCGAGCCTACGTTGAGGTCTCTAAATTCAACGGACAAGGCGACCTCGAGATTGTCGTAACCGAGTTGATTCCGAACCTCGCTCCCTTCATCGCAGCAGCATTCATCGGTGCTGTCACAGGGGCGATAATGCTTTCTATCGGATTGTCGGCTCTCGGTCTAGGTCCTCAAAACGAGCCTTCGTTAGGCCTAATGGCCGATTGGTTTATCCGGGATGGAGCGGTTGTCCAAAGTCTTTGGTGGTGGTTCGGCCCGGTGATCTTTGTTATCGCGATCTTTGTTGTTGGTCTCTTCATGGCTTCCGCGGGAATCGACCAGATCGCAAATCCGAGACTCCGAACATCGATATGACAACAGCAGTCGCCAGCTCGACCCCATTGATTGTCAAAGACCTCAAGGTCTACTACCACACGCGTCGCGGGCCTGTAAAAGCGGTTGATGGCGTTTCGTTTGAACTACACCGCGGCGAGAGATTGGGATTAGTTGGCGAATCTGGTTCGGGTAAGTCCACCATCGCACTCGCACTGATGATGGCCCATAAAGAACCCGCCCGCATCGAAGACGGAAGCATCATCTTGAATGGCACCAACCTCCTCGAAGACAACTCCGAACGCGTCCGCTTACGCCGGCTATCCGAGATCGCAATGGTTCCCCAAGGCGCCCTCAACTCCTTGAACCCGGTGACTCGCATCCGAGATCAGGTCATTGACGGCCTCAAAGACCACAACGTCCGTATGAGCGTCGGCGAGTTCTCAGGACGCGTCGCCGAGCTCCTCACTAGCGTCGGCCTCGATCCAGTTGTCGCGTCACGATTTCCGCATGAACTCAGTGGCGGCATGAAACAGCGGGTATCGATCGCCATTGCGATATCGATGAATCCGTCGGTAATCGTTGCCGATGAGCCGACGAGTGCGCTCGACGTTGTGGTGCAGAAGCAGGTGGTGCAGACTTTGCGAGACGTTCAAGAACGCATCGGCGCCGCGGCGATCATGATCGGTCACGACATGGGGCTGATGGCGCAGTTCGCATCGCGAATCGGGATCATGTACGGCGGCAAGATTATAGAGATCGGTCCGGTATCCAACATCTTCAAGGATCCGAAGCATCCCTACACCCGGCTTCTGATATCAAGCCTTCCTGATACGCGGAGTAAACGGCGACTTGAGGGTATCCCAGGTTTGCCGCCGTCGTTGTTGCGCCCGCCTCCCGGCTGCGTATTCCACACCCGATGCCCGGAGGCCATGGACGTTTGCCGGCAAGACATACCGGTGACTCGCGAACTCGACCCCAACAGATTTGCGGCGTGTCATCTTTACGACGATTCTGACGGTAATGAGGTGGTGTTGTGACCATCGCGCCCACGCAAAGGTCGATTTCTGACAACGGCTCTGAGCTTCTTTTGCGCGCCGACGGCGTCAGTAAGATATTCGTCGCCGGAACGTTCCGTAAGCACTACACGCACGCGCTCGACACGGTTACATTTAGTGTCCCCGAATCTCCGCCGACAATAACCGCGATCGCTGGCGAGAGCGGCAGCGGAAAAACGACATTGGCGCGGACTGTGTTGGGACTGATTGCGCCGACATCGGGAGAGGTCATATATCGGGGCATAAACGTCGCAGAGATGTCGCGCGCACAGCACGCGGAGTTTAGGCGAGAAGTCCAGGTCATCTTCCAAGACCCGTTCGAGTCTTACAACCCGTTCTACAAAGTCGATCACGTCTTGCGGACGCCCATTCGCAGGTACAACCTCGCATCGTCGAAATCTGAGGCCGACGATATTGTTGAGGACGCGTTGCGGACAGTAGGTTTGCGCCCCGAGGAGACGCTTGGAAGGCATCCGCACCAGCTGAGCGGCGGTCAACGTCAACGGGTAATGGTTGCCCGGGCGGTGATGCTCAAACCGAAGATCATCGTCGCGGATGAACCGGTTTCGATGGTCGATGCTTCTCTCCGCGCCACGATCCTAGAGACACTACGCGCCATGAACCGCGACCTCGGCATCTCGATCCTCTACATAACGCACGACCTGACGACGGCTTTTCAAATCGCTGAAAATATCATTGTTCTCTACAAAGGCCGAGTTGCCGAAGCGGGCAGCGTTGAGTCAGTGATCAACGATCCAACGCATCCATATACGCAACTGTTGGTGTCATCGATTCCCCAACCCGATCCAGAAACGCAGTGGGGCAGGGAGCAGGAAGCGCGCGACGAAGAAGAGACGGCGGTTCTGGGCTGCAACTTCTACGACCGGTGTCCGGTTCGAATGGACGAATGCACCGCTTCGGTCCCGCCGCTTTATCGCACCGCTGAAAATCGCATCACACGCTGTTATCGCCACGCAGAGTCGCCGGTTCATCTAGCTCCGGATCTGCGGTCGGTTTTTGCAGACCGTCGGAGTGGCTAAAGTTAACGTCCGAAAAACGGGAGAACTCCGAATGTCAAAGCGACCCGAACGACCCAACCTCCTCTTCATCTTCAGCGACCAGCAGCGCGCCGACACTATGGCCGCTTACGGCAACGATTGGATTGAGACGGCCGGTATGAACCGATTGGCCGATACAGGTTCGGTCATCGAGAACTGCTACGTTTCGTCGCCGATCTGCACGCCTTCAAGGTCGACGATCATGACGGGGACTTGGCCGCACACGAACGGGGCGTACAAGAACAACGTGCCGTTGCCTGATGAGGTCGACACGATCGTTGATCACATCCCGGACGACTATCACAAGGCCTATTTCGGCAAGTGGCACCTCGGCGACGAGATCGGCAAGCGTCGTGGCTTCGACGAGTGGCACCCAATCGAAGACTTGTACCGCGTCTGGAGCGACAATCCCGACATCGAGAGCGAGTTCAGCCCGTATCATCACTACCTCATCTCACAGGGTTATGAGCCCGATGCGGAAGTCGGTGGACTCCGTGTCTTCAGTCGGCCTTTCGCGCATGATCTGCCTGAGGAGCACACGAAGGCGTCGTATCTGGGCCGTGAGGTGAGCAAGTTCATCGAGCGTAACCGGGATAACCCCTTCGCGCTGTACGTCAACTTCCTCGAACCCCACTTTCCTTACACCGGTCCTCTGAACGACTACTACGATCCCGATTCGATACCCGAGTCGCCGGTATTCATGGAAGACCCACCAGAGACCGCATCTTTGATGCATCAACTGATGGCGCAGCTCTACAAGACGGGCGAAGACTGGGCCGCGCCGACCGCCGCCAGAGAGCTCCGCGGCGAATCCATCTCGCCACCCGGACAAGAGGAGTCCGACCTCCGGCAGATCCAAGCCCGCTACGCCGGCCTCGTAACCCTCCTTGACCGCGCCATCGAGAATATCCTCGACAAACTCGATGAACTCGGCCTCGCCGAAAACACCATCGTAGTCTTCACCAGCGAGCACGGCGACCAGCTCGGCGACCACTACATCCTCCACAAGATGGTCATGTACGAGGACACTGTACGAGTCCCCATGCTCATCCGCGTCCCATGGCTCAAAGGACGCCGCATCCCCGGTCGATACTCCCACATCGACACCGTGCCCACACTCCTCGACCTGATGGGTTTCGACACGCCGGATTCGCTCCAAGGCGTATCCAAAGCCGACGTGATCGCCGGAAACTCAACGCTTGAAGGCAACGACGTCATCATCGCTTGGCACGGACGCGGTCTCGACGGCCTCACATTGCCAATGTCGCCGTTAGAACTCCAACGCGACATCCCCCATCGCGTCATCATCACCTCCGACGGTTGGAAATTGAACCTCGCGGTCGGCGATTTCTGCGAGCTCTACAACCTGAATGACGACCCCTACGAGACCACCAACCTCTTCTATGACGAGCAACACGGCGAAATCGCCCTAGACCTGGCCCGCCGCATCCGAACCTGGCAAGACCAAAACAACGACCGCCTAGCCCTCCCCGACATCTACCCCGGAGTTGGCTATGTGGCCGGAATGCGTTAACCCCATCATTCTCGCAACGGGACGCCACTCTCGTTCTAAATCGGGGAAATTTCGACCACTCCCGCTTGCTTGACATCCATCGTCAAGCGATTGCCCTGCAACATCCTCATCCCTATCAGGTCGATCCCCGACTTCAATGCTGTCACCACCGTTAGGTTGTTCTCCCATACGACGGTCACCATGAACTGTTCCACCGTTCGCTGGGTCCCATCGGCAAGCATGATATCCGCATCACTGGTTGGCCACACATCCAATTCGGCCAGCGTTTCATCGCTCAACCCAAGCCAACCGTTAAACCCCGTATCTACCATCAATGAACGACGCGCGGCTTCGCCAGTCGCGTGGATAACCTGGATTTCGACAAGACCTTGAAGGTTACTGTTTACTGCGCCGACGATCAAGAAATTGCGCCGACAAAATATAGATGCTCGCGTCCGATGCGAGCCGTATACGGAACCGCGTCTGGGCAACGCCGCAATAACCGATCATGGATGAACGGATTGTCTTCGGTAGCGATCTCGTACTCACGTGATCGCGCGTCGATGACGATCACCATACCTGCGTATTCACCGGCAAGATTGGGTTCCAACTCGTTCTTGTAATAATTCTCGACATCGGCCATGAGCGTTTCGCGTTCCTCAGCCGACACGTCAGGCCATTGCACTGAAACCGTTACTTTCATTGACACGCCGATCTCCATTCACGTCACGTTGATCGCTTCGATGACACCAACTATGTTAAACCTCCCGTCTTCTTGGGCGTCCTTTGTTGCCAAACGATCAATTCTTGTTTTCGGATTTAACGCTGATCAAGGGTTCAACTTCCTCTCAACCCGCTGCCTGACGGCCGGCGCCATCGGCCGCGTCGCAAACAACACCGTCACGCTTGCAGCCACACAGAATCCCGCCAGTACGTAAAGGGACCAGTCGTAAGTATTGAAAACGTCGTGCGACCATCCGACGATCACTGGTGACAACATCATTCCGATGGACATCGGAAAACTTGACAACGCCAAGATCGTTCCAAAGTGTCGACGCCCGAAGTACTCTCCACGCATGGCCAACAACATCGGCGTGCGTGCGCCGAAGCCTATACCCCAAACAACGGCGAAAACGGCGGCCATTGGAAATGATTCTGCAAGCGCAAGGACTATAAGCGCCGAACCCTGTAACAGCGCCAGAAACGGCACCAATAACCGCTTGTCCCACATATCTCCGACAACTCCACCAATGAGCTGCGACACGAACGCTGTCGACACCATTATCGGCACCACCGTCGATGCCGCCGCCGCATCCAAACCTACTCCGTTCTCATCGCTTAAATGCAGAAACAGGTGCGCCGATATCGCACCCGTCGAGATGTTCACCAACATGTGCGTGATTGAAATCGACCAAAAAGCCCGAGTCCGCAATGCCTCCTTAACCGTGAAATCGTGCTCAGGTTCGTTAACCCGCCGACGCCTTCCGTCGTTTCGAGGCAGAACCTGCGATGCCAATTGCTCCGGCGTAGGTCGCTTGCCAACGACCCAAGCGATGAGCGGCCCGACGAGAATCGCTACGATTCCCATCACCATAACCGTCGTCCGCCATCCGTATTGGCTTATGCCCCAGACGATCAATGGAACTAACAGACCGCCAACGCTCACTCCAGCCTCCACAATCGACATCCCCAATGCCCGCCGTCTAATCATCCAAGCGTTCGCAGCGGTCAGCGAAGGCACGAATCCTCCTGAGCTGAAACCAAGCGACAGCAAAAGAAACGCCAAATAACACTGCACCGGCCCTGTGATCTGTGAAAAGAAAATCAATCCCGCGCCACCGAGCGCGAAACCGATCAGCACCATCTTCCCGGACCCAAACGTATCGACCAGCCAACCCTCCAACGGCCCGAGCAGCGTAGTACCTAGGCGTCCAAACGTGGCCACACCCGAGATTAATGTACGCGACCACCCGAACTCGTCTTCGATCGCCTTGAACAGGACACTCGCTGCTTGGAACGTGGGCCCTGCGCTAAACACCATGTTGAACGCGCCGGCGACCGACACCCACCAACCGAAGTAGACGCGTCGAGGTGAAAAAGAACTAAATGCGGCGAATCGTTGTGGGCGCATCGACAAAGCGACGGTTACGAAAGATCCGGGTCGGAATCAGCCGCGCAGCCTAGCTGCTCTCCGTTCCGCCCGCGCCTCGAATCGACGGCGCATCCCCGGAGGCATCGGTCGCGTCGCGAAGGGGATGGTCACGCTTGCGATCACGCACGTGCCCGCAAGCACATACAACCCCCACTCATAGGTGTGTTGCACGTCATGGACCCAACCCATGATGAATGGTGCCAACGTTATCCCGATCGACATCGGAAAGCTCGACAGACCCAAGATCGTCCCGAAGTGTCGCCGACCGAAATACTCGCCCCGCATCGCATGTAGCAGGGGAGAGCGCGCTCCGAATCCAACCCCCCACACAACGGCGAACACCGCGGCCAAAATGAACGTGTCGGCAATCGCCAAGATGACTAGCGCCGCACCTTGAATCAACAGAAGGAACGGCAACAAAATCCGTTTGCTGACCCTATCACCCATGATGCCCCCTCCAAGTTGGAACACGAACGTGGTCACAACTAGGATCGGTATCACCCCCGACGCCGTTGCGTCGTCCAGATTGACGCCGTTGCCATCGGTTAGGTGCAGAAACAGGTGACCAGATATCGCGCCCGTAGAGAGGTTCACCAGCATGTGCGTCATCGAAATCGACCAGAACGCCCGCGTGCGCAACGCTTCCTTCGGCGTGAAGTCGTAAAGCCTCGTACGGCGTGAGCGACGTCCGGGTTCGGACAATTGCCGCGTCTGCTCTTCGATCTGCTCCGGCGTAGGACGCTTCCCGAGAAGCCTCGCAACTAACGGTCCCAGCAGAATGGCGATGACGCCGATGACAAAAACAGTGGGTCGCCAACCGTACTCGGCGATACTCCAAACCATAGGCGGCACCAACAGCCCCGCAATGCTGCTTCCGCCAATCACAAACGACATCGCAGTCGCTCGATTCTTGACCATCCAAGCGTTCACCGCCGTGATCGATGGCACGAATCCACCGACGCTGAACCCCAACGAAAGAAGGAAAAACGCGAAATAGTATTGTAGCGCTCCTTGGATGAAGGAGAACAAGATCAGACCGATGCCACCCATGGTGAATCCGACCAAGACCATCTTGCCGGATCCGAATCGATCGGTCAGCCAACCCTCGACCGGCCCGAGCATCGCACCGCCGAATCGCCCGAACGAAGCCACGCCGGAGATCAACGCCCGAGACCAGCCGAACTCATCCTCAATCGCCTTGAACAGAACGCTCGAAGCCTGATAAGTCGGCCCTGAACTCAGCACCATGTTGAAAGCGCCGGCCAACGAAACCCACCATCCGCGGTAGACACGTCCAGTCGTGCGAGCCCGTACCGCCGTCAGGCGCTGTTGAATTGTCGACAAAACATGGTCACCCGTCATCCCCAGAGGAGAGAATCACGCCAGTGGTGTGTGCATACGCCAATTATCCGTGAAAGTGACGACGAAAAAGCGGGTTGCCAATGCGGTTTTGCGGATGGATGCGAAGGGGTTAGACTGGAAAGTTGGGCTCCAAACTTCGTATAGAGACACCAATTTGACGTTTACAAAGGCGAATTATGGATAACGCAATTGAAGTACGGCAGATCTCGAAGTCGTATGGCAAGGTAGTCGCGCTCGAGGATGTCGATCTGCAAGTTCGGCGTGGTTCAGTAATGGGTTTGCTCGGACCTAACGGCGCGGGTAAAACGACGTTAGTGCGCATACTGACGACTTTGCTGCGACCGTCGTCGGGCACCGCAACCGTCTTCGGATACGATGTCGTCCGTCACGCCCGGCATCTACGCTCCTTCATCGGTCTCGCGGGCCAGAGCGCGGCCGTGGATGACTTGCTCACCGGTCGCGAGAACATTCACATGCCCGGTCGTCTCTATCACATGCCGAAGCGCCAAGTTCAACAGCGAGCCCAAGAGCTCCTTGAACAGTTTGATCTGGTTGATGCCGCTGATCGTTCGGTCAAAGGATATTCCGGCGGCATGCGACGTCGACTCGACCTCGCAGCAAGCCTTGTCGCCAACCCGCCGATGATCTTCCTCGACGAACCGACGACCGGTCTAGATCCCCGCAGTCGGCTTGGAATGTGGGACGTTATCCGAAACCTCGTCAGCGAAGGCACCACCGTCCTTTTGACAACTCAATATCTCGAGGAAGCCGATCAACTCGCCGACGAGATCACCGTCATCGACCAGGGAAAACTGATCGCGCAGGGCACCGCCGACGATCTCAAGCGTCAAGCCGGTTCGGAATTCATCGAGATAACAGTGCGCGATGATGAGGACATCAGTCGCGCGGCTCATGTGCTGAAAAACTACGCCGAGAACGCCGAGTGCGATATCGATGAAGAAGGGCACATCGCCTCCATCATGGTCAAAGATGGTGCATCGATCATGGTCCAAGTAGTCCGTTCGCTCGACGCCGAGGACGTCGCGGTCACAAACATGGCGCTCCGCCAACCGACACTTGACGACGTATTCCTCGCACTCACCGGCCGGACCGCCGAAGAGGCCGCAACCGAATCGGAGCAGGACCGCAATTGAACCTGCAACCCACGGTCGACGAGTGGCGAACTCAACCAGTGCCGCCGTCTACTCCCTTGAAGGAGGCGATCGGATCGCTTCTCTACGAATTCAGATGGCTGGCCTCAGACACCGCGATGATGGCTTGGCGGAATCTGATGCATTACCGCCGGAATCCTGAGGCGCTACTATCGACGATCGCAGGACCGGTCATGTTCCTGCTCCTCTTCACCTACGTGTTCGGCGGTGCTATCGGCGGTGCTATCGGCGCAGGCATGGATTTCAATTACATCGACTATCTGGTACCGGGCATACTGATCCAAAACAACTTGTTCACGGTCATGAACTCGGGCATCGGCCTCGCCTCAGACCTGCAAAAAGGCTTCGTCGACAGATACCGATCGCTGCCCATGGCACGCTCGGCGGTCCTAGGCGGCCGCGTCGTGGCGATGACCTTGTTGAGCTTCGCCAGCGTCATCTGGACGCTAGGCATCGCTTTGCTCTTCGGCATGCGATTCCACGGCGGTTTCTGGCCCGCATTCATCCTCCCATTCGTCGTCGCCGCATTCTGCTTCGCCTTCGCATGGGTTTCAGCGCTCGTCGGCGTCTCCGTGCGAAACGCCGAGACCGCCAGCTCAATGACATTCTTCATCGCCATCCCGCTGACATTCCTCAGCTCCGCCTTCGTTCCCGTCGAAACCATGCCCGGCTGGCTACAAGCAATCGCCGAAGTAAACCCCATCACCCAAGTCGTAAACCTCTGTCGAAACCTCGCCCAAGGTGGACCCATCACATCACTCGCGTGGACCACCGCACTCTGGATAGCCATCTTCATCCTCGGCATCGGCTCCCTAGCCACCTGGCGCTACAAACGCATCCAATGAACGCGCCCACCAAAACCCAAACAACCAACACCAAATCCCCAAAATCCCTCTAATCCCATAAATCCCAGTTCAGACAAATGAACCAAACAGCACAAATACGAGACAGATCCGCGATCGGCGAATTGTTCTCAGCGATCGCGGTCGAAGCGCGTTGGTTACTAGCCGACACTGCCGTGATGACGTGGCGCAACCTTATCCGCTATCGCCGGTCGCCCGAATTATTTATGTTCTCGACCCTCTCGCCGGTGATGTTCGTGCTGCTATTCAACTACGTATTTGGCGGCGCAATTCCCACCGGAAACCTCAATTACATCGACTACCTGATGCCCGGCATCCTCGTCCAGACCACCATCTTCAGCGCCACACAAACCGGCGTCGGTCTCGCCGAAGACCTTCAGAAGGGAATGGTCGACCGCTATCGCTCCTTGCCCATGGCCCGGTCTGCGGTCCTCGGCGGCCGAGTCGTAGCCGAAACCCTCGTGAGCATCTTCATCGCCTACCTCATGCTCGGCGTCGGCCTAATCATCGGCATGCGCTTCCACGGCGATTTCTGGCCCGGCTTTTCGGTGCCATTCGTGGTCGCCGGATTCGCCTTCGGCTTCTCCTGGGTCGCGGCCCTAGTCGGAGCATCCGTCCGCAACGCCGAAAGCGCCGGATCCCTCATGTTTTTCGTTGTCTTTCCACTCACATTCCTCTCATCCGCCTTCGTCCCCATCGAATCCATGCCCGGCTGGCTACAAGCCTTCGCAGACATCAACCCCGTCACAAAAGCCGTCGACCTCGGTCGAGCGCTGACCCAAGGCGGCCCCATAGTCGCCGATGCTTGGGCGACGGCAATGTGGACCATCGGCATGGCAGTCGTTATCGGGCCGATCGCCGTCTGGCGATATCGGCGGGTTTGATCGCCATCTTACGGTTGCCCCCAGTCTGCGGGGATATGTCCGAAGGACAAAAGCGGACAACCCCGTCAGCGCAAACCTAGTGCGCCGTTAAGCCGCGAAAATCCACCGCGCCAGATCAAATATAATGACATATGTTGCTTGAAAAAACGAAGTTCAAACTTGGTCGAATCGCGGTTTGAACCGCGGTCGTTTCAGAGCGTTACGGACGCACGCTTGGCCATTCGAACTCGCATTTTGTGCCCCAACGGAATCTGAGCATGTCCAAATCAAGACCGCGGCACCACACGGTTTTGCCGAGATCGCAGTTGCGCGACTACTTTCCGGGCAACGACGGGTTCGCCGTTTACGACATCCAAACGGGGAAATGGGCCAGAACAGGCCCAAGGACTTTTCGTGCGTTGAGAGGATACTACGACGACGAACACGAAAAGACGTTGATGAAGATTGAAAATGCCGCGATTGACAGTGTACGCAAGTTGGCGAGGCGAGAAACGCTTGACGATGAGGAGCGCCGGCTCGTTGCTGAATATGCCGTCGCGTCGCTGTTTCGGAACGCGCCGATGATCGACAGATCCTTGGCCGTATCGATAGAGGAGGTCAAAAAGAGTTTGCCCGCTGAATTGTCGAAAATGTACCCGGGCATCCCAGAAGCTCATATCCTTAATCGGATCGAAGCGCACGCCAACGACGAGAGCTTCATCAGGCAAATTCGAGGAGACGGTGCGAGACTTTCGGAACGTTACTCTGAAATCGTTGAACGCATCAACAAACTCTGTTGGCACGTCGTTCATGTTGAACGTTCACCAACATATTTCCTTCTGACCGATCACCCGTTCCGATATGGCCCATTGGGCAGTGACGAGGATGCGTGGTTCGGATTCCCAATTTCGTCGGAGGTCATCTTGTACATGAACAATGTGCCCGGAAAGAGATGGCTGACCTATCCGATGAAGCGAAGTCACGTTATAGATTACGGACGAAATCTGGTTGCAATCGCGGATCGCTACGTGGCGGCTCCGCGAGAAGATGCCAAAATCACAAATATGATCCAACGCATCAGACCCGTAGGTTCTCGTCCCGCGAATTGACCCATACGCACGAATAAAGGTGTATTAAGGCACGAAGACATCAACTTCTGATCCCGTCGTCCTGACTACTTCGTCCGGAACGGTAATTGAGAATGTAAACCAATCTATATAATTCCCAAATCCAACAACGCGCCAACCCCAATCACACCCCCACACCATGAAAATCACCGACGTAACAACCACCTTCATCTTCAACCCCAACGCGGAGGTCTTCCAAGACTCGACCATCCCTCCACCCCAGCCCGGCGCCCGCGGCCGCAGCACCATCTTCATCCACATCCACACCGACGAGGGCACGCAGGGTTTCAGCTACCTCAACTCCCCAGCGGCTATCCGATCCCTGATTAACGACAACCTCAAAGACATCCTCATCGGCAAGTCCCCATTCGAAACCGAACGCATCTGGACCGAGATGTTCTGGCGCGTCCGAGGCTTCGGTCGCAAGGGTCTCGCCTTTCAAGCCATGTCAGCCCTCGACGTCGCGCTGTGGGACCTCAAGGGCAAAGCCCTCGGGATCCCTCTGTATAAACTGCTCGGTGCCGCGCACGACTCCGTTCCTTGCTACGGCAGCGGCGGATGGACCAACTACACGGTCGACGAGTTGGTGGCCGAGCAGACTGGATACGTGGATATGGGCTTCCCGCGGATCAAGATGAAAGTCGGCATGAACTTCGGCAACGATGAGCGGGCAGACATCGAGCGCCTCGAGGCGGTCAGAAAAGCCGTCGGTGACGATGTCGAGATCTTCGTCGATGCCAACAACGGCTACTACGCCAAGCAGGCGATCCGGATGTCGCGGAAGTTCGAGGACTATGACGTTGGATGGTTTGAAGAACCGGTTCTAGCCGACGACATTCAAGGACTTGCAACCATCTCCGCTGCCACCAACATACCGGTAGCAACCGGCGAGCACGAGTACACGAAGTACGGGTTCAAAGAGCTCATCAGCCGGGGCGGCGCCGACATCGTCCAACCTGACATCGGTAGGGTAGGGGGCGTAACCGAATGGATGAAGGTGACCCACCTCGCCGACGCCTACAACCTGCCGATCGCTCCTCACGCGTACTCGCTTCTCCATCTCCACTGCACGATGGCGACACCTAACCTCAAGGTTGTCGAAGTACTAGGTGGTGAGATGCGATCGTGGCCCATCCTCTTCACCGATGTCCCCTGGCCCGTCGACGGCCAGTGGAAGCCATTCGAAGACCGGCCGGGTCTTGGACTTGAACCAAACCCAGACGCCATGAAGAACCTGTCCGTCGATTCAGACGGCCCCGCACCTGCCCAGAGAGGTTTTTAACGATCGGAGCGCGCGCTAAGATGGGAGTAAGGACGGTACATCAAAACTAGGTCGCGTGAACGTGCGAAAGGAGGTAGCGATGGCAACCCTCGAGGAAAATGTGGCCGCATACGAACAGATGCGGGAAGAGCTCGAAAAACGCCACATGCATCAGTGGGTCGTGATCTATGGCGAAGATCTTGTGGGCGTATTTCCAGATTTCCAAAAAGCCGCCGACCTCGCCGTCACGCGGTTCGGCCCCGGCCCGTACCACATCAAAAAAATCGGCGAACCGCCTTTGCAATTTGCACCTACATTGAGATTTGTACTAACTCATGCGAACGATCGACCTACCGGGTGAGGAGCTACCTAACTCGTTAGAAGAGAGGGGCCCGGTAGCGCAAATAGACATCGCCCACGGTCCACAGGGGATCGGGCAATCGTTCCAATTTCACCGCGGAGATTACACCGCGCTTATCGATACAGGGGCCCGAATGAGCTGCATCGATTCTGCTCTAGCCGACAGGCTGAATCTTCCGATTATCGGACCGCCAATCGAAGGAGTCAGCGCTAACGGAACTTTCGAATCTGACCCTGTTCTCGGCCGAATCCACATAACTGACTTTGAAACCATCGTCTACGGGCGGTTCTTGTCATTGCCTCTCGTAGAGCACAACCAGCCGTACCACGCGATCATCGGTCGAGATTTTCTACGCCGCAGCCGATTCACATACGACGGGATAGCCGGAACCTGGGAAATCGAGATCGATCCACCGGCGATTACAATCGGGCCTAGCCAACACCATTGAATCAAAACGGGTCCCACTTGACATGACCAACGGAAGACTAGAAGGCAAAGTAACAATCGTAACCGGCGGCGCATCCGGCATCGGCGAATCTTGTTCGCGCATCTTCGTTCGCGAAGGCGCCAAAGTCATCATCGGCGATATTGATGCGACCAAAGGCGAAGCGCTCGAAGCGGAATTGACGCCGGACGCGGTGTTTTTCAACCTCGACGTCACATTGGAAGATGCATGGGACGAAGCCGTAGAACTCGCTGAATCCAAGTGGGGCCGATTGGACATCGTAATCAACAATGCTGGCATGTCGGGCGCGAAAGGTCGCACAGTCGTTGAAGACGTCATTCTTGACCATTGGAACGACGTCTTCGCCGTAAACTCCACAGGCGTGATGCTCGGCACTCGCGCCGGCATCACAGCGATGAAGAAGATCGGAGGCGGCTCCATCATCAACATCTCATCGATTTTCGGAATCGTCGGTAGCAAAGCCGGTGCCGCGTACCACGCCTCGAAAGGTGCAGCCCGAGTATTCTCGAAAGCTGCGGCGGTGCAGTACGCCCCAGACAATATCCGCGTCAACTCGGTACACCCAGGCTTCACCGATACGCCGATGACGACGGACATTCACTCCATAAAGGAGATCCGCGACTACCGCGAGGGAATGACTCCGATGGGTAGGTTGGGCTTGCCGGACGACATCGCCTACGGATGTCTATACCTTGCCTCCGACGAGTCCTCGTGGGTTACCGGGACCGAACTCGTGATCGACGGCGGCGAAACCGCTTGGTAAAACTACCGAGCTAGCAAACTATCGATTTGCCGATGAACTCGTCGTTGAGGTCGCCGCGGTGCACCGCGATGATCTCGGCGATACGACTCTGGTTTGCGCCGACGAGTGTCGCCAATGTGTGCGCGACGTCGAATAGTGTCGCGGAGAATAGGTCTGATTCTTCCCGCGGATTCGCTTGACCGTCGGCTGGTATCACCGTCGTCAACACCGGGTTGACGGTATGCGTCGGCGCGTCGTTTTCGATGTTGCCGTGATCCGAGGTGACGACCATGGAGTATCCGTAACGTTTCGCAGTCGCGCTCAATTCCGCGAGAGCGGTGACGGTCTCACGATACGCCTCGATCGCCCCTTCGAATCTTGTGGGTAACAGATGCCCCACCATGTCGGGCGCAGCCAGATTACACATGATCAGGCGGTGTCTTCGCTCGGACATGGCCTGCGACACGCGTTCGGCGATGGCCGTTGTTTGCATACCTGGGTTCAGGTAGAAGTCTGAATCGGACATCACGCCTTGAGCGGTGCCGTCGGATGGGACGATCTGGCGGTCTTCCGCGAATGAACCCTGGATCGCCTCGCGCCTGCCGCGCACGAAGTAGCCCATGTGCGATGCTTTGACGCTCTCGGCGACGAGAAGATAGTGTTCGCCTTCAGGCATCAACGATTGCCATTGGCTCAAGAAATTCAGTTGATGCGGCGCGATCGGATACGCGATTTCTACGCCGTAGTCGCGCTCGAATTCGGCGTCATACTCCGCGATAGTGCAGATATGCAGTTCGAGGTCGTCCCGCATCCAATCGAGTTGCCACGTGCGTCTACGCGCCAACGCTTCCCGCACCAGATAGGGCCGAGCTCCGCACAACGACGCGGTCTTGGATCGCTGCCGATCAGACCTGAAGTTCAAATTGATGAAAGCGTCACCCGTTTCGATTTTGGCAATTCCCTTGCCGCCGTGATTCAAGGCGATTGCCGGCACATCCGCGTCCGTGAATCCAGCGTCGTGAGCTTCTTTGACTTTCGCGATGATGTCGTGGAAACCGGTAGCCAACTCGCCATCGCCTTCCGTAAGCAGAAGGTAGTCGCACCGAGCGTTTTCTTCTCGGTAGTCTCGGTCCATCGACAAAGACCGTCCGATCACCCATGCCAGCGACTCGACTGCGCCGTAGCGTTCGAGCAGCCGTTCCAATTCGCCCAGATAACCGCCGTCAATGCCTTCGATTTCGAGTGAACCATAAGCGGGCGCGTCGCGGCCATCCAGAATGGCTTGCATCCGAACCCTGTCGGGCGATGCACCGATCCTTGAGAAGAGGAGTTCGCAAAACGCTTCGAGATGATTCCATGCAGAATGGACCCGGCCATCGGACCCTCGGATCCCAGACAACAAGAAGCAGAAATTGACGTTTTTCCCGTCGGCCAACGCGTTTTCGATTGCTGACTTGAGTTTGGCGTTTTCGAAAAAATCGCCGTCTTCGATTGAACGGGTGATCTGAAGTGGAATCTGTGGCGCGAGAGCCAGATTTCCGATCTGCTGGTGTCCAGTTTCGGAGTTGCCTTGTACCGGCGGATCGACGTCTTCGTAGCCGACCCAAACGCCGGACGTCTCGGTCGGTACCGTCAAGTTTTCGTCGACGATCGCGGACCACTTGGGTTCTTCGGCTATCCAAGGGATATAACGTCGTTCCATCGCCAAACACCGCCTAATGCCCTCAACCTCTTCCATCATCCCGTCCCGGTCCATTTGTCGCTTGACGGTTCGGACTTTGAGCACCGTTTCTGATGCTTTTCGCCAATCGAGTGACGGGCTCAATCCTTCAGCAACGATCGGCATCATTGATAGACGCGCGATATCGAGCAGTTCATAGCTGCCGGGCGAAACTTCGAGTGCGAAATCCAAGAGCGAACGACGCGTGCGCGGCCCTAACTCTCCGATGACTCGTCGAGCTAGGTCCCTGACGGTTGCGGGATCGTAGCCAAGACCGTCGGTAACGACGAGCAGAGCGCGTTTTGTCGGTTCTCGTCCAGGGAGACCATTCACTGAGTGTCCGTTCACCAACTCACCTCAAGGTTTTCTAGGTTGTCGAGTGCCAGACCGATGCTTTCCAACCAACCGGCGGGTAATTCCAAAGCGTACAGAGCGTCAGCACCGGACCCGTAGCCGCTCGCGGCTCCAGAGCAATGGCTCCTCCACGCGTTGTCCTCGTACTCTGCCGGTCGCGGGCAAGGCTCCATCCGTAGCGCCTTGACGACGCGGCGCGACTCGTTTACGTAAACGATGTCTAATGGTACGTAGGTATTGAACATCCAGAAACGGTGGGGGGACGCTCGCTGGAAAACGAACAGCATTCCGGTGCCGACCGGCACGGTTTTCCGACACATCAACCCTTGCTGGCGGTCGCCCCCGTCATCGGCGACCTCGGCGATCACGTCGAAGGATGAATCGCCCAATGACAGCGTCAGGTTCTCGGTGGCCAATAGATCGTGACTGATGTTTCCTTGGCAATCCTCGTTGTCGACGAACTCGATCATTTCAAAAGGATTGGGAGTAGGCGAGGGCGTTTTGGTCGCGGATGGCGTTGGTGTAAATGTGAGTTTGAGTGTAGGTGTTGGGGTGGGAGTTGCGGTTGATGTAGGCACGTTGGTCGGCGTAGCGGTCGGATCGGACGTACTGGATGCTGTCGGATGTGGGACGGGAGTCTTTGTTGGCGTAGCGGACGGCGCGGTTGTATTGGAACGTTCGCGTATCGGCGAAGAAGCCGCATCGACGTTTTCGGCGGGAGAATGCGCGACTATAGGTGTTGCCGATGGTGAGGCAACGTCCGCGCGCTCTGGAGTGGCAGTTGGCTGTGGTGTAGCAATAGAAGTAGACGTGGGTGATGTTGGTTGGTGTGAAGTAGAGGAGGTCGGACTAGCCGTTGAGATGATTGATTCCGCGGTTGGCGTGTCGACGGTGACTAGTCCAGCGGTGGACACGATATCAGTACCGGGGGAGGGCGATAACTGCGGCGTCGTTGCCAGCGGAGTGGATGGCGCGTTGGTCACGCACGCCGCGATCAATAACGAACCGAGCACCCCAGACACCAAAAGAATGGCTAACCGCGGCCCGCTCGCGGTCACTCCAACATCGAACCGTCGTATGTGTAACCTGCCTCCTTGGCGGTTTCTCGCAGCTTCGCGGGCAATTTGAAGCTGATGCCTTCCTCGCCGGAGCCTATGTTGACCAACTCTTCATGTTCGATCGCGTCGATGACCGCGCGGACCATCTTTTCGGGGGTCGAAGCGCCTGAAGTCACTCCGACGCGTTTCTTGCCTGCTAACCATTCTGGATTCAGTTCGTCGGGGCCATTGATGAGGTACGCTTCTACGCCCTTCTTGATTACGACCTCGCGCAGGCGGTTACAGTTCGAACTGTTCTCGGCGCCGATCACTAGGACGATGTCGCATTCTTGGGCCAATTCCGTTGCCGCAGCTTGGCGGTTAGTCGTCGCGTAGCAAATGTCGTTACGGATCAGGGTGTTATTGAACTTCGACTGGATCTTGTCCACAGCTTGCGCGGTATCAGCGACTGAAAGCGTTGTCTGCGTGAGGACTACGACTTCGGTGTTGTCTTCCCATTCTGGAAGATCGTTGTCCTCACGTTCGTCATACAGTTCCATATCGGATTGACCGGTGGTGCCGACGACCTCTTGATGGCCACGATGGCCGACCAAAATGACGCGTCTGCCCTCGCCGGTGTATTTCTTCGCTTCGTGGTGGACCTTGGTCACTAACGGGCAGGTAGCGTCCAAGACTGTCAAGTTCCGTTGTTTGGCGATTTCGTAGTCGGAAGGAGGGGACCCATGTGCCGAAAACACGACGACCGCGCCTTCCGGCACCTCATCGACTTGTTCGACTGTTACGGCGCCGATACCCTCGACATCGGCCACAACTTGTGGATTGTGAACGATTTGATGTTTGACGTAGACCGGCGGGCCGTATCGCTTGATCGCGAGTTCAACGATGCCGATCGCCAGATCGACACCGGCGCAGAACCCGCGCGGGCTCGCTAGGACCACTGATCTGCTGATTTCAGCTGATGGCTTTTCTTGGGTTTCGGTGGTCATGATCTCAAATGGTACAGGAAACGCGTTTCGCGTCAGCATCACTCGTTTCGCACGACCAGCCAGAACGTGACACCCGAGAGAAGAAACGCGAGGCTCGTCGAACCCAGTACTACGGAATAGCCGAGGAATTCTACTCCCATTTCCAAACCGCGTTCATTAAGGCCACCGATGAAGAATCCGCTGGAGCGACCAACGATCGCACCTACAAGACCTGAGATGCTTGTCAGGCTCAGGTCACGAGCCGCTCTCGAACGCCTGACTAGGTCGTTAGCAACGGCCCATCCGACGGACAGATAGATGCCCACGGAGAATCCGATCGCCATGACTCCTGGGATCACCTCGATCAGCGATTGTGCGTTGAGAAGCAACACCGACAACACGCCGCCGGCGCCGAGGATTCCGGAAATAAGGAGCAGCATGCCACGACCGATGTGGTCTGAGAGTTTGCCAGCCGGGTAGACGACTATCGCAGCCGATCCGACCAGCGCCGCGAGGATGTAATTGCCGCCGTCGGCAGGGTTTTCTAATCCAATGACATCTTGCACGAAAAAGACGGCGTTTGTCTGGGTAGCCGACAACGCCGCGATAACGAATCCCATCGCCACGAGCACCATGTAGTAACGTCTGCGGTCGTCGTTTTCAGGAGTGAATTCGACGGCTGCCGGATCTACGTCGTCGATGGGCGTCAGTTCATCGATCGCGTCTCGATCCTTCGTGGGGACTCGCAATGCCATTAGCGTGTAAAAAGTCGTGCCGAGCAGTGCCGCGACCATGACGATCACCGAGTACCACATCCACTGTGGAGCGTCGTCGACGTGGTAGTTAGACATTAGGAAAACCACGATCATCGCGACGACGCCGGACCCCGCCAATCGCATGAGGTTTAGGAATCCCGACGCTCGCCCCCTTTCGTGGTCACCGACATGGTCGATGATCAGCGCGTTGGCAGGCCCTTGCGTCGTGTTGCCACATATCTGCATAGCAATCGTTACGACGAGAAGGGCCGCAAAACTGTTGACGAATCCAAACATCAACGTTGAGACCGCCAAGCCGAAAAGCCCAAAGATAATGAAGGGGTAACGTTTCAGAGCGACGATACCGACCTTACGATCGCTAATCAGCCCCGTGGCTGGTTGGATTATGGCGGCGATTGTCAAACCAATGAGTGAAATCAGCGCAGCTAGGCTTGTCTTATCGAGCGTCCAACCCAGCATCTCGACTGGATCGTTCGCGGCGATTTCGGTGACTTTGTACTGAAGCAGAATGCTTCCGAATCCAACCCAAACTCCCGACATCCCGAAGGAGTAAACGCTGATGTTGAACAGGCTCTGCGAACCGCGTTTGAAGCGGGCTACGGGATTGGCACTACGGCTCAGCGCGGCTGCCGTATCGATTGCGGATCTGGCTGAGGTCACGGGGGCACCGTCGGGACAATGCAGGAGATGAGCATAGAATATTTCATGACCTCAACGAATCTACACTAGTTTTTCCCAACATCGATAATCAACGACGCGTACCACCTTCGATCGGAGTTCGATGAAGCCAAGGCAACCAAAAAAGACTGAAGATCGACGGTATTACACATGGCGTAAATGCTCGACTTGCCGGAACGCGAAGAAAGTCTTGGACGACCTCGAGATATCTGTGGACGAACACGATTTCTTCGACAAGGCGTTGAGTCTCGAAGAATTGCGAGGCATCGCCGCCGCCGTTGGCATCGAAAACCTGTTTTCCTGGCGGAGTCCCAGTGCAAAACCGTATCGCGAGAGGCGCGGCACGATCACCGAAGACGAGTTAATAGAAGCCATGTTGAGCGAACCGAGACTTATCCGGCGACCCATAGTTATCTCCACCGACGCGCCTCCGATTGTCGGGTTCGATGCGGATGCGTACGCCAAGTTAAACAAGTAGATTGGGAGTGTTTCGAGGGGGGTGCTAGAATCGAGATTCGGCGTATCCTCTGCCGCGTAGCGCAACCTAGTTTCTCTCGCAATGTATCCAATAAACGGTGGCCCTGTTGTGTTGTCCGGGACGGCCCATGAAGGCTTGTCCCGAAAGATCTGCGACTACATGGGTATCGACATCGGTAAGGCCGAAGTCTTCAAATTTTCCAACGACAATACCTTCGTTCGGATCTTGGAGAACATCCGCGCCCGTGACGTCTACATCGTTCAACCGACTGCCGAGCCGGTGAACGATCACATCATGCAAATGCTGATAATGATCGACGCTGCGCTAAGGGCATCTGCGGGCAGGATAACTGCTGTCGTTCCTTACTACAGTTATGCCCGCACTGACAAGAAGGATCAACCCCGCGTTCCGATTACAGGACGTCTGATCGCCGACTTACTCCAAACCGCTGGAGCGAATCGGTTCCTGACTGTCGATCTACACGCCGGACAGGTACAAGGCTTTTTTAAGGTGCCGGTGGACGAGTTGACTGCGATGCCGATGCTCGCGAGATATTTCGTCGAGAAAGAACTGGAAGCACCAGTTGTCGTATCTCCTGATATCGGAAGTTCTAAACGCGCTCGCGACTTTGCCCATTTCTTGGACGCGCCGCTGGCGATCGTCGAGAAACGTCGAACGGGGAACAACGACAGCGTTGAGACGCACAATGTCATCGGCCAAGTAGCCGATCGTAACGCGATCCTGATCGATGATGAAATCGCGACGGGCGGAACAATGGCCGCCGCAGCGAAAGGTCTACGTCAAAACGGTGCGTGCGACGTATTCGTGGCCGCCGCTCACGGCGTGTTCCCCGGCGATGCTGCAAGACGGCTCGCAGCGATGCCCGAAATATCGGAGATCGTGATAACGGACACGGTTCCTTTGCCACCGGAAAAACAACACGAGAAAATCAGAGTGTTGTCGATCGCGCCTCTCATTGGTGAGGCGATAACACGCATTCACAAGGGCAGGTCCGTCGGGGCGCTCTTCCCCGACTAACGCATGCCGGCGCGAGTGCATGAACTCGCGCACCACAACAATCAAAAGAGCCGAGCAATGATCGGAAAACTACTAGCCAAATTAGTAGGCGATCAGAACGAAAAGCAGCTCCAACAGCTGCAACCGATCGTCGACGAAATCAACGCGCACGCAGACTCAATGCGCGGTCTAACCGACGACGACGTGGCCGCGCTCACGTATGAGTTCAAGGCGCGGCTCAATCGCGGCGAATCGCCTGACGACATTCTTCCAGAAGCGTTCGCTGCCGTGCGCGAAGCCTCGACTCGAGTGCTGAGCATGAGGCATTTCGATGTCCAGATGTTCGGAGGCATCGTTCTCCACCGGGGCAAGATCGCCGAGATGCGGACGGGTGAAGGCAAAACGCTCGTCGCCACGCTCGCGGCCTATCTTAATGCGATCGAAGGCAATCCCGTGCACATCGTTACTGTGAACGACTACTTGGCGAAGCGCGACGCGGAGTGGATGGGGCCGGTTTATCAGTTCATGGGGTTGTCAGTCGGGTGCCTCCAGCAGAACAACAATTCCTTTGTTTTCGATGAGAACTACCGCGAGGACGGCGAGAACGCGGGCCGCGAAGACGCGTCGGCCAAATTTGCGACCGTGGCGGGAACTCACCTGCGACCTTCCACCAAAGTCGAAGCCTACGCGTGCGACATCGTGTACGCGACGAACAATGAACTCGGCTTCGATTACCTAAGAGACCACATGGTAGGTCGGCCGGAAGACCGCGTACAAACCGGTCTTAACTACGCCATCGTTGACGAGGTTGACAACATCCTGATTGACGAAGCTCGAACGCCGCTACTGATCAGCGGACCGGGAATCGAAACCGATCGCAACTACACCCGGTTCGCCTCAGTCGCTGCCCGATTGAAACCCGAAATCGACTTCGAGGTCGATTTGAAACGTCGAAACGTGTCATTGACTGAGGTGGGTAGCGAAAAAGCCGAGCGGATGCTGGGTGTTGAGACTCTCTACAGCGAATCCGGCGAAGACAACGAGTTGCCACACCTTGTCGAGAACGCCATCCGCGCCGAGCATACCTATCTCAAAGATCGCGAATACGTTGTGAGAAACGGCGAGATCGTCCTTGTGGACGAGTTCACCGGCAGATTGATGGAAGGCCGAAGATTTTCCGATGGGTTGCACCAAGCGCTGGAGGCAAAGGAACGTGTCCGCGTCCGCGCCGAATCGGCGACCTATGCCACCATCACCCTCCAGAACTACTTTCGGATGTATGAAAAGTTGAGCGGCATGACCGGAACCGCCGCCACCGAGGCGGAGGAACTCTCGAAAATCTACGGTCTCGACGTCTTAGAGATTCCTACTAACCGGGTAGACAAACGGATCGACCGCCAAGATCTGATCTACATGACGGAAGACGCCAAATGGAAAGCGGCAGCTGCCAAGATCGAAGAGATCAGCAAAGCGGGTAGGCCCGTACTAATCGGAACTACGACGATCGAAAAATCGCAGAGAATCGCCGACTTGCTTAAACGGCGTGGCATCGCCCACCGCGTTCTCAACGCCAAGGAGCACGAATCGGAATCTCACGTGATCGCCGAAGCCGGTATCCCAGGTGGCGTGACAGTTGCGACAAACATGGCTGGCCGAGGTACCGACATCATCCTGGGTGGCAACCCCGAAAGTGTGACCTCGGGCGCTTCAACTCGGCGGAACGGCAAGCGCAACGGCCGTCAGTCCGAAAATGGACACGAGCAGGTAGACCCAATCGCAACATGGCAACAGCAGCACGACGGCGTTGTCGACAAAGGCGGCCTTTACGTACTCGGCACTGAACGTCATGAATCGCGGCGAATCGACAACCAGCTCCGTGGCCGATGCGCGCGGCAAGGCGACCCAGGCGAAACTCAGTTCTTCTTGTCTGTCGAGGACGATCTAGTCAGAAGGTTTGGCGGCGACCGGATAAAAGGCACGCTGGAGATGTTCAGGTGGGAGGAGGACGTCCCGGTCGAAAACTCGGTGCTTGTGAAGTCGGTCGAGAACGCCCAGCAAAAAGTCGAAGGCATCAACTTCGAAATCCGCAAACAACTCGTCGACTACGACGATGTTGCGAACACGCAACGCGACGTCGTCTACAAGATGCGTGACCGGATCGTCGACGGCGGCGACTTCCGTGAAGAGATCAACGGGTACACCAAGACCGCTCTGAGTTGGGTCGTCACGACATATCTCGAAGGCGACGCGACGGTCTGGGATGTCCAAGGTTTCCAACGCGAGATACGTCGATACTTCCCGATCTTGGAAGTGCTCACATCCGAAGAGGATCTCATCGGAAAATCGCAGCAACAGATCGAGAAAGAACTTCACGAATACGTTGACGCCGTCTATGCGCAACGCGAACTCTTATTTGGCGACGAGAACCTCCAAACGATCGAGCACAGCGTACTCTTGCGCGTTCTCGACAGGTATTGGGTCGGACACTTAACGCGAATGGAAAACATGCGGCAGAGCATCGGTTTGCAAGCTATCGGGCAGCGCGACCCGCTGGTGCAATACCGGACAATGTCATTCCAGATGTTCACTGAGATGAACGAAGAGATCCGGAACGAAGTTGCCAGAACCATCTTCCACCTGGCGCCGAACTTGCCACAGCCCGCGTCGCAACTTTCGAACGCGAGTTCGACGCCGCTCAAAGCCGACGCGCTCGCCGCGGCGCAACGCATCGCGCTTGCGCAGGCCGGGCAACAGAGCATCATGTCCGCAGCAAACGCACCGCAACAAGGCATCAGTGGCCGAACCGTTGCAAGCGTCAACGCTCCGACCCATGCCGCAGATGGCCGGCGGCTCTCGCGTCGTGAACGTCGCGCAATCGAGCGCAAAAACAAGAAGGCACAACGCTCCAAGGCCGGTCGCTGACACCATGGCAGTCACGTTTCAAAGCGAAACACGCGACGAAGAGGCCGTCGCGACGGATCATCGAGCACTGCTGGACGATCTCTTGGAAGTAATGAACGAGCGTCCGGCAAACTGGCACTCAGATTTCATTCGCACGGTCGCTGCCTGGCCAATCGAAAACGAGACGGTTTACGGCGAGACTTTCCACTACTTCATCGGCAGCGAAGCCTTCAACTGGAAGCGCCTTGCGGAACGGATCGCCACTCAACTCGCGGATGAGGGGTGCAGCGATGAACGGTCGCAGATGGTGTTCGACTGGATCGGTAGCTCCGGCGTTTTTGGTGGTTTAGGCGAGCAAAAGTTCCGTCGCATATTGGGTGTCGACGGATGGCGAGCTCATCTAAACCACTTCTACGGCGTGCACATTGAGCAATGCCTTCTGGCCGCAGTTCAGTCGCGCATTCAAAAACGGCGCTACTCGTCCGGAAAGTCGCCGAGCGACGATGCGTCCGAGCGAGCGTTCTTGGGTCTCTACGAAGAAACCGAGGAAACTCTGTGGGGCAAGTTCACTGACGAGAACTCAGAGCGCCTATCCAAACTGATCGCCGAATCTAAAGACGACAACCGCAGCATCGCACTCGAAGAGGAGTTCACATACTGGTTGTTCAAACGACGTATCGAGAACACGAACGCCCCGCAAGTGGCCGCCGAAACTCAACGTGGATTGGACATGATGTCGAGAATGGATCAAGCGGATGACCGCCGTTCGAGATTGCTTAAGGATGAAAACGGCGGAGCGTTACTCGAGTTCGGGCTAGTTAAGCGACGCAATGGGAAACCGATTTTGTCGTGAACGATTCGCGATTGAACCCTGAAGTATTCGATGAGTGGCTCGCAGAACAGCCCGAAAAAACAGACAGTTGATCAGCGATATCCGCGTGGCAATCGCCGCCGCGGGACACAACTTCATGGAGGGTATCAAGTGGGGCACCCCTGGCTATTGGCTTCCCGAAGTTTCGCGTCGCAACATCTGCTACATCGCACCACACAACAACTACGTCCGCTTAGGTTTCTTCAACGGCGCAACCATGCCAGATCCGGACAACCTACTAGAAGGCACTGGCAAAAAGCTACGTCAAATCAAGGTCTACGAAATGACCGATGCCAATCGCCAGGTTTTGACCACCTACGTTAGAGCGTCTGCCGAGCACGCGATCGTTGATCCCGATTCACTGTCTGGTTAGCGCAAGACGCAATTAACGTTCCTGAATTAGAATCGATTCCCAACTGAGCAGTCCAAACGCTGTGAAGGGGAGTAGTAGCGGGTCCCCGACGCTGACAAGAGAGCCGACGATAGCTGAAAAGTCGGCAGCGTCCGCCCGCGAAGTCGCCCCAGAGCTATTGCGCTGAACGCGATCGCCAATTGGTGATCAGTAGGTGCAATCGGTTAACGCCCGTTACCTAACGGCAATGAGTGGTCGTCGCGCCAAATGCGGCGGCAACAGAGGTGGTACCGCGAGGCGAGCAGCCCCGTCCTTTGAGAGGACGGGGTTTTTGTTTGTTCCGTCCTGACACTGAAACTGCAAAAACAGGACTGTTCTGGAGACGAACTGTGACGATTGAAACTGCTGAGACGAAAGTCATCTCCATCAACCCGCGCGACCTCCCCCGCCGCTTCGATGTAAAGGAACGAGAGGCCTATTGGCGAACGCAGTGGGATGCCCTCGGCATATCGAAACACGACAAAACCGCGTCGCGCGAGCAGAGCTTCGTCATCGACTCGCCGCCGCCGACTGCAAGCGGTTCGCTGCATCCCGGACACGTCTTCTCGTACACCCACCAAGACGTTATCGCCCGCTACCGTCGAATGTCGGGTTGGAACGTCGTCTACCCGATGGGCTGGGACGACAACGGCCTACCCACGGAGCGCCGCGTGCAGAACTACTTCGGTGTCAGGGCGGAACCCAACGTTCCGTACATCCGAAACCTCAACGTCCGGAAACGCCGCAAAGAACTCGGCCTCGACAGAGACGAGCAGTTGGTTATATCACGAGAAAACTTCATCGAGCTCTGCCATGTGGTCACAGCCGAAGACGAGAAGACCTACAAGGAGCTCTTCAACCGCCTCGGCTTCTCGATCGACTGGGATGAGGAGTACGCCACCATAGACGACCGTTGCCGATCCATTGCCCAGCGATCCTTCCTCGACCTCGACGAACGCGGCCACGTATACACGGCCGAACTACCCACGATGTGGGACGTCGATTTCCAAACCGCCGTCGCGCAGGCCGAAGTTGAAGACCGTCCGACTCCCGGAGCGTTTCACGATGTCGAATTCGGCGTCTACGAAGGGCTTCAAGGCGAGCAGGGCGTGCCCGAGTCTTTCGTCATCTCCACGACGAGGCCCGAAATGATTCCCGCATGCGTCGCAGTGACTGCCCATCCAGACGACGAGCGTTTTAAACCGCTGTTCGGCAAGCACGCGGTAACTCCAGGATTCTTCGCAAAGGTTCCTATATTCCCCAGTGAGAAGGCCGACCCCGAAAAGGGAACCGGCATCCTCATGCTCTGCACGTTCGGTGACGATGCCGACGTTGAGTGGTGGCGGACGCACAACTTGGAGCTTCGCCCGATGGTCTCACGCGACGGCGAGGCCTCGCCTCGCACTTTCGTGAAGTACGGTTCCGACGAACCTGGTTGGGGCTCGCTGGACCCTCGACGTGCCCAATTCTTCTATGACCAGTTGCTGGGGTTGAAACTCGACGAAGTTCGCACCAAGATCGTCGAACTCTTGGCGTGTCCCGGCACCGCCGCGCAAACCATGCTCGGCCCTGAAGTCGAAACTGAACCACCGTTGCAGTCCGAACCGCGCCCCATCGAACACGTGGTCCGTTATTACGAGAAGGGCACAACCCCGATCGAATACATCCCGTCGCGCCAGTGGTTCGTCCGTCTAATGGACAAAAAGCCATTTTTGCAAGAGGTCGGCGCACGTGTCCAGTGGCTCCCCGACTTCATGCAGAAGCGGTTCGCCGATTGGACCGACGGCCTAGCCCACGATTGGGCAATCTCACGACAACGATTCTTCGGCGTCGCAATCCCGGTTTGGTACCCAGTCGACGAAAACGGCGACGTGCAGTACGACGACTACATCGTTGCCACCGACGACATGCTGCCGGTTGACCCGATGCTGACCCCAGCGCCCGGATACGATGAGAGTCAACGCGGTAAACCCGGGGGCTTCTCGGGTGAGCAGGACGTCTTCGACACTTGGTTCACATCGTCGATGACGCCGCAGATCCTAGCCCGTTGGGGCGAAGACGGGGACCGCATGTCGAACCTCTACCCGGCAGACCTCCGACCGCAAGCCCACGACATCATCCGAACTTGGGCCTTCTATACGATCGTCAAGTCGGCGCTACACAACGACGATGTCCCTTGGCACAAGGCGATGATCTCCGGCTTCATCGTTGATCCCGACCGCAAGAAGATGAGCAAGTCGCGCGGCGTTGTGGTCACACCAATCCCGCTCGTCAATAAACACGGCGCCGATGCTGTTCGCTACTGGGCCTCCAACGGACGCCCCGGCATGGACATGGCGTTTGACGAGACTGTCTTCGCCATCGGCTCCAAACTCGTCACCAAGCTCTACAACGCCGGCAAGTTCGTGCTGATGCAAGACGCCAACCGCGGCGAAATCACCACCGAACTCGACCGCGCATTCGTCCACGACCTGCGAGACACCGTCCAACGCGCCACCAACGCCTTCGAAAACTTCGAGTTCGCACACGCCCTCCAGATCACAGAAACCTTCTTCTGGGACGCCTTCGCCGACAACTACATCGAACTCGTCAAACGCCGCGCTCGCAGCGAGACGGACGAGCAGGGCAGAACCTCCGCCGTCGCCACCCTCCGCCTCGGCCTCAACACGCTGCTCCGCCTCTTCGCGCCGTTCGTGCCCACCATCACCGACGAAGTCTGGTCCTGGACCTTCGCCGAAGAGACCGGTTACGAGTCGATACACCAAGCCCCGTGGCCAACAGCAACCACCTCGCCCCCTTCGCTTCAGCGTAAGGGGGCGCGAGACGGCGCTCGTAACGTCGTCGAGCGGGGGATGACGTCACGCTACCAACTCACGCCGGTCACAGCACCTCAGAGCGACACCTCCTTCCAAACCGCCTGCCGAGCCATAGCCGCCGTCCGAAAAGCCAAACACGAAGCGAAGATTGGGCTTGGGAAGCCGCTGGCAACCCTCACCATCGCCGCCACAACCGACCGACTCGACCTCCTAAAACCAGTAGCCCCCGACGTAGCCGACGCAGGAGGAGCCCCGGATATCGATTACAAACCCGTCGAAACCGAAGACGGCTATATCGCAACTGTAAAAGCACCCAACTGAATCCCCTCTCCCTCGATGGGCGAGGGCTAGAACCTGCCCCTGGACTTGATCCGGGGGTGAGGGTGATCCGTCCCTTTCGCGAGGCGAAGGGGACGCGGAGCGAAGCGAACGCAGGGGATGCCCGCCACCGTCCACCCATGTCATTCTGAACGAAGCGCAGCGGAGTGAAGAATCTAATTCGGGGGACAAACGCAGAGCAACCGTCGCATCGCTTCTCCGCGCATCGCTATTCGACAATACAATGCACCAGCATCACCAACATCACCCCCACCATGCCCCAATTCACAACGACAACCACTCAACGCAGCCAAGTCACCATCTCCGCCGCCAAGTTCTCCCTGGAAACCGCCTACGGTGCCGTCAAACCAGCACCCGACGACCGGGACCTGAACGACATCATCCTCAACGCCAAAGACGAAAAGGCATCACCCAAATCATCAGCTACGACTAAGACTTCGACCCAATCCCCAACATCCAAAGACAAGAACCAACCCTAACCCCAACCACCTGAAAAACTGCCCAGGCCACCCCGTCATTGCTGCGAAAGCTAAACGACACTATGAGCATCGAAAGCGAACTAACAGCCTTCCTCACTACTCAGACAACCGCCAGCCGCGATATAGAGGCCGTTCTGTATCGCTATGGTTTTCGAGACGGAGAATCGATCCTGCCTACTATCAAAAAAGTCTATAGCATAGTTCGAAATGCTCCAGGTCAAAACGGTTTAGCAAATCTTACAACCGTTCTTGCCGGTACAAATGGTGGGCGCAAGTATGAACGATTGATGAAGGAACTGATAAAAAACTCGGATGATACATGGTTCAACGAAGACCGTAATGAATTCTGGTACGTATTCGAAAGGTACGGAAATAACAGAGTCAGAAACTACAGTGGAAAACTCTTTTCTGTGGTCGACAGTTGTGAAATCGAAGCATTGATCGAAGCATACCATAATGACTTGAAATCCCGTCGTAAAGGAGTGGCAAGTAGTGGTAGGAAGTACAATGCCCCACCAAAACGTGTATTAGAGAAATATTTCAAAGAGTCTAGTCTCTATGCTTACTCTGATGGGAAAATATCGTTTCTTGGCGACAAGAAGAGCTTGAATCTTATAGAACAGGATGTCGTTGTATATTTTGTCCAAAAAGATTTGGCGAAATACGATGACATCAGAGAATATTTACTCGAAAGAGGTTACACACTATCTTATATCGATACAAACGTCTTCAAATCGTTTTTAGTTCTAAAAAGGGACGATCGCCCCAATATAGTCTATTCCTTTGTTGGGAAAATCACTGAGCTGACGAGATACGAACGGTTTCGTGCGCAACTGGAGAGCTTGCCCACGACAGATATGGAGGGTAAAGCAATCGGACGGGCAGAACAAATGCTACTGCGTTCGTGGTTGTTCAAGGATCGAAAATACGAAAGTTGTGGTTTGTGTGGCGAAGCGTTTTCAACGGCAGCGTTGGTTGCTGCCCATAAGAAACCGCGGACTGAATGTGATGACGACGAAAGACGTGACCCATACATCGTAATGCCGATGTGTGTCTTCGGCTGTGATTTCCTCTATGAGCAAGGGAGCATCGTGGTCGAGGAAGGTGTGGTTAAAGCAGGGAATCCGATAGAGTACGATGGGCCGGAGAGGGGACGTGCCGAGACGTTGATCGGGCGGAAAATCGACGATCGTTGGCTTCAAGGCCCAGCATCTTATTTTGACAAGAGTCGCGTCTAGTTGTGGCGTATAGCCCGCAACGCCAAAAAGTAACCCAGACTGCAGCTACCCTCATCCTCCGATACATCAACCCCCAAGGCGACAAGCAAGCCCTCCAAAGGTGGATCAACGAACCACGAGCACCGGCAACGCTCCACACCCTCCCCTAACCCGTTGACAGGCAGCCGACATAAACCCTAACGGTATGGGCAGGTTTCATACCTGCCCATACACCCTCATGAACCCAATTCCTCCAAAACGCCCAACCACCAACAACAAAATCCCACCAATCCCTAAATCCCCGTAATCCCCGGTTCAGACCTCCCCCACATACCCCAACGCCGCCCGCACCAGATACTCCGACCGCGTCTCACCCTCCCGCTTAGCCGCCTCATCCACGATCGCCAACACCCGCTCCGGCAACGTGATATTCACACGCACACTCTTGCCCGACAGCTTCGAAATATCAGCTTCCACAAGCGCCCAAACGCCATCAGCAAAATCCTCGTTCGCCTGATGCTCCTCCAACGGCCTCTGCCTCGGAACAGACTCACCATCCATCAACAGCACCTCGATGTGGCTCAAAATCGCCTCTTCCGACGCCGCCAACGCTTCCTCCAAAGTCTCGCCACCAGAAAAACACCCCGGAAGATCGGGCACCGTAACCCCGTATGAACTTCCCTCATCTTTGTGGATCACAATCGGAAATCGCATCGACTACCCCTCCACCGAGAACGCCTCTCTCAACGAGCGATCAAATGTCACGATCTCCGTGATACCACGACGTCTGCAACTGGCCAAATAACATAAATCTCTAGCGCTCAAACGCGGGTGCCGATCATGCAGTTCCCTTGCCAGTTCAATATCTGCTGGATCTAGTGACCAAACACCAACGCCGTACGTCGCCATAACCCGCATCGCCGCGTCGAACTCTGCGATTCTGCCAACTCCGATAAACACATGCATCAATTCCTGCAAGACCTCGCAAGAAGTGAATAGCGGAACGTCACGACGAAGAGATTGCCAGAAGAACACCCTGGAGTAGTTCTGGTTCGGGTGCGGTTTGCCAACCGCGTATACGAAAACGTTGGTATCTACGAAGATCAAACGCCAGGCAATCCGCGCTTACGAGCCTCATCAATCGTCTTCAAATGTTCTTCCCAATCCGGTTCGCGACCCGGGCCCGCCGCCTGGTCGCACATCCTCCAAAACGATTCGTTCGCCTTGGCGGTCATCAATGGCTCGGGGTCTCGACGTTCCGGGTTGACCTCTGATTCCACCTCGGCTACATCCCACAACCCCGATATATCAACCACGTAGTCTCGCCAGGTTCCCGCGCCCTCATTCGCGTCCGAATCCGTTGCCGACTTGAGTCCCTCTTTGTCCGATTTCGAGAACTGTTCTACAGCCATCTCGCACCCTATATCAATAAGTTGCCATTGACTCAATTCTTACACGCCCTTCCGCTTGACGCTCGGGCTCCCCCGCAACATCCTCCCAACTCTTACCAGTCAACTCCAGATACAAAGCATCCGCACAAAGTCCCATATCCGTCTCGTCATCATCACCCCAAACGATCGCTTCGTTCGGAACTATCCGCACGTTTTCGAACACGCTCAGGTCTTTCCAAGGCCGAAACCAGACCTGCTCGGCAAACCGCGACAAGTCGATCTCACCCTCGACTCCGTCGTTGAATTTGATCCAAATCTTGTACCCGTCAAGCGCCTTGACCGATAGCGGCGTGATTTCCATGATTAAAGCGATTTCTTTTGATTAAAGCGTTACACATCAACCTACCACACACAGTGTTTTCATCCTCGGATTATCGCCGACCTGCGACGGCACCGAGTTCTTTTCCACTCAGTGAAATCTCGAACCGCAGGTGGTGTCCGACAGCCATCCAGAAGTTTTTTCGCCATTCGAACTTGCACATCGTCGTCTGTTCATGCATGATTGAAATAAGAACGTATGTAGCAAATAATGCGTTGATCTGAAGAAGTTTCTCAAACACAGGAGGATGTAGTGCGGAAGGGTGGTTCATTTGCTGGTCGGGGCGCGGGCGACGCGTCGCGGCCGGGTCGTGGTGGTGAGGTGGTCGTCAAGTGGCTCGGCGCCGGTATTGGTACCGTCGATTCCGAGCAGGCATCGCTTGGCGATGGCGTCGACGTTGCTGATAAAGGTGAATCTTCGGATCGCCACGGCGATGTTGACGCACCTCGCCGCCTGACTATCAAAGCGGCGTTGGGGAGCGAGGATCGGAAGGGCGATGTGATCGATCCTTCTGGATGGGAGCTCGACGGGTATCGCCGGAATCCGGTGTTCCTGTGGGCTCATGATCGATCGCTTCCGCCGATCGGTCAGGCGAGACGGATATGGGTGGAAGACGAGTGCCTGCAAGCGATTGTGGAGTTCGCACCTACGGAATTCGCGGACGAGATCGCGGATCTTTACGTTCGTGGGTTCATGCGTGGCGTCTCGGTGGGGTTCATTCCACTGGAGACGGAACTGCGCGAAGCGTCGAACGGTCGGCGTGGTTATCTGTACCGGCGGCAAGAGTTGTTGGAAATCAGCGCGGTGCCGGTACCGATGCATTCGGACGCCCTGGCGCTGAGGTCGCGGAAAGCAGACGCCGATGATGTGACTGAGGCAGCGGAGGTGTCGGAACTGCGGATCGGGTTGCGGAATCTGTGGGAGCAGGTCGGTCGGGTTGTCGTTTGAACGGCGACCTGCGTGTTGGGGCGATGAGATGTGATGGAGCCGAATCTGCTCAATCATCTTCCTCGAATGAGGAAAGAAACCAAATTGAAAAACAAGGAGATGGCTTAAATGCCTGAGACAACTGTGGAGATGGAAACGATCAAGAAGGAGCTTTCGGACGTTTCGGCGTTCGTGAAGGAGCATGTGGAGCCAGCGCACGATGAACGGGTGCGGCTTCGCAAGGCTATCGAGGCGCTAACCACGGAGCAGAAGGAGTATCGGCGGGCGTCGGTGCTCGGCAACGCGGGCGCGACGAGTGATGGCCAAGTTGTGCGAAACGGTCCGTACGCTGGTTGCGACGAGCTGGACTTGGCGATCATGCGGAGCGTTCAGCGCGCCGCGGAGTCACAGCTAGGGGCGGAATCGGTGCGCGACTGGGACGTTCGACTGAAGGCGGCGTTGGACAGCGTTACGGCGGGTCGAGGCGATGAGCTAGTGCCGACGGGTATGGCGGCGCGGCTCTGGGACGATGTTCATCAGGAGACGCGAGTCGCGAGCTTGTTCAATCGGATCGAGATGCCGACGAACCCGTTTGACATCCCGCTTCAGTTGGGTGACGTCAACTGGTATCCGGGATCGGAGAACACGGCGGTGACCGAGAGTGCGCCGAAGACTGGCAAACAGACGCTGACGGCGCACGAACTGGTTGCGGAGGTGCCGTGGTCGCTGACGCTGGACGAGGACGCGGTTTTCGCAGTGCTCCCGGAGGTCAGGCGTACGCTGGTCCGTAACGCCGCCGAAGTGATCGACGACGTGCTGCTGAATGCGGACCGGACGGGAACCAACGGGATCAACTCCGACGGTGCGACGATCACGGCATCGACGGCTGGCAAGGCGCAATTTCTGATCGGTTTCGACGGACTGTTGCACCTTACGTTGATCGACAACCCCGGACAGTCGGTGACGCACGGCAACGCGATCACGACCGGGACGTACCTGAATCTGCTGAAGAAGCTGGGCAAGTATGGCGTGAGCGCGTCCGACACGGTCTACGTGACCGATGTTGCGACGTTCGTGAGCAGCCTCGGCTTGGCATCAGTGGAGACGGTCGACAAACTCGGACCGAAGGCGACGCTGCTTACCGGTCAGCTTGGCACGGTGTACGGACATCCTCTCGTGGTGAGCGGTCAGATGCGTCTAGCCGATTCGGACGGGAAGGTGACGAACGGCGGCAATACACAAGATCGCGGTCGATTGCTGGCGGTGAATACGAGCCAATGGCGCGTCGGGTTCCGCCGGAATCTGATGATCGAGACGGAGCGTGACATCCAGAAGCGGCAGAACGTGATGGTAGTGAGCATGCGTTTGGCCTTCGCCGAGCGGTCTGGAGACCGTTCGAACGCGGAGCACACGGCGCTGGCTTACAACATCGAGGTCTAGTTGGCGCACATAGTAGGGGCGGTTCGCGAACCGCCCCTACTACCCGCGTTTTGCACAACGTTCGTCATTCCGGCGAAAACCGGCGCTTCAGCGGACGGAACGTTCATCCAGAAGGGTGACGCGGGCTTTGAGCATCCACTGCGAAAGACTGTGGATGCGGAGGATGATTGCCGCCGGACGAAAGGAAGATGAAGAGAGATGGTTGATTTAAAGGCACCTTTGGGGGTGCTGAACTTGTATGCGACGCCGATGAGTTTGAAGCGTCGGTTGGGAATTACGGACACGACGCATGATCCGACGTTGTGGCACCTGCTACAAGTTGCGAGCCGGATCGTGGATGGCTATTGTAGCCGGCGTTTTTACGTGAGTACGGAGTCGAAGCGGTTCGACGTTCGAGATCGCAATGGCGTGCACGTCGACGATCTGATCGAGGTGGCGCAGGTCGTAGAGGACTGGGATGGTGACGGAGTTTTCGAGCGGGTCCGGCACCGGAGCGAGTACATCTTGTATCCGCTGGACGCGAATCCCGAGTCGCCGCACGGGTTGCCGTTTCATGCGATGCGCGTGAGCCGGCGGTCTTCGGGCAGATGTTTCCCATCAGGACGCGCGGCGGTGCAGATCACGGGTCGCTGGGGTTACCGCTCGAACTACGTTTCGCTAGGTGGTTACGTCAGCAACTCTGGGGTTCAGTTGAGTGCTCATTCAAAGTCCATACGCGTTGATGACGACTCGAACCTGTCGGCTGGGCAGACGATTCTGATCGACAACGAACAGATGTTCGTGACGCAGATCGGCGGTTCGTTGATGAACGTCGTTCGGAGTGTGAACGGTTCGCATGCCGTTTCGCACCTGGATGCGTCGGAGGTGAAGGTGTTGCAGTTCCCTGCGGAGGTCGTTGAGGCGACGCTGTTGACTGCGGTCAACAGATGGCGGCGCCGTGATGGAATTGCGTCGAGAGACGGCGGTGGAGCATCTTCGCCGTTGCTATATGACCCATCGGACGACGTTAAGCGTTTGCTGGCGCCGTATCGACGGATTTCAATCTGAACGGGCGGGGCCATTGTATGAACTGTGATTGGAATGATGGGCTGTGATATTGCCGTTGCCAATTGTGGGCGATGGTGTGCCGGAAAGTGAATGAGGTGTGAGTGATTTGGATCCACGTGAGGTTTTGTTGCATATCGATCTAGATGAACTGATGGGTCGGAGGCGGTCGAAGAGTGTGAAGCCGTCGTCGTCCCGTGATCAACGAGGAGGAGAAACTGATCTGTTGGATCAGGTGAAACGGCTGCGGCAGACGGTGGAGCACGACCATGATCAGCGTCTTCGCGGCATCGAGATCAACATCCGCTGGCTGATGGTGCTCGTGGGTGGAGAGGTATTGGCGATAGTTGGTTTTGCCGTCAGCTCGGTTGCGGGCGGTTAACTGGTGAGGAAGGAATTGGTGAGATGAACACGAACGAAGAACGGAGCGATGGAGTGATTAGCAGGATCGGTCGCGCGGTGTCGGCACCTTTCGGACGGAGTCGGGCATCGGAGGAGGTCCCAGGCGTGCAACAACGAGCGGTTTCGACGCGGCGCTTGGTGGATCGGATCGGCCTGCCGTTAGTCAGCGGCGACGTAGTGGAATGGTCGCCGGCGCGATATGGCGATTACTACGCGAAATCCACAGCGGTCCACGCCGCGGTGCGGGTGCTCGCCGAGGCGGTCAGTCGGCCCCCGCTGGAAGTCTGGCGACGGGACAGTACCAACTCCGAGTTGGAGTTGACGGATCCGAACCACCCGTTGCAGCGGCTGCTGGACCGTCCGAACGACGTGTGGGATGGCGGGCAAATGCTACGCGCGGTCGAGAGCAGGTTAGCGTTGTGGGGGTCTGCGTACGTGGTGATGGCCCGTGATGCTGACGGAGTTCCAAAAGAGATGTGGCCATTGCGGCCGGACGAAGTGCGAGTGGTCGCAGATGACAGCGACCGGACGGTGCGCGGTTTCATTCACCAGACTGCGGACGGTAGGGTGGCATACCTACCGGAGGAGATGCTGTGGTTCCGGCGATTCAACCCGATGCGCGGATTCGAAGGCTTTTCCTCGATGGCTCCGGCTCGCTTGGCAGTCGACATGGGCTCAGAAGCTCTGAGGTTCAATCGACGCTTCTACATTAATTCAGCGATGCCTTCGGACATGGTCATCACGACGGACGACAACCCGAGTCAAGACCAGATCGAAAGGTTGTTGGAGACCTGGGAGATGCGCTTGGTGGACCCGGATCAGGCGTATAAGCCGATCGTGCTGAGTGGCGGCATAGACATGAAGCGTCTAGGTTCTAACCACTCGGAGATGGAGTTCATCGCCGCTCTGCAATGGTCGGTAGAGGAGGTATCCCGGGCCTTCGGAGTTCCAAAGGTGTTCCTTAGCGAATTCGAGGATGCGACACTCGCGAACGTGCGGACGATGGAGCAGTTCCTCTGGCGCAACACCGTCATCCCGGAGCTGAAGATGCTCGAAGACGGCATCAACCAGCGCTTGGCACCCCACTTCGCGCGGTTCCCGAACGAACTGGTTGTGCGATTCAACCTGTCCGATGTCGAGGCGGTGCAGGAGTCGCAATCAGAACGGGCAGATCGGTTGGCGACGCTTGTCGGTGCTGGGATTATGACGGTTGAGGAAGCGAGGCGTGAGGTGGGGGTTTGAGGGGGCTTGGTTATCGTTATGCGAATGGGCCGACAGGTAAATCCAGGAGGGTACGGGTGACGTATCAGTAATGTGATCCGAAGGATGGCAATAGCGTTTTTCGCGGTGTCAGTATCTGGTTTGGCACTCATGTTGACGGCGTTGGGTGCGGCTTGTAGCAACGAAGAATCGCCGACTGAATCGGCGGTGACGTCAGAAGTTGCGGATACTGTCGAGCCTGATCCCACGGTTTCGTCGGTGATGGAGGGCGTCGAGGTGGTGAATTCGGTGCCACCGACGGTAGAGGGCGAGACGGTGGTGCAGGGGTTGAATCGTAGCGGTCCAGTTAGCGGCGGCGTATTGGCGGCACCGATGGCGTGGTGTCCAATACCTGACCCGGCGATCGACGATGCTTACAGGCGTCTCTCTTTAGCTTCGACGTCGCTAGTGACGGAGATTCACTCGGGTTTAATGCGGATCGTGGACGACCCGGCGTCTCCGTTCGAGTTGGAGTTGGTGGACACGTACGACATTGATCGGGAAGGGCTGGAGTATGAGTTCGTGTTGCGTAACGATTTGAAGTTCAGCGATGGCACCCCGTTAGCAAGTAGCGATTTCAAATGGAGCTGGGAACGGGCGTTGAAGAAGTCCGATTCGGCAGGTCGGGCACGGGATGTGTTCGGGTTGATTGAGGGTGCGGATGCCGTTATGTCGGGTGAAAGCGATGACCTTAGCGGTGTCGTAGTGGTTGACGATCGGACGCTGAGGGTGCGCTTAACCAATCCGCGGGCTGATTTTCCGGCCTTGCTGGCCGACCCGGTGGCTTCGGTGTTGAAGAAAGACAACGTGCTTGAGTGGGGCATGGAGTGGGAGAATTCTGGTATGTTGACGGGGAACGGAGGATTCACATTGGACGATATGCCGGTCGGCGCTGGGCCTTTCAAACTGGTTCAATATTGGGATGGGTCGGACGGGGGACGTTGTGCGATCGCGAGGAATCCGCATTACTGGGGTAGGCCAGCTTATCTGGATGGGGTTTGGTACCGGCCCGAGGTCATGGATCGGCAATCGATGGCGGATGGCGGCCAAATCGTGGAAACCGACCCCATGGCGTTCGTCGATGAAGCGACTGAATAAAAAGCATCACCTGCGGATATTTGAAGTATCTCCCGTGTATCCTGACCCGGCGACAGTCCTAAGTGTCCTGGCGGCTCCATTCGGCAAGTTGAATCGGGCGCCAGAATTCGTTGAATTGGACGCGATGCTTAGGGACGCCGCGACGGAAAGAGACGCAGTGAAACGGCACGAGAAGTATCTGGAGATCGAGCACTATGTCGCAGAAATTGCACTGGTGATACCGATCAGAGTTATCCGGCCCGCGACGCCGTACCGTGTGCACTCATGGGTTCACGATTTCGATCCACCCAAGTATCCGGGCAGTATTTTCCATAAGGTGTGGCTCGACGAGACGGCGCCGAAGCGGGAACTGCCGTCGCCTTGATGTTTGAGCGAGTGAAGATCGTAGTAGGCCTGATGGTGCTTGGGCTGGCGTTGTCGGGATTTGGATTTGCTTGTAGCAACAACGTTTCACCCACCGAATCGGCCGAGATGCGCGAAGTTGCAAACGTTGTCACGCCTGATCCCACGTTTTCGTCGGTGATGGAGGGCGTCGAGGTGGTGAAGTCGGTGCCACCGACGGTAGAGGGCGAGACGGTGGTCCAGGGGTTGGATCGTAGTGGTCCGTTGAGCGGCGGCGTATTGGCGGCACCGATGGTTACATGCCCGTCGCCGGATCCGGCTATTGATGCCGCTTCACTGCGGCACGATTTGAGTTCCCCTCCGTTGGTAATGGAGATTCACGCGGGTTTGACGCGGATCGTTGATAATCCAGTTGCGCCGTTCGAGTTGGAGTTGGTGGACACGTACGACATTGATCCGGAAGGGCTGAGTATGAGTTCGTGTTGCGGAACGATTTGAAGTTCAGCGATGGCAGCCCGTTGACCAGCGGCGATTTCAAATGGAGTTGGGAACGTTCGTTGAAGAAATCGGATGCGGGAAGCAGAGCGCGGGACGTGTTCGGTTTGGTCGAAGGTGCTGATGCGGTGATTTTAGGCGAAAGCGAGGATCTTACCGGGGTTGTAGTGATTGATGACCGGACGTTAAAAGTGCGATTGACCCATCCCCGCGCTGATTTTCTCGCACTTCTCGCCGACCCGGTGGCGTCGGTGTTGAAGAAGGACAACGTGCTTAGCTGGGGCATCGAGTGGACTAATTCTGGCATGTCGATACTCACGGTCCCTTTCAGCGAATGGAATATGCCTGTAGGTGCTGGGCCGTTTCGGCTAGTTGATTATTGGAGCGAGGTTTCTGGAGGGCGTTGCCCGATCGCAAGGAATCCGTATTACTGGGGAGAACCCGCGTATCTGGATGGAGTGTGGTTTAGGGCCGACTTGACTGAATGGGATCGGTCGGACGACGGCGGTTGGTTCACAAAGCCAATTGATCCGATGACTTTTGTTCTTGAAGAGACCGATTTCGAAGAGTTGTATCACTACTCCGTTGCTGTCGAAGATATCGAGGATTTGGAAGTATCAGATGACGAAGAAGCGGATGAGATCGTTGGACGACCGGACGTGATTGAGGTTGAAGATGCGGTCGAAGATATCGCGGATGTTGCGCCGACCTTTATCTTTGCGGTGTTAAACGCGGCCGCGCCGCCGTTCGATGACATCCATTTCAGACGCGCGGCGGCGTCCATCGTGCAATTGACGACGATTGGCGGATTGTCGGACGATGAGGCGCGACTGATCACAAGCGAGTTGACGACGATTGAACCGAGTGCTGAGTACATTCGTCATGACCCGGAGTATGCGCAATCGGAGTTGGCGGCGTCCCAATACTCGGGCGAGGAAAAACCATGGGAAGTGGGTGTTTTGTATCAGTTTGGAGCAAGGTATACGGATAGCGGGGAACGGTCTTTCCGCTCGTGGGCAAGCGAACTGAACCTAGTGCTGGAAGATGACGATTTCGGAGTGTCGACGTTGGATGATTTTGACGGACGGAAGAATAATGACTACCATCTGCGGATGTTCACGGTGTCTCCGGCGTATCCGGATCCTGTGACTGTTTTACGCGCTCTGGCAGCACCGTTCGGCAAGTTGCACCGGGCACCCGAGTTTGTGGAGTTGGACAGGATGCTGGCGGATGCGGCGACCGAGCGAGACGCTGTGGAGCGACATGAAAAGTACCTCGCGATAGAGGAGTACGTGGCGGAGCAGGCACTGGTGATACCCATCGCCGTTCTGGAGTCACCGATCGATTATCGTTACTACGACTGGGTTCACGACTTCGATCCGCCTAAATATCCTGGCAGAGTTTTCCACAGGGTCTGGCTAGACGAGACAGCGCCGAAGCGGGAACTGCCCACACCATGACTAGCGGAGGAAACGAAATGCTAGGCCAAGTCCACGATCATATCGTCAGAGAACTCGGCGAGAGCAGTCGCACGGACACGATTTTTGTCCTCACTGCGATCGTCTTCAATCTGGTCGTCCTCGCCGTCAACTTTGGCGTGGCGACGGAGGCAGCGGCGGAGGGATCGGGCGCTGCTTATGACATCATCTTGGCGGTGTTCATCGCGATGACGGTGCTGCTCAACCTCGTCGCGGTTGTGGCGTTGATCGTGGGCCGGCGGACTCGAAGGACGCTGCTCGACGGTCTCGTCGCAATGTATCGCGACAACCAAGTCGACAAGTATTACGACCCATCCCTGATGTCGAATTACGGCGTCCGATACGTATTGTTTGCCGGCGTCATCGCGACGTTGGGCATCACGGCGATTGTTGTCCCTCTGATCATCCGGTTTACAGATGCGGGTTAGCCAATAAGCAAATACACGATCAGCCGATCAGTCGGAAACCTTCAGTTTCGAAATCGGAGTCGTAGGTAAATGCGGTATCGCACTCATACATCTCCATGACGACGAAACTCATGCAGTCGACTAGATTTAGGCGCCGGGTGTCGCTCTCGAGCCAACGTTGGACTGCGCGATTATGATCGGCTTCGGTGACCCAGTGGATCTTAAACGAACTCTGAGCATCTCGTTGGAACGTGACGGCGGAGACAAGCCCGAACCGCCTTTGGAGTAATGCGACCGTTTCCAAGATCGCGTAGTTGTGGGTGAGGAGCGTCTCTCCGTCGGTGTCGATCGTTTCAAGCGCCTTTTGGGCGGCGGTGTGAAATTTGTCTTGGTTGTTCAGCAGCGCTAATGCCGCTGAAGTGTCAAGGAAGATCAATCTCGCCAATCCTCTTCCCAAATGTGATCGTCGTGATAAACCGAGAGAGGCCTGTTGTCCTCGGCTTTATAGCTCCCCGATCCAATAAATGAGAGTTCAGTTAACTTAACTGTTCGCTTAGGTTGCTTGGGCGCCTCCAAGTAGGCATCGACGGCATCGCGGATCAGTGCCGCCATCGACCTGTTCTCCAAATGGGCCCTGTTTTTAACCCTTTCGTAAATTGCATCGTCCAATTGAATTTGAGTGCGGACCATAGCGGTTTCCTGGCTAGTGATGTAATGATGTAATGATACCGGGTCACACCCACTTAGGCTGTCGGGCGAGGAACAGGGTGATCATCCCCAGGATGAAGATGCCGACGATGGTCGCGAAGGCTATGTCGAATGAACCTGTGTCATCGTGAACACGGCCAGCTAGCACTGGCCCTCCGGCGATGGAGATGATCTGGGCGAATTGGTAGAGGCCCATCAGGCTTGCGTACTCTCTCAGCCCGAAGGTCTGTTGGACGACGAGAACGATGAGTGCTCCGAGTCCGCCGAAACCAAGGCTGTAGATGAATATGCCGGCGACGATCAGTGGTATTCCGCCGAATGGCAGGATCATCATTGCGACACCGACGGCCTGGAACCCGGTACTCAAGACGGTCATGCGTCGAGCGCTGAAGCGCTCGCTGGCGCGTCCAAAAGCGATCTTCGACGCGATGCCCATCGTGGCGATGAAGGTCACCGCTGACGTCGCGGCGGCGGGAGCGAAGCCGTTTTCTCCGAAGTGCTGTCGGAGTTGGGTTAGCACGCCTTGGTAGGTGAACGTTGCCGCAACGAGTCCGATGAGGGTGAGCCAGAAAGCCCACGTTTTGATGGCCTGCCTAACCGACATCCCGGCACGAGCGGCGGCGGCGCTGGCGGACGACCGCGGTCGTCGAGTTCGTCGCATCTCGACCTCGACGTCGTGCGGTTTTTCACGCATGAAGATCAGGGCGGCGGTGGCGAGGCCGACCATGATGATGGCGAAAATGATGTACGCCCACTGCCAGCTCACGATGGCGATGATGGTGGCGGCGAGTGGAGGCATGGTCATGCCACCGAAGTTGTTGCCCGAGACGACGACGCCTGTCATTCGTCCCATCGAGTTCGGAAACCACAACCCGACCATCTTGCCGGCGGGCAGCACAGTTGCGCCGGGGAAACCGGCGTAGACGATTGCTGAGAGGGTGTACCAGTGCCATAGCTCGGTGATCAGCGGTCGAAGGGTGAAGCCAATTGCGATCAGGATTAGCGACACGAACATGACTGGTCGGACGCCGAAGCGGTCGGTCCAAACGCCGATCAAGGGAGCAAGGATGCCGGAGATGAAAGCGAACGTGAGAGAAAGGTTGAGCTCTGTTTGGTTCCATCCGTACCGTTCTTGGAGCGGACCGGCGAACTCTCCGAACGAGTACTGAGTCATACCGATCGAGAGACCGGTGGACAGGAATACCAAGAGCGCGACGACGTAGCCGCGGTAGATGCGGCGAGTGGCGCGAACAGAGTTCGTAGCGACGGCGGTAAGGTTCAATGAGTGAGACAGTCCTTCAAAACGCAATCTCAAACAAGCATATGCCACTATTCGGCCACCTCAGGCCGACTTTTCGAGCGAAGCGAGGAATAACCCAGCACGCGCTAAAACACTGCAACGCAACCATTCGCAGATAGAATCGATCGGTATGGAACGTGCGCGTCACATAAGCGCCTCCAACGCGCCCGTAGTGCGCGCGGAAGGGCTGTGGAAGAACCTCGGCGGACGCGACGTTGTGCGCGATATCTCGTTCGAGATCGGGCGCGGCGACATGGTCGGCTTCGTCGGCCCAAACGGCTCCGGCAAGACGACCACGATCCGGATGCTGCTCGACATCCTCACACCAGACCGCGGGAACGTCACAATCTTTGGGAATTACAAAGAAAGGTTGACAAATTGAACTGAAACTGTTAGAATCGGAGTATGAGCAAAAGCGCAAAAGCCCCCGGAAAATCGCACAGGAACGGCATATCGATGCTCGAACTCGCGGAGATGTTCCCGGATGAAGATTCCGCCAGGCAGTGGTTCGAATCCAAGATATGGCCCGAAGGTCGCAAATGCCCGCGTTGCGAAAGCAAGCGAACCACCGAATCCAATCATGCCAAGATGCCGTACTGGTGCACCGACTGTCGATCCTATTTCAGCGTCCGCACCGGCACGTTGCTCGAATCCTCCAAAGTCTCCCTGCGCAAGTGGGGGTGGGCGATATTCCTGCACCTGACATCGCTCAAGGGCGTGTCGTCGACGAAGCTGCACCGCGACATAAAGGTGTCTCAACCGACGGCATGGTTCATGCTCCAGCGCATCCGCAAGGCGTTCGAGAACGAAGACGATCCCCCGTTCGGCGGACCCGTAGAAATCGACGAAGCCTACATAGGCGGCAAAGAACGTAACAAGCATGAGTCGAAGAAACTCAACGCCGGACGCGGCACCGTCGGAAAAACCGCGGTAGTCGGCGCTAAAGACCGTGAAACGGGGCGAGTCAAGGCGCGAGTGATACATGACACGGATCGCGAGACTCTGAGGCTGTTCGTGGAAGACTCGCTCGAACACGGTGCAACGCTCTACACGGACGGAGCGACCGCGTACGACAGCATCGCCGATCTGTTCAACGGCATCCGGCATGAAGCGGTGAACCACAGCGTCGGCGAATACGTCCGCGGCATGGCCCACACCAACGGCGTGGAATCCTTCTGGGCAACTCTGAAACGCGGGTTCTACGGCACGTATCACAGCATCAGCCCCAAGCACCTTCACCGCTACGTCGCAGAGTTCGCGGGACGGCAGGGCGTGAGAGATTTGGACACCATCGATCAGATGTCCGCTCTAGTATTGGGAATACAGGGCAAACGGCTGAAATACGCCGATCTGGTGCGGTAACATCAATTGGCATGAAAGGAGGTTCAGCGATGGTCACAATGGACGACAACGTAGCAGTCTACGAAAAGATGCGGTCCCAGTTGGAAGAGAAGCATATGGGAGAGTGGGTAGTTATCTACAACAAAGAACTCGTCGGAACGTATCCAACCTTGCAAGAAGCGGCAGAGACTGCGGTATCTCGCTACGGGCGTGGGCCATATCACATCAAACAGATCGGGGAACCTCCGTTTGAGTTTTCGCCATTCATGGGAATAGTGTTCAAACATGCGGGTGATTAACCTTGAGAACGTTGGTCAACCCACCGCGCTTTACAGGGACGGGCCGTCAGCAAGTCTACGCATAGGGCTTAATCCCGATTCCCTTTTGCCGACTGAAAGCTTCAAACCACTGGGCGCGCTAATTGATACCGGCGCGACCATCAGTTCAATCGACGAAACAGTCGCTGACCTGCTGAAACTTCCACCCGTAGGCACACCTGAATCCCACGTAGGTGCTAACGGCCCGTTTAAGAGTCAACCAGTCATTGGATTTGTGGAGATAGTCGGTTTCGACATCTTGGTCTATCGACGGTTTGCAACTCTCCCACTGATTTCAAATGGGGCGAAGTATCATGCCATACTCGGGCGGGACTTCCTCAGCCTAGGTGTATTCACCTACGACGGATTAGCTGGCACCTGCAAAATGCAGATACCATGATCGTCAATTCGACGAGCAACCGCTAGATGTGTTGCCAGTCAAGGGTTGCACACCATTATCAGCATCGTCGCGACGAGTATGACGACCAGTGCTAGCCCGATCTTCTTGCAATCCATGTTCATGCAATCCCAATCGAAATTGCAGCGCAGGGTTGTTTCCGCCCTATCCTCGTCTTCTTCGTTCATCGCAGCCGTTCAACTCCTGTTCCACCTGGACTATCCCCTTTGCAGTCAGTTTCCACACGCCCCTTCCGGCACGCTCCGGAGGCTCCAGCAATCCATCGTCTTTCAGGTTGTTATGCGCCCAAAGTGTTTCTAATCTCCATCGAGGCTGTTTGTTGCTTAGAATGATCTCTCGATCATAATCTGTCAGTTCCGGGGCTATGCGTTCTCTGACTCCTTCAACGGCATCTCTGGTGCGGGTTTGACCGCCCATGGCGTATAGAACTTCGAGCAGAACCGGTCTGATCCTTCCGCGATTCCAGTGATTGGGAGTGTTGCGCCCGGGTCTTCGCGGTGGTTTCAGCTGAACCTGCTTTGATACCCCGAGCAATCTCTCAAGAACATCGTTGGGCGATTTTTCCACAAACGGCTTGGCGGCCCGTTGCAATGCATCGTAGACAGCGTCGGAGACTTCGATCTTATGCATCACGTGATTTCTACATCAAATCAGCACAGTTGTCAACCTTTCTTTGTAATTCCCCAATCTTTGGGTCTAAGATAGACAACTTAGCCCGCCGCCGCATCGGATATCTTCCTGAAGAGCGCGGTCTGTACATGGGTGCGCGAGTCGTACCGATGCTCCGATACCTGGCCGAGTTGAAGGGCGTACCGCCGAACGAAGCGGTTGACCTTGTCGACGCCGTGCTCGAACGCGTTGAACTCTCCGAGCATCGAGACAAAAAGGTCAGCGAACTCAGCCGGGGTATGAGTCAGCTCATCCAGTTCGGCTCCACGATCCAGCACTCTCCAGAATTCGTCGTCCTCGACGAACCGTTCTCTGGACTGGATCCCGTCAACCGCCGGATCATGAGCAAAATCGTCGCCGAACTGCGCGAGACCGGCACCGCCGTCATGTTCTCTACCCATCAGATGACGAACGTCGAGGAGCTGTGCGACCGCGTGATCATGATCAATCAGGGCGAACTGGTGTTAGATGGACAGCTGAGGGAGTTGAAGCATCGGTTTGCAGGCGGAACTTTGATCCTCGAATGTGAACGCGCGCCGCCATCCGCCGAGTTCATTGACACCGTAGACACCGTCGAGCAGGTAGGGGCGGCATGGCGAATCACCGCCTGCGAGTCGGCAAATCCCGAGCAGGTATTGGCCTCACTAGTAACAGCCGACATCGGAATCACGCGGTTCGAGATCGAAGAACCGTCGTTGGAGGAGATCTTCGTCCAGATCGTGGGAGATCCGGGGGAGACCGATGAGTGAGTTGAAGCAGCAGCTGCAAGGCGGCGGCATCGTATTTCGGCATGAGTTCAACTCCACAGTTCGACGCGTCTCTTTCGTCATCATCACCTTCGCGCCGATTGTCCTCGCCGCCGTCGCATTAGCGATATTCGGCGTGTTCCGCCTCGCGACGGACGGCGACGATGTCGACACGGCAGATGTTGAAGTCGAACCGCGGATGGCAGGATACGTCGATCGTACTGCCGAAGTTGGCGAACCTCTATTCACCGACTTTCACCAACAGTTCGGCGTGACATTCGTCCCGATCGCCGATACCGCCGTCGGCGTTGCGGCGATGGCCAACGGCGACATCGACACTCTGTTCGTGTTCTCGCCAACCTTCCTCGAGATCGGCGCGGTTGACCAGATAGACCTTGCCGCTACGAACCTCGTCGAATCTCTGGGCTTCGACGACTACTCGTACGCGCCCGAATTGCGGCGATTCGTGGTGGCCAACCTGTTCGCAGACGATGTGCGGCAAGACCGCGCTACACGCTTGACAGTTCCTTTCGTGCTCTCGACGCATGAAGTCGAACCCGATGGTACACCTTCCTCGAGTGCCGACGCTAGCGATTTCGGCCGCGCATTGTTCTACGTCGCAGGTGGGATAGCACTAATAATGACTATCTTCATGAGCTCCGGATACCTTTTGAACGCTCTCTCGGAGGAGAAGGAGAACCGGGTCATGGAGGTGCTGCTATCATCCATCAAACCCGAAGCTCTGCTGGTTGGCAAGTTCGCCAGCCTCGGCGCCGCCGCTCTGATCCAAATGACCATCTGGATTATCTCCATCGGGTTTGCGCTGTTCGTCTTCAGCCTCATCGCCGACCTCCCAGACGGACTCGTTGCAGTACCAGCCGCTATCGACATCGTCGTCGTCGCCGCATACTTCGTCATCGGATATTTCTTCTTCGCATCGCTGACGGCATCGATAGGCGCCGCCACGACGACGCTCCGAGAAGCCAACCAAGCATCGGCGTTGATTACCGTACCCGCATTCGCACCGCTCTGGTTCCTAGGGGTGATACTGCCAAACCCAGACGGAACGCTGGCAAAAGTCCTAAGCTACATCCCGGTCACCGCACCGGTTGCCGCGATGTCCCGACGCGCACTCGACGCCATGAACGTCTGGGAAGTCGCCCTAGCGCTCGCGATACTCGCCATCCTCTCAATTCTCGGCATGATGCTAGCCGTCCGCCTATTCCGCGCCTACCTCCTGATGTACGGACAGCGCCCCAGCATCGCGCAGATCGCCCGAACTGTGCTCCGCGCTTAACCTACACTTGAACCCTCGACTAAGGCGACGGACACCTCAAAACCTTCTCGAACGCTGCCTTTTCGGTGTGGCCGTCCCAGTACGCGAGATTGAGTTCTACGAGCGTGAGCCACTCGTCGTTGGTCGGGGACCAATGAAAGTGCCAACAAAACGCGATCCGGTGGAGTGTAAACTGTTGTAACTCATGGGGAAGACTATCAGGCGATCACGGATTGGTTGACAATGCGCACTAGCAAAATCAGGACAGCTATCGAAAGTAATACGAAAGTCACCAGCATAGCATTTACGTTCCCGGCGCCATCGCTGGTGGAGATGGCTGGATACGCGGGTTTCGATGTGTTGCATCTAGACATGGAACACGGGGTTTTCGATTGGAACGACATTGAAGACATGTGTCGGGCCGGTGAATTGCATGGGATGACCTGCACGGCGCGGATTCCGAACACCGAGACCGACACGATACTGAGAGCGTTCGACCGCGGACTCATGGGGATACTGTGTCCGCACGTCGACAACGCGGAGCAGGCAGAGCGGATCGCGCAGGCGTCAAGGTTTGGTCCCGTAGGTGAGCGGAGTTTCGGCACCTCGCGCGGTCGGGAGTACGGTATGGCTGGCCATGAATCGCCCGATTACATGGCGGGTTTCAACGAGCAGGTCACAATAGCGGCACAGATCGAGACGGCGAACGCGGTAAACACGATCGACGACATATTGCAAGTTGACGGCATCGATCTAATCGCGTTCGGCTCCAATGACTTGGCGCAGTCGATGGGTTATCCGGGATACCCGAATCATCCTGAGGTGCGCGCCGCGGAGCAGAGGGTTCGCGACGCGACCCACGCAGCCGGAAAGTTGCTCACCGAGGACGTCGAGAGCAGCATCAACATCGTGCAGTGGCTACCGGACCAATTCGCCGCTTGGCTCGAGTCGGCGCGAAGTTAGGTTGCGTCAACAGATTGACGTGAAATCGGCGTTGCACTCGCTGTGAATTATGTGTAACACTTATACACATACACATCACGCATACACAACACGCCATGGCCAGAGTTCAACTACTAATTCCCGATGAGGATCGCGATCGTTTCGTGCACCAGGCGCGACGCGAGGGTATGTCACTGAGCGCTTGGCTACGGGCCGCGGCGCACGATCGGATGACCGAACGCCAAAAGGTCAAACGGTTTCAGACCGTCGAAGAAATGAGAGCGTTCTTCGAAAGATGCCACGCTGAGGCAGGTCCCGGACCTGAACCGGATTGGGAAGAATACTTGGAGATCATCAACGAGTCAAAACTTCGAGGTTTACCCAAACCTTGATCTTCGTTGACGCCAACGTCTTCATGTACGCTGTGGGCGCCCCTCACCCGCTTCGAGAAACGGCAGTCGAGTTCTTACTGAACGCTCGACGAAACAACACCCCACTCGCAACCTCAGCCGAGGTCTTGCAGGAACTGCTCCACGTGTACTCTTCTGTTGGCAAGTTCCAGGCACTCAACGAGGCGTTGACGTTGGTTGAAGCGGCCGGTGTCGAGGTTTGGCCGTTGGAAAAAGAGGACGTCATCCTCGCTCACCAGCTGCATGCACTTCACCCCACGTTGAGCGCACGAGACCTTTGCCACCTCGCCTCGTGCCGCCGGCGCGGTGTTCGCGAGGTGATGACCTTCGATCAGTGAATCTGCAATTTCAACTAAATCATCGCGTCGCTAACCTATGGTTGGTTCTTATCGTCTCCGGATTTACGGCGTTGCTGATTTTCAGCGGCCTTTTCGTCACGAACGCTCAACAGGGCGTTCCGGATCAACCAGACGGGTTGGTCGGACGGTTGCTGTGGCGCGGCGCGTTGCAGCTGGACTGGAACGATACTCCGGGCGCCGCGTCGTACGAGGTGCAGTACTGGCACGTAAATTTGGGGGGGGGGGGGGGGCAGCGATGAGCCGGCGTGGCGGGACGTAATAAGCGCCGATTATGATGGTTCATCGGCAGTGATTAGAGCGTTGCCCAACCAGCGCTACTACTACTATCGAGTGCGCGCTCGCAACGCGGATGGGGCGTCTAAATGGTCTAATAACGCCTTCTTGTCTAACGGCGACGGAAATTCTTGGACTGCTGAAACCGAAGAAGAGTATGGCGAAGTAACCGCATTGGATACACCCACTCCTACTTCGACACCCACTCCGTCTTCCACGCCCACTGAAACCTCTACACCCACCGAGACTTCGACTCCTACGCGTACGCCGACCGCAACGTCGACTCCCACTGCGACGAATACCGCCAAGCCGACTCCAACGTTGCCTGGTACGCCGACACATATTCCAGGCAGGGAGGATCTCTACAAGAAATTCAGTCCGCAGGAGCATATGACTTTAGTCGACTGGTTCTGGGGACACCGAGACTCCTTAAATTCAGCAGAAATAGACTTCACGATTCACAACAATGTAGACCAGTTCTCAAACTATAACGGTCTCTATCTGATGGTCGCGTATTCCCAGATATCGAATACAGCATTTTATTTCGGGCTTCAGACCAACGTTTATGGGCCGGGGAGGGGTGGACCCGCAAGAAGGGGCTTATCTTCTCGCGATGGGGCACACGAGACCTCGGAAACGCCAAAGTTGCTCCCGGCGGCTTTAGCGAATCTTCGGATGGCGAGGGAGATTTCATTGGGGTCAGGCTCTTGTACGACTGGGGCGCGGGCGAGTATCGCGCAAGAATCGCCCCTGATCCGAACACGACTGCGGCAGAGAACCAGGCCGGAAGGTGGTTCGGATTATGGATCACCGATCTGTCGACCAGCGAGACGACTTGGATAGGCTCGCTGAAGTTCCCGTCTGACGGCGGTGGCAAATCAGAAATTGATCCTTATTTAGTTTCGGCTGTGGAGATTTATGGGTCTCCAGCTTTGAGGCCGATAGACATACCTGAATGGCATGTGAGTATGAAACCTCCCGTTGCGAACAGCGATTCACCTGCCCTCACCGCCCAGACACGATATTCACAAAGAGTGGTGAACAACGATATCAGATACGACGCGTCAGACAATCGCATTCACTTCAGAGTCGGTGGGACGACTGAACGCGTCACAAACAAGCGATCGGAGATAACCCTGGCTACCCCGTCGCCTACGCCGACTCCCACACCTACACCGACTTCCACATCTACACCGTCGTCCTCGCCCACTCCCACGCCGACGGAAGAGCTTCCACCGTCTTCCTCCCCTGAAGTAGAGATCGATCTCTCGCCTTCCGGCTCGGTGGGTGAAGGCACCCAGGTCGTTGTGACAATGAGGTTCAGCGGTCTTGAGCAGTCTCCTGTCGCCGACGGGGTGACGGACTACGTCTTCCGTGCAGACGTTGCAAGCGCCGGGATCTGCGAGGGTTCCGGAATCGGTTTCGATCGCTACATGTACAAAGTCGACGAGGAGCCGGAGGTTCGCACCGGTGTGGTCTCCTCCTCGTGTCCGTCAGGAAGTTACAGTCTGGAAGTCGGCCTCTATTCGGCAGAGAACGTTGAGCTTGCGTCTGCGAGTGCCGTCTTCACGGTGCTGGGTTCATCGTCGGACGGAGACGATCCCACGCCTACACCTACGCCTGCACCGACTTCCACATCTACACCGACGTCCTCGCCCACTCCCACGCCTACACCTACACCCACGCCTACACCGACGTCCTCGCCCACTCCCACGCCCAGCGCGACCGCGGTGCCTACCGCCGAGACGGAGACGACAACGTGGCTGGAACCAGATCCGCAAGGGATTGAGATGACTCTGCACGAGTGGCGCACGTTCACGGTTCGAAGCGCGGACCTTGCACGCGTAACGGTGTATGGGAGCTCGGTCTCCGGCTCCTCAGCGTACATCGTGAGCGGCAACCACAAGATCGGCATGACGGGCACCGAAGCTTGCGAGGCGGACTACTTCAAGGGTCTCCGCTCGACCAGGGCTGACCAGTCTTTCCACATCGTTGGTTGCGGTCTGGGCGACGCGGATATCGTGCTTCTCGACAGCGGGGGCAACTGGGAGGAGTTGGCAAGATACCGGGTGACGATCGTCGAGTAGCGGATTGTAGGGTCGGCGGGAAGGCTCTGAGATGGCGTATCCTTGTGAGCAATCCGAAGAAGCGGTGGAATACAAGGAGATCGCAAACGTCATGGCTTCGTCAACATCAATCTGCAACCCAGACGGACTAAAGTGGGAACCAGTAGCCGGGTGGCCCAAGCTACCAATGGGCGTATCGTTCTATGGCGACGCAACATCAGTGGCAGTCGACTCGCAAGACAACGTGTACGTCTTCAACCGCGGCACCGACCCGATCTGCGTCTTCAGCCCCGATGGCGATCTGCTCCGCACCATGCTCCACGACACCGTGACGCGCCCACACGGCATCGAGATCGATCCTGACGACAACATCTTCGTCGTCGATGACGACGGTCACTACGTCCGAAAGTTCGACCAAGAGGGCGTGGAACAGATGACCATCGGCGTCCAAGGCGAGCCATGCGAATGGCAGGGCGGAGGTTACTTCAACCGTCCAACCGACATCGCCATCCATCCCGACACCGGCGAACTCTTCGTCTCCGACGGATACGGCAACTCCCGTGTCCACCGCTTCGACCCCGATGGCAAACACATGCTCTCGTGGGGCGAACCTGGGACCTACGACGGCCAGTTCAGCCTGCCTCACAACATCTCGATGCTCCGCGGTGACAAAGTAATCGTCGCCGACCGCGAGAACTTCCGAGTGCAGATTTTCACCCTCGACGGTGAATACGTCGACCAATGGCACATCCACCACCCGATGTCGGTTACACAAGGCAAGGGTGACGACGACAAAATCTACATCGGCGACATGATCCAACCGTCCGTGCAGCGCGGCGTTCCCGATCTCGGCGCTAGGGTCTCCATTCTGACCGAAGACGGCCAACTCATCGAGCGATTGGGTAACCCCCAACCCGGAATGGGCGTTGACCAGTTCACCGCTCCGCACGGCGTATCTACCGACTCCCAGGGCAACGTCTACGTAGCCGAGGTCGCCTACACCAACTACTACTCGAGCCCCGAGAACTGCGGCATGGATGAACCGCCGCGCGGAGAGATCGTGAGCCTACGGAAGTGGAAGCCAGTCAACGGGGCATAACTCCTAGATTGACATGTGAAATCGCTACCCGATTGGAGGGGTAGAAAAATGCCATACAAACCCGTACCCTACTGGGCCAAACTCCCGCATCCGATGAGCTTCAAAGAGGCGACCTCGGTGGCGGTCGATTCGCAAGACCGCGTCTACATCTTCAACCGCGGCAACTGGCCGATGATGATCTTCGATGCCGATGGCAACTTCCTCGAGACGTGGGGAGCGGGCGAGTTCAATCGTCCGCACGGCATCTTTATCGACGGCGACGACAACCTGTATATTGCCGATGACGACGACCATGTCGTGGAGAAACGAACACCGTCCGGTGAAATCATCTTCAGGCTGGGCGAGCGCGGGAAACCCGCAGCTTGGCAAGAGGGAGACCCCTTCAACCGTCCGACTGACATCGTGGTTCACCCCGAGTCGGGAGACATATTCATCTCCGACGGCTACGGCAACTCGCGGGTGCATAAGTTCGACTCAGAAGGTAACCACATCACGTCGTGGGGCGAGCCGGGAGCGTTGGACGGGCAGTTCAGTCTGCCTCACAACATCTGTTTGCTCGGCGGCGACAAGCTCGTTGTAGCCGACCGCGAGAATTTCCGGATCCAGATATTCAGCTTGGACGGCGAGTATCTAGGTCAGAAGCACATGCATCGACCAATTGCGGCGTCGAACGGACGCGCGGGTGATGACCGTATCTACGTCGCCGAAGCCGGCGCCCCGGCAGTGCAGAAGGGCGTTCGCAACCTCGGTAACCGCGTTGTAGTGCTCGACATGGATTTGAACGAGGTCGACTGCTTCGGTGGCGATCTGCCGGGCGAGGGACACGATCAATTCATCGCGTCGCACGGTATCGCGACAGACTCGACCGGAGCCGTCTACATCGCTGAAGTGTCGTACACCAACACCGGTTCCAACCTCAACCCGCCGCGCGAGGTGACTAGCCTACGTAAGTGGGCGCCAGTCTAGACCGGAGCGCTGTTTGAACGGCTTGCGCGCCACGCGGCAATTTGGGCGGCGTGTTCCTCGTAGTGTAGGAATGACCACTCGTCGATCAGCCGACGTCTTGGATGGTCTTGGTTGAAATGGCTGGCTGGCGTGTTGGCGAGGGCGTCGCGGAGGCGCCGATGTGTCGATTCCAACCGCTCGACGACCCGGCGCGGCAGTGCGTCGCTCATCTCTGAAACCGCGTCTTCGTTAAACGTGTCCGCGTCCGGCTCAGGATAATCGTATCCGTCGTCAGGGGTTTCGAGTGCCTCCATTAGGAGCAACTCCCAGGCGCTGATGTGCCAAAGAACCTGGTTAACTGACCAGTGCCCACAAGTGCCTGCGTCTACAACGTCCTCGCTTCTGAGTTCGTTGAATGACGCGCGTAGCCTGCGCCATGCATCGTCAATGGCTAGGATGATGAGCCGTTTTGTGGCGTTTGGATCCGCTTCGGGCATCGCACGTCGCAGTCTTCGTGTGAATCGATGGTAACCTAGGCGTAAATCGCACAACTGTTGAATTTCCAATTCGGATATTCGGAGGCGACTTGCGATGCTTGAAGGACGCCCCAAAAAAGCAAAAATGAGGTCGATCGCGCCGCCTGTGATATCGTTTGCGGTCCTCGCCGCATTGGTCGTGGGTGCGGTTTTATTCGGCAACCTTGTTGTAGACCGCATGGACGGATGTAGGCCGTTCGGATCGAGTTCACAAAATAGCGGTGCGGACGATGTTGCAACTCTGTTGGTTTATTCGAACGAAGAAGACGCGGTGATGCTGTGCAATGTTCCTCAAGAAACTGTCGAATACGAAGCGCCTCAAACGGACAGCCAGGGAATCCTAATTGGGGACTCGCTATATCTCATCGTTTTGGAGGAAGATGACGAGATGCCAGCAGAGATCGAAGGGAACGATCTTTTTCGAGATGATTCTGGTTACATCTTTCCACCGGAAGACCGTCGAACTCTCGTGTACGTGAAGGGCGAGTTCGGAAGCCTCGAGGACTGTGGGTTGTCAGATGAGCGTTTTTATGAAAGCGATGATCTTGACGGATTCGACGGTTCAGACATGTTTCACCCTGACAGAATTCAATCGTGTTGGATTGAGATCGATGTTGAACTGTTCGACGTGAGGTAGGCGTTCGAATCGTCCCTCGCCCTAACTTGTGTACGCAAGATCCCGTCTTCTACATCTGAATCTGTTTTCGAATTCATTTCACCCGTCGCCATCCCATATGCCATAACATGCATGGCATGGAAATTGCACTTAACGCCTGCGGGCGAGGAGAGATGTCATGACAATCGTCGGCGATGGAGATTACAGGTATGAAGTGCTGCCGGAGTGGCCGAAGAAGATGCCGGAGAGCTGGAAGTTCGGGATGGCTTCGGACGTGGCCGTCGACTCGAAGGACCGGGTGTGGGTTTTCGCGCGCGAGCAGCATCCCGTATCGTGGTGGACGACGGACGGCGAGCTAGTTGGCAGTTGGGGCTACGGCCTTACTTTGGGCATCGCTCCTGAATTCTTCTTCCGTGAACCGCACGGTATATTCATCGACTCTGAAGACAATATCTGGCTTTCAGAGAAGCAGCGTCACATCGTGACGAAGCACAACCAATCGGGCGAGATCTTGATGGAACTCGGAAATCGTGACTGGGCGGGTGTGACGGTAACGTGGGATGGACGGCACGGTGAGCCGTTCAATTCGCCCACGGGTATCGCAATCGGTCCGAACGGCAAGATCTACGTCTCGGACGGTTACGGCAACCGCCGTATCCACCGCTTCGCGGCCGATGGAACCTACGAGACGGCGTGGGGTATCCCCGGCGGCGGCCCCGGTGAATTTGCGTTGGTGCACAACGTTGGCGTAGATGAAAACGGCCGAGTATACGGCTGTGACCGCGAGAACAACCGCATTCAGATCTTCGACGGCGATGGCAACTTCATCACCGAATGGACCGACATGTCCGCACCGGGCGACATCCACTTCCGCGACGGATTGGCGTACGTTGCGGAGCAGGGCAACAACCGCGGGGTTTCGATCTGGACGCTGGACGGCGATCTCGTGACGCGTTGGCACGGCGACGATGATGCGAAGATTCTGGGTGCTGCGCACGGCATCTGGTCCGACTCACAAGGCAGCATCTATGTTGCAGAGATCGGCACTCCCGAGATGGGCCAGCGAGTCCGAAAGTTCCAGAAGTTGTGATAATTCTGACAACGCGATAGTGTTGTCTTGACCAAATAGTGCTAGGATTGATATAGTACATAGAAACTACATCAGAGTCAACGCTATATGGTCACTATGGAAGAACGAATGTCGACGGTTGAACAACAGGTCAGCTCGATCAAGGCGACCTTGGGGCATCTCGCGACCAAAGCTGATCTCGCGGAGGTTAAGACGGACATTGCCCAGTTGGACGCCAAGTTAGAAAAGTCGGTTTCAGACCTTAAATCGGATCTGACTTGGCGGATGTTCGGGATGGTCGTCGGGCTGATGGTAGCCGTCGCCTCAGTCGTGGCCGTTGCCCAAACCGTATTCGATTGAGGGTTGCCGTATCTGCTACCGCAGCGACGCCTCAACCAGTTCCCGCAAGACATTGGCCAGCAAAAAGATCACGAGGCCGATCGCGAGAACGGCGTTGTATCCGAGGAGATTCGACGCAATGCCTTCGTTCACAACCGCGCCCGTCGACATTCGCCGTCTTCTCCAAACGATGTAGAACATCCAGATCGCGAGCGCAATCTTCACAGCCAGCACGATTGCCCACGCGACGGTGGCTTCATTGCCCTGTATCCGCGAGAACATGAGGATGAGGCCGGTTACGATGAGCGTCACGACGGCGATGTCGATGACTTCGCGATAGGCTGGAGTAATCAGCGACATCGCTTGCGCCATTTTGTCGGATTCTGCGACTACCAACGGTCGGAGTATTACGGCGTGGAAGATGCTTCCACCGATCCAAGCGACAGCGGCAACCGCATGCGCGTAACGCACTATCACCAACAGCCAATCGCCGATTCCAATATCCAAAAACATGACCGATACCAGCATACAAGCCGAGAACACCCGAACTACGCTGTTGCTTGGCGCGATAAACATGGATCTCATCGTCGAGACTGATCGTTTGGCGCGGGCGGGCGAGACTTTCGTATGCGACCGGTTGTATACGTCCGGAGGCGGTAAGGCCGGCAATCAAGCCGTGGCCGCTGCGCGATTCGCCGGTGGCGTGGGCGATGGTGGAGGCGTGAAGATGGTCGGCAGAGTAGGGGACGATGCGTTTGGAAACGAACTGCGCAGTTTCATGACGGATCAAGGTGTCGACATGAGCGGCGTGGCGAGCGATTCGGAAATCGAGACTGGCGTGGCGATAATCTTCATCGATCCGAGCGGCGAAAACTTTGTACACGCGATCTACGGTGGAAACGGGAAGTGCGGTGAAACCGAGTCCGATGCTGCCGTCAACTCACTAGCCGAGGCAGGCGCGTTGCTGGTGCAGCAAGAGATTCCGCTTGCGTGCAGTTTCGACGCGATGCGGGTTGCCCGCGAACGCGGCGTGCCGGTCGTATTGGACCCGGCGCCGGCGATACCGATCGAAGAGGTCCCAAATGGGTTTTACGCCGCTGCCGATATCTTGACACCCAATGCTTGGGAAGCCGAAGCGTTGTCTGGCATCTCGGTCACGGATGTCGGTTCCGCCGAACGGGCCGCTGCAAAGATCCGTGAAGTCCACGGGTGCGCATGTGTGATCGTCACTTTGGCTGAACAAGGCGTATACGTCGCTTCCGATAATTTGACAGGACATCTCCCGCCGTTTGAGGTCGACGCGGTGGCAACCGTGGCCGCCGGCGATGCGTTCGCCGGTGTGTTGGGTCAGGCGCTGTGTGAAGGTTATGGACTCGAACGTGCGATCCAGCTCGCGATGGCAGCCGGCGCGTTGTGCGTATCTCGGCCTGGCACGCAGTCGGCGATGCCTTATCGCGACGAGGTTCTGGAGATGGTCGGCGATTGAAGCGTCGAGCCACCTGGTCAGTACGGAGGCGCGCCAGAAATATCAGCGACGGAGTTGATGCCGGCTCTGTCCAACAATGCGAGCAACCCGCGGTTTATTCGGCCTGGCAAAGCCGGACCTTCGTAGACCATCGCGGTGTAAAGTTGCACACCCGACGCGCCGGCGGCGATCATTCTCCATGCATCCTCGGCGTTGGAGATACCTCCGCACGACAACACGCTGGCGTCGCGGCCGACGAGAGCTGCGACCTCCGCGGTCATGCGCACGGTGTTCTCAAGTAGCGGCGCACCGCTCAAACCGCTCTTGCCGACCGCAAGCCGGGCGTCTTCGACGGGAACTGTGTTCGCGATTACGAGTCCGTCTGCTCCTGCGCTGACGGCAGTTTCGGAGAGCGCTAGCGAGGTTCGACGCTCGTCTGGTTCGTTCAACCACGGTGGGAGTTTGACTAACAAAGGTGTTGAAGTCGGCGACGATTTTCTGAGGAGTTCGACGAGAGTGCGCAACCTGGCGGGATCGTGAAAGACACGCAGTCCAACGGTGTTGGGGCTGGAGATGTTGAGTTCGATGCCAGCCACTAACGGTGCGATTCGGCGATAGCACTCCGCGATATCGTCTTCGATCGAACCCGAGATGCTGACGAAGGTTCGCGACCGGTGTGCGCCTAATCGCTCCAATCGCGGACCTATTCGCGCTAGGCCATCACCGGGAAACCCCAAAGAGTTGAGAAGTGCGGCAGATTCGGGGAGTCGAACCATCCGCGTTCGAGGGTTGCCGGTTCGCTCAGCTAGTGTCACGGTTCCGCCGGAGACGAATCCAAACCCGAGGTCGATCAAAGAATTGAGAACGCGGCAGTTCTTGTCGAATCCTGCGGCCAATCCTACCGGCGAGGGCAACTTCACTCCAGCCAAGATAGTGGCGAGCGCCGGCTCATCGAATTTCGATTGAACACCGAGGATTTTCCACACCAAAGGGACACGCAGCGCGTATTCGGACAACGTGTGACTTTGCTCCTCGTCCATTGAGAAGAGCATGGGGCGGAGCAATCGTTTGTACACGTTGTAGCGGTGCTGGGGTGTAGGGCCGGCGGTCTGACAGCATAGAATCGTAACGTCACCCAGCGGTTATCATTTTCTCATATCTGCGCCGTCAGGCAGTTAACGATGTGTCCAATCGCTCTGGACTCGTTCTAATCAGATCAAAGAGCGTCAAACCGATGCAACTCGATTTCGAAAGAGGCGATGCCGCCAATCCTAGCGGACACGCACTTGTTTACTTCCGCGATACGAACGACAGTGACGCCATCGGTGTCACGTACATCGTGATACTTCCAGTGCCGTTGGATATCGGCAAGTACATGCCACCATTCCTGGCTGGCCAAGTGGCCGAGATGTCGGCGAACGTTATTTCGTCATTCGCATTTCCACCGGCGCCCGAACCGTTCGAAAGCGTCGAGGAGGCCGACCGTGTGGCGAGGGTTCGGGGCGATGATTTAGTGTTTGCTGGAACAATATCGTTCAGTGACGCATTTGAGATGATGGAACGGGTGAATGAAGCGAGTTCCGAGTACGGCAGACTCTATTCCGAAGCGCATGGCGAGGAGGGCGATTTCGTAGATGACGAACTTGCCTTCGAGAGGGCTGACGAGTTTGGTGACGAAGTCTACGATCTGATGTACGGCGGAATGGACGAGGCCGACTTGTTGACTGAGTTGTCGCAACAACTCGGCAGGATGCGTTACTCGGTTGAAGGCGGTGATCGCCCGACCGCGTTGGATACGGAGGCCAAAATCCGTGCCATAGGGCGTTATCTACCCGCGAATCGAGAGATATCCAAGATCGTAAACGCAGCTACGTCCACATCTCCGCGGGCGTCTGAGTTGGCCCAACTCTATGTCGAACGGGCTTATTGCCTGTATCGCGAAGACTACTTGCGGTTAAAGAAGATCGACCAGGACATCGCCGGCATCGACAGGACTGGGTAGACCAGATCGTCGTTCAATCGGCGATCACGCTTTTTAGTTGTTCGACCGTCAGATTCGCGCCGCTTGCTATCAGCACCACGCGTTTTCCGCGGATCTGATCCCGCATCACCTCGGCGGCGGCGAGAGACGTGGCGCCTGCGTGTTCCACCAACGTTCGCGTGGTCGCAATGATCGTGACGATGGCTTGGCGAATCGCGTCTTCCGACACCAGCACAAAGTCGTGTAGGTATTTGCGCAGAATACCAACCGGGTAGTCGTAGGCGGAGCCGGTGGCGAGCCCTTCGGCGAGAGTTTCCATCTTGGCGCTGACGGTCGGACCTTCCATCTTGGCCCAGGAGTCGTGAACCGCAGGTGCTGCTGCTGCTTGGGCACCGACAACTTTCGTGTGCGGCGACAAGGCGCGGGTTACAATGCTGGCGCCACAAGCTCCGCTTCCAGCGCCGACAGGAACGATGATGTAATCGATGTTGTCTAGATCTTCGTGGATTTCGAGGGTGTATGTTCCGACTCCTGCGACAAGCGACGGCTCGTTCGCAGGGTGTACGTACCGCATGCCTTCTTCGAGTGCAAGCGCCTCGGAATAGGTGCGCGCCACGTCGAAGGTAGGACCGTGTTCCACAACGATCGCTCCGAGGTGAAGCATTGACGCCATCTTCACTGGGTTGGCGCGTTCAGGAACGACAATGGTGCACTTGGCTCCGAACTGCTGAGCGGCAAATGCGATCGATTGACCATGGTTGCCGGTGCTGGCGGTTACAAACCCGCGGGCGCGTTCTTCGTCGGTGGTGCGAGAGACGAGGTTGATGCCTCCTCGAACCTTGAACGCGCCGAGCATCTGCATGTTTTCGTGTTTGACCCAAACATCAGCATCGAGCATGTCGCAAAGGCCTGGCACGCGTCGCAATGGTGTGCGGTGAACATGTTCCGCGATCGTACGCCGTGCATCGTAGACATCGTTGATGGTCGGTTCTGGCAACGCGCTTTGAGACATTAACACTCCTAGTAAATTTGCACGGATGTTTGGTTCGATTCTAAAGTGCGTTGAAATATACTGAGTTTCACCTGCCGCACTACTTATCTCGGCACGAATTCCAAAGCAAAAACAGTTGGCCACCACGGATACCACCGACGGTACGACTAGGGTAACGCCTTCTAGCGCCGAGACCATCGAACCACCTGCCGCTGTCAGCGCCCGAACCCCAGCGGTCAAGGTTACTTGGGCATCCCGAACTTTTGAGTCGATGAGGCATCGCGACTTTCGACTGATGTGGATGGGCATGTTCCTGTCGATGGGTGGGTTCAACATGCTCATGCTAGTGCGGGGCATCTTGGTATACGAGATAACCGGCGACGCCCAGAGAACGGCGCTGGTATCGATCGGTTGGGCCCCCGGGCTGCTGATAATGTCGCTATGGGGTGGCGTGTTGGGTGATCGTGTAGAGCGGCGGATGTTGATCCAGTTAGCGCAATTCGCCAACGCGATCTTCGCCTTGTCGGTCGGGATATTGATCATGACGGGATTGATCGAGTGGTGGCATTTGATGGTCGTTTCCTCGTTGCAGGGATGCACATTTGCGTTGCAGATTCCGGCGCGAACGGCAGCGATGTCGCAAATTGTTCCGAAGAATCTGATCGGCAACGCGATGGCGCTTAACTCGACGGCGATGACGCTCATGAGCATCGCAGCTCCTGCAGTTGGCGGGGTACTTTACGAACTAATCGAACCGCACGGCGTCTATTTCGTGGTTACGGTGATGATGGTGTTGGCGATGGTGTTCACGACGTTATTGCCAAAGATGTATCCGGATCAGAGTCAATCGAGAACCAAAGAATCGCCGCTCGTCAACATTAAACGCGGAATCCGCTACGCGGCTAGGAATCGTCTAGTTCGGGCGCTCTTGATCCAATCGGTGGTGATAGCGATGCTTTCGATGCCGTTCCGAATGTTGGTTCCAGTGTTTGCGAAGGAACTCTACGGATCGGTGCCGAGCGAGGTCGGGTGGTTAGCGACGATGGCGGGTATCGGCGGCATTGCCGCATCGATCGGTGTTGCTAGCCTTCGTTCCGGGCAACGACGAGGATTGGTCATTCTTGCATCGCCGATAATCTCAGCGATTTCCATATTCATGATTGGAATGATGCCGTGGTACTGGGTTGGCATGATCGTGTTTGTAGGCGTCGGATTCGGTGAATCGATTCGTTTCGCGTTGGGTCAGGCGCTGGTTGTTGAACATGCCAACCCAAGATATCGAGCCCGTATGACTAGCTTGACGATGATGACCTATGGATTGATCCCGCTCGCGGCATTTCCGATTGGTTGGTTGGTGGACAATGTCGGGGTCATACCGACGATTATTGGGATGTCGATAGCCCTATTCACGGCGGGAGTGGCTTTCATAATTTTGAGTTCTTCGGTCAGGAATTTGCGATAAGGAATCGACTAAACTCGGCGGTGGTGGTGGATCCCGGTTGGTTGGCCGATTAGCGCTTCATTTCCCCGAAGGCGTTTTCCGAATTCTGAGGCGAAATACGGCAGCGTGGGTTTTTGAATTTGCGTGGACCTCACCGGCCGGTTTTGCCCGGAGGGGTAGTTCACTAACCACGTATGCCGTCGAAATTGACCCCTGTGCGGTTAGTGTAAACTTCGCTTGATGTTCGGCGAAACAATACATGGCATCTAAAGCCGATAAGCCTGCAGTTCGTCATCTAAGACCCCACGCAGTTTCGACCCGCATGAGAGTTCGCGGGCGTAGCGTCGCGCGGCGGACATTCCACTCTCTCGGAAACTCTGCGTATCGGCGATTCTGGTTCAGTCTGATCGTATTGATGGCCGGTGTCAATATGCAGATGTTGGCACGGGGTCAGCTGGCTTGGGATTTGACCAACGACACCTTCATGGTTGCGTTGGTGGGTTCGGCGTTCGCGCCTCCAATATTAATCTTCTCGGTGTTCGGTGGGACGTTCGCGGACCGCTGGGATCGAAAGAAGATGATCCAGTACAGCCAATTTGCGATTTCCATCGTTGCTGGATCAGTGGGAGTCGCGATCTGGCAGGACTGGATATCGATCTGGTTTCTGATGGTGGCGGGTTTTGCCCAAGGTGTCTGTTGGTCGTTCATGATGCCGGCTCGCCAATCGATAATCCCGCAGTTGGTGAGCAAGAGCGAGATTACGAATGCCATCGCGTTGAGCGCCTCCGGGATGGCGTTGATGACGTTGTCTGGACCGGGCCTTGGTGGATTGGCGTATGCCTGGATCGGGCCGGCGAACACCTACTTCCTGATCACCGCGCTGATGTTTATCGCGTTCATATTTATGGGCGGCGTGAAGATCACTGGTGAAGCCTCAACGAAGAGGAACCGTGAGGAAAAAGTCCTGAGCGCAGTCTGGGACGGACTGCGATACTCGGCGCGCAACAAGACGATTCTGGTACTGTTCATTCTGTTGTTGTCTACAACGATGACATCAATGTCGTTCCGTCAGTTGATGCCGGCACAGGTCGATCTGATTTTCGGCGGCGATTCGCTTGAACTCGGCATATTGATGAGCATGATCGGAGCCGGTGCATTGCTCGGGTCGTTATTCGTTGCCGGATTGACCGAAAACGTGCGCCGCGGAGTAATCCTTTTGGCCGCGACGGGGTTGTCGGCGATGGCGATTTTGGTCTCGACGTTCGTCAGCATCTTTATCGTCGCCATGGTTGCAATGATGGTATTGGGATTAGGCGACGCTGGACGGCGATCGTTAAATGCGTCTTTGTTGATGGAGCAAGCGGACGAGGAGCATCGCGGACGGGTAATGGGCATCTACATGTTGAACTTCGGTTTAACGCCTATCGGTGCAATACCGCTAGGCATTTTGGCGGAAGCGACCGACATCCGGGTCGCGTTCGCGGTGGCGGGTTGCATACTGGCGGCGTCGGTGCTTCTGACGTGGGTTCTGACACCGCGAATCAGGCGGCTGTAGTTTGACGGTTGGAGTCGGCGGAGCACGAGGATACGGCCGTAGATACGCTAATCGGACGTTCCATTCGCTCGGCAATCCGAACTATCGTAGGTTTTGGATCAGCCTAATCTTCCTTATGGCTGGCATCAACATGCAGCATCTGGCGCGTGGTCAGCTGGCTTGGGATTTGACGCACGATGCGTTTTTGGTCGCGTTGGTTGGTGCGGGATTCGCGCCGCCGATTTTGATCTTCGGGTTGTTCGGAGGGTCACTCGCCGACCGTTGGAATCGCCGAAGGATGATTCAGTATGCCCAATTGATCGTGAGTTTGGTGGCGTTGTTCGTCGCGATTTCGATAGTGATGAATTTTGTTTCGATCTGGGTACTGTTCGGCGCGGCGCTTACACAGGGGTTGTGCTGGTCATTCATGATGCCGGCGCGCCAGGCGATCATCCCGCAGCTTGTGCCGGACGGTGAATTGACTAACGCGGTGGCGTTGAACGCGTCGGGCATGGCGTTGATGACATTGTCGGGACCCGCAATCGGCGGTTTGGCGTATTGGTGGATCGGACCGCAGGCCACATATTTCTTGATGTCGGGGCTCATGTTTATGGCGTTCCTGTTGATGACGAGGGTCAAGGTGGCGCGTCCTGATGCAGGCGGTCGACGTCAAAGGGAGAACATGTTCAACTCGGTGTGGGACGGTATTCGCTACTCGGCGCGCAACAAGACGATCTTGATTCTGTTGTTGCTGACGCTGGCGACAACGATGACTTCTCAATCGTTCCGCAGTTTGATGCCAGCGCAGGTCGATCTGGTATTTGGAGGTGACGCGAAGGAGTTGGGCATCTTGATGAGCACCATCGGCGTCGGCGCGTTGATTGGATCGCTATTCATCGCCGGGCTGACCGAGAACGTGAAACGCGGCGTCGTGCTGTTGGTCGCCGGCGCCTTGTCGGCCGTTGCGATACTCGTTTCGACCTACGTCACAGTCTTCTTGGTCGGTATCGTTGCGATGTTGGCTTTGGGATTGGGCGATTCTGGGCGAAGAGCCCTTAACTCGGCGTTGATTTTGGAGCAAACAGACGCAGAACATCGGGGGCGGGTAATGGGGATTTACATGTTGAATTTCGGACTTCGGCCCATCGGAGCGATACCACTTGGAATCCTCGCCGAGCGCACAAGTTTGCAGACATCGTTCGCGGTAGCAGGTGCCGTGCTTTTGGTTAGCGTGATTTTGACTTGGGTCTTAGCCCCGAGAATCCGGAAATTGTAACGTTCTCGAAATTCGAAACCCGCGATTTGAGCTAGATTCAATCCTTAGATGAATTCATCGAATCGTGTTCAGTTGAACCAAAATGCCAATCCAAATAATGCCTGACGCTTTAGCGTCCCGAGTCGCGGCTGGTGAGGTGGTGGAACGTCCGGCTTCGGTTGTCAAGGAACTGGTGGAGAATTCGCTTGACGCCGGAGCGAGCCGGATCGACGTCGAATTGCAGGGCGGCGGTCGAACAATGATCCGCGTAGTAGATGACGGTCATGGGATTCCTTACAGTGAGCTTGCGATCGCGTTCGAACGATTCGCGACGAGCAAGGTTAGTGAAACCGGCGATCTAGTTGCGATACCGACGCTCGGGTTTCGCGGTGAGGCTTTGCCGTCGATCTCGGCAGTCGCCGACGTCACCGCGGTGTCGCGCCACGTTGAAGCCGAAAGTGGGGCCGAATGCAATGTGAGTTTCGGGAGCGAACCTCAGGTGCTGCCTACGGGAGCACCAGTGGGTACAGCGGTTACGGTTCGCGGTCTGTTTCGTAACGTCCCAGCGCGGTTGAAATTCTTGAGTAGCCCGTCGGCTGAGGCATCACGAGTTGCAACGTTGGTAGGACAGATGGCGTTGATTCGGAGCGACGTAAAGTTCCGACTCACAGTCGATGGCGCGGTGCGGATAAACACACCTGGCGACTTCGACGACGCAGCGGCATTGTCGGCGGTCTATCGTGTCAAGGATCCTTCCGCTCTAGTCAGCCTCGACATCGGCTCCGACGCGGCGTTCAATGCTGGCGGCGCTATCGCGTTGCCGACACTGCATTTTGGTCGTCGCACGCATATCACGATTGCCGTGAACGGACGGTTGGTTCAGTCTTATCGAATGACGTACGCCGTGGAGCGGGGATATCAAGGTTTCTTGCCAGACAAACGGTTTCCGATGGCTCTCGTGAAGGTCAATGCGCCGTTTGAGGACGTGGACGTCAACGTTCACCCGCAGAAGACCGAAGTTCGGTTTCGGCGTGAAGGGCTGGTTTTTTCCGTAATTGAGAGCACCATTCGTCAAGCTTTGGGGACACGGGCACCCGTTCGGCAGTTCTCCGATACGCGGATCACGTCGTCATTGACGACATCATTGGAAGGCGCGTTCGCGATGCGGCGGAGTTCGGGTCTCTCGCCGTCTATCGACGTCGATGGAGCGTCGGAGAGTGTCAATGACGGAACCAAAGGGATGACATCGTCGGAACAACCCGACGGCGGCACATCCGAGCGCGACGCTACGGGCAAACGAAGGTCTGCTGCCGGGTCTCGGCGTGACGCACCGCTGAACGACGTGAACTCGGTAAGGCACCGCGACGTTTTACCCGGGTTACAAGTACTAGGACAGGCACATTCGACCTACATCATCGCGGAAGACGCTAGCGGGGTGTTCCTCATTGATCAACACGCCGCGCACGAGCGCGTCAAATTCGAGGAGATACAGGCCAAACAGTCTAACCAACAGAGCGACTCGCAGTTGCTGCTAGCACCACATATGGTCGAGTTATCGCCCCAAAGGCAAACGGTTTACAGCGAAGGGGCGATGTGGTTTGCAGACACCGGATGGGATATCGAACCGTTTGGCGGCGAATCAGTCCTGATCCGTGCAGTGCCACAAGTGTTGGCCGAAAGGACCGCTTCCGACGCGAATGGTGCCGAAACGGCATTCTTGCGTGTGCTCGACGATGTGGCGCAACCGGACAATCAACGCGCTGGGCGAGATGCAATGCCGTGGTCTGAACGATTGCTAGCGACAATGGCTTGCCACGCTGCGGTCAGGGCTGGAGACTCATTGACGACTAAGAGTTGCGAAGAGATAGTTCGGTTACTACAGGAGTGCGAACATCCGCAATCGTGCCCGCACGGCAGGCCGACGATGCTGCTGTTGACGGGCGAGGCGTTGGAACGAGAGTTTGGTCGCAGATAGTTAACTGCGACGCGCATTTCCTGATGTTCCGTAGCTGACAACCTCGCGTGTCTACCCATAGGGACTGCAGCGCTAGGAAACCGTTAGAATCGGTGCAAGCACATTCGCGCACACCTTAAGTTAGGCATCAGTTGAGTATCGACGCCAATCGCGACGGCGGTTCCGATGCGGGTCTGTCTCCGCTCCGTCGTCTACAGATATTCCTCGACACCATCAAGTTCGAACACTCTATCTTTGCATTGCCGTTCGCCGTGGCAGCGGCGTTCATGGTGGCGGAGGGATGGCCTGATTGGGTCCAGTTCGGTTGGGTTCTGGTGGCAATGGTTACTTTGCGGACGTTCGCAATGGCCGCAAACCGTCTTGTGGACGCCGAGATCGACCGTCGAAATCCTCGTACCGCTGATCGAGCTTTGGCGCGCGGGATCATCGGGAAGCCGGAGGTCATCGGCTACATGGTCGTTTCCGTGGCTGTGTTCGTGGTTGCGGCGTGGCAGCTCGATCCTTTGGCGTTGCTGCTTTCGCCCATACCAATTTTGGTGGCTTTCACTTACCCGTACCTGAAGCGATTCACTTGGCTGGCGCATTTTGGGATCGGCGCCGTATATGTGATCGTCCCGCCCGCCGTTTCCATCGCGTTGACTGGAACCATGCCAATGGAGTACGTTCTGCTCGGTATCGCCGCTTTGTTCTGGGTCTCAGGTTTCGATGTTTTGTATGCGATCGCGGATATCGACTTCGATCGATCCAACGGACTTCATTCGATACCGGCGAAATTCGGTATCGCGAAATCGTTGTTCATTGCCCGAATTTTGCATGCGGTGACGATCTTGTTCCTTGGTCTTTCGATGTTGCAGGCTGAGGTCGGGGTATTCGCCATGTTGGGCATCATAGTTGTTGGTGTTTTGCTTGCGTACGAACACTCGCTAGTAAAGAAGGATGACGTCTCGAAGCTGAACCTAGCGTTCTTCACGATGAACGGCATCATCGCCGTAGTGTTTGCGGTGTTTATCGTCCTCGATGAATTGCTGGTCGGATGAGCTGATGGCTCGTTACATCGTCGGCATATCCGGGGCTAGTGGAGCGCCATACGTCCGGCGCGTGTTGCAGGTGCTCGCTAATAGTGAACACGAGTTGGATCTCGTTGTAACCGCTTCTGGGGCTAAAGTTTTGGATGTCGAAGCGGGCGTAAAGTTCACTGGTGTGGTCAATGCCGACGTCACGAGACTTTCGAACTGGCTAGGTCACGATTTGGCGAACCGAGCCGATTTCAAGTGGCATCATTCGGCAAACGTTGCGGCCGACATCGCAAGCGGCTCCTGCCATGTTGACGGTATGGTGGTCGCGCCTTGTAGCGGTGGGACGCTCGCGAGGATCGCAAATGGAATGTCGCAGAATCTGCTAGAGCGTGCGGCGGATGTGATGTTGAAGGAGCGAAGGAAACTAATCCTCGTGACGCGCGAGACGCCACTGAGTCTGGTACATCTCCGCAACATGGTTTCGGCAACGGAAGCCGGCGCAATCATCCTGCCCGCATCTCCGGGTTTCTATCACAATCCGAGTTCGATCGACGACTTGGTTGACATGATCGCCGGAAGGATTCTCTACCACCTAGGCTTGGAGAGCGACCTCCTTCAAGTTTGGGGCGGGCGTTAGAGTGCGGCGACGTGACGTTTACCGACATGCAATCTTTCATGCGTGTGCTGGAATCGCGCGGATTGCTAAAACGCGTCTCCGTTCCAGTGAGCGCGGAACTCGAGGTTACGGAGATAGCGACGCGTTTGGTGCGGGAGGGTGGACCTGCGGTGCTATTCGAAAATGTAGACGGCGCAGCGTATCCGCTGGTTGTGAACCTCCTAGGAACGATGGAGCGCGTCGAGATCGGGTTGGGTCGCCATCCTGAAGAGATTGGTGAAGGGTTGCTGGCGTTTTTGGAAGATGTCAACCCTCCCTCGGCTTCTTCGGTTTGGCGAAACAGACGCTCCGCACTTAACTTGCTCAACGTACGTCCAGGTCGTTCGTTACGGCCGGCGGCGCACCAAGTCGTTGAAACTGCACCCGATCTATCGGCGATGCCGATATTGAAATGTTGGCCGGAAGATGGTGGGCGCTTCATCACACTGCCGTTGGTAAGGAGCCGTGATCCGGCGACCGGCGCTCACAACATGGGCATATACCGGATGCAGGTGTTCGACAAGAGCACCACTGGGATGCACATGCAGATACAGAAGGGTGGAGCTTTCCATCATGTAGATGCCGAAAGAGAGTCGCGACCCTTGGACATCGCGGTCGCGCTTGGCGGCGATCCGGCGCTGATACTGTCGGCGATTGTTCCGTTACCCGAAGGCATTGACGAGGCGGGATTCGCCGGCGTGATCCGCGGCAAGTCGACGCCGATGACATCCGCAAAAACAGTCGATGTTCGCGTGCCTGCAAATGCCGAATTTGTAATAGAAGGGCGGTTACAACCAGGGGAGCGGAGATTGGAAGGTCCCTTCGGCGACCACTTCGGACACTACTCTGGGGCGGCCGATTTCCCAGTATTCCGAATAAACGCGATAACGCGTAAGAGAAACCCGATTTATCCCGCGACGGTGGTTGGTAAACCGCCGCAAGAGGATCGTGCTTTAGGCGACGCCGCCCAGTTGGCGACGAAGCCGTTGATCCGATTGATGCGGAAGGAAGTCCGCGACATGTGGTCTTACTACGAGTCGGGATTTCACAACCTGCTCGTGGTTTCCGTAGACAGCCGGTATTCGCGCGAGCAGATGAAGACTGCGTTCGGGATTCTCGGAGAAGGGCAGCTGTCGTTGACCAAAGTAATGGTTTTGGTTGATTCCCGAACCGATCCGTCCGATATCAGGTCGGTGGCGCGGGCGGTGTCTCGCAATTTCAGACCAGAGACCGATTTCAGGTTGTTGGCTCGAACGGCGCAAGATACTCTAGATTTCACCGGCGATGCGTTCCAGCAAGGGTCGAAAATGGTGTTGGACGCCACCGGATACGGACATGAACCAGACGCCGTCGACGAGTCGGGTTTGCGCATCGACCCACGTTCGTTGTCTTCGTCAATCACAAAGCATCGATTGCTTTGCGAAAACATGTTGGTTTTGCAGGTTCGGAACGACTATCCGAATGCGCGGAACCTGATTGAGCAAATCGTCAACGATCCGCGGATGAGATCCCTCAAAGCTGTGATGCTGATCTCGGAAGACGTAAATATCGACGATGATGTGGAGTTGATCTGGGGAATTTTCACCCGGTTCGACTGTGCTTTGGACGTGGTCTTCTCAGAGCAACGGTTCGTCGGCATCACGCCAGTTTACAGCGGCGTGATGGGTATCGATGCGACTTGGAAACCGGGTTACCAGAAACCGCTAGAAATGGACCCCGATATCGAGCGACTCGTTGACCGCCGATGGAATGAATACTGGCGATGAATCGCGGAGCAAGTGGGCCTTTGCTAAGGGATGTATAAACAGCGGTCGCCGGTGGTTCAGCGATACTGTTCAGCTAATCTTTCCAACATCGGTTTTGAATCTCGGGTGAAATCGAAGATGTCATTGCAGCAGCCGATCATCACGCTCAGCGATATTCGGCGCGATTGGACAAGTCCATCGCGTTGATCCCAAATCTCGTACAAGTTTTGTTGCTGTTGTTGCGAAAACTGGCCAGTGATCATGTTCAGATTCAGGTTACGGACCAAGCTGTGTACCCGGCGAAACGTATCAGTGTGATCTACATCTTCGAAAGGTAATGAATTGCAGGTATCGAGGACCAGCACGTTGTCAGGCATGAATTCCGCCAATGCAGCAACCTCCATCTTTGCAACTACGGTTTCGGATGCCTCTTGGATAATTTATTCTTCTGCTGTAGCCGTTGCCCCATAATCTGGTTCGCAGCCAGCGAGGACGATAAAGAGCAGCAAACTAGTACAGAAGCTGGCGACGTGCTTCATTGCGCCCTGCCTTCGCCCGAAGTTGCTCCGAGCATGATCCCCGCTACGATGGTCGCCACAGTCAAAACTAGCGGCAGAACATCTGGTGGTTCTGCCGTCATTGCGAAGATCGGCCCTCCGATGAGTGCCGCAGGGAAGAAAAACAATCCGATGGCGAAGCCGACGAAACCGTACATCACAGCAAGTACAACTAGATCAGTGACGAATGTTGCTAGTAACAGCAAGATGAATAGAACAGTAAGACTACCTCTCACGATACATCCCCATGGGGCCTAAAGCAACGGCCTTTTTGACCGCAGACGGTTCCCCGGTGAGCCGGCGGAGGGGAGGCACGCCAAAGAGCGAAGCTCTTCAACAGCGGTATTAATCTCCTGGGGAGTTGCGGCAAGAAGCCGCGGTCTGTCTGTAGTCAAGGCACATCATGGCACTCAGATATTCGGGTGTTTGGTATGATCGGGGGCAAGAGACTGGCTAACTAGACGGAACGGCCGTGGCGACAAACACTGATGTAGACACGCGGATGACCATCCTCGAGACGGAATTTCGCACCGAACTCAAGCACTTGGCGACCAAGGCTGACCTAGAGCGCTTGAAAATCCAGCTACTGCTGATAAACATCACCGTTGTCAGTATCGCCACCGGCATCATTTTAGCGGCGATGCGTTTCTGGCAATAGGGAGCATTCACAACCCCAGAGTTGTGCAAAGGCCGCTAACGGCCCGACGTTGTGACCAGCTGATCCTTGACTAGTTTGCGCGCTTTGTCCTGATTGTCGGTGCTGAGAGATACTGTGGTGTGGCCGTGCGCTCGGTTTATTATGTGCAGGCTCAGGATGTTGATGTCGTGGTCGCGGAATCGCTCTGCAACTTTGGCGAGGGCGCCCGGCTCGTCGGGCATAGTAATCACCAGCGTCTCGTCCGTCATCGCCTTGTATCCGGCGTCCGCCAGCCACCACAGCGCCTTGTCGTGGTCTTCATCTTCAGTGGTGATGAATATGACGCCCGAATCTTCCATCACCTCGGTGCTGAGGCTCAGGATGTTTACGCCGTTTTTAGATAGGACGCTAGTCACGCCAGCAATGACGCCGACTTCGTTTTCTACGTTAACGGTGATTTGCTTCATGGGTGATTGGTCTCCTCTAATTAGATAGTTGTGCGTGGGTTTGCGACGCAATCTGCGACGGCAGCATCGATCTTGTCGCGGGTTACGTTGGGTACGGTGATGATGTGTGCGACGTTCTCGTACGGCGCCATCTGCCATTTGCGAACGACTTCGTCGGCCGGGCGTTTGAATACGACCGTGATTGAGTTCCTGTTACGCCAGGCCGGGATGCCGTGCTCGTTGAATTTGTCGACCGCGTACTCGGCCGTTTCAAGTGACTCGTGAACGATGTTTCGGAAGCCTTCGAGTCCGTGTTGCTGAAACGCGTACCACAGCATCAGAGGCGTTATAGCGTTGCGGGATCCTGAAAGCGTCGTGTCCATGGCTCCGACATACTCGATAGATCTGGCGACTCGTCCCACGTAGTCGCTCTTGGTCAGGACGACGCCGCTCGGGAGGGGCGATCCGATCATCTTGTGCCCGCTGATGGCGATCGAATCTATACCGGCGTCGAAACCATACGGTTGCGGATCGTCGACAAAGGGCAGAATCATCCCGCTCAGGGCCGCGTCGGCGTGGATGTAGCTGCTGGAGATCGCAAGTTCGTCGAAGATATCGCGGATCTTGTCGAGATTGTCTACCGCGCCTTTCATCGTCGTTCCGATGTTGGCCATAACGACGACTGGCAGGTGGCGATTGATGCGAATCGTCTCGCGCAAGTCCTCGTAGTCGATCTCCCCGTTTTCGAGGCTGCGGATCATGATGTTGCGGTAGTTGAGCACCCGCAGATTCTTGCGGACGCTATAGTGCGTATCTTGCGAAAAGTAGACCACGCCTTCCGGGTATATCTCGCGCGCCATGTACAGCCCGTACATGTTTCCTTCGGTCCCGCCGGAGGTGACGTATCCCCAAGTCTCGTCAGGATCCTGGTGCATTAGATTCGCGAATATGGCGATAACTTCGCGCTCGATCTCATGCGTGTTGATACGGAAATTGCTGTCGTGGAACGGATCGCCGACATTGTTGACACTGAGTTGCAGGAACGGATACAGCGGCGAATAATCGAAGTTCTGATTGGTTGGATAGCCGAGTTGGTCGATCGACAGTTCCTTCAATTCGGCATAAAGACTGTCAATGCGACGTTGCGTTAGTTGCGAAATTTCGGGCATTAGTCGGTTTCCTCGACGAGTAGTTTCCCCAGTTGAACGTGCGCCAATGACGCCGGCCGCGAACTGCAAAAAACCCGTCTCTATGACTCTGATGTTAAAAACTCGAGGCAAGCGGTTCCAAGCGTTCAACAGTCCGCAATTTCCCTGAGAGGCAGAGTCGCTGAGCGTGTTCAAGTGTCGATTTCGGCGCGATGATAGAAATAGACGTAGCGAAAGCGCGCGTTCAACCGTCATCCAAGAGGGCAGTCCGGTCATGGCGTTGGCAACGGCAGTCGCAAGCGAAGCGGCGACATCAAAAACGAAAAACTTCGGAAACAACGGTCACGTCGAAGCCCCCGACATCCTGATCTCCGACCCTGGCCTCGAACCGATCTGGGAGAAAGTCAGATCCAGCGAACGATTGAGCGCCGAAGAGGGCGTCAAGATTCTGGAGACGGACGATTTCTCCGCCGTGGGGCTGATGGCCGATTACGCGAAACGCAAGGTCTCTGGTGAGAAGGTCTACTTCGTGTTGAACCGCCATCTCAACCCGACCAACATCTGCGTACTTTCCTGCAAGTTCTGCGACTACGCCAAAAAGCCAGGAGCTGAAGGCGCGTACGAGATGTCGATGGAAGAGATGCTGGACCATCTCGACGACGACATCAAGGAGTTGCATGTGGTAGGCGGTCATCACCCGACATGGCCGTTCGAATTCTACGTCGATATGATCCGGGAGCTCCACAACGCTCGGCCCGACGTTCAGATCAAAGCCTTCACTGCGTCGGAGATAGACTACTTCTGGCGCCGATGGAAGGTTCCTCCGGAAGAATCTCTTGCGATATTTAAAGAGGCGGGACTCTCGTCGATGCCAGGCGGCGGCGCGGAGGTTTTCTCTGCCCGCATCCACAAGCTGCTGCTGCCGGGAAAGGCGAAGGCGGATCGGTGGCTTGAGATCCACCGGATTGCGCACGGGATGGGGATCAAGAGCAACTGCACAATCCTATATGGCCACGTTGAAACATTCCGCGAACGGATCGACCATCTAATTCTCCTGCGTGAACTACAGGACGAAACCAACGGATTCTTGGCTTTGATCCCACTTGAGTACCAGGTGGGATACACAAAGTTGCGCCCGCGGCACACGCCGCCAATGGACGACCTCAAAATGCTCGCGGCATCCCGGTTGATCCTGGACAATGTGATGGCGATCAAGAGTTACTGGGTCATGCTGGGTCAGGCGACGGCGGGAATGGGCTTGAATTTCGGTGCCAACGACCTCGATGGCACGATCGGCAAAGAACGCATCGCGCACGCGGCGCTAGCAGATTCGCCGGCGGGAATCGCTAGACGCAGCATGGTCGCTTCAATCAAGGACGCGGGTCGTATTCCCGTTGAGCGCGACGCTCTCTACAACGAGATCACGGTCTACAACTGAGGGATAGCGTGGCAAACGTACCGCATCCGTTTCCCTACCAAGGGAGCAAACGAAGAATTGCAAGATACATCTTGCCTCATTTCCCGCGGGATGTAGATCAGTTGTATGAGCCGTTTTGCGGCTCGGCGGCAGTCACGCTGGCTGCCGCGTCCGAATGGCGAGCGAGACGTTTTTGGATCAGCGATTCGAATCGCGCATTAATGAAACTGTGGTCTACGATCCTCAATCATCCTAAGCGATTGGCTGACGAATACCGGGAGATGTGGAACGCCCAGCGCGCAGATCCCAAAGCGTATTTCTATCGTGTTCGAGACGAATTTAACATCGATCCCGAACCGGGCAAGCTACTTTTTTTGCTTGCTAGAATCGTGAAGGGGTCCATACGCTACGGTCGTAACGGGAATTTCAATCAATCCCCAGACAACCGAAGGTTAGGGATGCATCCGGACAAGATGACGAGTGAATTGTTACGCACGTCATCGTTGTTGGTTGGCAGGTGCGTTGCGACAGCGTGCGATTTTAGGGAGATCGTCGAACGCACTGGTCGCAGAGATTTGGTGTATTTGGATCCGCCATATCAAGGTACATCTGAGTTCGGCGACTCGCGTTACCATCGTGGATTGTCCTTTGGCGAACTTGTCGATGTTTTAGACGATATGAATCGACGCGATATTTGCTACATCGTGAGTTACGACGGTTGGACGGGCGACAAACAACATGGTTCGCTTCTGCCTCTTGGTCTCGACCTAACCCGAATCGCCATCGACGCGGGACGTTCTACCCAATCGACTTTGTTAGGCGGTGATGATCGAACGGTCGAATCTCTTTATCTTTCAGCGGCCCTGGCAAAGCAATTCGCCGGAACGTCGGACGCAGTCTTAATTTTCGAGTGATCATGGAATCCGAAGACATCTCGCCAGAATTCCATGAGCTTTTGGCGTCAGTGACGGGCAAACGTGCGCGGACGGTCATCGATCACATCATGGCGAATGGTTACATCACCAGCGAAGAGTTAGCAACAACATTCGGATACAACCATCCGCCCAGAGCGATCCGAGATGTCCGCGAGCAAGGCATTCCAATCGAAACTATTCGAGTTCGCAGTTCTGACGGACGCCAAATCGCAGAGTACAGGTTTGCGAACTTCGACGCGGCTCGCCCTCATATCTTGCAGGGAAGAACGGTCCTATCGCGCAAACTGAAATCGGACCTTGTTGAAATCAACGGTGCGCGATGCAATGTGTATCTAGAGGTAACGCCTGAGTCGGAATTGCAAATCGACCACCGCATACCCTTTCACATCGCCGGCGAACACGATGTGGCATCGATCGATGGTTACCAACTGCTATGCCGGTCCGCGAATCGGGACAAGTCGTGGTCTTGTGAACATTGCCCGAATTGGGAAACCCGCGATGAGAAGGTCTGTGAAACGTGCTACTGGGCGTATCCCGAATCGTATAGCCATGTAGCTACTCGTCAGATCAGAAGGTTAGACATACTTTGGAATCAAGACGAGATCGGCGATTTCGAGGATGCGAGACAGCGCGCATCGGACGCTCGACTTGAAATGGCACAGTACGTTAAGGAACTTCTGAGAACAAGACGCGACGATGAACACGGAGATACGTAGCAATGGGTTCCCATTGGCAGTGAAAAATCGGCACGATTTCGGAGCACGCTGGCGCATCGGCTACATGCCGTATTTAAATTCAGCAGCGTTCTACGCTCGTCTCGAGGGCGATTGGTTCGATCTGGTGGAGCTGCCGCCGCGGAACATGGCGGCGGCCATGCAGGATGGCAAACTGGACGCAGGTCCATTGCCGATTGCCGAGGTGCTCCGCATGAGGGGAACCATCGTTGAGGGTGGATTGGGCGTCGCTACTGACGGCGAGGCACGTAGCGTGCTGCTTTTCAGCGATGTGCCGGCGGAAGAACTATCCGAAAAATCTGTCTCGGTAACGGGACACACATCGACCTCCGTACAGCTGTTGCGGATACTCTTCGCCGATCACTGGGGTACGTCGAATGTCGAGCTGCACGGCCCTGATGAAACTTGTACCGCGGAGCTGTTGATCGGAGACGCGGCATTGAACAGGGTGTACGGCAGTGACAATCGAGGATTCGTCTACGATTTATCAGCCGAGTGGAAACTGTTGACGGGTTTACCGTTCGTGTTTGCCCGTTGGGTCGCTAGGGGAGACGCTTCAAGACCGGAACTCGGCCGCTTCGCTGAGACATTGCACCGTTCGTTCTCCTATGGCATGTCGCATTTACAGAATATCGCCGGTTGTGCGTCGGTACCAGGTATGCCGTCCGAGGACGTAATAACCTACATCGGAGGCTTCACCTACGTCTTGGGCGAAACCGAACTGGCGGCGATCGACGAGTTTCAGGCTAGGTTGTCCGCGCTACCGGATTGGCGACCCGCGGTCATACCGTACGTGGCGGGCAATTAGTTCCTCTGGAGAGTACCACTGATGATCAGCGAGATACGCGAAAAGGTATTACGAAACGACCGGATCGAATTCGAAGAAGGTCTTTATTTGCTGCGGGACGCCGATTTGTTGGAACTCGCACCATTGGCGACGCATGTCAAGAATCTTCACAACATCCCTGATCGGGTCACTTACGTGATTGACACAAATCTCAACTATACGAATCTTTGCGACGCTTACTGTTCTTTTTGCGCGTTCTATCGGACCGATCCGTCAGATCCTTCCGCCTACACGTACACGGTTGAGCAGATTATGGAGAAGGTGGGCAGGGCTGAGGACAAAGGCGTCACAACGGTGTTGATGCAAGGTGGATTGAATGACGAGTTGCCGTACGATTACTACTTGGACATGGTTCGGGAAACCGTGAATCGCTACCCTGGCGTGATGCCGCATTACTGGTCGGCACCCGAGATTTGGCAGATGTGCGAGGTTTCCGACAAATCGCCGCGAGAGGTGATGCAGGATTTGTGGAACGCCGGACAACGAACGATGCCAGGTGGAGGCTCGGAAATCCTCAGCAACCGTGTAAAGGAGATCGTTTCCCGATTCGCTCCGAAGGATACTTGGGCGCAGTGGTCCGAGGTGCACGTGGAGGCTCACGAGGTCGGATTCAAAACGACTGCGACGATGATGTACGGGCACGTTGAGACTAATGAAGAGATCGTCGAGACGTTGCAACACATCCGTGATGTCCAAGATCTAGCTGATGCCAACGATCGAAACGATGGTGGCTTTACAGCATTCATACCTTGGTCGTACAAACGCGAAAACACAGCATTGGGCAAACAAGTCGATTTTGAAGCTGGACCCAATCAATACCTACGGATAATCGCTTTGAGTCGTATTTTCTTGCACAATGTGCCGCACATACAGGCTTCGTGGTTCTCCGAAGGACGCAAGACCGGCCAAGTAGCGTTGCATTTCGGAGCCGATGACTTCGGCGGTACCCTGTTCGACGAGAACGTGATGCTAGCGGCAGGTTTCTACAACCGAACGACCGAAGACGAAGTGAGAGCGTTGATTTCGGAAGCAGGGTTCCGGCCTGCCCAACGGTTGACCAATTATGAGATCGTTCGCGAGTTCGAGCGCGAGGTGTCAGTACCTGCGGCGGCTACGGCATGATACGCGCCGGAACGAAAGCGATTTCGAAATTGATCGACAAACTAGCTGTGGGTCTTTCGGAGTCTGGCGACTTGTCTCATCTGGTTGACGTGCGACCGCTCAGGAGAAGTGAGATCGATGTCGTCGCTCGTAAATTGAACCCGGCACGGAACGAAGCGACGCATCGAGGTCGACTAACTCTGCAAGATGACGGAATGTTGGTATATCTATTCGCTTGGATAGACGACGCTCCGGTAGGTCATGGGATGCTCTTGTGGGAGGGACCAACCGGAAGCCCGAAGCAACACATCGACCGCCCTTGTCCATATGTAGAAGATCTATGGGTTCGCAGCGACCTACGATCGCGCGGAATCGGCGCTAGGATTTTGGCTGAAATGACAATGTTGGCGATATCGCACGGACACGATGCGGTCTCGTTGTCAGTGGGAGTTGAAAACCGAAGGGCTATCGATCTGTACGAACGCATGGGTTTTGTGACCGCGCAGGTTCCGAGGTTCACGCTCTCGGGAATGGTTGCGATGGCCGACGGCGAGACACAATTCTGGAGCGAAAGATGCCAATACATGCTTAAGTCGCTCAACTATCGTGGAGATCGGGGAGTTGAGATTGCCTGAAAAAAAGACAATCATATTTGGGCATAGTCCGGACGCTGACGACGCGTTCATGTTCTTCGGATTGGCTCACGGTCACGCCAGCATCAAGGGGCACGATATCGGACACCATATGGCCGACATCCAGTCCCTCAACATTCTGGCCGAAGACGGACATATTCCAGTTACGGCGATTTCGGCAGCGCATTATCCCAAAATCGCGGACAAATACCGGATCATGTCATGTGGAGCTTCAGTAGGGCGCAACTACGGGCCCGTAGTAGTCACAATCCGAAACGATCTGGATTTAGATCGATTAAACGGCTGCACGATCGCGGTGCCAGGAGAATTCACCACCTCGTGGATGTTGTTCCAGATATTTGGGCCCGATGATTTTACGCCGCTGTTTCTAGACTTTGATGAAGTGGAAGGTGCCGTTAAGTCCGGTAGGGCGGATGCTGGAATACTGTTGCACGAAGGGCAGATACTTTTCGAGTCGCGCGGTTTCAGATCACTGCTCGACTTGGGCAAACGTTGGTTTGAAGAAACTGGTCTCCCAATACCTTTGGGACTGGATGTGGTCAACCGTTCCCTCGGGGATGACCTGTGTCAAGAAATCGCGGACGCGTTGAAATCCTCGATCGAATACGCGCACGCAAACGAGGACGATGCACTGGACTACGCGTTAGGCTTTGGGCGCGGAATAGAACGCGAAGACGGGCGCAAGTTTGTAAGAATGTACGTCAACGAAGATACGCTCGACATGGGCTCGGACGGCAGATCAGCTCTCGTGCGGCTCTTCGAGATGGCCGCAAATCGGGGCATAATCGATGTCGTCCCGACGTTGGACGTGTTACAGGCTCGCTGACGCGGAGCAAATGCCCCGCGCCAGTTTCTAATTGGACGACTATCCTTTGAACGAGAATCGACTACGGTCGATATGATCGAATTCGGGCATGTTGCGCATAACTGCACTGACCGCAGTAGTCGGCCGCGGCAGGTCAAGTTGGTTTCCAGTGTCGCGCAGGTAATCCACTACTTCCTGCGCGCTGATCTGAGGGTGTTGCCTGCCGAGTTCGAGCGCCGCTTGCCGGATCCGGTCCCGACGATCTTGTTGCGCCGCCTGTTCCTCAGGCGTACGCGATGCGGTCGCGACCGGGGTCGACGAATCGGCCGCCGGTTGTGACGGCTTTTGAGTAAAGAGAACGCGGCCGGCGACGCGATCGACGACGATCTGTAGATCCACATTGGCGCGCGTGGCGCACTGCGTGATCATGTTGCGTATCTGTGAAATCTCTTCTCCCGGCTCGGCAATTACGGCTTTCGCTCCGCCCGGTTTTAACGAAAACATCGCCTCGTAGATGGCACGTACTTGCGGACTCTTGGCTCTACTCAGAAGTGCCGTACGGTGCATTTCATCGAGATCGACTTCGACTATCTCTATTGGCATTGGTTTGTCTCCAGAAACCTTTTCGGTGTCCAGGGCCGGCGACGCTGGTCGGGAGCCCCTGAAATTACTCGCAAATAAGATTACTCCTACTGCTACCTTTATAACGGGTGCTTACTTTAATCCTACTACTTGAAACTCGGTACACTATCTTTGGGTGTCATCGTCCTTGTATGTCACTCATTCATGTTCTCTATTCGCGCTCGTCGTCACTGGTCAATCATCTTAACGTTCGCGATCAAGCTCAAGCATTTCTTGAAACGTAAGCGATAGAATCTCAACATCGTCTGGTGGCTAACGTCGCTAAATTCTGAACACATGAAGTCTGATGATAGGCCAACATCGTAGGCAATCGCAACCATCTAAGCAGATTTTCAATATCGTTGGTAAGAGTCCCGCGACTACAGTGTTGGTTGCATTGAACGTTGCTATGTTCGCGGTGCTGACGCTAAGTGGTGGATCTGCCGATGCTACCAACCTTTATCGATGGGGCGCTAAGTTCGGCCCTGCGATCCAAGCCGGCGACTGGTACCGAATGATCTTACCGGTCGTATTGCACGCCGGGTTCTTGCATATCGCCGCAAACACGTTCGCGTTGATCGTTTTCGGACCAAGACTAGAACGCGAATTCGGACGGATCGCGTTTCTCGCGATCTATCTGGTATCGGGTGTTTGCGGCGTCGCCGCCAGTTATCTGGTTGGTCCCACCTTGAGCGTGGGTGCTAGTGGAGCCGTGTTCGGCATCGTCGGAGCCTATGCGGTGTTTCTCGTTCGCAACCGAAGAGACTTTGGTAGCGCCGTGAATCCCGTGATAATCAACCTCGTCATTGTGTTGGGAATCAATATCGCGTTTGGTCTGTTTTGGACCGGGATCGACCAAGGCGCACACGTCGGAGGAATGATCGCGGGAGCCGCGATGGGCTTCATTGTCAGCCCCAGACGAGTGATTGACATAGAGGATGATTTCTTCATTTTCGGCGGGCCAATCGTCCGAACACGGATCGAAAAAGCACCCGCTACACGCATTCTTGTCGCATCGGCTGTTGCTCTGTTGGTAGCAATTGCGATTACGTGGTGGGTATCAACAAATGCAGAATACGACGCCGCGACCATGCAAGCGTACGCCTATTTTGAGCTGGTCACCAACTGAATCGCTGCGCGACCACTTGGTCATCGATTGGCTGAACGAGCGAAACTAGAACTACCCAGCGATTGAAATTTGTTACTTGGATGCCTTGATCGAGAAAAGAAACGGTATTTCCGCGTGAGACCTATCGAGCCGCCACCAACCGTCTTCGTGTCGTCGCATCTGAGGGAACGCGCGATACGCGGAAACCGGGTACTCGTTAAACATCTCAAGTCTCAATCCAGCTTGGACTAACGCGTTCAGGATATCCGAGACGCTGTGTTGCCACTCTTGGCTCGGCGATTCGATTACCTCCCCGCCGGTATACGTGTGACCGCCAGCAGGGGACGAGATCCCACCGGGGTTTGGGAAATAGCTGTAAACCGGCCTCAGTTCGTAGCCGCCCCTGACTGTCTCTACAGATTCAAACGTGTGCGACATCGGGTGTCCATCAAGGATGTAAAACGTCCCACCTGGCTTGAGAAAACGTGCGACGATGCGAGCCCATTCAATCATGTCGGGCAACCAACATAAAGCGCCGATCGCGGTGTAGACGATGTCGAACCGCTCGTCCAGGATTGAAGGCAAATCGTAGATGTTGGCGCGAATGAATCCGACATCCAATCCAAGTTCTTCGTTGAGATCTCGTGCCAATTCGATGGCCGCGTCGGATATATCGACGCCGGTTGCACGCGCGCCCAGCCTCGCCCAAGACATCGTATCCATGCCGAAATGGCACTGCAGATGCAACAGCGACTTCCCCTTTACAGTCCCCAACTCCTCGACCTCGATCTCTGTCAGAGTGATGCGGCCTGACTTGAAGCCCTCGACGTCGTAGAAATCCGAATCCGCGTGAATCGGCGTTCGTTCATTCCAATTGCGGCGGATGATCTCAAACTTGTCTTGCAATGGTTCTAGACCTCAACCCTTTGCTTTGATGGACAGCATGAACGGAACGTTGCCGTCGTACTCGTCAAGCCGCCACCATCCATCCCGGTGTCTCATAGTTGGCAGGGCTTTGAAAAATGAAAACGGATATTCGTGTAAGAATTCGATCCTCAATCCTGCCCCGAGTATGGAGTTAACAATCTCAGACATGCTGTGTTGCCACTCGTAAACCGAAGTTGCGATCGAACCCGATCCAGTGTAGGTCCGGCGTTCACCCTGTTCAATGTGCCCTTCAGGATCCAAGAAATACGAGCAGTTTGGTTTTAGTTCGTAATCTCCCTTGTCGAACTGTTCGGGACCGTACACGCGGCCAATGGGATGTTCGTCAAGCAAGTAAAACGTGCCGCCGGGTTTCAAGTAACTGGCGATTATCTTGCCCCAACTCGTCAAATCGGGCAGCCAACACAGGGCGCCAAGACCCGTGTAAACGATGTCAAACCGTTGGTGAAGAACATCCGGCAAATCGTAAACGTTAGAGCGAATGAACCGAGCTCCTAGCGCCAGTTCGTCATTGAGTTGATTGGCCAAGTCGATAGACGCATCGGAAAGATCAACGCCGGTAACCTTGGCGCCCAAGCGCGCCCACGACATCGTGTCCATGCCGAAGTGGCACTGCAGGTGCAGCAACGACCGACCTGCCACCGGACCGATCTCCTCGATTTCGATGTCGTTGAGCGTGATCCGACCCGCCTTGAACCCTTCGACGTTGTACATCTCCGAAGTAGCATGGATAGGCGTTCGTTCGTTCCAGTTGAGGCGGTTGATTTCGATCCGTTCGTCCAAAGAGAAGTACTCGACGATAAAGAGGTGGCGTGGACGGCCGCGAGACAATCGCAGCGGAAAAACAAGTCTAAAACAACTGTCCGCGGGCGCGAGATATACTAAGAACCTGTATGGGGACGAGTGGATTCGACAGGGAGCGTACCGCAAGGTTGCGTGTCGTGGCGCCTGACCACGATAAAACGGGCAAAAAAACAAACGGCGAACGAGAAGTCGCCCTCGCAGCTGCTTAAACAGCCGCGATGTCCGGTAGGAGTCGTCCTCAGCGGCACTTATCGGGCACCGAAAATCTGAGGTGCGGATGTGCAACGCCGGTAGCACGTCCAAAGGCTACCGGCAACCGCGACCAGTGGCGGACGCCGTTGGCATCGTCCGGAAGCGGTATATGCAACCAACGGCTACACACGTAGAAGCTTTGACGGGAAACTTTCTGGACGGGGAGTTCGACCCTCCCCCGTCTCCACCAGCATTTACCGCCCGCGACGCAGCCGTCGCGGGCGATTCTTATTTCAACGAGTCCCGACAACATTGGATGCCAATCCCAAGCGCAGGATCAAAGCGGATATCTCAGATCCGACGCTCGATAACGATTAACGGTGAAGAGATCCCGTACACGCTTCAACGCAGTACCCGGCGTCGGCGAACCATTCAGCTACAGGCAGATCCAGATTCCGGTTTCAAGCTGTTGGTTCCGCACACCATGTCCGAACGAGAAATCGAAGAGTTTCTTCTGAAGCGCTCCGAATGGATACTCAAACAGCGCTTGAACTCGACCGATGAGAGTTTGGACCATGATTGGGGGAGTGGCGGAACAACTTTGTTGCGCGGCAGAAGCGTAGACCTCGTTGTCCGAGAGCGAGACTTAGAGGACCCCGGCGGGGAACTCCGGCCATCGGTCGCCAAATCCCTCGAGGGTGACACCGTTACGGTGATTGTCCCTCCCGGTCTAGATCAGGAACTCAAATCAAAAACTGTTCGCGACTGGTTGTTCAAGTGGTATCGACAAGAAGCTTGGGACCATTTGACGACCCGCGTGGCAGAATTCGGGAGGGTGATGGGAGTCCAACCTAGGCAACTTAAATTGAGCAACGCCAAGAAAAGATGGGGTAGTTGCAGCGGGAAACGGTCGATAAATCTAAATTGGCGACTGATCACGTTAGATGACAGATTGATCGATTACGTCATAGTTCACGAACTTGCCCACCTTGTTGAACTGAATCATTCTACGGACTTTTGGCGAGTGGTTGAGGGCGTGTTTCCAGATCATCGTGAGTTAAGGCGACGATTACGCGAACAGAATCCCTCGCGTTTCGGTTAAGAGCCGAATTCGGCGGTTTCAAGGCGCTAGGGCGATCGCCGCGCCGCCCCCGGCAATGCAAATCGCACCCAAAGCCCGGACGGGCGTAACCCCTTCCTTGAGCACGATCGCACCGTATCCAACCGCAACTAGGATAGAAACCTCCCTGAACGGTCCGACGTAGCTGACGGGTGAAAACGTGAGTGCAGTCAAAACTAGTGTGTAAGCCGCGAACTGCAGCAGGCCGCCAACTACGAGAATCTTCCAATGGCGCCGCGCTTCGTCGATAAACGCGACTCGCGTTTCGAGCCGCGATTGAATGGCCATCATTCCTAACCCTCCTCCCAGTTGGAGGAAGAACATATACAACGCGGGTTGGACGTGCTTTACGCCCTGTGCGTCGACAACGGAATAGATGCCGATAACCACACCAGTTGATATCGCCAACAACCACGCCGGTCGAATTCTTGGCCGTACTCCTGAGGCGGGGCTTCCCAAGCGGAGAATACTCAACATCGAACGCGCGAACCGTTTGATGGTCGCGGTCTCGATGTCCGAAATCGTGATTAGCACCAAGCCCGTCACGATCGACGCAGCGCCGGCAACGGCCGCCCATGACATCGATTCTCCGATTACAAACACGCCCAAGAACGGGATTATTGCCAGACCCAGACCCCGGGCAACTGGGTAAACGATCGAGAGCTCGCCCGTGTTATACGCGTAACCGAGAGTGGCAAAGTACCAGATGTGCAGCACGATGGTTGCCAAGATGAACCACCATCCGGTCCCGCTAGGAAAATCAACTATGAGCAGGAATATCGCCAGCGGAAGCACGAGTATCGCTGACGTGACGGCCATTAATCCCGTAGTGACCGAAGGTCTGGTGGCGCGCCGCACCATCAGGTTCCACGACGCGTGAGCGAACGCTGATGAAATCACGAGCAATATGGCTAAAGGGTCCATGGAGGAAAAGTACGTTGACGCAACGATTTTGATTCGGTTGGCGATAGGCTACAATGCGCGTCGTTGCCAAGATCCGAATTCAGAGTCCGGGAGCCAAGGAAGATGCATTACCAAAATGAGCGCACTTACGGGTGCAGAATATCCGACGCGTGGACATATCGCGGGCTCAAAACCGTGGTTATGGAAAACGAAATACTACGTTTGAGCCTTATCGCCGACAAAGGCGCGGACATCTTCGAGATGGTCCACAAACCCAGCGATACCGATTTCATGTGGCGCACACCTTGGAGCGTCCGAAACCAAGCTCTGTGGGTACCTTCCACCGGTTGGGGCGAAGGCATCTTCCACGACCTTTATATCGGCGGTTGGAACACGATCGCTCCCACTGGCGGCTTCCAGCAAGACTATATGGGCGCCGAAATAGGGCAGCACAACGAAACGAACATGATGCCCTGGGATGTTCAAATCGTCGATGATACGCCCGAACGGGTCTCGGCCAAGTTCTCGGTTAAAGCCGTTCGGACGCCGTTCTGGATCGACAAGGTTGTCACGCTGGAATCTGGCTCGCCGGTCGTTACCGTTACCGATACGCTGACCAATGAAGCCGAGGAGCCGGCTCCCGCTCAATGGGGTCAGCACGTTGCGCTAGGTGATCCGTTTCTGACCTCCAACTGCATCTTGGACTTCGCAGGCGGCGACTTCATCGTGCCTGAATCTTCCGACGGATCCATCCCGCCCGGCTCGCGACTGATGCCAGATCGTACCGGCTCATGGCCCGTGGCCGAAGCGCCTGACGGGTCGGAGGTCGATCTGACGGTGTTCCCACCGAAGTCCGACCGATTGGTCGACTACCTTTCGTTCAACAACCTCGTCGATGGATGGTACGCGGTAACCAACCCCGATCGCCGCGTCGGCATCGGTCTCCGCTGGGATAGTGACGTCTTCAAGTACCTCTGGTACTGGCAGGTGTTCGGTGGACACAGCGGGTATCCGTGGTACAAGCGCACCTACAACGTCGGATTGGAACCGTTCACCAGCCTTCCCAGCGGCATGCCCGAACCCGATAGCGACGAATCGACTTCAATGATCTTTGAGCCGGGAGAGGCTCGAAGTTCGACTGTTCGCGCTGTCATTTACGAAAGCGTCAACGGTGTTACCAGCATTGACAGTGACGGCACCGTCGGGTTAAAGAGTTAGAACCAATTGGGAACACGAATTTTCAGACGGGACACTTGAGTTGGGAGCGTCCTCATGATTCGAGAAGGCGATCGTATTCGCCGTGATTGCCGATCCATACCCAAATGAAGTTCCCGTCGTCTTCAACAGCAAGCGCCCTGTAGTCAAGCCCTACACGGACCGACCAGAAATCGCCTGTTTTCTTGAAACGGAGAGAGGGATGTCTCGGATTTTCTGAGAGGAGGCGGAAATTCCGTCTTGCAATGTTTTGGATCGGTACCGGGAGTTGGTCGAAGCGTCTCCAAAACCGGGGTGTCGCTCGGTGCATCTAAAGCTCTTCGAGCTCTTTGTTCGTTTTGGCGTCGCGCGCCTCAGCGATAAGGAAGTCCAATGCCCCGGACTCCGCGTCGGCTTCAAATTGACTGTCCCATTGTTCCCAATCCAGCTCACTGAACCACCTTCTCAACTGAGCAAAGTCAGTTGCTGAGAGTACGAGAATCGCTTGCTGTATCTCTGAGATGCTCGACATTGATGCTTCCCGTTTTTTCGACGTGGGGTGTATCGCTGGAGTCTTATGGGTCTGGATATGCTGACTCTATCTGAAGACACGTCTCATATTAAGCTCATGTGGCACTTGTAGAAAGCGTCGCCGCGCTTTATGTTCTGCGTATGGAGGTTGTCGTTCACGGCCGCCAGATCCGGTTCCAGTAAGACCTTAGGAACTGCCAGTAGGTCATCTCGACGCGGTACCGGCTCAAGTATCTGCGATAGTCGGCTACGGTCCAGATGATGGCGACGAGCAGAATGATCCATATGGCCGCTATCAAGATCATCGGCTATTGCACCACGCTTCCATCCCGGTATCGGTCATCAGTTCCAACACGGTGACCCGACCCGGCCCTCCCGCGTGTCTCGACGAACTCCGGCATGTCAACGGTCACTTCCGCCAACCTCTTCTGATTGGACTTATGGTGTAGGTAGGCACACGACAGAATAATTGGCTTCCCGCCTTCGCAGGAATGACTAATGTGTTTCTCGACTGTTTCACGCCTCTGCCAGCACCCGCGTCCCGGTCTTGTGCGCATTGATCCAGTCCCAATCCAACGGCACGCCGATACCATGGCCTGTAGGGGCGTAAACGCACCCATTTTCGTCGACTGAGTCCAAGTTGTCGGAATAGTTCACCCAGATCGGCGGTTTGTTGGTCCTAATTTTCGGATGTACCAAGCCAAGTTCGTAGTAGTTGGTGTTTCGAACTGCCGACATGATGTGTCTGTGCGCAGGATCGGGTCCGTGCGTCTCGACATCAAGGCCGACACTTTCGCAGGCGTGGAAGATCTTCATCGCACCGGTGATCCCTCCGTCCTCGTGCGCGCCGACTCTGACGTAGTCGGTTCCATCTGCAATGACGAAATTCATGTGCTGCTCCGGCAGTCTGATGTGTTCGGTCTGCAAAAGCGGCGTCTTTATCATCTGTCTTAGCTTGCGGTGTGCGAACGTTGATACGCCGCCGTCCATGAAAACGTCTTCCCACCAGAAGAATTCGGCTTCATCGCAGGCTTTGCCGAGTTTGAGAGCATCGCCGAAGTTTTTGACCTCATTCGCTGGATCGATCATCAGATCCATCTCAGGGCCAACGGCATCTCGCACCGCCAAGACGTTGTCCACTTCGCGTTTGATGTTTTCGCCAGCAAGGCCCCAACCGTGGATCTTGAATGCCGGATATCCCATCTCCTTGCACAAGACCGCGAAATCGGCGAAGTCTTGCGGTGTCGTCAAACCTCCGTTTTCATCTCCGTGCAACGTCGATGCATATGCCGGCAATGGCTTGCGTTCGCCACCTAGAAGCTGAAACAACGGCTCTTCATAGATCTTGCCAGCGATATCCCACAGGCAAATATCCACGATGCCGAGACCTAGCGCTGCGGTGTGGCGCAGACCGCGTTTCATCGCGTTGTAGTGCACCTCGCGTCGCATGGCGTCTTTTCCGATGAGGTAAGGCGCGACGGTCTCGATGTCAGCGAGCGCGTTACCGCCGGCGCCGGGGTACTCGCCGACTACACCTTGATCGGTGTAGATCGAGAGGATCCCTCCACCCATCCGTAGCTTAGCGTCGGGTTCGTACACCTGGTTGAACGTGTTGTAGTCCTTACCTATGTTTTCAATCTCGTGGGCGAACGTTGTGACTTCGATTCGGGTTATCTTTGCAGCGGGTCTCACGGCCTCTTACTCCTAGAAGGAATCAGGTTGTTTCAACGGGTAATTCTACGCAAGCGTGCACATCAAGCGCGTCGATCAGAGGCAATCGGAACGAATCCTGATGTGAGGGTGGACGGAGAGTTGACCCCGGTTAAATATGCCGATTCCCATTCGGACGCATCCGGTGCGATGTCAATTCCCGACTGATTCAATTTCGACGCATAATCGTGATACAGCGACGGAATGGCAAATCCATTTGGTGAACCGTGATCGTATTGCATGAAAACGTATGAATTTGATCAGCATTTCACCGAAAAATCGAGTGCGCAGTAAATGCGATTTATTCCTGTTATAGGCGAGTGATGACTCTGAGAAACCATCATCGCGCGTGAACTATCTTGTGAAATCGTCTTGACCCGCGGGCGAATCTCCATGATATCCATACCGTTGAAATGCCCTTAAAGTTGGTTGCACTACCGCGACGCCACTCGTCATTTACGAGTAGCACACTGTCAGTTGCCGCAATCGATGTGCGACAATTTCCGCATCATGAGAGCACTGAGAATCCACGGCAACAAAGACATTCGCATCGAAGATATCCCGGAGCCGCTGGCGGGCGATGGTGAAGCACGTTTGCGGATCACGAATACCTCGATCTGCGCCACCGACATTGAAGAGTGGCAGTACGGTCCGCTTTGGACGCAACACGACGGCCCGAATCCGATCAGCGGTCAAGAGATGCCTCTAGTTCTAGGCCACGAGATATCTGGCCACGTAGAGTCGCTTGGCAACGGTACTGCCGGGTTAGAAGTTGGCGATCGAGTGGTGGTGAACAATGTCCGCACATGCGGTGCGTGTTTCTGGTGCAAACGAGGTTCGCAAGCAACTTGCAACAGTATGTGCGTAGCTGGATTGTCTGCCGATGGCGGATTGGCCGAATTCATGACTTGGCCTGCCAGCCATCTCATCAAGTTGCCGGACAACGTGTCTGATCAGGAAGCACCTTTGATCGAACCGGCTACGGTCGCGGTTCACGTGGTCCGTAGATCGGGAGTCAAGGTAGGTGATAATGTCGCGGTTATCGGTTGTGGAACCGTAGGACTGTTAACGGTTCAAGGTTTCCGGGCCGCAGGCGCGCGCGTCATCGCCACCGACGTTCGAGAACAGAGCGTCGCGTTGGCCAAAGAACTCGGCGCAGACGAGACCATCAACGCTTCAGATCAGGGAGCGTATGAACAGTTACTTGATTTGACAGGTGGAATCGGACCCGACATCGTTGCCGAAACCGCTGGGGCTGCGGAAACGCCAAACACGGCCATCCAATGGACCCGACGGGGCGGTAAGACCGTCCTGGTAGGAATCTACTCCGCGACCCCGACGTTCAACTTCAACGAAATAGTGGGAAACGAAAGAACCGTTATCGGATCCGTGGCAGCGTCGCCGGGTGACATGGAGGCAACGGTTCGCCTGCTTGCTCACGGCAAGTTGTCAGTGAAAGAGCTGATTTCAGCGATCGTGCCTCTCGAGCGGGTGATCGAGGATGGATTCGAACGCATGATTCGCCCTGAAAAGGATGTATTCAGGATATTGGCGACGCCTAATCAGACGTTTGCATAACAATCATCATTCCCGCGCCGTATCGGAGTACGGGGCAGTCCCCGCGGGAATGACGGTAGTTGCGCGAAGAAGCCATGTTCATGGATGAAATGCCGTCAGGCGAAGGGGCACCAAAGCGAAATCTACCTTGATTTTTCCTCGCCGAACCTTCTGCAAACCCGACATCACGAGTGCAGAACGGGGATGTAGCCCATTTCCCCGAATACCTGCGTGGCTGGCAACGCTACAATAATTCGGGCATCCGCATTCTGTGACATGATCCTTAATCTCATACCACCAGTGACGCGTGTAGCGCGTGTGCTCTTGGCTGTAGTCAGCCCGTTGAAAGCGGCTGGCTCGGCACCTACCCCCCGAGTCTTGGACGATCCGCGATGAGACGCGTAGGGCAGGCTCTCCTGCCGGTCGTCCTAGTACTAGTAGCGTTCTCGTCTACAAACACCGCAAGCCCGGCGCGGGCGCAGAGCACGCCCGTGATCATGATCGCGGCATCTCCCGCCACGGTGACCGAGGGAGATGCCATTACTATCACTCTGACTGCCAACCCGCCACCTTCTGAAACGATCACCGTGAAATTTCGACAATCATTATTTAACCGCTACAGTGTGCATACGTACACGCGCACTCTTCGGCTTTCTTCCGGTGCCAGCACGGAAACGGTTGATGTCCGCACCTACGGGGACAGTATCGATGAACCCGACGGAGACGTTGTCTTCAACCTGGAGGAAGGCACCGGTTACACCATCGGCAACCCCGCCAGCACCACCGTACGCGTCGAGGACGACGACCCCGCTCCGACGGAGGCTCCGACCAAAGTGCCGACAGTGTCGATAGCGAGAGGAGTCGAAGAACTCGTAGTAGAGTGGTGTCGTGTCGCGGGAGCCACTGACTACAAGGTGCAGTGGAAATCGGGAACTCAGAGCTTCGATGATGCCGCGACCGACAATCGTGAGGCAATCGCATGGGGGGGATTTAAGATTTTGCTTCCCCTCTTTTTATGTCGACGGCTATTACCTCATCACAGACCTGACTCCGAACACGGAGTACACGGTGCGGGTGATCGCGACAAACGTCGTCGGTGACGCCGAACCGTCAGACGAGGCTACAGGTACGCCGCAGTCGTCGCTGAGGAAGGTGACGGGGCTGACGGCGACGCCGGCCGCCGCGGGCAAATTGGAACTGTCGTGGAACGAGGTGGCGGATGTTGAGACCTACGTGGTGCAATGGAAGTCCGGCGCGCAGGAGTACAACCGGAATATACGTCAGAGAGGAACAGGCCCCGTGACGAGCTATACGATCACCTGCTTGAACCCGAGCACAGAGTACACGGTGCGGGTCGCCGCATTTGCGACCGCTAGAGGCCGAAGCGATCCCTCCGATGAAGTGATGGCCACACCGCTGGGTGGCGGAGAACCACCGATAGCGAGTGCCGGGCCAGACCAGACAGTGAACACAGGCGACCGTGTCACACTAAATGGCCTGGGCAGCAACGACCCCGACGGTTGCGAACCGCTAAGTGCCTCTTGGACCCAGCTCTCCGGCGCGTCAGTGAGACTCAACAACGACTTCGTCTTGAATCCGACCTTCACGGCACCCGCAACTGCCTGTGAGCTAAGGTTTAGATTGCAGGTCAGCGACGGGGAGACCGCGGTAACAGATGATGTGACCGTAACAGTGGTATCGCAGGTAGCAGAGATCCTCCGTATTGAGCCTTCCATCAGGTCGATCGCTCTCAGCGCCGGGGACAAAGTGCGGCTGTCGGTAGACGTATACGGCCGGCAGGGTGTGCTCGATAATCGCCTCGCAGACGACATCGAGTTCGAGTGGCGAGACGGCGGCGACAAGTTCAGCGGCAACGGCAGATCGGTGACCTACACCGCACCCGAGAGCCCAGGTAGCTACACAGTTACAGCCTCCTTTCCGAACGCGTCCGGGTGCGTCGCCCATAGAGACGGAGCGAAGCGCGAAGCGGAGTTCGAGATCAAAGTCAGAAGGCCATCCGTGGCGCCCGAGCCGCCGTCGCTTCCGGTCAACCCACATGGCCCGATACCGGTCAACCCACATGGCCCGATACCGGTCTCGCTCGCCGATTCGGAGGGTGTGCAGTACGAGGTGTTCACGCCCGAAGACGGCGGCACGTTCTTCGTCTCCGGCGAGGCCTTCAGGATCGCCGCCGGACCGGGCGCGGTGCCGAACGGCGAGATCATCGGCATTAGCATGAGCAGAGGCGAGCCGGCGTTCAATGTCGGCCAGACGCATCACCGCTATACCCTGGCCGGGGACTCGTACGACATCTTGGCCGTGGACGCGTCGGGACAGCGGGTGTCTGGCTACACGCTCAGGTCTCCGGCGCAGGCGTGCATACCGCTGCCGGACGCGCTGCGCTCCAACATCTCGGACGTCGCCATCGCCGCGACGGACGGGGCGGGCTCGCTCACGATACTCTCCTCGACTGTGAGGGTCATGCCGGACCAGATAACCATGTGCGGCAACATCAGCTCGCTGCCCGCGATCATCGCCGCCGCCACGCTAGGCGCGCCGTCCAACTTCCCGACCCCGGTGCCCGAGCCGGGAACCGAGCTTTCCGACACCGGCGGCGGCACGCCCTCTGCAAACGCGCTCCTGCTACTGTTGATCATCGGCGCGGCAGCCCTCGCAGCCGGACTATATCCCGCGTTAAGACGCATGATGCAAAATGCGCGATAGAAGAGATGCTTCGACTGCGCTTCAGGCTGCGCCTTCAGCTCCGCTCAGCATGACAGACATTCCCGCGTGACTCTCCGCAGATAGACAGCCCGTCATTCCGAGCGACGGGCAGGCTGTCATTCCGAGCGAAGCGCATCGGAGCCAACCTGTTACTCCGAGCGGAGCCGAGGAATCTCTCGGGACGGTGTGCCGCCGCGCACCGACGTCCCCCGGAGAGATGCTTCGACTGCGCTTCAAGCTGCGCCTTCAGCTCCGCTCAGCATGACAGACATCCCCGCGTGACTCTTCGCATGAGGCAAGATTTTGCATCATGCGTGCGCGATCTCGGTCAAAACCACCTTCATGGTGGTTACGCTCACGTTCCCTAGTGGCTGACCCCATGCTCGTGCATTCGTTGGTGGACCGCGTCGCGAGCCTCGTTGAAGGGGCGTTTTAGGTAGCCGATGTGGTCGTCCTCGCCGTGATGGTGTGTAACGTGACCGTGTGAGTGCTGGCGTGAACTGTGGTCGATGTAGGTCAATGAGCCGTGTATCAGCGTGAGCATGTACTCGGCCGTTGCAACATCGAACATGCTCCAAGGACCTCCTACGCTGACATACACCGGCGAGGTGTGCGAGAAGATGCCGCGCTCCCAAACATCGTAGTACCGATATCCCTCGTAGTAACCCGGTCCGCCTGCTCGAGCGGCCAACCACGAGTTGCCATCGATTTTGATCGTGTCATTGAGACTGAGCCTGCGAGTTGGTGAATCGGACTCGGCAGACGCAACAACTCGACCCTCTTGAATGATCTCTAGCTTGGACATCGGCACGACGCTCTCGGCCCATGCGGATACCTCTACAGTGCCCGGGCTAGACAACTCGACGGTGTCACCGACCTCGTATCCGTCGACCGTGAGATGAATGATCGGACCGCCGCTCAAGATGGTTCGGCCTTTTGCCACGTTACGGCACCAGTTCTCGTAAGTGAACTCCTCGTCGTCCGGAATCCGAACGTAGGTTCGGTACATCCCCACGGGAACGTCGCTCGACATCTTGTCGGTTCCGCCAACGAGCGGAAGACGATAGCCGCAGTTCAAATACCTGTACCATTCGTTGTGCATGATCTCGCGTTGCTGGATCATCTCTATGGCATCTAGGCGTCCGGTCGCGACCAAGGCGGCGGGTTCGCCGTTCGGGAACGGGAAATGCGGGTTGATAACGAACCCGTCCTGAGCGTGTGCCTCGTCGGCCCAGTGGCTCAGCGTGGTCTGCATGGCGCCGCCGATCTCGGCCTCCGATGGACCGTCGGAGCAGAAGGGCATCACCGGCTGCTTCAAACCCCACAGGATCATGTGACCCATGAAGTGCTGCCGGTTCTCTTGCGACGTATAGACGATGTTGTTGCCTTGACGCGTCACGCTGGGATGCCCGGTGAAGTCTTCGACGTTGGTGTGCAGACTTCCCCACTGCGATTGAAGAAGATTGACAACGTTCAAATCCTCAGCTTGCGATTCGAAGTGGCTGCCTTGCGTAGACAGGAAGTGGACGTGCGAGTCGCCTGAGTACCATCGACGCTCGTTCATATTGATCCAGCGCTTAAGTCGCAACTCAAGCTCCTGCTGACCTGGAGCGATATTTACTTTGGCACGCAGAGGTTCGTATTCGTAGCCTCGCGCCACGTCGACGATCACATCGCCCCGTGGAAGCCAGCCCTGCGCGGTGCCGTCGATGTAGGCATAGCTGATCTGGCCGAGTCGCATGTCGCCACCGACGTCGATGTGCCAAGTGTCAAGGTTGGAGTTGATTTGATTGTGGTGGCCGTGCGGTTGATATGGCACGCCTTCAGGAGATCTGAAGTGGACGCGGCACGGAACAACCTGACCAGTCTGATCGTCAACGACTTTGACGCGTACCCAGTTCTTGCCGGGTTCGACAAGCGAGATGTGGATCTTTTCGGTTTCGACGCGACCCTGACTTTCTACTTCCCCCCAATTTACGGCGTCGATCGTCTCTCCTCCTTGGGAGACTTCCACCGTCGCGGAGGGCACACCGGAGAGCTCAACGTATGCCGGACTGGATTTGGGGTTCTGGACCTCGCCGAATCCTTTGTAGGGGTCGGCAAGGAATTCCTCTGAAGGCTGTTCCGGGAGAGGATGTGTGTAAGTACGCTCGCCGCGGTCGATCGTGACATCTAGGTCGAAGGGTTTGTCGGCTTTTTCGGCGTCTTTGAGGTCAACTCGCACCGGACGGCGGGCGGAACGTGAAAACGGGTGCTCGTCAACGTGTCCGAGAGTGACGCCCGCGAGGATGAAGCGCGGACCGTGGGGAACAATCTCGACCGATTCGATGACGCTATCTGGCGACGGATTGCGCCACGCCCAAAGCCAGTACCACGCCGGTTGCGCTTGGATTGTCTCGGTCTGACGTCTTCCAGTCTCGTCGTAACGCCCTTCGTAGCGGGGCATCAAGGCATCCCCTTGGTCGGTCACCGCCAAATACGGATACCCCACGCCGTAACGGGATATTCCTTGCCGGTCGCCCACGGCGCTGATTTCGTAGCGTTCACGTACGGGTACGGTGATCGTCTCGGAGTCTTCGAACCGGATTACGTAGTCGGCGACGTGCACGCCGATCGGACCGTTGGCATCCTGCTCGGTCTCAAGCTGCCGGTGGGCGAAGATGACGGTACGGGCGGCTTTTCCAACCGGCACAGTTACCGATGTTTCGCCGTCCGCGAGTGCGACATAACAATTTCCAGATGGATCGCCACTAGGCGAACCGACGGTGAATGGGAGCCCCCGCATGGCCTGCTCGCCGAGCGTCGGATTCTCACCGGGCAGGTACTCCGCACCTGCGTTGCAAAAGGCGGAAATATCGATGAGCTCATAGTCCATGGTTGATCGACCTCCGAATTGTGGTCACAGTACTATGCATGTTAGTCAATTCCATTGAAGTATGTGCTGGCCCGAAAATCGGCGTGGACAATGTTGAAACCGTCGCGAGTTGCATGGCCTAAACGTCCTGTCCCCAACTCCGTCATTCCCGCGGGACCTGCCCCGTACTCCCACGCATGATGCAAAATCATGGCTCTTACGGAGAGTCACAAGGAGGGATGTCTGTCATGCTGAGCGGAGCTGAAGGCGCAGCCTGAAGCGCAGCCGTCTGTCATGCTGAGCGCAGTCGAAGCATCTCTCAGCGGGATGTCGGCGCGCGACGGCGCCCGATCCCTAGAGATTCCCCGGCCCTCGAGCGACCCCCACCACCGCAACACCCAACCCTCTCCATCGACGCAATCCGCCAGACGTAGGGGCAGGTTTCAAACCTGCCCTGCCAACCAAACAACCACATCCCCATCATCGGGGTACACTCATCCGCCGCAAACATCCCCCTCTCCCGTTGGACGGGAGAGGGTTGGGGTGAGGGCCCGGGGCGGCGAGGGGCACACCACCGCATCACCCCCACCCCCCACCACCCCATCACAACCCATCAGCGCAATCAGCGTAATCAGCGGTTCAGACTTGACTTTACTCCAACATATGTATCATAATAACAACCAAGCGCCCAAACCGACACCAGTCGGACGAGGCGCCCAGAGACATCGCCGCGTCGAACCGGGCTGTGCGCACAACTTTTTTCGATGCTGCAATTACCAACTTATAAACAAGGGTCTGCGGACGGGAGTCCACATGGCGAGCCGGAAGCGACTGCCCAAGCCGAAAGGTGAAAGCGAATGCTCCAGGCGGACCGCGACGGTGCCCGTCACATGCTTTATCGATGTCAAGCGCAACGCGACCACAAAACGGGTTACGAGGGAGCTTGTAGCTGTAGTGTCCGGATGCGGAGCGTTAATGCTGGCTCCGCCTTGCAAGCCAGACGGAAAATCCCGTCCCTTTCGCAAAGCGAAGGGGACGCGAGCAAGCGAAGCGAGCTCGCAGGGGATGCCCGTTCAAGATCCGAACGATCGCTCCCTTTATCCCACAAGTCGCCTCCGCTTCGTCGTGCGGAGCCGGCCACAGTGCTAACGCGGGGTTGAAGAACCAAGTGATGACGGGCGGCGACATCGTTGCGCCGCCCGGAGGGCGGACGGTCTGGCGACGTCGGCGGTGCTGGCCCCTTTTTATCCACCATCAACCGATTCGCTCGCAACCCAGAGACGCGGCGATGACTCTAAATATAGAAAACGTGCTCCCCGCATTCGCCGGGAGCACACCTTGATCACCCTGCGGGCGTCCCCACCCGGACGCTTGAAATCCAAAAGGAGCGAAAGCCCCCACCTCAAGCCTGCCGTCCACCCCGACAGGTTCTTAAACGCGTCATGAACTACCACCGCCCACCCCTTGTGCGATAATCCCAACCATCATGATCAACAAATTCGGAGTTCTATACGCTGGCTGTGTCGACATGGACGACATCGGATACGCCGGCACACCCGCCAACGAACGATGGTTGCCTGACGAACAGCTCGCAACCGTGTTCGACAAGTCGGCATCCTTCGCAAAAACGATGTTCCACACATCACCGCAGTACACGAGATGCCACTGGAATATATGGTGTGACCACCGAATAGATCGCTACCAGTGTCCCCGTCTGCCGCAGGTCGTGGCCACCTAAAAAGACGAACTCAGGGTTGCCGTTCAATAATTGAGATCCATTAAATGGATAGCATCCATCGGAAATACGTGTTCGACATGAAGATGTAGCCGCGTAGGCCCAGTAGTGTTGCGCGACAAAGGTATCCAACATGAAAGCATTACGTTATTACGGTCGAAGAGACATGCGGTTAGAAGACGTGCCGGTGCCCGAGCCGGCAGACGACGAGGCGCGACTGCGCATCGCATACACATCGATCTGCCAGACTGATGTCGAGAGGTGGTGGCATGGGCCAACCATGGCTAGATGGCGGACGGAGCCCAGGACGGTAGGCCACGAAACGTCAGGTCGAGTCGAAGCGATAGGAACCAATGTTCACAGCCTGTCAATTAGCGACCGCGTAATGGTGAACAACATCCGGCCCTGCGGCGAGTGCCACTGGTGCATCCTAGGCTCGCAATCGAGTTGTGCAAACGTGAAGTCCGCCGGATTCGCGTTGGATGGCGGGTTGGCGGCGTACATGATCTGGCCGGAAAGTCACCTCATCAAATTGCCTGACAGCATTCCCGACGTGCAAACTCCCCTGATCGAGCCGACATCGGTTGCTGTTCATGCCACGCGTAGATCCGGCGTAAAGGTAGGCGACACGGTGGCGGTGATCGGATGCGGCACAGTCGGAATGTTGACGATGCAGGTTATGCGTGCCGCTGGTGCTCGCGTGATTGCCGGTGATCTTCGAGCGCAATCTCTCGAACTTGCTTTGAAACTGGGCGCGGACGCCGCGATCAACACAGGAGATGAAGACGCGCTTGAGCAGGTATTGGATTTGACCGATGGCGTCGGCGCCGACATCGTCGTTGAGACCGCGGGCGCGGTTGTAACGCCGCGTATCGCGATCAATTGGACGCGGCCCGGCGGGAACACCGTATTAGTCGGGATCCACTCGGGAGCAGCTGAGTTTGATTTCAACGAGATCGTAGGAACCGAGAGAACGGTCATAGGGTCCGTCGCCGCGGCACCGGGAGACATGGAGAAAGCGATCCAACTCATAGCCGCCGGCAAAATCGTCCTCGAGGACCTCGTTTCGGCGGTGATTCCGTTGGATCGCGTTATCGAGGACGGTTTCGAGAGGATGAGACGTCCAGAGAAAGACGTCTTCCGGATCATGGTCACGCCGAACTACCGTCCCGATTGAGTGTCGGCTGGAGCGACCGGAAACGGATCGTTTTCGCTCACCATGGCTTTGAGCGACGCGCTTCGTGGTCCCGTGGACGGCTTGGTTGCCCCACAGGCTCTTCACGTATGTCAAGACATCGATGATCTCTTCGTGGGTCAGCTTGTCTCCGAAAGCCGGCATCCCGGATTCGAAGCCGGGCAGATCTAGGTACGCACCCCCGAGTTTTACTTGCTTGTAAAGAGTGCCGTCGCCATGGTGCCAAGTATGACCGTTCCCGTTCAAAGGGGGTGCCGGCAGCGTCCCGTCGGCTTTGGTCGTGCTCCAATTCGGTTGACCTTCACCATCAACTCCGTGACAAACGGCACAGTTTTCGGCGAAAATGCCTTGTCCTCGGACAGTCGGACTCGAAGGTTTGACAGTCGGAGAAACCTCGATCTTGCCGGAACAGGCGATCAAAAGCAACGATATCCACGTAACGGATAAGATCGCAGCGATCGTATAACTCGGCATGACTTAGGCGGATCCAATCAGACGATGGTGGATCTCAAATGAATGTATATTGCTTGTAGATTTGGATAGATCATGTCGGAAGGGATCGGTCGAGGTCGGCTCCTAAACAACAAGCAACGGTTGAGGTGAACAGAATGCATTACGGCGATGAACGAACACACGGATGCCGGATATCAGATTCCTGGACTTACCGAGGTCTGAAAACTGTTGTCATGGAAAACTCGACGGTTCGGGTTATGATCCTCGCCGACAAAGGTGCGGACGTCTATTCGTTTGTGCACAAACCGACTGATACGGAGTTCATGTGGCGCTCGCCATGGGGCGTCCGGGATCCGAGGAAATTCGTGCCGTCGACCGGTTCCACCCAAGGCATGTGGCTCGATTACTACGAGGGAGGATGGCAGACTGCGTTGCCACACGGTGGCTATCCCGATGAAGTGTACGGTGCAGAGTTCGGATTGCATGCCGAATTGAACAATTTGCCATGGGACGCGACTATCGTCGAAGATTCCGTCGAGCGAGTTGCCGTCAACTTCAAGACCAAAGGCGTCCGCATGCCCGTGGCCGTCGATATGACGATGACTTTGGAAGAAGGGTCGTCGACGCTCAAACTGTCTAAGACCGCAATCAATGAAGGCGAGGAAGCGGTTGATATCGTCTGGTTGGAACACATCGCAATCGGTCCACCGTTCCTGTCGGACAAATGTCAGCTCTACGTGCCGGAATGCAAGGTGTTGACGCACCCAGAGGCTTTCGTCGACACGCAAAAGCTGCCTCTAGGCTGGGAAGGGGAGTGGCCGATGGTGCCATCGGTCGACGGAAGTGAGATCGATTTCCGTGAGATTCCTCCGAAAGAGGATCGATCCTTAGACATGGCGTACATGACGGAGATGTCCGAAGGATGGTACGCGGTCCACAACAAAAAGTCCGACGTGGGCTTCGCGGTGTCGTTCCCAACTGACGTGTTCCGCTATCTCTGGTATTGGCGCAACCTAGGCGGCGGCTGGGGATATCCGTGGTATGGACGTTGCTACAACGTCGGGCTCGAACCGTGCACTAGTTGGGACAACCGCGGATTGAAACACTCGATGGAGAATGGTTCGGCTCGTCCATTGGCCGCTGGCGAGATGTTAACGGTTGAAATCACTGCGTCAGCCTTCGCTGGCGCGGGCGATGTCAATGGCGTTTCATCGGCAGGGGAAGTGATCCAAAGCTAACGTTTGGGTGGGAATGCTTTTCAACGCAATATCATTGAGCGGACACACGACATCGGACTAGGAAATACACGAGGTAGAAATGCGACGGAGAACGTTCGGCGATTCAGGTTTGGCATCATCGGTTATCGGCTATGGCGGTTGGCCGATGGGCAGGGGACAGTACGGCGATTTCGATGACGACGAAGCGATCGCCGCGGCTAGGAAATCTTACGATTCCGGCATCAGTCTTTTCGACACGGCGGCCGTGTACGGCTGGGGTTACGGCGAGAAGCTTATGGGCACGGCTGTTGCGCCGTTCCGCAACGATATCGTGCTGGTCACCAAAGGTGGCCGAGAGTGGGTGCGGGACAATCCGGATAGGACCGCCGCGACGGTATCGATAAGCGACCGGGCGACGTTGCTTCGCAGCATCGACGAGAGTCTCGAACGATTGGATACCGATTACATCGACCTGTTTTTGATCCATTGGCCCGATCACACGCGCTCGTTCGAAGAACCGATGCGCGCACTCGAGGACGCAAAGACGGCGGGCAAGATCCGGCATACTGGCGTCTCAAACTTCAGCCCGGAGATGATGGCGCAGTGCCGAGAACACAGCCCGATAGTGACCAATCAGATCGGATATCACATCTTTGATCGGCGTCCTGAGTCGGGCGTTATGCCATTCGTAGAAGAAAACGGGATGGGCGTGATGGCTTACGGCACTTTGGCTCATGGCCTGTTGACGGGTGCATGGTCGGCAGACCACTCCTTCGGCGACAACGACTGGCGTGCAAACGGCGCCAACTTTGGATTGGCATCGTTCGGGCCGGAAAACCTCGCTAAGAACGTCGCAGTGGTTGAGAAGCTGAAGGGCATCGCCTCTGATCACGATAAGACGGTCGCTCAATTGGCGATCGGGTGGGTTCTGGCGAACCTAACCGTGACTGTTGCGCTTTGCGGGATGGTTAACGACTCGGAAGTCGATGACAACATCGGCGGCGACTGGGAGATGCCGGCGGAGGTCAAGCAGCAGATCGACGACTTGGTGATGGCTGAAGGCGCGGGTGTGGGCACACCCGATATGGCGATTGCTACCTAGGGCGTGCTGCTAATCAGCAGTTCCCAGTCAAGTCACTCCGAACAGAGGGTAATGTATTCGTGTCACTCCGAACAGAGGGTAGCGTATTCGAGTCATTCTGAACGGAGCGTAGCGTATTCGAGTCATTCTGAACAGAGGGTAGCGTATTCGAGTCATTCTGAACGGAGCGTAGCGTATCCGTGTCATTCTGAACAGAGCGTAGCGTATCCGTGTCATTCTGAACGGAGCGTAGCGCAGTGAAGAATCTGATATGGCAGCTACAGTGCGACGTTCCTAGATTCCTCGCTGCGCTCGGAACGACATTACTGCTCGGAATGACGTAAATGCCAACACTGCCCAAGAGTCCAAAGTTGACGGAGACATCGCCATGCTGATCATTGATACGCACACACATGCCGGGGAAAATTGGTTTGAGCCGATCGAGGTGTTGGAGTTCCAGATGGACCGGAATGGGGTCGACAAGGCTTTGTTGGTCCAGCATGGCGGCACGTTTGACAATGGGTATCTTTTTGAAGAAGCGGCGAAGCGGGGAGATCGGTTCAAGGTGGCGGTTTTGGTGGACCCAGAATCGGACGATCCGTTGGGCGATTTGGAGCGGTTGGCGGAACAGGGTGCGGCAGGGATCAGGATCGCACCGGATGGCGAGTTTGTTAACGCGGGGCCGTATGACATGTGGAAGCGGACCGAGGAGCTGGGGTTGGTGGTTACGTGTCAGGGGGACCCGACGCGGTTTGCGGCGGAAGCGTTTGCACGGGTTTTGGATGCTTGTCCGGATACGCACGTCGTCATCGAGCATCTAGCGGGTATCGCCGCTGCCGATGCGCCTTGGGAAGAGGACTACGAAAAGGCCTTGAGTCTCGCCGAGCGGTCGAATACGACGATCAAAGTGCCCGGGTTGGGCGAGGTATGTAGCCGGCCGTCGAGGTTGCAGCCGGAGTTGGAATGGGACTATGTGCCGCCGTTGATCGATATGGCGAAGGGTGCGTTTGGTGTCGAGCGGATGATGTGGGGGAGTGATTTTCCTCCTGCAGCTGGTCGTGAGGGTTATGCGAATGCGTTGAGGGGTGTGATGGAGCATCCGGCGTTTGCGGATGGGGATGATCTTGAGTGGCTTATGGGAAAGACTGCGGCGCGGGTTTGGGGGTGGTGATGATCCCGAGTGTTACGAGACTTCAAGACATCAAACGTTTTTATGCCATTCTCCAAAGTTTGGAGCACAAAATTGGTGGACGGAGGATCTTGGCGGAGTGTTCAAAAGCCTCAGGTTGGCCGAAACGCGGGGTGTACTTTTTCGTGGAACCGGGCGAAGAACGGTTAGACAGTGGTCAGGGGTTACGAGTTGTAAGAGTTGGTTCACATTCCACACAGAAGGGCGGTTCCCGTACGACACTTTGGAATAGATTGAGCCAACATCGATCAGGACGCGTTGGTGGTTCCGTGTTTCGTAACTTGGTCGGAAGGGCGTTGTACAACGGTGGGCTGACCACAAAGCGCGCCGCAGAACCTGACATAAGCGACGTGATCCGCCGGATGCCGTTCCTATGGATGCAGGTGGATGTCGCCGGGGATATGACCGCCGGGGTCCAATTGCGGAATTACATTGAACAGAACACGATTAGATTGTTGAGCAACTATCGCAGAGAACTTTTTGATCCGCCGTCGGATGAATGGCTCGGAAATAAATGCACCGATTCCAAAGGGAATGCGAACGTAAAGGTGATTGAATCGGGTCTCTGGAACCAGCGACATGTTGATGAGAGGCCCAACCCAAATTTTCTGGATAAGCTTGATGAACGAGTCACGAAATGGGACCCATGAGGTGAAGATCGTAATTTCTTGCGCCGGTTCAAAGTCGGAAGACGCCGGTCGAATGATGACTGCTGACGGCAAACCGGTAGAGTTCGTTGCCCACCCCAACGAGGTGGTTAAACGAGAGCCCGAGGTCGTATACGCACGCCCCGATGATCATGTCGACGACGACGGATTGACTTGGCGGGATAGGCTGCTCGAATACAACGAGTCACAATCGGCTACCAACCCATTGGACCTTGTGCCGACGTACAAGCTGTACCGACCGAGGAAGCCGCATTCTGATGTTTACGAGCGATTGGTATCTGTTTTCGGCCCAAAAAACGTCTACATTCTTTCTGCCGGATGGGGGTTAGTCAACGCGTCGTTTCTTCTGCCCAAATACGACATTACCTTCAATTCGAGCGCAGATCGATGGAAACGAAGGGGCAGGTACGACGAATTTGACGACTTCAACCAACTTGCCGAGTCGAGTCAAGACTTGCTCTTTGTGGGTGGTCAGGGGTACTGGTGGCTCTTCTACGTGTTGAGCGAAAACTACAATGGCCGTCGAATTGTCTACTTTAATTCGAAGATTGAGCGCGAACGCGCGGGGATACGCTTTGAGCCTGTTCCCCCGTCCATCGAGGGTAGAACTTGGCATTACCAATGCGCAAAGAAAATCGCGGAAAGTTTTGAATCGGCTCGACGAGATTTCGATCCGTTGGCGGTCACTTGGTAGATTGGCTTCGCTCGCAATATGCAGCTACGCGATTTTCCGAATTATCAACACGCAGGATCATTCGTTCGCATTGTAGCCGATACCCATTTCTGTCGCGACCGTCATCATTCGTCGGTCGCGCGTCCACAGTTGTGTTGCGCCGTGTAAAACGCTCGCCGTAAGCAGATGGGCGTCGATGTAACCGATGCCGGTGCCCATTAGTCGATGGTGTTCGATGAAGAAGAGCACTTCCTCGTGCGTCGCCACGGAAATTTCCGGCAGCTTTGCAAAATCCTCGAGGGTCCGCTGCCTGTTTGCCAAATTGCCCATCGCCAACTCACCGATAACCATCGGATGCATCACAATCTGTTCGTTTTCCAACAACATCGACAGATGCTCGTCATTGCTTTGGAGATGATCGATCCAAACGACAGTGTCAATCAACACCATCACTCGCCGTCTTTAAGCCATGGACGCCGGCGAGGGGGCACTTCAAGGTCCGGCATGGTGCCGCCGAGTTTAGCTAGCCGCCTCGCCGCTTCACGCTGAACGAGAGCGGTGAGACCAGCTGTCATGAGTGCCGAGATCCCTTGGATCCCGGTGCTCCTCCGCGCTTCTGCGATCAATTCTTCATCGACGTTTATTGTCGTCCTCAAGGCGGTAGCCTCCTTTGTGTGCGTCAATATACGCATCATTGTATGTTTTTGTTGACGCGCGTGGCTGCGGACATCCCCTGCGGCTTAGATCAGATTGCCGCGCCCCCTTTGTCCTTCGGACATTTCCCCTGCTAGCGGGGGAACCCCTTCGCCGCCTTGACTATGACCAGTTCGTTTCTTGGAGGGAGGGGACGGTGCCGTCCGGGGCTCGCCAAGGGGCGGCGTCGGTGCGCCAGGGGTTGGCTTTGAGCCAGTCTTCGTTCATGGCTACTCCTAGGCCGGGGGCGGTTGGTAGTGGGAGGTAGCCGTCGTTTTGTTGGGGGAAGTCGCCGATGGTGGCGTCTTGGAACCAGGTGTGGATGCCGCCTTCTTGGATCATGAAGTTGGGTGTGCAGGCGTCGACGTGGAGGGATGCGATGGTGCAGAAGGGGCCGTATGGGTTGTGGGGTTGGAAGCCGACGTAGTGGGCTTCGGCCATGGCGGCGATCTTCTTGAGCTCGAGGATGCCGCCGGCTTGGACGATGTCGGGTTGGATCATCTTGACGATTTGGCGGGCTAGGAGATCGGTGTAGTCCCACTTTGTGAGGTGTCGTTCGCCGGTGGCGAGCGGGATGTTGACGGCCTCGGCGACGCGGGCTAGGGCGTCTAGGTTCTGGGGCGGGACGGGTTCTTCGTAGACGAAGGGGCGGTAGGGTTCCATGGCGTTGCCGATGCGGATGGCGTCGGCGGGCGCGAGGCGTCCGTGGACTTCGACGAGGAGTTCGACGTTGTCGCCGACGGCTTCTCGTACGGCGGCGAGTTTTTGGATGGCGACGCGTTCGGCTTCGTAAGGGATGAAGAGGCCGCGGTGGTCGAAGGGGTCGCCTTTGAGAGCGGTGAGGCCTTCGTCAGTGTGGCGGAGGGCGTTTTCGACTGCTAGTTCGGGGGTGAGGCCGTCCCAGCGTCCGTAGCACCAGATCTTTTCGCGCATCTTGCCGCCGAGGAGTTCGTAGACGGGGACGCCGAGGGCTTGGCCCTTGATGTCCCAGAGTGCGATCTCGATGCCGGAAATGGCGGAGAGTTGGACTACGCCGCCGCGGACGTGAAAGTGGTGGTAGAGGGTCTGCCAGTGTTGCTCGATGCGTCCGGGGTCTTTGCCGATCAGCAGTTCACCGAACTCGTCGACCATGGTGGCGACGGCGAGCGGTCCGGCGGTGGCTTCGCCCCAACCGGTGATGCCTTCGTCGGTCTCGATCTTGACGAAGACGTAGTTGCGGGCGAGGCCGCGAGGAGAGGAGGAGGCGGGGATGGCGGTTACGTTGGTGATTTTCATGGTGGGCCCTCACCCTAACCCTCTCCCGCCGAGCGGGAGAGGGGATTGTTTGTAGCGGATTGAGATTGTTGGTGGTGATGGGGTTTTCTGTGGTTTGGTTGGTAGGGGCAGGTTTGAAACCTGCCCCTACATTGTTCGCGTCCCCTTCGCGGTGCGCGGAGGGGTGATTGTTTGTAGCAGTATGAGGGTGTTCGTGGTGATGGGGTTTCTGTTGTTTGGTTGGTAGGGGCGGTTCGCGAACCGCCCCTACGGGTTTGGTTTTAGGTTGCCTGCGGTGAATATGTTCTATGTTGTTTGGTTGGTAGGGGCAGGTTTGAAACCTGCCCCTACGTTCGTTGCGCGAAGGGGGCGGGCGACTAAGGTCGCCCCTGCGGGTGTGGTATTAGATGCCGACGCGTGAATTTCCTAAGACGTCGGGGTTGATTAGGTTTTGGGGTGGGTTGCCGTTTAGGACGCGGAGGGCTTCTTGGGCGGTTCGGCGTTCTAGTTCGATGGTGGAGGCTTGGGAGAAGAAGGCGGTGTGTGGGGTGATGATGATGTTTGGTGCGGATAGGAGGGGGTGGTCGTCGGGTGGGGGAGCGGGTTCTACGACATCGAGTCCGGCGCCGGCTAGGTGTCCGTTGTGTAGGGCGTCGGCGAGGGCTTGTTCTTGGATGATGCCGCCGCGGGCGCAGTTGACGATGATTCCGCCGGGCATCATCATGGCGAGTTGGTCGGTGCCGATCATGCCTTCGGTTTCGGGTGTGAGCGGGGTGTGGACGGTGATGAAGTGGGAGCGGCGCAGGACGTCTTCGAAGCTGATGATCTCGACGCCGTCTATGCTCTGGCCGGGTTCGATTAGGGGGTCGTATGCGACGATGTTCATGCCGAAGCCGACCGCTTTGTCGGCGATGGAGCGTCCGATGCGTCCGAAGCCGAGGATGCCGATGGTGGCGCCGCGGGTGCGGTGCATGGGCTGGTCGAGGACGACGGAAGCCCATCCGCCTCGTTTCACTTCGCTATCGTGCTGTCCGAGGCGACGGTTGAGGGCGAGTATCATGCCGATCGCGTGGTCGGTGACCTCGTCCATGCAGTAGTCGGGGACGTTTGTGACGACGATGCCGAGTTCGGTGGCGGTCGGGATATCGATGTTGTCGACGCCGATGCCGTACCGGGAAGCAACCATGCACTTCTCGGCGGCACGGAGCACGTTGCCGGTGACCTGAGCGAAGCAGAACATGATTATGTCGGCGTCGGCGGCCAATTCGGCCAGCGTTTCCTCGGAGGTGTCGGGAGCGACGATTGGTTCGACGCCGGCGGCTCGGAGGACTTCGCTTTCAACGTCGATGTTGGGCCAGACGTAGTCGGTGATGAGTGCTTTTTTGGTTGGCATGGTGGTTGTCGGGTGGGTTGGGTTAGGTTTTGACTAGGGTAGCAGTTTTGAACTGGGGTTGGAAATTGCATGGATGGACAGGATGGATAGGATTTGGGAGGTGATTGGACGCGTTTAATTGTTCTGCGGGGTTTGATCGCAGATTTGTATGTGATGTGGGTGGGGCGCCCTCGCTGGGGCGCCCGGCCGAAGGATGTCGGGCCTTCACCCTGAGGTAGGGGCGGTTCGCGAACCGCCCCTACATCGCGTCCCGTTCGCTTAGCGAAGGGGAGGAGTTCTTTTCGAATCATCGCCGCGTCGATTTGGGGTCTGAGCGGGCGAAAGTTGGTTGGTGCGTCAATCAATATTTCCAGCGCCTCCGACGTCGCCAGACCGTCGGCCCTCCGTGCGGCAAATAAGGTTCTGCCGCCCGTCATTGCTCGATTGTTCCTCGAGCTGGCGCTGTAGCCTCTTCCGCTCGGCGTGACGGAAAGGTGTCTGCCGGATAGAAAGAACGTTCGCTCGGATCTTGAACGGGCATCCCCTGCGAGCTCGCTTCGCTTGCTCGCGTCCCCTTACGCTTCGCGAAGGGGACGGACGTGTCCGTCCTGCTTGACGCTTGGTGAAGGGGGAGGTATGTCCGTCTGGCTTGCGAGTCGGAGTCAGCGTAACGCTCCGCATCCGAGCCCTGCAGCTACAACGATCTCCGTAACCGGATTTTGGTCTGCGTTTCGCCCGAACCTCTTAGGCTTTTGGCGGGCACTGCCGCGGGTTGCTTCGAGCAGTCGATTTCACCGTTTTCACGGCTTATAAGGTCGCTCTGGGCATCCCGGTGATTATCCGCCCGCAGGCCGATTTCAATATTTGGTTGTCGGTAGCAGCATCGAAAGAAGAAGTGTGCACGCTCCCCAGATCGACGCGGCGATGGTTCTGTGCGCCTGGGCCGGAGGTAAAAGAGCCGGCTCTGGGCGCTTGTTTTTGTTTGTACTACAGATGTATCAATAGAGTCAAGTCTGAATTGGGATTTGTGGGATTGCGTGGTGGTTTGGATGGTAGGCGCCCCGCCGCCCCGGGCCCTCACCCCAACCCTCTCCCGTCCAACGGGAGAGGGGGAATGTTTGTGGCGGATGAGGGTGTTGCGGCGGTGATTGTGTGGTGGTGGTTTGGTTTGTAGGCGCCCCGCCGCCCCGGGCATACCCCGCTCGCTGCGCTCGCGCCCCTTTCGTCCCACGAAAGGGGCGGAGTGCGTGCTGACGGTGGTGTAGGTGTGGGGGTTGGACAGTGGGTTGTGTTAGTGGAGTCGAAGGTGGTGTCGGAGTTGGATTATGTGCACCTGGTGCAGGTTCGTAACTATCTGCATGTGTTTGGGTTGGAAGTGGGGTTGTTGTCGAACTTTGGGTGTCGGAGTTTGGAGTTCAAGCGGTTGAGGAATGGTGTTTGAATTGGGATTTTTGGGATTTTTGTGTGGGATGGACGTTCCGTCCTCTGAAGCGCTTGGGATTGCGGGTTGGTTTTGTGGGGGCGCGTAGGATTGCCACTGTCTTAGGTGTGAGCGCTTTCGGGGCGTACACTGAACATCATGACGACGGCGAGTGCGCAAGCGGGTGTCTGCAACATTCCCAACCGGAGCATCTTCGAGGGGGACAACCTTGATGTGATGCGGGGGATGAACGATGCGTGCGTCGATTTGATTTATCTTGATCCGCCGTTCAATTCGAATCGGGACTACGCGGCGCCGATCGGTAGCAAGGCTGCGGGGGCGGCGTTCAAGGACACTTGGGACTTGACGGATGTGGATGAGGCATGGCACAACGAGATCGCGGAGACTGATCTGCCGCTCTATAAGATCATCGATGCCAGCGAGCACAGCCACGGTAGCGGGATGAAGTCGTATCTGATCATGATGGCGGTGCGGTTGCTTGAGATGAAGCGCATCCTAAAGCCGACGGGTAGCGTCTATCTTCATTGCGACCCTAACGCCTCGCACTATCTAAAGTCGCTAATGGACAGCGTTTTTGGGGAGTCCAATTTCAGAAACGAAATCATTTGGAAAAGGACTGGGTCACACGGCGGCGCCAAGCGATTCGGTCCGATTCACGATGTCATATTGTTCTATTCGATGACCCACGATTACCAATGGAACCGGGTATACCAGGATTATTCGACGGAATATCTCGAAAGCTATTACCGATACGAGGACGAACGCGGTCGGTTCCGTCTGGTTTCTTTGACGGGTTCGGGAACTAGATCCGGCGATTCGGGATTGGATTGGCGCGCAGTCAACCCGACGGATTCTGGCAGACATTGGGCTGTGCCCAAACAAGCGATTGAGGAAGCGTATCCGCACCGTGACGACCTAAGTAAATTGACGACTCAGCAGAAATTAGACCTCCTCGATAAGGCAGGCTTGATCTTCTGGCCACCTAACGGCAGGGTGCCGAGTCAAAAGCGGTATGTGGATATGGGCGCGGGAGTTCCAGCCCAAGACATCATCACTGACATTCGAACGATTGGTGCGCGTGCAAAAGAGCGCACTGGTTATCCCACACAGAAACCCTTGGCACTGCTCGATCGGATAATCGAAGCGAGTTCCAAACCCGGTGATGTCGTGCTTGATCCGTTCTGCGGATGTGCTACGACTTGCATTGCGGCGGAACGGTTGGACAGGCAGTGGATCGGGATCGATCTGTCGCCGTTGGCGGTGAAGCTTGTGGAGCAGCGGGCTCGGAATGAACTTGGGTTGATGGGTGGGATACAGTCCAGCGCTCGAACCGACATTCCGATGCGCACGGATCGTGAGCCGGCGCCGGCGCTCAGTGAGTCGAAGGTGGTGCTTTACGGCACTCAGGGCGGAAACTGCAACGGGTGTGGGACGCACTTCTTGCCGCAGCATCTGACGGTGGACCACATCATTGCACGGTCGAAGGGTGGGACTGGTCATCTTGACAACTTGCAGCTGCTTTGTGGGCACTGCAATTCGCTTAAGGGGAATCGTCCGATGGAGTATCTGCGGGCGCGGTTGGTGAGGGAGTATGCGTGATGGAGGGTTGCAGGGTGGGCGAGGTTTCGATGGCGGCGGGGGAGTGATCTGAAAAGCCAGACGAAGTTCGTGGCTTATTGCGACGAGGCCGGCGAATAGGGTATCCGATGGAACGATTTGATATAGATGGACTGTTCTGGTTAGTGGATAAGCCGGACAATAAGGTGGCAGGGCGACTCAAGTTCGACCCGGTTGAGGGTGCTAGATTGGGCTTGATCGGCAAGTTCAAGGATTTCACACCTTCTGGCTCTAATCCGCCGGTCCGCATGAACGCCATCGCTGGGGGAAGATTCTATACACTGGGCGACTGCCACTTTGAGCGGGTAAGGGTGGAGGATGCTGGCGGAGGCCGTCCAGGTCTCACGCGGCATGAATATCAGTCGGACCTAGCCCTCGCTGGCATACATTGGGACCGGAACGAGCCGTTGCAATTCAAGAATGTCCTCTTGCACTTGCGATACTTAGAGCAGTGGGTACATGCTTTGTCAAGCAAACCAATCGGATACGAAGACAGAGCGGATACCTTGCCAAGGATTAGCCACAAGTTCGATGTCTTCGAGCGATCGGCGGCAGTGGGCGCGGGATTTGGAGAACTGGGCTTATCCTACGGTGAAGTTCAGTATGGGGATCATTTTCTGGAAGCGGTCCGTCGGCGGAATTGCTATTTCGATTTGCGCCTGATAAAGTCCTGGCCGTTTCGAAAGATTATGTCTTTGTGTTGGGTACTACAGGATCTCGTTACCTTGGGATGCGACTTTCCCTCGGCCGTGACAGGTGTGACGTTCGAACACGCGCAACAGAGCGGCGAAACGACAGATGAAAAGAAACAACCGATCACACCATACATGCGAGCTATTGGACATTACGGAAGTGGATCGTCCGATTATGTGAGCGTTGGCAACGCATTGTTCACTTTCAACGACATTGGCGGAATCGCAGGTGTATTTGAGTGGTTGAAAGTGGCAAGCCGGTATAGATTGGCGCTTGGTTCGCTCACGCACAATCTTTACTCGCCGGCTCCCGACTCGCAAAACAGCTTTTTCAATGCTTGTACAGCGGCGGAAACGATGCGGCGAATTCAGCTTGGGCAACAGAATCTCAATTTGAGTAAAGAGTTGCCAGAGTTGGTCGATCAAGCAGGGGATATGTTCAAGGAATTGGTGGGGGATGTGAAAAAGTGGTCAAAGAAGGTAGTGCGAGTCCGCATCAATAGCGTCGTGCATCCGGGACTGCAGGGCACGGATGCACTGGCCGAGAGCGTGTTGGCCGATTCTCTACACTTGCTCGTGGTGCTTTGTCTCCTAAACGAATGTGGGGTCAGAAAACAAGCATCAGAAAGAATTAAATATAGTGCCCGCGCCTATCGGTTACGCCATGACCTGCCTACTGTCTTGTAAACATATATGTGCGATGCAATCAATCTCGCCAGCCAATTGCTGCGCGAGCGCAATATCGCGGCGTTTCAGTTTGCCACGATAGTCTTCAAGAAAAATCCCCCAAATCGGTGATTTGGAGGATATTCTGCGTTGAGGGCCCAGGTTCCGAGACGCCCACCCGTCAGGATTGCCGCTCTTCACGAGCGACCTATACAATTCCTGCGCTCTCCTTGCCAAATAGTATATTGGAACATTGGTTGTTTTGTCAGGGGTTGGTGTCTAAGGCTGTTCGAGGAGGGTGGTGACTTCGGTTAGGAGAGTTGGGAGGTTGTTTTGGATGATGTTCCAGACTGTGCGGTTGGCGATGTTGTCGTATTCGTGGATTATTCGGTTTCTTAGGCCGATGATTGTCTGGTAGCCGGTGACCTTTTCGGCGATGGCTTGATCGTCGTTGGCGAGTCTTCTGGTGGCTTCGCCGATGATTTCGAATTGGCGTTCTACTGCGGCGCGCAGGAGCGGGTCTTCTTCGTATTGTTCGAAGGTGGTTTCAGAGGTGGAATCGACGATGAGTCTCGCCGCTTCTCGGATGTCCCACAGATGATTCCTGATTTCAGTTTCCATAGATGGGTTCTCTGGTCTTATCGACCTCGTCTCGGAAGTAGGGGTTTTGGATGGCGGAGTTGTCGACAAGGTCGACTGAACGTCCGAAGAGGGCTTCGAGTTCTTCGTTGAGTTTGAAGCGAGTTTCGAATCGCTGGCCTTCGACGGAATCGTCGAACTCGACTAGGAAGTCAATGTCGCTCTCGTCTGGCCGAAAGTCGCCGTTGACTGCGGAGCCGAACACGTCGAGTCGCTTGACGTGGTGGCGTCGGCAGAGATTTCTTATCTGTGGCGTGCGACTGGCTACTAAGGGGATGATTTTTCGTCGCTGGGACTTTTCGCGTACTGGCTGATCAACGGATTCTGTTTCGAGAACCGCGGTTGTTTCTTGAAGCAACGTCGGGAGAGTTTTTTGGATGAACTCCCATATCTCGGGCGGTTCGAAGTCGGGCCAACTGTGGTCTTGTTTGTTGCCGAAACCTAAGGTGCCCGCGGAACTACCTATCCGTTGCGCGTTTGGGTCGATATTGACGATGAGCCTGGCCGCCGCGCCACCGATTTTCGTGATTTGCCGTTCTACTGCGTATCGCAGGACCACATCGGTGGCGTAGTCGTGGAAAGTCTTTCCGGAGGTGAACTGCAGAATGGCTTGGGCGGCTTGTTGGACCTCCCAGACGTGCATTTTGTAGTTACGGGGCATGGGCGCTTTATCGCGGATAGTTCGTCGATGTGTTGATTCGTAGGATATCGCGGGGGTGTGATTTAGCGGTTCACCCTCACCCCCGGATCAAGTCCGGGGCAGGCTCTAGCCCTCTCCCATCGAGGGACGTGTGGACAACATCTTCTGCAGTGTTTTCTGTTTGACTTGCCCCGCCCCGCCCCTTGTCCCCGTTCCCCCTCACCCTAACCCTCTCCCACGGCGGGGAGAGGGGATCTTGTGCGACGCGACCTCCCGTCCGCCCCTGGCATCCCCCGCTCGCATCGCTTCGCTGGCTCGCGCCCCCTTCGCTTTGCGAAAGGGGACGGTGGTTGTCGCCGGGATGGCGTGAAAAGGCGTGCTCTGTTGATTCTGGATGGACGTTCCGTCCGCTGAAGCGCCCGCGTCCGCGGGAATGACGGGAGTTTTGCAATGGTCTCACGTGGGGGAGAGGGGATCATTTCTTAAACTGACACCCCTCGACAAAATGGTCGAAGAAGTTGGGGTTGGTTTCTAGTTCTATGTGGGTGATGGTTTTGGTCAGGTGTTCGATGGTGGCTCGTTTGGTGGCGTTGGTTAGCATTATGGTGGCGCCGCGGAGGGAGGCGTTGCCGATTTTTTGGATGCGTTGAGGGTCGATGTTGGGGATGAAGCCGATGTTGATGGCGTTTTGGATGTTGATGTAGTTGGCGAAGCCGCCGGCTAGGTAGAGGCGGGTGTAGTCGGTGGGGGTGGTGCCGACGGTTTCGAGGACGATGTTTTGTCCGCAGTAGTTGGCGGCTTTGGCTTGGGCCAGGGCTGAGATGTCGGCTCGGGAGAGGGTGAGTCGGTTTTCGGGGTGGAAGGTGTATTCGTCGGAGCCGTCGTTGAAGTTTCCGAGTTCGTTCATGATGTCGTGGCGTCGGAGTTCGGCTAGGAGGTCGATGAGTCCGGAGCCGCAGATGCCGATGGGTGTGGTGTTGCCGATGGTGGTGAGGAGGGGGGTGGGGGCTCCCGGCCCCGTTGCCCTCACCCTAACCCTCTCCCGCCGAGCGGGAGAGGGGATGGCGTCGTTGGCGGCAGGGCGACCACAAGGGTCGCCCATACGATGGACGTCTTCGGCCCTTCCTCGGTCGAGCGGGGAATGGTGCGTTGGTTGCGAAGAGGGCAGGTTGCTGTTGGCTTTGGCGTTCATTGCGCGGGTGGGGGGATCCTCGCCGCCCGGCCCCGGGCATACCCCGCTCGCGTTGCTGCGCTCGCTCGCGCCCCTTTCGCCCTGCGAAAGGGGCGGTTGGTCTCCCTCGCCGTCAGGGATCACTACGCGTTCTACTGCTCCGTCGTAGCCGGGCATGGCGTAGGTTACGTTGCCGCCTTCGAAGGCTGGGCCGGCGGGGCAGGAGGCGGCGTGTAGTTGGTGGCGGTTGCCGGCGATGATTTCGGTGTTGGTGCCGATGTCGATTAGCATGACCGTTTCGTCTTCTTGGTCGATGCCGATGGTTAGGAGGTCGGCGGCGACGTCGGAGCCGATGTGGGATGCGATTAGGGGGCCGCTGTAGACGTTGGCGTTGGGGTTTATGCGGATGCCGAGTTCGTGGGCTGGGACGTTGAGGGTGGTGGTGTCGCGTTTGCCGTCGAGGAAGTCGGTCTCGATGTGGGACTTGTAGGGTTTCTGGCCGATGGGTTCGACGTCGATGCCGAATAGCATGTCGCGCATGGTGGTGTTCCCGACGGCGACGAGCTCGACGATCTGGCGGCGTCTGATGCGGAGGGCGCGGACCATTTCTCCGATCTCGTAGTTGATGGATGAGACGAGGACGGCTTGGAGTTCGCCTCGGTAGCTTCCGGTCTCGTAGGAGATGCGGTGCATGACGTCGGAGCCGCCGAAGCGTTGGGGGTTCTCGAAGGAAGCGGTATAGAGGATGTCGCCGGTTTCGAGGTCGACGAGGTTCATGGCGACGGTTGTGGTGCCGATGTCGGCGGCGATGCCGAGGATGCGGCCGCGGTAGCGGTCGATGATGCGGGGGCCATCCCCCGCTCGCATCGCTTCGCTTGCTCGCGCCCCCTTACGCTTCGCGAAGGGGGCTGGAGGTTTCGCGGAGGGGGCGGGTTCGCCTTTGTAGATAATGTTGTCGCCTTCGCGGACTGTGAGCGGGTCTAGTTCGATGTCTGTGTGGGTTATGGATTCGGTTAGGATGCGTGGTTGGCGACGGAGGATGTTGAACTCGATGTCGGCTTCGATGTCGATGACCGTAGCTTGGCAGGCTAGGCGGTAGTTTTCGCGGAGGAAGTTTTCGGAGTCGGTCAGCGGGTCGAGGGCGTCCATGCCGCGTCGGACTTCGACGATGCACTCGTGGCACTCGCCGGTGCGGCCGCAGGAGGTTGGGACGCGGACGGCGAGGTTGTCGGCGTAGTCGAAGAGGGACTTGCCGGGTTCTAGGGGGAGGGAGTTGTTGTTGTGGATTAGGGGCATATAAGGGAAATTCTAGGGGTTGGGGTTATTGAGCTGCACGGTGTGCTCCTCCCCTGGCATCCCCCTTTCACGTCGCGGCGTCCGTTTTACGCGTCGTGAAAGGGGGCGCCGCCTTTTGTCCATCGGACATTTCCCCCACGAGTGTGGGACACCGGGGGTTGTCGTCATTTTGTCCGTCAGAGAGGGCGAACTGGTTAAATTCTCCGCGCCGGGTGCTTGCGGCGGGCGATCATTCGTACTTTAACGAATGAATGACGTGCCGGTCGTGGAAGTCGCCGGTGTTGGCGATGAATCCGATATACGCGAGGCTGCCCGTGAAATCGGTGATCGAGGATCGGATTATCAGTGTTTGGTCCATGTCGGCATCGGCGTTCGCTAAGTAGATTTCGACGTTGCCATCCCCGTCAATCAGCACTTCTGCATCGAATACGCCTGAGTTTCTCAAATCTTGCTCGACATTCGCGGTTCCGACGTGGTCGAGTGCTGATTGTCCATCGCTCGTTCCCAACTGTACCAATGCGACAAAGTTGGCCGAAGGATCGTTGACGGGGTAATACCAATTACGCCAATACCCTTTGGCGTTCCAGTAAGTGTCAAACGCGACGAGGTACCCGTCCAAGTGGAAGGATGCCCAGTACGCTCCGCTAGGGAAATTCAACCGATCAGTGAACATCTCGAAATCCGGCATAGCTTCGAGCAGCACTAGCCCCAATCCATCGGCACCGGATCCGCCCGATATCTCGAACGAGAACTGAATATTGGAGTTTCTCCATCGTATCGGATGGCGATGCAGCAGAAGGCCCGACTGGTTGGTTCGCGTGTCCGTCAACTGCACGGTTCCTTCGGACAGGTGGTGTTCAGCCGATCCCAACATCAGCCAATGGTCGGGATCCAGCGATCGGTCGAAGTCTTGAACCACCCTAAACGCCGGCGCGAGCAGTTCCTCTCGATCTTTTTCATCTGCCTTTACCACGATGACGTGTCTCTCGATCTCGACCGTCACCGGTACCTCGACCGTTACCGGCACCTCGATCTCCCTCTCCACTACGATCGTCTTCTCGACCTCGACCGTTACCGGCACCTCGATCTCCCTCTCCACTACGATCATCTTCTCGACCTCGACGGTCACCGGCACCTCGACCTCGTACGGTGCTGGTACCTCGACCTGGTACGGCACCGGTACCTCTACCAGTTTTTCTACCTCGACCGTCACGACTTTCTCAACGAGGACCTGCCGCTCGACTTCGACGGTCACCGGGACCTCAATTTCGACGACCACTTCCCTGTCCAATACGGTTTGCCTCTCGACTTCGACAGTCACCGGGACGTCTATTCGTTTCTCCACCTCTACCGTCACCAATTTTTCCACGGTGACTTCCCGTTCCACCTCCACGGTTCGTTCGATTTCTTCAACTCTTGTGCAAGCTGACACAACCACGACGAGCCAGGATGCCGCAACCAAAGCGATCAGCACGACCGCAAATTGCTCGGGATAAACACGCGAGTGATGGTCGACGGATTGTGCCCGACTAGATCGGTGTCGAAGATTCGGCAATCGTTTGTTTCGCATCGAAGGAGGCTTTTAGACTTCCCACGCGGATCGGTAGTCTAGGTCGCCGTCTCGGGCGGTGCAGACTGGTTGGTCTATGGGGTTTTTGGTGAAGTGTTGGTTGCGGCATCCGAATTTGGCGGTGCAGCGGGATCGGGCGTCTTTGTAGGGGCATCGGCCGATGGTGGACGCTTCGGCGTGTTTAGCGATGTCGGCGAAGATGTTTGCCATGCGGGCCATGCTTTTGCGTGCGGCTTCGACGTCGACCTTTGGGTGTGCTTGGTCGGCTCCAGGGGGTCGTTCGTCGGATTTATGGCCGTTATTGCGACCGTTTTGCATGGCTACGGGGTTTTTGGTGATCGACGGTCAGGCGAGTTCTTTTTGGAGTTCGAGGAGGCTGACGGCGATTTCGACGCATTCGACGGCGTTCTCGCCGTAGCCGTCGGCTCCCATTTCGTCGGCGAACTCGCGGGTGACGGGTGCGCCGCCGACCATGATGCGGACTTCGTCGCGGATGCCAATATCTTCGAAGTAGGTGATGGTGCGTCCCATGTTGGGCATGGTGGTTGTGAGGAGGGCTGACATGCCGATGATTTGGGCGTCGAATTCCATGACGGCGTCTGCGAACTCTTCGGGTGAGGTGTCGACGCCGAGGTCGTGGACGACCCAACCGGCGCCTCGGAGCATCATGATGCAGAGGTTTTTGCCGATGTCGTGGAGGTCACCTTTGACGGTGCCCATGATGACGGTTCCGATGGGTTCGATGCCGGAGGCTGAGAGGATGGGTTCGAGGTGGGCCATGCCGGCCTTCATGGCGCGTGCGGCGACGAGGACTTCGGGGACGAAGATGACGTTGTCTCGGAACTTGACGCCGACGATTGCCATGCCGTTGAGGAGTCCGTTATCGAGGATGTGGTTTGCGGTGTAGCCCTTGTCGAGGCACTCTTTTGTGAGGCGGTCGACTTCGAGGTTTTTGCCGATGATGAGCTGGTATGCGATCTCCTGCATCAACTCGTCAGCGAGGTCGAGCGCTTCGCCGATGTGTTTTTGTTCACCGGGTCTGGTGACCCATTCGAACTCGCGTTGTAGGCCGTCGTTGACGATTGGCATGGGGGATGGGTTGTTTTGCTGGCGCGAATGATGGCGCGCGCATTGGGTTGCGGGAGTTTTTCAGATTCTATATATCGCGGGATTCTGAATTGGCTGTTTGGTTGGCAAAACCCCCATCGCCTTCGGCACTTGCCCCGCCGAGCGGGTGAACCTTTGAGAGTGGCGTGCTTTGTTTCTCTTGGGTTCCAGCGTGCGCGGGAATGTACGGGTTCTTGGGAATGGCGGGTAGGGGGTTAGTTTTCGGAATAGTCCCAGTGTTCGGCGGCCCAGTCTTCTACGGCTCTCGGGATTTCTAGGAGGTTTTCGAGTTTGGTTTTGAGGGGGATGGCGCATTCGGGGGCGATCATTTGGACGCCAGCGTCGAGGGCTTTGAAGACTTCGGCTCGGACTTCTTCGGGGCCTTTGGAGTAGAGGGTTACGGGGTTGTTGAGGTTGCCGACTAGGTTGATGCCTCCATCTACGGCGTCAATAGCCTCTTGAGGGTCGTTTTTGGAGTCGAAGTGGAATGCGGCCATACCGGTGGTGGCGATGTAGGGCATTCGGTCGGTTGTTGCTCCGCAGATGTGGAGGATGAGTGGTACGGGCAGGTCTTCGACGAACTCGGTGTGCATGTCCATGAGGAAGCGCCGGTAGTATTCGCCGCTGACGAGGTCGCCGGTGGCGTGGTCGGGCAGGGTGAGAGCGTCGGCGCCGGCTTCGATTTGGGCGAGGCCGAACTCGATGGTGAACTGCTTTAGGCGGTGGAGCATGTCCATGACCATCGGCGGGTCGTCGACGGTCGCGAGGAGGAAGGGTTCGACGCCGAAGACGTGGTAGGCGAGGGTCCATGGTCCCATCGTCTTGCCGATGATGGCTACCTCGTCGCTGAACTCCTGCTTGAGGATGCGGATCGATTCGATGATCGTCCAGTTGTCTCGGTGCTCGAGGAAGCCGCTCGGCATCTTGATGTCGTCGACGGTCTTCCAGATGGGTTTTGTCATGCGGACGGTTGGCCAGTTGTCTTTGCCTTCCCACTGCATCTCGCATCCGAGGGCGGAGGACTCTTGGATGATGGAGAAATAGGGCATGATGGCGTCGAAGCCGAGTTGGGTGTAGCCGGTGGCGGCTAGTCGGGCGTTCATCTCCGGGTCACGGTTGGCGTCGGGAAATGGTGCTTCGACGAGGTCCATCAACTCGACGGTGGTGACGTTGGTGGGGTTGGTGACGGGTGGTCGGTCGACCGGTTCGCCGGCGAGGGCACGGAGAGTGCGCTCTTTCGAGGTGAGCGTTCCGGCATATTTCGTGGATGGCATGTTGGCCCTCCTTAAGAGGTAGATATAGCGAGTTGTGGTGACGGTTGGAGTATCAGTTGCTGGCGAAACCTAGTGTCTGAGTTGTCATCTGGCCTGCGAGGTCGGCTTGTTCGAGCATGGTGTCGACGGCGCTGACGTTTCGGGCGTAGGGCAGTAGTAGACGTGCGAAGCGGTCGAGGCGCTCGCCGTGTTGGAAGCGGAAACGGTCGCGTTCGATGCGTTCGCATTCGCCGTAGCGCATGTATCCGCCGACAACGGCTGCGATGCGCATCTGCGGGCGTGCAAATTCGCCTTCGGCGGCGACGCGATAGGTCCAGCCTTCTTCGTCGGAGTGCTCCGGGGTGACGGTGAAGGTGAGTCTGGACTTGGTGTCTTTGACGGAGATGGGTCCGGTTGGTATCGGGTTGTCGCGCTCTACGGCTTCAGTGAAGGCGAAACGGAGCGGTCGGTCGTAGAACTCTTTGGAGATTAATTGGGATTGATCGTGCGCGCCGGGAACTGGTTCAATATCGGCTAGGGCACAGAGCCGTTCGCGGATGTGCTCGATGCGCTTCTCTTTGCCTTCCATCTGGGAGAAGGAGAAGATGGTCAGAGTTCGGTCAAGGAGGTACAAACCGACGGTGATGTCGTGGAAGTGGGGATCGATCGCGGCTAGTTCTATGCACCTGCCGAGGTTACGGAGGGGCGCTGCGATGACGTTTTCGCGGGTTATTCCTTTTGAGTAGGCTACGGCTAATCCTCCGGTTGTCAGGTTACTTGACGGCTTCAACGAGGGCGCGGATATGGTCGGGCGTGGTACCGCAGCAACCTCCGAGCATCTGGACGGGCACTTCGGCGAGTTGCTCGTAGCGCTCGGCCATGTATTCGGGGGATTCGGGGTAGATGATCTCTCCGCTTTTGTAAGCGGGGATGCCGGCGTTCGACTTGATGGCGATCGGGCAATCAACGACTGGGCGCATCTGCTCGGCGATTTCGATCATCTTGTCGATGCCGTTGCCGCAGTTGGAACCGACGACATCGGCGCCAGCCTGGCGCAAACCTTTGGCGGCATCTTCGGGCGTGGTACCCCACATGGTGAAGAAGCCGCGTGGTCCCTTGTCGAAGACCATCGTGGCCATGACGACGAGATCGGTGTTTTCTCGGGTGGCCTCTATGGCGATCTCGGCTTCGTCGAGAACCATCTGGGTCTCGATCATGACGGCGTCGGCGCCGCCTTGTTCGAGGGCGATGATCTGCTCGGCGAAGGCGTCGTACATCTCGGATTCCGAGACCATACCGAGGGGTTCGATGAATTCGCCGGTTGGACCGACGGACCCAGCGACGTATTGGCCCGGCCCGGCTTGGGACTTGGCGTGTTCGGCGGCAAGGGCGTTCAGTTCGGTGACGCGATCTTGGGCGTCGTAGTGCTGAAGTCGGAACTTGGTGCCGCCGAAGGAGTTGGTGAGGACGAAGTCGGATCCGGCGTCAAAGTAGGCGCGCGCCATCCCGCGAATGGTTTCGGGGGCGTCGGCGTTCATCAACTCTGGGCAGCCTCCAGATTCGAGGCCGTTCTGCTGTAAGTAGGTGCCCGTCGCGCCGTCGAAGATAAGTACTTCGTTATCGAGGCGCTGGAGGATTTCGTGAGCAGATGAGATCTGGGTCGTCATGCGTCTATTCTATCCAGTGGTCTATCGCGCCGGGTTGCTCAACGCGGTCGCCAGCGTCGTGGAGGTCACGGATGTGGGCGACGAAGTCTTGTGGCATGCCTTTATTGACGCGTTCGGCGAGTTTATTGGCCGCGGCGTCGGGATCTAGATCGGAGGTGTGCGTCTCGCCCCATTGCCAGGCGTCGAGGTATGCGTCGCCGCCGTACGACCCGTCCATCATCGCTATGGCGTCGGCGGCTTCCTGGAAGCGGTGGTCAAGAGGCAACGAGACGGACGTTGCGTCGTTCTCAGCTTTGATTTGTACGGGTATCTCTTTCCAGTAGAGGATGCTGATGTGCGAGGGCATGGGTTTCGTGGGTATCAATTGATCGGATAAAGGGCGGGTGTTTTGATTTTATCGCCATCAGTTGGGCAGGTTCGTGGATACGAAATCCGGGTGATTTTGGTTTTGACATGCTCGGGATATCGTTTACACTTATCACGCCAGATGTATCGAATCATAGGCATCGATGTTTCGCGCCGCGCCGCATTTGTTGGCGCGCGTTAAGAGGCATGAAGCATACATGGAGGTCATGTATTGAAGATGAATACAAGCAGAAAGATCTTGCTTGCGGGTGCGGTAGTTATAGCCGCGCTTGCGGCTTGGGCCTGCGGCGAGACCGTGATCCAAACGGTCGTCGTTGAGAAAGAGGTTCAGGTTCAAGGCGAGACCATAATTCAGACAGTCGTCGTTGAGAAACAGATCCAAGGTGAGACTGTTGTCCAGACGGTCGTGGTGGAGAAGGAAGTCGAAGTTATGGGCGAGACGGTTGTCCAGACCGTCGTCGTCGAAAAAGAGGTCCTGCGAGAGGTCGTCAAAGAGGTCGAGAAGATCGTCGAGATCGAGGCGCCTGAGGCGACAGCTACTGCAAGCTTGATTGGCACCATCGGTGCTCCGGACCCCAAGACCGAGGGCGGCGCAGCCGTTATTGGTTTTGCTGGGATCGGTCAACAGGTTGGCAGGAACGCGAACCAAGCATCTGACGCTCTCAAGAACTGGGGTGTTGCCGAGACGCTGTTCCGCCGAGGCGCAAGCGACGAGACCTTGCCTTGGGTTGCTACCGAGTGGAGCATCAGCGATGACCTGACCACCGGGAGCGTGACGATCCAAGACGGCATCACATTCCGAACTAAGGACAGGGACTTCGGTACGTTGACAGCCGATGACGTTGCGTGGAGCATGAACGATGCGAACAACGCGACGAACAGGACTTCCATCCACGGTCAGGCTGGCGACTTCGCCGGCCTCTGGGGTGAGTGGCGTGTCATTGACGAGAGCACCGTTGAGTGGAACTTCGCCACCAAAGCGGATGGAAGCCCGGCGTTTGATGGCACTTGGAAAGACGACTACGTCAACCAGTCCGGCCAGGCTTTCCCAGTTCTTTCTAAGAACGCATGGGAGACCGAGGGTGATGACTTCGTCCGAGACACCGTCGTCGCGTCGGGTCCGTACCTGATCGACACGTGGATTGCGGACGACCGCATTGTTTTGACTGCGGACGACGATCACTGGAAGTTCTCGCCGAAGACCAGCACGATCATCTTGGTGCAGGCAGGTGACCCGACCAACCGTGCGACATTGTTGCGCACCGGTCAGATCGACACCGCTCAACTCGAGCCTAAAGACGCTGCCAACTTGATCGTTGACTCCTCCAACTGGGGTCAGTCCGGTACCGGTGGAGCTATCCAGCTGGGCATCTTCTTCTCCGGCAACCTCTGGGAGTCGACGGACGCCAAGTCTGGCGAGCTGCTTCCGCCAAAGGGCCCATTCGTGCACGACCACGCATGGATCGGCAACTCTGACAGCGACAAGCACGGTGCTGACGACATGCAGCAGTCTCGAAACATTCGCTACGCGTTGGCGATTGCTGTGGACCGCGCAGCCGTGAACGATTCTTTGCTAGCAGGTCTTGGTAACGTTGTGCAGGTCGAGTACTTTGCCGCAGGTCACCCGAACTACTCGGGTGTGCAGTGTACGCAGGACGGTGAAGTAGCCTTCACCGACGAGGCGCCGGCGGGAACCGGTCCATGCACGTACGAGTACGACCCGATCCAAGCAGTCCAGATTATCAAGTCACAGGATGCTGACTGGATCAAGTCCCCCGTGAAGTCCGACATCTTGGGCAATGACACCTTCGAGGTCTCGGTCTACGCAGGTCCTGAGCTCGGTGGTGGCGCGTCGGTCACCGGTGAAGTTGCAGACGCAGTCGCTGGTTACTGGTCCGACATCGGACTTTCGACCTTCTCGCTGAAGTTCACGTATGTGACGTTCCGGCCGACGGTTGTGAACCGTGCGAACGTTCACCCGTGGATCACCTCTTGCGACAAGGGCCGCGAGTCCAACCCGTGGCACTTCCCGAAGGGCTTGGTGCAGACCAGCCTGACGCGCGGAGGTTTCGCATGTGGCTTTGAGTCGCCGAAGATTCTCGAACTCTACGAGGGTATGGCGGCCGCCAGCGACACCGCTGAGGCCACTGACTTTGCGAACCGCTACCTGCAGTACGTCTACTACTGGAACCTGCAACCTGGCGTCGTCGCCGTCCCGAACGACTGGTTCTGGAACCGCAACAAGTTTGCAGCTTGGCCACAAGACCGAGCAGCGGCCAGCGCTATCAACAACCTCTGGGACCTCGAACTAGCTCAATAGAGCGGTTCAAACTGAAGTTCCTGCTTACTACCGGGCGCCGCAGCGGAATGTTGCGGCGCCCGGTGACGGACAATGCGCTCTCGTCGCGTTTACCTCGCTGACCTCTGTCGCACTTTCGGCGCGACAGCCAATCAAAGAAGAAGAGGTTTTCCGCCTTGGGTTGGGTGACACCTAACCCAAAGGTTTTGGGTTAACATCTGTTCCCATCATGCGTCGTTTCTTAATAAGAAGATTCCTCTTCATGATCCTCAGCACGATTGCCGCGACGGCGATCGTGTTCTCGCTATCACGTGCTGTCGGTGACCCGTTGCTACTTTTTGCTACGTCCGGCTACGGCATCTCGGACGAAGCGGTTGCGGAGATCCGCAAAGAGCTTGCTCTCGACCGTGCTTACCCCGTACAGTATTTGCTGTGGCTAGGCCGCGTATTGCGAGGCGACTTGGGGCAGAACTTGGCGTTCAAATTGCCGGTAACCCGTATCATCACCGAGAAGATTCCGCATAGTCTACAGTTGGGCACATTCGCTTGGTTCTTCTCCGGCACGATAGGCGTAAGTCTCGGCGTTCTTTCGGCGGTAAGTCGCGGAACACTGGCCGACTATGGAGGTAGATTCATCGCGCTGATTGGCCAATCGATTCCCGTTTTTTGGTTCGCGATAATTCTGATTTATATATTTGCCGTGTGGTTGGATTGGTTACCAGCAGGACTGGCCGGGGATTCGACTCAAGATCCTTCGCTATGGCAGATGGAGTATCTCGTCCTGCCTGTGCTGGCGATGTCTTTAGGCGGGCTGGCCGGTTATCTCCGTCTGACGAGGTCATCCATGCTCGAGGTGTTGGATTCCGAGTACGTCAAATTGGCACGAGCAAAGGGTGTGGGGACGACTTACGTCGTGTGGAAGCATGCCTTTAGGAATGCATTGATTCAACCGCTAACTGCATCGACGTTGGCGTTCGCAGGTTTCATCGAGGGCGCACTTGTAGTTGAAACGATATTTTCACGTCCTGGCATCGGTCAAATGGCCGTCCAAGCAGTACACGGGAACGATTTTCCGATATTGCAGGGCGCGGTGTTGATGTTTATTTTGGTTTACGTGATTGCAACCTTCCTCACTGACATCGTGTACGCGGTAATTGACCCACGAATTCGTTACGACTGATCGCTCAATAGCATCGGCACGAGAATCACTAATTGGCAATCCGAGAAAGCGGACAACTTGGCGGCGAAGGTAGCCGCGTGCTCGACGCGCAGGCGACGGGACTGTCGAGAGTCAGGCGCCCGTTGCATTCGCAATTCTGGTATGTGCTTCGTCGTTGGCCGGTTATCCCGATTTTCATATTGATTTCCATCACCGTCGTCGCGGTCGGTGCAGAGTGGATTGCACCTGCCGACCCGATCGTGCAGAAGCTCAGCTTCAATTTGATGGAGCCTACTTGGGGGCAGCCAAAGCCGGAGAATGATCTCGCGGCGAACAAAGCCGATTTCGATCTCACCACCGACGAAGGCACGATCGGGTACATGATTGCCTCGAAAAAGGGATTCGGCCGAGGCGAGTACATTTTGGGTAGCGACGGCTTGGGCCGTGACGTCTTGTCCCGCATCATCCACGGTGCCGGCGTTTCGCTGAAAGTTTCCGGATATGCGTTGTTGTCGGGTGTAATCATCGGCACCGCGATGGGCATCATGGGCGGATACTATGGCGGTTGGCTCGACGAGGTACTGATGCGTTTCGTCGACATCTGGAACGCGCTACCTTTCCTCCTCATCGCCATAATGGTCGGCGCCACCATCGGTGCCACCGAAACATCGGTGATCATAATCATCGCGATGATCGCCTGGCCGCCGTTCGTGCGCCAAATCAGGGCGGACGTGTTGACGATTCGGTCGCTCGACTACATCTCGGCAGCGCGGATCATGGGCGCCAGCAACCTTCGCTTGATGATGCGTCACATTTTGCCGGGGACGGTCAGCACCGTTCTCGTGGTCGCGACGCTACGAGTTGGCGGACTGATTTTGACGGAGTCGGTGTTGTCGTTCTTGGGTGTTGGGATCCCAGACCCCACACCGACGTGGGGCAAGATGGTTGACGAGGGTTACCAGTACCTCATCAACGATGTCTGGTGGTCGTCCTTCTTCCCAGGAATCTCGATCTTCCTGCTGGTGATGTCGATGAACTTTTTCGGCGACTGGCTGCGAGACCGGTTGGATCCGAGACTGCGGCAACTCGACTAGGGTGAGTGGACATTGAATGTTCGGTTGCGTTAATGCGTGCTCGGGGGCCGACCGTATACAATAACGCGTGTCGTGGTTCATAAAAGCGCAAAGCTTTTTATTGGCGGAGGGTGGCGGAATCGAACCGCGATGCTAGGGTATGCCTAGCAACCCCGGGAGTTGCAGTCCCGTTCGTCGCCTCGACGGCACCCTCCGTTGTCACTTGAAGCGCCCTTTTCATGAAGGGCGTTTTCTTTTTCTACCACCATCGCAAGCTTTGACCGGTTGAGCGAACGCAAAGCGTCGATGGGTCGGAGATTCAACCCGCCATTTAACATCATTTACAGAAACGATGTACCATTTCATCCGAGGTCGCGAATCCGCAACCTCAAGTGGTCGGAGGGGGCGTATGTGGTTCGTAAAGCCTAGAGGCGACGCCCAATTTCACTTGCTAGGTGACCTCCGGCCAATTCCCAATCGCATCCGCATCAACTGACCTGACGCCTCGTTCCCGCTCCATGCGTCGCTTGTATACTTTCGGCGTCTATCTAAAGCGAACGGGTGCGTCGATTTGTGATGCACAATTGACTATCGGCGCGCACCGCGTCGTCTCAGCAAGCTAAGGAGCAACTGAACATGTCGGTAGGATTCATCGGTCTCGGTTACATGGGACAGGGAATGGCGGATAATCTGCTCGCCAAGGGCGCGGACCCCGTTGTCTATACCCGTACGCAGTCGAAGATTGAGGCGATGATCGATCGGGGTGCCAAGGGGGCGAGTTCGTCTGCAGATCTGGTTTCCAAGGTCGATGTAGTTCTGGCTTGTTTGCCGAGCGTGCAGACGTCGTTGGACGTGATAATTGGTGAGATCGTCCCGGCGTGTGAGCCGGGTCAGATTATCGTGGACCACAGCACGGTAGATATCGGGACCTCGCGGAAGTGTGCGGAGGCGGCGGAGGCGAAAGGGGCGATGTTCATCGATGCGCCGATCAGTGGCGGACCGACAGGTGCTGCAGCCGGCACGTTGGCGATCATGTGCGGCGGTTCCGACGAGGCGTTCACGAAAGCGTTGCCGTATTTCGAACTGATGGGCGCGAACGTTCGGCACATGGGTCCGAACGGTGCTGGCACAGCGATGAAGTTGATCAACCAACTGCTCGTGGGCGTTCACACCGTTGCGGCAGCCGAAGCCTTTGCATTGGCGAACGCGGCGGGTGTGGATATCGAGGTCGCAAACGAGTTGCTCGCTGTCGCTTGGGGCGGCAGCGCGATGGTTGCGAGGAGTGCTCCGATCACCGCGGCTCGGGATTTTGAGAATTCAGCGGCGCCGGTTCGCAATCTCGATAAGGACTTGGGCATCATCAAAGACTTAGCTGGCGCCGAGGGACTTTCGCTGGAATTGGCCGTCAAATCCGAGGAGCTTTTCCATGTGATGATGGAGAACGGTTGGGATGAGAACGACATCGCAGGCGTATTGGAAGTGATCGAGGAACGATCTTCCTGATCTGTCCTGGCAATGTCTAAGCCGTGGTAGACAACATCAAACTGGAGGCAGTGTTTCAAGTTGGGCAAGCATAGCATCGCGGTAATCAAAGGTGACGGTATCGGTGTAGATGTCGTCGACGAGGCGCTGAAGGTATTGGATGCGCTCGCTGACAAACACGACATCAATTGGAAGTTCGTCGAGTTCCCATGGAGTTCGGAGTACTACTTCGAACACGGTGAGATGATGCCATCAGATGGTGTCGAGCAGCTACGCGGTTTTGACGCAATATTCCTCGGCGCGGTCGGTCACCCGGAAGTGCAGGACCACATCACGTTGAACGGGTTACTGCTGCCGATCAGGCGAGCGTTCGATCAGTACGCTTGCGTCAGGCCGTCGGTGTTGCTCCCAGGTGTCGATTCACCACTTAAAAGCGTCAAGCCATACGACATCGACCTGATCGTGGTGCGAGAGAACACCGAGGGCGAGTACGCGAACGTCGGTGGGTTCCAATATCAAGACTTTCCGGGCGAGGTAGCGGTGCAATCGTCGGTGTTTACGCGGAAGGGTTGCGAACGGGTGATTCGATACGCGTTTGAATTGGCTCGAGAGCGCAAGAAGAAGATGCACGTCACCTCGATCACCAAATCGAACGCGCAGGGATACGGCATGGTGCTTTGGGACCGCACGTTTGATGCCGTCAAGGAAGAATATCCCGATATAACCACGGATTCGTTGTTGATCGACGCTGCTTGTATGGACTTCATTCGCCGACCAGAGAAGTTCGATGTGGTTGTGGCGTCGAACCTGTTCGGAGATATTCTTACGGATATTGGGGCGATCATCACCGGTTCGATGGGCTTGGCGTCGAGTGCGAATCTGGACCCGACGCGTACCAGCCCCTCGATGTTCGAACCGACGCACGGTAGCGCGCCGGACATCGCCGGAATGGGAATCGCCAACCCAATGGCGCAGGTTCTCACATCGGCGTTGATGTTGGACCATCTAGGCGAAGATGAGGCCGCGGCATCGGTGCGATCAGCAGTTGAGGATCTGTTGGACAAAGGCGAAACGTTGACCCCAGACTTGGGCGGATCATCAACGACGACTACGGTCGGAAATGCGATCGCCGCTTTGGTCTCCTGAAAACAAGACAACGCGGAGGAGAAAGTTGAACCCGTTAGATAAGGTAGCAATCGGAAATCAAGGGGTAGAGGTCACGCGGCTCGGCTTGGGCGGTGCCCCGCTGAGTGGCATGGTGCTCGGCGACGGGTACTACGGCGGCATAGCAAGCGACGAAGCAGGCAGGATAATCAGGCGCGCCCACGAACTCGGGATCAACTACTTCGACACTGCGCCTTTGTACGGTCAAGGTCGAAGCGAAGTCCGTTATGGAGCCGCTCTAAAGGATTTCGACCGCAACAGTTTCGTGATTTCGACGAAAGTTGGGCGAGTGCTGGAACTGGTCGAAGGTGGCATGACGGCGGAAGAATCGCCGGACAACTTCGCGGAGCATTATTGTGTCGATACTTGGACACGCGACGACGTTCTGAGGTCCATCGAGGAGAGTCTCGAGCGGCTCCAAACTGACCACGTCGAGATTGTGTTGGTTCACGATCCTGATAGGGCGCCTCACGGAGAACGTCAAGCGATCGATGAAGGATTTCCGACGCTGATCGAGTTGCGTGAGCAGGGCGTCATCAAAGCGTTGGGTTGCGGGATGAACGAATGGCAGATGCCCGCGGCGTTCATTCGGCGGTTCGATATCGATGCGGTCTTGTTGGCGGGTAGATACACGCTGTTAGACCACGACGCGTACGACGAGTTTCTTCCGTTGTGCGTTGAACGGGATGTCAAAATCATCGTCGGTGGTCCGTACAACAGCGGAATCTTGGCGCGTGATCTGTCAGGTTACGTGTCTTTCAACTACGAACCAGCGCCGGCGCACCTAGTTGAGCATGCCCGCAAGTTGGATGCTGTTTGCCGGCGACACGGGGTGGATCTGAAGGCGGCGGCGTTGCAGTTTGTGTTGGCACATCCTGCGGTCGGGACAGTGATACCGGGCGCTCAGTCGGTGCCGGAGTTGGAGCAGAATTTCGACCTTGTCGGGCACGAGATTCCGGCGGACGTTTGGTCGGAGATGAAGGCAGAGGGATTGATACCTGCGGATGCGCCGACGCCTTAGGGGCTGGTGAGGAAAATTCTTGTCGCCTTCCTCGGTTTTTGATCTTGCAGCGAAAGGATCTTGAGTGACACACGAATTCATCTTTGACGGTAACGCTCAGATCGGAGTGCGGATATTTGACAAGGCCGAGGAAGTTAATCCGATTCTCCGAACCTTGGACAACAATCCTTTTTCGCAGATGGAGATCCGATTGATGGCTATGTCAGTCGGTGCTGATACTCCCGGAGTTTGGAATTGGCGATCGGTTGGCACCGACGACACAGATGTTTACATCTATTGGGACGCGGAATGCGTGATACATTAGTTGCTACAAGCAGATTGACTAAAGAAAGGTTTCTGTGAAGGAAGAACGGCAAATAGTTGTAGATCCACTCGACTTCAAGGTCGTCGATGTAAAACCTCTTGACGGTTTCCGGATCTGGATCCGTTTCAACGATGGGACGGAAGGCGAACTGGATCTAACTGAATACGCCGCGAAACGATGGTTTCAACCTTGGCAAGATCGCCGCGTTTTCGAAAATGTGTGGATACCCCTTCATGGCGGCGATATTCGCTGGGGAGATGACCCCGAAGCGTCCGATATGGGGTTTTGTTTGACTTGGCTCTATACCGAGTTGACAGGCAGGCCTTGGAATGAAGTTCTAGAAAACGCCGAAGTCCAGTTGATCAATGCCTGAAATCTGCCGTTTCGATGGAATCAGTGTTGTCATATTTTGGGATGACCACAACCCGCCACATTTTCACGCACAATACGCCGAATTCACGATCGAAATTGAGATCAGGACGCTCGGCGTGCGACAAGGCCGACTTCCGCCACGTCAACGCCGTAGATTGTTTAGAAGGGCGCGCGAACATCAGTCTGAGCTAATGGACGCTTGGGAGAAAGTCAGCGCTGGCGAAACTCCGGAAAAGATCGCACCTCCATCGCGTTAAGCCCACGCAGGTTCGTTACATCGGTCAAGGAGTGGCGATCAGAAATCGCCTTCGATTTTTGAGTGAGGTTACGTGATACATTAGTTGGTACGAACAGATTTACTAAAGAAGGATTTCATTGAACGGCGAAGAAGACATGGTTGTCGGCCCGGTCGATATCGACGTTGTTGGCGTCAAGTCACTTGATGGGTTCCGGATTTGGGTGAAGTTGAGCAACGGTGTGGAAGGCGAACTCGATCTGACGGAATACGCTGAAAAGCCCTGGTTCCAACCGTGGCAGGATAGAAGCGTCTTCGAAAATGTATGGATCCCACCGCATGGTGGGGACATCAGATGGGGCGATGATCCAGAGGAATCCGATATGGTTTTTTGCATCATTTGGCTCTACGTCGAGTTGACAGGCAGGCCGTGGCAAGGGTTTGAGGCGGAAGCCGAAGCACATTTGGTCGAAGCCTGAACTTTGCCGTTTCGACGGTATAACCATTTCGATCCATTGGGATGACCATAACCCGCCCCATTTTCACGCTGAACATGGTGAATTTGTGGTCACGGTGGATATCAGTACTATCAAGGTGGATCGTGGACGTTTTCCCTCGCGAATGAGCCGGCGATTGTTGCGGTGGGCAGGTGAACACCAACGTGAATTGATGACCGCATGGGACGACGTCAGTGCAGGCAGGTCACCGCGGAAGATCGATCCGCCGGCGAACTGATCCGTCCCAGAACACATTTGGTTTAATGATGCTCCGGCGCGACGTGCGTTGCCACTGGTGTTCTACCAACTGCGAAATCAAAATCACAGCCGTGTTGGGCTTGCATGACGTGGCGGTTGTACATGTTGATGTAGCCGCGGTTCGAGGTGCCGTTTTGGGAGTTTGGCGTCGATTGAAGTTCGGCTCGGCGGCGATCTAGTTCGGCGTCGTCCACCAATAGATCGAGTCGGCCATTGTTGGCGTCGAGGGAAATCATGTCGCCGTCGCGAACTAGGGCTAGTGGACCACCTACGGCGGATTCTGGCGAGACGTGGAGGACGACGGTGCCAAATGCCGTGCCGCTCATTCGGGCATCGGAGATTCGGACCATGTCGCGGATGCCTTTGGCAAGGATTTTGCGCGGGATTGGCAAGAAACCGGCCTCCGGCATTCCTGGTCCGCCGATCGGGCCCGCAGATTGCATCACCAAGATGTCATCTTCGGTCACGTCGAGGTCGGTCACGTCGATGCGTTTGCTGAGGTCGGCGGGGCTGGAGAACACGACGGCGCGGCCGGTGTGTTGCAGGAGTTGTGGTGATGCCGCTGAGCGTTTGATGACTGCGCCGTCAGGGGCCAAGGATCCTCGGAGAATCGAGACGCCGCCGTCTGGATACAAGGCATGGCCCGGGTCTAGGATGACGTGGTCGTTGTGGCAATCGGCGTTGGATACGTTCTCGGCGAGCGTGTTGCCGTTTACGTTTACGCAGTCGGCGTTGAGGAGATGGAGGATCTTTTTGAAGAAGGCTGGCGCGCCACCGGCGTAGAAGAAGTCTTCCATCAGGAATTTACCTGATGGCTTGAGGTTAGCGATGACGGGAACGTTGGCCGAGAGTTCTTCCCACCGTGCGAGCGGGAAGTCGATGCCGGCGCGGCCGGCGATGGCGGTCAGGTGGATGATGGCATTGGTCGATCCGCCGAGAGCGAGGAGCGACAGGGCGGCGTTTTCGAAGGCTTCTTCGGTGAGGATTTCGGAAGGTCTGGTGTTGCGCGCGACTAGATCGACGGCGGCGGCACCGACACGTTCGGCGAACACGCGGCGTCTGGAATCGGCTCCGGGTATTGCGGCGCCTCCTGGCAACGTCATGCCGAGGGCTTCGCAGATGACCGACATCGTGCTCGCGGTTCCCATCACCATGCAGTGGCCGGGAGAGCGGTATATGGCCTCTTCCATGGAGTCGTAATCGGCTTGAGTAATGGTTCCGGCGCGGAGTTCAGACCAGTAGCGTCGGCAGTCGGTGCAGGATCCGAGTTCCTCGCCGCGCCAGTTGCCTTTGAGCTGTGGGCCGCCGGTGACGATGATGGCGGGCAGGTCGGCGGATGCTGCGCCCATGAGCATCGCGGGAGTGGTTTTGTCGCAGTTGGACAGTAGGACGACGCCGTCGATGGGTAGGCCGCGGATCATCTCTTCGACGTCCATCGCCATCAGGTTGCGGTAGAGCATGGATGTCGGCGCGAGGAAGAATTCGCCGAGGGATATGGTCGGAAATTCAAGCGGGAAGCCGCCAGCCGCGATGACGCCGCGTTTGACGTGCTCGGCGATTTGGCGAAGATGGGCGTTGCAATGTGTCGCCTCGCTCCAAGAGTTGGCGATTCCGATGACGGGTTTGCCGGCGAAAGATTCTTCGTCCCAACCTTGGTTTTTCAGGCCGGATCGGTGCAGGAAGCCCTCAAGGTCGCGTGGTCCGAACCATGCTTCGCTTCGAAGAACTTTGCCGTTGGAGTTGGTCATCTGTGTCACCTTTCATTGCGCAGCGAAATTGTACAGGGCGCCGATCAGCGCAAAGCACGCAGAGTAGACGGGTAATCGGGCGTGTTAGTGACGCCTCACAACTGGATGGACGTTCCGCCTGCTGAAGCGACTGCCTCCGCAGGGATGACGTCGTAGTGCGGAGGTTCGATTAACATCGACCGAGTGAGCGCCAATCGACATATCGTGTGGGGTTGCGTCGTTGGCGTGTGCGCGGCAATCTCTTTCAACGCTTTGCTCTGGGTCCAGTTTGACGCTGAGGTTTCAATCACCTTTTTTGCGGTGTCGGCGCCAATTTGCGCGGTAGTCGGCGCCGGACTGGGATGGGCGTGGTGGCGGATACTCGGGCGATGATTTGAACTGCCCGAGAAATCATCGGCCGCGGATTAGACGTTTTACCCAAGAGGTAATTAGGCCGATGAGCGAACTTGGCACGGAGGAAGCGGACCTGCGCGATCGTTTCCGATCGCCTTTCTTGTTATCCTCTATGCACTCAACGCAGGTGCAGTAGGCGGGATGTTCGTCGCGTGCGTATTGCCATCGATCCATTTGTGGAGACGCCCCTTATGCTTACCAGTCTATTTGACGCTTGAGCTCTTCCAGACGGGCGCGTTCCTCTTCAGATGCGTTTTCGTAGAAACCCTCTAGACCCACGTATTCTCCGGTGTAGTCAGGTTCTCGGCGTTCGAGGAATGAAGTCCGGCCTTCCTGCGCGTCTTGGGATGTCTGCAGGAGCATGAAGTTCATCATGGCTTGGATGTTCCACGCTTGCTCCACAGGTAAATCGGAATAGCGGTGGATGAACTCCTTCATCTTGATCGTGGCTAGTGGTGGCATCTCGGCGATGCGATGCGCGACAACCAAGGCCCGTGGCATCAATTGATCGGGTGATACGGCTTCGTTTACCAACCCGATTCTGACGGCTTCGTTCGCGTCTACGGTGTCGTCGGCAAGGAGCATCTTCATGGCATCCACGTATCTGAGTTGCTTAAGGAGCAGGCTTGCGCCGGGTCCGGCTCCTACCCATCCTCGGGAAATCAGGCCGAATCGGAAGTTGGCGTTTCCGAGCGCAGCGATGCGGATGTCGGTAGAAGCGAGAAGGAGGTAGCGTCCGGCCCCAACTGCCCAGCCATTGACTGCGGCGATGACTGGTTTGTAGATGCGTGGGAAGTGGTCGGCCATTCCACCGTCGATGCCGGTCTGGAATCCATTGATGTATCCAACGGGTGGTCTGAAAATGCGTTCGAGCGCTAGAAATTCGTGATCTACCTCCGTGACGTCGTCGCGCATAGATAGGTCGTGCCCTCCGCAGAAGTGGCGATCGCCTTCACCAGTGACAATAATGGAACGGACGTTGCGATCATCCCAAGCATTGGCCCAAGCTTCTCCAAGTTCGACGGCGTGAGGCTTGTCTAAGCTGTTGGCTCTCCGGGTGTTGGAGATAGTGATGATTGCGACGTTATCTTCGGTTTCGTAGCGGATACTCATGTTGGATCGGATGCTCAGGGTACTCTCTGTGTTCGACCGCAAAAACGAACTATTTTTGGAAAATCGCGAAAAACGCTTGAATTATATGAAACATATGTATAATATAGCGTCGTGTGAGTGAAGGTATACCGGTAACTATATAAGAAGGAATGAGAGAAAATGCTTGCCAAGACGATCACATGTGCGGTGAGTGGGGTGGATGGTCAGCTGGTGGAGGTCGAGGTTGATATCTCGCCGGGATTGCCACGGTTCAACATCGTGGGATTGCCGGATTCATCGGTTCAAGAGTCGCGCGAGCGGGTTCGTGCGGCGATTCGGAATTCGGGCCAGGAGTTTCCGTTGCGAAGGATAACGGTTTCGTTGGCGCCGGCGGACATCAAGAAGACCGGTCCGTCGTACGATCTGCCGATCGCTATCGGGATATTAGTGTGCAGTGGTCAGGTGCCCGACTCGGTGAACAGATCGCTCTTTTTGGGCGAACTCTCTTTAGATGGCAAGCTCCGATCGACGCACGGTATGTTGCCGATGTTGCAGGCGGGCAAGGATCGAGGTTTCGACACGGCATTCGTACCCCGGGTCAACGCCAAGGAGGCCTCACTTGTGCCGGGTATCGAGATACGTCCAGCCGAGACACTGAAGCAGTTGGTGGACCACCTCCGGGATGGCAAGGATATGCCGTTGGTACGGGGTGGCGGAATCCCAGATATGGGTTCGGCTGCCCCGGTGCGCACGGGATACGATTTCCGCGACGTGCGAGGCCAGGAGCAGGCGAAGCGGGCGCTAGAGATCTCAGCAGCAGGGCATCACAACATCGTATTAATGGGGGCGCCGGGCTGTGGCAAGACGTTGTTGGCGCGGTGTCTGCCGTCGATCATGCCTCCGATGACGCCGGAAGAGGCGTTGGAGGTGACGACAATCTACTCCGTGACGGGTCTATTGCCTTCGGGGAGCCCGCTGGTAACTCAGAGGCCGTTCAGAGCGCCGCACTACACGATTTCGAACGCGGGTCTGATCGGTGGCGGTTCGATACCGCGTCCGGGTGAGGTGACGTTGAGCCATCGAGGAGTGTTGTTCCTCGACGAGTTGCCTGAGTTCGGCAATTCGACGCTGGAGACACTGAGACAGCCGTTGGAGGATAGGTGCCTAACGATCAGTCGGGCACGGACTAGTGCCACGTATCCGGCGAGTTTCATGTTGGTGGGTGCAATGAATCCATGTCCATGTGGGTATCACGGCGATTCGCAGCAACCATGCACATGTGGAGAACCAACCGTGGCGCGCTACCAACGCCGCATCTCTGGTCCGTTGATTGACCGTATCGACATGTTTGTGGACGTGCCGCGGGTCGCGTATGACAAGTTGATTACACCGCCGACGGAGGAGGGTTCGGCCGCAGCGCGCGAGCGCATTTTGGTCGCGGTCGAGTTGCAGCACGAACGATTCAAGGGTACGAGTGTGATGTCAAACGCCTTGATGGGTCCCGTCGAGGTATGGGACTCGTGCAAGATGTCGGAGGATGCGAAGTCGCTGCTGCAGAGCGCGATGAAGCATCTACGGTTGTCGGCGCGGTCTTGTCACCGGGTGTTGAAGGTCGCACGGACGATCGCCGACTTGGAGCAGATGCCATTGATCGAGAATCACCATCTTGCGGAGGCTCTGATGTACCGGCACAAGACGGCGTCGTGAACAACGAACGTTGGTACATGCCCTGTAGCGCCGCGTTTACGCCATCCAGAACACTGCCCGTGGCATGGGCTGACACGGTGCATAGGAAGCCGAATCGAGGATGACGATCGAAGGTTTGACTTCGACGCTGGAAGAACGCGGCGTCGTATGGCAGGGGAGCGGGTTCGCGCTGATCGGTGCGGTCTCCCTGCTTCTGCTGTGGATATACTCTGATGCAGGCCACTGGAGCATAGGAATATATCGACTCGCTGTAACTCAACTCAGCTGGGCGTTCGTCGTCGCGATCGCCCTTGCCATCGAAGGAGTCAGAAAAATGTTCGAGACAAGAACCGAAATCCGAAAAGCGGCCAGGGAACGATTTATTGCTAAAGCCGTAGAAAAAGGTGAGAAACGAGCCACGAAGCGCATGAAGGCGATCCTGCGCAAACACGATGTCGAACTTACGCCTGAGGCGGAGCAGGAGCTGTTCGAGAATGGCAGTAGCAGCAAAGGCTAGCATTCCCTGCGCCATGGCTTCGCTCGCGTCGCGAAGAGGACGGAGGAGGATTGTTATGGGAGAAGGAACGACGGGATGATGGTGGAAATGTGTCTGAGTATCGAGTTGATGCAGACGTAGATCGTCAATACGTGGAGATTTCTCTCCAAGGCCAGTAAAGCATCCAGACTTTTCCGACGATGTCTTCGGTTGGAACGTATCCCCAGTTGCGGGAATCGTTTGACTGATCGCGGTTGTCACCTAGGACGAAGTAGCTGTCAGGCGGAACGACGACCGGGTATTTCAGGTGCGATTTTGTCTCGGTGAATTCGTCGGAGTAGTCGGTTGAGATTTCATTGACTTCGACGATGCCGTTCACGATGTCGACTTTGTCGCCCGGCAGGCCAACCACCCGCTTTACGATTTTCTCGACGCCCGGCTGTTGCGGTTCGAAGACGATGATGTCGCCACGCTCGGGGCCTTCGAACAAGAAATCTTGTTGGCCGTAGAGGGAAATTCCCCAGAAACGAATGGCGCCGAAGCGATTGACGAGGACGCGGTGGTCTTCCAAAAAGGTCGGCTCCATGCTGGGGCCGTTTACAGTGTAGGTAATGGCCACGTTGCGGACGAATATGACGACCAAAGCGGTGATGACGACCATCTCCGCGATGTCCCGCATCTGTTTCCAAATCTGGTTCGCCATAACTTAAGAAATTGTATTGCGGCCAGCCCTCCGAGCAGTTACGACGGGTTTAGATGCAATCCGACGAACATCTTATTCTAGCTATGGCGCGAGGCGGCGACGTCGATGCGTTTAATCGCTTGGTGTCCATTCACCAAGACGCCGTCTACGGTTTCAGCATGAGCCTGACCCGTCAGCACGCGGTTGCTGACGACGTGACGCAGGAGACATTCATTTCGGCATTTCGGAGCGTCTCGAGGATGCGTGGCGACAATGTCCGGGCTTGGCTGTTGAGGATCGCGAGGAACAAGGCGTACGACTACTTCAGGCGTCAAAAGCGACGTCGCGAATCTTCGGTAGATGAAGATGTGGCGGTGTTCCGGGAACGATTGGCGAGCGATAACCCCTCACCCGCCGACGTTGCGATGAATTCGGAGCTGCGCGATGCGCTCGAACACTGCGTCGGGACGCTCAGCGACGATCACCGAGCGGTAATCGTGCTGATCGACGTGCAGGGGCAGAGTTACGACGACGCATCGGAAGTGTGCGGCGTGAACATCGGGACTGTGAAGTCACGCCTCAACCGGGCGAGGCGGCGAGTGCGGGATTGCCTAAGGGGCATACCGGGACTGTTGCCTGTTGGATTGGCAGGGCAGCGGTCGTGATGTTGCGAACAATGGAACGAAATGGCGGCGATAAACGTCGTTTAGACATGGGAGTCGCTGACAACAGCCTGCGTGTCAACCGTCCGCGCATCGAAACCACATGGGACGGGATGTTGTGATCGATTGGATTCGAAGAATGATTGGCGGGTCCGATCACGTCGAGGATCTGATCGCCGCATACCTCGACACGACCGATGAGGCGGGACTATACCGTATCGAAGATAGTCTGCGTGCCGCTGGAGTGGATGTCGATGAACTGCGGACGGTCCGAGAAACTTCGCGGTTACTGAAAACGCTCGATACCGTCGAGGCGCCGAGGTCGTACGCGCTGACTCCTGAAACCCTAGCGGCCCGCGGGTATTCTGACCGGGAGATCGAAAAGATCATCAATCCGCGTTCCAATTGGGGCGGGTTGAGATTACGGAACGCAGCTGTTTATGTTCCCTTCGCGATCGCTGCAGTGGCGTTGATGGGTGTGGCTCTGATCACGATCGGTGACCTTTCCGACTACGTCACTGACCGGTTTGATCCGATGTCGGAAAGTGCCGCAATCGCCACCGTCGTTGTCGAAAAGGAAGTTCAGGTGACGGGTGAAACGATCGTGCAAACCGTTGTGGTGGAGAAGGAAATCCAAAGTTCCGAATCAATGTTGGATGAAGCGCCAGGGGCACCGGGCGACCCGGGAGCGCCAGGAGAGCCGGGACCTCAGGGACATCTTGGATTGGCCGGAGCACCGGGCCCGGTGCAAACCGTAGTGGTTGAAAAAGAAGTGATCTTGGAAGTCGAGAAACAGGTGGTCGTCACCGTCGTCGTCGAAAAGGAAGTTCAGGTGGCTGGTGAAACGGTTGTGCAGACCGTCGAGGTTGAGAAAGTGGTTGAGAAAGAGGTAGTCGTCGAGAAGGAAGTGCCGATCACTGTTTTGGTCGAAAAGATTGTGGAAGTTGAGAAGGTTGTCGAGGTCGAGCGCGAGGTTGTCGTCGAGGTTGTAAAGGAAGTCGAGATCGAACGAGAGGTCGTGGTCGAAAAAGAGGTTGAGCTTGCTCCCACTCCGACCGCAGCACCCGCTGAAGCAGCTGCAGCGATGACGGCCAATGATGTCGATCAGGAGGAGACGGCGACACCGACACCGATACCGACCGAAGTTCCGTGCGCAGTACTTCCGACAACGACTCCAACGCCGACCGGATCGCCGACCGCGTCGGCAACGCCGGAACCCACTGCAACTATCTCGCCAATACCAACCTGCACGCCGACACCGACTCCAACGCCGGCAGCAAGCCCCACCGCGGCATCATCTCGACAGTCGACCGTCACGCCCACACCGACGCCGTCACCGAGCCCGACCCCGGCGAAATAAAGGGACTGGGTAGGTTTTAGTCGACAATCGAGAGTTCGGATGGAACAATTTTGAGTGCCGATTCGTCTTTGTTAATAGAAGCCAAGAAGGTTGGCCAAACTAGAGAGCAAAAATCGAGGAAGGATAGAAGTAATGATCAGGAAAAAATACATTGGGATAGCGGTGGTGGCGCTGGTCGCCGTGATCGGATCGACCGTATCGGTGCTCAGTCTGAGCGCGCAAGACCCTCCAACGGCCACACCAGAACCGCTCACTTCGGTAGTCGCCACAGTTGATGCCGAAATCGATGCAGAAGTGACCTACTGCGACTACCGTAGCGATGGCATAACGGTGCAGGGCACTGGCATCGTATCTGTGCCAGCGAACATCGGCGTTGTGTCGCTGGGCGTCGAAGTAACCGCGGAGACGGTGAGCGCGGCTCGATCGGAGGCAGCTACCGCGATGGCTGACGTCATTGACGCTGTCAAAGAGCAGGGCGTCGAGGATGATGACATAACGACCACAAGGTTCAACATAAGGCCGCGCACTACTTGGGTAGAGGAAGAAGTGGATCTGGGCGAAGGTCGTACCGCCCGTCAAAGTAGAGAGATGCTAACCGGTTACCGCGTAACGAATCGCGTCAGGATCGAGATCGATATGACGGAGATGCCAGATGAGACAGCAACGGATGGCGAAGATGCGGATATCCTGAGCAAAGTCATCGACGCGGCGGCGAATGCCGGTGGAGACGTTGTGCGCATCGATTCGATCTCATTCCGGGCCGATCAGACGTCTGAATCCGTGGACCAAGCGCGCAAGTTGGCGGTTCAGGATGCGTTGCATCGCGCGGGACTGTACGCCGAGGCATTCAGTGTCGAAGTAGGCACGTTGTTGAGCGCCAGCGAGAATGTCGGTTCAAGGCCGGTCTTCGTCCAAGAAACTGCTGCGGCAAGAGTAGTATCGGAGTCGTTTGGATTGGACTCGCCGAGCACGCCCGTGGGCGTCGGAGATATCGAGATTCGGGCGGATATCACCGCGAAGTTCGCGATCGTTCAAACGGGATGCGTTGACAAGGCGGCGGTGGCGAAGGACGTTGATAAAGACGGCGAGTAGGACGAAGGGTTTCGTCCCGACGTTGATAAAATTCGATATCGCACGCTCCACGGCAAGAGGACTGTGGGGCGTGCTCTGATTAATGCCATGGTATTGAGCGACAAGAGCATACGCGACGAGTTAGCGGCGGGGCGGATCGGGATCGATCCGTTCAGTGCCGCTGATCTCCAACCGGCGTCCGTTGACCTGCATTTGGACGAAAAGGTCTTGGTTTTCCGAAACTCGACGGCACCATTCGTCGATCTCCGAGAAGACGTCCCGGACCTTAATGAGATGGTCGAGATTGCGGACGACCAGCCGTTCATCCTGCATCCCGGAGAATTCGTGCTGGGCAATACATTGGAGCGGATCACGTTGAGCGACTCGATTGTGGCGCGGTTGGAGGGCAAGAGTTCGTTGGGCCGCATCGGGTTGCTGATCCACTCTACGGCTGGGTTCGTAGACCCGGGTTGGGACGGGCATCTGACGCTCGAGTTGTCGAACGTGTCGAGATTGCCGTTGACGCTTTACAAGGGGATGCCGATAGGCCAGATCTCGTTCCAGTATCTGTCAACGCCGGCGGAGAATCCGTACGGCTCTAAGGTGTTGCGGAGTCGCTATCAAGGGCAGACTGAACCGACCCCGTCGCGCGCGCATCTCGGTTTCGATGAGAATTTGCGGGGGTAGGGCGGCAATCAGTTACTCAAGATAAGATTGAGAAATGACTGCACCCGGAAATCCCGCAGACGACATCGACTTGAAAAGGCACTTGCGAGACCACGTTTCCGCAAGCGACTTCGCGAAGCTGCAAACACACGTCGAATGGATCGTTTGGTTGGCGCGGATTGCTATAGGTGCGGCAATTGTCAGATGGCTACTATCCTTCCTTGAATCGTCATGACAGATTACAACTGGTTGGTCAACTTCTTCGATTGGGTAGTTCGAGATTTTACTCGGCTACTGGTAATCTCAGGAATCCTTGCGACGATCATCGTCTACGGCCCCATCGTCGCACGGAAATTCACATCGCGGAGCCGACCGAACAACCGACGTTCTAATAGGCGTTCTTGAATTTATCGTCGGTAGCTGACGACCCAACCCACGTACCGAAGCTCCGCCGCCGGTCAGTTGGCGACCGAAGCCGACGATGATGACATCCATCACTGGTTTTGCGCCGCCAGCAGACTGTATGACAATTTGTGCGAAAATTGGCTCGATGTTGATGCTGTAGGCGTGGGTTTGGACGACATCGACCAACAAGTGCGCCGCCTAGCATCGATCGAGCGACTCGCCGTCTGGTAAACATCAGGATCACACTCCGGGCACCATCTGTCATACCGAGCGCCGCCCATCTGTCATTACGAACGCAGCGAGGAAGCTGAGCCCCCCACTGGTGCTGCCGTCTTAGATTCTTCTCTCCGCTGCGCTCCGTTCAGAATGACATGACGGCTCAAATTCCCCTCCTCCTCCTCCTCCTTGCGTCTATGCGCTACATATGTAATAATAAGACTCATAAGGCGAACGTCGCGCACGAGCATAATGCTGTGTGAGCGCGAACCATTCCGAAGGGTTCGGCGATTTTCCCGAGCCCTGCTGTGCGGTGCAGATGAGTGGAGGCACTACGTCCTCCGACAGTTCACCTCGTCGAGCCAAACACGGAACTCGACGTGCGTTGCGTTAGCTTGACAGGATTCAGAACCTCGACCCGCGTGGATGCGAGGTCGATGACGCGGAACGGGCGACCCACAGTCTGGGTGACCCGTGCGATAGGACACGGTGACTTGTGTACTACGCGCCATCGTCCTTACGACTGGCGGAAACCGAGTCGAGACTACCGCGGTAGAACCGTATCTGCGGGCCGGGAGGCAGACGCTTAGCAACGTCTGAAATCCGGCCCAAGGGTGCAAAAATCAGAAAAAGCCCGTCGCGACAAGCGGCGGCAACAAAGGACGGTTCGAATAGTACCGAATCAACGGCGAAACACCAACGCCGCACACACAATACCGACTATCTTCACGACCATTGGAAGTCGGTTTCGAATTCCGCTTTCCCTTGCACCTTGTCCTGCCGAACGCGGTATAGCTGACCGCCCCGGTTCGATATCTTGTGGTACGCTGGTGGATCGTCGTCGGTAATCGGGTCATCGCTGCCGAACGTGGCCGTCGTCACGTAGATGTCGGTGAGGTCTTCGCCTCCGAACATCACAGCCGACGTCTGAACCGCCGGGAACTTGATGCGGCTCATCTCCGTACCGTCTGGATCGAACTGGATCAGTTGCGCGCCTCCCCAACACGCCGACCAGATGTTTCCTTCCCCGTCAACCGTCATTCCGTCCGGAATGCCTTCGCTCGGGTCGAGATTCACGAGGATGCGACGGTTCGTAAGCTCCGACGTCGCGGCGTGGTAGTCGTATGCGTAGATCTCTCCCGCCAGCGAGTCGGTGTGGTAAAAGACCGTGAGATCGGGCGAAAACCCCATCCCGTTGCTGATGCCCAATCCGTCGGCGATCATCTCGTGTGAACCATCCGGATTGAAACGCAACAACTCGCCGCGCGGCGCGTCCTCGAAGTAGCTTCCGGCGTAGAAGCTGCCGTCCGGTCCGGCAGTAACATCGTTGAACTGCATCTGCGCACGCATCTCCGGCTCGTGATGCAACCACTGCCAGTCGGAATCCGACCGCCAGAGCATCACGCCCTCCCATGTCCCAAACGTCAGGCCGCCGTTCTTGTTAACAGCCGCACCGCCGACGAAGATACCGATGTGGATCGTCTCGTTCACATTGGTTTCAGGATCGTATTTGAAGTAACGGCCGCCCCGGATGTCGGTCCAATAGAGAACGCTGGTTTTCGGCTCCCACACAGGTCCCTCTCCGACCAGCGCATGTTCGTCAACAATCATCTCGATCTGCATGTCAGACATTTGGTTCTCCTCGTCGCAACCGATTTGCGGTTCGCGTCGTACTCAGTGGATATTATCGTTGTTGCACGTCGACCCAGCGGGATACAGGTCGTAACTGGAATCGGTGTCGGTGAGGAATCGATCCGATTGCCATTCACCGGGATGGGTTCGGACGAGTCCAGTACAATCGCGGTCATTGTCATTCTGTCAGGGAGTAGGACTTAGGTGACCATTCAAAAGGAAGGGATGCGATCTCGATCATTCACTACAGACGGCTCCGATGAGCGCGGCCACGGCTACGATCCTCAGTACAACCTACTGCCGTTCACGGATTTCGATACGGTCGACGAGAATACGCCTCTTGAGTCACTTAATCTGAACTGGCGAGAGCAGGATTTACCGGAAAGTGTACGGACGAAGCACGTTCACAGGCTTCACCCATATCTGGGAAAGTTCGTTCCGCAACTAGTTGAAGTGTTTTTGCGGAAATTCCGACCCAAGGTGGTGTGCGATCCATTCGGAGGCTCCGGCACAACGTTGGTTGAAGCGGCAGCATTGGGGGTCGACGCCGTCGGGTGTGATATTTCCGAATTCAACTGCCTTATTTCGCGGGTCAAGACTTCTCCGTACGAGCTCCCCCAGTTGCATGCTGAGCTAGAAGACATCTTGGATCGGACTATCGCATCGTCCCAAAATCGCTTGTTCGACGACGGATCGCCATTTGATCGAATCGGATACTTAGAGGCATGGTTGGCGCCTCCAGCGCTCGATTCGCTGCTGACGTACAGATCTCTAATCGACGATTACACCTATGGTGACGTCATGAAACTGGTGTTGTCGAGAGCCGCTCGATCCGCCCGCCGAACCACTCACTTCGATCTGGACTTTCCCAAAAAACCCCAGATTGAACCGTACTACTGTTACAAACACGGTCGTACCTGCAGGCCCACGGAGGACGCGGAACAATTCCTGAAAAGGTACACCAGAGACACGTTCAAACGAATCCGAGATTTCGCCGAAATACGGCAAGATGTGTCGATCTCGATATTCTCCGGTGACAGCGCGAAGGTTTCGTTCCCGCAACACGATTTGGTCGTGACATCGCCGCCGTACGTGGGGCTCATCGACTACCACGAACAACATCGATACGCATATGAATTGCTCGGACTGCCTTGGAACGCAGAACACGAAATCGGAAGCGCGTCAAAGGGAAATTCACAAAGGGCCCGAAGCGAGTACGTCGAGAACATGATTGCTGTGTTCCGCAACGTGAAGCAGAGCTTGTCACAAAGTGGCCGCATGGTAGTAATCGCCAATGACAAATACGGGTTGTACGACGAGGTCCGCCAAGCAACCGGCATGTTGCAGGAAGCCCGGCTTCAGCGACATGTAAATCGACGCACCGGACGTCGGTCAGGTGATTTCTACGAAAGTGTTTTAGTTTGGCGTCACGAGTGATCTCAAGCGCAACCCGGGATTTGATCAAACAGTCGGTTGGCAATCTATTCACAACCGTCATCGAAAGGTACGATCCCGAAAATCCGAACAACGTACTTCGTGACGAATCGAGGTTACGGCGAGACGGGCGATTGAACCCATTCCATCGAGCACTACTCACCCCGGTACTCAACAACACGTCAAGTTTTGAACGATCTTTTTCCACCTCGCTGGGAGCGATGTTCGAAGTTACCGCTGAACTGATTGGCAAGGATCGGTTCGAAGAATCACGAAGGCAGTACCATGTCCGAGGCCACATTAGTAGCGCTGCGCGGGCAGGCATCGACGGAATCGTCGACCAAATCAGGAATGAGGGATTCAATGGTGACTACCATGACTACGTGAACGCGGTGGTCAACACGTTCCACTCTGAACGGATACCGCTAACGGTAAGAGCAGATCTCTATCTGCGGACTGGAGACGGAAAAGAGATTTTCTTGGAAATGAAGTCACCAAAGCCGAACCTTGACCAATGCATTTCGGTTACGCGAAAACTGCTCGAGATTCACGCGATGCGCAGGGAAGGGCCGCCCAATGTTTCAACGTATTACGGCATGTCGTACAACCCGTATGGAACTAATGCTGATTACAGATGGTCGTTCGCCCGTAATTATCTCGACGTCAATAGGCAGTTACTGTTGGGTACGAGATTTTGGGAAATGGTCGGCGGACCAGGAACGTACGAAGAAGTGATTGACCTCTTCAATGAAATCGGCGACGAAAATCGAGCGACTCTGCTGAATATACTCGCATAATCGATCAGAACACCCACCAAGGAACCACCATGAGCGAGAGCGAATACAAGTCTCTAGCGCCGCACTACACGTTCGCGGACACATTAGAGGAGCAGGAGGCGCAGCTGCGGGACAACCCGCTGCTCAATCGCATGATTGCTTCGAGAGATGCGAAATCTGGCGATCCGCATCGTCCGATCTATCACTACGTCAACCCCGAGAACACGCTGAACGACCCGAACGGGTTGTGCTTCTGGCAGGGCAGGTGGCATCTCTTCTATCAGGGCTACCCGCCGGAGGACCCGCGGGTGCACTGGGGGCATGCGATCAGCGACGACCTGATCCACTGGCGCGACTTGCCGTATGCGATCTACCCGGACCCTGAAGAGTGCTGCTTCTCTGGCGCCACGATGGTCGAAGACGACCGCGTGATTGCGATGTATCACGGGACGCAGGTCGGGAACATGGTGGCGACGTCGAGCGATCCGCTGCTGCTGAATTGGGAGAAGGTGACCGGTCAGGCCGTGATACCGACGCCCCCGCAGGACGGATCGCCTCAGGACTACACGGTCTTCGATCCGTGCATCTGGAAGAAGGGCGACTACTACTACTCGCTGTCTGCCGGGATGCTGCCTGATGGACCCGCGGGCAAACGCATCGCGGCCGACTTCCTCTTCCGGTCGAAGGATCTCGCCAAGTGGGAGTATCTGCACCCGTTCACTGAGGACGACCGCTTCACGCTGGTCGGCGACGACGGCGCATGTCCGTATTTCTGGCCGATAGGGGACCGGTGGATACTGCCGTTCTTCAGCCACATGAGCGGCGGCCAGTATCTCCTCGGCGACTACGACATGGAGCGCGACAAGTTCGTCGTGACGGGCGGCGGCCTCTTCAACTTCGGCGCATCGACCCCGTCCGGCGTTCACGCACCGTCGGCGACGCCCGACGGCGAGGGCGGCGTGATCATCATCCACAACATGAACCCCGGCTACCCGTCCGAGGGCTGGAACCAGATCATGTCGTTGCCCCGTCGGGTGACGCTCGGCGAGTACGCAGACGAGTTGAAGATCGAACCTGCGGGCGATGTCGAGTCAGTGCGCGAGGCGCACACGCACATTAATGAGACGGTTTTGCCACCGAATGAGGAGGTTGTTTTGGACGGCGTGTTGGGGAACTCGATGGAGTTGGTCTTGGAGATCGACGCCAACGACTCGCCGATGATCGAGCTAAACGTGCTGCGTTCGCCGAACCGCGAGGAGTACACCCGGGTATCGTTCTTCAAGGACCGCGGCTTCCGGATGCATCGCGACCTGCCCAAGAGCGGGGCGCTGCTGGCGAGCGGGGCGGCGGCGGTGCCGAAGTTCGGCGCGCCGAGACGGGTGCCAGTCATGCAGAGCATCGTGTCGCTCGACACCTCCTATTCGTCCACACTCCCCGGCGCGTTGTCGCGCCCGCCCGAGACGGCGCCGATCGTGCTGGTCGACGATGAGCCGCTACGACTCCGCGTCTTCATCGACAAGAGCATCGTCGAGATATTCGTCAACGACCAGCAGTGCATCGCCGCCCGCGTCTACCCCGGACGTGACGACAGCGTCGGCGTATCGCTCCGCGCCCAAGGCTCCGCCGCCATCCTGGAATCGCTCGACGCCTGGCAGATGTCGAACATCTACGAATAGGCGTCCGAAAGTACCATTTAGAGAGCGGGGGAGTGGCGGAAAGGCGCCGATCGTGCTGGTCGACGATGAGCCGCTGCGACTCCCGCGTCTTCATCGACACGAGCATCGTCGAGATATTCGTCAACGACCAGCAGTGCGGCGCGGCGCGGGTCTACCCCGGACGGGACGACAGCGTCGGCGTATCCCTGCGAGCCCAAGGCTCCGCCGCCATCCTCGAATCGCTCGACGCCTGGCAGATGTCGAACATCTACGAGTAGGCGACCGAAAGTACTATTGAGAGAGCGGGGGAGTGGCGGAATGGTAGACGCGCATGCCTTAGGAGCATGTGGCTTAGGCCGTGCGGGTTCGAATCCCGCCTCCCCCACCAGGGGTTGGTTTTGGGATTTCTTGATAAATTCGACGTATCGAAGTGCGAATCGATCAAAAAGATAATCAGAGACCGAATGGAACTGGCGGTTGACCATTCCTCGACGCTAAACCTAGTTCTGGTATCAAAACGTTGAAGGATCTGGCCAATCAAGATTGTTGAGTTCGGATTGCGTCACCTTGCCATGGGTTTCAAACGCTTCTTGCAACCGCGAAGCAAGCCACGCATGACCCTCGGTCGACAGTTCCACATCACCCCGTTGTAGGTACGCCCGGCGTGGTTTAGTATTACCCGTTCCGATTCTCTTGTTGCGTTGCGTGGATGCGAACGCATCGTGCTTCAATGAATCCATCAATTCGTAAAGCGATACACCGTTTGACAACGAACCGTCAACGAAATCGGCTTGATGTACCCGGATGTAACGCGGGTATTTGGATTTCCACCAGCGCATTTTGATATCGGCGACTGTCGCATCGTCCCTTCCGGGCACATACTTCATCCCTGTCGCTTTACCGAACACTCTGATATCGTTCGGACGGCTAGTGAACCGACCTATGAAAATCACTGCGTCGTCCTCTACATGACGCGGCGTTCTGACTTTTGAATAGGAAACAGCCCAGTGGCAGCCGCCATCCTCGATTTCCTTCAATGTCACATCGGACAGAGGTTTACGACTCTTGCTATTGCCCATGAATTTCACTATTGCCTGTGGTGCGATGTTCTTTGCAGTCGCCATTTGGATTGAGAAAGGTTCGATCACGCCGACTTTTGTACCGTAATCCGGGAAATCGATGGCGTGGGCGAGGCGACCGCCCCCCAATCGGTATTCGGTGATGGACCGGTCCCATTTATCCGCATCGTCTTGCTGGAGATCCGTACCGGCAAGATGCCACAGGTTGTCGAAATAATCTTGGCATCCAGCCAAGACATCAGCATCCTCGGTGACCAAGCCGAACTCGTTGTTGCGGTTGAATGCCGCTTCCGTCAGATTGGCCGAAGTGATTATTGCTCTTTTTGAACCGAAAATGTAAAGCTTCGCGTGGAGGTTGCTTATCCCGCGAACCTCAGCATTGACTTGAACAAGCGTTCTTAATGCCGAGGCATCGCTGACTCCTTGCGCGAAATCGGCGAGATTGAACCTTGTGATGACTTGGACCTTTTTCAGCTTGCCAGTTAACAGTCTCTCGATGACGGTTCTTTTGATGAAAGGGCAGATGATCTTGAGGTGGCTACGATCTAACCGTATGGCGTCGACCAACTCGTTTTCCCACTCTTTTTCGATTAAATGTATAGTCACGCGATCTAGAATCTTTTTGTGTTGAATCCTTAGCCTTGAACCGTTCAATGGATCCGTTCTGCGTCGGTCACTCGATTTTGCCCGTGAAGACGTTATCGTCGTTACCGTGGACGGTATGTACTGCGCCATTTCCTAACGCTAATGCATCCTTGGTTATCGTTCGCACAAATGCGAGTTACCTAAACGCGCGCCACAACAACCCCTATCGGGTGATGTCGCCATGAAAATCATCCCGAATCGCACATTACGTTTTTTCTCAGTTTCATGGACTATCTCCGTAACTTAGCCGAGGATGCGTGCGTCTCGAGCGCTCTTATTTCGTCGACGAACTCATCGCCGAGGTCGACCTCTGTTAGGGGTTTGATGTCAGTCCGCTTCGAGTTCGACGTCCGTCGCCCTGTTTTTGTTCGTGAGGATGCGGTTGACCTCCGCGCCCGCACGTCCACACTTTATCTTGTTGGAGGACTCCAAGGGCTGAATAGGCCCAAACCAGTCCTCGTCAGTTCGATGTCTATCTTGTCAGGGAACATCTCCATCTGCGGGCTCCTTATGAACCACCCCAACCTGTATTCCTGTTGGTCGTTGTACATCCTCCTTTTCTGGAGCCATCGGCTAATCAGCTTCATCTCGTCGAGGTCGCCGAGTTCGATGCTTGGTGGGGTCGTGTCATACGAGTAAGTCATCCAACCATTAAAGCTGACGACCTCGCGTTCGGTTATTCCGTTCAATTTCATCCAACGCTCGATGCCGCACTCGATTTCAAAACGCAGGGCACATACATTTTCTGTAACAGTCCATGTGTCGTACCTCTCGGGCAGCGCAGCCTGCAGAGTCTCCCAGTCGTGCATCGTGCGGGGAGGCCTCGACAGGCAGAAAAGGAACGGACTGTCGAGTGCGGAATCCTCCGCTCGGACTGCGTATTGGATATCCCGAGCTTCCCCAGGTTCCAGACCTTCTACAAGTACCGCTGGTTGGTCCGGTTCCGCTTGTATCGTGAAGTCTACCGGGCGTGAAAACGGGCCTCCGGTACTTTTACTTTCTATCCTCCCCGACGTGGCTACGCGGATCTCCCCTTCCCTTCGGTCGCCTAACCCTTCCTCTTCTCCAATTTTCCTAAACAGCCGTGCTGTGCCTAACCGTAGGTTGCCCGTTTCGTTGGGTGCGTACCGACTTTCCCAGCCGCGTATCAATTCCATCTTTCAGAGACGCTCCGATATAGTTTTCATTACTTTCGCCGGCGACCGTGTTTAACGCGTTGATGCGCGAGGCGGTCGCTTTCAATACTAAGCTCTAAGCGGCAAAGAGAAAGTGCGGCGCGCATTGGAGTTAACTAAATGGCCAGCAAGACATCCAAGTAGTCAGGGAAGGTGGCGGTTAAGTCTGCGAGAGAGCGCAAGCGATCGCCGAGTCGTCGGACGGTTTGAGCACGGCGGAGCGGATAGATGGGATGAGCGGTTGGTGGAGGTTCGGGAGTTGATCCGTGAGGCGGGTCCTAAGGTGGTCGAGGAATGGAAGTGGATGGGGTCGCCGGTGTTAAAGCCGGCGAAGCGCCTTAGCGGTTAGGGGCGCGAATGGGACGTAGGACTTGCCTGACTTACCATCCCTGGTCCGACTCCCTATACATGACCACTCCCAGCTCACAACCACCCAATCACCCCCGCATACCGTAGGGGGTGTCCGCCAAGCGCCACTGGCCTGAGAGTTTGCCTCCGTCGATCACCAGCTCGGTTCCGGTCATGTGGCTGGATTCGTCTGAAGCCAGAAAAACCATGCAGTAGGCGATCTCTTCCGGGGTGCCCATTCGACCCATAGGCCTGTTGAAGGCTTCGGAGTCACCTATCAGGTCGGAACCTGCGGCGAGCATTTGGGTGCCGATGGTGCCGATGATGTGGGCTGCGAGGCTACGTCGAAGTCGACTCCGCCGGGAGATTCCGGCGTTTGACCGGTTGCGCGGCCTGTGCGGGGTTCTCGACGGGCTCAAGGTGTAGCCTCAGACCGAGGGAGCGGGTTATCTTCAGCAGGGTTGCCAGAGTGGGGTTGCCGTCTTCCGACAGCGCCTCGTAGAGGTTGCCTCGATTTAGGCCGGTGTCGCGGGCGAGGGCGCTCAGGTTCTTTGTTTGGGCGACGTGCTTCAGGACGGCGCGAATCACTGTCCCGTCCCCAAGGTCCTCATCCGCAGCCGCCCTGAGAAGCTCTCGGACATCCGCCTCGGTCCTCACGTAGTCCGCTGCATCGAACTTTTTATACTCCTCAGACATTAGCTCCTCCATTCTGGCGCCATTCTTTTGGCCCGTTCAATATCTCGCCGTTGGCTGTCCTTGTCGCCGCCACATAGCAGGATGATTAACTCAGCGCCTTGCGTGATGAAGTAGATCCGGTATCCGGGCCCGTGCTGGATCCTCATTTCAGAAACGCCGTTACCAACAGGTCTCACGTCGCCGAGATGTCCATCCTCGGCGGCCAGCAATCTGGCGACGATACGGGCAACCGCCCGGCGGTCTCGCAACCTGCTCAACCAGCGATCAAACGCCGCGCTTCGCAGGATCGTGAACATGATTGTATTGTACGGTATACCGTACAGAAAGTGAAGGGGATTTGCTCACGATCGACCAGCTAACAATGCGCCGTAGGGGGTGTCGGCTAGGCGCCAATGGCCGGAGAGTTTGCCGCCGTCGATGATTAGTTCGGTTAGGTGCGCGTGGGCGCTTCCACAAGTGGTTCGATACCGCTGATGTCGATGGTCGAGCGCGCTACGTCTCCGTCGTACATTCGCTGGAGGTTTAGCCAGTAGTCGGGGGTGGTTCTTAGGGCGCGGGCTATGCGGAGGGCGGTTATGGAGCGGCGGCGTTTGATGATTGCGTTGATGCGGATCGGTGGTACGCCGATCGTCTTGGCTAGTCGGTACTGGCTTATGCCGATTTCTTCGATGAACTCCGCGAGATGTTCGCCCGGGTGGATAGGTTCAGGAGTGTTCATTGTGTTGCCTCTTTTAGTGGTAATCGACGACTTCGATCTCCATCGCGCCTGCGCATACCGCTGCTCGCTGCGCTCGCGTCCCCTCTCGGCTGAGTTATCGAATGCCACCCGCGATGTATTGACTAATGAAAGATTAGTTAATTAGACTATTTGCATGACTAAACGCCTACAGGTCCTTTTGGATGAGGAAGAGTACCGAGAGATCCAAGGAGTTGCGCGCCGGCAGCGGCTGACCCTTGCTGAGTGGGTCAGGCAGGCACTCCGCAGGGCGAGGAGCGACGCCCCTGGTACTGTAGATTCCAAGTTGCGCGTTATCGCCGGGGCGTCTCGTCACACGTTTCCAACCGCCGACATAGAAGTCATGCTTCGGGAGATCGAACCCGATCAAAACCTCTCGTGATCTTCATCGATTCCAATGTGCCCATGTACCTGGTGGGAGCCGCGCACCCGAACAAGGATCAGGCCATAACTGCGTTGACTGAACTAGTGCGTGCAGGGGAGCGATTCATCACTGATGTCGAGGTTTACCAAGAGATACTCCACCGGTACACGGCGATAAATCGGCCAGATGCAATTGATGTCGCATTCGAGAGCATGGACGGTTTAGTTGATGAGATTCTGAACTTCGGCATGTCGGAAATACGCTCTGCAAGAACCTTGCTGGGCACGGTAGATGGCATCTCCGCCAGGGATGCACTGCATGTGGCAGTTATGCAGAAGGCTGGTGCCAGCCGTATTTTGACATTCGACAGCGGATTCGACGCCTTCCCCGCCATTGAACGCTTGGGTCGACGAGAGTCGCGTCAGGCGTCGCCGACGGGAAGACTGCTCGAGATTCGGGAGTTTGGCGCTTTGATCGCCTGATTACTCCTGAGCACGTCACAGCGTGTCTATTCGACCGATGGCTGGGGCGGTTGAAGGTTTCGCACTATCACGACCTGATCTCCACGCCTGCTGCTTCCTCTTGCAGGCGATATATCACGTGTGTGTCCATGTTTCCCCAGCCGCGGTTGCCGCACTGGATTCCGAGCTGCTCCACAATGTTGGCCACCGGCATCGGAACGTTTAGTTCCCGGGCCAGCTCGTTTGCCAGTGCTATGTCTTTTCGCGCCAGTGCCTGCCGAAATGATGGCGGCTCGAACTTCCCGGGGAACACGGTCCTCTCCAACCCCTCCCTTTGACTACCCAGTATTCCTCTGCTGCCGGCCTCCATTAGGGCATCGAGGTCAAGCCCGGCCTTCATACCCAAGGTGAGCCCCTCCGCTACGACCTGTCTTACAGCCAGCGTGATCATGTTGTTGACCAACTTACAGGTACTTCCCATACCTAGGTCGCCCTGGTAGACGACCTTATCGGCGAAAGCCTCGAACACCGGAAGAAGCTGCTCGTAGACATCCTTATCGCCGCTGGGCATCACGATGATCTGCCGATCCGCCGCAGTGGCAGGACTTGCCAGCACCGGGGCGTCCAGTACGTGTACCCCCTTTTCCTTAAACACCCTCCCTATCCGGCGGATCAGAGACGGTCGACTGGTGGAGAGGTCCACATACACGTCTCCAGGATTCAGCCCGCCGAGAATTCCGTCGCGACCGAGGGTGATCTCCTCCACCTCAGCGGGTCCCGGAACGGAGCTCATGATCACGTCGCTGACGGCGGCAACCTCGCCCGGGGATGCCGCCAACCGGGCACCACCCTCCAGAAGGGCGCGCGTCGCACCCTCCCGCACATCGAACACAGCCATCGGGAACCCTGCCCTCTGGATATTCTGCGCCATCGGGGTGCCCAGGTTGCCAAGTCCTATGAACCCTACTGTTTGCATGCTAGCCTCCTTCCGGCTAAGGACTACATCTTTGGTGTTTGCGCGCTCGGGGTGACCGGCCTAGCTGCGGCAGTCGTTCGTGTCGTCTCGGTGCCGCGTCAGCGGAGACAAGACTAGCCCTCCAAAAACGACGGCCGGGGACTTTGGATAGAGCACTACAGCCAAAAAGCGAGAATCCTCTCGAAAATGGTACAGCGTTCGTTCAACATAGGCCCGCAGGGAAACGGTTCCGCGGTCGTTCCATTCGCACGCACAATAAGCCAGCGGCCATGTTAAATTAAAGGGCGAGCGGTTACTCCCCGTTTCTGCCTTCCGACATGTACTAGTGAGGCGATCAATGACTACCGCTGTTAGCAGAGATACCGACACCGCCCTGATGGCGCACCTGTTGCGCAGGGCAGGATTTGGAGCGACGCGGGATCAGATAAACGAATACGTCGCCAAGGGCTACGACGAAACCGTCGAAGAGCTTCTTCATCCCGAATTCTCGGATCCTGAAGAACAAGACTTGCTGGATCGCTATTTCATCGCCGCCGTGGAGGCGCGTTCGGTCGGTCACGCCGATCCGCAGTGGGCGTGGCGCCTGGCGACCAGCACGAAACACCTCGAAGAAAAGATAGCCCTATTCTGGCACGGCTTGTTGGCGGTCGGCGGCATCAAGCTCGACCACGGTATGGAAATGCTCACGGAGATCGATCTTTTCCGTCAATTCGGGCTCGGCAAGTTCCGCGACATTCTGGTGCAAATATCCCGCAACCCAGGAATGATGTACTGGCTGGACAACCAAAACAGCCACAAGGGCGCGCCAAACGAAAACTATGGCCGAGAGCTACTCGAACTGTTTTCGATGGGAATCAACGAGACCGGTGAGGGTGCATATACCGAGGACGACGTCAAGGCCGCCGCCCGAGCCTTCACGGGATGGGCTTCGCGTCCGACTATGCCGCCGTTCTTCCTCGGGCCGTTTCCGATGGAGTTCCGGTTCGACCCAAGTGATCACGATGACGGCGAAAAATCATTCCTGGGCGAAGTCGGTAACTGGAACGGCGAGGACATCGTAGCAATCATCGTCCGCCAACGGGCCACCGCGGAGTTCATCTCCAGGAGGCTGTACCAGTTCTTCGTAGCTGACGACGCGGACGAGAATGAAGTGCAACGGCTGGCCGATGTGTTTCAGGAGAACGACGGCGAGATACGCGCCGTGCTCAGAGCAATCTTCAAGTCCGATCACTTCAAGTCTGAAGCCGTCCGCTACCGCAAGGTTAAGAGCCCGACCGAGTTGGTGTTTGGAGCCGCTCGTTTAACCGATCGATTTGATCTCCCAGACTTGGCTTCGTCGCAATTGGCCTCCCATACGTTGTTTATGGGACAATTCCTGCTCAACCCACCTAGCGTCGAGGGTTGGCACGAGGGCGAAGAGTGGGTCGACAGCGGCGCATTAGTCGAGCGAATCAACTTCGCCTCAACCGAACTCGAACGCAGAGACGCGCCTGGCATTCAGCGAATGGTGGACCGCGTCCGCGAGGCCGGAAACAATCTGAGCGCCTCGGAGTACGTGGCTGCGTGCCTCGACGTTATGGGTTGCATAGACATCTCGGACCGAACGTTTGGACTTATTGCGGATCACGCATCAGGTCAGTTGCAGCCGGCGAACGAGGACGAAGAAATGGACCGGGCCATCGAGATATTCCAATTGATCGCTTCGACACCCGACTACCAGTACTGTTGATACGAATAACGGCACACAAATACGCAGGAGATAAAAAATGGCATCGAATGGCCGCAACGGGAATGGCAGAGCCAAGAATCTGGTTGTCCTCCAGCTCTCTGGTGGCAACGACTACCTGAACACGGTCGTGCCCTACCAGGACGGACTGTATTACGACTATCGTCCGAGCATGGGACTTAGCGGCGAGGATGTAATCCCGGTGGACGACCGGGTCGCATTCAACGCCCATATGGGCCCCTTCAAACGTCTTTTCGACGCGGGCAAGATGGCGGTGCTGATGGGCATCGGATACCCGGAGCCGAATCGGTCTCATTTCCGTTCCATGGACATTTGGCACACGGCGGAGCCCTCAGTCGCGTCCGCAGAGGGTTGGCTCGGAAAGACCACTAAAGCCATCGATCCTGAGGGTAAGAACGCCGTCACCACCGTTAACTTTGGCCGCGGTCTGCCAAGAGCCCTCGCATACCCGGACGTTTCCGTCGCCTCGGTTGGGGCTCTCGAGTCCTACGGCTTGTACACCGGCCTGGCAGGAGCTTCGAACCGCGACTCTTTGCTTGACACGGTCAGTCGCATCTACCAGCCCATGTCGGACGACGGCATTCCGTCATTGCGGCTGCTCCAGACCGGACGCGGCATGCTCGACGGTGCTGACACGCTCAGATCCGCTCCTGAAAAGTACTCGTCCACAGTCGAGTACAACGCTGAAAATCCGATTGCGCAAAGCCTGAAGGGCGTCGCCCAGGTTATGTCGGCCGATCTCGGGACACGCATCTTCTACACTCAACACGGCAGCTTCGACACCCACACGAACGAATTGGTGAACCACGCCAAACTGTGGGACGAAGTGTCGGAAGCGCTGGACTGCTTTTGGGAGGACCTGAACGAGCTTGGCCAGGCGGACGACACGGTGATCTGGATGTTCTCGGAGTTTGGCAGGCGGATCGAAGACAACGGCGCCGGCACAGACCATGGTTCTGGAGGGGTCGCGTTTATGATCGGCAACCCGATCAACGGTGGACTGTACGGTGACTATCCGAGCCTCAAGCCAGCCGATCAACTGGAAGGCGACGTCCACTACAACACGGACTACCGGGACGCCTACGCAACCATCCTCGAAGACTTCATGCATGTCGATTCCGAGTGGGTGCTGAAAAGGAAGTTCAACGGAATGTCCCATTTAGTGGCAACCTAGCGGCGCATCTACACCCCGAATGCTCAATCCCAGCCAATTGCAGGGAGCGCGCTACCCCATAGCCCGGAAACAACAAGATGAGCAACTACTCGTATAGCCACACGCTAGGGATCGCCTCGTTTGAAGGCCGAGGGTTCATGAACCCTGTTGACGTCCGTTTTTCCAAGGACGGTCATTTGTACGTGTTGAGCCGGTCGAACGCCTCCAACAGGAACGTAAGGGTCAGCTACGTAACGCTCGATTCCGAATTCCTGTTCGAGTTCGCAAACTGGGGAACTGAACCGGGGCTGTCGACCCAACCAACCGCCATCGCCATCGGTCTGAACGATCGTGTCTACCTAACCGACGAATACACGCAGTTTCTGTCCGTGTTCGAAAAGGACGGATCCTTTTCGCACCGGTGGGGCGAGGCTGGGTCATCGGAGGGTCAGTGGAACCGCCCGTCGGGCGTGGCCGTCGATTCCGAAGGCCACTTGCACGTGGTGGATCACCTCAACGCCCGAGTCCAGAAATACACGGAGGATGGGCGATACATCTCTTCATTCGGCACTTTCGGTACCGGACCGGGTGAATTCAATTACCCCTGGGGTATTTCGATCGACGCCGAAGATTGCATCTGGATTGTCGACTGGCGTAATGATCGCATCCAACGCTTCTCGCCAGACGGTGAGTTCATCTTAGCCTTTGGTTCCAGCGGCGACCGTGACGGTGAGTTCGACCGACCCTCCAGCGTTCACGTCAGCAGCGACGGCAACGTATACGTATCCGACTGGAGAAACGATCGCGTTCAGGTGTTCGATATGGACGGAGGGCATCGCGAGACCCTTGTCGGTCACGCCACGTTGTCCAAGTGGTCCCAGGATTTTCTGGACGTAAACCCCGAGCAGGCCGGTTGGCGCGCCAATTCCGGCATGGCCGAGCAGGAGAAGCTGTTCTGGCGGCCCGCGGGAATCGAAACGAGTTCCGATGGACTGGTCTGCATAGCCGACAGTTGTCGTCACCGGGTTCAAATCTACAGTCGCGTCGGGGCACCTGTGCTGGTCTGACCCACTTCGGACTGGCACTTTTGGGCTGGCACTCTTGATTTCGCCGGCGAGCCAGGAAGACAACGTTGCCCCGATGCAGTCGGTGTTCAACGCGTCGAAGCACCTCAGCGGTTAGGCAGCCATCGGGACGTAAGACTGTCTACTTACAACCGCTGGTCCGACACCCTATATACGAGCGCTCCCAGGTCAAGACCGCCCCATCAACGCCGCACCGTACGGAGTGTCCGCCAGACGCCATTGGCCTAAGAGCTTGCCGCCGTCGATGATGAGTTCGGTTCCGGTCATGTAGCTGGATTCGTCGGAGGCTAGGAATACGATGCCGTAGCCGATTTCTTCCGGGCGGCCCATTCGACCCATGGGCCTGTTGAAGGCCTCAGAGCTTCCTATCTCTTCGGAACCCGCGGCGAGCATTTGGGTGTCGATGGCGCCGGGGTGGACTGCGAGGCTACGTCGAAGTCGACTCTGCCGAGAGATTCCGGCGCTTGGTAGGTTGCGCGCCCTGGGCGGGGTTCTCAACGGGCTCAAGTTGTAGCCTCAGACCCAGGGAGCGGGTTATCTTCAGCAGGGTTGCCAAAGTGGGGTTGCCGTCTTCCGACAGCGCCTCGTATAGGTTGCCTCGATTTAGCCCGGTGTCGCGGGCGAGGGCGCTCAAGTTCTGTGTTCGGGCGACGTGCTTCAGGACGGCGCGAATCACAGTCCCGTCCCCAAGGTCCTCATCCGCAGCCGCCCTGAGAAGCTCTCGGACATCTGCCTCGGTCTTCACGTAGTCCGCTGCATCGAACTCTTTATATTCCTTAGGCATTAGCTCCTCCATTCTGTCGCCATTCTCTTGGCTCGTTCAATATCTCGCCGTTGGCTGTTCTTGTCGCCGCCACATAGCAGGACGATTAACTCAGTGCCTCGCGTGATGAAGTAGATCCGGTATCCAGGTCCGTGCTGAATCCTGAACTCAGACACGCCGCCACCAACAGGTCTGACGTCACCGAGATGTCCATCCTCGGCGGCCAGCAATCTGGCGACAATACGGGCAACCGCCCGGCGGTCTCGCAACCTGCTCAACCAGCGATCAAACGCCGCGCTCCGCAGGATCGTGAACATGATTGTATTGTACGGTATACCGTACAGCAAGTGAAGGGAATTTGATCATGACCGCCCCATCAACGCCGCCCCATACGGCGTATCCGCCAGACGCCATTGGCCTGAGAGCTTGCCGCCGTCGATGATGAGTTCGGTTCCGGTCATGTAGCTGGATTCGTCGGAAGCTAGGAAGAGGACGCCGTAGCCGATCTCTTCGGGTGTTCCCATTCGGCCCATGGGTCTGTCGGATGCTTCGGAGTCGCCTATCTGTTGGGAGCCGGCGTGGAGCATTTGGGTGTCGATGGCACCGGGGTGGACCGAGTTGGCCCTGATGCCGTCTCGGGCGTACTGTATCGCCGTGCATTTGGCGAGCAGGTGGACAGCGGCTTTGGAGGCGTTGTACGCGGCGGACCACGCTTGTCCTACCAGTCCGGCACCGGACGATATGTTGATGATCGACCCGCCCCCGGCGCGTCTCATGTGCGGGATAACTTCCCTGGTGCCGAGGAATGTGCCTTTACCGTTTACCGCCATCACGTGGTCCCAGTCTTCGACGGTTGTCTCCTCCACCTTGGCGTAGTGTGCCGCGGCCGCGTTGTTGACCAGCACGTTAATTTTCCCATATCGGGCAACGATTTCGTTCACGCCTTCGGCCCAGTCGTCCTCGCTGGTGATGTCGAGCCTTTGGAAGAACACCTCGCCGCCGGACTCGGTGATACTGGCTGCGACTTGTCGACCCTTTTCTTCGTCGATATCGGCGATGCAGACCTTCGCACCTTCGCCTGCGAAGAGCCTAGCCGAAGCGGCACCTATACCGCTCGCGGAGCCGGTTATTATGGCCACCTTGCCTTCAAGTCTCATGGTTGTACGCGTCCTTCGTTTGTGTTTTACGTCGCGCGGATTAGTTTATCGGGGTAGGGCGGTCAATGGGCTAGCCAGCGGGTCGCTGTTCAGACTTCATAAGTTGCGTCGGCGAAGGGCGACGTATGAGAAATTGGTGCGGGAAGTTGTGGTTTATAACAGAGGGCAATAGGTAGCAACTGACCGCAATCGAGCAAAGGAGATGCGATGGTCGACAAGGTGCGGCTGCTTTCAGGTGGCAATCCTCAGATCGCGAAGGCGGATGGCGATGCGCCGGTGCAGGCCTACATCGCGGCGATGCCGGAGTGGAAGAACGATCTCGGGCGGCGTCTCGACGAGTTGATCGAGCGTGAGGTGCCCGATGTGCGCAAGGCGGTGCGATGGAACTCGCCGTGGTATGGCGTCGGAGGTATGGGTTGGTTCGTGAGTTACCACGTGTTCACGCGCTACGTGAAGGTGACGTTCTTGAATGGGTCGTCGCTGGATCCGGTTCCGCCCGGCGGCGGCAAGGACCCGGACGCGCGGTGGGTCGACATATAGGAGGACGAGTTCGATGAGGAGCAGATAGCGGGGTGGGTCCGGCAGTCGGCGGTGATACCCGGTTGGGATGGGTTCTGAGGGTTGGGCGAGGAGGCTCGACGCCCGGCTTTAGTGCGTTTATGTCATTCCGAGTGCAGCGAGGAATCTAACCACCGCGCAATGGGTTGCCGTTTCAGATTCTTCGCTCCTCTCAGAATGACATGGCTCGGCTCAGAATGACGCGGCCGGGTGCTGCTGATTGTCATTCAGGGTGCAGATTATGTCATTCCGAGTGTAGCGAGGAAACTCAGCGCCGCGGAATTGTGTGCCGTTTCAGATTCTTCGCTCCGCTCAGAATGACATGGGGCTCCTCTCAGAATGACGTGGCTCGGCTCGGAATGACGTGGCTCGGTTCAGAATGGCATGGCTCAGCTCAGAATGACATGGGTGGGAGCCGCTGGGTGTAACGTGTTGATAGATAAAGGAGGGTCGCAATGGCTTTGCAGCTAGACCACACAATCGTGCCGGCTTACGACAAGGTGAAGTCGGCGAAGTTGATGGCCCGCATCTTCGGGCTGGAATACAAAGGGATGTGGGGACATTTCGCCCCGGTCACGGTGAACGACATCCTGACTCTGGACTTCGACGATTCGGATGACCCGCGCTCGAACCACTACGCCTTTTTGGCGTCGGACGAGGAGTTTGAAGCGGTGCTCCAGCGCGTCAAGGACGAGGGTATGTCGTTCGGCAGCGGGCCGAGGTCACGGGCAGATGGAAAGATCAACCACGCGCACCAAGGCCGCGGGTTCTACTTCGAGTGCGAAAACGGCCACGTGTGGGAAGTCATCACGCACACGTATGTTACGGATTGAGGCGATCGCGGTGGTTGAAACGCTCTGACATTGCGCGACGCCCGGCAGATGTCGAACATCTACGAGTAATCGCTCGAAAGTACCATCGAGGAAGTGGGGGAGTGGCGGAATGGTAGACGCGCATGCCTTAGGAGCACGTGGTTTAGGCCGCGCTTGGTCTTGCCCCGTCGTCAGGCAACGGTCACCACGAACGGGCGAACCGGCCCGCCAGCAACGGATGTAGCGACTTGGAAGTACCAGCCGAGACAGCAGGGACCTCCGTCATTTCCGCTTTCGCAGGGGACCAGAGAACCTTGCGATGAGACGCGGAGCCTTCTGGACTGCCGCGAAAGCTGGGAAGATGGGTTCGGGGACACAAAAATTCGGCGGGCGCTCCACACGGGGCGCCGATGCCGATTCTTACTTTCTATGGAAGAAAATCCCGCCATTGTGGTTCTTGCGCACGGCGTTGATACGCCATGCAACGATTGGATGGGTGGAGAACGAATTGGCAATTGCCATCCAAAAACCCCGTTCTTCTGTGGACTCCTCTATATGAGCTTGCGTGTCAAGTTGATTGTATAGATGCTTACCGGCCGTCAGCATAAATAGACCCTTGTAAGCATCGTCTTGCGCTATCGCATGACCAATCTTGTCGCAGCTGTACTCTTTCGCGCGACTTAGCGGGAGGCCGAGAACGTAGTTAACGAAGGGCAAGTCGCCCAGGAAGGTGAGCAGAAAATACCACCAGGTCACATGCCCCAACCGCATATGCCCCAGTTCGTGGCCCATTAAGAACCTAAGGCTATCCCAGTCTTCGTTTCTCAAACAGGCTTCCAGCATATCCGAATAGATAGTGCTGAAATACCTGAACCCCGGAACGCAGGAAGCAAAGGCGTTCAGAGCGCCATTGCCATTGATGGTGTATAGTTCGGGAATCTTCTTCAATCCTTGGGCAAGGGCCATGCTCTCCCACATTTCATAGACTTCAGGAAACTGCTCGGGCGTAATACGCACAGCCCCCGCCCGTTGGTTTCCATATAGTCTGCCCGTTAGGAACACAAACCAAAGCAAGAGGCCAACGGGCACTAATACGACGACTGGCACGTACAGCTGGGAAACCCAATCCAGCACTTGTTTTTTATCTGCCGGAAGTAGCGGCAGAATCTCCTCGTCCGTCAGATTTGCGGCGTCGGGGTGTTGAGCGCGATAGTCTTCAATGTAGTTAGTTCGCAAAGATGCAATAACGTCGGTCCTGAAAATTGCCAAAAGAAACAAAATCAAGAGCGCCGTGACAGTTAACACCGCAATTAGCCAGAAGAAAACCCATTCTTTGGGATGTCTATGTTTGATTGCCTCCGCAACCTGGTCATTCATAAAGAACTCCTCTCTGACAACCTCTCGTCTGAAGCCTGTTCAGAGACGGAAATTGCCCGTATCGGCGTGCATGACGTACTTTCCTACGGCGCGGGCTCGCTCGCAGGCGACCAGCTTGGGACCGAGTCATCCTCTGAGTCATCGGTCAATCGTGTCTGGCCGGAACCGTCCGCGTTCATGACGTATATCTCACCGTTGCCGTCGCGGAACGATTGGAACGCGATGCGTTGTCCGTCCGGCGACCAGCTTGGGGACCCGTCATATTCCGGGTCATCGGTCAGTCGTGTCAGGCCGGAACCGTCCGGGTCCATGAGGTATATCTCACCGTTGCCGTCACGGTACGATTCGAACGCGATGCGTTGTCCGTCCGGCGACCAGCTTGGGAACCAGTTAACCGTCGAGGTATCGGTCAGTCGTGTCTGGCCGGAACCATCCGCGTTCATGACGTAGATATCAGAGTACTCGTCACCCAGCGAATTGAACGCGATGCGTTGTCCGTCCGGCGACCAGCTTGGGGAGTAGCTATGCATCTGGTTATTGGTTAGTCGTGTCTGGTTGGAACCGTCCGCGTCCATGACGTAGACCTCCGAGTGTGCGTGGCCGTCACGGGCCGATACGAACGAAATGCGGCTTCCATCCGGCGACCAGCTTGCGTAACCGTCAGGTCCCGGGTCATCAGTCAGTCGTGTTCGGCCGGAACCGTCCGTGTTCATCACGTAGATATCCGAGTTACCGTTAAACACCGATTGGAACGCGATCCGTCGTCCGTCCGGCGCCCAGCTTGGGTTCGCGTCAGGCTCCGGGCCGTTGGTCAGTCGTGTTTGCTCGGAACCGTCCGCTCTCATAGCGTAGATGTCGAGGTTCGCATCGTTCCACCTCGCGAACGCGATCTCAGATGGTGACGGTATGTCGGATGATGACGGTGGCCCGCAAGCCAGGACAAAGGCGATGATCAGCGCGGCCAAGCCGATTCGCCGCGCGGCAACGGCTCGCAATGAGGGTAGTTTCGCCAACCAGGGTCGGGGTAGTTTTGGGTAACGGTCTAGGCCTGACAAAGCATCCTCCAGACGCATTTGTATGACGTCCCGCCCCAGTTTCAAAATGGTCAGACCAGGCGAGAACACTGTTTACGATACCGTACCAGTTCTGAAGACAGCGCAGTAACCCAAGGACCAATAAAAAGCAAATGTCTTGAAAGTCGATGGGAATGACTCGCGATCTGAGGAGTCAGGTAGGACCAGGGTGAGTCATGATTGAGAACAGGATGAGGAAGGCGCTAACAGACGGTCTTGGTATCGCGCGCGGTAGTGATGCGATCATGACAAGAGCGTCCAACGTGGACATGGGTAGACCATGAGTCGGACACAGCAAGACATCAAACCCTGAGGCACCTGGCTTCGATGCTATTCGTCGACGCCAAGGAGTTGGCAAGCATCTTGGGCGACCCGCCCGCGACCATTCACGGCGGGCTGACCGGCCTGCTGTCCGACGGCATCGTCGGGCGCGTGAGCCACTGCGCCGCCCGCCTGTCTTAAAGCGGGCGAATCTCGAGAATTCGATGACATCGACCTCCGACCTGGCGCACATGAAACGCTCGACCCTATCTACCTTGTTGCCGACGCTGACCTTGCGGGATTGACGCTTAGAGCAAGTTGGAAAGCCACGTCCACGATTACGAGTGGCACGTCACAGGGGGAGGTTTAGATTGACGTGTTTTCAAAAGTCATTTCGCGACTGAGTGACCGAACATCGCTGGGATGGGCGAAAAGACGTCAAAATATTCACGTACTACGCCGCGCAACATGCGGCTCGGCACTTGCGGAGGCCGTAGAGGCAATTGGGGCAGAAGCAGACGCGGGGAGTGTGATCTTCGTGGTCTTCGTGATGGTCGTGGCCTGAGAAGTTTTCTCTGCCTTCGTTGATGAGGAAGGGGATTAGGATCCAGGACGATACTGGGTCGGCCCACCACCAGGAGAGCAGGGCGTTTAGGGCGAGGCCGATGAGGATGGTGAGGTCCTGAATGTCGCAGAAGAGGGTTTCCATGGCCTCGGCTCTCAGGGACCAGGACTGCATCCGGGTGGCGATGCGCATTTTGCCGATGTAGAGTCCGCTCATCACGACGGCGCTGGCGATGATGATGGCGACGCCTGCGATGCTCGGTTCTGGCTCGGGTAGCCAGCCCAGCAGGTTTGCTCCCGAATGAAGAGCGATGTAGGCCGCCAGAAGGAAGAAGGTTAGGCCGAGTAGTCTTTGTGCGCTTTTCTCTGCGGCCTCGTCGTTATGTCCGTTCTGGTCTGCCCGCAACCGCCACACCAGGACCCCACCAGCGAAAAGCTCGACGATGCTGTCCAGTCCGAAAGCTAGCAGGGCGACACTGCCGGCTTGAACGCCTGCCCACAACCCAATCCCGGCCTCTACCAAGTTCCAGAGGAGTCCGGCGATGACTAGGATAAGAGCCGTTCGGCGAAGGTTGTCGAGTTGAAGCGCCAAGGATGATTTCTCCTTCCTTCACTTAACCTTTTCAACCCCACTGCTTTAGCGAGGCGTTCGCGGCTGTTTTTGCAGGCGGGGCGTTTGGCCTAAATGACCAATTGGTTCGGGTTAAGGCAATGGCGGGAATTTAGCTACGCCACTAGGTGTGTTCAATATAGCGCTTCGACACGCCGCTGCGAAATGTTCGTCGCAACGGTCGATCAACCCCTTTGCAACCTCGCATAAATCATAAGTTCGGATAGCAACGCCCTCAGCGATCCTGCGGAGTTCAAATCGGTTCGGTCATCGCCAGCTCTTTTGACACGAATATTGTCGGTAAAGTTTGGGTTCACGCGGCCGTCTCAACTAGTGGCTCAATGTCACTCACGTCGGTCTTGGACCGTGCTAGGTCGAGATCGTACATCCTCTGGAGATTGAGCCAGAATTCGGGTGTGGTTCCGAGGGCGCGTCCGATGCGCAGCGCGGTGTCCGCGGTGATCGATCTGCGCCGTTTGACGATGTCGTGCACGCGGACGGGCGGCACGCCTATCGTCTTAGCGAGTCGGTACTGAGTTATGCCGAGTTCCTGCATGAATTGGGCAAGATGCTCGCCCGGGTGGATCGGTTCAGAGTTGGTCATTGCGATACTCCTTTTAGTGATAGTCGACGACTTCGATCTCCATCGCGCCGCGGCCGGTCCATTGGAAGCAAACTCGCCACTGGTTGTTGATCCGGATACTGTGTTGTCCCGCGCGGTCGCCGCGCAGGGCTTCGAGCCGATGCGACGGCGGCACCCGCAGGTCGGAAAGCGTCGCCGCTGCCACGACTCGCTGCAACCGCATTCGAGCTCTGCGCTGTATGTCAGGTGGCAGACGGCGGACCGTTTGTCCTTCGAAAAGCCTCCGGGTTGCCTCGTTTCTGAAGCGGTTCACAGCAGTATATAATAACGGAGCGCGTTAATAACGTCAAGGATGCTGGCGGCAGGGCCTGTTGATCGCTCGCCTTTGTATCAGCGCGCTACTTCGTCCAAGTATGCTTCAGCGCCGGTTGAGAGCAGCGTGGTTAGGTGGGTGTATAGGTAGGTGACGCCCTGATCGAGGTATCGTCGGGTGGCATCGGCGTTGCCTGCGGAGCCGGATACCTTTCCAGCCGCGGCGATTGTGGCGAAGACGGTGTCCATGGATTGTCGGACTTCGGGGGCGTCGGGACGTCCGGGGAATCCTAGGGACTGAGAGAGGTCTGACGGGCCGACGAAGAAGACATCTACACCTTCGACAGACACGATTTCATCGACGTTTCTGACGGCTTCCGCTTCCTCCAGCTGGACGCAGACTAGGGTCTCGTCGTTGGCGTGTTCGGCGTATTCGGACATCGACATGCCGTAGCCGTACCCGGCCGATCTGACTCCGGCTGCGAGTCCGCGCTCGCCCAGTGGATGGTATTTGACGGCTTCGACGGCTCTCTGGGCGTCCTCGGCGGTGTTCACGTGAGGCACCTGTACGCCCATCACGCCCCGGTCCATTAGTTGTCCGATTGCCTCGAACGAGTTGACTGGCGGCCTGGCGATGGGTGTGACGCCGGCGGTTTCGGCGGCCATGACCATGAGTTCGACGCTCTCAATCGAGATTCCGCCGTGTTCGCAGTCGATGAGCACCCAGTCGAAGCCGAGGCGTCCGACGATGTCGACGATGTGGGGAGACGGAATCATGACCGACACCCCGAATGCGGGTTCGCCGGACAGTAGTTTGCGTTTCATTCGGTTGGGAGGCATGGTGGGTATCAGGCTAAAAGATTGTTTGCCTGCGGTGAAGCCCCACCATTCGTCCGCCCCGATCCCCCTCACCCTAACCCTCTCCCACGGCGGGGAGAGGGGATTTTCACCACGCCCCGGCCGGTCTGGATACCCGCCTGCGCGGGTATGACGATGTTTTGCAGCGGGTATGACGGGGTCTTACACAGGTCTAGCAGAAGGTCGGTGTACAAAACCTCAAATCGGCGTATAATCCCGTCATCGGAATGGCATCCAAGGGGTTACGAACATCTCAAGCACATTTGACACGATCATAGTGGGCGCCGGTTCGGCCGGGGCGATTCTCGCAACACGTCTTACTGAGGACCCTGACCATTCGGTTCTTCTCATTGAGGCGGGACCCGATTATCCGGACTTCGACGATATCCCGGACGATGTGAAGTACGGCTACGGTCATACGGATCAGCCGTGGCGCAGGGCGCACAGCGAGCATCGCTGGACCTTCGTGGTGCGTTACACGGACGAGGCGATGCCGGGTCTGGTACCTCGGGGCAGGGTAGTGGGCGGATCCAGCGCGGTTAACGGGCAGATTTTCCTGAGGGGCGTCCCGGAGGACTATGACAACTGGGCATCGTGGGGCAACGACAAGTGGGGCTTTGAGGAGTTGATGCCCTACTTTCGGATGGTGGAGACGGACACCGATTTCGCCGGCGATTTCCACGGGTCGGATGGTCCGATCATTGTGAGGCGGTTCAAGCCCGATGAATGGAACCCAGACCAACGCGCATTCTACGAAGCGGCACGTGCCAACGGTTTCCCGGAGTGCCCGGACCACAACGCTCCGGACTCTACCGGGGTGGGTCCGACGCCGTTAAACAATCCTGGCCGCGTCCGGTGGAGCACTGCGATCGGCTATCTCAGCGCCGCCCGCGAGCGCCCCAACCTCACGATCCAGCCCGAGTGCTTGGTCCACAAGGTGTTGTTCGACGGCAAACGCGCTGTCGGGATCAGGGCAGAAGTGGACGGTGAGGTCTTGGACTACGAGGGTGAGAACATTATCCTGTCGGCGGGTGCGATTGGCTCGCCACACCTGCTGATGCTGTCCGGCGTGGGGCCGACGGAGAGATTGGATGCAGTCGGCGTGCCGGTGCTGCATGACCTTTCGGGCGTGGGTGAAAACCTCCGCGATCATCCGCAGGTCAGGACGGCTTGGCGGACGCGCGACGGCTTCGAGCAGCTTGTTGGCGTGCCGGGCATGCAGGTAACTTTGCGGTACACCGCGGAGGGCTCGCACCTGTCCAACGACATGCTCATCCAATCGATCTCGCGTAGCCCGATTGACATCAGGCCGTATCGAACTGGGGCAAGCGACGAACTCGGCTTTGCAATGGTCATCTGCATCGACCTTGCCGTCGGGGCGGGAAGTCTGTACCTGCGAGATAAGGACCCCCACATCCAGCCGTTCCTCGACTACAACTATCTGGAGGACGATTTCGACACTGCGAGGTTGCGCGAGGGTGTTCGGATCTGTCTCGATTTCGCAGAGCACGAGGGGTGGGATCGTCTGGTGAAGGAGCGGGTGGATCCGACGGATGCGGACCTGGAGTCGGACGAGGCGCTGAATGCTTGGATCAGGCGAAGGGTTGCGACCAGCCATCATGTGTCGGGCACCTGCAAAATGGGACCGGATTCGGACCCGATGGCGGTGGTCGACCAATTCGGCAACGTGCGCGGTCTCGAGAACCTGAAGGTCGCGGACGCGTCGATCATGCCCGACTGTATCCGCGCGAACACGAATGTGACCTCGATGGTGATCGGCGAGCGCGTGGCATCTTTTATTGGGGAAGGACTGTGAACGGCCATTCATGTCTGAGCGACCGATGTGAGGCACGCAAAGGCGAGCCGTACTCGAGGACCGGTCAACGATAACGGAAGCAGGTGGTGACGTGGTCGTTGACTAGGCCGGCGGACTGCATGAAGGCGTAGCAGATGGTGGGTCCGACGAAGGAGAAGCCGTAACTGCGGAGGGCTTTGCTCATGGCGCGGGATTCGTCGGTTTGGGCGGGTATGTCGGCGAGGTTCCTGAAGTGGTTTTGGCGGGTTTCGCCGTTGACAAAGCTCCATAGGTAGGTGTCCAGGGAGCCGTGGTCGGCTTGGACGGCCAGCGTCGCGCGGGCGTTGGCGATGGCGGCATTGATCTTGGCCCGGTTGCGGATGATGCGTGCGTCGGCGCGGAGCCGTTCGCGGTCGGAGTCGGTGTAGGCGGCGACGGTCGCGATGTCGAAGTCGTCGAACGCGGCGCGGTAGCCTTCGCGGCGGTGGAGTACGGTTCGCCAGGATAGTCCCGCCTGCGCGCCTTCGAGGACGAGGAGTTCGAAGAGGGCGCGGTCGTCGTGCAACGGGACGCCCCAATCCTCGTCGTGGTAACTCTGCATGAGCGGGTCGTCGCCGGCCCATTCGCATCGGTTCACAGATTCCATAAGCACGAGCATACTTTTCTAAGGCTGTAAGCAAGAGCCCAAAACGGGAATCCATCAAGAAAACACGAAAGCGCCTTTGACGTACGCTATGAGTATGTCTCGCGTCAACATTGACATCGATGATCGGGCATGTGCCGAAGTGATGCGGCGTTATCGTCTCGAAACTAAACAAGAGGCCGTCAACTTTGCTCTGCGAAAACTCGCCGACGAACAAGCGTCGGTCGACGAAGCACGCAGGTTGCGAGGAAGCGGTTGGGACGGCGACCTAAACGCGATGCGATCAACATGAACTGGAAACAGCACGAATCGGAAGACGCAATCATAGAAACCGGATTGCACGAGGGCGACGGGACCGTGACGCGGCGCAGGTTCTTCCACAAGATGTCGAATCTGCCCGTCCGGATCGAGGTGTGGGAACTACCTCCTGGCGCGAGCGAAGGCAGCCACGTCCACGAGGGCGACGATACGCTCGAGGAGTTTTACTACTTCATTGCAGGTAGGGGAGTGATGTGGATGGACGGCGAGGAGAAGGTAGTCGAGGCTGGCGACGCGGTTTTGGCACCGCCGGGCGTTGACCATGGATTCAGATGCATCGGCGATGACACGCTTAAGTTAGTTATCGCTTGGGGCAAACCTACTCAATAGACGGGATAGGAGGTTTGGGTGTTGGACATCAACGATCTGTTCCCTAATGGTCTGAGCATCGAAGATGCCGTCGACCTGCTGCAACCGGTTGCGGTTTACGTCATCGGGGTTGCGATCTATGCGGTGTTCGTGTTCAACTTCTATCGCTTCGTCGCACTGTGGGATATGTTCGCGTTCGATGTCTACTGATTTGAAGAATCGCGTCATCGGGCGATGCGAAGCTTTTTGCATGTTGTCGCATACATCTTGAAGTACCTGATCGTTTTCCCACTGTTCGCGTTCTTCTGGTTCGCGGTGTTGACGATGATGCTGACGTTTCTATCCCAGGGAAGAGAATTAGCCGACACATTGTTGATCGCATTGGCTACCGTCAGTGCCATCCGATTTTCGGCGTACTACAACGAAGATCTGGCGCGTGACTTGGCTAAGATCTTGCCCTTCGCTTTGCTGGCTCTCTTCCTGATCGATGCGTCTTTCTTCAGCTTTGGAGACGCTCAGAGACGTCGACGACCATCGCGAGACGATCGTGTACTACCTGCTGTTCCTGATCGCATTGGAGCTCGTGTTGCGATTCGGTTTCAGTATCTGGCTGTTCACGAAGCGGCTGATAAGACGCAAACCTGTGCCTGCATCTGATGTTGGGGATGGTACTTCGGAAATTGATGGAGATACATCGCAATCTGAGCATGATGAAGCAACCGTCGAAAGACCTTCGACGCGAGAATCGTAGGTACGACGCTCAAGCCAACAATAGTAGCCCGACTCGTCGGGATGCTGAATTGCACATTTCTGTGTTTGCGTTAGAATGGTAAGTAATAGATTTCGGTAGGAGCATCGACATGCAGGCCAAGAAAAAGAGACTCACGCTCGATATGGACCCCGGATTTCAGCGTCGCTTGAAGGCGACCGCAGCGCTGAAGGGCGTCAGCATGAGGCAGTATTGTCTTACTGCGATAGACCAGGAGTTGGCGAAAGACGAGGTGGGGGAAAAGAAGGATGTGCGAAACGACGTGCCGTTGTCGGAGCACTTCAAGAGCGTCCGTCAAGAGGTTTTCGGCGATCAGGTGTTACCCGGGAACTCGGTTGACTTGCTTCATGAAGCGAGAGCGATACGCGATGCACAGATGGATAAGTGGTAGTGAGCGAATTTGTCGTTGTAGACGCTAGCTTGGCAATTAAGTGGTTGATCGAAGAGGAAGATTCGCCGCTAGCTCAGTCAATTCTCAGGATTTGGGAACGCCAAAATCTGCGTATAGTTGCTCCATTTTTCATGCCTTTCGAAGTTGCAAACGTGGTCTACAGGCATGTGATGACAGGTTCGTTGACACTTGAACGGGCTAAGTTCCTTATCACAAACCTGCTGGTCGACCGGATTGAGTTACGGCATGAGTGGCATCTCCACAGTCGGGCCATAGAACTAGCAACACAACTCAATCAAGGAGCGGCGTACGACTCCCACTACCTAGCATTAGCAGAGCAGTTGGATTGCGAACTATGGACTGCCGACGCGAAATTTTTCCGCGCGTCGAATCCGGTGACCCAACGAGTTCGGTTGTTGAGCGAGGCGTTTGCGGCCGAGGACTAAAGGTCTATCCGGACCGGACAAACGTTTCCTGCTAAAGCATCGCCATATGCCTATCTGCATCAAAGAAGAAACGATGGCGGCGCTGGGTGAGTACGCCAAGGTTTCGATAGCGTTCACGGTGCGATCCAAATATGTGGCAGTGCCGATCGGAGGCGGGAACGATGATTGGAAGTTGATTGAGGAGGCGGTCGATCCGCCGTGGATCAAGGATTATGACGGTGGGGAATCGCCGACTCGTTGGTTGCGTTGGGACACCTCCAATTGGCGGATATTGTCAGCGTTTGCAGGAGATGAACGAGTGGGCGGTGCGATCGTCGTTCATGATTCGCCAGAGTTGGATTTTCTGGAAGGCAGAGACGATCTTGCGGCGTTGTGGGACCTGCGTGTTTCGCCTGCGTGGCGAAGGCAAGGCGTAGGGACGAGGTTGTTCGAGCACGTCGTCGGATACGCAAAAAGTGTAGGGTGTGTTGAACTCAAGATCGAGACGCAGGACGTCAACGTGAATGCCTGCGATTTTTATGCGAAGCAGGGGTGTCGGCTGATGAACGTTATTCCCGATGCGTACCCGGGTTGGCTGGGGGAGGTGGAGTTCAACTGGATGCTGATGTTGTAATAGGTGTATTGATTTTCAGATAGTCGGTTAAGGTAGTACATCGTTGGACTTAGATCTGAGCGTGCGATGCATGTGGCGGGTCTGGAAGGGTGTTGAGCAACCGTGCAAGTTAACGGAGATTCCAACAGAATAGTCATAATCGGCGGCGGTGCGGCTGGGTTGAGCGCGGCGTATACCCTGAAGAAGCGCGGGCTCGAGCCCATCCTTCTTGAATCCAGCAACCAAGTAGGCGGACGCATGGGCGGTGAGAGGATCGATGGGTTTTCAACGGATAAGGGCGCTGACTTCTTCCCGGCTTGTTACGATGTCGTTTTTCAGATATGTCAGGAGTTGGGATTACCGATGATTCGCGTCAAGATGGACATCGGCTGGTATCGAAACGGACGCTGGGTTGTCACTACTCCGATCACGTCTCTTGGGAGCTTGATTAAGAACATAGGTCCCTTCCGGACTCTGGAGTTCCTCTCGCTTCGGGGCATCTGGCCGACTCTGAAATTGGTCAGAGAGATTAAGCGAGATGCAAAGTACCTGAATTACTCCAGCGACCATAGAATTGCCGATCTGGACACCGAAGAGAGATACGGTGACTATCTGGATAGACTTGGCATACCTGAATATGTCAGGGTGACGTTGGAGGGTTTCCTTGAACTGACGATGGGGCGTGTAGAACAATTCGGCGCAACATGGGTACGGGCATTTCTAGGCGAAGTCCTGCTCAAGCCTGACAAGCTTTACGTGCCGGAGGGCGGGTGTAGCGCGCTGTCGTACGCGCTGGCTGATAAATGTGGAGATTCCATTCGTGTCTCAACCCCGGTAAAGCGCGTCATCATCGAAAACGGCGTTGCGACAGCGGTCATCACTGATGATGACCAACGCATCGAGACAGCCGCAGTCATATGTGCAGTGCAGGCTACTAAGGCACTCGACATTATTCCCGACCTGTCACCGAGTATTCGCCACGCACTGGACAAAGTGAAGTACTCGAAGGGCATTCGAATGGTAGTTGGTCTCAACCATCGGGCACTTCCACCCAGGTGGTCTGTGGCGTTGTACCCCGAGGACGATACACCGGCTCTGCTGGACCGGACCGTTAACCTGCCCGAGTGCGCCCCCCCCGGCAAGAGCACACTCGACCTTTGGGTAGGGAGGGAGCGCGCCGATGAGCTACTTACGTTCGAGGACGATGAAATCAAGCGGCAGATGCTTGCGGACGCTCGCCGGAATCCCCCTCCTGGATCCAGGATACCCGCTGATGACGAAGTTCTGTTTGCGCGCGTTTACCGATGGGATGAGGCAGTGTGTATGGCAGAGCCCGGAATGTTCAAGGCCATACTGGATATGCGCAACCAACTCAACCAAGATGTAAAAAACCTATTCTTCGCAGGCGATTACATGAGGTCGCCTATCGTCAACGGCGCAATGACCAGCGGTGTCGCCGCCGCGGAAGAGGTTGTTCAAATGCTCGCGAAACATCCCGCATAAGTTGTAGGTTGCAAGTATCAATCTATGACGCGGCGCACGTCAGACTGCCCTCAGTCATGTCATTCTGAACGGAGCGCAGTGAAGAATCTAAGATGGCTGCTCCTGTGCAAGGGATTAGATTCCGAGCGTAGCGAGGAATGACACCTCCGCGGCTGATGCGACACATTGACGGCACCAAGGGTCTAATGTGCATCATGGGTGAATAAGTATCAGTTGGCAGAGGCGTAATATGTAGATATGAAAACGTAAGTCTTGAGTTGGAAGGGATCTACATTTGACGCAAATGCTAGCGCGTATCAGTGCGCGACACCCGATCATCACGATCGGCGCGTGGGTCGTTCTGGTTGTTGTTGCCTTGGCAATAGTCGGACAACTTCTAGGCACTGCAACGACTACGGAGTTGGGGCTGGGCAGTTCTTTTGAATCTGCCAAGGCCGACAGGGCGTTGGAAAAACTGCTTGGTGGCCCTAAACCAATCAATGAAATCATCGTCGTCCAATCCGAGACGCTGACTGTAGATGACTCGGCATTTGCGGCAAAAGTGAATTCGGTTTTTCAGGAGATCGTCGGGTTGGGCGACGAGATCGTTGGCGAGGGCGCGGTCAACTACTACATGCTTAGCGCATTGGCGCCCGAATCCGCGGAGAATCTGGTCTCGGCGGATCGGCGGACGACGTTGATGACGATACCGATCACTGGGGATTTTGACGAAGCGGCGGTGAATGTCAAAGAGGTGATCGAGGTTGTCGAACGTGCGGATGAAGCGGACGATTTCAGAGTGTTGATAAGCGGGTCGGCGAGCGTTTCGTACGAGACGAACGAGTTTGCTAGGCACGACTTGGAGCAGGGGGAACGAGTTGGTATTCTGGTAGCCTTGCTGATCTTGCTTGCGCTGTTCGGCGCCGTGGTGGCGGCTTTGATCCCGATCGGCTTAGCTATCGTTGCCATCGTCATCGCATTGGGATTCGTCGCCATCATCGGGCAAGTGTTCGACTTGGTCTTTTTCGTGACGTTGATGATCACGATGATCGGTTTAGCGGTGGGTATCGATTACTCGCTATTCATCATCTCTCGCTTCAGGGAAGAGATGGATGGCGGCTTGAGCGTGGAAGAAGCCGTCGCCCGCGCGGGCGAGACGGCTGGGCGGACAGTGTTGTTCAGCGGTGTAGCGGTCGTGATCGCGCTTTGCGGAATGTTCATCATTCCGACGGCTTTCTTTCAGTCACTAGGGCTAGGTGCGATTTTAGTGGTGTTAGTCGCGATGGCGGCAACGCTGACTCTGTTGCCGGTGATACTTGCATTACTGGGACGCAAGATCGATTTCCTATCGGTTCCGTTCTTCCGTCCTAGGAGCGGCGAAGAGTCCAAAGAACGGTCTGAACACGGTTTCTGGGAGCGTACCACGGTAATCGTTACGAAGGTACCATGGCTCAGCTTCTTGCTTGTTGCCGCGCCGATGGTTGTCGCCGTCTTCTACTATTTCCAGATCGAAACTGGATTGAACGGTGTCGACACGTTGCCGGATGATTCGGTGACGAAGGAAGGCTTCTTCGTTTTGGAGGAGGAGTTCACATTTGGTCTTGCGAGCCCATCGGACATCGTTATTGAGGGCGATATCAACGATCCAGAGGTGCAGGCGGCGATTCAAAAGTTGACTCAGCTTCTGGTCGATGACCCGAGGTTCCCGATACCGCCGTTTCCGGATCCTTCATCTTCTGATCAGATAGCGTTGTTGAAGCTTGCACTTCCGGGTACCCCGACTGGCAAGACCGCGGTTGATGCGATGCTGGTTCTGCGAGATGAACACATACCTGCAGCATTCGCAGGCACGGCAGTCGAAGTAAATGTTGGAGGATATAGCGCAGAAGCAGTAGAAATCTTCGAGGTCGTCGACCAGTACACGCCGATAGTTTTCACCTTCGTTCTGGGATTCAGTTTTGTTGTGCTGCTACTAGTTTTCAGGTCGATAGTGATTCCGATAAAAGCTGTGATAATGAACCTGCTTTCGGTAGGTACGGCATACGGTCTGCTGGTGTTGGTTTTCCAGAAAGGATTCGCAGCAGACTTGCTTGGATTTCAACAGGCCGAGGTCATTGACGCATGGATCCCGTTGTTTTTGTTCACGATACTTTTTGGGCTTTCGATGGACTACCACGTGTTTTTGCTCAGCCGTGTGCGGGAGCGATTTGACCAGACGGGCGACAACGCTGAGGCTGTAAGTTACGGGTTGAGGTCGACGGTCAATCTGATCACGGGGGCGGCCCTGATCATGGTTGCCGTTTTCGGAGCGTTCGCGTCGGGAGAAATGATAATTAATCAACAGGTCGGGTTTGGTCTTGCAGTGGCGATTCTGTTGGATGCGACTCTGGTGCGTTCGGTGCTGGTGCCGGCGAGCATGGAGATGCTTGGCAAGGGCAACTGGTACTTGCCGTCTTGGCTGCAGTGGTTGCCTGACTTGAGAGTCGAAGCAGAAGAATAATCTACTATATTTTGTGATGAAGATATCATTACCCCCCCCCCCCCCGATTAAGATACCCGCCTTTCGATGCGAATTCCATCTGACAACAAGCCGGGATACGAACGCGCGCGAGTTGTTGAGCCCGAGATAGCTAGGAACTACATCGCCCACACCTACGTCGCCGATCCAGAAGCAGACGCGTTGATGTTGGAGCTTGCAAATCTAAATCCGTTTGAGATGCGGCGGTTGCTGCAAGCGGCGATGGACCATGATGATGACGGATTGAAGAGGGCCCCTACTATTCTCCGAGACTTCTTTGACAGTATGACGCCGCCCGATTGGGTGGACGTGTCAGAGTTTTCGGCCGGCGTTCGGATGTTTCATCGGAACTCGGAAGTCATCTTGGCATCTTTCGTAAGCGGAGCGCTCATCGAAGGCTTTATGACGAACATATCCAAATCTTTCTTCATCACCGGACGGGTACGTGATCAAGGCGTGCGGCGTCTGCAGCAGAACAACCGGCATTTGATCGAGTGTTTCTTGCCGGGCGGATTAGAGAGATACGGCGACGGGTGGAAATTATCTGTGAGGATTCGCTTGATTCACGCGCAAGTCAGGTGGCTTTTCGACGAATCGGACGAATGGGACGCGGACGCTTGGGGCGTCCCGTTGAGTTCGGCCCATTTGGGTTTCGCGATTACCGCGTTTTCTGCGAGGTTGCTGGCGCACATGAGAAGGTTGGGAGCGAGCTACACAGAGGAAGAGGCGGACAGTTTCATGGCTGCGTGGCGTTACATCGGCTGGTTGATGGGTATCCCAAAGACGATTCTTTTCCGCGATGAAGCGGAGGCTCTCAAACTCTTCGAGATCGGCGGCATGTGCGAACCCGAACCCGGCCTCGAATCGATAGCGATGGCTAATTCGCTTGTGAACTCCGCGCCGCTGTTGACCGGTGTGACCGATCCCGAGATTCGCCAAAAATTCTCGAAGTACGTTTACGGGGTTTCACGGGCGATAATCGGCGACCTTTTGGCAGACCAGCTCAAATACCCGCGTACCTCAACATTTGGAGTTCTGGCATGGTTCCGGATTCAGCAATATTATAAGCGGTTGATACGCAACCCTACGCTACGCAAAATGCCGTTGCTTTCACGCATCGACCGCAAGATGTACGACCAATTCAGCAATCTATTGGTTGTCTCGGCGTTCGACGAAACTGGCATTTCATACGCGGTGCCAGACCACGTTTACAACGAGCAATCTAGCAAGTGGTAGGGGATTTGGACCGATAATCCTGTGCTCTCGGTCAGAGGTTTCCTCGGTGATTTGTTCAGGGATCCGTCGCAAACACGCGATCGGATCAGCTATGTTCGAACGGGTTGAGGGTCCTGACGCTGAATTGTTCGAAATCGCGAACGTTTCTGGTGACGACGGTTAGTCCGTGGACAAGGGCGGTTGCGGCGATCATGGCGTCGATGAGTAAGTCGTCGGACTTCTTGAGCATAAGACGCGCCCACACCCTGAACATGGGAGCGTTCATCAGTATAACGATAAACGACTGAAGAATAGATTCGAGCCAAGATTCGATTTCATCTGCCTTCGCAACATCCTGCCCTCGAGTTATCTCAATACCGGCCTGCATCTCTCCAAATGTAACTGCCGAGACGTGGATCTGATCATGAGGTGTTTCTTCGATCCAAGCCGATACGGCGCCGTGCGGGCGAGATCGTCTAAGTTCCGAAACAACGTTGGTGTCTAGGAGATACACGGGAGATTAATCGAAGGTGGGTGGAGACCTGAGACGGAAGTTCCTGCGTGGCGGCACAAGATTTTCGGTGCGTGCTTCTGGAGCGAGTAGCCATTCCTTGATGTCTCGATATCGCTTTTTTCCCTCGATGATTTGGGGCGGGTCTAGCGGAAACAGAACCGCGGTTGCGACTCCATTTTCGGTGACGTACTGGGCCCCTTCTTTCTGGGCAGCAACGAGGAACTCATCGGGACGTTCCTTGACATCTTCGATTTGCCAGTGCTTGCTCACAAGTTCCTCCCCTCTGCCAAATCTGACTTGTATGAAGCCTAGTGTACAACCGTTGGATTGCCGCTTTGGGTTTCCGCGTTGCTCAGTGAATCGGTATCTCGTGGGCTAAGTCCGCTGCTGCGTGTTTCAACGGGATTATGTGGGCAACGGAGCGTGTGCCCAAGCAGGTCTACAACAATCCGGGAATAATGGCTCGCCGATTTTCGGGGTAGTCCTCGAATGTTTCGCGGTACCAACGGTGGCGCCACAACGCTCGAGGTACGAGATTTGCTGCGGTCCAAATCGCGAATGCCAGACCCGGCAGCGACCAGCTCATCAGCGCGAAACCGATCCATTCGATTATTTCACCGGTCAAGTTGGGGGAAGAAACGTATCGGAACGGGCCAGCGTGCGGCATGACGTAACGAGCCTCGGAACGGCTTCGCAGCCAAGCCAAGTGATAGTCCGATGCGATATTCAACGCGGCTCCAAATAGGAACGCGGCTGCTCCTATGATGAACCTTGGATCGCTGAGCCAATCGTCGGCATAATCGGCGAAGTAAGTTACGAACCAACCCAACAGCAGACCGTTGACCACGTTGAAGCCAAAGCCGGAGGCGCAGGTGATGACTGGGAACGGCGCGCTGCGACGTTGGACGATCCATGGCCAAATCAACGTCCGGTGGGCGTAGTGAGCTAACCATGCTGTCACGAGCAAGTCGCCAATCACACTTCGTTGAGCTTGCATGAAGTAGATCGCCGGAAAGACGGTTATCGCCGGTATCTCCATCACGAACCAGCCGACACGAGACGGGAGACGCGGTCCGGCAGCGTTTCCTCCGAGACGACCGCTGAAATCGATGCCGAGTACGCCGATGATCAGAATTGGGAAGGCGATTGCGGTCCAAGTAAGCACCGCGAAAGCGAATGCAGAACTATCTGATGTCACGACATCATTCCGGATTCCCTAAACCAAGCGAGGGCATCAGTAATCGTTTCTTTCAGAGGGCGGATGTCGTAGCCCAGATCTTGGATGGTAGGGGCGTGGTCGACCATAGATGGGCAGTCGCGGACCATGCTCAAGGACTGACGCGTGTAAAGAGGTGAAATATGCCTGATTGCGGCGTAAGCGCGGATAAAGGGCAGCCCAGCAACGGCGAGAGCGTAAGGAACTACTGGTGGGGAGACGCTCCTGCCCAAAAATCCTGAGCACAAGTCGGCAAGGTGTTTCAACGTCGCGTATCGCCCAGCGGTAAAGTAAACGTTTCCGTTTGACGCAACCGAAATCGCATTCACAACAGCCGTTGCGACATCGCGGACGTCTGCCCACCAAAACCCCTCGCGGACCAGCATCGGGATCTGCTTGTTGGCGATGTCGATCAACATGCGTCCCACGATTGACGGTCGGTCGTCGTAAGGTCCAATGAGCCCGGAGGGGCATATGATCGACCCACCGACGCGTCCTTCCGACATTGCGCGCAGAACCTCGGCGTGGGCAGTGCCCTTCGTGCGGTTGTAGGGCACCTGGGAATCAAGTGCCAACGGTGATGCAGGGTTCAGCGTGATGCCGCGGATCGGTTCGTACGCATGGACTGAACTAACGTGTATCAGCGTTGAAACGCCGCTGTCGAAGCAGGCCTGCAAGACGTTGTTTGCGCCGTTCACGTTGATGTCGCTGGCTTGGCGACCGACATCGCCGTCAATCGACACGAGCGCTGCCGCATGAATCACCACGTCGGCCCCTTCGAACGCTACCGCAACGGAATGGCGGTCCAATAAATCGGCATCCCGCATTTCAATTCGGCCATCGAGATCATCCGGCAGTTTTCGGTCGGACCCCGATCGCACTATCCCCGTGACCGCAAATCCATGATCCACGAGCGCGCGACAGATGTGACCGCCAAGGAATCCGCCGGCACCGGTAACCGCGACTGTGGTTGCGTGTTTCAATATGAATCGATGACTTTGGGAAAGCAGCTTGCGATAGATCGAGCAAACGTTCTCGTTTGCTCGAATGCGCCCATGGTACCTTGAGAACGGGTAAGCAATGAAGACACCACCCTCGATCATATCGATCGACTACCTGGTCGAGAGTTACGACGCCATAGCGTTCGATTCCTATGGAGTGCTGGTGGATGGGATCGACCCGTTGCCCGGCGCGATTGAACTCACTGAACGTCTCTCGAAACTCGGGAAACCTTGGTTGCTAGCGACCAACGACGCGTCGCGATTGACGGACAGTCGAGTGAATGTGATGCGAGGGCAGGGCTTTGAAATCTCAATCGATCACGTGATTTCGGCGGGTTCGTTGCTTCGTCGTTTCTTTGCGGAACGGGGCATTACAGGAACACAGTGCATCGCGACTGGTCGCGGAGAAGCGGTTGAGTTCGTCCGTTTGGCAGGTTGCGATCCAGTCGAGTTGAGATCGGATGATGACGTCTCTACGTCGCTGGCTATAGCCGGAATCACGGGCTACGACTGGTCTGAAGCCACTAGCGACATGCTGACACTGATTATTCGCCGGATGGATGCGGGAAATCCTCTTCATCTGGTGGTGCCGAATCCCGACGTCTTGTATCCGGATGGATTGGATCGTTTCGCCATCGGTCCTGGGGGCATCGCAGAGATGATCGAATCGGCGGCTTCCCGATGTTTCGGCGATGAAGTCGCAGTCAAGTTCACGAAGCTCGGAAAACCGTACGCTCCCATGTTTGACGCTATCAAGGAGCGGTTGAACGGATACCAGCGCGTGGCTTTTGTGGGGGACCAACTACATACCGACATCGCCGGAGCAAATCAAGCCGGTCTCGATTCGGTGTTAGTAGGAACCGGCATCACGCGTTGGCAGGAGCCTCGTGACTTAATTGATGTTCCACCGTCGATGATGCCGACTCACCTGTTGCGATCGATGCTTTGAACGGCTTGAACCCACTTCAGACCGTATAATCCACTAAACCTATGTGTAAGTCGAATCGTTCGGCTCAATCGCTGAAGCCGACGCGGGAAACACAGCATTAACACAAGAGAGTCATGGAGAGAAGATCGTGGCACAACTATCAGGCGGTGAAGCGCTGGCGAAATCATTGGTTAGGGAAGGCATCGAAGTGATTTTCGGTTTGCCGGGAGTGCAGATGTATGGCTTGATTACCGGCATTCGCGATGAACCGGGTTTGCGGATGATCACGGCACGACACGAGTACTCGACCACGCACATGGCAGATGGTTACGCCCGCGCGACTGGGAAGCCGTCGGTTGCCATGGTGGTCCCCGGCGTCGGACTCTACAACGCTGGTTCCGGAATCGCGACGGCGTATGCGCGGTCGTCGCCCGTACTGCTGCTCGCCGGCGAAGTGCCGCGTGCGCAGATCGGTATGGGGCTCGACGGATTGCACGAAATCGTCGATCAGGCAGATCTCATGAAGCCGATCACGAAGTATCGGAAGTCGATTATGCGTCCGCACGAGGCGCCGGCCGCGGTCAATGAAGCGTTCAAGCAGATGCGGTCGGGGCGACCAAGACCGACTTTCATCGATATGCCGCCGGAAGGTATGGTGGAACGCGAAGACGTCGACCTGTTGGAGAGTGAGCCGGGTGATCGCGAAACGTCTGACGATGCGCTCATCGAAGAGGCGGCCAAAGACATTCTCGCCGCGAAAACGGCGGTCATCTTCGCCGGTGGTGGCATCGCTCGTTCAAATGCATTCGACGAGTTGCGTGAGCTTGCAGAAATGACCGGGTTACCAGTGATTAACTCTGGCGGTGGTAAGGGCGTTATCCCGTATTCGCATCCCAACAGCATCGGTACATGGGTAGGGGCCGAGGGTCCAATCAAGGAAATGATCGACGGTGCCGAGGTAATCGTAGCGATTGGGACCCGGTTCACCCCCCGGAATCCTGCTGGTGGCGGGTCGAAGGTGATCCATATCGATCCGGACGAATCGATACTTGGACGTCCGCACCCGAACAAAATGAAATTAAAGGGTGATGCCAAGGCGACACTGGTCAAGTTAGTTGCCGCTCTTGATTCGCTGGGTTGTGATTCCGAGATGATGGTCGAACGGCACGCGTTCGATAAAGCCGCGCTGGAGGAATTTCGGGTACAAGACCGCAGCGAAGATGCTGCTTACCCTTGGTTGGTTGCGATACAAGACGCATACCCGGACGAAGCGACGGGCATTTGGGGAATGACGCAACTGGGCTACTACTCGAGGCAGCACTTCGAGGTTGAACGTCCATGGTCGTACATCGATTCGGGATACATGGGGACCCTCGGTTACGCATACCCGACGGCGATCGGCGCCAAAGTCGGTGTCCCAGACCGACCCGTGATCTGCATCGTCGGCGACGGTGGTTTCATGTACGCGTCTGGCGAACTATCGACGGCGGTCAAGTACGGCATCAATGTCGTCGCGGTCGTATTCAACGATGGGGCGTACGGAAACGTGGCACGCGACTTAGATCAAGATTTCGGCGGATCCTATGAAGCCGATTTCGTGAATCCAGACTTCGTAGCGATGGCGGAAGCATACGGCGGTGCTGGTTTCGTGGCCAGAAGCCCCGAGGAGTTGACGAAGGCGATCCGTGCGGCGATTGAAGTCGACGCTCCGAGCATTGTCGAAGTCCAACTCGGCCGATTGCCACGCCCCAAGGCATGGACGGCGCGAGCGCCATGGACCAAGCCGCAGACGGGTCTTATCGACTAAGTCCCCCGCCTTATAGAGCAGAACATTCCGCCCGGCGAACGCGTTCAAGCACGTTGAAACTCGTAAGTTCGTTTCCTTAGCATTCGATCCATCACCTTAATCGGTCTCTAATTCCGGCGAAGGAGTGGGTCAAATGTTGATGTCGAAAAACGAATGCATGAAGTGCAACCGTGGAATGATGCGGTTGCAGTCAGATGCGTACAGTACCTACTTCACATGCATGACTTGTGGGGCGACGAAGGTCACTCGATGTCCGCATTGCGAGACTCCGAGCATCGCAATTGACCTCAGTCAGCAATCCCCGATTATTCGATGTCGCGGATGCGAATGTGTCAACGGTGAGTTGGCCAACCAAGAGTGCAGCGGTGCACCTGTCTTGGTTGCGACTAAGGCTAGTTGATCCTAAGTGATCGCTGCGAGGTGGTCGCTGTGCCATCCTTGCCACTGCGTCCATCTACCATCGTCAGTCTCCCGGATGATGGCGTATGAACAGTTTGGCATGCGCGGACGCTCGAGGTAGTTAAATTCCCTACCCGCAAGGTGGTCCAGAATCGCGCCGATGGTACCGCCGTGCAGGAATCCCAATACGCGGAGCGCGTTTTTGCACCTAGCGTCTTCGAGTAGTTGATCAAATCCACGCACGATACGGTCCGAAAACTGTGCGCCGTTTTCTCCTCCGAATTGGGAAAAGTCCAAATCAATCTGGTGGTTGACCACCGTCTGCTTGAATTCAAGTGAAGCGTCTTCAATTCGGCCGACCTCGATCTCGTTCAGATCGCCTATTCGCGTGAAATCGTTGCTGGTCAGATCGGCGAATATCTGTGCCGTCTGGACCGCACGCGGAAGCTCGCTTGAGTAGCACTCGTCGAACTCGGTTTTGGCCAGCACCTCGGCAACTGATTTGGCTTGTGTGCGACCTAATTCAGTCAAGCCGTGGTGCGGTTGGTATAGGCCGTCTTTAGCCGTAATCGTGTCGCCGTGTCTAACTAACCAGAGTTCCATGCAATGCGTCGACGGGTTTCAATCCAAACGGGTAACGTAAGAGGTTCACTTACAATAATCCGCCAAAGGTCTATTTTGCAACACGCGAATGTCGACGTGATTTATCTCGCGATCGATGTCGTCGTAGAGGGTCCATGCGATGAAACCTGACGGAACCGTACAGATCGGATTTATTGGCGCCGGTTGGTGGGCCACGGCCAACCACATGCCGGTTTTCGCGGCCAGAGACGACGTGGAGATGACAGCGGTTTGCCGGTTGGGCGCGGACGAGCTCCAGTTGGTCAAAGACACATTCGGGTTCGTTCATGCTACCGAGAGCTACGAGGAACTGCTCGACATTGAAGGCCTGGACGGCGTTGTTGTGGCTACACCGCACTCGTTGCATTTCGAACACGCGATGGCGGCATTGACGAGGGGGCTGCACGTGATGTGCGAGAAACCTTTAGCTACCAACGCGGCCGATGCGCGAGCGATGGTCGCCGAGGCCGACAAGCAGGGCGTGCAGTTGCTTATCCCGCATGGTTGGCACTACTCGCCGTATATCCAACGCGCCAAAGAGATGATGGATCAGAATCCGGTGGGGAACATCGAGTTCGTCATGTGTCACATGGCGTCACCGATTCGCAGCTTATTGGAGGGCAAGCGATTTTTGGCAACCGGCGGGGGCGCGGGCGACAACATGTTTGAACCTGCGGCGGACACTTGGGCGGATCCGATAGTGGCAGGCGGCGGTTACGCGTTGGCACAGATGACGCACTCGGCCGGTATGGCCTACTGGATGACCGGTTTGAAAGCCGAGACTGTCTACGCGATGAACTCTGCACCGACCAGCAAGGTTGAGCTCTACAACGCATTTTCCGTCGGTTTCGAAGGCGGTGCGATTGGGACGTTTTCCGGCGCAGGAGCGTTGCCCCAAGACCAGACATTCCAACTCGACATCCGAGTATTCGGCGATGAGGGGGCGTTCGTGCTCGACATTGATCGCGCTCGGCTTGAGGTGCAGAGGCACGACGGAGAGCACATAATTGTAGATGTGGGCGACGATGCGGGTGAATACTACGGTGGCGGGCCGCCTGACAACTTCTCCGAAATAGTAGCCGGAAAAGACGTTGTTAACTGGGCACCCGGTTGGGCCGGGATGCGAGCAATTGAGATGATCGATGCCGGCTACAGGTCGGCGAAGTCTGGTGTAATCGAAACGGTATAGCGGCTAGGAACTTTAAGTGAAAACAGCGCGATCTTCCCGAAAAACCGTCTTGGTGGTCGAAGACGACCCCGATTTGCTTGCTACTTTGGAGTTCAACCTCGAGGCGACGGGTTATCACGCGTTAACAGCGACCGACGGGGCGACGGCCCTAGACATCCGAAGATCGAACGGGGTCGATCTAATCGTTCTAGACCTATCTCTGCCGGTGATGGGTGGCATGCAGGTTTGCAAAGCCTTGCGTGACGCTGGCGACACCGTTCCCATAATCATGTTGACTGCTTGGCAAGAGGAGCGGCAAAGGGTAGAGGGTCTGCTTAGCGGCGCGGATGACTACGTAACGAAGCCATTCAGCCTGAGAGAATTGATGGCCCGAATTGAATCTCAGTTGCGCCGAGCGGGAATGTTGACGGGCGCGTCCATTGCCGGGCATCGTAACGGTGGACACGTAATCAAAGTCGGTGACCTACAAATCGACTTGGTGCGCCGGTCGGCGGTTTTGGACGGGTACGACTTGGATCTGCGAACCAAAGAGTTCGATTTGCTCGTGCATCTCGCGTCGCAACCGGGACGGATCTTCTCGCGTTCGCAACTCTTGAAGGGGGTTTGGGGCGACGAGCACGCGGGCGGATCACGCACGATCGACGTTCACGTATCTTTACTGCGACGGAAATTAGAGGACGATCCCGCCAATCCGAAGCGTCTGGTCACAGTACGAGGAGTCGGGTATCGCTTCGTGCTTTGAACGATGCCTGATCTGTACAGCATCCTTGATCCCGTCCCACTCAAGTGGCGCTTCACGACGGCCACCGCCGTTCCATTAATCGCAGGGTTCGCGCTGTACCCACTCGCAGGGTTCTGGTCGATTCCCATCAGCGCAACGATAGCGGTGGTGTTCGTGTGGCTCCTCGGCGGCCGGCAGATGCGTTATTTTCGGCGCACCGCGATCGGGATCCTTCGCACGCGTTCGATTGACCGTCGCCACCGATTGCCGACCGAAGGCCCTGCGGAGCAACGGCGCGTAGCCAACGCCGTCAACCGCCTCGCGGACAATGTCGAACTGACCCTCTCAGAGGCGCAACGGAATCGGAGGTATCACGAGACAATCCTCAATGAGTTAACCGTTGGAATAATGGTCGTCGATGCGGATGGGATGTTGCAGTATGCGAACCCGGCGGCATGCGCGATGCTCGGATTTGAATTCTCCGTTGACGAAAGTGGTCCGACTCCTCTTGCGTCAAAGGTCGGCATTTACGAGATCAACGAAGCGGTGACCATCAGCATAACCTCAGGCGACACCGTCAGGAGAAACGTCGAGATCTACGATACGCATCGCCACCTCGAAGTGACCGCGCGTGGATTGCCGCCAGAGGAATCAGGCGTTGGCAGATCGTTGGTAATCGTGAATGATCGGACCGACGAGATCCGATTGGGCGTGTCAATCAGCGAGTTCGTCGCGAACGCCTCCCACGAGTTGAGGACGCCGATCGCGTCGATCCAAGCCGCGGTGGAAACACTCAAGCTAGGTGCTGGTGACACGCCGCAAACAAGAGGACAGTTTCTTGATCGCATAGACGATGGCGCGCAACGGATGGCGTTGCTTGTAAGCGAGTTAATGGATCTGACGTTGCTCGAAACTGGTCGCATGGCGCTGCACCAGACGATGGTTTCGCCGGGCGATCTGATTGACACCGTAATGGGGAGCCATGGCCCGATGGGAAACGACACCACACACAGATTCGTGATCGAGATCGAAGATGGTGTGCCGAATGTCTTGATTGACGTATCGAAGATCGAACGCGCGATCGGCAACCTGTTGGTAAATGCCCGAAAGTTCACTCCCGAAGGCGGTCTAATTAAGATTTCGTGTCGATCCGAAGGTGATGACCTCGTAATCGCAGTTGCCGACAATGGCGAGGGTATCGACCCCGAGGAGCTACCTCACATATTTGAGCGGTTCTACAAATCACATCGATCCTCCGGTGACCGATCTGGATTCGGATTAGGCCTCGCGATTACGAAAAACATCGTTGAACTGCACCGTGGCGACGTAGATGTGCAAAGTACGGTTGGCACGGGTTCAACCTTCACAGTTCGATTGCCGATTTCGTAAAATTTCGCGGTCCGGGGTCGCCAATGTAAATCGCAATTAAAAGTGATGTTGCATCGTGATTCTTTGGAGGGAACACAAAGTGTGTTAACTCCTAAGATGAAGACAGAGTGGTACCAAGAGGTCCGATGCAACATCAACTCGTTAGGCAACTGACAAACGCTAGAAGCCTGCTGATAATCGGTCTGTTCGCGACGATGATATTTGACGCTTGCAGCAGCGATGACCAACCAACGCAAGCCCCGACGACGGCGCAAACTTCAAAGCAAGACGCAGCGCGTGAGGTCAGCACATTGTCAGGCGAGATCGTCATCGACGGATCTTCGACGGTTTACCCCGTAACCGTTGCGGCCGCAGAAGATTTCCGCAAGGAGCATCCGCAAGTACAGATACCGGTCGGCATCTCAGGCACAGGCGGTGGCTTCAAGAAGTTCGCCAAAGGTGAGACGGTCATCTCCGACGCTTCGCGACCGATAAAGGAATCCGAACGTGAATTGGCCGCAGAGCACGGAGTGACGTTCATCGAGTTGACGGTCGCCTACGACGGGCTGTCGGTATTGGTCAACCCCGATAACGACTGGGCGACTTGCTTGACCACCGAACAGCTAAACGAGGTCTGGAAGCCTGACAGCAACGTCACCAACTGGAACCAGATCGACCCGAGTTATCCGGACCTCGAGATCGTTCTGTACGGCCCCGACGCCGACTCCGGCACGTTCGATTACTTCACCGAAGAGATCAACGGCGACACCGGCGTGATCCGTCATGACTTTTTCCCGGCGGTCGACGATAACGTCTTGGTGCAGGGCATCGCGGGCGACCGTGGTGCCTTGGGTTACTTCGGGTACGCGTACTACGCCGCGAACACCGACAAGCTGAAACTTGCCAGCGTCGACCCCGGCGACGGTTGTGTTGAACCCTCCGAGGAGACGATCAACGGCGGCGCCTACACTCCCTTGAGCCGTCCGCTCTACATCTACGTCGGCATCCAAGCACTAGGCCGTCCGGAAGTCCGCGCGTTCATCGATTATTACCTCGAAAATGCAGCCAACCTCGCCGCCAGCGTCGGTTACGTCGGTCTGCCTCAGTGGATGTACGACGATGGACTGACGCTTGTAGAGAAATCGGCCGTTAACGGGAGTGAAGTGCAACGCTGATGGAGTCAGATGGGGTAGCAAATCGAATGCCACCCCGTCAGGTTCACTCAAGAATCTAAGATGTTTACCGTTTGTGCCATTAACGGATCCCGGGGATCGGGATACTTCGCGTTTATTAGTATCCAGAACTTGGATCGAAAAACGAAACGTTACCAAGATGTGAGCAATGACGGTAGAACGACGTGCCACAACTGTCGGATCTGACGTTAAGTTGTTTGACCACCGTGATGAAGTGCAAGAACGCCCAACGTCATTGACGTTGAGGAAAGACGAGGATCTGCTCGCAAGCCATCGTGCTCGCCGGCAGTTCGAACAAGCGGCGGTGTTGTGGGTGTTGCGCGCGGCAGCTCTGATCTCGATACTCACGACCATCGGAATCGTCGCGGTCCTCGTTTCGCAAAGCATCGGATTCTTCCAAGAAGAGATCTGCGTGCTCAATGAAGGCGAACCGATCAAGCCGTGTGTGGCAGGGGAAAACGGAACGCTAACGCATGTTGGAATCCTCGACTTCCTGACCGGCACTAACTGGTCGCCTCTGTTCAAGCCTTATCGTGAAGTCGGACGCTCATTCGGCATCCTACCACTGGTAACCGGCACCTTCGTAGTCGCAGCGGTAGCTGGCATCGTGTCGCTGGGGTTAGGAATCGGAGCTGCGATATTCCTTTCTGAATACGCTCCAGAAAGTGTCCGGAGAATCATCAAACCGGTACTGGAGGTGTTAGCCGGCATACCGACTGTCGTCTACGGCTACTTCGCGTTACTGACGGTCGGCCCTGCGTTACGGTTCGTAATCGGCGGCGACAACCTGGGCACGTTTAGCGCACTGAGTGCAGGTTTGGTGATGGGCATCATGATCATGCCCATGGTTACGACGCTGAGCGAAGACGCTATGATTTCGGTCCCTCGATCCCTACGTGACGCCGCATACGCACTTGGCGCCACCCGGTTCGAAGTCGCAACCAAAGTCGTCGTCCCCGCTGCCCTTTCCGGCATCGTGTCATCCTTCATCTTGGCGGTCTCAAGAGCCGTCGGCGAGACGATGATTGTTTACCTCGCAGCAGGCGGGCGTCCCAACTTGACCTTCGACCCACTCGAAGCCGTACAAGCGATGACCGCATTCATAGTGAACGTTGCGCTAGGCGACACACCCCACGGCGAGATCGCGTACTACACCATCTTCGTGGTCGGACTGTTGCTCTTCATCATCACGCTCATGATGAACATCTTGGGACGCTGGGTGGTGCAGCGCTTCCGGCAGGTTTACGAGTAGACGACGGGAAGAACACAGGCATCGAGATCCAAGACAGACGATTCATATGGCACTTCAATCTCAAAGCAACACTCGTAAAACCTACCGACTGGTGCGGGACAACGTATTCACGGCGCTGTTCTTCAGCTCCGTCGTAGTTGGAGTCCTGGTTCTCGCCTGGTTGCTCATCGAGGTCTTCGTCGAAAGTGTCGGTTGGCTCGACTGGCAGTTTTTGAGCAGTTACTCGTCGCGACACCCTGACCAAGCGGGTGTTCTCGCGCCGATTGCCGGAACCTTCTGGGTGATAATCCTCACCGCCCTAATGACAGTGCCGGTAGGAATCGCAACCGCGGTTTACCTTGAAGAGTTCGCACCAAACAACCGGGTTACGCGCCTCGTCCAGCTCAACATCTCGAACTTGGCTGGTGTGCCATCGGTGGTCTACGGTCTTCTTGGCCTCGCGATCTTCGTCCAATATCTCTTCGATGGACAGAGGAGCCTCTTGGCGGGAGCGTTGACACTTTCGCTGCTCGTTATGCCCATCGTGATCATCGTCTCGCAAGAAGCTATCCGCGCGGTGCCGCCTAGCTACCGCGACGCGGCATACGCCATGGGCGCCACCCGATGGCAGGTCGTGAAGATGGTCGTGTTGCCACAGGCCATACCGGGCATGATGTCCGGGATTATTCTCGCGATGTCACGCGCGATCGGGGAGACGGCGCCGATCTTGGTAGTCAGCTCGCTCGTGTTCATCACCTACGTGCCGACCTCGCCGACCGACCGGTTTACGGTGTTGCCGCTCCAGATCGTGACATGGGTGTCACAGCCACAAGACGACTTCCGACACATAGCAGCAGCAGCGATCATCATCCTCTTGGTGATGCTACTGTCGATGAACGCCGCCGCCATCTACATCCGTGCGAAGTTCCAGCGCCGGGCTGAATACTAGATCTGGTGCGCTTCGTCCCGTCTGCCTCCGGTCGGGATATCTGTACAAGCTGACCCTCAATTCCGGCGAATGCCGGGATCTATTGGTAAGGCAGATCTGGCAACCATAGATCAGGCATCTCAGCCGTTGTGGCTACATTGCACTTTCTTGCAACAATGCTATGGTCTGGTCGGCGATACATTGAAGAGGCACCAGACAGAATCTGACGGTAGAGTAGGGAGCGACGATTTCAGTGAACAGCCAATGAGATGGATAGCCAGAAGGAGCAGTGTGATGCACCCCATGATTCTTCTGTCCTTTGAGGCTTTTCGCATTACAGTCGGTAAGATTGCGGGCTTGGCGATGTTCTGTCTATTGCTTGCCGCCTGCGGACCTGATGAGTCCGGGTCGTCAGTGAAGGCGTGCATTGATGGAGGTTCCGGGTTGAATTTAGGTTTCAGCACATTAGGAGATAGTGGCGATCTGGACTACGGGTTCTACTCGTTTTTCGCGCCGGTAAGTTACAGCGAAATTGCTGAGCCCGGTGCGCCCGAGTTCCAAAATCATCGCGGCTATGAGGCAGACCTATTAACCGCTCTAGAGGCCATTGATAGCGCAAGATTGTCTTTTTCGCGCCGCCCGATTCCAGAGTGGGACGGCATTTGGCTGCGATCCAGTTCTGCCGGCGGATTGGACATGGTGGGCGGTGGGATCACGATTTTAAATTCTCGAACTCGCGATCATTCAGGCCAAGAGCGGGTTCAATTCACATCCGGGCACATCGCATTTAGGCAGTCGTTGCTGGTAAGAGCAGAAGATGCGGATCGTCTCAACAGTTACGACGCTCTGACAAGCGATGTGCGCATCGGTGCGTTACCTGCTACCACTGGAGAGGCGCGATTGTTGCAGTTGGTAGGAATTGCCGATGCCGACGGCATGTTAGTAGCTGGCACTCGCATTGAGACCGCGCATGGCGATGTAACCACTGACGGTAGCCTGAGTTACTTCATCACCGCGGCTAATGAGTCGCCTAACCTTGCTGGACGAAAGCATCTCTACCCCCCGTCTGAATCGATGCCACAGGTCGTGTACCTCGGTGACGAAGAAGGTGAAGAAGAGCTGCTAGATGCCTTGTTTGATGACATGATCGACGGCGTAGCTAGAGGAGAGATTGGAAATAGCGATGCCTTCCACGCGTCTGGTGGTGCATTCGCAGTGTCGGTCTTGGATGACAAAATCGAGTGGGGCGGCTTCACACTATCCGTGGAAGATGATGAACTGGCAACTTGTATTGATGAGCACCTCAACTACCTGACAGACAATCGCCGTATCGGCTACGCTGAATGGCGAGCTGACCCGAACGTGTTCCTGAAGCGCACAGAGCAGAGATGAATCTCACCGTATAGGAGCGTTTTCCCATCACCCACACGGCATTAACACTCTTGAGTTAGCGACTCGTATTTCGATTTAATGCTCTCTGCGCGGTTCGCCTTAGCGGTATCTAGCTAAGAAGTTCCTAACCGCTTTTTGTCCGGCGTCAGGCGTTGGAGTCTGCGCCAGCAAAAGGTAGCGGTGGAACACGGGACCGAGCAGTTCTGAAGCGAGGTCCGCGGCGTCCAATCCTTCAAGGATGCCGCGATCTAATCCTGATTGGATTACCTCTTGGGTCGGTAGCGTCAGTCGTTGCATGAATTCCTCGGGAATGACAATATTCTCGTCCGCGTCCGGCGCATATTCCACCAGTGCCGCGTACATCTGGCGTATCGGCCGAATCGCAGTGCGTTCGATCACGATGTTTGTCGTAACGATCAAATCGTGCTCGACATCGCCCGTCATGAGTTCCTCATGCGAACGTCGGGTGGCGAAGTCGATGATGAGTTGCACTATGCTGGCCCGCGTCGGCCAATGTCGATAGATGGTGGTGCGTGCGACTCCTGTGACTTGGTGGAGTCGCAGAGGCGTCAGTGCGTGAGCGCCTTCGTCGATGAGGATTTCGATGGAGGCCCACAATACCGCTTCGCTCGTTTGGGGCCGCGGTCCGAATCTCCTGTCGGTGTTGCAAGTTACCACGCGTTGATTCTCAATTGCATTGATGCTACACTTTGTATTGATACAAATTGTATCGTCAATCAACGACCAGTAGCGACAGAGCGAGGAAGTCAGTGGGTAACGTAATCTGGTTCATGTTTTTCAGGATCAGTGTCCTGCGCGAGATAACGCCGGATTTCCACGCTGGCCGAATAGGTTTCATAACCATAATCATCGCTTCCGTCGCAACCGCGGTCGGAAATGGCTTGTTTATGGCGAGCGATTCCTACAAGTTCAGCTACGCCGCAACGTTTGTGATCGGGGCCGCGACCGGTTTCGTGCAATCTTTCGTGCATGGTGCGTTGTTTACCGTGTTGATTAGCCGTATCGGTCAGCGCATGATGCCAGAGTCGGACTTCTTCCGCGTCAGAGTTTCAAGCATCGTCGGGATCGCATACGCGCCGAACGTTTTACGAGTCTTGGTGTTTCTGCCGGGCGTGTTTGGTGCAATCTTCTTAATCGTGCCTGCCATCTGGCACGCCGTATTGGTGTTCATTGGCACAAGATTCTTGGTACTTGAACCGAGTGACAAGGTAACGGCTCCGACACCTACTAACCGATACGTCCCACTCGTCGTCATCACCCTTCTAGCGTCATGGGGGTTTTATGTCGTCATCATGTACGCCGGTCTTGCATTCGCGGTCGCGAACTGATCGTGGGAACCAGATTCCTACTTTTTGGGCCAATTGGTGAGTCTTCGACCGAGTTCACAGCGTCAGGTCGTCGATGATCTCCGCGTTCGGAATCATCTCCAGCACTCTGGGGTCCGCCTTGATCTTGCTGGATCGACTGCCGCCACCAAGGATGACGTAAGGCTGATCCAACAAAGACGCGTCTATGTAGATCGGAATGTCGGGAGATAGCGCAAGGCAGGTTACACCCCCGATCATCATGCCGGTGAGCTCGATGGTCTCCTCCGCCTTGGCGAATGAGGCGCGTTTGATTCCCATCAGCTCGCAAATCCTATGGTTGACGTCGAGTCGTTTGTCGGCGCGTACGACTGAGGCGCAGTGTTTCTTTGCACCACGTTTGCTTGCCACGATGATTGTGTTACCGGAAGTTTCGATTGGAAAACCGTATTTTTCGCAGAAGTTCAATGTGTCAGCGAAATCTGGATCGATGTTTACGATCTCGTACTCGGCCCCGATGCCGTCAAGGAAAGACAACACTCGGTCTTCTATTTCACGACTTGGTTCGTTCAATTTCCACCTCGTTGGATCAACGGTCTCTGGAAGCATTCTCTTTCCTAGCGTATTATCTTGAATCGAAGATGACCTGTTGGATGATCAACACGACCCGCGAGAACTACGCGATCACAGCTGATCGCGGCTTCGATTTGCTGGGGATCGACGCATCGAACTCCCGTAAGGCAACTCAGATGGTATCGGGTGATCGACTCGTCTTTTATGTTCGAGACGCCCGTAGATTCGTAGCGACCGCTACTGTGACGAGCCGTTGCTTCCAAGAGGATTCCCGAATTTGGAAGCACAGTTCAAAGCGTGAACTTTTCCGTAACCGAGTTCACATAGAACCGGATGTGATCTGCGACGAGGATAGGGCCGTCTCCGGTTTGCAGGTCGGTCCGACATTAGAGTATGTCAAGCGGTGGCCGCCAGAGATGTGGGACCTCGCTTTTTTCGGCATGGTGCACATCGTCCCGAAACGCGACTTCGACTATATCGAAGGCGAGTTGGATCGTCTAGTAGAGGATGACGACACGGAATCTCCAGATGCCGAAACCGTGGCAGTCCCGGACGAAGCGCACACCTAATGCCGCGATCTAGGCGGCGAGTGGCTCCGCTTCGGTAACGCCGTCCATTAAAACGAATCCTGTCTCGGAGACGCTGGATTTCATCCGCGCAGGGGTTTCATCTACGCCGAAATTGCTCGCTTGGAGGCGCCACAGTTCGGACATGTCCGCATCAGAGATGTTGTCGATCTCCGACGCTGCGACGTATTCCTCCAGCATCGCGGCACTAGTGATCGTCGATGTGCACGAGGCAACGACCTCAGGCATCAAACAGAAACGAATCGCCAACTGGCCAATCGTGGCTTCGTAGTTCTTGATCAGGAAGTCGATGTTGGCTAATTTCCTGATCGTAGACCGCATCCACATCAGCCTTCGATGCGAACGATGGTCAGTGCTGCCAAACGGCGAGTCTTCTAGCACCGTGTCTTTTGTGTAAGTTCCGTCAAGCATCCCAGAAGCGTGCGGGACCCTGGTGAATACCCCTACATCGTTCTCTGCCGCGGAATCCAAGATCGCGCGAGCCGGGTCCTGTTCCAAGATGGAGTAGATAATCTGTGCGGGAACTCGGCGTTCGGAAACAGCCGCAATGCCTTCGTCTTGCCAGCCGAGATCAGGGCCCACAGCCACCGCGTAGTGACGAATCTTGCCCGCTGCCTTGAGCAGTTCCAACGCATCGAAAGTATCGTCGCGCCGGATCGCGTCCAAGCGAGCGTTGTGCATCTGAAACAGATCGATACAGTCGATCTTCAATCGAAACAAGGATTGGTCGCAGTGCTTCGAAACCGCTTCAGGGGACCAGTCGTGCGGTCGTTCGCGATGACCAGTTCTCGGTGCATCCAGATCGTAACCAAACTTCGTGCCAACGACCAGGTCGTTTAACTCGGCCCGACTAAACGCGTCCGCGAGTATAGTCTCGCCATACCCATCACCGTAGGCCGGCGCGGTGTCGAAAAAGGTGATGCCGCGCTCACGAGCCTTGCGGAGTAATCCGACGCCCAAGTCACGATCTGTCACTCCCCACCATGTCGTGGCGACACTCCAGACGCCGAATCCGATCTCCGACAGATGCAAATCGGTAGATTTGAGACGTCGATGCTTCATGCCGCCGGTACGGGTTTCGCCGGCTTCTCCGAAAGCAAGCGTCTAATTTCTCGTGCGCGCTTCTCCCATTCCGGATCCGGCAGCGCGGCCACAGAGTCACCGATGTCTAACGCCGGGTCGATGTCGACCCATGACTTACAGCCCCTGTGATGCGGTTCAATGTCGATACGCACCGGCTCCGACAGCTTGTAGGTCTTGAGGATGATCAAGTCAGCAGCGTGTCGCGGTTTCCAAGCGATGCGCTTTTCCACGAATTCATCTGTCCAAACGTGAAAATCCGACAACGCTTCCAAGTGGCCGGCATCGTTGACGCTCAAGACGTCCGCAACCTCGGCCCACGCGCTGAACGTGATTGTGTCGCCGGCAATGTGTGCGTCGGCATCGACCAAATGCTGGAAGTCGGGCTTTAGCATCCGATCTGCTTCGTGGAAGTGAGTAGGGTAGAGCAGGAAACGCCGATGCGCCATCTCGAAATGGCGGTTGGTCTCGCGAATGCCGCCCTTCCGCAGCAGGAAGAGCTGATCGCCCGACGCCAACGCGGCGATGGTTGCGGACCATTCTTTGAGGGCGATGTCGAGTTGCATCGGGCTATGCGGATCGTCGACTGGTCTCAATCGATCAGACGGAATCACCATTGCGATTTGCGCGCAGGCGATGTAGTTCTTGCTCAAGTTGCCGTACACGTTCTTCGGCGGCCATCAAACTTTCACGGGCCGTTTTCGAGTACTCGTTGTCTGAAGGGTTGAATATCCGGAATACACCGTTGACCCAAGCGAGGGTTAGCCCGAGGACCGGGCTAAAACCTTTCGGGTGACCGTTGGGTTCTTTGGTTATCGGAAGCGTCTCGTATGCGCCGTCAACTAATTGTTCGCCGACGAGAGGATCGCCGTAGTATGCGCCGCCAGTGGCATCGAACCGCCAGTATTCGGGGATGCCCATCATGGCGTAGATATCGCGCTTTCGAGTCAGGTCGTTTCGAGCGGTGCTAACCGAAGCCAATTCGAGGACAAAGTCAGGTTGCTTGCCCACTTCCCAAGGGAGATAGCCGGCGTCTCGATCGCGGATCGCTGGTTCCTCCACGCCGAACGCAACGTAAAGGTCGGGTTGCAGGCGACGGTTGAGGTTGGTCGGGTCGTAGCAGAGGAAGGTGCTGGAACTTATGAAAACCGTTTCGCTGGGGTCTCTTCGCGTCAGCGCTTCTCGGATCGTCGCGACCAGGTCTGTCAACGGTAGTTCTTGCTGCATGGCGTCGGGAGGTGGAACCATATCCCAATCCAACGCCGCGATCTGAGCATCGTAGGCGGTTAGGCGGTTGTAGGGAATGAAAGTTTCGGTTAATGTCATCGCGTCCTCCTGATTGCGGGGGATTCGCAGGTGATGTTGGTTCCTGATGGTACCACGGGCGTTTCACCTCTCCGGCGAAGAGCCGCGGCGTCATACGGAGCGGTTGCGAAGCGCATCCATGTCGATGCCCCTGACCCCCACCAAACATTCGGCCACAAGCCGCACGTCTTTGGGTTCCGTCCACTTGGCGCGATTCTTTTTGAAAGGCTGCGGATAAGCATCGGTTTCGAGCACGATGCCGTCTAGCGGAACTCGCCGGGCGACGTCTTGGAGTTCGGGCGACTTGAGCAACGGTTTGGCGAATGAGATTTTGAAACCGAGATCAAGGATCCGGCACGCATATTGGAAATCGCCTTGGAAGTAGTGCGCGGCGCCTCCGAGTTGGCCAGCATCGTGCTCGCCCAAGATAGATAGGGCAGTGCTCCGTGCCTCGAAAATTGTCAGGTCGTCGAGGTGTTCTCTAACGTGGAAGACCACGGGCAATCGATGTCGTTTGGCGATCTCGATCTGCGCCGCAAACGCCTCTTCCTGCCACCGATGGTCTGGACTGTGAGGCATGTGGTCGATGCCGATCTCACTCATGACAACTACGCGCTCATGCGACGCCAAATCGTCAAGGGCTGCCACGTCTTCAACTGAGATCGGCGCTTCGATATCTGACGGGTGGATGCCCACGCCCGCATAGACGTTTGGGTAGGTTTCAGCGAGTCGGATCGCAATGCGGGAATCTTCGACCGTAGTCCCTGCGGCGATGATCGTCGATACACCGGCTTTGGCTGCTCGCTGCAACATGCCATCAACTTCGGATGGGTCGTGTTGTTGAATGTGGGTGTGGATATCGATCAGCATCAGATTTCTTCGGCTTCGGCGGACGTGTCAGGCTCAAGGGAACGTTGGAGTAGTTCAGCGGTATCGTCAGACCAGCGCTCAATCACGTCCCATTGCCGATGGTCGCCGTTGGGCGTTATCCGTAGGGTGGCATCGATGATCCGGAGGTAAGTCGGCAAATTACGACGCCAAAAGGCTCCGTCGAACGTGGCGGTCGAGACGATGGTCAGTTGGACACCGTCCTGCTCAAACGCCTTCTCCATCCAAGCGTCGTGCTCTTCACGCAACTTACCCGCATGTTTGACGTCGATCATCCCGACGCTGAAAAGGGCGATCGGCATGTCTGAGATGCGCTCGCCATTGGCGATGAGCAGCACCGCTGGTTCGGGCAGCCAACGGGCGGCGTACATCGGAGAGCCGACTACCATGGCGTCGTATTTGGCGACGTCAATGCCGAGATTAGCTTGGAGGACATCAGTGTCGAATCCGGCGGCGGTGAAGCGTTCACCAATGCGCGCAGCGATCTCGGCGGTTGAGCCGTGTTTCGTTCCGTACGTCACCAAAACTCGTGCCAATTCGATGCCAAGACCTCGCGTGTCATTCAACGATAAACGACGGCCGATTGCGCCATATCGCAGAATGGATGTAGAGTTCAATCAGTCGAATTTGGCACTGACCGATGGCCCCATAGGAGCATGTGAAATGCGAGCAGGATTTGGACAGTTCAATACGCCGGGCAGAGAATATCTGCGTTTCGCCGCACAATACGGCGTCAAGGATGTGTTGCTAAACACGCCGGAGTTGCCAGACGCCGGCGGAAAGTGGGCGGTCAACGACCTCGTCAAGTTGCGCTTGCAAGTCGAGAGCGAAGGTCTGAAGCTGATGGCGCTGGAGAACGTGCCGACGCATTTTTACGTGGACATCATGCTCGGCGGTCCCAATCGTGAACGACAGATCGACAACATGATCCAGACTGTGCGAAACATCGGCGCCGCGGGCATTCCGATCTTCGGGTACAACTGGATGCCGTCGCACGTGTGGCGCACAGAACCGGAGCTTATTCGCGGCGGCGCGCTTGCGACCGCGTTCGACTACGAAGAAGCCCTCAAGATGCCGAACACTCACGGGCGCGATCACACTGAAGAGGAGATGTGGGAGCGGCTCGAGGATTGGATACGAATCATTACTCCAGTGGCTGAAGAAGCTGGCGTACGGTGTGGCATTCACCCCTGCGATCCGCCAGTGGAAAAACTTGGCGGTATCCCGCAGTTATTCCGTTCATTCGAGTCTTACAAACGTCTCATCGAAATCGTCGATTCGCCCTGCAACGCGATCGAGTTTTGTCAAGGAACATTCTCGGAGATGGAGGACGCGGCGAACGGCGGAATCTACGACATGATCCGGTATTTCGGGGAGAGAAAGAAGATTCTTTACGTTCACTTCCGAAACGTGTCAGAGCCGGTTCCCAAGTTCCGCGAGGAGTTCATCAACACCGGCCACGTCGACATGTACAAAGCGATGAAGATCTATCACGAGGTCGGATACGACTCGTTCTTCATCGATGACCACGTGCCGCAGACGTTCGAAGATACGCCGTGGGGACACCGGGGCAGGGCATTCGCAAACGGATACATCCAAGCGATGATCGAGGCGGTCACCAAGCAGAGCGTAGGTTGAAAAGGTTTCGGGATATCGGAGTCAAAAACAAGGAAAAGAGACGATGGCTGATTTCAGAGATGCCGTTCGCAGTGGTTTGATCGAATACATGGAGGGACTCGACAAGGCGCTGGACGGCCTGAGCGAGGACGAACTGCGTTACCAACCGGCGATTCACGCGAACTTCATCGAGTGGATCGTGTGGCACATGGCACGTGTTGAAGACCGGTGGATCAACCTCGTTCTCCGCCAAGACGACGACATCTGGGTCAAAGACGGATGGTACAAACGCTTCGGCATGGACCCGGACGACTACGGCCGAGAAGATACAGCAGAAAAGATGCGCGCGATGCCGAAGATCGACATCAACGAGATGATGGACTACTATCGCGAAGCCCGAAAAGTAACGCTGGCGCATCTCGATGTAATGCCGGTCGAGGATCTCGATAAAGAGTTCTATCACCCCCGCCGCCAGATCGCCGTCAGCGGCGCTTGGGTGCTAGGCCACATCCTAGTCGAAGAAGCTCAGCACCTAGGCCAGATCGCGTACCTGCGTGGCATGATGCGGGGGTTGGATCAATAAGGACACAGAATCCGAAGATTGCCACTTTCCGCCGTTTGGCACCGCGAACGGAATATGTGCACAACACACGTCATTCCGGCGAAAACCTGAATCCAGAGGGGTGGGGCAACGAGGAAGTAGTTGCATTTCGACGTTGAAATCGCCAAATGTCAAGTTACGCAAACGCTCTGCAGTTGAGAGGTATCGCCGATGCAATCTTTTTTGGTTGCCACCGATTCTGGCATAAACGAGTGTTTCGATAAACTGTCCCGGGCTTTGGACGGATTGTCGGGCGACGAGCTGAGTTGGCGCCCAACGCTGGCCTCCAACTCCATCGACTGGATGGTTTGGCACATGGCCCGCGTCGAAGACAACCTGATAAACGTCGTCCTGCAGAATCAAGATCCGATTTGGGAGCGCGATGGTTGGGGAGAGCGGACAGGAATCCCTTACACCGGCGCTGGTGCCGGAATGACTATGGATGAGATCCGTGCCATGGGCCGGATCAATGTCCCGGCAGTCATGGATTATTACCAGACCGTCCGACAGGAAACGTCCGGCTACTTCGAGAATGTCATGCGAGAAGAGGATTTGTCCAGAGTCATCGAGCACACGAACTTTCGCGGTTGGACTGGCGCTCGAATTCTGGGGCGACTGTTGTGCGAAGAGGCGGAGCATCTGGGGCAGATCGAGTACCTCCGGGGAATGATGCGGGGCTTAAACAAGTAGCCCAATGGCGGCGTCGATCGGTGGTTACAATCGGGGTTGCAACTCGGAAACTACGTAACGGAGGTTGGAATGCAACCGTTCCTGCAAGCAATCGATTTAGGTCTGAACGAGGCATTCGATAAATTGAAGAGGGCTCTCGACGGCCTCTCAGAAGACGAACTGCACTGGCGTCCCGCACTCGAGTCGAACACCATAGATTGGATGGTGTGGCACATGGCGCGGGTCGAAGACAACTGGATCAACACGAGGTTGCGTGAAACAGAATCGATCTGGGACCGCGACGGTTGGGCCGAGCGCGCCGGCGTAGAAATCCCCGATAACGGATACGGCCAAACCGCAGAGGAGATTCGCGCCATCCCGCCATTCAACGTCCCGATAGTGATGGAATACTACGGAGCGGTTCGCCAAGGCACCTCCGACTACTTCGCGAACGAAATGCAGGAAGAAGACCTCGCAAAAGAACTCCCCCATCCGCGTTACGATCCGATCACCTACGCCTGGGTCCTCGGCCATCTGCTCTGCGAAGAGGCGGAACACCTAGGGCAGATCGAGTATCTACGGGGGATGATGAGGGGGTTGAACAAGTAGTAACGCCGTCGGCCCGCCGGAACGGTCCAAAAAGGAAACTCGTGTTGTTTACCGTAATTGGATGATTCGTGCTAACATGGAGTCACCACTCCCTGATCTTCGGTGATGGGGTTAAGACCGCCGCGAAAGCGGCGGTCGCTTTTTATGAGTCGAAAGATCGTGTCGACGAACGTTTACATAGACGGTCTCAATCTGTATCACGGCGCGTTGAAAGGATCCGGATACAAATGGCTTGACATTCGGCGCCTCGTCGAGACGTTGTTCCCACGAGTTCACGTGGGGGATATTTGCTATTTCACCGCGAAAATGAGGACGGTACGCGGTAACGGCGGACCGCGTCAACGACAAGACGTATATTTGCGAGCGGTAACGACTTTACCCAATGTCAAGGTGATCTACGGCACGCACAAGAAACGCGGCACATCTTGGGAAGAGAAACAGACCGACGTAAATATCGCAACGGAAATGATCTTCGACGCGTTCTTTAGTCGGTTTGCCCACGCGGTGTTGATATCAAACGATACCGACCTTGTCAGTCCTATTCGAAGGATCCGTGATGAATTGGGGCTGCGAGCGACGGTGGTCAACCCCGTATTGGTTCAAAGCACACATGATGAACTTCGAGCCGCCGCCACCGACGTAATTGAGATCGAAGCAAAACACCTGAGCGCAAGTCAACTTCCACCGAGAATGCAAGATGCCTCCGGTAGTTGGATCACCAAGTCCACTAGCTGGTGAGCAAACCACGCACTGAAGATGAATCGATTCGAGGCAATACAATCGGGTCGATTATTCATCAGTAAAGAGAACAACTCGCCAGACTCTATGCCCACCCCCCGTATCCCCCAACTCCAAGGCAACCCAATCTGGTTCGACCTCGCCACGCCTGATCCACAAGGCGCAAAGGCATTTTACACAGGCCTTTTCGTCTGGGAATGGGCAGATGTACCGATGTCAAGCGGGAACACTTATCACATGGCGATTCGGGGCGATGCCAACATCGCTGGCATGAGTGCTGAAACCGGCGAAGATACCGCAAAACAGGTTTGGAACAACCGCGTCTACGTGGCGGACGCGGAGGAAATAGCAAAACGCATCGAGGCGAACGGTGGCAGGGTGTTGTCGGGGCCCAACAATGCTGATGGATGGGGTGTGACGGCGACGGTTGCGACGCCGGAAGGTGCGGTGTTTGGTTTGTGGCAGAGCTTGATGGGGCAGGGTGCGGATGTGTTTGGTGAGCGGGGTGCAGTGTGTTGGGTGGAGTATCACACGCGTGATTTGGTCGCGGCGAAGGAGTTTTACTCGGAGGTTTTTGGTGCTGGTTTCGAGGAGATGACCGTCCCTTCCAATTATGGTTCGGGTGCGGAATTCACTCTGACGATGCTTTCCATCAGCGGCGAACAGATGCCTTGTGCCTTCGTTCAGTTGCCAGACGAGTCGATGTCAGCGAGTTGGGCGACGTATTTCATGGTCGAAGATATTCACTCGTCAGTGGCAAGGGCGCAGTCGCTAGGTGCTGAGCTGGCTTTCGGCGTAATCGACGTCCCACACGGTTCACTAGGGCCGCTAATCGATCCGCAAGGTGTGCGTTTCAGTCTGTGGCAGCCAGCTGGCTAGCCGTGGGTTGTGACTTTTCGCCATTTTGATTTTGAGATTCTGGGTTTAAAGATAGATAATCATTTCGGTTAACCCTTTCAAGTTGTTCGAGACCTCGACCGGTCTTGGTGTTGTTAAGTCAGGAGATTCAATTGATTAGTTCATCATTGCCGATACAGGGCACGCCGATTTGGTGGGACCTGCCGACAAAGGATGTGGATGCAACCAAGAAGTTCTATTCGGGTTTGCTGGGGTGGGAATGGCACGATTTAATGTCGAGCCCTCGGGGAGTTTTTTCACAAGCGCAATTGGGTGAACAGGTTGTGGGTGCTGTGTACCAACATAGCCCCGAGATGCCTATTCCACCTGGTCCGCTGAATTGGCTGAACTCCTTCTGGGTCGACGATGCCGAAGCGGCGATGGAGCGTGCCGTTGAAAAAGGCGGGTCCGTGATCGTGCCGGCATGCGATGATCTATTAAGCGGCGGAAAGAAGTCGCTGCTCTTGACGCCGGAAGGCGCGCCGTTTGTAGTGTGGAGCGGCGAATCGGCAGTCGACTACGAAGCGTTTGGGGAGATCGGAGCCGTCGTATGGGTCGAGTATTACACCCGGGATGTCGATGGGATCAACGATTTCGTCGGTCATGTGTTTGGATCGCGGTATCAGCGGGTGGATCTAACGCTTCCGCCGACGGATGGCGAAGACGCGGAGGGTGATATCGAGTACGAGTATCACTGGTTGAAGATCGACGGCGTTGAACCGGATCGGGGCGGGATGATGCACATGGACGAGAGTTGGGGCGACATGGCGTCACACTTCATGGTGTATTTTCACGTCGAGGATTGCGACGCTTCGGCGGCGAAGGCCGCCGAGCTTGGCGGAGAAATATGCGTACCACCCACGAACATCCCACCGGGCAGATTTTCGGTGTTGATGGATCCGCTCGGCGCAACGTTTAGCATCATCTCGATGCAGCCGATGGAGTAATCACTATATGGCGACGGAACGCGCCGAGCGCCAGTTCGACACGTCGCAAGCAACAGCAAACATTCAGGCGAGAAAGGCCAAACCAAATGCCGAAAATTGAAAGCTATAAGCAAGGAACACCGTCGTGGGTGGATCTATCGACCTCTGACCAATCGGCGGCGAAGGATTTTTACGCTTCGTTGTTCGGGTGGGACTACGAAGATAACGATATGGGCAACGGGCAGTTCTATTCCATGGCCAAAGTCGGTGAATCTGCCGCTGCCGCAATTGCCACTCAGCAGCCCGAAGAAGCTGAACAGGGCGTACCACCGCATTGGAACGTGTACATCACGGTAGACGACGTGGACAAAGTTGGCGAACGGGTGCCAGCGTTGGGTGGATCGGTGCTCATGGGTCCGATGGACGTGTTTGATGCCGGGCGCATGATTGTTGTGCAGGACTCGGTCGGTGCTGTAGTCATGTTTTGGCTACCGATGCAACACATCGGAGCCGATGTTCGTGACGAGCACGGAGCGTTGACGTGGACTCTGGTGTTGACGACCGATAAAGACGCGACCGCAACTTTCTACTCTGAATTGCTCGGGATCGAAGTTGCAAAGGACGCGATGCCGGCACCAGATGGCGGAACCGTCCACCAGTTGGTCGTAAGCGGTGAACCCGTAGCGACCATCATGACGATGCCGCAGCAACTGGTCGATATGGGAGTTCCGCCTCACTGGGAAGTCTACTTCCGAGTCGACGACGCGCAAGAGGTCTGTGATGCCGCTGCCGCGAATGGGGGACAGGTTTACATGGGACCGGCGGACATGGGTCCGATCGGAAAGATCGGATACATGCAGGATCCGCAAGGAGCGCAGTTCGGAGTGCAACAACCACCGACAGAGTAGAAGGTTACACATTGTGTCGGCACAAGCGTCGATGCATCAAATCAGACAAGGATGACGAAAAATGAAAGTCGAAAGTTACAAGCAGGGAACGCCATCTTGGGTAGATCTGTCTACGACGGATCAGGACGCGGCGAAGGAGTTTTACTCCAAGATATTTGGCTGGGAGTACCAGGACAACCCCATGGGTGATGGGCAGGTTTACTCGATGGCGCAGGTGGATGGTTCCGCGGCGAGTGCGATATTCACACAGATGTCGGAAGAGGCCGATAACAACGTTCCGCCTCATTGGAACGTGTACATCACCGTGGATGACATTGAAGCTACCGCCGCGAAGGTTCCCGATCTAGGTGGAACAGTAGTTGCCGGTCCGTTCGATGTGTTCGAGGCTGGTCGGATGATAGTGGCGCAGGATCCATCGGGAGCGTTCATCTCCTTCTGGCAGGCGAAACAGCACGTCGGCGCCGAGGTACGAGATGAACACGGCGCGATCAGTTGGGCGGAGATGATGACGACAGACCAGGACGCCGCTGGGAGCTTCTTCACGGAGCTACTGGGAGTGGGGCTTGACAAAGATTCCATGCCGACGCCTGATGACAGTCAGTACTACATGCTGATGACCGAGAACGGGCCTGTGGCGGGGATTATGCCTCTGCCACCGAACTTGATTGAGATGGGCGTCCCCCCGTGTTGGACCGTATACTTCGCTGTCGATGATGTCGACTCCGCTATAGAGTCAACGACCTCGATGGGTGGCGAGCGAATTATGGGCCCGATGCCAATACCTGATGTCGGACGTATCGCGATATTGAGAGACCCGCAAGGTGCGGTGTTTGGCGTTCAACAGCCATCCGCATGAACTAACCCAAAGCGCGCGTGATGTTGCTGTCGAAGCGACTCACCAAATAGAGAATCATTGACAAGAAAGGCGAAATCAAATGCCGAAAATCGAAAGTTACAAACAGGGAACCCCGTCTTGGACCGATCTATCGACGACGGATCAGGATGGGGCGAAGGAGTTTTACTCCAAGATATTTGGCTGGGAGTACCAGGACAACCCCATGGGTGATGGGCAGGTTTACTCGATGGCGCAGGTGGATGGTTCCGCGGCGAGTGCGATATTCACACAGATGTCGGAAGAGGCCGATAACAACGTTCCGCCTCATTGGAACGTGTACATCACCGTGGATGACATTGAAGCTACCGCCGCGAAGGTTCCCGATCTAGGCGGAACGGTAGTTGCCGGTCCGTTCGATGTGTTCGAGGCTGGTCGGATGATAGTGGCGCAGGATCCGACGGGTGCGTTCATTCAGTTTTGGCAACCCAACCAACACATCGGCGCCGATGTGCGCGACGAGCACGGAGCGATGACTTGGGCCGAGGTGCTGACGACGGATCAGGCAGGTGCTGGCAAGTTTTACTCGGAATTGCTAGGCGTAGTAGTGAGCAATAGCCCGATGCCGCCGCCCGAAGGTGGTGAGTACCACATGATCTTTGTCGGCGGCGAGCCGAAAGGCGGAATCATGAGTATGCCGCCGAATCTAGTGGAGATGAACATTCCGCCGCATTGGGAGGTCTACTTCTCCGTCGACAATGCTGGCGAGGTCGTCGACAAAGCGAAATCGATGGGCGGAAATGTGGTCTTCGGGCCGGAGGACATGGGGCCGATCGGGATCATCGCGGTGTTGCAAGATCCGCAAGGCGCGGTGTTCGGTATTAATCAGCCGGCGGGTGGATGATGTATGTGTTGATCCGTGCTTATTGTGAAAGCTGGTGAAGAGGATCGATCCAACCGATGCCGTTACTTGAAAAATACCAGCACGGTGTCCCGTGTTGGATCGATCTTGCAACAACTGATCTCGAGGCCGCCAAAGAGTTCTACTCAGGACTATTCGGCTGGAGCTACATCGACGAGCAGATGGGCGAGATGGGCATCGGCGCCTATTCGATGGCGATGGTCGACGACATCGCAACCGCGACAATCTACGAGCTAGGCCCAGACCAGCTGCGGCCCGTAGCCAAACCCGCGTGGAACGTCTACGTTGTAGTCAACGACATCGAAGCAACCCTCCAAAACGTTCAGCAGAACAGCGGCACCGTCGTGCTCGATGCGACGGATGTTGATCGCGCCGGGCGTGTAGCCGTGATCGAAGACCCGACGAGTTGCCAAGCGACGTTGTGGCAACCCGACGAATTTCAAGCCAGCCTTATCAGAGCGGAACCGGGCGCGTTCACGTGGGCCGAACATGCAAGCACTGATCGGGAGCGATCGGTGCGGTTCTACGAGAATGTGCTGGGAATCGAAACGGTTACCACTCCAATGGGCAACCTTGACGCCTACACGACGTGGATGGTCGGTGACATCGCGGTTGCAGGCATGTTCCAGTGGCCGGATGAGATGATCGCGGATGGGGTCCCTTCGATGTGGTTCGTCTACTTTCAAGTAAACGATCTCGACGCGTCGGTGGAGTACGTGGAAACCAATGGAGGACAAGCGATGGCAGATGCTCCCGTAGAGACTGATGTAGGGCGCATCTTGGTGATGAGAGATCCACAGGGCGCGGACTTCTGTATCATCGAGCGACACCAGGCATGGGGATAGTCGAGCTAGTTATGTCTCAATACACGAACCTCGTTCAAGGAACGCCTTCTTGGGTGGAACTTGATGTTCGCGATCAAGAAGCAGCTAAGCGATTTTATTACGAAGTATTTGGTTGGGATTTCGTGGACCTTCATATGGGACCGGCGATGATGTATTCGCTGGCGTTGTTAGATGGTGCGCCTGTAGCGGCGTTTTACACGTCAGACATGCAAGATGGGTTGGAGTACGTAACGCCACATTGGAACGTGTACCTTTCAGTGGATAATATTTATCATGTTGCGGGACGGATTATTGAATTAGGTGGTAATTTGCTCGCTGGTCCTTTCGTTGTAGCGCAACCAGGATTGATTTGTGTCGCGCAAGACCCGACCGGAGCGGTGGTTCACTTTCGGCAAGTGAACGAGGAAAGTCAAACGGAGATAATTCAGGATGTAAGTGTCTTTAGTTGGGTCGAATTGCTAACCCCGGAACCGTTTACAGCGGGTGAATTCTACTTCTCTCTCCTTGGCGGCGGAATCGAAGTGGTACCAACGCCAGACAATAGTTCGTACCTCATGTTGACTGCCGGAAGTTTACCGGTGGCAGGTATCATCGACTTGCCTCCAGCCCTAATAGAGTTGGGCGTACCTCCGCACTGGCAGGTTTACTTCCGCGTGGATGATGCCCGCGAAGTTGCAGCAAGAGCGAAATTAAATGGTGCGGATGTACTGTATGGGCCTGAGGTGGTTCCGGACGTTGGTATCATCGCCCTAATCATGGATCCTCAAGGAGCGGTGTTCGGAATTCAAGAATATCAAGGATCTAGGAGTTCAGCGACAGAAATAAGTTCCGCAAGAGAAGAACCAATACTTCAGGAGTTTAGTGACCCTGTCGCGGTTTTCGATAACGAGACCACTGAACCAGCGCATCAGACGTTGGGAAGTTACGCAACAGAATCTAGTGACGAAGCCGCTGTATCAGGAGAATTAGATCAAGGTACAACAGACAGACGCGGTTTGGGGTGCGGAATCGCTATTGTTGCTGTCGTTGTATTGGCTTTCTTGGTTTTCATAATCGGCGGTTGCGAGCCGCGAGGTGATGAAGGTTTGAATTGCACCGAACAGTTTGAACGCGTGAATTATCCGTCGAGATTCAGTTCACACGAAGTTGCCAAAGCGGCAAGAAACCGTTTAACTTCTAGCGAATGCTCGGACATTTGGCGCGGTCTGGGTTGGTAAAGCCAGTTTATGGCGGAGGGTGACACTAGCCATGCCTCAATACACCGATCTCAGCCAAGGAACACACTTTTGAGTGGACTTAGCTTCGCCTGATATCGCGGCATCAATGACGTTTTACGCCAATCTCTTCGGTTGGGGCTATGACGAAGCACCGCCGGAGGACGTAGGAGGTAGACGTTACGCGTGGGCGAAAAACTCGTCCGGGTACTCAGCCGGGATCGCTTCACTCAACGACGAAGAGATCGCGTCTGGTGCGAAGCCGCGCTGGAGCGTGCAACTGCTAGTCGATGACATGGAAGAAGTCACGAGACGAGTTGCCGATTTCAGCGGCTCTGTGGTTGAGAGTCCGTCCAAAGTCGTGGAGTATGGGCTTAGCGCGGAGATCGCAGATCCGAGTGGCGGCAGAGTGAACATCTGGCAGGCTTTTCAGTCAGGCCCCACCATCAAGCATGAACACGGTTCGATGCAGTGGTGCGAGTTGATGACGCCCGATCCGGAAGCAGCCGCAGCATTTTATCGGATGTTGCTGAGGGTCAAGACGGACCCGATGGAGATGCCGGACGCCTCGATCAACTCAATAGTCATCACCGAGGATGGCCCCGTAATGGGCATCAGCGCACTCGGCGGACTTTCGGAGGAGTTAATCGAAAAACTTGGTGGTCCAACATGGATCGTCTACTTCAACGTCGATGATGTTGATACGGCAGTTGAACAGGCAGTCCAGAACGGCGCCGAGTTACCAGACCCGCCATGGGACGTGCCGGGAGTAGGACGCATCGCATGGATTTTCGACCCGCATGGGACATTGTTGGGATTGATCACACCGCCTAGTTCCTGATGGCGTGAGACTTTTGAAAAGCCAGTCATTCCGGCGAAAGCCGGCGCTTCAGCGGGCGGAACGCCCATCCAGAGGGGATGGGTAGCGAGGGGCTACGGGTTGGATAGGTCCACCTACTTGCCGAACGGTTTTGCAAAGGTCCTGATGGCTAACCCGTCTAGGTTTCCGTGTAACATTTCAGGCGATACACACAATCTGCGAGGGCGCGGGCAATGTCAATAGCCAATTTCGGAGAACGACTAGCGGGCAAGGTCGCCATCGTAACGGGTGGAGGAGGTGCGATGGGTGGCGCGCAGTGCAGGTTATTTGCGGATCACGGAGCATCGGTTTGCGTCGCCGACTTCAATTTGGAAGCTGCTGAAGCGGTCCGAAACGAGATCGGAGAGAATGGCGGACGGGCGATTGCGTTTGAACTGGATGTGCGGGATGAAGATCGTTGGGCTGAATGTGTGAGTACTACGGAAAACGAGTTTGGACCCGTGACCACGTTATGCAACAACGCAGGCGCCAACTTCAGAGTGAGTTTTGACGACCAGACGCTTGAGATGTGGAACATCATCATGGACACGGGCCTAACCGGCGCGTTTCTCGGCATCAAGGCCGTGGTTCCTTCGATGCGACGCGCGGGCGGTGGAGCGATCCTGAACATGGGCTCGTTGGCATCCATCCGGCCCGGTGGAGGTTCGCCCGGATACGCGGCGCAGAAGATGGGTATGGTCGGATTGAACCGTGCGGCGGCCGGCAGCTACGCGAAGGAAAACATCCGCTCAGTGATCATCTCGCCAGGCCACGTCGACACTCCGTTCATCCGCGGAAACAACCCACATAGTCCGAACGATGAGTCGACTAGTATCGACAATCCGGAGAACCTAGCGAGGCGAGTTGCAGGGACGCCGATGGGGCGGATGATGATGCCGGAAGACTTGGCGAACGCGTTTCTCTTCGCAGCTTCGGACGAAGCCAGCGGGATTACCGGCTCGATGATCACGGTTGATGGCGGAGCGGCTTTATGATGAGAGTATGAGGACTCTCATTTCTGGTGCTAGCGGTTATATCGGGCAAGCGTTAACCAAGAGGTTGCTCGAACGTGGTGATGAGGTCGTGCACCTCGTCCGCCGCGAATCAAATCCCGAGGCGGACGCCAATGAGGTGCGGTGGAACCCATCCGATCCTGACTCGGTGGATGCAGAAGATTTGGGCGATGTTGATGCTGTCTTCAACTTATCGGGTGCTACGGTCGCGAAACGGTGGACGAAGAGTTATCTCAATGTCATTTCCGGCAGCCGAATCGTGTCCACGAACACGCTTGTGGAAATCTGCCGACGCATGCATGAACCTCCTGATGTGCTGATTACGGCTTCGGGCGTTGCGGTATACGGCGATCGTGGTGATGAACAGTTGACCGAGGCGAGTGAACTTGGCCAAGGCATTTTGGCCGACATCGCCGTGCCTTGGGAAGAGGCGACGGCGAACGCGTCGGAGTTCGGCGTTCGAACCGCTACTGCTCGATTTGGGATCGTAATGGGTGGCGACGGAGGCCCATTGCCAGTGTTGGCGAAGCCGTTTAGATCAGGGCTAGGCGGCAGATTGGGTAGTGGTCGGCAGTGGACGCCGTGGGTTCAAATCGACGATGCGGTCTCTGCGTTGTTGTTCATCGCCGCGAACGATTCGCTCGACGGTCCGGTAAACGTGGCATCCCCCGGAGTCGTCAGGAACTCCGAATTGAGCCACGCCATCGGCGACGCGCTCAATAAACCCAGTTTCGGCTGGATGCCGGCGGTCATCGCACGGTTGGTGATCGGCAACTACGTCCAAGAGTTGGCAATCAACAGCGCGCTGGTGATACCTGAAAAGTTATTGGATGCAGGTTTCGAGTTCGCGCACCTAGACCTCCGTGAGTGCCTGCGACGCGAAATCGGCGTCAGAGATCCCCAATGAGACGCCACCAGAGGTGGGTATTCTGTCTCCAGTCAAACGCTGGACGACGCGTTTCTCGCGTAGGTTATTCTGGCACGGAACGCTGGCCAGATTTAGCGTTGACATAGTTCGCAAATGTCCTGCGGCAAAGATTAGACGGTTTGCTGGCAGCTTGCGAAAACGTAGACTATCGGGTCGTTACCCGTTGAATACTACGGTGTTCCGGAACCAAGCGGCTAGAGAAGGTCGATGAACTCGTCTCTAGACACTCCTGCGTCCTTCAATAGACTAGTCAACAATCCTCTGCCAATGCGTTCCGATACCAGCAGATTATGTCGCTCAGGGTGACGCAATACGATGTGACTGCCTTTTCCTCTTTTTGGCGAAACGCTATATCCGATTTTGCGCATCGCTGAAACAAATTCTCTTCGAGATACATTCGGTAAGCGCGGCATTCTAATGCGTCACAGAAACGTTCGCGAACCAACTGTCCGCAACGGGAAAATCACCCGTTTCATCATCGTTCAGCACCTCGATAAACAGAGCGATACCTTCTTGGATGTTCGCCAATGCTTCCTCGACAGTGTCGCCTTGAGTGTGACAACCCGGTAGTGACGGGCACGAGGCTACAAAAACACCGTCCTCGTCTCGAGTCACGACCACCTGAAATTCTTTGACTTGATTAATTCGAGAAAGCGATTCGTGTTTTAGCGTCATGGTGTGATCGTCCTTTTCGTCGCGGTCCGCACCCGTTTGTGACTAAACCAACCATTACCCCGAATCTAACACGTGCACCCGGTTTCGAGTAGATAGCTGCGCTGCGCGGAACTCGCAATTGAGGTTGCCAACGCGGGTGGCTCCAAACCATCTAGCAAAGCGCATCAAACTCGCAAAAAACGGACTCTCCAACGAAATTCTGACGCGCTTGGTCCGACTAGTCCGCATCCCGGGCAATCATCTGCCGCAACACGTAGGGCAGAAGGCCGCCGTGCGCGTAGTACTCAGCCTCGACCGCGGTGTCGACCCGGCAGAGGACGTCGAAACTCTTTGAAGTTCCATCATCGCCAGTTGCGGTTACCGTGACAGTCGATCCTGGCTTTACTGTGCCGCCGATCCCACTGATCGAGTACTTCTCTTGCCCGTTCAATCCGAGCGAAACCGCTGATTGGCCGTCAACGAACTGTAGCGGAACGACACCCATGCCGATCAGATTGGCGCGGTGGATGCGCTCGAAGCTTTCGGCGATGACCGCCCTGACGCCAAGCAGCATTGGGCCTTTGGCTGCCCAGTCGCGCGAACTGCCGGTACCGTACTCTTTTCCTGCGATGACGATCAACGGCACGCCTTCCGAACGATAGCGCTCGGCTGCGTTAAATATGCGCATGGTCTCGCCAGTCGGGTAGTGGACCGTCCAGTCCCCTTCGTAGTCCGGTGTCAGCTTGTTTCGCAACCGGATATTGCCGAACGTCCCGCGCATCATCACGTTGTGGTTGCCTCGGCGCGAGCCATAGGAGTTGAACGCTCGTCGAGGAACGTCGCTCGATATGAGGTGCTGTCCGGCAGGTGCGCTCGGCGGGATGCTGCCGGCGGGGGAGATGTGATCAGTAGTAACCGAATCCCCAACACTGACCAAGACTCGCGCGCCCGATATCTCGTCACGGGCTTCAGGCTCGAGTTCGAAACCGTCGAAATACGGAGGCGGTTGGATGTAAGTGCTGCCAGGATCCCACTGGAAGAGTTGCCCGACCGCAGCTTCAAGTTCCTGCCACTGGTCTGGACCTTCATAAACCGCGCCATATCGGTTGTTGAATTGGTCGACGCCGACCGCGCTTGCGACGGTTTGAGCTATCTCATCTTGGCTCGGCCAGATGTCGGAAAGGTAGACGTCGTTGCCGGCTTCGTCGATGCCCAATGCGTCACTCGTGAGGTCAACGTCGATACGACCGGCGAGTGCATACGCTACAACGAGCATCGGTGACGCGAGGTAGTTTGCCTTGACCTGCGCGTGGACGCGGCCTTCGAAGTTGCGGTTTCCGCTCAATACCGCGACCGCGGCCAGGTCATGATCAGTTACTGTGTCGGCTACTTCCTGTGGCAGGGGACCAGAGTTGCCGATACATGTTGTGCATCCGTAGCCGACGGTTTGGAAACCGAGCGATTCGAGGGAATTGGTCAACCCCGCGCGATCGAGGTAGTCTGACACCACTTTAGATCCGGGTGCCAAGCTGGTCTTGACCCACCACTTGCGCTCTAGACCGCGTTCGACCGCGTTGCGAGCGAGTAGACCCGCTCCAACCATTACGGATGGATTAGACGTGTTGGTACAGCTAGTTATGGCGGCGATGACGACCGAGCCATCGGTCACATCGGCCCCATTGGATGAAGCGTCCGGGAAGGCGTCCCGGAAGTTAGAGGACACGTCGCTTAGAAGCACGCGATCTTGCGGACGCTTCGGTCCAGCCATGCTCGGTTCAACATCGCCGAGATCGAATTCCAAGGCGATGGTGTACTGTAGATCGTCGTTGTCGGTTGGCGTGAGATAGTTCGCCTTGGCGTATGCCTCGACGAGGGCGACCGTCTCGTCAGATCGACCGGTTCGACTCAGGTAACTCAGCGTCTGGTCATCGATAGGGAAGAAGCCGCACGTTGCGCCGTACTCAGGCGCCATGTTTCCGATCGTGGCACGGTCAGCAACCGGCAGAGATGCGAGACCGGGGCCGTAGAACTCGACGAAACGCTCGACAACGCCTACGTTTCTGAGCATCTCGGTAATTGCCAGCACAAGGTCAGTCGCAGTCGCGCCTTCGCCCAATCTGCCGCTGAGCTTAACGCCGACGACTTCGGGGACAAGCATGTAGTAGGGCTGACCGAGCATCACAGCCTCTGCTTCGATACCTCCGACGCCCCAGCCAAGCACGCCCAGCCCGTTGATCATCGTGGTGTGCGAGTCGGTACCAACGCAGGTGTCTGGGTAGGCGACAATCTCACCGTCGACTTCGGATGTGAGGACCGTGGAAGCCAAGAACTCGAGGTTTACTTGGTGCACAATGCCGGTTCCGGGCGGGACAACAAGCATGTTGTTGAATGCGGTCTGCGACCATTTGAGCAGCTTGTAGCGTTCAACGTTTCGCTCGAACTCGAGGTCGATGTTGCGCGCCAATGCGCCTGTTGAGTTGAAGAAATCGACCTGCACGGAGTGGTCGATCACGAGGTCCGAGTGGACCACTGGGTTGATAATGCCCGGATCGCCGCCCTTGTCCGCAACGGCGTCGCGCATTGCCGCGAGGTCGACAACCACGGGGACACCCGTAAAGTCCTGTAGCGTAACGCGCCCCGGCATATAGGGGAACTCTTTAGGCGGCGTCTGTTCTGGGGTCCAAGACGACACGAGCCGCACATCCTCTTCGCTGGCCGGCCCCGTGTGGGCGTTCCGCAAAGCGTTCTCGAGCAACACCCTTATCGAGAACGGCAATTTCGCAACATTGCACAGCCCGGCCTCATCTAGGGCGCCCAGATCGTAGTAGGAATATTCTCGCCCTTCGACTTCGAAACGATTGACGGAGTTGAATGGTGCTTGTCGCATAGGTTGGTTTTGTGGGTTTGCCGACTTTGGCGGGATGATGTCAGGTCTGATTCCTAATGTATCAGCAGGACTTTATCGGCGATTGTGGCATATCATTTCAGCGCAGAACACAAAGCGAATATCGAGATCAACCCGAAAGGCGGACCGCAAGAATGGGACACCCCAAAGACCAGCTAATCTTCGTCGGAACGTACACCAACCTAGGAGCCAAAGGCATCTACACATGTCGGCTTGATGGCATTACTGGTCGCCTCACAGAGTTGTCCGTTGCTACGGACAGCGGACCGAACCCGTCGTTCGTCACGATCCATCCGAACGGAAAGTATCTCTATTCGGTTGCTGAAGTAAACGATTTCGACGGAGATGACGCCGGCGGGGTGCATGCCTATTCAATCGGAGACAACGGAAAGCTGTCGTTGATCAATAGAGAGTCGACGAAGGGTACCGGCCCATGCCACCTCGTCGTCGAAGCCAATGGCAAATACCTCTTCGTAGCCAACTACGCCGGTGGTAGCGTCGCAATGTTCGAGATCAACAGCGATGGCAGCCTAAATGAAGCCCGCGATTTCCACCAGCACGTCGGTGGCAGCAACGTTGAGCCAAGTCGCCAGAACGAGCCGCACGCCCACTCAGTCACGGTCGCGCCAGGGAACAACCAGCTAATTGTCTGTGACTTGGGTTTGGACAAAGTGTTGGTGTACGACATCGACCACGATGGCGGAAAGTTGGTTCTCAACGAGGGCGCATCGGTCGATTCGCCAACGGGCGGGGGGCCACGTCACTTCGCGTTCCATCCCGACGGAACGGCAGCGTTCGCCATCAACGAGATAGGTCTAACCATTAGCGCCTACGACGTTGACGCAGAAACCGGCGGATTGACAGAGACGCATTGGGTCGGCACGGTCCGCCCGGATGTGGTCTACGCCGACGGCAATAGCACTGCCGATATTCACGTCTCACCGGACGGTAAACACGTTTATGGCTCGAACCGCGGTCATGACACGTTGGCCATATACGGATGGAACCCGCACGCTCGCATGCTCTACTACATAGCCAACGAGTCGACCCGCGGCAACACACCACGCAACTTCGCGATCGACCCGACCGGCACATGGGTACTCGCCGAAAACCAAGACTCAGGCACGATTCACACGTTCCGTCGGAACGCCGACACCGGCAAGTTGAACCACACCGGTCACATGATCTCGATTCCGGGCCCGGTATGTATCCAGATGATGGATGCGTAAAATTCTCCGCGTCGCACCTGTAGGGGCGGTTCGGGAACCGCCCCTACCAACTCGCATGCCGCCACCACTGCGGACTGCTTTACGCGCCTAAACACCTAAGGCCGTGTACCTTCGCGGCTAGTCTTGCAATTCGACCGAAGTTAGAAACGAGCAGGAATGACGAACATGTCGCACGAATTTCGACCATCCGTAGAAGCAAGGTCTGTTGATCTCCTTTACGATGACGGACTTCCGTTCAAAGATCTGAACAACAACGGCGAGATCGACGCCTACGAAGACTGGCGCAAACCTGTGGCGGAGCGCGTTGCAGATCTAGTGTCCCGGATGACGTTGGAAGAAAAGACGGGGATGTTGATGATCGATCAGATGAACGCTGATGCAGACGGGCAAGTGCCTGAGTTGGCGGGGCATTTGGTTTTGCGCGAGAAGATGAGACGCTTCATCTTCAGAAACACAGTCACCAACACGCCTTCGACAGACGCCGGCAATCCATTCTTCGGTACACAAATTACCCCGTACGAAACCGCGCAGTTCACCAACGCAGTGCAGGAGCTGTGTGAATCGACGCGGCTCGGCATTCCGGCACTCTTCAAGTCGAATCCTCGAAACCACTTCGAGGAGGGCGGAATGGGCGGATTAGACGCGTCCGTTGGCGCATTCTCAGCATGGCCAAAAGAGGCAGGGTTAGCAGCGACTCGTGATCTGGAACTGATAGGCGAGTTCGCCCGAGCGGTTGCGAGAGAGTGGGTCGCGGTCGGCATCAGAGGTATGTACGGGTATTGCCTAGACCTTTCCACCGAGCCAAGATGGTTTCGTATAACAGAGACCTTCACCCAAGACGCCGACCTCGCCAGCGAAATAGCTACGGCCCTAGTCAAAAACATTCAAGGACCGACCCTCGACCATCGGAGTGTTGCGGTCACGATGAAGCATTTTCCCGGAGGTGGTCCACAAGAGGGCGGCGCAGACCCTCACTTCCCCTTCGGCAAATTCCAGACATACCCTTCCCACAACTTCGATTAACACCTCAAACCATTTGTCGCCGCCATCGAAGCGGGCGTATCGTCGATCATGCCGTACTACGGAGTGCCGGTCGGTCAGCGATACCTACCAAACGACGTCGGAATGTCGTTCTCCAAAGGCATCGTCACCGATCTGCTACGGGATGAGCTAGGTTTCACGGGCAACGTCAACTCAGACACCGGCATCGCAACGATGATGCCATGGGGTGTTGAAGACAAGAGCGTCGGCGAGCGCGTCGCAATGGCTGTCAACGCCGGCGTCGATGTCCTATCGGGATTCAGCGACAACGCCCAAATGATGGAAATCGTGGACGCAGGGATGGTTCCGGAGCAACGCGTCGATGAGGCAGTTACAAGGTTGCTGGCCGAGCAGTTCCAACTCGGACTGTTCGAGAACCCATTCGTGGACCCGAACCGCGCGGGTTACGTTCTCGGTGATCAGATAACTCAAACAAAAGCGGACTTAGCTCAGCGCAAGGCGATAGTCCTCCTCCAAAACCGGAACCGCACGCTACCGATGGAGATGCCCACGCCTAAGCAACGTCCCAATCCCTTCGCCGCCATCGGTTTGCATACCGACGTCTCCGACGGACCTCCGGTCGAGAGAATCGGCAAAAAAATCTACGTCATCGGCATGGATACCGATGTGGTTGGCGGGTCCGAATGGAACGATTTCGAAGTAGTGTCCGGCAACTACGACCCGGAGAAAGGCGAAAGTCGCCCAGCGATACCGAACGGCACCGACTACGCGATCATCCGTGTCGTCGTCGGAAACAATAGCAAGATCGGCGGCGGCTTCCTCCCAGTTCCAGACCCAGAAGAGTTGGATCTGATCGCGTTTTCCGACATGGCTGCGTCGAATTCATGGGTGATCCGACCAACGTTGGAAGACATCAACGCGGTGATGGGCAAGATCGGACCCGAACGGACGATATTGGCGATTCGCTTCCGGCAGCCCTTCGTGCTCGACGAGGCAAGCGGATTGCGCCGTACAGGAGCCATTCTCGCGACGTTCGGTGCGAGTGACGCCACGCTCATGGACGTCCTCACCGGTAAGCACTCACCAATCGGCAAGCTACCGTTTGCGCTCGCAGAAACAGCGGCGGCGATCCTACGCCAAGATTCAGATGCACCTGGGTACTCTGAAGAGGACACTCTCTTCCCGTCTGGTCATGGTTTGAATTATTGACTCATTACCCGTTACGGAAGCGAGGTTTTTGATACTTTGCCGATTTCATGATCCCATCATGATACGATCAGTACCATGGCAAACCTTCAAGTAAAAAACGTCCCAGACGATACTTACGAACGTCTACGTAAGTTGGCTAAGGAGCGAAAAACGACAATCAGCGCAACAGTGCTGAATGCAGTCGAACGCGAATTGCGAAGCGCGGAGTGGCGCGAACGTTGGGAGTTGCGACCAGAAATCGACCTCGGTATCGACGCCGCGACCCTTGTAAGAGAAGCACGCGCCGAAGCTGGATCTGAGTAGATGTCCGAAGCATATGTCGTTGATGCTTCGGTTGCAGTCGAGTATCTGCTGAAAACCCGCCTGGGACAAACGGTGTCTCAGACGCTTGATCGCTCTGAGTTGGTGGCCCCTGAAATGCTCGACGCGGAAGTGCTCTCGGTACTACGCCGGGAAGTCTTGAACGGTAGGTTAGACGAAAACACTGCGTTGATTGCGCTCGACCAATTGGTTCGCTGGGGAGTCGACCGAATCTCGCACCAAACGATCGCCTATCTGGCTTGGAGACATTTCAGAAACGTGAGCGCATACGACGCACTTTACGTGGCCACTGCAGCGAAGTTCGGTTTGCCGATGCTGACTGTTGATGCCAGACTATCGCGGGCACCTGGATTGGGGATAGTCGTTCACAACGTTAGGACCAAATGACGGCAGCGTGTCGAATCGTTCGAATTGTGGTAGCGGCGCTGTGTTATAGGAGTTGATGGTCAAGCAGTTTGACTACTGCAACGGCAACCAAGGCTGCAACCACGCCGGCGAGTCGGTCAACCGTATCTCATCCACCCACTTGACCCAGTCATAGCCGCGTCGACCCGGAGCTACCAACCGTAACGGAGCTCCATGACCGTGCCATAAATGTTCCCCGCCTACACGGGTAGCCAGCAATATCTTGTCGAATTCCGATGATGAGTATCGGCGTGTGTAGCCAGTTACGGAGTGGACGATGCAGCTGCGCCCGTCTGTGTTGAGACCTGCGGTTTCGAGGATGTCACCCAGAACCACTCCGCCCCAAATCTGTTTGGAGAACCAACCGCCAGTGCAATCGAGCGTGGCTTCGAGATCGGTGTATCTTGAGCCGACATCGCCATTCTCCAAATCGAGAATTGAAAGCGTCGTCGATTTCCCATCTACGTCGATTATCTTCAACCGCCACTTAGCGACGTCGATTTCGGCCGGTTTATCGTTGATCCACGACGTTGTAGGGAAGCGGTTGCCTTCGTAAGAACGTCGTTCGTGGGAACCAGTGAAACGCCGTCCCGAGCCCGCTGTGGGAATCGCCCGAATGAGGTTCTCACTCACGAACCACGCGGCTGTGCCGGCGGCTAACACCGATCCGAACCGCAAAACCTCTCGTCTTTCTGTGCTGAATCCGACACGGAAGCGCGCGGTATATACCCATGCGTGCCATGCGATAAATGGAAGAATCGCTGCCCCGGCGTAGATGTGCAGACTCATCCCGGTCACGCCTTCGACGGCCCAGAATCCTCCGACGCTCCACACGACTCCGATGCTGAGCGCGATCAGCAGCAACCCAGCGAGCAACACCGCCACGTTTCGGGGTCTGCCGCGCGCCGGCCGCTTCAACGACCTAAGCGCCAGGAGAACCTTCCAAGCGAGGACGGCGATGATGCTGTAGCCGAGAATGCTGTGAATCTGCAAAACGATTTCGTTGCGCAGATTCCCGCTCATTAGGCCGAAACCGCCAGCGACCAGCTCGCCCGCGATTAGCGTGAGAAGGAGGAGATTTACCCACTTATGGCGCATCGGAGTCCTCGAAGTGGGAAGTGTTGTCGAAGATCGAAGCGGTTAAACGTCGTCCATCTTATCGGGCGTCATGAGTTCCCAAAACTCGATGTGCTGACTCTCGATGTGCTCGCGTACCTGTCCACCGACTTGCAACGCTTCAGCCGGGATGCCGCCACCGGAAAGGTAAGGCGACCCAAGCGTGTCTTGCGTCCACTCGAGCACTACTGAATCGGGCTCGCCGGGAACGGTACCGGCGTTGAAGTAGACCGTTCCCTCGGAACGACCAGCAGATTCGTAAATGTCCTGCTGCTTGCGAACCAGGGATGCTACGAGTTTTCCTTGGCGGTACTTGGCCTGGTAGACCCTTCGGAGCATGTACATTCGATTTCCTCGACTTTCGCTAAGCGCTGCACGGAGACAGGATAGTTGCAGGATGAAAAACGCGCATTGCACGTTGCGGTTACCATAATATTTTGAATTCGTCGTCCTTTCCTTCCACGCTCTTGAGAATAGGCATCAACCGAGAAAACGCGCCCGGAGAAAACCGTGTCGCGGCATCACCTGATCTGACGACCACGTTGTCGGCTGCGGGGCATCATCTCGTTATTCAAACCGGAGCTGGTGAACGTGCAGGCTTTCCGGATCGAAATTACGAGGATGCGGGGGCGTCGATAAGTGAATCGTCCGACGAAATCGCCGCGTCGTCTGACATGCTCCTGCATGTTGGCAAACCGTCGGTAGATGAAATCGCATCGATGCGAGCGGGTTCGGCCATCGCCGCCATTCTCGATGCCCGACGCGATGCGGAAACTGTCGACGCGTTGGCAGCAGCCGGCGTCACCACGTTCGCGATGGATCTCGTGCCAAGAATCGCTAGGGCGCAGAGTATGGACGTACTTTCATCCCAAGCTTCTATAGCCGGTTACAAGTCGGCATTGATGGCCGCCGACGCCTTGAGCCGTTTCTTTCCTATGATGATGACCGCCGCAGGCACGATTCCGCCTGCAAGGGTCTTGATCTTGGGCGCTGGCGTAGCTGGATTGCAGGCTATCGCCACGGCCAAACGCCTCGGTGCCGACGTCTACGCATTTGACGTCCGTGCCGCAGCCGGAGAGCAGGTTGAAAGCCTAGGCGCCAAGTTCATTGCACCGCAAGACGCTGGCGATTCCGAGGCAGCTGGCGGTTACGCTCGAGCGCAGACCGAAGACGAAAATGCACGTCAACGTCGATATCTCGCCGAACTCATCGTTCGAGCGGATGCGGTCATCTCTACCGCCGCGATACCGGGTCGCCGAGCGCCTTTGTTGATCGAAGCCGACACGGTGGCGGCGATGAGACCAGGCAGCGTCGTAATCGATCTCGCAGCCGAAACCGGAGGCAATGTCGAGAACACAGTCCCGGGCGAGGACGTGGTGGTGAACGGCGTGACTGTTAAAGGACCCATCAACGTTCCCTCTTCCATGCCCTATCACGCATCGGTCACGTACGCCCGTAACCTAGAGTCCCTGCTGAGATTGATCATCAGCGACGACCTAGAGTTGTCACTGGATTTCGAAGATGAAGTCGTCGACGCGATGTGTGTTACCCACGACGGCGAAGTACGCGGTCACACTATTGGTCGTTGAAGTAAGGAGCACGATATGTCGATTGAAGAACTGCTAATCTCGCTCGCGGTTTTCGTGCTTGCTATCTTCGTCGGCTATCTGACGATAACCCGTGTGCCTCCTACTTTGCACACCCCGCTCATGTCGGGTTCCAACGCAATCTCCGGGATTGTGATCGTAGGAGCGATTATCGTCGCGGGGTCGATCGGGGGTTTGTTGGGCGCAATCTTGGGTGTCGTGGCAGTCACGTTGGCCACGATCAATGTCGTCGGAGGTTACCTCGTGACCGATCGCATGTTGCGCATGTTCCATCGCAGCGACGACGATCGGCGTTAAACGTATCTGATGGAGGGTACATCGCAAGTTCTCGACAACCTTACGCTCGCGGCGTACATCGTGGCGTCGGTGTTGTTCATCATCGGTCTGCTTTGGTTGCGCTCGCCTGAGACGGCTCGGGCAGGTAACCGGTTGTCTGCGTTGGGAATGCTGATAGCCGTCGTGTTCACGCTGATCGACCGGGATATCGTTAGCTACGAATGGATAATCGTTGGTCTCGTCGTTGGAGCATTGATCGGCGCGATTGCGGCACGTCAGGTTCAATTGACCGCGATGCCTCAGATGGTGGCTATCTTTAACGGGTTCGGAGGTGCCGCGTCCGCGGTCGTCGCAGCGGCGCAGATATTGAGCCAAAACGACACCGGAGATGTCGATCCAGTCGTCAGCGTCACCGTTGCGTTGTCGGTGCTTATCGGATCATTGACGTTCACGGGAAGCCTGATCGCCTTTGGGAAATTGCAGGGTATAGTCGCTACACAACCCGTCTTGATACCGCTACGGCACGCCATAACTGTGATACTCGGCGTCGGTGCTATCGCATTGGCGGCGATCATGATCATCGACCCGGGCCTCGAATGGGCGTTGATCGGCATGGCCGCCATCGCCTTAATCATTGGAGTGTTGATTGTCATTCCCATCGGCGGTGCAGACATGCCCGTCGTGATCGCGCTGCTGAACTCGTATTCTGGCATCGCAGCCGCTGCAACCGGCTTCGTGATCGATAACCCGATGCTGATAATCGCCGGCGCTCTAGTCGGTGCATCCGGCTTGATCTTGACCCGGATCATGACGCGGGCGATGAATCGGTCACTAGGCAATGTGATGTTTGGCGGATTTGGCGTCGCGGATTCGACCGGTGCCAGCATACCGGGTGCGAGCGCCGCCGATCGTCCGGTTCGCTCAGTGAATGCGGCTGAGGCTGCCATCGTTCTCGGATACGCAGATTCTGTGATATTCGTGCCGGGTTACGGCTTAGCGGTTGCACAAGCGCAGCACCAAGTACGGGACTTGGCCGACATGTTGAAAGAACGCGGGGCACGAGTCCGATACGCCGTACATCCGGTAGCCGGTCGGATGCCAGGTCACATGAATGTGCTGCTCGCGGAGGCTGACGTGCCGTATGACGAGTTGAAGGACTTAGACGAAATCAACGATGACTTCAGAAGGGCAGACGTTGCCGTAGTTGTGGGCGCCAACGACGTCACCAACCCAGCGGCGCGCACAGATCGGAGCAGTCCTATATATGGCATGCCGATCCTGAACGTCGACCAAGCTCGCTCAGCCATTGTGCTGAAAAGGTCGATGGCGTCCGGGTTCGCCGGCGTCGAGAACGAGTTGTTCCACGAAGAGAACACGATGATGCTTTTCGGTGATGCGAGGGCGTCGGTCGAGAATCTGATCGCCGAGATGAAAGAACTCTAAGATCGATTACGAAAGGTAACAATGCAGATTCACGGCATAGGCCAGATTTCAATTTCAGTCAGCGATGTGGACCGAGCGGTCGAGTTTTACCGCGATATTCTCGGGATCAAGTTCCTGTTTCAAGTTCCCGGTACTCCCACCATGGCGTTCTTCGACTGCGACGGTACGCGGCTCTACATCGCGCAGTCCGAGAATCCCGACGACGCGACGGGCTCGTCTGTTATCTACTTCCGCGTCGATTCGGCTCAAAAGGCCGCGGAGCACTTGAAGACACGCGGCGTCGAGTTGGAAACGGAGCCGCACATCATTCACCAAACTGACAACTACAAGCTCTGGATGGCGTTCTTCCGAGATCCCGACGGCAATCTGATGTCGGTGATGAGCGAAGAAGGGGATCTGATGGGCTAGCGAACGCCAAGTCTCATCGAAATCGGCCAAGCAACGAAACCGGTCACCTTCGATTTGCGAAGAGAAGCCGCAAACCCAGAGCAACGAGGACGACCGCGAACGGGATCCAGATGTAACGCGGCGACAGTTCGATGATGTCGAAAGCCCACAGCAAAACCCATACGCCGATTACGAGGAATAGCGCTCCGCAACCGGCTCTGGCCAGTTGATTGTCTTTCTTCACATTGAAGCCAAATCGGGAATAGTAAACGCGAACCGGTGGCCTCCGACGCTCGGGAACCCCCGGATTGTCATCGGGATCGCGCCTGCGAAGGTTTATTTTGAATCGACCTTAGTCAATTGCTGCTGAGCTTGGTCGTGAGCGTCGAGTTCAGGGATGGTCAATCCACGGCCTTCGTTCTTGGCTTTGAGCCAACGCGTAAATGAACGGTTGCTCTCGCCGGAACGTCGGCCTTTCACGAATCCATCGACGCTTAGATCTTCGTCAAGGTAGGGCCAATGGAATCCTTCGCCGCCAAGCAACATCTCCCAATTCTCTCGTTCTTGTTTCGTCGCGTGGACGAGACGCGGGTACCAACTCAATGGCGCGGTGACAATTCGTCCGTCGGCTAGGTCCACGATCAGCGAATCGTCCGTGAACCGCAGATTCGTGGCCAAGAGTTCGGTTCGATTACTGGCTGAAATACTCATTCCATCTTTCTAACATCGCTGTTTCATTACGTTCTATTATGCGCGCGATCCGATTCAGTTCGGTCTGTCTAAATCCTGCGTTTTTCGATGCGCTTACCGGCCCCAACCAAAATTTTGCTTGGTTTCGATCCCGTTTAACGTGGACATGCGGTGGTTCCCGTCGGTCATCTGAATAAAACGAAAAGCTGAACGGTCCGTCTCGAAAAATAACTGGCATTCTAAGTTTTCAAACCTTTGGCGCCTGATGTGGCAACCGATGAGGCATTCTATCGATCGGCAAAATAGATGCCGAATATTGACCCGCAGCTATCGTGACAGCACGATGGCTACGTACTTCACCACGCCCCGTGCAAGTGGTCGGGAGGCGTTATCGGCTCCTTGTTCCAGAGCGTCTCCAACGTGTAGCGCGGTTTCCAACCTAAGATGCGGCTGGTCTTCTCGCTGTTGAACTTGTGGTGAGGAATCTCGGGGGTCGTGAAAAATGTCTCACACCGAGAGGCCAGACGTTCTAGCGGCACTTCCAAAGCGGCTTGTACGGCGGTTCCACAATCGGTCCACGCGGTCGTGAATGGCGTCATGTCTTCGTGATAGGTCGATTCGGGCACGCCTCTACCCATGCCCCAGTTCCATGTGTGGCGCATGTTGTAGAAGAGCATGGTGATCACGTAGATGCCGTACTGTTCGCTGAAGACCCGACAGATCTCCTGACCTAAACCCTTTGAATGGGCGTAGAGCCGTGTACCGAACTGCGGCGGCATGTCAGGATTAAGGTCGAAATCCCAGTTTTCGTAAGTCTCGCCGACAAGTTGAAAGTGGGGCCCGGTGTTGATGACGCGCTCGATGCCGTGTTCCACTGCCGCTGCCATCATGTTGTAGTTGCCGCGCGTGCTTACATCGAAAGCCAGTTTTCGGTCTTCACGCAACACCGAGAGATTGATGATTGCGTCGCAACCATCGGCTGTTGCGATTACCCCGTCGAGATCGTCGGCGCTGATCTGCCGGAAATCACCGTCGAATTCATCTCCGGGCGGATTGATGTCGGTGAGGATGATCTCGTGCCGATGCTTCAGGGCTTTGACGACCCAAGGCCCCAGCATGCCGCAACCACCGAGTATGAGAACTTTCATCTTGTCATGTTCCTCCAAATGAGAACGGAGAGGTTTAGAACCCAAGCAGATCCGACGCCTTAGCCGTCGTGTAGCGTTGGTCCTTCACGGGAGATTGGACGTGAACGTCTTGCCACTGCTCAACGTCGGCTTCCAGAGATGCCATCACGGCGCGCCCGAGGTCATGGGAGCACAGGGCAGAGGTGGACGCATCACCATCCAGCGCTTCGCGGCCTCCTTCGATGAGCGGCCATCCGAGGCGCAAATTAACGACCTCGAACATTCGGTCGCGCGCGTACTCTTTGCAGATGATTTCGACAAGGTGGGCGCACAGCAAATCGATATCGCTCGCCAGCGGTTTACTGCGCCACAACTCGGTGACAACCAAGTTGTCCTCGTACTCGTCCATGAGTCGCAGCGTGCTCAGGTTAATCACCCGCTTTACATCCGCGTTAGATGCCGCCCAGAGCAAGTTATAGGTGCGACGCGTGTAGTAGTCGAGGTGAAAGCTGACCGGCATCTCGACCTCGTCTTGGTAGCCGACGTTGATGATCGCGTCGATGCCGGCCACCAACTCATCGGTTGCCTCGTCATGTTCGAGCGCGCATACAACGACGTCTTGAGGTTCGTAGGGCGCCATCGAAGTGAGGCGCAAATTGTGCCCGGAGTCGGCGAGTTGCTCGACTACGGCCCGTCCTATTGCCGTGGGAGATCCGTTGATTAGTACATTCATGGGCGTGAACAATTAGTGCCAGGGTGAAGTTCTGGAACGATGATATCGCGTGCGTGTCGACGATGCTAGGCTGTAAATCCATGAATGCGGCTGTGAAATCGACCATGATCAAGGGTGCGCTGTAGTTATGTGTGGTCGGTTCGGACTCTTTACGGACCTCTCCGAACTGGTTGAACTGCTTGGTTTCGAGTTGGGGATGCCGGCAAACGGCTACGTCCCGCGCTGGAACATCGCGCCCACAACGCCTGTGTTGGCGATCACCGCCGAAGACGGCGAACGATTGGGGGCCCTGATGCGTTGGGGATTGATCCCGAGGTGGGCGAAACCGGAATCTGCGTTCAAACGGCCAATGTTCAACGCCCGATCCGAGACGGTTGCCGAACGCCCGATGTTTCGCGACTCGTTCGCGAGACACAGGTGCATCGTGCCCGCGAACGGCTTCTTCGAATGGCGAAAAGACGGCGATCGGAACAAGACGCCGATGTGGATATCCGACCCAGCGATGCCGGTCGTCACGTTTGCAGGGATTTGGAGCGTGTGGCGTGGACCCAACGGTTTGGTCGAGTCATGCGCAATCATCACCACATCGTCAAACGCGCTGGTGGAGCCGATCCACAACCGCATGCCGGTCATATTCGACGACGATTGGGCATCGATATGGCTTGCTGCTGCTGCTGATCGGACGGTCTTGCTCGAGGCGTTGAAACCGCGGGAATGGGAAACAATGCGCGCCCAAGAAGCGCATCCGGCTGTAGGTTCGTCGAGGAACGATGGGCCGTATCTTTTGGAGACGCAGAGCACCTTGTTCTGATGCTCGAAGCCTCAATCGCGCTTGCGTAGCGTGCAATTCCAACGTACAACCTTAGAATTACATGAAAATCGCAAATAATACATTAGATTTACATGAAAAATTGAAGCGTTACTTTAGAAAAACATGATATTATGAAGTGATACTTCAGAAATACACGGCACAGCAATCCAATGTTCCAAAGATCTTTGCGACTACCCCCCTCAGGAAAAGAGTCGTTTTTCCTATGGGGGCCTCGACAAACCGGCAAGACGACGCTCCTGCGTGAGCGTTATCTCGATTGCAGGTGGTTAGACCTGCTAAAGAGCGACGAGTACGTCTACTACTCCGCACGTCCCGAACGATTGCGGCAGGAGATCGAAGCCGACGGCCCTCAACCCGACAAACAGATCGTCATCGACGAAGTTCAACGCGTTCCCGAACTGCTCAACGAGGTACATTGGCTCATCGAGAACTATCGGCTGAAATTCGCCCTCTGCGGCTCCAGCGCCAGAAAAGTCCGTCGGGGCGGAGCAAACCTGCTAGGCGGCCGGGCGTTTCGGTACGTGATGCGCGGTTTGACCGCAGGTGAACTGGGTGGCGATTTCGACTTGGATCGATTGCTCAACCACGGATATCTGCCCCGAACGTACGAGTCGGATGAACCTGCGAGAATGCTCGACTCCTACATCGCCGATTACTTGGAAGAGGAGATAGCCGCGGAAGGGCTGGTGCGACGGTTACCTACGTTCGCAAGTTTCTTAGACGCCGCCGCGTTGAGCGACTGTGAAAGTGTCAACTTCGCTAACATCGCCCGGGACTGCGGGGTATCGGCCCCTACTGTCAAAGGCTATTTCGAGATTCTCGAGGACACATTGCTCGGCTCGTGGCTGCCCGTATACCGCCGACGCAACAAGCGACGCGTCGCAAAAGCACCCAAGTTCTACTTCGCCGATGTCGGGATCGTCAACCGATTAGCCCGCCGTGGCACCGTCATCGCTGGCTCGGAGCAGTACGGTAAGGCATTTGAGAATTGGGTGCATCACGAGCTGGCGGCGTACATCAGTTACTCGAATGTCGATGCCAAGTTGGCGTACTGGAGGTTGGCGAGTGGGGTCGAAGTCGATTTCCTGCTCGACGATCTCTCGATCGCCATCGAAGCAAAATCGAGTGAGAACATCAGCACTCAGCACCTCAAGGGATTACGGTCGATAGCCGTCGAGTATCCCGAGATCCCCCAACGCATAGTAGTGTCACGCGAGCGGCGCGCACGACTGACCGATGACGGCATCTTGATCCTGCCGGTTGACCGCTTCGTCGAGCGCCTTTGGAGCGGTGAGTTGACCGCATGATCTTGGCTTGCCGTTCCGCCTCCATGATGCATACAGCACGGCACCCTGGCCGCTACTCCTGAATTCGCAGCGTTTTGGTGATGTACATCCGCTGCAGTTTATGCACGTTCAGTCCCGGTGCGAGCGAAATGACGGCGAACGTGCCCTCCACATCAACGGCTACTTGTGGCCAACGCGTCCCAATCCCGCAAAGTCCAACGAAACCTCAACTGTATTACTGATAAGCGTTTACAAGTGGAAGGCCATCGGCGAATTTTCACTCGTCGTCGTTGTGGATAGAGTCGAAAACGGTTAACCGTAACGTGGTACAGTTTCAGTTGCTGTTACTACCGAATCGGAACAGAACTGACCGGAGGAAACGCAATGTCGATGATTACCGTACCTAGAATGGGTGGATTGGCTCTGATTATCGGTTCGGCGTTCTACATCGTTGCGACATTCATCACGCCGGGGTACGTGATAAACGACGCGAACGCAAGTGATTTGTATGCGTTGGTCGACGCAATAGCCGACAACCCACTGTTGACCGACTTTGCTGCGTTGCTGGGTGGTGTGTCGCTCATGTTTCTGTTGTGGGGTCTGATTGTGATGTGGCAAACCGCACAGAGCGAATGCGCTCTGGACACGTTCGTGAAATTCGGGTTGGTTGGTGTGATGCTGGCTGTCGTTACCCTATTGATCGCCCAATGCCTCAACTACTCGACTTCCAACGTGGTTGAGCATGGCATCGGGGCTGGTGTCGGTCCGGATCAATCCGAAGCCCTCAGAGCGACTGCGATACATCTGCAATCGATTGCAGGAGCCGCGAGGTTCGTGGGTTTGACATCGGGATTGATGGGATACGTTGTCCTGGGGTTTGCGTTGGCTAGGAAATTCCGACCCGGCGCCTACCGGATACTCGCGCTCGTTGTCGGCATTGGCGCGCTCGCATCGTTGATCGGCGTGGCTTTGACGGAGCCGTTCCACGACCTCATCGATACCTTGGCCCCGATATTCACCGTGTTGTCGATACTTTACCTAGTTTGGTGGATCGTCATCGGCGTAGGCGTTTATCAGGAACGCTTTGGACTCCGTGTTGGCGTAACGCCCGAGCACTGATCGATCAGCCGACAGATTAGTTTGGGCGATAGCCGCCGAACCGGATCCGAAGCGGCCCAGGTGCAATAGGTCGCCTTGGGTTGCACCTGCAACTGCCTAGTTAACCTACTTCGACGCGTCATTGAGCACTTCAACTCCACGTGCGCGTCTCGTGGAGTCGTACTTCCCTGAGTTAACCTGTGGGCAGACTAAGAAGAGGTATTCGTCACGACTGGAGACACTCAATGACCACCGCTCCGATCATCCAGCGAATCGAACTGTCCAGATACCGCATTCCTACCTACGACCTGGCGACAGATGTCAGCTTCGCCATGGGCCAGTTCTACCAGCCCGGCGCGCACGGTTCCCGAACTAGAGTCGGCATCAAAATATACACCGATCAAGGCGTCACGGGCGAGTACATGAGCGGGGCGCCTGCGGCTTACGAACAGATGCTGTTGTGGGTCAACTTTCTAATCGGCAAAAGCGCTTTGGAACGTGAGCGGTTCTACAACCAGGCGAAGTCGATACTCAGAAAAAACGACCGGATGGGAGTTGGGCCAATCGATGTTACGCTCTGGGATCTGGCCGGAAAGTACCACAACGCTCCGATATATCAACTCCTTGGCGGCCACCGCAAGAAGCTCCCGTGCTACGCCAGCACATATCATGCCGATCGCGAACCTGACGGCCTCAGCAGCCCTGAAGCCTACGCCGATTTCGCCGAGCAATGCCTCCAGATGGGATATCCCGGCTTCAAAATCCACTCTTGGGGCGAGGTCGATATCGACCGAGAGATCGCAACCGTCCGCGCCGTAGGGGAGCGCGTCGTCGGCAAAATGGCAATGATGACCGACCCGTGCTGCGTCTACGACACCTTCGCCGACACGCTTGCAGTCGGACGAGCCTGCGACGATTACAACTACTACTGGTACGAGGACCCCATGCGCGATGGCGGCGTGTCATTCTGGGCGCACAAACAGCTCAAGAAGATGATCAAGACGCCTCTGCTCCAAGGCGAACACCTACACCTAGTCGAGGCGCACACCGACATGGCCATCGCCGAAGCAACCGACTTTTGGCGCGCCGACGTGGAATACGACGGCGGAATAACCGGAGTGATGAAGATCGCCCACGCCGCGGAGGGATTCGGCATGGATCTCGAACTGCACATCTCCAACCCGCCTCACCGCCACTGCATGGCAGCGATCCGCAACTCAAACTTCAACGAGATGGGCCTCGTCCATCCCAAAATCGTCGAATCCGGCCCTCGTCTCTACAAATCCGACTACGCAGATCAGATCGACTCCATCGACAAAGACGGCAACGTCTCCATCCCCGAAGGCCCCGGCCTAGGCGTCGAATACGACTGGAAAGGACTGGAGCAATACCGACTGGATACGGTTGTGATCGAGTAGGTTAGCGATGATCCAGAAGCTCCGACCAGTTCCAATGTCCTAACCGGTTGGATCTCATCACCGCCGCCACTCGCCGATGTTCCACAACTCGCTGTCCCAAGCGTTCATCCTCACGCCTATGAGCGTGTTGAGATGCGCCGAAACTAACCCGCGGTTCACCAGCGGAATCTCGATGAAACTCTGGACGTAGATGTCGTTCAGCCGCTTGATGAGTTCGGCGCGATCCGCGCCGATCGGCGTTTCCGCGAGTTGTGCATAGACATCGTCGTAATCAGGGTTGCATCCGCGTGCAATGTTGCCCAAGGACCAGTTGTCGCCTCGTGTCGGTATGTGATCGCAAATGGCGTCCGAGAAATACTCCTGAGGGTCGATGCCTGGACCGTTTGCGTACATCTGCACGTCGGCGAAGAAACGACGGTAGGTGTACTCGGCGTCGTCGATTGGATCCCCGCCGAAAAACAAGCCAGCGTCGTGGTGCACAATTTCCACGCCGATCCCGATCTGCGACCACCAGTCTTTCACGAGTTCCTGGGTTTCTTGCCTTACATCGTTGGTGGTGGTTTGGAACACTATCTTTAACGGCATTCCATCGTATTCTCGGACACCGTCACCATCCGTATCCAACACGCCGTTTTCATCCAATAACCGCTTGGCACCAGCGATATCTTGATCAAGACAAGCATCATTTGCAGACGACACGTAAATCGGAGGCCCAGTAATCAAATTGCATGTGGGTCTGCCCGCAAACCCGTAAAGTCGTTCCGAAATCAAAGATCGGTCGATCGCCATAGACATCGCTGACTGGATCGGCGGGAAAGCTAAGAACGGATGGGGGTTTAGGCCCCCAAGGTACTCCGAACGGTCATCACCGAGTGAGGGATCAGGGTTCATCTGGTTTAACACGATGCGCTCAACTAGGCTTGAAAACGCGCTCACGACATTTCCATTCCCTGCCGCAACAATCTCTTTCAGCGTGTCGGGCTCAATCTGCAAATTCCACGCGTAATCGGCTTCCCCGGATTCGAGCACGCCCCGCGCTGCTGTTAACGCATCGCCACCGCCGACCAATTCCACGCGATCGAAATACGGTTCATCATCTCGATAGAAAGGATTGCGTTCGTAGACCGCTTGCTCGTTCGGCGTGAAACTTACGATACGGTACGGCCCCGTGCCGATAGGCGCGTTGAGTTGCTCGTCGCATTCGCTGGTCGATGTCCCTACACAGCCTTCGAACTGCGCCTTGCTGATGATCGGTGTCCCACTGCCGACGAAAGCGTTATACGGGTAGGGCGTAGGCGCGTCGAAAGTCACCTTTACGGTCAGGTTGTCGATCGCTTCGACATCCGAGATGCCATCGAATGCGCTCTCGGCGGTGCAACCGGTTTCGGGATCGGTGCAGTAAACCCACGTAAACACGACGTCGTCCGTTGTCATCTCACTGCCGTCCGACCACGTAATGCCCTTCTTGAGTTTCCAAGTGATCGACGTCAAGTCGCCTGAAACCCCACCATTTTCGATCGTAGGAACCACCGCGGCCAACGCAGTTACGATGTTGCCGTCGGGATCATACTTCGCCAATGGTTCCACGGTTATGGCAGCAGCGTCGATATCTTTGATGCCTCCCGACTGGTACGCGCTCGGAATGGAAGGGGCCTGCCAGTAGAGAATTCTCAGCACCTTCTCTTCGCCATCAGTGACCAGCTGACAACCCAAAAGCAGTAGTCCGACCAACGCAACGATCACGACCAATAGGTGGATTTTCATCGATCTCCCCGATTGTGCCAAAGGTGGGCTTCAATGGACGCTTTGTGTGCGATTGCACACTAACCGTGATTTCATATTATGCCGACGCCGAACTCCAGAATTCGCGCTACCGAATGGCACGTGAAGTTGACAGCAGTCCGATTCAGCGAATTCAATCGTAGGACCGACTTTGGTTTTCTCAACAAACTGTGCGCTGACAAAACATCGCTGGATCATTACCCTGTGGGCGTTCTGTTTAAGGTCAGATCGACCTAACCCCACGTAACAAACGGACAGTTTTGATGCATTGGTTCGTTCACACTAAACGGCATCTGAATCCTCAACATCGCCATTATCGGTAGGTCCACCCTCGACAGATATCGTCGCGGTTGCCGAATCGCGGTCCCATTCGTCGGCCAGGTAACGTACGACGTCCTTGCCCATCGAAACCAGCGGCGGTCCGAAGATGATTCCCCATATGCCGAAGAAGTGACCACCCACGATGATGACGATTATCACGGCTATCGGATGAAGGTTCAAAGCATCGGCTTGGACTCGCGGCGCTAGCAGTGTGTTTTCAACTAGCTGTACTCCCAAGTAAAGGATCGCTACCCAAAGCAGCTTTTCAGGTGCAACCGCCAAAGTTACCAATATCGCCACCGCGCCGCCAATTAACGGGCCGACGATCGGTATGAGCGCAGTGACACCCGCTACAACGCCAAGTAATGCTGCGAATGGGACGCCCAAGGCCATGAGTCCAACGGTTGCCGCTCCACCGACGATCAAGGCCAAAATGAGCTGTCCTCGCAGATAGCCGCCAACGGTACGGTCAACTATCTTGGCCAAGTCCGTTAGGTATGGTCTCAGCGCCTTGGGAAACGGGACCAACACTGCGGAGCCGATTTGGCTCGAATCTTTTGTCATGTAGAAAATCAAGACCGGCATCGTTGCAAGACCGATGACCAGAGCGAACGTTCCAGATATGAAACCGAAAGCGCTTGGCAGGACATCCCACGCGGCGTTGACAACTACACTCCCCATGTCTGCGACGTTCTCTTCGATTTGCGCTCGGACTTCATCCGGAACCAACTCCGCGTAGTCTCCGATCCAACCTTCGATTGTCACGCGTGCAGCGTTGAAAAACGTAGGAAAGTCTTCGATGAACTCGCGGCCTTGCTCAATCGTCGGAGGGATCAACAACGCCATCGAACCGACGAATATTCCGATCGCCACCACAAAGATTAATCCGACGGCGATGCTCCGACTCAAAACCGGCTTTTTCTCACGCCACGGCATCACCCGCACAATCCCGCTCGTCAACGGAAGCAGAATATATGCGATCAACGCGCTGAACAGCACCGTGATCAAGACCGAGCCCAAAAGGTACAACACCAAGATCGTCGCCACGAGAATCGCCGTCGCAGCCGACATGAGAAAGCGCTTTCGTTTGATGTCGCGATCCGCCATTCGAAGTTGTGCGCTAAGTTCCCTAGAGTCCGCGTCGGACCGTGTTCAGAACGGCAATGATATCAACCATGAACGGGTTTTTGAGGCTAGGCCGCCGGCGGAATTGCCAACGCACGCAACGGCGATGGAGGGTGCTGCGCCATCACCACTTGCTCCTGTTGTGATTGCGACTGCGGTGCAAACCTCTCCGCAGCATCCAAAACCTTCGGCAACAAATTCACGTCGCCGCAACTCGGCGCCGTGTGCATCGATTGCGACAACACCCACCACAATGATCGATCGATGTCCTCCTGTTCACGGTGAGGGTCGTACCAGGTATTCGTCTGTTTCTCACCGTCTCCCCATCCACCGCGAGCGATCATTTTGATCGTCTGCACGCCGATATCGCGTTCTTCACACTCCGCGAGAAGCGCCTCGGTTACTCTGCGGTAATCCGGATCGCGCGACGCGGCAGGATTCAGCGGGAACATCACCGTGTCGAAATCAAATCGCTTCAACCCTTCAAGAATCGTCGCCGGTACCTCGGGACCGTGACCAGTGATGCCGAGCCACTTTGTGAGGCCTTGTTCACGCATCTCGACGAGGGTTTCCAGCGATCCACCAGAAGCGGTCGCAAGCTCCAACTGATCCATCGTCCCAACCGAATGAAGCTGGAAAAGGTCGAAATCCTCAACATTCATCCGCGTCATGATGCTCTCAACATCCCGCCACGCACCGTCCCGATCCCTCACCGCAGTCTTGGCACCAACGAAAATCCGATCGCGTAACTCAGGCATCCACGGAGCCACGCGCTCCATCGCCTGACCATACGTTGGAGCGATATCGAAATGGTTCACCCCGTGGTCAAGAACCAGTTGTATCGTCCGATCGGCATCGTCTTGGTCGAGCCAACCGACCGCGTACGTGCCGAACGAAATAACCGTGCTGTCGTGTCCGGTGCGTCCTAAAGTTCGTTTCTGCATGGGGAACCTCGCTTCGAAATTACGGTGCGCCCAACAAGGATACGCCTTCCAGCCGCGCAAGCTTGTGGTCGAACGTGTACAAGGGCGTAGCTCGTTGGTGATTGGCCGCGGCAAGAATCATCAGATCCGCGAAGTCGACACCGCCCTGCATGTATCTGTAAGCCGCGTGGGTCACTTCGCGATCATTTTCCACGACTATATCGTTAGAAGCGACTAACTCGAGTATCCCGTCAACGATTACGGTTCTGGGCAGGTTGTACGTACGCTCAAGGACCCACACGAGCTCAATCACGACCTCACGACATATGAAACCCGGATTTTGTGTTGTGAGTCCTTCGAGAAAACGGTTTGCTGACGCGGTTTGTGCGACATCGTCGCCGACCAGAGACCGGACGATGACGTTCGTGTCAATAGCGATCAAGATCCCATGGCGCTCTCGATGGCACCTTCCACGATTCCTCGATCCATGTCTTCAAGGGAGACTGGAGGTCCATCGTATTTGAGCATGCCGAAAAGCCTGCTGACAGGCTTAGCAGGCATCATCATCACCTTGCCGTCCGCCATAATGGCGTACCGCACCCGGTCGCCAGTCTCAACACCTAGCGCCTCCCTTACAGCCTTGGGCAACGTTGTCTGTCCTTTAGATGTGATACCGGATTCGATCAAAGCTAAACTCCTCTATCATTACCAAACATGATATCGCATTACTTGTAACGATGAAGTAAGGGATTTCCACGTGTTTCCTGACTATCCGACATTCGCGGCGATGTCTTGCCGCTCCCGCGCCCCGTTCAGCATCACGCCGATCCACGTGTACCTCACCCCGTACTGGTAGACGACCAGCAGGGCGGCAGTGACGAGAACGATGATGAGCACCACTTCGACATGAACGTTCAGCGTCAGCTCGGCGGCAATCCACTGCGCGCCGTAGATCAGCACTAGGTGCCAAAGATAGATCCAGTAAGAGGCGTCGGAAACATAGCGAACCCACGCCCGATCTTCCGAGGCAATGATCTTGAACAGACCCATCATCCCGAAACACATCGCCCAAGCGTATACAACCTGCAGTACCGAGGATGTCAAGTGGGCGAAAGCCGCCTTGCTATCGAACTCGAAGTAGAACCCGACAAAGAACACCGGGATCACCGGCACCAGCGCGAACGTCCAAAGTCGCCCTGTGGATAAACCCGTCTCGTACACGAACGCTCCGAACATGAAGAAGCACGCGTAGTAGGCCAGCACCACCGGATTGGTCCACAACTGCGTCGACGTGTCCGCACCCCAAGTGGGCTCGGTCATCAGCAACTGCGGGACCAGCACGAGCGGGATCAGCAACCACCAGATTCGCCGGTCGCTAAATTTCGCGCCGACAGCGGTCAGCGCCACGAAGATGCCGACCAGCAGCAGCAACACCCACAGAAACCACAAGTGATGGAGACTCCAGAGCCAACCCAAAAGGACGGTCCACACGATAACGCCAGAATCGACGTCGCCGCGGTGCGTTAAAAGCCACCAGAGGGATTGAATCGGAACGATGGTGAAGGCGCCGATCAGCAGCGGTACTCCGACGCGTTTCAAGCGATGCATGATCAATGCTTGAGTCCCGCGCCGTTGCCATAGAAGGGCAGTGAAGAAACCGCTCATGAGGAAAAACACCGGCATTCGAAAGCCGTGAATCGCCAACACGATGTCGTCGTACGGCAACTCCGGCGAAATCTCCTTCGCCACCACCGGCCAATCCTTCGTCACCAGAAACAACGAGGCGTGCAACACGACGCCAAGCAACATCGCGAAGGCACGCAACGCGTCAAGCTCGTGGAATCTCGTCATCTCGAATCAATCCTCAATCGTCGAATTCAATTATCAAGCAAGGCCAACCAAAACCCGGCTGAAGCTCGACACGACTGACATAATTCTGCGACATTTCATCTCTACCGTTAGAAACATCAATGACGTGACAAGCGTCAAAATCACCTTACGAAAGGGGAGAAAAAATGATCTACAAGAAGCTGACCAAGAAGACAACGACGTTCCTGGTCGGGGCAGTTTTGGGGACCACGCTATTGGCGGGAACCCTCGTCAGCTGCACAGACGACACCAATGTCTTGCACGGCCGGGATTCGGATAATGCCACCGTAAGTCAGGAAATCTCCGAGCAAGGCGGCGAAGGGACTGGCGGCGAGCACGCCGGTGGTAGTGAGGGCAGCGGTGCCGAAGGCGGCGGCGAATCTGGCGCAGCTGGCAGCGAAGAAGCCACTGCCAACCAGTTGGCTCCGGACGAGACGTTCGACGCCATACGCGGCGGCGCACGGCTCATCCTCAACTACGACGCTGCAAGCAACGCGTTCACGGGGACAGTCGAGAACACGACGAACAACACTCTGACACGGGTGAGGATCGAAGTGCACCTCTCGAACGGTACCGAACTCGGGCCAACCACCCCGATGGATCTGGCTCCGGGCGAAACCGCACCGATCACCCTGCAGTCGACACCAGCCTCGTTCACCGGTTGGATTGCACACGCCGAGGTCGGCAGCGCTGAAGGCGGCGGCGCCGAAGGTGCCGAGTCAGGAGGCGAAGGTGGTGCCGAAGGAACTGGCGGCGAGGGCGGTAGCGAATCGGCTGGAGGCGAATCTGGCGGCAGCCAGGAGATCGGTGAAGCCGCGATGTCGAGCCCGATCATTCCGCTCGGGCAGACGTGGAAGGGCAACCTCGGTCCGCTAGCGATCGACGCTCGCTACGATGCCGCGACACAGTCGGTCATATCGACCGTGCAGAACACCACCTTGCAGAAGGTCTGCTACGTCCAAGCCGAACCTCACCTGAAGTCTGGCACCACTACCGTGGGCGAGCTCGGGCCCGACAAGCTGGGCGATCTCAACCCCGGTCAGACGGTGACTACCAACGTGAGCGTCGCCAGCGAACCCGCACTGGCAGGTGTGTCGTTCGACGGCTACGTCGTCCACATGGAAGTGTTCGACTGCGCCGGCCCTGGTCCTCAGCCTCACCCGGCCGGTCAAGGTGGCGAAGGCGGTGGCGCCGAAGGTGCCGGCGGCGAGGGTCACGGCCCTGGCGGCGAAGGTGGGAGCGAGCCCGGCGGCGAAAGCGGCGGTGAGTCGAGCGGCCAAGGCGAAGAAGGCAGCACGGCCAACCAGTTGGCACCGGACGAGACCTTCGACATGGTTCGGAGCGGCACTCGGCTGATCATGAACTACGACGCTAACAGCAACTCGTTCAAGGGTACTGTCGAGAACACGACGAGCGGTGTGTTGACCCGTGTCAGGATCGAAGTGCACCTGTCGAATGGGACGGAGCTAGGTCCGACGACGCCGATCAACATGGCTCCCGGGCAGACCGTAGCGATCGAACTTCCCTCAACGGCGGCACCGTTCACCGGCTGGGTGGCACATGCCGAGGTCGGTGGCGGCGAGGGCAGCGAGTCCGGTGGTGAAGGCTCTGGTAGCGAAGGCGGTGGTGAGCATGGCGGCGGCGGTCGAGAGTCCGGCGGCGAGCACGGCGGTCGCGGCGAAGGGAGAGGAGGTGGATAGATCTGATCGGAAGTCGCTGTTGATAGATGTCGATACCTCGGCCTCCGGTGCGACAATCTAATCGAGAGCACATCCGACCCAGCGACGCGGCGTCCGATTACGGGCGCCGCGTCTTGAACCATGTCTAGAGGACAGCCGATGAACGGCACAGTATTAATAATCGAAGACGATACGAGGATTGCTAACTGGGTCAAGGTCTACTTCGAGCGCGCCGGATTCTCCGCCGAGGTTGCTCATGACGGCGAAGCTGGTCTGGACCTGGCCCGTTTTACGAATCCAGATCTGATAATCCTTGACCTCATGCTTCCCCGTCTCAATGGCGTCGACCTCTGTAGAGTCCTGCGTCGAGATTCTGATGTCCCGATAATCATGTTGACGGCCAGAGAAGCGCATGTCGAGCGGATCATCGGACTGAACAGTGGTGCCGACGATTACATCGTCAAACCCTTCGATCCGGAGGAAGTCATCGCCCGCGCCCAAGCCGTGCTTCGCCGCGTCCGAGGCAAAACTCAGCAGATCCTCACACGCAACAACATCACCCTGAATGAGACCACCAAAAGTGTGACTGTCGATGAAGAATCCGTAGATTTGAGCCAAGCGCAAATCGCCCTGCTATCAACTTTCATGCGTCATCCCAATCAGGTGTTGACCCGCGACCAACTAATCTCGTTGACCTTCAACCATGGATTCCAAGGTTTCGACCGTGCGATCGATAGCCAGATCGCTCGTCTGAGAAAACAGATCAACCGAGGCGGTCGACAACCCATTCAGACCGTCTACGGCGCCGGCTACAAGTTTGTGGTGGAGGACGAATGATGTCGCTACGTTGGCAAATCATGGGTTCGATGGTCTTCGTCATCGTCCTTACCGTTTTGATCAACATCGGCGTGGGTTACTACAGTTCGCAATCCCGCCTCGACGTGCTAGTTGACCAGATCGGGGACGACGAGGCGATACAGCTGGCGCGGAACTTGAGCCGGGAGTACACCGCTACAGGTAGTTGGGTAACAGTGGACAGCGCGCTGTCCGAGGCCGGATACATCTACGACGGCGCTCGGGAGGGTGAGGGAGAGGGCCATGGAGAAGGTGAAGGGGAGTCCTCAGAGTCCTTGTCCTTCCATAAAGATCAGATAAGAGTCGTCATCGCTGGCATCGATGGGCGTGTAGTGAAGGACAATTTGTCCGATGTGCCGCCCGGAACTACGGCATCCAATCTCGAGGGACGCCGCGAGACGGTGTTCGATTTATCTACGAACCAGCCGGTCGGACACGTCTATGTGGATGTGAACCGTGAGTTCCTGTCGACCGAGTCGCGCGGATTTCTCAGCACTCTCCTGTACATCACGATCATCGGTGGAATCCTGACCGCGGGTGTAGCCATACTGCTCGCCGCTCGGCTCTCCAAACGCATCACGACACCAGTGACAGCGCTGACGGAGGCGACGCAGGCGATCGTACAGGGGGATACGACCCAACTGCCAGTAACGTCCTCGGACGAGTTGGGGCAGATGAGCACAGCTTTCAACCAGATGACATCCGCCTTGGAAAATCAGCGCGAAATCCGTCGTCGGTTGATAAACGATGTCTCTCACGAGTTGAATACTCCCCTGAGCGTCATTCAACTGGAAGCAACCGGGCTGCGCGACGGACTCCAGACTCCAGACCAAGCGTCTGACCAGATAATCCATGAAGTGGACAGGCTGCGCGGCCTAGTAACAGACTTGGATTGGCTCGCGGAGACAGACAGCGGTGAGTTGAGACTCGCACTTCAAGTTTGTTCGGTTGACGAGCTGCTCATATCAGAGGTTGACCGCTGGGTACCGCAATCCTTGGCGAAACAGGTCGAACTATCTTTACATGCGGCAGATGACCTGCCGGAACTGAACCTCGACCAGGCCCGAATGAGTCAAGCGTTGGGAAACTTATTGAGCAACGCCATTCATGCCACCGAGACCGGGGGAAATATCGTGCTGAGTGTGCGGACAGAAAACCACAAGGAATTGGTGGTATCGATCACCGATGACGGCATCGGTATCGACGCCGCAGACCTACCGCATGTATTCGACCGCTTTTACCGCACCGACCAGGCGCGAGATCGACGGATAGGGGGATCCGGGTTGGGTCTGGCCATCGCCCGAGCCATAGTCGAAGCACACGGCGGTACCGTTGCCGTGACAAGCGATGGGCGTGGACAGGGCGCAACCGTGACCCTTCGCCTTCCCCTGAATACATGAGAACCGTCCACAACCGCCCAGCATGAAATCTTCAGCAGGGCCCATCAATACACTGCACGTCGTCCCGAAATGGTGGGCCCGGTGGGATTCGAACCCACGACCTTCGGATTAAAAGTCCGCTGCTCTGCCGAACTGAGCTACAGGCCCGCACCTGCTAATCGATTCTAACCCGCAAGCTCGCCATCATCTGCAAGTGTCGACGCTGGCGTAGGGTTGGATGCGACCGGGTATTCGCCTGCATTTTCAATCGTGGCACGCAACCGAATCCCCAATACGCGTAGAACTTTCAAAATCGTCGCGAACTCCGGATTGCCGCCGGCAGACAGCGATTTATAAAGGCTTTCCCGGCCCAGACCAGCTTCGCGTGCGACCCGCGACATGCCTTTGACGCGGGCGATATCCCCGACTGCAGCAGCGATCACATGATGATCGCCATCTTCGAGCGCAGCTTCGAGATATGCGGTTACATCCTCATCGTTTTCAAGATGATCAGTAACATCCCAAGTTGTAGTTTTCGTCTTGACCATCGGACCGTTACCTCAAACTTCTTCGTTAATCTCTTGTGCCGTTCGTATATCTCGCCGCTGCGAACCTTTGTCACCGCCAGCGAGCAAGATCACGAGTTTCTCCCCGCGTTGGCAGAAGTAAATCCTGTAACCCGGACCATAAGGCACCCTTAGCTCCGAAACGCCTCCGCCGACGGGCTTCACATCCCCCTTGTTGCCAAGCGACAGTCTACGGATCCTGACGTTGATGCGCGCCTTGGCTTGGCGGTCTCGGAGTTTACGGAACCATCGAGCATAGTGTTCGGTCTGTCTAATTTCAATCATAACATAAAACGTATCCCATAAGATACAACATTCTGGATTGCTCCAACGGGCCGAAGTCGCGTGGACTTAAAATTGATTCGACTAGACAATCGATTCTGCCATCACGATGCCCGACCAAACCTTCACTGCCGACGAGATAAGAGAAAAATTCCTCAAATTCTTCGAGGAACGGGAGCATTTGCGCCTGCCATCAGCGTCCTTGATTCCTGCGGGCGACCCGACGCTGCTGTTGACCACGGCCGGCATGGTGCCCTTCAAAGCGTATTTTTCAGGTGAGTTGACACCACCTTCGCAGCGCATAACAACCGCCCAGAAGAGCTTCCGCACCACGGACATCGAAGAGGTCGGCGATGTCTCGCACCTCACGCTCTTCGAAATGCTCGGAAACTTCTCATTTGGCGACTACTTCAAGGCCGAATCTTGCCGGTGGGCATTGGAACTCTGTCTCGGCGTCTACGGAATGGAGTTCGAGCGAATCTATCCCACGATCTACGCGGATGATGACGAGGCCTACGAGATCTGGCTGAATCTCGGCGTGCCAGCCGACCGCATCTCGCGGCTCGGTGACGAGGACAACTGGTGGGGCCCCGCCGGCGACGAAGGCGCGTGCGGTCCGTGCAGCGAGCTCAACTACTACCTCGGCGACCTCGACGAATTGCCGCCCACAGATTCACCGGCCCGAGGCACTACATGGGGCCCCGGAATCTCCGACGATTTCTTGGAGTTCTACAACCTCGTCTTCACGCAGTACCACCGCGATCGCCAAGGCAATGATGAGCTATTGCCGAAGAAAAACATCGACACCGGCCTAGGGCTGGAGCGGACCGTCCAAATTCTCCAGGGCAGAAACAACGTCTACGAAACCGACATCTTCGGCCCCTTGATCGACCTCGTGGCCAACCGCGCCGGCCTGACGTACGGCGAGAACGAGCTGTCCGACCGCGCGATTCGCGTGGTCGCCGAGCATGGGCGTTCGGCGTCATTCCTGATCTCCGATGGAGTCGTGCCAGGTAACTCCGGTCGGGGATACGTCCTCCGCCGCGTCATCCGCCGCGGCATGCTGTTCGGTCGCGAACTCGGTCTATCGGGCCCGATACTGCCTCAAATCGCCGAAGCGACTTCATCCCAGATGTCGCACGTCTATCCCGAACTCGCAAACAACATCTCTTTCGTGCAGCACGTGCTCCAACGTGAGGAAGAATCGTTCGAGGCGACGCTCGACCAAGGTTCTCGAATGTTGGACGAGGTCATTGCCGAAGCCAAGTCATCCGGCTCAGCGACCGTGCCGAGCCCCTCGGTAGTGCGTCTCTACGACACTTACGGCTTTCCCATCGAAATGACGGTTGAAATCTCCGCGGAACAGGGCATAACCGTCGACCAAGATGCCATAGACGCCGAGATGGAGCAGTTGCGAGAACGCTCTCGCTCTTCTGCGAGCATGTTCGATTCCGATACTGACGCCGACGCGCTTTACCGCTCATTTGACATCGAAGAGGTACCCTTCTTGGGCTATCGAACCCTTGTAGCCGACGCAGAAGTTATCGGAATCGTCAAAGACGGTGAGTTAGTAGTCCGAGCTTCCGCAGGCGATCAAGCCGAGATACTTTTGGCCGAGACACCGTTCTACGCCGCGCGAGGCGGACAGATCGGCGATACCGGATGGATGCGCAACGGCGAGACCACGGTTCGAGTTGACGATTGCCAAGCTCCATACGGCCACCTCAACGTTCACTCGTGCCAAATCGAAACCGGCTCAGTATCGGTTGGCGACGTGCTGACGGTCGAAGTTGACGGAGTTCGCCGAGAAAAAATCCGGCGCAACCACACCGCGACTCACCTTGTCCATGCGGCGCTTCGCGAGGTGCTGGGCAGCCACGTCAGACAATCTGGCTCACTCGTCGCACCAGACTATCTACGCTTCGACTTCACGCACATGGACGCCCTAACCGCGGACGAGATACGACAGGTGCAAAACCGCGTGAACCTCGCCATCCGCGAAAACCTCCCCGTCGAAGTCCACTGGACCACATACGGCAAAGCCGTCGAAGAAGGCGCACTAGCATTCTTCGGCGATACGTACGAACACGACGTCCGCACCATCAAGATCGACGCACCTTGGAGCTACGAACTCTGCGGCGGGACTCATATGGATGCCACCGGAGGCATCGGCATCTTCGTCATCGTCTCCCAGTCCGGCATCGGCTCCGGCATCCGTCGGATCGAAGCCCTCACCGGTATCGGAGCTGAACAGGAAGTCCAAAGACGCTTCGGGATAGTCGACAGCGTAGCCGCGACCTTGCGAGTTGATGACGACCGACTAATCGACCGGACTCAAACGCTGTTGACGGAACTTGAACAAGCCCGTCGCCGCGCCAATCAACTCGAGGAGCAGCTCTTGCGACGCTCAGTCGACGGTGAAGCGCCGACTGTTGAAACACTCGATTTCGAATTTGATCTTGATGGAACCAACCTGCCGGTTCAAGTCCGCAACATACCGGCGTCCACCGTCGATGTAATGCGGCGCACCGGCGACCACATGCGCGATCGCCTAGGCAGCGGAGTCGTCGTTCTCGGTAGCGTGGTCGGCGAGCGTCCCGTCATCATCGTGATGGCCACTTCGGATATTGCGGGCAAAAAGGTTCACGCCGGCGAGATCGCCAAAGGCATCAGCGCAACCATCGGCGGCGGCGGAGGTGGACGACCAGATTCCGCGCAAGCCGGCGCTCGCGACGCAACACGCATCGATGAAGCCTTGAGAAACGCGCGATCAGTGGTCGAATCGCTAGTTGGTGGCGCAGTAGAGGTGAATCGATGACCGCAGACATCCACCGACGCAAACGTCCCGGCAGGTGCCTCGGCGTCGACTACGGTTTGGCACGGGTCGGACTAGCTATGTCCGATCCATCGCGGGTGATCGCATCGCCGTTGAGTGCGGCTTCTACTGAAGACGCGCTATATCGCGTCAAGGCCACAGTCGAAGACGATGGCGTCACAGAGATAGTCGTAGGCGTACCGCTACACATGAACGGCAGCATGTCGGATATGGGTCGAGAAGCGATCGCCTTCGTAGCACAGCTCCGAGCCGCCGTACACGTACCCGTCGTCACCCGAGACGAACGCCTCAGCACCGTCGAAGCCGAACGAATCCTAAATGAAATCGATTCACCGTCCCAACGCCGTCACCGCGCCAAGGGCCGCGTAGATTCCGCCGCCGCCGCGATCATACTGCAGTCCTACCTCGACGGAGTTTAGGTGAACTCTAGCGGTTAACTCTTTTGAGTAGCCGGTTTTGGGCGCTTCGGCGTTTTGGGCATCGGTATATGGGCAACGCGAGGCGGGTAGGGCGCCGGCGCCGCAGTGACGACGGCCCTATTCGCCAAACTCTTCTTTGTAAACACGATCTGTCTCTTCTTGCGTCGTTGCCGATAACCGATCGTCGATATCCAGTTCCACATCGGTAGCAAGCCCCAATTCTTCTTCGAGATACCTAATTCGTTCAATAGTCGTATCAGTGTCTTCATCGTACCATATATGTCGAAACTCAATCGTGATCTGACTACATCGCCGACTAACGTAGTGGGCGATCATTGCGCGCTTGGAGTAGTCCGAGTACGAGTTCCAAACGACCAAAATCGAAACTGCGAAAAACAACGACGCCGAAGCCGCAGCAGGGAGATCAACGAGCAAAACCGTCGCCGCGAGCAGTGAAAACCCCGATATGACAACGTTGGTCGCAAAATAACGTCGTCGAAAGCGAGTCGCCAACCGGTCGTAGTAACGAGACAACCTCGCGGCTTCCAACATGTCATGCCAAATCCGATCCGTCATTTCCATCCTTGTGCAGCAAACGCTTGCGACGTTCCTTTTTATGCAACAAATGTGCGTAACACAGTCATCTTACACAACCAACGCGACTTCGTCCAACAGATATGGCATAAACCCCAATCGGAGTTACTGTCCCACGAAAAGCAACGGGTTGCCTTCGATATAGCATTTACTAAGACGAATCCCGCGCTCTCCAACCACCCTCGCACCAAATATGACCACAAGCAATTTCGGCATCATCGGCTACCCATTGGGGCACACATTGTCGCCCGTTTTCCAGAACGCGGCGCTGCAACACCACGGGATCGACGAACTCTTCGAAGCTTGGCCAACCCACCCGGATGACCTCGCTGCAAAGGTCGAATCGTTCCGAGCCGAAGGATTTCTCGCAAGTTGCGTAACACTACCGCACAAGCAAGCGGTCATCCCAATGATCGACGACCTAGCCGACACCGCCGTCGCTGTCGGCGCAGTTAACTGGATCATCAACAACAACGGACATCTTACTGGTCACAACACCGATTCACCCGGTTTCCTAAGGGCATTGACCGAGTTGGGCAAGTTCGACCCAGTAGATAAATCGGCACTTGTGTTCGGCGCTGGCGGCGCAGCGCGAGCGATCGTCCAAGCACTGAAATCGGCCGGCGTCGCGTCGATGACGATAGCCAATCGCACGGTTTCACGCGCCGATGAAATCGCTTCCGATTTCTCAGACAACGGTTTGCACATCTCCATTTGCGGTCTCGACGATGAGAGCTTGGATGACATCTCATTGGCTTCGGACCTCCTCGTCAACACATCTTCGATGGGCATGGACGGCGGTCCAGCACCCGACGCCACACCCGTAACCGCAGACGCCATATCCCCTAACGCCGTGGCCTACGACGCCGTCTACGCGCCGCCGATGACACCGTTCCTCAAAGAGGTCGAGAAGGCCGGCGCCAAATCCCTCCGCGGTTTCACCATGCTCCTGCTCCAAGGTGCAGTCGGTTTCGAGCTGGCGACGGGCAAGCCGGCGCCGGTTGACGATATGTTCGAAGCAGTGAGGCAAGCTACTTCCTGATGACCCACTTCAGATATCTAACCGCAGGCGAATCTCACGGACCCGGATTGACCGTGATAGTGGAGGGCGTACCCTCCGGTCTACCAATCGACGAAGACTACGTCGAAGAGCAGATGGCGCGGCGTCAAAAGGGCTACGGCTCCGGCGGCCGAATGAAGATCGAGAAGGACCGCGCGGTGATTAGGGGTGGAGTGCGACACGGCAAAGCCCTCGGTTCACCCATCGCAATGTGGATCGAAAACAAAGACTTCGCCAACTGGACCGACGCGATGTCCGTCGCCGCGGTCGGCGAGGACATCGACAAAAAGACCCACACTCGCATCGTACCCGGCCACGCCGATTTCCCCGGCGCACTCAAATATCTACATCACGACGTCCGCAACGTACTTGAACGTGCCTCCGCCCGCGAGACCGCCGCACGCGTCGCCGCGTCAACAGTCGCCCGCCGTATCCTCGAGCAGTTTGGCATCGAAATCAAGTCCCACGTCATTAGTTGCGGCGCCGAAAAAGCTCGGGCTATCGATTCATCCGAGATCGACTGGAACGCAGTCGAGGCCTCTGAAGTCCGAACATGGGACGCCGACGCCGATGAAAGATTCAAGGACGTAATCGACATCGCCAAGAAAGAACGAACAACCATCGGCGGAGTCATGGAGATAATCGCCTTTGGAGTACCAGTAGGACTCGGAAGCCACGTGATGTGGGACCGCAAACTCGATGGTCGGTTGGCGCAGGCGATGGTCAGCATCAACGCCGTGAAAGGCGTCGAAGTAGGCTTCGGATTTGATAACACCGCTCGATGGGGCAGAGACGTTCACGACGTCATCGTGCCGGATCCGTCTGACCCACGACGCTTCAGGCAATTGACGAACCACGCCGGCGGAATCGAAGGCGGAATGTCCAATGGCAACCCGGTAATTGTCCACGTCGCCGTTAAACCGATAGCCACGATGACGCGGCCGCTGCCCAGCATCGACATCAATACCGGCGAGGTCATCGAAGCCGCGTACAACCGTTCCGACATCTGCCAGATCGCCCGCGCATGCCCAATCGGCGAGGCCATGATGGCATTGGTTTTGGCCGACGCGTTTTTGGAGAAGTTCGGTGGCGATTCGATAGCCGAAACCCACCGCAACTACGATGCCTACATCGCGTCACACCAAGAGTTCGGTGTAGGGGCCGTCGCTTCAGGGTGAAGCCAAACGGCAATATCTACCTGATCGGCTTTTCGGGAACCGGCAAGTCGATGAGCGGAATCAAGGCCGCTGAGATGTTGAAACTGCCGTTCGTAGACATGGACGACCTCATCGAGTACCGAACCAAGAAATCGATACCCGAGATCTTCGAATCCGATGGCGAAGAGGAGTTCCGGCGAATCGAGACCGGTATCCTACGTGAACTCGCCCAGAAGACAAGCCGTGTCGTCTCCACCGGCGGCGGTGTACCGGTCCGCGAAGAAAATCGCGAGATCATGCGCTCGAGCGGCATCATAATTCTCTTGACCGCAACGCCCGAGACGATCCACAAAAGATTGACTACAAGGCGGACCAGAAATCGAACCTTGCGTCCTCTGCTCGGCGACAACGCCCCCGAACAGCGAGTGGCAAATCTCTTGACCGAGCGCAGTGATGCGTACTCATGCGCCCATCGGGCAATCGATACTGAAGGAATGTCGCACGACGAAGTAGCCGCAACGATCCAAAGTGTGTGGCGCGGGATGTCCGATTCTTAATCGGAATCGAAACGGAATAACGATGTTCAGGTTTGATTCAACACTCAGCGAACCAGCCGCGACCGTAAGAACCTCGCAAGGCGACTATCGCGTGGTGGTTTCACGCGGCGCAATCGAGGGAATCGGACCAGAGATGCGGCAAGCGGGTGTAGGTGGTAGGGCCTTTCTCATCGCCGACTATTCAATGTTCCCGCTGCTTGTAAGACGCGCCCACGAAGCCTTAGAACGCGGCGGATTCGAAACCCACGCGCTGATCCTTGAACTCGGCGAAGCGGCGAAGACCATCGAAACCGCAACCAAGATCTACGAATGGCTCGCCGAGCAACGCGCCGAACGCATCGACTGCCTAGTATCCATGGGCGGTGGCGTAACAACGGACCTCGTCGGTTTCGTCGCCGGAACGTGGTTGCGGGGCGTACCTGTGGTGCACGTCCCGACATCCCTCGCCGCCATGGTCGACGCCTCCATCGGAGGCAAAGCCGCAGTCAATCTGCCGGTCGGCAAGAACCTGGTCGGAGCCTTCAAACAACCGCGGCTAGTAGTCCACGACATCGACTTCCTCGATACACTCCCGCGTCGTGAGCTGGCAGCCGGTTGGGCCGAAGCGATCAAACAAGCGCTGATTCTCGACGACGATCTCGTCGACACCTTCGAATCAAACGCCGAAGACTTAGCGGCGCTCGCAGGTGATCTGGTCGAACCAGTAATCCGCCGATCAGTCGAGATAAAGGCCGAGATCGTTTCCGCAGATGAATTCGAAACCGGCAACGATCGCGTACTGCTCAACTACGGTCACACCATCGGACACGCCATCGAAGCCGTAACCGAGTACGGCACCTATCTCCACGGAGAAGCCGTCAGCATCGGCATGATGGTCGCCGCCGGAATATCGCAAAGACAAAGCCTGATTTCTGACGAACTCGTAGATCGTCAACGCGCGCTCTTAGAGCGCTTCGAACTACCCGTCACTTTGAGCGATGTTGACGCCGATACATTGATCCAAGCGACCGCATCAGACAAGAAGGTACGGGCCGGCAAGATACGTTGGGTACTGCTCCGCGGAACCGGCCGTTCCACCACAAGCCGCGACGTATCCAACAGGACGGTCCGCGCCGCGTTGAACGACGTTCTTGGCCCTCCCTGAATCGAGCCCCGCGCCCGGTCCTTCCCGCGGCGCCCGGTCCTTCCCGCGGACGCGGGCGCTTCAGCGGACGGAACGTCCATCCAGAATCAAAAAGCACGCCTTTTCGCTTCATTCCTGCGAAAACCAGCGCTTCAACGGACGGAATGTCTATCCGTAGAGGCAGGGCAAAGCGGAATGACGCGCAGATCGTAGGTTCGCGATCCGTTGCGCAATGTCCTCTCCCTAGAGGAGGGTCAGCCTGAGGAGACTTATCCTCCAGCGACCGCCGGAACAATACTCACCTCGTCGCCGTCGGAAAGGGTCGTAGCAGTACCGTCGACATACCGGATATCTTCACCGTTGATATAGATGTTCACGAAGTGACGCAGTTCCCCGCCATCGTCGCAGAGCCTCGCCTTAATGCCCGGGAACGACCCATCAAGCGACTCGATCATCGCCGCAACATCGCCGCCGTCGGCACCCACCGTCGACTGCTGGTCGGTCAGCCGTCGCAACGGCGTCGGTATCTTAACTGAAACTGCCATTTGTCTATCACTCCGTCAACAGCCAGCGCCAAGCGCGGCGTTCAAAATTAGATGCTTGTTGTCTGCTGGGTCATGATTCTAGATGATTCCCTTGATGGGAGACGGACGGGGCGAGGGTGAATAGAGGCGGCATTTTCCGCTTCCGACAAACCCTTCCTCGAACCACGGATCCGCAAAGAACTCTCTCGCTACCCCAGAGTGTCGTTACCTACCCACACGTCGCGAGGCGCGAGCCCAGCCGTCTACCGACTGGCAACGCGACACTACATCAGGCTCACGCCTAGACGCGCGGAGGTTACGCCACGTCTTTTGGTGTCATCCACTCCACTAGGAGCCAGATCAAACCTGCCACGAAGAAAGCGACAACAATCGCTATCAGCACTGGAATCATGTTATTGCCCTCACTCCTCGAAGATGCCTATATGCCGCGCCCAGAACCAGCATCCGACTCCGAAACTCAAGCCCAAAGCGCCCGTTCACGGCTTCCGTTCACGATAGTGGATAAATCTACCACACCCTCCGATGCGCCGTTGATCGCCAAAAACTGTACCATCGTTCCCGACCTACTCGAATCAGTGTCGAAGTAGGGCATCGCACACCCCTACGCTGTGCGATGAGAGGCCTGTGGGAAGACATCGCTCCCCACATCAGAACTCACCATAGTCAGCCGGTATTGCTCAGTAGGTACATACGACAACAGACAATCGCGCAGTATGACAGGTTAGAATTTCGCAAGGAATTAGACCACCCGGACACAACCTATCAACTCGATGCGAAGCCAGAATCGTGTTCAACAGTCACATGATTGCCCGCAATGTGGTGAGGTACTAGTAACGGACATCGACACGAATGGGGCCGAGCTTCGGCATTGCTTCAACTGCGACTTTGTTCAAGAATCTCGGTTCGAACTTCCTCTGAATCGCAGCGCGCACGCATTTGGTAGGACAAGCCCGATTGACAGGTCATCAGCGAACAAACATGCCCGGATGATCTGGACTCGATACAACTCCCGGTAAGATGGACTGAATCGTTCGATCGTTCGGAATTTCAGGCGAAATACGTCCCGATCGGCTCACTTCCGGGATTGATTCCCAACGTCTTTCGTCGCGACCAAAATATCGCCAAAGCCTTGAGCGATACGTTGATCCTGCGCAGGAATAACCGCCGAGATCGCCAAGCTAGCTCCCATCAGCAGCTCGTCGCTGGACTCATGAAAAAGCTATTGCAACGAGGATTGGCACCGTTCCCATCTCTGGAGATCGAACAGCAAGCCATCAAGGAAAGTGGCATCAGCGGAGTAGAAGAAGCATCGAACGGAGTTGAAGTCGGATGGTCACTAGACTTCAAAACCGAAAATCATCCGAAGTTCCGGCGCGAATTCTTGTCCGCGCTTTGTCATCGTCAACCGTTCTACTTGAATCCCCAAATATCAAACCAGTTTGACAGCGAAGCAGAACGCAAGTTCATGAATAAATGGGTTCCAGAGCAACTCGGACCCGACGCAGGGCATTGGTTCAATCCACAGGTGCCACTTGCGAAATTGGTCGATGAAACCGATGCCCGAAGGTTCACGAAACGCCGTGTAGATTTTCTAGTCAGTAAACCTACGATCACGCCATTTGTAGTGGAGATAGACGGTCCGACCCACATGTCGTCAAGTCACATGGATCGTTCCCGAGATGATGCGTTAAGGACTCGAGGTTATGAAGTCGTCCGTGTGCCCGTCGATGAGATCAATAATGGGCACGGAAGAGGACTTGACCGAATTAAAGCGTTGTGCAACGAAGATGCGATGGACATCAAACCCACGACGCTCGCATCGCAAACAGCAGAGTTGGCTTGGCGATGTTCATTCGCATCCAAACTTCAATTCGTGCTGGCTGAGGCGTTGGAACTTGGTTGGATTGGAGGGAGCCACTGGCGGATCGAAATTGAGGGCGGCGGTGAGGTCGAAGCGATGGCAGTGATTGAGACTTTGAGGATGGTTTCAGCCTATGACGCGTTGTACGGCTCACGAGTTGCACCCCAGCGCTGCGACTTGCTCGTGGGCAGTACGAAATGGGCATGGGATTTCGAGAATGGCAGTTGGTCTACTACCTCCACGATTGACTCGGATGTTTACGATCTCAAAGTCAAGATTGAACCGGATTCAGGTCCTTTTCATTCTGTCGAAACCGACAATGTCGACTTTGTTATCCGTCCTGCACACTTGCCCGTGTCTTTGGCTGTAGGATTGCTGCCGATCATTGAGCGTACTAGTATCCAGAGTCATGATTCCGTGGACGCACTACAACCGCTTACGTTTTTCTTGCAACGCGTCTTCCGCAAAAAGGCGTTTCGCCCACGTCAATGCGAAGCGATATGGCGTACGTTGACCCGGCAAGACTCGCTAGTGTTGCTGCCGACAGGTGCCGGAAAGAGCATCATATATCAACTTGCTGGCCTGCTGATGCATGGTGTCACCCTAGTTGTAGACCCGACAGTCGCTTTGATAGACGATCAAATCGAGGGACTTCGTCGCTATGGTATTGATCGTGCTTTGGGCATCCACTCGCAGAAAAACTTGAACCCCAAAGAACTTGAGAAACGATTGAAGTTAATCGCTCAAGGAGAAGTTCAATTTCTGATCCATACTCCAGAGCGAATGCATATCCCGAGTTATCAGGATGCTCTGGTGAAAATGAAGGAGACTACGGTCGTAAACTTGCTTGTAGTTGATGAGGCCCACTGCGTCTCAGAATGGGGACACGAATTCCGTCCCGCTTACCTTCGGCTTGCAGATACCGTTCGAGCAATCTGTAAAGACGAACGCAACATCCCGCCACCCGTGCTGGGACTTACGGGTACCGCGTCAGATCAGGTGCTCAGTGATCTGCGTAACCGATTGAGAATCGAGGCGACAGATTCAGTGATGCGGCCTGTCAGCTTCGATCGCCCGGAATTGGAGTTTCGAATCAGCAGATGCAAGACGATCGGCGAGGCTCGAGATGTATATGCGAAGGTCCTAGCAGATTTGCCGTCTGAATTCAACGATCGTACCGGATCGTTTTTCTTGCCAAGAGGAAATGCGACCACTGCAGGAATCGTGTACGTGCGTACTGTGACAGCCCCAGAAGGGAATTTGTCGCAAGTAAAGGGGTTGACCGAAGAAGCCACTGATAGTGAAGCAGTCGTCTATTCCGGTAAGAGGCCTCCGGCGATTGTCTCCGATGAAACTTGGTTTGAGGTCAAAAAGGAAAACGCCCGTCGTTTCGGAGACGACGATGTCGCCTTAATGGTCGCGACCAAAGCGTACGGAATGGGAATCGACAAGCCCAATGTCCGCTACATAGTCCACTATGGGATGCCAGGATCGATCGAATCCTATTACCAAGAGGCAGGACGTGCTGGGCGCGACGGCAAAAGATCGGTCTGCCACTTGATTTTCGCAGAATTAGATCGGGACCGTTCTGATAAATTGACTGGCGCCAACATAGAACTCTCTGAATTACAGTCTTACAGCAATCAATTTGGGAGAAAAATTTCGCAACGAGATGACGTAACTCTTATGGCGTATTTTCACACCAGGAATTTCATAAGCGCGGTACAGGACAAACGTTACATTGAATGGCTCATAGGTCGATTACCGATCACGAATGGAGAGGTTGAAGTACATGTTCCAAGGCCTCACAGCGAGGATCTTCAAAAAGCCCATGATTACGCGGTGATACGTTTACTTGACGCAGGCATCCTGACGAATTACAAGATCGACTACCAGAATGAGCAATATGAGCTGGATGTTGCAAAATTCGACGCTGACGTGTGCAGAAATCGCGTGGTCGATTACGTTCGTGGAGCTCAATCACACTTGAACTATCGGGAGCGCGTTAACGCGCTGACGGGGGGTGATAATCGAACGCTGGCGTTGAAGATCGCTTCTGTTCTGGTTGATTTCCGCTTCGAGGTGATGGAGGGTGAACGGCGCGAAATGTATCGCGAGGCGGTACTGCACGCGAGGCAGTGTGACACGGATACGGATATTCGCAGCAGTATTCTCAAATATCTGAATGTCGACGTAGTTGCCGATCCGGAAAACGAAAGTTTCGAGACCCACTTACGTGAACAGTTCAATACATTGCTAGGGCAAGAAACGGTTGTGTTATCTGATTGGGCAAAGATCTTGACATCCGTTGAGTGCGAATCGCATGCCGCCTCGTTGCATGGTCTCTCAAGGCGAAGGATTGGAAGTTACTACCGGCATCCTGGTTTGCGGCTTATAAGAGCAGGTTCCGAAGCGATGACCGCAAGCCCGGACATGGGCGCAGCCAAAAGATTTTTCCGTGAGGCGGTTGAGATGGTCAAAGAACTTGGGATCCCGGATGCTGAAATCGTGCGCGCTTTCGAACATTTGGCTGATAGCGAAAATCCGTTAGTCCAAGTCATCGAACCGATGGCGATGATGCTGATTGATCTTGAAGACGCCCAGCCTCTGCGTCGTGAGTTGGGACAGATTGTGCTGGACGCAGGTCAGAAGTGGCCAGGCTCACGTGTTCAGCGCCTCGCGATCGCTTACTTGCTCCAATGCGCCGCCACCACGTCGTCGGTAGTGACGCACCGTTGGACACGACGTTACTCCGGTACAAAAACTCGGAGATTACTTGGCATCGGGACGGATTGAAACATGCTCGACGACGTACAACCTAAAATCGAAGACGCGATCAACAAGCTTTCCGAGTTAAACGATGACATCGAACGAATGAAGTCAATCGAAGGCGCATTGGAACTGACCGAACAGAGTTTGCAGGAATCGGCCCAATCGGTGCGAGAACTGACTGACTCCGCTCGAAGCACTCAGCAACATTTGGATTCTGTTTTAGTGACCTTGATAGACCTAGTGGGCGGGCTGTCCACACTTGATCAAACTGCCATTATGCGACAGCTCCAATTGAGTTCGACGCATCAAACCCGAAATCTGGAATCTCACCGAGAATCTTTGGAACAATCGATTAACGAGTCTTCAGATTCTGTTACATCGGCGATCCAACGAACGTCAGATCACATGGACGAAGTCGCAACTCAAAATCGACGACATGTAACACAAACGATAATCTCACAATCGGCTTCAATCGAAGCGGCTGTCCAAAACGCGGCGGAATCTGCCAAGAATAACCGCCGCGACCAGACCGCAGAATTGGTCCGCGCAAGCGATGCGGTTGGTAAGCAGGTCGACGAAGCAGTTGTCAAGAGTCGAGAAGCGGTTGAGAAGCGGGTTACAGACACTGTCACCGCAAGTGGCGAAGCAATCCTCAATCAAGTCAAAGACGCAACTACCGAGTTAGCCACAACAACTCGTAGCACAATCGCTCCCGTTAAGTGGATGGGAGTGTTAACGCTACTAGTATCGATTGCCGTTCTCGTCGTCATTGTGCTAATCTTCCTCAACAATTAGCCAGCTGTAACCTCAAGCCACCGCTCCCATCATCATCTCGCATCCGTCGTCATCAACCCGCTACCGCCTCCCATCCGTCCGGCACTGCGTCTTGCCCGGCATCAACTGGCATGTTCCTCCGCCTTCTTGGCGGCCATAAGGTCGTGATATGCCACGCTTCGCCCGGCCCGCTTCGCCTCTAGCCAGCGTTTGAACGACCTTTCGCTCTCTCCCGATGGCTTACCTGCCAACAAAGCTTCCACACTAATGTCTTCGTCCAAATCAGGCCAGTGGATGTGTTTGCCATCAACGTGCAATTCCCAGTTGGCACGCTCTTCATGCGTCGCGTGTACCAGGCGGGGATACCAGGCCAGAGGAACTGAGACAATCCGTCCGTCAGCAATCTCTACCGTCAACCGGTCGTCGGTTGTCTTGATCCTTGTTGCCATTGGAGTTTCTATTTCAACTATTGAAGTACTCATTCCAAGCCTCGAGTAATGTGTCTTGGTCACGCTCAACGATCCGATAAATACGACTTATCTCCGATCGATTGAAATTACGGCTATTCGCCAGTTCTACCGGATTGAGCCAAAACTTCGCGAAACTGTTATCCCGTCGAACATGGACATGAGGCGGTTCGTTCCGATCCCACGACACCACGTAGAACCTGTAAGGACCCTCTCTCAAGAAAACTGGCATCGTCTACTGACATCCTACCGCGCATATCCCAACTCCGCTAGAAGCGCGACTTCAACCTCTACCATCTCGAACATGGTCGACAACGTGGGTTCATCATCTCCGAACTCGACCAACGATTCCTTAAATTCCATAAGGTTCTGACAATGGTAGGCCATAGCGTCTTCCAACGACATCTGTGGTTGCGGCAACGGCTCACCTTATTCCAACATAGATTCGATATGCAAGGTGATGGCTTATCGAATCATTTCCCGGATGTCGCGCCAACTCTCACCGGTGCTGATGCAGCCGGGCAAGTCGGGCGAGTAGGCGGAGTAATTATTAGGAGTCTGCTCATAGACGACCGCAAACTTGAGTTTCATTGGTTTCTCTCCCATGGTCCCGCACCTCAAGTCACCGCCCCCATAACCATCTCGTCAAACGCTCCCACAGTAGCATCGATCGTAGTAACCCGAATCGTGTTCGCAACCGCATCCATCGTCTTCAACCCGCTACCCCTAATCAACGTCTCCATCCCAGACGATGACACCGCCGCCGACACCCAAACCTGATAGTCGTAACCTGCGGAGTGATGCTTCAAGATGATGAGGAAATGTCGCAAGACTATGGCGAACCGCGAAGTTGGTAGAATCGTTGTTACATGCTTCTCGAGAAACATGGAGAAGACGAGATGGTCGTAACGCGCAATCCAAAAGACGAAACCTTCGAAAAAGCCAAAGAACTCTACGAAAACGTCATCAAGCATCAATTGACCGACGATCAGCTAGGCATGTACCTGGCAATCGACGTCAACTCGGGCGACTACGAAATCGGAGCAGATGGATTAGAAACTGCCCTTGCTATACGCAAGCGACGTCCGGACGGACGACTATTCCGAATGCTTCATGGATCCTACACTACTGGTTCAATAGGCTACGCGCCACCAACGCCCGGATCATGGTCGCTGGTCGAGTAGTCGCACGCGGAGCAATCCTGAAACCGTTTGCCGAACTGTTCGTCTACGGACAATCGAATACTAGAGCACGCGTACAAGCGGTGATCGACACCGGTTTCACACAGCATTTGACCTTGCCGACACACGCCATCGACGCGCTAAATCTGGAGTTCGCGTTCGAAGAGAAACTGACGATGGCAAATGACGACCAAATTGACGTCGAGGTATACATCGGTTCGATAGATTGGAATGGCCAACGCCGCCAAGTAGAGATCCACCGCGCCGAAGGCGACCCCCTCATCGGTATGGCCATGCTACGCAACCATGACCTACACGTCCGAGCTATACCCGACGGCCCGGTTAGCATCGAACCGGTGACTTAAGACGTGCCTTATAGACTGCACGTCGGCTAAGCTATGCCACCGCCCCCATCACCATCTCATCAAACGCCGAAACCGTCGCATCAATCGTCGTAACCCGAATCGCATCCTCAACCGCATCCATCGTCTTCAAACCGCTACCCGTAATCAACGCCACCGTCTCCTCATCACGCTGAATCGCACCGCTCTCAGCCAGCTGCTTGAGCGCCGAAATCACAACACCACCGGCCGTCTCAGCAAATATCCCCTCAGTCTCAGCCAACAACCGAATGCCCGCAGCGACATCTTCTTCCGGCACGATGCAACCCTTACCACCAGATTCCGTGGCCACTTTGACCGAGTAGTAGCCGTCGGCAGGGCTACCAATCGCAAGCGACTTGGCAATCGTGTTCGGCACGACCGGCCGCGGATGCGTCTCACCCTCTTGCACCGTTCGCGCGACAGGGCAGCACCCTTCGGCCTGCGCAACGTGCATCGACGTCGGCGAGTCCTCGATGATGCCGAGATCAGTAAACTCTCGCAGCCCTTTCCACACCTTCGTCAACAACGACCCAGACGCTACCGGCACAATGATGTGGCGCGGTGCGCGCCAACCCAACTGCTCAGCCACTTCGAAACCCAACGACTTGCTGCCTTCGGAGTAATACGGACGCATGTTGACGTTCACGAACGCCCAACGACGCTCGTCGGCCAGTTCACTGCAGAGCCGGTTGACATCGTCATAGTTACCGCGCACCAATATCACCGAACCAAAGATCGCCGCCATATTGATCTTGGCGCGTTCCAAATCGTGCGGCACAAACACCATCGTGTTCAGCTTCGCCTTACGACCATGCGCCGCCGTGGCGCCAGCGAGGTTGCCAGTAGACGGGCATGCCAGAGTGTCGAAACCGAACTCGAGCGTTTTCGTGGCGGCTACTGAAACAACACGATCCTTGAACGAGTGTGTCGGGTTTGCAGTGTCGTTCTTTATCCAAAGATTGTCGAGTCCGAGCACTTCCCCGAGATTGTCGGCTTTCAGTAATGGGGTGAAGCCAGCGCCGATGTCAACCGCGTTCGCAGAATCCGCCGGAAGAAGGTCGGCGTAGCGCCACAAAGTGGCCGGACCCCGCTCGATCGATTTCCGGGACATCGAACGACTTACAGCGTCGTAATCGTAGGTGACCTCAAGCGGGCCGAAACAGTAGTCGCAGACGTAGAGCGGCTCGATAGGGTAGTCGGTGCCGCATTCCTTGCAGCGAAGACCGTTTACGTGTGGCACGGGATTTGGTTCCTTGATTATGCGCTGGTTGTTGTGACTCACCTGCGCATGGGAACCGTGGCGGTTGACCCGTGCCGGGAGTGACAGCAGCAGCTGGTTGATCCTAAGCTCGCTGATTCACCGACTGTTCTGTGCGCCACATTGGGATCGGCGCACCAAAACAAGGTATCGACTTGATGTTACATCTCAGAAACGAACGTTGTCAATTGGGGTTGCCCCCTCGCCGAAACCTTCACTCCGCGTTACGAACCATCTGGAATGGTTGCAAACAGACCCTACGCTTATATCAGTACGGGTACCGCTTCGCCCGTTCCCGCGCCGCCGTCGGCCTTTCGCGCGCCGACGTCAGCCTCTTGGCCCTTTCGCGTTCCAGACGCATTCCTTCAGCTAGCGCTACTTCCCAAATCTCCTCCCGAACTTCCTCGCGGATATTTGCTCGCATCTCCGCGTCCTCGCGTTCCAACTTGGCTCGCATCTCGGCTTCCTTACGTCGCACGCGACTTTCGTACCAAACTGACAGTGTCAAAGCTGCCTCCAATTCAATCATGCTCAAGATCCCCGCCAAGACGAACATCGGCGTCGCAACTAGGACCTCTACTAGTACTGTATCAACAATGTGTCCATCCTGTGCTATGACGAACGCGCGCCAAGCGTGTACGCCGAGAAGCGCCGCCCCTTGCGCCACGAGCAACACGAAGAACGCGCCGCCCCATTTTTCAGGCACGGTCCAAAGCGAAATCCTAGGTTCACGCTCCCCGGTGCCGGATGCCGTTCCTTCCGGCGCAAATCGGTTAGTACTTCTTTGTTGGTTGGTCACAGCACATCATAATAGCACAAAAATACTAGTAATTCACATTGGTTGTCAGTGTATACGTCCAGGTCAGATTCAACGTCCGACGATCTTCTACCAAATCCCAACCATGATAGGCGGGAGTTACCCAACCGCCGGAAAAAACTCCGCGTGCTCGCCCATCGTCGGATGATTCCGCTTCGGCACCAAAACCGTCCGCCGCACCGATAAAATCCGCTCGTTGCGCTGGTTGTATCCGAAACAATCCAAACGAATAACCCCGCGATCCCCCTTCGACGTCTCCCATTTGTCCAATACATGCGCCTCCGAGTAGATAGTATCCCCGTGAAAAGTTGGACCTTCATGAGTCACTTTCTCATACTCAAGGGCAGCGATCGCACGCCCAGACACACTCGGCACACACTGACCGATCACGATCGCAAAAACCAATATCCCATTCACTAGACACTGTTGATGCGCTGTGTGATTCTCCGCGTAGTTCGCGTCGATATGGATCGGGTTCTGATTCTGCGTCAGCAGCGAGAACCAAGTGTCATCAGCCTCCGAGATCGTGCGTCCCGGCCAGTTCCGATAAACATCTCCAACGTCAAAATCCTCAAAAAATCGCCCGAAGCCATTCTCGTCGTTAAGTGTCATCTCTCACACCTTTTCGATTGCCTGATCAGCTAAAACGATCTCAACATCGGCATCTTCCTCATCCAAATCGTCCAGCCGCACTTGATGAGATGGTAGCCCATCGCGCATGTCCCGAGGCCTGAACATCGCCAACACTGCTGAGAATGTCCAAAGTGTCAATGCTGGACCTACCCATGCAACTGCCAGGGGAGTAAACGGAATCGTTACTGCGAAGTTGAACCACACCACTAACGTTGCCACCACCAAAGCAACGATTCGAACAGACGGAGAGCCCTTGTAGGTGTCAGCGTATCGGACTAAACATGTCATTGCTATCCCTTGTGGCAGCAACGCATAAAAGCTCCATACAGAAATCGTTGGCCAAATAGCGGCTCCAGCAATCGCGCTCCACCGGATAGGATCTCGCTTGATGCCGCGAACCGGATGAGTAACAAGCATCCACATGCGGCTCCGCACGACATCAACTCTTGATCGTTCGGAAACGCTCTCCGCTTCGTCCTCGTTGGAGGCGGCACCCGCTCGCTCGGAACCTCGTCTCAACAAGCTTAAAAGTGCCAACAAACCGATTGCGATGGTAAAGACCGCCGCCGATATGCTAGCTAGTTCCGAGATATTGTCTACACCGTACCCCAGATAAGTATCCACAGTTAAGTAGCCGAACCAGATCAACAACGCACCGAAAGAGATCAGCAACAAATAACGCCAAACGCCGTGCCTCATCGTGTCCAAATGGCGCAACGCGTTCGCCAAGAACCAAGCCCCGGTGCATACCCAGACCAAGTCTCGCACAAACTCCCTTAGCGGATCTCGGAAGAAACCGATGTCGCTGGCGTACTCCACAATTGCCGCACCGCTCAAGACCACGGCAAATAGAACGCCAAGAACTATCGTCAGCCATCTGTGGAGATCACCGTGTATTAGATTTGCCGCATAGTTCATCACACTACCGCCACATCTGAGGCAACAGACGATATTCGCATAATCTTGCTGACTTCAACGGCGTTCGATCTCTTCGACACTCAATTGGCAATCGGCGATTCTGAACTGCACATACTCGCCCCCAACATCGAAACTAGTGTTGCCAAAAATCGTGATGCCATCGCTGCAAAGCGTCTCCGACTCGTAGATCACATCGCCCACACACATACCGCCAGCCGGTGTTATCAACGTCACGTCAGCTCCCGCTTCGAACTCGCTTACATCCACTTCAATCACCGATTCCGTGCACGCCGGATGCACCGTGCTTTCTCTCTGATATGCGATCGCCCACATACCAAATACGATCGCCGCCACTACCCCAAACACCGCGGCAGCGATTTTGAACGACGGCATATTGCCACCATTGTCGGTCGAGTTGTGGAACCTGCTCAGATTAACGCTCCCATCTACTAGAAATTGTAGGCCGTCCCGTCATTCCCGCGCGGGCGGGAACCCAGAAGGGCGGTGAAAAGGGGAGCCCCAACTCATCCTTCTAATCCTCAAAAATCCTTCCCATCCTAGTTCAATCCCGCCCGCGCCAGCACATTCCGCGCCCGAGCCACCACGGGCGCATCCACCATCTCACCATCCAACGATACGCTCCCTCGACCCTCGCGCTCGGCGACAGCCGCAGCCTCAATAACCCGACGCGCCCGCTCGATCTCATCAACCGTCGGAGAAAATATCTCGTCAATCACCTCGATCTGAGACGGATGAATCGCAAACTTCCCGCCATATCCCAACCGCCGAGCCAACCCCGCCTCACGCCTCAGTCCGTCGAGATCGCGGAACTTCACATACGGCGTGTCCAAAGCCTGAACATCCGCCGCACGAGCCGCCACAGCAACCGCTGACCGAGCATACAGCAACGAAGCCTCGCCGTACTCCTCAACGCCTCCCGTATCCGACTCAATCGCGTCCGATCCAGCAACATCGACCGCTCGGCTTATCCCCATATCAGCGCTGTAATCCTCAGCGCCAAACGCAACCCATCTCACCCGCTCCGACGCGCTACATATAGCAAAAGCGTTCACGATCGCGCTCGCCGTCTCCAACCAGGGTAGAATCCCGACTGATCCAACCTCAATCCCTCGATCCCGTTCCAACTCCGACAACATCCCATCGACCACCTCGATATCGTCTCGTCTCTTGACCTTCCCAATGCTGATCGCAACAATATACGGCCCGACCACCGCTCCGAGATCATCCATCGTCAACCCGGTCAGCAACGAATTAACCCGCGGCACCACTGGCTCACCCAGCTCAAACAAAAAGGGCAGAGCACTTGCCGTAACCTCACGCGCCTCCGCCTTATTCCCCAGCGGAACCGAGTCCTCCAAGTCCGGGATGTAAGCCGAAGGCGAATATCGTGCCCCCTTCCCAAGCATGTCGCGTCGATTGCCGGGAATGAAAAGCGGACAACACAAGTCGATATGCGACAATTTTGCTGGCATGGAGGTCTCCTGAAGGGTTAGTTTAGAACTTAGCGATGCAACAAAAGCACAAAATTCATTTGACTTTGCCGCGCCACGAAGCGATTCGTGACGCCACCGAAAAAGCGCTACACGCTGCCAGCAACCTCGGGCTCGGCAACTACGAACTAACTGGCGAAATCGACGGTGCCGATGTCATCGTCACCGACAGCGCGACCGTCGCTGCCAAACTTGCCCAACTACCGAAATCAGTTCGCTATCTTCAACTCATCGACTGCGGTCCCGGCCCAACCCAAGTCTCGGCCGAATACGTCACCTTTGCAAACGCGTCTTCCATCCTGGTCGAAGCCGCAGCGAACTGGGCCCTCGAACAATGGCACGAAATCAGCGGCCATTCAACCCCACGAACCAACAACGTCGTCGGCATCGTCGGCTTCGGGTTCCTCGGATACGAACTTGGCAGACGCTTACGGAAACTCGACGCCCAAGTCCGGGTCAACGACATCCGAACGCCCAGACAGCAATCGTTCCAGCAAGTCGGCGCACGACGCTCATCGCTCGACATGCTCCTCTCAACAAGCGACGTCGTGTTCATCGCCATCCATCCCGGACCAACATCGAGCCCGCTCCTCACACACCGCGAACTCAGACTCCTAACCACCAACGCCACAGTCATCAACCTCTCAGGCCCCCAAGTCGTCGACAAAACTGCCATCCAAACCCTCAACTCCACCAACGACCGACAAATCGACTACCGAGAAATGTTCTCCGACCTCGGCGACGCCTCCGCAACCGAGCGCCCTGAACTGCTAACCCGCTACATCCTAGACAACCTAGGCAAATACGCACTAGGCCACCAACCCCGCTGCATCATCGAACCAGTAACCCACTCCCTAGCCGGCGACCCCGCCTTCTGGTCCTCCAGAATGCACCCCCGCCAAACCCCCGTCTAGAACCGTCCTTCAGAGGGGGCAAGGAGACAAACGATTGTCTGACAAATCAAACAACGGCTCAGCCGGCCAAGAAACACATGAGATTCAGACGTTGTCGACTAGTGAAAGTGAGTTCTGGACATGGTTCCGCCCAATCCTCGCCGAGAACTGGATGCGAGGGGTTGTGGGCGAGTACTGGGTTACCAAAGCCCTCGGACTGACCGACAGGATTCGCAGAGGTTGGAATACGTGGGATCTCGAGACCGAGGACGGCATCAGAATTGAAGTTAAGACATCGGGTTATCGGCAAAGTTGGCACAAGTCCAGCGACAAGATGGCGACACCCAAATTCGTGGTCCCGAAAGTGAGGGTTAAGGCTGACGAGAGTAGGGGATTACGGCAAGGACAATATCGGCCCGCCCACGTGTACGTCTTTTGTTTCCACAAGGAGCGCGACGTAACCAAACTTGATCCGTTGGATACGTCTCAGTGGGAGTTTTACGTCGTCCCAACAAAGATGCTAGACGAAAATGTCAATCCTAATGCCAAGTCTCCGTCGATCAACTTGCGATTCCTGAGCGAACACAGCCTCGATCGCATCGACTTACCCGAGCTACGAGACGCGATCTTCAAAGCAGCGAAAGAGTAAACCTTCGTAACCGTGCCGCCAGTCCGATGTTCTGGCGCGCCGATCATGGGTTCCCCTGTACCGAACGGGCAGGTATTCCTATAAGAAGCAAGGGACAAGGGTTGCCAACCCCTCGGCCGATTCGTTCTTGGAGTTTGTCCCAGTGCGTGGTGGATACGCCAAACTTGTCGGTCACAAATGCTCTGCTCCATTCGGTTGCGAAGTCGCTATCGGCGAGTCGTCGTCGAACCAAGTCGCGTTGGCGGACTGTGGACCCGTAGCCGAGCGCGCTGAGATCGTCGAAGGACGTGATGTGATGGCTACGTGCGAAGTCCAACACGATCTGTGATAGGGCCATTTGCAGAGATGATCCGCGCGTGATGATTACACCGACACTGATGGCTCCTTCGTGGTGGATCCGTTGGAAATTCTCCAGATCACGGTCATAGAATGGATCCTTATTGTTCCATTCGATCTCCAAGGCGATTAATCCGGCGTCGGCGGAGCGCACATGGTCGATGGTGTGCGTGGTAGATGCCCGTTCCTCGCCATCGACGGATTTACGGATCGTTATCTTACGCTTCGGCCAACGGCGCTGTTCGAAAGCCCTTCGCAGGCGTTGTGTGAATGGGGTTTCGCCGCCACCGCGGCGCACTATTTCCTCGACTGGAATGGTGAAGTTCCGCATTATGTCGCAGAGCTCGGTCAACGGCTGCGGGAAGTCCCGCTCCAACACCGCCTTGGCATGGTTCAATGCGTGGATGTCGAAACCGGCTGACCTTAAGTCGGTCAGGGTCATGCTTGCACGGTCGCAGAGGTGTAGTTGTAGGTCGGCCAGTCAGGTTCGTAGCCGTTGGCGGCTTGGTCGCCCCAAACGGTCCATCCGGGACGGGAACCTCGGCCGAATAGTTCCAGGTACGGACCCCACGAGCAGGTTTCAATGACGTCGTATTGTTCGTCGGGTTTACGGGAGTGCTCGCGTTTGCGTGACGCTATCAAGTTCACTTGGCGACGGCCCGGTGCGAGTGTGCGGGCGCTCTTGCCACGTACGCCGAAAAGCACCATCTCGGTGACGTTGCGGAAGTAGAACCCGACGCCCCGACCGTCCGATCCGCCGTCCTTCCGTATCTTGTGCCAGATCAAGTTCGTCTTGTACGTGAATCCCCACGCTTCAAGCACCGCCAGTCCGTAGGGCAATAGGGCGTTGGGCACCCACAGGTAGCAGTGAGCGGTTTCATCCATATGTTCTGCCACGGGCAGGGCTACGATCTCGTCGATTGACAGCGTACCGTAGCGTGACAGTCGACGGTGTTCCGGCGCGACCTTGCCGGTGCGATTGTGGAAACGCCATGGCGGATCAGCCAACACCGTGCCGAAGGTGCGGCCCGCCAAGTCTCGTCTTAGGTCGCCGCTTGCGCTCATGCGATCAGTTGGGTGTAGGTTATGCACCGTCCACATAGTGTATCGTCGATCTGCAATCTCTGTGATGTCATAACGAACTCGGACCGATTAACCTACGCCTGTTTCCGATAGACGCGCATCGGAATCTCTAACGATATGTAAACAGTCTACAGGAACAATATCATAAAAACGAACAAACGTTGGATAAACATCAATTAATCCAAAACCGCTCACTGATGCCCGCGCCCATTCCGCCTATCAACTAGCTTGCTTCCTCAACCCACCGGCGGCAACCAATCCTCAACCGCGGCGATGATCAACCCGCCGACCACGATGATCGTCCCAACCGTCCACCGGACAATCCTGACTTCTGCTCGATCAATCTTGGAGTTGACTTTCTCGACATTGACATTGATCTTGCCCGCCTCTTCCTTCAACTCCGCTCTGGTGGCATAGTAGTCGTGCGGCATGTCGGACCTTGGCAACGGGTTACTCATTCGAGCTCGCCCTTTCCTCCAAAACTCTCACGATACGGATGATTTGCTCGGCATCCTCCAAACGAACTTCTTGCGTCCCAAGATTTGATAATCCGCCGCCACGCGACCATACCAAGTGTCCGTCCGCTGAAAGGCTAACTTCAGTAAAGTACTCTGTCCCGCTATTGGTGGTGAACCGCTTGTAGTAACTCAGATAGGTAGACCCATTGTCCCACCATCCAGCATTCTTAAACGGTGCTAGTTTCTGCTTCTTGTCCTGAAAATCTCGCGTACTCTTCTCAGCTTCGCGAATCCACTCGTCGATGTCACAGTTGAGGTCGTCAGTTAGCATCGCTCCCTCGTTTCAACTTGCATAAAATAAGCTGTTGTTAACAACAGTCTACAAAAATAGTATCATATTTACCAACAAACGTTGGAAAAATTGTCACGCACCCGAGTGCCCATTCCGCCGCCCATTAACCCCCGGCATCAACTCCGTAGGCTGCCTAACCTCACCAGCCAACCGAATCCGCCTCTGCGCCATCCGAAACTCTTCGTCCTGATGCGCCGACTTCGATATCTTCACCGCACAAGCCTTGAACTCCGGCGTCTCCGTGATGAAGTCATAAGCATCCGACGTCACATCATTCGTCCGCGTAAACTCCGGGAACGCAAACGACATAAACACAAGACCACGCGGCGACCTCTCAGTAACCCGTGCCGACACCGTCACCTCGCCACGCCGCGACGCCACATCCAACAAATCACCATCCACTAACCCCATCTCCGCGGCGTCAAGCGGGTTCATCTCCAGCATCTCGTGCGGAACCAACTGCTGGAACCCGGTAGCCTTACCGGTCTGAGTCCCAGTGTGATACGTCGACCGCCGCCGTCCCGTGGTCAGCATCCAAGGAAACTCATCATCAGGCTCTTCCGCAGGAGGAATATGGTCAACCGGCGCAAAGAAACCAGGGAAACCCGACGAAAACTCGTCACCATGCAGATACTCAGTTCCCGGATCATCCTCATCACCGCAAGGCCACTGTATCCCACCTTCACGGTCCAACCTCTCATGCGATAGCCCGCCATAAATCGGCGTCACCTTACGCATGTCATCGAAAACGTCCTTCGCACTCTTCAGATCCTGTGACTTACCCATTCGCTCAAACAACGAGAGAAGTATCTCGATGTCGGTCCTAGACTCTCCCGGCGGCGCGACGGCAGGGCGTACCCGTTGCACTCGACGCTCACTGTTCGCGAACGTGCCCTCAGATTCCGCGAAAGCAGCAGCCGGCAAAACAACATCCGCGAGCTGCGCAGTCTCCGTCAAGAAGATGTCCTGCACCACGAGAAAATCGACCGACCGCAGAGCGTGCTCCGCATGGTTGGCATGAGGATCAGACACGATCGTGTTCTCGCCCATCACATACACCGCCTTCACCCGACCCTTGATCATCTGCTCCATCGCCGTGATCTTCGTGATGCCCCGGCGCTTCGGAAGCGGCGTGCCCCAAGCCTCCTCGAATGTGGCTCGAATGCCCGGACGCTCAATCTTCTGGTATCCGGGCAAATCAGTCGGAATACACCCGGAATCACCAGCGCCCTGAACATTGTTCTGCCCACGAAGCGGGTTCACTCCCCCGTTCGGCACTCCCAACGTCCCGCACAGCAACCCCAGATTCCCAAGCGATTGAACGTTATGCGAACCGCACGAGTGCTCTGTGATGCCCAACGTGTAACAAATCGCAGCTTTTGGTGCCGCCGCCGCGAACTCGCGGGCCGTGTCGATGATCTCTTGCGCAGAGACGCCGCATATCTTCGCCGAATACTCCGGCGTATACAACTGCACATGCCGCGCAAACGCCTCGAAACCTTCCGTGCGATGCTCGATGAACTCGTCGTCGTGCAAACCTTCATTGATGATCACATTGGCCACCGCGTTGAAGAACGGGATATCAGTTCCGACCCTGATCTGAACATGCCGCGTCGCCCAATTCGTCAACTCAATCTTGCGCGGATCGACAACCACCAGCTTCGCGCCATTCTTGACGGCACGTTTCATGCGCAGCGAAATGACCGGATGAGCCTCAGTCGTGTTCGAACCCGTCACCAGCAAGAAATCGGAACCCGCAATCTCCTCGATCGAGTTCGACATCGCTCCTCTTCCTACCATGACCGCCAGACCGGCGACCGACGGAGCGTGTCAAGTACGTGAACAGTTGTCGATATTATTCGTACCAATCGCCGTCCTTGCGAACTTCTGCATCAGATAATTCGCCTCCGTCACCACCCGGGCCGAAGCCCAACACACGATCGAGTCAGGACCCTCGTCGGCAATCGCACCTTTGAATTTACTGGTCACAAGATCGAGCGCCTCGTCCCACGAAGCACGACGGAACGTACCATCCGCTTGTTTAATGAGCGGATGCCGCAGCCGATCCTCGCTCCTCACAAACTCCCAAGACGCGAACTGACCCTTAACGCACAACGACCCTCGGCTCGGAGCCGTGAAATCAGGTTCCGCACCGATGATCTCACCATCATGCGTCAGCAACTCGATCCCGCAACCAACGCCGCAATACGGACACACCGTCTGCGTCCGATCAACTTCCTCCGCCGAAATCTCCTGCGAAACCACCTTCCGGTCCGTCAACGCACCCGTCGGACAAGTGTTGATGCACTGACCGCAGAATGTGCAAGGCGAATCGATCAGCTCATTACCGAAAAACGTAAAAATGCTCGAATCCTGCCCCCGACCATCAACCGTAATCGCCGCCGCCTGCTCCCAATCGTTGCAAATATTCGTGCACCGGTAACACGCGATGCAGTAGTCGTAATCCCGTTGAATAAACGGATTCTCGTCGTGTTCAGCTTTGTCCCGCGGCCGCAGGTGAGGGAAAGCGTCCCATTGAGCCTCATACTCCTCAACCGCACGATCAAACTCGGTCGGCCCTACCTTGTTCGAATACGGATTGTTGTTCGGCGACGCCATCTCCGACAGCAACATCTCCAAAAGCGTCTTACGATAATCCCGGATCTCATCCGTATGCGTCGCAACCCCCATCCCGTCTTCCGCAAACGCAGTGCAAGAAGCCACCTGCTCCTTACGACCATTCACCTCAACCTCCACCAGACACATCCGACAAGTCCCCTGCGCACCAACCCGTTCATCGAAACACAACGTCGGAACCTCAAAACCAGCATCCCCAACCGCGTCAAGCACCCTCGACCCATCAGCACACCTAACCGCAACACCATTAACCCGCACGTCAAGCCATTTCGTACGGCTACTCGAATCAGATTTGCTCGCTACAGTCGTCAACTCACACCATCGCTTTCCGATAGTACTCCAATTCTAGCGAAAGAAACCAACCGTCATTCCCGCGCACCCGCGAAACCAATCAAAAGCAAACCACCGCATTTCCGGTCCCCTTCGCAAAGCGAACGGGAAGCGTGGATGGTAGGGGCAGGTTTCAAACCTGCCCAAATTGCAACGACCCTCGCAAGCACTGCCCGGCCAAGCAGGGCAGTGCCAACCACACAAGCCCACCAAGACCGATACCGCGTCCCAACATCGTCATACGCGTCCAGCGGACGGCACGTTCAACCAGAGAATCGCAAACCACGCCATTTCCCGTCCCCTTCGTAAAGCAAGCGGGAAGCGTGGAAGGGGCGGGTTTCATACCTGCCCAAATTGGAACGATCCTCGCAGGGGTTGCCCGCACCCACCAAACCACCAACACTCCTCATAGCCAATCATTCCAATCACGCCAATCAGAGTTCGGACAAATAAACGTGCTCAAACCTGTTTTTTGTCATATCCGAGTAAAAGCGAACAACATTCTGGCGCGCATCACGCAATTCGATCTGACATTTGATCGTTAATATGTGATGTAAACTTCTTGCGATCCGCGCGAATTAAGATCCAATTTGGAGAGAACGGTTGAACGAGACAAACAACCCGGAACAACTCGCATTTGAACCAACCGGCGATCAACAGGATTCAGACCCACCCGAACAGGAATCGAAGAAAAGCGGATGGACGACAATTTTGGGCTACCTCTCCGTCGCGCTTCAGTGGCTTTGGGTCGCAACGCGTTGGACCTCGCTCATGCTCATGGACGTGAGCTTGTGGTTGATTCTCAGTTTGACGGAGAACGCTCGCAGTGTCAGACCAACGATCAGGGCAACGTTTTCCAAGGCTGATAGGGCCTCGATAGCACGTAGTCAACGGTACAGATGCATGTATTGCGGTGCGAGACTCACGACTGACAATTTGCAAATCGACCACATGTATCCAGTCTCCAGGGGCGGTTCAAACGACGATGAGAACTTGCAAGCATTGTGTCGCCGGTGCAACATCCGCAAGGGCAACCACACCGACGAAGAGTTCAGAGAACGGTACTACGAATTGGTCGGCGACTACGCGGAACCGCCCGCGAGCACCATCTCGCAACGCTTTTTCGATGAAATCATGCACTCAACCGATGCGCACGAAGGTGTCAGAGAAGCAAACCGCAATCGCTATCTAACCCCCGGACAAAGGGTGATGAGGTCGCTGCCAATTGCAATCGGATTTTGGGCCGTCGTATTCACTGTTGCGAGCGCGTTTTGGTTCAGCTCATTGATTGCACAAGCCCTGGTGGCAGGCATCGTTTTCGGCATCGTATACGCTGCTGGATTGCTGTTACGCGCACGACACACCGGTGTTTTCATTGAATAACTCCGTCAATTGAAGCGCCGGATTCAAAAAGTCATCGAAACTAAACCGGACGCATCAGCAAAAACTCGACCAACGCAGTTGGCGTTAAAGAAGAGCATTATGCTAGTCGCGTCCCAAAAACACATTCAAAAAAACTACTTTTCGTAGCCGCTTCACCAACCTTCATTACCCGCCCAGCCGTAGTCACCCCCGCCCAACCAACGTCACTCCCGCCCAACCAACGTCATCCCTGCGCAGCCATCGTCATCCCCGCGGCGGGGATCCAGAAATGGGCGGCCAAGGGGCGGGGCAAACCACCCAAGCAACACCTCCACACCGCCAGCCAACCTACCCAATACCCACCACCCAATCCGACCCCATCCCCCGAAATCCCAAGAATCCCCGGTCCAAGAATCCCCGGTTCAAACCCTCGCGTTGGCAAGCCTCCGAAACTCCAAACGCTTCGACCCAAAATTGACCATCAACCCTACCTCCAAACCAAACACCTCCAAGTAATTGATCGATTGAGCCAAATGCGAATCGTCAAGCGCGGAAACCGCCTTCAACTCAACCACTACGACCTCCTCAACAAAGAAATCAACCCGCCGCGTCCCAACCTGCACCTCCCGGTACCAAATCGGCATCTCGTGCTCCCGCGCAAATGATAAACTTGCCGATTCCATCTCCACAGCCATCGCCCGTTGATAAACCACCTCCTGAAACCCATTTCCGAGCGCAGAGTGTACCGCCATCGCACAACCAATGATCCGCCTAGTCAAATCCGAATACTTCAACGAACGATTCTTCAACGTCATAACATCTTCTTTCCTACTAAAACACGTTGACACATTAACCCACGCATCACCAACCACCACCAAATCCTACGCCATCCCCAGAATCCCAAAAATCCCCGGTTCAGACAACTCCCAACCAAACAAAAACGCCCCCACATCGCCAGCCAACCTACCCACGAACCACCACCTAATCCTGTCTAATCCCCCAAATCCCCGGTTCAGACATCCTCACCCCGTATCTCCCGAATCCGGTGCACCAAAAACCACGCTACCAGGACGCATCCGATGACAACAATCGGCAACGTGAACGAACGCGTGTAATCCCGAACCGCATCGTAGTTGCCTCCCAACAGATAACCGGTCCAGGCCAGAAACACACACCAGGGCAGGGCACCAATGAACGTGTAGACGCTGAACTTCACCACATTCATCCTGGCGATGCCCGCAGGTATCGATATGAAATGCCTCACCACCGGCACGAGACGCCCCACCAATATCGTCACCTCGCCGCGGTTTGAAAACCAGTGGTCCGCTCGCTCCAGATCTCTTCTCGTTATCAACAAATACTTCCCGTATCGCTCGATCAGCGGCCTACCTCCGGCTCTGGAGATGTAGTACTCCACCAACGAACCGACAACGCTGCCAATCGCGCCCCACAAACCAGCGATGAACACCCACTCGACTCCCAGCCCTTTGTCGAGGATCAACCTCCATCCCGCGAAAGGCATCACGATCTCACTCGGTAGGGGAAAGGCGGTGCTCTCCAAAGCCATCAGCACAACCACGCCTCCCCAGCCCATCAGCTCGTACACCTCAGTGCTGAAGTCGAGCAGCCAGTGCTCGACAGCTTCAATCAAATGGATGAAGAATTCCAATTGTTCAATCCTCAGTACCAACCACCACGGAAGGGCAGTGCAGGGGTTGTTGAACCGCATATCGCCACAGCCCGTCGATTCTAAAGGTTCAAGTGCCAGAACTCATCTCGACCTCGTCGAGGGCCAATCCGCGCGCAGGCCGGTCAATCATCGCAACCAAAGGCCAAATTTCTTGCCGCAAGTTGCCGCAAACATCGACATCGCCCGACTTTGTACTTGTTCAAACAGTGTCGCAAACTTGAGCGACGCCGAATCCAAGGTGTTTTGAGATGAAACCCAACATTCATTGACACTTCGTCAAAACTAAAATGGACTTAGAAGAAACTACTATCGAACTAGTTCAATCCCTCGCCAAAAACGATCCGCAAAGTCGCAAAATGTGTTGAAATCTGCATCGAACTTGCACTAAACTAGTTTAAACGAAATGCGATGCGTGTATCTCGAAAAGCGCCTTCTATGGTCGACGCACCCTTCGTGGAGACGGACATGACGACGATCAACTACCTAAGATCGACACCCGCGGTAGAACGCGCCGAAGAAACACTAGGCGGACCACTTCGAGAGGTCCTGCGGCAGCAACTCAACGAACCCGGCATCACCGTAAGCAGCATCGCCAAGGAAATCGGCGTCCAAAAAGCGACTGTCAACTACTGGATGGCGAAGATGAGCATCAACTACGGGCGAGTCGCTCACTACTTCGACGAGGAGGTGCGCATCCTCTCGCAGGATGACGCGCGGCTCCTAGACAGCGTACTGGAGATGGAAGCCTCCATCGAGGACATCGAAAACCTGAACCCGGAAGACGGCAAGACGCTGCGACGCTTAGAAGCGCTGGGCATACCTGCCACAGACTTGGCGGCGATGAGCGCGTCGCAGATCGTAGCGATGAGAAGACTGGCGCGTTTGGGCTTGGACGACGAGCAGATCGACCTCATCGATGCGGGCACGCTCGAGGCAATTAGCCGGCTAGCGCGAGAGGGCGTAACTAAAGACATGGTCGCGTCTATCAGTCGCGGCGAGATCGACTTCATCGTCAACGCACGGGCCCGGGGAATCGATATCGATGAGTTGGGCGAAATCGGCAGCGAATGGCTCGAATTGATCAGAGACGCCCAAAGCAAAAACATGGACCCCAAGTCGATGGCAGCCGTCGACTCAGATTTCGTAGCCGCGGTAGACCGCGCAAAAGAACGCGGCATCGACCTCGACGAACTCGACGCCCTGAACGCCGACGAGCTGACCCTAATCAAGCAAATCCGCGACAAACGCCAACAAAACGCCCCAGGCGTCGACCAACTACTAGCAATGCTCAACGTCCTCTAACCGTCCCTCCCCACCGCAAAACGAACGGTGCCGCACAACCCTCACCCACCAACATCCAATCCTGCCTATCCATGCGAACGTCCCAGATGTAGGGGCAGGTTTCAAACCTGCCCTGCCAAACCAAACAACCCAAACCCTCTATCACCGCCTCGCCCGCACCACTCATCGCAGAACTCCGCTCATACACTGCAAATCTCCCCCCAACCCACTCCATCCCACCCTTCGCCCGTGCCCGTCGAACGAGACGCGCCCACACGTAACTGTCGCCCCCTTCGCGCAGCGTAAGGGGCGCGAGCAAGCGAAGCGCGCGAGCGGGGGATGCCCGGGGCGGAGCGGGGCCACGCCAAACAACCACCCCCCAATCCCGCCTATCCATGCCAACGCCCCAGAGACGTAGGGGCAGGTTTCAAACCTGCCCTGCCAACCAAACAACCCAACCACCTCCCACCACCGCTGCTCCCAAACCAACCCCCATCCTTCGAAATCCTTCCCATCCTAGTTCAACACAATCCGCATGTCTGAGAGATCGCCTATCGTAGAATTGTTTGAGTCGGAAGAGCAGATCTCGGGAGAACTCGGCATTGCGTATCGCTGATCATTCGTTTGAGCGCGTCAAAAAAAGTCGCGGCCGGTTATCGGTTGCTACTCTCACCCTCCTGATATTCGCATCACTGCTGTTCGCAGGATGCAACGAACTCGCCAAACCCACCGCCACAGCAGTAGCGTTCGAACCCACTCCAGCCGCTCCCAGAACCCGCGACCTCGTCCTCGCAGGCGCATCAGCCGCCGACCTCGCAGCATTCGCCGCCGAACCCATCGAACTGCCTGAAGGCAACGCAAGCAGCGGCGAACAACTCCACACAACCCTCGGCTGCGCCGCCTGTCACTCAATCGCCGATGACGTCATCGTCGGCCCCGGCTGGCAAGGCCTCTACGCCAGAGCCGGAGAACGCACCGAACTCGACGCCGAAGACTACCTCGTCCAATCCATCACCAAACCCTCGAAATTCATCGCCGAAGGCTTCACAAACGTAATGCCAGCCTTCGACTACCTCTCAGACCAAGAACTAGCCGACCTAATTGCCTTCGTCAAAGCCAACGAGTAGCACCGCAGTTCCACCAACCACCATCACCCCCACCTCAAACACCCACCCTACAAATCAACGCCGCCTGATATCCAGCCGAAAACCCGGCGTCAATATTCACCACCGACACCCCCGCGGCGCAAGAATTGAGCATCGTCAACATCGCCGCGAAACCCTTCAATCCAGTGCCGAAACCGTTACTCGTCGGCACTGCGATCACCGGAGCTTCAACCAATCCGGCCACCACACTGGGCAATGCGCCGTCCATACCAGCCACGACGATGATGGCGCGACCGGTGCGCAACGTCGCTTCGTGAGCCAACAGTCGGTGAATGCCAGCGACTCCGACATCGTTGATGCGGTCAACCCGACACAGCATCAGATTAGCGACAATCTCCGCCTCGTCCGCAACCGGCATATCCGCAGTACCCGCGGTGACCAATACCAAACCGCCGTATCGCGGTCCTATTTCGCGTTCATCCGCCCAGATGGCACCGCATGAGTGGATATAGTGTGCCGACGGTACGAGTTTCTTGACCGCCTCAAAAGCCGCGCGATTGGAGCGCGTGACCAAAACCATCTTCGACGCGTCGAAAATCCTATAAGCGATCCGTGCCGTCTGATCCGCCGTCTTGCCTTCGCCCATCACGACCTCCGGGAACCCGGTCCTACGTGCGCGATCTAGATCCACCGTAGCGAAGTCCAGGTCGGCGCTCGCTTCGTGATGTGGTGGCAAAGATTGGGAAATTTCGCGTGGATCGCCGGTCATCGTCAGGGAATCACCTTCAAACTTGGGTTGAACTAAGGAAGATCGCAACTACGCTGTATCATTACAGCGAAGAATCGATGGGTCGCGTTGGTCGGTTTGCTATGGCTGACTCGACGTGATTCTAGAATGTGCCAGTCGAGGCAGACTCACCAGTAAAAAGACTGAATTTCGGGATCAATCGGAATGAAGATCACTTGCATACAAGATAACTTGGCCCGCGGTTTGCGTGTGGTGCGACGCGCGGTACCCACCCGGGCCACACTGCCTATCACGCAGAACATCTTGATCGACACAGAAGACGCTCGCGTCAAGCTGTCGGCCACGGATTTAGAGCTTTCGATCACTACATGGATCAGCGCTCAAATCGAAAAAACGGGCTCCATTACATTGCCTGCTCGGCCACTCTTGGACACCATCAGCAGTTTCGACACCGGAAGAGTCGAGATCGAGGTGACCGACGAGCCGTACGGCGCCAAAATTCAGACAACGTCCCAGCGTGGAGATGGCCCAGCAACGATGGACACCGAACTGCGCGGCGCTCCTAAAGACGATTTCCCGCCCTTCCCTGAAGTCTCACCGAAACACCGGGTACGAGTCGATTCCGGCGTCCTGCGAAACGCATTGGACAGAACCGTATTCGCCGCCGCGAGCGACGACGCGCGTCCGGTTTTGACCGGCGTCAAGATCGAGGTAGAGGGAGACAGGGCCACCTTCGCAGCGGCCGACGGATTCCGCCTGTCGATCGAATCTGCTCAACTCATGGAGCCCGCAGAGGAAGGGTTCGAAGCGCTGATCCCGGCACGAGCATTGGCCGAGTTGACCGGCCTGATGGCTGGGACCGCGTCGACCGTCGAGATAATGGTCTCCGAATCCGGCGGCGAGGCGATGTTCCGAATCGGCGACGAGATCGAGATGATCACGCAGCTGATCGCCGGAACGTATCCAGACTACAAGAGTCTGGTCCCTGAAAACGCCGACACTACGTTGACGATCTCGCTCGACGGCATCGCCCATCTGGCGCGCTCAACGCAGGTTATCGCCCGGGAAGGTAGCGCCATCGTGCGCTTGGTAGCTTCGGATATCGAAGGGCAGGGCAGATTGACCCTCTCTGCGACCGCCGAAGACCTGGGCAGCAGCGAAGGAACGCTCGACATCGACTTAGAGGGCGAAGAAGGCAAAATCGCCTTCAACGTAAGGTTCCTAAACGATCTCGTCGGACATTCCCAAGGAGGGAGTTCGAACCCCACAGAATCGGCCGGATCCGACGACAGTCCGCCTGGCCCAGAAAAGATCATCCTATCCATCTCGACCCCCTCAAGCCCAGCCGTCTTCCGTCTCTCCAGCCATCCCGGTTTCACCCACGTCGTCATGCCCATGTACGTGCAGTGGTAACCGCACCGGTCACACGGACATCACACCTCTTTTCAATTCTTCGCCTTTCGCTGGCGCTCTTCGCCCTCTCAACGTTTCTCACCGCCTGCGAAACAGCTCCGACCGCAGCCCCGATAGTCACCGTAGTAAAGGCGACGCGTCCAATTCCGACACCAACCCCGACGCCCGCAGTCGTCGGAGGGGTGGTCCGTTACGACTTTGAATTCGTCGAAACATTCGGCGGCTACGAATGGGAGCGCCCAATCGATATCGCGTTCCTACCCGACGGCGAATCTGCGCTCGTCGCCGAGCAAGTCGGCGAGGTGCACCGTGCATTCTTCGACGCACGACGCGATCCGATACTAGTCTTCTCGATCAAAGAACGCGTCAGTCGGGCGTCAAACGAAGAGGGACTACTGTCGCTGGCCCTCGACCCCAATTTCGAGACCAACGGACGCGTCTGGATGTACTACTCTGTACGCCAAGGCTTCAGAAGCACTCGCCTCTCCTGGTTCACCGTCGACGAATACATCGCCGACTGGAGCAGCGAGCACGTCGTATACGAACTCACCCAACCGTTTCCAAACCACAACGGCGGAAAGATCGTCTTCGACAACAACGGATACCTTTATCTCGGTTTCGGCGACGGCGGTTCAGCAGCCGACCCTCAAGGCAATGGCCAAGATCTCAGCAACGCCTACGGAACCATCATCCGACTCGACATCTCGCAATCGAGTGACGTCGAACCGTACCGCATCCCTCCCGACAATCCATTCGTAGACGATGACGACGTCCCAGATGAGATCTGGGCATACGGCCTGCGCAACCCCTGGCGCATGTCCTTCGACCCCGAAACCGACCAGCTGTGGATCGGCGATGTAGGGCAGAGCCACCGCGAAGAAATCAACGTCGTAGACACCCACACCGATGCCGGCGCCAACTTCGGATGGAGCCGAATGGAAGGCAACGCCTGTTTCAGGCCGCGACAAGACTGCGACAAATCCGGCCTCACCATGCCCATCGAAGAATACCCACCCAGATCAGGCAACTGCTCAGTAATCGGCGGCATCGTATACCGCGGCACCAACATCCCGACCCTCCACGCCAAATACATCTACACCGACTTCTGCAAAGGCGATTTCAGATTCATAGACGCCGAAGATTGGGCCGAAGGAAGCGTCGTCATAAAACCGATAGCGCCAGAAAAAGAGGAGTACGACCAACCGCAGATTGCATCCTTCGGAGTGGACCGCGACGGCGAAATCTTCATCCTCCGCTTCGAAGGCCCAATCCTCAAAATGGTCCCGCGCTAACCCAAACCCCGTCGTTCCGGCGAAAGTCGGCGCTTGAGCGGATGGAACGTCCACCCAGAGGGACAGGGCAGCAACAAAATCCCCTCTCCCCTCCGTGAGACCATTGCAAAACCCCCGTCATTCCCGCGGACGCGGGAATCCAGAATCAACAAAGCACGCCTTTTCTCCCAATCCCGGCGACAACCACCGTCCTTTTCGCTCGCAGCGGATGTACGAATCCCTGACTAGAAACAATTGGCGATCTGCAGCGGGGGTTTTGCAATGGTCTCCTCCGTAGGAGAGGGTTAGGGAGAGGTGGACCCGGGGACAAAAGGGCGGGGCAACACCAACCGAACCACCGCCAACCCATCACCGCCGCGGTACACTCGACAGTCCCCAAGAATCCCCTCTCCCCTCCGTGGGAGAGGGTTAGGAAGAGGGTGATCCGGGGACAAAAGGGCGGGGCAACACCATCCAAACCAACACCATCCCATCATCAAGGTACAGTCATCTGCCACAGACATTCCCCCTCTCCCGCTCGGCGGGAGAGGGTTGGGGTGAGGGCCCGGGGCGGAGCGGGGCCTACCAACCAAACCACCCAAACCCTCCATCACCGCAACACACCCGCCAACCAACACCCCGTCCCCTTCGCGCAGCGTAAGGGGACGCGAGGAAGCGAAGCGACCTCGCAGGGGATGCCCGGGGCGGAGCGGGGCCTACCAACCAAACCCTCCATCACCGCAACACACCGACTAACCAACACCCCGCCCCTTTCGCACGGCGAAAGGGGCGCGAGCCAGCGAAGCGCTGCGAGCGGGGTATGCCCGGGGCGGTGGGGCAGCCCCAAACAAACGCAGCCACGCTCGCAGGGGCTGACGCACGCAATCTCGACAAACGTTAGAGATTAACTCGGTTACCTACCAACACGCCCGACAACCAACGCCTCTAGATAACCCTCAATAGCTTCCTTAATGTTGGCTCTCGCTTCAGCAATACCCTTGCCTTGCGATATGCAACCGGGGAGATCCGGACAATATGCCATGATCCACCCATCCTCGTCGTCCTCGAAAACTATCCGCAACTTCATTGCTAACCCGCCGGCCGCCGCTGCGGCCGATAACGATAGTTCCTTATACCCGGAACCAGCCGCCAAATCGCGACAACCACGATTACTGAGACCACCCCGCCAACGATTATCACGTTGCCAGCGCCGATAATGCCCCCCACGAACGACACCTCCATCTGACCCAGATGGTTCGCTCCCATCGCCGAGAACGAGTGCGCGCTGCTGGCACGTCCAAGCATGTTGTCGGGCGACGTCAACTGCACAAGCGCCTGCCGCATCGTCATGCCCACCGAGTCCGTTCCACCAAGCAGCGCGACCAAACCGAGGCCAATCGCAAAGATGTAGTTGAACGTCCACGAGAAGTCGAACAAGCCTAAAGTCAAATTCGGATTGTCCACAAGATCAACGCGGTTAAATCCCCAAGCAAACAACAACACCGCATAGATGAGCGTCGCGACGAGCACGATCATCCCCTTGCGTCGCCAACGTTCAGTTATGAATACAACCATGCTCCCGCACACGCCGCCCAACGCGTTTGCCGAAGTCAGCAACGCCGTGCCCTGAGCTCCCATGCCGTAAAGCTCGTGCGAGAAGAACGGGAACAACATCCGGTAGAAACTTACGATCGTCACACCAATGTCCAAAAGGTAAAGCCCCGGCAATATCGGATGCGTCCGCACGAAGTGGAAACCCTCGATGATCGTCTTCAGCTTCACGCCGCCACTGCTCCCACTCTCCGGCGCACCCGACGCACGTATCAGCAATGGCGAGATGACGCTAGCTCCAGCGATACATGTGGTGACCAGCAGGGTAGTGGCAATACCGAAGCCGATGTACAGCGGCCCAAACAGGAACGGCACAGTGATCGCCGCGACCTGCATCGTAGACGTCGAGATCGTGACGGCGTTGGTGAGATGCGTCCGAGGAACGCAACGAGGCAGCATTGCAGGCCGCGCTGAGCTCCCCAACATGTTCACCATTCCGGTCATTCCAGTGACCACCCAAATGTGCCAAGGCGCGAGAACCTCGCTAAACGCGAGCAGCGTCAGAACCACCAACGAGAGGAACGACACCGACTGCGTCATCGCCATCAGCACCTTGCGATTCATCACGTCCGCAAGCGCCCCTCCGTAAATGACGACCGGCATCTGAAGAAGCTGCACAGCCCCGAGAATGCCCAGCTGCGCCGCCGAACCCGTCTCATCGTAGATCCACTGACTCGTCGACAACAACCTCATCGTCATCGCCATCGTCATCGTGACCTGCGCCGCCCACATCACCGAGAAGTTGTAGTGCTTAAACGATGACCACGGCCTGATACGCTCGGACCGAGAATGAGCTGTTCGACTGCCAGTGGTCAAGTGGTGATTCGCAGACGCGCGAGGAGATACGGCAGTTTAATACCACCGAAGGAAATCTCAAGTTCATTGCATGATACATCCCGAACAGACACCTCGTGAACCTACGCCAACCCCCGTCATTCCCGCAAATCGCCGTCATTCCCGCAAAACTCCCGTCATTCCCGCGGACGCGGGAACCCAGAATCAACAAAACACGCCTTTTCAAGCCATCCCAGCGCTAACAACCTCCCCTTCGCTCTGCCAAGGAAACGCGCGACGTAGGGGCGGGTTTCAAACCCGCCCCGGACTTTAACCGGGATCAACGCATTCTGCGGTTCAAAACTCACCACCCGCGCCTCCTACGCCGCGGTCGACTCCCGTAAACCCCCTCCTGCGAAAGAATCCATATCTGCAACGGATTCTTTTTAGCCTCCGAGCTGAACGCCAATGCCAGAGCATCCGCTTTGTCCGGACTCTGACGACCCGAACTCCGAATCTGCTCCTTACTCTCCACCTGCAACTGCCCGCGCGAGTTGAATTTGAACGTCAGGGACGCCAACTGCGAAATCAGTTCCGAATCATCAGGCAACGCGATGTCACCATCAACGAAGCGTTGCCGCAGACCGTCGAACATCTCCGCCCGAAGGTTCAAATACCCTTCGCTATTACCCGCTCTGCTCCCACCATTGACCCCGACAGTTTCAAACGCCGCGAGCTCTTTCGCACGGTCGACCACGCCGGCGCCAAGTCCAACCTCGTCCACATGGACCCTCTTCACCCCATGCTTCCGAGCGATATCCAGCACCCGGCCGGTCGTCTGCATCAAGTCCGACCTCCCAAACGCCGTAATCTCCACCACCTCAGGACCCCGCCGAACAATCGCCACAGTCTGGTCGTTGCCGAAACGCGCCACGTCAACCCCCATCACCGCTTCATGTTGGTCAACATCGTCAAAACTGCGGCCAACAGCCGACTCGATAAGCCGCAGCGCAACCAGCGTGTCATCAGCCTCTTCCGGAAACTCGCCCAGCACCCGGACCTGGTAAACCGACGACTTGATGCCGCGTTGATCAGCGATCCTCTGCACCCATTTGGGCGTCGCAATGCCACCAGGATAACTGTCGTCGTCGTCATTCATCGGCCTCCCTGCCTTACCCGCAGCAGGAACAGGGGAGGGCATCGGCTCCGCGCCACTCGTTTGAAACGCCGGAGTGTCGAACGCCGAGATATGTATCGTCTTCCAATGATTACGGTGCTTGTGGAACGCGTCATAGAATGTCCCAGCCAAACTCATCGGGTTGCCGATCATCAGCATCTTCGCATTGTCCGACGTCAGACAGCCAAAGATCGCGTCATAGATGTACTCGTGCACCCCCGAAGCTTCATCCACGATCGCCAGGATGTTCTCGTTGTGGAAGCCTTGGAACCGATCACCCGTGTTCGTCGAGAACCCAAACGCGAACCGCTTGTCCGACAATTCGAGACTAGTCCCCGTCAACTTCCCACCGATAAGCTCCCTGTTGTCGCGATACACGCTCCGAATCTCTCGCCACAGCAACTCCTTCACCTGCCGCTCAGAAGGCGCCGTAGTGATCACCACCGCTTCATCGTGCGCCAACAACCACCAGATCGTCGCCAGCGCCGCCGTAAACGTCTTACCCGACCCGTTGCACGACCGCACCGCCACATAGTCGTGGTCCCGCAGCGCCCTCAGTATCTCCCTCTGCTTACCCCAAGGCTTCACCCCCAAAATCCGAGTCGCCAACCAAACCGGATCTTTCCGAGCCACAACCCGATCACTCAACAACAACCCCTCAGGCCGAGAAATTTCAGAATCCATTTACACATCACCTCACAACATCATCGAGATCGACGTAGCACCGACGTGCTAATTACTAGAATACAAGACAGCACAGCGGCGACGGCACAGAACGGCGAAGCAAAGCCCCGCCATCCCCGCGCCAAAACCTCGCCATCCCCGAACCAAAGCCCCGTCACTCCCTCAACGCCCCCGCCATCCCCCAGCCACGTCATTCCCGCGGACGCGGGAATCCAGAATCAATAAAGCACGCCTTCTCCGCGCTTCAATGCGCAAAATCCATACCCGCGCACGCCCGATCCCGTCAATTGACGTCCTCACAAAAACCCCGTCCATCCCCAAGCCCCAACCCCGTTCATCCCCCAGCCACACCCCCGTCATTCCCGCGTACGCGGGAACCCAGAATCAACAAAGCACGCCTTTTCTACCCTGCAACCGAACTCAATACAACCTAAAAGAGGCCGCAAGCCACCGTCGATATACTGCCAGCAAGTCAGCAAAACAGCGGCAATCTTAACCAGGAGGAAACCAAACATGCGAGAGAAAGCAAACCGAATCGTAAACGCGCAGTCGTTCAAATACACGCTCATCGCACTCATCACCGCAAGCGCCATTTTGCTGGGCATTGCAACTTCGGACGATTGGTTTGATCACATCGCCATCCCGTTGGGCATTAGCTGGATCCTGATGATGGCAGCGCTCGTTTTCGAAGTGCTTCTAAAGATGTTCGCAATATCGCCAAGAATCGACCAGTATTTCAAGGACGCTTGGAACATCTTCGACTTCGCCATCATTACCTTCCTGATCGTCAGCCCGATGTTCGCCCTCGGCAGCTACGGTGTCCTCGTCGTTGCCGCCCGCCTGTTGGGGCTTCTTCGCAGCCTCTCAACCGTTCAGGAGCTGCGCTTGATCCTGACGACACTGTTTCGATCCATACCGAGCGTGGGACACATCCTGATCTTGCAGGGCATCGTCCTATATACGTATGCTCTCATCGGCTACAACATATTCGGAGAGCACGACACGCAACACTGGGGCAGTCTAGGCGTTTCCGTTTTATCCCTCTTCCAAGTGGTCACCCTCGATGGATGGTCCGAGATCATGCGCCCCGCCACCGAACTCGAGCCATTGGCCTGGCTCTACTTCGTCAGCTTCGTCATTATCACCGCCTACATCGTAGCCAACCTATTCATCGCCGTCGTAGTAAAAAACCTCGACGACGCCAAGCAGCTACGCCCATAGCCGACCGATACCCCCGTATCCAACGAAGAAATCCTCCAACAACTCCACTCAACCCAGCAAGCACTCCACCGCCTCGGGGAACGGATGCAACAGCACCCTGACTCGTCGAAACTCACCATGTGATCCGTGAGTCGAATTTCGCAATACGATACACTTTTGCGTTTACCTGAAATATCGGAAAAAGGCGGGTACGATGGATCGTGTTGCGGTCTACATCGACGGATTCAATCTCTACTACGGTTTGAAGTCGAAGCGGGAGGGCAGGCGAGGCAAGCGTTGGCCGTGCTACTACTGGCTGGACGTTCGTAGCATGTCCGAAAAGATCCTGCGACGAAACCAACAACTCACACTCGTCCGCTATTTCACGGCGAGAGTGCATCACGAAGACAACGATCCGGAAAAGGTCAATCGACAAAATACTTACCTCGAAGCGATCACGACGTTGCCGGACGTGAAAATCCAAGAGGGTTACTTCGTCGAAAAGGCGAGAACCTGCCGCAATTGCGGTTCGAGGTACAAGGGCTATGAGGAAAAGATGACCGATGTCAATATCGCGATCGAACTCCTTGGCGACGCCTACGACGATAGATTCGACACCGCTATCATCATCTCGGCGGACGGTGATTTGGCGGGGCCGGTTGCCAAGGTTCGTCGCAAATATCCCGGCAAGAAGGTGATTATGGCGTTCCCGCCTGATAGGAACTCAGTGCGATTACAAAAACTGGCAAGCGGTTTTATTCGGTTGAGGCGAGATACACTCAGAACGAGTCAGTTGCCGTCATCGATAACTGGTGCCGATGGACTCTTGATTCGACGGCCACTAACGTGGAAATAATCGTCTTAGGCCAGCATTGTTGACACGGCTGTATCGCGTCGTGTACCATGGGCCATAACCCCCCCAGTAGATAGTATCGCTGGGCCCGACGCTCCTGATCGCCAGATCAGGAGCGTCTCTTTTTTGTTGCAAACCTTGACCACCGCCAACCCTCAATCCCACACCATCCCCAAAATCCCATATGCTTGTCCCGGGCTTGAACCGGGATCCCCGGTTCAGACAACACCCACCTATTACCCCCGTTCCTGTTAACGTTTTCCCAAGACACAACCCAACAACGGAGAAACAAAAGTGGGCGAATACCAAGGCAAATCCGTAATCGTCACCGGCGGCGCTCTAGGCATCGGCGGCGGAGTCTCTAGAGCGTTCGCTGCCGCCGGCGCATCCGTTACGATCATGGACATCGACGACGAAGCGGGCGACGCACTCGAGGCCGAGCTAACAGGGCAGGGCGCAACCGCCCAATACGTCTCCGCAGACGCCGGCACAATCGAAGGCTGCCGAGCCACCGCCGACGCCGCCGTCGACGCATACGGCGGCATCGACATCGTCATCAACAACGTCGGAATCCAACCGCCGTCCTCCTACCTCGACGCCGTAGACCTCCCCGAAGAGTCCTGGGAGCGAATCATCAACATCAACCTCCGCAGTCGCTTCCTCATGGCCAAATACTCAGTGCCCTCTATGCGCAAACGCGGCGGCGGCGTCATCATCTCCGTCGCCAGCGTCCAAGGCCTCCTATCCATGCCATTCGTCTCCGCATACGCCGCCAGCAAAGGCGGAGACCTCTCCCTCACCCGACAGATGTCCATCGACTTCGCCAAAGACAACATCCGAGTCCTCTCCGTAAACCCCGGAACCATCAACACTCCCTTGGTCTGGAACGCCCTCGCCGGCACTGGCGACGACCTCGAACAAGGCCTCATCGACTCCGCCAAGACCCACCCCCTAGGCCGCATCGGCGAACCCGAAGACATCGCAAACGTAATGCTCTTCCTAGCCAGCGACAAAGCCTCATTCATGACCGGCTCTTATGTCAACGTAGACGGCGGAATGATGGCCGTAGGAGCATGGGCCGGCACAGTAGGCGCCGCCGGCAGCGACTAACATGACCATCCCTTCGTGCAGCGAGGGCGACCCCAAGGACGACCAATCCGTAGGGGCAGGTTTCAAACCTGCCCTTGCCCAGGGCGTTGGTAGTATTCAATGCAATTCTGATTTTCGTGCTCTTGGGGATCGGACGTGATGATCGGCGCGGCTGCCATGACACCGCCGCGGGCACGGAAGTGATCAGACCGTGACTTGCGTTCAGAATGAAAAATCCGGAACAACAAACCGAGACCACCAGTCAGACCGACATTTCGGCACGGATAGTCGCCGGATGCGTCGACGTGGCGATCTACGCGCTATGCGTATCTTTTTGGTACGTCGCCATCGTCAGAATTTTCGGGCTCAACGGCGTTGACACATCGGCGGTCGCACCCCAAACGTGGTCCGCTGTCACGGCGGCCCTGATCATCTGGGGCGTGATTGCCGTGCTCGGCGAATTTCTGATGCTCATAAAGTTCGACCGAACACGGCAAGCAGGCCGTCGGACTTATGGTCGTCGATCACAACGACCAACTGCGGTTAATCACCGCCGGCCAAGCCGCGAAGAGGACCTTGATCAAGTTAGCGATTTTCCACGGAATCGGCTTCTGGACCCCGTGGGTGATTGACAGCATGCTGCTACCCGGCGTGATGCCATGGGCATTCCTTGCCCTCAACGCCGTGCTAATCCCGCTCATGTTAGGAATCCACCGACAAGATCGACGCGGCCCACACGACCTACTCGCCAACACAAAAATCATCACCCCCTGACCTCCAACCCAACGCGCAACCAACAATCCCCTCTTCCTCGATGGGAGAGGGCCAAGGAGAGCGTGAATGCCCGAATTCGACGGCAAGTCCATAATCGTCACCGGCGGTGCATTAGGCATCGGCGGCGGCGCGTCGCGGGCCTTCGCGGCCGCTGGCGGCAACGTCACCATCATGGACATCGACGACGAAGCCGGTGACGCACTCGTCGCCGAGCTAACAGGGCAGGGCCTAACCGCGCAACACGTCTCAGCAGACGCCGGCACTGTCGAAGGCTGCCGAGCCACCGCCGACGCCGCCATCGAAGCCTATGGCGGCATCGACGTCCTCATCAACAACGTCGGCATCCAACCCCCATCCTCCTACGGCGACGCCGTAGAACTCCCAGTAGAAACTTGGAACCGCATCATCAACGTCAACCTGCGCAGCCGCTTCCTCATGGCCAAGTATTCCGTACCCTCGATGCGAGAACGCGGCGGTGGAGTGGTCATCTCAACTGCCAGCGTCCAAGGACTCCTCTCGATGCCTAACGTATCGGCCTACGCGGCCAGCAAGGGCGGAGACCTGTCCCTCACACGTCAGATGTCCATCGACTTCGCAAAAGACAACATAAGGGTGTTGTAGGTAAACCCAGGAGGGGTCAACACGCCCTTAGCCTGGAAGGCGTTGGAAGGCACCGGCCAGGACATCGAGCAAGGACTTCATCGACGCCGCCAACGCACACCCCCTACGCCGCATCGCAGAACCCGAAGACATCGCCAACGTCATGCTCTTCCTAGCCAGCGACAAAGCCTCTTTCATGACCGGTTCGTATGTGAATGTAGACGGCGGCATCATGGCCCTAGGCGCATGGGCCGGAACCATAGGAGCCAGCAGCAGCGACTGATGGTAACCCTCCCCTTCGCTTAGCGAAGGGGACGCGGGCGAGCGTAGCGATGCTCGCAGGGGATGCTCGACTCACACCGACACAACTTCGAGTCCCGCTATCCGCTCGAAGTGACGCCGATTGTTCGTTAGCACCGTCAGACCGTGATAGATGGCAGTGCAGCCGATCAAGAGGTCGAAATCGCCGATAAGCGTACCCACCGCCTTGAGTCTGCCACGTTCACGACCGAAAAGCCTGCAAATTCCGTCGCTCAACCCAAGCACTTCGCAACCCGCAAGGAAACGCAGAAAATCACGTTCCTCACCTTCAGCGTCAGGCGAGAGGTAAATCCCGTGATACATCTCCGCAAGCGTGATCATGCTCACCCCGACACCCTCGTAGACCAATTCATCCAAACGCGCCCTGAATTTCGCCTCGCCGTTCAGGCAGTGGATCACCCAGTCCGTATCGACAAGGTACCTCATTTGGGTTTAAGTTCATCCGCATTGCGAGAACCTGTTAAGCGAGCCTCGTAAATCTCGTCTATCAGCTTCTCCGCATCAATCTTCCCTTTCCAAGCGCCGAAACTTGATCTCATCATCTCCAAATCCCGTTCCGTGATGCGCCTACCTGAAATCGTAACCACTACTACCTCGCCATCCTCAAGGTCAAGCTCTTCCGAAGGCTTAAGCACCCCATCCGAATATGTCGCCCGTATAGTCCTAGCCATCGCGCCACCCTCCGACCTCTTATTCCTCAACTATTTTTCAGAGTATACGGCCACGCAACCCTACGCCCAACATCCCCTCTTCCTCGATGGGTTCTTTGCACAACTACTGTCATTCCGGCGAAAGCCGGCCGTTTACGGGACGGAACGTCCATCCAGAGGGGTGGCGGGCGGTTGGATACACTCCCATTCAACTGGATTCTCGCGTGCGCGGAAATGACGAACAGCGTCAGCTGTTGTGACGCTCAGTTGTGCAAAGGTCCCTCGATGGGAGAGGGCTAGGGTGAGGGTGACGGGGCGGACATGGGGCAGGGCAACCCAACCAAACAACCAGCGCTCATCCCGCCCATCCCGGTTCAAACAATCCCCCAACGCATAAACTTCATGGAACATGATCTACCGAAACAATACCGTAGCCGATACTCGGCCTAGGGCCGCGTTGCTCGTACGCGTCACGTTGTGGCTCACAATCCTTTTACTCGGCATCTACGCCCTAGTCGCCATCGACCAAACCTCCCACGCCCAGTCCCTGACTACCCCCACAGGCGTAAACATAATCCAACTCGACCGCGCAATCGACCCCGTCTCCGAACGCTACCTGCTACGAGAACTCCAGCAGGCGCAAGGCAGATTTTCGTTGGTGGTGATCGTCCTCGACACCCCCGGCGGACTCCTCGACAGCACCCGCGCCATGGTCAACGCCATACTCGAATCACGCGTCCCCATCGCCGTCTACGTCTCGCCATCAGGCGCACACGCCGCCAGCGCCGGAACATTCATCGGCGCCGCGGCCAACATCCTCGCAATGGCACCCGTCACCGAGATCGGCGCCGCAGCCGTAGTAGGAGGGCAGGGCGAAGACCTCGGAGAAACATTGCAGGTAAAAGCCAACGAAGACGCCGCCGCACTAATCAGAGGTATCGCCGAAAAACGCGGACGCAACGTCGAAGCCCTCGAAGCCACCGTCTTCGAAGCCAAAGCATACTCCGCCGAAGAAGCCGTCGAGATCGGAATCGCCGACGTCGTGGCGGCCGATCTCGACGAACTGTTGCACTGGGCCGAAGGCCGCACCGTCGAGACCGCCGCCGGCGAGATCACGCTCGAAAACCTGCTCAACTCCCGCGTCGACGAGAGCAAATACAGCGTCTTGGACCGCTTCCTAGGCGCCATCGCCAACCCCAACCTCGCGTTCCTCCTCATCTCTCTCGGCAGCCTGGCACTAATCGTCGAAGTGTGGAACTTCGGATCATTCATCCCCGGCACCATCGGCGTCGTCCTGCTCATCATTGGTTTCGCAGGCGTCGGACAACTCCCGTTCCAGTGGGCAGGCATCGTCCTGATCCTGCTCGCCATGGCACTCTTAGCAGCCGAAATCTTCGTAACCCCCGGCTTCGGATTCTTCGGCATCGCCGGAGTGATCGCCCTCATCCTCGGCGGACTCTTCCTCTTCCCGTTCCCATCAATCGAAGCACCCGAACTACCCGGCGGCCAAATTCAAGTCAGCCGCTGGCTCCTCGCAGCCATCGGAGCCGTAGTCCTCCTCTTCGTCATCTGGCTAATCCGCGAGCTCCGCGTCGCCTCGCGCCCCGGCTCCTACCTCCCAACCGGGACATCGAGTTTGCTAGTTGGAACTTCGGTGCCGGTCACAACGGCGCTCGAGCCAATCGGTGAGGTATACGCGGCAGGCGAGATGTGGACGGCGCGCACGCCCAACAGAACCAACGTCGACGTAGGAACTACAGTAAAGGTCGTCGAAATCGACGGCGTCACCCTCGTCGTAGAACCTGACAACAACCAAAACGCGCCCTGACCCACACATAAACCGCCACCAACAATCCCCTCTCCCCTCGTGAGACCATTGCAAAACTCCCGTCATTCCCGCGGACGCGGGCGCTTCAGCGGACGGAACGTCCATCCAGTGGGGCAGGGCGGGGCAAAATCCCCTCTCCCCGCCGCGGGAGAGGGTTAGGGTGAGGGGGAACGGGCCCAAGGGGCGGGGCAACTCAAACGGAACACTTCGCAAAATATGTTGTGCAAAAGCCCCTCGATGGGAGAGGGCAAGGGGCGACACCAACCAAACAACCATCCTCCTCCATCACCGCAACGCCCCCAACAACCAACACCCGAATCCCACCTAATCCCAAAAATCCTATAAATCCCCGGTTCAGACAACACACCAACCAAACCACCCCCACGCCAATCACCGCAATCCCATCTACGCTTAACCGACGCGCGAATCCGCGATATCCTTTCCCACAACCAAGGAGAACAACATGGCAATAATCAACTTCATCCGTGACTACGAGAGAGTAGCGCGCTTCAGGCTCGGCAAGTTCGAGGGAATGATGGGACCCGGCATCGTCATCTCGATACCCATCATCCATCAGATCCAGAAGGTCGACACCCGAACGGCGGTGCTCGAGATTCCACGGCAGACCAACATCACCAGGGACAACGCCCCGATCGACATCGACTTCCTCGTCTACCTGCGAGTCGACATCAACCAAGCAGAAAAGGCGGTCCTAGAGGTCGAGCACTACACCTCAGCCGTCGTCGGACTTGCAACCACGACGCTGCGTGCTGTAGTCGGCGACATGAGCCTCGACGAGGTCCTGTCCCAACGCGAGCGCATCAACGAGATCATCCGCACCCGCCTCGACCAAGAGACCGGACGATGGGGCATCAAAGTCACCAACGTCGAGATCCGTGAGATCGAACCGCCGACCGACATCCAAGCCGCAATGACCCGCCAGATGTCCGCAGAACGTATGCGTCGATCCATGGTCCTTGAGGCCGACGGCCAGAAACAAGCCGACATCACCGTCGCAGAAGGGCAGAAGCAGTCCGAAATCCTCAAAGCCGAAGGTGCCAGACAAGCCGAAATCCTCCAAGCCGAGGGCGACCAGCAAGCCGCCGTCCTCCGAGCATCCGGCTTCGCCGAAGCGCTCCAGCGAATCCAAGATACCGCCAGCGGTCTCGGCGGAAACACCATGACGCTCCAATACATGGACGCCTTGAAAGAAATGGCTGCCGGCGATTCGACCAAGTTCGTGCTCCCAATGGAGATGACGAGGTTGATGTCCGGCATCGGCAACGTCATGGGCGGAGCCAGCACCACCGAGAACTAGAACTAACCGGACCGCAACCGAAGAGAGATTCGACGGCGGGGTAGCGAATACCCCGCCGTTTTTTACGTTCAAATTCGGGTAGCATCCGGTTGCCGGCCAGTTTGATCGCATCGTCGCAAATCTAACCTTAGTTTCACGTAAAAAACACATCGATTCACGCCCGATCCGTGTTGTTGTTGTCAATATCGACCACATTTCAACGACAGAACACATCAGACGGCGATTGACGTAATAAACCGCAATTTCCAGCAAAATCCGACCTATTTCATATGGTCCGTGAACATATTCGACCCAACCAAATTCCCACATAAATTACGAGCTGGTCGGCAGCATATATCGCCCCATAAACAACCTCGGAGCGAACGGCTTCAAGCGCAATTTCCAATCCGCGCAACACCGTCTCACCGGCAGAGGCGCCACTCCGAGCGAACACACAATATCGACCTCCGCAGCGCGAACCTTCGGCTCGGTCGAGGAGCGCATCCACGCCAACCACCGGAGCGGTTCCACGCGTTCCGAATCTCCGCGACCGGGGAGAAACGCATCACTCCCTCCGACGCCCGAATCTCCAACACCTCACCGGAAGATTCGACCGACCAAAACTCTCGGCGAATCATCACCATCCGCGACCACACCAACACCGAAAAACTTTTAAACTTCGTCAAAAACAAAACCTGCCGCGAAACTGCCGCAAACGCGGCAGAAACGCGGCGGCAATCCCCTGAACTTGCCGGAAACTGCTGTAAACTGCTGTAAACTGCCGCAAATCAGCGGCAGAAAACGGCAGAAAACGGCAGAATGGCCAAGATAGAACAATTCGAATTCCCCGAGATACCACTCACCGAAACCATCGAACTCGCGCGCCGAATCTTCGAAGACCTCGGCGGAGAAGTCCGTAGAGACGGCTTGGCCATCGTTTTGGGCATGTCCCCCACCGGAGGCGCCTTCGCAGCCAGAATCAGCGCGCTGAGGTTGTGGGGCCTAGCCACCGGACGAAGTCTGATCAGGTTGACACCGGATGCCGTTCAGCTTTTTTCGACGATTTCCGCAACGGAAGAGGCCGCAATAATACGAAAACTCGCCGCCGCAGTGCCCCTTTTCAACAAATTGCATCAACGAATCGGAAAATCGAGCATCGATCAAAGCGTATTTGCAGTGACGCTGCAGGAAATCACCGACGCCGAAATGAACGACGTCGTGCGCCGAGTAGCCCTCGTCGAGCGAATATTCGCTGGCATACAAGGACTTCTCAACGAATCTCCAGACGAAGAAACCGACTCATCCCTAGAAGATCAGTCATCAACTGAAACCCCCGAAACAGCCGAGTTACCACCCGGTTGGATCGAATTCCGCTACGACGACGGCGCACTCAGAATGCGCGAAACCCTCGAAAACCTAGACGTCCTCATCGGAACCCTAGAGACCCGGCGCAACCGCCTGATGAACGAAGATTTCACAGATAATCCTTGACCTTCTCCGCCAAACGCTGCGTCATACCCGGAGTCGAAGCCAACTCCATTTCAGAAGCCTCACGAATCGCCTTAACACTCCCAAAACGCCGCATCAACGCCCGTTTTCGTGAAGGACCGATACCAGGAACCAAGTCCAAGGCCGATTTCAACGACGTACGCCCCCGAGTCTTGCGATGGTAGGTGATCGCAAAACGGTGCGCCTCATCCCGAACCTGCTGCAAAACAAACAACGACGGCGCGTTCCGAGGAAGTCGAATCGGTTCGGAACTGTCCGGAGTAAACAATTCCTCTTCCTTCTTCGCGATCGATGCCAACGGAATGTCCGCAACGCCGAGATGGAGCATCGTCGACAGCGCGGCGGAAAGTTGCCCTTTTCCACCATCAATCAGCACCAAATCGGGCGTTATGCCAAACGAATCGCTCGGTTTCGTCGGATCCGACCCCTTAACCGATTTTTCCCGAATTGCGTTCAGACGCTTGAATCGCCGCGTAAGCACCTCGCGCATCGATGCGAAATCGTCATTTCCTTCAACCGTGTTGATCTTGAACCGCCGGTACTGGGAAGTCGCAGGCGCCCCGTTTTCGTACACCGACATCGCCGCGACAGACGATGTGCCTTGGATGTGTGAGATGTCGTAGCACTCGATACGCTCAGGACGTTTGGGCAGGCTCAGCGCCTCCTGCAAATCGTCCAAAGCACGCCCCATCAAGTCCGAGTTGGACTGCCACTTCAATTTCAGCTGCGCGAGGCCCTGTACGGCGTTCTCAAGCGCCATATCGACGAGTTTTCGCTTCGGACCGCGCTTGGGAACGTTGATCTCCATCCTCGCGCCCCGTCGTTCCGTTAAGAGTTCCTCGAGTACGGGAACGTCTTCGACCTCGGTCTGAGTCAAGATACGGCGCGGCATGTGTGGGTTGCCGACGATGTAGAACTGCTCGATGAACTTGCCTATGATGTGCGAATCGGTGTCGTCAAAGGTGCCGGCCATGATGAAGTTGTCGCGCCCAACCATGCTTCCTCGGCGGATGAAGAATACATCGATCCAAGCCTCGTCGCTACCTTTCTCGCAGGCGATGACGTCCATGTCTTCCTGGCCGATCCCGACGACCTTTTGATCCTCGTAGACGATCTTCATGGCATTCAAACGGTCCCGCAAGGCGGCTGCACGCTCGAATTCGAGGTTCTCGGACGCTTCGGTCATCGCCTCTTGCAGATCCACGACTACCTTGTTTGTGTCTCCTTGGAGGAACGTAATCACCTGGTCAATGACCTTGTCGTATTCCTGCTTATCGGCGTATCCGGTGCAAGGGGCAACACAGCGTTTGATGTGGTACTCCAAGCACGGGCGCTCCTCTTCGCCCGTGATCTTCATCGTGCACGAGCGATAAGGAAACAGCTTTTTTAGCAGGTCTAGCGTAGTCCTCACGGAGTACGCAGAGGCATAAGGGCCAAAATATCGGGCACCATCCCGTTTCGATCGCCTGCGCGTGAAGTAGACACGCGGGAACTCGTCCTCAAGATCGACCTTGATGTACGGGTACGTCTTGTCGTCTTTGAGTCGAGCGTTGAACCGCGGCTTATGCTGCTTAATCAACGAGTTCTCAAGAAGCAGCGCCTCGCGCTCCGACTCCGCCAAAATGTAGTCGAAATCGTGGATCAGCTTAACGAGCCGCCTCGTCTTGCCGCGCAGTTTCGCCTCATTCGAGAAGTACGAACGCAGACGGTTCCTCAGGCTCACGGACTTCCCGACATAGAGTATCTGCCCACTCTTGCCGCGCATCGTGTAAACACCAGGCTCACGAGGGACAGCCGCCAGACGATCTGCGAAGAGTTCGGCGCGGGAGGGGGCAGCTTTGGCAGAAGAGGTGGACATAGGGGTAAATTGATTCTACGGGTTCGAATTTACACCGTTCGGCGAGGCGCGCTGATGGGGTTCAACTGGTGTGTCGGCCAATCATTACGGAGTCATTGCCGGCACATCCTGAATCCCGATGTCCTATCGAGTGTTCGCTGAAACCGTTACCGTTGAGCCCGATAGAACACCGTCACCGTTCTATCAGCAACCTGCGTTCATTCCGCGTTGGGTGCCTACGACCATATCCCGTTGACGCTGTGACGAATCCATGTGACGCCGTGCGCTCCGGTGTTTGCGAAGTTCGATACGCGCGTATCGAAAACGATGGCTGGTTACAGAACGATGGTGAAAACCGCAAGCGCCACCACGATGCCGGCGGCGAGGATGCCCATTTTACGGATTTCACGCGGGAAAGTACGCGCGTACACCTCTGAACGGGTGCGTTGTGTGCGGCGCGCTCCTGCTGGGCGCTGCCTGGCGACCGCGGCGGAGGTTGCGGCTAGAACGGGTGACGGCTCGGCAACTGCGCTGGTGCCTTGCTCTTCTTCTGGGTCTTGACGCCGGCCGGTGGGTCGTTCGGTTTGTACGAAGACGTTGGGGCGACGTCCGCTACGGCGTCGGTTTCGAGGTGGCATGATGTTAATGGTTTCGGTCGATTTCTGATGTTTCGATTCTATGCGCGGTCGTCAAGCAAGTCCGCCGCGCTCTTCCATTTCACGTGCTGCGTCGACGGTTACCTGGACGGCATATTCGATGCCGACGTCGGATGTGTTCCACATGAAGTGGTAGAGGAAGGGGTCGATAGGGCTGGAGTCAAAAGCTTTTTCGAAGTATCGGTGCTGCGCGGCATCAGAGTGCGAGATGAAGTCTCTTGCGTCGTCAATTCCGATGCTCTCGCGTTCGGCGACGCGTTTGGCTCGGTCTTCCATCCTTGCCACAACGCCGACACGCAGCACTTTGGGGTTGTCTCGCAAGATGGCAGCCCCACCGCGGCTCAGGATAACGATATTGTCTTGGTCGGCGATGTCTTCGATAACCTCTCGGGTGGTCTTGATGAACCGTTCGTCGTCGACTTCTTCGGCGGTGGTGTGTGGCTCTTCTTCGTATTCGCTGTATTGGCGCGAGATTAAATCCTCTACCCCGGGTCCGAAATACGGGTCACCACCCATGCCGGCGACCGCGGAGCGCTCCAAAACCCGTTGGACGCGCATTGCCAATCGATTGGCGAGTGAAGGCACGCGGCGCTCCTGGTCGACGAGGGCGCGCATCGTTGCGTTGACCCGACGGGCGATCTGGGCAAGGATTAGACGGTCGACGAAGTCGATCTCTAACTCGCGGGCGACGAGACGTCCTAGGTCTGGTGCTCCTGCACCAACTCTGCCTTCGACGGTGATTATCGGCATGGTTGCTGATTCTCCAAATTCTCCCGATCGACGTTCGGGACGCTGAGGGGTCGGATGGCGGACTTTCAAGCTGCGTAGTTCCATTATCGCTTGACATGTGAAACCACGTAAAAACGCGAATTTCGAAATGTACCATCAACAAAGTTGACGCGCTCACCGTGCGTCAAAATCAAACCGGAATCGGCCTGAAGGGAACGGAAAAACAGCAATGCCGACAGGCGCATTGACATCGCAGCGTTGGCGCGAGAACGCGTCGGTAACGTTCACACCGGAGAATCGTCCCGCCGTAGGTTCAGATGGCGTCGTTGCTTCAACGCAGTCGATGGGGTCTGCGGCGGGCGCTCAGATCATCGCCTCGGGCGGCAACGCCATCGACGCTGCCGTGGCGACTTTGTTCGCGTTGTCGGTCGTTGAACCCATGAAGATGGGCATCTACGGTGCCGGATTCATGAACATCCGCTTGGCAGATGGCCGGCGCATCGCGATTGACAACTACTCGCAAGCCCCGGCCGCGGCCACGATGAACATGTTCACGCCGTTGTCAGACGAGTGGCCCAACTACATGCGTGCCCGAGGGGATTTAAATCAAACTGGGGTTCTAGCGTCAGGTGTACCCGGCGCGCTAAAGGCTTGGTGCGAGATACAAGCTGAATTCGGCAATCTCTCGCTCACCGAGATCATGGCTCCAGCGATCAGTCACGCCGAGTACGGATTCCGAGCGACGGAACACTACTGCAAGTTCGTCGAAGACAACTCAGAAGCGTTGCGTCAATTCAGCGCGAGCGCGAGCATCTTCATGCCGGGAGGACGTGTTCCAAAAACTGGCGATCTGGTTGTGCAACGGGACCTCGCGAGCACTTTGAAGCGGATTGCGTTGGAGGGGGCCGACTACCTATACGGTGGCGAGTTAGGTCTGGAGATTGTCCGTTACTCCCAAGCCAATGGCGGCATCATCACAATGGACGATCTGCTCCGTTACCGCGTGCGTCGGAACGATCCGATTGCGGGAACATATCGCGGCTACACGCTGACCGGACCTCCGCCGTCATCTGCAGGCGGATTGCACCTAATCGAGTTCTTGAACGTGTTGGCGTTGCGCGACATCGGAGGCATGGGTTTCGGTAGAAGTTCGACAATCCATTTGATGGCCGAGGCTATGCAACTCGTGTTCGCAGACCGCAACCGGTATCTGTCTGACCCGGAGTTCGTGGAGATACCGTTCGATCGATTGCTGTCAGAGTTCAATGCCAAGGAATTGATGAGCCAAATACTGCCCAACGCCGTGATGCCTGAGCTCGCGACGCCGGCGTTGGCGGAATCCGAAAGCACTTCACACGTGACGACTGCGGACCGCGAGGGAAACATCGTCGCAGCCACACAGACCGTAAACCACATATTCGGCTCGAAAGTAGTGGTTCCCGGTACCGGCGTGTTGCTTGACAACACGATGGCGAATTTCGATCCGCATCCGAACCTTGCCAACTCGGTAGAGCCCTACAAACGCGTCGCCAGCAGCATGTCGCCGGTGATTGCGTATCGAGGTTCCCGACCAGCGTTTGCACTAGGGTTGCCGGGCGGTATACGCATCTGGACTTCGGTTGCTCAGGCGATCATTAACATCGCCGATCACGGTATGACGGCACAGGAAGCGGTGGAGGCGCCACGGATGTTCACGCAGGGGCAAGAGGTTGAGTTGGAGCAGGAGTTCGGATCAGCGATCGCCGATTCGCTCCGCAACATAGGGCATGACGTGACAATGGTCACCAATGTTGCCGGAGGCATGAACATCATCGAATTCGGCGGCGACTCGACGCTCGCAGGTTCGTCGTGCTGGCGATCTGACGGCGGAGCTGTGGCGGTCAGTCGTGGCGAGGCGCGAGACGGTGTCGGCTTGACGGTATTTGAACCGAGTCGCGACTCGGGTTCATCAAACTAGATCGAATGGTGGATGTGAGATTGGCGGACGTACTTGAGACGCGTTCCGGTCGCTTTGAACTAACTTGCGCTCGGTGCGGAACCGTTGCCGATGATCCATCGGTGAAGCGAGTTTACTGTGAATGCGGTGGGATCTACGACATCCGATATTTCGATAGCTCAGATGCGGCATCGGGTTTACCGTTGGCCAATCCAGACTCGATGGTCGACCTAGGACAGGGCAATACCCCGATAGTGCGTCTGGACAGACTTGCGGAGCAACTGGGTATAGCTTCACTGACCGCGAAGCTGGAATTTTGTTCGCCGACAGGTTCGTTCAAGGACCGGGGAAGTGCGGTGTTGATCTCGGCGGCTGCGGAGGAGGGTATCGAGGAGTTTGTCGAGGACTCTTCGGGCAACGCCGGGGCATCGATGTCGGCTTATGCGGCGCGCGCCGGTCTGAAAGCGCACATATTCGCACCTTCGACAGCATCGAAGGGAAAATTGGACCAGATACAAATTTTCGGGGCTCAGTTGCATCTCATCGACGGACCGCGGCAAGCCGCTACGGATGCGGCAGTCGAGTTTGCCAATCGGGAAGATATTCCGTATCTTTCCCACGCGTTGAGCCCGTGGTTCGCCGAGGGTGTGAAGACGATCGTTGATGAGATCGAACAGGCTTCTGACCTGCGACCTACCGACTTTGTGGCGCCGGCTGGTAATGGAGCGTTGTTGATCGGGTGTTTTACGGGTTATCCGGTCGGAAAAGCGCCGCGGATTCACTGCGTGCAGTCGACAGGTGTACAGCCGTTGATACGGGCGATAGAGGGCGAGGTATGGGACGCCAGGGAGGCCCATCCGACTGTTGCATCAGGAATCTCAGTTGTTGATCCACCGAGGGTGTCACATGCGGCGAGGGCAGTGGTCGAAACGGGTGGATCGGCGGTAGCGGTGACGGACCTCGCGATGTCGTTTTGGCAGAAGTGGTTGGCTTCGGAAGTCGGTATTTTCTGCGAGATAACTTCTGCGGCGGCGTTTGCGGGGTTGGAAACGATGGTCGGAGAAGGGTTGATTGGCGAGGATGCGCGGGTCGTGGTGCCGGTCACCGGATCCGGTTTGAAGGAGCCTTTGTAAACCGCGGCCCCGCGGATGGGTTCGAAAGCGTCGCCTATCCGCTAAGCGATTCAGGGATATCGAGGTCGGAGGTGTCGGGTAAGTCGCCGCAGGTGGCTACTTGGGAGAAGGTGCCGCCGGGTATCGATACCGCGACCGCGTGATTGCCGTCGAGGATGCTGGTGATGTGGCGGTCCGGTAGATCGGTCTCTGAGACACCTCCAATTGCAGGATCGAGGGTTGCAACCCATTTGAACTTCTGCAAATCATGTAGGTTTTCGCATTGACCTTCCCGAATGCTTATCTGCTGAATCGTACCGGGTGCGGGCAGGACAGTGATTTGGACATTGATGCCGCGTTCAGTTTGGGAGATCACGCCTGCTCCTTGCTGGGCGAAGCCTTGAACACCGATGTTGAAGCCCACTTGGACCTTGCCGTTCGTTTCGCTCTGGTACACGGTCGCAGTCGGAGTTACCTCCATCGTGCCAGGCGTCGCAGTTGGCAATGCAATGGTCGTCGGTTCTCCTTTCTCGCCGCATGCCATGGCGAGCAAACCCACCGTAGCAACGACGAGCAACAGGCAAAGCGGTTTGGCGTAAATGATTCCGTTCTTCGAGAGCATAAGAACCGATTCTATTCACGCGTAGCCGCTTCTTTGAAGGCTTCTGCAAATCCATCCATTGCGCCGTGAAGGACGTTGTCTTCCACACAGTATGAAGCTCTGAAGTACCCACCCATACCGAAACCGACGCCTGGGACGACCAAGACCAGTTTCGATTTGAGGAGATCGACGAACGCTGTGTCATCGGACATAGGCGATTTGGGGAACAGGTAGAAACCTCCGTCGGGTAGGTTCGACTGATATCCGATCTTGGTCAGACCGGAGTAGATGATGTCGCGTTTGCGGCGATATTCGGAGATGTCTACGGAAGAACGTTGCAACTTGGCGACGACGCGCTGCATGATTGCCGGTGCGTTGACGAATCCCAAGGTCCTGAGCATGAATACTGAGGCGTTCATGAGGTCACCCTTGCCGGGGTCCTCCGGGTTCAGTGCGAGATAACCGATACGCTCTCCGGCGAGGCCCAAATCCTTCGAGTGTGAGGTCGCGACGATGGTGTGATTGTGATGTTTGAAGACGAACGGATAAACCGCGTCGGTGTAGATGAGTTTTCGGTATGGCTCGTCGGTGATGATGTAGATCTCGGTCCCGAACTTGCCTTCGGCGGTTTGGATGATGCGGCCCATTTCGGCGATGACGCTTTCCGGGTAGATGACGCCAGACGGGTTGTTGGGTGAGTTGATTATTATGGCGCGGGTTCTCTCGTTGATGGCGGTCGAGAGTGATTCGAGATCGGGCAAGAAATCTGGCGTCGATTGAAGCTCGCGGTAAACGCCGTTGGCGTGCTGGACGTAGAAGATGTACTCGGCGAAATAGGGGGCGATGATTATCACTTCGTCGCCGGGATCGAGTATGGCCCGCAACGCGACGTTGATGGCACCCGCGGCACCGACGGTCATGAGGATGTCGGTCGGTTGGAACTGCGTCCCAGATTCTTCGGTCAAAACCTCGGCAACTGCAGCGCGGGATTCGATGAAGCCCGGGTTCGGCATGTATCTGTGCAGACCCATGTCGGGTTCATTGGCAATCTCGGCAAGTGCTTGTTTGAACTCCGGTGGCGGTTCAAGCAGGGGATTACCTAGTGATAGATCAAAGACGTTGTCCGGATCGTGGATCTGTTTGAGTTCCATGCCCTCCTCGAACATACGTCGGATCCACGAGCTCTGTTGCATCTGCTCGCGAGCTAGTTTTGAGATAGCCATGGATGGTTCTTTCTAGTCGGTTCGCCGACTGATGGAAGCAAGGTTCATTTTCGGCGTCGTGATCGTTTTCTGCGACGGCTCGGCGGGCGGCCAACTCTTTGCTGTCGGTTTTTTTCCGATTTGGTCTCGTCGTCCCGCGGCGCAAACATGCGTGCGAGAAATCCGGGACCGCCGCTGTTAGGCACCACGACCACGTATGTTCCGGCCATCTTGTCGTGCCATCCCTGATGGTGTTTATCGAAGATAACCCAAATGATGCCGATCCCGAAAGTGATCGTCGCGACGAACCGGCCGACCACCTCTCGGGGAATCGCCGTCGCGACGCCGGGTTTGTTTCCCTCTTCATCAACCACCGATATTCCGGCTACCCATTTTCCGAGCGTGCGCCCGAAAATCCCGGTTGGGATTATGAAGTAAGTGAGGACGATGAAGACGTCGATGATGCCAGCTTGCGCGCTGAAAACGCGGCCCCCTGAGATAGGTGCGACGATAAATATCAACATCAGTAGGATGCCCGCGTCGACTGCGAATGCGTACAGTCTGCGCAATGGACCTGCGAATTGGAGATCGAGCGATTCGACGGGTATTGGTTCGGGGGACGGAGCCTGATCGTCGACGTCATCGGCAACGTTTAGTTCAGTTCCGACGTCCGGCGGTGTGTCGGATCTAACTGGACGGGATCGGTGTCTGCGTCTAGAAGTGGTCATCGTTGGCGTTACAGATTGTATCGCCTGAACGGGATTCGACTTACACTTACAATCGCTGATCGAGAAACTACGATTGGAGCGAACATGGGCAGACTTGATGGCAGGACAGCGTTGATAACCGGTGCCGGATCGGGCATCGGCGCTGCATGTGCACAGCTGTTTAGCGCCGAGGGCGCGAATGTATTTTGCGCGGACCTCGATAGCGATGCGGCGCAGGCCGTGGCGGACCGGGTAGCTGGACGTGGCGGAAACTCGGCCTGGGGCTCGGTTGACGTGACGAAGCGCGGTCGGTGCAAGGCGCTGATCAAAGAGGTTGTCAATCAATTTGGCGGGTTGGATGTGCTGGTCAATAGCGCGGGAGTGACACCGAGGAAAGCGCCGTCGGAGTGGGATTTCGAGGCGAAGTGGGACTGGGTGATCGATGTGAACCTCAAGGGTTCGATGTTGATGTCGCACGCCGCTTCGGAAGTGATGTTGGCGTCGGGATACGGCTCCATAGTTAATCTGGCTTCGATCATCGGATTGGTTGGCTACTCGACAGGAATGAGCGACGGTTTCAACCCTTATCCGCACTCGAAGGGTGGTGTGGTCCAGATGACGCGTGACATGGGTGTGGCGTTCGCCAAACGTGGGGTGCGGGTAAACGCACTCTGTCCGGGTTTCACGTACACGAGCCTGACGAAGTCGCTGACAGACGATGCAGATATGCGAGCGCATCTTGAATCACTGCATCCGATGGGCCGACTAGGCGAACCGATCGAGATCGCGTACGCGGCACTTTATCTAGCTTCTGATGAATCTTCGTTCGTGACGGCATCGATGCTCCCCGTCGACGGCGGATATACGGCCGGATAGGGAAAGGTTTTCGAGACATGTCTGAAAGTGGTCTGACGGAGGTACACGATTTGGGACGATTGGAAGGAAAAGTCGCGCTGATCACAGGTGGCGGAAACGGCATCGGCGAAGCGAGCGTCAAGTTGTTCGTCGATGAGGGCGCCCGAGTAGCGATTGCGGACTTGAAAAGTGATAGTGCCGAGCGGGTTGCCGGCGAGATAAATGACTCGGGCGGGACCGCACTCGCGATCCCGGTGGATGTGACCGATAACGACAGCTGCGCCGCGGCTGTGGACGCAACGATTGATCGCTTCGGCCGAGTGGACGTTTTGGTTAACAGCGCGGGCGTGGGGTCACGTAGCGCCCCGGACATGACATACGAGGAGCGATGGCAGTTCGTGATCGATGTGAACCTCAAAGGCACCGTGTTGATGACCCGTCACGCTGTTCAGCAGATGAAGGAACAGGGCAGTGGTGCAGTCGTAAACATCGCATCGATCCGAGGCTTGATCGGCTACCCCGCGTTCATTACCGACGGTTTCAACCCGTATCCGCACTCCAAGGGAGGCGTGGTCAATGCGACCCGTGACATGGCGCTCGGTTTGGCGAATTCGAATATTCGGGTCAACGCCGTGTGCCCCGCGTTCACCGAGACCGATATGACGCTAGGGACGCGTGAAAATCCGGAGATTTACGACCGGATCGTGGCGCTACACCCGATCGGACGATTCGCCCAACCGATTGAGATAGCTCGCGGAGTGCTTTTCTTGGCTTCCGACGAAGCTTCGTTCGTGACTGGTGCCTGTTTGGTGATCGACGGCGGTTTCACCGCACAGTAGAACGGATGCCCAAAGTTGCCGGAACTTGCCGCAATTTGCCGACTTGCCGCGAAAGTTGCCGCAACTTACCGGATCAGCGCTCATCCTGTGACCGCGGCCAACTCTTCCGTTACCGCCGCGCCGTTGTCTTGCGAGCTCCTTCTAGGCTTGCCTTTCACGTCGAAAACCTCTTCAGCACTCGCGATGATCCACGGATCTGCTTGGTAGACAACGTTATGGTCTTTGCCGTGATACGGCAATAGGTTCAATACGTGCCGAATGGAGTTGATGCGCGCACGCATCTTGTCGTCGGACTTAATGACATACCAAGGAGCGAAGTCGGTGTGCGTGTGGTAGAACATCGACATTTTGGCGGTCGTGTAATCGTCCCAACGGTGGTAGGACGCAAGATCTACCGGGCTGAGCTTCCACTGCTTCAGTGGGTCCCGTTGACGGCGTTTGAACCGGCGTTCCTGCTCGATCCGGCTCACGGAGAAGTAGAGCTTGATGAACCGAACGCCCGAATTGGCCCACATCTCTTCGATGAGTGGCGTAACGCGCAGGAACTCGTCGTACTCCTCTTCGGTGCAGAATCCCATCACCTTCTCGACGCCGGCGCGGTTATACCAAGATCTGTCGAACAAGGCGATTTCACCGGCGGTAGGCAGATGGCCGACATATCGTTGGAAATACCACTGACCGGTTTCTTCCAAAGTAGGTTTTTCCAATGCGATAACTTTGGCAGCGCGCGGGTTGAGGTGCTCCATGAAGCGCCTAATGGTGCCACCTTTTCCGGCGGCGTCGCGACCTTCGAAGATGATGACGACTTTCTCGCCGGCGTCGCGGACCCAGTTCTGCATCTTGACGAGCTCGATCTGGAGCGGAAATTTGTGCTCGTAATAGCTGTCGAGGCTGATTTTGCGCGCGTATGGAAATGCGCCTTCGCGGAAGAACTCGCGACGTTCTTCGGATGTCAGATCGTCCGGATCAGCCGGCGACCGGTAGTTCCGCAGTTTTCCGCGCGTCATCGCGTCTTCGAACGCGTCGCCGTATTTGGTTGTGTAAAAACCGTGAGCGCGTTCACTCTTGGTGCTTGTGTAGTTTGTTGGGCGTTCGTGTGTCATGGGAAATGCTCCCGATTTATCGCCGACGATGACTCAATTGGTTACCAATATACCAGCGCCATATTCGCCCTCATGTGCTAGACGGGAATTGTCCGGCACAACACTAGCCGAAACGGTGCGAGACGTCAAACGTTGTTGAAACGGTCTGGCGCGACGATCGAAGGTGGGCTGATACCGTCGACGATGCAGTCCGCAATCCATTCCGCCATCAACGGGGAGAGCAGGATCCCTTTTTTGCCGGCACCGTTGGCGTAGTAGATGCCTTCAGTGATGCCGGATGCACCGATTATCGGGATTCCATCGCTTGCGACGGGGCGCAGGCACGCGGTGGATTTGACGATTCGGGAATCCGTTAGGGACGGGATGTAGGCGGTCGCGCCTTTCAGAATGTGTTGGCGGCCTTCGTCGGTGACGTCACGATTGAAGCCGCGGTCCCATTCGTAGGTACCCGCCCATACAGTGCCGTCGGGCTTACGACCGACGTTAAATCCGCCGAAACCGACACGATTTTGCAGATCGTTGCCGTCGCGTTCGAGTCGCAGTATCTCCCCTTTGATCGGCCTGATCGGTAGGTCTGGGATGCCTTTGATGCCCGAAACCCACGGACCTGTCGCCGCGATCACGATTGGCGTATCGATACGCGTTCGATTTTCGAGAACGACATTTTTGACGGTCCCACTCGCCGATTCGACGGAGGCGACACGGCCAGACATGTAATTCGCTCCTCGACGTTCGCTTTCGGACGCGAGAGCTTGGGTGTAACTGAGACTATCGAGTTCCCAACCGGAGTTCACGACGGATGCGGCCACCACGCCTTTCCGAATCGCAGGCTCTAAATCGTAGATGGTTTCGGGATTAATGACTTCGGCTTCGAATCCTTTAGATGTCATCCATTCGACGTCTTTCGCGAGCAGCGTGGCGGTCTCATCGTCATCAGCTAGCGATAGGGAAGTGACCCTTTGCAGTTGCCAGTCAACCGATGCGGATGGTTTCAACTCTTCATACAGTTTGACGTGCTTTGCGATGGCATTCCGATAGTGGTCGGTCATCGGACCTGGTACGCCGCTGCCGAAGTGGGCCGACAGTCCTCCCCAAGCGTATGCGGAGGCGTTATAGGCCACGCCATCGCGCTCGATGACCAGCGGCCTCAAGCCGAGGCGTGCCAGTTGTAAGGCCACGGCACAACCGACAGCGCCGGCGCCGATTACGACCGCATCAGCGGTTTCGATTGAGTTCAATTCACTGTTCCGAGTGTGGTTTATCGGATATTCGCGTAGTGAATCGAATCATAACGCGGGGAAGTTCAGTCGTGCGCGTCCGATGTCTGTGATGCGGGAAGAGTGACTGTGAATGTGGACCCGGTGCCAGGTTTGCTAGTGACTTTGATTTGGCCACGGTGTGCGTCGACGAGTCGTTTGACGATTGTGAGTCCGAGTCCGGTCCCACCCGTAGCCCGCGCCCGCGAGGTGTCGACGCGGTAGAACTGGTCGAAGATGTGCTCGATGTCATCTTTGGGAATACCATCGCCGGTGTCGGTGACGCTGATCGTGACTTCATCACCTTCGATCGACTTATCGACACGAACGACGATCTCACCGCTGGTCGGCGAATGGTGGATGGCGTTTTCGACGAGATTCTGGATGATTTGTGTCATCCTAGTCCGATCGATGTCGACTAGCGGCAATCCTTCGGCGATCTCGAATTTCATTTCAACGTCGGACTCCATAGACCGGGCTTTGAAGGCTTGCGAAACACTCTCGACGACGGTTTCGACTCGATCTGGTAGCATTTCGAGCTTCAAAGCGCCAGCGTCTGCGACCGCCAACAGCCGTAGGTCGTCAACCAATGCAGACAGATGCAACGTCTCTTGGTGCAACGTGCCTATGGTCTGGTCATCAGGTTCGACGACGCCATCCTTGACGGCTTCCAGATAGCCGCGGATATTGGTCAGCGGTGTTCGTAGCTCGTGAGCGATATCGGCGGTCAGGCGCCTCCGACGCGTCTCCGCGTCTTCGAGTTCCGTAGCCATCGTGTTGAACGAGGTCGCGAGCTGTCCAATCTCGCCACGATGGTCAGAACGGACGCGTTGGTCCAACTCGCCTTTACCCAATCGTTCCGCGGTTTCGGTTAGATCGCGCATTGGCGCGAAGGCGCGGCGCGTGAAGAACGCGATTATCAAGATCCCGGTGATCCCTCCCGCAATTCCGCTGACGATGAGCGATCTTTGGAACTCGTCTTGGAGGGCGCTCAGCTGCGGTTCGATGGAAAGTTCGTTTACTGCTTTGTCCAAGAGTGCGATCGGACCATCGGGATCTTCGTCGCTCCTTTCACCAAATATCTCGTCGCGAGCCTCTCTGTCGTCGACGATGATAACGGTCGCATCGTGGCCCGTAGCGGGTTTACGCTGGCTCTCCGAGCGTCGCAAGAATCTTTGAGGTTCGATGTCCAGCCAAACTTTGATCGTTTGCCTTTGCATTTCGCCCGGTTCGGTGAAAATAACCTTTCCGCTAAGGTTGGTTCCAAGCCGCAAGGGAACGAATCGCAGGTCGGATTTCTTGTCGAATCGGTCTGACTCTTTTTGGAATTTCCCGTCGGTGTCGATCGGCAAAACATGCGAATCCGCAACTACGAAGCCTTCGTCGTCGACGACAGCTACACGTTGTGAGAAGAGGTGCGCAACTTGTTGGACAGAATCTTGGAGATGCGACAGGTCTTGGTCATAGTCGTATACCTCTTGCAGGAGTCGGCGTGCGCGGTCTTCTTGGAATCTCTCCACTCGGTCGCCGTATTTTTGGATCGCGACTCTGGTGTTAACGGTCGTCCAGACGCTGACCGCGAATAAGCAGACCGCAAGTGATGCGGCGAAACCAAGGATCAGCCGGAACTGAAGAGTGTGAGTCCAATCAGGCAGTTTCAAAGCGATACCCAATGCCGTAAACCGTTTTGAGGTGACGTTCACCGCCGGTAGCTTTTTCGAGTTTTCGACGGAGGTTCGAGATGTGCGTGTCGACGGTGCGGTCGAAGCCATCGAACTCGTACCCGATAGCGTTTTCGATGATTTGCTCGCGGCTTACCGTGCGGCGGTGCGCGTTCATGAAATAAACGAGCAACCGGTACTCGGTTGGCGTCAACTTCAGTTCTTTCTCGCTTACATGGACAGTTCTAGATTCCAGATCTACCGCATAGCGGCCGATGGTGATCTCGCCTTGAAGCCGATCTTTCACGTCCTGTTCACGCACAGATCTTCGCATGACCGCACGGATTCTGGCCATCAGTTCACGCGGGCTGAAAGGTTTTGTTACGTAGTCATCTGCGCCAAGATCCAGACCTTCAAGACGCTCGTCTTCATCGACCCGAGCAGTGACCACGATGATCGGCACATCAGAGTCGACTCGCAAAGACCGACAAATTTCGACACCGTCGAGGCCGGGCAGGTTCAAGTCGAGGAGAACCAGGTCGGGTTCTTCGGAACGAGCAAGATTCAAACCCTTAATGCCGTTTTTTGCGGAGACCGCGCGGTAACCTTCATGGGCTAGGTAGAGTCGGATTAGTTGGGACACGGACTCGTCGTCCTCAATCACGAGGATCGTCTTTTCCCATCGGTTCGTGAGTGTCGTCATGTGTCGTTTGTTGTTTGTGAACAGAGTGCGCATTAGATGCGCGTCATGGGTTCAATTTAATTATTGCCGTTGAATGGTTGAGAAAATGACAAGATGGTTATTTCGCTTCAGTTGGGCACGGCTTCGATGCTTGATTTTCAACTCATATCGATGCAGCGGATTAGAATCTCGGTAGACAGGGTGACGATCCTTCTAGCGTCAACAGCGAGATACGGAATCCGAACCCCAATTAACGCCCGATGAAATTCGGTCTCATTTCAAACTGAACTGGCGATGGCCCGAAACGGCAAGATTCGACGCGCTCCGGGATTTGCGGATAGGGTGGGACGCGATTTCGAAAGACTCGATTCGGCGCTTCGCACGTCACGCGAGGTGTTGTACGCCCGCGGTTACCTGCCGATCGAAACGCCTTTGATCGAACAGACGGAGTTATTTCTGCGCCGTTCGGGCGGGTTGCTGTCAAGCCAAATGTTCGACTTCACGGCACCAGATGGCAGCGATATCAGCTTGCGACCCGAGTTGACCGCACCGGTGATCCGTCACGTGTTGGAGCAGGACGGGCAACCATTGCCGTTGCGCTACCAATACGCGTTGCCGATATTCCGGTACACGGAGCGCCCGTACGATGCTCCTCCAAACTCCGTGCCGAGTAAACGCCAATACATTCAGGCAGGAGCAGAGCTAATAGGGGCATCTCAGCCTGAAGCCGACGGCGAGATTGTCGCAACGGCGTATGAGATGGCAAAACGTCTGGGCGTGATGGACGTGACGATCCGTATCGGACATGTCGGATTGATCTGGGAAATACTCGAGCGCTTCAACTTATCCGGGCGCGCAAAACTGTTTCTGGCGAATCAGGTCGCGGCGTTGGCCAATTGCGATGACGGCGGTGCGTCGGTCGAAGCAGAGGCAATCCGGCTCGGATTGATGCCTTCGAAAGGTCAGCAAAGCGTGGAGACTCAAGCGTCTGCTGCCGAATTGCTGACCCGTCTGGCATCTGGGTCTGTCCAGTTGCCAAGCGCAACGGAACAGACTTCCAGAACCGCCGAGGACGTGGTCGCGGGTTTGCGCCGCAAGCTGGAAATCGATGTCAGCAACGGAGATTTTCCAAAAGCGATGGATTTGATGCGCGGGATCGCACAGCTTCGCAGCAGGTCGATCGAACCTGCACAAAAGCCGGTAGTAGAACACTCCGGCGCGTCGTGCGGCACTATCGATGTACGGCACGATGACTTAATTGGCTATGCCCAGAGTTTGGCAGATAACTACGGGCTTGGGCATTTGAAGAGTTTGGGCAGCTTGTTACGGGTTGAACGGGCCGTGGAAAGTGGCGGGGTCCACAACTACGATGTCTCGGTAGATCTCGGTTTGGCAACGTCAATGGCCTATTACTCTGGGATGATATTCGAGGTCTGCGCATACGTGGAAGGCGAACTTGTGTCTATCGGTGGAGGCGGGCGATATGACGGGCTCGCGTCATCACTCGGTTCCGACGCAGAACTCCCAGCGCTCGGTTTCGCGTTGAACCTCGACACGATATTGGATCTTGCCGACGGTTCATTTGGCGGCGAAATGCATCGCCAGTACATCGTTCTTGCGCCATCCGATGAACACGCGGCAGAAAACCTCCTACAAGCGGCGTCGGATCTGCGTGCGGATGGTCACTCGGTGGTCACACTGTTTGACACGGATGTCGACCCCCAAACGGTAGCCAGGTCGTTAGGTGACGCCGAGGTCGTCAAAGTCACCTATAACGATGACGAGCAATCTTACGGTCTGGTGTCCGAGTGATGGATTGGTTACGTATGGCGATTCCCTCGACGGGTGCACTTGAGCAAGGCGCGGCGCGGCTGCTCTCTGATTCCGATGCAACGGTAAGTCGTGTGAACTCCCGTCGTTACACGGCTAAGATACCGTCGATACCGGGTATCGAAGTCATCTACCAACGGCAGTCTGACATCACGACGATAGTAGATTCCGGAAATGCCGACCTTGGCATCGTAGGCCTCGATCGGTACCTCGAGTCGCGGCTTGAGGACGGCGACACGCTGGTGATCGCTCCAGATTTGGAGTACGGGTACTCTCAATTGGTGATCGCGGTTCCGGATCCATGGCTCGATATCACCTCGATGTATGACCTATCCGACTTGAGCCTCGAATTTCACGAGCGCGGACGTGATTTGCGAGTGGCAACGAAGTATCCCCGACTGGTGAAGCGATTCTTCAACCGTCGGGGCATCAACTACTTCTCATTGGTTGCAATTAACGGTGCACTGGAGGCCGCGCCGCGGATTGGCTATGCCGACATCATCGCTGACATTTCGGATACCGGCAATACGTTGCGCGAAAACAATCTGCGGACTCTGATTGACGGCGTAGTGATGAAGTCACAGGCAGTGATGATCGGCAATGCGGCATTGCTGTCCGATTCGGAAGGGAAGTTGGGGTTGACGCGTCTTTTGTTGGAACGAATCGAAGCCCGACTGCGTTCAAGGACGTACCGCCGTGTAACCGCGAACGTAAGGGGCGGTTCGGAAGGCGACATTGCGGAGATGATCCTCGCGTCACCAGATTTATCGGGGATGGCTGGTCCGACCGTGTCCAGCGTATACACGAGTGACGGCAACCAATGGTTCGCGGTGCAGATAGTTACACGCAAGAAGGATGTATTGCGGGTTGTAGATCACTTGAGGCGACTCGGCGGCACGGGGACTGCCGTGTCCGATTTGCAGTTCCTGTACCAGAGCGAATGCATGTTGTTCGGGAAATTGGTTGAGAATTTAGACCAATTCTCGGGGGCGAGCGACTCGTGCTGAGAAGAATCCACGGGTTGCACGCCGCGATCACTGCCTTTGAACACCGCAGCACTGCAGGCGATCAAGATGAGCCATCGACCGACGGTGGCGGCGTCTACGACAAGATGCTTTCGCCCGAAGCTTTTGCGGACCGTGTAATTACGGACGTCCGGAAACATGGTGATGAATTTGTCAGGCGCCTAACGAAGGCGTTAGACGGTGTCGAAATAGACCAGTTCCAAGTACCATCAGATGTCGTCGATTGCGCCAAAGACCGGTTAAAGCCGCAGGAGGTTGAAGCGTTGGCGTTGGCGGCGGAACGCGTCGCAGCATTTCAAAGTCGAAACCTGCCAGAACCTTGGCGTGACGCCGGTGCTGGTTATGGTGAAATTGTGCAACCCGTCCGATCGGTTGGATGCTGTATTCCGGGAGGAACAGCGCCGTTGGCGTCGACGGTTATCATGACGGCGGTTCCAGCGAAGGTGGCGGGCGTACCGTACGTCTGCGTGGTGACACCGGCTGGAAAAGAAGACGGGTCGCCGCACCCCGCAGTGTTAGCGGCGTGCGATATCGCTGGCGTTGACGCGGTTTTCGCCGTGGGTGGAGCACAAGCGGTAGCGGCGCTCGCGGTCGGCACGGAGACGATTCCTAAGGTGGATATGATCTGCGGTCCGGGTAGCATTTGGGTGACCGCGGCGAAGCGCCGCGTTTACGGCTTGGTCGGTATCGATGGCATTTACGGGCCGACCGAGACGATGATAATCATCGACGACGCATCGAATCCTGCGGTGGCTGCCGCAGATATGCTCGCGCAGGCCGAGCACGATGTACTGGCTGCGCCGATCTTGGTGGCCTTATCTGACGCAACGGTGGATGCTGTGGAGTCCGAGTTGGCCACACAACTGGAGATGTTGCCCAGGGCCGAGATAGCTGGATCGGCGCTGGCAGGACGTGGTGCGGCGGTGGTGGTCGACACGATAGAGGAAGCACTCAAAGTCGCTGAAGAGTACGCGCCGGAGCATCTTTGCTTGGAATTCGACGGAGCAAACGAGATTCTTTCGCGAGCGCGTCACGCGGGAGGTCTGTTCGTGGGTGAGCGGTCGGCCGAGGTGATAGCCGACTATGTCGCTGGTCCGAGCCATGTAATGCCGACTGGCGGTTCTGCGCGTTTTTCGTCGGCGTTGTCGGCGCGTAATTTCGTGCGAATCACGCCGTTCATTGATATCGATGACGACACATTCGAGGCGATATCGAACGCGGCATCGGATCTCGCCCGGTTGGAGCAACTAGAAGCACACGCGAGGGCGTCCGATATCCGGCGTCGAGTGTAGGATTGCAAAACCGACTCACGATCAAAGGTAGGCGATGATGCGCGATTTGCGAAAGATGATGCGCCCGCATCTCTACGACCCCACCGGTTATGTTGGTGCACAACATTCGGATCATCTTGCTACCGCAGCGGGTATCGATCCGGCGGATGTCATACGCCTGAACGCGAACGAAAATCCCTACGAACCGCTGCAAGAGATTACCGATGCGCTAGTCGGGTTGCCGATACATGAGTATCCGGATCAAGACCTCGTTCGCATGAGGGCGGCGCTCAGCGATTACACGGGTCGGCCGTCGGAACAGATAATTGCCGGGTCTGGCGGCGATGAGATCATCGAGTTACTGACGAAGCTCTTTGTCGCTCCTGGAGAGACGATGATCGATTGCCCGCCGACGTTCGGCATGTACGAGTTTTGCGCCCGAATTGCGGAGGCAGAGTTGATCCCAGTGGAACGCCGGGACGATTGGGAGATAGACATCGAGGCTACGACCACAGCGATCGAACGAACCGGAGCCAAGATACTGTTCATCGCATCGCCCAACAATCCGACAGGAAACTTGCTGCCCGATAGCGATGCGCGGGCGATCCTCGATACAGGAATCGTTCTGGTTGTAGACGAGACGTACTACGAATTTTGCGGAGAGACTTCCGCTGGTCTGCTGGACGATTACGAAAATCTCGTTGTGTTGCGATCGTTCAGCAAGTGGGCCGGGATCGCGGGTCTGAGGGTAGGTTACGCGATCGGATCTGAGTTGATAGTCGATCACTTGATGACGATCAAACAGCCGTACAACCTGAATATCGCGGCGGAATCTGCGGCGTTGGCGGCGTTGGAACATAAAGAAAAACTGTTGGGTCGCATCGATACGCTGACCACCGAACGTAGACGCGTCGAGGCGACCATTAACGACATCTCGAGAATCAGTTATTCGCCGTCATCGGCGAACTTTTTGCTGATGAAGTTCGACCACCTCAGCGGAGACGAGGTATACGATCTACTCGCTCGCCGAGGCGTTTTCGCGCGCAAGTTCAGTGCTCGCCGATTGGAAAATTCGATCCGCGTGAGTGTTGGCACACCGCCACAGAACGATGTCGTGATCGACGCGTTGCATGAACTCGCTTGACGATATTGGATGCAAGCAAACAGTCGGTTTGGGGTGGGTGAGCATTCGATAATTGAGGGTTGAGGTGCACGAATGAGCGATCGAACCGCAGAGATATCGCGCGAAACCGGCGAGACGAAGATCCGCGTTCGCCTGAATATCGATGGGCAGGGCAGGGCAGAGACCGACACGCCAATCGGTTTCATGAATCACATGTTGCACGCGCTCGCGAAGCATTCGATGATTGATCTCAAAGTTGCTGCTTCTGGCGACATCGAAACCGGTTCCCATCACACCGTAGAGGACACTGCGATCGTGATTGGACGTTGCTTGGCGGAGGCTTTGGGGGATTGTGCTGGAATTGTGCGAATTTCAAGCAAACACGTTCCGCTGGACGAGGCGCTGTCGCACGCGGTCGTTGATCTCAGCGGGCGGGGGTATCCCGCAATCGATATGGGTTCGACGTCGAATGCAGGTGATTTTTCACCGGACATGGCACGACACTTCTTCGAGTCCATGGCTTATGAGGGACGCTTCAACCTGCATCTGACCGTTCTGCGCGGGACGAACGAGCACCACATGATTGAATCGGCGTTCAAGGCGTTTGCGCGAGCGTTGCGTGAAGCTGCTTCGGAAGATCCGCGGGCCAGCGGCGCGGTGCCGAGCACCAAAGGCACATTGTCCAGCTGACTTCGACGCTCTGCGTGGCGTCGGAACCAACAAGCTGATTTCGGCCTCGCACGAGGTTTTGGGCGCGTATATGTAACGCGTAACGTTCGGAGGACGACGATGACGGATCAGATGAACAAAGCGCACGGTCATTTTCGAATGGCTGGCGTTGCTGGCGATTGTCGCTTCGGTCAGTGTCACCACCTTCGACACGGACATTCCTCATCTATGGCAAGCAAGTTGGGGTCCGGAACTAGGGTGGATCGACGACGTCGCATACGTTGCGGTGATTTTCTTCGCATTCGAGTATGTCATCAGGATTTGGACCGCAGCGAACAAACGCAAGTACATATTCTCGTTTTTCGGCATCATCGATCTCTTGGCCGTTGTAGTGGGTATCGTCGCGTTGCCGCAGTTCACTTCGTTGCGATTGTTCCGCCTGCTGCAGCTCATCAGGCTACTCAAATTGGTGCGTTTCAGCGAAGCGTTAGCCGACCTTGGCCGGGCTTTTTCTTCGATGCGCGATGAGATATTTCTGTTCATGAGTCTCACGAGTATGGTGGTGTTTTTAGCCGCTTTTGGCGCCTACCATTTCGAGCACGAGACGCAACCGGAGCAGTTCAGCCACATGGGAGATGCGCTTTGGTGGGCCGTCGCGACTCTTACGACCGTCGGCTACGGCGACATTTACCCGGTGACGATCGGCGGCAAGATTATGACCGCAATCGTGGTGCTATGCGGACTGGGTATCGTGGCGCAAGCCATGGCTACCGCCCTAAGAGAGAAGCGCGAACGGCGTGCGGCCGACAATGCCGAAGAATTCGTGCCGAGTGCGGCGGAGTCGAGTTAACCTGCTCCGACTGACCTAATCAACTATGTCGACGGAGTAGGTCTCGATTACTGGGTTGGCGAGAAGCGTCTCGCACATGTTCTGGGCGGTCTGAGACGCTTGTTCAGCATCCTCCGCTTCTACCCGGACGTCGAAAAACTTTCCCGCGCTGAGGGAAGCGATCTGATCGAAGCCGAGTCGAGACAACGCTCGATTGATCGTCTCGGATTCTGGGTCGTGGATTCCGGGTTTGAAATAGACGCGGATGTGCGCAAGATAGGTACTGCTCATGTTGGATCAGCGTCGTTCAGTTAGCCGCTGTCATTCCCGCGACTTGCGGCTCGTATCCTCGGTCGAAGTAAGCGTCGATGAACTCAAGGATCCGCGGTTCATCGATCTCGTCCAACCTAAGGTGATGACGCCATGCGGTTAGCGTGATGGCCGTATCCGTGAAGGGGTATGGCGAGATGATGAAACCGGTGTAAGTATCGTCGTCGTTCCATTCCTTCGCTATGCGTTTAAATGCTTCGGCGATTTCGATGCAAGCCGCGGATTCGCACTTCGTCGTGTCATAGTGCATGCCGATGCCGCCGTGTTCCAAGTTGTGGATCAACACTTGGTCGGGCAGAACGCGTTCGTATGGACCCCATCCGGCTGGAGCGCGTTCGTAGTTGTTAGCTTGGCTACCCAGTGTGTTCCAATGCGGACCAGACGTCGGCGGATAGATGGTGTAGCGAGTCTCGGGCACGATGGCGTCCGGAACGTGGGCTCGGCCGTCATCGGGATCTTCTGCCGCGGGCCCTCCGCTGTTGTACGGACCGCGTTCGCCGGCTAGTTGCTGGTCCTGGGAAACGAATCCTTGTTGGAACACCAGAGCGAAGATGATCATCACCGCGAACACGGAACCGAACGCGATGAGAACGGTTCGTTTTCGTCGCTTGCGACGGTTGCTTCGAGAACGTCGTTCGGCGCGGACGGCCGAACGTGACATTCCGCGACGGTGGTCGGGGCGGGTAGTTGCGACTCTGTTTCTTGACTCTGCCATGAAATGACGATTCTATTTCACGTATTGGTTGCGGCGGATCCGACGTGATTTCAATGCATTACACAGACTGGATTCAAGCAGTGAATATTTTCCCGGTCAACCGTTCATAAGCCGAGATGTATCGCTGGCGTGTCATCTGGAGCACTTCGCTCGGGACATCGGGCGGAGGTGGTTCACGATTCCACCCGCTGTCGATTAGCCACTCGCGGAGGTGTTGTTTGTCATAGGCAGGCGGGAAGGCGCCGGGTTGCCATTCGTCGGAATCCCAGAAACGGCTCGAATCGGGGGTCAAAACCTCGTCGATAAGCGTTAGCTCGCCGTTTACGAAACCAAACTCGAATTTAGTGTCGACTAGGATCATGCCGCGATCCTCGGCGTGCTGACGGGCCCGTTCGTAGATCTCGATGCTCACGTTTTTCAACTGTTCGTGTAATTCTTCGCCCGCGAGTTTGATTGCTTCGAATTCGGTTAGTGGCAGGTCGTGGCCTTCTTCGACTTTCGTAGAAGGTGTAAACATCGGCTCCGGCAACCGCTCAGCGGGACGAAATTCGGAACGTAGTTTGGTGCCATTCAGCGTGCCGTGCGCTTCGTATTCGGCCCATCCGGAGCCGGCTAGATAACCACGGACTACGCACTCCATATCGATGCGCTGGGCCTCGCGTATCAGCATGGCGCGATCTTCCCACTCCTTAGGCAAATGGGCAACGGCGCCTATTCGTCCGATTTCGTCCGCGACTGCTGCATCGTCAGCCATCCCGATCATGTGATTGGCGACGATATCGCCGATGATGTTTCGGAACCAGAACGCGGACATCTGCGCTAGCAAAACGCCTTTTTGCGGGACTGGGTCGTCCATTATCACGTCGAACACCGAGATACGGTCGGTGGCGATCATCATTAGAACGTCGTCGGTAACGCGGTACGTATCTCGAACTTTTCCGCGATGGACGAGGTCCGGCAGGTCGGTGCTAAAGACGGCGTCAGCGACGTTCAATTCGCCTCCTCGATGCCCAGACGGTCGAAAATGGCGTCAACTTGCTCGATGAAGTAACCGTAGTCGAACAGTTGGCCAAAAGCTTCATCGTCTAGATGACGGTTGACGATATCGTCTCGTCTTATCAGCGTTTCGAATTCTGCCTCTTGATCCAGGGCTTGCATTGCGGAGCGTTGTACTGCGTCGTATGCTTCGCCGCGTTCTACACCAGCTTCTACCAATGCGAGCATTACCCTAGGCGAAAACACAAGACCATGCGTCATCTCCATGTTACGTCGCATGCGGTCAGGTTTAACCGACATGTTCGCGATGATGCCAGTCATGAGGTCCAAAATGTAATCGAGCGCCAACGAGGAATCCGTCAACACAACCCTCTCGGCCGATGAGTGTGATATGTCTCGTTCGTGCCAGAGAGCGACGTTTTCGAGCCCAACGATTGAGTTGGAACGAATTACGCGCGCTAGGCCGCAGATGCGCTCGGAGAGCTCAGGATTGCGTTTGTGCGGCATCGAAGACGAGCCTTTGCTGACGTATCCGGGCCTTCCGAAGGGTTCTTCGACCTCGCCTACCTCCGTCCGCTGAAGCGCGCGGACCTCGGTGGCCATCTTGTCGAGCGTTGCGGCGACCAAGGCGAGCACCTGCAGGTATTCCGCGTGGCGGTCACGTTGGATGATTTGGTTCGACACCTCTGCGGGCTGCAAACCGAGTTGCGCACACACGTATTGTTCGATCTCAATAGGTATCCCTGCGAAGGTACCGACTGGACCAGAGAGCATTCCGACCGATACGCGTTTGCGCATTGCCTCTGCTCGTTCGCGGTTTCGTCGCATCTCCGACCACCAAAGCGCTAGCTTCAGCCCGAACGACATCGGCTCGGCATGAATCCCGTGCGATCTGCCCATGCAAAGTGTACGTTTGAACTCGACTGCTCGAGTTGCTAAAGCAGACATCAATGCGTCGATGCCCGAGATCAACAATCCGGTAGAGTCGGACATCTGCATAGCAAGCGCGGTGTCTTTAACGTCGTTGGAGGTGAGCCCGTGATGTATCCAGCGTCCTTCGTCACCGAGGCTAGTAGCCACGGCGCGTGTGAACGAGACCAAGTCGTGACGGGTCTCTTCAAACTGACGGTCGTACTCGGCCCGTGAAAACTTGGCGTCGCGGATTTTCGCCATGTCGTCGTCATCGATGATCCCGAGTGTCGCCCACGCCTCACATGCCGCGATTTCCACTTCTAACCACAAGTCGAATTGATGGTCCTCTGACCATATCCGGCTCATATCAGGTCTTGAGTAGCGGGGAATCACGTGGGCGGCGAATTTCGTCGTATTGGGTGCGCCAAAGGCCTAGAGATGTTGATACTAACGCACTCGGAGTTTCAGACCGCGCCGGATGCGATGTCTGACCGATACCGGGAATCTGTAAACCGGATCCCGGATGCCAAAGAGTATGCGGCGACGCGAGCTTTTGCGACCGAGATTGGTGAAGACGCAGTCGCGACCAAGACTCTTCCGCCGGCGGTGACTAGACCTCCGTCTTGATCGTTGGCAGTCCCAGCGTGAAAAACGATCTGATCGTCATCCTCGGGCAGTTCGCCTTCGATCGGATAACCGGTTTCGTAGGTCGCTGGGTAGTTGCTCGAAACAATCACGACACCGACGGCGCAATGGTTATTCCAAACAACCGGAGTTTCACGAAGTCGTCCCTCCGGGACCGCGGAACAGATTTCAGTCAGATCGGTGTCAAGGCGAAGCATCAATGGCTCGCACTCTGGGTCTCCGAAACGGCAGTTGAATTCGATCACCTGAGGGCCGTTTTCGGTGAGCATCAGTCCAGCATAGAGAATGCCTTGATACGGGCAACCTTCAACGACGAGCGCTTCGGCGATTGGTTTGAGAATCGTGGTATTGATGTGTTCGAGGTCGCTCGGCGGACAGAGGTCCGGTGATGTGTAAGCGCCCATGCCACCGGTGTTTGCACCGACGTTACCGTCGTACGCGCGTTTGTAGTCGCGGGCCGCTACCGGCGTTGAGACCGTTTCTCCGTCGACGAATGCGAAGACACTCAGTTCTGGGCCTGTAAGTCTTTCTTCGATCACGATGGTTTCACCGGCATCGCCGAAGGCTCGACGTTCCAGCGCATCTGAGACCGCCGATATCGCCTCTTCTTGGCTGTCGGGGACTGTGACACCCTTGCCAGCCGCGAGACCGTCAGCTTTGACCACGATCGAGCCCTGGGGGATCGTTTCGATGTATTCAATGGCGATCGACGCGGTATCGAACGTTCGGCTTTCAGGGCAAGGAATGTTGTAGCGGTACATCAAATCGTTGGCCCACGATTTCGAGCCTTCGATCCGCGCCGCCGCTGCCGAAGGCCCGAACGTGGCTATCCCCCGTGCCGAGAGATCGTCGGTCAAACCATCAACTAATGGTGCCTCCGGCCCGACTACCACGAGGTCTGCGTTGATTTCGGTGGCCAATGACAATAACCCGTCAACGTCTTCGGCGTCTACGTTCGCAAGTTCGGCGTGTTTCGCCATGCCTGGGTTGCCGGGAGCACACACGATTTCGGACACCGAGTCGGATTGTGCCAACTTCCACGTCAGAGCGTGTTCTCTGCCGCCGGAACCGACTAGGAGGACTTTCATAGCTTCGTTTGGGGACTTTTGGCCACAAGCGCGAGAGGGACTAAATCGTCATTCCCATTCGATAGTGCCCGGTGGTTTGCTTGTGACGTCGAGGACTACTCGATTAATCTCGGGTACTTCGTTGACGATCCGATTCGACATGCGCGCGATCGTGTCGTAAGGCAATCGCGCCCAGTCCGCAGTCATGGCATCGGTGCTGACGACAGCGCGGATTGCGACGACGTACTCGTAGGTTCGTGCATCACCCATCACACCGACGCTCTGTGTGTTGGTCAAGACTGCGAAGCTCTGCCAAAGCTGTTCGTATAGTCCGGCGTCTTTAATCTCGTCAACGACGATCCAATCAGCGGCTCGAAGGATTTCGAGTTTTTCGTAAGTTACTTCGCCCATAATTCGTATTGCGAGGCCGGGACCGGGAAACGGTTGACGGTTTACAGATTGCGCGGACAAACCCAGTTCACGTCCAGCTTCGCGCACTTCGTCTTTAAACATATGTCGCAGCGGCTCGACGAGTTTGAGTTCCATCTTTTCCGGCAGACCGCCCACGTTGTGGTGCGTCTTGATCTTGTGAGCAGCGGTGCTTTCGGCGGAGACAGATTCGATTACGTCCGGGTAGAGCGTACCTTGGGCGAGGAAATCTACTTCCCCAATGTCACGAGCTTCCCGCTCAAAGACGCGGATGAATTCTTCGCCAATCCTGCGTCGTTTCTCTTCAGGGTCGGTTACGTCTTTGAGTGCTGACAGGAATTGTTCGGTCCTGTCGACGAAACGGAGATTGACTCCTAGTTGGCTCGCGAATACTGTCTGAACACGTTCGGCTTCGCCGCGACGCATGAGACCGTTATCCACAAAGATGCAGGTAAGGCGATCTCCTATGGCGCGGTGGATGAGCGCGGCCGCAACCGATGAATCGACGCCGCCGGAAAGTGCGCACACGACTTTGCCGTCGCCAACTTGCTGCCTGATGCGGAAGATCGAATCTCGGACGAAGTTGCGAGGCGTCCAAGATCCGGTGGCACCACAGATGCCGTGAACGAAGTTGCGGATTATCTGGTCACCTTGTTGGGTGTGAGTTACCTCAGGGTGGAACTGAATGCCGTAGGCACGCATCACCTCGTTCCCCATTACCGCGCACGGCGAATTTTCCGAGAACGCGAGTGAAAGGAACCCGGGGGGCATTTCGTTAATGCGGTCGCCGTGGCTCATCCAGACGGGTACCGAGGTGTCCAAACCTTGAAACAGCGGATGGTGGGCACCGTTAAGATGTAGCAACGCGTGGCCGTATTCTCGTTCGATGCCTGCGATCACAGTACCTCCAAGTTGGTGGGCCAACGCCTGCATGCCGTAGCAGATACCCAAAACGGGAACGCCTGAGTCGAAAACCCACGAGGAGATCAGCGGCGCACCGTTTTCGTAAACGCTGTTGGGCCCACCGCTCAGAATGATGCCCTTTACGTCTTGCAAGTGCAAAACGTCTGGGCCCGCATCGAAGGGAATGATTTCGCAATAGACGTTTGCCTCACGCACACGCCGGGCGATCAGACGACTGTATTGCGAGCCGAAATCAAGAATCACGATCGATTCGGTCCGTACTGGTACGGAGGGAGAGTCGCCGCCTAACCGGTCGCCTTCCGCGATTTCGAGGTACGTGTTCAGCTCGATGTCGTCGGAAGTTGCGACGCGGTGTGAACTGGATTCGGTGTTGACAGTGGACATTATGGGGATGCTACACCTATGGATTCTAATCCTTGGCGACCAATCATCAGAGCGCGGATAGGAGGACGACGGTGGGCGGTATACGATATTGGTTGATGCACCGAGGAGCTACCGATTCGTGGGTTTAGAAGTCGTTGGAACAGATCGATCTTAGCGAGGCCGTTGACGCGGTTAAATCTGGCGGTGTAATCGCGTTTCCCACCGACACTTTTTACGCGCTCGGCGTAGACGCGTTGAACGAATCTGCGGTTCTGAGGGCGTTTGAAGTCAAGCGAAGGCCGCCGAGCACGCCCATGCCCGTTCTCATCGCCGAGCCTGAGCAAGCATATCGTTTCACTACGGGATTCGGCGCCGCGTCCAACGCTCTCGCGAACCGTTTTTGGCCAGGCGCGTTGACGATCATCGTTGAGGCTAGGGAATCTGTGCCCGATGTCCTGATGGGTGGTTTCGATACGGTCGGTTTGCGGATGCCGGACCACGAATTGGCACGAAAGCTCATCGCAGAGGCGGCTTGCGGGATTACCGGCACGAGCGCTAATATCTCGGGTCAACCTCCCACCAAAGATTGGCGATACATCGAAGAAACGATGGGGCAGCATTTGGACGCGATCGTGATCGGCGAATGCGGCGATGCGTCGTCCGCTTCGACCGTTGTGCGGATCGTCGATGATTCGATACGGATTCTGCGCGCGGGACCGATCTCCGTCGAAGAGATTGAGCGAGCGTTGGAAGAGGCATGAGTATGGCATCTAAACGCCAAGCGAGCACTTTGCTACCTGCCGACGCAGAAGATCGATTGGAGGAGGAGATTCGCGCCCATTTCGCCGACCGTGATTTAGAGATCTATCGAATGATGGCGTGGCAACTCGGCTATGCAGATGAACGTGGTTCAGCTACCTATGCGCCTATCGAGCGAAGGCTGCACGGCGAGCTTTTGCTTGCGGTGGCGCACGCGTTGCACGGCGATTACTCATCGGGATTGAAATACGCGGTATCAGTCGAGTTGATGCACAACTTCGCGTTGATCCATGGGGATGTTCAAGACGGCAACACGGAACGTTTGGGCAGGGCGTCGGTATGGTGGAAATGGGGACCATCCCAAGCGATTAACACCGGCGATGGTATGCACGCAATGGCCCGTCTCTCGCTATTCAAACTTTGCGACGATGGTGAGCCGTTGGAACGTGTAAGTAAAGCGCTGGAGATCGTTGACGATGCTACGTTACAGCGTTGCGAAGGCGAATACCTCGATGTTTCGTTCCAGGAGCGGCCATCAGTGGCGGTAGATGACTATCTAGACATGGTTTCAAAACGCGTCGGATCACTTTATGGTGCCGCTGCGGAGTTGGCTTCGATACTGCGGGACGATTTCGACGGCGCGAGACGCGAGGCATTGCGACGATTCGGGGAGAGCATCGGAGTCGTTAAGCAACTCGTCGCCGATTACACGGCCATGTTCGGTCCTGAAGAGCGAGATCCGGTCCAACAAGGCAGGATCATATCCAAGAAGAAAAACCTGGCGGTTGCACACCTTTTCGAAACCGTGAAGGATCCATCGGTGTTACGGAAAGCAGGGGAGATGTACATACAGCGGGTTATCGACCCCTCGCGCATCGCCGAATTGACGCAGATGGCGGTCGACGCGGGAGCCGTGGAGTTTAATCTGGCCCAAATTCGCACTCATTTGGGAAACGCCGAAACTGCTTTGTTGGACGCCCGACTCGAATCTGAGGATGTCTCGAACCTGATGTTGCTCGCTCACGATATGAGCGACGCCAACAAAGTTATTTCCAACTGACCTCTGACAACGAACGACTGAAGAGGGATTCGTGACGGCGGAACTTCCATTGATCGAGGATATTGATCTGCGCAATAAACGAGTCCTCTTGCGGGCCGATCTGAACGTCACGTTCGAACCCGGAACAACAGTTATTTCGGACGACAGCCGCATTCACGCGTCGATCACAACCGTCGAGCTGCTCCGGCAACGCGGAGCCAGAGTGATTATGTGTTCGCATCTGGGTCGGCCCAAAGGCAAGGTAGTTCCAGAGATGCGAATCGAACCGGTTCGCGTACGGACTGCCGAAGTGATTGGCGCGGAGGTTAAACGCATCCGGGGACCTGTCGGAGATGACGTTCATAATGCCATTGAACAGATGAACGGCGGCGACGTCGCCATGCTCGAAAACCTACGATTCGATCCCGGCGAGGAATCGAACGATGCTGGATTTTCGACTGCGTTGGCACATTTGGCCGATGTGTACGTTAACGATGCCTTCGGCGCGTCGCACCGCAGCCACGCGTCGATCGTAGGCGTAGCGGGCATCTTGCCAACATACGCCGGACTATTGATGCGCGCCGAAATTGTCGCTTTGGATCGGGCTATAAAATCCGACGAACGTCCCGCGGTAGCCATCCTCGGTGGTGCAAAGGTCGCGGACAAATTGGGCGTTGTGAAAAATTTGGCACGAAACGTCGACTCCATCTTGATCGGCGGCGGCATGATCGCGGCGATTATGGCTGCACTCGGCAAACATGTAGCGTCAGTGGAGGTCGGCCAGGGCGAGTTAGCCGCGGCTACCGCATTGCTCGGAGATTCGAGCGTCGCAGGCAAGCTCCGGTTGCCGCAGGATGTAGTGGTTGCTGAGGAGTTTTCGGAGAATTCGGCCCACTTTGAGGCCGGTGTCGACGATATGCCGGAGACCGGCTACGTATTGGATATCGGATCAAAGACCATCACGAATTACGTTGATTTCGTGCATGAAGCGCACAAAATAGTGTGGAACGGCCCGATGGGATTGTTTGAGTGGTCGAATTTCGCAACCGGCACTAGATCGTTGGCCGCGGCGATAGCTGGAAATGTAGATGCGTTCAAATTGGCAGGCGGTGGATCAACGGTTGAGGCGATTAACTCACTTGGCATCGCGGATAAACTAACGCACATCTCGACGGGCGGGGGAGCGTCACTCGAGTTCTTGGAGGGCAAGACACTTCCCGGCATTGCCGCGCTAAACCGAAATTGACCGACACGGGGCCTGCGACTTACACGGCAACGGTGACGGAATCGACGGTTGGTTGACCGCTATGGGTGGTTGACACTTTCGCGGAGTGGCGTTATTGTTAATCCGCGCGGTGGAAATTGCGAAAACCATCCATATACCTCACAAAATTACAGGACGTCGAGAGAAATTTGACGATTCGCAAACCGTTAATCGCGGGTAACTGGAAAATGAACACCACGCCCCAAGAGGGCGTGGCGCTTTCCCAACCGATCTGCCGAACCGTCGGAGATTCGGACATGGTCGATGTCGTACTGTGTGCGCCATTCACATCACTTATCGCGGTCTACGGCGTCGTGCATCTTACGCCCGTCATGCTTGGTGCACAAAACGTGAACCAATTTTCCAGCGGCGCGTACACCGGTGAAGTTTCAGTTGAGATGTTGCGCGGCCTCGTGAGTCATGTGATCGTCGGACATTCTGAACGTCGCGAGCATTTTGGCGAGACCGATCAGATCGTAGCTGCGAAGGTTGCTGCGGTTACTGAAGCTGGCATGACCGCGATCATGTGCGTCGGCGAGGATGACGTAGAGCGTCAACGGCGACGAGCTGAGCGCTTTGTACGGCGCCAGATTCGATTGGGACTTTCCAATTTGGAAGACCCTTCAAATGTCGTTATCGCATACGAGCCGATCTGGGCAATCGGTAGCGGTGTGGCAGCCACCATTGGCCAAATTGAATACATGGCGGCATCGATACGAGAAGAGGTATGCGAAGTTTTCAGCCAAGAAGTTGCTGACGCGATGCGCGTGCTGTACGGAGGGAGCACGAACGCGAACAACATCGGCCAGATTGTGGGCAGCCCGACCGTAGACGGAGCTTTGGTCGGCAGTTCGAGTTTGAATGACGCGGAGTTTTCGTCGATGATTTCCATCATGGAAAATTCTGCAATGGCAGCGTGACGCTTCCAGGGCGTGACCGATAACGAAACTCGGGTTCCACGGGCCGGTGTCGTTGCCATTGTTGGAGCGACTGCAACGGGCAAGACAAAACTTGGTGTAAATCTCGCGCTCCGTTTCGGCGGGGAGATTGTGAACGCCGATTCCCGTCTTTTTTATCGTGGCATGGACGTCGGAACCGCTAAGCCCTCATTGAACGAGCGACGCGGTGTCACGCATCATCTGATCGACACGCTTGATCCGCGAAATAATTACAGCCTTAGCGATTTTCTCCAGAGCGCGACGTCGGTGATTGCAGGCGTACGCCGACGGGGGAAATTGCCAATCGTGGTAGGGGGGGCAGGACAATACATCTGGGGGTTGCTGGAAGGATGGGAAGTGCCCAACATACCGCCCGACGAATCGCTGCGGAATGAGTTGGAAAAACAACTTGAATCGGACGGCATCGAATCCCTACAAGATCGCCTGCGGTCGACTGGCGCACGAGGCATCGACAGGGTTGAAATGTTGAATCCACGACGCTTGATACGAGCGATCGAGCGCGCCGTAGCGACTGGTGACGCGATGGGCGGCGCGGGAAAGAGCTCAGAACCTCCGTTCGACACGTTAGTGATAGGTCTTACGGCACCGCGCGAGGTCTTGCACGTTAGAGTAACGACCCGCGTTGACGACATGTTGGAGGCAGGATGGCTCGACGAGGTGAAGGCGTTGCGGTCGCGCGGAGTCAGCCGTGAAATGCCGTCGATGTCGGCGATTGGATACCGCCAACTCATGAATTACAAAGAGGGCCGTGAATCGTGGGAATCGCTCAGAAAGGCGATATTGATCGGTAACCATCGCTTGATCGGCGCCCAGAACAACTGGTTCAAGGCTCGCGACGAACGGATTTCGTGGTTCGACATCACATCGGTAAATTTCGAATGTGCCGTGTTCGGCGCGGTTACGGAATGGTTGCGCACCCGGGGCGAAACATCTGGTTACGGATAGAATCGCTGGGTAATCCAACTGCCGGATGCGAGGAGTATTGATTGGCAATTGAATTTGCAAAGCTGCATGGTTGCGGCAACGATTACATAGCGGTCGACGGGCGTTCAATCGATCGCGACTGGAGTGCATTAACTGCTGAGATGAGCCGGCCGGCGTTCGGAGTCGGCTCGGATGGTATCGTACTGCTCCTGGATTCGGACGTCGCGCAGGTACGTATGAGGGTTTTTAACCCTGACGGATCGGAAGCGGAGATGAGCGGAAACGGTATCCGACTGTTTGCAAAATTCGTGTTGGATCGGGGCATCGCCGAACCGACACAGGACGGGTTGACCGTGGAGACATTGGGTGGTGTCCGAACTCTTTGGCCGGAGGTGGAAGACGGTTTAATGACATCAGCGCGTGTGGCGATGGGACCGGCCACGTTCACAGCATCCGAAGTCCCGGTGGACACCGCGGATCTCGGCGGCATCGACGACGTGATTTCCAAACCGGTCACTATCGGCGGAGTGGACATGTCCATCACTTGCTTGGCGATTGGAAATCCACACGCCGTAGCGATCATGGATCAACCGGTTGAAGAGTTTCCGTTGAACGAAGTGGGTCCGTTCGTGGAAAACCACGTCATGTTTCCGCAGCGAATCAACTTTGAAATCGTCAACGTGCTTAACCGTGATCGGATTAGAGCTCGAATATTCGAGCGCGGCGCTGGTGAGACGCTGTCGTCAGGCACGGGCAGTACGGCGTCAGCGTATGCATGCCGAAAACTAGGCCTGGTGGATGATGCCGTCGACGTGGTTGTCGACGGCGGCGTACTGAGCATTTCATGGGACGAGAACGACGAAGCTTTCTTGGAAGGCCCGGCCGTTGAGGTTTTCACAGGAGTCTGGAACGAGTAACTGAGATGGCTAATGAGACACTCAACGATCTGAAGGGAGTGAAATGCCTGAGTTAGCGCGACGCGTGCAACAACTGCCGCCGTATCTCTTTGTGAACATATCGCGTGCCATCGCAGCCAAGAAAGCGCAGGGCATCGACGTGGTGTCGTTCGGCATTGGCGATCCCGACATCCCGACCCCGGACACCGTCTTGGACGCTTTGGACCGCGGCGCGAGGAAGACTCCTAATCATCGCTATCCTGAGAGTGAGGGTCTGCCGAAGTTCAGGCAAGCGGTTTGCGATTTCTACGACCGGCGATTCGGCGTTAAGTTGGATCCCAGCAGCGAGGCGATCAATCTGATCGGTGCCAAAGAGGGCATCGCGCACGTCGCGTTGTGCTTCATCGATCCAGGCGATATTTCGATTTCTCCGGATCCGGCTTACCCGGTGTACGAGATCGGGACGATGTTTGCGGGCGGTGTCACGCACTTTGTGCCGTTGCGCGAAGAAAACGGCTATCTACTCGATTTTGCCGACATCCCAACCGATGTCGCCCGTAAAGCAAAGACGCTTTGGTTGAATTATCCCAACAACCCGACTGGCGCGGTCGCAGACTTGGCGTATTTTGAAGAGGCGGTGCGATACGCCAAGGAGTTTGACCTTCATCTACTTCACGACGCTTGCTACACTGAGGTCACGTTCGACGGCTATGTAGCGCCAAGCATTTTGCAAGTTCCTGACGCCAAAGATGTCGCAATGGAGTTTCACTCGCTTTCGAAGACGGCGAATATGACCGGTTGGCGGGTCGGAGCGGCGGTCGGCAATTCGGAGATGGTGGACGCGCTGATGCGGGTGAAGTCGAATATCGACTCCGGGCTGTCGCAGGCGATACAAGAGATGGGCATCGAAGCGTTAAATCTGCCACAAGAGTGGATCGATGCCAACAACGAGATATACAAGAAGCGTCGAGATCGAGTGGTTGGCGCGTTAAACGATATCGGATTGAAGGCAACCGAACCAAAAGCGACGTTGTACATCTGGACGCGCGTGCCAGAAGGATACACTTCAGCTGAGTTTGCGCAGAAAATGCTCGAAGAGCGCGACGTGGTTGTGACACCCGGCGCATCATATGGCCCGTCGGGCGAAGGCTACATACGTTTGTCGCTTACGATCCCGGATGACCAGATCGACGAGGGAATCCGTCGGATATCTGGTTGGAACATCTAGCGCGGCTGATTTTTGGAGAGAAATTGTCTAGACGTAATCGATTACATCGGACGGCGGCGAAGAGTGAACGGGCTTGTCTTGTGGGAGTGCGGGTCCGCCGCCGAAACAATGGCTGGACGCTGCGGGATTCTGTACAGGAACTGGGGACGTTAGCTCGTGCTGCAGGTGCGAATCCAGTCGCTACCGTAACGCAGACGTTAAACGCGCCATCACCTACGTATCTCGGGTCGGGAAAACTCGACGAACTCCTAGAGACCGTCGGAGAGTTGCATGTCGAAACGGTCATCTGCGACGACGAACTGACGCCAGCTCAGCAACGCGTCCTTGAAGACCGACTGCAGGTGAAGGTTATTGACCGAACGGCCTTAATCCTTGACATATTCGCCAGCCGAGCGCGTACCCGTGAAGGCAAGTTGCAGGTCGAATTGGCCCAAGTCGAGTATCTGATGCCGAGGCTCGCAGGGCAATGGTCACACCTGGAACGATTAGGTGGTGGCATCGGGACGCGGGGACCCGGAGAATCTCAGATCGAGACCGACCGTCGGTTGATGCGGCTCAAGGCTCGAGACCTGCGGAGAGCGATATCCGATGTCCGAGACCAGCGTGGAGCTCAAAGACGACGCAGAACACGCGGCGACGTGCGCACGGTGTCATTGGTGGGATATACCAATGCAGGCAAATCGGCGCTGTTCAACGCCTTGACGGGTTCAGACATCCGCTCGGTGGACAGACCCTTTGAAACGTTGGATACTACGACGCGACGGTTGTATCTGCCGTCGGGTGCGTCGGCAACGCTCAGCGACACGGTGGGTTTCATTAACAAATTGCCGCCGATATTGATCGATGCTTTCAACGCCACGCTCGAAGAGGCGATGCATGCCGACTTGCTGGTGCACGTGATGGACATCTCAAATTCGCTCGCAGCCGAAGAGGCCGAGGTCGTTGATCGCGTGCTAGCGGACTTAGGACTCGGCGACACGCCACGGGTGCTGGTTCTCAACAAACTTGATTTGGTTGCCGACACTCCGACGACGGATGGTGAGGCGTCTGACAATGGTTCGGTGGTGACTTCGGCGGTGAAGCGCTGGGGGATCGACGAGTTGCGGGGTGCCATCGACGTAGCGTTAGGAAATGGCGATCAAACCAACGGCGATGCAGAAGTTCGGGCGGACGTCGAGGAATAAAGCATTCGACGCGGTCGCGGCGCAGGTGCGTGGGTTTTGTCAGGGCAGTTGAAGTCTGATAAACCTTACTTCGCACTAGACATGTTATGTAAAGCTGGAAGTGCCGATCAGGTTTGCACAGGTTCAGATGCAATCGGTTTTCACTCGCCCTTCGTATACTTTGATATCGATCCGCGATTGCAGGCGACGTCTTTGTCGCTGGAGCCCAAATGACAAGAAACACTCTGGTTGACCGCTTTTACTTGTTTCTAGTGCCCGCGCTTTCGCTGGTTGTGTTGCTATCGCTGGCTTGCAGTTCATCTGAAGAGCCGGTTGCTGAGGTCGTTAGTGACGAGAATGCGGTTGTGGTGACTTCGGTTTCGGAGTCTACGGAGGTTGAGGAGTCGGAGGCTAACGAGTCGGGGGTTGAGAAGGAAGACAGTCATTCGGTTGCTGATGAAGAGCCGCCTGCCGAGGTTGAAGTCAAAGAACCATCCGAGCCGGTTGAGGAAGCGGCCGGTTCGGCGAACGTTTTTGAACAGGATCCGGTAACAAACATCGTCGAGCGGCCCGAGACGCGGCAACTGCCAGACGGAGTGCCTGAGGATGTGGCTGTGATTTGGGAGGCGTTCCAGTTCATCAACGATGAGTATGTGGACTACAGCCTGATTGATCATGGCGAAATGTCGGAACAGGCGATCCGAGGCTTCATTGAGGCGCTCGGCGACCCTCACATGACTTACATATCTCCGGATCAGATGCGGATGAGTCGTGACGATCTTGCGGGTGCGTTTTTTGGTATCGGCGCTCACGTGGCGCCGTCGCCTGATGGCAAGGGTGTGATCATCCAGGCGCCGATGCCGGGGCAACCGGCGGAGAAGGCTGGTATCAAAGCTGGTGACCGTATCTTGGCGGTTGATGGCGTTGACGCGACGGGTTGGTCGGTGAGCGAGGCGGTGCTGGTTATTCGAGGCGAGGAAGGTGTGCCGGTGGTACTCACGATCTTGCATGTCGGCGATGTGGATCCGGTTGACATCGAGATCATTCGCGGTCGAGTGCCGCTTAAGTCGGTGTTCTCGCGGTTGATTCCGGACACGTCTTTCGGCGAGATGGACATTCGCCAGTTCACTGATGAGACGCCTGGTGAGATCCGCAAGCACATGTCGGATCTGTTGGATCAAGGGGCCGAAGGTGTTGTGATCGATTTGCGGAACAACCCGGGTGGACTTTTGCACGCGACGTTGGATTCGGCGAGTGAGTTCGTTGCTCAGGGTCGGTTGGCTTATGAGCAGGATCGCAACGGCGCTCGACGTGACTTCTATGCGAATGAGGATGGGAATTTTTACAATGTCCCGGTCGTTGTGTTGGTCAACGAGTGGTCTGGTAGCGGCGCGGAGTTGTTCGCTGGCGCTTTGCAGGATCGTCGGCGCGCGGTGCTGATCGGTGTGCAGACGTTCGGCAAGGGAAGCGTGAACATTACTCGTACGTTGTCGAATGGTGCGGGTTTGAACATCACGATCCGCCGTTGGTATACGCCGAATGGGAATGTGATTGAGGGCGTTGGTTTGGAGCCGGATGTGATCGTGGAGACGGAGCCGGTTCCGGGACAGCGCGATGTCGAGTGGGTTGAGCCGCAGATGGATGCGGCGATCAAGCAGTTGGATTACCAGACGCAGGTTACGACGTCGGTCGCGCCTTAGGGGTGTTGCCGGGCGGTAATGGTGAGGGCGACCACAAGGGTCGCCCCTACGAGGTTGTTGTGATAATGGTGGATAGGTTCGGGTATTGACCTCCGCCCTGTTATGGCACGTAAGAATCGCAAGAAAAAGTCTGTGGATGGTGTGGCCACCTCGGGGACGATGGCTACGAATCGGCGCGTGCGGTTTGATTACCATCTGATGGACGATTTTGAGGCTGGGTTGGTGTTGAAGGGTTCGGAGATTAAGTCGATTCGTGAGGGTAAGGTCGACATTTCTAATGCTTATGTGCGAGTTTTGGATGGTGAGGCTTGGTTGATGAATGCGTATATCGCGCCATATGAGTCGGCGGCGGTTTGGACGCAGCATGAGCCGTTGCGGGAGCGGAAGTTGCTATTGCATCGTCGGGAGATCGAGTTTTTGCAGGGGCGGGTCGAACAGCAGGGATTGACGGTTGTTGTTCAGCGGATTTATATCGTTCGTGGTGTGGCCAAGGTGTCGATTTCGTTGGCTCGTGGTAAGCGTCATGAGGATCGTCGAGAGACGATAAAGCGTCGGGATCAGGAGCGAGATATGGCGAGGGCGATGCGGAGATAGGTCTTCATTTGAAGGTGGACGATGGGGTGTATTTGATGGGTGTGCGGGTTGAACCGGGGTGGCCGGGGGTGTTGTAGAGGGCGCAGTTGGTGCAGGTGTTGGATATACCGCAGGGGGTGGCGGTTGGTGTGGTTTGGGGTTGATCGGTGTTGAAGGGTTGGCCGGGGTCGGAGAGGATGGAGGCTTGGGTTTCGCGGGTGGCTTCTGCCCTGTTTTTGGTTAGGTGTTCGGTGCCGCCGTCGGTGCGGGTTTTGCGTTCTTGGTTAAGGAGGGTGTCTAGTCGGAGTTGTTTGGCGGGTTGGGGTCGGTGTCCGGGGAAGGTGATGAATGGCCAGGCGCGTTTTCGGACGACGCCCATGAGGGTTAGGTCTTGCCAGCGGGATATTCGACTATGGCGCCGGTTGTTGAGGATGCGTTGGACGCTGATAGGTCCGAGTCCGGGGGTGCGCATTAGTTGGTCGCGGGTGGCGACGTTGATATCGACGGGGAATGTGTCGAGGTTTTCGAGTGCGATCGTCTGTTTGGGGTCGAGTTCGAGTGGTAGGAAACCGCCTTGGTCGAGGGCGAGTCTGACTTCGTTGTCGGAGTAGCGGTAGATGCGTTTTAGCCAGTCTAGTTGGTAGAGGCGGTTGGTGCGTTGCATCGGTGTGGCGGGATGTTCTTCGAGCGGCGTGTGGCGGATTGGTCGGAAGGGTGCGTAGTAGACGCGTTTGAGATCCCAGTCGGCGTAGAGCTGCGAGATGCGGTTGAGGATGTCGAGGTCGGATTCGTCAGCGGCGCCGACGACTAGCTGGGTTGCTTGCCCTACTGCCCCGTGCGTCGGACCGCGTTTGAGTTCGTCGATCCACTGCATGGGAGCTAGGATGTCGCGCTCGTAGTGCTTCATCTTGCTGAGCTTGTCCATGTGCTCGACGGTTGTGGTCTCGAGGTTTACGGAGAGGCGGGTTCCGAGTTCGTGAGCGGCTTCGACGATGTTTCGCTCGGCGCCGGGCATGACTTTGAGGTGGATGTAGCCGTTGAAGTTGTATTTGTTGCGGATGAGGTCGACGACTTGGACCATTCGCTCGGTGGTTTTGGTGCCGGTTCCGGCGACGCCGGAGCTCAGGAATAGGCCTTCGACGGTGTGTCGTTCGGCGAGTTCGATGAATGTTTTGGCGAGTTCGTCGACTTTGAATGCGTAGCGTTTGCGGGGTACCCAGTGGGAGTTAGGACAGAAGTGGCAATCCATCTTGCAGAAGTCGGTGAACATGACCTGCATGAGGTTGGTGAATTTGCCGTTGGGGAGCCGGGATCGGTAGACGCCGGGCATGGGGTTGTTGCGGGGGCTGTTGTAGGGGGCCCGTTCCTTGACGGGGGTTGGGCTGTGCCCTGTCGAGGCCGATGGCAAGAGGATGTCGTCGGTGGCCATCTTGCCGAGTTGGGACATCTTGGTCCAGCGGTCGGGGCGTTGTTTGATGAGCATGGGGTTACTTGCATGGATGTACAGGATGTACAGGATTCTGAGGTGTGTTTGATTGACCTGCGGAGTGTTGGCAGATTTTCATGTAGTTGGCTGGGGCGCCCGGCCGACGGAAGTCTGGCCTTCACCCTGGGGTTGGAAGGGCGACCACAAGGGTCGCCCCTACGTCGCGTCCCCTTACGCTTAGCGAAGGGGACGGGTTGTTGTCGAAGCATCGCCGCGTCTGTGGGTTGCGAGCGAATCGGTTGATGGTGGATAAAAAGGGTCCAGTGCCGCCGACGTCGCCAGACCGTCTGCCCTCCGGGCGGCGCAACGATGTCGCCGCCCGTCATCACTTGGTTCTTCAACCCCGCGTTAGCACTGTGGCCGGCTCCACACGACGAAGCGGAGACGACTTGTGGGATAAAGGGAGCGATCGTTCGGATCTTGAACGGGCATCCCCTGCGAGCTCGCTTCGCTTGCTCGCGTCCCCTTCGCTTTGCGAAAGGGACGGGATTTTCCGTCTGGCTTGCACGGCGGAGCCAGCATTAACGCTCCGCATCCGAACACTACAGCTACAAGCTCCCTCGTAACCCGTTTTTGTGGTCGCGTTGCGCTTGACATCGATAAAGCATGTGACGGGCACCGTCGCGGTCCGCCTGGAGCATTCGCTTTCACCTTTCGGCTTGGGCAGTCGCTTCTGGCTCGCCATGTGGACTCCCGTCCGCAGACCCTTGTTTATAAGTTGGTAATTGCAGCATCGAAAAAAGTTGTGCGCACAGCCCGGTTCGACGCGGCGATGTCTCTGGGCGCCTTGTCCGACGGGTGTCGGCTTTGGCGCTTGTTTTTATTTGTACTACAGATGTTGTATGAGAGTCAAGTCTGAATTGGGATTTGCATGGATGGACAGGATGGATAGGATTTGGATGTTGGTTGTTGGGGGTGTGGTGGTTTGGTTGGTGTGCCCCGCCGCCCCGGGCATACCCCGCTCGCTGCGCTCGCGCCCCTTTCGTCCCACGAAAGGGGCGGAGTGTGTGCTGACGGTGATGGTTTGAGGGTGTTGCGATGCTGGTCGGTAGTGTGGAAGGAGCATTTTGCGAGCAAGCGCTGACCGTTCGCCACTTCTGCTACGAGAAAGTGCGCATCAGGGCATAGAATCGCCGATCAGTACCATGCGCGTACGGCTAACGGCCTGAACCTGAGAATTATGAAAACTGGTAAATCGACTATGCCACGACGGAACGCACGCGAAACCAACCGCGAGGAGGCTGTGAATGTTCACCTCGCCGAGTCGTTGAAGGCGCGCGGTATTGCGGCTCGTGCGGAGCGGCGGAGCCGCGAGGGCATCCCCGATGTCCGCGTCGACCTTATCGGCGGTTACCAGATAATTTTGGAGTGTAAGTACGAAGGTGCGACGAGTCTTTTGGAATCGCAACTCGCGAGGCGAATGGCCAGTTTTCCGGATGCTGTGGGGATCGTGGGTATGGTCTATCCGAGCTGGATGCGCGAGGAGAGGGACATCCCTGATGCTCTGATTTCTGCGACGGATTTCGAATGGTGGTTGTACGGGTCACGAAGTGTTGTCGAATCGACGCGCCGGGTCCGCAGCGGCAACGTAGAAGACTTGGCCGACTACTTGCGGGTTTTGCCGCTGGAGCTTGAAGCCGTCGATCGTGTTCACGCGGCCGCTGGAGTTGTTGGGTACGCACTAGAGCGATCGTCCGAATCGATCTCCACTCACGCACGTACCGAGAGACTTTTCGCGGAGATCATCTCGGAGTCGGATCACGAAAAGGACAGATCGGCTGCGGTGATGATCGCGTTTCTGGTGATGTTCAATGCGCTTGCGTTCCACGACCGATTGGCTTCCCGGAACGATGAGGTTCCAGGCATTGAAGAGTCGATGGAAGAGGACGGGCTACGGGGATTGCGGAACGCTTGGTTATCAATATGCGAAGAGATCGACTATGTACCGGTTTTTGAGTTGGCGAACGAGATACTCAAGAGGTGGCTCTGGGCTCCGAAACCTTGGCACATGCCGCCGCTGAAGCCATTGATCGAGGTCGTAGAGTTGACCAGGCATTTGGAGGGACACGATCTCTCTGGGCGTCTGTTTCACACGTTGTTGTCGGATGCCAAGTTCACCGGTGCGTACTACACATCCGTTCCCGCGGCGACGATGTTGTCGCGTCTGGTTTTCGATGACTGGCCGGCTGGGGTTGATTGGTCGGACCACGAGTTCCCGGGCTCGTTAAATGTTGCGGATCTGGCTTGCGGCACGGGGACACTGTTGATGGCTGTGGCATCTGAAGTGGAGCGCAAACATCTAACCGCAGGCGGAACGGACGCCGCCGCGCTACATAAAGCAATGGTCGAGCAGGCTTTGCACGGTTACGACGTACAGCTCTCGGCGGTACATTTCGCGGCGACGAGTTTGGCGATGCTCAACCCTTCGATTCAATTCGACCGCATGAATCTTTACGTGATGCCGTTGGGCGTCAATGGAGATCAGGCGCTTCTCGGTTCTTTGGAGTTCTTGAACACGTATGAGGCGGCGGTACAGTTCGCGCTTTCAGATCCGGATTTTGGCACGACGTTGCGTGACGCTGGACGGGTGTTTGGCAGCGGAACGCGAGGCTCGACCGAAGGGGTGACTGCGAGGTTGCCCGATCTTGATCTGGCGATAATGAACCCGCCGTTTACGCGATCTGTGGGCGGGAATCTCCTGTTTGGCAGTTTGCCACAGCCAGAGCGTCGAAAGCTTCAAATCGAACTCTCGCGGCGTCTCAAGTCGATGCAGGCGTCATCGACGGCAGGCCTCGGTTCGGCGTTTGTAGCTGCCGCATCACCCAAGCTACGACCCGGCGAAGGACGTTTGGCGCTTGTGTTGCCGTTGACGGTTTGCACTGGCCCGTCTTGGTCGCAGACCCGAACGTTGATAGAGAACGACTATGTTTTAGACGTGGTGGTGGCGTCGCACGATCCTACGCGTTGGAACTTTTCGGACAGCACAGATTTGTCTGAAACGCTGTTGATAGCGACTCGTCGACCTGCGAACGGGGATTGTGCGGAACATCGGACCACTTTCGTAAACCTTTGGCAGAACCCAACAGGAGTGTTGGATGCTCATCTCATAGCGGATGCGGTTAATACGACGGAGGCGGCGAGGATCGAGGATACGGGCACTGCACTCCTAGAGGTTGACGGTGAACATGTAGGCGAAGTGTTTTCGATTCCCGAATCGAAACTCAAGGGCAAGCAATGGGTCGGTGTGCAGTTTGCACGTGCCGATGTAGTTCGAAGCGCGTTGAGGCTTTTGGAAGATGGTGAGGTGTGGATACCCGGTGAGGCTGGTATAGGCAGCGTACCGATGTGTCGGCTCGATGAGATCGGGGAGATTGGGCCGGACGTTCGTGATGTTCGTGATGGGTTTGAAATCACTGATTCTGCGACAGCCTATCCCATGGTAGAAAACCACGATACTAACGCCAGGAAACGCATGACTACGGCACCAAACAAGCACTTAGCTCCGCTAGTCGCAGCACGTCCAAATCGGCGACTAAAGCCATTGGAACTGCTTTGGCCCAAAGCCGGAAAATTGTTGATCGCGGAGCGTCTGCGATTGAACACTGCTCGAGTAGTGACGATGACAACCGAAACTGAGGTTCTTTCTAACGTTTGGTGGCCAATCAAAACGAACAACATCTGTTGGGACAAAGCAGTCGCGGTGTTCATGAATAGCAGTATTGGCCTGTTGTCTCTACTGACGATTCGTAACACTACGCAAGGCAATTGGGTGAAACTGAAGAAAGTTGACCTGAGGGCACTGCCCACCGTCGACCCACGCCAACTTTCACCGACCCAGCTTCAAGCGCTGTCAGATCTGTTCGATGAGTTGGCGGATGCTGAGTTTGAACGGTTGCCGGGGATGGCTCAGTGTCCGGCGAGGACCGCGTTGGACGCTGGGATATCGGAAGTATTGGGTTTGCCGGATTTGGATAGGTTGCGGGTGTTGCTGGCTTCGGAGCCGGTGGTTTGTAATGAGGGGTTGTGAGGGGTGTAGGGTGCACTTGCGCGTCGGGAGATTCGGAAGTGGTTGCGGGGGTGACGTCGCTTTCTGGACTGGACGTTGGAAATGTCGGCATCGAAAACGGTCGATGTTACGATTCATCCCATGAATGACCAGTTGATCGTGTTGTTAATCGCAGGGGTACTAAGCGCTGGCCTCGTTGTCGGCGGTATCGCAGCGATATTTCAGGGCCAATTCCAAGCCGGTGCAATATCAATTATTGTCGGTGGAGTCATCGGGTTTTGGCTGTACAAACGAATTTCCAACGACTGAATTCGCTTGCGTCGTCGTTACGCTCGCACTCGAGAAACCTAGTTGATGTCTTGTTGACGCCCGCGCGTTCTTAGGGTGGTCGATCGGAACGAATTAATTGTTACCGTTGAAACAGGAACCGACGCGGTTCTGTATAGCGCGGCGACTACGCCGCAAATCATTTAGGAGAACGTTCAATGAACGATTTCAAAGTAAGATTCAAGGGCATTAAACGCCTCGACCACACCGCGGTGGATCGCAAACCGTGGGCGCAATTAGCATTCGAGGCTGATCATCTTGTCACCTATGACAGTTTTGTCAAGTGGTTTGAACGAGAGTTGAGTTGGTTGAAGCTCGAGTGCGAATCGCGATCGATAAACGTTCATGTAGGTGGCGGGGTTCATGCTTTTCCGGGTATGCCGCCCGAAGGTATGGAATTCGAAAGCCCAACTGACATCCAGATGATCGGTGAGGATGAATTCGATCGTGAGTGGTTGTTGAGCGTCATGTTACGGCTCAATGATCAACTAAACCCAAGCCTGGCTCACTCAAATAGCCCCTAGTGCGATAGCACTCAACTGGTTCTGGGGTCGGAATTTAGGTTCGGTCATATAGGGCGCGGGATCGTCACGGTCATCCCCAGAGGGACATGTAGAGCCCCTCACCGGGCATACCCCGCTCGCTGCGCTCGCGCCCCTTTCGTGCCACGAAAGGGGCGTGTTGGGTCATGCGTCGTACAATGGTCTGAGAGCGATGGAAGGTGATAAGGACGAGTAGCGATGGTTCAATCTGTGAAAGCCACTTACAAGGACGGGGTTTTGGAGCCTTCAGAGGCGCTTGATCTTGAGGACGGGGATGTGGTGACGTTGTCTATATCGGTTGAGGGTGGCGCGGAAGATGGCGAGGCGACCGAGTCGGCGTCGGTTGGTGGGAATGGTGAGGTGGACGATCTGGATCGCCAGAACGAGTCGCAAATAGTTTCTGAGGAAGCGGAACACCCGGTCTTGCGCATGATAAGTCGGATCCATGAATCGGTTCCCGATTCGGCGTGGGACAGCGTTCCGACCGACGGTGCGAGGAACTACAAACACTATCTTTACGGTTGGCCGAAAGATAGGGGGTGATGGGGGAAGTTTTCGCTGATACCGGTTACTGGGTAGCGTTGATCAGCGCGCGCGACGATCTGCGCGAGCGCGCCGTGCAGGCGACCAACAATCTCGGGAATCATCGACTGGTGACCAGCGAAATGGTGTTGGTTGAAGTGCTCAACCACTTCGCGCGACAAGGTGATGTTGCACGTAAGACGGCCGCAGAAACCATCATGGGGCTCAAGAACGACTCGAGCACCGAAGTGATAGAACAAAGCACTGCCCAGTTCGAATCAGCTGTGTCTAGGTATACGAGCCGGTTGGACCAGGACTGGAGTTTGGTGGATTGTTCGAGTTTCGTCCTGATGGAGGAGCGGGGCATTCGGGATGCGTTGGCTCACGACATCGACTTCGTGCAGGCAGGCTTCAATGCACTGTTGCGGTCGGATGGTTGAGAAATCGCATACTTGGCGCATTGATGTTAGGTGCCAGCAGGGGCAACCTTAGAGGATTTGATCCAAGAAGAGTTGCGTTCGGTCTTCGGTGGGGTTGGTGAAGATGTGGTTGGGGGTGTTCATTTCTACTAGTTGGCCTTCGTCGAACATGGCCATGCGGTCGGCTACTTCTCGGGCGAAGCCCATTTCGTGGGTTACGCAGAGCATTGTCATGCCGGTGTCGGCGAGTTCTCGCATGACGTCGAGGACTTCTTTGATCATCTCGGGGTCGAGTGCGGATGTTGGCTCGTCGAAGAGCATTATTTGGGGTTGCATGGCGAGGGCGCGGGCGATGGCTACTCGCTGTTGCTGTCCGCCTGATAGCTCCGCTGGGTATTTGTCGGCTTGTTCGGGGATGCCGACGCGTTCGAGGAGCTGCATGGCGAGGTCGTCGGCTTCGGCTTTGGGTAGGTGTCGGACGCGCTGTGGTGCGAGGGTGATGTTTCCCATGACGTTGATGTGTGGGAAGAGGTTGAATTGCTGGAATACCATGCCGACTTCGCGTCGGATGGCGTCGAGGTTGCGGAGGTCGTTGGTCATCTCGATGCCGTCGACTTCGATCTTGCCTTGCTGGTGCTCTTCGAGTCGGTTGATCATTCGGATGAATGTGGACTTGCCGGAGCCTGAGGGTCCGAAGATGACTACTACTTCTCCCCTCTTGACGGACATCGAGACGTCGTTTATGGCGCAGAAGTTTCCGAACCATTTGAAGACGTTTTCGCAGACGATGATGTCGTCGCGTTCTTCGAGTGGGACGTTTCGGATGTTGGGGTCGGTGACGGTGATGGATTGAGTGGTCATGTTCGTGTTCCTTAGATTTTCGCCCTCACCCTGGACCCCCCTCTTAATCTCCCCCTGGAAGGGGGAGGGAAGTGGATGCGGGAGAGGGGATGTTTGGTGTTTGGTTGGTTCACCCTCACCCTGGCCCTCTCCCATCAAGGGAGAGGGGATTTTTAGCGTTGGCCTACTCCTAGTGCTGTTTCTATTCGGCGGGAGATGTAGGACATTGAGAAGGTGAAGATCCAGAAGATGACGGCTATGAAGATGTAGACTTCGTGTCCGTCGTCTACGAAGTCGAGGTTGCCTTGGATGGTTACTCGGCCCATTTCGACGAGGTCTAGCATGCCGATGATGAAGACTAGGGAGGTGTCTTTGAAGAGTGAGATGGCCTGCCCTACTATGGCTGGGATGATGTTGCGGAGGCCTTGCGGGAGGGTGATGAGCATGGTCGCCTGCCAGGCGCGTAGGCCGAGAGCGTTGGCGGCTTCGGTTTGTCCGGTGGCGACGGCTGCCATCCCGCCGCGGACGTTTTCGGCCATGTATGCGGAGCTGAAGAGGGTGATGGTGATCATGGCGAGGTAGAGTTCGTCGATGGAGACGTTTTCGGGGAATGAGAGCGGCAGGATGTGTCGGGACATGAAGAGTAGCGTGATGAGGGGTACGCCGCGAATGATTTCGATGAAGCCGATGCAGAAGTATCTGAGGAATGGGAGTCGGCTGCGGCGTCCGAGTGCGAGAGCGATGCCGATGGGTATTGAGCAGACGATGCCGATGGCGGCGAGGAGGAGGTTGAGGGTTAGTCCGCCGAGGTCTTGGGTGGGAACCGGATCGAGTCCGGGGATATAGCTGGAGCCGATGACGAGGATGGCTGAGATGATGAAGAATGCGAACGCGGCGATGAGGAAGTTTCGGAAGGTGCCGATGGAGCGCAGGGTGGCGAGTCCGTATCCGATGGCTACGGCTACGAAGTTGATGATGAAGAGCAGGTTTACGAGGAGGTCGGGTGGGTCGGTGACGCTGTAGGAGAGGACGTATGCGTTGTCGCCGATCTGTTGGGAATCGATGCGGATGTAGTAGGTTCCGGCGTCGAGGGTTGTTTTGATCGATTCGTCGTCCGTACCGGTGTTGTCGCTGGTTTCGAGGATGCTGCCGTTGGCGTCTTCGAGGATGAGGTTGGCGTTGGCTTCCTGCTGCGCGAGGATCGTTCGGAGCTTCATTGATTCGGTGATCGTGAAGGTGTAGTAGTCGGCGCGGTCTTCGTCGCCGTTGAGGGTTCCTGCGAGGTAGGTTGTGCCGGTGAGGTCGGTGATGTCTTTCTGGTCGATCGCGTTGGCTCGGTCGGCGTCGGAGATGTCGCGTTGTTTTTCTCGCAGGGACATTCTCGGTGAGTCTGGCGAGTTGGTCGGGTCGTAGTCGGGAGCTCCGAGGTCGACGCCAGCGTATGGTAAAGCGCCGGCGAGGAGGGTGACGATGATGAGTGCGATGGCGAAGCCGCGGGCGATTCCGCCCCAAAGTCGCCAGGCCATGCCGAGGAGGGTGCTGATGAGTAGCAGCGCGGTCTCGGGTCGCCAGTAGAACTCTTGGGGGTAGCGTCCGATGACGTAGAGCGGGATGCGTGATGTTACGACTTCCCATGAGGCGGTGAAGAATACCCAGTTGATGGTCTGGGTGATGGCGAGTGCGATGACGACGGCGACGACGATGGTGATGATGCCGTCGGTTGGCGAGCTGAAGAGGTTGGCTCGTATCCAGCCGGGTACGCCGACGGTCATCGCAGGCGGTACGGGGTTTGGTCTTGTGACGGGTTGATTCATTTAAGTTGGCGTATCTTCGGGGGTTGTCAGCCGACGCCTGCGTATCTGGTTATGCGGTTATAGATGTTCCCGACGAGGGAGTAGAAGAGGCTCATGGCGAGGTATGTGAACATGACCATGCCGATGAGGGATATGGCGGGTGCGATCTGCGTCATGGTGGTGGATACGCTGACGAGGTCGGGGTATCCGATGGCGGCGGCGAGGCTGGAGTTTTTGGTGAGGTTGAGGTATTGGCTGATTAGCGGCGGGATGATGACGCGTAGGGCTTGCGGGAAGATGACGAATCGGAGGGAGTGATTGGTGTTTAGGCCGAGGGATCTGGCGGCTTCGCTTTGTCCGCGGTTTACGGCTTGGATGCCGGCACGGACGATCTCGGCGATGAATGCGGAGGTGTATACGACGAGGCCGATGAGGAGTGCAAAGAAGCTGCCGGACCATCGAGCGCCGCCTTGCAGTCGTCCGAAGGGGCCTTCTTGTCGTTCGGGCACTACGAGCTCAAGTGGTGTGAAGATGATGAGCCCGATAACGGTTATGACGATGACGATCGCGAATCCGGCGATTATGGGATAGCTTGGTTTTCCGGTTTCGACTTCGCGTCGTTGTAGGAAGTTGAATGCGGCAACGGCTGCGATGATGCCGGCGAGGGTGAGAATGGCCCAGGGCCAGAAGCCTCCGAGGGGGGTCGCCCATGGGAGGTAGAAGCCGCTGTTGTTGAGATAGAAGGCGTCGAAGAAAACATATCCTTCACGAACGTTGGGGAGTTCGAGGATGATGAGGAACCAGAAGAGAAGCTGGATCAGGAGTGGGATGTTTCGGAAGGTTTCGATGTATACGAGGGCGAGTCGGCTTAGTAGCCAGTTTGAGGAGAGTCGCGAGACGCCGATGATGATGCCGAGAGAGGTAGCCACTATGACGCCGAGGACGGATGCTTTGATCGTGTTGAGGGCGGCTACGGAGAAGCCGTAGAGGTATGACTGCGACGGGTCGTATTGGATAACGGATTCGCCGATGGGGATCTGAGCGGCATCGTCGAGGAAGCTGAAACCGAAGGGTATTTCGCGGTCTTGGATCTCGTTGGCGACGTTGAAGATGAATCCGGAAACGATCGCGATGACGACGATAGCGGAGATGATTTGGACGACCCACTGGATGAAGACGATGTTGCGCCACAGCGGGATGCCACCGGGGTATAGAAGGCTCTGCACTGCTTGTTACTCGTTATCGCGTCGTGGGCATTACAACTCTGGTGTAGTTTAACGGGTCAAAAAGAAAGGGGGACGCGTGTGCGTCCCCCTTCCGTAGTTTTTGGCGAAAGCTCGCCATGCGTTCTATCAGCGGTTTTTTGTCAGCGCAGGGGTGCTGCGTAGATTTGGCCGCCTTTGGGGCAGTCGCCGCAGGGGGCGTCTGACCAGAGTGCGTTGCGTCCGCCTTCTCGGGGGAGGTCGATGCCATCGGGTCCGAGGTTGCGGTCGTAGATCTCGCCGTAGTTGCCGACTGCGTTGATGACGTCTTGCATGAAGGTTTCGGACAAACCGAGTGTCTCCTGGCCGATGGTGCCTTCAGTGCCGAGCAGTCTCTTGGCTTTGACGTCGTCGCCACCAGCTTTCGCGGAGACGTTTTCGCTGTTGATTCCATACCCTTCTGCGTAGATCAAGCCGGACATGACGGTCTTGACGATGTCGAACCACTGGTCGTCTCCATGGGGAACGACCGGGCCGAGCGGCTCTTCGGAGATGGTCTCCGGGAGGATCAGGTGGCTATCGGGGTCTTGCAAAGACGTGCGAAGCGCGGCGAGCTGTGAGCGGTCGTTGGTGAAGACGTCGCAAGCGCCGGACTCGTATGAGGAGAGAACGACGTCGGTGTCTTCGAAGACCTGCGGGTTGTACTCCATGTTGTTCTGTCGGAAGAAGTCAGCCATGTTGAGCTCGGTGGTGGTACCACTGGTCACGCAGACTGCGGCTCCGCTGAGGTCGAAAGCTGAAGTGACTCCAAGGTCGGCTGGGACCATGAAACCCTGTCCGTCGAAGAACATGGTCTGGGCGTAGTTGCCCCACTGGGCGTCTCGGCTGGTGGTCCAGGTCACGGTACGGACGAGGAGGTCGACTTCGCCGGACTGGATTGTCGGGCCACGCTCTGCGGCGGTGATGTACTGGATCTCGATTTTCTCGGGGTCGCCGAGAACGGCTGTGGCGACGGCACGGCACAGGTCGATGTCGAATCCGACGTTTCGGCCGGAGTCGTCGAGTGCGCCGTACCCGGGCACGTCGTTCCTGCTGGCGCAGATGAGCTTATCACGTTGCTGGACTGCGGCTAGACGTCCGCTTTCTTCGGCCATCATCATCATTTCGGCGTCGGCAGCGGCTTTCTCAGCCGCGTCGGCGCGCGTCTCGGCTGCGTCGGCTCGGGCGTTCGCGTCGCCGAGTGCCGACTGAGCGGCAGAGGCGGTTGCCTGGGCGTTCTGGAGGTCGGCGTCAGACGGTCCTTCGTCGCTGGTGCAGGCACTGACTGTGACCGCTAATACCGACACCATTGCGAGTGCCGACATCAGAAGTTTGAGTTTCATGTTTTCGGTTCCTCCCGGTTGATCTTGTTTTTGATGCGAAAATAGATCAGAAAGATTTGATACGTAGCATCAATACCAGTTTACGCCATCACTCGTGTTCGAATGGCGATGTTTCGTAATTAATCGATTGCTACGCCTTCGTTTGACAATTTCGAAAGCCACAATTCGACACGCATTCAGCAAGCGACGTGAATTGGCAGTGAATTTAGTTTAAGAATCGCCGTGAACCTCATCGTAGGGGTGCGGCGTAGATCTGGCCACCATTGATCCAGAGGTCGTTGCGGCCTTTGCGCGGTAGGCCGATGCCTTGTTCGCCGAGATTCCGTCCGTAAATTTCCCCGTAATTTCCCACTTGTTCGATCACTTCTTGCATGAAGGTTTTCTTTAAGCCAAGCGCCTCTTGTCCGAAGTCGCCTTCGGTGCCTAGGAGGCGCTTGGCCTTAATGTTCTCGCCCGCGGCCATCTCGTCGACGTTGGTGCTGTCGATTCCGTACGCTTCGGCATAGATGGTTCCCGCCATGACGATTTTGACGATGTCGAACCACTGCTCATCGCCGTGTGGCACGACTGGGGTTAGCGGTTCTTCGGAGATGATTTCGGGCAGGATGACGTGGTCTTCTGGGTTTGGAAACTCTGTCAGGAGAGATGCGAGCCCGGAGCGGTCGGTGGTGAATGCGTCGCACTGCCCTGCATCGTAGGCATCGAAGGCGACTTCGGTTTGCTCGAATACGGTGGGCGTGAAGTTGAGATTGTGCTGTCGGAAGTAGTCGGCGAGGTTGAGTTCGGTGGTTGTGCCGGAGGTTACGCAGATTGCGGCGTCTCCCAATTGGAGCGCGGACGTCACGCCGGTTTCTTTTCGGGTGATGAAGCCTTGGCCGTCGTAGAACATCACGGGTGCGAAGTTTCCCCAGTTGACATCGCGATTCGATGTCCAAGTAGTGGTGAGGTTCATCAGGTCGATTTCGCCGGATTGGAGGGCGGGACCGCGCTCGGCGAGGTCGGTGAATCTGAACTCGACGGCATCCGCGTCTCCGAGAACGGCGGCGGCGACAGCCCGACATAGATCGACATCGAAACCGATGCTCTGCCCTGACGCGTCTAGGGAATGGAAGCCGGGGGTGTCGTTGCCGGTGGCGCATACGAGTTCGCCGCGTTGCTTGATTGCTGAAAGGCGGTCTTCAGATTTTTCTGCTGCCGCCGCGCGTTGCTCTGCGGACTCGGCGCGTTGATTTGCGTTGTCGAGGTCCGATATGGCGGCTTGCGCGGTGGCTTCGGCCCGTTCGAGTGCGATCTGGGTTGCGCCGCTATCGGAGGTGCATGCGGCGAGGAGGAGGGATGCAGCGGCGAGGAGGATGAGGGTGACTGTTGTTGCGGTTTTCATCGCGTCGTCGGTTGTCGATTGGTGCTGGCCCGGGTAAACAATTTAAGCGTAAAGAAGCGTTTCGATGCGAGCGATAACCTCGTCGACTACGTCATGTGAAGCAGTGCCGGCGTATCTAGCATAACGTGCGCGCCAATCAACACTCTTGATTTGGTCTGATAGCACTACCCCGGTGATGCCCACGTCGCTTTGAACAGGGACTTCGAACCTAAAACCGCCTACGCGTGTCGAGATCGGACAAACCAGAGCCAGTCCTCTTCTGAGGTTGTAATCGATTGGACTGAGGACTAGCGCGGGGCGTCTTCCAGATTGTTCATGATCGGCTTGCGGCATGAATTCGATCCAGATCAATTCGCCGTGTTCGGGCACGTATTCGGTGTCTACCAAATCTCTTTACCTCGGGGCGGGCCCCAATCGATTTCTGGATGCAAATCGGCGTCTTTCATGCCTTCCAGCAACTCTTCAAGGGTGTACTTGCGTTTTCGCAGGTGTATCCCCTTGGCGTCGCGGGACATCTCAATCTGTGTGCCGTCTTTGACGCCCCACTCCTCGGCGATTGCTTTGGGTATGCGGACGGCGAGGCTAGAGCCCCATTTGGAGATGAGCGTTGTTTTTGGCATAGCTATCCTCTGATATATCTTTTATATATCATTGGAGCGCGTCAGACACAAGGTTCGTTGGTGCTAGTCGGCGTAGGTCACGTAGAGTCCGCAGTGCCCGAGTCGCTCGAAATTCGAACCCTCCAACTTGGCAGTTTCTTCGTCCGTGATTCTCAAATAGCCGGTAAATGAGCCGGTTTTGGCGTCGTAGTGATCGTCTTTGCTTAGGTGCAACGTAAAGTTGCAATCTTTTTGGGTTTCGGACTCGAGATTGGTATGGGTGTTGTCGTCGTCGCTCACCGTTACTCGAATGAGGTCTGCGTCATTCAATATGTCCGACGGGACTTTGAAATCGGTACGAGAGTCGGTACGGAAACCTTCAGGAGGTGAAACGGTGTACATCACCGTTCCGTTTTCATCGATGTCGGTTACGTCGATTGTTGCGGCGTGGTCGATGTGGCCAGTTGCTGTTGACTTGCCCCCGTACGGTGTGATCAACTGCGAAGCCAGCAGCGCGGGTGCCAACGCGACGACGGTTAAGGCAGCAATCACGACCAACACTGCTGCAAATCGGCGCAGTTGTTGTTGGATTGTCGATTGAGATTTCATTTGTAAATCCCGTGAGTTGAATGCCGAAATTCGGTACCAGACGCCGGTATACCGGCATGGTTGGCGAATATTTTACGGGGCTGTTTGGGATTATGGGGCAAAGTGGCGATCCATCTGGTTGGAGATGGACGCGCGCACACCCCCTGCGGCGTCGCTGCGCTCGCCGCGTCCCCCTCGCTTTGCGAAGGGGACGGGGTACGGGTTGGATCGGGTCTACACCGGCATCGTGCGGCCGGTTTTGGCTCGGCCGTAGTCGGCGATGTCTCTGGTCAATGCGCCGATCATTTTGCAGCCTAGACCGTCTATGAGTTGGTCGACTTGCTGCTCGTTGTTCATCTCTTCGTCTTGCCAGGCGGCGTAGAAGGCGATGTTGTTCTTTTCGAGCGCGGCGGCGACGATGTCTCGTGCGTTGTCCATGAAGTCGGGGTATGGCGGATCGTGGGCATCAGGATCGCCGAAGGACATACCCATGTCGCCAGGTCCCCATTCGGCGAAGGCGATACCCGGGACCGCCGCGGTCTGTTCGGCGAAGGAGAGGCAGTGCCGGTCTTCGATCTTTAGTCCGAGCATGAGCTCGCCATTGGGGTTCATGGGCCAAGGGTCTGCTATCTGCACGTACTCCCGAGGATCGACGCCCCAGATAACTGCTGGTTGCCGCTGCCCTCCCCCACCTCGGATACCTTCGGGGATGATGTCGCTACCGATGGTCTGGAACGGGTAACGGCAAGCGGCGATGAACCATTTGGTTGCTTCTGGGTTGCGTACGTGGGTGTGGAGCAGACCATGAATGCCGGTGGTCAGCGCGTGTCGCATCTGCCAGGCGTTGTACTGCACCTCTTCGGGCGTGTAGGCGCTATGAGGCAGAGAAGTCACAACCGCAGGCGTGGGGTGACCGCTCGGGGTGGGACCGCCGTCTTTGAGGCCCCTCATGAATTGGTAAAGACCTCCGATGTCGAAGTGATGGTGTTCGAAATCGATGAGGACCATGTCGGCCCAAGTCTGGGCCATCTCGCGCCCGGCGTCGTAAGAGAGTTCGGGCGGGGGTGTGTGGTAGTAAGGCTGTCCTTGCTTGAGGAGGTCAATGCATTTGTTGATGCCCATAGTTTTGGTTCCTTTTGTTTGCGGGTTGCGGCGTGATTCGTCGCGCGTGTTCATACTTTATCGGGTTGTACGGGGATGCGGGCGCGTGGCTGATGGATCGGAGGCGCCACGCGAAACCTGCAAAAACCAATTTGGTGCAGACGGCTTTGCTCTAAAACCAATCCATTGATTAGCTGTTGAAATGGCGGCGGCTGGTTTCTCGGAACGACGGTCTGTATAGTTGTCGCGATCTAGCTTGGAATTGCTGGATTTTCTTCAGAATAGTTGTACGACACTCTGACGATGGACCTAATGTCCGCTATTTTTAGAGGTGGCGTCTTCCTATGTGCCATCTGGTGGCAGTTGGCGCAGAGCGGGCGAACGTTAGCCAACGCGTCGCTCATGCTCATCGGTTCACCGCGCATGAATGAGACAGGTTTTAGATGGTGAATCTGTATGTAACCTCTCCCAGTCGATCCATAAGCTTTGCTGAACTCAAATTCACACGCAGAGCAATAGATGTAGCCGTTTTGACTGTGATGCTGTACGGCAGACATTCGCAACTCACGCGAACGCGTACGAAATTCTGCCGTGCGCAATCTTAGTTCGCCTTCGCGAATGAGGGCATCATCAAGGATTTCGATTGGTGTGTTCGTTGCGATCTGTCTCAATGCTGGTTCTGAATCGTCGAGCGAAAAACCAGTCAGGACATCTAGCGAATCTCTATGGGCGTCGTAAAGCGTCCGTCCCCTCATCTGTGATCCTGAACGGTTGGTTCCGTCCCGTCCCACGGGTCGCTAAACCACGTTGCGTCAACGTATCGTGAGACGTGAGGTTGCGCACTTTCTGAGAAAACCTCGTGTCGTTTCGGCCAGCAAGGATGCTCATGTCATCGCCTGTGGGGTGGAGCGTTGCAGAAAGTCGCTCGATCAACTGCGAGGTGTTCAATCCTTCTGGTGAACGATCCAACAACATCAGAGCCGGTAATATGAGCTCAGCTTCAGAGATTGGGGTCATAGTTAGTGACCAATACGTGTGTTGTCGACCTCGAAAATCTTTGTTTGATGTTGAACCTGTATCCCAACTCGTATTGCCTAACTGCATAGCCGTTTCCGACGTACAGTTCCTCTATCAATGGAGTCAGTTTGCTCACCAGCATGAATTTACCTTCTAACCCTTCCAAGCACCTCGCCAATCTTTTCTGGTCTTCTTCGTCGAAATCCGAAACATAATTGGAAAACGTTGTGTCGTACGGCGGATCGAGAAACACGAAATCATCCGCACCGAACTCGATCCGTTGCAGGAAGTCCTCGAAATCGAGTGTCGAAAGTGTGAGCAACTGCAATTTTTGTTGTACGGCTGTTGACGCGAGATGTTCGACCTTTAACCGCAGTCCGCTATCGCTACGGGCGTACGCTTTGCCAAAAGGCACGTTGAAGTTACCTTGACGACTAACACGGAACATCCCACCGTAGGCGAATTGCCGGATGAGAAAGAAATCGGCAGCGCGATCGACAGTCATGGTATCTGTTGCGTTATAACGATCGCGTGCTTGGTAGTACATCGTTTCCCGATCGATGTCCGTTCCAGCCTCCCACTCCTTGACGAAACCGAACAACACTTCGAAGAATTCCGTCCGCTGTTCCTTGACGCATGTGTAAAACAGCATGAGGTCTTTGTGTAGGTCGTTTACGTAAGCGTCGACGTTGATGGCATCGAAGAAAACCGATCCACCGCCAAAAAAGGGCTCGAAATAACGCCGATGCGGCGGTATCAACGGTCGGATCCATTGCAACTCAGAACGTTTACCCCCTGGCCATTTCAATAGGGGGCGGCATGGCATGGTTGAGTACGAGGCTTGACCTAGGATCATCTCAAACAGTTTAGCAATGTTGCGGGGCGGCCGATGCGAATTCGTCGACACGACGCGCAGTTGGGGAGCGTGTTGAAGTGAAGGCGTGACGTGCGCGGGGTTACACTCTCCCTAACCCTCTTCCGCCTAGCGGGAGCGAGGATATTTGGCATCAACTGCGTGTGCGCCGACGCTTTGGGCAGGTTTGAAACCTGCCCCTACATCCGTGCGTCCCCCTCGCTTTGCGAAGGGGACGATTGTTGACGAAAAACCCTACACCGGCATCGTCCGCCCCGTCTTGGCGCGGCCGTAGTCGGCGAATTCTTTGTTGCGGGCGCCCATCATCTTGACGCCGACGACGTCGATGAGGTGGTCGACGATCTGTTCCTGCGTCATGTCGTCGTCGGCCCAGCTGGAGTAGAAGCCGACACCAACCTTGTCGAGGGCGTCTTTGATGGTGTTTCGGGCATGATCCATGTAGTCGGGGTACGGCGGGTCGTGGGCGTCAGGGTTGCCGTGTGACATACCCATGTCGCCAGGTCCCCACTCTGCGAAGCCGATGCCGGGAACGGCGGCGATCTCGTCAGCGTTTGGGAGGCTGTGACGGTCTTCGATCTTTAGGCCGAGAAGCAGCTCGCCGTTGGGGTTGAGCGGCCACGGGTCTGCGATTTCGACATATTCACGAGGAGTCATACCCCAAATCTCGGCAGGTATGCCCTGCCCGCCTCCGCCGCGGAGGCCTTCGGGAATGACGTCGCGGGCGAGGGTCTGGAAGGGGTAACGGCAGGCGGCGACGAACCATTTGACGGCTTCCGGGTCGCGTGCGTGCGTGTGAAGTAGGCCGTGGATACCGGTGGTGAGAGCGTGTCGCATCTGCCAGGCGTTGTACCGAACCTCTTCGACGGAGATAGCGTTGTGCGGGAGAGTCGTGACCACCGTCGGAGTGAGGTGCCCACTCGGAGTTGGTCCGCCGGCTTTGAGGCCTTTCATGAACTGTTCCAAGCCTCCGACGTTGAAGTTACGGTGCTCGAAGTCGATGAGGATCATGTCGGCCCAAGTTTGAGCCAACTCAACGCCGGCGTCGTACGAAAGATCAGGCGTGTGGGTGGCGTAGAAGGGTTGTCCCTGCTTCAGCAGGTCGATGCATTTGTTGATGCCCATTTGTTGTTTCCTTATGGTTTGGTGGTGCTAACGGTTTGATTGGTCGTCCGGGGTTGGCCCCCTTTGTCCGCCCGTTCCCCCTCACCCTAACCCTCTCCCACGTGGGGGAGAGGGGATGATGACGGCGTTCGTCAGTCTTGGTTTATGTGAGTCTCCATGGTATTTCCAGTTCAGCGGTTATGCCGCGGAACCAGTCAATGACTTCGGGGTGGTACGGAATGCCGTGTTCGCGGCGCTCGATCTCCTCTTCGTGCTCGGGTAGTCCGGCATAGACGACCCGCTCCTGCCCTGTTGCGGGCGTGCAGTCTTGGAGGGATCGCATGTAGGCGTCCATGTCAGACTTGAAGTCTTCGATGTCGGTGAAGGCTTCGAGGTTGTACGCCATGAAGTGGTGGGACGCGCCCCTGCGTCTGTGCGGTCCGCCGCCATTGCCGCCCAGGATGCCGGCGAGGATCTCAATCATGACCGCGAGCGAGTAGCCTTTGTGAGCGCCAAGCTCGCGGGTGCCTCCGGCTGGCAGCATCATGAATTCGTCGGGTACCTGACGCTCTTCCATTACGGGAGTTCCGTCCATCTCGGCTATCCAGCCTGGTAGGACGGGCACTCCGATGCGTTTGGCGAGGACGATCTTGTTACCGGCGACGCTGCTCATCGAGGCATCGAAGATGAATGGTGGTTCGTCTCGTGTCGGCGCGGCGATGCCGATCGGGTTGAGGCCGACTAGGCGTTCGGCGCCGTGGACGGGTGCGACGTTGACGCCGCCGGTGGTCATGGCGATGCCGATCATGTCGCGCTCCAACGCCATCGCGGCGTGGTAGGCGCAGGCACCGAAGTGCCGACCGTTTATCGCGGTGATGGTGCCGATGCCGTAGGTCTCTGCCCGGTCCATCGCCATGCGCATGGCCATCGGGCCGACGGCGAGACCGTGGCCGCCATCGCAGTCGATGGTTGCCGCGGCGGGCAACTCGCGGATTATCTTGGGTTCGGGAGTTGGGTTGATGCCGCCTACGCCGAATGAAGCGACGTAGCTGCGCAACATGTTCGAGACACCGTGTGACTCTATGCCGCGGGTGTCGGCGTAGACAAGGACGTCCGCCGATTGGACGGCGTCATCCTCCGGCATTCCCATCTTTCGGAAGATGTCTTCGACGGTTGCGCGCATGTCTTCGATTTCGACATGCACTGCAATGTCATGTGGGACGTGGAATTGTTCGAGCAATCGGATCCGCCTTTCGTTTATGGCGTTGTTTGGGGCGCTTGCGCCGCCGATCTATCGACCAGTGATTGTCTCGCCTACGCCGCACCTCCGTTTAATCGAGTCGAAAGTATACATACGCGGCGTCCATAAACGAACGTAATGGTTTATATTCGCGTGCAACATGCGCGGCGCATTTGAACGGTGTCGCGAGCATCCAAAAGAGGATAGAAATGCCAACCGGAAAAGTTGCCGTATTCACACAGACTGGTGTGCCGTTCCATATCGAGGAGATGCCGACACCGGAAATTCGACCGGGAGGCCTGCTGGTCAAGAACACTCACGCCGTTATATGCGGTTCTGATCTGCACGGCTGGCGTGGCGATGGTGACGTCAAACCGCCACCAAAGCGAAGGTTGACCGGTCACGAGTTTACGGGCGTTGTTCATTCGCTCGGAAATGGAGTTGATACCGACTCATTGCGCCGGCCGTTAAAAGAGGGCGACAGGATCGCGTTCCCCTTCTTCAATCCGTGCAACCGGTGTTACTGGTGCATCCGGGGCGAGCATCATGCGTGTCCGCATCGCGGCAGGGCGAATCATCAAGGTTTGGATGCCTATCCGTACTGCGACGGCGGCATGGCAGATTACTACTACCTGCCACCGGGTCACTACGCCTTCAAGGTGCCGGACGAATTGCCGACTGACGCGGTGCCGCCGGTCAATTGTGCCCTTTCTCAGGTGCTATTCGGATTGGAACGGGCGAAGATGGACTTCGGAGACACCGTGGTGATTCAAGGGGCTGGTGGACTCGGAATTTTTGCAACGGCAGTCGCCTCGGAAAAGGGCGCTTCGAAGGTCATAGTGATCGACGGACAGCAGCCGCGTCTCGATTTGGCGATGAAATGTGGTGCTACTGACACCATATCGATGACGGATTATCCGACGGCGGAATCGCGTGTCGAGCGCGTTCGGGAATTGACGCATGGTATCGGTGCGGACGTGGTTGTCGAGGTGGTTGGAATCGCTGCGGCTACGTTGGAGGGTCTGGACATGGTGCGATTCAATGGTAAGTACGTCGATATCGGCAATATCGGCGGCGGAAGCATCGAGTTTCCGGCCAAGAAGATCATCGGCAACCAGACTCAATGGCAAGGTCTGATGCATTACAACCCATGGATCGTTGAAGCGGCATTGCAGTTCTTGGTGCGCGCCAAGGATCGGATGCCGATCGCGAACGTGATTTCGCACAAATACCCGCTAGAGGAGATCAACGACGCGTTCGAGTTTGCCGAGTGGCAGGGGCGCGAAGGTGGTTCGACGGCGAACCGGGTTGCTTTGACGATGTAATCGAAAAATCGCTCGGTTGCTGGTCGAATTCGAATGGGAGGCCTGCTATGCCTATCGGCAAAGTCGCCTTGTACACGGCGGCTGGAGTGCCTTTCGAGATCATGGAGTTACCGACGCCTGAGGTAGAACCGGGCGGATTACTGGTCAAGAACACGCATGCGGTGATCTGTGGGTCGGATCTGCATGGTTGGAGGGGCGACGACGATGATCCGCCGCCTCCTGTCAAGAGACTAACGGGTCACGAATTCACCGGCGTTGTTTATTCGATGGGTGAGGGGGTTGAGACGGATTCGCTGCGTAGACCTTTGCACGAGGGAGACCGAGTGGCGTTCCCTTTCTTCCATCCTTGCAACCGTTGCTACTGGTGCATTCGCGGTGAACATCATGCTTGCCCGCATCGCGGACGGTGGTACACCCTGGAGGAGCACCCTTATTGCAACGCGGGTATGGGGGACTACTACTATTTGCCGCCGGGCCACTACGCTTTTAAGGTCCCGGACGAGTTGCCGACTGATGCGGTTCCGCCGGTCAACTGTGCGTTGTCGCAGGTTCTGTTCGGTTTAGAGCGCGCAAAGATGGACTTTGGGGATACCGTGGTCATTCAAGGCGCGGGTGGATTGGGAATCTTTGCCACGGCAGTTGCGTCTGAAAAAGGCGCATCGAAGATCATCGTCATCGATGGTCAGAAGCCGCGGTTGGATCTCGCGGTCCAGTGTGGAGCCACTGACACGATCTCGATGGCTGAATATCCGACGCCGGAATCTCGTGTCGAACGCGTTCGGAAGTTGACCCACGGTGTTGGTGCTGATGTTGTAGTCGAGGTTGTTGGCATCGCCGCGGCGACGTTGGAGGGGTTAGACATGGTGCGGGTTAATGGCAAGTACATCGACATCGGCAACATCGCGGGCGGGCGCATCGAGTTTCCTGCGGTGAAGGTGATCAGCAACCAGACTCAATGGTTCGGCACGGTGCACTACAATCCTTGGATCATCGAGGCGGCGCTACAGTTTCTGGTACGAGTCCAGGACCGGATGCCAGTCGCGAACGTTGTGTCGCACAAGTTCCCGTTGGAACAGATTAATGAAGCGTTCGAGTTTGCGGAGTGGCGTGGGCGTGAAGGCGGCACGGTCGCGAGCCGCGTCGCGCTTACGATGTAGGCAGTGAGCGAAAATCCGGATCGAATTCGAGAAAGAGGCGACACATGCCGATCGGAAAAGTCACCATATTCGACACACCTGGAGTGCCGTTCGAGATCGGAGAGTTCCCCACACCTGAGGTGGAACCGGGGGGAATGCTCATCAAGAACACGCATGGTGTTATCTGCGGTTCCGATCTCCACATCTGGCGCGGCGACATGTCAACGCATTCGAACCGCATCGTCGGTCACGAGTTCACAGGCGTCGTTCACTCGCTCGGCAAGGGCGTCGAAACCGACTCGCTGCGGCGGCCGTTGAACGAGGGCGACCGCGTGGCGTTCCCATTCTTCAACCCTTGCAATCGTTGCTACTGGTGCATCCGAGGCGAGCACCACGCTTGCCCCCACCGTTCGCGACAAAAGGACTTGGAATCGTATCCTTACTGCGACGGCGGTTACGCGGACTACTACTATCTGCCCTCTGGACACTACGCGTTCAGAGTCCCGGACGAGTTGCCAAGTGACGCGGTTCCGCCCGTCAACTGCGCGTTGTCACAGGTTCTCTTCGGTTTGGAGCGAGCGAAGATGGACTTTGGCGACAAGGTGGTAATCCAAGGTGCAGGTGGATTGGGGATTTACGCAACGGCGGTGGCTGCTGAGAAGGGTGCATCGAAGGTGATCGTGATCGACGGACAGCAGCCCAGGCTTGACTTGGCGATCAGGTGTGGCGCAACCGACACCGTGTCAATGATGGATTATCCGACGCCCGAGGCGCGAGTCGAACGCGTCAGGGAACTGACCGACGGAGTCGGCGCCGATGTTGTTGTCGAGGTGGTCGGCATCCCTTCGGCGACGCTCGAAGGCCTCGACATGGTGCGAGTGAACGGCAAGTACATAGACATCGGCAACATCGGCGAGGGCAACATCGAATTCCCAGCAGTAAAGATCATCAGCAACCAGACACAGTGGCTGGGTACGGTGCACTACAATCCGTGGATCATCGAGGCTGCACTACAGTTCTTGGTGCGAGTACAAGATCGAATGCCCGTCGCGGATGTGATCTCGCACACATATCCGCTGGAGCAGATCAATGATGCGTTCGAGTTCGCCGAGTGGCAGGGTCGCGAAGGCGGGACAACTGCGAATCGTGTCGCGCTGACGATGTAACGGATTCGCGTTGCAGATCATGCCGGTGTGGGTGATGGGTAAATTCGCTGCTGCTTGCGTTGGCATTCTGTTGAGTGTCGTGGCTTGCACGGCCGCGGATACATCACCGCTCTCCCCCACTGCTGCGACTACACCTGCGCCCGCTCCTGCAGCTACGCAGCAGCCGTTGCCGACTGCGACTCCGACTGCCCGGGTGGTGTTGCTGTTTCCGACGCCGACGCCAGTGCCGACCGCGACTCCAACCGCTACCGCGAAGCCGGAGCCGTCGACGGACGGTGAGTTTTTCGTTTCGATTGTGAGAGTCTTGGATGGCGATACGGTTGAGGTCGAAATCGAAGAGGTCCAAGTTGAGGGATTGAAACGTCAGACGATCCGAATTGAAGGCGTCGATACGCCAGAGACGCGGACGAGCGACGAATTTGAGAAGATTTGCGGGAATTGGTCGAAAGAGCGAGTAGTGGAATTCGTGTCGGTGGATGGGCAGTATATTCTGCTGACCGATTTCGAGGACGGTGGGTTTGGTCGTGTGTTGGGGGACATCCGTTCGCCGGATAGTGTTGTCTTGTCGGAGTTTCTGTTGGATGAGGGATTGGCGGTTCCTTATGAAGGAGGGACAAGGGATTTTGAAGATCACCGAGAGAATTGCGAACGTTTGGTAAATGCCGGGCAGATAGCGGGAGCTGTCGCGGCGCCTACAACCAGCGAATCTCAGGAGCCGACTGCAACGTCGATTCCAGATCCGGAGCCCACTGCGACTAAAACTGCTACATCTGAACCGACGTCTACTGCAACGGTAACCTTTTCACCCGGGGCAACGACGACACCGACAGCTACGACACTCCCAGATTCGACCGAGCGTTACGCGAAATGTGAAGAGGCTGAAAAAGCTGGGCTAGAGCGCGTTAAGGGAAAAGAAGGTGAAGGATGGGGATTTCCAGTTGCGATCGTGTTTGATGAGATTGATCGCGACAAAGACGAGGTGGTTTGCGAAATCACCCTGTCAGAATTGAGGCGCTCTTTGACCGCCACCGCGGAAGCCGGGTCGGGCAAAGTGTCCGATGCTTCACCTACGTCGACAGTCACAGCCACACCGACAGTTGTGGCGACCTCCACACCCAAGAGTGCTGACGAACCTACGGTTACCGCTACTGCGGTTCCAACAAGCACACAGGTACCAACTGTGGAAACCGCGACCGAAGACGGTGTGACTACCTATCGGACGTGCGAAGAAGCCGAGGCAGCAGGATTGGAAAGAGAACCCGGCACCGAAGGCCCGGGTTGGGGATTTCCCGTCGAAATCGTGACTGACGAACGAGATGGTGACGGTGATGGATACGTCTGCGAAGAAAGCGGCTCATCTTCGACTTCACCAAAGGTCGAAGATACGCCGAAACCAACGCTCGAACCAACGCCGAATGAAACCGCCATTCCTGCCGAAACTGGCGAAATCTACCCTAATTGCGATGCCGCGGTTGAAGCAGGATTGGAGCGTATCAAAGGCGACAGTGGGGATGGCCGAGGATTTCCCGCGGATCAAGTCCCAAGCGCAGGGGATGGTGATGGTGACGGCGTGGTTTGTGAGAGGTAACGCGCGGCCTATTTCGAGTGCAAGCCGATGCCGTTCAGGTGGCTGGTGTCGTTGAACTGATATGTTCGCCAAGCGTTTGGCGTGAATGGGTGTTCTTTAACTACGGTGACACTCGTGTTGTCGAAGAGGAAGGACCATTGGTCTGCGGCGCGGAGGTTCAACAGATGGGCCAAGAGCGCTTGCAACGAGCCACCGTGGCCAACGACCAATAATGTTGCGTTTCCTCGATGACGGTTAGCCGCGATCTCGCTGGCAAATTCGCCGACTCTGTCCCACGCGTCTAGCATTGATTCGCCACCGGGGAATTCGATGCCTATGCGAGTGCTCAAATTTTTCCAGCGTCGATAAAACTCGGGATCTGTGTTGCCAATCTCCGCCCATGGAGTGTCTTCGTAATCGCCGAAATGATATTCACGAAGCTGTGGGCGTGTTTGAATCTGCAGTTCGGGCCGCTGAGCCGTGATCGCTTTGGCGGTTTCAACGGCCCTGCGGAGGTCGCTTGAGTAGACGGCGTCGAATTCGGTGTCCGATAAACGTTGCGCCACCGCTTTCGCTTGGAGTCTGCCCGTTTCCGTGAGAGGTACGTCGAGATGGCCTTGGGCTTTGTCGTCGAGGTTGCCCTGGGTCTCGCCGTGACGAACCATGATTATGGTCCGCGGCGATGGGTTGACGATGAGGCCGGGGGTATTCAAGTGCGGATCATCCGGACAGGTTGAAGCCGTTGAGGTGGTATGTGTCGTTCCATCTTTCGATCTGCCAGCCGTCGTCTCGCCAGGTAGGTTCGGAGATTATGGAGCTGATGCCGGTGTTGTCGGTCTTTAGTCGCCACTTGTCTTCGAGTCGGAAGTTGCACATGTAGGCCGCAGCGGCTTTGATGGAGCCGCCGTGGCTGAAGACGATGATTTTAGCATCTTCGTCGTGATCGGCGATGATTTCGCGGGTGAATTTGGCGACTCGGTCGTTGTGCTCGCGGTCGGTCTCGCCTCCGGGGAAGCGGACGTCGGAGCCGATTTCAGGGTTTAGGATTTCGGCGAAGGTTTCGGGGTACTCGTCTCGCAGTTGTTGCCACGAGTAGTTCTCGCAGTCGCCGTAGTTCTTTTCCCTGAGTGCGGGAGTGGTTTCGATGTCAAGATCGGGTCGGCGCTTGAGCAGCGGTTCAGCGGTCTGGAGGGCTCTCGCAGAGTCGCTCGAGTAGACGGCGTCGAAGTGCCAGTTTTTGAGGCGTTCGCCGAGGAGTTTGGCCTGAGCCTTGCCCGTTTCGTTGAGAGGGGCGTCGTAGTGTCCTTGGGCCAGATTGGCCGCGTTGCCATCAGTTTCGCCGTGTCGGACTAGGAAGATGGTTGCCAATGTTGCGGGTCCCAGTTTGAATTACTCAATGGTAAGTCGGCTGTGTGATGTTGGATTAACGCGGTGATGGGCGCAAGTGATCGGGGGCTGTTACGTGCTTTTGAGAAAGCAACGGAAAGCAATGTTAGCGTTTTATTGAACCTGAAGCATCCGAAACCTGGGTCAAGACACATCTTTTTGGAAAGCAACGGAAAGCAAAGTTGGCGTTTTATTGAACCTGAAGCATCCGAAACCTGGGTCAAGACACATTTTTTGGAAAGCAACGGAAAGCAAAGTTGGCGTTTTATTGAACCTGAAGCATCCGAAACCTGGGTCAAGACACATTTTTTGGAAAGCAACGGAAAGCAAAGTTGGCGTTTTATTGAACCTGAAGCATCCGAAACCTGGGTCAAGACACATTTTTTGGAAAGCAACGGAAAGCAAAGTTAGCGTTTTTCGAACTTGAAGCATCCGAAAGCTGGGCCAAGACACATCTTTTTGGCAAGCAACGGAAAGCAAAGTTGGCGTGTTTTTGAACTTGAGGTAGCCGAGACCTCGGTCAAGAAGCATCTTTTGGGAAAGCAACAGAAAGCAATCAATCGGATTCGACGTGGCTGACCCACCAAGGTATGTAAGATCGGTTTCTCGTTCCAGCTTCTGGGTCACGCACGACGATCAATCCGGCATCGGTCGCTTCCTTGAGTAACTTGGAAGCCCGTGCGATCCGGTTATCTGGGATGTTGAACCGTTCACGTACCGAACGATTGTTGGTAAGTTGGTTTGTCACATATCGCAAGCACGAGTGCCAGTAACATGCTCTGCCCCGTTCATCCGGCCCATGTCCGAGAGGGTTTTGTGTGCGAACAGGACGCATCGCGTAGCTGCGTTGACGACTTCGAACAGAGGCGCGGGTAGCTGGTGGGCCTCAATCAGATTGACGACTTTATCGATGCCGCTGCCTCGTTCCTCGCAAATCCCGAAGCGTCGCATCAATGCCGCGGTTGATTCGTTCCTAGATTTCGGCGGTGCATCTAGGAATCGAAGCGTTTCAACGAGCGGTTCGCCCGGATTGGTCACCTCTATTCTGTCCGCGAAGATTTCAACCAGAGGACCGGACCCAGTTACGAAGAAATCTTGGTGAATCAAGGCATTCGCCACGAGTTCCCGGACAGCGACTTCTGGGAACATGGGCGTTTCGACGTTTAGCGCTTGCTCGATAACCTCGTTCGAGGGCACCAACGCCATGATGTGCTCGATGACCTGCTGGAAAGCCGCCGCGTATCCGACATCAAACTGCCGTTCTCTCGCGGCATGGAAGCGCCCTGAGCCGTCGTATCTAATGACCCGAAGACGTTTGCGTCCAAGTCCAGTGAATTCACTCAAGTCACGAGCCAACAGTATCGCGGCGAGATTAGTGATGTCCCAACCTCCGGCATCTGAACGCTTGAGCAACCCGTCTCGACGCATCGAATCAAGAATATTGGCGTTGCCGTCGGGCATCGGCAGACCCAGGAGATGGAAGTACGCCGGATAGTCGAGCATTGCCAACACTTCGGTTGAAGTTAGGTTGGCTGCAACGATGCCGTCTTCGAAACTCCGACGATCCAACAGTCGCCACAACCGGCGCTCGATTTGCGGCTCGTCTGACAGTTTCTTGGTTGCCGGGCCAACACGGACGTAAACCCCGCGTTTGAACTTGGTTGGGAATTGGGTTGCCGGCGCAATCTCAAGGACTACTAGTGAGCGGCCGTCGATTTGGGTAGAGTGAAAAAGGAAGTCAGTATTGTCGCTTACTGATTTTCTGAGCCACAAAGTCAACGGCTCGTTGCCCTTCTTTGCGCCGTCGGGCGTAAAGTTGGTTCCGACGATGTCATGCGTGACATCGCTAATACCCCATGCGATGTACGCGGACTCGCGATCATTGAGAACTGCGCTGTTCGCGAGAGCAGAGATGTTCTCGCCGATGGTTTCTGGGTTGGAGTTGCTTCGCTTGAACTCGACCCACTCTGATTCTGCGGGCAACGCGCACAGCTCGCGAACCAGATCACGTAGGTATTCTGGTTCGCGAGGCTGCATGGTCGGGGATTGTCAAGGCACCTGTCTAACGGTGTTGAGCTGCTCGGCGGAGGTGGTGCTCACTCGCATGGGAACTGTTCGCGGATTTCTGCAAAGAGGTTGGCCAAGGGTCCGCATCCGAGGGCGAGGGGGCTGCCGACGTTCATCATCGTGTAGCCTTCGGCGATCCAACGGCGGGCGACTTCGGGGTCTCCGAATGTAGTGGCCAGGGCTTTGCCGGTGCCTTTGATGCGTTGGGCGACGTCGGACATGATCTGCTCGACACGGTCGTGGTGGATCTGGCCGGGGATGCCGAGGGTGGCGGAGAGGTCGGTAGGGCCGACTAGCAGCACTTCGAATCCTTCGAGCGCCAGAGTATCGTCGAGTTTCTCGTATGCCTCTGTGCTCTCCATTTGGATGATGAGCAGGGTCTCGTTGTTGGCGTGTTCAAGGACGTCGTCTTGGGTGATGTTAAGCAGCGACGCGAACCATGGCGCGATGCCGCGTTCGCCCATGGGAGGGTACTTGGCGTATCGTACGGCGTCGGCTACTTCTTCGGGGTTGTCGACCTGCGGGACCATGACGCCGACGGCGCCGACGTCGTACGCCTTCTTGATGTCACCGGGGTCGTTCCACGGAACGCGAATTACGGGCGAAACTCCGAGGTTTCTACCCTGAACGCAGATGGTGCCGATGCTCTCGGTGCCCCATGGGCTGTGTTCTTGGTCTATCCAGACCCAGTCGGGTTTGATGCTGCTGTAGACCGTGTGGGCCACGTGCGGTTCACGCGAGAACATGCTGGTGCTGAGAACAGCGCCGCCGGTTGCGAGTTTGGATCTGATTGTGCTCGGGTACATTTTGCTCCAGTTCTTCCGAATCGTTGCCGAAACTTAGCGTGCGTATGAGCGTTTCGGCTGACTCCTGAGGATATTAACAGTAAGCATCCGCGCATTCACACGGTGTTTGAGATCGGTATAGAAGACAATCTGGCTGACCGGGTCCGACGGATTCGGGCGTTCCACTGGCCGCCGAACAGGTTCGTAACTCGAAGCGTGAGGTTCCACGAGTAATCATCATCGCTTTTCTGATCCTGTTAGTGTTCGCATTCTTGGTTCTGGTGGCTAACGCGCCCGAGGAGGAGTTCTGACCGCAAGGCTCGTTCGAATAGGTGTTAACTTTGAACCCAGTGTCGTTTGAACGGATTGTGAAATGTAGGAAGGAGTTTCGACATGATAGTAGTTACTACGGAACAAGTGGAAGGCAAGGAAATTGCCCAGGTACTGGGCATGGTGCGCGGCAACGCGGTTCGCGCACGGGGGATCGGCTACGATTTCTTGGCCGGGATCAAGAACATCACCGGCGGGGCCGTATCCGAGTATTCGAGCCTTCTGAAAGATACGCGTGAAGAGGCGACGCAGGAGATGATAGCCGAAGCTATGGCTTTAGAAGCGGACGCGATCGTGACCACGAGGTACAACACTTCTTCGGTTGGTCAGGGTTTCTCGGAGATCCTGGCTTACGGCACCGCAGTCAAACTCAATTGAACATAATGTTTGGAAGTTCAGAATCGGAGGACAAGAATGACTTGGGGAAGAAACCCATCGGTTTTGTTGACGACGACGAACTTTGTACCTGGTTACGCGATTGAGAGCATTCTAGGTCTGGTTGTCGGGGCAGAGAAACTCGGCCGAGGCGGCACGAGCAACGTGGAAGATAAAACTGCTGAAGCGATCGAGCGCCTCAGCAGCGCGGCACAGAATATAGAAGCTGACGCGGTTATCGATCTCAGGATCAGTTCCATTCAACCAGCGGGCCAACACGGTAGTGATCAGAACTACAGCGTCTTTTGCTACGGCACCGCGGTGAAGCTGATGAATGAAATGGACGGATAAGTCACCAAAATGGTGACTCTACGAATGAACAGGAGTTGACAGATGGCTGAAATGATGGTGCGCCAGAATCGCGTTATTGCAGCGATGAAGGATGGACGAAAAGCGATGGGTTACCAGATGACTTTCCCTTCGGTGTGGGACGTCGAAATTCTGGGTCGCATGGACTTCGATTACGTCTGGTTGGACGGTGAGCATGGCCCGTTCGGGTACACGGAGTTGGAGGAGATGGTTCGCGCGGTCGAGGCGGCCGGCGCTACCGCAGTAGCGCGTGTGGAAAACGTTGAGGCGTCGCACATCCTCCAGTATTTGGATCGAGGCATCCAAGGCATCATGGGCCCGCACATAGCGAGTGGCGAGGATGCCGAGAAGCTCGTAGATGCTTGCTACTTTGGCCCGATCGGCCATCGATCGTTCGGCGGCAACCGGGGCACCAACTACTCGTTTACTCCGGACGCTTGGGGCGACAAGAAGGACTTCTATCAGCAAGCCAACGACAACATGCTCGTCGGCGCGTTGCTCGAGGACCAAGGTTCGATAGACAACATCGACGACATCCTCGCGGTCGACGGCATCCACTACTTCGGTATCGGCATGAACGACTTCGCCCAAGGCATTGGCTATCCCGGTGAACCGGAACATCCTGATGTTGTGAAGGCCGCGAATGAACTGTCAGACCACATCCGGAGTAAGGGGCGTCACATGAGTGACGACATCATGAGTTCAGTTTGGATCCATGAGTTACTTCTGAACAGCGCGCAACAGTTCATGGACGACAACGCGTAACCACTACGCGCCCTACCCTACCCGATGATTGACGAGAGTCTGATTCAGCGACTTCGCAGCATCGTCGGCGAAGAGTACGTCATCTGGGGATCAGATGATCTGTTGCTGTATGAGTACGACGGTTCGATAGACCGTTCGCCGCCTGGTGCAGTCGTGCTTCCCGGTAATGCGGACGAGTTGACCGAGTGTGTACGAGCGGCTTACGAGCACGACGCCAACATTGTGCCGCGCGGCGCTGGAACCGGATTAAGTGGTGGCGCGGTTCCTCTCCACAACTCGGTCGTTTTACCGGTCACAAGGCTCAACCGAGTCTTGGACGTCGACGTCGAAAACCGTGTGGCGATTGTCGAGCCCGGTCTCGTGAATATTCATCTCTCGAACGCGGTGGCTCAATACGGTCTCTACTACGCTCCTGACCCGTCTTCCCAAGGGGCATGCACGATTGGCGGCAATGTTGCGGAGAATGCCGGAGGCCCGCACTGCTTGGCGTTGGGTGTGACGACGAACCACGTGTTGGGCATCGAGGTTGTTCTCGCGAACGGTGAACAGGTCTGGCTGGGTGGCACCTCACGCGACACGTTCGGATATGACTTGCGAGGAGCATTCATCGGTTCCGAGGGAACGCTCGGCATCGTGAGCAAGGTGGCGGTCAGATTGATGCGTAAACCGGAAGCAGTGCTAACGATGCTGGCGGCTTTTCGATCGCTCGACGATGCATCGCAGTCGGTTTCCGACATCATCGGTGCCGGGATGGTGCCGTCAGCGATTGAGATGATGGACCGCGTAACTATCGAAGCTTGCGAACCGGTCTACCATCCCGGATATCCCGACGATGCCGAAGCCGTGCTGATCGTCGAGCTTGACGGGTTGCGAGAAACCGTGGACGAACACGGTCAGCGGGTCCGTGACATCTGCTTCGCCAACAACACGTCCGAGATCCGCGAAGCCGAGGACGATGCCAAGCGGGCTGAGCTATGGGCGACGCGGAAAGGCGCGATCGGCGCGTTCGGTACTATCGCTCCGAACTATTACCTAGTGGATGGGGTCGTGCCCCGAACCAAACTGCGCGACATCATGCGCCAAGTTCGAGCGATTGGCGAGGAGTTGGGTTTGACGATTGGAAACGTTTTCCACGCCGGAGACGGGAATCTCCACCCTTGCATATTGTTCGATGGTCGTGACCGAGCACAGGTTCGACGCGTCATTGAGTGCGGCGAACGAATATTGGAAGCGTGTATCGAAGCCGGCGGTGCGCTCAGCGGTGAACACGGCATCGGGATCGAAAAGCAGGCCTATATGCCGTTGGTCTTCACCGAGGACGATATGACGGCGATGGCGAAGCTGCGACCCGCTTTCGGTGCTGGAGAGCGTTTCAACCCCGGCAAGGTATTCCCGGGCGGCGCGGTTCACGGCAGCGCGTACGGGATTTCGGAGGATGCGTTTAGAAAGACTGGTGCTGGTGGGTTGCAGGCGGTTTGAAGGCGATCAATTCACGAACCCCTGGACCACAGTTGCGACCGAGGAAGCCACGATGATGGAAGTCAGGATCATCGCGATCATCCACCGGAGCAGTCGGCTCTCAAGCTTACCTATCTCGGCTTCCAGTCGGCTTTCCAACCGGCTCTCAACACGGGCGATGTCGCCTCGCAATTCGGCGACATCCGCTTTCGTCGCTAGATGTTCGTAGCCACTTTCGTGGCGGTGATTGTGCCGTTCAGCGCTGGTTGCAAGGGGCATACGAGATGTCTCAAAAGTTGGAGGTAGTTGGATTAGTTGATGAAGCTTTGAACCAAAGTCGCGATGGAAACGGCTATTGCGGTCGAAGTCAGCATCATACCGATCATCCAACGCAGTAAACGGCTTTCCAAATGCGCAATGTCGGATTTCAAATCGGCTTTGAGGTCGGCAAGGTCGGCTTTGGTAGCCAGATGTTCGTAGCCACCTTCGAGGCGACTGACGCGTTCTTCCAGTGTTGTCATTAAATTTCCCTTAGTGCTCTTATGAATGTTTTATCGGAGGGTAGTTCTTTCGATAGGTTATCATGCGAATGTTTGAAACACAAGCGTTGTAACTGGTCGTCTGCGTGGCGGATTCAGTTGGCATTAACGTGATCGGGGTGAACGACGGAAATGAGTGATCGGAAACTAAGGATCGGCATCATCGGCGCGGGAGGATTCGCGGCGCAGCACATGGAGGCCTACGCCGAAATACCGGAGGTCGAGGTAGTGGCGTTCATGCGACGGTCGGAAGGACCGTTGCGGGAGATGCAAGCGCAGTGGGATGTGCCGAAGGGATACACCGACCATCGTGCGATGCTGGAAGATCCCGACATCGATGCGATTGACATCATCACACCCACCGATTCGCACAAGAAATACGTTTTTGCAACTGTGGAATCTGGCCGCCCCGTGTTTTGCGAGAAGCCACTGGCATTGAATGCGGCAGATTGTCAAGAGATGCTGGATGCAGTGCAGGATGCGGGTGTGATTCACGCGATCAACTTCAACCAACGAGGCCGCACGCCGGTCGGACGCATGAAGAGGTACATCGATTCCGGCTACGTCGGCGACGTTTATCACGTCAACATCAGGTGGGGTTTCTCTTCGCAATACGATGTGCGGCGTGATGTCCCTTCGTGGAAATATCTGCCCAGGCATGGAGGCGGCACGGTCTACGAATTGATACACGTATTCGACATGGCGAGATTGCTCAACGGCGAAATCGCCCGGGTGTCAGCTGTTTTGAATACCGCTGAGAAGCACCGACAGTTCATCGACGCGCCGGATGGCTTCAATGTGACGGTTCCGGACTCTTCGGCATTTCTGCTCGAGTACGTAAACGGCGCGTACGCCGTAATCCACACAAGCTTTGTCCAGCGCGGAGAACCGCTTCGCCGAGGCATCACCGTCGATGTCGGCGGATCAAAAGGCCGGATAGTGTCGAATGGAATGTTTGGCCTGCTTGGCACTTCCGGTGAGAACGAGGCGTTGGCGGAGCTCGATCCCGGTCCGCCCTACCCGCAACCGTATGAGCAGTTCGTCGCGGGTGTGCTTGCAGACGACCAGTCGCTTATCGACACCGGATTCGAGGTGGGACTAGAAGCGGCGCGCATCGTTGACGCGATCCACAAGTCGTGGGATGATCGGCGTTGGGTGGATGTTGAGAGGTGAGGGTCCGACGCTATCTAAGGTGATGGCAGTTCCCGTTCAGGCGCGCGGTGGTCGAGCCAGACGTTGTAAAACACTGAACCCGGGTATTTGGGTGGTTTCAAGTCGTGGACCCAGGGGTGAACGCGGTAGTGTTCGTTTGATGGGAACACTTCGATCGGGATCACTAAGGCTTGTTCGGCGAGGTAGTCTTCGATTTCGAGATACATTTGGTGCCTTTTTGCCAAGTCCAATTCGACGGCCGCGGCATTCATCATGTCTTCCAACTTGACGAATTCCGGTGCTTTACCGATTTCACCGAAAGGCGCGTCAATGACTCTTAGAACTGTCGAGGGATCTGGGTACGCCGGAACCTGGTGGTACATCCTGATGTGATATTCGTCGTTCTTTCTGCCGCCGAATTTGTCGATGACGTCGTGGTCATGGTGCTCGTCTCGGACGTCGATGTTGAGTAACTCTCCCCACTGCTCAAATATGAGCTCGATGTCGTACTGTAGACCCCAACTTAGGGCTCTTAAGAAACCGATCTCCCATCTGTCAACATGTTGCGAATACTTCGATTTAGCGAGTTCATCAGCCGTCACATCAGTGTCGAAAACGACGTAGACGTCCTCGAGATTGAGCGTAGTTACATCGGCGGTGACCAATCTCGGCGTATCGTTAGGGTACCAACTGGCTGACTCGACATCGGCGCTGGCTGCAACGGCGCGACGAAAATGGACGTCATCAAATGGAGGCGCAGAAGGATTCAAGACAAAGAAACTGATTACCGGAGGTTTTTGATATTCGAGGATCTCGGCACCATCGACTTCGATCAGATCGTCTGACCGACCATCAACGGCAGATGGATCAACTATCCGGTATGTGTCTTCGAAATCCGTTTCCTCTCCAACAAATGCCATCGGGTTAGTTGAGACCGTGAAGATTTCTTCTCCGTCGATTGTTTCGGTTTCACGCTCCATCACTTCTGGTCGAAACCACACGCCGTCCAAATAAGCGGGTCGCCCCCAGTAGTGCGGATTGCGTGCGATTGCGCAATGTCCAGGTTCCGATCCGATCCAGTAGTCGACGAGTTTGAACGGCCCGGCGCCAACAGGCAGATTGTCTTCAGTCGTTGGACCGAATATGGTCTCACTGCCGTCGGCTTCCCACCTGGTCCTCCATTCCAATACGTTGTCTTCATTCAACACCGACGCGACGGGATCGGCGAGCAAAGAAATGAATTCGGCCCTCGGATGCGTCAGGTTGACTTTGAGGGTTCGGTCGTCAATGACGACTATGCCGGTCAAATCGTCGCTATCGCCATCGATAACTGCGTTGACGCCTTTAACCAACCCGAACACATCGCGCGCGCGTCCGCCCGTTAAAGACATTTTCACCGCGCGTTCCCAACTCCACTTCACATCGCTTGCCGTCAGCGGAGTGCCGTCACTGAATTTGAGGTCTTGTCGGAGAACGAATTCGTAAAGAAGCCCATCGTCTTTAACGTCGTAGGAATCAGCGAGTTCCAGCGAAATCGGGGAGTTGGCATCGCCGCTGATTTTCGTCAGGCCGGCGTGGATTTCAGTGACGAGCGGAACATCGGAGAGAGAGAAAAATTGAAGAGCAGAATCGATCGCTGGGTCATGTACGGGGCACCAACTCATCGGAGCCGCGAGGACGCCGCCGCGTCTTGGGCCAGCGGAGTTAAGCGGTTCCGGTTCGTCCCCTTCCGCGGTTGGCGGGATCGTTATGACAATCTCGACACCCTCAAGAACGGATGTCGGTGGCGCAGTGGACTCTGCGCTTGTGGTGGACGTCGCGGCCCTTTCATCGGTACACGCCAATAACACGATCAACAGACTTGAAAAAGATGTCAAAACGATCCTAGCAACGATGGTGCGCATCATTCGTTCTCCAACTCTTAGAGCTGAGGGCATTTACGCAGGGAAGCGATCTTCGGATTGCGTTCGGCGACGCGGTGTTCATTATCGACTAACATCGGAGAGGGCAACATTCGTAGCGTTGGAGGTGGCGTCATTCCACTTGAATATGTGAAATTGGGTCGAACCGGAGTCAAGGTTTCGAATTTATGCCTTGGATCTGACAGCTTCGGCAACCCGTACGGCTGTGATCAGGCGACTTCGCATCAGATCATGGATAAGGCGTTCGACGCGGGGATCAACTTCCTCGATACGTCGGATTCGTACTCGATTGGCGACTCGGAACGCGTGATCGGCAACTATTTCCGAGCGTCGAGTCGCCGCGATCAGATCGTGTTGGCTACTAAGTACCGTTCAAAGGTCGGAGACGGCGTGAACGATATCGGAGCGTCTCGGTATCACATCGTGAGGACTGTCGAGGCTTCGTTGAAGCGACTGAAGACCGATCGCATCGATCTGCTCTACTGTCACGCGTGGGATTCGGAGACGCCGATCGAGGAGACGTTGCGAGCCGTTGATGATCTTATCCACCAAGGCAAGGTCGTCTATGCGGGCGCTTCGAACTTCCCGTCATGGGTGTTGACGTCCGCGCTGTGGACGTCGGATGTGCGGAATCTTTACCGGGTTGAGGCGATACAGAGCGTGTTCAACATCCTGCAGCCCGGATTGGCGGTCGAGATGATTCCGCTGGCTCGGAAGTATGGAGTTGCGGTTGTCCCATACAGTCCGCTGGCGAGCGGTTTGTTGACTGGCAAGCATCTCGGCGCGTACGTGTCGGATTCCAAGTTCGGTGATCGCGACGACTTGCGTGGCGGAACACTCAAAAATCGTTACGGAGATGATCTGCGCCAAGAAACGGTCGCTAGGTTGAAATCGGTTTCGGATCGATGCAACGAGCCGATGATCCGGTTGGCATTGCAATGGGTTGCTGAGCACCACGGCGTTACGGCACCGATATTCGGGGCGCGAAGTATCGACCAGCTTGACGGGATCTTGGATGCGTGGGCTACGCTGGCAAGCGCAGAGGTGATGGACGATGTGAGGTCGATCGCGGACGATCTGGCATCCGCTTCGTCCATGAACTATCCGCCGCAACCCGGTTTAGCGTTCGGAAACGTGCCGAGGGCTGCGTGAACGATCCGGCCAATGCCCTGTTGCAAGCGGTATTGCGGACAAGCTTGCTCTTGCAGCTCATGTTTTACCGCGGCTTACTGATTGGCATACGCTTCATACGGGCGCACAAGTCGGTGTTGTACGTCGTTACGTGGATGACCGTGGTCGGTCCTTACGTCTTGCTCGCGACGTTGTTGATATTGATGGCGATCCTACTGGCGAAATGGGTTGGTGGCGGGTGATGTCGCGAGAACGTGACATTGGACGGTTTTACGAACTGCTCGCTCGACTCGAGCAACTCTTTGGCGGCAAACACACATTGGATGAGTTCACTAATGGTTTCGGTCGTCGGTGAAAGGCGTGTACTTTTTCTTTGAACGCGGGGAGGTTCGGCGGGGCGCTTCGACCGAGTTGCGGGTCGTGCGCGTTGGTCGACACGGCAGAAACGCGAATTCTCGTAGCACGATATGGACGCGGATGTTCGAACACAAACTGGACGGCGGACGGTCAGTCTTTCGGGATCACATCAATGCGGCGTTGAAGCAAAAAGCAAAAAGCCGAGAGCGTTGGCAAGAGCACAATCACAGCGTGTGCATCAGCGAATACATCAGCAAGATGCCGTTCCTTTGGGTGAACGTCGATGGCCCCGACGGTCATATAATGCGCGGCGAGATCGAACGAAACGCGATCGCATTGCTCAGCGATTACAAAAACCGATGTGTCGATAAACAGTCGCGATTTTGGCTTGGCAAGCACTCCCCTAAAGTCGAAGTGCGCGATTCCGGCCTGTGGAACATTCAACACACGAAACACGGCTACGACTGTAAGTTCCTCAATACGTTCGAGAAGTGTGTGGAACTCACCGAACCGCTTGAAACCGGTGCATGGAACACACCGGCTTGCCTAGACGTATAGCCAAGGTTGTGGCAAGGGGTTTTGAAAGGAGACCATGAACTACGTCAGACTAGGCAGAACGGGACTGAAGGTCTCAGAATACTGTGTCGGCGGCGACAACTTCGGTGGGCAGACTGATGAGGCCGAGGCACTCCAGATCATGGGGGCCGCGTTTGACGGTGGTGTCAACTTCATCGATACAGCGAATACGTATATGGATGGGCGATCCGAGGAGATCATCGGGAAGTTTATCCAAGGGCGGCGATACGACGTGGTTTTGGCGACCAAGGGGAATCATGCGGTTGGCGAGGGACCGAACGAATGGCAAGTGAGCCGCAAATACGTAATGCGGGCCATTGATGATTCGCTGCGGCGTCTGAGAACTGACTACATCGACCTTTACCAGATACACACCTTCCCGGTTGATATTCCAATTGACGAATTCGTGCACGCCTACAGCGATGTCGTGCAAGCTGGGAAGGCCCGCTATATCGGAGTGTCGAACTTCGCTGGATATCAGTTGGTTGACGCGTTGTGGCAGGCTGACCGCATGGGTGCGCGTCGCTTCGATTGTGTGCAACCGAGATACAACCTTTTGTGTCGGGACCCGGAGCGCGAACTGTTGCCCGTCTGCGCGGAGTACGGCGTCGGCGCAATCCCCTACTCACCGCAAGCTGGTGGGTTTCTTTTGGGTAAGCATCGTAACTTCCAAGCTGAAGCGGGAGGTCGGTTCTCAGACTCATTCCGCGCTTGGGAATGGTATCGGTCGATCTACTGGTTCCAACCGATGTTCGACGCTATGGAGGCGATCCTCGGAGTAGCGGAACGATACGGAGTTTCGGTGAATGCATTGGTGTTGCATTGGGTGATCAGCAACCCGATCGTCACGGCATGTATCGTTGGTTCACGCACTGCAGAACAGTTGCGTTCCAACCTTGCGGCGTGGCAGGAGGATGTTCCGCAGGAGGCACTTGACGATGCGACAAGGGCCAGCGAAGCGGTGCGGGCGACGTACGCGCAGGTTTAGACTTCGAACCAGACGAAGATTGGTACAAAGCTATGTGCGTTGGCTAGGCGAGTATCGTAATCTCCTTAGAGATCGCCGTGAAATAGGAAACCGAATGAATTACGTAAGACTTGGCAGAACCGGCCTCAAGGTCTCTGAATACTGCATGGGTGGGGACAACTTCGGCGGACAGATGGATGAAGCGGAATCGCTCCGTGTCATGGGTGCCGCGTTCGATGGCGGCGTGAACTTCATCGACACCGCCAATGTTTACGAAGAAGGTCGCTCCGAGACCTATGTCGGCAAATTCATGCAGGGACGGCGATACGACGTCATATTGGCTTCAAAAGGCAACGGGCGCCGCGGCCTTGGACCCAACGATCGTCAGGTTAGCCGCAAGTATGCGATGCAGGCGATCGACGATTCGCTGCGTCGTTTGCAAACCGACTACATCGACCTCTACCAGATCCACGACTTCCCGCCTGATGTGCCTATCGACGAGTACGTGCTTGCGTACAGCGACATCGTAGAAGCGGGGAAGGCGCGCTATATCGGCGTAGCTAATTTCGCGGCGTTTCAACTCGTCGAGGCGTTATGGCAGGCCGATAAGCTTGGTGCGCGTCGTTTCGATTGCTATCAAGGCAGATACAGCTTGTTGGCCAGAGACCCCGAACGCGAGCTGTTCCCGGTCTGCGCGGAGTACGGCCTGGGTGTCATGGCGTTCTCGCCGAGGGCCGGCGGTCTCCTTCTCGGACAGGATCTCCACTTCAAGTCCGAGCCGGGCAGCCGGTTTTCGCCAGCTTTCAAACACTTCGAGTCGTTCCGGCGAACTTATTGGTCGCAAGCCAATTTCGACGTTGTAGAGAAGATCGTAGCAATCGCAGACAAGCACGGCGTTTCTATGAACGCATTGACATCGCGCTGGGTTATCAGCAACCCGGCAATGACCGCGTGCATCATGGGTGCTCACACCGTGGAGCATGTACGGTCGAATTTGGAGGCTTGGCACGAGGATGTTCCGCAAGAAGCGATAGATGAAGCGACGGCGGCGAGCGAAGCCGTCAGGACGTCTTACTCCGAAGTGACCAGTACCTACAATCAGGATCAGATCAGTGCTAAACGCTAGAACACCACGGAGGCCCAATTGAGTCTAACCATCTATCTTCACTTCAACGGTAACTGCCGCGAGGTTTTCGAGTTTTATAAATCGATCTTCGGTGGCGACTTCATGGTTTTCCAAACCTTCCGAGACGGCCCTGGCGACATGGGTGTGGACGAAGAGGTGATGGACCAGGTAATGCACGTTTCGTATCCGATTGGGTCATCGATACTAATGGGTTCGGATGTGCCGCCGCCGTTCGCGCCCCCGCGCGTTATGGGCGATAACTTTTCGGTCTCTTACTCGCCAGCAAGCAGAGAAGAAGCCGACGCAGTGTTCGCCAAGTTATCGGACGGTGGGCAGGTGACGATGCCGCTGGGCGACATGTTCTGGGGATCATACTTCGGTTCGTGTATCGACAAGTTCGGCATTGGTTGGCAGGTCGACGTGGACGCCTCTGAGTCGTAGGTAAAGATTGTTAGATTACCAAGTTGACGGGCTTTTACCCCGAGAGGCCGTCCGCCCGACAGACGCGACGGAGTTGACCAGAACGCTGTCGGAACTGCATGCACAGGGGAGCGCGGTGGTTCCTTGGGGAGGAGGGACGCGGATGGGAGTGGGCAACGTGCCGCGCCGTTACGACGTCGCTCTCGACATGACCGGTCTTTCGGAGAACGTGGATCACGTAGCTGGCGATATGACAGTCGTTTGCGACGCCGGCGTACGGATATACGACTTGGTGAACCTGTTGGCAAAAAGCGATCAGCGCTTGCCGTTTGACGTGCCATATCCTAGCCACGCGACGATCGGCGGGTCCGTCGCTTCAAACGCACCGAGTCGATTGCGTCCTCGCTTCGGTGGAATACGCGATTGGATAATCGGCCTGAACGTGGTGCTCGCCGATGGCACACGTACCAAGTCTGGCGGGAGAGTCGTGAAGAATGTGCAAGGATACGATCTACACCGATTGCACACCGGCGCGTTCGGTACGTTGGGCGTGATCGTCAGCGTGGCGTTGAAGTTGGTGCCGTTGCCGGAACGGACACGAACTGTTGCGATGTGGTTTGATCGATATGGCGCAGCGGCAAATGCCGCGCGTGACGTTGGGCAGTTGGAGCTGACAATCGAGTCGGCGAGGCTCTATTCGGGAGCTAGGGCGGCCGGCGCGATAAGGGAGTTGGCGACGAGTAGACACATGGATGGTGAAGTCGATGCTGAATCGGCAACGCACTTGATGTTGGTGAAGGTTTCAGGGTCGAATTCGGCGCTCAACCGTCAGGTCGACGAGTTGACCGGACTAGCTGGCACGGTTCCCGCGACCGGTTACGAGCCTTTGGTTGGAATGGCTGAAACGGATCTTTGGGATTACCTCGAAGAAACCGGGAACGATGCCACCCTCAGTCTTCGAATAGCGGCAAAAGCGTTCGACAGCGTTCAATTGGTCAACCGGTTTGAAAGGTGGTTGGATCGGAAACAAAATGCAGCCGGACACGCGTCAATAATCGATGTAGGTTACGGTTCTTTTGCGTTCAATATTGATGCTATCGATGATGACAACCTGCTGCCCTTCATAGACGCAGCCAAAAACTTGACGCATGATGTGGGAGGGTCATTATTGGTTGAAAAGTGTCCTATCGGCGTCAAAAAGGACTTCGACGTTTTCTGCATCGACGCGTCATCGGCACAAATCATGAAGAATGTGAAACATCAATTCGATCCCAACGGGACGTTGAATCCGGGACGATTCGCATTCAGAATTTGAGGTCACAAGCCGGAGATTGAAATCGACACCAAAAACTAACGAACGCGGTTTCATCACCGCGGATGCACCGTCAGAGGATGATCTCTACAAGTGCGTCCAGTGCGGATTCTGTCTCAGTTCATGCCCAACTTACCTGGAAACCGGACTAGAGGCGGAGTCGCCTCGCGGCCGATTGACACTAATGAAGGCTGTCAACGAAGGCCGGATCGATATTACGCCTGAAGTGACGCGGCATTGGGACCTTTGCCTGGAATGTAGGGCTTGCGAGGTCGCCTGCCCATCTGGAGTTCCGTATGGCCGGATCATGATGGCGACGCGGGCTGAGATGAAGACCCGCGTCAAACGTCCTTTGCGCGAGCGGTTCGCACGGGAAGTAGGCTTCAATCGCCTGTTGGCGCGACCAAAGTTAATGCGGGCGTTCGGCAAGATGACGCGGTTCTACCAAGCTTCCGGGATACGCGATCTGAGTAATCGCGTTGGCGTCATGAAAGTATTGCCTAAACGGTACCGTTATCTAGACGAAGCTCTGCCGCCACTTGAGGGAACCTTCTTTGTTCCGGACGGTAGGGTCATGAAACCGACCGGTCCGATCAAGGCGCGAGTTGCGATGCTCGGTGGATGCGCGATGTCGATGATGCACGCTTCGACACTATACGCAACAGTTCGGGTGCTGGTGCACAACGGTTTCGAGGTGAACCTGCCGGTGGATCAAGGATGTTGCGGGTCGATGAATATGTACGCCGGCGAGCGTTCTTCAGGTTTGAAGATGGCTGCGAACAATGTCGAAGCTTTATTGTCGGTTAATCCCGACGTTGTTGTATCGGCGTCGGCTGGATGCGGATCGACGATGAAGGAATACGGCGAGTTGTTGCCAGATCAGACCGGAGCTGAGGAGTTGGCGGAAAAAACTCGTGATGTTCACGAATTGTTGGATGAATACGGGATTGCCGCGCCGACCGGCCGAATCGACACCAAGGTTGTATTCCAAGACCCGTGCCATCTGCTGTCCACACAGAGAATCAGTGAATCTCCGCGCCGGATTCTCGAGACGATTCCAGGCGTTGAAGTGGTTGCGATGCAAGAACCCTCCGTTTGTTGCGGATCAGCGGGATCATACGCGATATCGCAACGCGAGATGTCGATGCGATTAGGCGATCGAAAAGCGCGCAACGTCATCGCGAGTGGCGCAACTGTGATGGCGACCGGCAACCCCGGCTGTGCCGTGCAGCTGACCAATGCGCTCGAACGGGCCGATTCAAATGTGAAGGTGAGATACGTCGTAGATCTGTTGGATGAGGCGTATCAGCTGGGTGGCGATTATGCTTGACTGAGATGCTGCGGGGGCGTAATATGTTTATACCGATAAACAGTTATGATTCGTAACGATAGGGATGTGATTGGTGAATACAACTAGGGTACGTACAAAAGAAGAGATCCGAGCCTCCGCAAACCGTGCGCAAGCTCACTATTTCAACTCCATCAAAGACAGGCTATCGGACGCCGACAAAGGGCGCTACGTCGCTATCGACGCGAACACTGGTGAATGGGAGATCGACGACACCCGCGATGCCGTCCGTCGCCTCCGCGCCCGCGTCCCCGATGCAGACATTCATACGATCGCCCACATCACGTTGGTCACTGCCTACTTGGGTTCCGCACCGGACGATTTTGCTGACCTGGAATTCGATCAATCACAGGTCGAACGGCTACTTAATGAAGTGAAAAAACATCGTCGTTGAGATCGGGATTAGTTCGAAATATCGGCGACCGCTTGTTCCCGATAACGCCCGTTTTTGTAGAAGGCCCATCGGGTCGCTACAAAGTCGCACATGCCGTGATCGATACCGGTTTTACTGAGGAAATGGCACTGCCCGCGAACGATGTGTTGGATCTGGGGCTCGAGATTGTTGACAGCGTCATCATGGGTTTTGCGAACGGTTTAACTGAACGCGTCGACGTCTACTCGGCGGCGATATTCTGGGAAGGCGAGATGCGGCTGGTCGATGTGCATCAAACCGGCACCAGGCCATTGATCGGTATGAACCTGTTGCGGAGCAGCAGATTGTGCCTTGATGCGGTCGACCTGGGTGAAATCGATATCAACGCGATCGCTTCCGACTAAAACTGAGTTCGCCCTCAGATGGTCGCAACCGGCGATGGATCTTCCGCAAGCATCTGCGACGCGGCGGCAACGGCTTCTCCGCGCGGCACTTCGTAACCGAGCCGTGGCAGGATGTGCTCCAATGCGCTGAGGAGGCCGAAGACGTTCGCGGGCACGCAAGACTCTCCCATCAAACCTATGCGGATTACCTTGCCAGCGAACTGACCGAGGCCGCGTCCGACCTCTATCGAGTATTCGTTCAACAGCGCCGATCGCAACTCGCCGTCATCCACTCCTTCAGGTAAAGAGACGACGGTCAGTTGGTTCAGCAAGTGGTCCGGATCGACCGGCGATCCGAGATTCAGCGCCGCTAGTCCGGCCCGCAAAGCCTGCGCAACCTTCTCATGCCTAATCCATCGGGTTTCCAGACCTTCCTCGTGCACCAGCGCCAACGCTTCGCGGAGTCCGTAGATCATGCTGACAGGGCTGGTGTGATGGTGAGTGTGGTTTGGACCCCAATAGTCGGCGATCAGCGAGAGGTCGAGATACCAAGAGCTAGGAAGCGTCTTGCGGTTGCGGATATGCTCTAGAGCCCTCTCAGAGATGGCGACTGGGCTGATGCCCGGAGGCGCTGCCAAGCACTTTTGAGACCCGCCGTACGCGTAATCAACCTCCCAAGCGTCAAATTCAACCGGAGTCCCAGCAAGCGACGTCACAACATCAGTCATAAAAAGCGCGCCATGGTCGTGAGCGAGCGCCGACAAAACGTTGATGTCTTGGACGACCCCAGCCGAGGTCTCGGCGTGAATAGCTGATACCAGTTTGGTGTCGGGATTCGCCTTCAGAGCGTCTTCGAGTAGTTGAGGATCTACCGGCTCACCGTACCGAGCGTCCACCCTTACGACTTCAATTCCGAGACGCTCGCACATCAGTATCTGCCGTTCGCAGAAAAAGCCGTTGACGCAGATGATCGCCTTGTCGCCGCGTTCGAGCAGACTAGCGAGTCCCGCTTCCATTCCTGCTGAACCAGCGCCCGCAACTGCCATGGTGGTCTGTTTCGTGATGAAGGCCTGCGCGAGCATCGACGCTACTTCATCAAGGATGTCGAAATACGCCGGGTCGAGGTACCCGATTATGGGTTGTGACATCGCCCTTAACACGCGTGGACTGGCCGAGCTTGGGCCGGGTCCCAAAATCACGCGGCGCGGGATAGGTTGGGAACCCAACCTTGAAAGGTTTCCGCCAGTTGTTTCCCCGTTTGATGGTTGGTTGCTCGTCAATTTGCTCATCCTCGTCAGCGAAGTTTGCATACGTGAGATTTCACGATAATGTATAACGGCTACTTGGGCAAATGTAAACCTCAGCGGCGCAATTCGACGAGACATCGAATTGAGAAAGGAAACGTCGACATGGATCTTGGACTAGCAGGAAAAGTTGCAATCGTAACGGGTGCCAGCGACGGCATCGGCAAGGCCGCAGCGGCGCGTTTCGCGGCGGAGGGCGCGAGCGTCGCCATCCTCGCACGCACCCTATCCGACCTGGAAGCGGTCGCCGCGGAGATCAGCGGGGCGACCGGGAGCAAAGTAGTCCCGGCGTCGGCCGATGTGGCCGACGAACAAGCTGTAGAGACTGCGGTTGGCAAGGTAGCAAACGAACTCGGTGGCATCGACATTCTGGTCAACAACGCGGGTCAAGGAAACGCCCATCGATTTGAGGACATGACCAACGAACTTGTCGACTTCGACTTTTCGGTCAAGGTCAAAGGCGCCATATTCATGACACGCCACGCCCTGCCCTATCTAAAACGATCTGATTGCGGCGCCATCTGCAACACGACCACGGCGGCGGGTAAAGCCGCGCCGGGCAGTGCCCAGCCTACTTCCCTTTCTCGAGCCGCCGGGATATCGCTCACCAAGGCGTGGTCGAAAGAGTTCGGGGAGTACGGCATCCGCGTCAACACTGTTTGCGTGGGATCCCTAAAAAGTCGACAGAATCGACGACACTGGGAAGTGGCAAACGCTAATGATCCGTCGTATTCATTGGAAGACCACTGGGCGTCGTATGGACCCGGAATACCGCTCGGTCGCATCGGCGAGGCAGAAGAAGCTGGCGATGTGATAGCGTTTCTGTGCTCGCCTGCCGCGAGCTATGTCTCGGGGACGGCGGTGAACGTAGACGGTGGAGCGGCGCCAGTTTATTGAGCCACCAGACGCGATACTTGCAGTTGAGGCGACACAACTCGTTAAGGGCTCGGATCGATTCGATCCGGCATCAAGAAAGGAAGCTGACGATATGGATCTTGGATTAGCAGGGAAAGTTGCGATAGTAACCGGTGCGAGCGACGGCATCGGCAAAGCCGCCGCCTACCGTTTAGCAGCAGAGGGTGCGAGTGTTGCGCTTGTTTCACGCACCGCATCCGACTTGGAGGCGGTAGCAGCGGAGATCAGCGGCGAGACCGGAAGTACTGTGATTGCGGCTCCTGCGGACGTTTCGAACGAAGACGCGGTAAAGAGCGCGGTTGAGATGGCCGCCGACAAACTGGGCGGCATCGACATCCTCATCAACAACGCCGGAACGTCGTCAGCCTCGAAATTTGAGGACATGACTAACGAGCAACTCGACATCGACTTCTCGCTAAAGGTCAAAGGCGCCATCTACATGACTCGTTACGCCCTGCCCTTTCTGAAGAAATCCGACTGCGGCGCGATCTGCAACACGACCACTCCTGGCGGAAAGGCCGCGGCCGGCTCAAGTCAACCGACGTCACTTTCCCGCGCAGCCGGCATATCTTTGACCAAAGCGTGGTCGAAAGAGTTCGGCGACTACGGCATCCGCGTCAACACCGTCTGTGTCGGCGTCCTGAAGAGTCGGCAGCACCGAGTACGCTGGGAAGCCGCCAACGCAGCGGACCCGGCTTACACACTTGATGACCACTGGGCGACGTTCGGTGCTGGCGTGCCGCTAGGTCGGATCGGTGAGGCGCAAGAGGCTGGCGACGTGATCGCGTTCCTCTGCTCGCCGGCGGCAAGCTACGTCTCCGGCGCGGCGGTTAACGTAGATGGTGGCGCGGCGCCGGTTTATTGAGCCGATGACGAATGCAATTTTTGGTTCTCTGTTTCGTTCGACGTTCGTCCTTGGACAACTGGGTCGGCAAAACCGAGTTCGATGTTTAGCGGACGCGCTCTAATCCTTTGGCAAGTCGGAGAACATCGGGTGGGTACGCAATCGCCGGCGGGCTTCCTTACGGTCAATACCACTGGCTTCAACTTCCGCGGTAACTTCGTCAACTAAAGCGTTTGCCCTTCGAGCTTGGTCGAGTTCGGATTCGTGAACTAGTGGCTTGAACATGTAGTCCGGGGCTTCGCTAAGATCCGCGTCGCGCGCCACAACTGAATCCAGTCGTCGAAGCGGTGCAGTCAGAAGCCGAGTTTGTAAATTTGCAATTTGCGTCGCGTAGTCCCATTCATCTCGCGATGTCGAATCTTTCATCACCACTGGACCGATTCGTCGAAACCTCGTCTCGGGCACATCGGAAAAGGCAACCAATCTTTTCGTAATTGATGGGATTGATAGACGTGTGGGGAGATCGTCAATGGCCTCAGTGAGCCCCAGAAAATCGACCTCTAGATCTTTGAAGCGCCGGCTGTCAAAATAGTGGAATGCGTACGAACTGTCGACTCTCTCGGCTGCTTGTTCTACGGCGGTCCCCCTGGTATTGCGACGCATCAATTCGCACAATTCAAGCGCGTCTTCGAAGAGCGTTGCGAAGGTAGGTATCTTCGAACCTCGGAGATCATCCGCACCCGCATGGTCACCCAGCGCGGAAACGATGGTTGGTATCAGCACCGAGATACCCCAGTAGTGCTGGGGAGCACTCACCTCGTCATGGGCAATTGGTTTGATACCGTCAAACCGCAAAACGCGCGATGAGTGCACCAATAACGACGAATTATCGGACGGTAATCGGAATTCGTAGTGCACTGGCGCCCCATAGCTAAGCGAAGTCTGGTCTAGTTCGAGTTGCGGTTCCTCCGCAACATCGTGTTTGCTGAAGACCAAAAGATTAGCTAGGTCACCGGGTTTTAAAGCGTCAAGCAACAAGGGTTCATCCAACGGCGCTTCTCGGGTGATCATCACCAACATTCCTGTTCCGTGTAGGCGAGAGCACTTTAACGCTTGGGACAATTTGCCGACCATTCCGCACCGTGCTTCGGCTTTCTGCATCGTTTCCACAGTCTGCTTTGGAGCGTCAAACTGCCGCCAAAGCAAAAGCATGTCATCCGGAGGAATCGACACGATTTTTTTCATCTTCGGGTTCAACACATATATGCGCTCCATAAATCTGCCCAATCTGGAGGCGGTCTCGTCGCCGATGCTGTCCATAAATTCACCTCGTACTTCGGTCGGCTCAGTGGATTCGCACCAAAGCCAAGTAGGGATTACGTTGCGTCACATTGTCGCAACTGATTAGTTGTCTCGAAATTTATTTTAGCACAAAAATATGAAATATCGACATACACTGTTCAATATTCCGCATCGGAGAGGCTCAAGAGGCATGCGACGTGATCGCGTTCTTATGTTCACAGGCAGCGAGCTGCGTCTCAGACCGGCGGTCAACACTGATGACGGAGCGGAGCCAGTTTATTGAGATGAGTTCAACTCGACATGCCGATCGGTACCGGCCTCACACATACCAAACTCAATACCACGTTAGATCCGGGAAGCTAACGCCGGATGCCGTCCCGTCTGAGCCGCTCGATAAGTTGCAGCATCGTTCCAGTGCCCTTTTTGACGTTACAGGACCTGCAAAGCAGCTGTAGATTGTCGAGTTCGTTTGTACCGCCCAGGTGGACAGGTATGATGTGATCGATTTGCATGTTGCCGATCTGTCTAAATGTGTCTAAACACCCCGCACACTGGCCACTACATGCTTGAAACAGATGGGCTTTTACCCATCTCGGAATCGGTTGGCGCCTGACAGGAAGCCTGGCATCGGGTTGATTTTCTGTGGAAGGACTACCTTTCAGTTTGGAATGCACCCACAGCGCCACAACAACCCAAGTTGCCAATCCTGATAATGCGGAGATCAGCAATGACGGTCCCAAGTCTATCTCTGTCGTCGTCCATCCGTACTCGGATGTCACCTTCTTCTCTTCCGCCGTCATGCCCACTGCAATAAACACAATAACTGTTACTACGATCGCGAAGAACAAACCAATAACACTGCTAACACAGCGGTTGTCAGGGCCGTGGTCGGAATTCATTTGACTGAATTGCGCCAGATTACTTGAGCAAGTCGCCATAAACGGCGTGGATGTGCGGCGGTGGGTGATCTGGACGAATGCGGAACGAGATGCCTTCGAATCGACAAATTTCAGGCAATTGGCGCGGCCTCGTCAACGGCCGAGATCAGTTCCTCGTATGTCTTGCCGGTCAATTGCAAATAGAAGGTGTCAGTGCACAATTCGAGTTCGTCAGTGCCGCCCCATTGAATTGCTCGATACGGAAAGACGATCTTCACGTCGTCGAATAATCCGTGGTCATCCCACTTCCTGAATATCCCCTTACCGGCGAAATGACTAAGGTCAACATCGCCGGAAACGCCGTCTTCAAACTCGATCCAGATCTTGTAGCCATCGAGTGATTTGACTTTTGTTGGGTTGATCATCGTGATATATCTTCCGGGCAATCCCTCTAACATCACACGTTAATTCATTCGAACGTCCATCCGATCATACAGGCATTCCCTCGATGTCCAGTGCGGCCCGGACGAAAATCTCCGTTCCGATCGGCAGACAAGCTTCGTCGAAGTCGAACTTGGCGTTGTGGTGACCTTCGGTGCCTTCTTTTGACGCGCCGAGGATGAAGTAGGTGCCGGGAACCCGGTTAATGAACTCGGCCATGTCGTCGCCCACGGATATCGGTTCGTATTCGCCGACTGAATCTTCGCCGATGGTCTGCATTGCCAGTCCAGAAACCCAGTTGGCGACTTCTGTGTTGTTGATGACGGCTGGGGACCCTGCCAGTCGTTCGAATTTAGCCTCGCAGCGGAGGGCTTCGGCGACGTTTGCGGCGATGCGTGGTACTGCTTCCGATATCGTGCGATGGATTTCAGGCGTGTAGGCGCGGATGGTGCCGAGGATTTCGACTTCGTCGGCGATGACGTTGCCGGCGGAACCGCCGTGAATGCTGCCGAAGGTGACGACGCCCATCGACTGCGGTGAAATCTCGCGCGCTACCACTGTCTGGCAGGCGTTGATGATGTTGGCCGCCGCGATTACAGGATCAACAGTTAAGTGCGGCATCGCTCCGTGTCCACCGTGACCGCGCACAGTGAGCTTGAACATGTCGGCTGCGGCGAAAACGGTAGATTGGTTAACGCCAACGTAGCCCATCGGCATCTGATTCCAGAGGTGTGTGCCGATAACCACATCGGGGTCGGCTATCTCCATGGCGCCGTCGGCGATCATCGCCAATGCGCCTTGAGCAATCTCCTCTGATGGTTGGAAAATGAACGACACGTTTCCTGCGATGTCTTCGCGGTTCGCGGCGAGAATTTCGGCAGCGGTCAGCGCCATCGTTATGTGACCGTCGTGTCCGCAGGCATGCATCGCGCCGTTTGTGGACGCGAACTGCAAACCGGTTAACTCGTCGATCGGTAAAGCGTCGATGTCCGCACGTATCGCAAGAGTTCTGCCCTGCTTACCACCCTTCAGTTTGGCGACGATGCCGGTTGTGCCTAGACCTTCATTGACCTCGAGACCGGCGATGCGAAGCCGTTGTGCGATGTACGCAGCCGTTTCCTTTTCCTGGAATCCCGTTTCCGGTCGGGTATGTAGGTAACGGCGCGTCGAAATGATGTCCCTGTGCCGTGCAGCGACGAGAGTTGATGCCAAGTCCCGCATGATCAGGCGTAGTTGCCTTCACGCGCGGCGGCGGTGGCGATTGAACGCTTCATGAACGCCTGTTGCGCCGCCGGCACGTTGTCAGGGTTGCCGGACCATGTGCTGAGCGGAGTAGCTTGCAGTCCGCGACCGTACGAGAAGGAGAGTTCCCAAGGCGCGCCTTCTGAATTAGCGAGCTTGTTGATGGCGTCGAGGTTGACGGTTGCCTCCTCATCGCCCTGCCCTCCTGACAAGAACGCGATACCCGGCACTGCGGCAGGTATAGTCCGACGGAAGCAGTCGACGGTGGCGTGGGCGACCTCTGCAGCATCGGCGCGCTCTTCAGCATCAGCGCCACTCAAAACCATGTTCGGCTTTAACACCATGCCTTCTAGATCGATTCGCTGCTCTTTTAGCTCAGCGAAAGTTTTGTTGAGGGTGCGCTCGGTAGCCCATTCGCACATCTCGATCGAGTGGTCGCCGTCCATCAAAACTTCGGGTTCTACGATGGGCACGAGGCCCGCCTCTTGCGACAAAGCGGCGAAACGCCCGAGCGCGTGCGCGTTGACGTTTATGCAATAGTCAGAAGGTATGTGGTCGCCGATGGTGATCACAGCACGCCACTTAGTGAAGCGTGCACCGAGTTCGTAATACTCGTTGAGACGATCTCGCAGACCGTCAAGGCCGTCCGTCGTAAGTTCACCAGGAGCTCCGGCGAGCGGGTTGGTCGACTGGTCGACCTTTATGCCCGGAATAACTCCCTCGTTCTGCAACAACTCCACAAACGGTACTTCGTCTTCGGAGGATTGTCGGAGAGTTTCGTCGTAAAGGATGACGCCACTGATGTACTCACCGTACCCCTCTGTCGTTAACAGCAATTGGCGCCATGCCCGGCGGTTAGGTTCTTCGTTGGCTACATTGATAGACGCCAATCGACGTCCGATCGTGCCAGTAGATTCGTCTGCGGCGAGGATGCCCTTACCTCGCGCAACCATGGCTTTAGCGATGGAATGAAGCTCGTTGCCCATAGTCGAAAACCCTCCGATTCAGTGCTGATCTGTCCGTCTGATATGTCTAGTTCAGGTTGAATTCATTGCCGTTTCGGCATGTTGGCAATGATACGGCATGAGGCGAGTTTGGTTGGCAATCTAGGAGCGATGGACAAGGTTATCGGGGCATATAATGCAGGCACGAACGAACGGTAGATACGCACTAAATCTGGGTTTGCGAACGATGCCAGTCACACCTCCGAATCTCTTTCAATACGCGATGGGTAGCTCTAACGATGAGTTCGCCGGACCTTCCGATCTTGCGATTCTGTTGAACGCTATCGGCTCTGCCGGCAAGTTCATCTCGTCTGAGATCAATCGCGCTGCACTACGAGATTTCTTCGGCTCCGCCGGCTCCGCAAACGTCACGGGCGACGAACAGCAGATGCTCGACGTGATCGGAGACAACGTTGTCTCGGAGGCCTTGTTGTCAACCGGACTCGTCTGCGCGATGAGTTCCGAGGAGAATGCAGGGATGATTGACTGCGGAGACGCGGCGATATCTGGCGAGTACGTCGTCGTCTTCGATCCTGTCGATGGTTCAAGCAACATCGACGTAGCAGCGCCGATTGGGACAATCTTCGGAATATACAGAAGGCTCAGCGAAGGCGTACCCGCAGGCGACGTCGACATCTTGAGGCCGGGAAACGAGATGTTGGCTGCGGGTTACGTCCTATACGGCTCTTCGACGATCTTCGCCTACACGTCGGGCGACGGCGTTCACTTCTTCACGTTGGACCCGTCACTTGGCGACTACCTGTTGACGGATGAAAACGTTCGGTCACACGGCTCGTCGCACGTCTATTCGGCGAACGAAGGAAATTCAGGAAAGTGGAACGACCCTGACCTAAATTGGGTTGATCACGTTAAATCCGAGGGTTATTCCGGACGTTACATCGGGGCTCTCGTTGCCGACTTCCACCGTAATCTCATGAAGGGCGGAATCTACGCCTACCCCGGAGACAAGAGCAGTCCGAGTGGCAAACTGCGCCTGTTGTTTGAGTGCGCGCCTCTCGCCTTCGTTGCCGAGCAAGCAGGGGGAACCGCGAGCGACGGAACGACGCGCATCAGAGATTTGGACCCAAGCCAGTTACATCACCGCACACCGATGTACATCGGCAACGCCGACGAAGTGGCGTTGCTCGAGGGTTTTCACGCGGGATAGGTCACGCGTTTACATCAACCCGCGGTTCTTGAAGAGTCCGGCGAGCTTCTCGATGCTGTTCCGTTTGCCGATGAAATTTGCCTGCCATACGATAGAGCGATGCGATATGAATGGGATGATGAAAAAAGGCACAGCAACGTGGCCAAGCACGGTGTTGACTTTACCGCAATCGAAAACTTCCGTTGGGAATCTGCCTTAATTACTCCTGAAGTAAGAGCTGAGGAGCGAAGGTTCGTCGCCTTGGGGCTCGTTAGAGGACGGTTGCATGTGGCGGTTTACACTCGCAGGGGAATGAACCGACGTATAATTAGTCTTCGTAAAGCCAATCGGCGTGAGGAAAGGCGCTATGCCCGAATCCAAAGAATCAAATGATATGACGTTCGCCGAGATCGCCGACCGACACGGAGAAGACGCGGCGATCGATGCTGGCATCGCTTCCGACCCTGACACGTTCGAACTGGATGGCGATTGGTTCAAACGGGCCCGTCCCGCGGCTCAGGTCGACCCGCCCCTGGTCGATGACCCCGAACCCGTCATTTCATCCGAACTTTAACAGACTCATCCCGCAGCCCACTGCTTCCAATGGCGGTCTTTCACTACACCGACGAAGTCGTGCTGTTTGAAGGCTTCCACGCTACCTCTGCCAACCGGTAGGGGAACGTTTCAAACTGCCCTACATCAATCCGCGTTTCTTGAAGAGTCCAGCTAGCTTCTCGATGCCGTCGTAACACTTTTCGGGGGTTTCGAATGCGAAGCACAAGCGGGCGCAGTTCTGACCGTCGCCGTTAGGTGCAAAGCCAACGCCGCCGTTGTATCCGACGCCTTCGGCGAAGATTTCATCGCGTGGCGAGGTGATGTCGGTTCCTTCGGGCATCGTGAGCCAGGTGTAGCAACCGCCTTCTGGCTTGGACCAAGTTGCGCCTGCTTCAGTGAAGTGGTCGCTAAGCGACAGATCCATCGCGTCGCACTTCTGTTTCAACAGCGGGTTGAAGCGTTCGCGGTGCTCGTCGAGGCTGCTTCGCAGGAACCCTTCGATGGCGTAACTTGCGAACTGGTTGGGTCCAGAACCGACTTTGCAACTCATCGCGCGCCGCAATACCTCGGGCGCGGCGGTGATGTAGCCCATGCGCAGACCGGGCGCCAGCAGTTTGGAGAACGACGCGACGTGGATCACGATGCCGGAGTCGTCCAGCGTACGGAACGCCGGCTGCATCTCTCCTGCGAAGCGGAGGTCGACGTAGCATTCGTCTTCGAGGATCGGGACACCATGTCGATGTGCGATCTCGAGGATTGCCTCGCGTCGCTCCAGCGGCAATGTCGGCCCCATCGGGTTCTGATGCTCGGCGATCGTGTAAATCATCTTGGGCTTATTGCCCTTGTCCGATAGCTTGGTGATCAACTCGTCTAGAGCTTCGGGCACCAACCCGTCATCGTCCGTCTCGGATCCGTACACAGTGTTGCCAAAGCGTTGCAGCTGACCGAGTGTACCGCTGTAAACGTAGTGCTCGGTGATCGCCGTGTCGCCGGGGTTAGTGAGTGCTTGAATCGCGAGCCCAATGGCTTCGCCTGAGCCAGCGGTCAGCAAGATGTCATCGGTGTCGACCTTGAATCCGCGGTCGTATTCGAGTTTCCAAGCCGCGTATTCACGCAGTTCGGGCGAACCAGCTGGTTGCGGGTAGTACGCCATTTGACGTGCGATTTCGTCACCGCGCGAGTCCATGGCGGTCTGCAACGCATTGACGAGTCCGTCCATCGGAGACGTTTCTGGCGCCGGGTACGCGACCGCAAAGTCGTACTCCGCGTGGGCCACACTGTTGATGGGTGTGTCTTGTGACCTCTCCGAAAATAGGCCCTCGTAACTGAAGCGCGTGGTGGTTGCTGTCATGTGCGACTTTCTCCGATCTGCTCTGCCAACATCAACGCATTTTATTCGCAAACGTGTGCCAAGTGTAATTTGCGAGATAGACTTCACGCATCGACACCGATCCGAGTTCGCGGCCGCTCTTTTTGGGGCCGACATCGATATACGGAGGCGTAGCTATGCGTGGCATCAGGTTTCTTGGCGAACACCAAGCAGAGGTGATCGACTACCCGGATGAAGAACCCGGGCCGGGTTACGTATTGCTGAAGATGCGCTCATCCGGGATGTGCGGCTCCGACCTTCATCGCTACCGAGTGCCGCTACATCCGGAAGTGGCCGAGGGCGATCCCGTTAGACCAGGGCATGAACCGTGCGGCGAAGTCGCCGTGGTAGGTGAAGGTGTTGAGGATTTAAGTGTCGGAGATCGCATCCTCCAGCATCACTATGAGGGATGCAAGAAATGCGAGCGTTGCAGATCAGGATGGTCGCAGCTATGCAAGTGGCCGGGTCGCATGATACATGGCGGCACGAGGCATGGGGGCCATGGCGACTACATGATCGCCCACACCTCGACTTGCCTCACACTGCCCGATGAATTGAGCTACGAGGTTGGTGCGTATTTAGCATGTGGCGCGAGCACCGCATTCCACGGTTTGAAGAAGCTGCAACTCTCCGGACTCGATACGATCGCGATATTTGGTGCCGGACCGGTTGGACTTGCGGGCGTAATGTTCGCGGCCGAGATGGGAGCGCGTGTGATATCCGTCGATATCTCTGGAGAGCGTTTGGAGATGGCCAAGGCGGCCGGCGCGTGGGCCGTCGTCGATAACAGCGACGGTTCGGCGGTCGAACAGATATTGGATCTCACCTACGGTGAAGGGGCCGATGCGACGCTTGAGGCTATTGGAATCCATGCAACCCGATTAGCGGCTGTCCAATCTACCAAGATCTTCGGTCGTTGCTGCTTCGTCGGTGAGGGCGGGGATTTCCATGTGGAACCGAGCCCCGACATCATCCACCGACACCTGACACTCGTGGGTTCGTGGACGTTCAGCACGCACGGACTGGAAGAGGCTGCACGATTCACAGCACGGCGAAACGTTCCGTTAGGTTCGCTCATCGCGGGCAGATGCGGTATCGAGGACGCGCCGGCCGCCTACACACGGTTTGAGGCCGGGGCGCCAGGCAAATTCGTGATCAACTGGGACTGATTGGTTGCGCCACGTAAGTCGGCAGAGAAAAGCCCCGCTTATCGCCACCAAAAACGGGTGACCTGTTTGACGCGCGGTTAGACCTCTCGCCTCGATTCGCGTGCGATGATGAAAAACACGCGAAATATCAAATCGTGCTAAACTTAAAACTTCCGTGTTCGTGATGTTTCCTGGCCACATCGCGGACTCCTGTGCGGCAAATTCCAAGTAAAAACGAAACTTCGCGGAAACACGCGTCGTAACACCTAGATGAGGGTACCTGTAAACCGAGAAAATGGGCGAAGTGCGACCTTCGGAGTTGGTGGCGGAAGCCCCAATACTCGCGTCTAATCGACCCGCTCGACCATCAACTAAGTCCAGCTTCCGGCGCGTTTCACCGAATAATAGCCTATCCCGCCACTAATGGCAAATGCGAAAATCCTTCGGATTACGAATTTAACTGAACAGACAGACGATCTAAAACAGCGAAAGGGACCCTGACAATTGGTGACAATAACCAACACCCAAGTTGACGACACATCCGACGAGGATGCGGAGTCGACCACAAACGAAACCGGTTCCGCCGTGATGTCCGAAAGTGGAGACGGCAGGACGTTCAACTTCGCTGATCTATCGACGGATGACGCCGATGAAGGCCCCACTTCCATGAAGGCCGCAACTGGTTCGACCGAGTTGGAAGTGTGGGAGGCAGCACGCGAGGAAGGGCCGGACATCAACCCGGCGGCGGCCGCTACGGACGATTCTTCGACGGATGACAATGTTCGCATGTATCTCCGAGAGATCGGAGACGTGCAGCTTTTGAGCAAGGCCGACGAGGGGATGCTCTCTCAGCGCGTCGAATCTGCAAATTGGCTCGAACGGATCCAATGGGGTATCCGCGGCACTCTGCAGACGGTTTATGGCTTCAAGGAGTATCCGCGTAACCGAGATCAATTGCCAGACAACCCTTCGCTTGTAGACGCTGCCGATGTAGTTGCGGTCGCACTTCGCAGGTTGAGCAGGCTCGCACCAATCGCCGACCAGATCGCCACCTACATGGCGAAGCCCAAGCCGGTTACGCTCGAGCAGTTGCTCACCGATTTTGAATATCGCGCAATGATTAACGCGGCGCGTGACACGCAGGTAAAGGACCTTACCAAACTCCCGCCCTACGAGTTGCTCCTGCGCTATCTCACCGACACCCTCGAAATCTACGAAAACACCAACCTGATGGACCGCTTCGGCGTCTTCGACGAGACGGCGCAGAAGGGTCGCGGCAAGAAAGCTCAGAAACTCAACACTAAGGATGCCCGCGCCAAGCGGCGACTCGACAAGGCCAGCCTGCTCGTTCGCGAACTGGCGATACTTTCGAGTTTGCTCCCGCACGACCTAGGCTTGGTCATGCCTCCGGAACTCAATATCGAAGACTTGGCGGTCGAAGAAGGTATCGAGCCGTGGCACGAGTCTTACTTGGCCGAAGCGCGTTCGATACTCGAGTCGCAACTCGCTTCTATCCGCAATGACGGCGACCGTTCTCGCGACCACCTCGGCAAGGCGAACTTGCGGTTGGTAGTTAGCGTGGCTAAGAAGTACACCAACCGCGGATTGACCTTCGAGGACCTGATCCAAGAGGGCAACATCGGCCTGATGCGCGCCATCGACAAGTTCGACTACCGCAAAGGCTTCAAGTTCAGCACGTATGCCACGTGGTGGATCCGACAAGGTGTGACGCGTGCGATCGCTGACCAGTCGCGAACTGTACGCATCCCGGTGCACATGTACGAGGCGTTGAACAAGGTGCGACGCGCCTCCCGCGAACTCGCGCAGGAGTACGACCGTAAGCCGACGATCGAAGAGATCGCCGGACGGGTCGAGATGACCGTTGAAAAGGTTACCGACGTTTTGAAGAACGGCCAAGAGCCGATGTCGCTCGAAACGCCTGTTGGCGAAGACGGCGATAACGAGCTCGGAGACCTACTCCCCGACCGCGACGCCTTGGCGCCGCCGGAGGAAACCGCTCAGCGGCTCTTGAGCAACGACATCTCAAACATCCTCAATGAACTTGAGGAGCGAGATCGAGAAGTGCTTGTCCTTCGTTTCGGATTAAAGGATGGCAAGGAGTACACGCTCGAAGAGATCGGTTCCAAGATGGCACTGACCCGCGAGCGCATCCGACAGATCGAGCGCACCGCGCTCAAGACGCTCCAGCGCAGCCGCGCAGTCTTGGAGATGAAGGAACACCTCAACTGACGTCGCTGCCCGACACCTCGGGCAACCGTCTGCAGCATCGAAACGGCCCCGCGTGGTTGTCACGCGGGACCGTTTTGATTTTGGGTAGGGAGGACTGGCAACTTTTCACGCCGGTCGCCGCAAACAAGTGATATGTCGTGTCACGTTATATGATGTTGATTCGCTTGAATCACGATACGTATCTCGGCTGTTGTGCCGACTGAGGGGAATATGGCTGACGCAGATAGGGTTCAATCTAACGCCGCTGGAAATTGGGACGACATCCTCAACGACGATGTTATGGGCTTAGTCGCTTCGCTCCAAGACGAGTTCGGTACGCGAATCTCGGGACTACGCGAAGCTCGTATTGACAGCATCAACTCCGCAGTGCACCGAGGTGTTCAACCCGGCCATCTCGCGCCCAGCGAGGCGACGACATCTGATTGGTCGGTCCCTGACATGCCAGGCGAATTGTGGAACCCCGGCATCGAGATCTCCGGCCCTGCACACATGACATCGATGTTCATCAACGCGCTCAATCCGGGCCCCGAAGGTGAACGTGCCGAAGGCGACCTCGATGACGACGAGGATTCTGCGAGCCACATGTTGGACGACACATTGCTGGCAGCTCGTAACCGAAAAGGCGCGGTCGATCGATCGCTGACCTTCTACAACGAAGCGAGAGACCGGCACTACTCGATCCAAGAGGGCGAGATTCCCTTCTTCATGCATCGCGAGCGCGGTCTGCACTTGGACGAACCAGATCTGACTGTAGACGACTCGCCAGTCTCAGCCACGATACTTGGCTCCGCTCTGACTCTCTACCACGCGGGACAAGCGCAAACCGAACGTGCTCAAGGAATCTACTTCTACCTGCCGAAGACCGAGTCGCCGGAAGAGGCGGCGCTCTACCGAGACCTGTTCGCCTCGATCCAGAACCGGGTTTCCGGCCTCAAAGATGCCACGATACGAGGCATATTGCTCGTCGAATCTCTTCCGCTCGTGTGGACTATGGAGGAGAGCCTGCACGCGCTGGGCCCCTATGCGGCAGGTTTGAACGCCGCCCGTTGGGACCTTAAGGCTTCATTGCTCGAATATGTGATGGCGGACAGATCGAGCCTCTGGCCCGACAGATTCGGTGTCGCGGTTCCAACTACGCCATTCATCGCCAACATCTTCCGCCGACTAGTCGCGGTGTGCATGAAGCACGACGCGGTTCCAATCGGCGGAATGGCTACCGCCCTGCCCCATCGAGACCAAGAGGTCAATGAAGAGGCCGCCGCGACCGTGCACGGCGACAAGACATGGGAAGCCCAGCAAGGATTCCTCCGAGGTTGGGTCGCCCACATCTACCACATGAAGTCCGCCGGCGGTCCCTTCAAAGAACTCCGCAACAGCGGCTGGGATCCGTCCCCGGATATGGCCGTTCCCAACAACTACCCAGTCAATATCGAGACGCCCGAAGGTCCGATAACTCAAGAAGGGACGCGCCAGAACGCACGGACATTGATCGAATACGTCGAGGGCTGGCTCGGAGGACGAGGCGCCAAAGGCATTGACCGTTTAGCAGGACGGCAAGGACGCCGTCCTGCGCTCATGGAAGACCTCGCGACAGCGCGTATATCGGTCGCCCAGATGGCTCAGCGCGTGATCCACGAAGCACAAACCGAAGACACAGGTACGACGCACAATCTTCCACTCCTGAAGTCGATCATGACCGACGAAGGCGAAGACATCATTCGATTGCTCGGACCGAATGCACCCGCAGCAGCCGTGCAACGTTACCAAGATGCCGTCAAAATTTCGATGCAATGGCTAAAAAACTACACCGAGTTCAACTTCAGGTCGCTAGGCTCATACAGCCGCGCCGATCTTGCACAGATAGCGGCGGGTGAGGATGCGATTTAGGTAGCCATCTTCACATGCTTGTATACAGCGCTGATCGATGCTCGGATAACGGCCGGTGATATGGTAGAAACAACTACCGATCGTCTACCCTTTTCGAAATCAAATGGCCCTCAACATCAAAAACAACGAGACCTGCGAGCTAGCCAGAGAACTCGCCGATCTCACCGATGACACGATGACTGGCGCGATCACAATCGCGCTTAGAGAACGCTTAGAACAGATCAAGCAGGAACGCGAGACTGACGATCTCGCCAACGAACTCTTGGCGATAGGCGAACGATGCGCTGCGAAATTGGGTCCCGGTCCATCGTCTGCTGAGCTCGTCGATGACCTATACGGTGAGTTCGGGCAGCCCAAGTGATCATTGACACTTCGGCTATAATGGCCATCTTGTTTCGGGAGCCGGATCGTGCCTATTTTGCGCGAAAAATCCAGGAAGGTCGCCCCCGTCTCATGTCGGCAGCGACGTTGTTGGAAGCAACAATGGTTGTCGAAGGAAAAGGTGGTACTTCGGCTGGTGCCGACCTCGATTCGTTCCTGCGATCCGCCGAAATTGAGGTGGTCGACATAACTCGTGAACAAGCCGAAGCTGCCCGTCAAGCATGGCGCCGATTCGGCAAAGGAAACCATCCCGCACGATTGAACTTCGGAGATTGTTTTTCCTACGCCCTAGCACTAACAACCGGCGAACCCCTCCTCTTCAAAGGCAACGATTTCGCTCAAACCGACATCGATCCAGCTTGAATAACCGCTCGACTGACTGATCCGAACGGGCCACCTTCAAGGTGCCGCTGCCGTCTCGATCGATTGCGGTTCGGACCACTCACCGGGCCCCATCGGACTCAAGGCTCGGACGTAGTAGAAGTACGGGTTTGAAGGTTTCAGGCCTTCGTCTACGTATCGGTTGGATGTGGATCCGGTCTCGAAGGTGATCGACGGTCCGACGGGATGGTACGAGGCGTCGGTCTGAAGAATCTCGTAACCAGTTATCCACTCCGAATCCTGTCCCTCCCACGTCAAAGTCACGGAATTGTGGTTCGACGACAACGTAAGATTCTCGAGTTTAGGTGGTGGCACAGGACCAGCGAAACTTCCAACGATCCAAGTCGCTTTACCTGCTTGATGGGTCAATCGCCCAAACGTAGTACCCATACCTGGCCTCGGTAACCGGCTTGTCGACCCACACCGTCGTATCGCCGTCGACCGCCAACGCCATCCATTCGAACGATCCATCTGGCTGTTCTTGCCTTCGCAGGATTTTGTAATTTAACACCTTCCAATCTTCCAGTTGCGACCATCGAACGACGATATTTCCGTTTTCCGGTACCCCAGACACGACAGCTGGTTCCGGCTCATCGTCCCATAGAAGCGGTGCGGTCACGAAGCCCAATCCTCTCGCTTGACCTATTCCGCTCTCGCCAATCGCAGCCATCGTATAGAAGTACTTCTTGCCCGGAAGCGCGGTTAAGTCCCGCCAAAAACCGGGATCCCCATCGACGTAAAACGCCTCGGTAAATTCAGAACCATCGGGTCCGGTGAGCGTCCGATGAATTCGATAACCAGTGATCGGTACATCCCAATTTTCAGCCAAGCCGATGTACACCTCAACCGGGTGTTCGTTAATCTTGAATTCTCCAGTGCGCTTGGGCAACGGGCCGGGTATGCCGGTGCGCACTTCCGCTTGGGCGTCGAGGGAATAACTTTCGTGTTCGCCGATAACCGCGTTGATTTGGTATCGGTAAGCTACATTGGGTTCGATGAGATAGCTATCGGCGTACTCGTTCTTGCCACATGACACCTCTTCAAGCAAAAGGGTCCGTTCTTCTATCGCCTCGGTCCTAGTTCTCCAGATCTTGAAACCTGAGATCGTCGGTCTGGTGGGCGCGTCAGCGTTCGCGTTCTCTGGTCGAGATTCTTCTGGATCATCGTAGTAATACGTGCTGTCACACGGTAGATCCCATTTAAGGAAAACGGTTTCGTAGGTAGCGTCAGCAGAGACGATGCGAGGGGCCGGTACTTTCGGGCGGGACCTATATGTCTCTGAAACCCGCCAAGACGCCTCGCCTACGCCGTTTTCGTTTACCGATTTGACGCTATAAAAGTAGTCGACAGGTGAGCGCCCGTTATGGGAGCGCTTGACCGCGGTGTCCATCCATGTCGTTGCGTCTGGACCCACTGAGATCAACGTCTCTTCGCGAGACCCGTCTCTGCCGGCCATCACGCGCACGACTATGTATCCGCGGAGAGTAGGATCCGCCACCGGTCGCCACGTGAGTGTGATCGAGCCTCCTGTGGTCGTCGCTCTGACATATTCCGGCGCTGGTGGCAGTCCGGGCGTCACGGAAGTTCGCGCATTAATGTTGTAGGTGCGTCGACCTTGGCCAGCTGAGTTGACGGCTGAGATTTCATATCCATAACCGACGTCCGCTCGGACGTCAGTGTCGACATATCTGTCGATAGGTCCCGCAACAACAATCTCATCTTCCCTATAACCCTCGGCACCCAATGTTCGTTTGATGTAGTAATGCGTGATCGATGGATCGCCTGGATCATCCCATGTGATAGTCACCGATTTGTGGTCGGCTGTGGTCGTAACGTTCGTCAGTTCCGCCGGACGTGGGTCTTCCGCGGTAGCAACAATTACGTTGAGCGGTTCGCTTTCCACCTCGCCGTCGATAGCCTTGAATTGGTACCAATACACCGTCGACTTGGAAACGCCTTCATCACGGTAACCCTGCCGGTCGTTTTCCCAGTAGTCAACCTTCGTAGTGAACCCGCTCAGGGAGTACTCCTTGCGAGTTATCTGATACCGCCACGGCGGTTCCCGGTAGAGGTTGCCGAGGCTAAAGTAGATTTGTTCAGCGTCACGGTATGTGTAGTTCAAATACGGTTTTAGGGGTTTGCGAAATTCATTGGTCTCTAGTGACGTCGCCCATACCCGTTCCGAATGGTAACCCTGACCGAAATCGTTGACGGCGCGGACTTCGAAACTATATTCCTCGCCGGGGACGAGATACGGTACAACGAAAAATGTCTCCGGCGTGTCGATCTCGTGATTCGACTGGATGACTAAGTCAAGGTCCACATGCACCTGTTCAACCACGTAGCCTGTTCTTGACGGGTCATCGGGAACATCCCACGTCAACTCGATGCCGTCCTCTGTCGCAACGGCTTGGAGGTTGTAAGGCGTCGGAGGCGAGTGACGGTCTTCAGAAACAAACGATTCGGTGGTAACACGCACAGGTTCTGACCACTCGCTATCCCCGTTTGCATTCACGGCCGTCACCCAGTAGTCATAAGTTGTTTCCGGCTTAATCTCGTATGCGTCGGTCCAAACTGTCCCCGTAACTTTCGAATATTCAGGGCGATAGTTCTCCGAATCTATGTCTTGCCAGTTCCAAAGGACATGTGCCTGAAAGGGCGTGTTCTCGCCCGATTCCTTTCGAATGACCCGGTACTGGGTCACCGTCGGGTCATCGACCGGGTCCCAATGCAACCACACGTCGATGTGTGAAGCACGCGCCGTCAGATTAGTTGGCGTTGGCGGCAGATCGGAATGAGCGAAGGCACTGCTGGCGTCATGATCGATCCGATTTCCGACTCAGACTCGCTCCATAACGGCGCGACGGCGCGAACTTTGTACTCGTATACGGTCAACGGTTGCCAAATGTATGACAGAGTCGCCGCCGTCCTGAATCTTCCGGAAATCCGTTGCGTGAGATTGAAATCGTCTTCTTGTTTGGGTATCCGCCGAAAAACTTCGTACCCCGTCACTGCAGAAAGGTCGACTGGGTCCCATTTGAGGGTTATCGATTTGTACGTCGCCTCGGCGTAAACGTTTTCGGGCGCCGGTATATCGAGGGACTGAGGAACCACAACGTCTACCACCGCCGAAGCTGCGCCCACACCCGCGACCCCGGTCGAACACACCGCGTAGTGGTACTCATGGCCACGAACAATCTCTGCTTCATCGATGTGGTTGAACCCCTTGGTCCTGCTTCGTTCATATTGTGAGGTCCGTGCAATATCGTCGACGATGGTTACCCAATCGGACCCGCCCGTTGAATCGCGCCGCAAGACCACGAATCCCTCGATGGTGTCATCCTTGGCTTGGGCCCAGACTAAGCCCACTGAGTTAGGAGATGCGCCCGCGTTAACGCCGCAGGATGATGATGGCAAGCGGGAAGGTGGAGTGACCACCTCGACCGGGTCCGAAGGGTGACCAAGCGCTCCAGTCTTGATCGGGAAGACCCAGTAGCGGTATTTGGTCTCCGGATAGATAGCGTCCGTATCTACGAACGACGTGACCGTGGAATCTCGATCAACAACTTCGATTTCATCGCTGTCGACCTGCCACCTGAACACGCGGTATCCAAGCACTTCAGGATCATCGAGATCGTCCCACTCGAGTTGAACCGTTTCGTGAGTTGCCGCGGCTGTCGCGGACCATGTAGGGGGCGGTGCCCAATCTCGCTCGGTGATGTCAGGACGGGATATAAACGTCACCGGAGGCGCTGCTACGTTACAGAACCCCGATTCTTGCAACAACGCCGAACTTATCTCCAACGCCGTCGGAGTGGGTGTGAAGGTTGGCGTCGAAGTGATCGTTGGTTCGGGTGTCGCTGTAGGCAGCGGAGTTGATGTGGGCTCGGCGGCAGGCACCAGACTCGATGTCGGCGTCGATGACGGCTCTCGCGTGGAAGTCGATGTCGATGTTGGCGTTGCGACGACGGTCGCCGTCGAAGTCGGGGGCACCAAGGTCTCGGGTTTAGGACTCGGCGATTGATCAGGTTCACGTGTAACTGTTGGCGTTGGCGCCGCCGCCGCAGTCGGTAGTGGCGTTAACGTAGCGGTGGGCGACGGTATCGGTGCACGTTCCGGCACCGGCGTCGACGTGTCTTCCGGCTGAGCGGTACGGGTCGACGTGAAAGTCGGACCGATGCCGTCAGTCAACTGGCACGCCGAAGCGGTTATCGCTAACAACAAAGCCAATAAAACAAATCGCGCGTTTAAATTACGTAGCTTGGAGGACATGTTGCCTCCCGGAGTCGGTGCATCTCATGGTTCCACGACGCACCAAACTTCCGAAAGGTTCCATGAAATTCAGAGAATCGTTGGTGATTTAATCGCCCAATGCGGTATTGACCTTGGGCATGAGTTCGTTCGCGAAGAGTTCCAGGCTGTTAACCCAAGAGTCCTTATCGTCCCAGTCGTATCCCATCATCACGAGCGTGCCGAACTTGCCGGTCTCTTCGGTCATCTGCAGGATGCGCTCCAGAGCATAGTCGGGATCTCCGGCGATGATCTGCTCCCGCATCCAGTAGTCGACATCGACTTCGCTATCTGGCGTGTCTTGGTCCCGCTTGAACATGCCTCTGCTTCGACCTGATCGGTCAAGCAGATCGCAGATGTATCGGAAGCCACCGGTCACCGAGTTCTTCCGGGCTAGCTTTTGCGCTTCCTTGGTGGTATCCGCAAGGAAGATTGCTCGGGCGATCTTGAAGTCGGAGCGGTCAGCTTCGTTGCCCGCCTCGACTGCCGCGGTTTCGTAGGTTTCCCAGATGTTGGCGACAACGTTGTTCGCGATCAAACTGTGAGCGAAAGGCTGGAAACCCTTGCGACCGGCCGCTTTTGCTGTGCCCGAGTTCATCGACGTTATTGGCATCGCGATCGGCGGGTGCGGTTTTTGGTACGGTTTGTGGATTACCCCGAGCCCAACCGCATCGTCGATGTGCTCCTTCATTGAGATGTTCCAGTAGTTGCCGGTGAGCTCCACGGGACCATCAGATGCCCAAAGTTCCAACACCATCTCAACCGCCTCAGCAACCATCATCGGCGAATCCTCGCGCGCGATGCCAAGTATCTCGAGATCTGTCGCCACGCTTCCTAGCCCGAAGCAGAGATTCAGACGCCCTTTACATAGGTTGTCCAGCATCGCCAATCTAGTTGCCACATGCATAGGATGGTGCTGCTGAATGCAGACCGGCGCCGGGCCCATACGGATGTTCTCAGTCTCACGCATCGCCGCCGCGATGAAAATCTCCGGCATCGGGATATTCTCGAACGCCATCGTGTGATGCTCGCCGATCCAGAACTCGTCGAAACCCAACTCGTCGGCACGGATGACAAGCTCCATATCCTCGTCGTAAGTCTGAGCAAGCGGCTTGGCAGGATCGTGGAACGGCATGATGAAGATGCCGGATTTGATGGCGGACATGGTGGGAGTTAACTTCGTTTTAGGTCGGGATTTGTTGCGTCAAGTATACGGTGTGAAATCGAACGTTTCGTGACGCCGTCGAATAACCGGACAAAGACACGAGACCGTAAAATACAACCCGAAAGCATGATTCGATTTCGGGTTCTGACTTAGAAGCAGCATGTTTGAAAAAAAGGTACGACGAGCTAATGCTGCGCATCGAGACTAAACCATTATGATTTTGTCTTCTTCTTTGATCTGGTCCTCTTCCGAGGTGGTAGCTGTTCTCACTTTCTTGTTGCCGGGCTTCGTTGCCGCTGCGGTGTTTTATTCATTGACTTCGCACCCTAAACCCAGCAACTTCTCCAGCGTTGTTCAAGCTTTGATGTTTACTGCTGTCGTGCAAGCAATCACTGTTTTGTTGCGAGTCAACCTATGGGAATGGAGCCAAGAATTCGAGGTTTTTGTTTCTGTAGTCCTAGCAATGGCCTTGGGACTCATCGCGGCTTTGTCGTCAAACCTCGATTTCCCGCATCGTTTATTCCGCAAGGCAAAACTTACGAAAGAAAACACGTACTCGTCAGAGTGGTACTCGGCTTTCGCACACAAACAAAGTTACGTCGTGCTCCACATGAAAGATGATCGCAGGTTTTTCGGTTGGCCTACCGAATGGCCCAGCGACCCTGAACGCGGGCATTTTAGGGTGACAGAGGGACAGTGGCTCACGCACGGTGACGAACGATCCGATCCGACCGATGGCATCAACGACAACACGAAGCAACACAACGTGTTCGAACTGTTGATCCCGGTTTCTGAGGTTGAGATGGTAGAATTCGTGTACGCCGAAAACAAGAAATAGAGGCTCGGTAAACCATGGCAAAAATCCCAACATATCCGCCAAAAGGCGTGGTCAAACCGCCTCCCCCACCGCCCCCTCCACCGAAAGGAAAATGATGACAGATAAACCCAACACGGCAAAGGGTGAACTCATCAAACTCGGCGAAACGCCCAAACCGATCGGTGCCGTAAAACCAACTCCGCCGCCGACGCCTCGTCTAGATATCAGCGATGGCAGTTAAAACCCAAAAGACTGGTCAGACATCGTACAGAGGGTTAACTCCAAAACCCGCAAACGCTGTAAAACCGCCACCACCACCAAAATCGGATTAGACATGTCTGATAGACGGAAGATTTTTCGCGATGTACACCATCGCGACGGCAAGACGATGAAGCCCGACAGTGTCGTCAAACCAAACCCTCCGCGACCTCCCCCAAACAAGCGTTAACGTCGACCGCGTGCCCAACAGATCTGATTTTCAGACGGCGCACGCGCGCTAATCCATTCGCATTTTGCCCTGCTGGTACACCCCTCAATCCCCCGCCTCCGCGAGCAACTTCCGCAGATCCATCACCTGATCCCGCAACTGCGCCGCCGTCTCAAACTCCAACTCCCGCGCCGCCCTCTTCATCTGCCGTTCCAAGTCCTTTACGATACGCGTCAGTTCATCCTTCGGTAAGCCCGTCTCAGCGCCGAAGGGTTCGCCTGGGTCCGCCAAAACGGTTGGTTCAGATCGCCGCACACGATCATTGATGTCTTTGATGTCTTTGACGATGCTGTAGGGAGTGACGTCATTATCAAGGTTGTGCTGAGTCTGCAATATTCGACGACGATTGGTCTCCGAAATCGCGAATTTCATCGAATCGGTGTACCTGTCCGCATACATCACCACCTTCCCCTCAATGTGCCGCGCTGCCCTACCGACCGTCTGTATTAGCGACGTACCGGAACGCAGATAACCCTCTTTGTCAGCATCCAAGATAGCTACCAACGACACCTCAGGCAGATCAAGCCCTTCCCTTAGCAGATTGATACCCACGACAACGTCGTACACACCCAACCGCAGATCCCGAAGAATCTCCGTCCGCTCCAACGTATCGATCTCCGAATGGAGGTAATGCACCCGTATCCCAAGCTCCCGCAGATAGTCGGCCAAATCCTCAGCCATACGTTTGGTCAACGTAGTTACCAGCACTCTCTGTTGCTTGGCCGTCGTAGCCCGAATCCGTTCAATCAAGTCGTCCACCTGGTTCTCGGTGGGCAAAACCGTAATCTCAGGATCGATTAACCCCGTCGGACGAATGATCTGCTCGACGCGCTGCTCTTCGTGCGCCATCTCGTACGGCCCGGGCGTGGCGGAGACATAAACGATCTGGTTGACCCGGTCCTCGAACTCCTCGAACGTCAGCGGCCGGTTGTCGATCGCCGAAGGGAGCCGGAAACCGTACTCAACGAGGTTCGTCTTCCTGGCATAGTCACCGTGATACATCCCTCGAATCTGCGAAAGCGTCATGTGCGACTCATCGATGAACAGCAAGTAGTCTTCCGGGAAGTAATCAAGGAGTGTCCACGGTGCCGACCCAGCCGGTCGCCTCCCAAGCGGTCGCGAGTAATTTTCGATGCCGGCACATGTCCCCGTCTCGTGCATCATCTCGAGATCGAACAGCGTCCGCTGCTCAAGCCGCTCCGCCTCCAGCAATTTTCCCTCGTTCCTAAACAGCTCCAGCTGCTGCTCCAACTCCGTCCGAATATCCTTCAACGCATCGGCAAACTCCTCCTCAGGCGTGATGAAGTGCTTGCCAGGGTAGATGTCGTACTCCTCGGCCTCGTTGAGTATCTCGCCGGTCAGTGGGTCGATGATTGTGATCCGCTCGATCTCATCACCGAAGAACTCAATGCGAACGGCCAACTCCTCGTCCGCAGGCATTATCTCTAAGCTGTCACCGCGCACTCGGAAAGTTCCGCGTCGCAGATCCATAAGGTTGCGGTCGTAGTACATGCCGACAAGCCGACGCGTGACCCTCGTCAGCCCCGGTTCGTCTCCGACGCGCAGCCGCAACGTTATCTGGTTGTATTCCTGCGGCGAACCCAAACCATAGATGCAAGAGACGCTAGCCACTATCAAAGTGTCACGCCGCGTCATCAACGACCGAGTAGCCGCGTGCCGCAAACGGTCGATCTCCTCGTTTATGTCCGTCTCTTTCTCGATATAGGTGTCCGACCGAGGTATGTAGGCCTCCGGCTGGTAGTAGTCGTAGTACGACACGAAATACTGCACCGAGTTGTTAGGAAAGAACGTCTGAAACTCAGTCGCCAATTGCGCCGCGAGCGTCTTGTTGTGAGCAATGACCAGCGTCGGACGCTGCACCTTCTCGACAATGCTCGCCATCGTGAACGTCTTGCCGGACCCCGTGACACCGAGCAGCGTCTGGTGCTTGAAAATTTGTTCGGCGATGCCGCTGACGACCTGGTCGATGGCGGCCGGTTGGTCGCCCTGAGGTGTGAACTCGTGCTCGATCTTGAACTCGCCAGTAGTCGGCGCAGTTATCGGAACGACTGCTGGCTCTGCGGTGGTGGTCATATTGCGATTTTACCCACGTTCAAGAACACCTCGTGGAAATTAGAATTTCGGTTGTAGATACCAACTCGATGCCTACAACCACAATAGCTTAAGAGCTCAAGAAAACAGGGGTCAGGTAATGGCCATTGTATTGCTGGTTAGGAACGGCATCATCGCGACGAATGGTCCGCTGGACGGACTGGATCGCTTTCGTGCGGGGTTTCAGGTTCGGGGCAACCCAGCGACACCGAAACGCGTCGGGCATCTTTGTGGTTCGGCGGTAAATCTATTCAGCAGCGGTCGAACCAGTTGAATATCCGACCGTTCTCCCGAAATTCTCGGCGCCGACGCGGACTCACGGTGCGTAAGGTCCCGGTGCGTCGTCGTGCCAGCCTTGGCAGCCCGCTTGCGCGTTTCAAGATACTGCTCAACGCCGACTATATGCGGTTGTGGAGTATTGGTGTATCCGCAAGCACCGTGCTCTGGCTCGAAACCGTCGCCCTCGGTGTTTACGTCTACGAGCTGACCGGATCGGCATTCATCGTTGGATTCATCGGTTTCTTGCGGCTGATGCCGTTGTTGTTGCTGGGAGCATTCATTGGCACAATCGCCGACCGTGCGAACCGTCGTTTGATGCTGGCGGCAACGAACATCACCTTAGCGCTGGTGTATCTGATGTTGGGGCTGTTGGTGCTGTTAGATCGCATCGAGTTGTGGCACATCGCAGTAGGGGCGTTAGTCGGCGGGATGTTGTGGGCGACCGATTTCCCAGTACGGCGCGCCATGATCGCCGATACCGTGCCGCCTGATCGCATGTCCGCGGCGTTCGGCGTCGATATGGCCTCCAGCAATTTCGCGCGCGTTATCGGACCGCTAGTGGGTGGCGCGTTTCTACAGACGATAGGTATGCAGGGGGTTTACTTTCTCGGGGCCGTCCTTTTTGCAACATCGGCACTGCTTGCGATCTCAATGCTGTTCGTAAAGACCGGCCGCATCGGAATAGGTTCTACACCCTCGCCTGCAAGCTCCGGAACCTACGATCTGCGTAGCGGGTTGCGGCATGTAAGGGCCGACTCCGTGCTATTCGTGACGATCATGGTCACGATCGTAATGAACGTGTTCGCGTTCCCCTACCAACTGATGATTCCGGTGATCGCCACTGAGAAGCTGCATATCGATCCCGTACTGGTAGGGCTATTGTTGAGCGTTGAAGGTCTCGGCGCGACAATCGGCGCGCTCGCAATTGCGGCGATGGCGCGACCCAGGCATTTCACCCGCGTCTACGTATACGCCTCCGCCGGTTTATTGGTGCTACTCATGGCGTTCGCCTTTGCTCCTTGGTTCTGGCTGACGATACCGCTGCTGTTCTTGGCCGGATTTGCCATGTCAGGATTCACTACTATGCAATCGGTAATCGTCGTGATGACAACCAATCCCGCGTTGCGCGGCAGAGTGTTAGGCGTGCTCACGGTGGCCATTGGTTGCGGGCCGATCGGCGCGCTACTAGTCGGTTTCCTGGGAACACAGGTCGGTGGCGACAAAGCAGTGTTCACCATCGCTGCGATCGGTTTGATATTGACCGCGGCTACGGTGCTGGCGAGCCGCCGGTATCTGTCAAGAATTCCTCGGCGACGTCTTTGAGGCAGGGTACCAGGGCGCGTGCTTGACTCAATACCCTTGTCGCCGATTCCGGCCTCGAGCGTTGCGGTCACAGATGCGGTATTACCTATGTCTTCGATTGGCCCAAAGAGATTACAGTTGCGATAGTTGGTACGTGTCAAACAAGCGCGCAGCGATCAACGATGAGCGACCGGCTACAAGGACCAGACCGCGACGACGATCCTCGTCAAGATGACGACGAGATCGATCTTCGCTATCGCTACTACGAACTCGACGAGGATGATGACGAGGAATACTATCCTTCCGATCAAAGAGCCGCCGACGGTTGGTCTACCGAAAGGAAATCCGACACCCCATGGTGGGTAAAAGCCGGCATCGCCATCGTCTCGATCTTCATCGTCTTCGGACTCCTTGCCGGCCTCGCCGGACCCTTCTTGGGATCGTTCGGCTCCGACGAACCGCAACGGATCGAATACGTGCCCGCTCAAGTGGTCGAAGTAATCGACATTCGCACTATCATCGTCGAGATCGACGGCGAACCCGCAACCGTCCGCTACATCGGCGTCGAACCGCTGCCACTTGGCAGCCCGTGGTACGACGTTGGCGAATTAGCCAACCAACAACTCTTGGCAGACCGCGAAGTGCTCCTGGAGGCTGACGATGTGGACGCGGACGACTTCGGCCGGCTCTGGCGCTACGTCTACGTCGACCGCAACATGGTCAACGGGCTATTGATCCGGAACGGCATCGCGCTACCATCAGACGAACGCGACGGATTAAGCCGACATCATCCGAGCTTGGCGGCGTGGAGCGAAGCAGCAAGATTTGAACAACTCGGCCACTGGAGTGGAGCGCCTCCCCAATTCGCAAGCAACGGAGGCATGAACTGAAGGTCTCATCGCTCCTTCGCCCCACCGCAAAGCTGCGCCGAGCGAGGTGAGAGTCAGACGCGCAGTCCCGAAACGGCGCCGCCCCGGCGTCGGTAACCCGATCGAGCGGTTCAAGGTCCTGTTTGAACGCGACTACGCACGCCTCTGGGGCATCGGCGTCTCTTCCAACACCATGCGATGGCTAGAGACGGTCGCGCTCGGCGTGTTCGTGTACGACCTCACCGAATCCGCGTTCCTAGTAGGTTTCATCGGCTTTTTGCGCATGGCACCGATGCTCGTTCTCGGAGCCTTCATCGGAGCCTTCGCCGACCGCGCAGATCGCCGCGCCATTCTCGCCATCGCCAACATCATCCTTGCGGCCATCTACTTCATACTTGGCATGCTCGTTCTCACGGACCGCATCGAGCTATGGCACGTCGCTTTAGGTGCACTCATGACTGGAGTCGTATGGGCGACCGATTTCCCGGTACGCCGCGCCATGATCGCCGATGCCGTGCCGGCGGACCGCGTCTCATCGGCCTTCGGCGTGGATATGGCATCGAGTAACTTCTCCCGCGTCATCGGTCCATTAGTCGGCGGCGCTTTCCTCCAAGGAATCGGAATGCAGGCCGTCTACTTCCTCGGCACCGGCCTCTTCGTCATCGCTTCATCGCTTGCCTTCTCGATGCTCATCGTCCGCAAACCCCCGACCACGACCGAGCGCACCCCTGCGACCAGCAGCAACTACGACCTGCGAGCCGGCATCAAACACATCATGGGTGACGCCGTACTCCTCGTGACCATGATCATCACGATCACGATGAACTTCTTCGCCTTCCCCTATCAACAGATGGTCCCAGTGCTAGGCGCTGAAAAACTCATGGTCGACCCCGTCTTGGTAGGACTTCTCTTCAGCGTGGAAGGCGTCGGAGCCACGCTCGGCGCCCTCACCATCGCGGCGGCTGCCCAACCTCGACACTTCACGCGCGTCTACGTCTACGCATCCCTCAGCTTCTTGGTAGTAATCGCGGCTTTCGCTCTAGTTCCTTGGTACTGGCTCGCCATCCCTCTACTCTTCATCGGCGGATTTGGCATGTCCGGCTTCGGCACCATGCAATCCATAATCGTAGTCTCATCCACCCGCCCTGAAATGCGAGGACGCGTCCTAGGCGTCCTAGCCGTAGCCATCGGCTCCGGCCCCATCGGCGCCCTACACGTAGGCTGGCTAGCCACCCAAATCGGCACCGACACAGCGGTATTGGCTATAGCGGTCGTAGGCTTCGTGTTGACAGCCGCCACCGTTTTGGCATCGCGCAAGTATCTGCGTAGTATTCCGCGGTATCGTGGATGAAGCAACCCAAAGGAAACCCACGTGACAATCACCCTTTCGCCGTTTACCACCGCTCGGAACGCAGATGGCACCTACTCATTAACGCTCGCGCAATTGACCAGCGTATTCATAGCCGAAATTGAGAACCTACTTGGTCCGAGAGACTCGAATTTCACATACGTCGGCTTAGAAATCGACACAACACAAAACGCCACACCGCAAATCTGGTTTCCGCACACCGGACACCCTGAGCGCGAACGCGGCAAACGGTCCGAACACATCATCATCCGCCTGACCGAGAATGCTCAAAGCAACGCCAACATCGCGATATGGCAGCTCGCACACGAATGCGTCCATCTCATCGACCCGTGGCAAAGCGAAGTCGAGGGCCGACAGCCCAACTTTCTTGAGGAAGGTATCGCCGATTGGTATCAAAACACGATCGTGCAGGGTGTGCCATACGCCACACCGTACGCAGAAGCCAAAACCCTCGTTGAACCATACATGCCCAAACTGAACGCAGCCATCAAACACATACGCACAAAGCACAAAACCCGCATCAGCGCCATAGACGACCCTGACCTCTTGTTAAGACACTGCCCGGAGATGGACACCAAAGTCGCTGATGCCCTATGCCAGCGGTTCGAATCGGCCTAGGAACCTCCACAACAACCGCCACCTTCAACGCACTCGCTGCAACCGTTGCCCTCTTGGAAACCACGTTATGGAGTTTCCAAGCCGTGCGGAGTTGAGATGATCTCTTCAAGCCAAACCCTGCCGCTTTCGCGCATCTCAATGACTATCTTCATTCCATCGCACAATCCCATGCCTAAGATCAATGGTGTCACTGTCTCTCCAGCCTCGACATCTATCTCGTACCCTCTCCATCTGACCTTGAGATGGTAAGTAGCCACAACATTGCCGCGCTCAGTGGCGGAATTAAGCACGGTATCACCGCTTGGCGTTATCCCCAATTCGTCCATTAACGACCTTGGGACAAGCAGTTCTTGATTGCAACCCGTATCTAAAATCGCCGTCTTGCGGTGATACGTGCCATCCATCGCCTGAATCTCGATCGCGACGACCGGCATACCGTACCGTTCATCGATCTGTCCCAAGATCATCACAGATCGAGAAAGCTGAAATTAGACGGCACTCCAGCCGCTGAAATTATCGCCAGCCGAGCCCATACCCACTCTTATGCTGAACGTGATTGCATCGGGCCGTCTCCGCTTCAGCCGTTGAAACACATGGCTATCCCAACCCTCTGCGATCTCATGATCCCCGCTACGACCGTCAATCACGATGTAGGCGCCCTTGTGCGTGTCTATGTATCGAGGCAATAGCTCGTCCGTGTAAATCCTCTTCGCACGCTCTACGTACCGCGCTTTTTCAGTCTGCGTCGCCACAGCTACACTCGCCTAACTCACATCGTTGATTTGTAAATTTTCTACTACAGATTCTAGAACAGGTCACTCCGTCAATCAATCTGAACATCCATACGAATTGACGACCTTAAACGGCAACCACCGCGCCGTGCCAGCCATCGCCGTCACTGACTTCGCGCTGACCGCCGCGGCAGTCTTGACATCGCGCAAGTATCTGCGGAGTATTCCGCGGTATCGGCCATAGGAACCCAGCGAATCTGTTCGCGCCAACCATATTCCCCGAAGGATTTCCAAATCGTGACGCGTCATTATGCGTATCCCTACACATTTCAACGTTGAATTTCAATACAGTTTACGACGAATTACGCGCGAATCTGAAGAAGTACTTGACGTACCCCCCCCCTCCCCCATTGTACGATTTGGCGAGAGCACTACAACCTGTCTGATCAGTGTTGAAGGAGTTATCCGATGTTCGCCGCCGCGCGAGTGATGGCCGCTGGCAAAGCAGGTCTGGAAAGCCTACCTATGGTTGTCGATGAATGCATAGTTCAAGGCATTCCAGTTCTCGCGCCTTGGGCCGTAGATCATAGCCAGGAACAGATAAACCGGTTGCGAGATTCGACGCGCCAGCGTCGAGGCACCACATGGCAAGATGTCGCCTACATTGGCGATGCGGAAATCGGTTTCACGATCGAACAAAATATCAACGCGAATCGGAGACTGGTATACCACATCAATCCCATTGCAGCAGGACAACCAATGCTCGCCGACAATCCAGCACAACTCGCTGCGTGGTGTCGATTAAGGCTAGGCGAGCATTGTCGAGACACTCTTGCTTTGTGGGAACGGTTCAAATACGACAACGGAATATCTGGAAATCAGCGACTGGCGATCATAATTCCGTATTGTCCTGAAGGTGCAACTTCTGGCACCGTCGGAATGTACCTCGGCGCCGCGTTGCGAAAACACTTCGCAGCAAATGGTCTCGAGGACGAGTTGGTCGTTTGGGGAATCGAGCTCTGCCCGCCCATGTTTGACGAAGATGCCGATGTGCTCGACCAGATGGGCATTCAACACGCTTTCCGCGGATACATCGCAAGGCGAGAGTTACTTGAAGGTCTGCCCGTATCGGATGACCCACAAGACGAGGAGTATTGGAAGCCTTTTGATGTCAACATCGCGATCGACGGCGGAAGAACTGTCGCGCCGCAGGTGGAGGAAGAGGAGGTTTGGCAGGCGCTAGACCGAGCCGCCGCGCAGACCGCCGCAAATCTGATTAACGGTGCGGCAGCTGACGACGTCGCCGAGTCTACGTCGATGTTGATGACTGGCGGACGTTGGAACGCGAACTTGACACACGTTGTCTCGCAACTCGACTACGATGCGCACTGTCGCTACCTGCGTTATCACCGAAATTTACCTTGGTACCGATCGCCGGAGGTTTGGGCCACAGCGGGTCTCGAAGAGCGGTGCGACGCGTTCCTTCTGCGCGCCGACGAAGTACGCGAGTGGTTGACGGACGAGCCGCTTGAAACCGTGCGCGAGCGCATAGGCCTACTTCTGTTGCGTGCTAACGAGTTGCGGGAGGTCAAAGAAGGGACTATATTCTTTGTGTTCCGAAAGCGACGGGAAGCCAATTTGAAGAGGCAGCAGTTACTCGACTTCGCTCTCGATGAAGATCAAGAATCGAACGATTTTCTAATGGAGATTAGCAGGCCTCCTGGCAAGATGGTTCCGAAACGCGACCCGTTCTGCATCAATGTTGTATTGCCAGCGAACCTGCGTCAGCAAGCCGCAGACAAGGCGCGTGAGGGAGGAACTCAAGTGCCTTTAACAGATCTGCTCGGGGACAGTGGGACTTACCAGGTAAGGGAGCAGATCTCTCGACTGTTGACCGACGTGTTGAAAAGGCGTGATTGCGATTCGGTCAACATCGATTCTCAGGCTCGTTTCCAGAGCGTGATCGCTATTTCGATCGAGAACCGCGCCGCTGGACGGAACAACGATGCTTTTTGTCCATCTCAAGACTTCTTTCGGGACTTTATCGATTCAAGGGACCGTGAACTTCCCGGATCGCTCAATCTCCGCACCTTTGACCTCAATCAATACATTGTCAGCCCTTCGATTGCGGGCAACCAAGGATCGTCTCGCAACAAAGTATTAGGTTGGCAACCGCCAAAAGACGTGGACTTCGATATCCCGATCGAGTTCAGTCTGCTCACTCTCGCCAGATGTCGTCCGCAAGACGGATTCTCGGGCATTAGCACACACGACGAAATGAAAGCGCATCACGATGTGTTGGTCGCGGATAAGGACAGGCAGCGGGAATTTGCCCGCTACTACAGCGTCCGATTCCCCGAAGACTTGTCCGAAAAGAGACCCGAGGCACTATGACGGGGCTCCTTGGTACGTTCGCATTTTCGACCGGTGATTCCAATGACAATTCGCGTGGCACGAATTGGCGACGCGCATCGGCAACAATCCAGAGGATTGCGGCTGCGGTCGCCATTTCGGTCACTGCAGTCGGACTCCAAGCCGTCTCCAATGGAAATGCCTCGGCACAAGCACCTAACATCGAAGCAGAGAGTTGCGAGTTTTTCGTTGATGTCGACGGCGATTTGAAGGGAGACAACAAAATACCGACTGGCGACGATCAAATGGTCATCCAAGATTCGCTGATCGTTGGCAGTTGCAAATTTAAACTCCAGGCACATGAAATGCCAACCCTGCAGGTCGAAAGCGACTTAATCGACTGGGAAGGCAGTGTCGAAATCTTCAATACGTCTGATCGTTCAACCGAAGTTTATACAGTCGATCGAGAGCGCGCCGTATTGCCGGAGTTGCATGGCGATCTGGAAGTTGAGGTCGAAATCGTCCGGGGGCACGCTCCAAGAAGCATCAAGACGGAAGTAATAGCGGGACGATACCGTACGCTCGATTATGAACACGAGGTTCAGGTCCCCCATCGTTTTCGCATAGTCGGCATAGCCGCGATTTCTGACGACACCGTCAAGGACCGATTAGAGCGCAACGTCCAATCCGTGACGGAAGCCTATATGGACGCACGTCGCTATTTAACCGATGTCGAGTCCCAAACTACGCAATGGATCGATTCACTGGCGGTTCGCTGGCTGGAGAAAGGATACCCCCGAGTCGCCGTAGATGTCGTCGAAAGTAGCCCCGGAAAACACCAACCAGGCGGTGGAAACAGCGGATTCTGGATGTGGGCTACGATAATCACTTGGATCTTGATAGTTTTGAGCGTCTTAGCAACTGCCTTTTACGTGTTCTGGTTAGGCCCTCGCGATGTCAAGGTACGGAAGCCAACCAAACGCAGAATGTGATCGCCTTGCTCGTTCCAAGCAGATCTTGGCATTGCTACTAGGCGAGTTTCGCCACTTCCATCCGAACACCGGGTCAGCAAGACCCTGAACTCGTATCGTCATTCTCCTCCCACGCCATAAAATTGAATCCCACGCGCCCAAATCCGCGCTGACGACACAACGCTTACCCACTCACCACCCCCCGAAAGGCACCCCCACCCCATGCACAACTACGAAGACCTCCTAGCAAAAGCCAAAGAGTGGAGAGATTGGTACTACGACGGCGCACCCACCCCCAACCCCGTGACCGAGTCCGTCAGCGACGCCTTCGAACTCATCAACGCCACCCTTTTCGGACACATCTACCAGCGTGAAACTCTACCCGGCAACATCCGCAGCATCTGCACCGTCGCCGCGCTCATCGCCCTCGACCGCCCCAACCAACTACCAGGCCACATCACCGGCGCCCTCAACTACGGCTGGACCAAAGAGCAGATCGTCGAACTCATCACCCAGATGCTCTTCTACGGGGGCTACCCCGCATGCGTCAACGCCCTCAACGCCGCCGAGCAGGCCTTCAAGGACTACGACGAGCGACACGCCAACGGCTGATACCGTCAACGTCATTCCCGCGAAGGTGAGAACTTTCCACAACACGAGGGTTTCCCACGTTCACGGGGGAAATGTCCGCAGGACAAAGGGGGCGGCGCCGCACACCCGCCCCAATTGCCACAAAAGTTGTCATAATCGTAACTATGTGGCAAAATAAGCGCATACCTCGAGCAACAAGATTTTCATAATGCCACCATGAGGGCCTATCCGATGCCAACGCAACAAGGTTTACCAGTCGAAGAAGAAAAACGCCTAGTCGAACGCGCCAGACGCTTCTACGAAGACGAACTCCTGGACCAACTCATCGAAGAACACAAAGGCGATATCGTCGTCATTGACGGCTACACCCTGAAATACGGTGTCGGGTTGAACGCCAGTCTGGCCAGGGAAGACCTACTGCGGAAATGTGAAAGCCCGGTTACCTACAACGCAAGAGTGGGTTACGACTACGCCTTTGACGTCCCGTTGTCGCCCAACGTGTTGGCAGGGAAACTCAAATGATTCGGGGCAGAGTGAACGGCTACTTGCAGCCCATCGTCAGTCTGGATGTCCGGACTGACAGTGGGAATTTCCAACGTATCGACCTTAAATTGGACACCGGCTTCAACGGTGAACTCGGTCTTTCGAAGTCAGTTCTCGAAACATTAGCGAAAACTCCGAGCGGAGAGTATTTAGCAAGATTTGCTAATGGTCAGACCTCATCTGTAAACGCATACGATGTGGATGTACTGATCGATGGCGAAACCCGACGCCTCACAGCTTTCGACTTCGGTTCCGGTAGCCTGCTGCTCGGAATGAAAGCCTTCCCCCTATGGACCGGTTGTGTCGAATTCAAAGTCAACGGCGACGTAACAATCCAAAGACCGTAATAAAAGCCTCCCAAACACCTACGAGAGACTCACCGCCGATGCCCCCTACCCCCATGCGCTCCGAACGCGACTCCATGGGCGTCCTCGACGTCCCCGCAAACGCCTACTACGGCGCCAACACTCGACGCGCCGAACTCAACTTCCCCATCAGCGACCTCCGCTTCAGCAGGTCCTTCGTCCGAGCCATCGGACAAGTCAAACAATGCGCCGCCGAAGTCAACCTCGAACTCGAGGACCTCGACGCCGAACGATCAGACGCAATCGTCTCCGCCGCCCAGCGCGTCATCGATGGCGAGTTCGACGACGCCTTCGTTGTCGATATCTTCCAGACCGGTTCGGGCACGTCAACCAACATGAACGCCAACGAGGTCATCTCAAACGTCGCCATCGAGGCGTTAAGCGGCGAACTCGGCTCCCGAGATCCAATCCATCCCAACGACCACGTCAACAAAGGCCAGTCCTCCAACGACGTCATCCCTACCGCAATCCAAGTCGCCGCCGCGGTAGCCATCGCCGACTCCCTCCTCCCTGCGATGCAGGGACTCGAGGACGGCCTGCGAGCCAAAAGCGAAGAGTTTTGGGACGTCGTCAAAACCGGACGGACACACCTCCAGGACGCCACGCCCATCCGCTTAGGCCAAGAGTTCCTCGGATATGCCGGTCAGCTAGAATACGGCCGGCAACGTGTCCAACGCGCCCTCGACGAATTGGCAATCCTTCCCTTGGGCGGCACCGCCGTCGGCACCGGTATCGGCATGCACCCAGAGTTCGCAGAACGCGTCATCGCCAAACTCGGCGAACGAACCGGAGTCCCCTTCTCAGAAACCAACAACCACTTCCAGTCTCAAAGCACTATCGACTCAGTTGTGAGCGCATCCGGAGCACTCAAGACCGTCGCCGTCAGCCTCATGAAGATCTGCAACGACCTTCGCTGGCTCGGTTCCGGGCCCCGCGCCGGCATCGGAGAAATCACGCTTCCCGAGGTTCAACCCGGTAGCTCCATCATGCCCGGCAAGGTCAACCCGGTAATTGCCGAATCGGTCTGCATGGTCTGTGCCCAAGTCATCGGAAACGACACCACCATCGCCATCGCAGGACAATCCGGGAACTTCGAACTCAACGTAATGATGCCCGTCGCCGCACACAACCTACTCGAATCCATCGACCTCTTAGCGGCATCCTGCATCAATCTCCAACGCCAATGCATCTCCGGCATTGAAGCTACCGACAAAGGACCGTCAATGGTCGCCCAAGGACTCGCCATCTGCACCGCCCTAGCGCCTATAGTCGGATACGACGCAGCCGCCGCCATCGCTCACGAAGCATCCGAAACCGGCGAAACCATCCGCGAAGTAGCACTGCGCCGCACCAACCTCGACGAAGCAACTTTGGATGAAGCCCTCGACCCCTTCTCCATGACCGAACCAAACCCCAACATCTCCGCCAGCGGATAATTGGCGCCGCGCTTTCCCAACACTCGCCGCGCCGCGAATTGACCCGGCTACGCTCGCATCTTCGACACACTACGAACCCGCGCACCCAATACATGAAAGTTATATAGTATATTTGTATGATAATCTAACAGGGAGCAATCGCAAACCATGCCCCAAAAACCAAACATCGCCCTTCTCGTCGATGCCGAAAACATCAACAACATCGCATCGATACGTCTTCTAATCGAGCAACTACAATCGGACGGCCAAATCGTCGTCAAACGCGCCGTCGGCGACTGGAATAAGGCCATTCGGATTGTTCAATCCGAAATGCAATCCCTAGGTTTCGACATAGTCCAACAAACGAACCACGTCCCCGGACGCAACATGGCAGACATCCGGCTCGTCATCGAAGCGATCGATCTTCTGAACCAACACACTTTAAACATCGATGCCTTCGCCGTCGTTTCATCGGACCAAGATTTCCTGCCTTTGTACGAGCGACTGCGGGAACTCGGTAAACGGGTCATTGTCGCCGGCGACTCTTCAGTCAACTTCACGCGCCTCGAACAACACGCCGACTTGTTCATTCCCATAACCGATGACGTGAGAGACGCAAATATCGATCTCATCCATCAATCCATATCCGCAAGAAAAACTCGAAATAGAGGCGTCACCGTTGCAAAGTCGCGCATGAACCAAAAACTCCGACATAAGGTCAAGATCCTGATTCTTCGCTCGATGTTGGCTTCCGTTAACGAACACGAAGTCGTATCCGCTGATTTGCTGTACAAGACCATGAGACGACTGAATCCCGGGTTCAGCGTCAAAAAACTTGGTTACGCTCAATTCGCGCAGCTCATCCGAAGCTACCCTGATATCGTCAGAGTACGCGGTAGACGCAGTTCCAACACCACCGTGAAGTTGCTGCGACGCCCCGCGCATTCTTGATACGCTGTTCCGAAAGATACTCGGTGTCAACGCGATCCGATCAAAGTGCGTAGGAAGCTTCGCAAATTTAATAACTTCGCTGTCACTTGGGCGTTGATCGTCACCGCTCTTGCATGGGGCGCATGCGAGGACGTCGACGTGGCAGATTTTAACCCCGAGTTCCGCCCGGTTCCTACGGTCGAACGCGCACCCACAATTCAAGCTGCACCCACAATCGACACAGTTCCAACTGTAGCCAAATTCGAGGGTTTCAATGAGGCGCCAACCGCAACCAAGTTCGAAGGCTTCGAGCAAGCGCCAACCGTCACTCAAGCTGATGCCTTCAAACAAGCGCCCACCGTCACGCAGTTCGAAGGCTTCACCGAAGACGAAAACCCCTGCACAACCTTCCTAGAACAACCATCACCCCAAAACGCAGAACGTGCAGCCGAATGGGCAACAGGACATCTCGACGGCGCCGGCGGTCAGATCGACCCTGACGACAACCTACGCGTCGCCGCAGCCTGCGAAGCCGTCCTCGGCAACTTCCCCTAATCCGGGTCCTCCCCTCGCGCAGCACGCAACGCCACGTAAGAGCCGCCATGGTGGTCGCCCATCCGCAGGTTGCCGCGTACGGAATGAGCTTTATAATTCATCCCAAGGCGAATTTCAGCCCGTAAACAATCAACAATCTTTAAACATTATGACCACCGCACAGGAATATCAGGCCACATCCAGCACGCTGTTCGATCAAGCACGCCTTGAACTCGAAGCTGGCGACCTCATCCAAGCCTCCGAGAAGTATTGGGGCGCCGCCGCGCAATCGCTCAAGGCTATCGCCCAAAATCGCGGGTGGGAACACAACTCGCACGCCCACTTCTACCGTATCGTCCGAAACCTCATCGACGAAACCGGGGATAACGAACTTTTCGACCTCTTCAACGCGGCCAATCTTTTGCACTCCAACTTCTACGAAAACTGGATGGACGCCACCGAAATCCTACGCCTCTCATCCCAAGTCGCCCAGCTAAACAACCGCCTCGCCGAAATTGAAACCGCTTAAACCTACGTTCTAGCGGCACGCTCTATGACAGAAAAACGGGTATTCGTCAGCTTCGATTTCGACAACGATGCAAACCTCAAGGGTTCATTCGTATCTCAAGCTAGTCAACACGTTCCGCACCTGAACATTCAAGACTGGTCACTACCGGGTCCGGTAAACGAAGGATGGAAGATACATGCTAAGCAACGAATCAGCCAGTCCGATTTCTCCGTTGTAATCTGCGGCACCAACACCCATTCCGCCGAAGGTGTCGAAGTCGAATTGACCATCATTCAACAGGAAGGGGTACCATACATCTTGCTCAAAGGCCACCCGCGTAAATCGTGTAGCAAACCTCCGAACGCGCGGCGTAAAGATCGATTGCAAAGATGGCGCTGGAAGTCTCTAAACCAGCTGATAGTTGAAATGGGCAAACATGAACGGCGAGCCAAATGAACAATTGTTTAGTCACACGCCAGACTCTTACACCGGCGAATATGAAAACCACGTCTTGGAGCAATACAAGCTCTACGCCCAATCGGCCGACAACCTCAGTGCACGACGCGTGTCATCAAACAATTTTCTTCTGACACTGAACTCAGCAATCATCGCCCTTTACGGAATCAACGCTGCGCTTCCAGGCGCGGATAACTGGATTCTCGGCGTTCCGTTCGCCGGACTACTTGCATCCTTAGTTTGGTTCATGATTATTCGGTCATACCGCAATCTAAGTCGTATCAAATTCGACATCATCGGCGACCTTGAGACGCACCTTCCGGTTCGTCCATACACTCACGAATGGAAATTGGCAAAGGGCGACAACCCGAACACATATATATCGGTTACCGAAATCGAGCGTTGGATTCCGGTGCTCTACGCTGCTCTGCACATCGCGTTTCTGGCTCTCCAAACAGTGTTGCTGATCCGAACAACATAAACAAACAACAATCAGTCTGATAACGCCGCACGTCGATGGTCTCACCGCAACCGAGAATTGGGCTTAATCGACCGACCATGAAAAACGTCCCTCAGGTCCGCTGAACCGTTATTGCCTTAGCCCCCAAACTTCGAGGGGGACGGTTGCGCCAAACCAACCATCCCTTCCCCGAAACCTGCATGGGAAGGGCCGAAGGCGATGGGCCCCACTTCAATCAACCACCATCAGCATAATCCCACCAATCCCGTAAATCCCAGTTCAGACAACACACCAATCAACAACGCCCCTCAACGAAGAAGTACCCCCAACAACCAACACGTAATCCCAAGAATCCCACTTCATTCACCCATCACAGCGACACGCGCACCAACCAACACCCGATCACAGCCCATCAAAAGAATCAGCGTAATCCGCGGTTCAGACTTGATTCTCCTACAACATCTGTAGTACAAACAAAAACAAGCGCCCAAAGCCGGTCCTTTTTCACCGGCCGAAGCGCACAGAACCATCGCCGCGTCGATCTGGGGAGCGTGCACACTTCTTCTTTTCGATGCTGCTAACGACAACCAAATATTGAAATCGGCCTGCGGGCGGGATAATCACCGGGCTGCCCAGAGCGACCTTATAAGCCGTGTAAACGGTGAAATCGACTGCTCGAAGCAACCCGCGGCAGTGCCCGCCAAAAGCCTAAGAGGTTCGGGCGAAACGCAGACCAAAACCCGGTTACGGTGATCGTTGTAGCTGCAGGGCTCGGATGCGGAGCGTTACGCTGACTCCGCCTTGCAAGCCAGGCAACGGCAACTCGTTGCTCAAGGTCCGAGCGAACGTTCTACCTATCCGGCACACGTCTTTCCGTCACGCCGAGCGGAAGAGGCTACAGCACCAGCTCGAGGAACAATCGAGCAATGACGGGCGGCAGAACCTTAATTTGCCGCACGGAGGGCCGACGGTCTGGCGACGTCGGAGGCGCTGGATCTATTGAATGACACACCAACCAACTTTCGCCCGCTCAGACCCCAAATCGACGCGGCGATGATTCGACAAACCGATACGTCGACCTCCATACCATGACCGAACCTTGACCGTTCCAAAAAACCGATCGACAATCGAGCCCTTCGTCACCGCAGGGCTAATTCAGCGCGTCCATCAGGCTCGACGCGCGTTAACATTGAGTCGCTAACTAACAAGGTTTCGCATTACTGGAAGAATGGAGCCGCCACCGTGTCCGCTGATGCACGTATCGAAGAACTCGGCATCGACCTGAGTCAACCTTCATCACCTATCGCCAACTACGTTCCCTGCGTGCGAGTTGGAAACCTGCTCTTTCTTTCCGGAAATGGACCACGGCGCGGCGGTTCCGACGAGATGGTCACCGGCAAGGTAGGAACCGATCTTTCGGTCGAAGAGGGATACGATGCGGCCCGACTGGTCGGTATCCAACTGCTCGCTTCGATTAAGCGCGAATTCGGCACCATTAATGTGGTCGAGCGTTGCGTCAAAGCGCTTGGCATGGTCAACGGACCAACAGATTTCACCCAACAACCGGCCGTTATCAACGGCTTTTCCGACCTGATGGTGGAAGTGTTCGGCGAAAAAGGCAAACACGCACGGTCCGCAGTCGGAATGGGAAGTCTGCCAAACAACATCGCAGTCGAAATCGAACTCATAGTCCAACTAAAGGATGACGCATAAAATGGGCGGATTCAAAGTAGAGAAAATCAACCACGTAGGCATCCCCACCGACGATCGCGGGGCCTCAATCGCCTTCTACCGCGACCTGATCGGACTCGAGGTCATCCCCCACGAGATCGAAGGCAACCCGTTGGTCTGGACGCGCGCCGAAGATGGCGCGATGGTACACCTCATCGAACCCAGAGATGGAAACCCCGCCGGTTTCCACGTTGCACTCCAAGTCGATGACTTAGACGCCGCACTCGAAACCGTCAAAGCCGCCGGAATCGAGATAACCTCCGGCCCCGGCGAACGAGCCAACGGTCAGTGCTACTTCTTCGTCGACGACCCCGACGGCAACCGCCTCGAGATCGCGACCGCCGGCTACACCATCGACTCCGGCCGCAGCGTCGACGAGATGGGCTTCACCTTCGACGCCGACGGCAACAAGCTTTAAACTCGATCCAACCGCCCAACATGGATCCCGGTTTCAGCAGGAATCACGGGTATCGTCAGCGTTTGTTGGCGTGTTGCTCCACGTTCTTAAAGAACACCTGCATAAGCTGCCTCGACACTCCCGGCAGCATGCGTTGACCTACGCGCGCGATCATGCCTCCGACATGGACGTCTCCGTCGGCTTTGACAAGCGTCGAAGCTTCAGAAAGTTCCTCCAACTCGACCTTCCCCGTCCCATTCATCCAACCGTGACGGGAGTTCCCTTCGACCTGGAGTTTGTATGAATTGGGTTCATCACGTTCGGAGATTCGAACCTTGCCCGAAAAGCTGGTCCGTATCGGACCGATGCCAATGTCCATCGTGGCCGCGTACTCGTCAGGGCCGACTTCCGTGAGTCCTTTGGCGCCGGGGATCATCGAACCTAGCGATTCGACGTCGTTTAATGTCTCCCAAATACGTTGTCTGGGTGCGTTTGCGGTGAATTCGCCGCTGATTTTCACGTTCTACCCCTCGGAAAATGGTGTTTTGGCATCAACGAGTCGAAGAATTTCGGATAAACTTGCTTCAGTTTCACAGTCCATCATAACGTGAGGAGCGGGCCCATGAATGTAGAAGTGACGATCACCGTAAACGGGACGGAGCACCGATTACAAGTGCCTCCGAGAACGTTGCTGTCGCAGCTGTTGAGAGACGATTTGGATCTCACCGGCACGCACGTCGGTTGCGACACCAGCAGCTGCGGCGCTTGCACCGTTCTAGTCGACGGCGACGCAACGAAATCGTGCACAATGTTTGCGGTTCAGGCCGATGGTTGCGCAGTGACGACTGTCGAAGGATTGGCTTCGAACGGCGAGTTGCACCCTATCCAAGAGGCGTTCCGCGAAAAGCACGGTTTGCAGTGCGGTTTCTGCACTCCCGGCATGATGATCACGGCGATCCAGATACTGGAGCGCAATCCGTCACCATCTGAAGCAGAGATTAGAAACGGTTTAAGGGGCAACCTGTGTCGTTGCACCGGCTACCACAACATCGTCGCGGCAGTCCAGTACGCAGCCGCGAATTCGGGAGGTGAGTAGATATGACAACTGGGACCCTCATTGGCCAGGAGGTCAAGCGCGTAGAAGATAAAGCGCTGATCACCGGAAGAGGCCAGTACGTTGACGATCTTCGATTACCAGGACTATTGCACATCGCCATAGTCCGCAGCCCTTACGGCCACGCCAAGATAAACAACGTCGACGTCTCGGCGGCGGCAAACGCGCCGGGCGTTGTGGCCGTCTTCACCGGAGCGGATCTCGGGGAGCAACTCGGCAGCCTCCCAGTAGGTTGGGCGCTCGATGAAGAGTCGGCCGGGATGAAGACGCCCGAACACCCTCCCCTAGCGATCGAAAAAGTTCGCTACGTCGGAGACGCGGTGGCGGCGGTGGTGGCAAGTTCACCTGCGGCCGCTTCAGACGCGGTTGCGCTGGTTGATGTCGATTACGAACCTTTGGATGCAGTCACCGACGCCGAGCAAGCAACCGGCGACGGAGCGCCAATGGTTCACGAAGACGCGCCGGGCAACCTCGCATTCGATTGGGCGGTTGGCGCCGGAGATTACGAAGCGGCGGCAGCCGAAGCCGACGTCGTAGTCAAAGAGCGAATCGTCAACCAACGGCTGATCCCGAACCCCATGGAGCCACGCGGCATCATGGCCGACTACAACGGCGGGACCGAGCAGCTAACTATATGGACGTCGACGCAGATCCCGCACTTAGTGCGTCTGCTCTTTGCCCTCGTCACTGGTCACCCCGAACACAAAGTCCGAGTCGTTGCACCAGACGTTGGCGGCGGTTTTGGCTGCAAGTTGTACCTGTATGCCGAAGAAGTGATCTGCGGCATCATTGCAAAGCAGCTCGAGCGCCCGGTCAAATGGATCGAAAGCCGAACCGAGAACTATGTCGCGACCACCCACGGACGCGACCACATCGCCGACGCGGAGATCTGCGGTACCAGTGACGGTATCGTAACCGGTCTTAAAGTGCACGTCTACGCCAACTTGGGCGCATACCTTTCGACTTTCGCACCGGCTATTCCGACCATCTTGTTCGGACTGATGCTCGGCGGATGCTACAAATTCCAAAACTTGTCATGTCAGGTCAAAGGCGTGTTCACCAACACAACGCCGGTCGACGCGTATCGCGGCGCCGGGCGACCTGAAGCGACATACGTCGTCGAACGCATGATGGAGCGATACGCCCACGAGATTGGACGCGACGTCTTGGGCGTTCGCCGTCGCAACTTCGTGCGACCGTTCAAACGCGGCCACGACATGCCGATTGGCGTCACCTACGACTCTGGAAACTACCAAGGAGCGCTCGCAGCAGCCCTCGATAAGTTCGACTACCAGGCGTTCCGTCAGGAGCAACGCGCCGCGCGAAGCGAAGGCAAGCTACTGGGCGTCGGCTTCTCGACATACATCGAAATCTGTGGCATGGCGCCATCAGCCGTCGCCGGAGCTTTGGGCGCCGGTGCTGGTCTATGGGAATCGAGCACCGTACGGGTCCATCCGACCGGCACGGTAACCGTCTTCACTGGCACTTCGCCGCACGGCCAGGGCCACGAGACGACTCTGGCCCAGATCACGGCATCCCGCCTCGGCATTCCGATGGAGAACATCGAAGTCGTTCACGGCGACACCGAGCGACACCAGTTCGGAACTGGCACATTCGGTAGCCGCTCTTTGGCGGTCGGCGGTCAGGCCTTGATGATGAGCTTGGACAAGGTCATCGAGAAAGCCAAGGTGATCGCCGCCCACGAGATGGGAGTAGACGCCAAGCAGGTGCGCTTCGAGAACGGAACGTTCTACGTTGAAGACATACAGGAACGTGAGATACCTTGGGGAGACGTGGCGTTGGGCGCCTACTGGGCGAAGAACCTGCCACCTGGCCTCGAACCGGGTTTGGAAGCAGTTAGCTTCTTCGACCCTGAGAACTTCACCTGGCCATTTGGAACGCACATCGCAGTAGTCGAAATCGACGAGATGACTGGCGAAACCAAGCTGGCTAGATACGTCGCTATCGACGATGTGGGCAACGTCATCAACCCGATGATCGTTGACGGCATGGTTCACGGTGGCATCGCACAAGGCATCGGACAGGCGCTACAAGAGTGCGCCGTTTACTCCGATGACGGTCAATTGTTGACCGGAAGCATGATGGACTACGCGGTGCCAACCGCCGAAGACTTCCCGAGTTTCGAGGTAGGCCGAACGGTCACACCGACAACCGTGAACGCACTCGGCGCTAAAGGCGCCGGCGAGACCGGAACCATCGCGGCTTCTCCCGCCGTGGTTAACGCAGCGGTCGATGCGCTGAAACACTTAGGTGTAAAGCACTTGAACATGCCACTGAGCCCAGAGATGATGTGGCGGACAATACAAGACGCTAAAGAGGAGCGTCGAGCGCGTCGTTCGGCAGCAGCGAGAAGGGGTAACTGAACATGACAACTGGAGTAACAGATCCTTTCGCATACCACGCACCTTCGACAGTGCGTGAGGCATCGCAGGCACTCTCGCGCTATCGCGGGGATGCCAAACTGCTGGCCGGCGGCCACTCGTTGGTGCCGATGATGAAACTGCGGATCGCGTCGCCCCAGGCGATCGTCGACCTGCGGAACATCAGCGAACTCAAAGGCATCTGCGAAACTGACGACGGAGGTCTTTCGATCGGATCGATGACGACCTACCACGAGTTGGTTACGTCGGATGCCGTCAACTCGAAGGCTCAGGCAATCGCGGAAGCAGCCGCTCAGGTCGCCGACACCCAAGTCCGCAACTGGGGCACGATCGGCGGCTCTTTGGCGCATGCTGACCCCGCCGGTGACCTGCCTGCGGTAGCCGTAGCCTTAGGCTTCGACATCCACGCCGCCTCGGCACGCTCCGAGCGCACCATCTCTAGCGATCGGTTCTTCCGGGGCTATCTCGAGACCGCCCTGCGCGCCAACGAGATACTGACTGGAGTGTCGTGCGCTGGTTTAGGCGCCGGGAGCGGTTCCGCGTACGTCAAACTCGCAAACAAGGCGTCCCACTATGCAATAGTCGGTGTCGCTGTTGCGATCTCGATCGACGACGGAGGCGTCTGCACCGCTGCACGCATCGGCATCACGGGTGCCGGGCCCCACGCGGTGCGGTCGCGACGCGCCGAGCGAATATTGGTCGGCAAGGAGTTGACCGGAAACATCATCGACCGCGCAGCCCAGCGCGGCGGTGCGGAACTCGCCGGACTGTTCAACGATGACGTCCACTCGTCGGCCGATTATCGCGAGGCGATGACCAAGGTCTACACCGGTCGTGCAATCGCGCTAGCGGCGGAACGAGCAATGGACTGAGGACATCGCATTGATGGGGTCAAAGCTGGGATCCGGCCGAATCGTAGCCGGTCTTATCGTCATCGCTCTAGGAGTATTGTTCCTCCTCGGTACCTTGGACGTTATCGAAACCAACGTCGGAGAGATTATCGGATGGGTCGCTTCGATCGCGTTGATCGGGTTCGGCATCGGAACCTTGATAACCCAAAGATTCCGGCAGGTATTCTTCCCGATCGTGCTGATCGTGATCGGCCTGTTCCTGCTTCTAGTCAGCCTTGATATCGACGCGTCTCAGTATTGGCCAGTCATCCTCATCATTGTCGGCGGAGCAATCATCTTCGGTGGATCGCACCGCCGGTCAAGTCGCCGCCGGCGCGATATCGGAGGAAACTCGACAACTACGAATGAAGGCGAAGTTAATATCTCTTGCACCCTGGGCGAAACCAACGAACGAGTTGAATCCAGCGATTTTACCGGTGGCACCGCGAATGTGACTATGGGGACCGCGAACGTGGACCTCAGAGACGCAAAGGTCGTTAATCGCCCAGCGACTCTGAACGTCTCGTTGACGATGGGCGGATTGAATCTGCGGGTTCCATCTGATTGGGTCGTTACCATGGAAAATGCCGTCACAATGGGCGAATCCGAAGACAAGCGAGCTCGTACTGGTTCTGCTTCTGGCACGCCGCACCTCATGATCACTGGCAATGTCACGATGGGCAGTTTGGTGATCGACGACTAGCTGTCGTCAACGTTTGCCTAACATATCTATCGATTCCAACGGATTTGGCTCGAAGATATGCCGTCTATCTCTGAAGAAGCGAGGTCGCAGGTCGTCGATCTGGTACGGGATTTCGTACGCCGAGACGTCGAACCTGTAGCCTCCCAATACGACCGCGAAGACATCTACCCTGCCGGGCTCGTCGAAACAATGCGCGAATTGGGCCTGTTCGGGATAACGATTCCCGAAGAGTACGGCGGTCTAGGAATGGATCACGTCACGCTCGCGATCGTCTTCGAGGAACTCAGCAAAGGATGGATGAGCGTCTGCGGTCCTATTGGCACCCACCTACTAATGTCTGCGATCATCGCCGAGCACGGTACCAAAGACCAGAAGCAGCGAATCTTACCCGGAATGGCCACCGGCGAGATTCGCGGCGGTCTCGGATTGACCGAACCTGACGCCGGCAGCGATGTTCAGGGCATTCGCACAACTGCGACCAAACAAGGCGAAGAGTATGTGTTGAACGGTCGCAAGATGTTCATAACAAACGCTGAAAACGGCAACGCGTACGCGGTGTTGGCCAAGACCGACACTAAAGTAGACCCGCCCTACCGTGGGATGAGTTGCTTTATCGTGCGGAAACCTAATCCCGGCCTGTCGGTCGGCCAACATATCGACAAGTTGGGCTACCGCGGAGTAGATACCGGTGAACTGATATTTGACGAGTGCCGCGTAGGTGAGGAATATCTAATCGGTGGAGAGGAAGGTCGAGGTTTCCATCAGGTGATGAGCGGGCTGGAATCGGGACGTATCAATGTCGCAGCACGCGCCGTCGGTGTCGCAACCGCGGCATTCGAAGCTGCGATCTCATACGCACAGAGGCGCAAGGCGTTCGGCGTTCCAATAGCACAGCATCAAGCGATACAACTGAAACTCGCCGAGATGGGTACCAAGATCGAGGCCGCACGTCTTTTGACGATGAGCGCGGCTCAAAAAAAGGACGAAGGCCAACGGGTCGATCTTGCCGCAGGGATGGCGAAACTGTTCGCGAGCGAAATGTGCGGTGAGGTTGCGATGGAGGCGATGCGAATCCACGGCGGAGCCGGATTCACCACAGAATTCCCAGTGGAACGATACTACCGAGACGCCCCACTCATGATCATCGGCGAAGGCACCAACGAGATGCAGAAACTCGTCATAGCTAGACGACTGCTCGAGCGGTATCGGGAATAGAGATCAAATACTCCGCCACTTCAACATAAGAAAATCCGCACGATGGGCGACAATGTCCTAATGCACCCAAATGAAATTCGTCTCTCCTCGGAGCATCGATGCTAGATCTGCTCAAACGATATTTCGGCTACGACCGTTTCCGCCCCTTACAAGAAGACATCATCTCCAACGTCTTAGCCCAGCGAGATTCGCTGGTGATCATGCCTACTGGCGGAGGAAAATCCCTCTGCTACCAACTTCCGGCGCTCCGTCTCGATGGTTTGACGCTCGTGGTCTCTCCGCTGATTGCGTTGATGAAGGACCAGGTTGACAGCCTGAAGGCGATCGGCATCAAAGCCGAATTCCTAAACAGCACGTTGAACTACCAAGAGATTTCACGTGTCCGCAGCGAGGCTCTAAGTGGTCAACTGAAAATCCTCTACGTATCCCCCGAACGACTCGCACTTGAGGGATTCAAGACCTTTCTAAATCAGCTTTCCGTCAGCCTAATCGCAGTCGACGAAGCCCACTGCATCTCCGAATGGGGGCACGACTTCAGACCTGACTACCGGCAACTAGGCGAAGTGCGTCGCAGCATGCCCAATGTACCTTTCATCACCCTGACCGCCACAGCAACGCCACGCGTGCGAGACGACATCGTCAACCAACTTGGTCTGAATTCCCCCAAACGGTTCGTAGCTAGTTTCAACCGAGCCAACCTAAATTACGAAGTCCGTCCCAAGCGTAGTGCGTTCGAACAACTAGTTGAATTACTGGAGCAACGCAAGGGCCAAGCAGCGATCATATACTGCTACTCCCGCAAAGAGACAGAAGAGATTGCCGTCGATCTCCAAGGCTACGATATCGCGGCCAAACCCTACCATGCTGGCATGGACTCCGAGGCGCGTCGAAAGACTCAGGAGGGATTCATCAATGGCGAATTTCCGATCGTGACGGCCACGATCGCTTTCGGAATGGGAATCGACAAGCCTGATGTGCGTCTCATTGTCCACTATTCGCACCCGAAGTCGTTGGAGGGCTACTACCAAGAAACCGGCCGCGCCGGGAGAGACGGACTACCCAGCGACTGCGTCCTCTTCTACTCCTACGGCGACAAGGCAAAACAGGAATTCTTCATTGATCGGATCGACGACGAAGTTGAACGTCAAAACGCTCAAGCCAAGTTGCAAAAGGTAGTCGACTTCTGCGAACTGCGAACTTGTCGCAGGCGGTATTTACTCCAGTATTTCGGCGATGAAACCGTTGCGCAAAACCCGGATGACGCCACGTCACAACCAAACTGCGGCGGATGCGACATCTGCGTGACACCCCGTGAAGAGTTCGACGCCACGATCATCGCGCAGAAGATACTGTCGGCAATCATCCGAACCGGCGAACGATTCGGAATCGCTCACATCAGCGCCGTATTGCTCGGTAGTAGACGCAAAAAGGTCTTCGAATTGGGACACGACGCACTCAGCGTCTACGGCATTGTCGACAACCACGATAGAAACGAGATCAGAGAGTTAGCGGGGCTGCTTGTTGATGAGGGATTGATCTACAAGAACGGTGGCGAGTATGCCACATTGGGCGTTACGGACGAAGGCCGCCAGTTCTTGCGAGAGCGCAATAAGTTGCTTCTCTCGAGACCAAAATGCGCCGACCAACCTCGCCGCAAACGTGTCGAACGTTCGGATGGTTCAGGCACCGGCATGTTCGAACGACTCCGCCAACTGCGTTTGAAAATCGCTCGTGAACTAGATGTACCCCCCTTCGTAGTGTTCAACGATGCAACGCTCCGTGACATTACTAAACGTTTACCGCGAAACCACGACGAATTCAGCCGCGTGTCCGGCGTAGGATCCGCTAAGTTGCGACAGTTCGGCGACCGGTTCCTTGCCGAAATCAAGGAATATCACACTTCGCTATCACACCGAAAATCGGGCGATCGAATAACGACACTCGGCCAGGATCGGTTCGATCAGAAGCGCAACATCAACCGCAACGGATCGACCTACGCGCAGACGAAAGAATTGTTGGGGCAAGGCCTGTCCGTCGGTCAAGTCGCTCACCGTCGGGGACTGTCCCTGGGCACGATCATCAGCCATGTCGAGATGATGGTCTCAAACGGCATCAGCGTTGAACTCGATTCATCGCTGCCAAGATCTAAGCGATCGACAATTATTGAAGCGGCGATCGATAAAGCAGGAGGAACAACCGCGAATTTGTCCGATGTGATGCTGATCGTCGGCGAAGATTGTTCTTACGAAGATGTACGCATCGTCAGGGCGCATCTGACCCAAACAAACGATAGGCGAGTCTAAACGAGGTCATAACTGGAGGGTTCAATGTGTAGAAGCATCAAAGTATTGAGAGAAAGAGACGTTCCTGCTACCGACGACGAGATCGAGGCCGCCGCGTTGCAATTCGTGAGGAAGATCAGCGGTTACCGCGCACCATCGAAGGCGAACACAGAGGCTTTCAATGCCGCTGTCGACCAGATCGCAGATGCTTCGAAGCGTTTGCTGATGTCGTTGAGATACGGCGCAAGGGTTTGATGCACGGGTTGCATCGGAGGACGCGGAGGAGTTTTCACGGGTGTCGATAATCGCGCCAAAGGGGGTTAAACGGAATTATAATATTTCAGAACTCTACTTATAATCGCTGACGAAGGCTGTTACGATGACCATTGAAGCACAACCCGACAAGGGCGATGTACTGTTGCTAGTCGGCACTCGTAAAGGCGTATTCATCTTCTCGACCGGTGAACGTCGCAAGAGTTGGAAGATGGCAGGACCGTATTGGCCGGGATCTGACATATTCCACGTCGTCTACGATGGACGCGGCGATGGCAGACTATGGGTCGCTAGGAACGACCCGGTTTTCGGGTCGGAGATCCACCGAAGCGATGACTTTGGCGCAACTTGGCTCAATTCTCGGACAGGCCCTCAGATCACTTCCAACTCGAGCATCAAGCTAAATTGTCTTTGGCATGTCACACCGGGACGAGAAGACGAACCTAACGTTGTCTACCTAGGCACCGAACCCGCTGCGCTCTTCAAGAGCGGAGATGCGGGCGAGACATGGGACGAAGTTGAAGGGATCACTTTGCATCCCACGCGTGATCGTTGGGAACCCGGTTTTGGGGGAGTGTGTTTGCACAGCATAGTTCTGGATCCTGCCTCGCCTGATCGAATGTGGGTTGGCATATCTGCTGCCGGAGTGTTCGGAACTGAAGATGTTGGCAAGACATGGAAACCGTTGAACAAAGGCGTTCGCGCCGACTTCTTGCCTGAACCGTTTCCGGAGGTTGGCCAATGCCCACACAAACTGCTCTCGCACCCAACGAATCCAGACCTCCTGTACCAGCAGAACCACTGTGGAGTGTTTCGAAGCGACGACGGCGGGGAGAGATGGATCGATATCAGCCAGGGATTGCCGTCGAGATTCGGTTTGCCTCTTACGGTCCATCCGCAGGACCCCAATACCGCGTATGTCTTGCCTGAGGACAAGGCAATCGGCGACCAAGTAGGCGGCGGCATGCGGTTTGTAACCGATGCGAAGTTCCGAGTATTCAGGACCCGTAACCGGGGCAGTGATTGGGAGCCGTTGACAAAGGGGCTACCTCAGAAGAACGCGTATCTCCACGCGATGCGGGACGGACTGGCCACAGACTCAGTTGACCCATGCGGTGTCTACGTCGGCACCAGCACCGGCCAACTTTTCTACAGTCGCGATGAAGGTGACACTTGGGCTCTGCTCGCCGACTACCTACCACCGATCAACTCAATCGAAACCGCGCGAATGGTGTGAAGCAACTTTGCGGATAACACCGCAGACGAAACACGCCCAACAGACCAGACGCAACTCGAGCGACAGTTCAGCGCCGTTGCAATCGCCGCCGTGCCTCATAGGTCGAATATTCGACCATAGCGGCTAGCCCTTCGCCCTTACCCATTGATAGTTGACGGCCGAATATCCGGTGCACGATGTCCGGCGAAACGTTGGCCACTTGGTCTAATGGCTGCCCCGACATGGTTTCGTCGAGAATGACCCCAATCGCACGAGCAGAGATGCCGAGGGGGTTTTCGACCGCATAGTGGAACTTCAAGGTGCCGTCGTCTTGCTCTTGAGCCCAGACGAATGCTTCGGATTCACACTTGGGTACGCGCCGATCCTCAGGGAATGGTCGGGTCGCAATCTCTCCGGGGACCTCAGCGAATTCATCGGATAGTTCGAGCAGATAATAAGCACGTTCTACCCTGTCGAGCGAGTCGAGCTCTCCAAGCATTTTCGACAGAGGTTCTGGGACGTTGTCCATCGCCAACTAGCGCCTTTGGAATTGAGGGGTCGCGGGCGCCGTTGATATCGGTGCCCGCGGTCTTTGCCTCGAGGGCAAGTCTTACCTCTCGATCGGGATACCGACGGAGTTGCCCCACTCGGTCCAACTACCGTCGTAGTTCTTGACGTCGCCGTAGCCGAGTAAGTTCGTCAGCACAAACCAAGTGTGGCTCGATCGCTCACCAATGCGGCAGTAGACGATGACGTCGTCATCGGACGAGAGACCGGCATTGCCTTCGTAGATGTCGCGCAACGCGGCTGCGTCTTTGAACGTGCCGTCTTCGTTCGCGGCTGTTGCCCACGGTACGTTTGCGGCGCCCGGGACGTGTCCGCCTCGAACTGCGCCTTCGTTCGGGTAGTCCGGCATGTGAAGTCGCTCGCCGCGGTACTCTTCGGGACTGCGTACGTCGATCAACTTGCCTGAGGTGCCGATGTGGGACAGAACGTCATCGCGGAAGGCTCGCACCTTCGAGTCGTCTCGTTCCGGCGCGTTGTAGCCAGCATTCCCGACATCCGGAACTTCACGTGTGAGTTCCCTGCCTTCGGCTTCCCATTTCATCCGTCCGCCGTCCATGATCTTGGCGTTGGAGTGTCCGAAAAGCTGGAAGATCCAGAGCGCGTAGCAGGCCCACCAGTTACTACGGTCACCGTAAAGCACGACGGTTGTGTCGTTGGAAATGCCCTTGGAGGACATGAGACTGGCGAACCCGTCGCGGTCGAGGTAGTCGCGACGAAGCGGGTCGTTCAGGTCCGCCGCCCAGTCGATTTCTACTGCACCGGGAATGTGTCCCGAAGGATAGAGCAACGGATCTTCGTTAGATTCGGCGATCCTCACGCCATCGTCATTGGCATGATTGGCTACCCATGCGGTCGACACCAGCGCGTCGGCGTTGGCGTAGCCTCTAGAGTTAATCTCGGTCATTGTTTCGCTCCCGAATACACTTGATGCGGGTCAACGTCAGCACCTGCAGCCCACCATTGGGAAACACGATTGCGCTATTGACCTCGTATCGGCTTGTTTGAGTTTGGATTCGAGTCGATTCTATGCTAAAGAAGTTTGCCACGTTCACACAAACGGAAACACCGTTGGCATCAAGGCGACAAAACTCGATTCGACCGGGCGTTACGCAGAGATAGTGGCGTCGTCATCCGGCAATCGAACTACGACGAGACGGGGGTTACGGCCCCGGTTTTCAATCGTTTCGCTGATTCCGACGGTTTACGCGCCGGCTTTCTTGCTTGCCATAGGCCAAGGCGTTCTTATTCCGGTTCTGCCGATCTACGCGAAAGATGAGTTCCTCGCGACCGAGGTGTTCATCGGCCTCGCAGTCGGGGCCAAACATCTCGGCACCTTGGCGTTTGACGTCCCGGCTGGCATACTCGTGTCTCGCTTCGGAATGTGGCGCACGATGCTGGTTGGCATCCTTCTGTTCGCCGTCGCAGCAGTTGCGGCGGCAAACAGTCCGAACTTCACGATGTTATTTATCGCCCGCTTCGCGGCCGGTGCCAGTTTCGCGTTATGGATGATCTCTCGACACGCATTCATCGCTGGCGCGGTGCCAACCCGACATCGTGGTAAGGCGCTTTCACTATATGGCGGAGTGGGTCGTGTTGCGGCCATCATCGGACCGATACTCGGTGGTGTCCTAGCCGAGTACGTGAACATCCGCGCGCCGTTCTACGTTCAAGCGGTTATTGCCGTGCTAACCGGTATCCTCGTGCTCTATGCGATGAAGCGGAGGGGTGGTGACAATGTCGCACCACAAGGTCACCGCAACGTCGTCGCGAGCATTGGAACCACCTTTGTGGCACACCGACACGATTTCATGACCGGCGGGATTGGTCGCTGTCATCCTGCAGTTCGTGCGGGCGGCTAGAGAGTTCCTGATACCGGTTTGGGGCGACGAGGTGGGACTTAGAACCGACCAGATTGGATACGTCGCCAGCGTGTCTTACGCTGTCGATTCCACTATGTTCCCTATTGTCGGATGGACGATGGACCGTTTTGGTAGGAAATACGTAGGAGTTCCGGCGTTGTTGGTCATGGGATTAGGGCTTTCATTGCTCCCGTTCGCAGACGGGATGACGATGTTGATGATTGCGGGTGTAGTCGCGGGCCTTGGCAACGGATTGAGCAGCGGTTTCGTCCTTACGTTGGGGTCCGACTTGGCGCCACTCAACGATCCGGGCGAGTTCTTAGGAGTTTGGCGATTCATATCCGACGTCGGCGGTGCTGTAGGTCCGCCACTGATTGGGGGAATCGCCCAAATCATGGCACTGGCTTCGGCGACATGGTTTACGGGCGGAGTCGCCGGTATAGGCGCGTTGGCCTTGATCACACTGGTTAAAGAGACTGTGGCGCGGCGGCGGCGGCAGTAACCGTCGGTTGGTGCGTCAATCCGAGAAATAAGGCCGATAAAAGCCGCTCAACTTGGCGCGATCGAAAGAGCACCGTACAACCCGGTCGGTTGGTTAACCGATCCCCTGTTCTTCCAACAGAACATGCAGATCGCGTATGCAAGCGGAGTCGCCTTCCAGATCGCGGTTGTCAACCCACTCTTTGTTCTCGCCGCTCATACCCTCAACTGCGCCGATGGCGACTATTTCCCGGACCATTTGCTTCGCCTCCTCGACGCTCGGCAACAGGATTTCACCGGTTTTCAGGGACAGCGCGGCGATTAACCCGTAGCCACCCCAATTGGAACAGCTAGCGATTATGAGTTCGGTCGTGGTCGTCACGCACGGATTCTTTGGCAAGAATTCGTGTTCGATCGTGGGAATGACATTTTGCAGATTCCCCATGCCGATCTCGTTGCCTCCATCCCCAATGCCGATAGAGTACGGATGTTGATCAAAAAGATGGTCGATCTTTGCGTTGAATGGCGTTAATTCAACGCCCCGCATATTCCGGTAGGTACCGTCTCCTATCAGTCCGGCGCGTTCGATTGCTATTAGCGCTGACGGGGAATGTTCCTGGACGAGTTGATTAGCGAAGTTCGCGGATTCGAAATGATTGGTAATCGGAAACTCGATCACTTCGTCTTCGGCGATCGTTCGGACGACTTCGGAGGACAACTCATCCGTCACGTATTTGACATCGTTTCCGAGCTTGGCAAGCGCATTGCCGATGGCGACAGCCCCCGGGGGCCCATCAGTCTCCGTCTTCTCGGCGGCTATGATGTAAAAACCGGTCACGATGAAGATCGTGCCTGGATGGTCAAGCAGCAAGTCCGCACACGACTCCATATACCCGTCGGGCATGTGCGGCTTGAGAGCGGTCATGCCGCGCATGTCGTCTTGCAGTACGATGTCTTCGATTTGGGCAATCGCGTCTTTGTTGGTCATTGTGGAATTACGCCTCGATTAGTGTGTTTCGGTGACTTGGGGCTACATTACCGCTAGATCTTCGTCGTGCATGTCAGTAACGAACATGTAGCCAGGAGCATGCGTAATCATCAGTTCGGGTTTCGATGCCATCGCGACCGCTTGAGGCGTCACACCGCAAGCCCAAAACATCGAGACATCCTCATCCGATTGCGGTTCCCACGCATCGCCAAAGTCCGGCTTCGAAAGGTCGTAAATGCCGATCTCAGCTGGGTCGCCAATGTGGACCGGTGCCCCGTGGACTGCTGGGAACCTGGAGGTCGCCTGCACTGCCCTGACTACCTTATTCCGGGGCACCCAACGATGCGTAACAACCATGGGGCCGCCGAACGGACCCGCAGACGCAGTTTGGATACTCGTCTTGTACATCGCCACGTTCTTGTCAGTGCCGTAATACGGGAGGTGGACACCATTGCGGATCAGCGCGTGTTCAAACGTAAAACTGCAACCGAGGAGGAAGGTGACTAGGTCGTCACGCCAGTGTTCCGAAATGTCGTGCGGTTCGTCAACGAGTTCGCCGTAGCGATAAACCCGATACATCGGCACATCGCTGCGGATATCAGAATCTGGTGCTGATAACACCGCCTCGGTCTGCCCCGCTTCGAGGACTTCAATGACAGGACATGGTTTGGGGTTGCGTTGACAGAAGACGAGGAATTCAAATGCGAGATCCCTGGGCAGTATCGCAACGTTCGTCTGAACGATATCGGGCGCTGCCCCGGAAGTTGGTTGTGCGAATTCGCCAGTCCTGGAAGCCATCCGGACGTCCCTGCCGCTCATCGTCGTGGTGTCCATCGCCGTCGCGATCATGTTGCAACTCCAACTTGAAGATTTACCTTCGATTGTGCGTTTGGATAAAGTCTATTCTCATCGTGGCGATTCTGTACGGATCGAATCCAGGCCTGTTGCACCGTTATCGCCAATGGAGGACTACATGTCGCTGAGAATTGGATTGGCAGGATACGGACGCCGCGGACGTAACCACATTCGCGCGGTGAATGAGATCGACGGCGCTCGAATCGCATCCGTATCAGATCCTATTGAGGCTGCGCAGGCAGCCGCCACCGCCGAAGTCACCGATGTCACCACCTATACAACGGTTGCTGAGATGGTTGATTCTGGCGATGTCGATGCAGTCATCGTCGCTTCGCCAGCCCATTTGAACGGGGTTGTTGCGATGGACGCTATCGAGCGCGGAATGCCCGTGATGGTCGAAAAACCGCCCGCGTTGTCCGTTGCAGGCGTCTCGGAGATGAGAGATGCCGCGGAAGGAAGCGGCTCAAGGGTCATGGTGGCATTCAATCGAAGGTTCAATCCTCTGATTCGCGCCGCCATTGACGTGATCAACGAAGCTGGGCCGCTTCGTCAGATGGTTGCCGAATTTCACAAGGACATCCACGAATTCACTGACGACGGTAGATTCTCGCCAGACATTTTCGACTTGATGCTGCTCGAATCCCCGATCCATTCCGCAGACATCGTTACCCACTTCGCAGATTCGCCAGTACGAAACATCCAAGCCATCGTAAAACGCACGGCTAGCCCGTATCGTGACGTCCACGCGGCACTCATCGAATTTGAGAACGACGTAGTCTGCCAACTCACCGCCGCGTACACCGCGGGAGGACGTTTAGAGAGATATGAGTTGCACGGCGACTACGTATCGGTTTATCTCGAGGGTATTCAGCAAGGTTGGGTTTTACGCAACGGTGAACGAACCGAGCTAGAAGTGCCTGACGATGCGGAGATCGATACAGTCGCTCAAGCCAGACATTTCGTCCAAAGCATCGTTGACGACATCGATTATTCGCCGCCCGCCGCCAACCTCGATACCTCTCTTGACACTCTGCGTCTATGTGAAACTATCCTTAATAGCACAAAGTAAAACTTAAAGCCAGTGAAATGAACCAGTTATGACTACCGCCGAACAATACAGATCAACGTCAACGCTCCTCTTCGACCTGGCGATGGTGGAACTTGAAGCAGGTGATTTGTTGCAAGCATCGGAGAAACTTTGGGGCGCTGCCGCTCAGGCGTTGAAGTCAGTCGCCGAAAGACGCGGATTGAAACACGACTCGCACGCGCAGATCTACAACATCATGGCAACGTTGGAACGTGAGACCGAATCTGCGGAGCTACGCCGACGTTTCGACATCGCGGCAACACTGCATATCAACTTCTATGAGAACTGGTTGGACGAGGATCAGATCCGCCGTCGCGCCCGAGACGTCCGCGAATTTTTGGAACAGACTGAGATGCTCTGAGAACCTGGGGACTCGGTTTTCCTCTTCGTAACTTCCCACGACACCCAGCTATGATCCGTGTCGTACTGATTCCGCTCTCGATATGTAGACTCGTGCCAGCGACTAAATCGGCTCTTCCGGGACAATCTAAATGAAGATAACGCGCATCGATCAGTTTTCACCGCGTCAGCGAACTCGTCTGGTTAGGATCACCACAGACACTGGCATCGAAGGCTGGGGTGAGAGCACACTTGAAGGCAAGCATCTATCCGTACCAGCGGCGATTGAGGAGTTTTCGGGTTACCTGATCGGTAAAGACCCGCTCCGCATCGAACACCACTGGCAGCAGATGTATCGCTCGTCGTTCTTCCGCGGCGGTGCCCACAACATGTCGGCGATCGCCGGGTTGGACGCCGCTTTATGGGACATCGCGGGAAAGCACTATGGTGTTCCGAGTTACATGCTGTTGGGGGGAAATGTACGGGACCAAATCCGTGTCTACGCGCACTGGGGTATCCGCGACATGTCGGACGAGGCGTTGGAAGCAGCGCGAACACGTTTGGACATGTTGAGCGCGATGGGATACACGGCTTACAAGTCTGGACCCGGAGGATTCTGGCGTGCCCATGAACCTCCGTCGCGCATCGACGAGTTCGTACAGATGGCGTATCTAATGCGAGAGTGGGTCGGCGGCGACGTTGAGCTTTGCTTCGATTTCCACGGCAAGATGGCTCCCGGCATCGCGATCGAGGTTTGCAACGAACTCAAAGGCATGCGTCCGATGTTCGTTGAGGAACCGGTGCCGCAAGAGAATGAAGACGCGTTAAAGCTCGTCTCCGACCACGTCCCCTTCCCTATCGCTACGGGAGAACGTCTGCTCTCGCGTTGGGAGTTCCGACGTGTAATCGAGCAGCAGTGCGTATCGCTGTTGCAGCCCGACGTCGCCCATTGCGGCGGGATCACTGAGTTGAAGAAGATCGCCAATTACGCCGAGATCTACTACCAGCACATAATGCCTCACTGCGCGATCGGCCCATTGGCCCTCGCCGCTTGCATGACGGTCGATGCGGTCGTGCCGAATTTCCTCGTGCAAGAGCAGGTCGACCAAGCTCTCGGTGACGGAATCATCAAGAACGACTGGCAGGTCAAAGACGGTCACATCGAATTGTGGGATTCCCCGGGTTTAGGTGTCGAAGTTAACGAAGCTGAAGCGATGAAGGTATTCGACGGAGAATCAACCGGATACCACCGCGAGTTGGGTGGCGAATCTTACTTTGCTGACGGATCTGTCGCTGATTGGTAAATCGACGGATCAGCTTGAGGAAACGCCGGTGAGCATTGACGTAGCCGTGATCGGCGGCCTGTTGGGTTCAATGGCCGCGGTACTGTTCTTGCAGATCTGGGAAGTAGCACGTCCATCACACAACCACATAAGGGTTGTAACGCTCATTGGATCAGCATTCACGCAAAAACCGTTTTGGCAACAGATGTCTGGTCGAGTGGTGGTGTTCGCGGTCGGGGCGTGTTACGGCATATTCACCTCGGCCGTTGTTTATGCGTTCGAACTCGAGGCTATCGCATGGTTGTCCGGCGCTTGCGTGTCGCTATTGCTCTGGATATTGACAGGCGTGACATTGACTTACTTTCGGTTATTGCACCCGCGCATACGCAAGGGCGAAGTTACAGCGCCGGGTCCGTTCGGCCTCGGATATTCCCGCCAGAGCGCCGCGATGCTGCTAATCGCTCACGTGATATTCGGTTTGGTTTGCGGCGCCGCGTATGGCGCGCTTGCGTGATTATGCGAACACGTTGCCGCCGTACGCCGACTTGAGCAGATCGCCTTCTGCGAACCTTGTGAATCGGAGAGGATTCAAGTCAAAGGTAGTGTGCGAAGCGTTAGTTGCTATCTCGGCTAGCGATCGGCCAATGGCGGGAGACATCTTGAATCCGTGACCAGAGAACCCAGCTCCAACGACGAGATTCTCGAAACCGGGTACGTGGTCAATTACAGGATTCCAATCTGGCGAAACTGTGAATAAACCCGACCAACCGCCGGCCCACGTCGCTTCTTCATACGCCGGGATGATTCCTGACAGAATTGTCATCCCTTCGATTGCCACGTCGGTGTCGACACTCTGGTTGTAGGTGTCTCGATCGACGACATCCTCTCGATATCCAATCAACGCAGTGCCGGGAGTATCCGGCCTTGCGGAGAGGCCAGACGGGATATGCACGACGACGGGATGATACGGGTCAGCTTTATGGGAGAATCCCGATTGATGCTGCAGGCGTATGACCTGATGCCTAACGGTGTGTATTGGCAGCGGTGCGCCAACTGTTTCGAGCAACACGTTCGTCCACGGACCAGCGGTTAGAACCACGAGGTCGGCGTACATTTCCCCATCGTCGGTCCGTACTCCGATTGCGTTACCGTTTTCGTGCAGGATCTCACCGACTTCGATACCCAACCTAACCGTCGCGCCGCGGTCTCGGGCAGAATTGGCAAATCCCCTAGTCACAAGATGAGAATCGGCAAATCCGGACTTCCCTTCCCAAACCACGCACTGGTTGTCGCCGAAATTCATGTACGGCCAGCGCGTCATCGCCTCGTCAACTCCCAGCACCTCGGTCTCAACGCCAATAGACTGGGCCAATTTGACGTTCTGGCGAGCAGCGTCCTCGTTATCCATACCTGGGAAGAGCAGCCACTCATTCTCGCTTAATCCACTTGGCGTACCTGTGACTTCCTCGAAGTCGACCATCACTCCCCTGCTCCACCACGCCATCTCGGTTGTCACTCGATTTGAGTAATGCATCCTCAGAATAGTCATTGAACGACCTGTGGAACCCGATGCGAGTGTGTCGCGTTCCAGCAAGATCGTGTTGGTCACACCGAGGTCGCCGAGGTAATGCAGCGCGGCGCAACCCATGACGCCGCCGCCTACGACTATGGCATCATAGTTTTCGCTCATCGCCGGAGCCTTTCGCAGGTCTTAAGAGACCGAAGGTCGTTCCGATGTCCACGGCCTTGCCAACTCGAAGGCTCGTGACGCTCTGAATACGATTGGATCGTCGTTTACCGGCCCGATAATCTGCAAACCCAGCGGCATCCCACTGTCGCTGAAACCAGACGGCACCGAAGCGGCCGGGTTCCACAAGATGTTCCAGAGCGCGGAGAACGGTATCGCGGACGGGTTGGCGATACCCTCTTCCAACTTGTGTCCGCCAATTTCCATCGGTGTTTGCCGATGTGGCCAAGCCTCGATCGCGGTCATCGGCGTAACTAACAAATCGAACTCTTCGAAGAGCTGTCCAACTTGGATCCGGTGCACTTCAGCTTGACGCAATGCCGATGCGTAATCGGCGCCCGTCACCTCGTACCCAGCATTGACCATCTCCATCGTGTAGTCAGTCAATTCGACGTTTGGGTCCTCGGCGAGATGCCCGTACATCGCCACCTGCCCCGCGGTCCAGATCGTCCACCAGTAAGTTGCTGGCACAGGATCGAAGCTGATGTCTGCGGTAGTAACGGTTGCGCCAGCCTCCTCAAGGCCTTTCAAAGCCTCCTCGGTGACTCGCGCAACATCGTCATTTACGTACGCGTATCCGAGATCCATCGAGAAGCCGATCTTCATGCCTTCGATGCCGTCTTCAAGTTCGGCGAGGCAGTCCGGAACCGGAGATTGCAACGATCCCGGGTCTCGTGAATCGTGTCCGGATATCGCCATATGCATGATCGCGGATGACCGCACATCCTGCGACATCGGACCCGATGTGCTCGTGCAGTTGTACGAAGGCATCGAACGGCCACCGTACCGTGGAGTTCGGCCATGTGTAGGTTTATGGCCAAAGATGTTGGTGAATGACGCTGGCAGTCTCACCGAACCTCCGCCATCTGACCCAGTGCCGAGCGAGCACATACCGGACGCGATTGCAGCGGATGTGCCTCCGCTCGATCCACCGGGGTGGCGCGTAATGTCCCAAGGGTTGTTGGCGGTCGGGAATATGTCTGTAAACGTCTCCGCGGAGTTACCGAATTCTGGAGTGTTGGTCTTCCCTAGAATCACCGCGCCGGCACCACGCAGTCTCTCGACAACAGCGGAATCGAAATCTGGCACCCAATCGGCGAATGCGGCGCACCCAAGCGTAGTTCGCAGACCATTGGTGAGCTCCAGGTCTTTGACGCAGATTGGGATCCCATGCAACAAGCCGGGGTTTTGACCAGCTGCAAGTTTACGGTCGCTTTCGGCGGCCGCTGAGCGCGCACCGTCCGCGTCGAGTGTCACGAAGGCATTAAGTTGTGGATCCAACTCCGCAATACGCCTCAATGACGCTTCGATTAGTTCGACAGACGATATCTGCCCGTCGAGCACCATCTGGCGCTGTTCGTGCGCCGGCAAATACATCAGGTCACGATCGTTCATTTGGTTCCTCTTTGTATACGTGAATTACCGATGGGTTAGCGCCGAATTGTCGGCAACTGCAGTTCGATCACGGATTTCATCTTGTCAAGTTCTTGTTGATTTTGCTTGCGCATCATCGGTTTGCTGATGAACCCAGTTATTTTGAACATGATGGAGGTGAAAGTGCTGTCCGAAAATGCCGTTCGAGTCATTCGGAACAAGGTCCCACTACCGGACGGCTGGCACAGATACTGGGTGCGAATCGGGTACTGACCTTCGATGGTGTGAAACTCAAAGGAGCCATCGCGAGGATCACATACATCGACTTCCATTACGATGTCGTTCTCTTTGCCGCCATATTCGTAAAGCATCCCCCACGTGTCATGTGGCCGAGGAATTTCGATCTCTTGCCGACGGATCCAAGCGGCGCTTCGGACCCCGTTCATCCAATAGATCTTGTTGCTCGGTTCGGTCACCCAAAGAAACACATGCTCCGGCGATACGTTGATCTGAACTTGGACGGTCGTTGAAATCTCGGCCATGGAATTTCTGCCTTGCTAAACGCAGCGATTGGGTCGACTCCCGGACTATCACCGTCTTCAACATCAGTTCATGATCGCGCCGCCGTTGACGTTCAAGGCTTGTCCGGTGATCTCCGAAGCATCGTCTGACGCCAAGAACGCCACCGCCTTACCTACGTCCTCCGGGGTTTGTTCCCTTCCGAGTGGCATCGTTCCCTTGATCTGCATCTCGAATATCTCGCGAATCGACATGTGAGCGAGATCAGGATTCAATGCTTTGTGGTTTTCGGCGATCGCTTGCCACATCGGTGTCCATAGGCGTCCCGGGCAAACTGCGTTGACGTTGATGTTGTATCGCCCTAGATTCATCGCCAGCCAATGCGTCCATTGAATAGCGGCAGCTTTCGAGACCATGTACGGCCCTTGTGCGCTTCCTCTACCTTCATCGGGGACGCCTCGAGGTTCGCGGCCACCATGTGACGCAATTATGACGATTTTTCCGTACCGACGTTCGATCATATGGTCCGAGACCGCGTCGGCGGTGTTCACTACTCCCCGGACATTCACGCCCCACGTCATTTCCCAGTCTTCGTCAATGTAGTCTCTTCGCGATATGAAACCGGGCCCACCGATCACTCCTGCGTTAGGGACACAGACGTCAAGTTTCCCGAATGTGTCGACTGCGTTTTGCGCCACTTCAGATATCGAATCGATGTCTGTTACGTTGCCGCCCGCGGCGAAGGCGTTTCCGCCGCCCTCATTGATTTCCGCGGCAACTTGCTCAGCCGAATCAGCGTCGATGTCAGACACACAAACTTCAGCACCTCGTGATGCCAAGATCATACTGATACCGCGTCCAATACCTCTTCCACCCCCAGTTACCAGTGCGCTCTTCCCTCCAAGCTGCTGCCCGGTCGTATCTGCCATTGTTTGTCTCCTGTTTGATCCCCAAGTGGCGTTATCATCAGTCTGCGTAAATGATATGCCAATCAAGCGAGGGTGCGAGTTGAACATCGCCGGTTGTACGGGCGACAACGAGATGCCCCGACAAATGAGGTTCAAATGGATTCGATCCGAGACGATGCCTTGACTAAAGCGCGAATTCTCGCAGTTGCCTATGGTCATAAACTGGAACGCCCAGTCGTATATACGCAGGGCGTGTCGTTGACTGCGCGCTTGTTGTTGTCCAAGTTGGACAACGAATACCCAGACCCTCGAGCCGAGATCGAGGCGATCACCGCAGAATACGTCGACAACGCCGATAAAATTTTCGACGCCAATGATGGAACGGCAAACTACGCGGGTGTTAACTGGGCATCATTGATGGCTGACGATGCGAAATATCGGCACGTGCTAGTTTCAACCGCAGAACGGTTCATGGCGTTGGACGACGACGGGTTCGCCAACGTGCTCGATCGTGACTTTCGAGTGGAGGACATGTTTTTTGCCGGAACAATCCTTCAACGGGCCACGCGATTGACTGGAGAATCACGATATGCCGATCTTGCCGCCGGATTCGTACTTGAATGTGCCGAACGATTGTTGCAACCCAACGGCCTCTACTGGCATTGCCTGTCATCGCCCTACTTCTGGGGACGTGGAAACGGTTTCGCATCGTTGGGTTTCGCGGAGACACTCGTTGGATACGGTGGCGACCTGCGTACGAAGTTGATCGAAAAGCATGTCGAGCACCTCAACGGGTTACGCAAACACCAGGACAGTGAATCAGGGATGTGGCGCCAAGTTGTGGGTCGAGCGGACTCTTACACTGAGGGCAGCTCGACCTCCATGATCGGGATTTCAATCGCAACTGGGATAACGGGAGGTTGGCTCGACACTGAAGAATGGATACCCGTATTGCGTAAAGCGTGGCGCGGTGTTTCCGACGGAATCAGCAATGAAGGGCACGTAACGAGAGTATGCGTCGGGACGGGTCCGTTGGATAGCTTGAACGACTACTTGATCCGCGATTCGGTCACCGGCCTCGATGATCGTGGCGGCGCGATGGCGCTATGGTTCGCGGTCGAGATGATCCGAACCGGACTGTAAATTTCCGCAGGCGTCATTCGGACGCAAAAGTTCGAAGCATTCGGTAACTACACTGAAACTATGTGGCGATTATCTTTTCGCTGCCGATTTGAATCGCGAATTACGCAACCATAGGCTGACCAGACACATTGAAACGCAACCTACACAACGTCAACTTGGATACCGTAGTAAGTCTTTCCAAACGGCGGGGCTTCATTTTCCAGAGCAGCGAGATTTACGGCGGCATCGGCAGCCTCTACGACTACGGTCCGGTAGGTGTAGAGCTCAAACGTAACGTCAAAGATCAATGGTGGAAATCCATGGTGCGTGACCGCGAGGACGTGGTGGGAATCGACGCTTCGATACTGATGCACCCCAACGTTTGGGTCGCCAGCGGGCACGTCGACAGCTTTACGGACCCGTTGGCCGAGTGCAACGAATGTCACCGGCGACACCGGTCAGATCTATTGGAGACCGATGCGTGCCCCGATTGCGGTGGCGAACTGTCCGAACCCCGCCACTTCAATCTGATGTTCCGGACCCATATCGGACCAGTCGAAGGTGACGACAACATTGTTTACTTGCGTCCCGAAACTGCGCAAGCGATGTTTGTCGATTTCGACAACGTGGTCAACAGTAGCCGCGTTCGCATCCCATTCGGTATCGCACAGCAAGGAAAATCGTTCCGAAACGAGATTACGCCCGGCAACTTCACATTCCGTACGCGCGAGTTCGAGCAGATGGAGATGGAATATTTCTGTGAACCAGGAACGGATGAAGAGTGGCATCGTTACTGGATCGACTTCTCGATGGACTGGTTCGGTGATCTTGGTTTGAGGCGCTCAAAATTACGTGTGCGGGAACACGAGACGGATGAGTTACCCCACTACTCGAAGGGGAGCGTCGACGTTGAGTTCCTATTCCCATGGGGTTGGGGCGAGTTGGAAACTATTTCGAACCGGACCGATTACGATCTCAAAGCCCACATCGAGAAATCCGGAAAGGACCTCTCCTACTACGACCAACCGAACAACAAGCGCTATGTGCCGTACGTCGTCGAGCCGGCCATGGGTGCCGACCGATCCGCTCTCGCGTTCTTGATCGACGCCTACGACGAAGAGGAAGTGAACAACGACAAGCGCGTCGTTCTACGTTTCCACCCGAACATTGCCCCGTATCAGGTCGCGGTGTTGCCGTTGAGCAGGAATGCAAAGCTGACTCCAAAGGCGCGTGAAGTATACGATACGGTCCGATCACGCTTCAGCACACAATACGACGAGACGCAGAGCATCGGTCGGCGATATCGAAGGCAAGATGAGATCGGGACCCCGCTCTGCGTGACAGTCGATTTCGAGACGGTTGAGTCTGACGACGCGGTGACGATCCGCCACCGAGACACGATGGAACAGATCAGGGTCCCAATCAATGGTGTAGTGAACGCGTTGCAGGACCAATTAGACGGGATCGCAACTGACGTCCTCGCTGAGTAGTCGATTCGCGGAAATCGGGATCGTCGGGTGTCGAAACTGCAACGGCCTCAGTTACGTATCATCTAACTAAGGAATGCATCCAACGATTGGCGTTAAGGAGATGAAACTGCGCATGCGTCGCTCACTAATTCTGACCATCGCGGCCCTGCTAATCGCGTCGATGTCATTCGTCGCCGCTTCGGCTTGTGGGAGCGAACCCGAACAACTGGCAGACACGCCCGAACCGGATCCAACGGTTGTGCCCGCGAGCGACGAAGCGGCGGCAGATTCGATGCCGATGGGGTTGCCCGAATCGTTCGAATCTGCGACCGTCGACGGTCTCGGCGACACCAAAGGGTTCCACGGAACGACGTTTACCCATGGCACGTTCGACACTCGAGAACTCGCCGGTAAACCGATTGTAATCAACTTCTGGTTCCCATCCTGCCCACCGTGTCGCGCGGAGCTGGGGCATTTCGAGAATGTCTACCAACAGTTCGGCGAACCAGCCGGAGGCGACGTTCAGTTCGTAGGAGTTCAGCAGCTCGGCCTCGACTCGATTGAGGACGGCGCGGCACTTTTCGACGAATTAGGGGTCACATTCCCCGGCTTGCCTGACAACGGCTCCGCAATCCAGATTGGCTACAAAATCTTCTCATATCCGACGACAGTGTTCTTAGACCGCAATCACAACGAGCATCGGGTTTGGCAGGGTGCGATCGACGAGGAGAACCTCGCCGAAATCGTCCAAGAGATAGCGGAGGCTGGTTCGACGCAGATCGAAGAAGATCCGCAACCCGAAGAGGGCGATTCCGTTTCAGTTAACCTGGAGGCCGATGGCGAAGATGCGGAGTTGACTGAACCAGAACTCGTCTATGCCGATACGCAGGTTTATGCGGGTTTGGGCGATGCGCCGGGGTTCAATGGCGACACGTTTCACCACGGACATTTCGATCTGAGCGAACAACAGGGCAAACCCGTGGTCATCAACTTCTGGTTTCCGTCGTGTCCCCCGTGCAGAGCGGAAATACCCAACTTCGAGCACGCCTATCAGACGTTGGGACCACCCGGAACCGACCAAATTGTTTTCGTCGGTGTTCAGGCAGTAGGCTTTGACACCGCCGCAGATGGGGTCGAGTTTCTCGGCAAGATGAAGGCGACTTATCCCGCGATACCTGACGTCGGCAGCGCTATCCACCTCGCATACCAAATCACCGGCGCGCCGACTACGTTTTTTCTAGACCGGAACCATAACGTCTTGAGCGTGCATCAGGGTTACATCAAACACAACCAGCTGCAAGACATCCTGAGCCAGCTGATCGAGGCTTAACGCCTGCTGGCCACAAACTCCGACTAGTCAGCTAATCACTTAGTCCAACTGCCGCAATCGCGGATCCAACCGGTCGCGCACCCAATCGCCTAGGAAGTTGAAGGCGAGAACGACCAAGAAGATCGCCGTTCCTGGGAAGACCGTCTGCCACCAAGCGGATCCTACGTACTCCCTACCGTCTGCGATCAGTACGCCCCACGCAGGTGTTGGTCCGGGAATACCGGCACCTAAGAAGCTAAGTGAAGCTTCGGCCAGGATCAACTGCCCTACTCTAAGGCTCGCAATGACAAAGATCGTGTTGACGAGTCCGGGTAACAGGTGTTTAGCAATGATCCGAAATGTGGACGCACCGTTGATGCGTGCAGATGCGATGTAGTCGCGTTCTTTGAGGCTCAGAACTTCACCTCGAAGATTTCGAACATATCCACTCCAAGCCAGGAGTATCAGCAGAACAATTATCAGGTTGAGGCTGGCCTCGAAGATGATCACGGCAACCATGGCGAGCAACAGAAACGGCACTGCGTACCAAATGTCGACCATCCGCATCAATATTTCGTCGACGATACCTCCGTAATATCCCGAAAGGACGCCAATAGTGACGCCGAGAATTAGGCCGGAGAACAGCGCAACAGAGGTCACGACCAGCGAGATGCGCGCGCCATGGATGATGCGGCTTAGAACGTCTCTACCGGCGTGGTCAGCACCAAGAATGAACCGGTTGCCAGGATTTTTGATGTCACCTCCTGTATCACCTGGGATAAATAACGCTTGTGATAAGTCGGCCGCGTTGTCCCAATAATCGGAATTGGTGTTGAAAATACGAGGTGGCGCATTGCGGAACCGGAGATCTTGTTCGTTTTCGTCGTACGGCGCTAACTGACCTGCAAATACACCAGTGATAATCAGCACTACCAAGATTACACCCGGGATGATTGGCCAACGTCGCAACACGTACCAAAAATAAGCAGGCGTTAAGCGCCATTGTCGGGCGGCAGGCTCGGCAGTGGTCTGAACCGACGCAGTCTCTCTTGTAGTGCTTTCGATGGCCATGTCGCGGGGTTCGGTTCTCAATATCTGATGCGTGGATCGATCAAGGCATAAAGGATGTCGGTAATGAAGTTCACAAACACAAACACCGAAGCGAAGAACAGGACCGTGGCAGTAAGTATCGGGAAGTCGTTGTCTTGAACCGCCTGCACCGCAAGTCTGCCCAGACCGGGCCATGAAAAGACGACTTCAATTACTACGCTTCCGGTGATCAATCCAGCCATCATCAGCGAAGAAACGGTAAGCGGCGGGATCAACGCATTGCGAAAGGCGTGTTTCCAGATTATGGTTGTGCCGCCGACGCCTTTTGAACGTGCCAATTTGACAAACTCCGAGTCGAGAACTTCCAACATTGCGGAACGCGTGAGTCTGAGGTAGACCGCGGCCGCGCCCCATGCAACGGCAAACGACGGAAGAACAAAGTACCGCAGATTATCCCAGCTTAAGAAAAACGCCTCGCCTGATCCGCGCGTCCCAAATGGTAACCAGTCCAACCTCGTGTTGAATATGAGAATCAGCATCAAACCCAACCAAAAAGTCGGCAAAGACTGTCCAATAAGCGCGTATCCTCGGCCTATGTAGTCCCATACGCTACCCCGTAAAACCGCGGAGAGGACGCCTAACGGGACGCCCATGATCGTTGCCAGCACCCAAGACGCAACCGCCAGTTGTACCGTCGCTCCAACCTTCTCGCCGATGACCTTGATTACCTCCTGTTCTGCAAGGAGGGTTCTACCGAAATCACCTTGCAGAAGATCGGTTAGCCACAAGAGGTATTGCACAACGAGCGGTTTGTCGAGGCGCAACTTTTCCTTTAGCGCTTGTTCCTGCTCCGGTGTAACTCCGTAACCACCCGGCTTAGCGTAGAGGAGCAATGGGTCGCCCGCCGCTCTAGACAGCCCAAATACGATCGCAGTGGCTGCCAGTATGGACAGGATGCCAGCGAAAAAACGCCGTATCAGGAACTTTCGCACAGGATTGTTCTTGGTAGATTATTCGCATCGGCGACGCCATCGGTATTTCGACGGCGTCGCTGTATTTTCCAGCCATGAACGGCTTGTATCAGCCGATATCGCTAGTGCGTGATCGCCTCGGCCATTACCAATCGAAATTCCGAGGCGATCACGTTAAGTTACCGGAGGCTACCTAGCCGGCACTATGAGTTCCGGCGAAGTGTGCGGCGCCTGCGGACCAGGTCGCATCGGCCACTCTGCGATCGCGTTCGGGTTGTAAGCCGAAACGAACGGAAGGGCGATGATTCCGATCTTCAATTGCTGCTCGTAGAAGTAATCTGCCATCGCGATGTTGTACTCGGTCCGTTTGGCCGGATCCGATTCGGCAGCCACCTTTTGAACGGTTTCCAGGATGAACGGAATCTCCATGTGACAGCCGAAACCGCCGCGTGTCAGGCTCGTTTCCTCTTCTCCGGTTACCCAGTCATACGGTTTCCACAGGTCAGACCTACACCACTGGGTCGCCGGCGTGGTTGTGCTTCTTGCCACCAAGCTCGGGCGCACGATTGAGTATGCCACTTTTACGACGTTGGTCTCAATGCCAAGTTGGTTGATGAAACCGGCCGTTGTGTCGGCGATCTCTGCCCAGTCTCTGACCGACGTGAATGCGTACATCGGCATATCGAACCGCTTGCCGTCGTCGTCTCTCGGATAACCCGCCGTGTCGAGGTATTCGTTCGCCTTGACCGGGTCATACGGGATCAGCCACTTGTTGTTCCAATCCGGCGAGTTGACGTGGAACATACCGATGTGGTACTCGGAGGCATTATTTCCGTAGAGCGACTCGTTAACCAGCTGGCGGTTGATAGACATCGCGATCGCCCATCGGACGAGTCTCGCCTGTTCCATGTCATCGATACCATCCGGGTTATTGCCGTCGTCTGGTTTGTGCGGATTACCAATCCATGGGATGTCGTGAGTAAACGTAACGTGCGTGATCGGCTCGCCAGTTTTCACGTGAGTAGTTTCCCAGTAATTGCCAGCCATGTTGAGCGGAACACCGCTCTGTCGACCGGTTGTCAGGACGCCGAATCCGTCACGTGTCAAGTCTTTCATCTCGCGCACTGGCAAAACAGCCCAATCGGCTCCGCCGGAACGCAACGCCGAGACGCGAGCAACCGTCTCAGGGACGTCGATGAGTCGCAATGTTGCGACCTCAGCAGTTTTGTCCCAATGAGAATCTTGAGCAATCAAAGTGGCGCTGTCAGATTGTCGCCATTCCTGCACGGTGTACGGACCGGTGCTGATGACGTTCTCGCGCATCCAGTCGGCACCCATCTCGTCGAAGGCCTTCTTCGAGAAGACACCAAACGCGTCGCCGGCCTGGTTGAACAGCAACGTCGTCCATCGAGGTTCAGGTGCGTTGAAGTTGAGCACCAACGTGCGGTCGTCGGTCGCTTCGGCAGCATCCATGAATGCCGCAAAATCACCGGCCTGACCGTGAATACTCTCAGGAGTGATGGCTCCGTTTGTGTCGTTTAAACTCCAAGCGAAGTCTTGCGCTGTCAGTTCTCCCCATCCGTCATGGAATTGGACACCGCTGCGAATCTTGACCGTCGCCTGTGAAGCGTCTGCGTTAACTTTCCAACTCTCGGCGAGCCACGGCCCGACCAAAGTTCCATCGTCGTTCGGTCGGAACAGTTGCTCAGAAACACCCCAATACATCAGCGATTCGGGCGCTTGTGATCGGTTGATACCGACGCCAGGTGCGACACCTTCGGGGATCATCACCAAAGTGCCAACCGGCGACTCCGGTTCGGGTAGCTCCTGGCTAACCGGTTCCGGCATAGCCGTGGGTTCGACTTCCTCCTTATCCACCATGACCTCAACTACCTTCTCGACCTCAACTACCTTCTCAACTTCGATTATTTTCTCGACCTCAACCGTTACTTGCTTCTCAACCTCGACCTGTACCTCTACCTCTTTTTCGACGACCACTGTCTCTTTGACGACAACGGTCTCAGTTCCCCCACACGCCAATGCTACGATGGCGATTAAGACCGCAAACATCGCCAGCAAATGTATGCTCTTGTTTCTTGGTATCAAGTCAATGATCTCCCTCGATTGGATTGACATCGATAATCGTGCGGATGCAACGTAGCAAACGCCTAGTACCGCCGCACGCAAAAATTGCGTCCGCGGTTTCGCTCACTATACACCAAATTCGTTGGCCACGACGTCTTTAGCTGTCTTCTTTTCTAGCTTCGAATTGACGCGGAAAACAGTCTGAACAGCCAACACGAATGAAGCCGTAACCGAGCGTCATTAACCGTTGCCGACACACAGAAAAGGCTGTTGGAACACCTCAAGGAGTTAATCCAGGCTCTGTTATATTCTTATTGCTTAGCTGTTGCCGATTCGTCTAGTGGTAGGACACCAGACTCTGGCTCTGGGAGCGCGGGTTCGAATCCTGCATCGGCAGCCAGAAACATAAAGAGAGCGCGGACCTTTCGGTCCAGTTCCCGCAAAAAACGGCGGCCCGTTCGTCTAGTGGCCCAGGACACGGCCCTCTCAAGGCTGAAACAGGGGTTCGACTCCCCTACGGGCTACCAACTCAATCTTGGTGCGCTCTCTATTGCCGGCACTTCGGGGATATGTGTAGTGGAGTTGAGGTACTATGCCGGCAGACACAAGGCGTCTAAATCTAGAAGCGCAATCTCGGAGGTATCTATGAGAGGAGGCGGAATGCGGGGCGGAATGGGAGGTCCGGGATTCGCCATGCTGCCCGAAGAGACGCGAAACCGACCATTCCCACGTGGCACCTTTAAACGAGTTGTAAAACTCTACGCTGATTACAAGTCGACATTGGCGGTAGTCGGAGTGTTGGTGCTGATCACCTCTGCTCTCGGAGTCATCACTCCCCTGTTGATCCAACGCGTCATCGACGACGCTTTGCCGCAACAAAATATGAACCTGTTGTTGTGGCTGATCGGCGGCATGGTCGCAGCTGCCGGCATCTCTGGCGTGCTCAACTTCGGCCAATCACGTCTAAACGCCGCGGTCGGTTTCAAGGTTATGGAGGATATGCGGCACCGCGTGTACAACCATCTATTGAAACAACCCATATCGTTCTTCTCCTCAACGAAGACCGGCGACATCCAATCCCGACTCGCCAACGATGTCTCGAGCACACAACTCGTACTGACCGACACGGTTGTCAACATCCTGTCGAGCGTCACCGTCGTCGTTGCGGCGCTCGTAGCGATGCTTATCCTCTCATGGGAACTGACGATCGTCGCCGTCTTCACGATGCCGATTTTTGCATATCTGTCGCGCATCGTCGGCGCTCGAAGACGTCGATTGACCAGTCAGATGCAACGCACGCTCGCCGACCTGACCGCCCAAACTGGCGAAACGCTCTTCGTTTCCGGCGTGATCGTCGCAAAGACATTCGGGCGCGAAGCTGAACAGCTCCGCGAATTCCAAGACACAAACACCAAACTCACCGCCGTCTCGATTAAGCAGTACATGACCGGTCGCGGATTCTTCATCGTGGTCCAAGCGTTCTTCACGATGGCCCCCGCCTTCATCTGGTTGATCGGCGGCATCTTCATCATCGACGGCAGTGACCGCGTGACACTCGGTGACATCGTCGCGTTTTCGACGATTCAGGCAAGACTCCTTTTCCCAATGGCTAACTTGCTGCAAAGAGGAGTCGAAATCACTGGTTCCCTCGCCCTCTTCGAGCGCATCTTCGAATACATGGACATCAAACCGACAATTGTGGACCCGGTCAATCCAATAAAAGTCAACCCGGGGTCGGCTCAAGGCGAGGTTGTTTTTGAAAACGTCTCGTTCACGTATCAGCAATCCGAATTGGAACGCATCCAGGCACGGCAACGAGCGCAGGCTTCGTCTCAACGCCCAAGAGGATTCGGTGGCGGACCGGGCGGAGGTCCACCAGGAGGTGACGGTCAGATAACACCTGAAATGCCGATGTCACCACCAACTGCACCGGGTGCAGGGCGTGGTAACGGTAGAACGCCGACCGGCGTTGCGGGCGTGGGCCCGTCTGAGAACGGACATCAAACCGAGGACGAACTGTTCTCTCTATCCGGTATCTCGTTTACTGCTAACGCCGGCGAACTCACCGCCCTCGTTGGGCCGAGTGGTTCAGGAAAGACCACCATAGGTTACCTCGCATCACGCCTTTACGACGCAGACGAAGGAGCGGTGCGGATCGATGGCGTAAACATCAAAGACATCACGCACGACAACCTGACGCAACTCGTCGGTGTCGTCTCCCAAAACCCGTTCCTATTCCATGCGTCGGTTCGCGAAAATCTCCTCTACGGTCGACCCTCCGCGTCAGAGCGAGAACTCGAAGAAGCCTCCAAAGCGGCACAGATTCACGACACGATCGCAGCGATGCCCGAAGGCTACAACTCGATCGTCGGCGAGCACGGCTACCGACTCTCCGGTGGTGAGAGACAACGACTAGCCATCGCACGCGTGATACTCGCCGATCCACGCATCTTGCTCCTCGACGAAGCGACCAGCGCGCTAGACACACTGTCGGAGCGATTGATCAGAGAGGCGATAGCGAGGTTACGGGAAGGTCGCACCACGATCGCGATAGCCCACCGTCTGTCCACCGTCATCGCCGCCAGTCAAATTTTGGTCGTCCAGGGTGGACGTATCCGAGCGCGTGGCGCGCACGATGAACTGATCGACAAGTCAGACCTCTATCGACGGCTCTACGAAGAACAGTTCACGGTAATGCCGATGTCACCAAATCAGTTTGTGAGTGACACCTCGGTGCCGTCAACCGCCTAACGACACCAAACCCCATCATCGTACCACCCGCCGTTGATGTAGACGTACGCCCCGCCGACGCGGATCGTTTGCGAGAACTCGTCGTCGAGGTATAGGTCGTAATTGAGGTCGAAGCGGTCGTCCCGTCCCTTAGTGACGATCGGGTTGCGAACGTCAAGAGAACCAGGTGTGGTTTCGAACCGGCTCAAGTAACGTGCGACGTCGCCGGTGAAGCGCTCCAAATCGCGCCGTGCTCGGTAAGTGGGGTTGCATGAGTGATAAACGGATTGCCAATCGGAATCGGAAATCGAATCTGCCTGTTCGGAAAAGAGCGCCGTGATTTCCACTTTGGCAGCGTCAGTGAAGGTTGGTGTGGGCGTCAACTCGGTGACGTCAATCGGCAACGGCGTCGGAGATGCAAGACTACCCACAGTGCCGCAACCCGCGATAAATACGAAGGTCGCCACAATGAACGATGCTGCGATAAGTTTCGATCTCAGGACTGGTTCTCTTCTGATTCGGAAGTTTCAGCAGGCACGACGACGGTTTCGTGATCTTCTGAAGGCACGCTGTTTAGCGCCCATCGTCGATCCATCGTAAACCCGACATCCAAAGATAGGTGCCTGTATTCCCGAGACGCGACATCAAAGATACGTCGACGGATTTCATCGTGACGCCGGATATCGATCTGCTCTCTAGTGTCGGGAGAGATGATCACGTAAACGTGAAGATGAATGTACCGGCCTACGTCGACGATTCTCAAGTGAGTTTCAACGTGCGGCACATCGGATATCGCTTCCTCAACGAGAGCTGCGACGTTTTCTTGCACGTCTTTGGGCGGCGCTTTGCCAACAATCTGCCTCAGGTTGTCACGGATCGTCTGGAACGGTTGGGGAGCGGCGATCACGACAATCGCCAACATGATTACCGGATCGGCGTACGGTGCCCAACTTGACAGATCTGAGTTCTGGATCAGCAGAGTGGCTACGAACGCGATCCCTACCGCGGAGCTGATAAGCGTGTCTACCGTCCAGTTCTTGGCATCAACGTCAACGATCGGCGACCCAGACTGTTTCGCGTTGCGTTTCAAGATGACTACAACGATTGCGCCGCCCACGACCGCGATGACCGCGTAGAGGATGCCTCCCTCTGCCGCGATCTCCTGCCCTCCTGTCAGCAACGTCCTGACGGCTGTCCACACTGCGTATACCAGCGCAAAACCTATAAGCAGCCCTTTGAAAAGGTTCAACATCGGCTCGAACGTTGCGTAGCCGAACGGATAGGAGTCATCGCTCGGACGCGAAACGAGCTGCGAGACGTAAAGCGTTAACAACCCGACGATCGCGAATGTCAGCGAAAAGAGGCCGTCCAAGAACACGGCACCAGAGTGGCTAGCGATTGAAATAACGATGCCGAGAACGCCGAACGTGCCACTGGCCACGATCGAGATAATGATTGAGCGTCTTTCGATAGCTTCCGACGTCATCCTTGTTGCCCAACGGGAAGATTGCTGATTACACCAGATTCTACGACACGTAGGAATCCACGGTCCTCATCGCGGCCGCCATTGGCGCGATTGCTCGTGAGGTCACGTCAAAAACGGTGCTGATCTGAAAGTCGAAGTTGGTTCAGTGCAGATTACGGCCTGTGTATCGATGTCGATGTTGGCGATCATTCCCTTCAACGGTGACCTCGTGAAGCAAAATATCTGTGTTGACTTCGTTTGGCGATTCGCTTTCAAACAATTGATCACATCGCCACACCGCGTGTTTTGGAGTAGGATCACGAGTCGCTGCCTTTGGCGCGTAAAACGCTATCATTCATACTTCGGGATCGATCCGACCTTGAGATAAATGCGTGAAACATGAAGATTTCGATCGCTGTCGCGTCCGCACTTGTGACATTATTGGCCGTGACCGCTTGTGTACAACCCCCTCCGGTGACGCCGACTCCCGTTGACGTGCGAGCCACAGTACAGGCCATTGTTGCTGCGTTCACTCCCGTACCCACCGAGACGCCCGCTCCAACTAGCACGCCGGAAATCAACGAGCCGATACCGACCGCGACGCCAATCGACGTCAACGCCACGGTGCGAGCTTTGGTCGACTCTTTTACCCCGGAGCCGTCGGTGACGCCGGTCCCGACCGCCACGCCGAATATCGAAGAGCCACTGCCCACCGCGACGCCGGTACACGTTATAGCCACGGTACGGGCTGTTGTTAACGCATTTACTCCCGTGCCGACGATCACACCTCAACCGACGCCAAGCCCCCAACCGACGCCGAGTCCGCAACCGACGCCGACGCCGCAACCAACGCCGACGCCGTATCCAACATCAACCCCTACACCTACGCCGATACCCACGCTGAACCCCCTCCTGTTAGCCGGCTGTTCCAACGGGGTGGCGGTTCCGGATCCGGAAGTCCAACCCGATCTGGTTAGAGATTGCCAAATCTTGCTGTCCATAAGAGACGACCTTGCGGGAACAGGTTACCTGAACTGGAGCGACCAAATTTCGATAGAGGAATGGGACGGTATATCCGTAGATGGTTCGCCGCGACGTGTCACCAAACTCGTTTACGGATTCCAAAACCTGGATGGAGTCATTCCGCCAGGGTTGGGGCGTTTGGATGCTTTGGTAAATCTCGACCTTTCCGATAACAGTCTTACAGGCACTATTCCTCCCGAACTCGGCAAGTTGGCCAATCTAGAACATTTAGATATCGGCGTTAACCGGCTGACCGGTTCGATCCCTCATGCACTTGGCAATTTGGCAAAGTTGGAACGTTTCGACGTCGGACAGAATTTCCTTACTGGTCAAATACCACCACAACTCGGCAATTTGCTGAAACTGAGGTCGTTCATCGTCGGTGCTAATTCGCTCACAGGTGAAATCCCCAAAACGCTGGGACGACTTGCTTTTCTCCATACGTTCATGATCGATCGAAACATGCTGTCCGGTTGCGTATCAGCCGCTTTGAAAGTAGAAAACGCTAGGATCGGCGATCTGCGTTATTGCGACAGCTAAGCGTTCAAGCCGGCCCAAACGCCTACGACGTTCCGACTACGATACTTCGCCGACCACGGTAGAGATTCGACTGATATCAAGAAATACATCACCGTAATCGGATAATCTGAAACGACGATTCGACTCGCGTTACCCGCCGTTGCCTTGCATTATGTCGATAAATTCGTCGATCGGGATCGCCGTATAGGTTGTGGTGTCGATGGTGCCACGAGCCCCGAGTTCAATCGCGATCCGAGACATCTCGCCGTTGTCTGGCGCTTCAATTATTGTCACGAAGTCGTAATCGCCCATCATTGCGTACTGAGCCACCACATGGCAACCACGCATCTCGACCTCGTTGTTGACCTCAAGTATCCGTTCGGGATGAGTCCGCACACGGTCTCGCCCGCGCTCCGTCAACTTTGAAAACATGATGTAGGTGGTGACTTTTCTACCTTCAGTCTCGCTGTCGGACATCGTGAATTCCTTGCTGTTACTCCATTTTCGATCCGACAAATCGGGAAAGTGCCCTGGCTGTTGGATCAGTATGCACGTTTACGATGGCAGGCACGCCCGAATCGAAAGCTCGTTCGAGAGCCGGCCGTATTTGCGATGGTTCGCGAATCTCCTCACCGTAACCACCTAACGCTTCGGCGATCGCATCGAAGCGCGTCCAACCAAGTTCACGACCCGGTTTGCGCACGCCTTCGACCCGCGCGGTCCATCCTTCGTTATTGGATACAACCACCACCAAAGGCAGGTTGTGCCGAACCGCGGTGTCGAAATCTTGGATATTCATCCCAAGAGACCCATCGCCGTGCAACGAAACAACCTGTGCTTCTGGTTTGGCCAACTTGGCGCCGATTGCGAATGGCAAACCCACGCCCATACATCCCGTAGCCCCGGAATTTAGACGATGGCCCGGTACGTATGTCGGAATCGACTGCCTCCCATAGTGAAGTATCTCGTTGCCATCCACGGTCAAGATCGCGTCACGGTCCATCACCTCCCGCAACTCTTTGCACAGGCGCAGCGGATGGATCGGAGCTTGGTCTGAGTCCTCGAGCTGCTCGGAGCGTTTTCGCCGATCCGTCTCAACATCGCGCAAATACTTCACCCACTGCGATTCCGCTTTTGACTTCATCCCAATACGGGCAATCTCGGCATTCAACTGCCGCATTGCAGCTTTTGCATCAGCGACAATGCCGATGTCAACGCCACGGTTGTGCCCTATCTCCGACGCATGAATGTCGATCTGAATGATCTTGGCGCGGTGCGAGATCCGACGGCCAAACGTCATGATCCAGTTGAATCGGGTTCCCAAAACCAACACGGCATCGGTCTCGCGAAACGCGGTTGAGCGTGCCGCGGGGAAAGATACAGGATGGTCTTCGGGAATCAACCCTCGGGAAATCGGTGTTGTATAGAACGGGATGCCAGTTCGATCGACGAACTCTTGGAGCTCTTCCCAAGCGCCGGACCACCAAGGACCGCTGCCAGCAAGCAGAATCGGACGCTCGGCCGCCTCAAGGATCTTGACCGCTTCACTGATCTGGTCCGGATCACCACTCGGCGGCGCGACGGTAGCAGCACGAGAAGGAGGCGCCGCCTCGCTCTCGTCGATTTCGCCGTACAAGACGTCCTCGTTGCACTCCACGTAAACCGGTCCGGGTCGATCGCTCATCGCTGTTCTAAAGGCGGTCGATATGTGTTCGGGTAATCGACTCGGATCTGAAGGACGGATCACCGATTTCGACACTGGAGCAAAGATATTCGGCAGGTCAACCTCTTGGAAACCGTCTCTGTATATGTCCCGCAATGGTCCGGCTCCGCCGAGAGTAACCATCGGCGCGGCATCAACAAATGCGTTGTAGATACCGGTCAGCAGATTGAGTGTCCCTGGGCCAGACGCGGATGTCGTAACGCCGGGAGTACGTTTGACCCGCGCGTAGGCATGAGCCGCCATCGCTGCCGCCTGCTCGTGACGGAAATCGACCGTTCGGATGCCGAAATCCTCCGAGTTGTTGACGATCTCGTAGTTCGGCCCTCCCATCAAGTAGAAAAGACAATCCGCGCCCTCCTCTTTGAGCGTTCGGGCGATTAAGTAGCTTCCATCTACTTTGGGCATAGGTTCAAGGTTATATCTCGAGTAATCGGCAAAAATTTGCATCAGTTGCCAGCGTTCCGCAGGATGGAAATCGTCGTTGGCAACGTCAGATCAGCGTTTCTCGCAACCTCATCGCCCCCGTTTCTGGAAACGATGCCAGATAACGTAGCGGATCATCGCGGCGTTGCTCTCCGTCATCGCGCATCGCTTCAGTAATCAGCGCTACTCCTGAGTGGAAATCGTCTACGTGAATGTACTCAGGTCTTATAGAACCATCGTCCTCGGTGTTGTGCCAAGCACCCAATGGGAACGAAGTTCCTGTAACCCGATATCCATGCGCCTTGAACGCGCTCGCTTCGCATCCACCAGCGCCCATTAATGCTCTCTGCACCTTGAATCCTTTGGAGTTGCCGTGCGCCGAGATACGGTGGGCGGCGCCGTGCAAAATCCCTTCGGCTTCGTGGTCGAACGTGCTCATCCTGTCACCCACTCGGATCACTACGCCTGCGCCTTGCTTTGCGATGTCGCTCTTCAGGCTCGTTTCGACTGATACAACGATGGCGTCCTTCTCAATGAGTTCGTCCGCGGCTGCTAGCGTCGCCCCCACAAGACCCACTTCTTCAGCACGAGTGAACAGACCGATGATCGGACGGACGTTCGACTTGTCTTTATTCACAGCGATCAATGACGCCAAAATCGTTGCGCAACCGGCGAGATCGTCGAGTTGTCGCGCCCGGATGAATTCGCCGTCCAAACTGAAACTTGGCAGGTCCAGAATCACCGCGGCGGGATACGTTAGTTGCGAAGCTTTGCGCACGAACGGTCCGCTTTCTGGTCTAATCATCACTCGATCGGTTCGAGCAAACCGCCCAACGCGCCGCAACAATCCGTGCGATTCAATGGTCCCGTATATCGACGAACCATCCCCCGCAACTATGTAAACGCCTGTACCCGCGTCGAATGCTCTCGCGCCCAGTCCTCCTCGAGGCTCCGCAACCACCAACTCCTCGTCCTCGCTTACCTCAACGGCTTCAATCGCCTCCAATCCGGGATGGTCCATATGAGCGACGAATACCAGCGGCGGGACACCTTGCTTGCCCGCCAATGATGCGCTGACGTTTCCCCACCTGTCCACACTGGCATCAATGCCCGCATCAACCAGGACTTTCGAAATCTCACGCGCCACGCGTCGCTCATGGAATGAGACAGTGGGTTGCAAGCACAGTCTTTCGAGGATGTCGATCGCGCGCATGCTCAAAGATGTTATGCGATTCCGCTTCAAACGGCGATGTACAATGCGCAACGAAACCGCCCGTAGCACGAATTCGGGCCGCCCGAAAATTCGAGGTACGACCGATATGCCTAACGTGTTGGTCCTGTCAGGACCTGCCCTACCACTGTTGAAAATGGCCGAGGAAATGAAACCTGACGGCTATGAGTTGAATGTCTGCACCACCGAAACCGACACGGACGAGGTCGATCGACTTTCCTCCAAAGCAGACTTCGTATTGGCGTTTGGACACGGTGTATCCGAAGAAATCCTTCGCGCTGGCAGGAACCTGAGACTGGTCCAGCTCTGTTCCGCCGGATACGACGGGGTCAATCTACGCGTCGCGGGCGAGCTAGGCATTCCGGTAGCCAACAACGGCGGCGCCAATGCAATACCCGTCGCCGAATTCGCGATGACGCTGATATTGGCCTGCCATCGGCACCTTCCCATCGCGCACAACGACACTCGCGACGACGCGTGGATGCGACCGGAGATCGACGGCTACGACTCCTACGAACTACTCGGTAAGACGGTCGGCATCGTCGGCGCTGGACGCATCGGCTCGACACTTGCGAGATTGTTGCGCGGCTTCGAGACGACAACCCTTTATACCGACCTTGTCCGGTCCGAAAAGGCTGAGAGCTATGGCGCCCAACGCGTTGAACTCGACGAACTCCTGATTGAATCAGACGTCGTCTCGCTTCACACCAGCCTCAACACTTCGTCGCGCAAGCTGATCGGCGCTCGCGAGCTAGGTCTGATGAAGAAGAGCGCGCTACTCGTCAACACGTGCCGCGGCCCAGTTATCGACGAAGCGGCCCTAATCGAAGCGTTGCGCAAAAAAGAGATCTGGGGGGCCGGTCTTGACGTCTTCGAGATCGAGCCAGTCGAGGCGGATAACCCATTGCTTTCGATGGACAACGTGGTCGTCGCGCCCCACGTCGCCGGCAAGAGTTCGGAGTCGTACCCCCGCAGGATCGACTTCGCATTTTCAAACATGCAACGAGTTTGGTGTGGCGAGGCACCTGAGAGCGTCGTTACCGAAGAATGAAGGTTAAACTTCACAATCACGATAAGAGCCGAGGAGAATAGGAATGGCTGACGACACGTTGAGGATTTTGTATCTAGGGCCGGGAGGCGGCGATACGCACGATGCTAGCTCCACCGAGCAGCAGTCCAGAGCCGCCCGCGCATACGGCGCCGAGTTCGTGCAGTATTCGGGCAGTAGCGAAGGCGAGTTGATCGAGGCGTTGAAAGACGCCGACACCGCGATCAACCAAGGCCATGACTTCGAACCGTCAATGTTCGCACACATGGGCAACAACGGACGATGCAAGGGCCTCGTCTCGTTCGGACACGGCTACGACGGCATGGACCTCGAATCCGCATCCGTAAACGGCGTTGTGCTCTCAAACACCGCCTCCTTCGGCACCGAGGAAGTCAGCAACCAGACGATGATGCACTTCCTCGTCTGCTCGCGCAAATTCGTCCTGCACGACAAACTAGTCAAGGCCGGTGAATGGACACGGCAATATCTGCCTCCAATGGGACACATCTTGGGACAAACTTTCGGTATCGTCGGTCTCGGAAACATCGGCCGCGCCGTCGCCCGCAAAGCTCAGGCATTCGGACTCGACGTCATCGCATATGACCCTTACCGCTCGTCTTGGGATGCCAAAGAATACGGCGTAGAAATCGTGGCGACGCTCAAAGAGGTCGCCGAGCGTTCCGACTACGTCTCCCCCCACGTCTTCCTCGACGATGGCACGTACCACATGTTCAGCGACGAGTTCTATTCGGCGATGAAACCGACCGCGTACTTCATCAACTGTTCACGCGGACCGGTCGTCGATGAACCCGCACTCATCCGCGCCCTACAAAACGGCGAGATCGCCGGTGCCGGCCTGGACGTCTTCGAGCAAGAGCCCGTCGACCCTGACAACCCACTCCTCAAAATGGACAACGTTAGCGTCACGAACCACTACGCCTCCTACAGCGAGATCGCGTGGGAACGTGCCAACACTCAGTTAGGTGAAGAAGCGGTCCGCCTCGCCGACGGTTACTGGCCGATGTCCCTTATAAACCCCGACGTGGCGCATCATGGGCCGCCGCGCAAGGAAGCCATCTCTTGGGAAGTGATGATGGCGAACCGCTAAAACTCTTTTGACCAGACACTAACCGCAAACAAAATTCCCGAAAGGAACCAGACGAAAATGGCAGAACACAAAGTCCTCATCATGGGCATCGACGAGAACGATCCCCTTGACTACGAACGCGCCGAAATGGCCGACCTCGACGTCGAGTTCGTGCGCGGCAACCCGCAATCAGAAGGCGAGGCGATGGAGCTAGTCCGCGACGCCGACGCGCTGATGATGCGCTCAACGCCCTACCAAGGCGAACAGGTCTTGCGCGCCGCCGAAAAGGCTCAGGTGCTAGCCGTCTACTCCCACGGCTTCAACCAGATCGATACAGATGTCTGCAACGAGATGGGCATCATCATCACCAACGGCGCCGGCATGTGCATGGAAGAGGTCTCGAACCAGGCCGTCACGATGATCCTCTGCCTCAATCGTCAACTCATACAGTTCAATGAGAACGTTAAGAACGGCAAATGGGGACGCGACGACCTGATGCCCATCGAACCGATCGATCAACAGGTCCTAGGTCTCGTCGGACTCGGAAACATCGGACGCCAAGTCGCCCGCAAGATGTTCAACGGCTGGCGCATGAAGGTCATCGCTTACGACCCCTACTGCCCGCCCTGGATCGCACAAGAATACGCCGTTGAACAGGTCTTCTCGCTCCACGAACTCTTCGAGCGCTCCGACTACATCTCGGTGCAGATCCCGCTCAACAAAGAGACGCATCACTTGATGCGCAAGGAGCACTTCGACTGCATGAAGCCAACCGCCTTCTTCGTCAACGTGTGCCGGGGCGGTGTCGTCCGTGAAGTCGACCTGATCCAAGCCCTCCGAGAAGGCAAAATGCGGGGCGCTGGCCTCGACGTCTTCGAGCAAGAGCCGGTCGACCCAAATAACCCGCTCCTCAAGATGGACAACGTCATCGTCGCCCCACACTCAGCGGGCGCATCCACACGGTCGGCATGGCTCGCCCGTCAGCGCGCCTCTCAGCAAGTCGCCGCCGTACTCCGCGGCAACTGGCCGTCCGCCGGACAAAACCCCGAAGTGGCCAGCACCCTGCAGCGCCGCGACCGAATGCAATCCCTCGAACCCAAACTCGAGGCATCCCGCGAAGTACTCCCCATGGCTGTGTTGCCTGAGGGGTAGATAGCCTAGCGACTTACCGCTGTCCGATCCCAGGAAATAACAGCAGCCCTCTTTACAAGTGAAGGAGGGCTGCTGTTATTTGGTGTACTGGGCGCCATCACTACCCGTACTGCACCACCAACACAATCGCCCCCGTAGCCGCAGTAAACGCCGCGAACGGCCAAAGCGTCAGCGTACCTAAGCGCCGGACGAGCCACATAAACACGTTGATGGCTACGTAAGACGCGATGAACGACACCGCGAAGCCGATGCCGAGTTCGTCCCAATCGGGCAAAGACTCTGATGGCGACACCAGGACTTGAACGAACGAAGCAATGGAAGCGATGGCTATCACGGGCGCAGATAGCAGAAATGAATAACGCACCGCCACTACTAGTGGCATGCCTCTGGTGAGTCCGGTGGTGATTGTCGCTGCGGAACGGGAGATGCCCGGTATGAGCGCAGCAGCCTGAGCGAACCCGATAATCAGAGCGTCGGCGTAGCCAATAACCTTGGGTCTAACGCGACGGTCTTTGCCAGTCAGACGCTGGTTCGTGAAGTAGTGACCTAGCAATAACGCGCCTGCGGTAACGATGAACATCCCGGCCGCAACTTCTGGAGAGCGGAACGCATCGGATGTGATCGCTGGATATGCCGCGGCCCCGATGGCAATTGCCGGTAGAGAGCCCAAACCGACTGCTTTGAGCAGGTTTTTAGACGGCATCGACATTCGGATAGTTAGCCGACGCCTCATATCGCCGATGCGGCGGTGCTTTTCCAGCGTTTGAAGCGACATCATGTCGTCATCTCCGCCGAGCGGAATGGTGCGGTTTCTGCGCGCAGTCTGAAGTACTAGCATCCAATCTCGGCGGAAAAACAGCGCCAGCGCAAGCAGCGAGCCGAGGTGAACTGTGGCGTCGAACGCCGCTGATGGCGAGTCCCATCCCAGCGTCCACGCCGCAATGATCATGTAACCGCTACTGCTGATCGGCAGCAACTCTGTGAAGCCCTGCATAAACGCGAGGGTTACGGTTTGGACGATGGTCATGGCGGTACTACAATCTATCCGTCAACCTATTGTCTAATCCGATACCGCGCAGCGACCAGCATTGAAGAACGCAGATTCGATAACCGTTCGCGGTCTGGGGCCGAACGTCTCCGCCGTCTTGGCATCGCTGTCATTTACGGCTGCGTTGTTGGTGTCGCGCAGTGGCGATGAAGCCACGGCGACTACCCTCCCTCCCACTTCAACACGGGTGCCTCCAACCGCAACAACGATCCCGCCAACTGCAACCTTCACCGCCGATCAGTGGCAGGGCGAAGAGATCCGGCAAGCGGCATTGGATTATCTCGAGACTGTCTTGTTCTTCCAATCCGCGTTTGAAGCCCTCGTTTTCGAGATCTCCGCCGGGGGTCAAACCGGTTTTTCAGTCACCTTCGCAGACGAATTAGTGGACGAACTGATCACAGCGAAAAACAATATCGAAAACGCACATTACGGTACGTTAACCGGTTATTCCTGGCCGCACCAATTCGAAGCGATCATAACCAAAGGTCAGAAACTCATCGAAATCGGCATGGAGGATGTCCGTTACATCCTTGACGAGATCTCACTCGCATCGGATGAGGCGCAGGTTTTGATGGCAGACGTGTTGTGGGCCGACGACGAATCAGAGGTTGCGGCTGCCGAATTTCGCGATGTCGTTGGACGATGAGATTTGAACCGTCTGGCGTGGTAAATTGAATGTTGCCGCGCAACCAGTAACGTCACGTCCAAATGTCCAAGAAGCCGCCGATCGTAACCCGCATCGAAACGTTGCGAAATCCCGCGATTGCTCACATAAGCTGGGTGCGCGTCTATACCGATGATGGCAGAGTCGGACTAGGCGAAACGGCGTTCGGTGCAGAAACGGTTGAAGCTTGGATACACGAAGATGGCGCGGGACATCTGCTCGGACAAGACGCGACTCAGCTCGATCTGCATTGGAACCGCATGAACGGATTCGGCGGCAAAGTGAAGGGACGTGCGGCGGACATGAGCGGATTGTCTGCGCTCGATATGGCCCTGTGGGACCTATATGCCCAGCGCGCGGGAGTGCCGTTGTACGAAGCCCTTGGTGGTTTGAGCCGTCCTTCCATTCGCGTCTATAACACCTGCGCTGGCTACTCCTACGGCGTCAACCGAGCCGGCAATCTCGCCGCTGGCGACCTCGACTACCGTCCCGAGCATCAATACGAAGACCAACAAGCGTTTCTAACCGATGCCGGAGCACTAGCCGACGACTTGTTGTCGGAAGGTTACACCGCTATGAAGATCTGGCCGTTCGACCAGGTCGCCGAGAAATCAAACGATCAGTTCATCTCGGGTCCAGACCTCGAGATGTGCACCGAGCCGTTCCGCCTTATCCGAGAAAAGGTCGGGAACAAAATCGACGTCATGCTCGAAATGCACTCCACGTACAACCTGCCCTCGGCGATACGCATCGCAAAATATGTCGAGCCTTACGATCCTTTCTGGTTCGAAGATCCGGTGCCGATGGACAACATCGACGCGCTCGTACAGTTCCGACGCTCAACCGACATCGCCGTGACCGCGTCCGAAACCGTCGCGACCCGTTGGGCCTTCCGCGAGATGTTCGAGAAACAGGCGATGACCATCTGCATGTTCGACATTTCGTGGGTCGGCGGTATCTCCGAGGCTAAACGCATAGCGGCTATGGCGGAGGTGTATCACATGCCGGTCGCTCCGCACGACTGCGTCGGCCCAGTTACCTTCATGTACTCCGTGCACTTGTCGCTCAACGCGCCGAACGCGTTGATACAAGAGACCGTCAGAGCGTTCAACTCCACGTGGTACCTTGAAGTCGTCGACAAACTGCCGGAAATTAAAAACGGGTTCGCCCTACCTCCGGAAGGCATCGGCGCATGCCAAACCCTCCTAGATTCATTCGTCAACGATCCGAAAACCACTATTCGCGAAAGCAATCTTTGACATCTCAGTCCGCCACGATCAGCCGATCAGACCGAGAACCGGACAATGGCATACAAAATCGCAGATCCGATACAGAAATTCATGGCCCCAGGTCCGATGCCAAATGGTCTTCAGGCCGCAGAGGAAGGACTTTGGTACATCGACCAGAGCGACGACCATATCGCGAAACTAGATTGGCAGACCGGCAAGGCGATTTCCGAAGCACCAACAGAATCCGTCCATTCGGGAGGCATCACCGTCAGCGACGACGGCAATGTATGGGTCTCTTCCGCATATACCGGCGAAATCTTCTGCGTCGACCGCGAGACCGGCAACACAATTGAAAAGTTCCCTTCACCCGGAGCGGGCGTCATCTCCACATTTGAACATCTAGAACCTTCTGCGGGTCGCGTAGCTGAACCCACCGGCGACCACGGGCTCGAATGGCGCGACGGCCATATCTACATCGCCTCACCACCTTCTCAACACATTCACGTCGTCGAAGCCGCAACGTGGAAAGAGGTGCATCGCTTCAAGACGCCGGGTTATCGACCCCACGGCATCGCGTTCGCCGAAGAAGAAGGCCACATGTGGGTCTCCGACACTTCATTTGGCGTCGTGAGCAGATTGCGCATCGAAGATGGGCGCTGCTACGATGTTTTCCGAGTGCCGCATCCTCTCCAAGTGCACGGAATGACCATCAAAGATAATCAGCTTTGGTATACCGACGATCGAGGCCCGATCGGCGTTTTGAGCGTTAGCATGGAGCCAGACTTCTAGACCACCGAAGTTATCTGAAACGACGAAGCAAGGAGCTACGAAATGGCATATAAGATCGCAGATCCGATACCGATGTTTGTATCGCCTGGACCCAAGCCGAACGGCCTGCAAGCCGCGGACGATGGCCTTTGGTACATCGACCAAGGCAACAACAACGTCTACAAGTTGGATTGGCAAACTGGCGAAACACTGTTCGAGGCCCCAACCGAGACCGTCCACTCAAGCGGCATAACCCTCGATGACGACGGGAACGTCTGGATCGCCTCCACGTACTCATGTGACATATTCGTTGTTGACCGCGAGACTGGTGCGACGATTGACCGCTTCGATTCACCCGGAGCGGGCATGAATGCGACCCGCGAGCATTTCGACGATTCGATGGGACGCGCGTCACAGCCGACCGGCGATCACGGATTGGAGTGGAAAGATGGGCACATCTACATCGCATCCCCGCCATCTCAGTTCGTTCACGTTGTAGAAGCCTCTACTTGGAAAGAAGTCCACCGCTTCAAGGCGCCAGGGTACCGCGTACACGGCATCGCGTTTGCCGAGGAAGAAGGTCACATGTGGGTCTCCGACACCTCATTCGGCATCGTGTGCAGACAGCGAATCGAAGACGGTCGTTGCTACGACGTCTTCCGAGTCCCGCACCCCGTCCAATTACACGGCATGACGATCAAAGAAAACCGCCTTTGGTACGCCGACGACCGCGGTCCGATCGGCTGGCTAAGCGTCAGCATGGAGCCTGATTTCTAGTTGACTCCGCACAACTTGCAGAGTTGCAAGATTTCGAACCGTCACGACGCAATCGAGGTTGCGTCGCGGCGGTTCTTTTCTACGATGTGATGCCTTATCGACACAAAACCACCGCGCACGAATAACCCTTAGGAACCACCACTATATGACCAAAGTCCTAATAACCGGCGGCTCAGGAAAGATGGGCCAAGTAATCATCCGAGACATGCTCGCTAACGGCTACGAAGTTGTCAGCACCGATCGCAAAGCCCCAAAATCGACCGACGGTTTCGAATTCATCGCCGCCGATGTCACCGACCCCGATGAAGCACTTCGTGTGATGGAAGGCTGCGACAAAGTCATCCACATGGCAGCCATCCCGAACCCGTTGATCGCATCGGAGTGGGAAGTCCTGCGAGTCAACACAATGTCGAATTGGGCGGTCTTAGAGGCTGCCGAGAAACACGGTATATACAACGTTGTAATGGCGTCCAGCATCAACGCCATCGGCGCCGCCTTCTCACGAAACCGCGTGCCGCGTCCATATTTCCCTCTCGACGAGGAACAGGGAACACTCTGCCAAGACTCCTACGCGATGTCCAAATGGTACGGCGAAATCATGGCCGAAACCTTTATCCGACGCAATCCAGGCAAGATGCAGATCGCCTCGATGCGCTTCCACTGGCTCGGCTCCAAAGAAGAGCAACTCGAACGCAAAAACTCCCGAAACCCAAGCATGACCAATCCCTTGCGCCGCAACGCGATGGACTTCTGGGGATACTCCGATATCGAGGAATCGGCCGCTGCCTGCCGGCTCGCACTCGAAAAAGAGTGGGACGGCCACGAGGCGTTCTTCATCAACGCCATCGACACATTCCTAGAAGTCCCTACCGAAGAGGCGATCGCCATGGCCTACCCCGAATCTGAGATACGCACTCCCCTCCCCGGCTTCACCTCCGCGATCAGCCCTGCTAAAGCGAAACGTATCCTAGGTTGGGAGCAGCAACACACTTGGCGCGACCTGTAGTCGCCTGAACTCGCTCTAGAACTTAGTCAAACCCAAAGGGGACCAATCAATGGCTAGCTTACTAACTGGAAAAGTACAAACCGTCCAAGGGCCGATCGATCCTAGCGACGTCGGTGTTACGATCACGCACGAACATCTGATCATCGACTTTGTCTGCGTTCTGCAAGAAGTCCCTGGCGCAAGCAACCAGCTGAAGAAAAACGAACCAGTGACTCTCGAGAATCTCTGGTGGGTACGCCACTACTGGAACAGCAGCATCGACAATCTCCAGATGTTCGACGCCGATGTGGCGGCGGATGAAGCGGGTGAGTTCTACAAAGCCGGCGGCTCCACAATCGTCGACGTTACGTCGATCGGCATCGGCCGCGATCCGCAGGCACTGTTGAGGATTTCTCGCGCATCGGGTCTGAATGTGGTAATGGGCGGCGGACACTACGTGTACCTCACGCACGGGGAAAACATCCATAACGCTACCGTCGACGAACTGGCCGAAACGATCATTAGCGATGTGCAAGAAGGCGTGGACGGCACAGATATCAAGACGGGCATCATCGGCGAGATCGGCAATTCGTGGCCCTGGGAAGACAGCGAAAAGAAAACCTTGGAAGCCGCCGTAATGGCGCAACGTGCAACAGGCGCTCCCCTCTTGATACACCCTGGACGAGACGACCAATCCCCGATTCAACTCTTAGAAGCGGTCGACCGATGGGGAGGCGATCTCTCGCACACCGTGATGGGACACATCGAACGCACGATCTTCGACCGCGGCGTTCTTGATGAAGTCGCTGCGACTGGCGCCTTCATGAATTGGGACCTTTGGGGCATGGAATCGACCTACTATCCCATGAGAGCGGATACCTACATGGCGTCAGACCAACACCGCATCGAGCAGATCGAACACATGATTGCAAACGGAAACGTGAACCGGGTGCTGTTGGCCCACGATATCTGCGCGAAGCACCGCCTCAAAAAATGGGGTGGCCACGGATGGGACCACATCATTGCCCGCGTCGTCCCCCGAATGCGGGCCCGCGGCACATCTCAAGCCGACATCGACACAATGCTCATCGAAAACCCAACTAGGATGCTGACCTTCGTCGACCCCGCGGAATAGCCAATGTACGAACTAAATGCACATCCCGAACCGTTATGTTACACTTGTGCTATTGAAGCGTAGTTTTAGACCGAACTGAGTTAACGACATGATTTCCGCGGAACACGCGCAAACCGCTAAAGAATTCCTCGTTGCATCCGACGAGGAATTCGACAACGGGGACATCCTGCAAGGAGCTGAAAAACTCTGGGGCGCCGCCGCGCACGCCGTGATGGCCGTTGCTCAGGAACGCGGATGGGCCCACAACAGCCATCGTTCACTCAAAAACGCTGTCATCCGCGTTGCCAAAGAACGCGACGACCTTTTTCTCGAAGCTAGCTTCTCGGCTGCCGAAAAATTCCACCGGCACTTTTATCACGACTCGATGGAGGATTGGGAACGCGACGCCGATCGCCCCTTAATCAAACGATTCGTCGAGCGTATGCTCAACGTCCAATAGCCTTCAGATTTGCAACGGGATAGAATCGAATCTACGTGTCCCCGAGCCCCCGTAGCTCAACGGATAGAGCGAGAGACTTCTAATCTCTAGGTTGCGCGTTCGAATCGCGCCGGGGGTACCACCTTCCACTGACAATTCACTTGATGGCCGAATTCGACGATCCATCTCCATCTGATTCGCAATTGATCGGATCTGCACGCCGCGTCGGATTGGCGGTAGACTCTTGCGCTCTGCTATCACCCAACTTCACCACTGGTCATCGCGTCGCCGTAGCGCAGATGCGTGTCAACATCGGCGGAGATTCGTTTCCGGATCACCCAGAACTCGACTACCGCAAACTTTACCGGCGCTTGTCTGGCAATGCCGACCTCGCAGCATGGACGTCCGCACCTAAACCCGACGAATGGCTCGAGACGATCACCGAAGCTTCACACGGCGTTGAAGCTGTAGTTTGCCTGACGGTCGCGGCGGGTCTAAGCGCCTCATACGACTCTGCACGTGTCGCCGCCCAACTCGCTGTGGAGAGGAATCCCCACGTCGAAGTGCACGTCATCGACTCTGGAACGATTTCCGGCGCTTTAAATCTCCTGTCGATGGAAGTATTACAGGCCGTCGAACTAGGTCACGACGTCGAAGGCGTTGAAAACGTGGTCCAAGACACCAAACCCGGGTTGAGGACCGCCGCAGTACTCGATTCGCTTGACCGGATGCATCGAATTGCTCGCATACCTCAACTCGCGCTACAAATCGCAAATGGACTGAACATCAAGCCGGTGGTGACCCATAAACCCGAAGGCTTCCGTTTGGTGGCTACTCCTCTCACATCGGGAGTAGCCAACCGAAAAATGTTGCGTACCATCAGCGAGGACATCGGCGAAGGACAAGCCAAATTCGCAGTCCTTCACGTCGACGCGCCTGAAAAAGCTCACCGGGTCGCGACAGAGATCCGGAAGAGATTCGATTGCCAATTTATGAACATCTGCGACTTCCATCCGTTCATCGGGCTATACGCCGGACGCGGTGCCATCGGCGTCGCATGGCTTAAGCTCTAGCCCCCGGCACTTCGAATACGGTGCACATGTCGGATTGGTATCCTAGTTAGGCGATGCTCGCCGTGATGGACCTGCGGCTCGGGCACGAAACTTGACTTCAAGAGTCGCAGTTTTGGACTTCAACAAATACGATCTCGACCCGTCAATCTACGACGAGATGTTCAATCCCGACGGCTCACCTCGTCCACATTGCCGCGAACTTTACAAGACCCTGTTCGAACTTAGTGAGCTCGACCTGAAGACTATGCAGGAGCGCGTGACCCGCTCTTTCTACAATGAAGGCATAACCTTCATCGTCTACGGAGACGAAGCCGCAACCGAGCGGATTATTCCAATCGATTGTGTGCCCCGACTGTTGGCACAAGCTGAATGGCGGCACATCGAATCTGGCCTAGACCAGCGGGTGCGGGCGCTGAACCTCTTCCTCGAAGATGTCTACAACGACGCTCGCATCGTTGCCGATGGGGTCATCCCGACTGACGTCATTCGCAGTTGTCCGCAGTACCGAATCGAGATGCGCGGGCTTTCTGCGCCCCACGGCGCATGGGTCGCGATCTGCGGCACCGACCTCATCCGAACCAACGACGGCTACGCAGTCCTCGAAGACAACTTGCGAGTACCTTCTGGGGTCTCGTACATGATCGCGACCCGTAAAGTCGTCAAGGCCAACCTCCGCAACGCTTACCGCGGCTCGCAAGTCTTGGATGTCGAGCACTACGGTCGACTGTTACACCGAACGTTGAGCGAGCTAGCCCCTACAGGCGTGACCGACCCGACGATTGCCTTGCTCACTCCCGGCGTGTACAACTCCGCGTTTTACGAGCACATGTTTTTGGCGCACGAGTTAGGTGCTGAGCTCGTCGAAGGCCGCGATCTGCTCGTCAACGACGGCTACGTCTATATGCGCACGACAACCGGTCTGCGAAGGGTCGATGTGATCTACCGCCGAGTGGACGATGACTTCGTCGATCCGCTCGTTTTCCGGCCCGATTCGATGCTTGGGGTGCCCGGCCTCCTCCATGCATATCGCCTGGGGAACGTAACTTTGGTGAACGCACCCGGAACCGGCGTCGCCGATGATAAAAGTATCTACTCCTATGTCCCCGACATGATCCGCTACTATCTCAGTGAAGAGCCGATCCTGGCGAACGTCGACACCCGTTTGTGTCGGAACCCGGAGGACCTAGAGTACACGCTCGACAATCTACAGGATCTAGTCGTCAAAGAAGTCGGCGGATCAGGCGGTTATGGCATGCTGATTGGTCCTCACGCGACCAAAGAAGAACGCGAGGAATACTCGGAACAGGTTCGAGCCGATCCCGCCAACTACATCTCGCAACCAGTGTTGGCGCTCTCGCGCGCACCATGCTTGATCGAAGATCGATTTGAACCGCGTCACGTCGACCTACGCCCGTTCGTGTTGCGAGGCCGGGAGACGCGAATAGTCCCCGGAGGATTCTGCCGTATCGCGCTGGAGGAGGGCAGCTTGGTCGTTAACTCAAGTCAAGGCGGCGGAGCAAAAGACATCTGGGTTTTGGGAGTTTAACGACCTTGCTGTCTCGTAGCGCACAAGGCGTTTACTGGATCGGCCGCTACCTTGAGCGTGCCGGTTTCATGTGTCGCTTGCTAAAGTCACAGGCAGATGCGTTGGTCGATCGGCCGATCCGAGAAATCCACTTCGGATGGCGCCGTATTTACACCGCCATCGAGCGCCACCCTCTCGGTGGCATACTGCGTTTACATCCGATGGACGACTACAACCTGGTCGACGCTTACTTCCTCGCCGACGAACTGACGTTCGAACGCGCCAACTCCGAATCACTATTGAGCTGCTTCGAGCGCGGCCGCGAAAACGCACGTCAGATGCGTCACTGCATTAGCGACGAGATGTGGACGTCGCTCAACACCGAGTATCTGCGCATCCAAGACGTAAAGATGCAGGACATATGGCTCTCTTCCCCGGCAACCTTTTACTCCGAAGTGGCTTCGTCAATCGACATGTTTGCCGGCGTTGCGACCGCAACCATGTACCGCGACGAAGGTTGGCACTTCTTGCGCTTCGGACAGTTCACCGAACGCCTCCAATTCGCCTGCGCGCTACTCTTGGCGCAGAAGCGCCTGCAATCTTCGGAGCATGACTACGATGTGTCAGATTGGAGCAGTTTGCTAAGGGTCTTCCACGCCTTAGAGGTCTATGAGCGTCGCTACAGCATCGAAATCGACGCCGATCTCGCCCTCGATCTGTTGGTGGCAGACGGACAGTTGCCAGAATCGCTCCGCCGATCTGTCGGTCGTGCCGGACAAGAGCTTTCATCGATCGGCGATGGGCCCAGCCACCGCGCCTCAGGCGCGGCTCAACGTCTGGCAGGGAGGTTGGAGGCCCTGATCCGATTCGATTGGGAGGACCGCGAAGATGCAGAGGCGTTCCTCCGCCAAGTCAGAACCTATAGCTGGCAGCTCCACAGCCTCGTCTCCGCTACCTATTTCGACTACGCAGCCGAAGACATACCCCAGTTCCTATCCCGATGACCGACCTAGTTCGTTACAACATCGAGCATATCTCTCGCTACGTCTACGAGAAGCCAGCAGCGCGATGCGTGATGTGGTTGTGTCTCGAGCCGCGCAACGACTTCGATCAAAGCTTACGTAGCTTTGAAGCTCAGACGAATCCCCACGCCACGCTAAGCGCCGAATCCGACAGCTTCAGCAACAACAAACACGTCATCACCATTAACTTCAAGCACGAAGATCTAGAGATAACCACACGTTCCGAAGTCGACACCGTAACCGGCGCTCGATTACCAACTGCTTTGGAACCGGGCGCATGGGAAGAGATACATTCTTGGACCAACACCTTCGAGCACTGGGATTTTACGCACGAGAGCGCTCTGACGCCCCGGTCCGAAGCGCTCGATGAATTCGTTTCCAATCATCGAATCGTCGCTGGTTCCGACCCAGTCGAATCGTTGCTCAGACTTTCCGACACGCTCCACCGGAACTTCAACTACAAACCCGGATCAACAACCGTGGCGTCGACAATCCACGACATCCTCGACAGCAAAGAGGGCGTTTGCCAAGACTACACACACGTCATGATTGCCATCGCCCGGTCTTGGGGCATCCCAACCCGTTACGTCTCCGGATACATGTACGTCACCGGCCTCGACGGAGAACAGTCGCCCGAATCGGCCACTCACGCATGGGTGGAGTGCCTTCTACCCAACCTCGGATGGTTCGGCTTCGACCCGACGAACGCCACGATCGCCGACGAACGCCACGTCCGCATCGCCGTAGGCCGCGACTACCTCGACGTCTCCCCCACCCGCGGCGTCCTCATCGACGGCGGTCCCTCAAACCTCGAAGCCGCCGTCAAGATGGACATAGTCGCCGTCAATCCTGATTAGATCGCTTCATCTCGCACGGCGGATGGTAAATTCCCACTAATCTGTACCGCCAAGCAAACGGCGTGAGTTGCGGGCCAACCCGTAGCGGACCTCAAACCGTCGATTGGCAGGTCTCCGTTTAGGAGGCACAATTCAAGTTACGCGGCATTTCATTCGCTTAGTTGCGGTGGACGTTTCGGACGCTGCGCGATTATTCAAGCACGCCGATTATGTTTCGCACTTGTGCAACGTGATCGATGACGTGGTCCGGTTGCAAAAGATCGACCGGGTATTGACGACCCCGCCTCACCCATGCAGTTTTCATTCCGAAGCGCTTGGCCCCGTCTATGTCCGCCAGAGGATTGTCCCCGATAAACATGACCTGTTCGGGTTTTGGGAGTCCTGCCCGAATCAGAGCATCTCTGAATATCCTGGGATCGGGTTTGGCGTAGCCGGCCTCTTCTGAAACGATGATGAAATGGGCGAGCCGATCTAATCCCGCCGCCCGACAATTGCGGCGCTGGTTCTTCGACCCGTTTGTGACAATGCCCCACGGTACCTGTTGGTCGTTGAGGTTAGCCAGGAGACCGTTGACCTTCATGTCCGGCTTGATCTGCCGTTCCATTTCGGATCGATACCACCGCGTCAAATACTCGATATCGAGACCCACCTCAGGCCACTCGCCGATCCAACGTGCAAACATTGTCTGGCGATTTCTGAAACCGTCGTTGTCGCATCGGACCATCATCGCGACGACGTCGTCCTTTAGAGCGGGTGTCTCAGTTCGCAGGTGGTTTTCGTAAAAGTTCCCGACGGCCCTTTCAAAAGCTGACTCCCTGTCGAGCAGCGTGTTGTCCAGATCGAACACTAACCCTTTGACGACGTTGTCCAAGGCATGCTCCTCATTGGGCGCTTCAGACGTCAATCCCTTGTCCATAGTTGATCTCAGTTGCCTTCCGTCAACGAAGTCCGATCTGACGATCAAACCTGGACGGTCTAGTCGCCGCGATCGAACCACCGCAACTAGATGCCGCAATCACAATCAAAACCCATCGGCCAATTCGCAATATTCCCAGTGTAGACAACAAGTGAGTTGGCCGACCATCTAACGACGTATCAACCGCCAATCGCCCATTCGTCAACCCCAATTTCCAGCTATTGGTGGGCCCGGAGGGAATCGAACCCCCGACCGATCGGTTATGAGCCGACTGCTCTAACCCCTGAGCTACGGGCCCACGCTGAACGCGAAGCGTGATAACGATCCTAGAAGCCTGACACAAAGCTGATCATCATCATTCCCCATCACCGCATCACAACCAACGCCCCTCCGCGGGAGAGGGCTAGGGTGAGGGGGAACCGGGGACAAAGGGGAGGCCCTGCCAACCAAACCCCCACCATCCCATCACCACACCACCCAATCACAGCCCATCAGCGTAATCTGCGGTTCAGACTTGACTTTCATACTACATCTGTAGTACAAATAAAAACAAGCGCCCAAACCGGCACCAGTCGGACGAGGCGCCCAGAGACATCGCCGCGTCGAACCGGGTTGGGGCCACAACTTTTTTCGATGCTGCAATTACCAACTTTCAAACAAGGGTCTGCGGACGGGAGTCCACATGGCGAGCCGGAAGCGACTGCCCAAGCCGAAAGGTGAAAGCGAATGCTCCAGGCGGACCGCGACGGTGCCCGTCACATGCTTTATCGATGTCAAGCGCAACGCGACCACAAAAACGGGTTACGAGGGAGCTTGTAGCTGTAGTGTTCGGATGCGGAGCGTTAATGCTGACTCCGCCGTGCAAGCCAGACGGAAAATCCCGTCCCTTTCGCAAAGCGAAGGGGACGCGACGTAGGGGCGGTTCGTGAACCGCCCGCTCGCAGGGGATGCCCGTTCAAGATCCGAACGATCGCTCCCTTTATCCCACAAGTCGTCTCCGCTTCGTCGTGCGGAGACGGCCACAGTGCTAACGCGGGGTTGAAGAACCAAGTGATGACGGGCGGCGACATCGTAGCGCCGCCCGGAGGGCAGACGGTCTGGCGACGTCGGCGGCACTGGCCCCTTTTTATCCACCATCAACCGATTCGCTCGCAACCCAGAGACGCGGCGATGACTCTAAATATAGAAACCGTGCTCCCCGCATTCGCCGGGAGCACACCTTGACCGCCCTGCGGGCGTCCCCAACCCAGACGCTTGAAATCCAAAAGATCGAAGCAATCCTCGCGGTTGCCGACCACGACCTGTCACCGACATTAGCAGGCGCTTAGACGCGCACGCGACCGTCATTCCGGCGCTTCAGCGGACGGAACGTTCATCCAAGAGGGGCAAGGAGGGGCAAAATCCCCTCTCCCCACCGTGGGAGAGGGTTAGGGTGAGGGGGAACGGGGCCAAGGGGTGGAGCAACTCAGATGGACAACCCAGCACAATATGTTGTGCAAACGTCCCCGAGCGGGAGAGGGCTAGAGCCTGCCCCGGACCTGATCCGGGGGTGAGGGCCCGGGAATCTGCCGGGCAAGAATCAACAAACAACCCGATCACACCAACACCTCCTCCAACCAAAACACAAAATGAAATTTGGTGGGCCCGGAGGGAATCGAACCCCCGACCGATCGGTTATGAGCCGACTGCTCTCACCCCTGAGCTACGGGCCCACGCTGAACGCGATGCGTGGTAACGATTCTACAAGGTGAACCAGACCAATCTACCTTCGCAACCCCACGTCTCATCAACGCGCCTTAAACATCCTGCGCTAACATTCAACTGTGCTCACCGACTCCTAGTTCTCTCGAAAGCAGGTCTTCGATGGAAATCACCGATGTCCGACTCGATATGTATAAGTGGCCCCGTGAGGTCCCCATCACGAACGGCCTCTACACCTACACCCACAACCTGCTCAACATCGTCGTCGTCGAAACCGACGATCCCAACATCACCGGCATCGGATTAGCCGGTGGCATCGAAGCGAGCCCAGAGGTCGGAGAGGCGCTGATTGGGCATTTCAAGAAGATGCTGATCGGCATGGACCCGCTCGACAATGAGCGGATATGGCACGAGATGTGGCGACCCAAACTCGTCGGTCGGCGCGGCATCACAACCCGAATGCTCGGCGGTATCGACATCGCTCTTTGGGACATCAAAGGCAAGGTCGCCGGACTGCCCGTATACAAACTCCTCGGCGGCTACACCGACCGCGTCGACACCTACGTCGCCGGCGGCTACTACGAGGAGGGCAAAGGCCTCAAAGAACTCGCCGCAGAGATGGCCGAAAACGTCGAACTCGGCGCACGCGCAGTCAAGATCAAGGTCGGAGCCGTACCTATCAACGAGGACATCGAACGCGTCAGAGTGTGCCGCGAAACCATCGGTCCGGACGTCCGGCTCATGGTCGATGCCAACAACGCCTACCGACATTACCAGGCTATCGAATTCGCCCGCAAAGCCGAAAAATACGACCTATTCTGGTTCGAAGAGCCAGTAGAACCCGACGACTACATCGGCCAGCGAGAAATAACCCGCGCCACATCGGTCCCCGTCGCCGCCGGCGAAAACGAGTACACACGCTACGGCTTCCGTGACATGATCGATCACCGTGCCGTCGACATCCTCCAACCCGACGCCCTAGTCCTAGGCGGCATCACCGAGTTCATGAAGGTCTGCGCGCTCGCCCAAGCGCACGATCTCGACATCGCACCACACGGTTCGCAGTACGTCCACATCCACCTCGTTGCCGCCATCCCGAACGGCCTAATCCTCGAATACTACCGCGACACCGTCGACCCGATGCACGGCAAGATATGGCAACACGAACTCTACATCGAAGACGGTTACGTCCACGCGCCCGACCGCCCGGGGCTCGGCCTTGAACCGAAGTGGGACGTGCTCGAAGAGTTCCGGGTTTAGCGCCGACCACCGGCGTCCCGAACGGCACATCGAATGAACGACGAGGGTACAGCCGGAATTTCCGGCCGTTTCGGTACGCGCCTAAACAACCTACTGACTATATTCGGCGTCGCGCTCCGTCTCGGCTTGACATCATTCGGCGGTCCGATAGCCCACATCGGATTCTTCCGTCAAGAATACGTCGAGAATCGCAACTGGCTTTCGGAGCGCCGCTTCTCCGATCTTGTCGCTCTGTGCCACTTTCTGCCCGGCCCCACGAGTAGTCAAGTCGGAATCGCGGTCGGCATCACCCGAGGAGGCCTACTCGGAGGTTTGCTCGCCTGGATCGGCTTCACGTTGCCGTCGGCGGCGGTACTCATCGCCTTCGGTTTCGGCGTCGCAGAGTTTGACACGCTGCTAGAAGACGATTGGCTAAGGGGGCTCAAGATCGCCGCGGTCGCAGTCGTCGCTCAGGCACTATGGGGCATGGGCACGTCGTTGGCGCCGGACAAGGCCAGGGCTTCGGTAGCTATTGCGGCCGCCATAGCGATTTTGCTATCCCCTCTGGTGTTCAGCATCGTCATCGTGATAGTGATAGCCGGTGCATTCGGTTGGTGGCGATTTCAAAACTACGTTGACGAATCCGCATCTGACGTAACGCCCTATTCGATCTGGAAACCATTCGCGATCGGTTGCGCAGTCCTATTCGCTGTGCTGTTGATCACGCTACCGTTGGTCCGACAGGTCGTGGATTACGACATCCTCGAGGTATTTGACGGTTTCTTCCGTAGCGGATCTTTGGTATTCGGCGGTGGGCACGTCGTCCTACCGACGCTGCAATCGGAAGTCGTTGAGAACGGATGGGCGACCACGGAGCAGTTCATCGCCGGTTACGGCGCGTCCCAAGCCATTCCCGGACCGCTCTTCACCTTCTCCGCATATCTCGGCACGGTCATGGACGCCGGACCCGGGGGAGTTAACGGCGCCTTGATCGCGTTGATCGCCATATTTTTGCCATCATTCTTGCTGGTCGTCGCCATCCTGCCCTTCTGGCACCGTCTTAGCCAAGTTCGCCAGTTTCGCGCGGCTCTCGTCGGAATCAATGCTGCCGTTGTCGGTATCCTCGCTGCCGCGTTTTTCGATCCTGTTTGGACATCTTCAATTGAGAACCCAACCGATTTCGCCCTCGCCGCCGCCGCGTTCGGCCTGCTGATGTTCTGGAAACTCCCATCGTGGCTCGTCGTTATCCTTTGCGCGGCCGCTGGGATCCTGGTTTCGCTTCTGTAAATTCACCGCGGATTGGTACGGCTCTCAGCGGACAAACGGGTCGTATAGCATTCCTAACAGAACCCCTAACGGAAGCTTCTTACGATGGACATTTTCTCAGTGTCAAGCGTCCGATCCCAAGTAATGGCGTTGATCCTAACGTTGGCGATGCTCGGTATCGTCCTGACTTCTTGCAAGGCCGAAGTCAACGTGGTGGTCGACGAGGATGGGACTGGCGAAATCGAAATCATCGGCGCCGTGAACGACGCGATAATGTCGTTAATGCGATTGGGCGGCGAAGACCCCTTCGAAGACCTTCTCGATTTACCGGAAGAAGACGCGTCAACCGAAGGATTGGAAGGCGCGTCCATCGAAGCTTATTCGCAAGGTGGATACACCGGCGTCAGAATAAAATCCGCTTTCGACCCTTACGACCCAATGTTCGCCGTGATTTCTAAAGAAGATTCACTACTGGGTGGATTGACAGATGCGTTGGGCATCGGAGAGTTCGAATTCACGCGGACCGCCGAAGACGATGGCTGGGTCGTCGCCCTCGACCAGACGACCGACTCGTCGATAACTGACGGATTAGACGAATTCATGGGCGACGCGCCGTTTGACTTCGGCGAGTTGGACCTTCCGTTTGTCTTTTCGCTCCAACTTCCAGGCGAGTACATCGAACACAACGCCGACCGCGAGGTCAACGGCGTCTTGATATGGGACGCAAACCTGCTCGAAGGCATCGATATTTCCGTCGTGACCCGCGATCCTGGACTGCAATTCGAAATCGTGCCCATCATTATCACGGCAATATTCGTGCTGATCTTCGGCGGCATCGTGATCGGCGTTGTCGTAAGCCGCGAACGTCGGCGCCGACGTGCAGAGGAAGACGCCGCAACTGAAGCTCAAAGTGAACAGCAAATCGGCGTGGATAGTAGCATGTAGTTGTGAGTCTGTGACATGGCGGAGGTCGATGCGATCACCTCGATAACGACGCGTCGCAGGAGTATCTAGAGCATGGAATCGGTTTTCAAAGCAGCCGTCGAGGAGTTGAACGGCGACAAGCCAATGGTCGTCGCGACAGTAGTTCGCACATCTGGCTCCACGCCCCAGAAATCTGGAGCTAAGTTGCTCGTGCGCGAAGATGGCAGTGGCGTCGGCACGCTTGGCGGCGGATGCGTCGAGGGCGACATCTGGTTCGCAGCCCAGGAACTGTTGAAGCGCGGCGGTGACGCCGAATTGCGAGACTATCAGTTAAACGAAGACCTCGCGGCCCAAGACGGCCTAGTCTGTGGCGGCACGATGTACTTCCTCATCGATCCCATCCGCGACGCTGACCCGTATCGCGAATTCGCCGCTCAAGCCGCTGGCGCGTACGCAGGCGGTTCGCCGATGGCGATCGTCAATGTTACGTCCGCACCGGCGGGATCCGACGTCGTGGTCGGAGCAAAGATGCTTGTACGAGAAAACGGTGAAACTCAAGGTGATTTGGGTGATCCGGTACTCGAAGCAATGACCGTCGCCAAGGCGCGCGATCTGATGGCGATGGGTAAGAACGATTACCTGCGTTTCGACGACGGCGTTGAATGTTATGTCGAGGCTTACACCACTCCCCCGACTCTCGTGCTGGTAGGAGGCGGACACGTGAGCAAAGCCATTGCTCCAATCGCCAAGAGCGTCGGGTTCCGTATATTCGTATTCGACGACCGGGAGCAGTTCGCCAACCCTGAGCGATTCCCCGAAGCTGACATCACGATGGTTGGCGACTACCGCGACGGTTTCGACAAGATGCCGTTAAATGCCAACTCGTTCGTCGTCGTGGCGTCGCGCGGACATCAGTTCGACGATGCGGCCGTCTCGGGCGCGCTCCGCACACCAGCAAGCTACGTCGGATTGCTGGGCAGCAAACGGAAGACGATCCTGATCTTTGAAGAGCTGATCCGCAACGGATACGACCCCGATGAACTTCGCCGGATCAACGCCCCTATCGGATTGGACATCGGTGGCCGAACACCCGAAGAGATCGCTCTCAGCGTCATGTCCGAAATCGTCGCTTTCCGTCTTGGCGGCGACGGCGGCACCATGAAACTCCAGGAACGCTTGCTGGACAAGGCCATCGAAAGGGCGACCAAGCCGCAAACCGCCGATCACGTCATGGCCGCTGGCGGATAATCCCGCTTTCAATCCGATATCCTCGGCATACGGGTCTCGATGGGTGTAGAAGCCATACTTCTGTCAGCCGGCGAATCGTCCCGAATGGGCAAACCCAAGGCGTTGCTCGACTGGTATGGAGTGCCACTGGTAGCGGCCCAGATTTCTTCGCTCGTCGAAGGTGGCGTCGATCGCGTCATCGTCGTAACGGGTGCCCATCACGACGAAATCGCAGTAGCGGTTCCGAACGGTCGACACACATCAGTGGTCAACAACCAAATCTGGTCGCATGGCAAGACGACCTCGATCAAGGCAGGATTATCACGTCTAAGCGACGGTTGCGAAACAATCGTGCTCCTCGCTGTGGACCAACCGCGGCCCGCGTGGGTGGTGGAACGTGCGTTGAATTCTCACCGAGAATCGGGGTTGCTCGTTTCCTCACCCCGATACTGCGGTCATGGCGGTCATCCGCTGATATTCGACATTTCGTTACTCGACGAGTTGTCGAGTATCAGTGAAGAACGCGAAGGCGTCAGGGAGGTGATGAAGAGGCACGAAGAATCGATGAACCGCGTTTACTTCGAAAACCGCGTCGTTCGGCTGGACCTCAACACACCTGGCGACTACGAGGTCGCATTGACGGTTTACCGTACCCTAGCCGAAGCGAACTGATCCAAGGGATTAATCCGTGGCAACCGACCTTCAAGCAGCCCGCGAATACCTCAACAACATCGGCGTCGCCGGTTGGTTGACGCGTGACTACCGATACACCAACCCCATATTTTTCGCCGCGTTGGGCTACCGACCGAACAACCTGACCCGCCCGGTGTGGCTCTGGATACCCGCAGACTCCGAACCTCGTCTCTTGGCACACGACGTGGACGTTAACCGGTTCGAACGCAACGACTTCGGGATCACGCCATACAGCAGCCGGGTTGCGATGGTGTCCGCACTCAAGACCATGTTGCCCAATCGTGGCAAAGTGGCGATGGACTACTCGCCGATGTTCGAGTTGCCCAGGGTTGCGCGAGTCGACGCTGGGTCGATCGAACTCGTCCGGGCCCTCGGTTTGGAAGTGATTTCATCCGGCGACGTTTCCCAGTACGCAACCGAACGCTGGAGCGACGCCCAGTTGGCATCGCACCGATACGCGATGTCGGAGTTGGTCGAATCGATGCACGAGGCATTCAACTTCATCGGCGAGAACGTCCGTTGGAAGCTCTCCGAACACGATGTAGCCGAGTTCATTCGCGGTCGTTACGACCGAGCCGGGCTAGTGACTGACGAAGGTCCCGTAGTCGCATTCAACGCGAACTCGTCTGACCCGCACTACGATCCGACGCCCGATGGATCCTCGATTATCCGACGGGAAGGTTGGCTCTTGATCGACGCTTGGGCCAAACCGACATCTATTGAACCATTCGTAGAACAAGGTTTCACGGACGACAGCGAACCGGTGTACGCCGACATCACATGGGTAGCCAAGATCGGGTCCGAACCTTCTTCCGATCATCTGAAAGTCTTCGATTCGGTTAAGCGTGCCCGCGACTCGGCGTTTGCTTTCGTTCGAGATCGCCATATTCGCGGTGAACCAACCCAAGGATGGCAGGCCGACCGGATCGCCCGCGACTCTATCAAGAAAGATGGCTTCGGACGTTGGTTCGTGCATCGCCTCGGACACAGCGTCGGCCCGGAGGTCCACTCGAACGCGGTGAACCTTGACGATTGGGAGACGCACGACACGCGCCAGTTGATCCCGGGTATCTGCGTCACGATCGAACCGGGAATATATCTACCTGAATTCGGAGTACGGTCTGAGATCGACATCTTCGTCAGCGACACCGACGTCGAGATAACTGGCGAGATACAAGACCAAATCCACCACATCCCAACTTGAACAGCCGGATGGCGATTGATCGTTGCGGATAGCGGTTTTGGCTTAACGTTAGGCGATGGATCGCTCAAGATCGCAATCGCCCGCCCCGAAGCGTAGATTCTGGCGACGAACACCGAAACCGTTTGCGGCGTTCGACTATCCTGCCTTTCGACTCATCTGGTTCAGTTCGAATTTCGTAGCGTTGGGGACATGGGCTGAACGGCTCGCCGTAGGTTGGCTCGTTCTAGAGCAAACCGACTCTGTGCTTCTGTCTGCTGCGACATTCGCCGTCAGATCCGCTCCCGCCATCATCGCCGCGCCAATCGGTGGCGCCGTCGCGGATCGATTTCCTCGAAAACGCTTGTTGCCCCTCACAGCGCTAATCAGGGCAACAGCGATAGTGCTGACCGCGCTCGTGGCTTTGAACGGGTTTTCGAATCCGTGGCCGATATTCGTTCTGATAGCAATTGAGGGCGTCGTCAACTCTTTCGAGATGCCCGCCAAACAAGGACTGATCACCGACATCGTGCCTCGTGAAGCCCGGATGAACGCCATTTCCGTTCACTCCGTCGGTACTAGGGCCGTTGCTGCCGCCGGAGCGCTCGCGAGCGGAATCATCTCAGAATTCGTTGGAATCCCTGCCGCATTGTTCGCGGCAGCGGGATCGATATTGATCGGTGGGATCGTCGTACTCTTCGTGCCGACAATCCAGACCAGCATTCGACAGACCGGGGCGTCCGCGAAGCGCATACTCAAGGACGCAGTTATCGGAATCAGGTCGATGATGCGGATGCCCACGGTCTCCACGCTACTTTGGATGGCGATAATCGTCGAGATATTCGGATTCGCCTACGACTCCGTCATGCCCGCCATGGCTCGCGACGAGTTGATGGTTGCAGAATCCGGACTCGGCACGTTGAGATTCGCGGCGGGTTTGGGAGCGGTCGCCGGAGCAATAGCGCTTTCCTTCCTTGGTGACTTCAGTCGTAAAGGTCCGCTCCTACTCGGCATTGCGATGGGCTATGGTCTCGGATTGATAGGAGTTGCGTCGAGCCCCAACCTGATCATGGCCCTGATCCTCGTGATGATGGTCGGAGCCGCCGCGTCAATGTTCGACGCAATGGAATGGACCCTGCTTCAAGCGAACGTCCCGGATCGCCTCCGCGGCCGCGTAATCGGAGGATGGGTATTCGCAATCGGCTTCGGTTGGATCGGACACCTTGCCATGGGAGCTGTCGGTGAACTTGTCGGAGTACGGTGGGCCATCGGTGGCGCCGGGCTCATAGTCGCCGTCACGAGTCTGATTGTGTTGGCGATCTCGCCAGTGTTGCGGAGGGTTTAGTGGGTCAAGCAAAGAAGACATGGGTTTTAAGGATCTATGCGTCCTAACGGCAAGTCACGGCTAGCACGTTCCCACGCCATCCACAGTTCCGCACGATGCACCGACGCCCACCTTTTAACTCGCCTCAGCACTGGTCGCGGCAATAACGGTCGGACCTCAACTAGACCATCAAGATCTATTCTTGACACAACACCCGAGTAAGCGACGTGAAAATGCGGAGGTGGATGGTCTCCGAAGTGCATACGAATCGATATCCCATGAAACCGGCATAACTCAGACATTCACCCGTTCCGCGTCGACGATGTTTAAAAGGTCATCTAATGTTTTGCCTGTCAACTCCATATACAGCGCGTCGCCACACATGGACAAGTCACCCGGCCACGCAATCGCGTCGTAAGGCATGACTTCTACAGCCTCGAAAAACTCTCGATCCTCCCACGCCTTGAACACGCCTCGGCCAGAGTGTCGGGAAAGATCAAGTTCACCTTCCACGCCATCTTCAAACTTAATCCAGATGCGATACCCATCTAGGGCTTTCACATCGATCGGTCTTATCATCGCGTTCCGTACCTTACTTCGATCGGATTTAATCGTTGTAATTAATTGAGTATATTACCTCGCCGCGCCTCACAAACCTGCAAACAAGCCTGCATGTGACCCCGTGACTCAGCGGCGATGGTGCAACACTGCTCCAAGCTGTAATCCTTGGCGCCGATGACTTCTAGGTTCAGCGCGCCGTCGTACCTGTGCTCATGCAGGACGCGTACGAAGCCCAACAAATCGATGTCGCCCCTGCCGTTCGCTTGGTCTTCTGGTTTGCCCGGGCCTGATTGCATCCCTTTGCAGTCGCGGATGTGGACGTGTTTAACGCGCGACATGACGGCCGCGATGGCTTCCGATGGGTTCTCCCCTGCCCGGTGAATGTGGGAGGGGTCCATATCGATCCCGAATGCCGGGGAATCGATCTCCTCCATCACTCGCAGCGTAGTCGGTGTGTTGTAGATGCTGGCACCGACGTGCGCCTTGACACACACAGTCACGCCATGATCCTCACCGATCTGCGCCATTTCTGACAGAGACTTGATCGACGCCTTCAGACTCTCTTCGTCGTCGGACGTGCCGCCCGGGCCGCAATTGATCACGGGAATGCCTACCGCCGACGCGGCTCGACACGCGCGATCCATCACAGCTGGATCCCGTAACGGTTGCTCCATCGCCAGCAATTCGAGACCGTACTGGGCGGACAGATCTCGAATCTCCGGAACCAATTCTTGCCACCGATCAAGCACCAAATGCTCGCTCATGCCGTTGATGGCCGACAGCTCAATGCCGTCGTATCCCGCCATGGCGATACACCGGAAAGCGTCGTCCATGCTGTGCCCGCCGAAAAGGACGGAGTTCGCTCCAAGTTTCATCAATTAGGTCCCTTCGATATCAACGATCGTCCCAGAATCCCATGAATCGATTGCGGCTTCGATTACGAGTTGCGACTTCAACGCGTCTTCTCCGGAGCCGTCAATGTCGACCGGATTTGCAGCTTCGATGTTTTGGTCGATCCAACGAGTTATCCGACTCTCGAACGTTTCCCCGAAACTCATCATCCCACCCAGGTATGAGAACCGTTCAACCTGCTGCGAGCGTCTCGGATAGAACTCCAACTGCTCGCACGCCTCCAGCAAGACGAATCTTGCCTCGGAACCCACTACTTCCAACCTTTCCAAACCGTAGCTCACGCCCGCGTCATAACTGCCGGTCAAGTGACCGATGACGCCGTTCTCGAAAAGCATGTTGACTTGGACATTCGACCAGATTTGGCGCCCCCTGCCCTTCTTGAAGAAGGCTTGAACTTTCTTGACATCGCCACAGAAATAACGCATGACGTCGATAGAGTGTGGGTGAAGCGCGCGCATGTGGAAGTGAGGCGACGATTCGTTCGGGTTGTTGATCCACATCGTCATGTTGACGATGTTCAGTTCGCCCAATCGTCCGGCGTCGACCCACTCTTTCGCTCGAACCGCGGCCGGAGTGAAACGATGATTCAGATTAATGCCATATCGCAGGTTCTTCGCCCGAGCTAAAGCGACCATCTCTCTTGCTTTCGGAATCTCGTTGGAGATGGGCTTCTCGCCAAGCACCGGGATGCCGGCACCAAGCAATGCCATCGTCGGCTCGTAATGATCGCTGCCGTTTTCCACTCCCGCAGTGCAAACGCTCGCGGCATCGATCTGCGCGCCCTGCAGCATCTCTTCAACCGATGTGAACGCCGGGCAGTCGTAGCGTTCAGCGGCCGCGTTAGCCTTTTCAGAGAACGCGTCACAAACTGCCACGATCTCGCAACGATCATCAGCGTTGTAGATGTCGGCGTGTCTAGTGCCAATGCCTCCCAACCCGACAACGGCGACATTCAATGCCATTATTCCTGCGCTCCTCTGTTTTCAGCCTTGAATATGACTACCGAGACTTCGCCTGCAGCCGTCGCGCAGTTGAGGAATCGCCGATATACAGAGTGTCGTAAGCCTGCTGAGACGATTTGAATGAACCCAACCCCTCATGGCCGTGCCAGTCGCCTTGGTTGTGAATCGGGTTGCTCAAACCGGTCTCCCGCTCACGTTTCGCGATCCAACTCTCCATCCCGCGACTCAACGCATCGACTACGTCAGGATGTGCCTCGGAAACGTCTGTGGTTTCCTGCGGGTCCTCCACCAAGTTGTAGAGTTCGACCGGCGGTTTGAAGTGGAAGTCGGGCTCGAGCGCATGGATCAGCTTCCACTGCGGTGTGCGCCAACCATGCTTCCTCATCCAAGTGCATTCGGTGATGTAGATTTCCGACTCGTGCGAAGCCACCTCTCCCCTGACCATGCCCATCAAACTCCAGCCATCGAAATCAATATCACAATCGATCCCTGCCAACTCCAGAAGCGTAGGCATCAGATCTTTTTGCTGGTTGTAGCCGCTCAACCTCAGTCCTGCTGGAACTTTCGACGGATACCGGATGATGAGCGGCACATGCAAGTTCGAATCGTAGAGACCGTGATGGTCGAACCAACATTCGTGCTCATAGAGCGTCTCGCCGTGATCGGAATTGAGCACGATGATTGTGTTGTCAAGAATACCGCGGGTTTCGAGATACGTGATGATCGTTTGAATGCAGGCGTCCATATACGCAACAGCGCCGTCGTATTGGGCCATCACGTAGTCCTTGTCGGTAATGCCCGGTGGCATCCAACTCGCAAAGAAGTCTCTGAACGGCTTGAAAGCCCTAACCGGCTCCATCGACCTGTTGTCCGGGTCACGCTCGTCGCCGTGATAGAACATCCGCTCGAATGGTTCAGGCGGCAGATAAGGAGCGTGAGGGTCCATGTGACGAAGCAACGCGAAGAACGGTTCTTCGGCGTCGCACAATCGGTCGAGTTCAGGCAGGAAAACGCGGTTGAGATCTTGTGCCTTGTCGCTCCGTCCTTCTGACCAAGAACCCCATGCCCTGTAGTCGAGATACGTGTCGAACCCTCTCGAACTGGGGTTTCCGCTCAATCCAACACATGCCGTGTTGTACCCCTCCACCTTGAGCAGTTCCGAGAGCATTGTAATCTCAGAGCGGACCGGCCCCTTGTGTCGCAGCGCAACGACCTGTGACGAAAACACATCCAAACCACTCATCATCGACGTGTAGCCACTGGTAGTCGGAATATGCGCACTAAAAGTGTTCTCGAACAGTGCCCCTTGAGACGCTAGGCGGTCGATATGAGGTGAGGTTAGGCGCGGATATCCATAGCAACTTAGGTTCGTTGCCCTAAGCGAGTCAACACCGACGATGAGGATGTTTGGTCGTTGATCTGGTGCTTTGCCGCTCATCGCAGATGTTTCTCGTTTGGCCTCGGTAATTAACGCCATGTGGCCCATGATTCGGGTCGAATCGTCGCATTTCATAGGTCGGGCAAAAATGTTAACACGTAGAAATAACCACCGTTCGTCAAGCATCTCAACATTCAATTTGCGTTTGAACCAGAGTGTTATCGTTTGAGTTCCGAGTATGCGAAGACGGTTCGAAAAGGAGACATCAGCAAGTGGCAAAGCAACGACTACCCGCAGGGCTCGTCCCCAGCGGCGGTTCGCTGAATTTCGTAGAGGACACGGTGCCGGACGCCTTCAAGTCGGAGCACCAGCTCGCTGACGGAAGGTGGGGAGTGTTGCACGTATTCGAAGGCAGTATCCAATTCGTGAATCTCGAAACCGCGGATGAGTCTGAGATTGTCGCTCCAGATCTCATCGTGATACCCCCGGCGGTCCCTCACCTTATCCGCATCTCGGGTCTGGTATTGTGCCGAGTTGATTTCTTCAGGGAGCTGGCGGGCGGTTCGACTATGAGAACTCCGGGCAGTTTCGCCGAAGACGGAGTACGGCTTAGCTTGGAAAGGTGCGAATCGTACGGTGAGTTCGGCGAAGTCTTCTACGAGATGTTCTTGAATGCATCCCAAGAGATACCACCCCAATTCGTCAACACCGAATTCGTTCGGCAACGCTCGGTTCTGCATGATTCGGTGCGCATGATGGTCGAACACGATGTGGCGGAACCACAGATGCGGGAGATGCTGGAACGGCTCGGCGCAACCCACAGCCGCGCCAATCGAAATATCCAACCGCGACTTTACGAACTGTGGCTAGATAGCGTGTGTGAGACTGGGAAACTGCTAGATCCCGAATGGGACGAAGAGCTGGACCGGTTGTGGCGGGTCCGATTACGGCCGGGAATGCAGATCATCATGGCCGCGTATTAACGCGCTTCAGATCAGCACTTCTGCACCGACACGGCGAGCGATGCCTACTATTTCGTCGTACCGCGCTTGCAATATCGGAACACCGTTCGCCGTTCGGTCCTCCATCGACTCTTCCTCGGGATCCCCGGCGACCATCACACGATCGGCACCCGGCTCCGTCGGAGTGTCATGGAGAGCGCCGATCATTTCGTCCATCATCTCTTTGAATTCGTCGACGGGACGAAACGCAGCGATGTCAATGGCCATGGCGAACGACATATTCCTGCCACCGCCGATGAACGAGCTGTAACCGCCGCCCGAAAGCACTCCGCAAAGGATGTCGACCATCATCGCCAACCCGTAGCCCTTGTGTGCTCCTTGTTCGCGCGTGTTGCCCAACGGATTCTGCGCCCAATGCTCGCCGCGATCCCCTGGCGGCTCAGTAATCGCGTCGCCCTCGGCACCGACCGCCCATCCTTCAGGAATGGGCACGCCCAACTGTCGTGCCAGACCGATCTTCCCACTCGCGACGGTCGATGTCGCGATGTCCAGAACGAAGTCAGTCTCCTCACCTGCCGGGGCCGCGAAGGCGATCGGATTCGTCCCAAGCATCGCCCTCCTACCTAGCGCTGGCCTGACAGCCGGTCCCGCGTTTGTCATCGCGATACCGATCATGTCGCGATCCAACGCCAACATGGCGTAGTAGGCAACCATTCCGATGTGGTGACCGTCACGGATCGTCGACATTCCAACACCGCGCTCAGCGGCCTTATCCATCGCCATCTCCATGCCGATGTGCGCCGCCGGGTGTCCCAAGCCCCAACCGCAACTCAGCAGAGCCGTCGTGTCGGACTCCGAGATGACCTCAATCTCCTGCGGCGACTTGAAAGTGCCGTCGATAATCGATTCGGTATACCGGACCACGTTGGTAGCACCGTGTGTATCAACGCCGCGTAGACTTGCGAGCGTCAACGCATCGGCCGATATCTTGGCATATCTCGTTGGCGTTCCGACCGCTTCAAAGATCGCGGCGACCTGTTTCCGTAGCGGTTCCGCTGGTACTCGGACCGCGTTGTCTTCCGGTATTTTGAGAAATTCGAGGGCCATTCATTAGCTCCTAGCTGGACTTGTAGTTCACTTCAACGGCAATCCGGCACCGGTTTCGCGTGCAAGTTGGACGATACGTTCGCATGCGGCGATATCCTCGAGCGCCAGTCCTTGAGACTCGAACAGCGTTATCTGGTCGTCATCATCGCGCCCGCTGATCCGTCCGCCTACGATGTCGTGGATCGGAACCGCCAAGTCCCATGAGAATCGACCTACTTCCGCCGCTCGCATTAGCTCACCGCATTCGAACTTGGCCTGTTCAACATCGTCAACAGCTACGATATCGCACGCCGTTACTGCCCGAGTATCGATCTCGCGTTTCAACCAAGAGTTATTGCCGGCTGCGTTAATGTGCGTGCCCGGCTTAAGCCACTCTCCGAGCAAGACGGGTTGCTGCGAGTTGGTTATTGTTGCCACGATGTCGGCATCTGCCGCTTCCTCGCCGCTAGACACCGCCATGACTTCTATCCCCAACGTATCCGACATTCGCTCGGCGTATCGATTTCGGTTCTCTTCCGAGCGGCTAAACACCTGTGCACTGCTGATGTTCCTGACGTGCGCAACAGCGGCTAACTGAGTTTCTGCTTGATAACCGGATCCGATGATTCCCACGGTTTCAGCATCCGCACAGGCCATGTATTTTGTCGCCACGCCTGACGCGGCGCCGGTACGGATCTGACCCATACGGTTCGCTTCGATTATCGCCATCAACGAATTAACCGACGTGTCGTAAAGCAAAACATGGAAGTTGATCCCGCCTGCACCACCAGCGTATGACTTCAACCCCGCGGTGTTGTGACCGGGCCACGTCGCAAACATGACGTTGTAGGCACCAGATCTCGTCGGTAGCCTTCGACGCGACTCGTTGTGGGCCTCTCCCTTTGCACGGGCAATGAATGCCTGCTCGACCGCCTCAACCGCGACCTCCATCGTGAACAGAGATTCGACTTCCGATTCCGTGATATACAACGGTGTTGTCATTTCGACTCCAGTTATCCAGTTTGTTGATTGGTTGGATCGTAAGGGTGGGCGAACATGTGGTTCAGCGGGCCGTGCCCGCCACCGATTGGCGACGCGTTCGCCATGGCATTCCAGACGTATCTCTGGGCCAAATCTACCGCGGATGCAAGCTCGATCCCGTGCGCCATGTGCGCGGCAACTGCTGATGCGAAGGTGCATCCGGTTCCGTGATTGCTAGTTGTATCAATCCTCAACGACGTGATTCGTGTGACGCCTTCTCTAGTGACCAGCACATCAGTAACGCGCCCGCTTCCATCGTCAAAATGTCCGCCTTTAACAACCGCGGCATCCGCTCCCATCGTTACTAATTCGCCACCCACCAACTCCATATCCTCTATCGAACCGATTTCGATACCGGTCAACACCTCTGCCTCAAGTACATTTGGTGTGACCACCGTGGATAAAGGTACCAGACGATTCTTGACGCTTTCAACGGCATCATCGTGTAAGAGTTGGGCCCCGGTCGCGGCAATCATGACCGGGTCAACCACCAAAGGGGAAAGTTCAAAGCGTTCGACCGCTTCAGCGACGCATTCGACGATCTCGGGTGAAGAAAGCATGCCGGTCTTGACCGCGTCGACCCCGATATCCGTGACCACCGCTTCAATCTGCTCGCTGATGACTTCGACCGGCACCTCCGCAACGGCAGTCACTCCCAATGTGTTTTGCGCCGTTATAGCCGTAATTGCGCTGGTTCCGAACACTCCTAACGCCGCAAACGTCTTGAGATCCGCTTGGATACCCGCTCCCCCACCGGAATCGGAACCGGCAATTGTCAATGCACGCGGTGGAGATGCGGAGTTCATTTCCATATAGAATACGCAAGCGGAATGGCGGATGCACAAAAAAACGACCTCTCAAAAGTCGAAGCACTCATATTCGACGTCTTCGGCACCGTCGTTAACTGGCGCGATTCGATAATCACCGAGGTCTCGAAAGCCGCCGCCGACCATGGCATGCCGGAAGGAGACTGGGGTCGTTTCGCCGATGAATGGCGCGCTTGGTACGGCAAGTCAACTCGCGAACTCAGCCGTGGTGATGGTCCATGGAGATTGGTCGACGACATCCACCGCGAAAAACTGGATGTATTGCTCGACGAATTCGGCATGGCGGACGTGATGAACGAAGAGGCGAAGCAACACCTCAACCGAGCTTGGCACCGGCTAAACGGTTGGCCTGACTCCCCTCCAGGCCTACGACGACTCAAGTCGAAATTCATCATCGCCACCGCTTCCAACGGCAACCTCGCACTGCTCGTCAACATGGCGAAACACGCTGACCTCCCTTGGGACGCGGTAATGTCTCCGGACGTGTACGGCGCGTATAAACCATCACCGAAGGTTTATCAAAACGCCTCAAAACTGCTTGGACTCAGCACGGATCAAGTGATGATGGTTGCCGCGCACACCGGAGACCTCGAAGCGTCGGCCAAAGAGGGTCTGGCAACCGCTTTCGTGCATCGCCCGTTGGAACACGGGCCGGACAAACCGGTCGAAATGCCCGATACCTCAGATTTCGACATCGCAGCAACCGATTTCAATGATCTCGCGGACCAGTTGGGATGCGATTGAAGCGACATACCGTTCTCACAAATCAATCGCCACAACCAAACGAAGGAATTAAACCATGCCTTGGACATTTGAAGACGCCGCACCGATGATCGGCACGATTACCGAGGGTAACTGCTGGACCGGGACCCACATGCTTTACAGCAACATCGCGCTCGACAGAATCATGCGGCTCAACGTCGAAACGGGTCTTGTTGACGTCTTCGCTGAGAACACCGAAGGCACGAACGGGCTAAACTACGATGCCGACGGCAATCTTTACGGCTGTGCAAGCGCAGGCCGGAAACTCGTCAAATTCGACGATGTCGGTAGTTTCGAAACCGTCGTCGACCGCATCGACGGTCTGCGACTCAATAGTCCCAACGACTTGGCGATCACCCCTTCAGGCGCCATTTACTTCTCGGATCGCGTAGCCGATTCGAATCCTGAAGTCGGGATAACGTACTCTGCCATCATCTCGGCTGAGCAAGATGATGACGGCATTTGGACCTGCACGCGCCGCACATTCGACACCTCGCAACCCAACGGTCTCATCTTCTCCAGCGACTACAAGACCCTATACGTCGCCCAGAGCGACTTCCGAGCAAGCGAAAGCCGCGACCTTCGGTCATATCCCGTCAACGACGACGGTTCACTGGGCCAATGCAGAATCCTGCACGACTTTGGTCCGCACCGAGGCATAGATGGGATGACATTGGCTTACGACGGTAGCATCGTGGCTTGCACAGGCTGGGAAGTGTCGGGCCCCGGCGGCAACGTCACCCATTTCGATCCTGATGGAATGATCATCGAACAACATCCGGTCGTCGCGCAACGCCCCACTAACTGCACATTCGCGGGAGACGAACTCTATGTTTCGTCGATCGAAGGCCACTGCCTTGTTGCCCGTGACACTGGTTTGACTGGCCATCTGCTCTATCCCCAATGATCTGGCTCGGTTATTCGATACTACGGAGATCAAGAAACAAGGTTCGGACAACCAATGAACGACGCCTGGGAATGGGAATTAATCGCCAAGCACGATTCGCTCACTGAAGGACCGACTTGGGATGGCAGCGCACTGCTCTACAACGAGTGCTACGCCTCGACCACGTATCGCTGGGACCCAAAGACCGGGAAGAGCAGAGCTTGGCGAACGAACACCAACCAAGCCAACGGGATGAAATTCGATAGGTCCGGCAGGCTCTTCGCATGTGAAGGCGCCGGAAATCGAGTCGTCGAAATCGATGCCTCAAATCCGAGTTCCAATGCGACCCCCATCGCCGACAACCTAGATGGCGCCCGGCTCAACATGCCCAACGATCTAGATATCGACGGTCGGGGCCGCGTCTATTTCTCCGACCCCAACTACTCCGCCGAACCGAACAACCTCCCACACGAATCGGTCTACTTGGCCGAGCACATATTCGGCGGAAACTGGACGGTGAAACGGGTGACGTTTGACACTAACCGGCCGAACGGGGTGCTGCTGTCTGCGGATCAATCGATCCTGTATGTCGCGGAGAGTCCGGGGGACAAGAGTCTTCGTCGGCAGTTGCGGGCGTATCCGATCAAGTCAGATGGGACGCTGGGCGACGGAGCGATGTTGGTTGATTTCGGTGTCGGACGTGGCATTGACGGGATGGCGTTGACGACGGGTGGTCAGATTCTCGCAACGGCTGGAGAGCCGACTGCAGGTGCGGGTTCGGCGATTTATGTGTTTGAACCCGACGGCCTAGTCCGAGCTACCCACCGCACCCCAGCAGACAGCCCCACCAACTGCACCTTCGGCGGCCCTGCCCTCGACATCCTCTACGTCACGTTCGCCACCGGCCACGTCTACCAAGTCAAAAACACCGGCATGACCGGGCACCTCGCCTACCCGCGCCGGATGTTTTGAGGGGCGCGGCGCGATTCAGTCATTCGAGATCGGCTGATACTGCTCTAATTCGCCCATCGGGTCGACACCCGGCGGCAATTGACCGGTGAGTTTAACCAAAAGTCGGTGACTCAACGGCGCTTCATCGTTAACCTGCACAACGCGAACTTCAACACGATTCACGACCTTATTGTCGTCTCGGAGCAATACGTCTGCGAGATACCTTGGCAACCAACCGAGACGGTACTGATCCTCGGTTGTGACGCACGCAGCAGTAGCACTAAAGGGGTTTCTGGACTCGAGCGTCAATTCGAGGTGATCTCCACGGTTCAGCGAAGCAACCTTGTCAACGGTTTTTCGATCCGCATGTAACAACCCGTGGACGATGAAACGGGCATCAAATTTCCCGTCACGATCCGGTTCGATTGCAGGGAAGGTTTCAAAACGATCCTTTGCGATGTGTCCGCCTGAAACCGCTAGTTCCTCAATCACATCCGCTTTACGAGAGTGGAAGCCCAGTGCCCCGAGATGCTCTGAGAGATCCGGTCTGCCGCGATTCATCGCTCGGGAACGGAACGCAGGGAAAACGTCGTAAGCACGATAGGTCTTGGTCAAGATTGGGAAACCTGGAACCGGGATCACCAAAGGATTGGCGAATTTCTGCGCATCTTCGGCTCCTCGGACGTATACGAATTCGTACTCGATCGGTTTAGAGTCTTGGCGAGTCAACCGACCAACCGGGTACCAACTGCGCTTTTGGCGATCTTGCCACGCGAGGTACAGAGTCTTCATCAGATGCTCCTCAGGAGTTCGCGTCTGCTCGTAACCATGACCTGGAAAGCAAAGTCTTTAGCGGTTTCTGACATGAATACGGTTGGGACGCCGTCAACTGCAGACCAAAATCCGGCATCATCTACATTTGCTATCCTATCCAAAGCTTCACGCGTGTAACTGGGCCATCGTTGGCACAACGACTGGGCAAGCGTTATCGGTGCCGGCGCGTGTAGGTCATCCGCATCGTAGTAAACGCCGCCCCTGCCTCGTCTTATGTACCGCAGTACACCGTCTGAATTCATCCTCCCGAGGCGCTGGTCGTCACGCAATTCTCGACCTAGCGACGAAGCGTGATCGAACGACGGCGCCGCGGACAGCCAGCCTGCCGCGCCTACGAAATCGATCTTCAACATCCAATTTTCGTGGTGTCTATCAGTGTTGCCTATCAATCCGTCAAGCAAGATGTACGATGCCAAAGCATGCAGAATGTCGTCAACCGTAGCGTGTCTTACGTCGCATAGTTCTCGAAACATCTCCTTAACTGACCGAACAATGTTGCCGACGTTGTGATCTCGTTGACCGAACCGCGCTTCAATGTCGTATTGATCGTTCCTCCACGCCAAAACATCGCGTCCCTCAAAAAAGTACGTTTCTCGGAGGTTTAGAAGGTCTGTATCGATGGTCGGGTTAAAGCTCGTGGATAAAGCTAGATCGTCCTCAATCGGATCGCTTGGGTCGTCGACATATTCGTAAAGTTCGTCCCAGTTGCTAGGATCGAAAGATTCGCAGACGGTGACCAAATCCCCGCCCGAATCTGCCAACTCGACTCGAGCGCAATCGACACCGATTAGCTTCCCAACTTCTGCGGCTACCTTTTCCGCCCAGTGCTCCCCGGTGTTAGGCCTGGGGTACTTGAGCAACCAAAGATTCGGTTCTCCCTCAATCGAAATCCAAAATTTCCGTCTGCTGCCTCTAGATTCAAGCCGAAGCCGTTGAATCTCGGGCCAGACAGGTAGTTGACGGACTTCGTAGGTCAACGTCAAATCCTATTCACTCATAAAACTCATCCGTCCAAGCGGTGCTGACGTCGAAGTCTTGCGGTATGAGTCCCCTACTCTTCATGTAGTCGCCGACAGTTTCCCATTGCGATTCCGAGAGGGTGCCAAACTTGCCGTCTTCGCTGTCGAGCCACGCCGGGATTAGGAGCGGGATTCCCCGACGGTCAAGCGATTCACTGGATTCGTCGATGGAGTCTTCGTTGAGTTTGACTAGGATGTCGATGCCTCGTTGGCCGTCCTCAGCAACGTATTCGAAGCCTTTGGTGAAGGCGGTTACGAAGCGCCTGACGACGTCGGGCTTCTCCTCGATCATCTTGTCGGAGGTGATGAGCATCATCTCGTAGTAGCGGGGCACTCCCCAGTCTTCGGGGTAGATGATCTCGACGGGGAATCCCATGTCTTCGAGGACGAAGGATTCGTAAGACCAGTAGGCGCCGATGACGGCGTCCATGGTTCCGGCGGCGAGCACCTGCGACAGCGCGTAGCCGACGTCGTGCAGCTCAATATCGTCGAGCGTCAGGCCGTCCGCCTCGAGCATCGCGGCGAGCATCAGCTCGTCCCACTCGATTCCGGGGTAGCCTACCTTCTTGCCCTTGAGATCGGCGGGCCGGGTTATCCCCGAGGATTTCAAGGCCATCAGGGAGTTGACTGGGCTCTGCACTATCGCACGGACCGCTACGACGGGAACACCGGCGGCTCGCGCCAGTGTGGTGTCGGTCTGGTAAAAGATGCCAAAGTCGCGTTGCCCGGCGCCTACTAGCTGCGCGATGGCGGCGGCATCCGCGGGCACGCTGACGTCGACCTCTAAACTCTCTTCTTCGAAGTAACCTTGATCGATCGCTGCGTAGATGCCTGAGTGGTTAGCGTTCGGCGGCGACCAGTCCAACTCGACCGATACCGTCTCAACTTCGGGTTCCGACGAACAAGCGACAACAAGCGCGAGTAGCGCCACCCCTGACAGGGCCAGACCAATGATACGTTTCACGATTCTCCTCCTTGGGGATTTGACCCCGGGTAGTTACGCAGGATACGCGTCTGCAACAAGGCTATCGAGATGAACATCAATGCTGCCATTATCGATAGCGTAAATATCGCGGCGAAAACAAGCTCCGTCTGAAACTTTGGCGTCGAAGTCTTGATCAACCAACCTAGACCAGAAGCGGCGCTTATCCACTCACCGATAACCGCTCCAATCACCGACACGACGGCCGCAACCTTCAATCCGGCGAACAAAAACGGCAGCGCCGACCGAACATACAACTTCGTGAACATCTGCCATCTGGATGCACCCAAAGTGCGGAACATCGCGACCATGTCCGAATCTACGGACTTAAAACCAGTCATGAGGTTGATGGTCACTGGGAAGAACGTAAACAGTACGACAACTATGATCTTCGGCGCGATACCGGTGCCGATCCAGATCAGTAGCATCGGAGCCAATGTGAAAACAGGAATTGTCTGCGATGCGATCAAAAAAGGATACACCGATCGTTCGAGGAGCCTCGACCAGAACATCGCCGTCGCCATTGTGCACGCGAACGTTATCGAAAATGCGAACCCGATCAGTATCTCCTGAGCAGTCACCGATGCATGGCGCAAAAACAGTGATGGCTTGTCGACTAACTCAGCAAGGATCAACGACACGGGCGGCAAAATCCACGTCTGGACGTCCAATACACGGACCAAAATCTCCCACACCACCAGTCCGAACCCGGCTAGCAACATCGCCGAACCCCAAGCGCGACCAAACGAACGTATCCGTACCCCAAAGGTACGTTCGGGCGCCGACGGGTGCCGATCGTCACTCGGGGACGAGATTTCTCGGGTTTCTTGCCTCGCGCTCACGGCCATTACCATCTTCACGGCGTCGATTCGCCATCCAGCGCGGATAGCAACTGCCACTTAAACTCCACGAATTTCGTTTCGCGCACCACATCGCGTGGGCGCGGCCTCGGCAAATCGACGTCCAGCTCGAGCAGTATGCGTCCGGGTCGAGACGACATGACCAGCACACGATCGCCCAGCATCAACGCCTCTTCCACGTCATGTGTCACCATGATTGTGGCGCGCTGCGTACGGTCAAGGACATCCGACAGCCAGCGCTGCAACTCGGCGCGTGTAATTGCGTCGAGCGCTTTAAACGGCTCATCCAACAGCAGAACGTCGCGATCCGGCAACACGGCGCGAAGCAACGCGACTCGCTGTCTCATGCCACCTGACAACGTCGCCGGGTAGGCGTTCAAAAAGTCGGCGATGCCGAACCTCACCGCTAATTCAGCGGCCTTTGATTCGGCCTCTTGGCGCGGAACACCGGCAATCTCTAATCCCAGGATCGCATTCGCGAGCACGTCGCGCCACGGTAGTAGTAGGTCGATTTGGTGCATGTACGCGACTCGGCCGATTCGACGCGCTTGACTGTCCCCTCTCAGACTGACGGATCCGACATCAGGTTCAAGCAAACCAGCGATGATATTGAGCAATGTGCTCTTGCCGCATCCGCTCGGACCGACGATAACCACAAATTCGCCGAGATCCGCGTCTAACGAAATGTTGTTAACGGCGTCAACCGGTGGCGCGTCGGAATTCGTGAAGGATTTCGAAGCGTTCCTAACACTGACCGCTCGCGTTTTGGGTCGAGACAGCGAGGATTGATTGTCATCAAACCCAGACGGTGGGGACTCAGCGGTCGCGCCGGGTCCCGGTTCGGGTGTAACAGTCAGTGAACGACTAGGTAATGGGAGTTCCGATGTTTGTGACATCGGCGCCTTCTTCCTCCGCTGGCATTATCCAGATCAGGTCTTGTGGGTCGGCGGAAATCGTCCGCCCTCTCAGCCCGGCCTTCCAAGCTCCCCGGTTCATCGTTGATTCAAACCCAACGTGGCTTGTGTCAATCAGTCGATTATATCAACGCTCAATGATGCACCGCCCTCGCGCGTTTGCCACATCTCGAATCGGTCTTTACAATGCTTTGCCATGGGAACACCTGACATCGGACCGAGAGAAAATTTCGTCCGATCGGTGTCGCGCCCATCTGATCAGGTCAATCTGGCGCTCTCGTGCCTCTACATAGCCGCTGAGAGCGAACCCGATCTCGACGTTCCCCTAAACATGGGCCGCATCAGCGAGATCGCCGAGCGGATCAGGCAAAAAGTACAGATACGCTTCTCACTATTCGATTCCTTGTATTCGCTCAATGAACTGCTGTTCCATGAGTTAGGTTTCCAAGGCAACGTTGGCAATTATTACGACATCCGCAACAGTTTGCTGCACGAAGTCCTCGAACGCAAACTTGGCATCCCCATAACACTCGCGATCGTTTACATGGAGGTCGCTAGGCGTATCGGCGTTTCTTTGAAAGGTGTAAATATGTCGGGGCATTTCTTGTTGTCGGCTGGCGAAGCGGATTCTCTAATTTTCGTAGACCCGTTCCGGGGAGGAATACTTCTGTCGCGCTGGGAATGCCTGGGATTGCTGAGCGGCAAAGCGAATCCGCCAAACGATTCCCAAAAACTTGATCAGTTGGAACGGAAATATCTCCCCAGGGCCGACAACAAAATCATTTTGGCCCGTGTGCTCAACAACATGAAGATGATCCACACTCACACGGCCGACTACGCGTCGGCGATCGCCGACGCCGAGCGCATCGACTATCTGATGCCTTGGAATTGGCGCAACATCGGTGATATCGCACATTTACACGGCCGATCGGGCCGGGCGCGCGACGCCTACGACATGTTGACGCGTATGGTGCAGATGATGCCGCCCCATGAAGACATCTCACTTCAGCTCGATTCCCTCGAGATGCTCAAACCTTTGGCCGAAATTGGCGGATTCGTGGACCCAGATAAAATCCACCAGATACCTTTCTTCCGTATCTAGTCAAAAGCGGTGCTGTAAGTGCCGCAACGTCCGGGAGAATGGAAACCATATCTGACAGAAGTTGGCCGATGATTAACTATCAAGAACTCACAGATCAAGAACTGCTGGCGGAGATTACGGCGGAGAACACCGACGCCTTTGCTGCTCTATACGACCGATATGGGAAACGAGTTTTTGGATTGGCCGCGCGGATCCTCAACGACGCGGTCAAGTCCGAAGAAGTGACGCAAGACGTTTTCATGCGGGTCTGGCGTCGGGGCCATACTTACATGCCCGACAAGGGAAAGTTCACCACCTGGCTGTTCCGGATCGCACACAATCGGACCATCGATGAGTTGCGACGCTTGAGACGCGACAAATCGCGGTACAGCGACGACATCACCGAGCGCTACGATCTCGAATCTGATGACATATCGCCACCTGACGCAGCGGTCGCCAACTCCGAATATGAGCAGGTGCGAGCCGCCCTCAAAGTACTTCCTGAACCCCAGCGGCAAGTCGTCTATCTTTCCTACTTCGAGGGAATGACTCAAACACAGATCGCCGACTCTACCGGTCAGCCACTCGGAACCGTGAAAACAAGGATGCGGCTGGCTCTCAAAAAGTTGCGCGTCGCGCTCGACAAAGAGATTTACGGCGACGAATGAGGTCCCCCGACGTGAACGAGAACCAAAAAGATGACATCATCGGCAATTTTCCCGCATACGCGCTCGGCGTGCTCGATGAAGAGGCCGAGCGTGCGGTTGAAGATTTGGTCGAGCGCGACATCGACGCAGCCGACGAACTTGCGGAGTTGCTCGACACAGTTGCCGAATTCTCTGCCCGAATCGGTGACGCGTCGCCTCCGCCTAACCTTCGCGCACGGCTAGTTTCGACTGCCCGATCTGAGAGCGGCGTATCTCGCCACCCAGCCGCATACTCTTCACTCGTAAAGCATCTTGAACAGCGAATTGCGGCCGACGAGATCGAACACGAAACCGAACGTCGCACCCTCTGGGAGCGTTTAGATGGACTCGTGACCGCTGGCCGGTTGGCATTTGCCACCTCTATCGCTTCGTTTGCCGTGGTCGGGATAATGGCCGTGCAGCTCGGCGCGGATAACGTCGAACTCAACCGCAAAATCTCCGACATGGAACATGATGTCGCCGCGGCTTACGCACATACCGAAGACGTGGTTAACGACATGTCGACAACCGAGCAGTTGTTGACTCATGCCCATGACCGCATTTCCAGACAGGACGAAGAGATCGTTCGGGTATCCGCGGTCAACGACGCGCTTCGGGCGTCGATGAACGACCAGATAAGCCTCACCTACGCCACTCTTCGTAATGAGTACACGAGCCCCGACTGGCAACCTGATGCAGTTTTTTCACGAGATGGCTACGCGTATCTGTTGGAGCACAAGCATCAACCGCTCGGGGCGCTAGTCATCGGCGGTGTCGATCAGGCACCTCATGGCGAAGAGTATCGCCTTTACTTGATCGGCGGGGAGCAACCTCATTACGTGGCGTCGTTCGATATGAACGAAGCAGGGTACGGCACTGTACTGTTTGAGTTGCCGTTCCCGTTGAATAGTTACAACGGCGCACACATCACGCTTGAGGGCATCACGGATCCTCCCGACGCATCCCTAGCCGAGCCAGAAAATCGCTACAAGCCGCAATAATCGCGCTTGGCACTCATCTGACCGATATTGCTTGGTCAACACGCGACATCGAAACTAGCCTACAATCTGCCCTAGTGCGATAAGTCTTGGTCGGCACGTTGTGAGGTGCTGGCGTCACTAAGGGTTTGGTTCATGCGCGGTTTGGTCACAAAGGTCGGCACCCTATTCTTTGCCCTCATGTTGGTCTCGTTGATCGTCGTCGCGTGTTCGAGTGAACCCGATCCGACACCAACACTGGTTCCTACAGAGATCGTCGAACCGACCGCGACACCCACCCCCGTGCCGCTCACGCCTGCCGAAGTCCTGCAGAAAGCCATCGAAGCGTTAGCCGCCGCTGGGGGGGTGTGGTTCGTGCTAAACCACGAAAACGGTTTCACTGAGGCTCTGGGCGGCCTTGAACTCCAACACGTCGAAGGCGCGATTACCGAGACGGGAATGAGCATTCAAACCGAAGCTAACCTCGGGAGGATTTACATCGAAGTCGACGCGATCTTGATCGGCACCAGCACTTGGTTAACTAATCCTTTGACAGGCGAATGGGAGTTGTTACCTCAAGAGGAAAACCCCATCGGATTTTTGCAACCGATCGCGGCCGTTCAAGGCGTTCTCAAAGGGTTAACCCAAGCAGAATTCATGGTGCCACCCGAACCTGGCGAAGATTACCAACTTACCTCACCGCTGAAAGCCGAGGCGCTCAAATCTTTGCTCGGTGACACGATACCCGACGGCGTTGGAGTTGGCGAGGTCGTGATCGACCATGAGACCTTCGCCATGAATTCGGCCCGTATCACCGGTGCACTGCAGATCAAGGACACCGATCAGACAGTTCGAATAATCGAAATGAGCCGCTATGGCAAGGAATTCATCATCGAACCGCCGATCGAATGAGCCTTAACGCCAATACGCGGGAAATCAAGACTTTATGAAGTGGGTAAAAAACGAGGTAACGCCGTATCTGCTATTTCTGCCACTGTGCTACGGCGTGTTCATCGCCGCCGACGACATGACGTTGGTGGTCACGATCTTGCCCGACATGATGCAGAGCCTCAAAATCCCGGTCAACGACATCACTCGCGCCAGCTGGCTCATCATTTCATTCCTCATCGGCTACTCCGCAACGATGCCCATCATGGGCCGACTTTCTGACCGTTGGGGATACCGATCTACATTCCTGCTCGCGCTCGGAGTCTTCATGCTGGGATCTGTCGGTGTCGCCCTCATACCGATGGCGACGACGACGCTAGACGCGATACCGGTCTTGGACCAATACCGATGGGCGATTATCGCGAGGGTTGTCCAATCCATTGGCGCCGGTGCAGTGATACCGATATCCCTCGCGGCGGCTGAAACCCTCGTCGGTTCGCGTCGCCGCATCGTCGCGTTCGGTATGGTCGGAGCTGCCGCCGAAGCCGGTAGCGTTTTCGGGCCCGTTTGGGCAGGTGCGATTGCTGATTGGATCGGATGGGAATACACTTTCTGGTTGAACATACCGCTTTCATTGATCGCAGTTATCGCGCTCGCAAAACTGCCGAGAGGAATTCGTCACGACACCAGTGTGAATTGGATCGGCGCAGCCGCCTTCACCGCCGCTCTCACCGCCCTCACTGTTGGATTGTTCCGCATATCCGAACCGGATCTCCCGATGATCATCCTGTTCGTCGCCGCCGCAGTGCTAACCGGCGTTGTGGTCATATCCAATCGAACCGCCGACGAAAAAGCCATTCCCAGATCGTTAGGAAAATTGAAAGACTTCATCTGGTCAAACGTCACCCACTTCTTGGTCGGCGCGGCATTGATGATCGGGCTCGTCTCCGTGCCCCTGCTAGCAGGCACCATATACGCGCTATCCGCTCTCGACTCCGGCCTCCTACTCGTGAGAATGACGGTTGCCTTGGGCACCGCCGCGTTCGCCGGCGGTTTCATCGCCACCCGATTCGGCGTCCGCATTCCGACGATCGCCGGATTGATAACCGCGGCTATCGGCTTTAACTTCGTATCCACATGGGGCATTGTGCTGGAAGAACCTCGTGCATCGGTCGACCTCGTCCTTGTTGGCATCGGATTGGGACTTTTGATCGCCCCCATAGCCGAGAGTGCATTGCGTCGTGTCCCTGAAGAAGACAAAGGCATCGCTTCCGGCCTCCTCACACTGTCTCGCAACATTGGCATGACCGCTGGATTGGCGACTGTGGCATCCATTGGCACCACGCAATTACTTTTGACTGCGCCGGGCATCGAAGAGATGATGGCAAACCCCGACTCGGCGAACGAGGCCGGCCTGGCAGTGTTCTCGAACTTCTTCACCTATGCCTCCACAGCCTGCGTTATCGCTGTAATCCCGGCGTGGTTGATGACGCGCAACTACGACTCCGAAGACGAAACGGAGCAACCAATTACTGCCGCCGCCTAACCCGTCACGCCAACGCGCGGTGATACATTGTTAGGGACTTAAAACCGCACCGAGGTGTAGCCAATGACGCGCCGAGACCCATCTGAATTCGAATCGTCAGTCCGCCGTCCTGACGACTTCGACGAATATTGGCGGCAGACTGAAGCTGACACGCTAGCCGTGCCGCTTAACCCGCGACTTGAACCAGTTCCGATGCGCTCGACTCCTGAAGTTGAAGTCTTCGAAGCGCGTTACGACAGCTACGCGGGTTTGGAGATAGCCGGTTGGTATTGTCGGCCCCGCAACTTCGAAGGGGAGCTGCCCGGCTATCTCTTCGTGCCTGGTTACGTCAGCGAGCCCAAGCTGCCGACTGACCTCGCGATGAAAGGCTACGCAGCCTTCTCTGCGGCGCCGCGCAACAAGCTACGCAGCAACTCCGTATTCAACCCGGGCTATCCCGGTTTGCTTGTGTACAACCTCGACAAACGTACTGAATACGGATATCGCGGTTTCTATATGGACGCGATCCGGGCGTTCGATTTTCTCAGCGGTTTGGACGAAGTCGAATCGTCACGCATCTGCGTGCAAGGTGGCAGTCAAGGCGGCGCACTAACGCTTCTCGTGTCGTCGTTGCGTGCTGGGCAAGTCGCCTGCGCGTCTGCGGGAGCGCCGTATCTTTGTTCGATGATGGATTCTGCGTCGCTAACCCGCTCGTACCCATACGAAGAGATCAACGACTACCTTCGCCTCTACCCTGAGCGCGAAGAATCCGCTCGCGATACGTTAGACCTCCACGATATCCACAACTTCGTCAACAAGATCGAGTGCCCAATCATCGTCAATATCGGACTGATGGACGATGTCTGCCCACCCGAGACAGGTTTCGCCGTTTTCGGGCAGATTGGGAGCGAAGACAAAAAGCTCTACACCTACGAAGATTGCGCACACGATTCAGGCACTGGTGTCGGTCACGACAAGATCATGTACGCGTTCCTCGCGGAACATCTCAACCCTGTCGCGTCGTAGACGCGGACGGAGAACAAACCCATGAACGAATACTGGTCCGCGCGCGTCAAGGCCGCAGTCAACGCCGCGAAAGGCGACGTCTCGATTGAAGACTTGCCGATCCGCACAAACGAGACATCCAATGCCTACTCCGTCCGCTTCAACGGCGTCGGAGACTATCCCCTGTATGCGTATCTCCACATCCCCAAGTCTGATGGCCCTCATGTGCCGCTCTTCCAGGCTCCGGGCTACGGCAGCGTGGTCGGCGTGCCCGCATACGAACGCCGGGCGGCTTACGTCGTTTTGGCTTTGTGCCACCGCGGACAGCGACTTGCCAATTCCCGATACAGTGCCGCGTATCCCGGTTTATTGACCGACGGCTTTCCCGGTGAAGAGACTTACGTTTGGGGCGATATTGTTTCCGACTGCATCACCGCAGTTAAGATACTGCTCCAGCAACCCAACATCGACGCCTCCCGGCTTGCGATATCGGGCGGCGATTTGGCTTGGGTCACCGCCGCTCTGACCAACGGTGTACACGCTCTTCAAAGCGGCGCCCTAATGTTCGCCGACATCGACAACCGAATGGAAGGTGCCCCCGACTACCCGATCGCTGAATTCAACGACTTCAAACGATCGAACCCCGGTGATTGGGATGAAGCCAGATCGACGCTCGCCAACTACGATCCGATGACTCTAGCCGGCGGCGTCGACGCCAAGAAGGTGATGCTCTCTGCCGGGGCTTCTGAAAAGGGCTACTACGGCAACCTAGCTGCGGCCGTCTCAGGTGAAACGACGGTTCGCGTCAACCTAGCCAAAGGTCACCTCGACCACATCGCACAAGAAGAGTGGCTAACAAAAGCTTGCGGAATCGAACCTGGTCCGGCGCATTATCCGCGGACTTCCTAATACAATCTTCATCGCTAGTTCGTAAACTGAACTGCGCACCTATGAACCGTTTCGAAGTCAACGAACCTCTCATCTTGTTTCAAATCGGCAAAGCGTTAGCCGAGGGAAGATCAGAACAGGACGCGGTGAGAGGTTGGTGGAAAATCGATGCAACAAAGGCTTCTCAGTACCACCTCGTGCTAGGAAAAAGCTCAAATCGAATAGTTGGCGCGTTCCGCCCTATTCCTGGTTCTTGGCACCAACGCATCGACGACCGGTGGGGGTTTGAGTGCGTACCCGCCGAGGATGTTTGGGACGATTACGTCGGAAAAGTGGTGCCTGATGGATACCGAAATCGCGCTCCGTTCCAGTATCTGACCCGTGAGTTGATGACCTCCTAAGAGGCCAACGAGTTGGCGGTCCGTGACATCAGTGTTTCCGTCGTGTTCTCGGCGTGCGCAGCCGGTTACACGAGATCGAAACCCAACTGCTCCGCGTCCGTCTGACGACGTTCAGACGATAGTCTGCCCAAACCGTAGTCCTTGCTATCAACGTACGTCATTGCATCGGCGATGGCACGGTGCCTGGCTTGGTTTCGGATCAACTCGTGCATCCTAAGGCAAATGCGACGGTAGTCGGAGTGACCAGATTCGCCGGTCCGCAACTCCAACATGTGAAACGCTTGCCTAGCGTTCAGTTGGATGTTGTAGCGGATACGGAACCCGAAAGGCACTACGTATTGTGCGACGTCTTGCCCATGTAGTGTGAACACATCACCATAGAGCGCTGACATCTCGCTCATCGCATCGTGCCAGCGCGACGACACTTCAACGCCCGCGTCCTCTATTTCAGGCGGTGTCGCATACCCATGCCGCGGCGTCAAACGCTGCCAATCGATGGTCATCATCCGATGCCGCTGAAGGTCTCGGTAACTCCCGAAGTCCGATAACACATCAAAGCGGTAGTACACCCGCTCCATACCTCGACCAGGTTTGTGGCGACGATTCGACCGATCGCCGATGTATGCGCCGATGATATTTCGACGTTCGCCAACGCTCATACCAGTTGCGAGCGCAACCAATTCGTCCTCTGAACGGTGTGAATAGGGGTACAGAGCGGCAGCAACCACCCTGATTTCCGCGTCTGCATCCCAATCGAGCAGCTTCACTTCATCTCGCTCGACGTCGTATTCGTGTTTGCCATGCGGCGCCTCGAACTCTCCGGCGATCGCGTTCATTTCGTCAGCGATCCGCTGGAAGTATCCGCTCCAAGCGATGCCACGACCGTCGACGTCAACCCTAGTCAAAAAGCCAGAAATGACCTTCCGCAACTCAGACAACATCATCTTGGAGTAACTGCGTGCTTCTGCCAAGGGGCTAGCATTCATACGCATGAGCATTGTTTCGTACGCCTGACCCGTCGCGAAAACCCCAATATTCGAAGTGGTCGCCGCTGGTAACAGGCCGCGGGCGGTATCGCACGCTCTCGCTCGCGTTGCGCGGCTGTATGCCCCTCTACCCTCCCGTGGTCGCTTGGGAAAGCGCTCCTGAAAATAGCGTGTCAACTCCCGCACTACGAAGGAATAGCTTTCGAAAAGTCGATCGATCGTCAACCCGTACTGTTCACACAACGGACCTTCGGCGATCTCCGGAGGAGTGTGGTACCTATACCGCTCGTAACCGTCCTCACCGCGCAACTTTTCGTCGAAGTAGATGTAACGAGTGCTCTGCTCCAGGTACGCCGCCAATCGTCCTCGCTCGATCACCTTAGCTAAGATGGCTGAGGCCTGTTCGCACGCCAGATGCGCACCACCCAACTGCGCCACCGAATCGTCGCCGTACTGGACAAAGACACGCTGGTACAGCTCCTCTGCCCTGCTTCGGGCTACTGCATCCTCCGACACCGCGTCCTGCGTCGACTTGTCTGCAATGGCTTGAATCCCGATCTCAGGCTGCTCGTAGAACTCCTTGAGAAACAGCCGCCGCAACGACATGTGAGTCCGGCTGTAACGAGCAAACATCGCTCCCTTCACAATCTCCGGGAGATTAACAATTGCGAACACCGGGAGATCGGTGTTCGTAAAAAAGCGACTCAGAATCGCGCGTTCGTCGTCGGTGAATGACTCTCGGGCGTACACGGTGCGTCAATCTTCGCACATGCGCCGAAAACCCTAGGATGGATGTCAGAATCGGATCACAAGATCAAGCGTAGCGGCCGCTCGAGGATGTCCTTCACCTCGTTGAGCAGAATTGCCGCCTCGGAACCGTCACCCACTCTGTGATCTGCTGAAACCGTAGCGTTCATCATCTGACGAACCACTATCTCACCATCTTCAACCACTGGCATAGGCTTGACTGCCCCAACAGCCAGAATTCCTGCCTGCGGCGGGACGATTATGGCCGCGAAAGTGTCGATTCCGAACATACCCAAGTTAGAAGTCGAGAAAGTTCCATCCGTCAACTCTTCTTGCGTGAGCGTTCCGCCATCCCCCCGCGCGCGTCGGCCAAGATCCTTCGACGCGTTCGCGACGTCAACGAGTGACATGTTGTGGACGCCGACAATCGCGGGCACAATCAATCCAGCTTCCAGCGCGATCGCCACGCCGATGTTGATGCTGTCGTGCCCTTCTAGGCGATCCTCGTGGAACGTGGTGTTCCACTTCGGGTACTTGGTGATCCCCATCGCGAGCGCCTTGATGATCATGTCATTGACCGAAACTCGCACGCCAGAATCTTCTAGTTCAGCGTTAAGTTGAGCGCGGAACGACATCGCTTCGGTCATGTCGACTCCGGTCGTGACATAGTAGTGCGGCGCCTCGGTCTTGCTACGAACAGTGACACGGGCGATGGCCTGACGCATCGTTGACAGTTCGATGTCAGAACCGTCGATCATGACCGCAGGGGCCGCCGTAGCAACGCCAGACGGTGCGAATGCCGGCGCTGGCGTGAACCCCAACACGTCATCTCGAGTAATCCGACCGCCAGGGCCAGTACCCGCGATCGCTGCTAGTTCAAACCCTTTCTCGCGAGCCAATCGGCGGGCCAAAGGTGAAGCTTTAATCCGCCCACCCTCTACCGTCGGTGCGGATGGTGAGGGCTCCACCGGCGCCATCGCAACAGGTACCGGTGTTGCCATCGGCTCAGGTTCCGAAACCGCAACTTCAGGCTCGACCGCGGGTTCAGGATCGCTAACGCTTGCTTCAACCGAGTCAACCTCGGGCAAAACATCGTCAGCACCACCGATGTAGGCGAGAAGCGAACCCACCGGCGCTTTCGTGCCGTCACCCAATACGATCCTGCGCAAGATGCCAGCGTTGTAAGCTTCCATCTCGACAACGGTCTTGTCCGTCTCGATCTCGGCGAGTTTGTCTCCACGAGCCACCTCGTCACCCTCGTTCTTCAACCACTTCACAACGGTGCCTTCGGTCATGTCGGCACCCATCGCTGGCATTGTGATTTCGTGGATCAACTGTTAGCTCCTCGATTGGTCGGTTTGGAATTGCGTTGAATTTGCAATCTTCAGAATGAAACGATTTTCCGCGCCGCTTTTAGAACATCGTCGGCGTGTGGCAAGATGTCTTGCTCCAAAGTCCGGTTGTACGGCCAAGGTACGTCTTTTGAACCTACGCGCATCACAGGCCCATCGAGCCAATCCATCGCGCGCTCCTGCACCTCAGAAACAATCTCTGCCATGATCCCGCCGGTCCGCCTTGCGGTGTCCAGCATCACTGCCCGACCTGTTTTCTGCACCGACCCTAGCACTGTGTCGTAGTCAACAGGGTGCAACGACCTAAGGTCGATGATTTCGGCTCCTACTCCACCCTCAGCCATCATCTCGGCCGCCTCCCGCAATACGCGAATGCCGTAGCCGTAAGACACAAGCGTTATGTCGTCCCCCGATTGTGCGATGCGGGCTTCACCCAGCGGTATCTCGTAGTACTCATCCGGAACATCCCCGCGCGAACCATAAAGATGAGAGTGCTCGGCGAAGATCACAGGATTGTCGGATTTGATCGAAGCGCGCAGCAGACCCAAGGCGTCACGCGGGTTTGAAGGACAGGCGCAATACATCCCCGGGACTTCAGCCAACCACGTTTCAAAACTCTGCGAGTGCGTAGCACCAAGCTGTACTCCCGCGCCCGTCGGGGCTCTGATGACCATCGGCACTTTGATCTGGCCGCCAGACATGTAGCGGATGTTGGCCGCCATATTCACGATCTGATCGAAAGCCACGAGCGAGAAGCTCATCGACATTAACTCGACTACCGGTCTCAGTCCCGCACAGGCCGCCCCTATCCCAGCTCCGACAAACGCCGCTTCCGATATCGGCGTGTCTTTAATCCGCTTGTCTCCGTATTTTTCGAGAAATCCCTTGGTTACCGAGTACGCGCCACCATATTCGCCAATGTCTTCACCCATGATGAAGACGTTCTCATCCGATTCGATGGCCTCAGCTAGACCCTGCGTAATCGCTTCTCGAATGGTCAGTTCAGGCATGGTTCCTACGGTTCGTCATCCGTCGATCACGCATATACATCGTCGAACGCCTCCGACAAACCGGGGTCGGGACTATTCGACGCAAATTCAACGGCCGCCGCGATCTCATCATCCACACTCGCCGTCAGATCGTCTAGCTCCGTTTCCGTGGCAACACCGTACTCCAAGAGTTGTTTCGGATACGCGACCAGAGGATCACGACGTCGCCAGAAATCGATTTCGGAACGTTTGCGGTACTGATCGCCTGGGTCGGCAAAGGAGTGGCCTACGAACCTGAATGTCTTCGATTCAATAAAAATCGGGCTACCATCAGCCCGAATTTGATCTACTGCTTGCTGCGTTACCTCGCGAACCGCTACCACGTCCATCCCGTCTACAGTCACCGCTTCCATGTCGTATGCGCCGAGTGCATCGCTAAAATCGGAGCCGCGCAAACGCACGCGCCCAACCGCGGACCCCATGCCATAAAGATTGTTTTCCATGAAAAATATGATCGGCAACTGCCAGACCGAAGCAAGATTCAATGTCTCGTGGAATGTCCCTTGATTCGTCGCTCCATCGCCGAAGAAAACCATCGTGACGACATCGTTGTCTTTGTATTGCTGCGCCAGTGCCAGGCCTGCTGCCAACGGCAGTTGGGCGCCAACGATTGCGTGACCACCCATGAAGTGCTTTGCCGCATCAAAGATGTGCATCGACCCGCCCTTGCCTTTGCTCAGGCCGGTGCGCTTCCCAAACATTTCGGCCATTAACCGATTGGTGTCGAGTCCTCGCGCCAACGCATGGCCATGGTCGCGATAATGGGTGACGATGTAGTCGCGCGGCTCCAGTGCGCCAATGGCACCGATCCCGGTGGCTTCTTGGCCGATATAGAGGTGTAGGAAACCTCTGACGTTGCCCAAAGAATAATGCTGCCCGCAAGTCTCTTCAAACCTGCGAATCAACAACATCAGACGGTACATCCGCAAGAGTTCCGCGCTGTCGATACTCTCCCACATAAAGCGCCGGCGAGAACGGTCGTAACCGTTGCTGTTATTTGTAGATTCGGGCGAAAAACTCGCGGGCGGTTGCCCGACGATGCCTCTGGAGGCGATCCTGGGTTTTTCGGATAGTTCCATAGTCCCGAATGTCTTGAATCCCGCTGCACGAACCCTATTCGTGCAAGACGGTTAACAACGCAAATCGGCGCGGCGCGTAGAAACTCGATTCTATACCAAACCGAGAACGCGCTGATTCTGCCAACCCCGCCAAGAAAATCTCGGGTTACCCACTCTGCAGCGTCGCGGCCAATACTACGTTTTCCAAGAGCATCGCAACCGTCATCGGACCCACTCCCCCTGGCACAGGAGTTATTGCAGAAGCCTTCTCTCTCACCGCTGCGTAGTCGACGTCGCCCGTCAACCTGAACCCGCTACGACGCGACGAATCCTCCACCCTGGAAACCCCGACATCAATCACCACCGCACCATCTTTCACCATGTCAGCCGTGACTGTGTTCGGAACGCCTGCCGCAGCCACGAGTATGTCCGCACGTTTGGTGTGTTGAGCTATGTCACGGGTCCCTGTGTGGCACATTGTCACCGTCGCATTTGCCCCTTTGCCGCGTTGCGTCAACAGCAGAGCCAAAGGTCGGCCTACCAACGTGCTTCGGCCCACGATGACGACGTCGGCGCCATTCACCTCAACATCTTCCTCGATCAACATCCGTTGGACACCCAAAGGCGTTGCCGGCACGAATCGCTGCTTGCCCAGAGATAGTAAACCGGCGTTTTGAGCGTGCAACCCATCAACATCCTTCAACGGATCCAAGCCATCGATTATCTCGTCGGCATCGATGTGATCCGGCAAAGGCAATTGGACTAGTATCCCTTGAAATCGATCGTCCGCGTTCAACTCCTTAACGACACCGTTAAGATGTTCTCCACTCACATCGGCAGAGATGTTCAGTGTCTCGGAAACGATACCTACTTCCTCGCACGCCCTCTCCTTACGCCGGACGTAGGAATGCGACGCGGGATCATCGCCAACTAGCGTCACGACTAACCCTGGGGCAAAACTGTGCGCGTTTTTGAACGCGGCTACTTTGTCCGCCACTTGTGCATGGACGGTCTTCGCAATTTCGTTACCGCTGATGATTCGAGCTGTCATATCGTTCCGCGTTCAGGGGTTAATTGGCGCTGGTTTATCATTTGAGACGCAATTTTGCACCGAGTGTGCACACGACTCAGGTTTTAGGCGTCCAAAAATCATGATATACACCGGCGTCGACCTCATCGAAATCGGCCGTATCGCGACTGTTAGAGACCGTTACCCTGTTCGATTTCTAAACAAGGTGTTCACGCACGGCGAACAGCGCTACGCCAGAAAGCGCGCCCCTCAGCTGGCCAGCCGATTCGCGGCCAAAGAAGCCGTTATGAAGGCGCTTGGAACCGGCGTTCGCGGAATCCCTTGGAAATCGATAGAAGTTACGAGGCGCCGTGGCGGGCCACCTGAGATCGTTCTGCACGGCAGCGCATTGGAACGTGCCGAAAAGATGGGAGTCAAACGCATTGCTCTTAGCCTCACGCATTCGCGAGAATTCGCGGTAGCGTCAGTCGTACTTGAGGCTCGCGACGACGCATGGCGACCTTGAAAGTGCACGCAATGGCATCCACTCAAAAAATCGTCACCGCAGCCGAGATGCAAGCCATCGAGGAGCGGTGGTTTGCTTCAGGCGAGATCACGCTTGAAGGCTTGATGGACCGGGTCGGTCGTGCGATAGCAGATTGGGCCTTGAACGACCTCGGCGACGATGTTTCGAATTCGCGCGTGTTAGCCCTCGCCGGCAAAGGCAACAATGGCGGAGACGCGATCGTAGCCGCCCGTTATCTCGTTGAAGCCGGCGTGGATACAACCGTGGTAATCGTTATATCTCGCCCAGATGACGATCCTCTATTGGCCGATTTCGTTGAAGCCGGTGGGACCGTCGTTGAACTGAAACCTAGAACCGCTGTTCGCAAATTGTCAAACTTATGCGCCAAAACAGATCTCATATTAGATGGCGTGTTTGGTTTCAGCATCTCGAGAGCCATTGAAGAACCCATCGCTAGCATGTTGGACGCCGCCAAAAAGAGCGGCAAAAAAGTCATCGCTATCGACGTGCCCAGCGGTGCCGATCCGGACAACGGCACGTTCGATCCCAACGGGCTTCCTGCCGACGTTTGCTTGCCAGTAGGTTTGCAAAAACTCGGTCCAGCGATACGGTTCGGAGACGCATGTTACGGCGGCCGGATTGCGGCATTGGACGTCGGGATGCCCTCGAATTTGACTCGCAATATTCGCCGTGAAGTCAACGATTTTGAACTGGTGCGCACGTTGCTGCCGGAACGATCGAGTACCGGGCACAAAGGTGATTTCGGTCGCGCCCTGCTCATCGCAGGTTCAGCCACTTACGTCGGCGCTGCTGCACTCGCCGCGCAGGCGTGCGTCCGTAGCGGCGTCGGCCTCGTTGCCCTCGCAACTCCCACCAGCGCCTACCAAGCGTTGGCTGGCAACATCCCCGAAGCCACCTACATTCCGCTTAACGAAGACGCCAACGGCGTGCTCCCTCAACCTGCGTTCGATACGCTACAGAAATACATTCCCGCCATGAATTCTGTGCTCATCGGCGTGGGCGTCGGCCTCTCGGACGGGGCACGGGAGCTGCTTTCGCGATTGACTTCCGAACACGCTATCTGGAACGACTGCACGGTGGTCTTGGATGCCGACGGATTGACTCTGGCATCGATGATGGATCGGTGGTGGGAAGTTTTCCACGGAAACTTGATAATCACTCCACATCCCGGCGAAATGTCGCGGTTGCTTGGCATATCGATTTCTGATGTCGACGCGGACCGCGTGGCCGCAGTCGAGACAGCAGCGAAAAAATTCAACTGTGTTGCTGTCCTGAAAGGTGCTTCGACCCTGATCGCATCACCCAACGGTCGCTTGCGAGTCAACATGAAACCCAACGACGCATTGGCACGAGGCGGCACGGGAGACGTCTTGGCTGGCCTCATCACCGGATTGGCCGCAAAATCCAACCCGTTCGACGCGGCATCTCTGGGCGTCTTTCTGCACTCACAGAGTGGTCAATTCGCCCGCGAGGAACATACTCCGTACGCAATGACCGCCAGCGATCTCATCGGTTTTCTGCCGCGAGCGTTCCGTGAATTAGCATCGTAAGCACTTCCCTCAGGCGATCGGGATTGCAATATGACGCCAGAAACCAAATTGAGCTTAGAGGAGATCGTCGATCTCTACGTGCAGCGCGCAAGGTCGAAATTGCGACCCACCGAATACGAACGCAGCCTTGGCAAAGAACTTACCTTGCACCATGTCATCGAAAACGATGAATTCCGGGTGCTCGACCACATCATTGCAGTCAAAGATCGACGCATTGAGTGGATATGGCGAACCCAAGACTTTTGGCCCACCGACCAACTAACAGACATCACACTCGCCGACGTCGACCTGAGGAACTACGGGGTAATCCACGGAAGGAATCGGATCAGCGGTGTCAAATTCACCATCGGTCCCCGTTCCTACGCCGGCCCTGATCCCGACGCTTGTCTTCCATTCGTCAACGACTACCTACACATGGAAGCACACTATCGCTGGTACGACGACAAGATGAAGTTGCAGCGCGCCCGCATCGGTGTCGACTTCAAGACCAAAGATGCGCTAACGCTGCGCGCGAGGTCAGTCGAGATAGAACTTGCGAGGTTTTGGAACCTAGGCTACCGGTATCGGTCCTCCCTAGGTTCGCGATTACTCGTCAGAGTCGAAGGTGACGAGAGCTTGAACATCGATGTCCCAACCGAACTCACGCGTCAAGAGGTCACCTCATATTTTGAGACAGTAATGGATTTCCGAACCGGCGAAGCGAATCGCGAAATGCCAAAACAGTTCGTTATCGAGAGGGAATAGTTCTCTCGTCGCGTCAGCTCACTTGGCGCAGCAAGTTGACGTCGGTTAACCGAATTACGATAAATGTCGACATCTGAACATCCACCGCTCGCTGGGCGCCGTGTAGTACTCGGTGTCGCAGGTTCGATCGCGGCTTACAAATCCGCGTACGTCACGTCCGAACTCGTCAAACTTGGCGCACGCGTCGATGTCGTCATGACCGAGTCTGCGCAACACTTCGTGGGGAGCACTACGTTCGCCGCGTTGAGTCACAACCCGGTCACAACATCGCTGTGGGACCAAAACTCCGAAATTAGCATCGACCACGTCGCGCTCGGCACTAACGCCGACTGTATCGTGATCGCTCCCGCAACCGCGAACTTGCTCGCCAAACTCGCGCTGGGCATCACCGACGACGCAATAACGGCGACAGCTCTTGCATCGAGCGCTCCGATGGTCGTGGCTCCGGCAATGGATGCCGACATGTTCGCCGCAGCATCGACTCAACAAAACGTCGCTAACCTCCGCGAACGCGGCGCATTGATCGTCGGACCCGAGTCGGGAAGGTTGGCATCCGGTTTAGTCGGTGAAGGTCGCATGAGCGAACCACTCGACATCGTCGACGCGGTGCGAGCCGCGATCGGATCTCGTCACGGCGATTTCGTCGGTCGTCGCATCGTGGTAACCGCTGGCGGCACACGTGAACCAATCGATCCGGTACGCGTCATCACCAATCGTTCCACCGGCAAGATGGGATACGCAGTAGCCGAAGCCGCACGCGACCGCGGCGCCGAAATTATTCTCATTTCCGCAGCAAGCGGCATGCGAGCACCTTGGGGAGTTGAAACCATCGGAGTCAGCACCGTAGATGAAATGCGCGCCGCGACCCTTCCGGCATGCGCAGATGCAGATGTTTTGGTCATGGCCGCCGCGATCTCCGATTTTCGCCCTAAGGTCTCGGCTCAAGAAAAGATCAAGAAACGCGCGGACGATGGCATCGACATTGAACTCGAAACCATCGAAGATTGGATGCCGATTGCTACCGGTCCTCGCCTGGCTAAAGTAGCATTCGCCGCTGAAACGGGCGAAGCCGCGGCCAAAGGCGCCGCCAAGATGGGGGCAAAAGGCGCCATTCTCACCGTCGCCAACGATGTAACCGAACCCGGCAGCGGATTCGGCACCGACACCAACCGCGTCGATATCGTCCATTCCGACGGCTCGGTCGAACCATTACCACTGATGAGCAAGTACCACGTCGGCAATGCGATACTAGACAGGGTGAAACCGTACATAACCGACAATCGCTGAACCAGCACTAACCAAACATGAGACTTTACTGGAGACAACGAAAACGCGGCTTCGACCTGATCGTTGAAGATGACGATGGCGATGCTTTCAACGTTGGCGGCGTACGACATACGCGTCGAGGCGGCATCGAAGCGATCGCCAAAACTATGGGCTACGATCCGGGTCGATCGGCCAAGAACCTGCCTTCGATGGAACACGGCATGTTGTTCGTGGAACAGTTTGAACCTTGGCGCGACTTCTTCCCCGGATATCCTCTCGAGCTCGAACCAGACGTTGTCGTACCCGACGCATTGTCGTAGCGCGGTCGGCGCCTTCATCGCTTGACGATCCTCGAAAGCTTGTTAGCCGAAGCCCGCGATCTGGCGTCGATTGTCGTACCCGCGGCCCACCGAATCGACCGCGAGCGGCGCATTCCCGAAGACGTCGTACGTCCCATCATCGACGCCGGTCACTTTCGCCTGCTTTTGCCCAAGACTTTAGGCGGCGCCCAACTCGACCATCCCGATTTCTTGAAAATCGTCCGTATCTACGCCGAGGCAGACGCAAGCGTTGGTTGGTGCGTCAGTCAAAACAACGTCTTTTCCACTAATTCGGTGCGCGTGAGTAGTCCGGTAGCGGAAGAGATATGGGGCAACCCACGAACCGTCGTTACTAACGGACCACCTCGGCCAGGTACCAAGGCGGTCAAAGCCAAAGACGGTTACTTACTCTCAGGAAGATGGGACTTCAGCAGCGGGATTTCGCACGCCTCTTGGGTCGCGGCTCTTTCGCCAGTACTTGACGCCGACGGCAAAGACACCAAAGAAATGCGGACCTTCCTCATCCCAAAATCGGATGTCGAAGTCGTCGACGAATGGCACGTCGGAGGATTGCGCGGAACCGCTAGCCTCAGCTTCACGATGGACAACCATTTCGTTCCCGCCGAGCGCTCATACGGCCTGAACGAACCGTCACGCGAACCCGGCACCTTGTACATCATCCACACCACACCGATGTTTGCATCTGGATTTGCCACGGTCGCCATCGGTGTCGCCAGATCGGGCCTCGACTTCGCGCTGGATTTGACCAAACGCAAAGTTCAACACGGCGGTTCATCCACCGTCAGTTCAGACGCAACTACGCAACGCGCAATCGGTCAAGTCGAAGCCGCATGGAACTCCGCCCGGGCGTTTCTGAATGAGGCCACATCCGAAATGTGGCAAACCGTCGCTCATACGCAAGAATTGCCGACTGCCGAGCGCATCAAGGTCAGGCTCGCCGGCACTCACGCTATCCGCACCGCAGCAGATGTCGTTGACGATGCCTACACGATCTGCGGTTCAACTGCCATATTCGAATCCAACATCATCCAACGCTGTTTCCGCGACGTCCACGCCATCCGTCAACAGATCCAAGGCCGACCCACCCACTACGACACCGCCGGGCAGTTCTACCTCGGCCTCGAACCTAAAGGTATCTTTTGAGCGACAAATCGATCCGGCGGCGGACCCGGACGTGGAAAGTCGCCTTTCCGATCGCTCTATTTGTGTTCGCCTTCGCCGTTGCATTTCTGGTCTGGGTGTTCATCAATAGCGAGTGAAACGCCAACTCGCATCACCATCAACATGGTGCTCTTATCAAGATCGACCGATCGTCTTTGGTATTTCGACGGGTTCGGGGTCCTCAGTCTCGATCATCCAAGTTGCCAACAGACTACGCATCTGAGAAACAACGTCGGCGTTTTTGGAATCGTGGGCGACGTTGTACAGCTCCCAAGGGTCGTTCAGTAGGTCGTAAAGTTCATCCTCAGGATCAGCGCTGGACCCATTTCCCGCACCCTCAGCCATCGGATCGGTAACGTACTTCCACTCTTTCGTCCGCACCATCTTGCGACGTCCTTGCGCTTCCCTGCCCCACAGCGTCTCGATTAACGTTCGATAGCCCCAAGGCTTTTCACATTCTTCGAGGTGTGACATCGTAACCCGGGGTCCACCGGCACCATACTCCGAAAAAGCAGCGACACGCGGAGGAGCCTTGGTGGAGGAAGGCAACGGTATTCCTTGGACGCGCCGCAATAACGGTTCCCAAACCATGCCACCTTCATCAAGCGTCGAATGGGTTGCTGAGGCAGCATCGGGAATCACGTTGTCGCGAGCCCACCCATCGTGAATGCCGTCGAAATTCGCTAACCCCTGCAACTCCAACAGCGTTGGCAGGATGTCAACAGTGTTGACCATCGAATCATCGATCTCCCCTTCCGGAACTCCGCCTTTGGGGTACGACACCAGCAACGGCACTCTCGTAAGACAGTCGTAAAACACACCGCCCTTGACAGCCATATTGTGTTCCGCCATGAAGTCGCCATGATCGGCGGTGAAAACGATGATCGTATCTTCCAACATCCCCAACTCATCCAGTTTGTCGAGAATGCGCCCGATACCGTCATCCACCAACCGGGTCATAGCGTGGTGTACCGTCACGAGGTTGCGGATGTCTTCCTCGGTGTCATCGTCCAAACCCAACATCGCGTACAGAACTCGATTTACCTCCGGCGCCGGACTCACCTCGCCGCTCGGCGGATACGGCGCATCGTCGAGATGAGTTAAACCGCCATCGTCGTCGAATTCGCCACGACGGATCGGCGGCATCTCCACCTCACCTGTGGGGAACATATCGACGTACTCACGAGGCGCTTCGCGTGGTTCGTGCGGGTCGGGATACGAGACCCAGAGTGCGAACGGCCACTCGTCTCCACTTTCAGATTCGTCGCGTCCGAACAGATCACCGTCAGCCACTCGCTCCAAAAAGGCCTCCGTCTGCGAAGTAACGACATTAGAACCGTAGTCCTCCAGAGGATGATCTGAGACGGCGTAAGCGATCGTCGGGCTCTGCGCGTTCTCGTTCAAATGCGCCCGAGTTTCGTGCGCCGCGTTAATCGCTTCTACCGATCGCACCCACTCCATGCCCCGAGTTTTGGGCTCCGAACCGACGTAATCCCCCTTGGGCAACCCACCGTGCGAAATATCGCAGTAGACATCAAAAACGTCAAGATCGACGAAGCAGTGGTTCTTCCCAATCAATCCGGTCGTGTAGCCAGCATCACGCCATATATCGAATGCGTGGGTCTCGTTCGGCGGCATGAGCGTCTCGTTGCGCCTACAACCCGTTGAATGCGGATATCGCCCCGTCATGATCGACGTGCGCGCCGGCACACATAACGGATGAGGCGTAATCGCGTGTCGATACATAACTCCCCGCGCCGCCAGTCGTTCTAAAGATGGAGTCTCGATGCCAATCTCCGAATACATCCGCAATCCCGACCACTTCAACTGGTCGGCCATGATGAAAAGTACGTTTGGACGTTTCATTTCCCTGCCTCATTCTTTCAACCAACAGATCGAATCGCGCGGTTGCGCCGCGACGCACGCCCTGCCGAGCGAAGCGAAGTTAACATCAGACGTTCTTCATCCGGCAAATACTTGATCGCCTCGCGCATCGTAACCGCGGACGCGATCACCGCCCTAGGTCGTAACCACTCCGCGACCAGCTCTGGCGAGTGTTTGGATACCTCGCGCAACACCCAGCCGATAGCTTTTCGGATGAAAAACTCTTCTTCCTCAAGCATCGCCTCGGAATAGCTAGCAAATTCTGCCCAACCTGTGGTCCCCTTACGTAAACCCGGAAGTAACGCGAGCACAGCTGTCCGCCGAACCCAAAAATCGTCATCCCTTGACCACCGAGTGCGCACCGCGTCGGCATCACTGAAAGTGCCCAGTGTCGGTGCCACCACGTTCATCGCCAAGTCATCGATCAACGCCCACGTGTGAGACCTACGCAACATCCGCTCGATGAACGGCACGTCGGACGCATCAAACATCTCCGTCCTGCAGGCAAGGATGTTCACCGCCAGCTTACGCAATTCGTAAACATCTCGATCCCAGAGTTCGTTAGTCAGTGCGATCAAATCGGCTTTGGACGCATCTTCATGTTCGCGTGCGAAGCTCCGTGCGGTCTTACGAATCACCGGCACACTCACACCAAAATGATGGAGCTCAGATTTCAGATAACGCTTCTCGTTGACCGCGCGTTCAGACGAGGCATTCTCACTTAGCTCATGCGCTAACCGGTCCGCGGCGGCAGGTATCTCCAACGCCATCTGATCACTTGGCCTCGCATAGGTCCCAAGCCAACGCGATCATGCATTTGGTGCCGCTGATCAGCGACTCGATACCGACCGATTCGTCCGTACCATGCGCACGCGAGAGCATCGGGTCGTCGTCCGGGTGTGTTCCTGCAAAACCGTACGTGATGATCCCTAGATTTCGCGTGAAGCGAGAATCAGTGAAACCGTTGCTCACCGCCGGTATCCACTGAATATCATCCCTCGAAACCGCCAACGCCTGCGCCCGTTTGATCGCCTTCGCCAGATCAGTTTCGAACGACGACGAGTTGGGAACCGACATGTAGTCGATCTCAAACGAAACGCCCTCTACGTCTCCAATCGTCTTCTCTATCTCGCTCCTCACGTACTCCTCATCCTGGAACGGCAACGTGCGAACATCGCAAGTAACAGTTATGTGCTCAGGCACGCTGTTCGATTTGATGCCCCCGCTGATCATCGTCGGCGTCCACACCAGGCGCGACAACGCTCGCAACATCGAGCCCAACCGCGGTGACTCTTTTTCCAAATCACCGATTATCCTGTCAACATTCTCGGGATTTGGTCGTTCCTCGATCCCGAACAGGTTTAGATAGTCGAAAATCGGCAACGATGTATCGATTTCAGGTTCGTAACTCTCAATCCGTTGAAGCACGCGCCACAAACGAGCCGATGCGTTGACCCCCTGCCACGGCACAGACGCGTGCGCACTCTCGCCCCGCAACGTGATCTTGATCTCCAATCGCCCCTTCTCCCCCGTACCAAGCAGATACGATAGAGCGCCGCCCTGCTCTACCGGGGTCCCGCCGCCCTCGTTGACGGCAAAATCGGACTCGAGCGATTCGGGATGATTGTCCGCCAACCATCCGAATCCCCAGCGTCCTCCATGCTCTTCATCTGCCCCGCTGACAAGACGCAAACCATGATTCAATCCAACATCGTTGCGCTTTAAGATCCCCATCGCCATCATCTGCGCCGTCAACAACGCCTTGCAGTCGGACGCTCCGCGACCGTAGATCCTCCCTCCCGACACCTGCGCTCCAAATGGCTCCCACGACCACTTCGAAAAGTCCTCCACCGGCACCACATCAGTGTGCGACATGAACATCAACCGGCAACGCGGCTCGCTCCCCGGGTAAACGGCAATGATGTTTCCACGCTCAGGATCACGAGCCAATATCTGAGTATCAGTAATGCCCTCGGCGTGGAACCAGTCTTGAATGAACTCCGCCAGCGGCGTCTCGTTGCCCGTCGGCATCTGACCCGTGTTCACCGTCGGTATCTGAATCATCTGCCGCTCAAGCTCCACAATCTCTGCCGCAGTGGCATCCACCTCGTCGAGCAGTTGTTCTAATGTTGGCATCGATTTACTCCGATCTTGGTTCACTTACCGATTCATTTAAACTTCGAACACCGATAGAATCTTAAGGCCTGCGCGGGCGAAAAGGATCCAAGATCTTCGAATGCAGATTTAACCTTCGCGTCAATTTCAGGGACGCGGAAAAGCAATGACATTGAAGATCGATTCCGAAGGCCGCGTAACACTCCCCCAGGCCGCACTTGACGATTTAAACGTCGGGCCTGGTGACAAACTCGAGTTCGAAGTTATCGGAGAATCCGTCAAGTTACTGCGACGCGAGACCAATCTGCACCAAATCGAAACACCTCGAGATTGAGGCGTAACTAACCGGGTCATTGACGACTACGACTTTCGCGCAACACCTAAATCTTCACAAACACATTGCTCTTCGACCCGTCGTCCGTGCTCCCGTCGTCTCGCGCGGAGAGGTTCGGAATACGCCCTGCCGCTCGGTCCGACTTCGTGCGCTCCCATTCGCGCTCAAGGTCCGCCGTGTGCCCTCTAAACCTCGGCATCACGTAGCGCGCGAAGAGCTCCTGCGAGTACATCACGTGCCGCATCGGCATCCACTCGTGAGTCGTCAACATCAAACCGCCGATGCCGTTCGTCTCTTCAACCAATGCCTCGATCTGTTCGATCGCGTCATCCGGCGTCCCTACAATCCAGCGTCTTTTCTGAACGATCTCTTCAAAAGTCAAATCTGCCGGATTTTGATCCGGCCTCACCAACCATGATCTAGGCGTGTTGATCGTGTAGAAGTAGTCGTGCACGTCGCGCACCGCGCCGTGTCGAGCCTGTTCGAACGCCTCTTCACGCGTGTCCGCCAAGTGAATGTAGGTGACTACCCGCCAGTCGTCTTTCGTGGGAGACGTCCCGTGCTTTGCGGACGCGTCCACAACCGCGTCCCATTGTCTAGCTAGCGGAACCGAGTCAGGCGGACCACCACCCGCGACCGAAAACATCATCATCTCGTACTGCGCCACGAAGTCCAACGATCGCAAACTGCCCGCCGACGGCGTCGCCAACTTCAATCTCGGCTGCTGATACGAACGTAGCTGCAACGCCATCTCGTTGATCGTCCAGTACTGCCCTTCATAAGTAATGGGATCCGGCGATTCAAGCAATTTCACAATGATGTCCGTAGATTCGCGCATCATCGCATTCAGATCTTTTCCTCGTAGTTTGAACCGTTGTGGATCCGTCGGCAACCCGCTCGGCCCCACACCCAATACTGTCCGGCCCCGCGTCAGGTGGTCGAGGAATGCGAACCGCTCCGCCACATGGAATGGATGGTGGAAGGGCAACGAAACGACTCCCGTCCCCAGCATCATCCGCGTTGCCGTCGCCGATGCCTTCGCCAACACCATCTCGGGTGCTGGCATAGTCTCCCAAGCCGCCGAGTGGTGCTCGCCGATGAAATACTCATCGAAACCCAGTTTCTCGGCGTAGTTGATCATGTCGATATCGCGTTCAAACGCCAACGAAGGGTTCTCGTTGGGCGTATGTAACGGCATCATGAAGAACGCGAACTTCATCGGGTTCCCTCCAAACCTCTTGATCCAGTCTCGTTATCCGATTTTAGTTGCACGGCAAGCGCTTGAATCGCAATCATCGAATTTTCGAGAATCACATCAGCACCATCGCGTTGCGCGCGTGTGGTGACTGAAAATAGCGTATCTGCACACCGAGAAACTAAGTTAGCCATGCGCAAAGCGTACACATCAACCGCCCTCATCTCTGGGTTCCTGTTGCTAATTTTCGCGAACGTCGCTTGTGGCGACGGACAAGTTGCCTACGATGTCGCATTCGTAGTCGACAACGAAAACAATCACTTGTACCTACTAGACAGGGCAGGCGAGGAATCCAAAGTCATTAACGACTCCGTCACCGAACCAAAGTGGTCGCCAAACCAGAAAAAGGTGGCCTATTTAGCGAACGCGGACGAAGGCACAGGTCAATTGAAGGTTTGGCTACGCGACAACAGCGAAACAGAACGCGTTCCAGACGCCCCTGCAAACGTCCAAGACTTCTTCTGGTCACCCGATTCCCGCATGATCGCCTACCAGGCCAAATCCCCTGACAACCTGCGCTCTGAGGTTTATGTGCACGACTTCGACAACGAAGAAACAACGCTGCTGGCTTCGGAACCCGTTGGCAACGTCGAACTTGGGAACTGGTCAGGCGACAATCAGTGGATCGTGATGTGCCTCAACATCGGTGGTTCAATTGGCATCTACAAACGATCCGTTCGCGGCGTTGACGAGGTGCAACTTACAGATTACGAAGACAGTCGTCCACGTTTCTCACTCGACGGTAAACGAGTCGCTTTCGCCCGCAAACAATCTGACGGTTCAACCGACCTATTCGCGTTGGAGGTAGACACCGGCGACGGCCCGAGCGCTGCCAAGGCGCTGACCGATTACGACGGCGACGAAACCAATTTCGAGTGGGCTCCGGATGGACGAAACATCGTATACGTGACCGAGCGCGACGGCAACGCCGAAATTTACGCCGTCGATACCCGCGAGAAAACAAGCCGGCGTTTGACGCAAAACCGCATCCCCGACGCCGATCCCAAATGGTCCCTCAGCGGCGACCAGATACTGTTCCGATCAGACACGGACGGAAAGTATCACCTGTTCGCGATGAACTTCAAGTCTGGTTCGCAAGAACGAATACTCGAAGCTTCGAACAGCATCATCGCTGCCGATTGGTAAGAGATATTTCGGCGCCGGCACTTAGACCGTCGCCATGTGCTCCCACGAATCAGTCGCGCGAGCCAAACATCCGAGATACCCACGACTCCCGCCGGGCGCTCCGCACCGAAGCGTCCTTTCGACCGCCCTGCTCTGTCACGCCTGCTTCGTTTGACCTGAGATCGGGCGGCGTGATACGCGAACCTGATGAGACCGCCAATCCTCTGCGCTCAGTTTTAGCTGATGCGGTACCGTTGCCCTGGATAACGCTCGACAAACTGCGTCTACTCTCTGTCCGACGGACTTTTTCAGCAGGTTTCGAGGCAACGTGACCGTTCGAACTCTTACGAGACGCGTTAGCGCCGCTGTAGGCGTTGCGTCGGTAGGCGTAACGGTATGTGAACGGTTTTTTCGAATCGACTGACGACCTTGTGGCACCCTTATCTTCGCCGTTCGGCGACGCCGCCTCGTCAGTAACGTGCCTTCGTCTCTCCGCCGTACGAATGTTGCTGCTCTTCTGACCGGCGCTCATCCACAAGTCGTCGAAGTATTGCTTGTTGAACTTGGTGATCAAGTCCGAGAATTTCGCAGCCTCAGACGAAAGGTTCGAATCGAACGCAGCTACTTCAACCTGCTTGCCAGTGTCTTTGACAATCTGTAGAGCCGGATAGAAATCGGCATCGCCACTGACTAAGATCGCGGTGTCGTAATGGTCTTCGTAAGCGTGTGAGATCAGGTCGGCGGCGATCATAACGTCGACGCCCTTCTCAACCATGGTGTGCCCGCGCTGTTTCCAGATACCGAGTTTGACTTCGAGATAATCGGTTTCGTAGAGCGCGTTGAGGAATCGGTCTTGGGATTCGGCTAGCTTTGGATTGTCGGGCGACTCTTGGCGAATGTTGTAGTAATAGGTGCGGATTAGCTCGCGGTCGCCGCAAAGCTTTTGTGAGAATTTCTTGTAATCGAGATCGCGTTTGTCGGTGTTTTGCTTGAGTACGTGGTACAGATTACTTCCGTCGATAAATATCATGACGCGCCGTCGCGCGGCTCCGCCTGTCGTTTGGTTTTGCATGTGTTTGCGTCCTTATCATGTCAACCGCCACCTCCTGATCGATGATTTTCTTGATGTAGTTACAAGGCTGCGATTAGTACAGCAGCTTAGCGTCCGAGCACCTTCTCCGTAGGCGACAGGAGGTACGGTAGCGTTGGGATTGTCCGTGGTTTAAAGTAAATTCCCCGTCGAATCGGGGGGATACACTCGCCTACATTCACAACATCAAGTCTATCACACGCCTTTTTTGCTATATCTAGAGCCTTGCAGCCATGTTTCAACGTTCGAAACGCAACGGACCGACGCAATCACGCATTCTTCGGGTTAAACTACTTGCACTAACGACATGTAACAGACTTCTGAACGGAGAGATCATATATGACGATGACAGCAACCGAGTCCATGGTTGGCATCACAATCCCGTCGCCATGCGAGATGCCCAACGGCTTGCAATGGTACCAAAATGAGCTGTACGTGATGGACCAGCTCACCGACAATGTCTACGTCATCGACGAGACTGGCGCGGTCCAACGCACCGTCTACACCGCGACCGAAAACGGTTCTGGCCTCACCGTCGGCGACGGCCACATCTGGACCGGTTCGAACGGCACAACCGTCTCTCGACCCTACCGCAGCACCGACACTCATCTGGGCTACGTGATCAAGGTCGACATGGAAACCGGCGAGACCGTTGACAGGTGGCGGACCCCAGACGGAGGCGGCATCCACGGCATCGAGTGGGACCACGACGAGAACCTGCTGTGGGTCACCGCATTCAGCCCCAAGGCCATCATCTTGGTCGACCCGTCAGACGATTTCAAAGTCGTCCACAAGTTCGAAGTCGAACTTGAGCGACTGCACGGCATGGCACTAGAAGGCGACGACGGAATCTGGTGCGCCCACACCACCGACAACGTCGTGGTGCTCTACAACAAAGAGACTGGCGCCGAGATGGATCGCATCGTCATGGGGCCCGAGGACCCCTTCATCCACGGCCTCTCCAAGAAAGACGGCGTCCTCTGGCTCGGCGACGCCAACTTCGCCGGAAGCCACGGCACTGCGATCCGAGGCGAACCCGCCATCGGCACAATCGCACGCTGAACAATAACGCCGATCCGTTCATCCCACCAGCGCCCAACCGCTACAATCATCCCCTCTCCCGCTTGGCGGGAGAGGGTTAGGGTTAGGGTGAGGGCTCGGGGACGGACGCCGGGCGCCCACTAGACCAAACCATGACCGTAGTCGATAGCCACCACCACTTCTGGGACCTAGACCTACGACCCTACGACTGGATGCCCGAAGGCAGTCCGATACGGGTCAATTACGGCCCAGATGAGTTGCGCCCCCTCATCGCCGAGGCCGGCGTCGATAAAACCGTCATCGTCCAAGCCGACGCGTCGGTCGAAGAAACGCGATGGTGCCTTGAAATCGCCGAAAATACTGACTTCGTCGCCGGCGTCGTTGGTTGGGTCGACCTGAGCGACCCCAACGTCGGCGAAACTCTCGACGAACTCCAAAAAAACCCATACTTCAAGGGAGTTCGACACCTCTGGGAGATGGACGAAGACCACGGTTGGCTCGCCGGTGATGCGCCCATCCAAGGATTGAAAGAAGTCGAGCGCCGCGACCTCTGCTACGACTTCCTAGTCCGACCTTGGAATCTCCCATTCGTCCCGCGCATAATGGAGCACGTCCCAGACCTCCGCGCCGTCATCGACCACATCGCGAAACCCAACATCAAAGAACGCGAAATCGAGCCCTGGCTCACCCGATTGAGAGAAGTGGCATCCATCGACGGCATGCGCTGCAAAGTCTCCGGAATGACCACCGAAGCCGACATGGATAACTGGACTAACGCCGACCTCCTGCCCTACGTCCACCACGTCATCGGAATGTTCGGTGTCGACCGCCTCATGTTCGGCTCCGACTGGCCAGTCTCGACCCAAGGAACAACCTACCCCAACTGGGCCAACGCCGTCCGAGACATGCTCAAAAACCTCCCCCAAGAGCAAGCCGACTACATCTTCGGAAACACCGCAATCGAGTTTTACAGGCTCGACGTATAGCTAACCAACATATCGAACTTTACTGTCGCTGATCGTGACCTTTTTAAACCAAGATCGACCTTTACTCGAAGCCCGCGACCTCACAAAGCTCTACGGATCCGTCCAAGCCTTAGATTCGGCCTCTTTCTCCGTCGGACCTGGCATCACCGGCCTCCTCGGCCCTAACGGCGCGGGCAAAAGCACTGCCATCCGCATCTTCCTAGGCCTCACCGACGCCACATCAGGCTCCGCGCTCGTCATGGGCGCCGACGCCCGCAACACCACGGCACGCACCCGCATCGGCTACATGCCGGAGCATGACTGTCTGCCTCCGAACCAATCCGCTGCCAACTTCCTAACTCACATGGCGGAAGTCAGCGGCATCCCGCCATCACGCTCCCGCGCCCTCGCAGCCGATACTCTACGCCACGTCGGACTCTTCGAAGAGCGATACCGCCCTATCGGCGGTTACTCCACCGGCATGAAGCAACGCGTAAAACTGGCCCAAACTCTGGTCCACGACCCCGTCCTGATCCTCCTCGACGAACCAACCGCCGGCCTCGACCCCACGGGCCGCACCGAGATGCTGAACCTCATTCGGCGTATCGCTCGCGAGTTCGGCATCAGCGTCGTGCTCTCAACCCACCTCATGCAGGACGTCGAACGAACCTGCGACAACATCGTCCTCTTGGATGCTGGACGTGTCAAAGAATCCTCCGACGTCGCATCTCTCACCGAAGAGACTGAATTGATCTACGTCGAGGTCGCAAACAACCGCGACCGATTCTCGGCTGAGCTCGCCGATCGCAACGTCGAACACACTTCGGAAGGCGTCGCAATCTCGATACTCGACGTCGATGATGCTAAATTCGACGCCATCCGCGACTCCCTCGTCGCATCCGAAGCCCGGCTTGTCCGCATGGGCCCGCGCCAACGCGGCCTCATCGACCTTTTCCGAACCAACTAACCCGTGACCACCGACCAAACAGAACGCACCGGCACCGTATTCGACATCGGATACCAGTCATACGCAGGCGAGCGCGAAGGCCGCAGCCGCGCATGGCAGACCATCTTCTGGGACGGCGTCAAAAACGGCATGGGTATCGGACGCGGTGGCTGGGCCAAGTTCCTGCCTTGGCTTGTCGTTGCACCCACGATCATCACTGGCCTGGTCTTCGCCGCAATCGCTGCCTTTTTCGAACAATTGGGCGTCGAAGTCGACACCGGAGAGGGTGGTAACCCGATCGATCTGCCCGGCCACGAAGACCTCATATCTGTAGTCGCTTTGCTGCTCCTCATCTTCGCGGCATTCGTTGGCCCGGAACTCGTATGCCCCGACCGCCGAAACCGAGTAATTCACCTTTACTTCGTCAGACCAATAACGTTGGGCGACTACCTAGGCGCCCGTTGGATCGCCCTCGTAGTCCTGTTACTCGTAGCCGGCCTACTACCCCACCTAACCCTTTGGATCGGGCTTCTCGTCGGTGTCTCCGATGCTGTAGGACATATTCAAGACAACTGGCTCGACATCCCTCGCTTCGTCGGAAACAGCGCCGTCTTCGCCATCTTCGCCGCATCTCTCACCTTCGCAGTCAGTTCCCTAACCGACCGCCGCATGATCGCAACTCTCATCGTCGTCGGCACGTTCATGATCTCGACGTTCGCCGAACTAATCATCGGACTGTTTGAGCCCGGAGGACTTACTGAAAATCTAGTCGGACTAGTCAATTTAATCGACTTGAATTCCAACGTCATCCCTTCGATATTTTTCGGTACCTACAGCGAATCAAACGATTTGAACGTCTCGATACCAATCGCTTGGATAGCCTTCCTCACCGCCGGATCAGTCTTCGCAACGTGGCGTTTCTATTCCAAGCAAAGATAACCCGACGTAGTTACAGAAATGTCGACCCAGTCCCAAATAGATGCAAACAACGGCACCATCGTGTCGCTCGACTCCGTGTCGAAATGGTTCGGCAACGTCGTAGCTGTCAGCGATATCACCCTAACCATCGGATCGGGCATCACTGGCCTACTCGGCCCCAACGGCGCCGGCAAAACAACCCTCCTACGCATGATGTGCGGCCTTTACTCAACCTCCGAAGGCGAAGTGCGGCTCCTCGGAACCGATCCGCGCACCGACCACAACGTCTATAAACGCATCGGCATCATGACCGAGAACGAGTCGGCATACGAATTCATGACCGGCCTCGAATACGTCCGACTGTCAGCCCGGCTAAAAGACCTCCGGCGCGAAGAGAGCCACCTCCGACTAGCTATCGAACGGGTCGACATGTCGTTCGCCCTCGACCGCAAAATCTCCACCTACTCCCGCGGAATGCGCCAACGCATCCGATTAGCCGCAGCTCTCGTCGGCGACCCAGAGCTGCTAATCCTCGACGAACCCCTAAACGGCGCCGATCCAACCCAACGCCTCCGATTCCAAGAAATCCTCCACAAGACTGCCGAAGAAGGCCGTTCCGTCATCATCTCCTCCCACATCTTGGAAGAGGTCGAAGACGTCAGCGACAGCGTTGTCCTCGTCGTCAATGGCAAGTTGGCCGCACAAGGTGATTTCCACGCCATCCGCGCCGCCCTTGACGACCGCCCATACCACGTCAAAATCGAGTGCTCGGACCCGAAACTACTCGGAGGTGAACTCGCCAAACAACCTGCTGTCCAATCGATACAGTTCGATCCCGACGGCTCAATCGTGGTCCTCACAACCAACGTCGCCGTCCTTCAGCTCGATTTACCGGCCCTCGCGCAAAAACACAACACCCGACTCACTCGAGTCCAACCAATCGACGACTCACTAGAGAGCGTCTTCTCCTACCTGGTCGAAGGCTGATGGGCACCATCGCAGAAACTATCTTCATCCTCGCGCTTCGACAATCGATGTCGATCCGCCGAGTTGCTATCTTGCTGCTTCTCGCCGCAATCCCACTCGTCATCGCGATCATTGCCGAAATCCTTAACACCGATTGGGACGGTGAAGTGTCTCAAGGTTTCATTCAAGGCCTCATCACCAACACCGGGCTCCCCCTGATCGCACTAATCGTTGCTGCGCCAGCGTTCGCCGACGAAATCGAAGACCGTACCCTCACCAACCTCATGCTCTCCCCTATCGCCCGCTGGCAAATCGCTTTGCCTAAGATGCTCGCAGCCGTAACAATCGTCGCCATACCCATGGCCATCAGCATGTTCGTCTCCGTGATCCTCATTTTTGACGACGACGCTTACTCTGCGGCGATCGTCGGCGCCTTCGGAATGGTTATCGGCGCCCTCGCATTCGTCTCACTCTTCGCATTCGTCGGCACCCTCACAACCCGAGCCGTCGTCTTCGGCATCGTCTATGTCTTCGGGTTCGAAGCTCTCATCTCCTCCGCTATTCCCGGTCTGAAATACGTCAGTATCAGCGGAAACACCCTATCCATCATGCAACAGCTGAGCTCCACCCTCGTCGACGCTCCCAAATCTGGTTCCAATCAACTTCCTCCCATCGAATACGCCATCATCGCCCTAATCGCCGTCATCATCGTCTCCAACATTGCAACCGTCTGGCGCCTCAAGCGCATGGACGTGCATTGAAATCGTCCAATCGAGGGAGTCATTGCTGATCCCGCATCGGCGTCGCACACCTTGCGCGATACTCTAATGTCATTCGACTCGCAACCTTTTGCGTGTCGTACCCTCTGATGGCCAGCACCCAAGACACCGCAGCATCTGCGCGCGCAACTCCAGTGTGGGATCCCGGCGCTCCCGAAAACGCCTGGTACAAATGGCGCGCATTCTGGGCAGTAGGACTCTCCCTCGTCACCATGGTGATGAGCTTCAGCATCATCTTCCTCGCATTGCCCGCCATCGCCGAAGACTTCGGAATCACATTCAAAGAAGCATCCCTGCTCATCATCGCACAATCCCTCACCATTAGCACCCTGATGGTCCCACTCGGCAAAGTCGCCGACATGATCGGACGCAAAAAGTTCCACCTCATCGGCATGGTCCTCTTCGGCGGAGGTGCCATCGCATGCGCATTCGCTACCAGCCTTACATTCCTCATCGTCACCCGCGTCATCATGTCCATCGGAAGTTCCATGGGCCAATCCGTCTCCACAGCCATCACGACATCCGTATTTCCCGCCAACGAACGCGGGAAAGCATTGGGAAGCCAAACCACCGCCGTCGCCATCGGAGGAGCGGCCGGGACCGTAGTGTCCGGCGTAACACTTCAATTCCTACCATGGCAAGCCCTCTTCATTTTCATGGCCATCCCAACCGCCGTAGCTTTTTTCTGGGGCTTGTACATCCTCAAAGACGAACGCATCGGATCCTTCTCCGGAGAAAAACGCCCGCCCTACGACTGGCTCGGAGCCGGCCTGTCCGCCGTAGCAACCGCAATCATCATCCTCACCATCACCAACCCATTCGCCCTCGATTGGGGTTCGCCCATAATCATCAGCGGAGCATTCACCGGCATCGCCACCCTCATCGTCTTCGTCTGGTGGCAGCTCAATACTCCATACCCGATGATCGACCTCAGGCTCTTCAAAATCAGCGTCTTCAAATACTCCATCATCACCCGATACTTGGCATTCATGCGTTCATCTGCAACCCTATTCGTACTGCCAATCTACCTCGTCGCCTTCCGTGGGTGGCCCGAGATTCTCGCCTCCGGCGTCATGCTGATGATGGCCCTAGGAATGGGCGTCGGTGCACAAGTCTTCGGTCGACTCTCTGACCGCTACGGTGTCCGACCGTTCATGATGGGCGGTTTCTTCTTCCTCGTCCTCACCGGCATCGCACTTGCCACGCTAAACGACACCTCGAACGTCATTTACATCGCCATCGTCGTCCTCGTCAACGGCCTCGCAATGGGCGCATGGTCTGCACCCAACGCCAGCGCCACCATGGGCTCTGTGCCGAACTCGTCGTACGGGCTTGTAAGCGCAATCATCAACCTCACTCGCAACCTCGGGAACGTCTCCGGTCAAGCAATCATCACTGCAATCATCGCCGGAGTCATGATCGCCCGAGGCTTCGACATACCCCTCGCCGATCTCGAGCACATTCCCGAGGCCAGGTTCGCATTTATGGACGGTTGGAAATACGCATACCTCGCCGCAACTGGCATAGTAGCCTTAGCCCTCATCACATCTTTCCTGACAAAACCAGGCAAAAACGAGACTCCACAGACCCAACTCGAGACATAAATCGGAGGAAAACCCTTGAGCCAAGAATCCCTAGAAGGCAAAATCGCACTCGTAACCGGCGGAGGAACCGGCATCGGAAAAGGCATCGCCCGCATCTTCGCAAACAACGGCGCAAACGTTACCATCGCCGCCCGAAACATGGAGCGTCTACAAACAACCGCCGACGAGTTATCTGCCGAATCAGGCACCACCGTCACCGCCTTACCCATGGACGTCACCGACGAAGACAGCGTAGGCAACGTCTTCGCCTCAATCATGAGCGCCCACGGACGCCTCGACGTCTTAGTCAACAACTCCGGCCTAATCGAAGGCGACCCCATCGAGACCCTCAGCGCCGAAAAATGGCTCCGCGTCATGAACACCAACGTTACCGGCATGTTCTACTGCACCAAACAAGCCTTCAAAATCATGCGACCACAAGGAGGCGGACGCATCATTAACATCGGCTCCATCGCCGCCCAACGATCCCGACACTCCGCCGCCGCCTACACCACCAGCAAACACGCCGTCTGGGGTCTCACACAATCCGCGGCCATCGAAGGACGTGACATCAACATCTCCGTCGGCGCTCTACACCCTGGCAACACCATGGTCGAACGTCGCGCCGACGCCAGATCCGGATCCGGCCGAGACGAAGGCCCCGAACCAATGATGGACGTCGAAAACATCGCCCGAACCGCCCTGTTGATGGCCACACTTCCGTCGGATGTCAACATGCTCGAAGCCATTGTGATACCGAACCAGCAACTATATATTGGGCGGGGGTAGGCAAGTCAAACGCCGAATACACACCATCGCCCTCGCTTGACGCACCAAAGAATCCTTGGTACCTTAAACTCAAAACTATCGGCACGATGTGCAACCGGAAAACCTTATGAAGCTACTCTCCAAATTCCGTCTAGGCAAGAACGGAACCAAGCGCGCCCAGCCAACGTTTGTTTCACCATACCCCGTCGTCAACCGCATGTTGTCTTCGGACCCCATCGACGCATTGTTGCTTCAAATGGAGATGGAAATGTGGTCCGAGGAAGAGGTACTTGCGGCGTTCGATACTGGGCTCACAGAAGAAGAATGCGTCAACATGGTGTGGAACGACACCTGGCAACGTATGGGCGCTGAATTGCACCACGTCATGCAAGAGCGAATCAACGCATTGCCTGAAGATCAACGTCGACAGTTGGCCCACGGAATCGAACAATGCTGACGCCCGACAAACCTTCGTCGGACCCACCGTCATCCGTCTCCGAAATTGACGACTCCCTCACGATCTTATCGAGCCAATCAGTCAGCTACTCTTGGCAAGGCCCACCTCCTCAGATCCTCGCCCAATACGAACGCATCGTCCCCGGTTCTGCCGACGACACGCTTCGCGAATGGCGCAAGGCGATGGTTCACTAGCGGGAAATCGAAAAAGACAAAACACGTGCCGTCAGCTACAACATCAAGTGGGCTCCCGCGTACCGACTGGTCACCATAATCGTCGTAATCGCAGGTGGTTTGCTGGCCGTATTATTGGGCGAGCCAGCAATGGGTTGGTTCTTAGGATTGGGTGCTGCGCTCAGCTACCCAGTTGGTTCAGCATTGATCCGAATACTCCGCGGACGAGATAACGAAGCGCAATCTGACCACTCCACCGACTCCTGACCGTTTCCGACCGAAACTTTTGGCCGACCTCGACTACGTTTCCCCCTCAACACCGCGATATACTCCATATCGGCAACCAAGCCAACACACCCTTTCAGGAGATAACGATGTACATCCTCATGGTGAGACTCAAGGTCAAAGATGACCGCATCGACGACTTCATCGAAGCCTCGATCGGCGATGGCGTAGGCTCCGTCCTCGGCGAACCAAACTGCTACCGCTTCGACATCATCCAAGACGACGAAGACCCCTCCAAGTTCGCTTTCTGCGAGGTCTACGAAGACGAAGCCGCGTTCCAGTACCACACAATGGCCTACCACTTCCACCAGTGGCGAGACGCCTCCGCCGACATGTTCGCAGAACCACCCGAAGTCTCCTTCTGCCGCTCCGTATACCCAGCAGGCCCCGCCGACTGGGACGCCTACCGACCCGGCGCGGTCGACGACCCCGCATTCCAGACCGGCACCCTCCACGTCATCCACGCGCCGCAATACGTCCAGGCCGACAAAGTCGACGACTTCATCGCCGCAGTGGCGCTCGACGGCGTCGGATCAACCCACGAAGAACCCGGATGCCTACGCTTCGACGTCTATCAGAACGTCGACGACCCAACCGAGCTCTACCTCTACGAGGTCTACGTCAACGCCGCCGCATTCGACTACCACGTCGCAACGCCGCACATCAAACAGTGGCGCGACACCGTAGCCGACTGGTACGACGAAGAACGCCGCGACGCATCAATGGCCGGCACCATGGGCGCCCGCCGAGGCCGAAACGTCTGGCCACCCGACAACTGGAACTGGTCCTCCGGCAAACCTGCCTTCTAAGGCTCAATCACCCCTCTGAAGACGTTCCTTCTTCAGCCACTGATGACCCCTCTTCCGCTGGGCGGGAATTCGTGTCCCCTCGCCCCACTCGGCGGGAACTGGAATCCCCTCTCCCACTCGGCCGGAACCGATATCCCCTCTCCCGCTCGGCGGGAGAGGGTTAGGGTGAGGGCACACCCGCCGGCCAAGCAATGGCGGGACAACAACGAACTTACCTACCTGCGAAGCACCCAACCTCATGCCCAACAAACTCCGCGTAGTCGTAAACCGCCGTCACAACGCGGATCCCAGCGTGCCACCATTCCCGATCACCGAACCAGTCGAATGGGTCTACGCCGAGTTTGTCGACAACAAACCCCCGCCCGACGCACTGGTAGGCGCCGACGTCTACATCGGCACCGACTTCACCAAGGAGATGGGCGCCGCCGCCGACTCCCTCAAAGCCATCCTCATCGCCGCCGCCGGATACGACCGCATCGATCCCGAAGCCGTCCCTGAAGGCTGCACCGTCGCAAACGCCTACCACCACGAAGCCCCAATCGCCGAATGGGTCATGACCGTCGCCGTCGCGCTCGATCATGAACTCTTCAAAGCCGAACGCACATTCCGCGCCGGATCATGGGAGATGTGGCCCGGTCGCCACGGCTCCTACCGCGAAATCATGGGCCGAACCTTCGGAGTCGTCGGATTCGGCGCCATCGGACGCCGAGTGGCCAGGCTCGCCCAAGCCTACGAAATGCCCGTCATCGCCGCCGGACGCGCGGACCGAGCATCCGGAGAACTTTACGGCGCAGACTACATCGGAGGCGGCAAACACGCCCGAGAATACGTCCTCTCCGAAGCCGACTTCGTACTCATCTCAACTCCCCTAGGTCCTGCCACCCAAAGCCTCATCGGCGCCCACGAACTCTCGCTGATGAAACCCACCGCCTACATCATCAACCCTGCGCGCGGCCACATCGTCAACGAACAAGCCCTCTACGACGCCCTCAAAAACCGCACCATCGCCGGCGCCGCCATCGACACCTGGTACCAATACCCTGAAGGCCCCGACGACGCACCGCGACCTTCCGATTGCCCCTTCTGGGAACTCGACAACATCATCATGGTCCCCCACCACTCCGGCGCCACCTACGGAACCGGCTCCCGCCGGGCCCAAACCGTAGCCGAAAACCTAGACCGCCTAACCCGCGGCGAACACCTCATAAACATTGTCGAAGAAATCTCGCGCTAGACACGGAGGCGCATCGGCGTCAAAATCCCCGCATATACCAAATGCGATACAATGAATACACGTATCGCAACCACAGGATTTTGACATGGCTACTTCGATTCGACTGTCCCCCGAAACCGAGCGTCGACTCGACTACATCGCATCGAAGACACGACGCACAAAGGCCTTCTACATCCGAGAGATGATCGAACGGAGCATAGATGACGTCGAGGATTATTACCTGGCCGCAGAAGTCGCGGAACGCGTTCGCAACGGCGAAGAAGAGGTCTTCACTGAAGATGAAATAAGGCGCGACCTTGGCTTGGAGGGTTGAGTACACCAGATCCGCAAGGTCTGAGCTCCGCAAACTCGATAAGACCGTCGCCCAACGGATTGTTGACTACATGCGCGAGCGGGTCGTCAATTCCGACAACCCTAGGCAGTTGGGTACCTCGCTATCTGGACCATTCGATGGGTGGTGGCGTTACCGCGTCGGGAAATATCGAGTCATCTGCGACGTTCAAGACGACGTTTTACGCGTCCTAGTCATGCGAGTCGCTCGGCGCGATACCGCCTATCGCTGAGATCCGAATTGGTGGATGCTCTAGCACGCGGTACGACTTTCCGATCACGACAACATCCCGCCACCCCACTCGAATCAACCCGCCACCTCATGCGAAAATGAATCACTGCCGACACTCGCACTTCTTACTGACCATTCCTCAAACGTGAGTTCCGATTCCCCAAATCCCAACAACATCCTCCGAGATCAGCCGATGCTACTCATGGATGAAGCCGTAAACCCGTCCCGCGAAGCGCCCTACGGTGTCCAAGCCCTCGCTTCAACATTCGCAAGCAAATGGAAGGGATACCGAGGCACCGAGATCGGCAACTACCAAGGACACTTCAACGAAGTCTGCGAAATCGTCGGATACGAAAAACCAGCCGACGATCTAGACAATCACGATTTCGAATTCCAGCATCCCGCTCCCACCCCCGGAGACCGCAGAGGCACCGCCGACGTCTGGCTCCGTGATCATTTTGTCATGGAGTACAAAAAGCGCGGAAGAGACTTAGAAAAAGCCTACGCTCAGGTATTGCGATATCGCGATAGCCTCGGGAACCCGCCATTGCTGATCGTTTCCGACTTCGAAACCATCCGCATCCACACCAACTTCACCGGAACCGTATCTGACACCTACATCATCGAAATCCGCGACTTATACGACATCGAGAAAAACGCGACCCGAAAAAACGCGCTAGGCGTGGTCACCCAATCGCCGCTTTCCATCTACCAAGTCCTGCGCTACTGTTTTTTCGAACCCACTAATCTCAAACCGTCTCAAACCCCAGCGCAACTCACCGAAACCGCGGCGGAAATTTTCCGGAACATCGCGGAAGAAATACAAATTCCAAACCCGGGGCAAGATGCCGAGATCGCGCGGTTCTTGTCTCAACTCCTCTTCTGCATGTTCGCAAGCGACATGAGATTGTTGCAAGACCAGATGCTGACCACAATGACGCGAGACCTTGGGGAAGCGCCCGGCAAAATCTTCCCTGCGAGGTTGAACCGACTCTTCGACGGTATGAGTCATGGCGACCCTATCGCTGCACCGCCGATTCTGAGATTCAACGGCGGTCTGTTCGACGGACGACCGCACAATCTCAATATCGCAGCTTCGGTTTTGAACCTCATCTGCAAAGCCGACGCTCTCGACTGGTCTCACATCGAGCCAGCCATATTCGGAACTCTCTTCGAGCGCATCTACAACCCCGCAAAACGAGCCCAACACGGCAGACACTACACATCTAGAGCCGACATTGAGACGTTAGTCGAACCAGTCGTCATGGCGACGCTGCGACGCGATTGGGAAAACGTTAAATCCGCAACTCGAGCGGCAGACAACGATCAAGCAACCCAAAATATCCAACATTTCCTCGACCGACTCGGCGACGTTCGCATCCTTGACCCCGCCTGCGGCTCTGGAAACTTCCTATACGTCGCGCTCAACCTCATGCACGACCTCGAACGCGAGGTGGTCAGATGGGCAATCGGATTCGGCATCAACCCGCCCGAACCGCGCGTCCATCCCCGACAACTACTAGGCATCGAAATCGACGAATACGCATACCAACTCGCTAGCGTCGTCGTCTGGATCGGACACATCCAAAACGAAGCCCGAGTCGGCAACATCGAAAACCGCGATCCCATCCTCGATCCCCTAGACAACATCGACTGTCGCGATGCCATCATCGACAACTCCGGCGATGAACCTCGCCCAGCAGATTGGCCCGAAGTCGACTTCATCGTCGGCAATCCGCCGTTCCTAGGCAATTACCTAATGCGGCAGGAACTTGGCGACGAGTACGTTGAACAACTCTATGAAGTTTGGTCTGACAAAGTGCCAAGCCGATCAGATTTATGCGCTTATTGGTTCGCCAACGCCACTAGGAATATTGTCGGTCCCAAATACGTCAGAGCTGGGTTGCTTGCGACCCAAAACATTCGCGGTGGCGATTCAAGGCCAGTTTTGGAAATGATTAGCGAAGTTGGAAGCATATTTTTCGCGGAATCTGATCGCGATTGGCTGTTAGACGGAGCTTCAGTGCACACATCAATGATCGGCTTTGACGACGGCACTGAAGAAAACCTGAATCTGGACGGTATGTCGGTCAAAGTCATCCATGCCAACCTGACCTCACGTACCGCCAATCTCACACTGGCGCGGAAACTCGAGGAAAACGCCAACATTAGCTTCAAAGGTGTTGTGAAACAAGGTCAATTTGAAATCGATGAGTCAACCGCGCTGAACATGCTTGACGCGACGAACCCTCACTCGATGCCAAACAACGACGTCGTCAAGCCTTTCATAAACGCAAGAGATATCGTAAGTGTTCCGAGCAAAACATGGATCGTTGATTTTGGGACCGATATGGCTGAGGAAGAAGCGTCCGACTACATATTGCCGTTCGCTCACGTTCACGACAACGTGAAGTCTCAACGTTCCCAAATGCGCGGTGAAGCGGGAACCCGATGGTGGCTGTTCCAACGACCAAGACCGGGATTGCGCGCCGCAATTTCTGGTCTTACACGATACCTAGTGACGCCTCAAGTCTCCAAACATCGGGTTTTCAAATGGGTTGCGAGCAACACGCTGCCAAGCAACGCAGTAGTCGCCTTCGCATCAAACGACGACTACTTCTTCGGAGTTCTACAGTCTAGAGCCCACGAGGTGTGGTCCTTGGCTATGGGTTCACAACTGAGAGAAAAAGAGTCAGGTTCGCGTTACACACCTACGACATGCTTCGAAACTTTCCCATTCCCGGGAACATCGGACGAACAACGTAGAGTCATCGCAGAGGCCGCGATGAACCTGTCTGAACGGCGCAACAACGTGCTCACTTCCTCGGAATCAACCCCCGAGCACATGATCCGCGAAATGACCCTCACCAACATTTACAACCGCAACGATCGATGGTTACAACGCGACCACGAAAAACTCAACCAAGCCGTCTTCAACGCCTACAACTGGACCGAAAACCCCACCGACCTCGACGACGACACCATCCTAGAACGCCTACTCGAACTAAACCTCTCCCGCCAACCAGCCTGAATCAAGTTCAACACGCCTACTCACCCCACCAAACAACCAACACCTAATCACAGCCAATCACAAAAATCAGCGTAATCAGCGGTTCAGACTACACACACCATCCCACTCATCCTTCCCAATCTTTCAAATCCTAGTTCAACCAACCCAACCGTGCTGTACTATAATAAATAGTACATCAGTGCTATCCAATCCAGATGACGAAGTTGAAGCTGTGAGGTGAAACCGCAATGGCAAAATTCATCAACCGCGCTCGCGACGCAAAACGGGCAAAACGCCGAACCGCCACGAAAACTAAAAATCACACCCGCATCACCAATCGACGAAAACACACCAACACCGCAAATACCGAAAAATCCACCCGCTCTACGACCCCCAACCACCGCCTAGACATAACCGCCAAGTCACGACACGACCCAGTCGCTTTTCTCACCCGCCAACTCGGCGAAAAACCTTGGGAAAAGCAACAAGAAATCCTCCGGGCCTCAGAGACCACCGACTCGTAACCGTAAGGTCATGCAACGCCTCCGGCAAGACCTACGCCGCAGCTCTCGCTGCAATATGGTGGCTCATGGCACACGACGAAGCGATCGTCATCACCACCGCACCAAGCGAGCGACAGGTCAAAGAAACCCTATGGCGCGAAATTCGTACCATCCACAACCGCAACAAGAAACTCATCGGTGGCAAAATCACCGCCACCAGACTCGAATTGTCAAATCAGCGCTGGGCATACGGCTTCTCCACTAATACCGCCGAACGATTCCAAGGATTCCACAACGAAAACATCCTCATCATCGTCGACGAAGCTTCAGGCGTTCGAGAATTCATCTTCGACGCAATCCTCGGTTCAATGACATCCAAAAACGCCAGGATGCTCATGATCGGAAACCCCACCAGCCTCGCCGGAACCTTCTACGACTCTTTCCACAAAAATCGCAAACAATGGAAAACTATCCACATCTCAGCCTTCGAAACCCCGAACTTCGAAACTCCCCAGCCTTCGACCCGCGATCGAGACGCCGCAGAACTCGCCAATGACCACCACGAGACGCCTTATATCCCCGGACTCGCAACTCCAGTTTGGGCCGACGAGATCCGGCAACAACACGGCGAACGATCTTCCGCATACCAAGTCCGAGTACTCGGCGATTTCCCCGACGAAGCCGACGACACTCTAATCCCCCTCAAACTCATCGAAGCCGCCGTCAATCGCGAAATCCACCAAACCGAACATCACGAACCCGACATGGGACTCGACGTCGCAAGATTCGGAAACGATCAGACCGTCGCAATCGTCAGATACGGACCCCGAGTCGCTCAACTCACCGCATTCCGAAAAGCAGACCTCATGCAGACAACCGGAAGAGCGCTCGAAATCGCCCGCTCACACAACGTCAAAAACATTCACGTCGACGAAGTCGGAATGGGAGCCGCCGTCGTCGACCGCATCGCAGAACTAAACAAAAACAAGGAGATTACCGACGTCTCCGCAATCGGCGTCAACGGAGGCAAAAAAGCCGACAACCCCGAACGATGCTTCAACCTCAGAACCCAAATGTTCGAAGGACTCAAACAACGATTCTTCGACGGCGAAATCAGCATCCCCGATGACCCAGAACTCATCTCACAACTCGCAGCCATCACCTACTCCTTCAACTCAAGAATGCAACTCCAAATCCAATCCAAACAACAGATCCGAGACTCCGGAAGGCAAAGCCCCGACAAAGCCGACGCCTTAGCTCTTGCCTTCACCGCACCAACGAAAAAAACTCAACGTGAGTTCAAAATGTGGATCCTGTCCCCAGAAGGCATAAAAGGCCCGCCAACCCGCCGAAGAAGACGAAGATACACCGACTACTGAAATCCGCCTGCATCAATCAACCAACCAAGAATGTTTCACGCCCAACCCTCTCCATCGATGCAACCCGCCGGCCAACCCGTAGGGGCGGTTCGCGAACCGCCCCTACCAACCAAACCACCACGCCCCTCCACCATCCCAATACCCGATCACAGCCCATCGATGCAACCCACCGGCCAACCCGTAGGGGCAGGTTTCAAACCTGCCCTTCCAACCAAATCACCAACACACCCATTCCCCGCTGAACCAACACCACCCACGCCCCTTTCGCAGGGCGAAAGGGGCGCGAGCGAGCGAAGCTATTCGAGCGGGGCACGCCAACCAAACACCACGCCCCTCCACCACCGCATCACAGCCCATCAGCGCAATCAGCGGTTCAGACTTGACTTTCATACAACACCTGTAGTATAAATAAAAACAAGCGCCCAACCCGACACCCGTCGGACAAGGCGCCCAGAGACATCGCCGCGTCGAACCGGGCTGTGCGCACAACTTTTTTCGATGCTGCAATTACCAACTTATAAACAAGGGTCTGCGGACGGGAGTCCACATGGCGAGCCAGAAGCGACTGCCCAAGCCGAATGGTGAAAGCGAATGCTCCAGGCGGACCGCGACGGTGCCCGTCACATGCTTTATCGATGTCAAGCGCAACGCGACCACAAAAACGGGTTACGAGGGAGCTTGTAGCTGTAGTGTTCGGATGCGGAGCGTTAATGCTGACTCCGCCGTGCAAGCCAGACGGAAAATCCCGTCCCTTTCGCAAAGCGAAGGGGACGCGAGCAAGCGAAGCGAGCTCGCAGGGGATGCCCGTTCAAGATCCGAACGATCGCTCCCTCTATCCCACAAGTCGCCTCCGCTTCGTCGTGTGGAGCCGGCCACAGTGCTAACGCGGGGTTGAAGAACCAAGTGATGACGGGCGGCGACATCGTTGCGCCGCCCGGAGGGCGGACGGTCTGGCGACGTCGGCGGCACTGGACCCTTTTTATCCACCATCAACCAACTTTCGCTCGCAACCCACAGACGCGGCGATGACTCAACAACCTAGCACCCGCGGCGAACAACGTAGGGGCAGGTTTCAAACCTGCCCCCCGACGCTCGCGTCGGGCGAGGGCGTCAACCTCAGCCTCTCCTTCGTTAAAGGGGAAGGAGAGGCCGAGGTGCCCCCGCCCGACGACCAAATACAAATCTGCGGACACAACCCGCAGATCAATTAAACACACCCCTCCGATCATCTAAACCCCCGGAGGCGCCACCACAACATCCTCATACGGATGACGACTGCCAACCATCCCTGAATGCTCAAACACATCCAGCGCCGAATTATACAGATCACGCGGGATCCCGATATCTCCGCCCCAGTTCCCTAACTTCTGGTAGTAAGCCACCGCCGACGCCGTCGCTTCAACCGCCATACCCGGGAAGAAAGGCTCCTCAGCCTCCGCAACCTCCATCGGATCGGCCGTGTTGACCCAATTTCGAGATGCGCGGTACGCCTTCGCTACCGCCCTCGCTTTATCAGTATCGAGATAGTCCCACCTCGCAACCAAACTGCTGAACGCCGTCGGACCCACAATCTCGCCGATCGAACCCACAATGTGCCCAATGCCCTCGTGCTCCAACTGCTGAGGAAAGGCTCCCTGCTCATGGAAATAATCGCCCTCGCCATTGCGCCACTGCTCCATCATCTCGTCGCCACCCGACGACGCGATACCGTCGATATCCGACAGATCGATGCCCACCCGATGCAACCCATACCGCAGCATCGCTTCCGGCTGACCGCCATGGACGTACAAGAACTTCGAATCCAGCAACTTCTCCCATTGGAAGTCGGGATCAGCTTCGCGAGCCGCGACAATGAAACCATCAAACGCGTTGATCTGCGCAAAATGAGCCACCAGCGGTTTCTGACCAGCATCAAGCGCACCCCAGCTGCCCGAAACCGCCGACTGCCCAATGTCCGCCCTGCCCTCTGCTACTTCGATTGCCGAGTTCTGTCCCGGCGCGGCTGGTGTGTAGGTGGCAGATAGCCCCTCTTTTTCAAGGAATCCCCCGGCAATCAAGGAAATCAACGGACTATAAAAAGCCGAGTGGCGTGAGGCGATCAATCTGACATCAGGCATGTAGTGCAACTCCGAATCTAACGTGGCCGATCCAAGCCGATTCTATCCATTCGCCTCTAACGTGCCCAAACTCCTACCCAGTTCTCAACCACGACTGACGCATAATTGAAATCTGATGCATTTGAAACCACCTCGGCACCGCTTTCGTCTCATTAACCAGAAGCATCCCGCGGCACCCTCTTTCCGGTTTTGACCGACCCGAATCAACATTTACATCGCGAATCCGGCACCGTTCTGGTGACCGGAGGCGCAGGATTCATCGGCAGCCACTTGGTCGATGCCCTAGTAGCACAACACGACAAGGTCTATGTGATCGATAGCCTCGAAACAGCCACGACCGACTACCTCAACCCATCCGCCGACTTCATCGAAGTCGACATCTGCGACGCCAGCATCGGCGAAATCGTGGCCAAAATCAACCCGCAAACTATTTACCACCTAGCCGCCCAAGCCAGCGTCTCAGTATCCGCAAAAGACCCGATGCTAGACGTTAACGTAAACCTCAACGGGTCGCTCAACCTCCTCGAAGCCGCGCGAAAACTGGACGGATCGCCCCGTTTCATTTACCTCTCGACCGGCGGCGCCATCTACGGCGACGTCCAGATTACTTCCTTGCCGGCGAGCGAGAGTATGACCGCTCAACCGCTCTCCCCCTACGGCGCCTCCAAACTCGCAGTCGAAAACTACCTCCGAGTCTATGGACATCTCTACCGACTCAACTACGGCATCGTCCGACCCGCAAATGGATACGGTCCCCGACAAAACCCGCACGGAGAAGCCGGCGTAATCGCTATTTTCTTGCAAGCGATGCTCGACGGACGCCAGGTCACAATATTCGGCGATGGCAACGACAAACGCGACTACATCTACGTCGCCGATTTCATCGACGGCGTGATGGCCGTCGCCCGATCCGGCCTTCCCGGCCCGTACAACATCGGGACCGGATATGGAGTCTCCGTCAACCAGATACATAACCTACTCTCCCAATTGGTTCCAACCGATGCATCCGCAGACTACGGACCGCCACGCGCCGGCGACATCCGGAAAATCTGGTTAGATGTCAGCGCCGCGGAACGCGACCTGGGTTGGCGAGCCACCACCAACTTCGAAGACGGACTTCGCCAGACCGTCGATTGGTTCAGACAGGCGAACCGTTGAAAACGAAGCTGCTCTTGCGCGTCGGCATCGCATGCTTGGCGATCTGTACGCTGTGGTTCGCTCTTGCCTGCCAAACAGATGAACCTACACCCACACCGAGAAGTTTGACCGTTCTCGCACCCACTAGCACGCGCGTCCCAACGGCAATCCCGCAACCAACCGCCACGCCCATACCCACGCCCGCGCCAACCAATACATCGACATCGACGCCGATACCCACCGATACTCCGACGCCAGCGCCAACTCCCACCGTCGAACCCACAGCGACTTTAGCAGCGGAAACACCAACAACGCCTCCTCCAACCGCGACCCCAACATCGTCTGCTGACCTACCGACGAACACACCGGAGCCCACACCAGAACCGACCTCAACGCCCGTGCCTCCAACGGTTCCGCCACCAACAGCAACTCCTACCTCCGAACCTCAGATAACCGCATCGCCCACACAAGCACCAGAGGGACTCGCAGAACCCTTGCCGGTAACAGGACTCGTCGGAGGCACCATCAAAACCGCTGTCCCACAACCCGCGCCACACCAAGATATCCACAAATCGGTCTCACCGATACTAGCCGGATGGGGTCCAGGTATCACCTACTCAAGACTCTTCCGTTACCGCTGGTTAGAGCCCAACGAACCGCACTATGGCACAACTGACCTCGATACACGGTATGATCCTCAGGCTTCCAGATCTGCACATGAGATCATCTGCGACCTGTGCGAAAGCTGGGAATTCCACAACGAAGGAACACTTTCGGTAACAATCAGGCCAAACGTCCAATGGCATCAATCAAATCCACAACTGGGACGAGGGTTAACACCCGATGATGTGGTCTACAGCATCGATCGGCTTGGCGATCCGACAATCCCGAATTCGCATCTCGTTAACACCATCGCCGAGGCAAAATCCGCGGGTTCCAATACCGTAGAGATCCGACTAACGCTACCGGACGCAGAAATTCTCGCCAAACTCGCCGACGCCCGATTCGCGATTGTTGCCCCCGAGGCTGTCAGTCTCAACGGCGACTTAACTCAAGGACCGACGATTGGCACCGGACCATGGATCCTCGATTCCTTCGAACGCGGTCGAATGCGCTTCAGCGCAAACCGAGATTATTTCATCGCTGAACTGCCGCTGCTCGACGGCATCGATGTCGCCATCATCGAAGATCCCCAAATTCGCATTACGACACTGCGAACCGGTCAACTCGACATCGTGCAACCCGCTACCGAAGAAATGATCCCCGCAATCGAGCGATTCGACGAACTGCGATGGACACAGAGTCACGATGCATCAGCTGGCATCGAGATCGCTTTCAACACCTCTCGCAGCGAATTAGATTCGATCGTGTTGCGCACAGCAATCATCAAGTCATGGGACCCCAACGGCCTCATCGACTCCCTTCACCACGGACAATCCTTCATCAGCGCCGGACTGCCGATCAACGATCCCGATTGGCTTCTCCCCACAAACGAAGTCGACGCATTCTTCAACAATCGTGCGGAGGTGATGCAGATGTTGGAAGATCAACGATTGCCAACGGGAATAATCCTCACAGTAAGAGTCGGCGAGTTCGGCGACGCCTATATCGAAACTGCGCGATCTATCGCCACAACCGCCCGTTCCCTAGGTTTCCTCGCCTCGGTGGAACGCGTTTCGACGCGCACGTTCGGCGAAGACATCTGGAGTACCGGCGACTACGACATCTACGTCGGCGCACCGCCTCCGCAAACTAGCACCACATCAATGCTCTTCGCCGTTCACCATTCAAAAGGGCCTTGGAACACAACCCGATATTCGACACCCAAACTCGACTCGCTCATCGAGCGGCAATCGGTAGAGATAAACCCCGCAAACAGACGTGCCATGATGCTGGAGATCCAACGCGAGATATTGCGTGGAGCGCACCTGTCCCGACCAGCAGCAAAAGTCTCGCATTGGCTGTGGTGGTCTCACCTGCGAAGCGTCGCACCCAACACCTTCCGAGCCGATTCGTTCTGGCTAACGCGACTGTGGCTCGCAGATCGCGTCCGAGGTTGAGTTACGATCCGTAAGTCCCGATCGCGTCTTCCAGAGTAGCCCACGCCAGCAGCGCACACTTCACCCGAACCGGAAAGCGCGAAACATCCCGCAAAGCAACCGCGTCCCCGATCAAATCCTCATCCTGCACCGCGCCCTTCGAAAGCATTTCACGCACGTTTCCCGCCAGGTCTCCTACCTCTGAAATGTGCCTTCCATCAACCAGTTCCCCCATGATTGACGCGGAAGCCTGCGTGATAGCACAACCCGACCCCTGTACGCTGATCGATCCGACGTGATCGTCTACGATGCGTAGTTGGACGTAGACCTCGTCGCCACAAAACGGATTGTCGATACGAGCGTCGACGTTGTGTTCCGGAATGGGATCTGAATTGCGCGGGTTTCTAAGGTGATCTTCGACCACATATCGATTAACGTCGTCGAGATGTCCGAAACCGCCGCGCATTTTTGGGAACCGACTTTCGTCTGCGACCATCCAATTGTTAAATGGTCATCCGACCATTTTAGCGGCGCGTCGTGCCGAAGCCTAAGCCGTACCGATTGTGTCGGATGCTTCCTGCAAAGCAGGCATCAGTTCGTCGAGCTTGACTTCGAGGAACTCGCGCAACTCATCGTCTTTAAACTCACCGAGAATCTCGGCCGCGAAACCCCGGATGAGCATCGCCTGCGCGGTGTCATAATCGACGCCACGGGACTGCAGGTAAAACAGCGTGTCTTCGTCCACGTGTCCAGCGGTCGCGCCGTGCGCGCACTTCACATCATCGGCGTAGATTTCGAGCGAAGGCTTGGTGTCGACTTCAGCGCCGTGCGAGAGTAAAAGGTTCAAGTCTTTCTGGTTGGCGTCGGTCTTCTGCGCCCCACGTTCAACCACGATCTTGCCGCTAAAAACCGCGCGCGAACGTCCTGAAAGGATCCCCTTGAAGTACTGATTGCTCGTGCCGTGCGGTGCCGCGTGCGTGGTGCTGATTTCGTTGTCTTGGTGCTGGCGATTGGTCGTCAGGTAGACGCCGTGGAGCGTTGAACCGCAATATTCGCCGTCCAGCATCGCAAAAACGTCGTTGCGACCTATCGCTGAGCCCACGATAAATGACGTAGAGGAATAGTTCGAGTCTGAATTCTGCAGCACACGCGTCGTGGCGAAATGATAGGAACTTTCGTTGTCGAATTGCAACCGATAGTGCGTTAGCGAAGCCTCATTGCTCAGCGAAATTTCGACAACCGGAGCCGAAAGATGCTTAGCATCCGAGAGAGAGACGTGAGATTCAATCACAGTGGCGCTCGCACCAGTTCCAACCGAAACCGCGACCCTCGGGTACGCTGCCCTCGTACCAATTTGCGACTCCGATGTCGCGAAGACAATGTGGACGGGTTTTGTTATTGATGCGCCGTCTTCGACATCAACCAGCACCCCTTCGGTCAGGAACGCTGTATTGAGAGATACGAAGGCGTTGCCCGCACAACTGGCGAGCTCACCGAGGTGTTGGAAACCTGCGACGGAGCTAAAGTCGACCCCACTAGGAGCGCCGTCGGGATCTGAAAGCGTTTCGTCGAGAATTCCGTCGACGAATACCACGTTGTGCCAAGATTCACTCAACGGCACTCGTGAGGCGATTTCATCACGACTCGAATTCGCTGAAGGTTCGCCGAAACGAAACTGCTGGCGGTCAATGGCCCTGAGATCTGTGTATTTCCATAACTCGTTGCCACGCCGGTGAATAGGGAACCCTACGCGCTCAAATTCGCGCCAACCGGATTGCCGCAACTCGCCAATCGGATTTGCCGCGATCCCATTGTTTGATCGGTAACCGGTGAAGCGCCGCCAATCGTCTCGGTACACGTCTAAATGCCGAGCGGGATTGGACGCCATTATTGCTTGGTTCAGGCTCATTTGATCACTCTGACGTTCGGCCTTCAACGCGCCGCAAGATAGTCACGGTAACCGTTTTGTTCGACTTTCCCAGCCAAGGATTCGCCGCCCGTCTCAACAATCTTGCCGCCGACAAGTACGTGGACAATGTCTGGCCGAACGTAATACAGCAACCGTTGGTAGTGAGTGACAATCACAAAGCTGCGTTCCGGAGAGCGCATCTTGTTGACACCATCGGCAACAGCTTGGAGAGCGTCGATGTCCAAGCCGGAGTCGGTCTCATCCATGATGGCGATCCGAGGGCTCAACACCTGCATCTGAAGCATCTCGTTCCGCTTCTTCTCTCCACCAGAAAACCCTTCATTGAGCGACCGTTTAATGAGGTCTTCGTTGACCCCAACTTCAGCGACCTTGTCGTCGAACAATCTGGAAAACTGACGTACCGACATCTTCGGTCGACCGTTGGCATCGTCGATCGCGTCTTTCGCCGCCTTTAGGAACTGCCACGGTCGAACACCGGGTACTTCCGATGGGTATTGCATGGCCAAGAATAGACCCAAATGCGCGCGACGGTCTGGCATGAGACCCATAATGCTTTCGCCGTCGACGGTGATATCGCCTTCAGTCACGGTGTACGACGGCTTACCCATCAACACGCTTGCGAGCGTGCTCTTGCCGCTGCCGTTGGGGCCCATGATCGCGTGCACCTCACCCGGTTTCACCTCGAGGTCGATGCCTCGCAGTATCTCTTCTCCGCTTTCAGTGACTACCGCGTGCAGGTTTTCTATCTTGAGCATTCGTTCTCTCGCGCGGGGTTGCGAATTCAATTGGGTACGACGCGGCGTCGCCGCAGGACGCAACGCGGTTCGATGGATCGGTTGTCGGAAATTCGAGACCGACGACGCTTGGGTATGCGGAGCGGCAGGATGGATGACGTGTGCTGCAGCGCCACTACCCGACTGCGCCTTCTAAGCTCACTTTGAGCAATTGCCCAGCTTCAAGCGCGAATTCGAATGGCAATTCCTTGATGACATCGCGGCTCCAACCGGTGATGATCATGTGATGCGCATCTTCTTCGGAAATCCCGCGCGCCATCAGGTAGAAAAGCTGTTCGTCGCTGACCTTTGATGTGCTGGCTTCATGCTCCAAGCGAGCGGTTGGATTGCGGACTTCGATGTAAGGGACAGTGTGAGCGCCGCATTGATCCCCAACAAGCAACGAATCGCATTGTGTGTGGTTAGTGGCGTTCTCCGCACCGGGCATGATCTTCACGCCGCCGCGGTAAGTGTTTTCTCCGTGTCCCGCAGAGATCCCCTTGGAGACGATTGTGGATTTGGTGTTTTTGCCGATGTGGATCATCTTGGTTCCGGTGTCGGCTTGCTGGTAGTTGTTCGCCAATGCGACCGAGTAGAACTCGCCAACGGAGTTGTCGCCCCGCAAGATGACCGACGGATATTTCCAAGTAATAGCGGATCCGGTTTCAACCTGTGTCCAAGAGATCTTCGCATCGTTACCGGTCATGCCGCGCTTGGTGACGAAGTTGTAGACGCCACCCTGCCCGTCCTTGGTTCCGGGGTACCAGTTTTGAATCGTCGAGTATTTGATCTCCCCGCGGTCTAGCGCGACCAGTTCGACCACCGCAGCATGCAATTGGCTCGTCCGGCGGATTGGAGCAGTGCATCCCTCGAGGTAGCTGACGTACGCACCTTCGTCGACGACGATCAACGTGCGTTCAAATTGGCCTGACCCTTCCGTGTTGATGCGGAAGTAGGTCATGAGCTCGATCGGGCATCGTACTCCGGGTGGCACATAGGCGAATGAACCGTCGGAGAAAACCGCAGAGTTAAGCGCCGCGAAGAAGTTATCGGTGTACGGAACGATCGAGCCGAGATATTTCTTGACCAACTCCGGATGGTTTTGGACCGCTTCAGTAAACGAGCAGAATATGATTCCGCGTTCCTCGAGCTGTTCGGTGTAAGTGGTCGCTACTGAAACCGAGTCGAACACGGCATCCACAGCTACGCCGGCCAATCGCTCGCGTTCGTGCAAAGGGATACCGAGTTTGTCGAAAGTCTCCAGCATCTCCGGATCGACTTCGTCCAAGCTCTTGGGCGCGTTGTCGAGCGATTTCGGCGCCGCGTAGTAGTAGATATCTTGGTAATCGATCTCTGGATAACGCAACTTGGCCCAACGCGGCTCGGCATCGTTGCGTTGCAGTTTGCTCCAGTACTCGAACGCCTTCATCCGCCATTCGAGCATCCACTCGGGTTCGCCCTTCTTCTCTGATATCAAGCGGACGATGTCTGGGTTGACGCCCTTTGGCGCCAACTCCATCTCAACATCCGTTGTGAAACCCCATTTGTAACCGGAGTCTTCAATCTTGGATTCGCGTGAGATGGTTAATTTTTCTTGAGTAGTCAACTAGGCTCCCCGTCGCTGCGTCCCATTCTCGGAGTTGAGGTCGAGCTTGAGATGGAAAGTATTTGACGAGGCAATTCGGTCCGTAAGTTGGAGACCGCCGTAAGTTTGCCTTCTGTCATAGGTTTCACGTCTCTAATTTTAGCAGTTGAAACAAATCCGAAGATTCTTTGACGATGACGTACGATTTGAGACGTGCCATTTCTTGAGATTAAACGACGAGTTTCACGCATCTTGGGATACGAAGGTGAACGCGAAACTGGCGGCGTAAGATCAGAACTCGAATATGCTCTGAGATCGCGCCGTGACATCGACCCTCGCGTGCGCGATGCGGTTCTGAACGTGCCGCGGGAAGAATTCGTTTCACCGCAAGACCGCAATCGCGCTCGGGAAGATCGTGCCTTGTCAATAGGCTTGGGTCAGACGATTTCGCAACCGAGTCTCGTCGCACACGTGGTCTCCGAGCTTCGCATTCCGCGGACAACGGCTAGGGTGCTCGACGTGGGGTGTGGTTCGGGATATCAAGCCGCGATCCTCTCGATGTTGGCCAATCAGGTGATCACGGTCGAGAGGATCGCCGAACTTGCTGACGCCGCCCGTTCGCGCCTGACCCGGCTAGGTTACCGCAACGTCGAAGTCGTACTCGCTTCTGAGGATACGCTGGGCCATCCGGCAGGCGCTCCTTATGATGCCATCATTGTCGGCGCTAGCGTCCCAGATGTCCCGTTGAGCTTGGTGCGGCAGTTGAAGCTCGACGGGAGGTTGGTTATTCCTGTCGGACCTAGGCGGAGGCAACGAATAGCGACTGTCACGCGAAATCGCGTCGATTTCGACGTTCAATATGGAGTCGAATGCGTGTTCGTGCCTCTGATTGGACCCGAAGCGTGGTGACGATGATGCATGTTGACGCTCGTAACTCGGTTGGCATTAATAGAAAATAGATTCGATCGGCAAAGTACGGGATGGGTGCAATGACGACAACCAAGTTTGAAGCGGTAATCGGGCTAGAAACCCACGTCCAACTAAACACCAAGAGCAAGATGTTCTCTTGGTCTGGCGCGGGGTACCAGAAGGCATCGCCAAATACGTTGGTGGATCCGGTTTCTATGGCGCTACCGGGAACCTTGCCTGTAGTCAACAAACGAGCGGTCGAATCTGCGATCGCGATTGGCCTCGCGCTCAACTGCGATATCGCTGAGGTCACGAAATTCGATCGCAAACAGTACACGTACCCCGACCTCATGAAGGGCTACCAGATCTCACAGTACGATGAGCCGATTTGCATCAACGGATGGCTTGATCTGCCGACCGAAGATGGTTGGCGTGTCCGCATTAACCGCGTCCACATGGAAGAGGATGTGGCCCGTCTGATTCACATTGACGCTCCCACAGGCGGTGTGATGCACTCATTGTTGGACATCAACCGCGCCGGGGTACCGCTCATGGAGATTGTTACCGAACCCGACATACGCACCTCCGAACAGGTTGAGGCATACATCACTACTCTGCAATCGATAATCCGCTATCTTGGTGTTGGCACCGCGAACATGGAGGAAGGGTCGTTTAGATGTGACGCCAACATCAGCGTCAGACCAGTCGGGTCCATCAAACTCGGCGAAAAGGTCGAAGTCAAGAACATGAACCGGGTGCGCGCGGTTAGAGAAGCGGTGGAGCACGAAATTGAACGTCAAGTAGCTGCGATCGGACGTGGAGAGCGCATCGTCCAAGAGACCCGCGGATGGCTAGACGGCGAAAAAATCACCGTTACCCAGCGCTCGAAGGAGGATGCACACGACTACCGCTACTTCCCCGAGCCAGACATACCTCCACTCCAAATCGGCAGGGATTGGGTCGCGGATATTGAAGCGACGATGCCAGAGTTGCCACTGGCCAAGAAACAGCGATTTATCGGTTCTTGGAGACTTTCGGACTATGATGCGTCACTGCTGGTAGAAGCGCGTTCTTCCGCGGAGTATTTCGAGGCCGTTATGGGCACGGCCTCTGGCGATCCCAAAGGCAATCAAGCGGAATTTGCTAAAGAGACCGCCAACTGGTTGAACGGTGAAATGGCCCGTTTAATGCACGAAAACGATGTCCACAACATCAATGAAACGCGAGTGGAGCCGTCGTCGTTGGCGGTGCTCGTCCGCAAGTTCCAAAAACGCGAAATCAACAACAACTCGGCCAAACGCGTTTTTGGCGAGATGTTCGACAACGGTGCTGACCCTGAAGAGGTGATTGAACGTCTAGGTCTGGCCGCGGTGGGCGACGTCGACCAATTGAACCCGATAATTCAGGAAGTACTGGCCAACAACCCCTCAGCTGTTGCGGACTACACGTCTGGTAAGACGACGGCGATTCGATTTTTGATGGGGCAAGTCATGAAGGCGACGAGAGGGCGTGCTGATGCCCAGGCTGTCATGCGCCTCTTGGGCGAGGCGATGACCGACTAATCGCGCCCGCTGCGATCGCCGACTGCGTGACGCGCTGAATTAACCTTGTAGTTATGTGGTTTCAGATTGCGCTTCTCATCCTAGCCGTCGTGCTGATCGTGGTCTTGTTGCTCCAAGCACGCGGCAATAACCCGTCAGTGTTCGGACAATCCGAGAGCACTTTCCGCGTTCGCCGCGGGGTAGAAAAGCTACTGTTTAGGGCTACGATAGTGCTGACTGTCGTGTTCGTTGTAGTGGCAATCGCGAACGTCCGTTTCAGTTGAACTGAAAACCTCGCCTGTCAGGCGCGACGCCACGTCGTTCCTTGCGGCGTATCCGAAATCTCCACACCCATTTCGGCCAACTGGTCACGAATCCCGTCTGCTGTCGCAAAATCTCTGTCGCTGCGAGCAACTCGACGTTTCTCGATTAGCGCTTCGATCGCTGCATCGTCTTCAGCGTCGCCGCTCCGAGGCTCCTCGAGCGTTAAACCCAACACCCCTACCAGTTCGCGCAACGTCGCTTGGGCCGCTGCTATGTCGGCTCCTCGCGATTGTTGAGTGAATATCTCTCTAGCCAGATCAAAGACAGCGGCCAACGCTCGCGGCGTATTTAGGTCATCATCCATCGCATCAACGAAGCGCTGTTTGATGTGGTCCGCATCGTACGTTTCGCCCGTACCGTCTCCCGTATTTGCGGCTTGCGACGCCTGTCGTAACCTACGCACAGACCGTTCGGCAGCGACCAGGTTTTCGACATCGTACGTGGCGGGACTTCGATAATGGCTCTGGAAAATCCACATCCTTATCGCGTCAGTTGAGTACTTTTTGAGCGCATCTCTGACGGTTACGAAGTTGCCGAGCGATTTCGACATTTTTTGATCACCGCTCATTCGCAACAAACCGTTGTGAACCCAGAAGCGCGCGAACGGCACAACTCTTGTTGCAGATTCTGATTGGGCAACTTCGTTTTCGTGATGCGGAAACACCAAGTCCAATCCGCCGCCGTGGATATCTACCTGATCTCCCAAATAGCGCCGCGCCATAGCGCTGCATTCGATGTGCCAACCTGGTCGTCCCGGTCCCCAAAGGCTATCCCAAGACGGCTCACCTGGTTTCCATGCTTTCCAGAGCGCGAAGTCCTCCGGGTTTTCCTTGAGAAGGTCCGGTTCTAGCCGCGCCAGTTCGGCAACGCCGTCAACCGTGCGACCGCTGAGTTTCCCGTACTCCTCGTTGCGCCGAACCCGGTAATACACCGAACCTCCGGCTTCGTAAGCTGAGCCCGAATCGACCAATTCGCTGATGAGCGCGATTATCGAATCTATTTCTTCAGTAACGCGAGGATGGACATCCGCCCGTTGCACATTAAGGCCATCCATCGCTTCAAAGAACGTGTCGACGTGCTCTTGTGTTAGGTCGAACCAATCGACCCCAGTTTCTGCAGCCCGATCGATGATCTTGTCATCAACGTCAGTGAAGTTCTGAACTCGCTTCACGTTGATGCCGCGATACCTCATGTACGACTGCAAGACTTCAAAGATGACGGTCGCGAGCGCGTGCCCCAAATGAGGTTCGTCGTACGTCGTAACGCCGCAGACGTACATACGAACCGGATCGGAAATCTGTTTGAACTCTTCCTTTTGGCGCGTGAGGGTGTTGTAAAGCTGCATAGTTTCGAGACTGGGCTGGTTGCGGGATACCGAAATTTTACCCTATCGGCGACAGATGGTAACGATAGCCTGGGCCGCTATACCCTCGCCACGCCCGATGGCTCCGACCTCGTCGGTTGATGTGATTTTCACGTTCACGCTGCCGATATCGTTCTGGATCGCCTCAGCGAGGTTGGAACGAAATGCGGGGACATGCGGTGCCAATCGAGGTCGTTGGGCGATTACCGTCGCGTCAACGTGATCAATGCTCCAACCCTGACTTTCGGCACGCGTCGCGGCTTCCCGAACAAATAGCGCGCTGTCAGTGTCTGCGTATCGCGGGTTCGACGACGGAAACATCCCACCTAAGTCACCCAACCCGGCGGCGCCCAAGATCGCGCTTGCCACCGCGTGTAGCAGTACATCACCGTCCGAATGACCCTTCAAGCGCATATGAAAGTCGACATCTTCACCGCCTAATCTCAATGGTCCACCGCCGACCAATGCGTGGCCATCAAATCCGATACCGTATCGAACAGACTTGGGTTGCGGTTGCCACGTCGAGTGGCCGCCGGCGATCGCGTTGGCTACACGTATGTCCGATGGAGTTGTGATTTTGATGTTGTCGTAAGAGCCTTCGAAAGTTACGACCAACCCGCCGGCGACCTCAACCATCGATGCATCGTCGGTGACATCATCGGTCACGGTATCGTGCGCCGCCCGAAGAACATCGGCGCGGAAAATCTGTGGCGTTTGAACGGCGAACATGGACCCTCGATCCGGCGTGTCGACGATGATCCCGTGTTCCACGCGCTTGATCGTGTCTTTCAACGCAACCACCGGAATCGCTGCACCGATGTGCTCGGCAGCTGACAACCCATTCCGTAACATCTCTGCGTTCAAGAACGGCCGAGCCGCGTCGTGGACTGCGATGAATGGTGCACTACCGTCCCAACGCAAAAACTCGTCAATCCCGTTTTTAACCGAATCTTGTCGCCGGGCCCCACCGGAAACGACTCTATACGGTTTAGAAAATCCAGATTCCGCGATACTTTCACGGATTTCGTCGATCCTCGTTTCGTGCGATACGACTACAACGCGATCGACTCGCTCGCTTTCGTTGAAGATCCGCAACGAATACCAGAGTACTGGCCTGCCGTTGATCTCCAACATCAGTTTGTCCGTGCCCACCATCCGCGTCGATTGGCCAGCCGCGACAAGTATGACCGACAGTCGGACCTGTAGGCTTGCGGGAGGCATCGTCTGATCGTCGTTCATTGCGTCGCGCCGATGATTGTCTATATCGGGTGCGTGAAACTCGAACTCGGAGTTTGATCGCACTTGGCGATCTCTCAACCGATCGGCCACTTGAAATGGTAGATGTCTCTCAGCCAGTCAATGCCTGCACGACACGCGTACGCCATCAATATCAGCCGAAGCAACTTCCCGGCGAAAACATACGCCATGAACTTCCGGAATGGGTACTTCAAAGCTCCGGCGGCAACGCCGGCGAGGTCAAAAAACGGCGTCGGAACGGCAGACACGACGAACAACGTGATCGAACCGTGACGTTCCATGAGAGCATGGATGCGGGAGTACCAACGCAAGTTGGTCGCGGCGTTGTGACCGGCGTATCCCGCCAAGTAGGCGGTGGTTTCGCCGATCGTTGACCCCGCAGCACCAGCGAAACCGATAATCACGGGATTCAAGCCAAACGAAGATTCGGCAGCAACGCAAGCCGCAAGGACGCCCGGCAACGGCAATATGATCGTGGCCGAACCGACGAGGTTCAGATAAAACGTCGCGAGATAACCGACATCGCTGACGTGCAAGAATCCACCAAAAGAAAGTCCTAAGCCGACTAGCGTAGAACCTATGACGACCGTCCAGATCCCAGTCTGAATCCACCTTGGGTGGGCGGTTAGGAAGCCTAGGACAGAGTTACCGAATCTGTCAGACGATTCGCGTTCAGGGTTACCGCGTGTTGCGGCGCTGTCGTCTATGGCGATTTCGTCGTCTATGACAGTGATACCGAGGAGACCCAAACCGACGATCGGGGAATATCCTCCGGTTAGGTCTTATCTCGATTCTAATTTTGAAACCCCTCAGTTCACGATAGCGACGGGGAGTTCATTGGTAGTTTCCTGCCCCTGAATAAATGCCGACGCGAACACAATACGGTCATCAACGACATCGATAACTACGTGGGAACGATCGTCTATTTCGCCTTTTATCAGCGAGAGTGCGAGTGGCGACTCGATGTGACGTTGAATTGCTCGCGCCATGGGACGCGCACCCATCCACGTGTCATATCCGCGCTCGGCTATCCATTCAATCGCCAAGGAGGTCAGTTCGATCGTGATCGCCCGGTCTTCCAACCGCTCTTCGACCTGCCGACAAACTTCGAAACAATCTGATCGATCTCGGTACGCGCGAGTGGTTCAAAAACAACGATCTCATCAATACGGTTCAGGAACTCAGGCGAGAATCGCGACCTTAGAGCCGATTGGTGTCGATTGGTCACACCTGGCGAATCGAACGCGCTAGACGTTGAACCATTGGTGCTAGTTGCAAAGCCCAAACCACCCTTATTCTGATCAGCAGTTCCGAGGTTGCTAGTCATGATGATGATCGTGTTGCTGAAATCCACGGTCCTCCCGTGTCCATCGGTCAACCGGCCGTCATCGAATATCTGAAGCATACTGTCGTAGATGTTCGGATGGGCTTTTTCGATCTCGTCGAGCAGTATTACCGAGTATGGCCGGCGCCGCACCGCTTCGGTGAGTTGGCCGGCGTCATCGTATCCGACGTATCCTGGGGGAGCGCCAATCATACGGGACAGCGAATGTCGTTCCTCGTATTCGGACATATCGAGGCGGATCAAATGGTTGGGATCATCGAACATGAACTCGGCCAACGCTTTGGCTAACTCGGTCTTGCCAACGCCGGTTGGACCCATGAACAGGAAAACCCCCGTCGGACGGCTTGCGTCCTTTAATCCCATCCTGCCTCGACGCACTGCATCGGCAAGCGTACCGACTGCGCGATCTTGTCCGATTACCCGTTCGTGGAGCCGATCTTCGAGCTTCAAGAGCTTTTCAACCTCTTCCTCGACGAGTTGATCAAGCGGCACGCCAATGCGCTCGGAAATCAACGTAGCTATATCTTCATCGTCGATAACCAACGTCGGAGCTTCCGGAAGATCGTCTGTTTGGTCGACGACAACCGCCGGCGCGCGTTCGATTCGCGCCTTTGCCGCCGCTTCATCAATCAGATCCACCGCTTTGTCGGGCAGGTTCCGATCTGTAATGTATCGATCGCTCAAACGGACTGCCGCGTTGAGGGCTGCGTCGGTAAGTTCAACGCCATGATGTTTCTCGTAGTTGTTGCGCAGAGCTTTCATCATTGCTACCGCCGATTCCTCTTCCGGCTCTTCGATCCAGATCGGAGTGAACCTGCGTTCCAAAGCCGAATCCTTTTCGATGAATCGGCGATACTCCTCAGGGGTCGTTGCGCCCACGACCTGCAACTCGCCTCGTGCGAGCGCCGGTTTCATCATATTGGCGGCATCCAAAGAACCTTCGCTACCGGTACCGGCTCCGACGACCGAGTGAAGTTCGTCCACGAATAGGATGATCTCCCCAGCTGACGCTTGCGCTTCCTCGATGACTGATTTGAGACGCTCTTCGAATTCGCCGCGGAACTTGGCACCCGCGAGCAACACGCCAATGCTCAACGCGAGTACACGCTTGCCCGCCAACATCGGCGGGACATCGCCGCTGACCAGCATCTGGGCCAATCCTTCTACAATGGCGGTTTTCCCGACCCCGGCGTCGCCGATGAGCGCGGGGTTGTTCTTGCTTCGCCGAGTCAGGGTCTGCATCACGCGACGAATCTCGTAGTCACGCCCGACTATCGGGTCGAGTTTCCCTTCCGCCGCCAACTGCGTCAGATCGGTTGTGTATCTCCGCAGCACTCCGTATGCTTGTTCGGAATCTGGCGAAGTCACACGAGCTGCTCCGCGCACTTGGTGATCGGCGACATAGACGCGGTCTGGAGTGATGCGATGCTTGACGAGGACTTTTGCGAGTTCACCATCCGCCTCTTCCACGATAGCGATGAACAGATGATCCATGCTCATCAGTTCATCGCGGAACGTCTTGCGTTGGATTGTCTGCGCCTTGCTCATCACGTTCTGCGCTCGCGGTGTGATGAAGATTTGGCGTTGCCGACCTCGAGGATGGCCGATACCTAACGGTTTCGAATCGATCAGCCTCATGAGGTCATTCCGCAACTTCTCCGCATCGACTTCAAGAATGTCGAGAATCTGTCGTACCGGGCCATCCGCCGCGTCAACCATCGCGAACAAGATGTGTTCAACATCTAGCTGAACATTCTTGCGCTGTATCATCAACTGAACTGCCGCGTCGATCACGGCACGAGTGCCATGGGTGAAGTTTTCCGGTGAAATCGTCATCGTTTTCCTTGTTGTCAAAATCCGGCCTACCAGTTACCAACTCGGGTTTTCGGACCTCGTGATTGATGTGTCTTGCATTGATAATGGTAACATATTGCAAATCTTTCTTGACATGATTCGTATCTAGTTTTATCCTCATAGTCATGTGAGCGATGGTGAAGCTCACTTGAGAACATAAGGAGACAAACAGATGACATCTTTGACCCGATGGAGCCCGTTCACGCGTTCAGTCGCATGGCCGCTTGAATTTTGGAACGATCTCGCTCCAAATGGGCGAGCCGCGAACGCGCCGTTGCGGCTCGGTTTGGACGTGATTCACAAATCCGACAGCTACACTGTCGAGGCATCCTTGCCGGGTTTCAGCGCGGACGAGATCGACGTCACTGTCGACGACGGAGTGCTGCGAATCGCAGCCTCCAAGTCTAGCGAGGAGACGCACGACGAGGGCAAGTACGTCGTACGCGAGCGAAGGTCAGGCAAGTTCTACCGCGCGATCAGGATCCCAGACGGCGTCGAAATCGATTCGGCGACGACCGCATACAAGGACGGTGTACTGAGGATAGATCTGCCCAAGAGCGAATCTGGTCAACCGAAGCGCCTTCCGATCGCGGCCTAAGACCGCAACAAACGCCCTCCTCTTCAACGCCCCGCAATTGAGCGGGGCGTTGTCGCGTTGTGCAGAACACGTGACATTCCGTTTGCGTAACATTGACATTGCGTATCACTTAGAGCCATCAAATGACCACAATTGCAGACCGCGCACAAGTTCCGGCGTTCTTTACTCGTTACCAACCGGTGATTGATCGCGCGCTCCGGACCGAACTGACGCGTTACGAATCCGACCTAGCGAACACGCATCGTTACCACATGGGTTGGGCAGACAAAGACGGGCAAAAAATAGTCGCGACGCAGGGCAAGCGTTTACGGCCCACGATGACCTTGCTCGGCGCGGAGGCAGCCGGTGGCGAGTACCGGTTCGCTTTGCCGGTCGCAACTGCGTTGGAATTGGTTCATAACTTCTCTCTGATTCACGACGACATCGAGGATCGAGACAGGTTCCGCCATCACCGGCCGACGATCTGGGTGGTCTGGGGTGATGAAACCGCCATCGTATCTGGTAACTCGATGTTGAAACTAGCTGACCGCGCGACACGCGAGCTTCTTGGGATGGGCATTCGTCCTGGTATGGCCATGCGCGTGAGGCGCGCCATCACCGAAGCGTATCTGAGGATGATTGAAGGCCAATACCTAGACATTAATTTCGAATCGCGCGAAAGTGTTTCCGTCGACGAATATCTAGGAATGATCGAGCGCAAAACTGGTGCATTGATCGAAACGAGCTTGTACTTGGGTGCATTAGTCGCGTGTGAAGGAGATTCAGATACCGCAATCTCCGAGGGACTTCGCCGAGCCGGATATGATTTTGGGCGCGTTTTCCAAATCCGAGATGACATCCTAGGGGTCTGGGGAACTGACGAAACAGGTAAACCTGTTTGCGGCGATATTTACAACAAGAAGAAATCTCTACCCGCCATTCATGCGCTGAACGTATCGACCGGTTCCGCTTCGTCACGAATTCAATCGATCTACGAGAAACCCGAATTGGATGAAGTGGATGTTCAGGCGGTCCTCGAGATTATGGACGACTACGGAACCTACGATTTCTGCGATTCAATGTCGGCTAAACATTGGTCAGCAGCGGCGCAGATTCTGGACAAGTTGGATCTTGATTCAAGTGTCCGTGACGATTTTCTGGAGTTGGGCGAGTTCCTCGTTGAACGCAGTTCGTAAATCCGAATTGTCATGCTGTCACCATCAGATACGAAATGAACGCGACGACACATCTGACTGGCAACGCGCCGGATATTGCTTCGGCTTATGACGCATGCAAGAGTTTGGCCATTAGCAGTTACGAGAACTTCAACGTCGGCAGCTGGTTAATTAAACGCAAACTGCGTCCTCATTTCTTCTCCGTATACGCGTTCTGCAGATTGGTCGACGATCTCGGCGACGAGGTTGAAGGCGACCGGTTGGCGCTCCTCGACCGCTGGGAAGAAGAGCTAAAGTTGTGCTACGGCGGCTCGCCCAGCTTGGTGTGGTTTCAAGCGCTTCAACAAACCATCCGCGAGTTCGACATCCCGTGTGAGCCTTTTCTGCGATTGATCGAGGCAAACCGCAGAGACCAACGCGACTCCGAGTACCGTGATTTCGAACATCTAAAGGAATATTGCACGTATTCAGCGACACCTGTAGGGCACCTCGTCCTCTATCTTTACGGGTATTTTTCAGAACAAATGGCTCGTCTCTCGGATCACACGTGCATTGCTCTTCAATTGGCCAACTTTTGGCAAGACGTGTCCCGTGATTTCGACAAGGGCCGCGTTTACATCCCAAAATCGGATATGGACGATTTCGGCGTCGACGTTGCAACGATACGTGATCGGAATCCTACTGACTCGTTCCGCGATCTGATGGAGTTCCAAGTCAGTCGCACTCGCGAGATGTTCGAGGCCGGATACGAACTCCACGACCACTTGGAACGGGATTTTCGGCTGGAATTCTCGGCAATCACCGCTGGCGGGTTGTTCGTTTTAGATTCGATTACGGCATTGGATTACGACACTCTCACGGTACGCTCCACGGTTACGCGCACCCAGAAGATGCGGATAATGTTGAGCATCGTTACTCGCAAACTAATCGGCATGACACCGTTGCCGGAAAAAGCGTTTCGTAGGTATAGGCGGGGTTGATATTCCGCTTACCCGTCAGAATCAGATGTCGAATTCCCCCGACAAGCAGATCGAATTGGCGTACAAGGAATGCGCCCGTTTAACGCGTTCGGCGAGTTCCAACTTCTACGTCGGTTTCTTGGCCTTGCCCAATGAACTGAGGCGCGCCATTTATGCCACGTACGCGTTTTGTCGGTTGTGCGACGACATCGTGGATGAACCGACCACCGGGCAAGATCCGGCCAGCGAATTGGATGGCGTTCAAACCGCGCTGGACCGTGCCGATCATACGCCGTACGGCGAGAGTCCGATCTTCGTAGCGCTCGACCACGCAATCGACCGGTTCAATTTGGACAAAAAATACTACGTGGACGTCATCGACGGTTGCCGTATGGACATCGGAACGAGCCGCTACGAATCATTCGACGACCTTCGTATCTATTGCCAGCGCGTAGCCAGCGCGGTCGGCATAATCTGCATCAGCATCTTTGGATACAAAGAGCGGGTAGCGATTGAATACGCCGACGAACTAGGTATCGCGTTTCAACTGACCAATATCCTGCGCGACATCCGCGAGGATTACGCAAACGGTCGGGTTTACCTGCCCCAATCCGAGTTGCGCATGTTTGGCGTACTTGAATCCGAGTTCGCCGGCGGTGAAGCGAGCGAAAACTTCCGTGAGATGATGAGATTTCAGCTAGCGCGTGCACGGCAGTATTACGATAGCGGCGAACGCGTCATACCCCTTGCATTGCGCGGGCGTCAATGTCTCGAGTTGATGAGCGGTTTCTACTTCAGGATTCTCGAAAAGATCGAAGCGAGCAACGCTGACGTCTTGTCCCACCGCGTCAGTCTTTCCTTGGCGGACAAGATTTCGATCACCTCCGGAACCGGTTGGCGCTGGGCGCTACGTTCCGTGAGTCGCTAAATCATAGGACCCGTATTGGCCGAAAGAGACGTCATCATACTGGGCGGCGGACTCGCGGGCATCGCGGCAGCCGTTCGCTTGGTTCGGGCTGGCCTTAAACCAACACTGATTGAGCGGCGACCCTTCTTGGGCGGACGCGCGTTTTCTTTCGTCGACAGGGAAACCGGCGAGGAGATCGATAACGGTCAACACGTGATTCTGGGCGTTTGCACCGAATTTCTTGACCTGCTCGAGGAGCTGGGAACACGTGATCAGATAGACCTTGAAGCCGTACTCGATGTGCCGGTTTCTATGGATGGCGAGATTTCGCAGCTCAGGGCCAGCAGGGTATTCGGAAACGCCGTCGCATTGCTCCGATACGGGCATCTGAGCGTTTCGGAACGGTTTGCAATATTCCGCGTGATGATGGCGTTGAAATTCTCACGCCTAAATCATGACGAGACCGAACACGCCAAAACGATCTCATTCTCAGATTGGTTGACCTCTCGAGGTATGTCTGACGCAGCCATAGAGCGCTTTTGGTCTCTGTTCATCCTCCCCGTCTTCAATTGCCATATCGAAGATGTCGTTGCGCAGGACGCGATCGAATTCACTCGGGCCGCTTTGCTAGGCAAATCAATCGGCGCCGCAATCGGATTCCCCAAGGTTGGCTTGTCATCGCTGATCGGCAACCCAGCGGAGAAATTCTTACGCGCTCATGGGGCTGAAATCCTCACGAACGTGAGGGTCGAACGTATCGAAACACCGAGACCCGGTATCGTGGATGTGCGATTATCGAATGGCGAAACTTTGGGGTCGAGAGCGGTCGTTTCCGGGTTAGCGCCCAACATTTTGAGTCGGATCTTGCCTGAAACCGATCCTCGATTCGAACGGGTCAGATCTTCGCTCAGCGCGTTCGAATATTCGCCCATCGTTGCAGTACATCTTTGGTTCGAACGGCCAGTGATGGAAGAAAGAGTCATCGCGTTCATCGATTTGGGCCTCCAGTGGGTATTCAACGATTCTGCGCTGCGCGGTAAAACCACAGACCGATCGCAGCACATAGTTATTTCGCTCAGCGGCGCGCACGAATGGGAGAGGATGAGTAAGCGCGAGGTGTTGGACCGGATGATAGCAGCGATGGAAACCGCGTTCCCTGATGCGCGCGGAAACCGGATCGTGAATTCGTCCGTGGTCAAGACTCTCGAAGCGACCATCAAAGTGAATCGCGTTTCAGCACCAAATCGACTCAAGACATCAACAGACGTCCCTAGCATCTTTTTGGCTGGCGATTGGACTGACACTGGACTTCCAGCAACAATGGAAGGCGCGGTGCAAAGCGGTAACGCAGCTGGCGCGTTGGTCGTTGAAGTTCTGCGGTCCAGTGACGACGCGAGTCGGTCCATCGTTGATGATTAGCTGCGCAATTTGACCGCGATATAATCGAATACCAACCCGGTTCCGGGCGGTTAACCCAGCACACAACTACCAATTCCATTGATTCGCGACGAATTTGACGCTCTTGACCGCGAGGTGATGAACATCTTGCAGTCGGATTTCCCGCTGGTTCGCCAGCCGTTTGGGGAAATCGGTGAGCGATGCGGGATCAGCGAATCAGAAGTGATCGGTCGCGTCAACGTGCTCAAGCGCAAGAACGTCGTCAGGCAGATCGGTGCGATCTTCGATACGCGGCGTTTAGGCTACTCTTCGACCCTCGTCGCGATGCGCTTTCCTGAAGACGTGCTGGATCAAGGTGCGCAAATTCTCAATGCCCATCCGGGCATAAGCCACAACTACGCTCGCAACGGTGAATTCAACCTCTGGTTCACTCTGGCGCTCCCGCCAGGTAAAGACCTCCGGGCCGAAGTCAAGAAACTCACGCGTTTGTCTGGGGCCGAAACCGCACGAATCTTGCCGACGATCCGATTCTTCAAAATCGGCGTCAACTTTGACATGGTTAATCGGGTTTCGAACGCCACCAGCTACTTTGTCCCCGATGCACAGTACGCCGATGGTAAGCAGAACGGGAATTCATCTTCCAGCGTCCCGACCGCGGCAAAAGACCTCACAGATTTCGACATCGAATTCGTGCGCGCATTTCAAGAGGACTTGCCTCTAGAATCGCACCCGTTCGACGGAATTGCAGCCCGACTCGGCTTTACCGTCGCTGATCTGTTCGCGAAATCCGATGAGATGATTGAACGAAGGCTGATGCGTAGATACGCAGCCGTGCTTCACCACCGCCGAGCGGGATTCTCGGCGAACGCGATGGCGGTGTGGAATGTTCCGGAAGACCGATCGATCGAAGTCGGCCAAGCCATGGCCCAACACCCTGCGGTCACTCATTGCTACGAGAGACCTCGCTACGACGATTGGCGTTTCTCGCACTTCACGATGATCCACGCCGTTACTCGTCAAGAGTGTGAAGACATCGCCGTCGACATCGCTGCCGAGACAGAGCTGAAAGATTTCCAGCTCCTTTACAGCCATCGGGAATACAAAAAGACCCGCGTGCGGTACTTCGTCGATGACAACGTCGACGTTGAACGCGCTGCGGCAATGGTCAGGTAGTCGCCATGCCTCGTTACTACGGCGTATTCGTTGACGTCCAAGACCGACGATGCCTCGTCTTTGGTGGCGACCCGCACGAAGGCGAACGAAAAGTCCGGTACCTATTGGACTGCGGCGCTGCGGTAACGCTCTACAGCCTTGAAAACGGCACTTCGCCGAATTTGAAATCGATGGCGAAATCAGGCGAAATCGATTGGGTCAAGCGCGGTTACCAGAACGGCGATTTGGCTGGCGCTTGGGTCGTAATCGTCGCAGACACTTCCGATCCGGCGATCAACGATGCAATATCTGCAGAGGCGGCTGAGCGCAATGTCCTGCTCAACGTGATGGATGTCACTCCTCTATGCACGTTCATTGCACCCGCGCTGATCCAACGGCAAGATGTCACAGTCGCTGTTTCGACTGCGGGTACTAGTCCCGCACTGGCTCGTAGGCTACGCGAACGAATCTCTGATGACGACTACTGCCGATGCTTGCAATGGGCCGACATGGGACCGATGCTCGCGGACGTTCGCAAAGACGTGCGATCGCGCGATCTGCAAGTTACTCCTAACGACTGGGCACAATCGATAACTGACGACATGTTGCAAGCGTTTCAGAATGGTGATTCCGAATCGGCTCGTGCGATGTTGGTCGAAGCGCTCGAAAATCGCGCCCAATTCAATAGTCGGGCTAAAATGCCTAACTATGACTGGCGTGGGCGGAAAGTTAATCCTCGGTTGTCGTGACAGCCGTCTGGCGGTAGCACAGGCAAACGAAGTTGCAGGTGCGCTGTCGGAGCGTTATGACGACATTGATATCCAACTGGTTTCGATAAAAACCAGCGGCGATGCTCGACCCGATGTTCCGGTCTCTGACATTGGCGTGGGGGTATTCGTCAAGGAGATCGAAGCAGCGCTAATGCGCGGGGAGATCGATGTCGCCGTCCACAGCCTCAAAGATGTGCCATCTACGATCCCCGAAGGGTTGACGATAGCCGGTGTGCCGTATCGCGAAGACCCCCGAGACGTGGTCGTCAGCAAACATCCCGGTGGTCTGGCCCAGTTACGCAAGGGATCGATCGTCGCGACCGGCAGTGCTCGCCGGCGCGCACTGATCAACGCCGAACGAGGCGACCTGATTCTCAAACCGATCCGCGGCAACGTTACGACTCGGTTGAACATGCTGGACGAAGAAGATTCGATAATCGATGCCTTAGTTCTGGCCGCGGCCGGGCTTAAACGGATCAACATGGCCGACCGGGTCTCGCAGTATCTCAGCTGCATGTCGTTCGTCGCAGCACCCGGTCAAGGCGCGTTGGCGTTGCAGACGCGAGCGGATGATGCGAGGTCGATCGGATTGTGCGCCGCGATCGAGCACGAGACTACCCGGATCTGCGTTGATGCTGAACGCGCGTTCATCGCCGAGATTGGCGGAGGGTGCAGCGCCCCGATCGGCGCTCATGCACGGATCGATGACGACATGATAACCCTCGCGGCGATGGTTTCCGACCCATCTGGCGTCAACCTAATGAAGTGCCGAGATTCATCCAAAGTTAGCGAAGGCATCGAGCTCGGAAAACGTCTCGCCGGTCAACTGATTGAACAAGGGGCTTTGGAACTGCTGCCGCGTCTCGTTGCCAATTCGCCAGTATGAAGTCGAAAATCGGTACTGTTTACTTAGTCGGGGCTGGACCGGGGGACGCCGGACTGATAACTGTTAACGGACTTGATGCCCTGCGCGCCGCGGACGTAGTCGTTTACGACCGACTAGCGCCCGCAGAACTGCTCGAAGATGCTCGCGATGACGCCGAGTTGGTCTCTGCTGCCAAATCGCCCGGCGTCGAGGCGCTAACTCAATCTGAGATCAACGCGCTTCTGGTCGAACGCGCACGTGAAGGCCAGACAGTTTGCCGATTGAAAGGCGGAGACCCGTTCGTTTTTGGCCGCGGAGCCGAAGAGGCGTTGGCGCTCGCCGATGCAGGCGTACCTTTCGTTGTAGTTCCGGGAATAACTTCGGCCATCGGCGCTGCAGCTTACGCAGGAATCCCGGTGACGCACCGCGGCATCGCATCGTCGGTCACATTCGTGACCGGCAGCGAAATTGGAACCGCATCCAACTCTAGAGTTGATTGGGAAGCGGTAGCAAAGACCATGGGCACGGTTGTTGTGCTGATGGGAGCCACCCGGATCGGCGAAATCGCGTCGGTGCTCATTTCGCACGGTAGGAGCCCGAACGAACCAGTCGCCGCAGTGCACCGCGGCACGTCCACAAACCAAAGAACTGTAAAGGGCACGCTGTTCGATATTTCACGAAAGGTTCAAGATTCGGGGTTGACCGCTCCTATAGCGCTCGTGATCGGTGAAGTCGTGAACCTGCGAAATCAGATCTCTTGGTTCGACTCACGCCCGTTGTTTGGCAAACGTGTATTGGTGACGCGTGCCAGAAGCCAAGTCAGCAAGCTTGCTTCAAGGTTGAACGACTTAGGTGCAACCGTGGTCGAGTGCCCAGTCATACGATCTACTGCAGTGGAGGATACGAAATCGCTCGACGCCGCCCTCTCAAATCTGAGCCGTTACGAATGGGCCGCGTTTGCGAGTCCAAACGGCGTCAATCAAACTTTCGATCGCTTGCAGAGGCTCGGACTCGACACTAGAGCCTTCGGCCGATGCAAAATCGCCGCGGTCGGACCCGCAACGGTTCTTGCACTAAAGGATCGGGGGATCGCGGCTGACCTAGTTCCTGATACCTTCACCGCAGAGGGGTTAGTTGAGGCGTTCGAGAAGATCAACGACGCGCCTGAAAATGCCGTCGTGTTCAGATCCGATATCGGACGCGAAACTTTGCCGCGAGGATTAAGACAACTCGGTGCCGACGTTTCGGAAATCGCCGTTTATCGGACGGTCTTGGCGGAAGATTCTGCAGAGACCGCGCGCCAAGCATTCGAAGATGGCGTCGACGTGATCACCTTTACTAGTTCCTCTACGGTCAAGAACCTGCGCCACCTGCTAGACGGAGATGTAACTCGAATTAACAACAGCGTTGTAGTCTGCATGGGACCAGTCACTGCATCGACCGCCGACGCTTTTGGTATCCGAGTGGACATCATCCCTGAAGAGCAATCGATCCCGGGAATCATCTCGGCGATCCAGCAATATTTCGATATAGCGAACTGAACCGACATGTCGCCGCCTACCCTACCCGAATTCCAACGTTTTAGGCCGTTGAGAACCGATGCCGGGCAACGCGCGGTAAATGCCGAAACGCGACTTACTGGTAACGAGTTCGTGTATCCGATGTTCGTCATCAACGGCCAAAACCGCCGCGATCCGGTTCCGTCCATGCCGGGGATATCTCGCATAACAATTGACGAGGCTATGCGTGAAGCGGAACTAGCCCTGTCGGTCGGTGTCAATCGGTTTCTGTTTTTCGGGATACCTGACCAAAAAGACGCTGCCGGGACGCAAGCTCGGTCTCCTGACGAAGCGGTACAACGCACGGTTGCCAAATTGAGAAAACAGTTTCCCGAAGCGACTGCGATCACCGACGTTTGCATGTGCGAATACACCGACCATGGCCACTGTGGTCAATTGACCCAAGAAGGTGAAGTCGACAACGACGCGACGTTGCCATTGCTCGCCGCTGCCGCAGTTTCTCACGCTGATGCTGGCGCGCAAGTCGTAGCTCCCTCAGCGATGATGGACGGTCAGGTTGCAGCAATTCGGTGCGCCCTTGACGATGCTGGGCACGATAAAGTGAAGATACTCGGTTACTCGGCGAAGTATGCTTCCGCGTTTTACGGGCCGTTCCGCGATGCCGCTGGGTCGGCGCCCAGCTTCGGCGATCGTCGAAGTTACCAGATGGCGCCCTCCCAGCGCGGCGAAGCGATGCAGGAGATCAAAGCAGACATCTCCGAAGGCGCCGACTTCATCATGGTCAAGCCCGCGCTCTCGTATCTCGATGTAATCTCTTCGGCGAAGGCGGAATTTCCGGATCATCCTTTGTACGCCTACAACGTCAGCGGCGAGTTCTCTATGATCCACGCCGCCGCGGCCAATGGATGGATCGACTTGAAGACGACCGCTATGGAAGTGCTGTTGAGCATCAAGAGAGCGGGCGCCGACGAAATCATCAGTTACTTTTCCATCGATGCTGCTAAATGGATCGAGGAAGAGCGGGCATGAGGTTTCTCAAACAGGGTTACCGCGATACGAATGGGGCATCCTTGTTGCACGCTTGCATGGCGGAAACACTGGGCACATTCGTCCTCGTGCTGTTCGGAACCGGTTCTGTTGCGGCAGCCGTCTACACCGGAGCGCAAGTCGGACTATGGCAAGTCGCCGCGGTTTGGGGATTCGGCGTAACGCTCGCGATCTATGTCAGTGGCGCGGTATCTGGTGCCCATCTCAATCCCGCGGTGAGTCTGGCGTTTGCGATATTCCGCAGAGACCATTTCCCGATAAATCGGTTGTTTGCATATTGGGGCTCGCAGTTGCTTGGAGCGGCTATCGCAGGACTAGCCGTGTTGATCCTGTTCAACCCATTCATCGACCGCTACGAGACCGAAAACGGAATCGTTCGTGGTGAAATCGGTAGCCAGAAGTCGGCGATGGCGTTCGGCGAGTATTTCCCGAACCCCGGTATGTTCGATTCTCTATCGATGCCCGTCTCGCATCTCCACGCGTTCGCTGTCGAGGCGTTCGGTACCGCTGTATTGGCAATGGTCATCTTCGCTTTGACTGAACGCCGTAACGCAGGCATCCAAACAAACGGCTTGGTTCCGTTTTTCATCGGGTTTACCGTTGCTGCTCTCATCAGTCTCTTCGCACCAATTACGCAGGCAGGATGGAACCCGGCTCGCGATTTGGGGCCGCGCATCGTTTCATGGTTTGCTGGATGGGGCGAGGTGGCGATTCCCGGTCCCGAAGGCGGGTTCTGGGTTTACATCCTCGGTCCGCTTGTCGGAGCACCCATCGGCGCCTTGGTCTTCAAACTCGTTATCGAACCTGGGTTACCGGGCAAAAACCCGAACTTGACCCAAGTTGCGAGGAGCAGGTATGAATGAAAAACGTATCGATGTGCTTTTCGTCTGCACTCATAACGCAGGTCGCAGCGTCGCGGCTAAGACGCTTTTCAATGATCGGGCCTCCAAACTCGGCTTGGATCTTCGAGCCGAATCCGCTGGAACCACTCCTGGCGAACGAATCAATCCAGTCGTGCAACGCGTCCTTGAATCGTTCAAGATCGACACGTCTCGCGAAGTCCCGAAACTGGTGACCGATGAGATGCTAGAAACCGATCCGCGCATCTGTACGATGGGTTGCGAAGTCGACGGGGAATCGTACCCAGCAGTGAACTCCGCTGACGCCGACGTTTGGGGGTTGCCCGATCCTTCCAGAATGACTGACGAATCGGAGGTCGTCCCCTTGATCCACGAGATCGCCAGAAGGGTTAACGGATTGATCCAAGAAATGGTGACAAAGACTGCTAGAACGTCGACAAACTGACAGTATCTTCGGTGTCTGTATCCTCAATCATCACCTTGCCGACGATGTTCCGCCGAGGGACTGGCCCGAACGACCTGCTGTCGGTAGACCGACGTCGATTGTCGCCCATCACGATAAACTCATTGTCTTTCAACTCCCAGTATCGGTCTAGTCGAGGTTGTGTGCCAACGATAAACGGATCCTCAATCTGAACCGCGTCGATGAACAGTCGGCCAGCAATCAACCGTACTGTTTCACTTGGCAATCCGATAATCCGCTTCGTCTCCCAGAAGCGCTCACGTTGAGGGTGCTCGAACAGAGCAACATCCCAACGAGCCGGTTCTGCTCTGTGATAGGCGCGGCGGCTTACTCGTACCCGTTGCCGATCGCGCAGCACCGGATGCATCGAATGCCCGACGACAAGCACCCACTTGCTGGTAATCCGGTCCAATATCTTGCCGGGCGCGTCGATGATCGCTTGTAATATCTTTTTGACGTTCGCGAACATCGGATTAGTCTATTCTTGATGTTGATGATCGAACGAGTTATCGACTATCACCTAATTTTTCCGTGAGGTGGTCTCGCGGAGACACGAAAGGAACCACGACGATGTTAGGAAGTGTCAAAAGATTAGTTGACCGCTTGTCCCCGGTTGGTGTTGCCCATGCGCATTGCGACATCCCGTGTGGGATTTACGACCCCCATGACGCGATTCAGGCGGCGCAGACGTGCATTAGGATGACCGAGCTGATCCTCGAATCGGGCGACATGTCGGACGTTTCGGCGCGTAACAATCTTATCCGTTATGTCGCAGCCAAGGAAGATCACGCCAAGAAAGCCAAAGACGACATCCTTGTGATCTGGACCGACTACTTCAAACCCGAGCACCTCGAGCAGTACCCGAACCTTCACGAACTCGTTTGGAAAGCTTGCCAACTCGGTAGCCAGGTCAAGCAGAACGTTGACATGGATGCCGCGCAGGCATTCAAAGCAGCGCTGGAAGAGATCGGCAACATCTTCTGGGAAACCAAGAACTAGTACTCGCTAGCGTTTCTCAGATTGGCTAGAAATCCTGCCCGTGCTTCGACTTACGCGTAGAACGGGCGGGATTTTGCAATTCAGCCACTCAGATTAGAACTACGAATCGTCGCTGAAAAATCCGATATCGTCGGAGATATACTCCTCGCGAATCGGCGACCAGATATCTAATGCGACGCATCCGTCCTCGGTTCCGGTCACTTGATGCGGAACATGACCGGGGATTACGTAGTGCTCTCCCGCCACGAGCAAAGCCTTGTCGTGCCCTTCTAGCTCGAACCACGCTGATCCTTCCAAAACGCGACCGCATTGCTCGTGCATGTGCGAGTGCCATGGGACGACCGCGTTCGGCTCGATATCAATTATTCCCATCATGATCCGTCCACCCCAAATCAGGCGGGCATCTACGCCCGGCAACAACCGACGCCGTTCAACGAACTCAGGATCGAAATAACCTGCGCCTCCGTCCGGAGCGCGCGTCTTATCGACTTTAACGGTCATAGTCTTATCTCCCGTTACCCAGCAGCGTCTAACCGTGCGAACCGATTTTCCGGTAGATCGCGGCTTCCGCGACCGGGCTGATGATTTGGTCAACTTCGATGTTCAATAATGCGGGCCCGTCATGTGCGAACGCCCGTTGGATGGCCGGCTCGAGCTGTTCCGCGGTCTCCACATTCTCTCCGTATGCCCCAAGGCCTTGAGCCACCAAGTCGTAGCGTGTACCGCGAGCGAGGTCTGTCCAAACAGGCCTTCCGTAGATGCCCTTCTGGATCTGCCAGTCGATCCCCCAAATCGAGTTGTTGCCGAGCAGGACCTTCACTGGCAGATTGTGGCGCACCATGGTGTCCAACTCCATGCCGTTGAAGCCAAACGATCCGTCGCCTACCGCCACGACGCATTGCGTGTCCGGTAGGGCCGCCTGTGCGCCCATACCGTAAGCGATGCCAACACCGATCATGCCGAAACTTGAGACGTTGTGGAACCGGAACGGGCGCTCCCGTGGAATCGAAGCGCGCAGGAAATGGCAGTAATCACCACCATCGAACGTGATGTGTGCGTCTCCGTCCAAATATTTCTGCAATGTCTCGCTCACGTACATCGGGTGCATAGGCGTCGATAGATTGGTATGCTCGTACAACTCTGCGAGCCATTCCTCATGAGCCCTTCGTAAAGCAGACACCCAGTCGCTGCGTTCTTCCCAAACTAGTCGGCCCGCTTCATCGGCTAACTGAGTACAAGCTGGTCCGACATCGCTGAGCAACGCCATATCTGCCGAGCGTGCGCGCCCAATCTCGGCCGGCGATGGGTCAACGACGATGAACTTGACGCCAGATCCGAACGGAGGTGCACCGCCGAAGCCGAGGGTGTAGTCTAGTCGCTTCCCCAACATCAAAACCACATCGGCATCGCGAACCATCTGGGCAGCACGGTTAAGAGGCAGATAGCCCAAACCAACGCTGTATGGATGGGCATCCGGTATCAGAGCCCGGGCGGAATCTTCGGAGACAAACGGGACACGAGTCATCTCTACGAGCCGTCGCACTTCTTCAGGGTCGGCGGTCGCACCAGCCGATGAACCCGCCATGATCAACGGCCGCTCGGCTGAATTCAAAAGTTGCAACGCCTTACGAACTCTCTTTGAATCTGCCAGCACCTTGGCAGGCATGCTGTATTCGCTCGGTGCATATCGTTCGAAGTCGGAGGCATCGACCGTGGCGGATTGAAAATCGTGCGGAATCGTCAGGTGAACCGGACCTTGGCGACCACTCAGGGCGGTCCTGAAGGCCAACGCGACATATTCTGGGATGCGTTCCGGCGATGGTATTTGCCAAGCGCCTTTGGTTACCGGTTTGGCGATGCCCACTTGGTCGATCTCTTGCATCGCCCCACGTCCCAAGTTAGGCGAGTCGGCACTACCTGCGATGTTCACGACTGGAGCTTCTGAGTGGAACGCGTTGGCCAACGCTGGCACGGCGTTCGCGTGGCCGGGTGTAGTCGATAACGCGACGGATGCTCGGCGGAGTATCCGAGCGTATGAATCGGCGGCGTGAACAGCACCGGATTCGTGCCGCGTGTCTATCATCCGGAACGGTTCATCGACCATCCGGTCCAGCATGTCGAGAATGTGGTCTCCCGCGACACCGAAGAGCGTATCGACGCCTTCAGCTTTCAGCGAAAGGTTTAGAAGGTCGCTGCCAGTAAGTTTTTTAGCCAATGCTTTCAGATTCCTTCGTCGTTCTATTCCAGATTCAAAGTATCCATGAATTCAGTGACTGGCATTTCATCCAGCTTCGCCAAATCATCGAAAAGCGCGCCAACGCGCACGGCGTAGTCGCTTTCACCGTGCGTCGCAGCAATATTCGCAGCAAACTTGTCGAACAGAAGCGGCACCGCTTCAGCGCGACGCGTGCGATGACCGATGGGAAAACGGATTTCGACCTCTTCGGTTGACGTGCCGTCAACGAAATGCACCTGAACCGCATTGGCTATCGAACGACGTTCAGGATCAAGATACTCGCGCGAATAGTCCTCGCGCTCCGATATAACCATCTTCTCGCGCAGCGCGTCGATGCGGGGATCGCGCGATGCCACGTCTTCGTAATCGTCCGACGTCACGTCGCCTTTAATCAGCGCGACCGCGGTCATGTACTGAATGCAATGATCTCGATCAGCAGGATTGTTGAGTGGGCCACGTTTGTCGATGATCCGCATCGCGGGTTCCTGCGTTTTGATTTGCACCGATTGGATCGCGTCGAGCCGATGCGCGACCAAGGGATGAAGAGCGACGCCCGCTTCCACCGCCGTTTGTCCGTGAAACTCCGCAGGATACTTCACCTTAAACAACACGTTTTCCATCACGTAAGACGCGAACGGGCGTTGCAGAGTGACAGATTGTCCGTTGAACCACACATCTTGGAACCCATACGTCGGCGCCGTGAGAGCCGTATGGCATCCGGGCATCCCGCGGTTCGCAAACGATGCTAACGTGACGCCTCTTGATGCCGCGTCGCCGGCCGCCCAAGACTTGCGCGACATTGTGTTCGGTGCGTGTCGATACGTCCGCAATGTAGCGTCGAGCCAAGCATGGGAAACGGCTGAGGAGACGATCTCTTTGTCATTGCCTGAATACACTGCAGTCGCGACCGCCGCCGATGCGATCTTGACGAGCAAAACGTGATCGATACCAACGCGATTAAATGCGTTGTCGAGAGCCAACACCCCTTGGATCTCGTACGCGCGGATCGCAAGTTCGATCACGTCGCGCATAAGAAACGCGTCTTGTGCGTCTGATTCACCATTCCGGGACGTCGCGTCAGCAACCGCCAGTATTGCACCAAAATTATCGGATGGATGGCCCCACTCGTTCGCCAACCATGTGTCATTGAAATCCAGCCAGCGAACCGCGGAAGTGATATCGAACGCCACCGATGGCGCGGACTTGGAATATGAGGAACCTGGAACCGGCACACCACCAAGTCCTGCTGCAGTCGATTCGCCAGACGCCAAGAAGTTGCGGCATGCAGGGAATCCGAGCGCCAGGATCGCGCATCCGATAGAGTCCATCAGCGCAAGGCGCGCCGTCCGGTAACCCTCTTCACTCCCTACCTCGCCGGAACGGCACGCGTATGACGCGATCTCGGCGATTACATCATCGTAGCGCGTCTCCATCACCGATCTTGCAACTCGACGAATTCCTGTGCCGGCGGGCCCGCGTAATTCGCATTTGGGCGGATCAAACTGTTGTCGTCCCGCTGTTCGATAACATGCGCCACCCAACCTGAAGTCCGACTTACGGCAAACAGGGGTGTGAACATTGCCGTCGGTATCCCGCAAAGGTGATACGCAGTCGCCGAGTAGAAATCGAGATTGGGGTGCAAGCCCTTTTCACGCATAATCACATGCTCGATCCGCTCGGATATGTCGAAGTAGGTCGTGTTGGAGTCTTCAATCGCGAGCTTCCGCGCCAATTCCTTGACAATGTCGGACCTCGGATCGCCGTTTTTGTAGACGCGGTGCCCGAAACCCATGATCAGACGGCGAGCGTCCAACATGTGTTTTATCGATTTTTCGGCCTCTTGAGGGTTGTCGAACGAAGCGATCAACTCCATTGCCGCTTCATTTGCGCCGCCGTGCAACGGACCGCGCAACGCACCGATCGCTGCCACGACCGCAGAATACGTATCGGCCAAGGTGCTCGTCACAACTCTGCCGGTGAAAGTCGATGCGTTGTACTCGTGCTCGGCGTACAAAACGAATATCGTGTCCAGCGCCCGGCGCGCAGATTGCTTCGGCTTTTGGTCAGTTATCAAACGTAGGAAATGACCGGCCAGCCCGACTTCGTCGGATTGGGTGTCAACACGCTGCTTGAGGTGGGCGTAACGATGCCAATACCCCAGCATCGAAGTCATCGCGCCCATCAATCGATCTGCCACGTACGGCGCTCCCCTGCCCTCTTCGCCCTCGGGTTCCAAAGAGCCGATCATCGAAGCGCCGGTACGGAGCACATCCATCGGATGGGTCGACATCGGTAATGTTTCCAGCATCGAACACACGTCCGACGGCAACTCACGCATTTTCGCTAGCCGATTGTTGTAAGCATCGAGTTCGCCTCGATCCGGCAATTTGCCGTAGATCAGCAGGTAAGCCACTTCTTCGAATGTCGCGTGCTGCGCCAGATCTTCGATGCTGTAACCGCGATAGGTGAGCCCGGCACCAGCTTTGCCGACCGTTGATATTGCGGTCTCACCGACGATTACTCCGGCCAACCCTTTGTCGGTCATGGTCATGTCATTCAGTCCGATCGTGATCGTTGCGAGAAGAGATCGTTAATCTTTCGCTCGTAGTCGTGGTAACCAATGGTTCGATATAGCTCGTCGCGCGTCTGCATCGTGCCCACCACACTCTCTTGTGTTCCTGATTTCCTGATTTCAGAGTACACCGCTTCGGCGGCTCTACTCATGGCTCGAAACGCGGACAGCGGATACAAGGCAAGTGCGACATCCGCTTCTCGCAATTGTTCGGTAGAGAACTGCGGCGTTTTTCCGAATTCAGTGAGGTTGGCGAGTATCGGTACCTTTGTTTTCGCTGCAAAATCACGATATTGCCTTAACTCTGTCACGGCCTCCGCAAAGATAGCGTTTGCACCCGCTTCGACGTACGCTTCGCATCGCTCCAACGTGCGATCAAGCCCTTCAGCGGCTAAGGCGTCGGTGCGAGCCATGACCATGAAATCGGCGACGGTTTTCGCGTCGACCGCAGCTTTTATGCGATCACACATTTCCCCTGTTTCGACGACCATCTTTCCGGGTAGATGACCACAACGTTTTTCTTGCACTTGATCTTCGATATGGACCGCCGCGACGCCTTCCCGTTCCATCTCGCGAACCGTGCGTGCAATCGAGAGCGCGGCGCCCCAACCCGTATCGCAATCTACCAGCAAGGGTAGGTCGCACACCGATTTAACCCGCTCCACGTCGGCCAAAACGTCAGATAAACCGGTCATGCCTAAATCGGGAAGCCCGTAGGACGCGGTGGCAATGCCACTCCCTGAGAGGTAAATAGCGCCGAACCCGGCCCTTTCGGCTTGGATGGCCGCGTAGGCGTTGATCACGCCCACCACCTGCAACGGTCGCTCTTGCGTCATCGCGTTGTAGAAATTGCTCTGCATATGCCCCGCTTCTGCACTCAAACGGTTTGCGGTTAGTTTACGTTGCGGAGCGCGCTAAAAAGCACCGCAGGTGCCACAATCAGCACAACGATACCGACCACCAGTCTGAGGCCGGCCGCGTCGAAACGGTTCGCCAACCGCGTGCCGATGTACATTCCTATCACGCCAGGAATGCCGACGATAGCGATCAAATGCCAATCTACGCTGCCTTTTAGGAGGTGGCCGACGAACCCTGAGATTCCCACGAACACAGTTATTGCCAAGTTTGTACCCGCCGCTTTGTGTGGTTCCATCCGCATCGCAAGTAAAGCCGGCATCCGCAAAACCCCGAGCACCAGGCCCACCGCGCCTCCGATCACACCGATCACGAACCCCGCAAAACTCTCGCGGCCGACTTGCTTGGCGTCGAGCGTCAGCTCGCCGCCACTGGCACCGGTGATGGCGCGATGGGTTCGTGCGCTTGGGTAACGTCGGCGGATTCTCATGATTCGTACCGACCAAGCGATGAGAAATAGCGCTGACCAACCCATTAAGAGAGTTACCACGGTTAGCAGAATCCAGATCGGCACTACGTCAGCGTAGTAACCACCGATAAACGCTCCGACGATAGCCGGTCCGCCCATCGCCAGCACCACGCTCGGCACCACACGCTGATCGAAAAACGCCTCTAGAGTCCCGATCGTTGAACCCATGACGCTGATCATAAGGTTGGTCCCTGCTGCGATCAACGGATCTACACCAAAAAACGTGAGCATCGGTAACCGGATTACACCGAGCGCGATGCCAACGATTCCGCCGGAAAGTCCCACCACGAGGGAAATGACGGCCATGAGCGTGAGTTGCCAAGCCGCAAGGTCGGTCGTTGCGCCGAGAATCAGATCCATCGCGGGTCACGGCCAACAGTTTCTGGATTGTTGTTTAGATCCGACGCGCCGACGCGTCGACAGTTGCATTCAACGGCGTCTTGGCACGTACCCACAGCAATGCCTAGGCCCGAAACGGTTCGGGATAGATGGTTGCGGTTTTTGTTCAATTCTTAGGACGTTAACCAGACACCTCGATTAAATCGAGCCGGTCTAGCAACTCATCTACTTCTTTGAGATGTGCGTCATCAGGTTTAAGAGAAGGACCTCGCGCGTAGACGCCCCCTTTACTGAATACGCCGCGCCGCCACATGATGTGTTTATAGATCCAGTTGGCTAGACCTTGCCCTTGTGCCAAGGTTCGGATAACCGATGCGTACTTATCGAAAGCGTCGAGCGCTCCCGCCTCGTCTCCGGATTCCCACAAGTCCCAAATGTCGACGAACTTGTCTGGTAGCGTCGATCCCGGCATCGTACCTACCGATCCGCGACGTAACTCCTCGATCAAGAACGCGCCGCCCATGCCACCAAACAAGATCAGATTGGTGCCGTCAGCAACGAGAGTCTGCGCCTCTGCCATTCTAGGAATGGTGGGCGGCGTCTCAACCTTGATGTAACAAAGATTCTCGTGACGTTTTGCGCAAGACACGGCCATACCGGGCGGCACCGCGGCGGTGCTTTGGTCCTGCATGAAGATCGGAATCCCAACCGATTCAGCTATGCGGACGAAATACTCGATGTGTTGAGACGCGACCGTGGGTACGTAACTTGTCGGGCGGATCATCAACGCGTCCGCGCCTAGCTCTTCGGCGCGTTTCGAGTAGTGAATGGCAGCATCCGTGCCCTCGGCGCCGGTATTCATCACCACTTTGACGCGACCGTTGGCGGTTTCAACGACGGACTTCAAGACGGCGTCGCGCTCGCTCTCTGTGAACTTGTAGACCTCACTCGCCATTGCGATGCCCACGCCGTGCACGCCCTTGCTGATAATCCATTCGACTTGGTTTTCGAGATCGTCGTATACGACATTGCCATCCTTGTCGAACGGTGTCGAAAGTATCGGGTAGACGCCTCGCATCGTGAGGTCTGGCATGGGAGTTTCTCCGTGGAATGGCGGCTTCGTTAGCGCGATGGATTACAGCAATTGATGTTACACATCGCGGCGTGGGGTGGCACTGGTTGTCAACCTACGAGCGATGGCACGACAGCGATTAAAACGCCGGCGACAGTCGCCGTCCCTATAACTCCGGCAACGTTAGGACCCATCGCATGCATGAGCAGATAGTTCTCTGGATCCTCTTTTTGCCCCATGTCCTGCACGACTCTCGCCGCCATCGGAACCGCTGATACGCCGGCCGCGCCAATCATCGGGTTTACCTTGCTCTTGGTGACGAGGTTCATCAGTTTGGCCAACAATATTCCGGTTATCGTCGCGGTGGCGAAAGCGAACAGACCCAGCACGAAGATGCCAAGGGTTTCGAGTTGCAGGAAGATTGAACCTGGCATCGTGGCACCGACAGACAGTCCCAATATCACGATAGTGGCGTTCATCAACGCGTTTTCGGATACATCAGCGAGTCTCGGAACTACGCCGGAAACCTTGATCAAATTTCCGAGCATCAACATGCCGATGAGCGGAGACGCGGACGGAACCAATACGCTCACGACGAGGGTGGTGATGATCGGAAAAAGTATCAGAGATCGACGTGAAACCGGTTCGCTCGAATATTCCATGCGAATCCGACGTTCGTTTTGCGTTGTGAGCAGCTTGATCAACGGCGGTTGGATTATCGGCACGAGGGCCATGTACGAATATGCGGCGACCGCGGTGGCTCCGACGATGTCTCTCACCTCAACGTGAGGCATTGATTCGCCCAACTCTCTCATCCTGGTGGCTATAAAGATCGTGGTCGGGCCGTCTGCGCCGCCGATTATTCCTATCGACGCGGCTTCGAGCAAGCCGAAATCGAACCAACCTAATGCTCCCAGAACCAATGCTCCCATCAACGCGAAAAACACGCCGGCCTGCGCACCCGCGCCGAGCAGCAAAGTCTTGGGATTTGACAACATCGGCGAAAAGTCGGTCGCCGTACCGACGCCCAGGAAGATCAGCAACGGAAAGATATCGGTCTCCAACCCAACGTTCTGGAAAGTTCGCAAGATGCCGGTTGGTTCCCCTTCGCCACCCGCTCGAATGAATTCTCCTAACGGTAGGTTGGCAAAAAGAATTCCCATCGAGATGGGCACCAACAGCAATGGTTCCTTTTTCTTTGCGACGCCAACGTAGAGCAATGCCGCCGCGATGATCCACATCGCAACGATTCGGGGATCATCGCCAATGGCTTCAAACCCGACGAGTATCTGGTTCAAGACACCTACTTCAAACATTGGTCACTCAAGCTCCACCAACGACTGGCTGTGCTGAACCGAATCATCGGCCGCCACGTGCACCTGCGATATAACACCATCGCGTGGCGCCGCTATGGTGTTCTCCATCTTCATCGACTCAAGAACCAACACCGCCTGTCCACGTTGGACACTGTCGCCAACTGCGACGTTGACCCGTACGATGCGTCCAGGCATGGGAGCGCGAACCACGTCCTGGCTGTCGGCGCTGGCTGCCGCCGCAGGCCGACTACGCTGCACGGGTCGTGGACGGGCGGCTGGCCTCCTGTCTGCCCGTTGCGGACGGGTTTGTGCTGGGCGCGCAGGAGCTGCGTCGGGTATATCGATTTCAAATTCGAGACCGTCGACGACTACGCGGACTGGTGAAGCCAAAACGTCGCCCACCTCCACGTCGTACGTGACGCCGTCCACGGTGATGCGGTAGCGGCTCGTCATCGCCGATCTCTAGTTCTAGTTGTGCCGCCATGCCGAGCATGCTGCCTAGCTCTGCCTTCCGTTAGCCATGTGTTGTGCGCCGCGTTAGCGGGAACCCCTTCCGCGGTTTGTTGGTCGGCTGCCAAATCTTCATGTTCTCTCTGCGACAACGCGAGAGCCACCGCGATCGCTGCCGCACGCGCCGGGCCGTCCTTATCGTCTTGAAGGGTCGGTGCCTCGGAAATCTCCGCGGTTTCGGATGCGACTTCTTTGTTAGCGGCGCGTTCGGCTTCCCTCCGGCGGATGACCGCGTCTGCCCACGATACGGCGCGTACAGACAACGCCAAGATGATGAGCACAGCTGTAGTCATGCCCATCCCAATCCCACTGACTTGCAGGCCGTCGATTATGGGTTCAATGTCCAATCCAGTCACTGTATGTCTGTTCGATATGGCTCGTTTTGATTGATGAAAAGGTCGGCAGGGACCGCACAAATCGGTTCCCCGCAGTGTTTCGGTTTCTCAGTTACTCTGGCGCGCTTTCCAAGCACTCGTACGTCGCAACCATTTCAGACCCTCCATCGATGGCTGCGTAGACGATCCCGTCGTCGAAACCTTGGTCGTCCGCGTTTCTTGGATGCACTAATTCAACATTGTAGGTTTCACCATTGACGGCGATATTTGAAACGAAGACGCGCTCAGGTTCTCGCAACGATTCCTCATAGATTGAGCGTCTGAAACGGCTCGCATACTCTTGCGCTTTTTCGACATCAACCAATTCAAACCCGATTTCAGATCCGGGGGTCTTTTGCACGACTGCGGGCAGATCGGACGAAATCACCGATGCGATCTTGGCGTAACCTCCGGTTGGTTGACGGTCGGCGAGCAACACTATCGGTTTGCCGTCTGCCGGAACTTGAACCGCGCCCATATATGCAGGATCTGAAACGATATCGTGTTTTCCGTCGATTGCGGGAATCGCGGCACCATCCAACCGCGCGCCTTGCCGATCCGTGAGATTGCTGACCGTAAACGTCGATCCGAAAAATGTTGCGATCGCGTCATTGTCGAATACGTCGCACTGAGGGCCTTTGATGACGCGAATCCGACGAGCGCTTTCGGTGCAAGCTGGCACCAAATCTGCGGGAGCGGTGGTTCCGGCGCGGGGCCTCTCCGGACCCTCCAGTTCCTTACCCAACGGCAATATGTCTCCCTCCTTCAACGCCCGGCCGCCGATACCGCCGAGCCCAGAGGCGACGTGAGTAGACCTCGAACCCAACACCCTCGGCACATCAACACCACCCTCGATCGCGATGTAGGTGTAGAGGCCATCCGTTGGAATCGAAACACTCAACTCGGTGCCAGCAGGCACGATGACGGTTTCCCAAATAGGTATGGGAAAACGGTCGATGTCGACGGCAACCTCGGCGCCGGTGATCGCCACCTTGGTCTGTTGTTCAAACCTGATGGAAACCCCGCCGAAGGTCGCCTCTAACAATGCGGTTGTAGCCGGGTTCCCAACCAAACGATTTGCGATGACTGCGGCTTGAAGATCGAGCACTCCGCTGACCGAGACACCGTAGCGCTGGCTACCGCGCCGTCCGAGGTCTTGAACGGTCAGTCGGTTTCCTGGCGAAACAACTTCGATTCGGGCTGACGTTGACATCTCGCTCACTCAGCCCTCTGTTGGACCTCGTATTCGTCGTAGGTGATCGGAACGAAGTTCACCTTCGTGCCGGGCAGCATGGCGACCGGCGGGTCAGAATCCACGTCGAATAGCGCCATCGGCGTCCTTCCTATCAACTGCCACCCACCCGGGCTCGCGTTCGGATAAACACCGGTCTGCGCCTCGGCGATTCCGACAGAACCTGCGGGAACCATTGTTCGCGGGGTGGCCAACCGCGGGCACGCGATGCGTTCGTCCATGCCGCCGAGATAGGGGAACCCCGGTGCGAAGCCCAACATGAATACGTGGTAATCGACGCCGGAGTGGATCGAAATCACTTCGTCTGCCGCCAAACCGGCGTGTTCCGCGACGGTCTCGAGATCGGGTCCGAACTCGCCACCGTATGCAACCGGAATCTGGTGCGCGTCTTGGTCGGTCGCAACGATCGAACTTGCCTGGTCATCGGCGTTCTCGACGCATACGGCAACCCGGTCGCTGATCTCGGCATAGGAATACTTTGACCCATCGTATTCAACGAGCAACGATCTATAAGACGGAATGAACTCTATGACCGCGTCGTTGACTTCGGACGCTTCAATCTTGCGCTGAACAGCGTAGACGCGCGCGTTGATGGCGTAATCAATCGAGTCGCCAAACTCGATTAGCAAAGCAGAATCGCTTGCGGGGATGATACGCGGGTACTGGGTCACATGTAGTTCTAACTGTTTTGTTTCGGCACATAAGTCGTTAATCGAGGATCTCAGATAGAGACTTCACCTGGATCCCGCTAGATTCGAACTTGGATCTGACAGACGCTGCCATCTCAACCGCGCCGGGCGTATCACCATGCAGGCATATCGTGTCAGCAGAAAAATCGATGTCGTTACCGTCCGAAGCCGTGACTTTACCCTCGATCGCGAGTCTTAACGATCGCTCCGTCACTTCGTAGACGTCGTGTATCACCGAGCCAGGTTGAGAGCGTGACACGAGCGTGCCTTCCGGCGTAACCGCGCGATCGGCGTAACATTCCCGCGCCACCCTCACGCTCTCGTTGCGCGCCACATCCTCCCACACCGAATTCGCTAGGACGACGTGTACCAACTCATCGTCGATCTTGCGGATCGCTTTGACGACCGCGGCCGCGATATCGACATCACCGACAGCCCGGTTGTAAAGGGCACCGTGCGGCTTAACATGCTTCAGCTGCTTCGTTTTGGTGAACGCAGTCAACGCGCCGACTTGGTATGTGACAACATTCGCCACCTCATCGGGGGTAAGGTTCATGTCGCGACGTCCGAATCCGGCCAAATCAGGATACGCCGGGTGCGCGCCAATACCGACTCCGTGTTTTTCGGCCAACCTAACGGTGCGGGCCATCCAATCAGGGTCGCCAGCGTGGAATCCGCATGCGATATTCGCCGAAGTGATGTGTTTCACGATCTCCTCGTCTAACCCCATGCGATACGAAGCGAAAGATTCTCCGATGTCTGCGTTGAAATCGATTGCCACGGTTTGATTCATCCCGTCTGCTCCCTTGGCATGCAGATTAGCTCCGTTCATGGACGTTCGACGTCGTTTAACAGCTTCCCAACCGCGCTTAGTATCGTAACACTGATGAACCCTGAGCACACTGGAAAAGCGCAGCGCCAAAGCGTAAAGTTGCCCGAAGATCACCTCGCATCGATACGCCTTCTGGAATCTGCATACCTTGCAAACAACGACCCCATCCGGCAGTCCGGGTTCGGCGGGGGCGCAAAAAGATGGCGGGCAGAACGATCTCCACTCTTGGAGGCCATCGATGCCGACGGCGACTTTCTCGATTTGGGTTGCGCCAACGCTTACCTGCTTGAATCGGTCGTTGGTTGGGCACAAGAACGAGGATTAACCCTCAATCCTCACGGTGTCGATCTGAACCCGCTTCTCGTCAAAGAAGCAATCCGTCGATTTCCGGACAAAGCCCACCATTTTTGGGTAGCGAACGCATGGAAATGGTTGCCGTCCAAGCGATTCCGATGGGTTTACGCCATCTGGGATTTGGTCCCGATTGAGATGCTGCCAGTTTTGGCGCGACATCTGCTCCATTACGCGGTGACGGATGACGGCGCGTTAATTTTTGGAGCTTACGGCAGCAAGTCCGCCAATTCGCCCAGTGTCGACATCGCACGCGTACTGAGGGAAGGTGGCCTGCCTGTATCGGGCGAAGCCTCAGGCGGAGAACTGCCGCGAGGCGAACCTGTTACGAGATTCGCTTGGGTGAAGCAACGAGATTGGCGTCAGCTTGTGAACGAACATCCATGATCTTGCGGTTTGATCGCGTTGTTGCTGAGAAATCGACTAATTTGGTCTGCCTCATGCTGACGTAGCTCCGCAGATCTTCGCCGAGAACGACGTGGTCAACGAGTTCAATATCGAGCAAGTGGCCAGCGCGAACCAACCTTTCGGTGAAGCTGATATCGGCGCCGCTGGGATGACCTTTGCCTGACGGGTGGTTGTGCACTAAGGCATAGCGCGGAAGATTGCGCTCAACTACGCGGCTCAGGATCTCACCAGTCTTCGCAACTAGTTGATCGCAGCATCCGACGTAGATCCTCGATTTGCCGCGGTATTGGTTTCGAACGTCGAGCAGCACGATCCACATCTCCTCTTGCGAGTTATCTCGAAGTCGCGCGGTGAATTGTTTGGCGACTGAGTGAGCGATCACTTCGCCGGTCGGCATGTGGGACCCGTATCCGCCCTCAACGCTCTCGACCTCCTCTTGCGCCGCACGCCGGCCCAACTCAAATGCTGCGGTCAACATGTCGGCTTTGATGCCACCGATGCCGTCTACCTTTTGCATATTGAACGCGCTTACCCGGCTAAGTCCACGTAAACCATCAAACTCCTTCAGCAGGTCGTCGGCCACGTTTTTGACGTTTCGTCCCGCGATGCCGGAACCGAGAACGATTGCCAGAAGTTCCGTGGTCGTGATCCCTGAGGGACCTAGTTCGTGCATCCGTTCGCGAGGGCGTTCACGAGCTGGTACGAGCCGCAGTTTATCGTCTTTTAGTCGGAATTTGCCTGCGATGTTGGCTGGACCTGATTCCGATCCATCAACCTGGTCCTGTTGGGGGTCAGTAGCTTGATTTGCGCCCTGCGCTGGACGCGGCGGATTGGCCTCGTCTCGGGTTTCGTTGACTGGCAAAGGGACGTCGATGGGCAGCTGAGACTCATCCGGCAGTTCGGGCACGGGTGAGAGTTTTGCCTGATCGATCCATGCAGAACGCCGAACGGCGTCTTCGATTCTTTTGCTGAATTCTTCACGAGAGTGCATAACGCGCTCATTATTGCGCGCTATGCACTCTTACGCCAAATCAAAATGGCGAAACCGACGATCAGAATTCGTCCGATTGGTCTCAATTACAACGGCAGCTTGACGAGGTCGCCCGTTTTAACCGATTCTGTGACCGCATCGGTGAACTGCATGTATTTCAAACCATCCGTGAAGTTGGTGTGAGTTACCGGTTCGATACCACGAATGGCGTTGATGAACTCCTCTTCGACGCGCCATCCGCCGCGGTTCTCGGGCGAGATCTCGATCTGGCTCAATCCATCATCCCCACGACGTGCGCCGCTTAACTTGAAAGTCGCGCCAGTAGGCTCGTCGGCGTCTGCATGCTCTACGCGCAGGACGCCGTCAGTTCCGTGGACCCAAAGATCGAGTCCGCGTGCGAATGCAGAAACCACGGTGGTGGTGTAGTTCATCGATCCACCGCACTCCAAATTCATCAACACGTCAAGGTGATCCGGGATCGAGACTGCGCGCCGCCGACCGTCAGCATCGAGGCGATGTTTTACTACTGTTTGCCCCAAAGCTTGTACGGTTTTCGCCGGACCGAACCAACGCATCATCGCTTCGTACCAGATACCCATCGTCATGATGTTATTTCCGGATAGATCGCGCTCGTTCCGCCAGTGAAGTGGAGTCTCAGGATTTGGGAAATCGCTACCGGTGCCCACAAACAACCTGACATTGACGAGATCGCCGATGTAGCCCTCAGATATCAATCCGATCACGGTTTGGTCGATCTCGAGGCTGTGCGGCGCAGGAACAATCTGCGCTACCAAGTGAGGAGCTCGCTTGGAAGCGTCGAGCATCTCCAACGCTTCGTCTGCGTTCATGGCCATCCGAGCTTCGCAGAGTACGTGCTTTTCAGCTTCAAGCGATTCGATCGTCAGCGCGGCGTGCATGTACGGCCAAGTTCCGATGCATACCGCTTGGATGTCGTCATCGTCCAGCAGATCAACCCAATCAACGTATACCTCAGGGATCCCAAATTCGTCCGCCACTCGCCTTGAAGATTCAACGCTACGGTTTACGAGCCCTTTGATTTCCACACCTTCTTGAGCCCGGAGGCCGGGAATATGCCTGAGGCGCGTGTTCCCACCTGCCCCGATGAGGCCGACCACGATATTGTCGGTTTCTGTTGTCACGTTTTAGCTCCTGAAATTAAGTTCGTTCGATTGCTTGTCAGATACGCTTAAACAAGCTTAGCCCAGCAATGCAAATCGCGGCTTCATCATGGTCGCGCAGCATCCGTCGGGCGTTGTTGCGCCATGGAAGAGACTAACGTCACACCAACGGAAACCGAACTCGTCGGCGAAGGAGTGTCAATCACTTGGTCCGACGGTAAGACTTGCGTCTACCCGTATCGATACCTCAGATTGCAGTGCGGGTGCGCCGGATGCGTCGAAGAGATGAGCGGTCGGCAGATCCTCAACGTGGCGATAGTTCCAGAAGACGTCATAGCGGTCGATTTCTTGGAAGTCGGTAGGTATGCCCTGCAATTCCTGTGGACAGACGGTCATTCAACCGGCATTTACCCGTTCAGGATGTTGCGTCGATTGGCGCGCGAAGACGACGCGGTTAGGTGCGATTGAGTTGGGCAATGAGTCCGGCGCAAAGCTCCGTCACAAGGTCGTCACTCACCTAGCATCGTCATGACGGTGCCCACAACGTCGTCGGGCTGGGGCATGAACGCGGTTTCAAGTCCCTTGTTATACGGGACTGGGGTGTGCGGGCCCGTGACGCGCTTTACTGGTGCGTCGAGATAGTCAAACGCTTTGTCGGCGATGATCGCCGCGAATTCGGACGCCATGCTTGCACGCGGCGTGTCCTCGTCAACGATGACGACGCGGTTCGTCTTCATCACCGATTCAAGGATTATCTCCTCGTCGAACGGCGAAAGGCTGAGCATGTCGACCACTTCGGCTTCGATACCCTCTTCGGCGAGCATATCGGCCGCTTGTTTACACACCACCGACGTGTAAGACATTCCGATCAAGGTAACGTCGTCTCCGTGCTTTAGATACCGGCCCTTGCCGAGCGGAATAGTGAACGACTCTTCAGGCGCGAAGCCAGTCAAGTTTATGAGTTTCTTGTCGTTGACTAGGAATACTGGATCATCATCGCGGATCGCGGCTGCTAGGAGACCTCTCACGGTGTACGCGTCGGAAGGAACGACGACTTTCAATCCGGGGATGTGGGCCAGCATTGAGTAGAAGCTTTCCGAGTGCTGCGCCGCGTGTCCGGTACCGCCGCCTGAGCGAGCGAATAGCGTCATCGGGACTTTCGTCTGTCCGCCGAACATGTAGCGGGACTTCGCGGCGTTTGACAGCAGTTGATCGTACGCGACCGTCACGAAGTCGAAGTACATCAGGTCAACGACTGGGCGCAGGCCGGTCAAAGCGGCACCAATGGCTGCTCCTACAAAACCAGCTTCCGAAATGGGAGCGTCGCGGATGCGCTCGGGACCGAAGTCCTGCACAAGGCCTTTTGTCGCCGCAAACGGGCCTCCCCAAGCGTCGAGCGGTTCGTTCGTGTCTCTGTCGAAACCGCCGGAAATATCTTCACCCATGATGAAAACATCGGCATCGCGATCCAACTCGTCGCGCAGCGTCTGATTGAACGCGTCTCGATAACGAACATCAGATCCGGGCACATCGTAACCCGGGCCTGGAACCAGTACCCCGGGATCGCTTAGGACGGTTATCGATTGTGTCGCTTCGGCTGTCGTCATGGCTTTTGGGTTGCCTTTCGGGTTCGAGGATTGCTAATTGGGATGCTTGCGCTCAGCGCAATCCAACTAAGGGGTTCGAGTAGTTGACGTAGACGTCGGAGTAGAGTTCTTCCATCGGAGGCATGGGGCTATTCAACGCGAAATCCACCGCGTCTTGCATCTCTTGCTCAATTTCGTCTCGTATCGACTGCAAATCCTCATCTGTCATCGCGCCCTGCTGCGTCACAAGTCCTTCAAAGTGCTTCAAGCAGTCCCGTTCCTGGTATTCATCCTCTTCGTCTTGCTTTCGATACTTCTTGGGATCGTCCGCATGGAAATGGCCGTGGTATCGATAGGTCTTCAGTTCCAGCAGGGTCGGTCCCTCACCTGCCCTAGCTCGTGCGACCGCTTCTTCGGCGGCTTCATAGACGGCAAAGACGTTCATGCCATCGACTTGGACCCCCGGAATTCCGTATGAATCGGCGCGCGCAGCGATATCGTCGGTAGAAACCGCGTACCATGCCGGGGTTGCTTCGGCGTACTGGTTGTTTTCACACGCAAATATTACCGGCAGATCCCAAATAGCAGCCAAGTTCATCGATTCGTGCACAACCCCCTGGCTGGTGGCCCCATCGCCGAAGAACGCTACTCCGACCGATTCGTTCTCGTTGCCACGATACTTGGCGGTCAAGGCGGCGCCGACCGCTAGCGGCACTGATGCGCCGACGATGGCGTTGGCTCCTAGCATCCCTTTGGAAAAGTCGGCAATGTGCATGCTGCCGCCTTTTCCTTTGCACTGACCGGTGTAACGCCCCATGATTTCAGCCATCATGGCTTTGGTGTCCAGCCCCTTAGCGATGCAGTGACCGTGGCCTCGATGTGTCGATCCTATCCAGTCCTTGTCCGTCAAGTGCGCGCAGATGCCCGTTGGAACGGCCTCTTGACCGTCCGACGGGTGAGTTACACCCATCGCGTTGCCCCGGAAGGTCTGTTCGAGCATCGTTTCCTCGAACCGACGGATTCGGTACATAGTTTCGTAGAGCCAGCTCAGTTTATCTCTAGTTATTCGCATCGCGCAGTTTCCCGCAAGTTCGCCGGACGGCAAAATGCCGCTCAACGATCCCGGAAGTTTCGGAGTTCGTTGAGATTGATGTTACAAGTTTCGAGGACCCCAAACCGCACCAGTTTTCGACCCAGTAAACAGATCGGCACGACATCGGCACGCAATGCGTCTACAATCGATGTTCGGCAATTGATATGGACTCTGACCGATGAGCCAAGTCTGGATAGACATCGAAGATAACGACAACTGCGGGTACTTCCCGATGCAGACGTTCGAAGTGAGGGGCGTTGAGCGGGTCGCGCATAGCATCGTTCTCGATGACGTCACAAATGTTGATGGCCGGTGCGAGGCAGTCGGATGGTCAGACGCCGGAAGATGCGATATACGAGTCGTTCCGGTGGGGGATTCGGGAGCTGGGGAGTCGATTTTGGTTCACGGCGGCAATCACGGTATCAGATTGCGGTCATACCGGATAGCTGACGAATGGTCGATCGCTTCGGCCGACGAATTTGGCGAGCCCTACATGTTGCTGCCCACTGTTACCGAAGTCGAATTCGTCGAAACCGACAATGGTTGCTAAAATGCGTTACTTGGCAAATGCAGTCCGCGTTGACACTGGCGCGCAGGCGCAAATAAGATAGATGGAAGCGCGTAGCGAGAATCGGCGCAACTGGAGAGATCGTTTAGAACATCTGAAAGATGATTCCGGCAGTTCGAGACCGTCTGCCCGCTAGTTGATCAAGAGAACGGCGAATGGACCCACAACCCCTCTCACCGTCCGAATGGGCGCAGATCGGCACCGCGCTCAAATTTCTCTGGGCCGCGTTAGGATGTGCCATCGTAGCAGGATTCAGCCTCCTGACGGCTCATGCCCTCATCACCTCCCTTGTCGACACCAACACGATCCCTGCACGATGGACAAATCTTCGCCCAGTGTTTTATTTCGTCGGGATCGTCGCTTTCCTCGGAGTGATCGCTTGCTTCGTCTTCGCCGCCATCAACATGGACTGGCTAGAAGTTCGTTATTCCAGGTATTGGCAGTGAAACGAGAAACATTGCCAACCGATATCCGAGCGATTTCGTCGCATCTGACGCATAACTCAGCAACCCGGGAGTTGACTCGCCTTGGCAGCATTGCTTGAGTTCCTGCGCGAGAAGCACCGAACCACGCCTTTGTGGCTTAAGGTGTTAATTCCGATCCTAGGTCTAGGGTCTCTCGGCGTAGTAGCTGTCACTGGCGCGGTTCTGGCATTCGTCATCACAGGATGGCTGGGACAACCAATACCGGTCCTCGGCTTCGACCAATCGGTCGAACAACCCATCCCCTTCCCGCACACTATTCACGCCGGGACCGGAACCTACACCAACACCACGGGCGAACAAGTGCAAGGGCTCGGAATGGACTGCACTTTCTGCCACCGCACCGTTACCTCGCAGGCAAACGCCGGCGTGCCGCCCGTCCAGTTCTGCGCGTACTGCCACCAAGTTATCGGCAGTGAAGACAGCGAACCGCTAACGCAGGTTCGGACCGCAGCGGGCATCATAGGCGATAAACCGCATCCTATAGATTGGAAGCGAGTTCATAGAATGCCGGATCACGTCAGGTTCGTTCATGAACCTCACATCCGATACCTGACTCAACACCCAGAAGCGGTCGAGAACAGCACCAGCGGCGTCAAAATGGGCGCGGCCGGTGTTTGCTCGACGTGCCACGGCGATGTGGCATCCATGGAAGAGGTTGCACAGGTTGAACCACTGAAAATGGGACAATGCATCAACTGCCACCGAGACAACAATGCGCCGACAGACTGCGCATCTTGCCACCACTGATTTGACGTGAAACACTGAAGGTCGAAACGAGCTACCTCACTAGATGAAACTGAGCCGAAGAGAGTTCCTGGCGCTGGGCGCGAAGGCAACCGCTGGCACGATGATTTTCGCCGCCTGTGGATTACCTGAACGCGAACTCGTGGTCCAGAGCCCGATCGACATGCCCGAGGACCTCGTGCGTGGCGAAGACGCTTGGTACGCAACCACCTGGCCCGATATGCCCGGCGGAGACGGCCTTATCGTCCGCGTAATGCAGGGACGCGCTAAGAAGATCGCTGGCAACCCAGATCATCCGGTGAATCTCGGTAAGCAGAGCTCCCGACATGACGCCGCGATTCAGCTCACATATCATCCCGATCGCATCGGCGAGCCGCTCCTACGCCAAAGCAAAGGCGGCTTGTACGATCCTATTTCGTGGCAACGCGCCGAGCAGTTGATGCAAAGCGCTGTCGAGGCCGGTCGAGATAATCTCGCGGTCGTAACCAATCCGCTTGGCGGTCATCTCGAATGGGTTGCGATCAACTTCGCCGCGCTGTACGGCGGTCGACACATTAAGTTCGATCCGACCGAACAAGGCGTGATGCAAGACGCGATCCGGTTCTTGTACGGCCAAGAAGACCCGCCGCACTACGACATCTCGAATGCAAACACGATCCTGTCCATCGGCGCGGACTGGCTTAGCACTTGGCAATCGTCGGTCGGTTACTCGGTTCGTTACGGCGAGTTTCGATCCAAGCCCGACCGCGGCTACCTGATCCACGCCGAGCCGCGCCTGTCGATGACGGCGGCAAACGCAGATCTTTGGTTGCCTGTTCTGCCCGGTTATGAAGGTCACCTCGCGATGAGCATCGCACAGGTGATCGTCGAAGAGCGGTTAGCTTCTTCGATCGAGATCGCCCGCTTCTTCAACCAGATACCGACCGCGACATTAGTCGGTTTCCGCCCCGACGACGTTGAAGACCGCATCGGCGTCTCAGCCGACAGAATTCGAAAAGCGGCGCGACACTTCGCTGAACATCGTCCGAGCCTCGCGTTTGCGGGTGGAAGCGCCGGAGCACACACTAACGGGCAGTTCAATATCGCGGCAACGCATGCGCTGAACACGCTGGTCGGCGCGGTTGGTTCCGACGGCGGCGTCAAGTACAACCCGTTGCCTGTGTTGGAGGGACTGACCGGCAGGTGCAGCGGAGATTCCTTCGCGGACTGGGAAGTCGAACTCGCCCAGTGGCGCGGCGGCAACGTCCAGACGGTGATCATCCGCGGTGCGGACATCGTTCACGGAATGCCTAATTCGGTCGACATCGTGGGAGCGATGGATGGCGTGCCGACCGTGATCGGTTACGGCAGTGTCATGAACGACACGCTCGCTAACTGCGACCTAATCCTGCCCGAAAAGACTTTCCTAGAGACGTGGGGAACCACAATTCCTGATCCGGCACCGGGCTACGAGGTCGTAACCATTCAGCAACCGGTTATTGGTCAGACCGAACTATTCTCAGGCGGACTTATCGCAGACGCCAGGGGTTTTGGTGACGAGTTGCTGCGCGTATCGGCGGGCGATTTGGGCGCCGACGACATGGAAGAACTCGTCAATTCTTCAATCGATCAGCTTTACGATCTCAGCCGCGGCTCCGTGTCCGCCCCCAGCAAGAACCTGTTCCGACAGGGCGTGTTGCAACGAGGCGGCTGGTGGGACACCGAAGCGAAAGTAGAAACCCCATCGGATCACGTGCCACCAAACGTGTTCGACCTTGATAGCGCCGTACACTACTCAAGTACGAGCGGTCTTGGCGAAGGCGATGATTTCCATCTGGTTCCGTTCCTGTCGAACAGCCTTTACGAAGGCCGCCTTTCGGCCACCCCGTACGCCAACCAGAACCCAGACCCGATGAGTAGCGCCGCTTGGGCCACTTGGGCTGAGATGAACGACAAAGAGGCGGAGCATCTCGGAATACGCCAAGGCGACGTGCTCTTTATCAAATCTGAGCACGGCGAGATCGAAGCACTAGCTTACCCGACCCCAGGCGGGCGTCCGGGAGTCATCGGTGTGCCGATCGGCCTCGGACACGAAAATGGTGGCCGATACGATGAAGGTCTTGGCGCTAATGTCTTCAAAATCTTGGCTCCTCACATTGAACCTGCGAGTGGATCGCTTGCTTGGGCTGCGACGCGAGTACGAGTAGCGCGTTCAGGTCGCAAACGTGAACTAGCCAAGTTCGAAGGCGAAGTCACGGCGTTTCCGGTCGAACCCGGCGTGCCGGTCTTGGTCGTCGCCCCGGGTGAGAGCGCGCACGACGCCGAGATCGCAAACCACCACACGTACCAGCAAAGCTTCCTGCTACCAGACAAACCCGCCGAGGAAGAAGAAGGATCGGAAGGAGGCCACTGATCGTCGTGTTCCGCACCCGCGGATACCATGAACGTGGATCAACCACATGACACTGCAACGCGAACAACGAGACTACAGCTGGGGCATGGTTGTCGATGTCGACAAATGCACCGGTTGCCAAGCATGTGTCTTGGCATGTCAAGCCGAGAACAACATCCCGCTAAACCTGCAAGATCGGTTTGAGCGCGCCCGTGTGATGTCCTGGATACGCGTCGAACGTTACTGGGAAGGCGAATTCCCCGACATTAAGGCACGCTTCATCCCGATTATGTGCCAGCATTGCGAGAACGCGCCGTGCGAACCGGTCTGCCCCGTTTTCGCCACGTACCACAACAACGAAGGATTGAACGTCCAAGTCTACAACCGTTGCGTCGGCACTAGGTACTGCGCTAACGGTTGCCCGTACATCGTGCGATTCTTCAACTACTGGGAACCAGTGTGGCCAGAATCTTTCCGCAACCACTTGAACCCAGATGTCACCGTGCGAAGCCGGGGGATCATGGAGAAGTGCTCCTTCTGCGTCCAGCGGATCCGCAGAGGCGTTCGTAACGCCGAACGCGAGAATCGTGATTTGATCGACGGAGAGATCCAGACGGCGTGCACGCAGGCGTGCCCAACCGATGCGTTAGTGTTCGGGAACTTTAACGACAAAGACAGTAGGGTCGCGACGATGAAGAAAGACGACCGGCACTACACGCTTCTACCTCACCTTGAAACAGATCCCAATGTCATTTATCTAGCGAAGATTGACACTGATAGGTCGGCAGGCAAATCGCATGGCTAGCGAAGTCGTACATTCAGGTGCGCACGCGGCTGCGCACGAAGAGGGCCATCACGAGCTACCGGCGCGCGTCGAGGCCGACGTCATCGCGTCTGAACTCGTAGCCACGACCGACGCGAATCCATCACGCTTCCGCACGATCATGTGGATACTGGGTGTCGTGACCTTAGTTGGCGTGGTCACGGCCATCGTCAAGCTCATTGTCGATTTGGGCGACCAAGCCAAATGGGGCTACACCGCGGCCACCGTCGCATTCTTGTTCAGCGCATTCGGCGGCGCGCCATTAGTGGCGATCGCACCAACTTTGGCTAAGGCAAACTGGGTGCGACCGGTAGCGAGAATCGCAGCGTTGTTCTCGCTCGTATCGATAGTCTGCAGCGTTTTGATGATCCCGCTCATCTTGAACCTTCCGATGCTTGTAGTTGACGGAGCGCGTCGACGCACGATCTGGTTCGAAGGTCCGGACAATTCGCCGCACCTCTGGGCCGTCGTAGGCATGTTCACGCTCATAGTGTGTGCGCTCGGTTTCATCTACTCCTACGCGATCCCGGACTTTGCGGCCATGCGCGACCACTCGTCGGGTTGGAAGCAACGCCTAGGAGGTTGGTTGGCCCGCGGTTGGATCGGCACGTCTGTGCAGTGGCGCTCGATGCGCATGCGGATCGGAATGATGGGGACGCTCTACTTCTTCACTTTCGTGTTCATCCACTTCCTTATCAGCACTGACTTCGCGATGAGCCTAGTTCCGGGTTGGCGTGACGCCATCTTCCCGATGTACCACGCGATCTCATCGATACAGGGCGGTCTCGCCGTTACCGTCATCGGCATTTGGGCGGCCCGCAAGTATCTCGGCCTCGACAAATACCTTCACCTCGACCAGTTCTGGTCAATTGGTCGGCTGATGTTCGCGTTCACGCTCCTTTGGGGGTACTTCTTCATCTCGGCGTTCATCGTGTTTTGGTACGGACGAAGCGGATCGGATAAGATGTGGATCGATTTCTTGATACGCGGTCCGTACATTTGGGCTTTTCTCGGTGCCCTCATCTTTATCTGGTTTACGCCGTGGTGGTGGTTAATCTGGAACCGAGTGCGGCGCAGCTACAACGGCACCGCCATCGGCGCGACGCTTATCCTCATCGGCATCTTGCTGGATCGAATCCGGCTCTACGTGGCCGCGTGGTCGGTCCCCGAAGATCGCATCCATGAACGCTTCTTGACTGAGTACCCGGGAACAGTTTGGCCCGACATTATGGACATCCTCATCTTTATCGGGGCATTTGCAGGCACGCTGTTGTTGGTCCTTCTGGCCACGCGAGTGTTACCCGTCCTAAGTGTCTGGGACGTTCAACAGTTCAACCTCTTGTACCGCCCGATCGATTACATGAAGACCAAGGTTTCCATAATCGGAAAACCCGACTAAAATCGGCAAGCTGCAAGCGCACTAAGCCTTCATGCAACAACGCAGAACAATCGACCAGATCCACACCAACCGTGTCTTGCTGAACGGTCAGTTAGACACGCCGAAATGGTGGGCGCCCACGGTGATTACGTTGGGCATCATCGTCGCCATCGGATTCTTCCTCATCGGCATCATGGTCAACAAAGGTCTCGGTGTTACCGGCCTCTCACGCCCGGTCTACTGGGGACTATTCATTACGACATTCGTGTTCTGGGTCGGTATCAGCCACGCTGGAATCATGATCTCGGCCATTCTCCGACTTTCTCAGGCTGAATGGCGTCGGCCAGTTACGCGTGCCGCGGAACTGCTGACCGTGTTTTCGCTTTTGACGGCGCTGCTCTTCCCGCTCATGCACGCCGGCCGGCCGTGGCGCATCATCTACTACATCCTTCCCTATGACTTTGCCCGTGGCATCATGCCGAACGTGCGTTCACCCCTGATCTGGGACCCGGTCGCCATCGGCACGTATCTGACTGGTTCGACGCTTTTCCTTTACATCGCGCTGTTGCCTGACCTTGGCAACCTCCGCGACCGCACGACGGGATGGCAGAACGCGTTTTACACCATCCTGTCCCTCGGTTGGCGCGGCAACCCACGTCAGTGGAAGCTCCAGACGGTCGGCGGTATCCTGCTCTCAGCCTTGATGCTCCCGATCTTCGTCTCCGTGCACTCGATCGTGTCGTGGGACTTTGCGGTTACACCCGCGGTCGAAGGTTGGCACTCAACGATCTTCGCACCCTACTTCGTTATCGGTGCTGTCCATTCGGGAGTGTCTGCGGTGGTTACGATGATGGCGTTAATGCGCTGGCTCTGGAAGTGGGAAGACTTCATCCGACCAGAGCACTTCGATGCTTTGGCAAGACTGCTCATCGTGGTCGCGACCGGTTGGTTGGCGTTCACGTTCCTCGAGCTCATCTTCGCGGTCTACGGTCTTGACGCACCTGAACTTGCGTTGCGCGAGCTCCAGATATTCCAGTGGCCGTGGAACTTGCTGTTCATAACGTTCCTCTTCACCGGATACATCATCCCGGTCGGCATGTGGTTACAGAAGAGCGTGCGAAACAACATCGCGTTGATGTTCTGGTCGTCGTTGTTCGTGAACATCGGCATGTGGCTGGAGAGATTCATGATTATCGTGCCTGGATTGGCGCGTAAAACCCCGTTCGTCTACACCTGGGAGGCGTATCGACCCAGCGGACTGGAATGGTTCATCCTGTTCTGGTCGTTGGCGTGGGTGACGTTCCTGATGCTGCTGTTCTCGCGCTTCTTCCCGTTGGTGCCGTTGTTTGAACAAAAGGAAAGCCAGACATTTGGAAACTCGATCAAGATCGGTCGCGTCAGAGTTCCGGCCATAGTCCGCGAGGCCGATTAAGTCAGAGGATTGAGGAAGCTATCGAAATGAGCAAGAGCGTACTAGGTCTATACACCGATCCGAACCAAGCGGCGGATGCGATGGACGCGTTGAAAGGTGCCGGTTTCCCGCTAGGCACGTTCGACGTGCTGACCGGTACACCGTATCCGGAGGGCGCGTTCGGCGAGCACGTGCCCCAACACCGGTTGTTCCGCTTCCCGGCATTCGGCGCGATCATCGGATTCACTTTGGCCATTTTCCTCACGGCGGCAACACAGATCGCGTACCCGTTGGTGACCGGAGGCAAGCCGATCCTGTCGTTGTTCGCGATGCTGGTAATCCTCTACGAAATGTCGATGCTTTCGGCTGTGATTTCGACCGTAGTCGGTATCGTGATCGAATCTCGATTGCCGAACGTTAATCCCGGTGTTTACGACACTCGAATCACAGAAGGCCTGATCGGCGTTGTCATCACTACGGACGACGATCAAGCGGCGACCGCTATAGATGCGCTCAACGGTGCAGGTGCGATGGAGATCAAACAGGCGTGAAACCCTTGATCGATCAAATCATCTCGAATCCCGCCAAACGTGCACTGCTGCCGGTCGCGGCGGTGATAGTCGCTGTTTTCGGTGCGACGGCATGCGCGGTTCAAGAAACGAACACCTATCCGATCGAAATCTTCTCGGAGATGCACTACTCGCAATCTACGAGGATGCAGGAACCGCCGCGCTTGGCTCCCGCCGAAGATGCGGTCCCGTTCCGTCAGATCGGCACCAACGAAGTGTTGGAAGTTCCAGAGCGAGTCGAACGTCCTTACGATGCCGGGCGTGCCCGCGAACTGTTCCGCATCAACTGCTCCACGTGTCACGGCATGTCTGGAACCGGTGATGGTCCGGCGTCGCCGCACATCACTGCCAACGACAGCTACTGGGCAACCACGAACGACTCTCCATACGTCGGACCTGCAAATCTAATTGAAAAGCGTGCGACGTATGACCAAGACGCAATGTTCAATCTGGTTAACAACGGCATTGTCGTGATGCCGAGATTCCGGCACTTGCTTCCTGAAGAGGACATTCGGGAAATCGTAACCTACATCTACGATCAGAACACCGGCGTCGGTCGCTGAAACTGGGCCGTCGCAATTCGCCCCCCGGCGTAAAACGCGCCCCGGTCTTCGGCAACCACGCTAGGAAGAGGCCTGCAGAGGCCATCAACAGCATGTTTACGCCGAGCGCGAACCCAACGGTACGCATACGTGCCGTTAAGTTTGTTTTGCTGCTCGTCGTCTCTTTGCCAGTCTGTATTGCCGCCCTCAGTTGCGTGACCGAAAACGATCTCACCGCCGATCAGCGTGTTTACCAGTTGTCGCAGCAACTGATGTGTCCGGTTTGCGACGGTCAAACTCTGGATCAATCGCAGGCTCAACTGTCCGAAGACATGAAAGCGGTGATCCGAAACAAGATCGAAGAAGGTGCAACGAACGCCGAGATTCGTGACTACTTTGTGGAGAGATACGGTGAGATAGTGTTGGCTTCACCGGATGCGGGTGGTTTCAATCTGATTGCGTGGGCGATGCCAGCGGTCATTTTCGTGGGTGGTGCTTTACTGGTCGGTAGCGCCTACATCAACATGAAACGTCGAAACCGACGTGGTACCACGGACGTGAGCACGGGGCAGGTTGAGGAAGTTCAGGATCCTCCAGCTGCTGCCGACCCACAACTCGACGAATATCTGCAACGCGCCGATCGGGAGATGACTGCGGCATTAGGTGGTGCGGATACAGGTCCGCGTCGCGACACGGAGACCGGAGGCGAGGCGTAGTGGATCAGGTCGGCACAACTGCCATCTGGCTCGGCTTTGCAGTGGCTTCATACGCCGCGGTCGCGTCGCTGATCGGAGCTAAAGCGCACATTCCGGAGTTGGTTGTCAGTGGACGTCGCGCCGTTTACATGTCGTTGCTAGTCGCGTTTGTCGCTTCGGCGGTGTTGATGATCGCGTTCTTAACGAACGACTTCAGCATCAAGTACGTTGCGAACAACTCAAACATCGTCATGGGTCGCGGTTACACGCTAGTGGCGTTTTACGCCGCCAACGAAGGTTCGCTGCTCTACATAACGCTGGCACTGGCGCTGATGTCCTCGATCAGCGTAGTTTTTGCGCCACGTCGCTTCTCGGCGGCGATGCCCTACACGATTGCGATCTTGGGCGTAGTAACGGCGTTCTTTTTCGGTACCATGGCGACGTTAGCCAACCCGTTCGAGACGTTGGCGATAGTGCCACCGGACGGTCGTGGCGTTAATCCTTTGTTACTTCATCCTGGCTTCTACAGCCATCCACCACTGATAATGGCGGGTTTGGTGGGGATCACAATTCCTTTCGCCTTCGCATCGGGCGCGCTGATCTCCGGTGAATACGGAGATGATTGGGTTGACATCGCGCGCGTGTTCGCCATCATCATGTGGGGCATCCTCGGAGTTGGAATCTTGCTCGGCGCGTGGTGGGCGTACACGATCCTAGGTTGGGGTGGATACTGGGGTTGGGACCCGATAGAAAATGTGGCGTTCATGCCATGGTTGGTGCTCACCGCGTTCATCCATTCGATCATGGTCCAACGGCGGCGCGGGATGTTCAGGATGTGGAACATCGTCTTGATCAACATCGCGTTCATCCTCGCCCAACTTGGTATGTCGATAAACCGAGGCGGCAGTGTGGTCTCAGTACACTCATTTGCCGAATCTTCGTTGGGCATTCTATTCCTGTCGTTCATGGCGTTGAGCGTCCTCTTCGCGTTCGCCGTCTTCATTTGGCGATATCCAAAGTTGAGGAGCGAACGAGCAATCGAATCGTTCCTTTCCCGCGAAGCGTCGTTCCTGGTCAACAACTTCCTCTTGTTAGTCGTTGCCACAATAACGCTTTGGGGCGTGGTGTACCCGGTCTTCTCAAGTCTGGCGCGCGATGTCGACGTCAGTGTCGCGGCGCCTTACTTCAACCGAGTGAATGGGCCGGTGTTGCTGCTGTTAGTGGTCGTCATGGGAATTGGGCCTTTGCTGCCATGGCGCAGGACCGCCACTAGATCGTTGCGGCGGTGGCTGTTGGTGCCTTTAACTGCGGCTTCTCTGACCGTGATTGCATTAGTCGTTATCGGCGTGTGGGATTTTTGGGCGGTGCTGGGATTTGCCGCGATCGTGTTCGCGGCATTCGCGGTGTTAGAAGAGTGGTGGATGGGAGCTCAGGCCAGAGTTAGGAATTTGGGAGAGATGCCGGTGATCGCGTGGTGGCGACTGATCAAAGGCAACCGTCCTCGTCACGGGGGTTACATCGTTCACATCGCCGTGTTGTCTGTCGGGATTGGCATCATCGGAACTCAGTTCTTCGATCAGCGCTACGATGCGGCCATTGAATTGGGAGAGAGCCTAGTTTTGGACGACTATCGAATCGAGTACATCGACCACAAGATGGACGACCGTCCCGACCGTTTCGCACAATGGGCTCAGATCGATGTCTATAGGATCGATCCATCTGAGTACGTCAACGAGTTAGCTGCGGCAAACGCCATTGGCAAAGCCGGTTTCACGTTGTCTACCGAAGCAAGACCGGGTGACAGGCTTGTGGGTCAATTGGAACCGAGCCACGAATTTTTCCGCAACTTCAATATGGTTTCGGTGCGGTCGGGCATCAAAACTAACCCCATCGAAGACCTGTACGTGATCCCCCGAGACTTCTTGCAGGACGAACAAGGAGATCGCGTTTCGTTGGCAGTCAGTATCAACCCCCTTGCTATGTGGCTCTGGATCGCGGGGCCGATATTCCTATTGGGTACAGCAATCGCGTTATGGCCTCATCCAGCGCTTGAACGCGCCGCGAGACGCGGGCTGGTTGCCAGACCTGAAGCGTCGGATACTCAACCGGCCAAAGTCGGATCTTAGGATGTGACGCGTTGGCAGCGATAGTAGGCATAGTCTTAGCGGCGGTGATATTGACCGTTTTGATTTATCCGTTTGCAAAAAAGCGAAAGACGGAAACAGAAGGTTTCGAGCCAATCGATCGTGTCGCATCCGCCGACACATTGCGCCATCTGCTCTACCGTGAACCTGTAACGCTCCGAAACGAGTTCGAAGCCGGGAACATCTCGATGGGAGAGTATGAAAGCCAACTCGGAGAACTGCGCTTAGATGCTGCCAAGCTCATGCGTCAACGAGCTGAACAGCGTATCCGCTCCCTTGAAGCTGAGCTCGAACTCGAGATGGAGGTGCAACGCATCCGAAAACTGCGAAGTGACACTGATTTGAACGTTAGGCACGAAGATGAGTGACCACCGGGCATCGCCGATCTTCAAACGGTTAACCGCCATCGCCGTCGCAGCATTCACAGCGATCTCGTTTGTGCTTGGAGTCGCTGTTTCGATCACAGCACAGGATCAAGAACAGACCATCGTGATTACAGGCCAGGTGGTCAACGGCACTGAAAGCGGAGACCCTCCTGCGGAGTTGACCGTCTTCGCCCTAGTTATCGACGAGGATGCTGAATCGATAGTCGAACGTATTGAATCGGTAACCGAATCCGACGGCGCGTTTTCGTTAGAAGTAGTGCGTGTCAACGCTGGTCATTTCTACCGAGTGGTCGTCGATGATGGCGTTTACACGCCGTACGTCGATTTACTGCCTAGTGATGTAGATCAAGAGGTAAGCCTGACCGTTTACGACCGCACGACATCACTTGACGAAATATCAGTCACGACGTATTCGGTAGTAATTCCAGTCATTGATGCGTCAACCGGTGTGCTCGGCGTGCTCGCGGCGGTGAACCTGGTTAATTCTGGCGACAAGGTCTACCTCGCTGATCTCACCGACCCGGATTTGACGGGGTTCAACCTACTTCGCTTCAATCTTCCAGTGGGATACAAAGAACTGACTGTCGAATCTGATCTGCCTAGCGGCAACGTGATGGAGATCGGAACAGGATTCGCCGTCTCCAATCCCGTCCCACCGGGCGAGTACAGCATGGTTATCAGCTACAGTGCGCCGTTTGAAGGCGGGCAGTTCGAGTACCCGTTCAGGTTGCCGTTCGGTGCTGAATCTGTGTCGATAATGATTCCGGAAGGAACCGGCGAGATCGCTGGACTGGGACTGGCGCGCTCCGAAACCGTGACTATCGGCGACGGGAGATATGTGCGATACGACGGCTCGAACTACGAACGTAGAGCCGAACTCGGCATCGTCATATCGGGCTTGCCGCGACCAAATCTCGGCAGCCAGGTCTCGGAGTTCTTAGACAGCACACAGTTCCGCGTCGCGATCGTGGTGAGTGTGGCATTGGCCTTGGTCGCCGTGGTCGCATATGCGGTGCTGATCGCGCAACGAAATCGGCCCGTTACACGTGTCAGCGGTCCGGCATCCGGCGACACACGCTCTGATTCGAGGTCGGCGATAGTTGAAGCCGTCGTGGAGTTGGATGAGATGCGCGAGTTCGGCAAGATCGATGAGAACGAATACCTTATCCAGCGTCAACGCCTCATGCAGCAGGCCGTCAACGTGGATGCCGACCAGCAGAACGTCTGATGTCGAGCCGAAAAATCCCGATCCTCGCCGTCGGCGTGCCGCTGTTGATATTCCTCGCGATCCTGATCGTTGGCATGCTCGAATCGAGTCGCGAAGGTGGTCGCCCTGGCGTCAACGATACGCTTGGCGAGGTCGAGGTTTCGACCGATGCCAATACCGATTTTCGGGTCACTACCCTAGATGGACGCCAATTGCATCTCAGCGATCTACGAGGATCGATTGTGATGATCGATTTTTGGTCTTCGTGGTGCCCTCCTTGCCGCGCCGAGGCTCCAACGCTCGCGGAAGCCTATAAACGATGGTCCCAACTCGGCGTCGAGTTCGTTGGTATCTCGATATGGGACGACGAAAACGAAGTCCGAGATTTCATCAAGACTCACAACATTGACTACCCGAATGCGATCGACGAGGACGGAAGTATCGCTGTCGAGTTTGGGGTTCGAGGAATCCCGGAGAAATTCTTCGTGAATCCGCAAGGGGAAATCGTTCGCAAGGTTAATGGGCCCAATACCTCGCAATCCCTAGACGAGGTTTTAACCCAGATGAGCGACGCGGCTATCGAAATTGGTGGAAATTAGAATCGATAGGTTGACTTCTCAAGAATGAACAGGTGATACATGGAACACAAGGGCTTTACACTCTGGTTCACCGGGCTTTCGGGTGCGGGTAAGACGACGATCGGCAACATGATCCTCGAGCGTCTGTCGGCGTCCGGCGCCAAGGTTGAAATCCTCGACGGCGATGTCGTTCGAACGAATCTTAGTGTCGGTTTGGGTTTCTCCAAAGAAGACCGTGACACGAACGTCCGACGCATCGGCTTTGTCAGCGAATTGCTCGCGCGCAACGGAGTGATCTGCATAGTCGCCGCGATTTCGCCATACAAGGCGATCCGAGATGAGATTCGCGAGAAACATGAAAACTTCGTCGAAGTCTTCGCTTCATGTGAATTGGATGCCTTGATCGAACGCGACGTCAAGGGACTATACAAGATGGCCCTTGCAGGTCGTATCGAAAACTTCACCGGCGTTTCCGACCCGTACGAGCCGCCGATCGATCCCGAGATTGTGTTCCGTTCCGACTTTGAAACTCCAGAGTCTAGCGCCGACAAGGTTTGGGATCGCCTAGTGGAAATAAACCTGATTTCGCCATAGCCTTAGATCAGGTATTTTCGACGCCAAACCTACAGACGCGAAGATCGTTTAAGTAATGGACGAATCCACGAGAGCGACGGCTTTAGAAGCGGCATACGAGCTGCTCCAGACGCCGCGTTCGCACCTGCGAGTTCGCCTCGAACAAACCGAAGACGCGGTTTTGCTCTCCTATCAAGGCAAGGACCTCACCGGAGTCGCGTTAGATGAATCGGGCATTAACGCCGCGTCTGCGATGGCCGTCGCATTGGGTGTTGATGTGCCGCCTGTCGGTAACCATACGGAGGTCCTTGTTTCGACGGGTCTCCTCTATCGGGTCTTCGCGATCTCCGATCTAGATTTCAATAATCCGACCGCCTTTGAACTCGCTAACCACCTCGTCAACGAGGCGATCGAAATGCAACGCGGTGGCGGCGCTCTTTCTGGCGCGTAAACGAAGGGAGATGCCGTGAAGCTGGAAGATCTTGAAAGTGGTCAACAGTTCGGACCGTACAGAATCGAGTTGACGCGGGCAGATACCGACGCCTATTTGGCGGCCACTGGTGATAACGAAGAACCGCACGATTTCCAAACCCGCGTCCATCCACTACAACTCGACGCATACGTGCTAAGCAAATTGATTGCGGAACTTGACATCGTCGAGGATCGCATCGAGACTGTGCACGCTGGACAGCAGATGACCGTGCACCAGCCGACTGCCGCCGGAGCAAGTATCACCGCAAATGCGGTGTTGAAGAGCTGTTCTAACCGTCGAGGCAGCCTTTGGGCGATATTCGAAACCAATTTCTCAGACAGCGATGGCAACAACGTAGCAGAATCGAGTTCCACCATCATATTGATGCCGTGATGATGCCATCGAACAACCCGAGTCAAACATGAAAGCCCCACGCGAAACAGGCGAAGAACTCAAAGGCTTCTGGCGTGTCGTGACTCAAGACCGGGTCACGGCGTACGCGCACGCGTCGGGCGACCACAACCCTATCCACCTCGATGAAGAGTTCGCTTCCACAACGCGTTTCGGTCAACGGATCGCCCACGGGATGTTAAGCTTAGCGTTCGTCTGGGAACTGGTAGCCGTCAACTACCCGTTTACCTGGCATCGAGGTGGCACCGTCAAGACTCGATTCACATCGCCAGTGGTTCCCGGCGAAGAGGTGTCTGTGCAAGGCTCGGTGAAACGAATCCGCGTCATCGACGATCGCGAAATCGTCGAGTGTGAAGTGGTCGTCACTAGACCAAACGGCGAGAAGGCTTTAGTCGGATCGGCGTCGATTCCATTGGCTTGAAAGCCGCGCGAATTAAGAGCAACGTGAGGCGGATATACTAGTGTGAGCGTCGCGAAATGCTTGCACGCGGCGATTCGATTTGCCTGCAAATGACCTCGAATTCAAGACCTAGCATGGTGGTCGCGCTCGACGCGATGGGCGGAGACCACGGTCCGAATGTAACCGTTCCCGCGGCGCTCGAAGCGGTTGCCGACGGCGATGTTGCGATCGCCCTTGTAGGTGATCATGTAGAGGTCACCAACGTTTTGGCTGAGCATGGTGCCGACAAGCATCCGTTGCTGCAAGTCATCGCGTCGAACGGCGTGGTTGCCGAGACTGATAACCCCGCGATGGTGTTCCGGTCAAATCCTCGCGCTTCTATCTTTGTATGCTCCGGACTAGTGAAAATGGGCAAAGCGCACGGCTTTGTGAGCATGGGATCGACCGGCGCTTCGATCGCGGCAGCGACCGTCACCTATGGCACGATGTCCGGGATCGCCCGCGGCTGTCTCGGCGGCGCAATAATTGGCTATGCGCCGAACACCGCGATTATTGATCTAGGCGCGAACGTAGACATTCGACCACAGCAACTCGCCGATTTTGGAACGCTCGGCAGCGTCATGTCAAGGATCATCTACGGCCAAGAAAATCCTCGAATCGCTCTCTTGAATGTTGGGTCCGAAGAGACTAAAGGTAACGAACTCGTAAAAGGCACCGCGGAGTTGTTGAAAAATTCTCCGCTTAACTTTATCGGTATGTTGGAACCGTACGATCTACCGCACGGCAAAGCTGAAGTAGTCATTTGCGATGGCTTCGTGGGCAACATCGTGCTGAAACTTACTGAAGGGTTGGGAAAGGCGATTTCCGAGCACGTGAGAGCAAAAAGTGGCGATACCGATCTCGCCGATGAGATCTTTTCGTTGACCAACCTTCTCGTAACCTACGGTGGCGGACCGTTACTGGGCGTCAACGGCATTGCAGTTGTGGGTCATGGCGCCGCAGAAGCGCCAGGGATCGCAACGGCCATTAAAACCGCCAAACATGTGTTCGACAACGATTTTGTGGCGGCTCAGCAGAAGGGGTTGGCGGCATTTCACGCTCAGGCTTCTAAAAGCTGACAGACTGAATTGCGGCCAAATCGAACCTTGGACCTGACCGATCAACCACGATCCGCTCTTGTGACTGGTGCCTCGCGAGGCATCGGTCGAGGCATCGCGGTCAAATTGGCTTCGATGGGACATTCGGTTGCAGTCAACTACAACTCCCACGAAGCGGAAGCTCTTGAAGTGGTCGACGAGATCCGAGCCGCCGGTGGAACAGCGACCGCGGTGGGTGGAAGCGTCTCGAAAAAGGAGGGGTGTGAACAGATCGTCGAAGCCGCAGTCCAAGCGCACGGCCCCGTTGGAATATTGATCAATAATGCCGGCGTGATTTCGGACAACCTTTTGATCCGGATGAAAGACGAGCAGCTTGAACATACCATCGATACGAACCTTTGGGGCACGATACACTGCACTCGCTTGGTCGTACCCAATATGGTTCGAAACCGCTGGGGGAGAATAATCAATATCTCCTCGATTGTGGGTCTTCGAGGCAACCTTGGTCAGTCCAACTACTCCGCGTCCAAGGCCGCGATCCACGGATTTACCTACTCCGTCGCCAAAGAGCTGGCAAAACGTAACATCACAGTCAATGTTGTCGCACCTGGTTACGTAGTGACGGCGACCAGCGAAGTGATCTCGGATCGGGCGCGCAAGTTCCTGCTAGAAATGATCCCGATGGGGCGGTTCGGATTTATTGAAGAGATCGTCCCGATGGTTACTTTCCTGACCAGAGAAGAAGCGCGATACGTCACGGGCGAAGTGATACGCGTCGATGGCGGGTTAGCCATTTAGCGATGCAACCCACGCCCGTGAATCGGCTCGGTTCACGCGAAAAATCTGGAATTGACTATCCGTGTTGGATACGGTTCTAAGTTGACTACCACCCCTCAGAACGCGCTGTCAGGTAAGACCGCCTTAGTGACCGGCGGTTCGCGCGGAATCGGTCGTGCAATATGCCTAGAGCTCGCGGCTCGCGGCGCTGACATCTGCTTCAACTACCTGCGTAATCACGCGGCCGCCCGCAGCGTTGAGGGTGAGTTGACTGATCTCGGGGTACAAGCGATGCGTCATCGCGCAAACCTCGCAGATGAATCGGCGATTGAAGGATTTGTTGATGCAGCGATCGAACGTTTTGGCAAGATCGACATACTGGTGAACAACGCTGCTTCAGGCGTTATGCGATCTTCCCAGGAACTCAGCGAGAAACATTGGGATTGGACCCAATCGATCAATGCGAAGGCCCCTTGGCGACTCGCCACGTTCGCATCAGAACACATGCCGAGAGGATCGCGAATCATCAACATATCTTCCCCGGGGTCCAACCGCGTTTTGCCGCAGTATTTTGCAGTCGGAGTATCGAAGGCCACCTTGGAAGCCGTTACTCGATACATGGCAATCGATTTGGGCGCGAAAGGCATCGTGGTCAACGCCGTTTCTGCGAGTTTTGTGGAGACCGACGCGTTGGATGCGTTCCCGGAAGAATTGGGTATCCGAGACGTCGCATTACGCCCGACTCCCGCGGGAAGGACCGTAACGCCAGAAGATGTTGCCAAAGTCGTTGCGATGCTCTGCTCTACGGATGCCGAGATGATCCGAGGACAGGTGATAATGGTCGACGGCGGCGAGATGCTGATGCACCGCTGAGATGGATCATGCACCAAGCGTGGTCGGGGAGGCGGGGATCGAACCCGCGACCTCCTGCTCCCAAAGCAGGCGCGCTTCCTCTGCGCCACTCCCCGTGATTCCAATACTATGATTCTATGTCCACGCACATCGAAATCGTTCCTAAGGCGAGCTGAATGCGCATCATCTGCGACCTTCATCTCCACTCGCGCTACTCGCTGGCGACAAGCCCAAAGTTGAACCTTCAGAGTTTGGCGGGTGGGGGTACGCGCGTCGGCATCGACCTGCTCGCGGCGCCTGACTTCACGCACCCGACATGGCGCGATGAGATGCGAAGCGAGTTGATCGAGACTACTCCAGGATCAGGTATCTTCTCGGCACATGGCAGGCACTTCATGTTAATGAGCGAAGTATCTTGCGTATGGTGGCAATACAAACGTTCGCGGCGGGTGCATTTCTTGATAGCCGCGCCTGATTTCGACGGGGTAGACCGAATGTGCGAGAGGTTTTCAAAACTGCAAAATCTTGAAGCGGATGGGCGTCCAACCTTCAAGATATCGGCACGCGAACTATTTGGAATCATTCGCGATGCGGACCACCGATGTGAAGTCATGCCCGCTCATGTCTTCACCCCTTGGTACGGTGTTTTCGGTACTAAGTCAGGTTTCGATTCGCTGGAAGAATGTTTCGGCGACATTGCCGACGAGATACTGGCGGTTGAGACTGGACTATCAAGCGATCCGTCGATGCACTGGTCGGTTTCCGATTCCAGAACTCGTTCCATAGTTTCATTCTCCGATGCCCACTCGATCGCCTCGTTGGGTAGAGAAGCTACCGTTCTCAAAATCGACGAGTTGAGTTACGACGGTATCATTCAGGCTCTGCGAAACCGTGGTGTAGCAGAGACGTATGAGTTTCATCCCGAACATGGCAAGTATCACTTGGACGGACATCGCAAATGCGGCGTCCGGATGCACCCAGACGATTCAATGGAGTTGAACGGCATATGCCCCCAATGCCGACGCGGCATGACGCTTGGCGTTTTGCATCGAGCCCGATCACTCTCAGATGGAAACGCGGTTGAAACGATAAAGGATGATGATGGACTATGGCATGATCCGCATGGCGAACACGCTCCTTATCGCCATCTGATACCGCTAATCGAGCTTTTGTCGTACACATTAGGCGTTGGAAAGGCCACGAAACGTGTCGGTCGAGCGTACAACGCGCTCACAGATGCCTTAGGCAGTGAGATCGGCGTGTTGCTACACGCGGACGCTGTGGACATTGCGGCGATTTTAAACCGAGAAGATGTGGCAAACGCGATCATCGCTGCTAGACGCGACGAAGTTGACGTTGAACCGGGTTATGACGGTGTATACGGCTCGGCGGTACCCAGATCGAGTGTCGCAACCCAAACATCAATGCAAGGATTCCTGAATCTCTAGGGAGCTACTCGTGCAAATCGCATCTGTGAAAGCGGTATACCCGAACTACAAGAACGTCGTATCCTCATGGCGTACGCATCTGTGGCAGATAGTGGTAGAAGTACGAACCGACATCGGCATCGTTGGATACGGGTATGGTGGCGGTGGGCTTGCATCGTTGCCGATCATGAATGGGCATTTTCGGGAGTTGCTGGTCGGCGAGCAGTTGAACACCCCCGAAGATGTCATCCGGATATGGGACCGCCTCTACTACGAGTCGATACCCTACGGTCGCAAAGGTATTGCGATGATGGCGCTCAGCGGCGTTGATTTGGCGCTTTGGGATGCGCTAGGCAAAGCCGAACGCAAACCCGTAGCAGAATTGATCGGTGGCGCACGCAAGGAGAGCATGGACGTCTACGCGACGGGACCGGATTCCGAGTGGTACGCCGAACTCGGCATCGCGGGACAGAAGTTGACGCATCGCTGGGCCGGCACGACTGACGATGCGGTCAAGGCTGCTCGCGACGCGCGGAGCATTTTGGGCGATGATGCCAAGATCATGTTCGATGTCTACATGTCTTGGGACACCGATGTTGCGATCCGAATGGCAAAAGATCTCGCGGACTTCGACATCTACTGGTTCGAGGACGTCCTTACGCCCGACGACCTATCGGAATTAGGCGAGTTACGGAGCAAGGTCTCCCCTATCAACTTAGCCGGCGGCGAACACGAGTTCGGAGTCGCTGGTTTCCAGGAAATCGCTCATCACCGTTCGTACGACATCTGGCAGCCAGACATCACTTGGTGCGGTGGCATAACCGCGGGATTAAGGATCTGCGAATTGGCCGCACTTCACGATTTGCCAGTAGTCCCGCACCGCGGTGGCGAAGTGTGGGGATTACACCTCATCGCAGCGAACGACCAGTGCGACAACCTCGCCGAGATGGTGCTGGGTAAACGCGATACGGCGACTGATGACTTGTGGGTTGGCGGGTCTGTGATCGAAGGTGGAACGATTGCCGTGAGCGATGCTCCCGGATTCGGCGTCGAGTTGAACGAAACGATGCTATGAAACCTGTCTCGGTCTCACGAGTCGAATCTGACCCATCGCTTCGGGAGGTTGATGGGTTTATATTGGGTGTTAGTATCATCTATACGCTTGAATACGCTCGAATGAATCTTAGCGCCTTCCGGAATTTCTCGGACCGCCGGACGCCAGATCCGCCAAAATCCCTTCCTCGATTCGCTGATCACCCCCGAAGGATCAGGATTGAGACTATCTGCCCATCCTTCCTTCAAACGCATTCCCTTCGATTCCGCATTCTCCAACATCCACTTCAGAGCGACATCCGATATACTCGCGCCGATCGAGTGTCCTCCGACGTCGAAATGAAATCCCGCAAACCACACTTGTTCAATTGTTTGATGCTCGATCATTCGGCGTTCATCCCATAGACTTACTGGGTACTTTCTACGTTTCTCGTCTATTGAAACGGCTTGATAGCCGAAGGGCACATCATCGTTCAGAACCGTGTTGAAGAATTTTATCCCCCAGAACCAACCCATTGAACCGACCGTGTCCCATACACCGACGAAGTAAGGTTTGCATTCGTTGGAGTACGTTTTCTTGAATCCAGCGGCAATGTCATCGTTTCCGTGTCGGTTATAGATCTTGGAAGCGTAAGGAATGAGGTTGTTGCTTCCTTTTTGCAGCAATCCGCATTTCCGCAGCATGCCGGCAAGTGCCCTGACCGTGAACGCGCCGCGACTGAAACCGAACAGAAACACTCTGTCTCCGTCTTGATACCTATCCATGAGATACCTATAAGCATCTTCGATATTCAGTTGCATGCCTGCACCGAATACCCGTCCAAGCACCATACCCGTGTGACGCCCGATCTCTCGACCGAGAAAGCTAAAGGTTCCAACGCCGGGGTCATAAAATGCGATCTGGTTTTGATCGCGGGCCGCTCGCTGGTAGAGCTTGACGACGTTGGTGTTGTTGTGACCGTATTCGGCGTTGGTGCCGTCACAACAGATGATGATGTTTTTCATGTGACATCAGTTTACGCAACTGAGCATCAGCGGTTCCAATTCAGGAAGACATCCTAAAGCTCAAACCACCAAACCGGTGGAACATCAACCGTTATCTAGTTACCCCGACAACTTCGGATGACAAACGTAATGAGCAACAAACTGTGCCGTCCATCACTCATCACTCCATTTGTCTCCTAGCCACGGATCGGGCTTGAGGTCTCTGTCAAACGCGCGCAATGGGTGTCGTATCGGATCAAACCTCTCGTCCGTATCCCATGGTTCGAAAGCGTTCTTGACATTGGCAAGCCCCGTTTTTGCAAGTTCAGAGAAATGTCGAATTATCACTCTCTTGAAGCTCGACTCGTCAATCCACCTAAGTCCCTCTTCGGTGTATATCTGCTCGTTGTAGTCATCTGTGTAGAACCGATCTGCTTGGAGTCGCCTCGTGGCGTTCAGAATGAAAATCTGGAAAAGCGTCTCACCGAAACCGAATCCTGTGGGACGATGCCCTTCTGCCAGAGTTCCTACGAGGAGGTCCAACTTCTCCACATCACTCGATTCACCGCCATAAACATCCTTGAGTTTGCGGACCTGCTCTTTGTCATCCGTGAGGTCGTCAAAACTCCTGATCGGATTCAGTCCCAACTGACGTCTGAAATCGTTGTACCGGGGAACACCTCTTTCCCGTGCCCTTAGAATATCCACTGCACCCATATCGAACAGGGGGTTACCCGGAATGCTTAACTCTCGCATAAATTTTGGGTAATTGTTCAACACCAACTGACCCGGATGTTGAACACCAAACGAATAGAACAAATCGGACATCGAAACCCGCTCGGTCAACTTACCCGATCCCGCCTGACGCGTTTCTACGAACGGCACCTCTTCAACTGCATTTGGATCGTCCAAAGTTCTTACGTGTATCGTCTCAGGGAGTAGCGAGTGCAACCGATACACCTCGGTGAACTCCTCAGTAAGTCCATAAGGTTGATCATGTTTGTTGATCGGGTTGCCGACCACACCACCCATCTCTGGGTTACGCACATTGATATCCGCGACCGTTTTCCGATTCTTGCCTGCCCTGAATGTGGTAAACAATCCGTACCAGTTTGCGTTCAACCCAGAATCAAGGCCACGATTGGGAAGGATAGCGGGTGTCCATTCCACGGTGTGAATTTTAGCCATCACCGCAGCATTGATAAGACGTGCCACGTTGAACAATCGCGCATCATTCCAATCGGGATACGCGGTTGAGATCCGATCACAAATCGCGTTGTGCTCCTTGGTGAAAAGAGTGTGCAACATGCTCAGGCCCACCCACCAATTCCTGACAAAACCAGTCTGTTCAATGCCTTTGTCGTCGAGTGGCAAATTGCCTGCATCGTTCAGTCTGAGTTTTCCGCCCTCGAATGTTCTGAGTTTGTCCAACGCTTCCTGATTACTACCATAGATTTGTGAACCGTCCCACCAGTGCGTCACCTCGTTAATGAACGTGATTGGCGTTTGATCCTTGTCAGGCATGCGCGTAGGATCGGATTGGGTTTTGCCGACAAACATCTTGGTCTGCCGGTGTTTCTTGCGCGCTGGATCATCCTGAGCAAGCGGCACCTCATGCACTTCGTTGATCAGTGCCTCACTATGATGCACCCAATCATGGTTTTGGAAGTTGATCCACGAAGCCGCCAAGAGATTAAGAAACGGCACTTCCTTCATCTTCTCGCCGCGGGCCAGGAACATCCTGCTAAGTTCTCTCGGATTAGGACTCATCAGATCAGCAGCACTTGCCGGACGAATAGCAGAGTTCTCAACGTTGCGCGGAAATCGAGTGCCCGCTGCGCCCTCTTTTGGATCATTCAGATTATTCCAACTCCCGTCAGGTGTACGGAAGTACCTGACGCCGGGAGGCGGAGATTGCCCTTTTCGCTGGAAACCTATCAGTTCACCATCAGGGTAGGTACTCTTCAGGTTGTTACTGTTCAATCGCTCCCGCATATAGGCCAGCGTCAAAATCCCAATCAAGTACGGTCGGCGGTACCAATTTGTCCAGACTTCATCACGGTAACCTGCCAGGCTTCCGAGGATTTGTGTGATGCCGTTCATGCCTATCGATACAACTACGCCCACTAGATTCCCAACCACAACTCTCAACTTGCCTAACATTCCTCGCTTCGGAGGGTCCATCGGTGTAACGGGCAATAAGCCTTCTCTGACCATTGGTGGCGCGAGTAAATCATCGCGGTTAAAGAACGCAACGTCCGGCACATACACGTGCACTTCCGCAACGGCGTTTTCGCGCGATTGTTTCAACATATCTCGCCACAACTTGTTGCTCGGATCCTGTGCTAACGCGAGTTCATAGTTCTTCGCCGCTTGATCGTAAGCCTCGATATTGAAGTGGGCCACCGCGTTCAGGGCGCAAATTTCTCCTTCAGCGTCTTTCGATATATGCGCACTCAGAAGCGCGATCGCTTCTTTATGCCGGCGGTCTTCGATCAATTGCGCCGCTTGATAGGTCAGTTCTGACCTTTGCGCGTCGTTCATAGTGATACCCTCCATGGATCATGCGACAAATTCGAGGAAATGAATTTTAGCGTACAGAGGTAGGCTGTGCTACTGTTGCGATTCATACCTTCAGCGAGCTAACTATCGCTTCGCAGGCTTGCCGGTAGATGATGGCATCGACGTTGATTGAGATGTACTGGATGCCTAGATCGATGAGCCACTTGCCCATCTCGACGTCTTTGGCGTACGAACCCACTGCTCTACCCTGGGCTCGGGCTTTCGCGGTCGCTTCGCGCAACGCGGTCTCGACGATCGGATTGCGAACATCTCCCGGATATCCGAGTGACTGCGATATGTCATACGGTCCTAAGAAAAGGACGTCGATGCCGTCCACCGTCATGATTTCTTCGAGGTTGTCGAGGCCTTTTTTGCCCTCGATGTGCACCACCGTCATAGTCTCGTCGTTCTGACGGTCGGTGTGCCCTTCACCGTCACCCTTGAAGTAGTTACCTGCGCGAGTGAAGATTGATAAGCCGCGCTCGCCTAGTGGCGCATACTTCGCCGCGTGGACCACGGCTTCGGCATCGGGTATCGAGTTGATCTGCGGCACTTGGACACCTTCGGAACCGATGTCTAGCGCTCGCAGTATCAATCGTTCGTCGTTGTCGCCCACCCTGATGATCGGAGCGACGCCAACGCCCTGGGCAGCGATCACCAAGTCCGTTGCCGACTCTTGCGATATCGGGCCGTGCTCCGTGTCGATGATGCAGAAGTCCATGCCGGAATAACCCAGAGTGTCGATCATCGTCACCGATGGAACGATGACAAACGGCCCTACGACCGTCTCACCAGCTTTAAGTCTCTTCTTCAGTTCCCCACGGATGGGCATTTGGTCACCTGCTCTTCTCGATTAGTTAAACCACGATCAACGGCACGATACTCTCGGCGGTCGTGATGCCGCCATGCATCGATTGTAAAGTCCTTTGTTCTTCAGAATCTGACGCATAGATCGACCATCTGCCGCGTGACAGCGCGAAGAAATCTCCCATGCGGGCGCGTGCAGGATCGGAGATCAATTCGCGCGGGCCAAAAATACCCAGATCTATTGCATCCTCACACCTCATCAACGTGAATCGGTCGCCAAGAGTCTCAATGAACTCTTGCTCAAAAGCATCGTTTGCGTCCAGTTTTGTGTGGAAAAACAAAGTTCGTGGCTCACCGGCGGGGACGCAATCGAGGTGGTGACTCAACGACGAGCTAGGTGTGAGCATCGTCCAAACTTCCTGCGGACTGTCTAGATGGCCATGGTCGGCCGTCGCGATCATTCTCGCTCTCCCCTCCAACGCATGGCCAAGCGCGTCAACCAATGCGGCTGCACGGAGCACGGCCGATCGTGTGACTGGATGTGTCTCACCGTAGTAGTGCGCACTGCTATCGACTTCGGTCCAGTAGATATATGTAAACGATCTGCCTCCAAAAGCAGAAATCTCTCCCAGAACGCTTTCGACGATCTGGCCAATTGGGTCGTCCTCAGTGGAGTACCCGACGGTCCGCGATTGGCCGTACATCTGCGTCGTCGACGTACTCGCCAATTCATCATCGACCACAAAGTTGAAAGCGCCAACGTTGCGGAACGGTATCATCGGGGCGAACAGCAGCTCCATCGGACTGAAGCCGATTTCATGCAACGGCTGCCCCGTGCGCGTGAGCCGCCAAGGCAACGGCTGGATTCTTTCTCCTAGCCGCGGAATGTGCACATCCCAACCGAGGTTACCGTGAGTGCCGGGCCATCGACCAGTCGCTAGGGACATCAGATTGGGGCCAGTCGAGGTCGGAAGCGTCGAGAACATCGTCATCGCGATTTTCCGCCTAACGTACGAATTCGCAGGCAAGGTGTCGACGAAATTCATACCGAACCCGTCGAGCAGCAACACAACCACATGGTCGGGCTGTTCAATTACCTTTTCGAATTCCGATCCTGCTGACTGCGTGGCGTCGTCGAATGTATTTTCGTCGATAACGCCTAGTGTTTTTCCGAGGGCAAAACCCAACGCGGCGTGATTTGGCTCATCGTGTTTGGGAACCACGCCATCAAATTCTCGGTCGAGCGAGGCGATCAGATCGGATTTGCTATTGATCAATGGGGTCTCCGCTTTGGGACGTTTGACGAAATTTTGAACGGCTCCTCTCAAGAATAATCGGGTAGTGAACCATCGTCGGTGTTTGGAGTCGTACCCTGAAATAATGCCAAACGCGAACTCAAAGGCGACGGTAATGTTTTTGGGCACCGGAACTTCCGAGGGCATCCCCCGTGTAACCTGCCTAACCGCCAACCCGCCTACGTGCACGGTCTGCACCGATGCGATGCGTCCTGGTTCAAAAAACCGTAGGCGCAACACTTCAATCGTAGTCCAACGGGCTCAGGACGATGGACCGCCGTTGAACATCTTGGTTGATGCTGGAAAGTTCTTCTACCAGGCTGCCATCGAGTGGTTTCCCACGCACGCGATTCGTTCCATCAACGCCGTCGTCTTGACGCATGCGCACGCGGATTCAGCGGGCGGGTTGGATGATTTGCGGGATTGGACGAATACGATGCGGTTTGCCCAAGGGAATGAGCATGCGGCCCTGTTGGCTCGGGGGCGTGATGCTCGGATACCGATCTATCTGAGGGATGAGGATTTGGCGATTGTTTCGAAGACGGCTTATTACTTAGTGGATAGGTCGCAGATGACCAGTGGCGGAACTGTCGCAATCTTGGATTTCCAGACCATCGACAACGAGTCCTTCGACATATTCGGCACGAAGGCAACTCCATTGCCGGTGCCGCACGGACCCGACTACTCGTGCAATGGTTACCGGATCGGCGATTTAGCGTACATTTCGGATGCTTCGGATGTGCCTGAAAGTGTCTTAGCTAAAATCGCCGGCGTGGACACGCTCGTGATCGACGCCCTACGAACCGAACGCACGCATGGCTCGCATCTGACGTTGGAGCAAGCGGTCGAATACGCGAAGATCATCAGGCCGCGGCGCACTTACCTGACCGACGCCGCCCATGGCATAGATCACTACGCGATGAACGCCCGCCTACGTGACCCCAAACTCAACGGCGGGTTAAACATCCAATACGCCTACGACGGGATGAGCATCGAGATCGTCGCAGATTGATGAACGGACTGTTTTGACCCGCCCCTATGACGCGTCGCGCTCGGCACGATATTGAGCGATCACGGCATCGTCGGGCGGGTAGTATTTGCCCGGCGTCAGGTTTTCGCGGTCTAGGCGGGCACGTATCCACTCTTCCAAATCGTCATACTCGATCGCTTTCTGCGCGATATCTGGCGCAACTACCCGGGGGATGCAAACAACGCCGTCGTCATCCGCCACGATGTAGTCGCCGGGTTTGACGAGGACGCCGTCGCAGTTGATGGCGTCGTTGGTGGAGTATGGGGTGCCGACGCGGGTTCCGAGGTTGGATGTTTTGTCGTAGCCGTAGAGGGCGATGCCGTAGTCTTTAACCGTGTGCATATCGCGGATGCCGCCATCGCAGACTAGGCCGTCGATGCCGCGCTGCTTGAGGCGGAGGAACTTGATGTCGCCGCCGATGGACATCCGTTTGGTGCGCATTGATTCCATGACGATGACGTCGCCGGGACCACCGAGTTCAAACGCGGCATACTCGGGCGATTCCTCTCCACCTGGTTTTTCAGCCATCAAGTCGGGACGCGCGGGCAGGAAACGCACGGTGATCGCACGAGCGACGAGCCTGACACCCGGGTTCATCGTTCGGATGTTCGCCATATAGACGTAACGCGGATCATGGCCGTTGCGCGCCAAGATGTCGACGACGGCAGTCGAGTTTACGGTTTTGAGTTTTTCGATAGTCGCACTGTCGAGGACGTGATCGGGAGTGGGCTGGATGATGGCCAATTTGGATGATTCCCATGGGCTATTGAACTGCTTAGCAACTCCAGATTCTAGATGAAACGGAACGGTCATTCCGTTTGCGGGTTACTGCCACTGCGGCGCGTATCAGTTCCAACAGCGCGGCGCACACGACAATTCAATTGATATTCACACTCAGTTAGCATCCCCGACATCACCCACCTGCGAAAAGTTGGTAATGGCAACTTCGCCTTCGGGAAATTCCGCGACGATTTTGAGTTTGCCTCCAACGGCTTCGATGTATGAACGGAGGCTGGAGATGTAGGCATCGGTTCGCTGCTCCATTTTAGAGACTGCGGGTTGGTTCACGTTTAGCTTTTTCGCCAAATCCTGTTGAGTTAGTGCCCGTGCGCGGCGTAATTCGTGTAGCGGCATTTCGGCTAGCAGCTGCCTTTTCATCTCGTCGATGCGACGCCAGCGGTCCGGCGAGAAGTCTTTGGTCAGTTCGCTGAATGGCTTACGTCCACTCATTTGATCAATCCTTCCTTTCTTAATTCCTCAAGATGTTCATCGAACAGGCGGTCGGCTACCGGCACGAATTCTTCATAGAAGCGATCATTTCCGGTTTTGTCTCCTCCGATGAGGAGTATAGATGACCTCCTAGGATCGAACGCGTAGAAGATCCTCAGAGGCCTCCCGCGGCTTTGCATTCGCAACTCCCGCATGCCTCCATGGCGAGACCCCCGTATGTCCGACGAATACGGATACTGTAGATTCGGGCCGTCGATCATGAGGAGTTCGACCACCATGGTCACGGAGTCTTGTTGAACCTCTGATAACTCGTGCCACCATTGGTCAAACTCGTTCGTGTACTCGACCTCCCACGGCATGCCTTCATTATATTCCGTTAGGGGAATAACAAGCAAGGAATGAGCCAGAGATTCCGTGACCGCTCGTGGGCGGATTTTTCAGCCTTCTCACCACTCCCCCGCAAACCGTTGCACTAGCCGGGCGATGTTCTTCGCGCCTAGGACGAAGTCGTCGACGGTGATATTCTCGTTCGGGGCGTGGATTTTGTGTGCCGGGTGGTCGATGCCGGCTGAGGTTATAGGTATGCCAAGGACGTTGCCGAAGTCATGCATGGGTCCTGAACCAGCGATGTTGGGATAGATGACGGCTTTGTTGCAGTAGGTCTCCTCCGATGTTTCAATCGCCATGCGGGCCCATTTCGAGGACATGTTTGTTCTAAACGGGTGGACGCCGCTGATCAGGTTGAGTTCAACTCTTTCGAAACCGTGGCGATCCAAATGGCTTCGGATTTTCTCGAAGATGTCGTCCGGTCGCATGTCCGGGACGAGACGAAAGTCCATCTTGGCGCTGGCTTTTGCTGGCAGAACCGTCTTCATACCTTGGCCTTGATATCCCGCATCGAGGCCGGCAACGTTGGCGGTGGGCATGAAGAGGTGTTTGCGAGGAAGATCCTCGGAACCGAGACCAGCGACGAAAGATTCGTTTCCGAACGTCTCCCGCCATTCGTCAGAGTCGTCGGGCAGGTTGGCTAGAGCGCGATCTTCTTCTGGTGTAGATTCCCGAACGTCATCGTAGAAACCTTCGATCAGAATTCGATCATCCGACGTGTCTTTGATTGAGTTCAAGGCGTCAATCAACGTCCAAGCGGCCGAAGGTAATACGGTGGCGTAAGAGGAGTGTGCATCACCCCTGAGCATTGAGACGGACAGCTCAACGGCCAGAACGCCTTTGAGACCCAGATAGATGACAGGTCGGTTTTGGGCGTTGCGACCTCCGCCCTCCCATATGCAGGCGTCGGCGGTCAGTTTACCAGCGTGTTTTTCGATCAATCCTGGCAGGTTGGGCGAACCAGATTCCTCTTCGCCCTCCGCGAAAATCTTGACGTTGCACGGCAGGCCGCCCCATTCCTCGCGGAACGCGTTGAGAACCGCCAGACGCGCCGCGATGTTGCCCTTATCGTCAGACATCCCGCGCCCGTAGAGACGGTCTTCCTTACGTGTGGGTTCGAAAGGGTCAGTGTCCCAGAGATCTAACGGGTCCGTTGGCTGAACGTCGTAGTGGACGTACAGCATCAATGTCGGTGGTTCGGAAGCGCTTTCGGCGTTACCAGATGTTGCACGCGCGCGCCTGAACGCTCCGATGTCGGCCGGTGCGTATCCGTATACCGATGGTAAGCCGTCATTAGGTGCATCGAGTATCTCTGTGTCGAATCCATGTCGCTCGAAGACATCTACTACTAGTTGCGGTGCCTTGTCGAAACCTAGACGTTGCGCCGATACGCTCGGTTGTCTCACCAGCGTGAAAAGCGTCTCGAGCGATTGATCGACGTTTTGCTCGATGTGTCCGAATACGGGATCCAATCGAATACTCCTTGGCGCTGAAAATACTGATCGACTATTGCTCGGCGGCGCCCGGCATTCCGGGCTCGAGCGGTACCGACTCTGGCGGCACTCCACCAGCCAAGAAACCGCCATCAACCGTAATGGTCTGACCGTTCACATAATCTCCGAGGTCGGAAGCTAGGAATAAGCAGGCATTGGCGATATCGCGCGGGACACCACCTCGACGGTTCGGGATGTAATCGCGGGCGTAGTCGACGTAGCCTTCAAGCTGTCCGCGGGTGTGCTCTATTTCGGGTGGGAGGACTCGGCTATCGATATAACCGGGAGCGACGCAGTTCGAAGTGATCCCAGTCGCAGCGAGATCGACGGCCATGCTGATTGCCATCCGGTTCAGTCCCGCTTTCACGATGCCATATACCGTGTCTTGCGGCCACGCTCGGTAGCTGTGGACGCTACTGATGGAGATGATGCTGCCACCGGTGCCCTGCTTGATCATCTCCGTCACTGCGCGCTGCGCGCAGAAAAGATATCCCTTCAGCGCGTGACCAACTAGGAAGTCCCAGAAATCCTCGGTGATTTCAGTGAAATGCGGGTCAGCGGAGGCAACGGCGTTATTGACTAAGATGTCGATCTGTCCGTGTGTTTCCAAGAACTCGTCGAACATGCGAGATCGGTCATCGCTGTTGCCGACGTCAGCAAGGTGCCAACTCGCGACGCGTCCCATGCCTTCGACTTCGGCAATGATGCTGTCGGCAGTTTGGTCGCGTTCGATATCGTTGATACCGACATCGGCGCCATTCTCGGCGAATACTCGTGCAATGCCCGCTCCGATGCCTCGTCGCGAGCCAGTGATCAGGGCCTTCTTGCCTTGCAGTAGGTTCATTGTTGTCTGGCCTCCTTTGGCGTGGTTCACATGCGAAGACGGATGTTGTTATTGATTCGCAGCTAGCTCCAATGCCAACTGTATCGCCGATTCAACATCTTTCAATTTGTATTCGCCATCGCCGTGATTGTCGGCGGCTAAACGGGAGAATAGAAGGCTAGCTTCCGAGACAGGGATGCCGGTAGCCTTCTGCACCGCGTAAGCGTACGCGCCGAGTTGAGGGATGTACGGTTCGGCCATTTCGTCGATCGAACGATCGAAACTTCGATCTGCCTTGAAATCGGCGATGCCCAGAGATCCATTGCTAAGACGGTATATGAGGTCAACGCGGCCTTCCATCACTTTGCTGGAACCGTTACCTGTCGGTAGCGGAACGGCAACCGGCGTCTCTACCCAAACGTCGTCGCGTGCCGTCATAGCCGCCGATCGGAGTAACGGCATGTCTAACGTTGCCGTCGTGAGCCGAATTACCTCGTCAACGCGGTCTGCTACGCCGTGTTTTTCCGCTTCACTGCGAGCGATTTGGTCGACGTTGGCATTGTTTATCTCGATGCACCGTTGTACCGCGGCGTGAACCGCGCTCCCGATACTGGTAGCGGCACGGCCACGGGCGGTTGGTTCATCGGTGTCGGGGATTGGTGTGAAGTCTGGTTTTTCGACGTCGATGTCCGAAGCGTCGTCGGTTTGGGAGAGTTTTAACGCGCTTGGGCTTATCCATGGGCGGTCAGACGCGGAGGTCAGCAGTTCTTCGTGATTAGCTATCCATGCGTCTCGGTTGTCGGTGAGTTGTGTTTCATCGGTCGGTGCATCGGATTCTGGTGGAGCGTAGGCGAGGTTTTTCCACTCTTGGGGCACGGGTGACCAGATGGATGAGTTGCCGGCAGCATGGTTGTCGATCAACGCGGCGGCGGTCTTTTTGTCGTTGTCCTTGCGGAACCGACTGACGAATAGGTAGTCCCGCGCTCTGGTCGCGGCGACGTAGTGAAGTCTGGTGTTCTCAAGTGCATCTGCTGCTGAGTCGCGTTCGACTAGATCTTCGTAGTCCCAGGTTTGAAAAAAGCCGGATGATTTACTGCCGCCGAGCCGAACTCCGACTTCGATGGGCGAGTGTTGGTCGGTCCTATTACCGACTAACAGCTTCGGCGATTGATTGTTTTCCTCTCGGCAGAGGTCGGCTAGGATCACGACGGGGAATTCGAGGCCTTTTGACGAGTGCATGGTCATGAATCGGATTTTGCCTTGGTCGAATTCGAGTGAAGGCTCTTCTCGCACGGCTTCGTCCGATTCTTTGAGTTGTGAAAATCGAGCGAGACATTCTCTGAGGGACGTTGCGCCTTCTTCGGTGAATTGGCGGGCGAGTTCAACGGCAAGGTCGAGGCGGCGTAGTCCGGGCGCGGGATCGGTTTCGAGGAAGGTTAGCTCTCGGGCTTGGCGTTCGCGGATGAAGCGTTCGATCAGAACTGCGGGTTGAAGTTCGTCGCGTAGGCGGTTGTATTTGCGGAGTATGCGCATCGAGTCGCGCACGGTACTGGACCGCAGATCCGCAGGGAATTCTGCAGTGCAGCTGAATCTTCCTCCTGCGGTTGCCCAATCGTTTAGTTCGACGTCGGTGCATCCGAAGTGTGGCGATTTCAAGGCTCCTACGGTTGCGGGTTGGTCGGAAGGATCGTCGATAGCGGCTAGGCAGTTTAGGAGGTCTCGGAATTCTTGGGTGACTAGTACTGCGGCTCCACCGATAACGGCTTCGTAGGGAAGTTTCAAGGCGTCGAGTTCCCGGGTGTAGGCTTCCCAACTTGATCTTGCTCTCGTGAGGATGGTCAAGTCGCCGGGCCGGGAGGGTCTGATTATGTTGTCGTGTCGGTCCCTAACCCGTAGAGCGCCGGCGCATACAGCGCGGGCGATCATTGCGACTTCTGAAGCGTCGGATTGTCGGACTTCTAAGACGTTTCGAGTTTTGATGGGTTCGCCGAAGTGGAAGACATTTCCGAAGTTGTCAGTCGTAGCGGTTTCGGTGGCCATGTCGAGAGGGATCCATTCAGCTTGATCGGTCTCGGCGGGCATCCACTTACCGAATAAGTGGTTGACCCAGTTGATGATGGCGCGGGTGGAGCGGCGGTTTTCTCGGAGTGTGAGGTATTTGCCGCCGGCGTTGTCGTTTGTAATGTCGATTTTTACTCCTTGGCTGACTTCAACTTGTGCGCCGCGGAATTTGTATATGGACTGTTTAGGGTCTCCGACGATGAAGAGTGAACCGGGTGTAACGGTATCGGCTCCGGGAGGGATGGTGAGGAGGCGGACGAGGCGGACTTGATTGGGGTCGGTATCTTGGAATTCGTCGACGAGGATGCGGGGGTAGCGGCGTTGGATGGTTCGTCGGATTTCAGCGTGGTTTCCGAGCATGTCGTTAAGCCACGTCATTGAGTCGTAGTAGGTCACGGCTCCGGCGCGACGGCGCTCTTCGACAACGATGTTGACGAAGCGGCGGGCGTAGCGGAACAGGTCATTGGTTATCGATTGGCGAGCCGCATCAAACGCATTGCGAATTGATGCGCTGACGGATTTCAGTGCGTCGACGGCTTCGGCTTTTCCTGCGCTTCCGCCCCAGTTGAGTGCTCTGCCGTCTCTGCCGGGGGTTATGTTGAGCCAAGTCGACAACATTTCCTCTGCTTCGTCTTCAGAGGATGGTTCTCGCCCGGCAATGAAGTTCGAGTACCAATCGACAACGGCTTCGAGTTTCGTGTAGAGGCCGTCTTCATGATCGTTGCACGCGTACATCGCCGACTGCAGTTGGGAGATTTGTGCGTCGAGTTCAATGACCGTTTCGATTCCGATCCTTTGCGGCGTTGGGAACTCGGCGTGTCGCAGTTCGCCATGCTTTTCGTTCATTGCGTTTGCGAGCTCGTTAATCCGGTCGAACGGAGACGGCATTTTCATGCGCATTGCGGCTGACAAAGCCTTGGAAAAGTTCTCGTCCTTCTCTAGGGTTTCGACTGACCATTGGCGCCACCGTTCTCGGAACATCTGAAGTTCGGAGTAGGCGTTTTGGATTTCGATTGCAGGGGGTAGACCAGCGTCCAACGGGTATTCGCGGAGGACTGAGTAGACCAGGGCGTCGATGGTTTGGAAGGCCGCGGTGTCAACGCCCTCTAGCGCGGGTATGATGTGGGGCTCTGATGGGTTTTGTGCTCGGAGGTCTTCCAACTCGGCGCGGATCCGTGAGCGGAGTTCCGATGCGGCGGCGCGAGTGAAAGTGATGGCCATAATTTCGTCGATGGCGACGCCGGATTTCAGCATTGCGACGATGCGTTGGACGAGCGAATAGGTCTTGCCGGTGCCGGCACCAGCTTCGACGAAGATATTTGACGCGATGTCGTTTTGGATAACCGAGAGCGTTTGGGCGTCGGATCCGATTGAGGTTTGGGCGGTGGCCTGGGAGGATGTCATTGGCGCTCACCTTCTGCCAACTCGACGTACTGGCTGAGATCTGGGGACACTTTCTTGCGGTCCCAAGCGATCAATCGGTTAGATGGGCAGACGTCGGAATAGACGCAGTGTCGGCAGTTTTCCCAAGGAGGTCCGCCACTTCGGTAGGATCTTTTTCCGGGGTTGGCTGGAAATTTACCTTTGCGGATTCCGTTGACGATGGTTTCGAGGACGGGATTGAAGCGATCGATTGCTTCGTTGAGATCCGCCGGCATTTTTGGTCGCAGGCGGGTGGTTCTGTTTTCGAACACGAACCAGTATGCCGATCGGACGTTTGGGATGTTGCCAAGTAGTTCGCTGGCGACGTGGGAGTAGATGGGAAGTTGTAGCTTGGTTCCGGCCGCGGTGATGTCTTTTTCGATGTCGGAGTAGCGTGCTGTGTTGCCGGTTTTGAAGTCGAGGACTAATGCTGCGTCGTTCGAATCGGCGATGGCTATGAGGTCGATTTTTCCTCGTAGTCGGAGTTCGTAGCCATCTTCGAGGGTGATCCATCCAAGGTTGTCGCGGTCGTAGCCGAATGGTTGTTCGGGCTTCATTTCGCCTTCGTAGCCGTGGAGGACGCTCATGTTTGCTCGATGCCATTCTTCCAGCTGTCGTAGGAGTTGGTTTTTTTCGATCTCGAAGATTGCAGCGTAGCCGATGTATTCCTCGCGTTGGAACCGGTCGAATTCGGCTTTTGCGACTTGTCGTAGACCCTTTAATCCTTCGTCGGTATCGTCGAAGCCGTATGTTGCGAAGAACTTTTCGAGGATTGAGTGGACGAGAATACCTCTGTCGAGATCAGAGAGTATGAGTGAATCTTCAGGATCGATACGTTCGTCGACGTTTAGGGAGTAGGAGAGGAAGTAGCGGTACGGACACTCGGCGTAGGATTGGAGGCTGCTTGCAGAAAGGTGCAATGGTGACGATGTTTGGGTATTTGCGTTGTTGATATTTCCGTCGCGTTCACTGAAGATTGGCGAAGTTCTTGACGCGGCCACTTGATGGCCGAGGGCTAGCGCGTGGTTACGAGGTTCGCGAAGCAGGTTGTCTAGGTTGGTGCCGTTGATGGAGTTAGTCGCGACGTTGCGGAGGCCGAATTCGTATTCGGAGGATGGTTGGAACTCGTTTGCGTTTAGGTCGGATAGTGCTTTGACGGACTGGACGAGCTCGCAGTATGGGTCCATCATGGTTTTGACTGGGATGCTGGTTAGGTTGTTGGCTTTTGCGACTTCATCGACGAACCATGGCGAGGGGTAGGATTCGTTGGTTGCGCCGAGGAGGGCTTTATTCCAGTACATCCTTCTGGTGGGTGCGGATTGAAGCGCGAGTTGGAACATTTCGCGTTCGAACTCTAGTTGGTCGCTTTTGGTCGGTAATCTCGAGCCGTCGTCGTCTAAGTGTCGACGGAGGTCGTCGGAAAGGAGTGGGTCGGATCGGCCGGGTCTTGGCAGTCCGCCTTCGGCCATTCCGAGGATATGGACGCTGCGGAAGACGTTTCCGATGCTTGCTTCGAAAGGTGCGACCAAGACAGATGCGCCCCACCCGCTGTTGCCGCCGATTGTTGCGCGCAACAGTCTTTGGACCGTTCGGGCGAAACGGGAGAAGCCTATCTGCGAGTGTCCGACGGTGTCGAGTTCTCGGACTTGCGCTAGGCCGTCGACGACTCTTCGCAGCCCATTGGTATGCGGGTCATCGTTTTCGTTGGCTGGGGTTATGTATCTGTCGACGACGTCGAGCAGCCATTCGACCCAATCGGCCCAAGTTCGGTCGTTCTCGACCTGTGTTTTTTCAGCCAATACCGAGACGAAATCGCCGAGCTGGGTCGCTGCGTCGGCCAATGCGCGCCACGCTTCGGGGTCGACGGTGTTGTCTTCATCAGGGGCTTGTTCTGCTCGCCGCGCTCGGGATTGCATCATGTTTGAGTAGCGGTCGAGGGAATGTCTCCAACGGTCGTCGCCGCCAAAACTCGAGACTTTGGCGTTACGGGAAGCGACTTCCCAAGGGACGGCGGCGACGCGGGTGCCGGTGGACGGATCGATCACCGGTGCTGAAGTAGTCCATGACATGAAGGCGTCGCGTCGCAACTCGGCAGTGATCATGTTTAGGAAAAGAGAACCGAATTTGCCAGATGGGGTATCGGCCAGAGTGCGGGTGGATGGGCCGCAGTTTTTGATGTTGGCGGCGTCGAGGGCGTCTTTGATGCGGGAGCCGTAGTCGATCGAGGGATATAGAACGACGATTTGACCGAATCTGATGCCTTTGCGGGCATCGGCGATGATGTTGCGGATGAGGGCTCGGGATTCGGCGGCGGCGCCCATGGTGGAATAGAAGTGGGATTCGGTTGGTTTGTCGACGGATACTCGGTGGTTGTTTGCGCCAGACGCGATGGTTACGGTGGACGTGGACGTGAGTTCCGCGAGTCGTTTCCGGAGGTTGGTGTAGGCGTCCGGTAGCGTCGGCGCTCGGATCAGGACGATGTGCGGGGCCAAGGATGAGTCGACGGCGACGGGGTTGTTGGCCGCGGTATTGGCGGCGATCGCGGCTTTGTTCTCTCTGGTGAGGTAGTTCGAGGCGGACGCGGAGTATCTGCGCTGTATCTCGATGAGTTGGGGGTAGAGGCCTGAAGATGAGTTACCTGCGAGCTCTTGGAGCGCCTGCTCGGCGCCGATGTCCAATCGCTCGAGTTCTTGGAGGGTTCGTTGGACGGCGCTTAACGTGGAGTCGTTGTTGGTGTGCTCGGTAAGTGGGCCACGGATCGTGGGTTGGAGCATCGCGTTGTGGATAAGCTCGGATGCGATGAGCCTCGACATTGCCGGCGATTGGGGACGGTCGGGAGTGGCGTCGAAAAGTCGGTCGGCGACTTCTTCGATGCGCATGAACTCGACATTGAATAGTCCGTTATCGGCGATTTCGCAGAGTTCGTCGGTGACTGATCGTCGGAGGAAGAATGCGGAGAAGATCGAGGGTGCGATGACGAGGATGCGGGAGAGGGGGTGATGGTCGCGAATGCGTCGGATGTTGTTTGCGATGCAAGCGACGAGTGGAGCGCCGTTTGGGACGTTTACGATCTGTTGGTCGGTTGAAGATGCGGTCGGCATTATGGGAAAGTGGCGCCCCCGGTGAGGATCGAACTCACGCACCTGGCTTCGGAGACCAGTGCTCTATCCACTGAGCTACGGGGGCGTGTTTGCGTGCGTAAATGATAAACCGCCCAACGCTAATTCTCGCAGGGGGCGCTTAGTGAGCGCTTGCTGGCGTTCGGGCGCGCCTTCGTCGTCGTGGTCCGAACGCTCGGACCAGAAATATCGGGGCGATGATGGTGGTAATTACCGTCATCACGATGGCAACAGTGAAGATATCGCGGTCGATAATTCCGCTTGCCCGACCAATCTCGGCGACAATCAGGGCGACTTCGCCACGCGGTAACATCCCCAATCCGATTCGCCACGACCGGTGTTTGCCAAATCCAATCGCCATTGCCGGCAGACCAGCGCCAGCAACCTTGGTAATGATCGCTGCGATCGTAACCGCTAATGCAAACAGCGCCAATCGACCAAGGTTTTCCGACTCCCAAATCGCAGTTAGATCGACTTGCATTCCGATGATGCAGAAAAAGACTGGAATCACCACGTTGCCGCCGTTACGAATCGCAAAAATCGTGTACTCCTTCAGAACGGTTGCTGAAAGTGCCAGTCCCATTGAAAACGCACCAATGATCATCGCTAGGCCGAAATAGACTTCAGCGACGCTGGCAGCAATGAACCCGAGAGTGATCGCCAGCACCAGGGTAGAACCATCGGACTTGAACCACATCGTGAGCTTGGAGATCCGAGAGGCCAAGATGCTGCCGATGATCGTCAACCCCAACCAGAAACCGACCGCTTTGACGATCAGTAACGCCACCGAACCGCCTGAGACCGATCCGTCGGATTCGATCCCAACGACAACGGCCACGAGAACGATCCCCAGGACGTCGTCGATAACCGCTGCTGCGAGTATCACGACGCCCTCAATGGAGTCGAGACGGCTGATGTCGCCAAGAACACGAGCGGTGATTCCGACCGATGTGGCGGTCAGGATCGCTCCGACGAACAGCGCCGGAATCGATTCTTCGATCGAGTTGAAACTGGCGTACCCGAACCACAAGGTCACCAATACCCCTAGTGCGAACGGGAAAATAACGCCGCCGAGGGCGACGGCGGTGGCCGGACGGATGAATCGCATGAACTGTTTGCGATTCGTTTCAAGACCGGCTTCAAAGAGCAACAAAACCGCGCCAAGTTGCCCAATGAAATAAAGGACGAACGGGATTGCAGGCTCCACAACGTCGCCAGCGTGTGCAGCGGACTCTGAGATGAAAGGTCCGACTTCGTGAAACATCGGACCGAATGCGTTAGAAAAATGCACACCATCCCAATTGAAGGGGCCTAAAACCAAATTAAAAGGTATCGAAAACTCTAAATGAGGACGAATTCCGCCCAAGGCATGGGGCCCGATGAGAATACCCACGCCGAGTTCCCCGAGCAGAGCAGGGATTTTAAGGAAACGTTCCGCGATTTCACCACCGACTTTGGCAGCTACGAGGATGACCGCGAGCATGATGATTAGCTCAGCGGACAGAAAAAGTAATGATTCTCCGTGCAATTTGCCAGTGCGGTGTGGGTGGCGTAGTCTTCAGCGCTTCATGAGGAACGAGCGAACAGACGTACGGCTACAACGTTGTGCGCCTACCTTCTGAGATTCTATATCCGCACCTTTAGTCACATCGTTAGAACATCACGCAAAACGATCTTGGGAGCGAGGATATTGTTGCCCTCTTCGCGGTAGCCCAGACCCAACAACGAACCACCTTCCGAGTAGACCCGAACCCGACGATCGTCTTCAATGCTGTGCTCGAAGTCATATCGGACCGCCTGTCCGCGTACGAATGCCATCGTCGCTTCATCATCCAACACCGTAGGCACCAGGTGCTTCAAAACGTAATCGGGTTGGATTAGGTTGCGTATCCAAGCATCGTCTTCGGCGGCAGCCAAGAGGTCGGCAAGGGAGGAGGAATCTGCGACCCGGAACTCACCGGCGCGCTCACGCCTAAGAGATGTCATGTGCGCGCCGCAGCACAACCGTTTCCCAATGTCGTGTGCCAGACTGCGAGCGTAGAATCCGCTGCCGCAAGCGATGTGCAGATCGAAAATCGGTGGTTGCCACGCGGTCAACTCGATTTCGGCCACATGTACACGTCTCGGTTCTCGGTGTACCGACTTGCCTTGACGAGCCAATTTGTAAAGCGGGATGCCATCTTTCTTGATCGCGCTATACATCGGGGGAACTTGATCGATCTCACCTATGAATTCTGAAACCGTCGTTTCCATTCCCGATAGAGTGACGTGGTCGAAATCGCGGGATCCAACGGTGGCCCCTTCGCTGTCGTAGGTGTCAGTTTCGACACCGAGTCGCGCCGACATTCTGTAAGTCTTGTCGCCGCCAAGAACAAATGCCGACAAGCGCGTTGCGCTCCCGATACAGATTGGCAGCACACCGGTTGCCATCGGGTCCAACGTACCGCCGTGGCCGATTTTGAGACCTCGTTGCTTTAGCGCGAAAGCCGAGCGCAGTTTTGCCACAACGTCGGACGACGTCCATCCCGACGGCTTGTCGACGTTGAGGAACCCCGATATTGAGCGTCTTTGCTCATTCATCGCACAACACGTAAATTGTGGCCAGCGGTTAGCGACGCGGCGACGCACCTGAAATCAGGTCGATCATTGCTTGCCCGTCTTCGAGCGAAGTGTCTAGGACGAAATGAATTTCCGGCGTGCGGCGCATCTTGGCACGGGCGGCTAGTTCACGACGCACGAAACTTGAACGCTGCGTCAGATACTCCATAGTCGGCGCGGCATCATCATTCGACGAATATACGCTGACAGCGACATGGGCTTTTGTGAGTCCCGCGTCGCAAGTGACATTCATTACGGAGACGAGTCCCGGCGGTTGGAGATCTTCGTCAATGGTCTGCCCGATGATTCGCTGCAGATTCTTTTCGACGCGCTCAATCCTTCTGGTCATGGTTCATCGGGCGATTCGGCGTAGCCAAATCAGTTTCTGCTGACGCCCCGCATTTCGTAGCAGGCGATGACGTCACCTTCTTCGTATTCATGGAAACCGTCGAGCACGATACCACCTTCGTAGTTGGTTCCGATTTCTCGCACGTTTTCGTTGAAGTGGCGCATTGAGGAAACCGCGCCTTCAAATAAATCCTCACCGCGTCGGGACACGATCATACGAGCGTTCCGGCGCATCACACCAGAATTGACACGAACACCTGCGATTCGTTCACGTCGGCCATGCGAGAAGACTTGCAACACAGTCGCGCGTCCGACGGTTACCTCTTCTTGCTCCGGTTCAGTCAACTGCTGTGCGGCCAGCTTAACGTCGTCGATCATCGTGTAGATGATGTCGTAGGTTTTTATCGGCACGGCTTCAAGATTGGCCAGCCGCAACGCGGCGGGTTCTACGGAGGTTTCGAATCCGACGATCATCGCATCCGAAGCCGAAGCCAACATCACGTCTGACTCGGAGACCGGTCCAGTTGCCGCGTGCAACAATTTCACCTGGACATCAGGGGAAGACAGTCCGTCGACCGCGCGTCGAATGGCGTCGATAGTGCCTTGCGCTCCAGTTTTGGCGACCAAATTCAACTCGGCGGCGTCATAGCTTTGACGATGACGCAAAACCTCGGCTAACGTGGACGGCCTAGACGTGTCGTGCCTACGCTGTTCTTGACGCATCCGTGCATCGATCTTCTGGCGGGCAACCTTTTCGTCTCCAACAACTTCGAATTGCTGCCCCGATTCGGGAACGCCGCTCAATCCGAGGATTTCGATCGGAACCGACGGCCCTGCCGATTCGACTTCTGTGCCAAATCCATCGACCATTCGCCTTACGCGCCCTAGTTTGTCACCTGCGACGATCGTGTCTCCGATGTTGACTGTGCCCGTACGGACGATGACAGTTGCAACTGGACCCCGTTGTTTGTCCAACGTTGCTTCAACAACAACACCGATAGCTGGGCGATTTGGATCAGCGGAGAACTCTGACACTTCTGAGAGAAGCAACAGGGATTCGATTAAATCGGACACTCCGTCCCCTTTGAGTGCCGAGACGGGAATGGATAATACTTCGCCTCCGAGATCTTCGACGATGATATCGTGTTCCAGAAGCTCGGTCGTGACCCTCGTCGTATCCGCGCCGGCAACGTCGATCTTGTTGACGGCCACCACGATCGGCACTTGTGCGGCCTTGGCGTGGTTGATTGCTTCGACGGTTTGCGGCATTACGCCGTCGTCGGCGGCTACAACGATTACTGCAATATCGGTCGCTTGCGCTCCTCGGGCCCGCATCGCGGTAAACGCCTCATGTCCGGGAGTATCAATGAACGTAATGAGTTGACCCTCGTGGTCGATCTGATAGGCTCCGATGCTTTGAGTTATGCCACCGGCTTCACCATCAACGACGTTTGTGCCGCGGATGGCATCGAGCAAGGTAGTCTTTCCATGGTCGACGTGACCCATGACCGCTACCACGGCTGGGCGCGGCTTCGCCAAACTTTCTTCATCATCGAGACCAACGCGTTCGGAAGCTTCGGATTCTTCCATGTCCGCTGGTTTTCGAACCCTGACGCCGAGCCGAACTGAAACTGTGGCCGCCACTTCGAAATCAACGCTGTCGTTCATTGCGACCATCATGTTGAGCCGCATGAGTTCCTTGATGATTTCGATTGGAGACCGGCGGACCACCTCCGAAAGTTCGGCGACGCTGATCTCGGCGGGTAGGTCCACGGGCCCGGCGAATTTGATCGGCTCACGGCGAGGCGCGGGTCGATCCGACGCGCCATTGCTATGTCGATTCCGACCGCCGCGCCGTTGTCTTGTCCTCTGTGATCGTGCCATGAGCGTTTGAGATCCTAAGTCGTCCGGCAGGTGGTGACGATTCCGCTCGCACTAAGAGTTGAGCGATCAAATCCTCCGGGACATCCCGTTCGAGTTTAAGGGCTCTCTTTATCTTACCCTCTATATTTCGCGCATCGATCTTTGCGGGTTCGAGGCAAATGTAGCACCCTCTTCCGCTGATGCGTTCCGTTTCGTCGATCTGTACCGAACCATCAGAGCATCGCACTATCCGTAGCATCTTGCGTTTGGGCATGCGTTGACCGCAAACCAAGCAAGTACGCATGGGAACATGCCGTACACGCGGCATCGTTCATCCCTCCAATCGTTGGGGCGGAAACGGACGATTAACGCCGAGTTCGGCGAGGCCCGCTGCTTCGCCGTCTGCGGCCAGATCCGCGACGTCCCTCTTCGTCGCGATAACCGGAGATATCTTCGGCGAATCGCAGACCGGAGTCTTGGGTTTTTGGAGCGGCTTGGAAATCGTCCGGTAGCGCCCAAAGTTCATCCGAATCGATGTCTTGCTCGAGCGATTCCAGTTCCGCGGCTTCGCGTTCCGCTTCCATTCGCTCCTGCTCTTCGAGTTCGAGTTCCTTGAGCTTCTCTTCCAGCTCGAGCAGTTCGAGGTCCAGATCCTCTTCCTCTTCGGCAACCAGCGCGGGTTCGGGCCGCTTCACGTCCGGCACAAATAGCGAGGGCACCGGCGGTATTATCGGGATTTCAACCACTTCTTCTACCGCTTCCTCTTCAACCGCCAGCTCTTCAACCGCCAACTCTTCAACCGCCAGCTCTTCAACCACCGGTTCATCAACGGTTTCGGTGACTAACTCGGCTACGATCTGGACTTCAGGTTGTGGTTCGATCTCGGGTTCGACGAGTTCAATGGGCGCGATTTCAACATCTTCTTCGGATTCGACCTCGATCAGGACATCGTCTTCTGGGCTCGGAACAAAGAGTATCGGTGTCGCTTCGATCTGTGCTGCCGCCGCTTCAGCTTCTTCAAGCTCTTGAATGCGTCGACGTTCATCTTCGGCAGCGGCGGTTTGCGCGGCAGCGGCTTGTTCGGCAATCACTGCCTGCGCAGCCAACCTAGCCTCTTCCTCTTCGGCCGCCAGTCGCGCCAGCTCGGCTTCACGTTGGCGTTGGCGCTCTATCAACTCTTCGGCGTACGCCGCGGAACCCTTGATATCAATCCGGAAATTCGTCAACCGCGTGGCGAGCGAAACGTTCTGGCCTTCTTTGCCGATTGCCAACGAGAGTTGGTTTTCGGGGACGATTACCTCAGCCGTTTGTTCATCGAGGACGATCACGTCATCGACCTGTGCCGGTCCAAGTGAATTGGCGATAAATTCGGACGGGTCGTCGCTCCACTCCAAGATGTCGATTTTCTCGCCCATCAACTCGGTGACGATGTTTTGAATGCGAATGCCGCGCAGTCCGACACATGCGCCGATCGGATCCACGTCGTGCTTGTTCGAATAGACAGCGACCTTACTTCGAGCACCAGCTTGACGGGCGATCGACTTGATCTCGACGAGCCCAGATTTTACCTCCGGAACTTCAAGCTCCATCAGTCGCCGCAACAGCATCGGGTGACGCCGTGACACGACGATCTCTGGGGCACCATCGCCATCGCCAGTTTGATCGTTTACGCGCGTCACGTACAGCTTGAGTTCCATGCCGGTACGGTATCGTTCATTTGGGCTCTGCTCGTCTCCGGGCATGGTGGCATCGGCTTTGCCTAGGTCCACAAAGACCGTTGGTCTTGCACCGATCGGATCGTCGGCGCGAAACGATGCGACGCGGCGGACGGGTGCGGAGATAATCTCGCCTTCTTTGTCCGCATACTGCTCGTAAACCAATCGCCGTTCTGCGCTCCGCAACCTTTGCATGAGGACTTGGGTTACGGTTCTGGCGGCGATGCGCTGCGGCGTGAAATCCAATACTCCAGTAATGATGTCGTCGCCGGCTTGGGCGTCGGCGCTCATCAAACGCGCTTGCTCGACGTTGATCTGACCTCGCGGGTCCAACTCGTCTATTTCGTTCACTACGTGTACAACGGTGTTGATAACGACCTCACCGCTTTCGGGGTCGAGTTCCACCGTGACGTCTTGCTCTTCGGCGGCCGGGTCACGTCGGTACGCAGCCGCAATGGCGTCTTCGAATGCGGAGACGACGGACTCTTGCGGAAGATTGCGTTCCGCAGAGAGCTGCATCACCGCGAGCAGCATGTCGCTCTTCATCTTGTTAGACCTCCATTGGCCGCGAAGCGTCGTGTGCTAGGAGATTCCCCTAAAAATAAAAAGTGGGCTCACGCCCACTTCCTCAACACATCGCTCTCGCAACGCGCGTTCTTAACGACTCAACTGTAACACGTCAAACTCAAACTCGCGTCTAAATTCGGCGCGTTCAACAAAAACTGCCAATCTGTTGGCACCGTAAATCGGTTCAGTCGTTCAAGGCGACGCGGATCGCCTCAATCACAACACTTGAGGCTAGAATGACGGATTCAGAGGGAGGTTGACGACGATGTTTAATTTCAATGCCGCCGTTTTTGAGGCTGCGCGGGCTGACTACAGCCCTAACTGGCATCCCGATGAGGTCGGCGTCGGCGAACTTGGCCCCGGGACCTTCTTCTCGGTCGTCCAGTAACACGTCGATACCGATCCCGGCGAGCTGTTTGTAGAGCGATTCCGCTTGCTCGCGCACCTCATCATTGTTATGCATATTTACGCCGATTACCACAACTTCGAATGGTGCGATCGATCTGGGGAACACTATTCCTCGGTCGTCATGGTTTGCCTCGACGGCGGCGGCCAACAACCTGCCCGTTCCTATGCCGTAGCATCCCATGTAGACGGACTGAAGCGTGCCATCAACGTCGTTGAACTTTACGTTCATTGCATCGCTGTAAACGGTCCGAAGCTTGAATATGTGCCCGACCTCTATGCCACGATGTTGTTTCAAGTAGCCGTCGGAGCACCGGGCACACTTGTGGCCTGCGACCGCAGCGGCGATGTCAGCAACATGATCCGCGGACCAATCGCGACCGTAGTTTACGTTCCGGACATGGAACCCTTCCTCGTTCGCGCCAGCCAGCAGATTCGTGTTTTCAGTGGCCGATTCGTCGGAGACAACGAAAGCACTGTCGATGCCGATTGCGGATGCCGAACCGGCGACGAATCCGGCGGTTTCAACCTCTTCCAGTGTGGCAAGGCGTGGTTCGAAACCGCCCATGGCGTTTCGAAGCTTGGTTTCATTCACTTCGTAATCGCCGCGGATGACTACAACATAGACCTGATCGTTGATTGTGTAAAAGACGGCCTTAGCGGTCTTGGATGTCGGAACGGCTTCTGCGTCCGCTAACGCCTCGATCGTCTTCAGTCCGGGAGTTGCGAACTTCTCAACCTCGCCGGGCTCTTCGACGGGATTACGAGATTTGGTGAATTCGGCTTTCTCGAGATTAGCGCCGTAACCGCAATCATCCGAATCGCAGGTAAGAACGGTGTCCTCGCCACTCTCGGCGAGCAGCGCGAACTCCGCGGAGTCTTTGCCACCAATCGATCCTGAGTCGGCTTCGACCATAACGGCGTTCAATCCGCAACGCGAGAATATGTTTCGGTACGCCTCGGCCATCGCTTCGTAGCTCGCATCCATGCCGGGAACATCGGCATCGAAAGAGTAGGCGTCCTTCATTTCGAATTCACGAACTCGAAGAAGACCACCGCGTGAACGCGTTTCATCTCGGAACTTGGTTTGTATCTGATACAACCTCAACGGCATGTCGCGGTAACTCGCTATGCCGTAACGACCCATAATCGATACGGTTTCTTCGTGTGTCGGCGCCAACACCATTTCGCGTTCGCGGCGATCCAAGAACTGGGCGAGCGGCGGCACGTAGGAGTCCGCGCGCCCGCTCTCTTCCCAGATGGATCGAGGTTGGACCACCGGCATCGTCACTTCGAGAGCACCGGCGTTGTTCATCTCCTCGCGGATGATGTTGCGGATCTTGTTGAGGCTCCGCCAACCCAAGGGCATGATGCTGAAGATGCCGGCGGCAACTTGCTGTATAAAACTCGCGCGCGCCAGATACTTGTGGCTGATCGTCTCGGCTTCGACTGGCGCATCACGCGTCGTCTTGATGTAAAACTGGGATGCTCTCATCGGTTGTAAGTGGTGACTCCCGGTAAATCGGCGCTAGTGCGCCTCGCCGTTGCCGTTGCCCCATCGTTTCTCGACGTACTCGTCGACCATTTCTATAAATTCTTCGGCGATCGTCTGACCGGATAGCATCCGATCGCGATTTCCGTCGATGAAGACGGGAGCGCGAGGACTCTCGCCGCTGCCGGGCAACGAGATTCCGATATCGGCGGCTCGCGATTCGCCAGGACCGTTCACGACGCAACCCATCACTGCAACTTTGAGCGCTTCAGCGCCCGGATATTGCATCTTCCAATTCGGTAGATTCATGTCGATCTGTTTTTGGATATCACTCGCAAGTTCCCGAAACAACGTCGACGTGGTCCGGCCGCAACCCGGGCATGCAGTAACTGATGGGCGGAACGTGCGAATACCCAAAGACTGTAAGATGTCTTGGCACAGTTTCACTTCGTTGGCGCGGTCGCCCCCGACTTCTGGGGTAAGGCTCGACCTAATCGTGTCGCCGATTCCTTCGTAGAGCAGTACCGACAACGCGGCAGTTGTCGCGACGACGCCCTTCTGTCCCATTCCGGCTTCAGTCAAGCCGAGATGCAACGGAATGTCAGTCAACTTTGCAAGCGTCTGGTACGCCGAAACCATCTGACCGAGACGCGACACCTTACAAGAGATGATCATCGAATCTTCGGGCAATCCAATGTCAACGGCCGCGGCCGCGCTCGCAATCGCGCTCTCCACCAACGCCTCACGCTCCACGTCACCACCGCTCAACGGGTTCGGGCGGCGTGAGTTATCGTCCATCTTTTGGACCAACAGTTCTTGGTCCAAACTGCCAGCGTTCACACCGATTCTGACCGGTTTCCCTTGGTCGCGAGCAATCTCGATGAACGTGTTGAAGTTCTCGTCGTGCCGTTTTCCGCGCCCTACGTTACCGGGGTTTATCCGGAATTTCGACAAGGTTTTAGTGCATTCCGGATGGTCACGCAGCAAACGGTGCCCGATGAAATGAAAATCTCCGACCATTGGGACATTACATCCGAGGTCAGCGAGTCGCTGAACGATCTCAGGAACTGCGGCGGCAGCGGCGTCGTTGTTGACGGTGATTCGCACAATCTCGCTGCCAGCGTCTGCTAGCAACTTGACCTGGTTGACCGTTGCCGCGATGTCGGCGGTGTCGGTGTCGGTCATCGATTGCACGACGACCGGGTTACCGCCCCCGATGGGAACCGAACCGACCATAACACGGTGAGTTTTAGCGCGAGGTTGTGAGTTGTCGACGGCCACTGAAAACATTCCCCTTTCAATTATCGGTTACAGGAAGCGCTCACCGCCAATCAACCGCGCGATGTCCGAGAACGATATGACGACGATCAACGCGATCAGCAAGACGAAACCCGCAAGGTGGACGAGATTCTCCTTTTCAGGCGAGATGCGTTTTCCGCCTCGTACAACCTCCAACAGAATGAACGCCAGACGCCCCCCGTCCAACCCTGGAATGGGTAGCAGATTGATTACCGCCAGTGACATGCTCAGCGTGGCGGCGAGCGTCAGGATTATCGTCACTCGAGAAGTTACCGGAATGTCGGCCGTGGCGACTTCACCAGTAAGTTGGCTCAATCCAACAGGGCCCACTGCAACCGGCCCTTCGAACTGCGGATTCTTGGATCCTGAGATCGCACCGACGATCGTATTGCGCGCGAGCATCATCACTTCAAACGTCTCTTTGATGCCCTCTGGGATAGCGCGCGTGATCGGTACGCCCCGCGATGCAATACGCGGATTTAACAGCTGAAGTTGCACACCTGCCGCACCTTCCTGCAAATAGGTCACGGATCCGAGGTCGGTGTTGAATTTGCGAGCGTCGAGGTAGTGTACTCCGGTACCGTCCTCGATATCCTTGACGCGCACCGTATCGCCGATTCGGACTTCAGGCATTAAATCTCTGGCGTCGTTAACGGCGATCTCAAACAGGTCGTCGCGGACGGTCCCATCGGCAACAACTCGAAGCGTGTCATTTATGCCGACTCTCGGATTGTAGACGCGAGCTACACCGAGTCTCATCTGTGTCTCCGGATCGTCAACTTCCAGAACGATGTCGTGCCTCGGAGGATCCCAACGTGCGACAACGGTGACCGCCTTCGTATCGCCCTCTAGATAGTGCACCTCGGGATCAGTGGGGCGAGCAAAAGGATCGGGAATGCCGCGTTGAACTTCCCACTGAGATTCTTTGCCGAGTTTTTTGACCACGGCGGTCTGCAAATCGTTGAAGTTGGTAATCTCTTGTCCGTCGACAGCGACTATCTTCTGCAACGGACGAATCCCTGCTTCGTAAGCCGGTGAATTGGGCAACACATTGGCTACGACTACGTCTCCGGCTAGGTATTGCACCGGAATCATCACCACGAACGTGAAGATGACGAACGGAATAATGGCGTTAACGACCACACCGGCGGTTATGACGGAGATGCGTGCCAGAGCTGATTTGCCCGCCAAGCTGTCCTTGGCAGCAGGGTCCTCTTCGCCTTTTAGTTTTACGAACCCTCCAAACGGCAGCCAATTGATCGACCAGATCATATCGGCCATGATCAATCCGTCGGATGAGTTGCTCCGCAGTTTGCCGACGAACACGGTTGGCGACGTTTGAGCCAACGCAACATCTTGGCGTTCAAACGGTCGGACTATCAACGCGTCAACTGAACCGTCGTCGGATTCATAACCCAAGACCGTCACCATCTGGCCAGGGTTGAGGGATGCACGGGACACGCCCTCATCCCATCTCGTGTCCTCCGAGATGGCGACCGCCTTTCCGCCAGTCCAAATTCCAAAGATCCTCGGCGGGAATCCAAACCCAAACTCGAGCACCTTTACTCCGTGCAGCTTGCCCAAGAAGTAGTGCCCAAATTCATGCAAAATTATCAGCGGTCCGAGAATCAGGACCGCCACGAGCAATCCATAAATGATGGTCGGATTCATCGCGAAAAGAGGGTTTGGACGGCGAAACTGATCTTAACTGTCAATGTGTCTTGAATATGTGCAGCGGTACGCCCACTCGGCAGCTTCAATCGCGTCTTCGATCGTGAAATCTTGTTTGACTTGGTGCTCACCAAGCGTCGCCCTTATCTCTGCAGCGATATCTGTGAAACCGATCTTCCGTTGCATGAAGAGGTTGACGGCCGCTTCATCGGCGCCTGCTAATGCGGCGTTGTACGTCCCTCCGAGGCGTGAATACTTAAGCGCAAGGTCGAAACAAGGGTATTTCGCGGGGACCATTGCTTCAAATGTCAATTCACCGGCTTCGACGAGGTTGAAGTCCGGTAATGTTGCGTTGAAGCGGCGTTCTGGATAGAACAGCGCGAACTGTATCGGGTGCCGCATGTCAGGCAAACTCAATTGGGCTTTGATGGAGCCGTCGTCCATTTCGACTAACGAATGCACGATACTCTGCCGATGTATCACGACATCGATATCCTCGAACGTGGCATCGAAGAGGAATGAGGTTTCGATAACCTCGAACGCTTTGTTCATCAGCGTCGCAGAATCGATCGTTATCTTATTGCCCATCGACCATGTGGGATGATTAAGCGCCTCTTCCGGTGTAACGTCAGCCAAATCTTCGGGCGTTTTGTCCCTGAATGCGCCACCCGAAGCAGTAATGATGTAACGGCGCGGTTTTGATTCTTCGCCAATCACGCATTGCCACAGGGCGCTAGGTTCAGAATCGATCGGTAGGATGGTCCCACCGTTTTTGCTTGCAACCTCTTTCAATTGGGCGCCCGCCATGACGATCGACTCTTTGTTGGACAGTCCTACGTTCTTCCCGGCACTCAAACTGGCAACCGCGCACGGCAAGCCCTCAACACCAGCAGTCGCGTGCATGACAAAATCGACGTCCGAATGCGTCGCCAGATCCGTCATGCGTATCCTTTCGGCGCCACTGATCGTATCGATCGACTCATCAATACAGCTGAAAAACCGGGCGTCGAATTCGTCGATCTGTTTTGCGAGCTTGTTTACGTTATTGCCCGCAGAAAGACCCACAACCTCGAATTCGTCTGGGAATTGGCGGATAACGTCGAGTGTTTGCGAACCAACGGAACCCGTCGAGCCAAGTATTGCGATCCGCTTTTTCATCCTAGCCATCTATCGATGAAGTATATGAGCATGAAGTTTGGCGCCAATGCGTCGAGTCGGTCCATTATGCCGCCGTGACCGGGCACCAACGCGCCCGAATCTTTGACGCCGGAAAGCCGTTTTATCCACGATTCGGCCAAGTCCCCCGTCGCTCCCACGATCGCGATCGCCAAACCTGTAAACAAGATTCTAGCGACTGAATATTCCAATGAAAGCAGGTTTGCGAGCAACCAAGACGCCAACAATGCGGCGGCAATCCCGCCGATCAGCCCTTCCCATGTCTTGCCCGGACTGACATCCGGCGCAAGTTGCCTGGTTCCGAATTGCTTGCCCACAAAGTACGCGCCCGTGTCCGCTGCGAAGACAACGAGGATCACATACGCCAGCAATTCTCGTCCTTGGTCAAACGACGCAATCAGCGGCAACACGGATACAGCGATAGCGACGATTGCGCCATATGCGAGCACCATATTCCGACGAACGCGAGGGACATGCCGAAATCTGCTCGTGATCAATATCTCAAGCAACAACGCGGCGGCCAAAATGCCGAAGGCCGTGCCGATTGCATCAACGTCCGCAGATTTGCCGACAGCGGCGGCGACCATTCCGGTAGCCCCGATGACCGTTCCAACAATCGCAGCCACGATTCGAGGTGAGTAGCGTTTTGATTGTCCATACGCCATGTCCCGCGTCTCGAATCCGACGGCCGCTACGACAACGATTGTGGCTGCAGCAACCGTCCAGAAACCAATGAACAGAATCAAACCCAACGCCGGCAACCCGATGGCTGCAGAAATCAGGCGCAGGGTTAGTTCAGAAGATCTGCCTCCGGGACGTTTCGAGAGAAGATTGGGATCTGATGTCACGCGATTAGTTTCGCCGATATTCCCAACCTACGCAGGACGCTGCCCGAAACGGCGTTGCCGTTGCGAATAGGCCTCGATGGCCGCGTCGATCTCAACCTCATCGAACTCCGGCCATAGAGCATCAGAAGAGTAGAACTCTGAATAAGCCGATTGCCAGATCATGAAGTTACTGATGCGGAACTCTCCCCCGGTTCGAATGATCATATCTGGATCGGGAATGCCTTTTGTGAAGAGATAGCGTTCTATCGTCGAGTCGTCGATATCTTCCGGAGGAATGCCGCCGCGGACGATTTCCTTGACCGCGTTCACAATTTCATGACGACCGCCGTAGTCGAAAGCTAAGTTAAGAGCAATTCCGTCGTTGTGCTTGGTCAGTGCTTCCGCTTGTGAGATGTTCCGACGCATTTCGGACGGCAATCGACGACCGTATCCGACATGCCGAAGTTTTACGCCGTCTTCGTGAAACTGTTGCACGCCACGCTCGATAGCCTCGGCGGCCAAATCCATCAACGCCCGTACCTCGTCGTCGGGCCGATGCCAGTTCTCCGTTGAGAACGCAAATAACGTAGTCTCTTTGACCCCTCGTTTTCCGAGGTAGCGAGCAACGCGTTCGATGTTGTTGTAACCGGCGCGATGTCCTTCTGCGACCGTCAAGCCGTGCTTTTTGGCCCAACGCGCGTTGCCGTCCATGATGATCGCCACATGAGTTGGGACACGGGTGACCCCCAAACCATTTGACGACGCCCCAGTATTCGGCGTGATATCGCCATCCAATGTTTCCGACTTCATGTGCACCTCGGTTCGATGCGGAACCACGTCCGTCAGGTCGTATTCAGGCGATCGATTGCTCGATCATTCGAGAATCTGCGCCTCTTTGTTCGAAAGCAGTCCGCCAACTGTGCCGACGGCGCCATCAGTGAGGTCCTGCAACGATTTTGACGCTCTCTTGCAATCGTCTTCGGACGCTTCACCCTCGGTCTGTATCTCGCGGATCATGCTCTGTGCGTCGCGTCTGACGTTTCTAATTGAGACGCGGGCATCCTCCGCTCGTCGACGCACCAATCGGACGAGATCTCGTCGTCTTTCTTGCGTCAACTCAGGCAGTATCAAACGAATCGTCTGACCATCCACCCGAGGGTTTAAGCCGAGATCTGATTGTTGGATTGCCCGCACAATAGCGGCAGCCGCGTCCGGATAGAAAGCCTCGATCTTGATCGTCCGGGCGCTTTCGACGGCGATCATGGCGAGTTGGTTCATCATCAACGTGTCGGTGGCACCGCCCATGTCGACGCTAATTTGCATCTTCGCAACCAACGAAGTCGAGGCCTGATTCGTTCGGTAACCATCCAAATCGTCCGAAAAAACGCTCACGGAGGAGTTCATGCGGCTTTCTGCATCTTCTAAGGTCTCTTCCAACATGAGAACACCTCTCTTCGTTTTGTCAACGGGGACGCTGGATTACTCGCGACCCTCTTTCACTGGGCGCGAGCATCTGGACGCCCGTTAGGGTAAAACAACCCCTCACGCGTACAATTTCGAAGCTCGTTGCGGCATGTGCAGTTGTTCGCCTGCGGCATCGACGGTGATACGCGTGCCGACGTGACCGCCACACACAACACCTGCGAAATTGCCTGGCTTGAACATGTCGAACACCAATATCGGCATCTTGTTGTCCATCGCCAACGATAACGCGGTCGAATCGAGCACCCGCAGACCAAGTTCCAACGCCTTATGGTGCGTGATGTGATCGAATTTCTTCGCTGTCGAATGGATCGCCGGATCTGCGTCGTACACTCCGTCCACGCCATTCTTGGCCATGGCGAGAACACCCGCGTTGATCTCAAGAGCGCGGAGGCTCGCGGCCGTATCGGTCGACATGAACGGGTTTCCCGTTCCCGCAGCGAAAATCACCACGCGCCCACGCTCGATATGGCTGAGGGCTCGAGACCTGATGTAGGGTTCTGCGACCGTCTCCATTGGGATCGCAGTCATCGTCCTAACGGGTATGCCGTCGCGTTGTAGCTGGTCGTGCAGCACCAGCGCGTTCATCACGGTGGCGAGCATGCCCGCGTGGTCGGCACTCGAACGATCCATGCCTTGGGCTTCGTAATCGGCGCCGCGCCACATGTTTCCACCGCCGACCACGACGCCTATGCCGACACCAGCGTCGTGAACAGGTTTAATCTCATTGGCGAGGTATTCAACAGTTTCGTGCTCGATGCCGAAACTTTTTCTGCCTTTGAACGATTCGCCGCTGAGCTTGAGCAGGATGCGGCTGTAGCGGGGCGTCAACCGCATAGCGGTTTTCTCCTTTGCCTACTCGCCGAGGGCGAACCTTTCTATCCGACCAACTTTGACGTTTTCTCCGACCTTTGAAATCATTTCTTTCACCAGATCGGAAACCCTGACACTGCCGTCGCGGATGTACATCTGATCCAGCAAAATCTCGTCTTCGGAGATTTCACCCGCTTCTTCCGGGACACCTTCGCGGTCGACGTATTTGGGATTCATCGCTGCGACCTGCATCGCTAAATCTCGTGCCAGTGCCTTGAATTCCGAAGTCCTTGCCACAAAATCTGTTTCGCAGTTCAATTCCACAAGCGACCCAACACGCGATCCCGTGTGGATGTAGGCTTCGATAACGCCTTCAGTAGCCTCTCGGCCGGCGCGTTTGGCGGCAGAAGCGAGGCCCTTCTCCATGAGTGCTGCAGCAGCCTTGTCCATGTCGCCTTCCGCGGCTTCGAGTGCGCGCTTAGAGTCCATAATCCCAGCACCGGTCTTATCACGCAGCTGCTTTATCTGCGCGGTGCCGATTTTAGCCATTTCTCAACAACTCCGTTTCGAATGATTGTGTCTGAGCTCGTGGGACGACAGCTATTCGTCCGAACTATCTTGTCTAGATCTCTCCGCGGCAGCGGCACGCGCGGCGGCCATTGCGGCTTCCTGCGCTTCCCGCTCTGCCTGCATCGAATCACGTTCGCGTTGGCGTTCGGCTGCTAGTTCACGTCCCTCAGAAATCGCCGCAGCGACGTGACGTGACAGCAAGGCGATCGAGGCGTGGGAGTCGTCGTTACCGGGTATCGGGTGTGTGATGTCACTAGGATCACAGTTCGTGTCCACGATCGCCACGACCGGAATGTTCAGATCATTAGCTTCTTTGACTGCATGCTTCTCGCGGTCGATGCCGACAACGTACATGACGTCAGGCAACTTAGTGATTTCTTTGATGCCGCCGAAAAACTTGTTAAGGCGCTTCACCTCTGTCTGCTTCATCAGAAGTTCACGCTTGGTGTGGGCTTGCACCTCGCCCTTTGCGAAGTCCTCTTCCAACCGGATCAGGGCTTCAATACGTCGGGATATCGTGCTGAAGTTTGTCATCGTTCCGCCGAGCCAACGAGAAGTGATGTACAGCGCCCCGACCGAAGTCGCCAATCGTTCAATCTCGGTGCGCGCTTGCGGTTTGGTACCCACCATTAAGCATTCGCCGCCGTTGGCCACAATTTCTCGGATCGCGGCCTTCGCTGACTCGATCGCCTCAATCGTCTTATCCATATCGAGCACATGGCGACGCTGATGCTTGAGTCGGATGTAGTCTCGCATCCTTGGATGCCATCGTTTAGAAAGGTGGCCAAGGTGCACACCCGCGCGATAAAGTCCCTCTACTGTCAAGGGCTCGAGTTCTTCGTTTTCGGCCGTGGTCTCTACGTCAGCAGCCGCTGTTTCGGTCGTCAAGGTTGTAGGGTGACCTCCTGATTGTCTTTTGCAATCGTGGGCGCGCATCGCGCATCCAGAGCATCAATTCGATGTTTGGAACCAATGTTCGATGCTATCACACGATGTTAATTTCACCACATCGTTGCCTTACGGCTTCAGATCAGTCGCCCAGTCTTCGAATGCGTCTAAACCTCGATTGGAATCGTTATTCTTTACAACATCGCGACCGTTGTTTCAGGTCGTTCGCCGTAACTCGTTCATAGTGTCGTCGCCCCGGGGTCAAAACCATGAAATTGCCAGGTTCAAGCATCCAACAGATAACAACTCTGCAGATCATCACAGCCGCGAGTGCCGTTGTGTTGCTGGCGATCGCATTCGTCGTGGGCCTCCTCCAAGGGCCAGGAGCGAACGACACCGTGGGCAACGTGCTGGGAGTTCAGGGTATGTCCACCACCTGGGTTGCGAACATCGGGGACCTGCTGCCATTCGGGTTCGCGTTCGTGGCCGGCATGGTGGCAGCTGTCAACCCATGCGGTTTCGTGATGCTACCGGCGTATCTGACGATCTACTTGCGCGATGCATCCGACGTCGAAGATGATACGGGTTGGACCGGCACCGCAAAACGCGGCACCAAGGCGATCTACGTCAGCTTAGCCATGGGACTTGGTTTCGTCGCGCTATTCGGGTCCGCTGGGTTGCTCGTTTCCGCTAGCCAAGAACTCGTCAAAGAAGCGTTGCCATGGATCGGGTTCGTCTTGGGCATCTTCATGGCATTGTTGGGCGCATACATCCTTGTCGGCGGCAAGATTTACACCGGCATCGCTCAGCAGATGGCCGGCCGGGTCGGAGACCCCCGCGTCTCTTCGCTAGGCGGATATTTCCTGTTCGGCGTCAGCTACGCGTTGGCGTCGCTGAGCTGCACTCTACCGATATTCCTTAGCGTGGTGACGAGTTCATTCGGACGCGATGGCTTAGTGGGAGGGATAGTCCAATTCGTCGCGTACGCCGGCGGCATGGCGTTCCTGATAATGATCGTCACCATCGGTATCGCACTCTTCAAGAGCGCGATACTCAATCCGCTGCGCAGGTCTATGCAGTACGTCGAACGCGTGTCAGCCGCGATACTAGCGGTGGTCGGAGCCTACCTCGTCTTCTATTGGCTGACGGAGGGCGATCTGTCCAAACACTTCGGCGCCGGTTAGCCGTTACGGGCTCGCTAGCTATGCAGCCTCGACCGGGTTGTGTAGCACGCCGATCTTGTCGATCTCAACGGTTACGTCGCCGCCGACGTTGATAGGCGGAGTGGTGCCAGACGTGCCAGTCCAAAGCATGTCCCCACATTCGAGCGTGACGTATCGGCTGATGAAGCTGATCGACTGTCGAACGTCGAAGATCATCTCCGATGAGTGGCACTTCTGCCCTTCAACGCCGTTGACTAATCCGCGTATGTGGACGTCTTGCGGATCGATGTCAGTGACGATGAACGGGCCAGTGGGACCGAATGTATCAGCCGATTTCGCCCGCCACCACTGAGTATCGGCATCGGGTCCGCCTTGCCAGTCGCGAGCGCTCACATCGTTGCCCGCAGTGTAGCCAAAAACGTAATCCAGGGCGTCCGCTTCACTGACGTTCTTGGCGCGCTTGCCCATGATCACGATGAGTTCGGACTCGCACACGACTAGGCCGGAGTCCGCGGTCAACTTGATCGGGTCGCCCGGACCGATGATCGCAGTCGGCGTCTTGTAGAAAGGTTCGGGACGTGAAGGTTCCTGCGCACCCAATAGGTGTGAACGGTAGTTGCGTGCCAAGCAAAGCATCTTGACCGGGTTAGGGTTCGGCGCCAGTATTTTGACGTCGGCAAGATTGTGTGTCGCACCCGTTGCCTCATAAGAACGCCCTATAGGCGAGTTTGAAATCTCCGTAACCGTGCCATCGTCCTCGACGATGCCATACGACGCGGCTCCGCCGTTCTCAAATCTGACGAACTTCAATCTTCGGCTCCCTTTGGGCTGGTTCTGAAAAGTCTCACCAAAAGTTTAAGCGAAACCTGCGAAATCGCGAAGGACTTCCCGATTCTCCTCCCCCAAAACATTGCTGAACCACAACAACCGCCCTCATAGTCCCTCCTCCCACCTAACCCGCGAACCGAACGCACCAAAACGAAACGATCATGACCCCGCTCCCTCGCACCGCGAGCGGAGTATGCCCGGGCGGAGCGGGGCCTACCAACCAAACAACCACCAGAAACCAAATGAACAACCACCAACGCCCCTTTCGTCGGACGAAAGGGGCGCGAGCGTAGCGAGCGGGGTATGCCCGGGGCGGCGGGGCGCCTGCCAACCAAACCAACAACAACGCAACACGCACGTCAGCACGCACTCCGCCCCTTTCGTGGGACGAAAGGGGCGCGAGCGTAGCGAGCGGGGTATGCCGGGGGCGGCGGGGCGCCTGCCAACCAAACCACCACCAAAAACTAAACGATCAAGGAGCAATCGCCCCTTTCGTGGGACGAAAGGGGCGCGAGCGAAGCGAGCGGGGTATGCCGGGGGCAGCGAGGGGCCTACCAACCAAACAACCAACAACGCAACACGCACGTCAGCACGCACTCCGCCCCTTTCGTGGGACGAAAGGGGCGCGAGCGAAGCGAGCGGGGTATGCCGGGGGCGGCGGGGCGCCTACCAACCCAACAACCAACACCAAACCCTAATTCAGACATTTAGCAACCAGCACATCCGTGCTACAATAAAATATGAACCAGTTCGAGACAGCGCCGCGCTGACGAGCGCGGACCCCCTGAGCCAAGCAGCCACCGGAGAATGTGTCAAGACCGTGAAAGCGACAACAGACAAGAAACGCGACGCCGCGACTCTCGACGAGACGCGCGACTGCGCTTCCCTGCGCCCGAACAGTCTAAGGCGACGCACCGCACCAGATCGAGAGTCAGGTGAAAGGCCGCTTGTGTACGTAAGAAGCGAATCCTCAAACAAGTCCCGGTCGCGGCGCAGCATTGATGCGCCGCAGCACGAGCCAGACGTCGGTCAAACGCCGTCCAAGGGCCGGGTAAGCGTTCGTGAATGCGGCAGACGTCTACCCTCGATCGCCACGAGGGGGAGGCTACAGAGCGGGCCCGGGAGGAACCGGGCTATGGAGGGCGGCGCGACTCTAGTTCCTGCGCCGACCTCGGACCCGTCGGTCTGGCGACGGCGGGCGCGGCTGGTACGGGTAGCTAGCGGTCTCGCATCGTCATGCGCGGCGACTGTCCACCCGCCCTGCAATCCTCCGCCTGCAGCGGGGGCCGTGGCAGGCCGGAGGTTCCCGGGAACCCGGGAACGGGCAGGGTTTCCATCGCGAAACCCATCGACCCCATCTTCCGGGCGCGGGCCTAAACCTCAGCCGATCCTTCATAAAGGGGAAGGAGAGGCCCGAGGTGCCCCCGCCCGAACACCAAGATAAATCTGCCCACCAACCCGGCAGACCAATTAAACGCGTCCAAACAAAACCCCAACCGCCAGAAACCCAAATGCTCAGGAGCAAACGTCCCCTTCGCGAAGCGTAAGGGGACGCGAACGAGCGAAGCCCAGAGGACCGACAAAAGAGCAGGGGATGCCCGGGGCGGCGAGGGGCCGCGCACCAGTCAAACAACCAACCACACGTTCCCCTGTGCAAACGTTTAGACAAGCGATAAAATCCGCATAGCGGTAGAACTCTAAATCAACTGGGCGATGACATGCTAGACATCAAAATAATCGGCGGCACGGTACACGACGGTAGCGGTCTGGGCGGAATCTCGGCCGACGTCGGTATCAGCGGCGATACTATCGAGACCGTCGGAGATTTGGCTAACGCCGAATCAAGGCTGACGATCGACGCGACGGGGAAGGCTGTAACGCCGGGTTTCATCGATCTCCACACACATTCGGACGCGTCGTTTCTCGTGGACTCTCATGCCGACTCGAAACTGACGCAGGGAGTGACGCTCGAGTACATCGGCAACTGCGGGATGAGTTTCTGCGCTCCGCTTTACGGAGCGGCCAAAGATCACCTCCGCGAACGCTTAACCCGCGGAGGCGAGGGAACTTTCGACGTCGACTGGGAAGATTTCGACGGCTATCTAAATGCTCTTGAACGGTCGGGATCGACGATCAACGTCATTACGCAAGTCGGTCACGGCACTGTACGCTCCGCCGTAATGGGCATGGATAACCGCGGTCCGACCATTGACGAACTCGCGCATATGATCCGGCTGGTCGAAGAGAGTCTCGACGCCGGCGCCATGGGTATGTCCACCGGATTGTGGTACGCCCCCGGTTCATACTCGTTGACCGACGAAGTCATCGCGCTCAACCAACCAGTCGCCGACCGAAATAAGCTCTACTCGTCGCACATCCGCTCGGAGGCCGATGACCTCTGCGGTCTGTTTCCTGCTCACGCCGAAGCCATCGAGATCGGCAGGCGCACTGGTGGCCGGATACAGGTGTCGCACGTCAAGTCTGTAGGGCCCAAGTTCTGGGGCCGCGGTCCGGAGATACTCGAAGGCTTTGAACGCGCACGTGACGAAGGGATCGACGTCGCTGGCGACCAGTACCCGTACTCCTGGTCGAGCACCGGCTTCAGCGGCGCAATGTTCGCTCGTTGGGCGTTGACAGGCGGCAGACCGGCGACCCTGGATCGTCTGACCGATGACGACCTGCGCGCGAAGATGCGGGTCGACACCGAGTACTACATCAGCCGTAACCATGGCGCCGCTGGGTCTGTCGTCGCCCACTTCCCGCCTAACGCCGATTACGAGGGCATGAGTTTAGAAGAAATCGGCTTCGAAATGGGTTGCGAACCCGCGGAAGCTGCCTTGCGTCTGTACGAACAGTCCGATGGCTCATACGTGTTGTACTCGATGGAGGAAGAGGACGTCGAGGCGATAGCTCAATGGCGGTTGATGGCTGTCTGTTCCGACGGCAGCTCTTTGCGCACCACAGGACCCCTGTCGAGCGGCAAGCCGCACCCGCGCAGCTACGCAACGAATTCTCGCTACTTCGAGACCTTCGTCAATGAGCGCAAGCTCGTGTCGTTTGAAGAAGCGATCTACAAGATGACCGCTCTGGGGGCTAGCAGATTACAGTTGACGCGTCGAGGTCGCATCGCTAGAGGTATGTACGCCGACGTTTTGGTCTTCGATCCAGACAGCATCAAGCAGAACAACTCGTTCACCGACCCGCATCAGTATTCAACCGGCATGGACCACGTCATCGTCAACGGCGTTCAGGCCATCGCCGATGGAATGGTTACCGGCGCGACGCCGGGCAAAGTTCTTCGCGATTTCGATGCTTGAAAAATGAACCGAGATTTACGCCAATCACAACGAGGTGAAAAATGACCTGGGATCTCGTCATCAAAAACGGCACGGTTATCGATCCGAGCCAAGGATTGCACGCCAAACGCGATATCGCCATCGCAGGTGGGAAAATTCGCGCCGTAGATGAATACGTCAGCGATGGTGACGCGCATGACGTGCTCGAAGCGGACGGATTGATCGTTACCCCGGGTCTGGTAGACCTTCACGTCCACGTCTGGTGGGGCGTTGCGCACCTTGCGGTTGAGGCCGACCCGTCATGTCTATATCGCGGCGTTACCACAGCCATTGACGCTGGTTCAGCCGGATCGAATACCATCGCTGGGTTTCACCGTTATGTCATGCAAGAAGCGGATACCCGCGTCCTCGCATTCCTCCACATTTCAGGTATGGGACAGCTAGACAACGACATCGGTGAGCTCTCGGACGTCCGTTGGGCCCGCGTCGAAAAGGCGGTCCAAGCAGCGCGGATGTTCCCGGAAGTGATTGTCGGCATCAAGGTTAGGCTGTCGGAAGCGATACTGGGCAACAATGACCTTGTCGCTATGGAGCGGGCGCTCGAAGCTTCCAGCCAACTCGGCAAACCGTTGATGATACACATCGGCGGTACCGTGAACCCTGTTGAACGCTATCTCGAGCAGTTGAGGCCGGGCGATATCGTCACCCACAGCTTCACCGGCAACCCTCCTGGAATCATTGACAACGCCGGCAAGGTCATTGACGCCGCCCGAGACGCCATGAACCGCGGCGTTAACTTTGATGTCGGGCACGGCGCCGGTTCGTTCTCGTTCGATGTCGCTGAGAAATGCGCCGCCGATGGGTTCGGACCCGGTACTGTCAGCTCAGACGTCCACCGCTACAACATACGCGGTCCCGTTTACGACTTGCTAACCACGCTGTCCAAATACCTGTATCTCGGTTTTTCATTGGATGAAGTTATCGGTTTCGCGACGCAGCGTCCTGCCACCGCGATATCCATGACGGACACAATCGGATCGCTTCGCGTTGGCGCAGACGCTGACGTCTCGATAATCCGACTGTTGGAAGGCAACTTCAAGCTGACAGACTCGCGCGGCGCCACTAGGCAGGGGAAACAGCTTCTCGCGCCCGTAGAAACCGTTCGCAACGGCCGACGCTATCCACCACATCACTCGGCCCACCCGCATTTGGTAGGTCATCATCACGGCCACTGAAGCGCACACAACGAGCCGGCCGCGGCCGTCGATCCTAAAGGTGGAAGCGGTGCACAAGCGATACGGCGCCGCGACCGTCCTCGATGGCGTTGATCTTTCTGTCCACGCTGGGCAGGTTGTCGCTATCCAAGGTCCAAACGGTTCCGGCAAGTCTACTCTTTTGCGAATCGCCGCCACGCTCACCAGCCCGACATCTGGCCAACTAGCGGTCAACGGCGTCGACGCGGTGAAACACTCCGCTAACGCGCGCCGACACATCGGGTCCGTCATGCATTCGCCAATGCTCTACTCCGATCTCACAGTAAGGGAAAACTTGTCCCTTTTCGCCAAGCTTTGCCAGCTGGATTCACCTGTTCGAAGCATCGATGAGGTCGCGGAGAGGTTGCGGTTGACTCCACGAATCGACGAGCGTGTGCAAAGACTGTCGCACGGCTATCGCAAGCGAGTGGCTATCGCTCGGGCCATCATCCACTCCCCGTCATTGTTACTCCTAGACGAACCAGAAACGGGACTCGACGACGCATCGCTTGTCGTGCTCTCCGAGATCATTGACGAATGGCGGCTGAACAACGGCGCGGTGGTGATGGCAACGCACAGCACCGATTTCGTGACCGGTGTCGCTGACAGTGCTATGACGATGAATTTAGGCGAACTGAAACCCACACTGAACGCCTGATGATCGATTGACCGCGACGCTCTCGATAATCTGGGCGCTCACGCTCAAGGAACTCCGCATCGAATCACGCAACCGCGACGTTGCGGTCGCGATTGTGATGTTTGCGTCTCTGGTAATCGCCATCTTCGCAATTGCCATCGAGCCGACGAGCCGCAACACCCTCGAAACGGGACCGGGCGTCTTGTGGGCGGCGATAACCTTCGCGGGGGTCGTGGGGCTGACTCGGGCGACTTCACACGAATTGGAGAACGACGCGATTGGTGCGCTAATGATGGCGCCGGTTTCGCGCGATCTCGTCTTCATCGGCAAAACTCTCGGAAATTTCGTCTTCTTGGCGATCGCGACGGTGATCGTATTTGTGGTGTTCACGTTCATGTTCAATTTGCCTGTATTCCGCGCCGAGATTTTCGTCGTTGCTTTACTCTCGACCATGGGCTTCTCTGCGGTCGGAACACTTTTCTCAAGCCTCACGTTCCGAGCACGTGCACGGGAAGTGCTGCTACCGATACTTTTCCTGCCGTCGGTGACACCGCTGCTATTTGCCGCGATACGCGTAACATCTGCTGCGGCGATAGAGGAGCCTTGGTCGGCTTCCATGCCTTGGATTCAGCTGGCCATTGCCTACGACGTTGTGTTCATTACCGCTTCTGCACTGCTTTTTGGGTATGTTTTGGACGACTAACTTGGGCTGTGCCCTTGATTTTGGCGTGTAGCCATCGATAAAGGTCTTTACAATTAAGAGTTGTCGGACGACGAACGTCTCCGGTCTCCCTTCCATCCGGTCAGAATGGGACCATTGAAAATCAGCGCCCAAACTGTGTTGCACGTCGCAACGTTGATCGCAATGGCTTTTGCGCTGTGGATGATGTTCGCGTGGGTGCCAACTGACATCAACCAAGGCGTCGTTCAGCGGATCCTATACATTCACGTCCCTACCGCTTGGGTGAGCATGGTTGCGATAGTCGGGGTGGCCGCGGCGAGCGTGATGTATCTCATCACCAAACGAGAAAAGTGGGACCGGCTAGCCGTTTCGATGGCCGAAGTCGGTGTAATGTTCGGTGCCGTCATGCTGATATCCGGCATGGTTTGGGCAAAGCCAGTGTGGGAAGTTTGGTGGACCGGCGAAGCCAAATTGACGACCGCCCTAATACTTTTCTTCATCTATGTCGCATATCTCATGTTTCGCGCTTACTTCCCAGCAGGCGATCAGAGAATGCGACTGTCCGCAATAATCGCAATAATCGGCGCGATCGACACGCCAATCATCTACTACGCCTCTGTGCTCTGGCAAGAAGCGCACCCGCCACTGGTTGTTGGACCAGTCGCCGAAGAAGAAAACCTAGTCGCTGCTCAGATCGGCCTAACTTTGCTCGTAAGCGTGATCGCGTTTACATTCTTGTTCTTTTCGCTCCTAACCGCACGTCTGGGATTGGCGAGGATGGAAAGCGAGTACGAAGCATTGGAATTTCAAACATCCAGATCTGCGGTGAGCGCGAATTGAAACGTCGCATCACCAAGACCACATTCGGATTAACAACAGCATTGCTGCTGGCGTTCGCGTTGACCATCATCGTTTCGGCGCAATCGTCGACCATTTCAACTGGTGTGGTTACCGAAGTCGAGACTACCAACGATGGCGTATTGTCCGGATTCTCGATCTTGGTTGGTGATGGAAGCGTCTCACGGTTCAACGTCTCCTCAAGCAACCCGAACACATCTTTCGGATTAGAAAACCGAGTCGGTGAGAGGTGGGTATCGGATCTCGCTGCTAACCCACGTGAAGCGGTGTCGCGCCTGAAAGATCAACAGAGACGACTCGCACAGATCTCGGTGCAATCTGACGCCAACCGCGTCGCGATTTCGGTAGTCCAAGCCGAGTCGACCGACGTGGACACTAACTTGGGGTATCTATTGGCGGTAGTCGTCATAGCTTGGTTGGGCATCATGGCCTATGTTGTTTACCTTGGCGTTCGACAACGCACAATCGCGGCCGATTTGGCCCAGTTGCGCGGCGATAATGGAAATGACGATTCCTGATGGCCATCAACGAACACCAAGATATCCAATCTGCGCCGCCGTCGGAACCGAGCGCGGCTAAATCGACCGTGCTGATGAGCGGCAAAGCGCGCATCGTGGCGGTCGCAGTGCTCTTCGTCGTCGGCATCACCTATCTGGCCGTTATCGCATTCAGCGAAGCAACTGTCGAGTTCCTGAGCGTCGATGAAGTCGTGGTGAACGAGAATCTCGGAGACACCCAATCGATCGGCGTGTTGGGCAAGCTAGTCCCAGGCTCCTACATCAAATCACCGGACGGAATAACTGCGAACTTCCGTCTCAAGGACGAACACGGTTCAATGGAACTACCGGTGGTCTACGCGGGTGAAGTCGGCCAAGTTTTCTTCAACGACCACTCCGAGATCATCCTCAATGGCAAATTAAGTTCGCATGGCGTGTTACAGGCCGAATTGCTGACCGTCCGCTGCCCGTCCAAGTATTTGACCGAGCAGGAACAGATGGAACTCGATGGCCAGCTCGATCCGCCGCCTTATCAACCTGATTATTTCGACACGCAACCCGACGCGTAAGTAATCCCGGCCTCGTCTCAGACGCGCATCCGCAACCGCCGCAGCTGCGGGTTTAATACGCCGATCGCGATCGTCACAATAATGACGAAACTGCAACCGATGATCAGTGACGTCGACGATCCTAACGCGTCAGCCATCGCGCCGAACACGAAACCTCCCGCTGGGAATCCGGCCCAAGCCACCTCGTAAATCCCCGCCAACCGTCCCCTGACGTTGTCGGTAATCGCCATTTGCAACGCCATGTTGCCCAAGGAGATGTGGATCGCGTTGATCAATCCGAACAGCAATGCGAAGCCGAACCCAACGTACAGGCTGGCTACCAGAGCGAACACGATCGCAACAACTGCGGTCAGGAAGTTAGTGCCGAGCAATGCATATCCGGTGCGCCTAAATCCACCGCTCAGGCCGAGCGTCAATCCTCCGATAAAGGCGCCAACGCCGACGAAAGCGAACAACTGGCTGTATTCACCAGCTCCGACCTTGTAAACCTCCTGCGAAATCGGCGTCAACAGGTAGATGAAACCGCCCATCAACAGCGCGTTGACGAATGTGAATGTCAAGTTGCCGGTGAGGATGGCGTTGCCCTTCACAACGGCGGTGATTTCTACTACGTCGTGCCAAATCGGTTGATGCGCCGTCGGTATCATCGATGAAATTGGTCGATACATCACGACAATCACGAAATTAAGCACCATCAATGCGGAGATGGTGAAGTAAGTCCACTCGTAACCCCACAGGTGGACGATCACGCCCCACATCAATGGGGCTAAAACCCTGCCCAAGTTGAAGAACGAGTGGTCGAAGAAGACCGACCGCGGCAAGATGTTCCGCGGGACCATATTCGGTAACAGCGAAAATCGCGCCGTCCAATCCAATGCAAGCGCGGCTCCATGTACCGCACCTGCAACTTGAATATGCCACGGCTCGATTCTCTGCGAAATTATCAACAGCCCAACTACCAGCATTGAACTCGACGTCATCACCGAACCACACAACAACAACACCTTGCGGCTGAAACGGTCCGCCAATATTCCGCTCGCAATGGACATCGCAACAGATGCGATGACAACGGCTCCGCCAAGTATTGCCAGTTGTAGGGCTGACCGTGTAATGTCGAAGATGACGTAGGTCTGCGTAACCGTGACCATCTGATTGCCGACGCTCCAGATGATGGTGCCGACAAGGAATTTGCGAAGCTCGGTCGACGCCATGGTCCTCCCAAGTCGAGCAGCTTCCAACTTGGCCCTACCAAGTTTGTTCCTCGGGATCACGGTGCTATTTCGAGACACTTCGCGTACAACTCTAAGTGCTAAAATTCATTGTGAATTCAGATGATCGCCAGTTCAGAAATTGTCAATATCGCGTACGCGTCGCTGGTAACTTTCTTCATCGGAGCCATTCCAGCGGCGTATCTAGCCGCGCGGATCCAAGGCATCAACATCTTCAATGTCGGCTCTCGTCAAGCTGGCGCCACCAATGTTTGGAAAAACGTCAATCGCAAAACTGGTTTCGTGGTTTTCCTCATTGATGTAGCCAAAGGCGTTATCACGGTGCAGATTTCTAGGTTCATTTTCGAAGTTACCGGACTTTGGGTATTGTTGCCTGCGATCGCGGTGATACTCGGACACTGGTTCTCTCCGATGACGAAATTCAAGGGCGGCGACGGAGTGGCGAGTTTAGGCGGTGTCGTTGTCGGACTATTTCAGTGGGCGGCGCTCCCAGCGAGTTTGGTCGCCATAATGTTTGGAGTCCCACCGTTACGTTACAAGTTTGCGCATCCTTCGCTTCAAGCTGGCGTCACCGGATGGGGCGTATTGCTTTTGACCATTGCTATCATCGGGCCGAGCGACAAGCGATTGGAACACCTGCTACTTTACGTCGGAATCACCTGTATCTCGCTCGCCGTGCTTCTGAAAAGCGTCCGATTCCATAAACGAAACGCTCGTTTATTCGGCGGTCGCGACGATGTAGACGTTGCTGAGTTAGAAGAACGCCGTACGGCCGAGTCCGAAAGCTAGATAGCTGGCAACGTCAACTCGTCATCGACGGCCTGTTGCCAGATTCTGATCCGCGCCGTCATATCTCGAATGCGGTCTCGGCACTCGGGTTCCTCGAAACGATTTCGCATTTCGTGCGGGTCAGCGTTGAGGTCGTATAGCTCGCACTGGTCGCCGGGGCTTAGATTAAGTTTCCAACGATCTGACGTTACCACCGACCGCCACGACACGTTCGACATTCGCTCGATATCCGGATTGCCTAGCGGCACGGTCGCAGGGTGCGCGTACCACTGCATGAATACGTCGTCACAGAGTTCACTGTCTCCATCAAGCACGTTGACCCGAATCTTGCCTTGCAGATGCGGTGGCATTTCAGCCGACTCCACGCCCATCAGGTCAAGAAGTGTCGGTACGATGTCTACCTGCCCAATATTTCCGCTGATTTTTCGCTGCGATCGGTTAAGCCACGGCACGCGCACCAAAAGAGGCACGCCCGCGATTTCCTCATAGAATGCCCTTTTGGTTCCAAGCATTCCGCGGTCGCCCAGGCCGTCGCCATGGTCGCTCGTGAAAACGACCACCGTTCGGTCTGTTTGACCAGTTTCTTCCAAGGCGTCAAGTATCTTGCCAACACCCCGATCCATTAACGTCACGAGACCGAAGTAACGCGCGCGCAACGCGCGCCAATCATCCTCAGTCACTAAAGGACGAGTCTCGGCACCGGCGTCCAATGTGGGTGATGATTCGTCGCTTACCCGAAACGTATCGGTCGCATCACCATTCAGGTGATGTTCGGCACGCCGTCGATGCCACAACGGAGTGTTCTTGTCCGGCATCCTCAAGAAATTCGGACCCGTCGACACTTCGGCCGGGTCATACATTTCGTTGTACGGCCCGTTGTAAGGCGGGTGTGGTTCGAAGAACATCGCGCACATCAACCATGGATCGGTCGTATTGCGTCGTACGAAATCAGCAACGTTATCGCCGAGAAACGTGGACATTGTGTGTTCTTCCGGCAACATGCTCCGTTGCTGTTGGGAGAACGCGTGTCCACCGTCGGTGCGTTGATGCGGCTCGTAATCGTGCGACCTCAGAAACTCGAAATATTCCGATCGCCTGAAACGATCCTCGCGACGTGTGTGCGTCGGATTCGATTCGTGCTCGTCCTCGGTTGCCACCCATTCGTCGAAACCGTGTTGCGGTACGAGATCATTTCCGAGATGCCATTTACCGAATTTGGCCGTGTGGTAATCCTCGGGCGCAAGTTCAGCGATTGATGGAGACGATGTCGGCAGCGGAACACTGTTCTTGATCACGCCTGCCGTATGAGGATAGAGCCCGGTGAACAATGAGGCGCGGGCAGGTGAACAGACCGCTACGGTGACGTAGCAGTTTTCAAATACAAAGCTTTCGTCCGCGAGCCGGTTTACGTTCGGCGACCGGACCCAATCGTTGCCGTAACATGCCATCGTGTCACGACGTTGCTGATCCGTGCAGATCAGCAAGACGTTTGGACGTTCAGGCATCGGTTGACCTCAATGGCCGATCTACGCGCAGATTATCAGCGATCTCAGTTGCAACCGCGAATGGGACCCGATGACCTTAGAGCGCGTAAGTGGCGAGAATATCCGAAGGAGACCGGCTTGGATTCGCGTCCGCGATCTCGTCGACGCGATCCTGCAAGGTTGGACGGTCATCTTTATAGATCAGTCCCAACGGGATTCCAGGTCGGTCGAGAAGGTCTTCTGCAGATTGACGACTCGTCGGGTCGTGATCTTCAGGAACTTCCCACGCGATCCCAGGTATGCCTTTACGCCGATTGCCCTTCAAGATGTCATACGTGTCGTTGTATGTGGTGCACGGCGACTGAACGTGGACGATCGAGAATCCCTTGTGATTCATGGCGTCCTGAATGCAGTCGGCAAGGTCACGCGGCTTGCTGGAATAGTGCGAAGCGATGTACGAAACGCCTATCGTCAAGTAGTACTTGAGCGGCATCATCTGGGATTCGATCTTGCCGTACGGCGTCGAGCTGGTGGTAACACCCATTTCTGTCGTCGGCGACGATTGCCCTTTCGTCAACCCGTACACGCCGTTGTCCATCACCACGCACGTCACATCGACGTTGCGCGCTGCTGCGGGGCTAATGTGTTCACCGCCGATGGCGAGAAAGTCGCCGTCGCCAGCAACAACGAGAGCTTGAAGATCAGGACGACCCATCTTAACGCCGAACGATAGCGGCAAAGTTCGGCCATGAATGCCGTGCAATCCAAATGGTTGGTCACCTTCCATCAGGTGAACCATGTTGCCGGAACAACCGATGCCTGCGACGATGACGTAGTTTGATTGAGGTATCTCGTGTTCAGCGACGTGCCGCTCGAGAGCCCATTCCAAGGCTCGCCGTACGCCGAAGTCTCCGCATCCGGGGCACCAAACGAAGTCGTATTCCGGGTTGCGTTTGCTCACGCTAGAACCATTCCTTTCTCTTTCCGCAATTCGGCTACCCTTGCTGCAATCCGCTCCACCAACGTCGCGGGCTTAAATGGAAGCCCTGTGTACTGCGTAACCGATTCTGCACGAAACCCGTGCTGTCGAAGTACTGCTGACCATTGTCCCATGTAGTTTAGTTCAGGCACGATAACCAGATTAGCCCTCGACAATGCAGATTTTATCTGCTCGGGCAATGGGTTCAGCGCCACCGAATAGAGCCATCCGACATCCACGCCATCTGCTTTCAACCGTTCGTATGCCTCGCGAGCCGGGCCCTTGGACGATCCCCACGACATGATCATCGCGGTCGCGCCTTCGTCCTCGATCTCGTAATGAGCATCGTTGAGCAAGTCGAGTTTCTTGAATCTACGCTCGGTAAGCCGAATGTGGTGACGGGGCAAATGGGTGGTGTCGCCGATCTCATCATGCTCGGAACCGTTAGCTACATAGGCTCCTGGGCCTCCAGGGATCGGCATGGGAGACAGGCCGTTGTCACTCCATGATTCGTATCGGGCGTAACCGTTACTTCCGTTGTAGATCGACCTTCTCTCAACATCCACTGCATCCAACGCAGGTTTGCGAATGTTCTCGCCCTTCTCCGCTTGTCCGAATTCGCTCATCACGATTACCGGACCCTGATACCGCTCAGCCCAGTTGACGGCGAGGGCGCCAGCGTCGAAACATTCATTGACAGAACCAGGCGCCAAGATCGGGATGCTCATGTCTCCATGACCGGGATGAAGGCACGCCATCAAGTCGCTCTGCTCCGACTTTGTCGGTAGACCGGTCGACGGCCCACCGCGTTGTACGTCGACAACGACGCACGGAATTTCGGCCATCCACGCCAGACCGATACCTTCGCCCATAAGTGACAATCCGGGACCAGCTGTTGCCGTCATCGACTTCTTGCCTGCGTATCCGGCGCCTACTATGGCGCTGATCGACTCGATCTCAGACGACACCTGGTGCGCGAACCGCCCTTTCCCGACGAGATTTTGCTCCATCCAAACCAATATGGTGGTCGCGGGAGAGATCGGATATCCGACATAGAAATTTAGACCCGCGGTTACCGCGCCCAAAGCAAGTGCGGCGTTCCCGGTGATCATTATCTGCTCGTAATCGGGCGGTTCAGGCGGCGCCATGGTGCCGACCGAAAAACCGCTACTGGCCGCTACATCCGCACCTAATCGAATGGCTTTTTTGTTTGACTCGATAATCTCATCGTCACCGGGTCGACCTCTGGTGAAACGAGCCGTGATAAACACATCGATCTCCTCGAGAGAGAACCCGATCAGATTGGCGACTGCACCAATTGTGACCATGTTCGCGGCGCGTGTGTTACCCGTTGACTTAGCGAGTTCGTCGGCGTCAATCCCGAAATAATGGCCACCATCCGGAAGTTGGAATTCGCCGGAGTTGTAAATGGCGACGCCGTTCGCAGAAAGGTCTTCACGATGCGCGTTGTACGCGTACTCATCAAGCGAAACCAGGACGTCGACGTTGTCGCCCGAACTGAGCACCGGAGATGTCGATATCCTCACCTGCGAAGAAGCCGGCCCGCCCATGATTTGCGATGGGAACGTCGAAAACGTTGATACGTAATACCCCGCGTTCGCTGCTGCCCTCGCCATCGCGTCAGCAGAAGTCACTAGTCCTTGTCCGCCTTCTCCGGCGAAGCGGATCACAAAGTCCTGGCTATGATTATCCGACATGATTCGGGAATGTTCTCGTCTCCGATTGGGCCTGATCCGAAGCGTCACACGAAGTCGGCGCAATGCACTGATTTCGTCGCGCTTCCTTATCGTAATGATACCTGTGGTGCCGCGCCATGGTATTGCGCATATTCACCCTCAAATCACGTGTCGTTTACAATCGCCTGCCAGAGTAGCGTTTACGAGAAATGAACATTCTAAAGCCACGAGCGATGAAAACCATCTCGCGCTGGTCCGCCGGCGGCGTTGTGGCGCGCGTAAATGGCGACGACCAGATCGAGATCGCACTGGTCGGTCGATTGGGCGAAAATCTTTGGGCCCTACCAAAAGGCACTCCCGACTTTGACGAAACGATCGAGCAGACCGCGATACGTGAAGTCCAAGAGGAAACCGGTCTAGATGTCAAACTCGTCTCGACCGTGGACACCACGCAATACTCTTTTGTGCGGTCCAGAAACAGTCACCTAGTAAGTGAGCGCGACAATCCGCGGGCCAATGTCAAGGTAAAGAAAACCGTCTACTGGTATTTGATGGAAGCAGACGGGGGATGCTTCGACCGCCACGACCACGAGTACGACGTCGCTTGTTGGGTCGATTTGGAACAAGCTCTGCAACAGCTCACGCACTACAGCGAGGCAAAGGTCGCAAAGTCCGCCGCGAGGATATTCCGCAAATACAACGGAATCCAAGACGACATACGCCTAAACGGAGAGCTTGCGACGCTGCGGTCGAAACGCATGTCAGACGCTTGGAATGACTACGTGTGGCGGACGGACACCGAACTTTCTGAACTTGACGCCGCCGAACCCCTCGGACTCTCGTTCGTCGATTTCGAACGCTTTTATCACGAGGACCTCAAGAGATACAATCGGCGCTCTCTTCGATTTGCGATTGAAGACGAAGACGGGGTCCATATCGGCAACTGCATGTGTTACGACTACAACGAACGGCGCATGCAGGCCGAATTCGGCATCATGATTGGCGATCCGGCGTATTGGGGACGGGGCTACGGCACTGAAGCGACGAAAACGCTACTGACCCATATATTCGAAACGACGGACATGCGCAGGCTTTACCTGCACACCCTAGTATCGAACCGGCGCGCACAGCGATCCTTCATTAACGCCGGTTTCAGACCATACGACCACGTCTGGCGCGACGGCAAGAGTTTCGTTCAGATGGAAGTGCTCGCTCACGAGTGGTCGCGAGAAAACTTTTGAGACGGATTTAGCGAGTATCATTCAGGCAACAATTCGCGCCACATAAACAGCGAGGGAACTAAGCAGAGATGGCCAAACTGTTACTTATCACGGGCGGCAGGCACCCGTACGAAGAGACAACACCGGTAATGACCGAATTCCTCAAGGAGGCCGGACACGATCTTGATGTTTCGGAATGCGCGTCAGAGTTAGAAGGAGATCTTTCAGGTTACGACGCGATCGTTCTCAATACGCTCCGACTACCCGACACAGAAAACGATCTCAACGATGCGCAACGGTCAGGGTTTAAGGACTACGTCTCCGGTGGCGGCGGACTTGTATCTGTGCACATATCGCCAGCTTCGGCACCGGATTGGCCAGAGATGAAGCAGATCACGGGCGGCGGTTGGATCTACGGTGAGAGCTGGCATCCTCCGTTCGGGTGGTTCCAAGTTCACTTCAACAATCCAGACCACCCGCTCGCCAAAGACGTTACGCCGTTCTGGACTTATGACGAGTGCTACTGCGGTTTGGACATCCAATCGGGCATCGACGTCTTCATGTACGGCGTGGTCGAAGATGAAGACAAGCCTCTGGGCTGGTCATACAAATACGGCGACGGCATCGTGGCCAACATCGCGCTGGGACACGCCGGATCGAGCCAGGAACACCCGCAGTTCCAGCAACTGATCCTCAACAGCGTCGACTACGTCTGTTAACGCTGAGCTGCTTGTAGACCTGTTGGACTTGATCAGTCCTCCTTCGGTGCGGGATTGATCAGGTCCATCCCGATCGTTTCTGGGACTACCGCACCGAGTTCTTCGACCGTCCAACGCCCATCCTTGTAAATTGAGCGGTGCGCTACGGGGTGGTTCATCAGGCTGACACGATTGCCGGTGCAGTGGAATATGTTGCCGGAAACGCCGTCCGCGGCATCGGTGCATAACCATACGACCATCGGAGCGACCTGATCCGGTTCTGAGGTCAGAATCCCTTCCTCCGGCGGTGGGAACGGTCCTCCCCTCATCGCCCGCGTGCTGTCCGGCACACTGTCGGTCATCCGTGTGCTGGCGCCCGGAGAGATGATGTTCGCGGTTACGTTGTAACGCGCGAGCTCCTTAGCAACGACGCGCGTAAATCCCGCAATCGCGTCCTTGGCCGCGCCGTAATTCGATTGACCGCCCTGTCCGTATAGTCCGGACACAGACGAGAACGTAACGATCCGGCCGCTCTTCTGCGCTCTGAAAATCTCTGAAGCGGGCCGCACCACCGAGTACGTGCCTTTTAGGTGCACAGCGATGACATCGTCCCATTCTGCCTCGGTCATGTTGAAGATCATGCGATCTCGCAGAATGCCAGCAGGCGTGATTACGATGTCGAGACGTCCGAACTCGTCTAGCGCTTGTTGGACGATGTTCGCACCGCCCACTGCCGTCGCAACAGAGTGATACGATGCGACTGCGCGACCGCCCAATTCGCTGATCTCCTCGACGACTTGGGCAGCAGGAGTTGAGTCCTCGCCTTGGCCATCCAAAGCGGCGCCGACATCGTTCACCACGATTGATGCGCCTTCACTCGCCAGCAACTTCGCTACGCCGCGCCCTATTCCGCGGCCCGAACCTGTAACGACCGCCACCTTTCCTTCAAGGCGCTTGCCGCTAGTCGATTTCATGACCGCTGGTGCAGCCGCTCCGGAACCAGGGTTGATCTGGGCGAACTCGCTGCCGCCCGTTATGCTCTGCGAGCCTTCCAGCAAAACCTTTGGCGCCAAGCGATCCAACTCATCAAGTTCCCAATAACCGGGCGGGTTCGATGCGTAGATGGTGTTGACACGTCTGGGCAATGAGAGATGCGTTACATTTCCGCCGTAGACCAAGAACACTTGGCCGTTGATCTGAGCAGCGCCGTCGGTGGCTAGATATGCGACGAACGGGGCCACATCCCGTGGCTCCCACGACCGTTCATCAGGCTGAGGCAACGCGCCGCGTTCGACCATCATCTCTTGGATGTTGCCAGGTATCGATGCGATCATGCGTGTCTCAGCACGAGGCGCGATGCTGTTCGCGGTGACACCGTATTTGCCCAGATCCCTGGCCAGCACCTTCGTAAACCCGGCGATGCCGCTCTTGGCCGCGCCGTAGTTGGACTGCCCGATCGATCCGACGAGGCCTGAGCCTGAAGAAAACGTGACGATCCGGCCGCCGCGCTGCTGTCTGAATATCGGAGCGGCGTGCCTAACAACCGTGAACGTACCCTTCAGGTGCACCGAAATTACGTCGTCCCACTCCTCCTCGGTCATGTTGTAGAGCATCCGGTCGCGCAAGATTCCAGCTACAGTCACGACAATGTCGATACGCCCGAACTCATCGAGCGCGGTCTCGATGATCCGTTGGCCACCATCCCACGTCGTCACCGATTCGGTCGACGGAGCGGCATTTCCACCCGCAGCGACGATACCGTCGACGACCTCTTGCGCTATCGAGGTAGAACCTCCCGTGCCGTCAAGTTCGGCTCCTATGTCGTTCACCACGACGCTCGCGCCGTTTGCGGCTAGCTCTTCAGCTACCCCGCGCCCGATACCACGACCGGCTCCGGTTACTACTGCGACTTTCCCCTCTAGTTGCAACGTTTTGCTCCTGTCATTTGTCTCTAGGTCTATTTGCCCCGCATCGACAGCGCGACGGTGGCTTTTCCGGGAGTAGTGACATTGCCGTCAGCGTCCCGAAATTCGATGTCCAATTCCACAAGGCCAGTACCGCCTTCGATCCGCTTACCGGTAACGGTGCCAACGCAAGTCACTTCACCTGCGTAGTCGATACCCCGGTATGAAGTTTCGAGCTTCTTCACCGCGCCGATTTTGCCCGCCCAATCGGCCAACCATTGTGACAGCAAAGCGGTTTTGAGAGCGCCGTGGATGATGATGTCGTCGTGGCCGGCGCTCTGCGCGTATTCGGTGTTGTAATGAATCGGCGTGAAGTCTTGAGATACTGCGGCGTATTGGACCAGTTGCCGGGGCGTGACAACTTGTGTGCAAGCTTCAGGTCCTCCCCCAACGTCAACATCTTCAAACATGATCTCTGTCATCTGATCGATCCTTCGTCTGACTTGCTTAGATGCGTCAATTGGACTAAACCGTCCCGGTAAGTCTGCCATATGAGATGCTAGTCGATTCTTGTGTGGCAACCAGTCCGCCACCGCGATCCGTGTAACTTACCTCGGTGATTTTGAAGAGCATTGGCCCGAACCGTCCGCTCTTTTCGAAGATGTCGACCATCTTCCGGACGACGGTTATCTCGTCGCCAGCAACCACGGGCCGGACAAAACTGAACCGGCTCCCGCCATCGAGGATGTCGTGGAACGGTTCTGGAAATGGCGGGTCATATGGCGCGGTGATAAACGACCTCAATATCAACGGATTCGCTTCGATACCAAGTTCGGCGTATTCAGGGTCATTTTCCACCGGCGGCAAATCGCCCGTTATGGCGGCGTTGAAACGAGCGATCTCACGGTGCGACACGCGATAAGTGATCGGCGGCGATTCCGCCCCAATCAACGCTCGCATTTCATCTGTGATTACCGAACCCAAGTATCGCTCCGCTCGAGACATGCCCAATCGGCGACTTCGCCGATTGAAGTGACTCTGAAAAAAGTGTAACTAACGAGAACGGCGTCGTACCGAACTTCGACGCCCGACGCGATTACGCGAGCGCTGGGAACGACGTACGGCCTCATTCCGTAACTCACCCGCGCTCTTAGTTCGTTGTTGTGCCCCAGGACGGCCCCAAGCCCGGTCACGCACCAGCATCAAAACGATCACCGAGGTGAGCATCGTCGCTGCGGGAACGTAAAGGATGCCGATTTCCTGAGCGAAAGCCATGATGAAAACCCATAGCAAGACCGCTCCCACGATCAAGTTGAGTTTGTGGCGCCGTTCGGCTTGACCACTTGGCGGAACCGACAAGATTGCGCCGAGTGTAATCGCTACAGGAATGATGGCGAAGATTAGACCGATAAGGCCGTTAGATTCCGCGATCCCCACGCGACGCGAGATCGTAACACCGTCGGCATTGGTTTCGACGATCTCAAACGACGGCCACAAAGCCAAATACGCCAACGCCGCAATGCTCAGCAACAACGCGAAGACCGCGAAAACGAAGGTTCGATCCGGCAACCAAGAAAACACTCGAACTGCCTAAATCTTCTCTAACCCGGCCATGCTGGCGAGAAGAGTCTTGACACCTTCTTTTGAGAAAGCGACCGTCACGCGCACGTCATCCTTGATCGGCCTCGAGTTGACGACCACACCAGTCCCGAACACGCTGTGGTTGACTCGTTGACCGGCTTTCAACTGCAACTCGACAGGTAGATCCTCGATACCCTTCTCCGTGAACTTTTCTCGTCGCTCGCGACGCCGTACAGGAGCGTGTGTATCTCGATCAACGGCAACACCGAAGCTTGACGAAAACGCCACTGGCGGCGGAGCTGTCCGACCCGGGACCCGGGCGTACTCGACCTCTTGGACGCGCTCCTCCGGTATCTCTTTTAGGAATTGTGAAGGGACGTTTTGTCGACGATAGAACGAGGACGACGTGTACAACGTCCACGTTACGTTGAGTTTGCGTTTGGCTCGGGTCATGCCGACGTACATCAACCGACGCTCCTCACCGCATGCCGCCTCATATTCGTCTCGAGACTGCACGTTGAGCGCCATGGCGTGGGGCAACAGACCCTCGTTCAATCCCGCGATGAATACGGTATCAAATTCCAGTCCTTTTGCCTGGTGAAGCGTAATCAATGTTATGGCTCCGGCGGCACCACTTGGACGGCTGACGTTCGCATCATCCGCACCGACGCCTTCATCCATAGCATCGACGTTGGCGAATAGAGAAGTGTGTTCGAGAAAGTCGGACAATGCTTGTCGAGGTTCGATACCGTCGTCGGAAACCGAATACTTTTCCGCCAACGTCATCAACTCATCAAGGTTTTCGAGGCGTTCAGCCCGTGTAGCCTCGTCCTTCTTGACCCAATCGTTGTATCCACTGCCCTTCAATGCGTAGTCCAATAGATCGCGCGGATAAACGGTTTCGGCGTTCACGATCAATGTCCGGATGAAATCCGCGAACGAACGCACTTTGTTCAGAGCCGCCCTACCCAGGCTTAGTTCTTGCGATGCAGAGGCGTCGGAAGCGAGCAACACCGCTTCAAGTAGCGGGACCCTGTTGGAGACACTGTATTCCTCGATCCTGAGCAGTGTCGCAGGGCCGATACCGCGCGGCGGGACGTTAATGATGCGCCTCAGCGAGGTCTCATCCGACGGATTTACGACGATACGCAGTAGTGCCAACGCGTCTTTGATCTCACGCCGTTCGTAGAACCGGACTCCTCCGATTAGTCGATACTGGACACCGCGACGGCTACACTCCGTCTCAATTGCACGCGACTGGGCGTTAGTCCTGTACAACACCGCGACATCGTCGAGACTGGCTGGGGCGCGGTCGGCCTCAGCTTCGCCTCTGACATGTTTCTCCACGTTGTCCAAAATCACCGATGCTTCGTGCTCGGGGTGTTCGGTGACGCCGATCTCGACCAGATCACCTTCCTCGTTATTGGTGAACAAAACCCGTTCGATGTTTCTCCTGTTGTGCGCTATAAGACCAGCGGCCGCCGCGATAATCGTCTTGGTGGATCGATAAGACTCGCTGAGCTCGAATATTCGGCAACCCGGTAGGACCTCGGCGAGTCTGTCCATGTTTTCGGGACGCGCGTTGCGCCATGAATAGATCGATTGATCCGGGTCGCCAACGACACAGATGTTGCGATGCGCGTCGCCCAGCACTCGGACTAGCTCGAACTGCAACGCGTTCGTGTCCTGAAATTCGTCGACCATTATGTGTTGGTAGCGATTCTGCATCGCGGTGCGAATATGTTCGTCGCGCACCAAGATCCGATACGGCTTCAGTAGCAAATCGTCGAAGTCAACTCCGTTCGATCGCTCCAACGACGCCTCGTACTGGTCGTAAACCTCTGAATGCAGTTCGTGTCGGTAACCAGTGCCGATGCTCGCGAACTCTTCCGGTGTCTGGTTATTATTCTTGGCCCGCCCGATGTCGGCGAGGACTTCACCCACCTTCGCATCGACATCCATGTCGCCCAAGATGAGCTTCAGCAATCGTTCTTGATCGTCGCGGTCGTAGATGGTGAAATCTCGCCCCAATCCGGCTGCATCGTGATGGATGCGAAGAAACCGTGCTCCAAACGAATGGAAGGTGCTCACGTTGGTCTCGGCAGCGTTCGGCACAAATCGACTAGCCAAAGCGTCGCAACGCTGGCGCAACTCCGCCGCCGCCTTATTCGTAAACGTCACGCCCAATGCCCGCCAAGGCGGAACGCCGGTCGCTAGGATATACGCCATGCGATGAGACATGACTCGCGTCTTGCCGCTACCCGGCCCAGCAACTATGACTAGCGGCCCGTCAATGTACGAGGCGGCCGCACTCTGAGCCTCTGAGAGCCCGTCAAGAACCGCTTCGGGATTTGTCGCCGTCGTTGTCATTTGGATGATGATATGCGAAGTTTTCAACGCCTGTATCACAATAAGTTTCGCATAGAACGAACCGGTCTGGCAGCCGTGGCGAATTCGGATAGGTGCTACCATCGTCCAACAACGCCCTTTAACAAATTCCTCCTCGGACGGAGGGTGAAATGACGTTAACCGAAACTTTCATACCCTACAAACGGCTGTCCAAACACGACGCGCAGATCGCGTCGATGATTTGGGAACCGGAGCCGGAACCTTATGGAATGAATCAGTATCCGATTTTTAGAGACATGTTTCCAACTTTGGACGCGCTGATCATGCGCAACCGATCTCCCGAAAGTACTTTCATAAACACCAATACTTTCATCTGCTACGATCCAACCGACCTCAATCGCCGACTCGCACCGGACTTTTACCTTGCGTTCGGGGTCGATGCGCAGGCGATTCGTGACCGGTCGACATACATGCCTTGGGAAGCCGGCAAACCGCCAGACTTTGTATTGGAAATTGCATCGCCAACCACCGCAGGCAACGATCTTACCCTGAAACGCGATATCTACGCCCAAATTGGTGTCACAGAGTATTGGCGCTTCGATCCGACCGGCGGCGACCTTTATGGTGAAGCGTTGGCGGGCGAGACGCTTGTCGAAGGCACATATAAGCGGTTGCACGTTACGACCCAACCGGATGGGCATCCCAAAGGTTTCAGTCCTGTGCTGGGATTGACGTTGTCTTGGCACGACGGCGATTTCAGGGCGTACGACGAAAAAACGGGAGAATACGTGAAATCGCCCGTCGAACAAGCCCTCTACGCGGAACAACAAGAGGCGGTTATTGAGGAACAAGAGACGGTGATCGAGGAACAGCGACGCTCTATCGAAGCGGCCGAGTCGCGGATCGAGCAGCTCCAATCAGAACTGGAACGACTACGACGAGGAAATAACGGCGGGTCGAACTAATGGTGATCACGTCTTAACCGCGACGCGCCAATCCTTCAAAATGAGTGAAGCAAGAGACAGATCCGGGTGCGTTTTTCCACTCCTGCCAACCTCGCGATATCGCTTCTAGCTCCGCCCGTGTGGCGATCCCGTATTCCATCGCCTTCACCGCGATGTCCGACACTAAGATGCGTTGCGACCACTGATCGCCCCACCATGTCTTGCCGGTCTCTTCGAAGAACGTCCAAGTGCTCGTTGTGATGTGAATATCGGTCAAAACCCCGGTTTCCTCCATCCACTTGAGCATGTGTCTGCCCGCTGTGGGCGTACCACCGTTTCGGATAGCAACCGCGTCGTAAACTCGCCGGAAGTCGTCCAGCGCCCGGGATTCCGGATACGCCGCGAACGTACCCCAATCGACTTCCCTCACGGCGACGAAACCGCATGGTTTGGCTAGCATGGCAGCCGCCGTTAGTGCGCCGATCGGATCGCCCAGATGTTGGAGGATTTGGTGCGCATAGACGACGTCGAACTGACCGCGTTCGATTTCGGTCTCGTAAATGTTGTCTATTCGAAATTCGAGGTTTGAGGCGCCAGTTTCCTGGAGACGTTTATCCCATTCTTCCTGCAGTTCATCCGAAATATCTATTCCGACAACTGATCCGCTCTCCCCAACTGCGTCGGCCAACCCGACGGTGATGGTCCCGGGTCCGCAACCAACGTCCAACAGCATCATGCCCGGTTGGAGATGCGGCAAGAGAAACGCCGCAGCGTCGTCCGCGGTCCGCGCCGAGTGGGCCGAAAGCACGGACCGGTGATGTCCGTGCAGGTACGTTTCGCGCTTCGTCGACACGGATTCCAGGGGAGCCGCCAGACTCCTAGCGGGTCGGAGTCTGTGACACGAGATCCAATATCGGTTCGATGATCGAACGTTCGGCGAGGAGTTGGCTGATGCGCGCCAACTTATCTGGATGCGAGAATCCTGCGGGCGCCATTTCATCGAGCGCGCCCATCGTGGTGTTGGTATCGCCATCGACCCTGATCAGCGGTATCCGCTTCGTGCGCGCCTCGTAGAACACGTAGTCGATCGGTTTCTCCCCACCGGTCAAAACCAACGCTCGAGTAGTGTCGCTCTGCAAAGCGGATATCTGCACATCCGGGCGGCCCGATCGAACGACAACGCAGGTGTTGTCTTGCGAACGGAAGTAGAACGGTCCCCAATCGAGCACCAGACCACCAATGAGCACGTTGTCAACAAGCTCTGAGGTGGTGTTCACATCGAAAACCAGTTCACCTTTAAGATGATTTATCAACGAATCCACGGTGCTCGCTGCCAGTCGTCGGTCCTCTGGTAACCATCCAAAACAGTTGATGCCCTCGGCCGACAGAGTCTCAACGAAACGGTCTGCGTGGACGTCTCGATACCGTGGGACCTTGTTAAGCACAACGCCTGACATTCGCTCACCCAAAACCGCGGCGACTGACTCGACGTCTTCATCGAGGCCGGCAACAAGCACTACCCTAGCGTCGAGTTTCTCAGCGAGGTCGAAGTCCGATTGCGGGTCGCCAGACGATCCTTCGATGATCGAAACGGTCGCGCCCGAGGGTTCGATCTGGTCTGCCGAGACCTGTTCCACGCCGTCATCGCCTGAGAATAAGCGGCCAGTATATGCCCCGGAGGTGACGGATACGCCATCATACCGCAACCGTGAAATTATCCCAGCGGCGAGAGCCGATTTGCCTTTGGATTCGCTTATTGACGAAATGATTATCGACGGCATTTGTAGCGCTTAGGCGGTGATTAGGAGGCGTTGATCGGCGAGAATCGATCCAGACTTGGATTATACCAATGGCGCAACGATAAAATAGGGTTTACACCCAGTGCCGAGGTAGCTCAGCTGGTAGAGCAATGGACTGAAAATCCATGTGTCGGCGGTTCGAGTCCGCCCCTCGGCACCATCTTCCTCCCCCGTTACCACCTTTCACGGCGCGAGACATCCGATTTCGGGTCAATCAGGAGGGAAAAGCCGACTGGTGCCGAAGGTGGGAGTCGAACCCACACGGGCTAAAGCCCAAAGGTTTTTGAGACCTTCGCGTCTACCATTCCGCCACTTCGGCACTCGACTCCCTTAATTCTATCCGGAGGCTAATTGGGGAACCACACGCCCCAACTCCAGCGCCGTCACGGAGTGCAAGATCTGGGCACTTGGGAGTAACCTAGTCTCATGAAGTTAATGACTTAGATAAAGAGGCTTCCGATGACGTCACAAGAACGATCCGAGGATTTTTTGACCGGTACGGACCACGGTCTGCAGCTCCAACGCCCAATCGTGTTCCTGGACATCCAAACTACTGGGCTCGACCGCCGAACCGCCCGCATCGTACGGGTGTCGACTCTTCGTATCGAACCCAGTGGCACTGAGACGTTCAGGTCACAGCTCATCAACCCGATGTCGCCGATCTCTCCGGGCGCCACGAACTTCCACGGCATCACGGACGAAGATGTGACAGGTTGTAGCCCGTTCGCCGCCTATGCAAAGGCATTGGCGCAATACCTCGAAGGCTGCGATTTCGCAGGGTTCGGTATTCGGCGTTTTCACCTGAAGGTCTTGAAGCAAGAGTTCGAATATGCGGGCTTCGAGTTCACCGCCGAAGACCGCACTGTCGTCGACGCTATGGAGATCTATCACCGACTCGAACCACGTGGTTTTGACGCCGCGTATCGCCGATTCGTCGGTGGCGAATTCAATCGTATCGGCGGAGGAGGCGACACAGTCAACGCGTTGCGGGCGATCATAGCCGGTCAACTGAACCAACATCAGGAATTGCCAAATGATCCGGCGTCGCTTGAGACTTGGGCCACAGGAGACAGCGTCGAAAAGTATATCGACGATCGGGGCCGCTTCACGTTGTCAGACGATGGCGACCCGATAATCAACTTCGGCCGATACCGTGGTCACACGCTCTACGATATGAGCGAGACGCATCCCGACTACTTGAGGTGGATCGCAAGCGACGAGTCGTTCACCGAATTACAACGTCAAATCGCTGCCGACGCCGCCGAAGGCATCATGCCAGACATGGGGTAAGGCGCGCCGAATTCGATGTTGTGCAGGGATCGGGAATGAGAGGAGGGGATGGAGCGGAAGACGGGGTTCGAACCCGCGGCCTTCTCCTTGGCAAGGAGATGCTCTACCACTGAGCTACTTCCGCTCGTTACATAGATTATGCATCATAGGGGCGAAGCTTGCAGACACCCAACTTCGATTGAGTTTCACCCTGTCGCCGGGTTCAATCGGAGACTTTAACGAGAAGTTTGCCGAAGTTGGCTCCGTTCATCAAACCTATGAACGCTCGCGGCGCCTGCTCGAAACCGTCTACGATATCTTCGCGATACTTCAACGAACCATCGCGAACCCACGATGCCAACCTGGCACGAGCCACTTCGTGCTCGTTCTGGAAGTTGAAGACTATGAAACCTTCGATGCGCGCCTGTTTGGTGATCAGGTTCCACAGGTTACGCGGCGCCAGTTCGGGCTCTTCAAGGTTGTACTGCGAAATCTGACCGCACACGAGCACGCGACCTCGCAACGCCAAGTTTTCAATTGCCGCATCGGTGACAGGCCCGCCGACATTGTCGAAATAGATGTCGATCCCGTCCGGAGCAAGCTCCGCGATCCGCGCAAATACGTCTTCGGTCTTGTAATTGACAGCGGCATCGAACCCAAGTTCTTGCGTGCAATAGTCGGCCTTTTCGTCCGAACCAACCGTTCCTATCACGTGACAGCCGTTCGTCTTCGCGATCTGTCCTACCACTGCGCCGACCGCTCCAGACGCTGCTGAAACGAGCACCGTTTCGCCCGGCCGCGGTCGCCCGACAGCCAACAATCCGTGGTACGCCGTCAATCCCGGCATGCCGATGACGCCTAAGGCTGTTGAAATCGGTGCGACCGAAGGATCGACCACCCTCGCGGTGTGGGCAGGCACAACAGCATATTCTTGCCATCCGATCTGGCACGCCACGATATCGCCGACCGACACCTCGTCGGATTGGGAAGCCACGACTCGCCCGACTCCTTCGCCAACGATCACGTCGCCAATGCCGACCGGAACCGCGTACGAACGTCGATCGCGCAATCGGCCTCGCATGTAAGGGTCGAGCGACATGTACAGAGTGCGCACGAGAATCTCGCCGTTTAGGGGATCTTCGACTTCGGACTCTGCGATTACGAAGTCGCTTTCTTGTGGGTAACCGACGGGGCGGTTCGCCAATGTCCAGCTTCGGTTTACTAGTTCAGGCATGGGGAATTATCCGTGCTCCAGATCTCAGGTGTCGTAAGGGCCAAATTCGCGGCCGAATCAATCTTCGGATTCTCCGTCGGATACGACAGATGGCCCCTCGCCGCGATGGCGCGCGCTGCGGGAAGCCCAGTAGTAGACCGGAGCAGCTAAAACGAAAAACACGACCAACGCAGCAACTCCAGGCGCCCACCCTTCAACGCCAGAACCAGCTAGCGCGTTATCGAGCCACGATTTGATGCCGGCACCGGCGAGGGCTGCAACAGTGACCCCTAGGATCACGAAAACCCATTCGACGAATTCGTTGGGGATGTGTAATCTGTTCATTCGCTATCGCGTCTCCTTTCGAATGAATCCCATAATAATGCAACTGAGTTCACGTCCTTGGTGAGCGACGCGGTGGAACGCGTCATTCGGAGGTTGTATACTGCGCACAGCACATCACGAACGCCACTTAAATCGGAACATGACCACTGCAATTACGGTTGATTCGACAACCACTACGGGCCGCGCACCGGCGAAGGACGTTGCATTACGCGTGGAGGATTTGCACGTTTATTACGAGACCGCGGCCGGAGATGTGAAGGCGGTCAACGGTGTCTCGTTTGATCTAAAGGCTGGCGAACGGCTCGCGCTGGTGGGAGAGTCGTCCTTTTCGGATACGCCGGCCCACTCTTTGTCGACGTGGAGGGCGCTGAGGTCGGCTCGTTCGTTCCCGCCGGGCAATCCCCTTCCGCTGAGCATTGGCTCGGTACCGACGCGCAAGGTCGAGACATGCTGGCCTGGCTCATCGATGCCACGCCCGATTCGCTTAGAGTTGGTGTCATGGCTGGAGCTCTAGGGGTGATCATCGGTGCTTCGGTGGGATTCATCGCTGGTTATTACGGCGGATGGATCGACACGATCTTGAGAACCTTCACGGACATCGCGCTTGCGGTGCCAGGACTGTTGGTCCTAATCGTTTTGGCAAGCATGGTCAATGTACTGACGCTTGAAATTATGGCATTGGTCATCGCGATGTTCTCGTGGATGGGTGCCGCACGCGTTATTCGTTCGCAGGTGCTGTCCTTGCGAGAAAGGCAGTACGTGGAAATCGCGAGGATGTCCGGAGAGAAGGGGATCTACATCGTCTTCTTCGAGCTGATGCCAAACTTGATGCCGTTCCTGCTCGCAGCATTCGTCGGATCGCTCATCGGCGCAATCTTGGCCGCCGTCGGACTCGAGTTCCTTGGGTTGGGAGCCACGCACATATCAACACTCGGCAACATCCTCTACTGGCAGAACTTCTACAACGCCGTCATTCGCGGAATGTGGTGGTGGTGGGGTTCACCCATCGTCATCTTTGTAATCCTGTTTGCCGGTCTCTTCATCGCATCGATCGGCCTCGACGAGTGGGCGAACCCCAGGTTAAAGGAACGCGTGTGATGCGTGGTGTCGCGGGTTGAAGATAACTGACATCCTCCTATCAGTTTTCGAACTGCCAACGCAGACTCCGTTTTTCAATCTGGAACGTGAAACTTTAGGCAACCGTCATGTTTGGCGTTCGCGCCCAACACGACCGCATCCCACCGAATACCACGTCCTTCACGTCTTCACCGACGACGGAATCGAAGGCGTGTGCACCGTCGGCGACGCACGTTACACAACGATGCGGCATATCGATCTAGAGCACCTCCGCCATCTAACGATCAGTGAAGATCCTCTTGACCGGGATCGCCTAGATTCAAAACTGCGAACGGCCACTCGCCACGTGTTCACGATGCCGGGTTGGTTCGGAGCTTTCGACAACTGCCTCTGGGACATTGCGGGCAAGGCGGCGAACAAGCCCGTTTACCAAATCATTGGTGCCACTCGCGACACCGCGCCCGCCTACTACAACTACCGAGGCGGCGGCACACTGGAAGCGGCCATCGAAGATGTCAAACTCGCACTGTCACTCGGTTTTAAAGCGGTCAAAGACCATCTCTCCTGGCCCGTTGCTCAAAACGTTTATTGGTTCGGCGAAATCCGCCGCGCCTGTGCCGATGACATCGACATCATGCACGACGCCGCCGGAGCGAGATACGACCTCGCCGACGCCATCAAAGCCGGCCGTGCTCTCGAAGATCATCGCTACCGCTGGTTCGAAGAAGCGCTGCCCGACCGCGACTTCAAAGACCTACGCGAACTATGCAATGAACTGCACATCCCGGTGATGGCGCTCGAAACGCTCATGCACGAACCAGAGATATCGAAAGTGTGGTTAGAACAAGGCGCGTGCGACCTCGTGCGCGGACATGCCCGCCACGGCACCACCGCCCTGCTTGACTTGGCTCGTCACGCAGCCGAGCGCCGCACGAATGTCGAACTCAATGGCCCCGGCGGACTCTTCGGTCTCGTCCACACTCACCTAGTCTGCTCGATTCCAAACACCTCGTACTACGAGTACTTCCCCGGCGGATCACGCGACGAATTAGGACGCGAAATCGGACTTCTCAACCCGCCTATCCCTCGGAATGGCGAAGTAACACCACCCAATCGTCCGGGATGGGGCGCCGTTTGGGATTGGCAGTATTTCAACTCCGTTCGCGTAGCCGAACTCTAGGCGCGCAACACCGCAAAACCCGCTGCCACTTGTACTAGAAACGAGGTTTTTTGCATTCCCGATTTCTCATCTCGTACGAGTTGTGGTATACATTGCGTCACGTGTTGGCAACCTGAGCCGTTTTTCCACGGTTGTCTGTCGATATCGGTGGAAAGCGTGTGCAGTTTGTCAGCTCAAATCCTTTATGAGGAGGGTAAGAACGATGCTCTCAAATAAGAGAACGCGAATGGCGGCACTCCTGTTGCTGCCCAGCCTACTCGTGGCTTCGCTCGTGATCGCTTGTGGCGAAACAGTCACAGAAACGGTCATCCAGACCGTCGTCGTCGAGAAGGAAGTCATCGTCGAGAGAGAAGGCGAAACAATAGTCCAAACCGTCGTCGTCGAGAAGGAAGTCATCGTCGAGAGAGAAGGTGAGACAGTAGTCCAGACCGTCGTCGTCGAGAAGGAAGTCCAGGTTGACGTAGTCCAGACCGTCGTCGTCGAGAGGGAAGTCATCGTCGAGAAAACCGGCGAGACTGTAGTTCAGACCGTCGTCGTCGAAAAGCAGGTCGAAGTACCCGTTGTTCAGACGGTTATCGTCGAACGCCAAGCCGAAGCTCCTAGCGAGTTGGTAACTGGCAACCCTCAAGGAACGCTGATCATCGCCGAGGGCGGCGTTGGTGTACCAGTCGGCTATCCCGAACAATGTGTCCCCGGTTGCGGAAACCAGAAGTTCCGCATGGGTGCGTACGAGACCTTGCTGTTCTTGGACCACAGCGCCAACGCTATACCACGACTAGCCACCGCATGGACGGTTGCCGACGACCAGTCGTGGGTCGATTTCGACGTCCGTCGCGGTGTGCAGTTCCACAACGGTTATGGCGAAATGACCGCCGAAGATGTCGCTTGGAGCTTCAACAACGCAAACCCGAATACCAACCCTGACTCGAGGCATGACCAAGCTGGCGACTTCCGAGCAATGACTAAAGAGTTCGAGGTCATCGATCCCGGCAAGGTTCGAATGCACGTGAACCAATGGGGCGTCGGCGTTCTTCGCCGCAACCTCAGCCCTTACTGGCAGAGCATGGGCGTCCACAGCAAGAAAGTGTTCGACGAGTTCGGACCCGAAGGCATGGTCGACGTCTTCGTCGGCACCGGCTCATTCGTATTCGAAACGTGGTCCTCGGACGACCGCGCCGTCCTGAACGCTCAGAGCTCGCATTGGCGCAAGGTTCCTGAAATGGCCCGCGTCGAGATCCTGGCGGTTCCGGAAGCGGCGGTTCGCAAGACAATGCTCGAAACTGGGCAAGCCCACGTTGCGAACATCTCGCTCAAAGACGTTCCTGACCTGCAATCGCAAGGCTTCATCGCTCAACCGACTGCTGCACGCATGAACGGTCTCTACTTCGGCGGAAACTACTGGCAAGATATTCATTTCGTTGAAGGATGGGAACTCGACAAGAAGGGTTACGACACTTCCCTGCCATGGGTCGGTGAATACGGAAACGACGCGTCGATGGAATCCGCGACTAAAGTCCGGCAAGCTCTCGCCGCTGCCGTTGACCGCGAAGGCATCAATGCCGCTATCCTTAACGGCCTCGGTTGGGTCAACCACATCACCAACATCTCGGTTAACTCCGACACTTGGGCAGAAAACGCCGAGTCTCACGGTTGGGCATACAGCTTCGACCGCGACAAAGCGAAGCAACTGATGGAGGAAGCCGGTTGGGGTGACGGATTCGAGGTAACCGTATGGACGGGTGCCGGTACGAGCCAAGAGATCGTGGAAGCGATCGGCGCCGAGTGGCTCGCCACGCTGAACGTCAAGGTCAGTCTTGACCTTTCGCCATACTCCGAGCACCGCCCGAACCTCGTGAACCTGTCGTTTAACCAGATCCAATACCGGACCTGTGGAGACAGCTTCTCGGCCTTGAGCGTAGATCTGCCGAAGTCGAACGAGTCGACGTCGCACAAGTTCGGCGGTACTATCTGTGCAGGGAGCATCCTGCCCAGGTGGGACGAGATCTTTGATGAGATGAAGGATGAACTCGACCGTCGCAAGCGCATCGAGTTGGCCGTTGAACACTTCGATTACTCCCGCGAGGTCTCCATAAACGTCGGCGTGAACGAACAACCTGCGTTCAACACCTTTGACGGCGAGAAGATCAAGAACTGGCCGATCCCGCCGCAGATGTGTATCGGCGGCTGCACATGGTTCAACCTCGAAGAGGTCGACTGGCAGCCATAAGGACTGTCGACCAGTGGAAACGCCGGGTTTCTGAAATCCGGTGTCAAAGCAAACGCCTGCGCCCTCGTCATGCCCTTGGCGAGGGTGCAGGTGCGAATCCCCGAACCCGTTAACCGATGCGTAGTTTTCTAGCCCGCCGAGTTTTGTATGGGATCATCGCGATCCTCGGCGCTTTGCTAGTGATTTTCATTCTCTCGCGCCTCTCAGGCGATCCGTTGGATCTGTACCTGGACGAATACGGCGGCGCGCTAGCCGAGGAGACGCGTGAGAGATTCAGAAAAGAGCTAGCTCTAGACCAACCCGTGGTGATCCAATACGTCATTTGGGTCGGTCGATACGTACGAGGTCAATACGGCGACAGCCTCATTCACCAGCGGCCGGTCATAACCGTTATCAAAGAGCGGTTCTGGACCTCAATCCAACTCGGCATCATCGCATGGATTTTCGGGACGATCCTAGGCGTGCCGCTCGGCATAGTATCCGCCGTGCAACGCGGGCGCTTGCTCGACTATGTAGCGCGCGGAATCGCATTGGTCGGTCAAGCCGCGCCCGTATTTTGGGTAGGAATCATGGCGATCCTCGTATTTTCAGGTGAACTCGAGTGGTTACCCTCGGGCACGCGCGGCGACGGTTTTGCCGTCAGGAACTATATCTTGCCCTCGATCGTGCTCGGATGGTTGCCAGCCGCCGCATATCTCAGACTGACGAGGTCATCGATGCTCGAGGTACTCGAATCTGAATACGTCAAGTTCGCCCGGGCAAAAGGCGTCGACTACAACCGCGTTATCTGGAAACACGCCTTTCGCAACGCAGTAATCCCGCCGCTGACGCTCTCCGGATTAATACTCATCGGATTCATTAACGGCACCACCGTCATCGAAACCGTGTTCTCGTGGCCGGGGCTTGGACGTGTGGCGGTCCAGGCCGTGCAAGGAAACGACTTCCCACTGATCTCTGCCATAACTTTCTTGACCGTCGTGCTCTACGTAGTTGTCGTGCTAACGATGGACGTTCTATACGCAATCTTGGATCCAAGGATTCGCTACGCATAGATCCTTGCTATGGCAATCGAAACCCGACAAAGAACCATATCGGACGCCGTTTCATCGCCGTCTGGAATCAGTCGACGGCACACCCTCGGCTGGCTCGGGTACGGTTTCTACGTTCTACGCCGCTGGCCAATCATCCCCGGGTTGATCATCCTCACGCTGATCGTTTGCGCCATCTTTGCATATCAGATCGCGCCCCAGGACCCATACGTCAACAACCTCGTCGATCGCAACACCGCACCTCTATCAACTGGTCAGTCAGACCAGTTTTACGTTCTCGGCAGTGACTTCATCGGTCGGGATCTACTCAGCCGAGTTATTCACGGTGCACGCATCTCCGCTTTGGTCGTCGTGGTATCCATTACGGTGGGCGTAACCGTCGGCACAACATGCGGATTGTTAGCCGGGTATTTCGGCAGACACACCGATGAGATCATAATGCGTATCGTCGACATTTGGGCCGCACTACCGTTCATCATGCTCGCCTTAATCGTCGTGAGCATCTTCGGACAAGACCTAAAAATCCTCATCGCGCTGTTGGCCCTGATATCTTGGCCCGGCGCAGTGCGCCTAGTCCGAGCACAGACACTGAGCCTACGCGAAGCCGATTACGTCCAGTTCGCCCGCGTCGCCGGCGCGTCCCCAACCCGAATCCTTATTCGCCACATATTGCCTGGCGTCATCAACATCGTGGTCGTCAGCGCCACCCTTGGCGTCGGCGGCATCATCCTGACTGAAGCCACGTTGAGCTACTTGGGCGTCGGCATCCCACCGCCCACACCCGCATGGGGAGCAATGGTTGCCAACGGAAGAGAGTACATCGGAGACGCTTGGTGGCTCTCCGCCATCCCGGGCATGGCCATCTTCCTAATCGTGATGGCCGGCAACTTCGTCGGCGATTGGATGCGAGATCGCTGGGACCCCAACCTGCGGCAGTTGGATTAGTCTGTTGGCAAGCGTCCTGACCATGAAAACGACAGAGATTCGCCAGGATCATGCAGCAAACTCCTTCCAAGACAACTGATTCCGAATTCTCCGATCGGATCATTGACCCTAGGCCACGCCGTTTAACGCCGCTCAACGAAAACGCGTTTTCCAGATTAAAGGGTTGGCAGGCGATACCCGCGATCATCATCGGACTGTATCTTGTTTTGGGCGTATTTGGACCTACTTTGGCACCGTTCGACCCTAACGCAGTCGACCCGGAGACCCATAGCTGCCCTCCGCTCGCGATCAGCGCCCTGAATACATCCGACAACGTGTCTGACCGCGCCTCCGATTGTCGGGCAATCAATATTTTCGGTACCGACGAAGTTGGCAGAGACATCTTCTCGAGGTTGCTGCATGGTGCTCGAACCTCTTTGCTGGTGGTGCTACCCAGCGTATTTATCGGCACGATGATGGGTGTAGTTATAGTTGCGCTGGTCAATGGTTGGGGGACAAAAACCCGATTGGCCGCGTACTCGATATTGGGTTTGACTATCGTTCCGTACGCTGTTCTCGCATTGGGATATCCAGTCTTCGCGCTTCTGATTTTCTACAGCGTGGACCAAGCGTCGAATCCGTGGAATGCGGTTTTGCTATTGTCCATCTTTTCGGCAGCGTTGACGATCGCGTTGATGGTAGTCGCCTACCAGTATGACCACACGTGTCGGCGTTCTTGGTTTACGGAAGTTGATTCTGATAACGCGTTCATCGGTTTCGGCCAACAACTCCGCAGACAGATCGGCACCTTGGCGCCTTGGATCGTGTTGGCAGCACTAGCAAATGCTGCGTTGGCTTTCGTATTCCTCCATTCAGGACCGGGGCCTTTGTCTCTGTATCCCGCAATCGTGTGGTCGCTCAAATGGAAATATGAGTTTGAGCACATTGGCATTCTCAGTCCATTCGTGCCGATGGTTTTGTTCCCGATAGGCTTTGTTACCTTCGGAGCGTGGTGGTTCGTGCGTCATATTCAGGGCCGGTTCACAACGACCTCGAAAGCCACACTGGGGTCGGCACATAGCGTCGCCGATAGTGCAGAAGGGCTTTCGACCGAAGGAGAATCAGATCGCATAGAATCCCCGTCATCTAAAAACGACGGAAACGGTGCCTCTACCGAGTCGGGTTCGAGAGTGAAAAGACGGCGTTGGATGATGGCCGTAATCGCCGTAGTTGTGGCAGCCGCTGTGATCCGCTTTGGGACTGCCGAAGCAGTTCCAACTTTGAGGGTACTGGCGCAAGATTCTGCTGGGAGTTATGAAAGCGCAAGGGCGAAATCCTGGCAAGGATTGCGAGAGGCCAGGAATTGTGCGCACGAGATCAGTTTGAGGATGATGGACTTGGAACCCGAAACGTCGGCAAATCCTGAAATTGAAGTAAGCCAACGCTGCCAGGACTTGTACTTCCAATATCAAAATCTGCCGTCTCACCGACACACGATTAACTACGCACTGCGATTCTTGGCGCAGACGCTGGCGCTCGCGCTGGTCGCTTCCATCGCCTCTGCCGTACTGTGGACCGCTGCTTCAGTGTCGACGCGTGCTGTGAGAATGACGGTGGAAGTTTTCGTCGTTCTGGTTGCATTAATCGGAGTGACAATGACATTCGGATTTACGGGGTGGAGTCTAGCGGTAGTGCGTTGGCTCGTTTCCCTCGATCCGCCTTCATACAGTAAATACTTCGCAGTCCACCAAGCCCTCTTCATGGTTCGAGACCTCGCCGTCGCGGTTGGCATCTCGTATTTGACGATTGCTCTGACGAAACCAATCCTACGATTCGCAAAAACGGTGTCGACGCTTGACGTTCTGTCAAAATGGGCGTCCTTTTTCATACCTCGCGTCTTATTTATTTCGGGATTATTGATCCTATTCCACTGGCCATTCCCTACTAGTTTCATCATTAACGAGGGCTCTTTGTCCGTGATCGTGGATCCGCGGTCGGGGGGCGATTCCGCTCATTCCGATCCTCAAGACTGGCTTTGGACCTATTGGTTCGCGTTGAAAGACTGGCTTTGGACCTATTGGTTCGCGTTGATTGGATACGCCGCGATCGTTTTCGGATTATTCGCGGCGGCGATTTGGGGATTTAGGCGATATGTGAGGAGTGACGTAAACGGCGACGAAGTCGAACCGCCCGTCAATCCAAATAGTCCATCTCAGGACGCAGATCCCATCTGATCGAATCGGGCGGGTCCACGTTCTTCGCCCACGCCTCCATCAGTTCCTGCTCCCGCTTTAGCACGTGCATTCGGTCGCGGATGTGATCCGGGTCCCATCCATCGAGCACTCGATCCATCAGCTCGTCCCGGACGCCCTTACACGTCGGATCTTGCGCCCTATCGTTCAGTTCTTCTGGGTCTTCCGCCAAGTCGAAAAGCTGCGGCTCAAAGCCATGGTAGTAGTTCAGCTTCCAATCGCCTGAACGCACCATACGGTTCTGCACACCACCCGGGCGGGCGTGGACGTCGGCACCACCGAGATTGGCCGACATGCCCGAACCTACCGCAGAGTCGTTCATGCAATACTCACTGAATACAGCTTCTTTCCACTCGGTGTTATCAGGGTCATTGATCAGACCGGCCACGCTCATGCCATGAGACTGCGGCAACGCCTGAGCGCCAGCAGCGTCGAGGATTGTGGAAGCTAGATCGAACTGGTCTATCGGCGTATCAATTACACGACCCGGTTCGAGATGTCCCGGCCACGAAACGATCGCGGGAACCCGCGCCGCGTCCTCGTAGAAGGTCTGCTTCCACCAAAGACCATGTTCGCCGACCTGTTCACCATGGTCCGACGTGTAGACGATAATGGTGTTCTCCATGTACCCATTGGCATCAAGCGCGTCGAGGATATCGCCGATCAGTTGGTCGGTTCGGTCGCACAGCGCCCAGTACGCGACCCTCGCTCGCATGATCTCTTCCTCGGTCACCTCTACGATGCCCGTGCGCTCGCGCCACCATTGAATGTAAGGGTGGCAATCCTCCATTGGTTCCGCGGAGATGTTGGGCATGCCGACACGACCCTCGTACTTGTCGTAGTCGACAGCACGCGCCACGAATGGCTGGTGAGGAAGCATCAAACCGATCGACAGGCATAACGGCGATTCGTCCAGCCCGGAACGGCTTGTGATGCCCTTGTTGTTGATGTAATCGACCGCGGATTGAGTTACATACTCGTCGTGAACTTCGTACGCGCTTTGACCTCGACCCGATGCCTCTAGGCTCACACGAACCGGTCCGGCGGTGCCATGCAGCTGTCCGTGATCGACCGGGTGCGGACTTCCCGGATAGTTCGGGCTGTGGTCGCCGACATATCGACGGGAGAAGCCGTGCAGTTGGTCGGGGCCGTTGTAGTGCATTCTGCCGATCTGTACCGGGTCGTAACCTGCCGCGCCGAGCGAGTGCGCATAGGTGGGTACAGCGGAACTCATGATCTGGTCGTTAGTCCAGACCTCCGTCTCGTGCGGGTACTGGCCGGTGACTAGCGCGGTGCGGGACGGCACACATATCGGCGAGCCACAGTAGGCCGCGGTAAAGATCGCGCCGTTGACAGCGAGTCGGTCGAGATTGGGAGTCTCTACGATCTGATCCCCGTAGGCACCGATGACCGCCGGGTTGTGCTGGTCGGATTGGATGTAGACGATGTTGGGTCGTGTGTTGTCTGACATAGGTCGGTTAATCCGTTAACTCGCGACCGCAGCTCTTGCAGCAATCGGCATCTCGTCGTAAAGGTAGCAACTCGCAACGCGGTCTTCGTCAATTTGAAACGCCGTCGGATGTTCGGAATGGCACTTGCCCATCACCTGCGGGCATCGATCGGCGAATTTGCAACCTGTTGTGATCATCGATTCGTCAATCGACATCAGTTCTTCCGCACCGTCTTCCCACGCACGATCCGTCCGCATCTGAGGAATCGACTCGACCAGCAACCGCGTGTACGGATGCTTGGGGTCTCTAATCACGCGTTCCACACTGCCCTGCTCGACGACCGAACCCTTGTACATCACGAGGATTTCGTCGCAAATCTGGTAGGCAGTCGTGAGGTCGTGTGTTACGTACACAACCGATATTCCCAGGTCACGGTTTAGGGTACGGATCGACTCGAGTATCGTCGCGCGTAGTGACGCGTCAACCATCGAAACCGGCTCGTCGGCGAGAATGATCCTCGGCTTGAGTAACAGCGCCCTTGCGACCATCATCCGCTGACGTTGGCCTCCGCTCAGTTGATGCGGATACCGGCCGAGCATCTCTTCCGGACGTAGTCCAACGGTCTCCAACGCCTCGTTGATGAGCGGGATGCGTTGATCCTCCGACTCCGCCAGCTTAAATTTGTCTATCGCAACATGCAGCAAGTGATCTGCTTTGTAAAATGGGTTGTACACCTCGAACGGATCCTGAAATATGGGTTGAACTTCACGCCTGAACTCGCGGCGCTCGCTCCCCGACATCTTCGAGACGTCCCGTCCGTCGTAAATCACGCTACCGCTCGTAGGTTTGATCACACCCAATAGCAACCTCGCCAATGTGGTCTTGCCACTTCCGCTCTCTCCAGCGACCGCCGTGATCGATGGACGATCGGCCTCTATCGCGAATGAAACATCGTCCGCGGCTATCGTGACGTTCGATCGGCTGAACATCCCCCCGCCGAACACCTTGGTGACGTTCTGGAGCTCAAGCAGATTAGCCAACTGCAGCTCCCGCCATCTCTACTGCTTCATCGAAAATATGGCACATCACCCACCGATTGTTGCCCACGGCAGTATTGTGCGGCGTTACATCGCGACAAACGTCAGCGACTGAGGGGCACCGAGGCGCAAACACACATCCCGGCGGCAGGTCAACCAACGGCGGCGGTATGCCTGGTATTCCCTCCAAGCGCTCTCGCTTCTCTTCCAAATCCGGCACGCTGTTGATCAACAGCTTCGTATAGGGATGCTTGGGATCTTCGATGATCTCGTTTACCGTGCCGATGTCCACCAGCTTGCCAGCGTACATCACACCTATGCGGTCTGCGAACTGCGCCACGAGCCCCATATCGTGCCCGATGAGGATCACCGCTGCTCCGGTGTCGCGCTGAACACGGCTCAATGTCATCATCACCTGACGCTGCACCACGACGTCCAATGCGCTCGTCGGCTCGTCGGCCACGATAACCTTGGGATTCATACTCGTTCCCGTCGCAATCGCGACGCGCTGCTTCATCCCCCCACTCAACTCGTGCGGATACATTTTCGCCACGCCTTCGCGCAACCCGACTCGGCGGAGGAGGTCGTGGACGTGAGACCTCAGATTCACTTTAGTGTCTTTGATGCCGTGATCGACCAAGCCGTCGAAAATCTGATCCTCGATGCGCATCACGGGGTTCAAGGCGTTCATCGCTGATTGTGTCACGAGAGCGATTTCAGCGAGTCGAGCTAAACGCATCTGCTCTTCATCCAGAGGAACCAAGTTCCTGCCATCGAGCAAGATCTGGCCGCCATCAATGTAACCCGGCGCCTTCGTCAACTTCAGTAGAGCCATCCCAAGCGTCGTTTTGCCACAACCAGATTCGCCCACGAGCGCCAATCGCTCGCCCTGTTCCAAGGTGAAATTCACACCGTCCACTGCCTTCACAACACCAGCCTCAGAGTCGTAATAGACCCTCAAGTCTTTCACCTCAATCGCAGGCAGCGACGAATCGCCGATACCCGAACGACGCAGATCCGCGATCGTCGTTGGCAGGTCGAGCCGTCCGCCGATCTCGCTGGCCGCTACTGCGCTAGCAGTTCCGTCAAATGCCAACTAAAACCGCCTTCTAAGTCGCGGATTCGCCCACTCATCCATCCCTCGCGACAGCGTGAACAATCCGATGAACAGGATCACAATCACAATGATGGGGGGCGACCACCACCACCACCAGCCATTCACTAACGATCCGTACCAGATGTTGTGATAGATCATCATCCCCAGGGTGTTAGAGCTGAAGTCTCCGAGCCCTAGCGCCTCGAGTCCGATGGAGGCCAATATTGCAGATGAAACCGCCAACACGAAATTCGCGACGATGAATGGCATGAGATTCGGCACCATCTCTTTCAATATCACTTCGGGCCCAGTCATTCCCGAAAGTCTGGCCATCTCCACATACGAGCGTTGTTTCATTACGAGAACTTGGGACCTAATCACTCTAGTTGGGCCGAGCCAAGCCAGCATCGCAATGATCAACGACAACTGGATAAATGTCATCTCACCTCCCCCCACATCTCGCCACGCGATGGTGATGATGATGAGGATCAATATCCCCGGTATGGTCTGCAACGTATCCACGATGAACCTGATCGCCGCGTCTAGCACTCCACCATAGTAGCCGGCTGCGAATGCCAAGAGTGTTCCTACGACCGTTCCCACCGACCCTGCGATCAGTCCGATCATCACTGTTTGCGGGATACCTTGCGAAAATGAAGCCAAGATATCCTTGCCCAGCCGATCTGTGCCGAGCAGGTGTCGACGCTCTATATCGTCGTACGCGAAACAGAGCTCGCGCGGGTTTTCAGACGCGTAACAAGGATGCGGGTTTTGTAGAGATGGTCTCTTGTTCGGAGGCGCGAACGCGAGGTCCTTTGCATCTTTGGGAGCCGTCACGACTGTACCGAACGACCAGAACAGAACGATCACGCCAAGCATTACGAAACCCGCGATGATCGACGGGTTGCGCTTCATATAGCGCCACAAACCGCCAGCGCGGTTCATCGCATCCGAAACGGCTGTGCTGCCGGATGACGCTACAGGGTCTGTCGTCGCTGTCGATGCCACCGGTCGTCACGCAGCAGAGTAGCTGATCCGTGGATCCAACAAGGGGTAAATCACGTCTATGACCAGCATCGCAAATGCAATGGCAAGAACGATGATGAACACAACACCCTGGATGACGAAGTAGTCGAAGCCCGTGATCGCTTCGTACAACACCCTGCCGATCCCGGGATATCCGAATATTCGCTCTACCAATATTGCGCCCGAAACCACGTGCGGCAAAGTCAATGCCAACGCCGTAGTCTGCGGCAATACTGCGTTGCGCACGGCGTAACGGAAAAATGATCTGATCTTAGTCAGCCCCTTCGCCTCCGCCTGCAGCATGTAATCCTCGCCCTGCATCGTAATCATCATCGATCTCATGCCCAGAGCCCAAAATCCAATCGACGCCAGAACGATTGAGAGGGCTGGCAAGAGTGAGTGCTTGAACACCTCGAACATGAATCCGAAGTCGCTCCAATCGGGTAACGTCGTAGGCGCATAACCGCCGCCGAGAGGGAGAACCTTGGCCTGAAATGCCAAGAGCCAGATCAGAATCAAGCCCAAAAGATAGTACGGGACGGCGGCGAGCAGAAAAAATGGCGGCAAGATGAGTTCAAAGGCAGCCTTCGGACCATGCTGCCAAGCCAACACAGCACCACCAAGAGTACCCACCAAGAAGGCCAGAAGCGTCGATGTAACTAGCAGTCCGATCGACCACGGCATCGCTTGGTTCACGAGCTCGCTGACCCGAACCGGGTACTTGGTTATTGAATTCCCGAAATCGAACCGAACAGCGGTCGATAGATAAGTCAAATATTGAAGAACTAAAGGACGATCCAGACCGAATTTCGCGTTGTAAGTTTCGATGAGAGCCTTGTAGTCTTCGGCTCGTATCGTCTCACCTTCGGCTGCGAGCAATTCCAACCGAGTCGCGATCGGGTCTTGACCTGTGAATCTGGGGAGAAAGAAGTTGAACGATGTGGCGACAATAACCACCGCCACGAACATTCCGATACGTCTCGCCAGATAATCTACGGTCATCTCATTAACACTTCGCCGTGTTGCGTCCCAATACGCGCCAATGCCAACTTAACAGAACTCACCGGCGTGACGGCGCGCCAGTCGGGAGATTGCGACTAGTTGCGGCGCCGAAATGATGGGCGTTTTCTCCCATCCGGCGGCGCCGCAACCAACGTTACTTCCGCAAAAACGCAGTCTATTGCCTGCCGGTACCTTCCAGCTTGCTCAGGATGTACGGGAATCCAGTATGCGGGTGTATCCCATTCATGTACGGGGTGTATCCCTCGGCGTCGCCGGGCCAGTTCTCCCAGTAGTACTCGTTACGAGTCACACGGTTGAAGAACTCGACGAGCGGGACGTCCGGCTGGTCTTCCAACCAGATCCGAAGTGCCTGCTCGGTAAGGTCCAATACCTTGTCGACATCAGGCTCCTCGGCCATTGATGCCACTACTGAATCGAACTCGGGGTTCGAGTAGGACCAGCGGTTAGCTCCAGAATCCGTCGTGAACATCAGCAACGACCGATAGATGTCACCGGATTGCGAACCGTTGTGCCCGACTAACGTGCACTCATAGTCGCCACCTTTGCCGTTTCGGGCCCAGACATCCGGGGGTTGCGCCCAAGATGACTCAATCCCGTGCTGCTCAAGCAACGCGGCAACAACCGGACCGAGGTCCGTGAAGTGCGCCGAGCTGATGATGTTGCACTTGACGACTTCGCCATTGGCATCGGCCCAGAAGCCGTCAGCGTTCTTGGAGTAACCCGCCTCTGTCATGAGGGTGTCCGCTGCGTCTTTGTCGTACTGACCAATCTTGAACTCTTGCGCCAAAGGCTCCATCGCCTCGTTGACGTGCTTCAGACCAGCGTACTGCGGCCAGGGCCAGTTGTTGATCCGACCCTTGTTCAGGTACGCCTGAGCGTTAAGGCGGTCTCGGTCGATGTACTTGGTGATGGCTTTTCGAACGTCGGCTTTTTCGAGGTGCGGCTGAAGGTTGTTCAGGTGCAATGAGATCGGCCACCACGAAACCATGCCGTATTCACCGTCTGGATCTCGACCGGTGTAAGTCGTGGTCTCAGGGTTCTCACGCAGGATCGTCTCGACGGTGTCCACACGCAAGTCGTGCGTCTCGTCGATCTGGTTAGTGATCATCGCCTGTGCGAACTGCGTGTCGTCATCGATGTTGTAAAGCACGAAGCGTTCGACTTCTTGGAATGGCACAAAGCCGGTGGCGCAGCCCCAGTAGTCGTCGCAATTCTTCACGCGGTCCAAGACCCGGCGGAAATTGTCCGAGTAGGACAGCCGCCACACGCCCGTCGTAACAGGACCGGCACCGTCGTTGTAGGCATCGTATTCGGCCCAGTTCTTGTCATTCCACACGTGTTCCGGAACGATGTACGTGCCAGAGTCGCCTTTGAAGATCACCACTTCCGCGTGGAATCTAGGTGCCGGGAAGTTGAAGTGGACCTTCACGGTCAGATCGTCAACGATCTCAGCCTCTTTAACGAAGGTCTGGAAGACTCCGCCGCCCCGAACTTCGCTGCCCAATTCGGCTAGCGTGTTGAACGTGTACGCCACGTCCTCAGCATTGAACGCTTCTCCGTCGCTCCACAAAACTCCGTCGCGCAAGTTGTAGGTCAACTCCGTCGCAGATGCATTGTAAGAGAAGTCTTCGGCCAACCACGGGTAGCTGTTGCCATTGAGGCTGTCTGCGTAAAACAACGGCTCGTAGTAGAAGATTACGCCCTTCTGGTGGGTCCCACCGAGCGCGTACGGGCTCCACATGCGAAGGCTCACGCCGCCGCCAAAGCGAGTTCCGACCACGACAGTCTTGTTTCGCGGGACAGCGGAGACGACTTCGACCTCCTTGATGACCTCAACTTCCTTCTCCACCTCTTTAATGACCTCGACCTCTTTGACGACTTCCTTCTCGACCTCAACCACCTTTTCGACCTCGACCGTTTCGACGACCTTGACCTCGACCTCTCTCTCGACGACTACGGTCTGAATTATCGTCTCGGGTTCCGAGCTACCGCATGCGATAGCGAAACCCAAGGCCGCTATGAGCGGCAATATGAGTAGGCTCTTTCGCGTTTTAAACACGTTAAATCTCAAGTGTGGACCTCCGTTCGATGGCTTAGATCTGAAGATTTCTTCTATGCAAATCGAACCATTCTCAGCGATGCGCATCAGCAACGCGATTTTTTAATCGTAAATCCTTTCATTCGCATCGTCAAAACCGCACCAACCTCTCCACCACCCCGACACACAGGGATGCGCCAAGCAGGCACACCTTCCAATCCTGCCCGCACCCATGGACGCCGACGCCGAACATTGGCCAAGGACGCATCCCGCGACCCCATAGGAGCATCGTTCAAACCTGCCCCTACCAACCAAACCACCACCATCCCCTCACCGCAGCAACACCCTCATCCACTACGATCATCCCCTCTCCATCCAGCCAACCCGTAGGGGCAGGTTTCAAACCTGCCCTACCAACCAAACCACCATCCCCTCACCGCAGCCACACCCTCACCCACTACGATCATCCCCTCTCCATCCAGCCAACCCGTAGGGGCAGGTTTCAAACCTGCCCTGCCAACCAAACAACCCCCACCCACCAACACCCCGTCACAGCCCATCAGCGCAATCAGCGGTTCAGACTTGACTTTCATACTACATCTGTAGTACAAATAAAAACAAGCGCCCAAACCGACACCCGTCGGACAAGGCGCCCAGAGACATCGCCGCGTCGAACCGGGCTGTGCGCACAACTTTTTTCGATGCTGCAATTACCAACCTATAAACAAGGGTCTGCGGACGGGAGTCCACATGGCGAGCCGGAAGCGACTGCCCAAGCCGAAAGGTGAAAGCGAATGCTCCAGGCGGACCGCGACGGTGCCCGTCACATGCTTTATCGATGTCAAGCGCAACGCGACCACAAAAACGGGTTACGAGGGAGCTTGTAGCTGCAGTGTTCGGATGCGGAGCGTTAATGCTGGCTCCGCCGTGCAAGCCAGACGGAAAATCCCGTCCCTTTCGCGAAGCGAAGGGGACGCGACGTAGGGGCGGTTCGTGAACCGCCCGCTCGCAGGGGATGCCCGTTCAAGATCCGAACGATCGCTCCCTTTATCCCACAAGTCGTCTCCGCTTCGTCGTGTGGAGCCGGCCACAGTGCTAACGCGGGGTTGAAGAACCAAGTGATGACGGGCGGCGACATCGTTGCGCCGCCCGGAGGGCGGACGGTCTGGCGACGTCGGCGGCACTGGACCCTTTTATCCACCATCAACCGATTCGCTCGCAACCCACAGACGCGGCGATGCTTCGACAATAACCCGTCCCCTTCGCTAAGCGCAAGGGGACGCGACGTAGGGGCGACCCTTGTGGTCGCCCTTCCAATCCCAGAGGGGCCGACATCCGTCGGCCGCCCGCCCTAGCAAGGGCACCCCACCCAACAACATACGAATCTGCTGACGACCCGGCAGACTCTTAAACGCGTCCAAACCCGCAACCAAAGGCACCCTCTCCTTCGTATTGGGCTTTCAGAGCGTGTTGTACGCTGAAAAATCTAGGCAACTCGTCGAGCCGAACACATGCCAACAAACGCCAACCCACTTACACGTCTAGGTCACAGATTCCGGCTGACAACACTGTCGATTGTGTTGGTTACTGCTGCCGCCGTGTTCGGGCTTGCATGCACAACCGCCGAACCGACCGTGGCGCCTGAACCAACCACGGCACCCGCTACGGCGACGCCGATACCCGTCGCATCAATCAACACCCCATCCGAATCGTCGCGGGCCGAGACGGTCGATGAAATGATGAACGAGCCTATCTCACCCTTTACCAACATCGCGCCATTGGTTCTCGTCGACCCGGATACCGGTGAAGACCTTTGGATGATCGAAAATCGTCATCCCGGCGTCGCGATATTCGACTATGACCGTGACGGCGACATGGACCTGTACGTCACTTCAGCAGAATCCGAAGCCCTGTTGCCGGACACCACGGGCGGACCCAACCGATTGTTCCGCAATGAAGGCGATCACGTCTACACCGAGGTCGCCGAAGAGGCAGGCGTTGATCTGCCCATCGCCAACAGCACTGGAGTCGCTGCATGCGACATCGACAACGACGGATATCAGGACCTCTATGTCGCCTCCTACGGTCGCATTGGTGACAATCTCGATTACCGTGCCGCTCGCTACTACTCAGGGCTCTCCGACATCATCAAGGATCGATTGTTCAGGAACAATGGAGATGGCACCTTCGAGGAAATAACCGACTCGGCGTTGGGGGATGCGGCAAATCTCCGTTCGGGCTTCAGCGTCGGATGCGCCGACGTAAACAACGACGGCTGGATCGACATCTTCGTCAGCAACCGAGTTGATCAAGATTTTCTATGGTTCAATCGCCCCGATCACCACGGCCACTACAACGTCCTCTATCTCAACAACGGCGACCTGACTTTTTCGGACATCACCGAAGAAGCCGGACTCATCTACGGACCGATACTGATGCGCGACCCATTCGGCGACGACATCGGTTGGCCCGACCCCAATACCGGTGAGATCGTGCCCGGCTACAACCCCGACCTCATCGACGCCTCTGGCGAACACGTCGGCGAGCCAACCGGCCAAACGCTAGCGGCACTATTCTTCGACCACGATGACGATGGCGATGCGGACCTGTGGCTTGCCGATGATGGCAGCCGACTGAAGGTCTTCCGGAACGACTCGACCAATACGGACGTGAAGTTCACGCAGATTAGCCGCGCGATGGGTGTCGACATGATGGGTGCTTGGATGGGGTTCGCTTTGGGCGATTACGACAGCGATTTAGATCTCGACGTCTTTGTCACCAACATCGGATATCACCCGCTGACTCGTGAAGCGCCGACCACGCCCTCGGGCGATTGCGCATACGGCCATCAATACGGGTGGGGAACGTGCTTCCACTTCCTGCTCCGAAACGACGGCGTCCGAGAAGTTGAAGGTGTGGGCACCGTTGGCGTATTTAATGACATCGCTGGGGCCACCTATGTCGCGCCTAACGAAATCATGCCGCCGATGGCGTTAGACCCGACACAGATCGACGAAGAGTGGCAGGTTCCCACCGGCCTTGCAGCGTACGATTTCGGCTTTGGTACCGTGTTCTTCGACTACGAGAACGATGGCGATCAAGACCTTTACTGGCTCGGCGCCATGTCTGACCGCGGCGAAGCGCCCAGCGGTCACCTCTTCCCTGGCGCCGGACGAATGCTAAGGGGCAACGGCGCAGGCGATTTCCAAGACATCACGGTCGAGGCTCGGCTCCTCGACGTCCTCGGCGTCGACTACTCGATCATGGACCCCGAAGATCCCAGCTTCAATCGCGCCGAACAGCGCATCAGCCCCGCTTTCCACGAAAACGGCAAAGGCGTCGCTAAAGGCGACTTGAACGGCGACGGTTACGTTGACCTGATCGGAACGAACAGCAACGGCTGTCGCTTGGTTGGGCAAGACGAATGCAACTGGGAACCCGGTCCGCTATTCATGTGGATGAATGCCGGTGGTGACAGCAGCTGGTTGACGTTACGTTTGATTGGCGGCATGGCGAACGGCGACACCGGAAGTAACGCTGATGGGATAGGGGCACGCGTCTACGTCGAGTATTCGAATCCGGACGGATCGACCGGCGAGCAAGTCCAAGAACTATCCGCCAGCACGACGTTCCTATCTATGAACAGCCTTGAATTGACGTTTGGTCTCGGTGATGCGGATGGTATTGACCGAATTAAGATCGAGTGGCCCAGCGGCGCCGAGCAAGTGATCGAGGGTGTCGCCGTCAATCAACGCATCGAGATCTACGAAGACCAACCGTTGAATTAACCTTTCCACAGTCCTGATTTCCCGAAAGCGCGAAGTGTTACAGCCTCAACGACCCGACAACTTAGATCCGCAGATCGAGCGCGCGATCGCGATGACCCGCATCATCCGACCTCCCCGAAGATCGCTGTCGACGTTCGGGTCAACCGTCATTAACTATCACGTCGTTTCGCAACCGGTCTACGAGGGCATTTTTGAAGACGAACACAAAGACACCGTAATCCGGCATGGATTAGTCCGCGCAGACCGCCCGCAAATCGTGACGCCCGGATATCTGTCGCGCACCGAAGGATTCGGTCAAGAAGCGGCCGAATATTTGGATTACCTAATCGACCGCTACGGATCGGATTCCGCCGGTCTGCTCTACAAATACAAGAACGAACCTCAATCGACCGACACAATCGCAGGCGAACCGATGCAAGTCGCTGCAAAGATCCGCGACGAAATCGAACGCGACGATAAACCGCTTCACACTGTCTTGCTCGGCGTAGACGAGTTGTGGGACGTTTCGGTGATGAAATTCATCTACGAATTCACTAATCAATCCGCAAAGTCGAACTTCAGCGAATTAAACGACCGAAATCTCCTCGATGACGAAGGCGGAGTCCCGCGGGATGCTCGCCTCCGCATCGAAGATCTTCTGACGCGGGCCCGCCGTCGTGAAATCGATCCTTCCGACGTGCACGAAGAACTGATGCGTTGGGGGTTGTTCGAGGAGTATCAGGACCGGTTTTTCAGGCTCTTCAGGCGCGAAAACTAGCCGTTTCGTACCTCAACCCCAGCGGCGATCATCGCGTCGATCGCCGACAACGAATCGCCGGGCGTAAGGTCCACCCCTTTCATGCAGTTGAGGTAAACCGTCGTATTGAAGCCGCGTGTGCGCGCGTCCAGCGCGGTCTCTTTTACGCAATAGTCGGTCGCGATGCCCACAACATCCACGTTTTCGATGTTGTGCTCGCGCAAGATGCTCTCCATCGCTGTATCGGATTGGGTGTCCGTTGCCGGGTCTCGAACCGAGAACCCCGAGTATCCGTCTTCGCCGTCTGTGCCCTTCCGCACGAACTCCGCATCAGATACCACCTCTAGTTCCCGGTAGAACTCCGATCCCCAAGTCTCACCGACACAGTGCACCGGCCAGATACCGCCGTCTTTTGCGAAGTGCGGCGTTACCTCAGGATGCCAATCTTGGGTGTATACGATCACGCGGCCATCGGACCGAGCAGCGGCGATCATGCCGTTGATGTTCGGCACTACTGACTGAGCATCAGATACGTACAGGTTTCCTTGAGGATCTACGAAGTCGTTTTGCACATCGACAACGATGAGCGCGGTATTGGGCTTCGACACAGAACTCCCCTCGCTGAGCTTCGAACCGACGAATTCTGCTTACAGTTTCGCATATCCTATTTGCAGCAGATCGCCCAATGAAGCGGTCTGTTCGATCAAGATGAAAGGCTTTATGAGATGACTGGTCGATACAAAGCGGCTATCGTTGGTTGCGGCGGCATCGCACACGCCCACATGGATGGATATTCAATGGTCGATTCTGTCGATGTAGTGGCATGCGTAGACCCGATCCCCGAAGCCCGACAAATGTACATGGATGACTGGGGCATCCCGAATTCATACGCCACCTTGGAAGAGTGCGCATCCGATGCCGAACCGGATATCGTGAGCGTGTGCACATGGCATCTCCTCCATGACCCGTTGACCGTAGAGGCTGCGAGCTACCCCTCGATAAAAGCCATCATCTGCGAGAAACCGATGGCTATCGGCATGCGCCGTGCCAACCGAATGGTCGAAGCCTGCGACGCAAACGACGTCAAGCTAGTCATCAGCCACCAGCGGCGTTTCACGCCGGGATGGAACAAAGCGAAGGAGCTGGTTGAGGCGGGCGCAATCGGCGTCCCTCTGCGGGTTGACATTCGCGTTAAAGAGGGTCTCGCCAATTGGGCCACGCACTCGATCGACGGAGCAAAATTCATTCTGGGCGACCCGAAGCCCAGGTGGGTGATGGGAGCAGTCCAACGCACGACCGACAAGTTCGAACGGAACACACCGATCGAGGACTCGTGTATCGGTCTTGCGATGTTCGATGACCCCTTGCAGTTCTTCATTCAATCTGACCTCTGGGACAACAACTGCGACGCGGGCAAGTTCTTCATCCGCGGCACGGAGGGAATGCTGCACGTCCGTGAGACCATCCTTAAGCTGTTCAATGCGGAAACCAATGGCTGGCAAGATGTCGAACTCGAACTCGTCGAAGGCGACCAGGCCATCGGTGGGAACATGAACGCCAGACAGGTCGAAGAACTGGTGCGTTGGTTGGACGGTGGTCCGGAACATCGGAACGCTGGACACATCGCTCGCGACACTGTGGAGATCATGATGGCGATGTACGAATCCGCCCGCCAGAACAAGGTCATCTTCCTACCGATGGAAGAGCAGGAATACCCGCTCGATCTCATGATCGAAGAAGGCAAAGTTGTGGTCGAAGAGCCGGGTCGATACGACATCCGCGGTTTCTTGGACCGGAGCAACATCGACGAAGCGCGCTACACCCAACTCAAAGACGACGGGATGAGCCATCACCAGATCATGCGCATCCTGCACAACGAGATGGCGCGTAGCTAGCCGCCTCACAGTCACGGCTCATTGGGCGACTTGGATGCGGAGAATAGCACCCTTATTCTCCGCATCTTTGCGGAGATTATTCCCCAATACGGAGAATAAGTTTTATAATATCCGCATATGCTCCGCATCACTTACATACATCAACTCCCCGACTGGCCCAACTTCACCTGGCGCCAGGAAGCGATCATCGACCAACTCGCCGAGATAAGACATCAACAAGGCCTCCTTCTCGGCCGCATGGCGGAGATCGGTTTCGACCTCAAACAAGAGGCCGAGTTAAACGCGCTCACCGATACCGTCGTCAAAACCAGCGAGATCGAAGGCGAGGTCCTCAACGCCGACGAAGTCCGGTCGTCCGTCGCTTCTCGCCTTGGCATCGACATCGGAGGCCCTATACCATCCCGGCGCAACATAGACGGGATCGTAGACCTGATGATCGACGCAGCTGGAAATTGCTACGCACCCCTGACCCAAGAGCGCCTCTTCGGTTGGCACTCGCTGCTGTTCCCCTCCGGATGGAACAACATGGGCCGCATCACCATCGGCGATTGGCGCAAACCCGGCAAAGGTCCGATGCGGGTCGTATCCGGCCGCCCCGGTCGCGAGCGCATCCACTTCGAAGCGCCCTCGGAAGACAAGCTTGAACACGAAATGCAAGCCTTCTTGCTTTGGTTCAACGCGCTCACCAAATCCGACAACATACTCAAAGCCGCGCTCGCTCACTTGTGGTTCGTAACCATTCATCCCTTCGACGACGGCAACGGCCGCATCGCCAGAGCGATTGCGGATTTGGCGTTGGCTAGGTCCGATGGCATCTCTCAGCGCTTCTACAGCATGTCCGCCCAGATACGCAAAGAAAGAGCCAACTACTACGAAATCTTGCAACTCACCCAAAAAGGTGCGATGGACATCACCAATTGGATGGTCTGGTTCCTAGATTGCTTAGGCCGCGCCATCGAATCCGCGCATGGCACCGTTACGTCGGTGATCGAGAAGGTCAAGTTCTGGGACGGGTTGACCGACGTCGAAATCAACGACCGCCAGCGTAAAGTCCTCCGCCGTTTAGTAAACGGTTTCGAAGGAAACATGACTTCTACCAAGTGGTCGCGGATGACCAGATCCTCGCAGGACACCGCCCTCAGAGACATCACCGACTTGATCGCCAAAGGCGTACTCGAGCGCGGATCCGCTGGCGGTCGCAGCACCGGCTACCTGTTGGTCAACGGCAAATCGCGTTGAATCGCACCCACGACGATGTCAGTCGAAACGAACGCGCTCTATCTCGTTCCTCGCTGAGGTAGAGCGCGCCGCACCCACCTACGTTTTTTATTGACTGCTCGGCATCTTCGAGTAGATGTGATGCGCAAGCCGTCCGATCGGCATCGACTGCAACCAGACCTTGCCATGCCCCTCCAACGTCGCGAGGAATAGACCTTCGCCGCCGGCCAGCATCGACTTGAGATTGCCCGCCCGTTGGATGTCATAGTTGATCCCGTCTTGGAACGCAACGATACACCCGGAATCGACGCGCAGTCGTTCGCCGCGCAACTCGCGCTCGATTATCGTGCCTCCGGCCGACATGAATATGTGTCCACTGCCCTGCACCTTTTGCAAGATGAATCCTTCACCACCAAAAAACCCGGCGCCGAGATTGCGTTGGAACGCGACCGTGATCCCAGTATCGGAAGATCCGCACAGAAACGCGTCGCGTTGGGCCAACACCGTACCGCCAAGAGCGCTTAGATCCATGGAAACGATCTTTCCGGGCGCTTCTGAAGAGAATGCCACTATCTGGCTCTCCCGACTCGCGTTCATGAAGTGCGTTACGAATATGCTCTCGCCCGCCAACATCCGCGCGCCGGCGTTCATGATGCCACCAAGCAAACCACCGCCGCCGCCGCCGGGGCGCTTGCCCATCTTGGATTCAAACTCGATGCCTGGCTCCATGTACATCATCGCCCCGGCTTCGCCAATAATCTCTTCGCCCGATCCGAGGCGAATCTCGAGCATCTGGAGGTCGTCGCCGATGATTCGGTACTGGAAACTGCCAGCGTCGGCAACCGGGGTGGCTACGTTTGTGTCGCGCATGATTTGATCGATTCCTTTCGATGTCACCTACTGATACTTATAAATCTCGCTGCGTCGATTCCCCGTTCCTAGATCCGCGATCAGATGCAGATTTGACGACGCGACGCTTCGCGTAACATGGCTTTGAGAAACGATCTCAGGGTTCTCGAATTTCCGGATGTTGAGACCGCCAAATCGTGGGCATATTCCAGCGAATTCGGCGCACTTAAAGATATGCTCAACGAGGCCCCCAACACGGACATCGTAATAGTCGACGGCGTGTAATCAATGCCTGTCCGAAGTTCACCAACGCCGGTCCAGTTGATTAACGCTGTGCCGTCGCCGCGCTCAGAGCATCGAAGACCATGCTCGGGTAGTCACGTCGGAATCCGACGTTCGCGAGCATTTCGGCGGCGCCTGATTCGACAACCATCTCGCCGTTCCACCGTGAAATCACGACGCGCTTCGTTGACGACGTCTCGGAAATCGACTTTACGAGCGAAAACAGAGCAAGTTCGATCTCACCATCTGGCGCACCATCTGTTTCAATGCTCGCTCCGTCGGAATATGAAACCATGATCGGTCGACCCCCTAAGAAGACTACCCGCGTGCTCGCGTTCCGGGTCAATGCGAGCAGATTCGATGCCGGTGAGGGCCCAACCGAAGCCAACTTGCGGTCGAACACATACGCCGGATCCGTCGCCGTCACCACTGACGGGCGCTCGGGGTCTGGATGTGCGCCGATGGATCGCATGAGGTCAACGAAGTCAGCGTTCGCAAACTGGACTCCGGGCAAACCCTCCACGAAGTAACCTCTGCGAACCGAGCCGCGCAACTCCATCAGCTGGAGGGCTGCATAAATCGGACGCCACTCCCAACCAAGGTTGTCAAGTTCGATCGATCTCTTCGTCACCACACCGTGACGACGCAAAAGTTGCTCCGCTCGCTTTTCGGCAAATTGGCCTGCCGCCAATTCCGGACCTAGGAACGAGAATCTCGAGGTCGCCGACCAGTTGACACCGGGCGCCAAAATGCCCTGCGTCTCCCGCGATCGGTGCGCGAACTGACGTCGAACCGCACGGCGATTCCGATGCTGTCCGGGACGCCCGCCCGCGGTTACCGGCGTTGACGTCGAGGCGGTCCATAGCGACACGGATCTCGAAATGGCCATCGCGACGGACCAAGAATCAGCGGTAATGACGCCCCTTAGCGCTAGGTCCCTGATCACCATTGCCAACTGCGATGAGGTCAACCCAGTCGACCCGGAAAGCAATGTCTCAGAGTCGACTACACCCTCTCCAACGATGAAGTCGTAAACTCTCGATGCCTCACCCGTCAATCCGTCGCGTCCTCCTCGGATCATGTCCAATGTCTCGCCGGGTAAATTGTGACCCGCTTCGCCGGGGCGCACCAGAGCAATGCTGCGAATTTCGCGAGTCTGATCCTGGCAGAACACCCAACGAAACTCGCCTCCCTCGATCAGATCATTCAGATCGACCCGTTTAAAATCGACGACGCGAGCCGGCAAAACAGAGTTCGTCCAATGTTCTGCTGGTATTGGAACCCCGGACAAGATACCTATCGACGTGGCCGTTGCTTCCACTGCCGAGCCGTTGTTGGGTTTTGCGAAGCCGTGCATTTCAAGCAATGCCGCTTGGTACCTCAGTGGATCAGACGGCTCAACCTCAGAACGCAGGATCGCAAGCGTCCGTCCTTGGATACGCGCCAACGTAGCGAGGTCGAGCCACTCCTCGACACCTGGATCCGTGAAATATCCGTTCGTCACTCGGGCATCAGACATCATCTCATCCAGAGCGTCGTGCAAAGCCGCGCCATCGATCGGATATCGCGCTTGCAATACCGCTACCGACACTGGCCCGCTACGAGCCAGGAACCTGGCGACGACCTTTCTGACGGCCGCAAAGTCGCACGGGATGTCCATCGCAGCTCGGTACTCAGCAGCGAGCTCCCCAGCGACCCATCGATTCTCCATTCGGCCATCAACGACAAACTCGACAGATTGAACGCGTCCTTGGGAGCGAAGAGACTCGATCCAGTCGAGCCATTCGCCAGCACTTCGATCGGCGACCTCTCCGTCCGTCAGATCGCCGATCTCCGCTAAGAATTGTGCCAACTCGGTCTCGGTCCGCGCCTCCATACCTGAGGCTAAGCGACCGGCGACGGACGAAATCTCTGCAATCGCCTCGTGTCTGAGCAACCCCGCAGACTCTGGATTGCGGAAGAGTTGAGCGAGCGCATCCCGGTCAATGCTCAGCGCGTGCAACCCGCGCTCGGCCTTCGGAGTATCCCATTGATACATCCAGAAGCCGACGAAGTTGTAATCCAGCGCCCGAGCAACGGGAGAAGGTACGTCCGATTCGACGTACTTCACTTCGATAGTTCCCGATTGGATCTTGTCAAGAACCCGCTCTAAGCCCGGCATGTCCATGTAATCTTCAAGGGCATCTCGGTATGTCTCAAGCACAATCGGGAAATCGGGGAATGACTTAGCGATCGCGAGCAGGTCCTTAGATCGCAAACGCTGGAGCCAGAACGGCGTGCGCCGGAATTGGCCGGGGCTTGGCAACAACAAGGCGCGGTATGCGTTTTGTCTGAACACGGCGCCGAACAGCGGCGAATCGATCATGCCGTCGAGGATGTGCTCCTTGGCTTCGTCAGGAGTCATCTGACCGATGAAATCGACCGGCGTGTCGTCATCGGACTGCGGCATCCGGAACATGATCCCGTCATCCGAGACCTGCACCTGTGGCTCAACCTTTTTCCGGCGTAGCAACTCACGTGCGATGGCCACCGACCACGGTCCGTTGATTTTTCCGCCGAAGGGCGAATGCACAACGATTCTTAGATCGCCGATAGAGTCTTGATACGTCTCCACGATGACAGTTTTGTGCGAAGAAATATCGCCCGACCATCGGATCTGTCGACGAACGTAGTCGATGATCTGTCTCGCGCCCACTTCGTCAACCGGATACTCTTTTCGCAACCACCGCATCACGCTTGGCGCAGCGGTTTCATCATCGACGTATGGCCTGATCCGCCGCGCAGTCTCGGCGCGAAACATTGCCAAAGTTTCGGATAGGTCGAGCGGACGCCATGGGAAATCGCCACGCCAAAACGGCATCCGAGGTGCGGCTCCCGGAGCGGGTTCGGCGATCACACGATCATCTTCGATCTTCGTCACCCGCCAGATCTGGCTGCCCAACATGAAAGCGTCACCTTCGCCCGACTCGAACACGAACTCCTCATCCAACTCGCCGATACGCGTTTTGCGGTCCGGTAACACCACGGAAAAAGCGCCGCGGTCCACGATGGCTCCTCCGTTGCTTGTCGCCATCATCCGGGTGCCGGGCAAATGCTGCAACACGTTTCGGGTCTGATCCCAGTGAACGCGAGCGCGCAAGGAAGAAAACAGCTCTCGCGGGTAGTGCCCCGACACCAACTTCACCACACCTTCGAAACTGCCGTACGCGAGATCTTGATACGGATACGCTCCGAGAATGACTCGGTAAAGATCCGTCACTCCCCAATCCTGCACCGAAACGGCGGCGACTATCTGTTGCGCCAGCACGTCGAGGGAATTCTGCGGTACGCTGACCTCTTCGACTCGTCGCTCCTGCATTCCTTTGGCCACGACCACCGCTTCAATCAAATCTTCAGGGTGTGTGGCGTAGATTTTCCCGTAGCTAGTCGCACCGACGCTGTGCCCTGCTCTGCCAACTCGTTGCAAGCCCTGCGTAACCGTCTTTGGCGATTGGAGTTGAACTACTAGATCGATACTCCCGATGTCGATGCCGAGCTCGAGCGAACTGGTCCCAACTAGTGCTGGCAGATCACCGGCCTTCAACTGTTCCTCGATCTGCCGGCGCATCGTGTCGGATAGGCTGCCGTGATGAGCCATAAACGGCCCCTCTTCAACGCCAGACCCGATAAATCCGATACTTACAGCTTGTCCATCATCGCCATCCTGTTCGCGAGCGACATGTGCGGTGTTTAACCTGTCGGCAGTGTTCTCAGCTTGACGGCGACTGTTAGCGAAAACGAGCGTCGTATCGTGAGCGTCGATATCGTTTAAGACCTCAGGAATCAACTTGGGCCAAATCGAACCCGGATCAGCTCCCGGAGCCTCAGCCATACCGTGAACGCTGATTTCGATACGCTTGGAACCGGGGCAGTCAACGATCGAGACCGGCCTTGGGCGGATCTGAACGTCCGAATCGTCCGGCCCAATGGGTTCAACTGATTGCCCGCCGAGCAAACGCGCCACCTCAGACAGAGGCCTTTGCGTCGCCGAAAGACCTATCCTCTGGAAACCCGGCGCGATCTGTTCGAGCCGTTCAAGCGAGATGCTCAGATGTACTCCGCGCTTGTTCGCGCACAGAGTATGTATCTCGTCGACGATCACCGTCTTTACGGTGGCCAAGATTTCCCGTGCGCGCGGCGATGTGAGTATCAGGTATAGGGATTCGGGAGTTGTGATGAGGATCTGTGGCGGATTCCGAAGCATTCGCGCACGCGCCGAAGATGGCGTGTCACCCGTACGCACATCGGCGCAGATCTCGGGAACTTTGACACCTAAATCGCAAGCCGCATCCTCAATGCCCTGCATAGGTTCCCGCAAGTTCCGTTCGACGTCGTAACCGAGCGCTTTCAGCGGGGATATGTAAAGCGTCCTGATCCCTCGCAGTTTCGACACCGAATCATCGGAGTACAACTCGTCGAGCGCCGATAGGAACGCCGCCAAGGTCTTACCGGAGCCCGTCGGCGAATGGATCAGTACGTTATCGCCTTGTTTGATGAGAGGCCAAGCCTCTCGCTGTGGCTCTGTAGGATCACCGTGACGTTGGCCAAACCATTTCGCGACAGGCGCGCTGAACAGAGTCAGCACGTCTGCGTCGACGCTGTTGGCATTGTTGTTCATCGATCCAGTCGATTGTCACGGGCGATTGCGGACGAATTGTTGGTTACACATTCGATCTGCAATACGCGCCCGTTTGCTCCATAAAACTCGGCGAGGATTTCTTAACTCTCTGATCGACGTGCGAAGTTCCAGAGCCATCGGCCATTGGAAAATGCGACAACGACGAATAGCGCATCGACTATTGGGAAGTAGATCAGGTGCGAGGTAACCGCGTCACCTGTTTCGCTGTCAGGGTTCAACGTCCAGAACCACTCCCAGAAGAACAGCATGGTGAGCACGATGGCGCCATAAAACGCGAAACTGGCTCGCAAATACTCCACGGTGCTCGCCTCGTCACCCAACGCACGGCGCCGATCAATACCGACGCGCAAAGCCAAAAGTGTCGCCAAAGCCATGAAGTAGTTGAGGATTTGCCACGATGGGTACTCCGCGGAACCGTCGTGGTACACCGGCGTGAGTATCAAGTTGAAAAACACCGCGACCGATGTAAGAACCAGGAACGCCGCGCCAACTCTCCGCACGATATTCGACATATCGTTACCTCCTTTGGGATTGGTCGATTACGGCTATGTTATCGCCGACGCTCGCCGTCTAAATCGCTCATCGTAACGCTTACCACAATTCCATCGATTCTTCGAACAAAGCACGCAACTCGTCCGCTCCCGTCGGTCTCGGCGCCAATTTGGTGACGCGGTGCTGCGGCAGAGTTCCGGCAACGAATGCATCGATGTCCGAATCGTCGTAACCAACGTCCGACAATCCGTTGGGCATGTTCAGGTCCCGCAACAGTCGGATGATCTGTTCTGCGAGTATTTCGCCAGCGTCTTCGTGGTCCACACCGTCGATATCCGCGCCCATCAATCGAGCCGCTTCAAGGTGTCGCGAAGGGTTGGTTGACGCCGTGTACCGGAAAACCGCCGGCGCGTTCAGAATTACGGATAAACCATGAGGAATGATCGCGTGTTCGGTCGGATAACCCTCGGGTTGGAAATCTCGGGCGTTGCCCGCAACTGGATACGACATCCCGTGAGGCAGATGGACGCCAGCGGTTCCAAAACCAACGCCCGCGGCCGTGGCGGCGAGGCACATGTTGGCGCGCGTCTCGTCATCCTCGGGATTGTCCACAGCGCGCCGGATGTTTTGGGAAACGATCTCGATCGCCTTCGCAGCCCACACATCGCTCATTGGATTCGACCCTTGATACGCCGGTCGATGCGCCGGATCGATCGGCGCTTCTCGCCGTGTGTACGGAAGCGCGGTATATGACTCCAGGCCATGACAAAGCACGTCGAAACCGCTGAACGCGGCAACGTTGCGCGGCATCGATCGCGTATTCTCTGGATCCACCAGACCCATGTGCGGTTTCAGAGCACGGTTGGCGATTCCGGTCTTGGCGTGCAACTCTTTCATATCGAATATCGCGACACCCGAAGTCTCGCTGCCAGTGCCGGCAGTGGTTGGTACGGCGATTAGCGGTTTTAACGCGCCTGGTACTGGCGTGCCGCGGCCTATCGGCGCGTTTACGTATTCGAGAAACTCGGCGGGATGCGTGTCATAAAGATTGGCTGCCTTAGCAGTGTCCATTACGGAACCGCCGCCGACCGCCACATATCCGTCGAACTCCCCTTGCTCCGCAAATCGGATGGCATCTGCGAAGGACGCGTCAGTCGGTTCCACACTCACATCGGCGAACACGATACATTCGATGCCCTCGTCTCGTAATGACTGCAACGAAGTCGTCAAAGCCGTCGATTCGAGCAGCGACTGATCCGTGAGGACCATTGCACGGTTGACACCGAGCCGATTCATCTCGAATCCGAGCTCGGAGGTAACGCCGAATCCGAACTTGATGCTTGCCGCATCCATCGCGAACGCGGTTTCCAAAGCTACAGACATCTGGTTTCTCCGCTCGATTGTTGTCGCAGACGGCGACGTACGCCGTTGTCAGGATTAAAGTATGCACCAACGCCACGTTCAGCTATCTGACGAGTGGCAGACACCTAACGGTCACATGGTCATGCGATTCCGCGGCGAATTAAGCGTCGATCTCTACGAGTTGACGATGTCCCAAGTGTTTTGGCGACGAGGCATGAAGGATCGTGCGACTTTCAGCCTATTCTTCCGCGGATATCCGAGTGACCGCGGTTACTACATCGCGTGCGGTATCGATGACGCCCTAGATTTTCTTAACGGCTTTAGGTTTTCAGAACGCGATATTGAGGCGATACGTAGAACCACGCCACTATCCGACGACTTCATCAATCACTTGTCCGGGATTCGATTTACCGGTAACGTCCGCGCCGTTCCTGAAGGTTCCATTGTCTTCGCGGACGAGCCACTGCTTGAAGTGAGCGGCAACCTTTTGGAATCCCAAATCGTCGAGACGATGCTCCTCAACATCGTCACCACCTCATCGTTGTTGGCGACTAAAGCATCTCGGTTGGTTCAAGCAGCGTCTGGCAGGCCAGTAGTCGACTTCGGAACAAGGCGAACTCACGGAGAAAACGCAGCCTTGCAGGCCGCACGTTCAGGCTACGTCGCTGGGTTTGCCGGCACGAGCAACGTCAAAGCCGCCGCGATGTTCGATATCCCCGCGGTAGGAACTATGGCGCATTCATTCATTCAGGCGTTCGGCGACGAGCGCGAGGCATTCGACGCATATATTGAGGAGTTTCCAGACACCACAACGCTACTGGTCGACACTTACGACACGCTTACAGGCGTCGAAAGAGCGATCCGTGTCGCTCAGACCGCCCGAACTCGCGGCAATGCCGTGAACGCCATACGTTTGGACAGTGGGGATCTAGACCAGCTGTCACGATCGGCGCGCTCGATGCTCGATTCGGCAGGATTGCAAGATGTTCGGATCCTGGCGAGCGGCGGGTTGGACGAGTTCAGCATCAAAAACCTGGTCCAATCAAGAGCGCCCATTGATGCATTTGGAGTGGGAACGCGATTCGGAACGTCCGCAGACGCGCCCTACATCGATTCGGTCTACAAACTCGTCGAAATCGGCGGTCGACCTGTCAGGAAGCTGAGCGCCGCCAAAGCGACACGACCTTGGGCCAAGCAGATCTTCCGGCGCTTCGAAAACGGTTTGATGTATGGCGACGTGTTGGCGAGAGCCACTTCCGCCGTACCCGATGGTTACCCACATCAGATACTTCGAACAGTTATGCAGTCCGGCGAACGGTTGAATCCAATGGACCCGATCGAAACCGTTCGGGAACGTTTCGCGTCGAATATCGCTGCACTGCCCGAACAATTCCGCCGATTGCGCAATCCTGCGCTTTACAGGATTGGCTACTCTCAAGAGTTGGACATACCGAATAACATCCGACAGGCAACAAGGTAAAGAACTGACATGACCGAATCTTCATTGCCAACTCACGCGAGAGTTGTAGTCATCGGTGCCGGGATAGCGGGTTGCAGCGTCGCATATCACCTTGCGAAGCTAGGTTGGCGGGACGTCGTCGTCGTTGACCAAGGGCCCCTATTCGAAACCGGTGGCTCGACATCCCACGCTCCCGGCGGGGTTTTTCAGATCAACGCGTCGAAAACTATGACCAGTTTCGCACGGTACACGGTAGATGAATGGTCTCGTTTGGAACTAGACGGCCAACGGGTCACGAACCCTGTGGGCAGTCTCGAAGTGGCATGGACCCCTGAACGTTTCTCCGACCTTAAACGCAAGGCTGGTTATGGTCTGAGTTGGGGTGTCGAAGCCCATCTGATCAGCACTCATGAAGCGCGCGAATTGGTGCCAACGCTGTCTGAAAGTATCTTGGGTGCATTGTATGTCCCGTCAGACATCCAGACCACTGCGACCAAACCGGCCGAAGCCATGGCACGTGCGGCCATCGGATGCGGGGCATCGTTCCACGGAGGCGTCAAAGTAACCGGATTCGACGTTTCAAACGGCCGCATACATGGAGTTCGGACCCTCCAAGGCAGTATCCGAACGGAAATCGTAGTCTCGGCCGTCGGAATTTGGGCTCCCAAAATCGGTTCCTTAGCTAACGTGCCAATACCGCTGTCGCCGATGCAACACATCTACGCCGTGACCGCACCCGTGCCTGAACTCGCGGGCGCAACCTCTGACATTTCATTGCCGTTGGTTCGCCACCAAGATCGCTCGATGTATTTTCGGCAGGAGCGCGAAAGTTTCGGAATCGGGTCGTACCTGCACGAACCGCTGATCGTCGATGCCGAGGATATTGCCGACGACGATAACGCGCCTATGCCCCCAGCCGAGATGCCTTTCACGGAAGACCACTTCGAAGCCGCTTTGTCAGCGGCCGGCGAAGTAATGCCGTGCCTCAATGGCGCCGGTTTGACGCGGCGGTTCAATGGCCTGTTCTCCTTCACACAAGACGGCTTCCCAATCCTCGGCGAAGCACCTCAATTACGCGGTTTCTGGTCCGCGCAGGCGGTATGGATAACTCACGCCGGGGGCATCGGCAAAGCGGTCGCCGAGTGGATCGTCAACGGAGAACCAACCATGGACCTGCGTGAGTGCGACATCGATCGTTTCCATCCTCATGCCTACAGCCGTTCCTATGTCCGAACGCGCGCTGCGCAACAGTATCGCGAGGTTTACGACGTTATTCATCCGTTGCAGCAGATTTCGGCTCCCCGAAACCTACGCGTTACGCCGTTCTATGCGAGGCAACAAGAACTCGGAGCCGTCTTTTTCGAAACCGCCGGATGGGAACGCCCTCAGTGGTACAGCGCCAACGATAATCTACTCGATTCGCTAAACGTTGCCGGTTCGTCTCGCGAAGGATGGGAAGCGCGCGAATGGTCACCAACCATCGCGGCCGAGCACGTTGCTACTCGCGAGCGTGTCGCCATGTTCGACCTGACGCCATTCTCGATCTTCGAGGTGACAGGGAAAGGATCACTCAGTGCGGTACAGAAGCTGACCGCCAACCAGATGGACCGACGGGTGGGCACTGTCACGTACACCTCCATGCTCACTTCAAGTGGAGGCATCAAATGCGATCTGACGGTAACAAGGTGGAGTGAAAACCGATTCATGATAGTCACTGGCGGTTCAATGGCTCGCCATGACCTTAAATGGATCCGATCCAAACTAGCACACGACTCCGATGTCACTGTTACTGACGTTTCATCGGGTTGGTCCTGCATCGGTTTATGGGGACCGTTAGCGCGCCAACTGCTGAGCACAGTAACCGATGACGACATTAGCAACTCCGGATTCCCATACCTGAGAGCAAGACCGATAACGATCGTCGACGTTCCGGCGTTGGCTCTTCGCATTTCATACGTCGGCGAACTAGGTTGGGAAATCTACGCACACGTCGAACATGGGCAACGACTGTGGGACACCCTCTGGAAAGCTGGCGAACCACTCGGACTAATCGCTGCTGGCTCCGGAGCTTTCGAATCGCTGCGTCTCGAAAAAGGCTACCGATTGTGGGGCAACGACATCCATACCGAGTACACCCCGTTCGAGGCAGGCCTCAACTTTGCAGTGGCGATGAAAAAAGGGGATTTCATCGGTAGAACCGCGTTGGAGAAGTTTGGAGAAATAGATCCGGCAAACAGACTCGTCTGTTTAACCTTGGACGACCCTGGTCGAGTCGTTATGGGCAAGGAGCCGATCCTAGACGGCACCAGCGTCCTCGGTTATGTGACCAGCGCGAGCTACGGACACACGATTGGAAGCGGCATCGCCTACGGTTATCTCCCCAATACCCATGCTGAGCCAGGAACCAACGTCGACATACTCTACTTCGGCGAACGGCTCAAGGCCACGGTACGCAATGACCCACTGTACGATCCCAGCGGCAAGAAATTGAGATCTTGAGCACGTAATGAATTAGGCGTCGAGCGTTAACTGACACATCGTGTTAGCATCGTGCCAAATTTCTGCTCGTCATGATCCCTCGGAGGAGATTAATTGGCACAGACACTCGCCATCGACGGCCTCAAGCATCGGCACTGGCCCATAAACCTTCGGCAAAGCGGTAACAGCGATGCGCGCATACTCATCTCCACCAGGATCAGAAAGTCACCTTGGTGGCATCTGTCAAAAGCGGCCGGTTGTTGGGCGTACACAACTTATAACCACCTGTATCATCCCCGCGCTTACATCAAACCCGAAAACGGCGGTTTGATGGCGGAGTACGAATACCTCACACAACACGTCAGCATGTGGGACGTCGCGGTCGAACGCCAGATCCAGATTAAAGGGCCCGACGCTGCAGACTTTGTGAATCTGTTGATCACCCGCGATGTTCATTCGTTGATACCGACCATGCAAGCCCGGTACGTAATCCTGTGCAACCAATACGGCGGGATCGTGAACGACCCGGTGCTGTTACGCGTCGCAGATGATGAGTTCTGGTTCAGCATCTCCGACTCTGACGTTCTTTTGTGGTCTCAAGGCGTCAACTCTTTCGCGAATTTCAATGTCGAAATACACGAAATCGATGTCTCACCAGTGCAAATCCAAGGCCCGAAGTCGGTGTCGTTGATGGAAAAGATGTTCGGTTCCCGCATTCGCGACATCCCCTACTACGGACTGATTCACGACGAGTTGAACGGCCACAAAGTCACGATCTCTCGAACCGGATTCTCGGCGGAGGTCGGTTTCGAAATCTATCTGCACGATGCAACGCTGCACGCAGACGACGTTTGGCCCTACATCCTCGAGCAAGGGCGGGAGTTCAACCTTCGCGTAATTGCTCCTAGTCACATCCGGCGATTGGAAGCCGGAATCCTATCGTATAGACAGGATATGGACATCGAGAACAATCCGTACGAAGTCCGTCTCGGCTGGCAAGTGGACCTCGACAAGAAGTCCGACTTCATCGGCAAAGATGCGCTCCGAGAAATCAAACAGAATGGTGTCCAGCAACGCCTCGTCGGCCTCAAACTTGGCGGAGAACCCATCACCTGGTACAACGAAGACTTTTACCTCGTTAAAGATCGAGAAACCGGAGACGACATCGGCTATGTCACGAGCGCGTTTTGGTCTCCCAGCAATGGTTCTAACATAGCTCTTGCCGTAATGCCTAAGACCCATTGGCGAATCGGAACAGAAGTTAGAGTGCGGTTACCCAATGACGGCATCGTTAACGCGACCGTAACCAGAGTGCCGTTCTACGATCCAACTAAAGAGGTTCCCAAAACTGCGTTGAGCAGTTAATCCGGTTCGCGTCGTTGCTCGACGCAAATGCGCGAAGGACCGTTGCCATCGCCAGGTACTTCATGTGGACTGTGTTACTCGATAAACGTTCGCTGATGACGCACGTGTAACCTTGTATCGATGTCATCGCCAAGAACCGTAATTCCCCTAACGGAGCAGCGAACGTGATCCTCAAAATTGCAGCAAACCTCACCATGATGTTCAACGAACATGATTTTTTGGACCGATTCGCTGCCGCCGCACGTTGCGGTTTCAAAGGCGTCGAATACCTGTTTCCGTACGACTATCCCGTCGACGCAATAGGCGAACAATTGGAATCGAACGGGTTGCAACAGGTCCTCTTCGATTTCCCTGCCGGCGATTGGGCAACCGGCGATCGAGGGATCGCGGTCCAACCCGATCGTGTCGGCGAGTTTCAAGACGGAGTTGGTTTGGCAATCGAATACGCGAAAGCCCTTGGATGCGAACGGCTTACCTGCCTCGCGGGAATCCCTAACGCCGGAGCGGACCCCGCAGTTGCCGAAACAACCATGATCGGCAATCTACGCTTCGCTGCCGATGCAGCGGCAAGCATCGGCGCGATCGTGCTCGTCGAACCCCTGAACACCCGTGACGTCCCTGGAACATTCGTATCTACGGCCGCCCACGGTGCAAGGTTAGTACGTGACTCGGTGCGTGACAACGTCCGTCTCCAATTCGACGTGTACCACACACAGATCATGGAAGGTAATCTCGCGCCCAAATTTTCACAAATGCTATCCCTGATCGGCCATGTCCAGATCGCAGACAATCCGGGCCGACACGAACCAGGGTCAGGCGAGATCAACTACCCGTTCGTGTTGGGTCACATCGAAAACAGCGGCTACGCAGGATGGATCGGCGCGGAGTACATTCCGGCTGCCGATACAAAAGCCGGCCTCGGATGGGCGAGCCAATACCTTTAACGTTTCACCCGTCCAATCGCATAATTGGACGCCAGCCAACTCACCTAGCCAACGGCGACTGGACTCAAACGATGGCAGCTACGCCGTCGCGGCCAATCCCTGCTCAGCGCCGCCGTGGCGCACGCGCGCAGCGACATCTGGGAAGAACGTGTCGAGCACGTGTTCTACGATCCCATCGGCGTCCAGCTGCAATTGACGTCGTTGATCCACCGCCGTCCCATGTTCCACGAAAGCGTCAGGCATACCGATCCGGTGAACCACAACGCCTTCAATCTCGGCGTCTGACAACGTTTCAACTACGGCCGAACCGAAACCACCCGCCAGCACGTTTTCTTCAACGGTCAATACCCTGCCAGTTTTGCGCGCTGACTCGATGATCAGGTCGACATCAAGCGGTTTCGCAAATATCGGATCGATGACCGCGCAGGAAACACCGTACTCGGCTAACTTGTCCGCGGCTTCGACCGCCGCGTTGCACGACTTGCCCAGCGCGAACACTGAAAGGTCTTCGCCATCCATGATCACAGTGCCCTTGCCAACCGGTAGCTCCCTCAGTTCCTCATCCATCGGCACCCCGACTGCCGCACCGCGCGCGATGCGGATCATGAATGGGCCATCGTGCAGGTAAGATGTATAGACCAGATGTTGCAATTGGTTCTCGTCTCTAGGAGCTGCGACTACCGCATTGGGAAGACACCGCAAGTAAGAGATGTCGAACGCGCCGTGATGGGTTTTACCGTCTTCGCCCACGATGCCAGCGCGATCAGCGATCAATGTGACCGATAGATTTTGCAGACAGATGTCATGAAGTATCTGGTCGAACGCCCGTTGCATGAATGTCGAATATATCGATACGAACGGCTTAAGGTCCTTGGATGCCATACCTGCGGCCATGCTCACCGCGTGTTGCTCCGCAATGCCCACGTCGAAGACGCGATCTGGGAACTCGCGCATCACGTCGATTAAACCGGTGCCTTCAAGCATCGCAGCACTGATGCCAACCACCGCATCATCGTCGCGCATGATTTTCGACAACGATTCAGCAAAAACCTTCGAGTAGGTAGGCGCCCCAGACGAGTCGCCGAGTGGAGAACTCGGCTGGTGGAACTTTACTGGATCATCCTCGGCCGGCTCAAATCCGTGGCCTTTGTGGGTCACGATGTGAATCAATGGCACTGAACCCGTCGACATTCGAGCTTGCTTCAAAGTCTCCTCAAGCTGCTTGAAATCGTGTCCGTCGATCGGTCCCAAGTACTGGAAACCCATCTCAGTCCAAAACATGGTCGGGACGATCAAACCGGCAAGGCCAGTATTAAATCTTTTAACGATCCGGTACATCAACTCGCCGGTCGGCACCCGCTGCGATATCGACTTCATGCGATTGATCATCGACTGAAATTCAGGATGCGTGATCAATCGTTTTCGCCAGTTTGTGAGGAAGCCGATGTTTTCAGAGATCGACATTCCGTTGTCGTTAAGCACGACGATCATCTGCCCTGGATTCAGATGGACGATGTTGTTCAACGCCTCAAAGCTTGAACCCGAAGTCATTGCCCCGTCGCCGACAACTGCGACAGTCCATGAGTCCTTCTGCTGATTCGCTGCGCTCTGCGCGATTCCTAAAGCGATCGACAAACCAGTGCCCGCGTGTCCAGCGCATAAAGTGTCGTGAGGGCTCTCAGCCGGTTCCCCAAAACCAGACAGTCCACCGGCCAACCGTATGTCTTGAAATTCATCACGGCGACCGGTAACCAGTTTGTGGGTGTAAAGCTGATTCGTCGTGTCCCAAACCAAGCTATCTTTGGGACTGTCGAAAATCCGGTGCATCGCTAACGTAAGTTCAACGACGCCCAAGTTTGATGCGAGGTGACCCCCACGCTCAGAGATCACAGAGATTATCGTGTCCCGAGCTTCCTGCGCAACCTGTTCGATTTCCTCCAGCGATAGGCTTTTGAGGTCGTCAGGAGCGTCAATACGATCTAATATGCGGTCGGCCATGGCGCGGTTTCTCGAATCATGCCCGTTGCGGCATCAAACCACCGCAAATGCGAGCACGACGCGTGAGGGTTACTGATTAGCAATATACCACATCGGTACGCTCTTCTTACGAATCTGCACGCACTCGGCACGGTTCAAACCCTCTTCGACCGCTAATCGCGCACTAATTACACGAAGAACGCTCCAATTGAATGCCAAAGTTAATGCTATCCGCGTAAAATGGCGATGCGCGATCTGATGGGCGTTCCGATCACTCCAGGAGCCGAATTGCAGCGATTCATTCCATCATTCACTTTTAGCTACGACCTCGAGACGTTTCGTGGCGACATCTTCGGCGGCGTAACTGCGGCCGTCGTCGGTCTTCCAGTTGCGTTGGCTTTCGGAGTGGCGTCTGGACTTGGCGCTGTCGCTGGCATCTACGGCGCCATAGCTGTTGGGTTTTTTGCGTCCGTTTTTGGGGGTACGAGGTCGCAAATCTCCGGTCCCACCGGTCCGATGGCAGTCGCAATGGCGGTCATCGTTACCGCCCACGCAGAAAACCTCGTCGACGCCTTCACAATCGTCATTCTGGCGGGTCTCATTCAAATCCTGCTTGGTGTCCTGAGGGTCGGTCGATACGTCGCCTATACTCCCTACTCCGTAATCTCCGGGTTCATGTCCGGCATCGGCGTAATCATCATCGTCATGCAGACTCTGCCCTTCATGGGCGCCGCGGTCGCTACCGGAGGACCCGTAGCCGCGATAGAGGGGGTGGCCGGACGCGATCAGCGATTTCAACATTAGTGCGTTCGTCATCGCGGCAGCCAGTCTCGTCGTCGGGGTGCTCTGGCCTGGCCGACTCAGCAGGTATTGCCCACCTACTCTCGCCGCCCTGCTAACCGGCACGCTGATCGGCGTCTTGTGGCTGACCGATGTCCCGATCATCGGGGATGTGCCGTATGGACTGCCCGAGATCCAAATTCCGCATCTATCGACGCACCTTTTGGTAACCGCGATTCAACCCGCACTAATCATCGCTTTGCTCGGTTCCATCGACAGTCTGCTGACCTCATTGATCGCCGACGCTATAACTCGTACTCGCCACAACCCGAACAAAGAACTCATCGGTCAAGGCATCGGTAACACGATCGCCGGGTTTATCGGCGGCCTTCCTGGAGCCGGCGCAACTCTTGGAACCGTCGTGAACATCCGCGCCGGAGGCCGTACTCAGATATCTGGAGTCATTCGAGCCGCGATCTTAGTCGCCATCGTATTGGGCGCAGGCCGTTTCGCCGAAGCGATTCCACACGCCGCACTCGCCGGCATTCTCATCAAGGTCGGATGGGACATCATCGACTGGAGATTCATTACTCGCGTCCACCGCGTTCAACGAGAGCATCTGCTCGTCATGATCGTCACCATGGGGCTCACCGTTTTCCTCGATTTGGTTACCGCCGTCGCCATCGGATTGATCGTTGCTGGCATGGCCAGCGCGAGAGCGCTAGAACGACTGGAGCTCGACAGTGTTATCTCGGTACCTCTGCTCGACCGAATATTTTTCGCCGGAAAAGTCAACACCTCCGAAATCGACGAATACTCCGCACGCGTCGGCATGGTCGCATTGCGTGGAACTTTCACTGTTTCTTCCTCCAATCGCTTGATAACTACAATCAGCGAAGATATCCGAGAGCACGAAGTCGTGATTCTCGATTTTTCCGACACCGTTTATATGGACGATAGCGCCGCGCTCGTCGTGGAACAAATGATCGATGTCGCTAACTCGGAGGAAACCAAAACCATCGTCATGGGGCTTGCTGGCCGACCTGAGATCACGCTGCGCGCGCTCGGCGTTCTCGATAAAGTTCCCGTAGACCAATTCGTTAAAGATGTCGACGAAGCCAGCACGGTCGCGTTGCGTATCCTTTGAGTTGAGCCGTATTATTCAGAAGCTAGGCCGAACCGACGTTTTTAACTGATGAATGGAATCTCGCAGTGACCGAAAAACTCCAACAAGGTGACCGACTACCGGAACTCCATTTCAGCCTCGTTGACGGCGACGATTTGGCGCTTCCCAAAGGCATGAAGACACGTTACATCGCCCTTCTGTTTTTCCGCGGCGCTTGGTGAAGCTATTGCCGCAGGCAGCTGGTCAGCTACCAAGAAAAACTCGACGAACTGGATAACCTCGGCGCCACCGTCGTAGCCGCCACCGTCGGCACGCTAGAGGAGGTTAAATCCATGCGAGACGACCTCGGCCTAACCTTTCCCGTCGCATACGGCCTTACCGAAAACGAATTCGATCCGATTGGCGCTTGGTGGACTACAGATCACCACGGTCGCTACATGCAACCTACCGAACTTCTGATCTCTCGCGGCGGCGTGATCTTCGGATCGATGTACGCCTCAGGCCCCATCGGCCGAATGTCTGTCGAAGAAGTGCTCGTCGCAATCAAGAGCCGAGAAACACGCCCGACGTAGGGGCAAACCTGCCCTGCCAACCAAACAACCACGCCCCCATCACCGCAGCAACACACTCATCCGCCGCAAACATCCCCCTCTCCCGTTGGACGGGAGAGGGTTGGGGTGAGGGCCCGGGGCGGAGCGGGGCACACCAACCAAACCACCAACACACCCATTCCTGTCCAACGATCCATCCAGCCAACCCGTAGGGGCAGGTTTGAAACCTGCCCTACCAACCAAACAACCACGCCCCCATCACCGCAGCAACACACTCATCCGCCACAAACATTCCCCCTCTCCCGTTGGACGGGAGAGGGTTAGGGTGAGGGCCCAGGGCGGAAGCGGGGCCGCGCCACCCCCACCCACCGACACCCATTCCTGTCCAACGATGCAACCCGCCCGACGTAGGGGCAGGTTTCAAACCTGCCCTGCCAACCAAACATCCACACCCCCTTCACCGCAGCAACACACTCATCCGCCACAAACATTCCCCCTCTCCCGTTGGACGGGAGAGGGTTGGGGTGAGAGCCCGGGGCGGAGCGGAGCACACCAACCAAACCACTAACACACCCATTCCTGTCCATCGATGCAACCCGCCGGACGTAGGGGCAGGTTTCAAACCCGCCCTACCAACCAAACACCACGCCCCCCACCGCAACACCCAACCCTCTCCATCGACGCAATCCGCCAGACGTAGGGGCAGGTTTCAAACCTGCCCTGCCAACCAAACCCCCACCACCCACCAACACCCCATCACAGCCCATCAGCGCAATCAGCGTAATCAGCGGTTCAGACTTGACTTTGATACCACATCTGTAGTACAAATAGAAACAAGCGCCCAGGCCGGCACCCGTCGGACGAGGCGTCCAGAGACATCGCCGCGTCGAACCGGGCTGTGCGCACAACTTTTTTCGATGCCGCAATTACCAACTTACAAACAAGGGTCTGCGGACGGGAGTCCACATGGCGAGCCAGAAGCGACTGCCCAAGCCGAAAGGTGAAAGCGACTGCTCCAGGCGGACCGCGACGGTGCCCGTCACATGCTTTATCGATGTCAAGCGCAACGCGACCACAAAAACGGGTTACGAGGGAGCTTGTAGCTGTAGTGTTCGGATGCGGAGCGTTAATGCTGACTCCGCCTTGCAAGCCAGACGGTCAACCCCGTCCCCATTCGCAAAGCGAACGGGGAACGCGAGCAGACGCAGCGATCGGCCCGCCCCCTTCACCAAGTGCAAGGGGGCGCGAGCGAGCGCAGCGATGCGAGCGGGGGATGCCCGTTCAAGATCCGAACGATCGCTCCCTCTATCCCACAAGTCGTCTCCGCTTCGTCGTGCGGAGCCGGCCACAGTGCTAACGCGGGGTTGAAGAACCAAGTGATGACGGGCGGCGACATCGTTGCGCCGCCCGGAGGGCAGACGGTCTGGCGACGTCGGCGGCACTGGACCCTTTTATCCACCATCAACCGATTCGCTCGCAACCCACAGACGCGGCGATGACTCTAAATATAGAAAACGTGCTCCCCGCATTCGCCGGGAGCACACCTTAACCACCCTGCGGGCGCCCCCACCCGGACGCTTGAAATCCAAAAGATCGAAGCAATACCCTCGCGGTTGCCGACCACGACCTGCCACCCACATTCGCAGGCGCTTAGACGCGCACGCGACCGTCATTCCCGCGCAGGCGCGCTTCAGCGTACGGAACGTCCATCCAGAGGGGCGGAGCAACCGGGAAGCGCCTACAATCTGGCCTTGGATCCATCGTCCCTTAGGTTGTGCACACATCCCGTCCGGACGCCGCAATCCTTCCAGGCACTCTATAGTCGTGGTCTTTCCCGCACCGTTCGGCCCTATCATGCCGAAGACGCTGCCCCGTTCGACTTCGAAACTCACACAATCCACCGCTTTCACGTCGCCGTAGGCTCGTTTAAATCAAACGAACCAACGAGGAACACACCACCCCTTCAAGCCCCCTCCGCCGATTGAAACGGTGCAACGCTCCGTCTCGCCGAGGTTCAATAGACGAATAGGAGCCCCTTCATGTCGACCTCCAAACAAGAATCCGACCAACTATCCGCTGAGACGAGTTGGCGCACCATCCATGCCACTATGGATCAGTCCCATAGTTCGATGTACCTGGCCGGTACCGCAACTATTCTCCTCCTGTGGGGCGCTATCGCCGCCGCCGGATACCTCGCAATGTTCGCGATCGATATCCTTGCAACCGATTTCGCGAATCGCAACCCGTGGTTCCCCGCCCCGCTTTGGGCCGGGATCTCCGTCATCGGCTTCATCGCCAGTAGCATCATCGGACACCGCACCAGTCAGAAGATCGCAGACGGTGATGCCGTTCGATCCGCCGGACTCAAAGTCTTCCTCTTCTTCTTTGCGATACTTGTTGCCGCGTTCGGGATCCCAGGCGCGTCGGGATTGTGGGATCCCGACGCCGCGAGCGGCATCCCCGGTGTCACGATCGGGATCGTCTCGCTTGGATACGTCCTCTTCGGCATCATGACTAGACCAGCATTGGCGATCATTGGAATCTTGTTCGCCGCGGCTTATTACATACCCGACTTGCTATTGGATGACGCTGCGATTGCGGTTACCGGGGTCGCTACTTTGGTTATCATGTTCGCTGGAGCAATTTGGGTGCGCAAGAGCGGCGTCGCATGACCGAAGAGCCCATCACACTCAACGAGACGATCCACCAGCCCACTAGGCTGAGGATCATGACGATGCTCGTCTCACAACCGGAGACAAACCGGCTAACTTACGGCTTCGTCCAAAAATCCCTAAGCTTGACCGGCGGCAACCTCACGACTCATCTCCGAAAGCTCGAAGAAGCCGAGTACCTCGAAATCACCAAAGAATTCCACGACCAAAAACCCCGCACATGGCTACGCGCGACACCGACCGGCCGCAAAGCCTTTGCCTATTACTTCGCGAACCTCCAAAGAATCCTCAACTGGAAGCCGTGAGATTTGCAGCATCAATACATGTGCGGTTGGAGCGAAGACACCAACGTCAGTTCAATGTCCTGTATGGCTTGCGTCATCGCCTGACCAATCAGATCCAACCTTCGAACCTGCTCGATGCGGGGAGCGACGGCATCTAATTCTTGTGACGAGAATATGCTCTTGAATATCCCGCAAGCGTCGGCCAAACAGATGATGACAATATCGCGAGGGTCCGGAATTTCATCGCTGAACAGAACGCCCATGATTCGCAACTTGACTTCGCGTTGGACTTCGCCATCGACCATTGGATAGCGACGAGATTTGAAAACCCCAAAGGAAACGGTCTTCCCGGCGCTCCAAGATACCTTGGTCTACGAGCCGTTTCAAAACTTCTTCGCGCAAGGAATCTGATCGAACCGCCGTTCTTTCGACCCAGTAACGGGCATCATTCTCACCACCCTCGGCGATTTCGGCCAACGTAGGATCCAACAGCGTATCGCCGGTCGGCGTCGCATCGATTAGAACCAGTTTCTCAAGGTCTGTGTCAATGCGGTCCTCGAGCGCCAAGTCCATCAACACCCCGCCAGCCAGAGCATAATCCAGAGAAACGTTGGGAACCCGCGCAAAACGACCATCATCATCGTTCAACAACAGCAGGACGATTTCCTCCGCAAATCTGAGCATCACCTATTCCTTTGCACTAAATTCAGCGATTTTGTCGTGCAATCTTGTCCGAATTTTCGGATGCGATAGTTTCATCGCCATTATAGATCGCTTTATTCCACACGCCCTTTGAACTCATTTTTGCGAATTGGAATCTGACGACTGATATGAACCTGTCGCGACACCCTGAATTCGTACATCTTTAAAGATCTAGGGTGGCATTGAAGTCGCCGGATTCGCCCATCCGTTACGACCCAGACGACAGATGTCCTCCGGCGAAATCCGACGTATCCCAGGTTTCTTTGCACGGATTGCGTGCTGAATTCGGGACACGTTTGGCCCGACGCGCTATAATGCGCCACAACGTACGCCCAACATATAAGGGACCAGAGATGAGTAAGGCAGTACACCACGTCGTAACAAGGCCCGGACACCGGCAAGGCGATCCGGAAACGGAGATACCTGTCGCAGAAGATCTCGTCACGGTACCCGGCTCACCCACCATCGACGGTGACGTGAGCTACTACAGCCGCGAATACCCGGTCGAGTCGCAGACGGTCGAAAAATCCGCCGACCGCGACTGGGGGTGGACCGTCTACATCAAAGAGGTCTACGACTACCGCAAAAAGCACGACAAGGTCACCGAACCCCTCATCGAAGCGGCCGCTGTCTCCGGTGATATCGAGCCCACTGCAGAGCCCGAACCGGGGCGAGACGTCACCGCGGACATCCGCTCGAAGGCAAGAGAACTAGGCTTCGGCGAAGTCGGGTTCACGAGATACGACCGCAGATACACCTACGCCAGCAAAAAGAGTTGGGTCAAATACCGCCACGCCATCTGCCTCGCGCTCGAACAAGACTACTCCCAGACCCAGTCCATTCCCAGCTTGGAGGCCGAGTTCGCTCATTTCGGCACTTACGAGATAGCCGGAGCACTCGCGCTGAAACTCGCAGACAACATTCGCGCACTTGGATACCACGCGCAGATCCATAGCCCCAACGACAATAGCGGCGTCTTCATACCGCTCTTCGTCAATGCCGGCCTCGGCCAACTCGGTGCCAATGGACAACTGTTGTCACCTTATTTCGGATCGCGAGCGCGGTTGATGCTGATCACCACAGATGCGCCGGTCCAGTACGACGAGTCCGTCGACTACGGCATCAACAAGTTCTGCGAAGAGTGCCAAGTATGCGTGGTCCGATGTCCCGCCCGCGCACTACTGCGCGAAAAGGTCTGGTACCGCGGCGTACAGAAGAACAAGCTTGTCTATGACAGGTGCCGACCCGTGATGGTCACCTACGAGGGCTGCGCCGTCTGCATGAAGGTCTGCCCCATCCAACGCTACGGCATGAAGCCGGTTATGGAGCACTACGTAGAGACCAGCGAGATCCTCGGCAAAGGCACGCCAAACCTCGAGGGCTACGAACTGCGGGGTAAGGGCTACTTCGGGCCGGGCAAACTGCCGCACTTCACGCGCGAGGAGTTTGAAATTCCGCACGGCACTAAAGAGGAACACCTCTTCCATCGATTCAAAGAGAAAGTGGAGAAGAACGGAACTCCCGATGCCGATCAGGCTTTGGAATTCGCCAAAGAACTGACGCGTGTGGTCAAGGAGGGCGTCTCTCGTACCGACGAGTAGCTAACCATAACCGTCTCCGGTCTACCGCTAGCTTGTCCGTTCGCTGAAACACCATGTTTGAAAAAGACGCGCTTGACGCCCTATTCGGTGAGCTCGAAGAGAGCTATTCTCAGACTTCTGAGTACGACCAACTTCTGCGCGACACGCACCTCGGAATCGCACTCTCCGACGCCAAGCGCGAATTCAATGGTCAGGTCGATCACCGCGTTGCGGCCCTAATCCAAAAGCACCGAAGCGCCGAGTAGTCCACCGTACCCGGCCAACTTGATCTGCGCCTAGTGGCAGAGCGATTTAGTTGCGATTTGAGCCGGTCAGATGCATGACGTTCAGGTGCAGCATTAGCGCAGGTGTTCGGTTGGCGGATAAATGACGATCTTGAACCGTCCTAAAACAAGCAGTAAGAAGGATCCAGTGACAACCTCGGACAACGCCTCGACGATTGAGGACGACCACCTTGCGTGGACGGCGACGAGCCGGCCGGTGGTCTATGGAACGCAGGGGGTAATATCGAGCGGCCACTACCTGACGTCGATGGCTGGCATGCGGATGATGCTTTCGGGTGGGAACGCCTTCGATGCGCTGGTCGCGGCCGGATTCGCCGCCGCCGTGGTCGAGCCGATCGCTTCGTATTCGCTGGGTGCCGAGGGCGTGTTCATGCTCTATCACGCCCAGAGCGGAGACCTCCTGTCGTTGAGTGGTCAGGGTACCGCTCCGAACCGGGCAACCGTCGAATGGTACCGCTCTCAGGGTCAAGACCAAATCCCAACCGGTCCCGGACCACTCGCGCATCTCAGCTTCACCGTACCGGGTGTGGTAGCAGCACTACTCTCGCTGCTCGAAAGATACGGCTCCAAAACAGTCGGCGAGGTCCTCAACCCTTCGATCCATTACGCCCAGCGTGGCATCCCCAACTACGAATACATGCTCGAACGCATCGGCAGCGACAACACCCGTAGCCAGTGGGAGCAGTATCCGCCCGGCGGCGCCGACGTCTTCTACGACAACGGCGCAGTTCCTGAACCGGGTTCTCTTCTCGTCCAGAACGGAATCGCCGCGACGTTGCGGAAGCTTGCCGAAGCCGAGAGCATAGCTGAGGGAAACCGAGCAGAAGGCGTACGCGCCGCACGCGACTGCTTCTACACCGGCGAAGTGGCACAGATCATCGCCGACTGCAGCGAAAGAGTCGGCGGCATCCTAGACATGGATTCGCTCGCCGACTATGAGGCAAAGTACGAGTCGCCCATCAAGACCAGCTTCCTCGGCCACGAGGTTCACGGCCAACGAACATGGACGCAAGGCGCGGTGTTGATGCAGGCGCTGAACATCCTTGAGAACTTCGACCTGCGCGGGATGGGACATAACTCAACTGCCTACATTCACACCGTTAGCCAGGCCATCAATCTCGCGTTCGCCGACCGTCAGGCATACTACGGTGACCCGGATTTCGCCAATGTGCCGATCGACGGACTTTTGTCAAAGGAATACGCCCGCGAGCGTGCCTCGTTGATCGATCCGGACCGCGCGTTTGGTGAAACACCAGAACCCGGAGACCCGTGGAGATACTCGACCGCCTCAGGTGCTGCCGCATCCCCCAAGGAGCTGATCGCCACCACTAGCAGTGACGTAACGAGTGGCGCTGAAGACGGCACGACACACATACAGGCAATCGACCGTGAAGGAAACATGATCGCGGCCACGCCTTCTGGAGGTTCGTTCTCAAAATCGGTGTTCTTCCCTGAGCTCGGTTGCGCCATCAGCACCAGAATGGAGATGCTGAACTTCGAAGACGGGCATCCCAACCGCCTAGAGCCCGGCAAGCGTCCGAGAACTACCCTGATCAACTACATCGTGTCCAAGGATGGCGTCCCCGTGATGACCGTCGGTTGCCCCGGAGGCGACCATCAAGCTCAGGCCAACACACAGCTAATTCTCAACAGCCTTCTCTGGCGGATGAACCCACAGGTCGCCGTCGAAGCGCCCCGCTTCGCCAGCAACAGCGTCCTCAACAGCTTCTATCCGCACTCATACTACCCGGGACAACTCGCGGTCGAATCGGGGATCCCACAGAGCACCCGCGACGAACTCGCATCGATGGGCCATCAGATCGTGATTGTCGACGGTGCCGGAGTAGGTGCCACGGTCTCGACACGGAATCCGGACACCGGCGTGCTGGCGTCTTCAGGCGATCCCCGCCGCGCCTGCTACGCCCTGGCCTGGTAGCCAAAAAGAACCCGCTCGAAATTTACGAAACAGCCGCAACTCTTGCACAGGAACACGTTAAGCCGCCCGCCGACGAACGCAGCTTTGCACAAATGACGACCGCGTCATCTACCCGCCACCCCCGGTAACCCCCGTCATCTGCGCCGCGACCAGTTGCGCGTATAGACCGCCGCGATGCAATAGTTGGTCGTGGCTGCCCTGCTCGACCACCTGCCCATCATCGAGAACCAGTATGTTGTCCGCGTCGCGAATGGTAGACAAACGGTGGGCGATAACGACCGTTGTCCTGCCCTCCATCAACCTTTTTAGCGCGTCTCTTACAGTAGCCTCGCTGATGGCGTCGAGATGGGATGTGGCCTCGTCGAGTATCAGCACCGGCGCGTTCTTGAGGATGGCGCGGGCGATCGCGATACGCTGCCGTTGACCACCGGATAGCTGCATGCCGCGTTCACCAACGCGCGTGTCGTAACCGTCCGGGAAAGAATCGATGAACTCAGCCGCGTTCGCCTGCGTCGCTGCCTCTTCGACATCTACGTCGGTGGCATCCTGCCGTCCTAGACGTATGTTCTCGCGGATCGTGTTGTTGAAGAGATAGGTATCTTGCGCAACTAGTGCCATACGTCCCCGCAGATCGTCGAGGCGGAACTCTTCTAACCCATGACCCTCCAGTTCGATTTCGCCATGGTCTGGGTCCCAGAAGCGCATCATCAGGTACGCGATCGTCGTCTTGCCGGCTCCTGAGCGACCCACGATCGCCACAGTCTGCCCCGATCCAATTCCCATCGAAACATTAGCGAGCGCCTGCGGATCGCCTTCCGAATAGGCAAACGCCACTTCATCGAACTCAACAGACGGCTTCGTCGACGGACCGTCATCGACGTCTTCCACGATGCCCGGACCGTCCTGCACCGGGACCACCTCGTCGTGAATTGCGAGGATGCGGCGCGACGCAGCGAGCGTCTCCATCATCTGTTTCATCGTGCGCGCAAGCTCGGTAACCGGGCTGAACGACGCTAGGGCGAGCACGCTAACGAGAGGTAGATGAAGCCGTTCAAGTCGGCCTTCGATTACCAACCAAACCCCCATCGCTAGCACCGCGAGTCCTCCGATACCCATCATTGCCTCGATGAACCCGATCTGGAATGCCTGCGACTTCTGGAACCTGACCAAGTTACTGGCGTATGCCCAACCCTTCTCGGTCAGTTCGTCGTTCCGATCCGCGCCGCGTCCGAACGCGGATATCTCCCGCATGCCCTGGATACTGTCGACCATGTAGGCATGGATGTCGCCGATACGCCCCCGAATCTCGTCGCCGAGGCGCTCGATTCGGGTGTTTGCGAAGTACGGGCTAACGGCCACCGCCACGAGGAACGGCGCCAACACCGCCGCAATCGGCCAAGCTAAAACCGTCAGTGCAATCAGCAGACCACTCGGTATCAATACGGCGACGATCATGGGCGTCACCGCATGTCCGAAGAAAAACTCCACCGTCTCGACATCGCCTCCGACAACACTGACGAAGTCTCCCGACCTACGACGGACCATGTACGCGGGTGCCAACGGCTCGAGCTTTTCGTAAAGGTCGATTCGCATTTTCGCCAACAGCTTGAACGCCATGTCGTGCGCCTGCCAAGACTCTAGGTAGAAAAGCACAGCCGATAGCGGGGCGAAAATGCACACCAGTATCACGAGGGTCGACAATGGCTCATCTCGGAACACGGCTCCGACGAGAAGCGCCGTGAGCGCGCCTAGGATGATGACCGAGCCGTGGTTCAGCATGCCGAACGCGAGCGTGCCCAAGAACTGTAACCTCACCGAACGGACCAGACCGATCAGACGTAGCCAAACCGCCATCGATCGGATGTTGACTTCATCATGATCTGCCGCTTGGCGAGATGGCGGCGCATGGTGATGACCTGTAGAAAATTGCGGCAGAACTGGCTCATGTACGGCGGATACGTGGGCCGGTGGCGATATCTCGACGGAAATGGCGTCGATTTCGCTGGCACCCACCTCCGTCTGCTGTCGCATGAGACCAGCATACGTACCATCCGCCGCGATCAATTGGGCGTGCGTACCGATCTCCACCGCCCTGCCATCTTCCAATACCAAGATTCGATCGGCGTTGATGATGCTCGAAAGACGGTGAGCAATGACCAACGTCGTCCGGTTCTCCATCAACCGGTCGAGCGCCTCTTGAATTACCGACTCGTTCTCGGCGTCGACGCTGGAGAGCGCCTCGTCAAGCAACAAGATCGAAGCATCCTTCAATAGCGCCCGTGCGATGGCCAACCGTTGCCGCTGCCCGCCGGACAGCCGAACCGCCCGTTCGCCGACCACCGTGTCGTATCCCTGTGGCATACGCGAGATGAATTCGTGGGCGTTGGCGGCACGGGCGGCGTCCTCTAGCTCCTGCACGGTTGCGTCGGGTTTTCCGAAACGCAGATTGTCGGCGACCGTTCCGTGGAAAAGGTAGGTATCCTGATTGACCACCGATATGTTCTCTCTGATCGTGCTGAGCGGAAGTTCGCGTAGATCGTGGCCGCCGAGTTTGATCGATCCGGCTTGCGGATCGTAGAACCGGTACATCAGCGAGACGAGTGTGGACTTCCCTGCTCCACTCGCGCCAGCGACACCTAGCGTTTCGCCCCTGCGCAGTTCGAACGACACGTCTTCCAGCGCCGGCCGGTGTCCGCCGTCGTACCCGAATGTCACGCCCTCGAACGCGACCTCCGGTGCGATGTCTGCAACCGCAGGATTCTTGACCGCTTCGGGGTCTCGAATTGTGACCGGTTCGTCGATAATCCCAAACACGCTCTGCGAGGAGGCGATCACGTTCATGCCCATGTGATAAAGGTTGGTGAGTTCGCGCATAGGTCTGAAGATTTCGACCCCGAGCATCAGGACGATCAACAAAGGACGCAGCTCCATGTCACCGTTGCTCACTCGAACCGCGCCAACGGCAAGCGCGACTGCGGCACCTGTCGTCATGAAGAAGATCGATGCGGCGCTCGTCGTCTGATTGGCCGCTACGACGCCCATCGTGCTCCTGTAGAGTTGGTCGACTCGCTGCGCCAGATCTCTGCCCCGGCGCTTGCTCTGGCCGAACGCCTTCAGCGTCGCCAGACCTTGCACGCTGTCGAGGAAATCCGAACCGAACTCACCATAGGACCTACGACGTCTAAAGCTGCTTTCCCGATTCCAACGATGGAACATCCACGGTGCGATCAGCGTTAGGAACGCGAAAACGAGGAACACGAGCGCGATATAGACGTCAAGCGTCACCATGTATGCAAATATGGCGACCGGAGCCACCGCGGAGATGATGAACTGCGGCAGGTACTGTCCGAAAAACGTCTCCAAGCGCTCGATGCCCTCCACCAAAGTGAGAACCACATCGCCGGTCCGGTTTCGATCTGCGTATCCCGGTCCGAGCTCCAGCGCGTGCTCGTAGACGTCGTGTCGAAGTTTGATCTTGACGATGTTCGCCGTATGGTGACTAACCGCATTCTGCCAGTACTGAAACAGGCTTCGGATGACGATCAGCCCCGCAATCGTCAATAGCGGCATAGCGAGCGCCGCGAAGCTAGCCTCGCCGGCAAGGACACGGTAGATGATGACGCCGGATACTGCTAGGCGCGAAACCCCTGCCCCGACCGCAATCAGGCCGAGCGCCGCGGCAACGACGATGCGGAGTCTTACACCACGCGTCAGGCTGAATAGGCGTCGGTCGAAATACATTGTTCAGTCATTCGGCTTTACCACTCGCGATTGGAACATCTGCGCCTCCAGAAACACTTGGAGCGTCAGAAGGTCGCAACGTTCGCCCCAGACGGCGAGGGATATTTTACGTAGCCGATGAGGTGATTTTAACGCGCAGCAACGATCGGCTGCGTTTGAACTAGGATTTGAAAGGATTGGAAGGATGGAGTGTGGTTTGGGTTGGGGTTGGTGGGCCCGTCGCCACCACGGGCATACCCCGCTCGCGGCGCTCCGCTGGCTCGCGCCCCTTTCGTGGTGCGAAAGGGGCGTTTGCTCCTGGGCCGTCAGGTTTTTGGCGGTTGGGGTGTGTTTAATTGATCTGCGGGTTGTGTTCGCAGATTTTTCTTGATCGTCGGGCGGGGGCGCCTTGGGCCTCTCCTTCCCCTCTAACGAAGGGGAGGCTGAGGTTGACGCCCGCGCCCGACGAGCGGGAGAGGGGGATTTAGGTTTCTTTTCGAAGCATCGCCGCGTCTGTGGGTTGCGAGCGAATCGGTTGATGGTGGATAAAAAGGGTCCAGTGCCGCCGACGTCGCCAGACCGTCTGCCCTCCGGGCGGCGCAACGATGTCGCCGCCCGTCATCACTTGGTTCTTCAACCCCGCGTTAGCACTGTGGCCGTCTCCGCACGACGAAGCGGAGGCGACTGGTGGGATAGAGGGAGCGATCGTTCGGATCTTGAACGGGCATCCCCTGCGAGCGGGCGGTTCACGAACCGCCCCTACGTCGCGTCCCCTTCGCTTCGCGAAAGGGACGGGATTTTCCGTCTGGCTTGCAAGGCGGAGCCAGCATTAACGCTCCGCATCCGAACACTGCAGCTACAAGCTCCCTCGTAACCCGTTTTTGTGGTCGCGTTGCGCTTGACATCGATAAAGCATGTGACGGGCACCGTCGCGGTCCGCCTGGAGCAGTCGCTTTCACCATTCGGCTTGGGCAGTCGCTTCTGGCTCGCCATGTGGACTCCCGTCCGCAGACCCTTGTTTATAAGTTGGTAATTGCGGCATCGAAAAAAGTTGTGGCCCCAGCCCGGTTCGACGCGGCGATGTCTCTGGGCGCCTCGTCCGACGGGTGTCGGGTTGGGCGCTTGTTTCTATTTGTACTACAGATGTGGTATCAAAGTCAAGTCTGAACCGCTGATTGCGCTGTGGTGGGTTGGTTGGCAGGGCAGGTTTGAAACCTGCCCCTACGGGGTGATTGGGCAACGTTCCGAACGGGTCCGCGATCCTGGGATTTGCGCGGCGTCCCCTGTTGGCTTGCCTTTCGGGATGGAGTTTGCGTCCGCTGGGGCTACCGCTTTCGCCAGAATGATGGGGGTATTGCAACAGTCTCGGTGGGCTCCCGCTGCGTTCTCACGTCTCGTGAACAGGTCATATTCGTCGGCGACGACCCACGATCCGACATAGACGGAACCACGCGGTTCGGAATGAAAACGGCGCGGGTGAATCGCTGTCGTACGAATCCGGACGACCTTCAAACAACGGATTGGATAATCGATCACGGTGCCGAATTGTTGAGTATTGTCCGGATCGCAAAATGGATGACGGGTACGGTAAAGGGTGGTCGCCGGGTGAACCAAGGATGCAGTACACATTTGGATCGAAAAGAACGGGGATTGAAATCCGAGTTGCGACAGAACATGACTTGGAATCATTGACTGATGCACTCGGACCCGGCGTTGGCGCTGCGCAGGTCAAACGACGGCTGGAGGAAAGCATGAGCGGATTTCGCATCATGCTTGTGGCAGTGAAAGAAGGCCAGGTGATGGGCACCGTCAGCATCGGAGGAAGTCGATTTCAAAGGCGTGGATCGTTGCGTATTTTCGCACTCGATGTTGGCTCTGCCTTCCGGCGCAAAGGTGTGGGCACCGAGTTGGTAAAGGCGGTCGAAGCCATAGCGGCCTATCGAAAACTGGACGAGGTGAACCTCGAAGTAGCCACGGACAACGAGAACGCGATCCGATTGTACCGCAGGCTGGGATTCCGGAAATGCGGCGACGTAATTATGGACCGTTGGCAGCGGGAGCGCGGCGACGGATCCATCGAGATGATTGAGGCGCCGTCGTTCGTGATGGTCAAGAGATTGGTTTGAACGGCGGATCCAAGGACGAATCTTCGAACGTGTTACTCAAAGTCGGGCTAAATCAATTGAAGATGTTCAACCCTCTCAAGCAAGGTGAAGGGTCGCCAGAGCACGCAAGGCCATCGCGGCTATCTGGCATGAAACGGGTTTGGTTGGTATGGCCCCGCTCCGCCCCGGGCATACCCCGCTCGCGGCGCTTCGCTCTGCGAAAGGGGCGTGGGTGCTGTTGGTTCAGCGGGTCGGCGGGGAAGGGGTGTGGTGGTGGTTTGGTTGGCAGGGGCGGGTTTGAAACCTGCCCCTGTGTTGGGAGGTCCCGGAACCAGGTTGAATTGTGGTGACAATATTTGAGAAATAAACTACGATATCCTCGCTTCAAATGTCGCGCCTTGTTCCGATTCAAACAGCATGATATGGGAACAGACGGATAGCGCACTGAGCCGTAACGTACAACCACGTCATGGCCGACATCGTAACCACCAATACTTTCAACACCCTGCGTCCCGCGCTGGAGGTTTCCGGATACGCTGAAATGGTAAGGGAGATAAACTTGCGCGTCCCAGACGACAGGCGATAATCTGCGTAGCCGGTGAGGTGATTTTAGCGCCCCCAGCGTTTCACTCAGTACAGATTCGTAACTCAGTCACTACCGAGTTCGAGGATCGTTCGCCAATCCTGCCCATATGGTGTCGACGGTCACTTCGATACGCTCCCGCGACTCAGATGTGCCCAAGATGTGCCTTGCAATAATCGAGCCGATAATCGCTTCAACCGCGACCCCCAAGTCGGCATCCGCGCGTATTTCTCCGCGTTCCACGCCGCGTTGAAGGACGTTGATCGCGTCGTCCCTGCGTGGCCAGATAATCCGCTCGCGAAAAAGTTGGAAGAGAGCAGGATTGCGACGTTCCTCCACCAGCAGCGCGCCGATCATGGCGAATCCGGGACCGCGCTCAAGAGCTACCTGGTTCTGGACGATCATCTCAACGATGTCTGAACGCGCGTCGCCCGTGTCGGGTGGTGGCCCCCAATCGTCTTTCAATGTCCCGATCGCGGCAGCCGCCAACTCCTCTTTGGAGTTGTAGCGCCTATAGATAGTCGTCTTGCCGACGCCGGCCTCCGACGCCACCCGTTCGACCGACAATCCGGCGTAGCCACGGTCCATTAAGAGCCTCAATGTGGCTTGTATGATGCCTCTGTCGGCCTCGGGGTCACGAGGCCTACCTCGTTTTGGAACATCTTGTGTTGATGGCTTCTCCTCTGACGCCGTCATCACGTCGTCTCCGCCTCGTCTTCTGCGAGGTCTGAACGGACCTCTTCGCCTCCCGTGCCGCCGTTGGCATTGTCTGGAAGGTGGCGCGCCGGCATGAACCGAGCGACCAGAACCGCACCGATTACGGCGATTGCGCCGGCCACTAAGACTGCGACACCGAGCGCATCGGTGAATCCTGTCTTCGCGGTTGCAATTAAACCGACGCCGATTTCGCTGGGCAACATCGAGGCGATTCTTGACGCGGCACCCACCGAGTCACTCGCGGCCTCGGCGGCCTCCTTTGGTAAGCCTGCCACGGCCCCCGACATACGATCACTAAAGACGGTATTGATGACTGAACCGATGACGGCCACTCCGAAGGCCCCGGCCACCATGCGAGTGACATCGTTCATCGCGGAAGCGATGCCGGCGTTCGCCTCCGGCACCGCTCCCATCACCGAGTCGGTAGATGGCGCCATGACATTGCCCATGCTGAATGCGAGGAAGAAGAAGGTTGCGCCGATGACCCAGTAGCTTGTGTCGGTTTGCCAGAACGAAATCGTGACAAGTATCGCCGCCAACCCAACGAGACCTGCCGCAACCACTTTATTGGTGCCCAATTTGCCGACGAATCGATGACTGGTGCCCGCGCCGAACGCCATTCCGAGAGCGATTGGCACCATCCGCAAACCAGCTTCAAGAGGAGTCAAGCCTTGGACAAACTGCAGGTACTGCGTCATGCCGAAAATCATGCCGAACAGTGCGAAGAACCCGATCGAGATCGCACCTGCTCCTGCCGAAAATCTTGGGTTCTTGAAATACTCGAGGTTGAGCATGGGGTGGTCGGTTTTATCCTCCCAATAGATGAACGCGGCTATCAGCGTCGCGCCAGCGACCAAACCGGAGATGATGAAGCCGTTCGTCCAGCCGTGGGCCGGTGCCTCGATGATGAAGTACACCAACGTAGTAACGGCGGATATCGAGAGCAAGGCGCCGGGAATGTCGAGCGACTTTGGATTCGGGTCGCGGCTTTCGGGCACGAGAATCAATCCGGCGATGAGCGCGATGGCGACTATCGGGATGTTGATGAAGAAGACCGAACCCCACCAGAAGTTTTCTAGGAGTATTCCTCCCGTCAGAGGTCCGATGCCGATGCCCAGACCCGCAACGCCGGCCCAGATTCCGATGGCCTTGCCACGCTCTTCTCGAGGGAAAACGTCGGTAAGTATCGACAGCGTTGACGGCATGATGAGTGCCCCGCCGATTCCCATCAACGCCCGTGCGGTGATCAGCTGTGCGCTGGAATCTGCGTATGCCGCGAAGAGGCTCGACAGTCCGAAGATGATGAGCCCGACTTGAAGCGCCCGTTTGCGTCCGAACCGATCTCCGAGCGATCCCATCGTCAACAGCAGTCCGGCGAACACGAGGATATATGCGTCAACCATCCACTGTAGCGACGTAGCTGATGCGCTGAACTCTCGCTGGAGAGTTGGGATCGCGACGTTGAGTATCGTGTTGTCCAGCCCGATGATGACGAGGCTCATGGACAGAACGACGAGTATCCACCACCGCCGTTTGTAGACGATCGACTGGATTCCGTCTGAGGATTGGTCATTCATGGTGTTCCTTCGATATTCATAACGCTACCGTATCGTAATTATATTATAGAAGGGTCTCTGGACGGGGGTTTGGCGGTTGTTTTCCACGATAGTGGCGATACGCAGCCGTTGAGAGCACTAACGAGCCAGCAAGGTCGATTTACGCGGCCTTTGGCTGTGAGACCTATGGTGTGAAGAGCAGGCAATGTTCGTTGACAAATCCCGAGCAAAAAGCTACGAAATCCCCCATCGAGTACCGTGTTTTGTTCCGATTCAGACAGCATAATATGGGCACTGACAGATAGAGCGCTGAACCGCTACGGAGAATCGAGCCATGGCCAACTACTCGAGCTTGAAAGACCGCATAGACCACGGTGAAGTTATCGTCCTCGACGGAGCCGTCGGAACGGAGCTTCAGACTATGGGCGTGCCCATGGATCCGGCGTCGTGGTGCGGCCCCGGAAACTACACACACCCGGCAACGGTTCGACAGATGCACGAGCGTTACATTCGGGCAGGGGCCGACATCATAACCACCAATACTTTCAACACCCTACGTCCCGCGCTGGAGGCTTCGGGATACGCCGAAATGGTACGGGAGATCAACGTACTCGCCGTCGACGCCGCAATCGAAGCCGTAACCCGTGCCAATGTCGACCGACCGATCTACATCGCCGGATCAATGTCCTGCCGAATCCCCGTCCGCGACGGTCGCACAGGCACCCTTCTCGGCGGCACCGGCTTCGGCTACGGCGCCAGCCTTCCAGCAACCGAGCTCCGGGCTTACGCCCAAGAGCAGGCCGATATCCTCGCCGAGTCCGGCGTCGACTTCTTCATCATCGAGAACATGTGGGCCGACAACGATTCCCGGGCCCTCGCCGCCGAAGCCGCCATCGCCACTGGACTGCCGGTCTGGGTGGGTTTCACGGCCTCCGTAGCACCCGAAACTCAGGAGGTCAGGATGAGCCTCGGTGACGAGCGCAGTGCATACACCACCGGAATGGGCGTGCCATTGTGGACTTCCAGCTGGCGGACTGTCGACTACGATATGACCCTTGCCGATGGCGTCGCCCAGATCGCTTCCCTCAAGCCCGACGCAATTGGTGTCTTCCACAGCCGCATCGCCGAGACCACTCCCGCACTAAAGGTCGTCCTCGAACAGTGGTCCGGCACCGTCGTCGCATACCCCGACGCCGGTAGAACCGACTACCTCGAAACCTGGCAAGACAGCAGCGTCGCAAACGAAGAGACCGTCGAAGAGTTGACACAGGCGGCCGCTACCTGGGTCGGAATGGGTACCCACGTCATCGGCACATGCTGCGGATTCGGCGCCAACTACACCCAAGCCCTCCGCCGTTCCCTGCCGGAACGGACCCCGGGATTATGATGGCCTGAAGGGATCGACAGGAGGGATCGCATATGGAATCCGCAACTCTCGTCGTAGTCGGAGCGGGAATTTCCGGCACCGCGGCCGCCATCGAAGCGGCCACGGCCGGTGTCCACGTCACCCTCATCGACGAAAACCCCGTCCCAACATCCATGGTCGGGCTCAACGTCCCACAGTTTTTCGGCCAACGCTTCAAAGCCGCACTGCCCAAAAACACCGTGATGAAGGCCGCTATGATCGAGCGGGTCGCTGCGGCCAACGAAGCTCTGGCGAAGGCTGAAGAAGCCGGCGTCGATATCCAGCTTGGAACCTGCGTCTGGGGTGCCTTCCGCAATAGCGAGACCAGCCGGGCCCTCGACGGTCCCCAGATAGGACTCGCCGACGACGAGCGATCATGGATGATGAAATACGACCGCCTAATCGTCGCGGCCGGTTCCCGCGACCTCGGCATCGGATTCGCCGGGTGGAACCTCGCGGGAGCGATGGGGGCCAACGGCGCCCACTCGCTCATCAGTCGGTATCAGGCCCTGTCCTCACAGCGCATGGTCGTCTTGGGCACCGGCAACCTCGGCCTCAACACCGCCAAGATGGCCCTAGACAACGGCATTGAGGTAGCCGCCGTCGTGGACGTGTCACCCTCCGTGCGCGGCGACGAGGCCATCATCACGGCGTTGCAAGACGAAGGCGTAGAGGTGTACACCTCCCACACCGTTAGCGAAGCGCGCGGTAGCGACGGCGAAATCGAGTCCGTCGTGCTGGTCGAGATCGACGACAATAACGAACCTGTTGCCGGCACCGAGAATGTCATCTCCGCCGACACCGTCTGCCTCGCCATCGGACTGGTGCCAAACGTGGAGCTCCTCAGTCTCCTCGACTGCGACCTCACCTTCAAGTCCGAACTTGGCGGCTACGTGCCGAACCACGACGACTGGATGCGGACCAGCGTTGATACCGTGTTCGTCGCGGGCGACGCCGCCGGCTTCCACGACGCAATGATCATGGATCCCGAGATTGCGCGGAATCAAGGTCGACTAGCCGGACTTGCCGTCGCCGCGTCGCTCGGTGCGATCGACGAAGCGGAAGCCCACGCCCGCAGATCTGACATCCAGGCCAAGAACGTCACTAAGAAACTGTCTGAGGTTCACACGGGCTGGAAGAAATGGCTTCAGTCCCTCGTGAACGCCGGTGGACTTGATGTCTTCGCCTGCCAGTGCGAGGAGGTCACTCACGCTGAGATCATCGGCTTGCAGCCGCCGCGCTATCTGGAGTGGGGATCCGAGCAGATGAGCCGCCGTAGCCTCCAGACCCAACTCGAAGACAACCCGGTCAATCCCAACCAGATCAAGCGCCTGACAAGGGCCGGAACGGGTCTCTGCCAAGGGAGACATTGCCGAGAGCAAGTTGCATTGTTGCTGGCCGAGGAGTCCAATACCGACATCGCCAAAATGCCCTTGATGACCTATCGGCCGCCGGTACGTCCACTGCCGTTGAACGTCATGTGGCCCTACGACGAGACGCAGCAGGTGCGCATGGAATGGCCCAAGTGGTTCAGCCCAACAAACAAGGTGCTGGGATAGAGGAGCGCCAAAGACCGGATCGTCGAAGTGGCATCATGTCCATGGACAGTGCTGACATAGTCGTCATTGGCGGTGGCGTTTCAGGCCTGAGTTCAGCCTATTTCCTAGCCAAGGCCGGTAAGGATGTCGTGGTTGTCGAGAAGGGATTCGTCGGGGGCGAAGCCTCCGGGCGGAACGGCGGCATGATCACCGAGCGGACCGACGACCCTGATCTGATACCGTTGGCCGTCGAATCTCTGAAGTTGTGGGCGACGCTCGACGATGAGCTAGGCTATCCCATCGAGTTCATACAGGAAGGCAGGCTCCAAGTCGCCGTTTCGGAAGAGGAGATGGGCGACCTCTTCTCGGAACGGGACGAAGCATTGCGCCACGGCATCAATGTCGAACTGCTCGATCCTTCGGAGATACGGGACTTGATACCGGAAATCTCCGCGAGGACACTCGGCGGGCTCTTTTTCGCCAACGGCGGTCACGCCAATCCACAACGCTCGGTCCAGGCATTCGCATGGGCTTTTCAAGACATGGGAGGCAGGCTCTACCAGAACACCGCCGTCACGGGCCTCCAGGTCGTCAACGATAGAGTCACATCGGTAGAGACCACCGGCGGCGACATCGCGGCCGATGTGGTGGTCGCCGCTGCCGGGCCCCAGACCGCGCTCATGGCGGAGATGGTCGGCGTCCACGTCCCCGTGGCTCCCGCGAGGGTCGAAATATTGGCGACCGCCCCCCTTGAGCCACTCTTCACGATCGCCCTGGCGGGCAACGGACTCTACGGACGGCAGGCCGCCAGGGGCAATCTACTGTTTGGCGGAGGAGCCCACGAGTGGGTTGACGTGGACCTGACTACGGAGCCTAGCAAGCCCAACACCCCCCTGATCAGAAATATCGCCAGACGGCTCGCAGAATTGCTTCCGGAAGTGGCGGACGTACCCGTCATCCGAAGTTGGGCCGGAGTAGTGGAACAGGCCCCAGACTATCTTCCGATCATCGACATCCCAGACAGTCCGCGCAACTACATCGTCGTCACCGCGTCCGCCCACGGATTCGGCATCTCACCCGCCACCGGCAAGGTCGTCAGCGAACTGGTGCTCCACGGCGAGTCGAGCATCGACATCAGCGGCCTTGGGCTGGACAGATTTTCCGACCTTGAGCCCGACTGGCGAGAAAACCGCGGTTGGGTTCCGGCTCCCGGACGGTTCTGACGCCCGCAGTCCGAACCTCCCGAGACGGCCAAGCGAACCGGCATGAAACGCAACGGCAATTTTACGATGTTAGCATTCAAATGCTGAAAAATGTATCGTAAGTAGACGACGGGTGGCCCATGACATGTCGGTCGTGCACCGACCAGCGACATACTTGGTCCCAATTGCGAACCGAATGTCGCCGAGAGGGTGGAATCGGCAGAAGAGATTGAGGTAGAAGACCCGTTTGAACGAGTAACTGGACGCGTTCGACCGCAGACAGTTCGGGAGTAAAAGGAGCTAGTTGTGATTAAGGGTTTGGTGTTTCTGGGAGATCGGCGAGCAGAAGTTCGGGAGTTTCCGGAGGAGCGACCCGGACCGGGAGAGGTGTTGTTGAAGATGCGGGCATCCGGTATGTGTGGTAGCGAATTGAACAATTACCGTGCGGACGCAAGTCAGCTCCCGAGTACCAGCAAGCGGGTCGGGCATGAGCCTTGTGGCGAGGTGGTGGAGCTGGGCGAGGGAGTGTCGTCGCCCAAGGTCGGTGACCGCGTGATGGTGCACCATTACTTAGGGTGCGGCGAATGCCGGTACTGTCAACAGGGATACAACCAGCTTTGCTTGAATCCCGGACCCAACAACATCTCCTACTATGGCGGGAGGGGGGATTTTCATGGAGGCCATGGCGACTTTATGGTTTGCGCCGCGCGGGTGTGTGTGCCCCTGCCGGACGAGCTTTCCTACGAAGTTGGAGCGATGCTCGCGTGCGGGTCCAGCACGGCGTATCTTGCTCTGACAAAGCTGAACGTATCCGGCCGAGACGTACTGGCGATCTTCGGACAAGGCCCGGTGGGATTGGCGGCAACGGCGATGGGCTCAGCTATGGGGGCGCGCGTCATCGCGGTCGATCTCTCCCCAAACCGGCTTAGCTTGGCGCAGAAGTTCGGCGCGTGGGAGACGGTGAACGCTGAGAAGGTGGACGCGGTGGAACAAATCAAGTCGCTAACTCGGGGCGAAGGTGCCGACGCGACGCTGGAGGCGGCAGGCTCGCCAGTTACTCGGAGGCAAGTCGCCACCGCGGCGAGGGTATTCGGCCGAGCGGCTCTTGTGGGCGAACGAGGGCAAGCGACTTACGATGTCTCATCGGACATCATCCACCGTCACCTGACGATCTACGGGTCCTGGACGGTGAGCATGCCCGGCATGGAAGAGGCTGCTCGTTTCGTGATTGACCGGGATGTGCCACTCGAGTCGCAGATCACCGAGCGTGTGGCGATCGAGAATGCGGTGGACGCCTACGAGCGCTTCGACAAGCAGGACACGGGCAAGATGGTGATCACCTGGGATTAACAGGAGCCACGGGGTGTGAATAGGAATACGCTGGATGGCCGGGCATAGGGGAACCTGTTCTTGGAAAACGTATTCATGACCACCCAACTTGATCGCCCAAACATCATCCTTATCCTTGCCGACGACATGGGATTCTCCGATATCGGTTGCTATGGCTCGGAAATCAACACACCAAATATCGACAGTTTGGCGCGGGACGGTCTCCGCTTCAGTCAGATGTACAACGCCGCCGTCTGCAGTCCTACCCGAGCGGCTCTTTTGACCGGGTTGAACCCGCACCAAGCCGGCATGGGGGACATGGCGGAAGCTACGCACGTTGACCTTCCAGGTGACCCGCCAGCCTACGCCGGCTACCTCAACCGGAACTGCGTGACCGTTGCCGAGGTCCTGAAAAGGCGGGGCTATCGGACGCTCATGTCGGGCAAATGGCATGTGGGAGGTCACTTCAACCCAGCGAGACGCGAGACGTGGTCATTGGAAGACGAGCAACATCCCACGCCTCGGCAGCGGGGGTTCGATCGATTTTTCGGCACGTTGCTTGGGGTGGGCTCGTACTACAGTCCCATCACGCTGATGCAGGACGACGCGCTGATCCCGATCGGTGACCCGGATTTCTATTACACGGATGCGATCAGCGATAACGCCGTGACGATGATCAACAAGTCCATCGACGATGGCGCGTCCTTCTTTGCGTACGTGGCGTACACCGCACCGCACACACCGCTCCACGCATTGGAGGAAGATATCGCCCGTTATCAAGGGCGGTACATGGCAGGGTGGGATCGCCTGCGAGACCAGCGCCACGAGGTGCTAAAGGCGAATGGGATCCTGAGCGAAGCATGGACGATGTCACCCCGGGACCCGGAGGCTCCGGCCTGGGAGGATGAGGAAAACAAGGAATGGCAGGACCGCTGCATGGCGGTCTACGCGGCCATGATCGACCAGATGGATCAGGGCATCGGCAGAATCCTGGCCACGCTGAAAGAACGTGGCCAGGAAGAGAATACGGTCGTCATGTTCCTATCGGACAACGGTGCGGCCGCCGGTTGGATCCCGGAGGACAACGTAACAGGGGATCCCAGACAGTACTATATGCGCACGAGGGATGGTCGTCCGGTACGGGTGGGGAACAGTCCATCGATCATGCCCGGCCCGGAGGACACGTGGTCCTGCTACGACATGCCGTGGGCGAACGCGTGCAACACCCCCTTCCGTCTCTACAAGAACTGGACCCACGAAGGGGGCGTCGCCACGCCGCTGGTCGTCCGGTGGCCGGAGCGAGTCAAGCCGGGAAGCATCGTTCATGAGCCCGCGTATGTCACGGACATCATGGCCACCTGTTTGGATGTCGCCGGGGCCCAATACCCGAGCACGTTCGACGGCCATTCCATCACGCCGCTCGAAGGCGAGAGTTTCGCGCCCCTGCTAGGCGGCCAGCCATGGTCACGGGAGAAGCCAATCATCTGGGAGCGACGCGACTGCCGAGCCGTCCGGATCGGTGACTGGAAGCTCGTTGCAGAGCGGGGCAAGGGCTGGGAGCTTTACAACCTCGTCGACGACCGGACCGAGCTGACCGACCTGGTCCAGCGTGAACGAGACCGGGTGGATGACATGCAGCGCATGTGGCAGGAGTGGGCCCTCCCGATGTGGCGTCATCAGTTGGCCATTACCCGAGGGCGAGAAGCGCACGCGCTACCAAGGCGTGTCCTTCTGGCCATCGCGCGCCTACAGTCAACCCGCGAACTTCCTGAGCCGACGCGGTCAGTAGCCGCATCGTCGCGAGGGACAGAGCCGAAATCGTGTGCCTCGAGGAAGACAGCTAACGTTGGTTATCTCCACGCACTGAGTACGGCCCGTAACCGGATGCTCGAATACACGCTCCGTCATGAGCGGAAGCGAGCTCCCGGAGTTCCGGAACATAGTTTTTGCAGTCGCCCACAGCGATAGGACACCGTGTATGAAATACACACCCGGACGGTGGATTCATGGGACTAGGTATATCGCCTTCTAAGATTATGCGTTGTCGTTGTCGATCGCGGACCGGGTCAGCTATGGGAACCGCCGATAGCAGCGCGTTCGTATATGGATGCATGGGCTCTTTGTAGAGTTTTTCCTTGTCCGCAATCTCGACGATCTTGCCCAAATACATCACAGCCACTCGATGACTAATATGGCGCACCACTGAGAGGTCGTGGGCGATAAAGAGATACGCTATCCCGAATTCCTCTTGGAGATTCTGAAGCAAGTTGATTATTTGCGCCTGTATCGATACGTCCAGCGCAGATACTGGCTCATCAAGGACGATGCAACTGGGTCTTGCCGCCAATGCTCTTGCGACGCCGAGGCGCTGCCTCTGTCCTCCGCTGAATTCGTGGGGAAAACGACTTGCCATTGCGGAGTTCAGGCCCACGGTCTCCAATAGTTCCGATACCTGACGCCGGTAATCTTGACGACTTCGACTCAGGCCGTGAATTTTCAATGGTTCGCCGACAATATCGCCAGCCTTCATTCGAGGATTCAGCGAACCGAACGGGTCCTGAGCAACGATGCCGAGACGGCGGCGGACGCGGCGGAGATCTCTGCCTTTAAGCGAACCGAGATCTTCGCCTTCCAACACGACCTGGCCGGAAGTGGGTTTAACCAACTGCAAAATGGTACGGCCGATAGTACTTTTTCCGGATCCTGATTCCCCTACGAGACCAAAGGTTTCTCCTCGCCGGATATGAAACGTGACCCCGTCGACTGCTCTTATCGCGCCGACACGGCGCTGGAATATCGTTCCTCGAGTAACCGGAAAATGGACTTTCAGGTCCCGAATTTGTAAAAGTGCTCCTTCGGGATCTCTCGATGGCGTGGATGGACTCGCATCAGCGAGGTCGGCGCGGTTCACGCATTTATCCCCTTCCTCTCAACTCGCGGATGTTCCCAGCACGCCGTCAGGTGATCGGTTCCAGCCTCCATTAGAGGCGGCTCTTCGTTTTCGCATCGGTCCCAACCCCAAGGGCACCTCGGTCTAAATGCACACCCTTCAGGTAAATCAGTCATATCCGGTATCTCACCCTCAATAGGGTCCAGCCTAAGATTGAGAGGACTATCGAGCTGTGGGACAGTGTTCAGCAGGCCGACTGTATATGGATGTTTCGGCGTAGCGTAAATGGTGGCGGCCTCGCCGGATTCGCGGATTTTACCGGCATACATGACGTTCACGCGATTCGCGTAGCGGGCAATAATCCCCAAATTGTGGGTGATAATGATAAGTGCTGTATTGAATTGCGACGTCAAATCTCGCATTAGTTCCAGTATCTGGGCTTGTATGGTGACATCCAGGGCAGTTGTGGCTTCGTCCGCGATCAAAAGTTCCGGGTTGCAGGACAGGGCCATTGCGATCATAACGCGCTGAGCCATACCACCACTGAGATGATGCGGATAGCTTCGAAGGCGCTCACTGGCATCCGAAATACCCACCATCTCCAGGAGTTCCTCAGCTCGTCTAAACGCCTGCCTCCTTGTCATGCTCAGGTGTAGCTCCAGCGGCTCGGTTAGCTGACGTTCAATAGTCAAGACCGGGTTGAGCGAGGACATCGGCTCCTGAAAAACCATCGCGACTCGCCGGCCTCGAACGCCTTGCATCTCTTTCTCACTCAGTTGCAGGAGGTCCTCGCCGTTCAGCCTAATGGAACCTGCGACAACCCGTCCTGGCGGGCTGGCAACAAGACGCATGATCGACAGGGCGGTTACGCTTTTACCGCACCCGCTCTCGCCAACCAACCCCAGTACCTCCCCCGCATCGATGTAGAAGGAGACGTCATTCACCGCCTTTACGACGCCGTAAGGCATATGAAAGTAGGTCTTGAGATTTTGCACTTCTAGGAGATGCGGCGTTGCCTGTGTCATTTTGTTTAGTTCGATCGGATGATCGTGTGATTGCAGAGAATTTATGACAGTTGCTGGTCAGGTCTACCACGGCGCCCGTTGATCTCGCTCTGCGCGGTACAGGCAAGGCTGCATTGTCCTCACCTCTCCCACTTGCACGATCTCGAATAGGTGATGACCCTTGATCGACAACGTACGTCGGGAGTGCCATTCGCCTGCTAGCGACCGCGAATTCGCCGTAGGGAGATACGAATCATCACTTTTCGTCCTGAGCCATGCGACCCTACGTGAACTTCGCCACCAAGAAGGTTAAACCATCACGGCTCCCCCGTCCACATGATAGGCGGCTCCTGTGATGTTTTGCGCGTCATCGGAAGCCAAGAAAGCCACGACCTTCGTTACGTCCTCCACGGTGAGTTCTCTTCCGAAGAGATTTCCCTGTATCACCTGTTGCAATCGAATCTCGTCGGGATTCCCGGTGAGAGACGATTCCTCCATTCGCATTCGACGTCTCACGATATCCACGCCCAAATCGGTTACGAGACTCCCGGGACAAACGGTGTTGACGTTAATGTTGTGTTGTGCTAGAGCCGATGCCAGTTTCTGCGTGTAGCGAATTACACCAGCCTTTGTTACCGCGTAAGGAAAATGGCTAGGACGAACTTTGGCAACTTGATCACGCCGCTCAGTGGCCGAACGCCCGGACATCGATCCTATGTTGATAATCTTGCCGTATCTGCGCGCGATCATGCTCGGAATTACAGCTTTACAGCAATACATCGTGCCCATGAGATTCACTCTTAGGCACGCTTCCCAATCTTCCTCTCTGTCTTCCGAGGCTTCTAGCCAGCCCGGCGCGCCGGTCACTGCAGCATTGTTCACCAGGATGTCAATTCGACCCCACTTCGAGTGTATTGTCGAGAATGCTTTCTCCACGGAAACACGGGACGCCACATCCATTCGGACGACGACACTTTCCCGCCCCAGTTCCCGGATCGACTCGCCTACTTCTTCGGCGGCCTCCAGAGCGACATCTCCCACCGCAACATCAACCCCTGATCTCGCCAGTGTCACTGCGATCCCGCGCCCGAGACCTTTGCCGCCCCCCGTCACTACTGCCGTTTTCCCTTCCAAATCTTTCGCTAGCAACCTTCGCTCCGGGCGTCATCGGGCATGCCTACGCTACGCCAACCACCATATACAGGTTTGGGGTTTCCTTCAGAGTCGAAGTATGTATGTGTCGGCTCCTTGTGGGGAGCCACAGACAGGTAAATATATGCTGGCTCGCCATCTAGAGCGCATAATGTGTGTTTGTAATACGGCGGAACGTATACGAATTCGCCAGCATTGGCGATCAGCGTCTCTTTCTCGATGGTGAACTCAACCCTGCCCTCTAAAACAAGAAACACTTCACCGGCACCTTCGTGGTAGTGAAACTCTCTTTCTTTATCCGGCGGCTCAAGCATAAAGCGACATCGGATTTCGGGAGTGACCACGATATTCCCGATGTCCTTTTTGTAGTTGAAAACTCGCATCACGCATCTCCTTCGGTCTCTAGCGGCGGGAACTCAGCATCTAATCAGGGAAGTAGCACCAATCACCGTCCAGCGCTACACGACGAGCCGTCAAACCACATCATAGCAGGTCGAACAAGCTAACGTCCCGAATTGACTCATACAAAGGTTACTGGGAGGCGACCTGACGCGGGACGGTGGTCAGGAGTACGCGAAGGCGGTTCGCGATCGATATCGGCTGGGAAGGCGCGGAACGGTGTACGTCTCCTGGACCGCCGGAATACACTTCGGTGGCGCAAGTCGTCGTGACGCATCCCTACAGAGTTCCCCTCAGCCTCGGATCAAAAAAGTCTCGCAATCCGTCACCAAACAGATTGAATGCCATGATCGTGAACGTAATAGCTAAACCCGGAAATAGGACAATCCACCAAGGTGGATTGAACAGGTTGCCCAGCGCCCCACTCAACATATTTCCCCAACTGGGGTCAGGGGGTGGTATACCAACACCAAGAAAGCTTAGCGCCGACTCCGCGAAAATTGCGACGCCGAGCCCGACGCTCAAGACGACCAAGAACGGACCAACTGTTTGCGGTGCGACATGAAACAACATTATTCGTAGGGGCGATGCCCCCATGGCTCGAGCGACCTCCACGTACGACATCTCCTTTACGCTCAACACTCGGGAACGAATTACCCGAGTTGATCTGGGTATAGTGACGATAGCAATTGCGAAGATCACCGTCCCAAGGCCCGCTCCCATAACCGCGAGAAGTAGCAGTGCCAATATGATGGTCGGAAAAGAGATCATTATGTCCAATACGCGCTGACTAATGAGGTCGACCCTTCCGCCCAGATACCCACTCATCAAACCCCACATGAACCCGATCGAGTCGCCTAGAAAAATGGAGGTGAAAGCCACAATCAAAGTTATTCGAGCTCCAAAGATGAGGCGACTCAGTACGTCTCGGCCTAAGTTATCTGTACCCAGCACGTGCTGGCCTTGAGGGGGATCGTTGATCGCGGTTACGTTACTAACCAGAGGGTCGAAGGGCGCCAATTGGTTTGCAAAGATTGCGACGATAATCACGAAGAGCAGTACGATTCCGCCTATTGCACCAATTGGCGACGTTCGATAAAACCGTGCACCGAGGGAGAAACTACGTCTTATCGTATGCATACTGGAGATCCCTTTAGACAGAACACTGGAGTTGCCGCCACCGGCCTTCGTTTAATCGTAGCGAATCCGGGGATCCAACCATGCGTAACTCAGATCGATCAGCATATTCACGACCATAAACACCATCGCGTAGAGGAGCACCAGGTTCTGAATAAATGGCCAATCCCTGTCCGTGATGGCCGTAATCAGTGCAGTACCCAATCCGGGAACGCTGAATGCTTTCTCCACTGCTACCGAGCCGCCTAGCAAATTGGCGAATTGAAGACCGGAAATCGTGATGACCGGCAACATCGCGTTTTTTAGGACATGTCTGGTGATCACGGTGCGTCCACCCAACCCCTTGGATCTAGCAGTGCGCACATATTCTTCATTGATGATTTCCAAGATCGTGGAACGCGCCATTCTAGCGATCACAGCGGTCATCGTGACGCCCAGCGCCAAAGCTGGGAATATGGTCAGTTGGAGGTTTTGTATCGGATCATCCCAAAAATACACGATGCCGAGAGGGGGACGCCAAGAAAAAACCAAGACCGTTACCGTTACAACAATGACACCCACCCAGAATGACGGTACAGCCAATCCGAACGTCGCCGCGGACCGCGTGAAGTAATCCAAGAGTGTGTTGCGCTTAAGCGCTCCCACGATTCCGACGGGAAGCCCCAAAACCCAAGACAGTATGGTTGCCATTACCGCGATTTGTGCTGTGATCGGGCCACGTCTGGAGATAACTTCGCTAAGCGGCGCCTCTCGCCAAAAAGAATTGCCAAGATCTCCCTGCGCGATATCAGCGAGCCAGCCCAGATATTGTTGGTATAGCGGCTTATCTAGGCCCAAACTCGCGCGCGCGTTGGCAAGCTCCTCGTCGCTCAGAATATAGGCGACGCTCCCTTCTGCGCCTAACACGACCCGGAGCGGGTCACCGGGTAACACCCGGAGAACGATGAAGATCAGTAATGTCACCCCGATCACCGTGGGTACGAAAAGTAATGTGCGGCGGATGATATAGTCCCTCAAAACCGTACCTCCGCCACGCTTTGAATTAGACGCCGTACCGCTAGCAACGTGTCATCTTCCTAACGCTCGAGTCAAAAAATGGGACGGGAATGAACCCGTCCCATTCTTGCCTAGTCGTCTCGGGTTTTTCTCCAATCGGAGAGTTGTGGGCTATCTGTCCAACCAGGCGGTCTCTACGCGCCCCCAGTCAACGAATGCGAGGTTGTCGAAGGGAATGCCCTTTACCGCCGAGTTCCATAAGGGCTGATGAATGTTGTTGCCCAGTGACACCCACGGAGGGTTCTCGTCCAAAAGCGCTTCGACTTGGCGCACGAGCTCGATTCTCGCGGATTTATCAATCGAAACGGCTAGCTTCTCAAGCAGGCCATCCACCTCGGGATCCGAGTAACCCCAGTAGTTCCGAGCCCCGTCTGTCTTAAGGTACGTGTCCCAAAAGACTGAAGGGTCCGCTATCGAGAATCCCATGCTCTCATAGGACATGTCGAAGCTACCTTCTTGCCACTCGGAGCCGACCTGTGCGCGATCTACTAAGCGCATGTTCAGTTCCACGCCCAGGTTCCTGGCCAATTGCTCCTGCACGGCAGGACAGAGGAACTCGCTTGCGAATCCCACGTTGGGGCAGATGAAGTCAATGTCTTTGATACCGTCCGGATAGCCGGCATCCGCCAACAGACGCTTAGCCTCTTCGACGTCCTCGGCCGTTGTGGACCGCCAGCCTGGCTGCGCGAGGATGCTGTCCTGCGACTGGTTGTATCCTAGCCCCGGCGGCATCCATCCTGTGCTCCCGAGGGCCTGCACCGCAGAGAATATTTCCCGAGTAAGAGGCTGATTGATACCGAGCCAAATGGCCTTACGAACGCGCGGATCGCCGAATGGTTCTCGGGCCAGGTTGAACTCGACGGTCAACTGAGAATTTCTTGGGTGTGCGGCCGCTTCGAAGCCCTGCCGCTTACGCCCCTCTGTCCACGCGCCTATACCCGAGTTCCAAGTGAGGTCCGCTAGCCCGGTTAATACCGCCACGCCTCGTTGGTCCAGGTCGGCGACGTGTACCCATTCGAGTCCATCCAGGTAAGGCAACGCAGGATTCCAGTAGTTGGTATTGGCGTCGAATTTCCACCCTTCATCCGGGAAGTAGCTCCGATATACGAACGCTCCGGATCCGGTTGGAACTTGGACTTCTCGTAGATCGTAGTCATTCTCTTCCAGCTCATCTTTCGAGTAGATGGCCATTTTGTTGTCGGCCAGAAGATTCAAGAAATAGAGGCTCGGTGTCTTGAAATCAACACTGAAGGTATAGTCACCAACGGTGGTGACATCCTCGACGAAACCGTACTCGTTCTTGACGACGCTTGCGATTCCTTCCGGTGGAAAGATCGCTCTACTCAAACTCGCGGTGACGTCCTCAGCGGTCAGATCCGACCCGTCGTGGAATTTAACTCCCTCCCTGATCTGGAAGGTAACCGAGAGCCCATCGTCGCTGTATTCCCAGCTTGTCGCCAAGTCCGGGGCAAGACTTCTAAATCCATCCGAGAAGTTCTTGTACAACACGTAGTTGTACATGTGGTTCATAGTCCACCACCCACCACCTTGGGTCAAATCGAAATGCCTGGTATTCCCACCACCGGCTATTCGCAATACTCCGCCCGGTTTTGGATTAGGTTCGATTGCTTGCTGGAGGTACCCCGGGTCGGCTATGACCTTCGCGACTTCGACGATCTTCTCGACTTCGACGATCTTCTCGACTTCGACGATCTTCTCGACCTCGACGATCTTCTCGACCTCGACGATCTCTACGACCTGCTTCTCGACCGCGACTTCCTTCTCGACTACGACGGTCTGGACCACGGTCTCACCGGCGACCTGGACCTCTTTCTCCACAACGACGGTCTGGACCACGGTCTCACCGGCGACCTGGACCTCTTTCTCCACAACGACGGTCTGGACCACGGTCTCACCGGCGACCTGGACCTCTTTCTCCACAACGACGGTCTGGATCACGGTCTCACCGGCGACCGGAACCTCTTTCTCGACGACGACGGTCTGAACGACCGTTTCGCCAGGCACCTCGACCGGAACTTCAACTGTCTGCACCACGGTCTCGCCGGCGCACGCAACGGTGGCAACAAAGGCGGCGAAAAGGGCGATTGCAACCGGGAACAATCGCCAGAACTGTTTCAAACTAAATGACGGCATGCCATCCTCCTGTCGGATGCTGATCAATTGGGTCGGCCGCAATGTTCCGAACCCATGCGAACGCGCCGCGTCCTGTGATTGAACGGATTCACATCCTCTTCTCATTCAGTCTCTCGCGACAGGATCTCAGCTTTCAATCAAGGAAGAAGCCATGCCCACCACGAGTGTTACGCGACGATACGCGCAGATTTTAAATTCGTTAATTTAGGGAGTCAAGCATTATCAGGTGTAAAAAGTAGGTATCCGTAATTGAGCCGTAAAAAGGTTACCCACCGGATATCGTTGCCTCACGGCAAAAGTTACTGGGAGGCGACATGACGCGGGGCGCTGTTCGAGAGTACGCGAAGGCGGTTCGCGATCAAGCGGTAACCAACAACACCCAAGATGCTCAACAGCCGCCGCCCTCGCCGACCAATCTGACGGCCACAGTCAACGCCGACGGCTCGATAACGCTGACATGGGACGCGCCCGACGACGACCCAGTCACCGGTTACCAGATCCTGCGCCGCGTCCGGAACACCACGAGTACGCTCTGACGGTCCACGTCGAAAATACAGGAAGCACCGCGACCACCTATGCCGACACCGACGTGAGCAACGGAACCCTCTACATCTACCGGGTCAAAGCGATCAACGCAGCTGGCGTAAGCGAGAGGTCCCGCCGAGTCCGGGCAACGTCGGGCGGTTAGAGCGATCAATTCCGTTCACGACCTCAGAAACGACAAAGTGGATCGCCGTCATTCGACTTCACCGCATCCTCCTAGCTTGACAACTAGATTGTCGTTGCCGCGATGTCATCACGTAGTACCGTGGCCCAAGCTGAAAATGGTGGAGCTGACGGGATTCGAACCCGTGACTTCCTGCTTGCAAAGCAGGCGCTCTCCCACTGAGCTACAGCCCCACACCTAAGATTCTACAACTGTATATTCCGGGAATTCACCCCGCGAACGCGCCGCGAAGTCGACGACAACGGGTTAGTTATCATTCACAAAGGTTGACACTATTGCTTGCCTCGATGAGCACCAGTATTCACAAGATCGTCGTCTACACCGCGACTGCTGCACTGTTTGTCGTGATGTTGATGTTGGCCGCTTGCGGAAGTGACGGCGGTGGCGATGGTCAAGCGGCGGATGTTGGTTTCCAGCAGGTGATGGATGTGGAAACAACGTTCACCGCAGATGACCTTGACAAGATCGGGTTCAAGAAATCTCGCAGTTACGACCTCGAAGGGTTGCCAGGTGCCAGCGCTGCGATTTTCGGTTTCTGGCGCATCTCATCTGGCGACCCAATCGACTACGAAGTCCGTTTCTACGCGACACACAGTGACGCGATTGAACTCGGCACCGCCCTCGCGGACGAAGGATCTGGTCCCGACGCCGTACTCGACGTGGACGACGCGGCGTACAAAGAAGGCGTCAAGGATCGTCGCATGATCGTAGGTTCTGGCGTTGGCGGTGGTGCCCGAAGCGGAACGGGGCCACGCTATGGTTCCTACGCGATATATGGGAACATCACAATGCTTTGCGGCGGTGCCGCAGGTGAACAAGCCCTCGAACGTTGCGAAGAGTTGGCGAATGCTCTGGAACAGGCGTCAGAAAACACCCCGAAATGATCCGATGGGTGACTTTAATGGTCTGCTTGTCCGCGATTGTGTCAGTCGGATGTGGCAGTGACGTCGGCGCCGGAGGTAGCGGTGCGGAGATCGATCCTGCTAATTCAGAATCTAGGATTTTCGACCGCCCCGACTTACTGTCGGGCGACGATCTTGTGTCGCTCGGTTTGAAATCTGGAAAGAAGTACAACGTTTCGACGCTACCCGGCGGGGTCGAAGCCAGGTTGCTTTACTGGCGGGTCAAAAAAGTCGCTGTGGAGTACGAAGCGCGGTTCTACGGTTCGCACGACGATGCGGTGGCTCTCGGCACTGCACCAGCGGAAGAAGGAAGCGGCGAAGACGCAATAATCGATGTGGATGACGCGGTGTACAAGGAGGGGATCCGAGATCGCAGGACCATATTTGACTACCCAGCAGGGGCACTGAAACCGAAGTACGGTGCGTACGCGATCTACGGCAATATGGCGGTTCTCTGCGAAGGTAAGGACGATTCAGAAGCCTGGGATAGATGCTCTGCCTTGATCGAAGCCCTCGACAATCGATGAAATTGCTGTGCGTAGCGACTGTGATGTCCGCCGCGGTGGTGTTCTCGGGAGCTTGCGGCGGACAATCGGGACCCGATGAGATTGTCGATCCTGTGGACGAGAGGCCTGCGACGCAACTGGTCAAGCCTTCCGATCACATCTTCGAGATTGCAGATTTCGAAAATGCCGGGCTCAAACATTCCAAGGATTACAAAACTGAAGGACTGCCGGCAGCAGTTCGCGTGTCGCTCTTCTTTTGGAAAATCGACGGCACACCGGTTCAATACGAGGTCAGGTTAGGTGCCTCGCACGATGAAGCCGTAGCGTCGGGTTTGTCGTATACAAAAGAGAGAGCTGGACCCGAAGCGATCATCGATCCGGATTTCGCTCGGCACACCGAAGGCCTGCGAGACCGTCGAACAATTGTGCATACGCGCGGCTCTCCAACACCGAGATACGGAGACTCCGTCATCCTTGGCAACATGATCGCTCTATGCGAAGGTCGTGGCGCCGAACAAGGAGCCGAGCGATGTGCCCGACTCGTTGAAGCTCTTGGCGCGAATGGTTAGCGATCTGACCACAATGCTTCGAACCTAGTGGGAACTCCGACTCAACCAAAGCGAATTGATAAGATATTTAGACATAATCGGTAATACGTCAAAGTGTCGCGGCTGGCGAGTTGCGGCAACTTCCCACGTTTAGGAGCGCGTAGACATGATCCTGCGAAGAGTTCCAATGCCCGGATTTCGTACATTCGGGTCGACCATATTGATATCAGTGCTAGCTTTTGCAATTGCATGCGGTAGCGCCGATACGGATAGCGACAACGGTGACGACGGTGGCGGTGTCGCCGCCGTCGTAGAAGAGGTGGCAAGCGCACCTCCGGGCGTGGAGGTGGTTTCAACCGACGCCGTTTACACGGTGGACGATCTGATCAACACTCCCAACTACAAGAAGAGCAAAAACTACAAAGTTGAGGGTCTCGACGAGGCGACCGATGCAGTTTACGGCTTCTTCGGCCCCGACCCATACAACCGCCAAGAATTCGAAGCCCGCTTTTACGCTGACCACGACACGGCCATCACAATAGGCGTGGACTTCGCAAACGAAGCGACGGGCGCCGATGCAGTTATCGCCAAGGACATTCAGCGGTGGGATGAAGGCTTGGTCCAACGCCGTGCCTGCTCCGGCAACATGCGCGGTTCCCACCACTCCGGAAAGTGCGACAACGCGAAATACGGCGATTACGTGGTAGCCGGCAACTTGGTGTTGCTCTGCCAGGGCAAGGACTCCGAGACATCGCTTGCCAACTGCAACGCGCTCATGGATGCGTTGCAGTCTCAATGAGCAAAGTCCGAGCGGTCAACAAACACAGATCGTTCATCGCACTGGTGCGTTGCTTCGCCGTCATTGCGGCTGGAATTTCTGCTTTTGCGGCTTGCGGCGAATCTTCGCAGGATAGCCATCTGGATCGCAGCGACTACGAAATCGTGCGTAAAGGCTCAACGGTTCAAGCGACGCCGACGGCGACTCCCGCGACCTTCGCGGACACAGAAGCCGCCGAAGAACAGCGTGAAGTTCACGTGATGGCCGCCGACGGCAACTACTCAATCGACAGTTTCGAAGTCCTTTCTGATTTCAAACTGAGCAAGAAATACGACGTTGACGGGTTGAGAGGCGCTGATGCGGCAATCTACGGCTTCTTTGGATCCGATCCCTATGATCGCCAAGAATACGAGGCGCGCTTATATCCCGACCACGACACGGCTCTGACACTCGGCGCGGATTTCGCAAATGAAGCGACCGGGCCACGCGCCGTGATCGCAAGCTCGGTTCAGAGATGGGACGAAGGTCTCACCCAAAGACGTGCTTGTGCCGCCAACGCGCGGGGATCTCATCATTCTGGTAGGTGCGATCTCGCCAAGTATGGCGACTATGTGGTCGCAGGCAATTTGGTGCTACTATGCCAAGGCAGGGATTCCGCAACCGCGCTGGAAAACTGCCAATCGCTGTACGCCGCCCTACAATAACTTCTCACGTCCAAAATCGAGGTCACGATGCCCAGGTTTACAAAGTCACTTCCGGCCCTTTATGCCGTCTCCCTCACGGTTGGGCTCGCGACGTTGCTTGTAGCAGTTATGTCGGTTGCTTGCGGCTCAGACACCGGCGGCGCCACGGCGGAAGAAATGGGCGATCCAAGAATTCGCAGTATCGTCGCAACTTACTCCATCGACAACCTCAAAACGGTCGGTGTAAAGACGAACAAAGAGTACGACGTTGAGGAACTGCCGGGCGCAGATGCCGCCTGGCGGATTATCTTCAATCAACTCGACTACGAAGTCCGTTTTTACCCAGACCACCAGACGCTGTTGGACGAAGGGATACCTTACGCCGAACACGTAACTGGCGACGATGCCGTAGTGATCGGCGACGACGTCATCTGGGAAGAGGGAGCCAAGGACCGGCGGCGTTGCAGCCGGGACGCGGACACGCCACATTCCGGCTGCTCGTATTCACCCCGTTACTGGGACTACGTGGTCGTCGGCAACATGATCATGATGTGCGAAGGCCTCGAAAGCAAACAGTCGATCGATCACTGCGACGACCTGCTCGAGAAGATGCAGTGACGACGACAGTAGCGATCCGTAATCGCTGACCGTAATCAGGCGCTGGCCGCGTTGTAACTCGCCTCTTTCGAGTCGCCAAAAACGCCGAACGGGTTCAACGACCTCGGTGCATCGTAGATATGAAGCTACCGAGCAGGATCCATGTCGTTATGCCGGGAATTGTCTAGTACGCCTCTCCGTCGGATCAAAGACTGCTCCGGGGATGATCCCGACGAGCCAGTTGATTATTGCAACGAGCAGGTTGCAGGCAAGCCCCACCCAGATTGCGCCCCTTGCGATGACCAATCTGCCAGAGAATTGCATGGACACACCTCGATTCTTAACCAATGATTTCAAGATATTTTGCCATCAATGCCGCGCAGTGACAATACCTCCGAAGGGATTGCGGCAGAGACATCATCGTCCATTGGACGACCTATTGTTGTAATGGTTCGCCGACCTAACCGGCGACGACGCCCGTCACTCCGAGGCGACATTCTCCGCGGTTTCGATTAGGTCGAGGCAATCATCGGTTGAAATCTCGCACATCATCACCAGATTGCCGGCCACTAGGTAGCCACCATAGACCCTTCTACTCGCAAATCCAGACCCGTCGTGAACTGTTCGGTCCAACGCGTCCTCGGCAGCAGCGGCACCAGCGGCTATGGCAACCGCGTGAGACGCATACCGCCTAATCTCTACATCGCGACGGTTGAAGAAACCGTAACGCGCCTCCAGCGCCGACGGTAGCGTCGCAACATCGTAGACCTGCCGTTCCTTCCACCCAGCCCCGGTGAACTCGTCGTACGCATATTCGCTGTTCGGTCGAGTCCAAGCACTGATCTCCGGCCGATCACCGATTGGATTAAGGGCTTTCTCAGCTTTCGGATCCGGTTGTTCAGTCGCTCCTTCGTCTGAACTTCCCGCGCCGCACGCATATACCGAAACAGTTGCGATGACAACGACCAACGCACGCAACGCCCAGACCCACATCCAAATTAGCCGACACATCATTGCGGTACGTTTTCGAGGAGATCTGTGCAGTCCTGGACGGAGAACTCACACAACATCACCACATTGCCCGCGATCACATAAGCCCCGTACAACGTAACGCTCGAAAATCCAGCGCCACGACCTGACACTTTCTCCGTGGCGATAGCCTCTTCGGCGGAAGCTTTGCCCGCGGACATAGCAACTTCGTGCGACGGGTAGAACCGCAACTCGATGTCTTTCCTGTTAAAGAAACCGAAGACCGCGGCTTGAGCCTCCGGCAACGTGTCTAACGCGTACTCTTTATTTTTCTTCCAACCAGCGCCCATGAAATCGTCTACTTCAAAAATGCTGCTCGGCCGCGTCGACGCTCGAAGTTCGGGGCGATCACCGATCGTTACCACGCCGTCTTCGGCAACCGACGACTCCGTCGTCTCATCAGACGGCTCTTCTTCTGCACTCCCACACGCGATTGATGACGAACATATCAACAGAACCGTGAGCAGTCCCAACAGAATAGGCCTTGCTTCATGCGACATCATTTTGGGTGTTTTCCGGTCGACATGATGTTGGCAATACGCGTGGTCGTCGACGGATGGCGCCGACTTTATCACGCGACAAAGCGGTCGTGCTTAGTTTCCCAAGCACGACCGCTTCATTTTCACCCTTTACTTTAACAGCTCACCCCGGGCACAGGGAAAGCAGTAACTTCAGCTAAGCTTCAGTTCACCTTCTGGAGCTTGTGGACAACCAATGTCCAAGTCAAGTGCCACGAAGCCTCGTTGACGTATCCGGTCACGTCGACCGCACCAACAGAGGTGTCGCCTTGCGGCCAGTTGGTCCAACGCTTCTCGCTGAATACGATCCGGTGGTAGAACTCAAGGATCGGAACGTCAGGAAGCTGTTCCAACCAGATTTTCACTGCTTCGCGCCAGAGTCGGTGCATTTCAGCGGTGTCATCTGGTGAGGTCCTCGCGACTTCGTCAGTAAGATCGTCCCAAGTAGCGTCTTCCCAGTGGTAGAAGTTCACCTGGTGACCACCCGGGATGTTCACGGACGATGACTGGTAGAGCTTCATCGTGAAGTACGGGTCACGCACAGACCCGCCGTGTCCGAACATGAGGCATTCGAAGTTGCCTTCTGCCATTCGGCTGGATGCGTCTGTGGGTTGACCGTAGGAGGCGTTGATGCCGTGGTTCTTCAGTTGCTGAGCAACCGCCGGACCAAGGTCTACCCACGCACCAAAACCGACAATGTCGCAGTTGACGGTGTTACCACCATCGTCTGCCCACATGCCGTCACTGTTCTTCTCAAAACCTGCACCTGACATGAACTCGTCGCCGCGGTCGGGATCGTAATCGAGCGTCGAACGACCGATCTCTTCCATGACCTCGATTGCAATGTCGAAGTAAGGCTGCAACGGCGGGTACTGCGGCATCGTCAGCGGGTTGTATGCCGCTGCGCCGTCGTACGCGAGATCCCGAAGTTCCTCACGGTTGAGGTAGAGCGAGAACGCCCATCGAACGTTCGGGTCGTCGTAGGGGCCGAACTTACCGCTGTCGTTGAACGCGATAGATACGGGCCACCAGTCAACGTAACCGTACGGTTCGCCGCGGCCAGAGTGCGTAATCAGATCAGGGTTCTGGTCGAGAGTTTCTTGGATTAGCGCGGGCGTCGTCATGCTCGTGTAATCAATCTCATCGTTGATCAGAGCCTGCGACCGCTGCTCTTGCGGGACACCCGGGATGTAGATGATGCGCTTTACTTCCGGCAACACGGCGTACTCGCCAAGAGCGGCAACGCCTTCTCCCCACCACGAGTCGCGGCGGTCGAAGATCTTCTGCTCGGTCGTAGTTGTAACCTGCCACGGACCAGTCGAAAGCGGCCAGCCATTGTCGCGGTCGTAGTCGCCAAAGGTCGTCCAGTCTCGTCCTTCGTAGTGATGTTGCGGAACGATGTAAACACCAATGTCGAACTTGTAGGTCATCAGGAAGAAGAAGCGCGGGTCAGGCCTGGCAAGATTGATCTGCGCGGTGTACTTGTCAACCAGCTCAGCACTTTCCATCGCCTCGTCGATGTCTTTACCCCACCGAACCTGCTCTTTTAGTTCCTTGAGCGTGTTCAGCGTATAAGTGACGTCTTCGCAGTCGAAGTCTTCACCGTCGCTCCACGTGATGCCTTCGCGGCAGTTGATGGTCAGCTCGGTAAAGTCGTCGTTGTAGCTGTAGCTCTCAGCAAGCCACATGATCTCCTCGTCCGCGAACGCGGAGAAGAAAGCCAATGGTTCGAAAATCAGGTTTGGCCCCGCTTGGTGGTTTGCACCAATCGAGTACGGGTTCCACAGTTCGTGGTCGATGTATCGGCCTTCGGAACCTCCGTGGAACAACCTAAGAGTGTCTTCCATCGCGACTTCGCCTGGATCAAACACCATTCCCATGGCTTCCGCTGGCTCCGGTGCTGCAGTCGGTGGGACCGCGGTCGCAGTTGCCGGAACTGAAGTTGCGGTCGGCGGAACGGGCGTAGCGGTCGGCTCTTCCTCACCGCAAGCGATGACGATCCCTAGAACCATCACACCAGCGGTAAGCGCCAACAAACCAAAGCGACCCAATTTAACAGGGTGGTTCATTCTTCTATCTTCCTCATTCTGAGTAACCTGCAAGTCAAGCGAGAATCCATGCGCGAGCACCCACGCGAAGTCGCGCGGTACGACGCGGGTCGCCTGACGACGATTAAATTCCAATTCTCTACCCTTAACGTCGGGTTGTCAACTGTCGTCCAAAAAGAATTTTGATGCCCACACGGCAACGTGAATTCCACCGACAATTGTTTCTTATTCGGCGCGGCCGCCAATTCCCCTTCCGGCTCGTGGCGTCACAGGTTCGTCGCGTGGCAGGCGGTGCGTCATTGACAATTTGCTATTGGTAGTGTAAGAAAATAAAATCGCTGTGACGTTGCGGCGCTACTCGGTTGGAACCTTCGGGACGGTCGATCCTCTCGCCGTTTCACCCTCAGAAACAGAAAATCATTGGCAATTACCGAAAACGCGCGACCTGACCGGCCACCAACTCCAATGAGCGTGCGACAAGTGCCGGTACTTTCGTTTTTTGGCGCATTCTTCGGCAACTTCATCGTCCGCCGCTTCTTGTTGTTCTTGCTTACGGTGTGGGTCGCAGCCACGCTTATTTTCGTTCTGCCGCGCTTGACGGGTCAAGACCCCGTTAAAGAGAAATTGTTGCTTGAGGCGCAACGCGGCGGTAAAGTCCAGGCGGGCATGAACGAGATGGCAAAGATCTACTCGGCGCGTTTGGGATTGGATCTCCCGATATACGAACAATACGTCAACTACATGTACGACATCATGCGATTGGATTTCGGATACTCGATCGCCTATTTTCCGCGCACCGTCAATGAAATAATCGCCGATTCGATAATCTGGTCCCTCGGTCTGATGACTGTAACGCTGTCCTTGGCGTTCACGTTGGGGACTTTAGCAGGGGCCCTTTTAGGTTGGTCGCGCTCGCCAAGATGGCTCAGTTACGCGTTCATGCCGTTGTTGACCCTGTCGGCCATACCCCAGTACATGTTGGGCTTGGTGCTGATGTTCACATTCGCGATCCTGCTGAACCTGTTGCCGATATTCGGTGCTTATGCACCCGGCACGTTACCGAATTGGAGCTTCGAGTTCTTCGGTGAGGTCCTCAGACACGCAATACTCCCGGCCCTTTCGATACTGTTCTCAGCCGTGGGTTTCTGGGCCATCGGCATGCGCGGAATGATGATCAACACGCAAGGTGAGGACTTTATGGTCCAAGCGGACGCGAAAGGGCTGAACGGAGCGCGGGTCTTCATCCGGTACGCGGTTCGCAACGCTTTGTTGCCGCAGGTTACGGGATTGGCCATCTCATTCGGGACATTGCTCACAGGCGCGGTACTCGTTGAGGTCCTGTTCCTGTATCCCGGTCTCGGCAGCGCCCTTTACCAAGCGGTTCGAATTTCAGACTTTTTCCAAATCACTGGAATCGTCATGACCATCATCATCTCGCTGGCGTTCATGACGATGATTATTGACTTGGTTTATCCGCTCATTGATCCCCGTGTGAAATACACACAAGATTGACATGGCCGAAGCAGCTTCAATAGAAACTCGGGGAACCGGACCCGCGACTCCAGCATCGGTCCCGTCCGGCAATTTCTACCAAGAGCGGATCGAACCGATCATCAGGTACTCGTGGCGTAACCAGTCGCTGATCGTCGGTGTCGGGATGCTCGGCACATTGCTGATTTTCACAGTTATCGGGCTCCTTACGTATCCCAAACTAGACAACTACGTCAGCGGCGGCTCGCCAGTCCGAGACAAGAGCCTGCCTCCGTCGTGGTGCACATGGTGCGAGGACATCGTCGAACTTGATGATGACGAAAAGCCTTCGTTTTTGGACTACCCGATGGGTACCGACACGCAATCGAGAGACCTGTACGCCGTCAATCTAAGGGGCATCCCGCTCACTCTTGGCACCGGATTAATCGCCGGTCTGTTGTCCATCGGAGTCGGCACCGTCACCGCATTTATCGCCGCATACTACCGCGGCGTACCCGATGTCGCGATCAGGTTGCTGACTGACGTCGGAATATCAATCCCCGGCCTCTTGGTTTTGATCATCATCCGAATCCAGCTGGGAACTGAACTCGTTTGGTGGCAACTCGGCGCCGGCTTGGCGGCTGTCGGATGGGTATTTTCTTCCCGAACCGTCCGCGCACAAGTCCTAGTGCTTCGTGAGCAACCATACGTGGAGATCGCCCGCCAATCCGGAATGTCTGGCTTGGCAATCATCTTCCGTGAGATGATGCCGAACCTGATTCCTTACATCACGGCAAGCTTCGTGGCTTCGGTTGCCGGTTCAATACTCGCCTCAATCGGCCTTGAAGCCCTCGGACTTGGCGACTTCTCATCGCCTTCGCTCGGTATGACCGTCTATTGGGTGATTCAGTTCGGCGCCATCACGCTTGGCATGTGGTGGTGGTGGCTATTCCCCCTCATCGCCATCGTCGTGATCTTCGTCAGCTTGTTCTTGATCTCGGCGGGATTGGACGAATGGTCTAACCCGAGATTGCGCCGACAGGTATAGGCAAGTTCCACTACAGACCAAAATGGTTACAGCTCAACAAGATTCCCGAACGGCAACTTCCGGCGACGATTCATACGCGCTTCGGATCGAAGATCTGCGTGTTTACTACGGAACGCCTCGCGGAACCGTCAAAGCAGTTGACGGCGTCTCGTTCAACCTCAAACAAGGCGAACGCTTCGCCCTCGTCGGTGAATCAGGCAGTGGCAAGAGCACGCTCGCAATGGCGATCATGCGGTTAACACGCGAACCGGGCCACATCGCTGGCGGCCACATCTACCTCGACGGACGCGATCTCGTCGAAATGAGCGAAAAAGAGATCAAGTCGATTCGGTTGCGGGAGATGGCGTTGGTTCCGCAGGGCGCGATGAACTCGTTAAATCCCGTCATGAGGGTGGGCGATCAGATCATCGACGGGATCGTCGACCACGTGCTGCCCGGCGAGAATACCCCAAACCGAAGCCAGCTGCGCGAACGCGTACTTGACCTTTTGCTACGAGTCGGGTTGGACCCTTCGGTCTCGCGACTGCATCCTCACGAGTTGAGTGGCGGAATGAAACAGCGCGTCGCCATGGCGATCGCGATCTCGCTCAACCCCAACATCATCGTCGCGGACGAACCGACGAGCGCATTGGATGTGGTCGTGCAGCGGCAGATCATGCAGACGCTAGGCAGACTCCAAGAAGGTTTGGACGCCGCGGTCCTGCTCGTAGGTCACGACATGGGCCTTGTCGCACAGTTCGCCGACACAATCGGCGTCATGTACGCCGGCAAACTCGTGGAGGTCGGCACGGTTCCGGATGTCTTCAAGGATCCGAAGCACCCGTACACCAAACTGCTTATCGAAAGTCTCCCCTCGTTCGACATTACCCGCCAGTTCGTCGGCATACCCGGAATGCAACCCGCCCTCTTGAACCTTCCGCCAGGATGTGCATTCAACCCGAGGTGCCCATCTGTGCACGAGCGCTGCTTCGCAGAAGTTCCCGATTTCTTGTCATTAGGCGTGGGACGAAGCGTTGCGTGCCATCTCTACGATGAGGAGGCCACCAATTGAGCGATTTCATGCGACTCGATCACGTCACCAGGGCCTTTGGTGGCGGCGCCTTTTCGAGCAAGCCGCCAATCGTCGCAGTCGACGACGTCTCACTTTCCATCAACGAAGACGAACCTAAGATAACCACAATCGCCGGTGAAAGTGGATCTGGAAAGACCACGCTCGCACGTCTGTTGATGGGAACCATTAACCCCACCTTCGGCACAGTCTTCTACCGCGGGAAGGACTACACCAAGCTCTCCGGAAATGATTCCTGGAAGTTCAAGCAGGAAGTCCAGTCGATCTATCAAGACCCGTTTGGATCCTACAACCCCTTTTACAAGATTGACCACGTTCTCGAAACTCCGATCAGCCGTTTCAAGCTAGCCACTTCTAGGCAAGCCAAAAATGTAATGATCGAAGAAGCGCTGGCGATGGTGGGCCTGCAACCGGGCGATACTCTCGGCCGTTTCCCACACCAGCTCAGCGGTGGCCAACGTCAGCGAATCATGGTCGCCCGCGCATTGCTTATTAAGCCCCGGCTCATTCTTGCCGACGAACCCGTTTCGATGGTCGACGCATCATTGCGAGCGACGATCTTGGACAGTATCCGCCGCCTCAACCGCGAGATCGGAATCTCCGTCGTCTACATCACTCACGACCTGACAACCGCGCTACAAATCAGCGACAACATCTTAGTCATGTATCGCGGCTCAGTGGTCGAATCCGGCGCCGTAGAGCGGGTGATACTGGAGCCGAAACACCCGTACACGCAACTCCTCATTGAATCTATCCCCCAGCCCAATCCCGACAACAAATGGGGCGACGAGCCGCCTTCGGCGCGTTTCGAAGATTTCGATACGATGTTCGGCTGCAAATTCGCCGACCGCTGCCCGCATGTCATGGAAATCTGCAACGACGAGCAGCCATCGGCGTACCGTCTGGAACAACACCGTCAAGCCCAGTGCTACCTGTATCGCGACGAAGCCAGTGAGATGGACGATCCGGATCTCGCGTCGATCTTCCAAGACCGACGGGCCGAACTAAACGTCTAGCCCGCTATACGCCGGCAATTGACATCATCGCTCGCGACACCCGCGATTCGCGTCACAACGGGAACAATGCGCTAAACTCTGTGTCGCGGTCTCGGCCCTCATTTCACAGGAGGCAGATATGAAGATAACCGGTTTCGACATCACCCACATGAAACGTGGCAGATCGGTATTACAGATCCGCACCGACGCCGGCATCACCGGCTTGTCCGAGGCAGACGGACAGATCTTTCAGGCCGACCTCGAATACACCATCAAACCCCTCCTCATCGGCGAAGACCCACGACAGATCGACCGCCACTGGGAAACCCTCTACCTCGGCTCCCAGAAGCAGATCCCACGCGAAGCCAAGCTCCGACCCCAGATCGTCGGCGCCGTCGACATCGCACTCTGGGACATCCTCGGAAAAGACGCCGGCCTCCCCTGCCACGCACTCATGGGCGGCGCAGCCCGAATCGACATCCCCCTCTACTGGAGCGTCGGATCAGGCTGGAAAAAGACACCGGAACAGATGCTCGACGACGTAAAGGTCGGCTGGGAAGAAGGCTACAAGTCCTACAAGATCCGCATGGACTGGAAGTCTTATCGACAGGACGCCAACCCGGCTAATGACCTCGCGATTTTCAAAATGGTCCGCGATTTCTTGCCCGATGACATCTACCTCGGTTTCGACGCCAACAACGGCTACTCAGTACCGACAGCAATCCAACAGGGCCGTGCATTCGAAGACTACGGTCGAATCGACCACTTCGAAGAGCCGCTCCCCCAGTACGACCTCCCCGGCCTCCGCCAAGTCGCCGACGCCCTAGACGTCGCAATCTCCACCGGCGAACAAGACTGGGACCGATGGCGCTTCCGAGACATCATCCAGATCGGCAACCCCGACATCCTCCAACCTGACATCCTCAACGCCGGCGGACCCTCCGAGATCCTCAAGATCTACGACCTCGCCACCACCTACAACAAACCCATAATGCCCCACTCCCCCAACGCCGGCATCAACTCCATCGCCTCCATCCACTGCTACTCCACCATCAAAAACGCCATCCGCCCCCACGAATTCTCCACCGAATTCGCACCCCCACTAGACCAAGTAGCCGAACTCTACGGCGACCACATAATCCCCAAAAACGGCACCATAACCCTCACAGACAAACCCGGCCTAGGCATCGACCTAAACGAATCAGCCCTAGCCAAACTATCCGCCTAACCCACACCGTCGTTCCCGCCAACCCCCGTCATTCCCGCGAAGGCGGGAACCCATCCCCTCTCCTTCGACGGGAGAGGGGATGGGTGAGGGTGAACGGGCGGAGAAGACGCGGGGGAAATGTCCAAAGGACATACGGGGCGCGCGAATCGTCGCCTCGCTCAGCCATGACTGAACTACACTAAAATCCAAATACCAGATTCACACAAACCAACGGAGATCCCCTCAAATGAAAATCACCGGCGTAAACTACACCCCCCTGATAAACGGCAGAGTCATAGTCCAGGTTCGCACCGACAAAGACATCACCGGCGTCGCCGAACTCCCCCGACGCTCCGAAGCCTTTGAGGGATACCTCGAATCGACCATCAAGCCCCTCCTCATCGGCCAAGACCCACGACAGATCGAACGCCACTGGGAAACCCTATACCTCGGTGACGAAGAGCGAATCACCAAGGTCCCTCCACACGTCGTAGGCGCCATCGACACCGCTCTCTGGGACATCCTCGGAAAAGACACCGGGCTCCCATGCTACACACTCATGGGCGGCGCAGCACGACTTGACATCCCCCTCTACTGGAGCGTCGGATCAGGCTGGGAGAAGACCCCCGACCAGATGCTAGACGGCATCATGGCTGGATGGGACCAAGGCTATAAGGCATACAAGATCCGCATGGACTGGAAGAACTACCGACAAGACGCCAACCCCGCCAACGACCTTGCGATCTTCAAACTCGTCAGGGACTTCCTCCCCGACGACATCTACCTCGGATTCGACGCCAACAACGGATACTCCGTCCCCACCGCCATCCAGCAGGGACGCGCCATGGAGAACTACGGACGCATCGACCACTTCGAAGAGCCGCTCCCCCAGTACGACCTCCCCGGCCTCCGCCAAGTCGTCGACGCCCTAGACGTCGCCATCTCCACCGGCGAACAGGACCAGGACCGCTGGCGCTTCCGAGACATTATCCAGATCGGCAACCCCGACATCCTCCAACCCGATATCCTCAACGCCGGCGGCCCATCCGAGGTTCTCAAGATCTACGCACTCGCCACCACTCACAACAAACCCATAATGCCCCACTGCCCTAGCGCCGGCATCAAGTCCATGTCATCCATCCATTGCTACTCCACCATCAAGAACGCCATCCGGCCCCACGAATACTCAACCGAATTCGCACCACCACTCGACGAAGTCGCCGAACTCTACGGCGAACACGTCTTACCCCGCGAAGGCGTCATAACCCTCACCGACAAACCCGGCCTAGGCATCGACATAGACGAAGCCGCCCTAGCCAAACAATCCGCCTAACGAACTCACTCCAACCGAAACAGCACAAACACGTCGTCTTCCGTCTGCATAAACAGGTGGTCGCCATAAACGCCGTAGCGTGTCACCCGCGGCAGCAGTTCAAGGTAACGCTCCTCCTGCGCCATCACACCCTCGACATCACAAAACATCGCCGTATAGAAAAACATCTCGGTGTTTAGTGTGATGGACCCGTCGCCGAGTTCCGCTTCGGATCCGTATGAATTGCAACCCGCCACTCCAGAGATGCCGCCATCGTAGAACGAGAGCGTCAAATCGGCTCCCCGGGCCGCTCGATCGGTCCTCGTCAGCCACATACCACCCTCGTCCTGCCAAAACTCTGTGATCGCCAACAAGGTCCACTTCGTGCCAGCAACATCGTCAACGGCGGGAGGCAATGGTTCAAATCTCAGCGTCTTGCCCCTGGCGTCCCTCATTCTCAGCCGGCTCGATCCTCCCTCTTCCTGAACCGCATACTCCCGCGCCCACGTCAGAAAATCCCCGAACTCGCCCTCAAGCCAACGCGCCTCGTCCGAGCACGAATGTGACCGTTCGAGCATCGCCTTCGACGGGAAGCGGACACCCTCCTCGGATCTGTTGTAAGTCGCGAGGTAAGGACGACAGGCGGTTTCGCCGATAACCAATCGGTCATCCAAAAACGCCATAGTCGCCGCGCCCACGTCGCCGTCCGCATCGCCCTCCTTCATAAGCCGCCACGCCGTCCCACTCAGATCGACGGCCCGCCCCTCCAGTGGCACCTGCCTGACGAAGATCAACCTCACCGCGCCATCGCTGTCGAGAATCTCCAGCCGCTCGCCAGCCACCCGGTATCGCTCACCCTCCAAGAGAGCCGACAAATATGCGTCCGCCTGATCCATCACACCCAATGGCCCGCCGCAATCCCTCAACGTCCGTGCGGCCGGCGGGACCGAAAACACCCCATCCGCATCGGTTACCGATGTCCCATCCTCGAATTGACCCCCATAGCGGTTGCAACCATCATACCCGTGGATCAGGCCCGCATCGATCTCCAGCATGACGAACGAATCCTCAACGATCGGACCGCCGTCCAGCGATTTCAAAACCCACGAACCGTCGCCCAGTTGCACAACCTTTGCTGGTGTGGCGACACTTATCGACGTCGGATCTGTGCGGACAGTGCCGACCACGTTCTCCGGTTCAGCGCCGCCGCAACTCGCAACCGCAAAAACAAGCAGTGCGAGCAACCCATGGAGCAGACCGAACGCCGCAATTCCGACTCGCCATCTCAATCCTGATCGATTACCAGTAACCCTCATCGAAAACCCCTCTCGGAATGCTATTCACCTTATCCGTGCTAACGTGCATATCAACAAAGACGCAAAACCCCAACAAAAAGTTCCCTCCCGGAAAAATAGGCAAAATCAAAGCCCATCACCAAAATCGGCGCAATCAGCGGTTCAGACAACCACCGCGCTCTCTCGATATTGCGCTAAAATCCAATACGCGGTTCCAACCACCAACTCACGGAAACTCACCATGAAGATCACCGGTTTTGACATTACCCCGTTAAAGAACGGCAGAGCGATCCTACAGGTCCGCACGGACAAAGACATCACCGGATTCGCCGAAGTCTCCCGGCGATCGGGCGCCTTTCAAGCCCACCTCGATTCCACCGTCAAGCCCCTACTCACCGGCGAAGACCCACGCCGGATCGACCGCCACTGGGAAACGCTCTACTTGGGAGATGAGGAACGCATCACAAAACTCCCACCCAATGTCGTCGGAGCCGTCGATATCGCTCTCTGGGACATCCTCGGCAAAGACGCCGGCATGCCGTGCCACGCATTGATGGGCGGAGCCGCCCGTCTCGACATTCCGCTCTACTGGAGCGTCGGTCTCGGATGGATCAAGACACCCGAACAGATGCTGGACGACGTCAAGGACGGCTGGGAACAGGGATACAAGGCGTACAAGATACGCATGGACTGGCGATCCTACCGCCAAGACTCCAACCCAGCAAAAGACCTGGCGATGTTCAAACTGGTACGTGACTTCCTCCCAAACAACATCTACCTCGGCTTCGACGCCAACAACGGCTACTCCGTCAGCACCGCTATCCAACAAGGACGCGCCTTCGAGGATTACGGTCGCATCGACCACTTCGAGGAACCCCTGCCCCAGTACGACCTCCCCGGACTTCGACAAGTCGCCGACGCTCTGGATGTCGCAATATCCACCGGCGAGCAGGACTGGGACCGTTGGCGCTTCCGCGACGTCATACAGTTGGGCAACCCCGACATCCTGCAACCCGACATCCTCGGCGCGTCAGGCCCGTCCGAAATCCTGAAGATCTACACCCTCGCGACAACCCATAACAAACCAGTCATGCCGCACTCACCAAGCGCCGGCATCAACAGCATCGCCTCGCTGCACTGCTACTCGACCATCAAGAACGCCGTGCGACCCCACGAATTCTCAATCGAGTTCGCGCCACCGCTCGAAGAGATCGCCGAACTCTACGGAGAGCACGTCATACCCCACGACGGCATCATCACCCTAACCGACAAACCCGGCCTAGGCATCGAAATGAGCGATGCTGCCCTAGCCAAATACACCGCATAACATTCTCACCCTCGGGGGCCCGTTTGCGCGATGTCCCCTTCGCGAAGCGTAAGGGGACGCGAACGAGCGAAGCAAGAACGCAGGGGATGCGCGGGCGGTGGCGGGACGCAGGGGATTCACTTCGTCTCGATTCCAATCCAAAGCCACCCATCCGCAATATGCCCGCACCACCAATCCGCCGCCACTTCACCGCCACCGGCTTCGTAGTAAACGGCGACGCCACGCTCCTCCACTGGCACCACCGCGTTCAAGCCTGGCTACCACCCGGCGGCCACGTCGAACCCGACGAAGACCCCGTCCAAGCCGTACTCCGCGAAGTCAAAGAAGAAACCGGCCTTGACGTCGAGTTAGTCCCGACGCAGGAGATCCCCGAAATCTCCAACCTCGATCAAGTCCCTGCGCCTAGAACAATCCTCGTCGAAGACGTCTACGACCACCGCGTAGGCAAACACCAACACATCGACATGATCTACTTCTGCCGAGTTTCCGGTCCTCGCCCTCCGGCACCAGAACGTTGGGTGTGGTTCACGGCACAAGACCTCCTCCAAAAACGTGCCGTAATCACCCCCACCGGCAAACCTATGCCTCCACCGGAAGATGTGTTAACACTTGGCTTAGAAGCGATGCGCGCTACCCAAGGATCAGCCGAGAAACACTTGATCAGTCCCCTGTAATCGTGCGGTCAGTGATCCGCACGACATGGTGAAAAACTTCGTTTAGAAACGCGTACCAACCCATGCCATCTCGTATCACGTTGTCTAACGTGAACACGCGTATCGTCCCGATCGCGTCTAATCTGCGTTGCATCTCGGCGGTTATCACGCCGGCCACGAGAAAGTTCACGCAACTCGAAGGCGCGTTGTCGAAACTCTTCGTCGCCGCGCCAAGTCGTTCCAATGCTCCTGCCGGATCCCGCCCGCCTTTGACCTCGATACTCGACACCATCGCTGAATCCCGCCAAAACTCGATATCGGGCTCAGACCCGTACCTCATCTCATAATCGTTGACCAAATCAGCGCCTGCGTTAAACGGATCGCCGTCAATTACCAAACCATTGGCGGTCAACCATTCAAACATCCGCGTTTTCACCATGTTGTCGGCATCCTGGCCGATGATGTTGCGCATCGTACCGTCGAGTCCGATGCCCATATTGGCGATCATGTTACGGTAGCCGTTTTCAAGAGTCCAATCGGTGCGCCCTTCGATGATCGAGCAATTGACCGCGTTATACAAGTGCGCAACCTTAGTCGCCCGTTCTTCGGTAACTCGCGCATTTTTGGTTGGTGATTCCCAACTTTCCACACCGACCGCAAGATCCGAAACTCGCTTCAACGGTAGCATCGCCATGTTCCGGTAGTACGCAGAAGTCTCGGGTATCGCCATCAAAATACGTGGATGGGCGAAAACTTGTCTAGGCTCGTAATTGGATGCGACGACATGGTCCCACGCATTACGACTAATCATGAGATTTTCGATCGGTTCAAAATCCAACCTCCCATCGAATTGATCAACCAAATTGCGCGCGGAAACGTCGGTGCGCTTAGTAATTCGATCCGACAGGATGATCGATCTGTTGATAGCCGAATCGAGATCAGCCACTTCGGCGCCTCCACCGATAAACGCATTTCCTGATCTCGGTTCGCCCATATCTCCCCATCTGTTGTGACGAGTTGCCCTTGCCTCGCGGCAACATCCAAATGTTTTCGCACTCGAATCCTGATTTTTCGGCCAGATTGGACAATATGAGATCAACTGGAACTTGTTCGCCATGGTATTGCACGTTGTCGTTGACCATAACCACTTCACCTCCCGGCCGCGTGACCCTAGCCATCTCAGCAATCACGTAAGCCAATTCCAAAAAGTAACCCTCGATAAGCCGAACAACGTGTTGATTGCTCAACTCGGCTTTGCGTTGCGTCAAGCCATCAACCACCTCTTTAAGCGCGCCATCTGACTCATAGTTTCGCACGGCTCGAGCCCAAAGTCCTTCATTGCCAGTCCAACGACCCAACCAGTCGCGCTTTGGGCGGTTTTCAACGGTAGCCGTGACCATTTCCTGGCGTAGATTCGAAAACCCCGCCTGGTCCAATCCTAACCATGCCAATTCCAAGGCGTAGGTGCGCGTGTAGTCGTACCGATTGGCGTACGGCGGAGATGTGAATATGACGTCATAAGAATCGGTTGGTAACGAGCTCATCGTTCTGAGACAAGAACCTTCGATGAATTTGGCATGCCCTTCGCCGCGTCCTTCTCGGATCCGCGCAAAATCGCGTTCTATCATCCTCAGCTTTCTGTCCAGAGCATCGATCAGACTGCTGATCGGCCCTTTGTCGACCTTCGATCGCAGTTTTCTACCGGACCGGTAATCCCACCGCAAATACTGTCCGTCTTTTCGCGTGTAGCTGATCTCCTCCAACACGCTCATGCAAGCGAATTTCAGAAGCAACGCCATGCCGCGATCTTCTAAACAACTGATGAACTCGTTGGCTTTGGCCAAATCTGATTCGGTCTCCTTTGGAAACGCCATCTCCGTTATTCGGACATGACGGAATCGATGATTTTTTGCGGCTTGGCGAGTCGACGAGATCCGATCAAGCAGCCTAACAGCTTCGATTTCGAATTTGGTACGATCCAGCCCGTTTCGCACCTCAGCCATAGCGCGAGCAGCCATCACCCCCACCGGCATGATTTCGATACCCGTGCCCAAAGCACCAACGTCCGCCGCGGTCAACGGGACTGTGCCGATCCCCGCGAATGGATCGAGCACGCTTTCTGGCTCGGCGTCTTCGAGGAACGAACGGACCAACGACCTCGAGAACCCCTCCTTGTATTTCATCCACCGTAAACCGGGTTCAGATTTGTTTCCCTGATAGGAAACTAAGCTCCTTGACAACCATGAGCCGACCGACATTCGCTCGACGAACTGATCTTGCAGAGCTTGCCGCTGCGAAACCGGAATCCCGTGAGGCGACTCTACCGCTTGAAGTAGGTGATGTCCGTTCGCATCGCCGCTGTCGGCCGAACCATCAAATGGTTTGAGTCGCCTTTGTGGCGCATTTACAGAGATAGTGGTTTTGGGTGTCAATTTTCGGGTACGCTGAAAACTAAAAAAACGCGTCGTCTCATACAGCATCTTAGACCATAGATTCCGATATCGTCGACGACTCTGTCATGCGATCTCACTTCACCAAAAACCCGCCTTCTCGCGTAGCCAAACAATCCTCAATCGTTTCAAAATACATCGGCATCAGATCCGGCAAAGAACGCAACTCGTCAACGCTAAACCACATCGCATCATCCGTCTCGTCCGTGACCCGATCCAACTCCCCACTCCAACCATCAACCCGATACGCCACCGTCAGCAACTGTGCTTCAGGCCGCGTCGGCGCAGTAAACCTCGGCTCGGAATAAACCGCGAACGCCACCGACGTCTCGACCGTCAACCCCGTCTCCTCCCACACTTCCCGTGCCATACATTCCGTAACCGATTCACCGGGCTCCATCCCACCCGCGGGCAACGCCCACTGTTTATTGTCGCCTCGCCGTATCAGCAGAATACGTCCTCGCTCATCGAAGATGACCGCGCGCGCCGCCGGTTGGATGTAAGTTGGTGGCATTCCGATGTTCCCCTGTTGCTGATCTTCTTAAAATGAAGCAATCAATTCGAATGTAAATCATCAAGCGAGCAGGATACATGGCAACGCAATCTACTCGACGTGCTGGAAGCAAGCGCAACGGTCGCGCACCGGGCAAGTGGCGCTCTTGGGAAACCACCGAAGGCGCGATCCGTGCTCCGCATCGCTCCATGATGCGAGCCATGGGGATGTCGGACGCCGACATCGACGCTCCGTTCGTGGGCGTGGCGTCAACACATAACGAAGTGACGCCCTGCAACGCCGGCATCAAGCCGCTGGTCGATGAGATCAAAGTTGGTGTGCGCTCTTCCGGCGGTTCACCCTTCGAATTCGGTACGATCACCGTGTCCGACGCCATATCCATGGGTACCGAAGGCATGCGCGGATCACTCATCAGTCGCGAGATAATCGCCGATTCCATCGAAACCGTCTGCTTCGCCGAGCGATACGACGGCCTCGTGGCCGCCGCCGGGTGCGACAAATCGTTGCCCGGAGCAATGATGGCCATGGCGCGCCTCGACATCCCATCCGTATTCGTCTACGGCGGCTCGATACTGCCCGGACATTGGAAAGGCGAGGACATCCAAATCCAGACAGTCTTCGAAGCGGTCGGACAAATCCAGGCCGGACAAATCGACGAAGACGAACTCTACGGCATCGAAACGAACGCCTGCCCAGGCCCCGGTTCCTGCGGCGGCATGTTCACCGCCAACACGATGTCATCAATCGGCGAAGCGCTCGGGCTGTCCTTACCCGGCGCGGCGTCGGAGCCGAATGTCGATCAGCGTAAGCGAGCATCGTCACGCCAAGCCGGCGCCGCCGTCATGAACCTCTTGCGCGAGGGCATCTACCCCCGACACATCATGACGCGAGAGGCCTTCGAAAATGCAGTGACTCTAGTCGTCGCGATGGGCGGCTCAACCAACACCGCGCTGCACCTGCCAGCCATCGCACACGAAGCAGGCGTCGACCTCACCCTCGAAGACATCCACGCCATATCGATGCGCACCCCGCTCATCGCCGACATGAAACCGGGCGGCAAGTACGTCATGTTCGACCTCGACCGCGTCGGCGGCGTCCCACTCGTGATGAAACGGCTATTGGACGCCGGTCTGATCCACGGCGACTGCATGACAGTTACCGGCCGCACCATCGCGGAAAACCTCGCAGACGTCGACCCCAACCCAGACGAAAACAACGTAGTGCGCTTGGTATCCGATCCGCTCTCCGAGACCGGAGGATTAGTGGTCCTTCACGGCAACCTCGCCCCCGACGGTTGCGTCCTCAAAGTCGCCGGACACCAATTCGGCGCTCGATTCTCAGGCCCCGCCAAAGTCTTCGACCAAGAAGAAGAGGTGATGGCCGCCCTCCAACGACGTGAAATCAAAGCCGGCGACATCATCATCATCCGCTACGAGGGCCCCAAAGGCGGCCCCGGAATGCGCGAGATGCTTGCCGTAACCGGCGCCCTCGTCGGCCAAGGCCTCGGCGAAAAGGTCTACCTCATCACCGACGGACGCTTCTCCGGCGGCTCCCATGGCTCCATCATCGGACACGTCGGCCCCGAAGCCGCAGTCGGCGGCCCCATCGCCGCAGTCCAAGACGGCGACACCATCGAAATCAACCTCAACGAATTCGAACTAAACCTGAAAATCTCCAACGAAGAAATGCAAGACCGCCTAAGCCAATGGCAACCCAAACCACCACACTACACCCGCGGCTCGCTCTCCAAATACATAAAACTAGTCCAACCCGCCAGCACCGGGGCGGTTACGGGGTAGCGGCCAAAGCCCACCAGAAGGCGATGAGTCACGCGTGAGCATCGGTGCTGCAAATTCAAGGCAAATCAATGCCGAAGTCTTCGGTGATCTTCCGGACGCGCTGATCAACGAACTGCTCACCCGCGCGGAAGAAGTCGGCGAAAAGGCGCACACACACGTCGAGACGCAAGTGCGTAAGCGCCCAAGATTACGACAAAGAGCCCTTCAACTGGGGTTGGTCAAAGAATTGCCTGACCTATCCCATATGCCGGCGGAGTCAGTCTCCGCGGTCGACGGCTCGTTGGTATCGAAACGGCTCGCATCGTTTGATCTCAACTCCGCTGCTGCTCTCGCCGTCGACGGCGTCGGATTCGACGCCGACATAAATGGTCCCAGGTACGACATCGCCGTTTACCCGACGAAACCGTTACGTTACGGGCGCGAAGTCACATATGCTCTCATGTTTTGTATGGAGTACAACATTGCAATGAAAGAAACGGTCGATCGCGGTCTTGTCATGCTCGACGGCGCGTTTTCCACTGGATTGATCGCGATTTCGAAAGCATTAATCTCCGCACAGAATCACTACGATCCGCTTTACAACGATTTCTTCGATCGTTGGACATCAACCACGATGCGCAGCGTGCCGGAAATAATGAGATCCGACCAGATAATCGCGCTGCCAAAACGCTCATCGGTGAACGAGTTCGTCAGTCAATCGTGTTTATTTGACGGCGATGAACTTGATACCAACGGTCGATCGACCGCGACCCTAATCCTCGACGCGAACGAGTACTCCGGACCTTTCGGCTTTGACACGCGCACGCCTCGAACATGGCCATCAGACGGATTTCCAGATTTTTGGAAGGAAATACGTACACTGTTCGAAGAATTGAAGGTCGTCTATTTCAAACCACATCCTTGGTCCCACGCCTACCGTATCGAAATGCCTCGTATCATCGGCGATGACGAACAACGGCTGCATTCGGTGTTGGATACGGTCAAACGTCAGTGCACGAACCCGGCGATGATGGAACCATATCCCCTGTACGTTGCTGATCGCTTCGCGAAAAGTTTATCCAAAGGTGCTGATGCCCTTCTCGATGCCGTTCGACGCGACGTAACCGCAAATTCAGAAGATCCCGATTTAGCGTACGCCATGCTAAACGCGTACCGCACAGAGTCAATGGTTGAGGAAATCGAAGAATGACTACTGAAGACGTAAGATCCGCTAGAGCCACAGGTACGGTTGCAGTGGTCAGCAGCCCTTCAAACAATACTCAGCTGACCGTCGACATCATCGACTCGCAAGTCCAGTCGAAATTGATTGGCGCGTTGGTCGGTTTTGAATGGGACCAATCCGATCCTCAAAGCCGAGATGATCAGCGTTTAACAGCTGTCCTCGGACAAATCACTTCCATGCAACTGCGCAATCGTTGGCACGAAGACCAAGCGTTCAAGAACATCATCAAAACCCAGAAAAACCTGCCAGCCATAACACCAGCACAAGACACTAGAACCGCCACCATGAAGATTGGCGGCTCATTCGTTCGCGACGACGATGGCGGTTATACACATGGTGATCTCGGAGGCGTGCCCTCCACCGGTACCGAAATTAGGCTTGTCACAGATCAATTTTTGCAGCAAGTTTTAAAGTCTTGTAACGACGACCTGTTGTACCTCGGCTGGGCATACGGTAACACGGACATCGCGTTTCCAATGTGGTTCAAGCACTTCGGCAACGGCCAACACGGCGTCGGAGAAGCGTACCACATCGGCGTCTTTGGTAAGACGGGATCAGGCAAGACTGGCCTCGTCAAGATGCTGCTAACCGCGTATGCGCGGCATCCAGAGATGGGCATCCTCGTAATCGATCCCCAAGGCGAGTTTTCATTGGAGTTCAATGACAAACAGGTCGGCAGCCAAGGACTAGCCATCAAGGAGATTGTCGAAAGCAAACTCGGCCGCGAACTCGTACTCGCCCCGATATCTAAGGTTCAACTCGACGATTGGAATCTGCTAGAAGATCTGCTCGAGAGCAGTAGATTCTTCGACATTGGGCTGGGTATCCGCGGCAACACCGAACACGAAGCCGCCAAGTCTTTGACAATGCAGTTCCTGAAATCATCTGGACCAATCGACCAATTGCAACAAAGGGCGATCAGGCTTCTAAAGTATTTGTGGATCATGTCCGAAAACGATATCTACAAGACAAAAGCGACTTGGGAAGCCCTTCGAAATCGCCTCAATCATTTCCAGCATGACGGTTGGGGTGAATTCAACGAAAGATACTGGCAACCAATAACCACCCTGTTTAGCGGCGGCAGTGGTAAGCAACGCATCGAGGATTTGGTCGAACGCCTGACGGGTCGCGACACGAAACCGATCGTAGTACTAGACCTTTCCAGTCAATCGGGTTTCCAATCATGGTCGGACACGTTGCAGAAGCGCATACTGTCTCACATCGCCGAAAAGTTGGTCGAGAACTCGTCCACCACACTCGCATCCAACGTCGACACGGCAAATACGCTCGTCGTGCTGGATGAAGCGCATCGATTCGTTCCATACGGCGGTGATTCCCAACTCGACGATGAATCGCGGATGCTGCGTTCCGAGCTCAAACGCGCAGTTCGCGAAACTCGCAAATATGGCGTCGGTTGGATGTTCATCAGCCAGACGATGCAGGGACTCGATACCGAGATCTTGATGCAGCTACGGTCGATGTTTTTCGGATACGGCCTGTCATTCGGACTGGAGTTTCGTCGGCTGCAGGAGTTGGCAGGCGGTGACGACGAGGCGATGAACCTCTATCGCAGCTTCCGAGACCCACAGTCCGCGATGGACGCGAATTCGAAACAGTTCCCATTCATGGCCATCGGCCCCATTTCACCCATGCCGTTCGCCGGTCAACCTATGTTCTTCTCCGCATTCAACGGTCCCGATTTCACGCACCACAACTCATTGACGCCGTTCCCCGAACCCTGACCAATTTCGCTACGACTTCATCGGTACAACCGGCCTAACATCAATCTCGGCATCACCCAACGCATCGAATTCGATCCGATGCCCCCGCAACAGTTCCATACCGATTGTTGGATTTCAAGGGAACTCGTGCACGTTGATCGTCCGCCAAGTCCCGCCCCAGTGGACCCTGCCTTCGTAGACGTCAGCGTCATCTCTAGCCAAATTACCGAGTATCAATCGATCTCTGCCGATAAGGCGCAATCCTAATCTGCCGACTATTTCGGGTGGCAGAGTGAGCCACTCGGTAAATCCTGTGTCGATAATTGCGGCTAATGGCACTGGACCGTAACCAACTCGTTCGATTTCCAGCCGTGCCGTGGGAAAGAGCCGGCCACGATCCCAAACACTACCTACCTTCATCCCAAAACCAATCCATGCCGTCCGGTATCCCAAGGCGCCTCATCAGCCCCTCGGGCGCCCACCTAAACGTTTGGTTGAGATCGATATGTTTCAACAAGAATATGTCGGCATCAGGAACGCGTGCTCTTAAAATCTCTGTCGCCTCTCGTGTGTCGGCAATTTCCCACTTGCCGGAGTTCATGTCAACCGCCACGTAACGCCCTTCATCTTCGACGTTGAGTTGGGGCGCAATGTCGCGCTCGTAAATCGCCAATCCGCGATTTAAGACCTCGCCAGTCTCTGTTTTTGCGCTAAGCATGCGGCTATCTCCTCCGACTCAATGATCGATTGTTCAATATTGTAAGCGCTACGTGAAGGGTGTATTATCGGTGATCGCCCCATCTGCTATATTCACCGCCTAACGACATACACGATGCCCCCTAACACAACACAGGCCCCCAATGCCCCTCAAAACAGTCTCCCCCGAAATCATCGATGGCCTCACCGACTACGATTCAGCCACAGTCCAGAACGCCGCTGCCATCGTCTACGGCGGCTACGTCTCCGCAAACATCGACTACTCGGGCCCAGACCTGAAACCTTATATCTGGGTCGAGGCCGGGACCGGGAAGGCGGTCGTGGGGTACGCGGTGACGTCGACTTGGATGCCTCTGCACGGGCCGTCGGACGATCCCAACGAACGGTCCGACCTCCTAGATTCGATCGCGCGGGCGAACGCGCCGACGATCGTGGTGCAGCAGGATATCGACATTCCGTCTCGGCGTGGTGCGATCATCGGTGACGAGATGGCTCATCAGATGGCTGCGCTCGGCGCGGTCGGTGCGGTCGTGGATGGAAACGCCCGCGATATTCCCGGAATAAACCGGGCGGGCCTGTCGCTCTGGGCTACCGGACGGGTTCCGGGCCACGCTCGTTTCAGCTTCATCAATCATGGGATCCCGGTCGATGTCGCCGGGTTGCGCATATTGCCCGGCGATATCTTGGTCTGCGACGGCGACGGCGTCACTCGGATCCAGGTTGATGTCGCGGCGGACGTCTTGAAACAGTGTGCCGAGGTTCGAGAACGGGAGAGCAAGACGTTCGCTTACTTCTCGAAGCCTGACTTCACACTTCGCGACTGGGAGGACTACAAGATGCACGGGGGCAGCGGATGATCTAAACCCCCTTGTATTCCCCTTTGGGCATACGCATGATGCAAATTAGGTTGTGTTGACATTGGAGCGGATCCCACAACACGACGCACTATCCCCAGTCATGTCATTCTGACACTATCCCCAGTCATGTCATTCTGAAGGGAGCGCAGCGGAGTGAAGAATCTAAGATGGCAGCCCCATTAGATTCCTCGCTGCGCTCGGAATGACAGCCCGCCCAGCGCGCATTTTGCATCATGCTGCGGATCCCACAACACGACGCACTATCCCCAGTCATGTCATTCTGAACGGAGCGCAGCGGAGTGAAGAATCTAAGATGACAGCCCCAGCGTACTTTGATTCCTCCCTGCGCTCGGAATGACACGGGCTGCGCTCGGAATGACAGCCCGCCCAGCGCGCATTTTGCATCATGCGTGGCATCGAGGGGGAGGCCGTTCGGCGCATAATCTGCTATATTCAGCGTCTAGCGGCCGGTTAGAGGTCGCGTTGAAGGAAAGAGGTTTGACATGGCGTTGAAGACGGTTGCTCCTGAGATCTTGGAGGGGTTGGCTGAGTTCGATTCGGCTACGGTCCAGAATGCGGCGGCGATTGTGTACGGGGGCTACGTGTCCGCTCACATCGACTACTCGGGACCGGATCTGAATCCCTATCTGTGGGATCTTGACGGGTCTGGCAGGGCCACTGTCGGATATGCCATGACCTCGACTTGGACGCCGTTGCACGAGCCGGTGCCGGAGGTTTCGGGTCGGCACGACTTCATGGACTCCATCGCCTACGCCAACGCGCCGACGATCGTCGTGCAGCAGGACATCGAACTGCCGCCTCGGCGGGGTGCGATCATCGGCGATGGAATGGCTTACCAGATGAAGGCTCTCGGAGCGGTCGGTGCGGTAACCGACGGGAACGCGCGGGATGTACCGGGTATCAAGAACGCCGGTCTGGCTCTGTGGGCAACGGGCCGCGTGCCGGGGCACGGTCCCTTCAATATGATCGATCATGGCGTCCCGGTCGATGTCGCCGGTCTGCGGATATTGCCCGGCGATATCCTGGTCTGCGATGGCGACGGCGTCACTCGGTTATCAGCTGATGTCGCGGAGGATGTATTGAAGCAATCCGCGGAGGTCCGTGAGAGGGAAGGCAAGACGTTCGCGTACTTCTCGAAACCGGGGTTTACAGTGGACGATTGGGAGAAATACAAGACCGACGGTATTAGCGGATGATCCAAACCCCGTCGTATTCCCCTTATCCATTCCCGCTAGATGGACGTTCCGTCCGCTGAAACGCTGGCTTTCGCCGGAATGACGAACGTGGTTAGCGGGTGAAGACGGGCCCGCGCATGACCTTGGCGGCGTCGCTGGCCATGAAGACGGCGATTTTGGCAACATCATCCGGGTCAGTTAGACCCGCGACTTCGGCCTCGTAGTGGGCTCGGTCGCCGGTTAGTTCCAGTTGCCGACGCAGATTTTCGAAGACTAGGGGCGTGTTAACGCGACCGGGTAGGATGTCTTGCACGCGGATCTTCGACATGTCGATGTGCCGCTGCATCACCATCGTGAAACCGTGTACGGCACCTTTGCTCGCGCCGTATGCGTATGACGACGACGCGCCGGTCACGCCAGCGCCCGATGCGGTGGTGATGATGACGCCGCCATTCGGCTGGTCGTTCATGTAGGTCACGACCTGCTTGGCGACGAGGTACGTACCTCGAAGGTTGATATCAATCACGCGATCCCAAGTCGCCTCTTCAAACGATTCCAATGGCGTGTAAGCGCCGTGCAGAATCCCAGCGAAATGCAGCAACACGTCTACCCCACCCATCCAATGCACCGCCGCAGACACACCACCCTCAACACTGGCACGATCAGCGACATCGACATGCCAGCACTTGGCGACGCCCACATCGGTGGAGTCATTGATAACGTTAGCGGTTTCCTGACCCGCCGCGTCATCGACATCGAATAACGTAACCGCTTGCGCACCGCACTCCCCAGCTAACACCGCGGTTGATCTCCCGATGCCAGTAGCGGCGCCGGTTACGATGATGCGTTTTCCTGTCAGTTCGGAAGGCATGGGTCCTGCTTAATCCGTTCACCCAATTCTAGGCCACCCCGTAGCGCCAAGTTTCAAACCTGTCCAAAACGCAACGGTCCCTCGATACAAGAGAGCCCGAACCCGCCCCGCATTCGAGCGGGAACAGCGTAGGGGCGGGTTTCAAACCCGCCCTACCAACCAAACAACCAACAACCCCATCACCACCGCAACACACCCATCGACCACCAAAATCCCCTCTACCCACACTGCGAAAGGGCCACAGACCGCCCCGGATTCGATCCAAGCTCGTAGGGGCGGGTTTGAAACCCGCCCCTACCAACCAAACAACCAACAACCCCATCACCACCGCAACACACTCATCCACCACCATAATCCCCTCCCCCTTCGAGACCATTGCGAGCCCCTCCCGCGGACACGGGCGCTTCAGCGGACGGAACGTCCATCCAGAATCCACAAAAACCCCGTCATTCCCGCGGACGCGGGAATCCAGAATCAACAAAGCACGCCTTTTCTCACCATCCCGGCGACAACCACCGTCATTCCGGCGAAATCCGGCGCTTCGGTGCACAGAACGTCCATCCAGAGGCCTGCCAAATATTCGTCATTCCCGCCCACGCGGGAATCCATCCAGATGGGAAGGGCAAACGGGGAGGCTCTGGCGTTCCAGACCTGAAGTCCTTGCTTTCGAGGTTTTGCAATGGTCTCGCACCGCGCGGGAAGGGCCGAAGGCGATGGGGGAAACACCCCGATCGAAGACGGATCGTGCTAGGTTCGTCAATTTGCGCCGATCAACGCTGGGCGAAACATACACTTTTGCAAAACGACGGTCTTGACCTCGCAAAAGACAAACCCCGCACAACCGCACAATCTTCGAAGAGAACAAACAGCAACATCCCGCAGTCCTACCATGCCTCCAATAGCCAATCTCGCAAAGAGCACCATTCGAATCGTCAAAACAGCGCACCGAGCCGTCCGTCAACGGTTCTGGGTTCTAGCGGTCACCATCCTCGGAATCTGCGCGCCCGTTTACGCGATGGCGTGGTATCTAAACGTCTATGACAATGTCGCCTTGAGCGTCGTAGCATCGTTCATCGTCAGCGTATTGCCTATCGCTATCCTCGTATCCCCGCCATCGTCACTGAAATCGGCCAGCTACCTGACGTGGTTGGCAGCCGGCGTATTGATCGGGTTAGTGCTTTTTATCGGTGAAAACCGCGATTCACGGTTTCTTTCGTTCAGTGCGATGTTCATGATCGTGATGTTGCCTTGGAGCTGGATATTCTGGCAAATCGTCCGCCACGAAATGATCCTGGTCCCTGGTTTCGCGCTTGCGCTGGTTGCGATATTGATCTACTGGGCCGGTGCGTTGGTTAAAGACGAACTCACGTTCGACCTACTACTGCTGCCGCTCCCGTTGATCCTAGTCGCCGCAGTAGTTTGGGCGCCAGTTGCGTCACTTGCCCTGAAAATCGCTCGACGAAACAAAAATGACAGGATTCGCGGTCCTGCAACCCAAGCATTAGCAATGGGTACCCTGTTTTTGCCAGCCACCCTTGTCTCTTTCACCATTCCCGGTGTTTTCGAACTAAGCGATCCATGGTCGGCCGCGTGCGTAACAATAGTCGGCGTCATCATCGGTGCAGTGATCTCAGAACCGTTAAAGAACCTCTTCGTCGAATGGGCAAACCTGTCTAGGGACCAGCAAACTCCGGTTTCGCCCAATCCAAACTCAATCTGACGCTTATCCACGCCCCTCTCCCCGTGCGGTATCATCATCAAAGCCAACAACAGAACCGCACACCCACGAAAGGCTCCAACTCCATGGCAGAACGATCCTTCACACCCGTCGACGTCTCCGACGACATCCTTGACCGCTTCCGCAAGCTACCCATCGCAACCACCTGGGCCGCCGTCGCAAACGTCGCCGGCGTATCACTCCCCTTCATGGAAGGCGTCCGCAACTTCACTCCCGGCAAACGCCTCGCCGCCCGTGCCCGAACCCTCCGATTCCTACCCCCGCGACCAGACCTCGACGTCGAGACCAAACGCGGCGAAGACTCCCCCGAATATCAGGCCATGGCCCGCTGCGGACCCGGCGACGTCCTCGTTGCCGACATCATGGGCAAAAAATGGGCATGCGTCGCCGGAGACGTCAAACTCCTCCAACTCAAAATGAACAATGCCGACGGACTAGTAACCGACGGCGCCATCCGCGACCTCGGCGTCCTCGAAGACGAAGACTACGGATTCGCCGTCTACGCCCAGAACCGGTCCCCATACGGCGGACGCCCCTGGGCCGATCCCGCATACGAAAACTGCGACATCCAATGCGGCGGCGCCCTAGTCCGCCCCGGCGACGTCATAGTCGGCGATGACGACGGCTGCGTAGTAGTACCCTCATGGTTCGCCGAAGAAGCCGTCGAGTGGGTCGAAGAACACGAAGGCGTCGAAGCCTACGTCAAAGAAAAAATCCTCAACGAAAACGTCCGCCCCGGCAAATACTACCCGCCGACGGATGCCACCATGCAGGAATACCTCGACTCGTTGAAATAAACGTACAGTAAATTCCCGAACACTAAACTCCTCTGGGCGCCCGCCAAATGTCGGGTTCGTCCAGGGAGTTTATTCTTTACCGAATACCATCAATTAGACTTTGCACCCAAATGGCCGAACGATGGAGATATGCGGAACGCAATCATCCGCCATATTGCACTTGTGTAAATTGCAAAGGCGATCGGTCCCGGCCGCGTTCCAACCAACCGTCAGATCGGCTACGCTCAATCCTCCAAACATGGCGGTCCAGGCATTTCGACCCGCATTTCATCCTCGGGGTTCCTACTGACGCATCTCGAAAGCTCATCGTCGAAGCTCATCGCCGTTGGATAGTCGCTTATCACCCTGACAAACACCAAAATGATCCGCTCGCAACCGAGTTGACCAAGCGCCTCAACGCGGCTCGTGATGAGTTGCTTGGGAAAGGCCGACATGGATCGCAATCTCAACGCGCGAAACGCCAAAGGCAGCACGAAGAGCGCCGACAACAGCAAGAAGAAGCCGAACGACGAAGACAGGAGGAAGAGCGGGAGCAACGAGCGCGTGAGACCGAGCGGCAAAGACGGAAACAGGATCGACAACGCGCACGTGAGGCCGAGCGACGAAGGCAGAACGAAGAGCGGCGACAACGCGCAAACAAGGCAGAGCAACAACGAAGGCAGGAAGAGGCGCGGATACCACGCGAGACGACTAAGGCACGACGTATGCCCGAAAGCGTTCCAGCGCCAATAAAACGGCCCGTCTGCGCTAAATGTCAAGGAACCGGATATCAACGCGTATGGCGCAAAGGACAGTCAGTCAAAAACGAGCGTTGCATAGGTTGCCGAGGATCGGGCTTCCGATCAACTTCACGAATGAAAACGTTCGTTTGGCGAACTCTCACACTGACCATGGCGATTGCTATCGCGGGTTACTGGGCATTGTCGGTGACATCACCTGAAACGATCGATGGACTGATGAACTCTTGGAGCGGTTTGTTCGATGAAATGCTTGACCGTTAGCAGATGAAGGGGTGGATGTCTTCCTGCTACCTCATGTACCCGCGTTCCGTTAATGTCCCTTACCGAGACCAAACATCTGAAACCATTCGAATCTGAACATGTGGAAATTCACGTCGATAGTTCTGTTCCTTACCATCCTGGGATACCTAGTTATCAGCGCCCTCCGACCCGACATTTCCCAAAACTGGCGAGACGACTGGCACTCATTTTTTGCGCCCCGAGATTCCGGCATTACTCAAGTTCAAATACATCCTGCAGAAATCGAACCTAAAACAGATCTTGACCTGAGCCCTACGCCGAGACCAACGGTCGAGACAACTCACAATGAACCAACTGCGATCGCAACCACCACTACCACGCCGCAAACGGTGTCGACGTTCGCGATAACGACCTTGCCGGTTTCAACTGCGACAGCACAACCGCTACCAACGTTTGTGTTGCCGACGCTGTCGCCCGTACTTAAACCGGAGCGGCCAGTACTGATTCCCGCGTTGCCGACGCTTCCTCCTTCACCTACGCCATCTCAGGAATCTCCAACTCCGCCTGTCGCGGCAACGCTTGCAACAATACCCACATTGCAACCAATACCTACGCCGACACCAACACCAACACCCGTCCCACCTAGTCCAACGCCTACGCCCGATCCTACCGCTACTCCGGTGCCATCTCCGACCCTCACGCCGGTACCGCCCACATCAACCGTTTCCCCCATAAAGAAACACGCGTCAACCATCGATATTCTCCAAATAGAGGCTCTGACGCATGACTTGATCAATGCACAACGTTCGATGCACGGAATCCATCCGCTGGATCATATCGAGAAAGTCAGACTTATAGCCCGTTCTCACAGCGAAGACATGGCATCGCGGAATTATTTCTCTCACGATAATCTCGAGGGGCTCGATCCTTCTGACCGAGGCCGAAGAGCCGGGTACGATTGCCGCAAGGATTACGGTTCTTACTACACATTCGGATTGGCTGAAAACATTCATCAAGGATGGCTGTTCGGTTCATACCTAACTTCTCGAGGCAGAACGGTACCGACTGATTGGTTCTCGCTCGAGGAATTGGCGCGCAACGCGGTGAATGGGTGGATGAATAGCCCAGGGCATCGGCAAAACATCCTCGATTCGTCCTATGACCGTGCCGGGATGGGTATCGCTATCTCCGATGATGGGAAGGTCTTTTTCACCCAGAACTTCTGCTAGCGATTGCCCACCCATCTACTGCATACAAGGACAGGCCGTGGTTCAAGTTGTAAAATCTGCGAAGGCATTGCAGTCCCTCACCTGATCTCGTTGCCGCGTACCCCGATAACCAAATGCAGTATCGAAACCAATCTCTCTCCAGCAGGATATTCAAAAGTGCCATTTTTTGGGCGGTTGCGTTCATTGTGCTTGTGGGCGCTGTCGTCGCGGCTTTCATGACCGGATTGGTCGAATTTACCGGCAACGTCTACGTGGGTCGGACCTTGGTGCAGACCATCGAAGTCGAAAAGCAAGTGCTCCAAGTTGTCAATGAGCCTGTGACCGTAGAAGTAGACCGTTTCATCGGCGTCCCGCAAACCGTCGAGGTTGATCGTATCGTCGAAATACCCGTAACGGTTGAAGTTGAAACACGCGTTGAAGTTCCGGCAACCGTAATCGTGGAACAACAGGTACCCATCACCGTAATCGTAGAACGCGCTGTCCCGGTGCCTGTTGATGTAAGCCAAGATTCCGGGCCGGAAGATCCTGAATCCCCCGTCGCTACTCCTGACGATACCGGCAGAATTGTCCCGCCGCCAGCTTTGCCCGTTATCGAAACGTCTCAGTATCACACATGCGAACTTAGAGTCGATGGAACATTGGTATGTTGGGGTGACCAATCTGATCTGCTGAACGACACCCATGAAAAATACATCTCGGTAACTGTTGGACAGCAACATTCCTGTGGGCTTAGACCAGATGGTTCCCCAGTTTGCTGGGGAAGGGACCTTGACGGCAGAGCGCAACCGCCTGTTCACGACAGATTTGCCGCTATCTCAGCGGGTTATGTACACACATGCGCCCTACGATCAGACGGCACCCCCGTTTGCTGGGGTTCGCAAAACAACCTTCGGCAATCGACTCCACCCGAGAATGAGAAATTTGTCGCTATTGAATCGGGGTCGGTTTCAACGTGCGGGCTGCGTGTTGATGGTTCGATATCTTGCTGGGGGCAGTATGGTACCGCACCCAAAACGTTGCGGGATGGCCATTACATTGCGATCGCCTCTGGTGCGTCGGATCACACGAAGTGCGTATTGCGCAACGACGGGGACGCGGTCTGTTGGGTGGACGGGGCAGCCCAGAAACCGTTCGTAGGTCCTTACACTCAAATTACAGTCGGCGCAGATTTTCTCTGCGGGTTGTTTGAGGATGGCAGACCTCGATGCCACTTGATGGACTTCAACAACCAAAATCCCCGGACGGACAACCAATGGGGCATCATTGCGAATACTCCCGTGCAGACAAGCATGATAACGATTCATGCTGGAAGGTCTCACGTTTGTGCAATCAAAACGGATGGCGTTCCGGAGTGTTGGGGAGACAACAGCCAAGGCCAACTTGATATCCCACCATAGGCGCTGTCTAAAAATCGAAGATCATTGTCGACCTAAGAGATCGGGAAATTAATCTTCAAAACAAGCGTCGACAAAAAGAGGCGTGACGGCAAATCACCACTTTCAAACGCCGAATTCGTCTGGATCACCGCGTTCGCGGCACTAGCCATAGCCGCAGCAGCAGCCTGCATCGTCGCCCCGCGCCAAACTGCCGCGCCACCCACTCCCTCCCCCACATCACCCCCCACCTTAACCCAATCCCAACACTCCACCCTCGTCGAATACGCCCTAACCCTCATCAACCAATCCCGAACCGACGCCAACCTCAACGAACTAACCCTCGACACCAACACCGCCGCTCAATCCCACGCCGAACAATCACGAGCGCACTGCACCCGCGGCCATTGGGGCCCCAACGGCATGAAACCCTACATGCGCTACACGCTCGCCGGAGGGGAGCAATATTCCGCCGAAAACGTCTTCGCCATCGACTTCTGTCCAGACGACCCGGACCAATATGCCTTAGAGTCGCCCACCGAGCAAATCGACTTCGCGATGGACCTTTTTCTGAACAGCCCGGGCCATCGCCAAAACATTCTCAATCCGCACCACCGCAACGTCGGCATCGGCATCTCATACCGGCGACCCACCATCTGGTTTGTCCAACTCTTCGTCGGAGACTACATCGAATACGAGACTAAACCGACGATCGATTCCGGGATGCTGACCCTCAGCGGTCAAGTCAAAAACGGCGCCGATATCTCTGGCAGGTTATCCATGATGATCTACTACGATCGACCACCGGAACCCCTAACCCGAGGTCAGCTGTCTCGCACGTATTGCTACACCAACGGCCTGCCCATCGCCGGTCTCCGACCGCCACTAGAACCCGGATTGACCTACACCAACGATGAATCCACAATGGAGATCAATTCGAAGCAGTGTCCAGATCCCTACGACATTGATCCAGATGCACCAGCCCCGATGTCGTCCCAAGAAGCTCGGAGTAATTGGCAGCAGGTACGTGATTTGAGCCAGTCTAAGGTGACCCGCCAGCTGACGTTCCCATGGATAACGGCAGATAAGTGGGCGACGCATGGTAACAATTTCACCTTGACCGCCGACGTCTCGCGATTGATCGACACTCACGGCGACGGCGTCTACACCATCATGTTGTGGGGCGAAATCAACAGCGAACGAACACCCATCTCCGAATACTCCATCTTCATCCCGCCTTTGCCTTAAGCGGTCAGCGATGAAAAACGTGTAACACTGTCGCCATTTCGATCTTTGATATCATACGTATGTGCCATACCATGGGTGCATGAGCGACGAAAACAACGAACCGCGACTCGCCGAATGGTCGATCCCGGCTCCAGATCCCCGACTCTCCATCTGGACCATCAGAGCGAAATGGATCGGTTGGTTCTACTTGCTGTTCACACTGCAAGCCGCTCCGCTGATCGCTACCCTCTGGTGGTCCGAGAACCAAAGCGGTTCGCACGATAACATGGCAAGTACGATAACCACAGTAGCAGGCGGCTCCGCATCGCTCATCTTCGTCGCCGCCACTGCAAGTGTCATCGAACTGGAGGTCGTCATGGTACTCAAAACCCTACTCGAACGGCATTTCGAAAAGAAAGACCGCGAAAAACGAGAAGCCAAGAACGAACGCGACAAACTACGTGCCGAGTTTGAACGAGGTATTGAACGAGGTATTGAAAAAGGCCGACAACTAGAACGTGAGGAACAAACTGCACGTCGCAACGTGAACAACGGCAACCAAGAGGACTAACTTGCCGTACACAACCATCTTCTAACCGGGGGCACCGATGGTCCTGAGACATCTGTACATAGAGCACGACAACAAGAAAAGGCAGCAAGAAGCCGATGATCGCGAGTTAGCCCCGTATCAAGACTATCTAGACGAAGCGATTGAACGCGCGTTGGCTCAAGAACGCGAGATTCTCGAACCACGCGGAGAACGAATGCCACGAACCCAAATCTCCCTAGCCAAGGCGTTGGTAAAGCTACCCATCAAATCGCTCGGAGCCCTCGAAGATCGATTTTTGGAAGTACGACGCGAAAAACGTCTTAAAAATCAGTTCAGACGCGAGTTCCTACATTGGCTCAGAACCACCAAACCGCACTTAGCGTCGCATGATCCGCAGAAACACGTTAGGCGATTCGCCGACATCTACAAAACTCCGTTCCGAAAGGCGTACGAAGAAGGCTACAGAGAAGGACGCCGAATCTGGCGCGAAGAACAGGAAGCCTCCAGAACCAACCTCGCCGGACGGGACGGTAACACGACGGACTAACCCACCAACCGCCCCTCAACAACGTCCATATCCAACTCCACACCCAACCCCGGCCCCGTCGGCGGTAAGTAATACCCATCCTCGAACACCAGCGGCCCCCAGCAATGCCATTCTGAACGCAGCGCAGCGGAGTGAAGAATCTCACGCGCAGCCATAGCGCAAAGTTGCTGGATTCCTCTCTGAGATCGGAATGCCATAAATGTCAACACTGCCTACTATCCGCTCTAAACACCTAACCCACCAACCTACCCTCAACAACATCCATATCCAACTCCACACCTAATCCCGGCCCCGTCGGCGGTATGTAATACCCATCCTCGAACACCAGCGGCTCCTTGAAGATGATCTTGTGCAACGGCCCCTGGTTCGCCTCCGCAATCATGAAGTTCGGAGAACACGTGTCCAACTGAATCGCCGCCGCCGCCGCGATCGGACCGCAGTACATGTGCGGCGCTATCACCGCATAGTGCGCCTCCGCTATCGCCGCGATCTTCTTCGACTCCAATATCCCGCCGCACTGACCCAGATCCAACTGGATTATCTGCGCTGCCTGCTTCTCCAACAGGTTCGAAAACTCCCACTTCGTCACCAACCGCTCGCCCGTCGCGATGGGAATCGAAGTATGCGCCGCAACCCGTGCCATCTCCTCGATATTCTCCGGCGGCACCGGCTCCTCGAACCAGAACGGATGATACTCCTCCAAGAAATCCGCAACCCGGATCGCGCTGTAAGTCGTCAGCTGCCCATGCGTCCCGATGCCAACCTCCAAGTCATTCCCCACCGCATCCCGTATCGACTTCCAAATCTTCGCCGCCTGAGTGATCTCCGGCAACCCGACATCCCGCGGCCCCGGGAACAACGGCGTGAACGGATCGATCTTGCACGCCGTGTTGCCCTCCGCCAGCAGCTTCTCCGCGATCGGACCCGCCGCCGCCGGATTCGCCATGAACCCGCCCTCCGGCTGAGGCATATACGCATACGCCCGCAACTTCTCGTGGAACTTCCCACCCAGCAGGTTGTAAATCGGCTGACCCGCCGCCTTACCCACGATGTCCCACAACGCCATCTCCAACGCACTGATCACCGGCGTCGCGTACAAGCTCGGATGCCGGAAATCATGACGTTCCCCGTACATCCTCTGCCACAGCAACTCAATATTGAACGGATTCTCCCCGATCAGAACATACCGCCCAAACTCCTCAAACAACGAAATGATCGACCGCAAGTCGATCACATTCCCCGAATACCCGCTACCCGTAACCCGCTCACCCAGACCCACGATCCCCTCATCAGTAACAATCTCAACAAACACCAAATGCTTCCCACCAATAAAAGGCGGATCATTCTCCACCACCATCGTCCGAACATCAACAATCTTCATCACGCAGTCCTCTCGTCAATTACCAACTGCGGCAATTCTAGCAACCACTGCACAATGCCGCGCCCCCACGCGAAAATACGTTCCCCCATCCTTCAGGAGGGGGTTAGGGCGAGGCAGTCCTCTTCGCGCAGCGTAAAGGGACGCGTTTTCAGAAGAACACGGAACCCGAACCGAACTCGGACGCGTGGAACGAGACCACGATTATTTTGACCGACTAATCTTCTTCGTCCTCTTCGTACTCGACAACGGTCGAAAGCGCGGGGTTAAGGAGATGCCAACGTTGACCGTATCGTTCCAAGTCACCGATGACCATGACGATTGCTTTTTTCTCGTGAGCGCGAACCGCTCGCTCGTAATCAGATTGATTTAATACGGCGGATACGGATCTGGTAGCGCGGTCGATAGATGTTTGCAACGTAATCGTACCGTCGCTCTCCGATTCGTCACGCTTCAATCGCTTGACAAACCCGGTCAGAGTAACATCTTGTCGCGGTTCTCGTTCACGGAAAACCTTCGCTGCGTGGTTCAAAATCGAGACGTTATCGTTCGGAAATCCGATGTTCCAACTTGGTTGATCCATCTTTCGAGTTAGAGCCCAAGACAATTTGATCTCAAGAATAGGAAAAGGATTTATCAGTTTGGCCAACGCCTCGCATAGATTGGCACTCGCTCCATTCGGGACAGCTGTAATGAAAGCGTCACTTTCCCCTAAAACAGTCATTTCGGTCGCTTGACGAGTCACAGTCAGCGCCTCGACTAAACGTTTGGTGACTTTCCGTTCAATCGGGTCGTCGACGAATCCATCACCGTCAATCAATGGCGGTTGCATCGGTGGCGAAATTTTTGGCGTCAACAGCGTCGCGACGAAACTGCCCTGTTCCGTTTGTCCCCAACGCATGTTTTCTACAAATTCGGTGGCTTCGTTGTTGCTCCCGGTTCGATACAACGGACGCGGATCATTGAGTGAGCATACCGTAGCCAACAGCATGTCACGTGCGCCTTCCATCATGTCAATCCCGTGATTCACTGGCACGGCGCCGCCGTCGGATTCTTCGGTGCGAATGCGTATGACGTCGCGATCGGCCGTTACCAAATCGCGATAGAGTGCCAACTCATCGATTTGCGCCACGTTTGAAAATATCTCGATCAGCCGCCCGACGACTCTCGCGTAGTCAGCAATCACCGAGGTCCTTGGAAGAATGATCTCGGGTATTCGGTTCCCAGCGTATACGTCGGAGTTGTCGCCAAAAGTATCAGACTTTGACCACCCCGCCGCGCGTGCGTACGCCGCCAATGCAGAAGGAGAAACGGCGCGGAGCGCCTCGTTGTCTTTGATGTCAACCTTCATCCAATGATCCGGCCTCGTCGGGATTGGTCCATCAACCGACGCAAAGTCTCGACATCGAAAAGGTTTTTCTCGGGTATCGAAACAGTAATCGACTCTTTGTTCGTCGTCTCCGGTTGACCGTGGAGGTTCAACCAATATGCGCATCGTCTGAGAACGAGTTTTTCGGTTGAAACAGTCAACCAATCTCGATTGTTCGTCGGCAACGCCAAGACCACAAGCAACCGAGGCGTTTGTACCAGCGGGATAAGCTTCTTGTAGTTGGTTACGTTGAGTTCGTATCTAAATTCGCCATCCGAAGGATTTCCAAGGTTGATCGTCGCTTTGAGTTGCAGACCCAACGCTGGCGACATGTTGCCCCCGGCCTGGATTTCGATGTCCACGCCGTCTCGATCTTTATTTCTGACCGCAGTTGTGTAACCCGCTCTCGCGGCGACGGCCCCAACATAAGCGAAAGAAAGTTCCTCCTCCATATCGGGTACGCTGAGCAACGAATCATCCATGGTACGACCGATGCTCCCGAAGGTGACGCATTGTGATCATTTGGTAACAAGGTATATGAATCGAGACGAACATCTCAAGACATTTGCATACTACCTCAACCGCACAAACGGCATCCGTCTCAACTCCTGATTCCGCGAATCAACCTCGATCCCCGCCGATGCCAATGCCGTCGTTCCCATAACCGGCTCCGAACCCGCATCCCCCATCACAATCGTCGAGCCCACAACCTCACCCATGAACTCGATGCGACCGATCGTTACCGACATCCGATGTTCACTGCCGTCGGCCAAGCTGTAAATCCGTTCGCCTTCGGGCTCCAGTCCGATCGCCTCCAGATGCTGCCGCGGCACCAAACAATCCGTCGCCCCAGTATCCACAAGGAACAAACCCTCCCAAGCACGATCCGGATCCGCCGGATTCCGGACCGTCGCAGTCACGTGTGTAACCCCCATCAAATCCCCTTTCCGATGTAATATCAACTTTGAATTAAGTTCATACGTTCTATCTTACACCAACGCGACCAACACCAACACACCGATGCCATCACCGTCAATCACATAAATCAGCGCAATCAGCGGTTCAGACAACGACACCAACCCCACCAACCACCTGTTTTAGAATCAAACCCATGCAGACCTCGCGAATGCAGTCTCGTGGTGGGCGTAGTGTAGCGGTTAACACGTCAGGTTGTGGCCCTGAAGATCGAGGGTTCAACTCCCTCCGTCCACCCCACCCCAATTTGCATATTCGCGAGTAAACGTGCGCCCGTAGCTCAGGGGACAGAGCATCTGGCTTCGAACCAGAGGGTCGGGGGTTCGAATCCCTCCGGGCGTGCCACCTATCCTCTCAGACCTCTGGCAATTCATTCGCACGTCACGATTCTTATTTCTAAGTAACACCTTCAACCAACCGACTATGGAAATCCATTCAGGCGTATTGGCCGTTCTCACCTTCGGCTTCCTCCTCGGACTCAAACACGCCACCGACGCCGACCACGTAGTCGCCGTCGCCAACATCGTTCGAAAAGAGCGAAACATCTGGCAGAGCATCTGGCTGGGCGCGTCTTGGGGCGCCGGACACTCGGTCCCGCTCCTCATCCTCGGTGCAGTCATTCTGATCATCAAAGACGTCGCCCTGCAACGCTACGAAACCGTCGCACCATATCTCGAACTCGGCGTCGGCATCATGCTCATCTACCTCGGAATCAGCGCCGCATGGAACGTCCTGCGCGGCAAACTACACATCCATCAACACGACCACGGCGTTGGCCCGCACGTCCACGTCCACCCCTCGCACCAACCCAGCGAATCGCACCGACGTACCAAAAATCTTCACAACAGCTTCTTCTTCCTCGGCAAACCCGTGTTCCGCGCCAAATCCTTCGCCATCGGCATCGTTCACGGACTCGCTGGCAGCGCCGCCGTCATGGTCGCCCTACTGCCCACGATCGACTCGACCTGGACCGGCCTCGGCTACATCGTCCTCTTCAGCATCGGCACCATGCTATCCATGACCGCACTAACCATCATCCTCGCCCTCCCCTTCAAAATCTCCGCCGCCCGCCAAACCCTCAACCGAACCATCACCCTCACCGCCGGCACCCTCAGCATCGCCGTCGGCACCACCTTAATCACCGAAATCCTCCTCGACACCACCATCATGCCGTTCTAGGAACGAACGGTACCGAACAGATGGCCGCGGTCAAGCGACAAATCCATGTCGATCGACAACAAAGTTTATTGACATGCACCGTTATGAGACATTTGTATGATATATATCAAGAGAACGACTGAGGTAACATGGAAACACTGCCTCGGCTTGCCCAGCCGATTTCGGAGAAATTTGATGACAACGTTGGAACAGATCGACAAACGCGTAGCGGTAATCGAAACCCAGATCAATCACCTCGCGACCAAAGAAGACTTGGCCATCGTAAGAACCGAGGTCGCCAACGTCAAGTTCGATCTGCTTAAGTGGCTCGTCCCCATCATTCTGGGACAAACCGCCGTCGTCTTCGCCGCCGCCAGGCTCTGGGGCTAATAGTCGTCGGAATTGGTTCACTTCCGCTAGGCGCTCGGGACGCCTAACTAGCCACCGCACCTTCAACTATCCCGTCGCACCACTCGCGGACACCCCACAGATCCCGCCGTGGCCACCGCGGAGTATCCAGCTCCAGCAACCACAACATGTCGATGAACGTCGTCGCAATCCGATATGCCAACGGCGCATCCGGCGTCGCGTAAAACGAAACGCACGAATCAAGAAGGTCAACCATCAGATCCGATGCCATGGCAGCTTGCCTACCGTCTTCGACTTCGATCTCAATATCCGATACCGTGGCCGCCCCTTCGCATGCCGCATTTAGATCGGCCATTTCGATCAACCCTATCTGCTCCGCAATCGGCGAATCTATAACGTCCGAGAGTGCCTTTCTCACCGCCGCCTCTGTCTTCGGGGTCGGATCGTCAAAGTACCAAACGCAGTTGCCCCACATCCGTATCCCGATCAGCGAATCCTCAATCTGCCCGAGCTTCTTCTCGTCAATCGGATTCCACCACCCATCGGGCCGCTGAATCGATGTCGGTGTTACCACTGTAAAATCGGTTGACGCCATCTTCGGACCGCTTTTCATACGCGCCTCCGATTCATCAATCCCCGCCGATCCACACGCAATCGAGCCCGACGCGAAGAACACAATCGCGCTAACGCGTAGGACCGAAATTAAACGCAGTTTCGTCAAATCATCGAGCGAGCGACGCCACCAGATTGGCCAGCGTTCGCGTCGGCGCACCTGTGGCACCTGTAGTTCTGAACATTCCACTATTGCCGGTCACCATCGAGACCGCGGCGATGTCGATATGCACCCACGGCGTATCCTCCGCAAACTCCGAGATGAAGTGCGCAGCCGTGATCGAACCGGCCGGAGCACCGCCGCTGTTCTTCACGTCCGCGATATTCGATCGGTTGAGTCGCTTCGAAGTGGCATCCAATGGCAACCTCCACATACCATCTCCCGACGCTTCAGCCGCATCCAACACCGACTTGACAAGAACCTCATCGTTGCCAAACACCGCGGCATTGCCAGTCCCGAGCGCAACCCTCGCCGCTCCCGTCAACGTCGCTACGTCAACGATTCTCGCAGCACCATTAGCCCGGGCATAGCCTAGCGCATCCGCCAGTGTCAATCGACCTTCCGCGTCGGTATTGTCTATCTCTATGTACTTGCCGTTCATGGCTTGGACTACATCGCCCGGTCGCTGCGCGCCGCCGCTAGGCATGTTCTCCGTGATCGGTAACACCGCGTGAACATTTATACGTGGTTTCAACGCACCAACGATCTTCATCGCGCCCAAAACCGCGGCGCCACCACCCATGTCGCCCTTCATCGTCACCATGCCCCTCGAAGGTTTCAGCGACAAACCGCCCGAATCGAACGTTATGCTCTTGCCGACCAACCAAACGTTGTTGCTCGCATCCGACGTATCGCCTTGATAGGTGAGATGCACGAACTGCGCAGGTCGATGCGATCCCTGCGCCACGCCGGCGAACGCATTCATACCCATCGTGATACACTCGTCAATCCCCAATACTTGGATCTCTAAACCATTCTCCGCAGCTACTTCCTGAGCCGCGCTGAGCATCGCTTCGGGAGACAAGACATTCGCCGGTTCGTTGACCAAGTTTCGAGCGTAGTTCTGCGCCTCTCCCGCGGTGGTCCCCGATCCCACTCCAACCCTTACATCCGGAATCCTCGCGTCGTCAAATTCCACAACATTCAGAGTTTCGAGGCGATTTTCAGAATTGTTCGATGATTTTTTGTACTTGTTAAAACTGTACGACCCGATGATCGACCCTTCAGCAACCGCATGAGCAGCGGCAGTTGTGTCCAATCCGCCGATTCCGGCACCATGAATGATTGTGGTGGCGGTCTTCGCGATTCCCTGGAGATGATTAACCGCGGTTGCCGCGATCTCACGCACATCTTCCAAACCGAAACTAGCGCTGTCGCCCAAGCCCATGACCAAGACCCGCTTCGGCACAAACTCGCCGTATCGGCCCGACGGAGTATGAATAAGGACGTTGTTGCCCCGTTTGCCGGTGATTTCACCGTCGGTGATGAGGTCGCTGATCAGGCCGCCCAAAGTCCGATCCACCGCGCCGGTCGCGCCGCCGGGACGCTCTACACCATCAAAGAGGTTCAATATCGCGGCATCAGATTTGATGCGTGCGATATCGCCACGCATCGTCGCTAACTTGAATGTCATTTCGAGGGTTCCTCGGGTGAAAATCCCACACTTCATCGTCCCTACTCAATTCTAGCGAATCACCGGTATCGATGCTTATTGCCCAAACCTAACGCCGAATTCGTCTAGATTGTGTGAAATGCCTCGTTCCAAGGCGTCGAATTCGAGTTTACGATCTCCTAAAAGCATCGAGTTCACATCATCATATGTTTATATAACTAATTCAAAATAAATTTTGTAAATTACTTGACGTAGTCCATACATCGGTCTAGACTAAAGACACTTTTGCGGTGAACGCTCTTCTCAGAACTGCCGAACTTCCTGAGACAAGCACTCATCGCTCATCCGACAAGGAGGCTCGATATGCTTAGGCACGGTGACACCATCCGCCAGAAGAGCGAGTTCGTAAACGACGAAAACTCTTCAACCCAGCATCGTATCCAACTCGCCAAGTCCGTCTTGCTGATCTCTCTTCCCGAAATCGCCAGCGGACGCAACACGATGACCGTTCTCAACACAGTCATCCATCCAATGGAGCCAGTCTTCACCCGCGAAGTCGCCTGAGGTCGGGATTTCGGCCGAGGGACGATCTCCCTTCAGTGAGGTCGCAACCCCGGTCAATCTGATTTCTCGGCCTCGGAAATTCGACGTAGGGCGCTTCCCGCCCGCGGCACCGTTGCGTCTGCCATGATCACGTCGAACCGATGCAGCATCGCATCCGCAGATGTTCGAACCATTGGAAACTGAGCGGAGCACGAAATGCCGCGAGTACATATCAAACCCATCGACACCAGCAATATCAAACTCGACGTCACCTACGCCTACAACGTTGAGAAAGCGATTTGGCGGGAATTCAACCTCAACGATGGAAAGAGCCCCACCGACCGTCAGAACCGCGTCACAATGTCCAACTTTGCGGTGCAAGTAAATGTCCCCGGCATCGAAGAAGGCTCGTACGACATCACTCTCATCGGCACCGGCGTTGGAATGCACGACCCGATCTTCACCCGAGACGTTTTGGGTGCGAAATCCAATCAACTCATGCGGTCGCTCCAACCGAAACTAGTCAATCGTGTGATCCTCCCAAGCCTGCACTTTCTCCATGCCGGAAACCTGATCTCATACAACAATCGCGGCGATGCCGAACCGATATGTCCGAACGCCGAGTTCATTGTTCCTCGTACCGAATGGGAAACCGCTATGGGTTCGCACCCATTCCACCAAGCCGCGTTTCGCGAGATCCGCGCAGACCTCAAGATGTTGGTAAAGCTCGGCGCACAGATCACGCTGGTCGACGACGACGTTGCCGACGTCGGACCCGGCATCAAGATGGAACGATGCGGGGGCGTTACGCCAGCAAACTCCACCGTCATCATCTCCTGCGGATCAGAGAAAATCATGGTCTCGCCACTTCTATTCCCAACACCATTCCACATCGATCCGAGCGTACAGTTCGGATTCAGCCAGAACCCGCTGCTCGCTTACGACCAAAAGACTCGATTACTCGAAAAAGCGGAGCGCGAGCGCCTGAGCCTATTCTTCCCGATGGATCCGCAGCGCAGAGCTGTCTACATCGATCGTGATCGCACCGGTCGCTTCATTGGAACCGAGTGCGACATCTTGTCACAGCTCGACCCTCTCCTCCGTTAGCCCAGATTGCCTGGTTCGACCGCCCACCTCAACCGAGCCGACCAAAACCGTACCGTCCGCGTCGACTTGTAACAGTTTCACCTGCTCGATCAATCCATCGCCATTTTCGCGGATTTCGCCGCGATCCATCCGAACCTTGACATAGTTGTCAGTCACCCCAGATTCCCCGCGACTCCCTTCCCAAAGCACCGGCCTGACGTCGCCGATGATCGAGTTCTTGAATCGCATTGCGTCCCTAACCGCAATCTCTCGCAGTTCTTTAGCACGTCGCGCTTTAACTGAAGGCTCGACCTGCTCCGCGAAGTGAATTGCGCTCGTACCGGGTCTCGGCGAGTACGGGAACACGTGGGCATCGGAAAACATCGCTGTCTTCATCACCCCCACAGACGCTTCATGATCCGAAACCGTTTCGCCCGGAAAACCCGAGATGATGTCAGTAGTTACACCGCAACCCGCTACGCGATCCCTCACCAGTTCAACCTTGCGCAGGAATTCATCCGAAGAATAAGTACGTCGCATCCGTCGCAGAATCGCATCGCTGCCACTTTGCAGAGGCATGTGGAAGTGCGGACACAGTCGTCCTTCGCCCTCTCCGACCCAAACATCCAACAAAGCCCCGTCAATCTCAGGCGGTTGTAACGACGAAACCCGAATCCGTGGCATCGAAGTCCCGCGCAAAACCGATCTGAGCATAGTGGCCAGATCAATCCCGTTATCAAGATCAAAACCGTAATGACCCAACTGAGTTCCGGTGAAAACCACCTCGCGGCAGCCCGCATCCTCCAAGCTCCTCACTCGCTCAACGATCTCATTTACCTCGACGCTACGCTCCCGTCCTCTTACTTTCGGCACGATGCAATAAGCGCAGACCTGATCGCACCCTTCCTGGACCTTCACTGACGCTCGGGTACGCCCTAACAGCGCCGGTATTGGAACTACGTCTCGCCCGTCAGAACACGGTGTCAGCTCAATCTTCAGCCGGTCCGCAATCTCCTGCACAAGTTCAGGTTTGCGACGGTTGCCAAGCACCAAGTCGACGCTCTGCAGGGCCGCTGTTTCGTCGGCAGCCCTTTCCGGGTAACATCCCGTCAGGACCGTCAGCGCGTTGGGATAACGACGCTGAGCAGCCGCGATCGATTGTCGAGCCTTCTTATCCGCGACATGCGTGACAGTGCACGAATTCAGCACAAAGACGTCCGGTGGAGATTCGTCGCCGCGACCGCGAACCGCAAACCCACCGCGCAAGAACTCCGCGGCCATCTGCTGCGAATCGGCTGTATTCAGTTTGCAGCCGTGCGTCTCTATCTCGACAGTTACCATACTTTTCCGATTCTATGAACCGCGACGCCGATGTCCGCACGAGGTGATTTAATCCACCAGATATATACTTCATTCAACGCATCGAGCACCATTGATTCACCACGGGATAGTAAACAAATGACCGACCGCGTAGTCGTCACCGGTATCGGCCTCGTCACGCCCTTAGGTGCAGACCGAGATACGACTTGGCATAACCTGATCAACGGCGAGTCGGGTATCGACTACATCGGTGCTTTCGATCCAGAGGGCTTCGAATCGCGTATCGCTGGCGAAGTCACAGACTTCGACGCCGCATCGATTCTCGGACGAAAACAAGCTAAAAGAATGGACCGTTTCGCGCAGTTCGCATGCGTAGCCAGTCTGGAAGCGCTCGAACACGCAGGCATCCAGATGGAATCTGAAGATGCTGACCGCGTTGCTGTCCTCATCGGCAGCGGCGTCGGAGGCATCATAACAATCTCAGAGCAGCTCGAAGTTCTCAACAACCGCGGTCCCCGCCGCGTCAATCCATTCCTAATCCCGATGATGCTGGGCGATATGGCGAGCGGGCAAGTCTCGATGACAATCGGCGCGAAAGGCCCTAACTTCTCGGTAGTCTCCGCATGCGCAACGGGAACCGATTCAATTGGTGAAGCCGCCGAAATGATCCGGCGCGGCATAGTCGACGTCGCCATCGCCGGCGGATCCGAAGCCGCAATCTGCCCCATCGGCGTCTCCGGGTTCAACGCATGCAAAGCACTCTCAACCCGCAACGAAAACCCCCAAGCTGCGTCACGACCATTCGACGCCGAACGCGACGGATTCGTCCTCGGAGAGGGTGCCGGTGTAGTCATCATCGAGTCGCTTGAGCATGCAGAAATTCGTGGCGCAGAAGTCTTGTGTGAACTCGTCGGATACGGTGCCACCAGTGACGCACACCACGTCACACAACCTCACCCCGAAGGCGAGGGCGCCGCGGAAGCCATGAAAATCGCCGTTCAGCAAGCAGGCATCGAACCCGAAGAAGTGGCCTACATAAACGCTCACGGAACATCAACGCCACTCAACGACAAATTCGAGACCATCGCCGTCAAAAAAGCATTCGGTGACCACGCAAACAAACTCTCCATGAGTTCCACAAAGTCCATGACCGGCCATCTGTTAGGCGCTGCCGGCGGCATTGAAGCGGCGTTCAGCGTCATGGCGATCTCCGAGTCAGCCGTCCCACCCACCATCAACCTCGAAAACCCAGACCCCGACTGCGACTTGGACTACGTACCCAACTTGGCCAAACGCGGGCGCGTGCCCGCATCCATGTCGAACTCCCTAGGTTTCGGCGGCCACAACGCGTCGCTTTTGTTCAAGGAATTCAAAGATTGATCCCGCGGCGTGGGGCCGCAATCGCCCGAACGCAACCAGCCGTTGAAATGCCGGTACCTTTACGACCCATCACATCGCGATGGCGCGTCGCCGACCCTCCACCCGACGGCTTCTTCCTAGACTTAGAAAACGAAGCGCCGCGAGGCTCCTTAGCTCTCGTTTCAGCCCTGCTCCACAACCGTGGCATCCACAACACGACCGATGCCCTTTCCTTCTTACACGACGGATTGGACGCGATGGAACCTCCCGAAGTATTGCCGGGCATCGATCAAGCGGTCGACGTCATTCTCACGGCGGTACGCAACGACGAACGGATCGGCATCCTAGGAGATTTCGACGCCGACGGGATAACCGCAACCGCGATTATCGTCCTGGCGTTGCGAAAACTCGGCAACGAACCCAGATACCACCTGCCCCATCGCGAAATCGAAGGGCACGGGATATCCCTGAAGGCGCTGGATGAATTCAAAGACCAAGGCGTCAGCGTCGTCATCACCGTGGACACCGGTATAACGGCGATGCACGAGGTCGAATACGCCAACATGCTTGGCCTTCGCGTCGTCATTACCGACCATCACATCCCGCACGCCGATGAACTACCTGATGCCGTAGCGATTGTTAACCGTCATCTGTCAGACGACGCCAACCTAGCCGATTACTGCGGCGCAGCGACCGCGTTCAAATTGGCAATGGCCCTGCTCGCCGAAGCAGGACTCGCCCCCGCGACCGAACTGATACCGCTCGCCGCGGTCGGAACCTTGGCCGACCAGACAGAACTGCTCGGAGACAACCGAATCATCGTTCGGGAGGGACTGAAGCTGCTAGACAACGCGGCGCCGCCCGGCCTCATCGAATTGACACGACTGATCGCTAACCAGATCCGACACAACGGGCCTTACGACTCCGAGTTCATTACATTCCAGTTGGCGCCCCGGCTGAACGCACCGGGCAGACTCGATTCCGCGGATCCGAGCCTCAAGTTACTCATCGCCACAGACATCTACGGTGCGATGCAACTCGCGCGGGACCTCGACGATGCGAACCGCAAACGACGAAGCATCGCTGACAAAGCATGGCGAGCCGCAAACCCGGTAATCGATCAGCTGATGGCTGACGGACACAACGTGATGGCGATTGAGGTCGATCCTACGTTTCCGATGGGAGTATTGGGTCCGCTGGCCGGCAACGCATCCGAGTACGCAGCTTCACCCGCATTCGCGTATCAGGTTATCGACGGCGTTGCCCGTGCCAGCGCGCGCAGTGTTCCCGGGTTTGACATCCACCGCGCGTTGGAGGCGATATCCAACAAGCTGCAACGATTCGGCGGCCACGCGGCAGCAGCTGGTTTCGCCGCCGACCATACCATGATCCCCGAAATCATCGCCCACCTAGAAACTCAAATGTCTTGGTCCGAACTAGGATCAGCCGTTGACGAACGCATCGTCCGTACCGCCGATGCCGAGTTCAACCTCACCCAACTTGGCTACTCGCTATGGGATTTCGTCGACAAAATGGCACCCTTCGGAACCGGCAACCGTGAACCGTTATTCCTCGTCCGCAACGCCCAATCCGCCAACATCAATTACATGGGCCGCAACCAAGACCACGTACGACTAACCCTCCAAGACGAAACCGGCCGCAAATTCCGCGCCGTCGGATTCCGAATGGCCGACAACCTACCGCCCACACGAATCGTAGACGCCGTCGTCAGCCTCAAAACCGACTACTACCGAGGCAATCGACGCCGCGAACTAAGGCTGCACGACATCGCAGCGAGCTCGTGACAACCCTACAAGAACGTGTAACCTCATTGGAAACCGAATTGAGCAATCTAGCAAAAAAAGAAGACTTCGCAAAACTAGAAAAGCGTCTCATCAAATGGTCAATCGGAGCCGCCGCGATATCTACACCCCTCGCCTCCGCAATCGTCGTAACCGTTGACCGACTCATTGGCTAGGTAAACGCCGCAATCCATTGAAATTCACCGCCGCGTGTGGTTTCAATCATCCTAGATCGGCTTGTTGATCAACGAGACGGCGGATCAATCTTTTCGGCCGGCCGGTTGTTCACCGCACGACTCCACGCTACCGTCAGTTCGGCATGTCTTTGTAAAGCCCACGCCTGCACTTTTCTACGTTCGCGCGGCGGAAATCTTCCTTCGAACAAGTGGGGATCGTCGATTTCAATCTTGGCGCTAAATTCACCGTAGACGGCATGAAAATGAGGCGGTGGATGATCACTGGGAAACATCCGAATGATGATCCCATCGAATCGGCACAATTCAGGCATGCACTATCGGATGACGTTCTGATTGCCTAATCTCCCCGATCGATTTGCCGGTAAGTTGAAGATACAAGGCGTCGGCGCACAATTCGATTTCATCGCTGTCCGTACCCCAAATGACCGACTTGTAAGGCGTTATCCAGACGTTTTCGAACAAGGATCTGTCTTTCCAAGCCTCGAATACTCCATCGCCGGCGAGATGGGCGAGATCGATCAAACCTTCCTTACCATCGTCGTACTTGATCCATATCGTGAACCCTGCCCGTGCTTCGACGGCGATTGGTTTCGTTAGCATGATTGACGTGCTCCTTGGCGGGTTATACGACCATTTCGTTGCGGTTACCGTGGGAAATAATCTCATCTTCTTATCATGACATTAACCCGCAATCGTCTACCGCGCCAACCCCCGACGCCGTTCGCGCCGTGACCTGCCTGCAGTAACCCGATCCGCGTCGACTTCAACCGGCGTCCCCCGCCGAGGTCGGTTGATTCGCCCCGAGAACCGCACTTTCCACACGATCCACGGAATCGTCACGAGCCACACGAGGATCGCGATAAGGTGCGCCTCCTGCAACCCCCAGAACTTCACATCATCGAGTCGTACAAATTGGATCCCGAACCTGGCGGTTGCGTACAAAGCCAAGTAGATCATGAAGATGCTGCCCGCAGGACGCACTCGTCCACGCAGCGCGAATATCACGCCTAGGATGATTATGTTGGTAATCATCTCGTAGACCACCGCAGGATGCACCGGTCTATCGACGTCCGTGCCGAAGATCTCCGGGTACCGATTTATCACAGCACGCGCCGGACTGTCGATATCGGTGAAGTACCAACCCCAAAACATTTCGAGGGGCCGTGACCAGTGCTCGCCGTTGATGATGTCGCCGATCCGTCCGATGGTCTGCGCGACCAACATCGGTGCCGCCGCAATGTCCATGAATCGACCAACCGGCGCCTTCGCAAAGTAGGCATAAATCACGCCAGCCAACCAACCTCCCAAAATTCCGCCCCAAAGACCGATACCACCGTTCCAAACTGCGAAAATCGACAGCGGATCGTCACCGTAAATGGACCAGTTGTCGGCGACGTGGACGATCCTCGCCCCGACGATGCCTCCGAGCACGCCCCACAGCGCCGTGTTGTAAACCTGCTCTTGATCCAAACGCTCTCGGAACGCAGCCCGCCCCGACATCCAAATCGCAGTGCCAACCGCTATGAAGGTCAGAAATCCGTGCCAAGAAAAAGCGGTCGTCGTTCCGCCGAATATGTACGGGTCGAACGGTATGTTAATAGCCTCGAACACTTACGCTTGAGTCTCCCTGTGATCTGTATACGAACTAAAAACCGATTCTATCGCGCATGCCGCCGCTGACGAGGTGCTGAATGGTTCGCAGGTGCGAACTGCGCCAGTATTGCACGGCAATCGATTTCTTACGAAAGGCTATTTTTCTACGATTCCAACCATGGATCGCCACGTAACAGCTTTTCTCGAACACCTCGCCGGCGAACGTGGGCTCTCTCAAAACACAGTGAACGCCTACCGCAACGATCTCGACGGTCTCACTACCTTCTGCGCAGCAAAGAGCACAAACGAACCCGAATTGATAAATTGGTCGCGTTTCGACGAGGAGAAGGTTGTCGAATTCATTCAGCATCTAGGAGAACGAGGCTACTCGAACGCGACCAAATCCCGAAAGATCGCTTCACTCAGGTCATTCATGCGCTTCCTCCGAGAAGAAGGCGTCACGAACGATCTGCCGACTCGACGCGTCAAGGCTCCCCGCGGCGGTAAACCATTGCCGAAATCATTGACACTCGATGAGGTAGAAAGTCTCATCGACCACGTAACCGATGCCTCATCCCCAACTGAACTCCGAGATCGAGCAGTCGTCGAACTCCTGTACGCTGGCGGCCTACGCATTTCCGAAATGACCGCGCTCGACATCAACCACGTCAATTTCGATAACTCCACCGTCCGCGTATTCGGAAAGGGATCGAAAGAGCGCATCGTGCCAATCTACGAACCGGCCATGGACGCCGTCGCTGAATACCTAACCATCGGACGTCCTCACTTAGGCAAGTTCCAAGATCGCGATGCGTTATTCCTTAACGCCAGGGGACGGCGGATAACCCGTCAAGGCCTATGGCTGCAACTCAAGAAAATCGCCCTCGCCGCCAGCATAACCACGAAGATCACGCCGCACATGCTCCGTCACAGCTTCGCGTCACATCTACTCAACGGCGGAGCGTCGCTACGACACGTACAAGAGTTACTGGGACACGAAAGCATCTCAACAACCCAGATCTACACCCACCTAACATCCGAACACGTCAGACGCGAATACGATGCGGCACATCCCAGAGCATGAGAACGCTTACGCGCGCGTTTCGTATTGAGTTTGCGGAAGGAGCGACGGTCGTCGAATCGTCGAACGCGTCAAATCTCCAACGTCGAGAACCCGATCGCAATCATGATGTACTGCGCAAGCGCGAAACCCAACGCCGCCGCTCCCAACCGTTGCAACCACGTCGCTTCATACTGCCAAATCGACGCCAGACCAAACAGAAGCATCGGCGCCGGCGCCAACACCCAAGCCCAGTCACCGGCGTACTCCCTCAAAGTGGCCGCCGATGTCCAAGTGATCTGCAGCAACAGCGCACCAACGGCGAATCCACCGACAGCCAAGATCAGCAGAATCGCATAGGAAGTTCTTTCCTCGTCGTCTAGATCCTCAGAAACGTCTCGGAAGAAGACATCCTCTTCCTCCAAATCTGTTTCCACCTGCGCCTCAGTCGCCTCCGGATCTTGGCTCTCCGATTCTTGCATGTGCAACTTCTTTGCTCTGATTGCTCAAAGGTTGGTCTTCAATCCTCGAACTCGGCCCAGATCCCCTTTGCGTAGTCCAGCGAAATGCCATCCTTGTGCCATTGATCGCCGTTCTGCGTACCTTCGATCGCCATGTATCCGCTGTATCCAGCTCTCGCCATCGCCGAGATCGCATAACGGTAGTCGATCTCACCGTCTTGCAACGGTACGCGCACGAACACCGTTCGCTGGTTCTCCGGGTGGTAAACCCGATGCAGGTTCTTGCTGTGCCAGTACTTCGAGATTGGCGCCAACGCATCGATCGCCGCATCGAAGTCTTCTTCTGGAACGTCATATGTCCAGACGATGTTTCCGATATCCGGGTTGATACCGAAGTTCTCTCGGTCGATCATCTCGTTTATACGAACCGCAGACCAAGAGTTGTCCACCGGCGAATTTTGGTGGACCTCAATCGTCACGTCGACATCAGAGGCAGAATCGCACACCCTTTGGAACACCGATGCGAGTTCGTCGTACACCCACATCTCCGCGTCCTTGCTGGCGTCTTGAGATTTTGGCCAGCCACTAACACTTCCCGGTATCGATCCCGGAGGGTGACCGGGATAACGTGCAGGTGCACTCAACGCGCCGTTAACAACCTCTGCGCCTACATGTTCGGCATACTCCGCGGCGCGCATCAACTTCTCGCGGTTCGCCGGACCGTGCTTCGCCTCAGTCACCGTACCGCCAGCGCGGATGGCGCCCACCTTCAGGCCGTGCGACCTAACGCGTTCCCCAAAATCGGATATCGACTTGGCGTCTCCCAACCTGTCAAGAACCTCGAAGCCACACTCTATGGCATCGAATCCGGTGTCGCGAGCCCGGTCCAACCACTCAGGCGTGTAGTTGTCCGGGTGCAAGTCCCATGTGTCCACGGACTGCGGGTAAAGCGTGAATCTTCGGTGGGCGTAGCAGAAACGCATGGCGAGCTGTGATCCTCTTCATTTGACATTCGCGCCGCATCCAACGACGCATTTCTATCCATTGCGTTCGCAGTTTAACACCCGAACACTAGTTAGAAAACGGCGTTATCTGTCGATCATCAGTTTCGTGACATCAAGCCGCTTCAACTGCCGCCGCTTCACCAACTTCCCTGGGCGTTATCTCTTTCGCAATCGTTTTGGCCAACTCCCTCTCCGCCACTTTCAATGAATAGGCAGTCTGCAAATTCATCCACATCCGCGCACCGGAGCCAAAATATCGCTCCAATCTCAACGCAAATTCTGCATCCACGTCGCGTTCACCAGACAAAATCGCTTTCATCTGTGCCACAGGTATCGCGAGATTTGCCGCAAAAGTATCCAGAGTAAGCCCCAAGAACTCCAGATCTTCGTTCAATATCTCGCCCGGATGAACCGGAGCCATCCGGTTGATCAGGCCGGCCGGTGGACCGCCATCGATTCCGATCGGTAAGGCTGTACATTCGTACATGCCCCTTCTGGGCACCTCCTCGAATTCATCCCCCATTAGCTCCAAGTCGGGCTCATGTTCCGAAGGGAGTACCTGCTCTTCGATGAGTCTCCCGCAACTGCGTTCAACCCGCGCCAGGGAGTATGCGCTTTGTAGATCTAGCCACATGCGAGTGCCAGAACCGAAATAACGGTCGAGGCGCAACGCAAATTCAGGCGAAATATCGCGCTCACCTGTGAGGACCGGCTCTAACGCACGAATGGGTACACCCAGCTTTATCGCCAGCAATCCGGGGTCTAATCCCAACGCACACAGTACTTCGTTAAGGTATTCTCCCGGGTGCATCAATCCGTATCGACTCTTTTCGCTAATACTCAATGTTCTTCCACCTCAGTGGTAGTCTACGATTTCCACGTCGTACGGCCCTTCATTCGACCAACGGAAACAGATTCGCCACTGGCGGTTGATCCGGATCGAATACTGCCCCTGATCGGTCGCCGCGCAGCGCTTCCAACCGATTCCCTCGAAATCGAACACATCGCAAAACCTCCGCCGCTCCGTCCCCTTCGCGAAGCGTAAGGGGACGGAGCGAGCGAAGCGATGCTCGCAGGGGATGCCCGGCCAGCACAGCTTCCCCGTTCTGTCAGACCATCGCAAAACCGTCACCAATTACGACCGATAACACTCACTTCACAGTGACCGAACAGGATTTGCATCGGTCACGCAAGTATTTCAAACCGCTCAGCAACCCACCACAATATGTAACATGAACGCGTCTGCCCACCCGATCTCTATGGCAAACCGTCACGTTCGAAGCCAACAGGAGCCACGATATGAAAATCACCGACCTCAGAGCCTATGTGGTTCGAGCGCAAGAGTCCCGACCTTGGATGTTCGTAGAAATCGACACCGACGAGGGAATCACGGGCTACGGTGAGTCGACCAACGTCGGCGGGGGAGGCGCGATCGTAATCGCCCAAACCTACGCCCTGCTCAAACACGATCTCGTCGGGCAAGACTTCTCCGATGGATTGATCGGACAAGACCCGAACCACATCGATCGCATCTGGCACCAGATCTATCGGCGATTCGGAACGCTAGGATCAAGGGGATTCGCCACCACTCTGGCCAGCGGCGTCGATATGGCTCTGTGGGACATCAAAGGCAAAGCGCTCGGAAGACCCGTTTACGACCTGTTGGGCGGCCCAATGCGGGATTCAGTTCCTCTGTATAGCCATTGCGGCCCAGCCGAAGACATCGATGCATGCGTCGCAGACGCCAAAGCCCAAGTAGCCCTCGGTTATCAAGCCTTGAAACTAGACCCCTTCTCACCAGAAATGGGTGCAAAACACCGGCGATACATCGACGGCAAAATCTCCGCCGCTGGCGCCGCACATGCCGAAGACTTGATGGCCGCACTACGCGAAGGCCTCGGCCCAGACATCGAACTCATGATCGATGCCCACGGCAACTTCGACGTCTCCACCGCCACCGATCTGTGCAACCGGATGATGCCCTACAACCTCACTTGGTTCGAAGAGCCGCTGCAACCCGAGAGCATCGAAGCACACCGGCAGTTGAGACGTAACACCGACATCAACCTCTGTATCGGCGAGAGAAAATTCACCCGTTGGGACTTCCTCCCCTACTTGATCGAAGGTCTTGTGAACTACATCATGCCCGACATCTGCTGGACCGGCGGCATCTCCGAGATGAAAAAGATCGCGCATCTAGCCGAAACGTTCTATATCCCGATCTCACCACACGACGCCTCCGGCTCGTTCAACATTATCTCCGGCGCACACGTCTTGATGAACGTGCCAAACATCTACCGGCTCGAAATGAGCCACCACTCAGTCCCGTCCTACAACGCATGCCTCACCGAACCGTTAGACATCCGTGACGGCCATCTCCACCTCTCCGACAAGCCAGGAATGGGATACGAATTGGACCGCGACTTCATCGAATCCCACCTCGACACGCAGTGGGCGCAACTGATCTCCTAGAAAATCAACCAAACGAAAATCCCACCGCGAGAAAACGCTGGAGACCTCGTTGTCTACTCATGTAGCACCCCGCTGTTCCGAATCGCCTCCGGAAAAATCAACTCGCTACCGTAATCGATAACGCGAGCCTCAACATGGTAATCTCGGCAGATGTCTGCTTCCGCCGGGTCGAACGTCCAGTCCATCACATAACGTTGGATCGTGAACTCCTCGGTGTCGATCTCCAGCTCGACATCGACCTGCGTTTTACGGCTCCACGACGCTCCGACATCCGCACCTTCGAGCGACGCCTGCAAAGTTAGTCGATTGTCCATGTCGGAAAGCACATTGAGATCCTCATCAGCGCCGTAAATGTTGATGCTAGACAGCAACCCGAGTGGATTGGTGAAAGAGTCTCTGAAGCTGATACCGCCCAGAGCCATGGCACTCGGCAAACGCCGCCAACTCCCCAAGATGTCAACCCAATATTGAATCGAACGCGCGGGCGTTAGCGTCCGGATAATGTAGATATCGACATCGTCGTTCTTGAAATGAACCGTCCGCGGCGCTCGAGGACGCATGCTGCCGAATTGGTATTCGGACCGGTCAAACTCAGATTCACAACTCGGCCATCCCCCTTTGATCTCATAGCTTGCGGAACCGGCTTCCATCAACTTCGCGTGAACGTCGCGAAGTATCTGTCTCACTGACAACTCAGTCTCCAACGGCGGATCGACTAACTCATCCTCAAACACGATCAACTCGCTAATCGCGTCGAACTTCATGCCCGGCTCGACCAAGGGATGCAGTGCAATCTTTAACAAGGCGTCGTCTGTTGGTCCTAAGGTCTTGTAGTCCAGCGAGTCGTAACTCATAACGCTCGTGTGATCGTCATGCCGATGCAACATTCCAGTCAATATGTGGATAAGCTCATGCAGCGCGATGCTGTAGATCATGTGATCAACGCCAGCGTCGTCGAGCGTCGTAACTGGGGGCCACACCACCATCTGCGCCGAGCCGATCGTTCCGTCCGCATTAATTCCGAAAGTTGCACAGCCTGCAGCGTGGTTACACTCGAGCCCTTTCAGTCTGGTTCCCGAACGAGGCAGTCCCAAAAACGCCACCACATCGGCGTGTCGCTTAGACCTCAATCGTTGAATTTCGATATTAAGGATCGGGGCCACATCGTCAAGAACCCGAGAAAAGACCTCTTCGTACGCATCATCGCCACTTGTCCACACTTTGACCGGTTTGCCAACCGGCCATTTCACCACATAATCGTTACGCCAACCGCCACATCCCACACCCCAATCCTTCGGCGCGTCAGTTCCTAAATGTGAAGTGTCGTTGAAACACTCCCAGATCTCCCGGTTCACTCCCAGAATTCGCGCCGGGACCACCGACACCGCAGCTACCGGTTCCTCGCCGCCATGAGAGAAATAAAGATCGGTGACACCTTGAGGGACTCTGAGAGTTCGTCTAACAACATTCTCCGAAAACGTCGGATCGACCTCGATTTCTAATTCACCGCCACAATCGTCGACCACCGCCTCGTTTTGAATGCACTCCACTGACATAGGAATATTTCCCGAAACCAGGTCGCTCCCCTGATTTAAAAGAGTTGTTTCGAAGACAACGTTCGCCGAACCATCACTCCAGTAAGTGATCTCTTGTGTGTCCGATACATCCAACAACGACCACTCCAGCGGCGGCGAATCAGGAACATTCACCACCGCCAGCGTAGAGTTGTCGACTCCCCATCTGAATCCGTCTTCATTCGCACCTGCGTACAGCGTCCCGAACACATAACCCAACGGCATCCACACCTGCAACGTCGTTTCAGTCTTACCTCCCGCTGCGATCCTATCCGTTCTACTCGACGTTGAACACAGAACATCGCTGCACTCAAAACCGATCGCGACGCCGACCGTGTCGTCAACGCCTTCGTTCTCGATTTCAACCGCGATCTCCATCAACGCGCTCTCATCGCTTATCCATTTGATCGGCTCCGCCGACTTCAACTTCACGTCGAGTTCGACGTATTCGACATCCGTTTCGATCTCGATTGTGTTGTCTTCGATGTTTGCTTCCAAAGACGTTGTAGACACCGACATGGCGATTCTGTAAGTCCCCGGATCTACCTCGAACATCGCCGTAGCGTTACTAACGCCATTTGGTTCAAGAACCTCAACAATGGGTCCGAATTCAACTTCTCCGCTGCTATCATCCGCGGTGTCTTCCCAGTTGCCCACAGATGCAATCCCACTGGCTGCGCGTTCACCACGATTGGTGATCTGCAGATCGAGCTCCACCTTGCCACCTCTGACCTCCCGCTGATCAGTTACCTCAACCGCCAGATCCGCAACCGTCACATCTACGGCAGTCTCAAACACAACATCGCCAATAAAAATTCCAACCTTGTGATCACCCGGCGATAGCTCGAACCTAAACGTAAAACGCAACGACTCACCGGCGGCGAGTTCGGTAATCACCCAAACGATGTTCCGAACACCGCCATCAATCTGGTAATCGACGCGGGCTACGCCATCGAAATCAGCAGAACCCTCATTCACAACCTCAACCGCCGCTTCGTATCTGACCGTTGAACCGCTTTCGCCAATCTCGGTTACTTCTACCCCCATTACGCGCAAATCGCCGTTCGGATCTTGTGCATCGGCACTGCTCACAACACCCACAGACGCCACCACGACAGCGAAAACCAATACCAGTAGCCGGACAACCATACGGTTCATCCTAATTCCCTACCGGGAACCAGAATTGTCGCCAACGACCCGTAAACGAGTGGCGGTTCAATCCATCCGTTTCATTCGACGACGCGGGACCTGTCGCGGATGTCGGACGGGATGCTCAAGCTGGCGCCGTACTCTATGAGGTTGGCCTCTACCGAATACTCATCGCAGACCAGACCACGGACATCGAATGCCCACTCCATCGTGAACGTCTCGATCTCAAAGTTGCTCAAATTGATCGTGAACGACGCGGCCAAGACCGCTTCATCGGTCCATGAAGGTGCCGCATACGCCCGGAAGCGCTCTATGCGGAACTCGATCTCCTCTTCGGTGCGATCAATCTCGGTCAGCAAGTCTTCGCCGAACCACAACGCAGATGCCAGCAACACCATCGGATCCGAATACTGCGGATTCCATGCCGTCTCATCAATCAAGGCCTGTTCGTCGCTTGTCGTGAACCGTCGCCACGATCGGGTACCACCGTCCCAGTACTCACCCCTGCCATCTTCGGATCTCAGGAAGACGTAGAACCGTTCAGATGCATCGGTTAGACGGTAATGGAGCCCACGATGCGCGGCAAATTCTGCTACCGTCACCTGCGACGGCCCGAACCTGTCGATGCAGGTCCCACCAGACCAACCACCCCTCATGTTGAACAACGCAGACCCGGATTCATACAGTTTCAATCGAGCATTCTCGACGATGTCCAGATTAGTCATCGGCTCCGGCTCCACCACGTCGAGCGTCTCATCGGAGAACACGATCAACTCTTCGATATCAGCAGTCGTGTCGCCAGTCTTGACCAGCGGACTCGTCAGAATCCGCACGATTTCCCGGTCCGATTCGCTCATCTCAGCGAACCGCAATCCCCGGTCAATGCTCATGATGCTGTCAGGCACGTCGCGATACTCCAGAGGCACCAACACCGCCAACAGACTCTGTACCATCGCATAACGGATCGATTCGTCGATCAATCGCAGTTGTCGCAACGAAGCGTCGTCAATTTGGAAAATCACGATCTCCGCTGAAACAATCTCGCCGTTTTCATCGGTCTCATAGTTCGTGCAACCCCAGAAACCATCACACCTTATGAAACCCAGCGACCGTGCATCATCTTCAGTGATACCCACATACGCCGCGATCGACGCCCGCCTCTCCTCCGGTACCAACTGATACGTAACATTCAGTTGCGGTGCCACGGTCTGCAACGTGTCCTGAAGCTGCTCTTCATACGTCGACAGGCCATTGATCCAAATCGTCACCGGTTCATCCTGCGGCCATTTGCTCACCACATCACCGCTTCGACCGCTGCAGTTGCCACGCGGGAACTCTTCACTTATTCGAATTTCAGTGAAGCATCTCCACAAGCCACGGTCCACGCCCACGATACGTTCGGGAATCGAGACTCGGACTGAAGACGACAAGCCTTCGCCAATACCGACAATCTCCCCACCTTCGAGATTGACGTCGATCTCACCAGCAACCGAACGCACAACCGCGGTTCCAGTGGCGGGTCCGAACCCGTCGGTCAATTCAAGATCGATGATGTCGCCGCACGACGCTACTATCTCGTCATCTTTAGAACAAGATATTGCGACCGGGTAATCGCCGGGGATCGGCTCTGCACCATCGTTGCGCAACGTCGCCGAAACCGTGATCGCCGCGTCTCCATTCGAGTAATATCCGGCCAACTCCGCTTCAACTTCAAATACGGGATCGATATCCGGTTGCAACGGCACATCGATCGTGATCGGAATCGTGTTCGCGTCGCCCCATCGATACCCGTACTCGAGTTCGCCAGCAAACAACACGATTCCGCTCGTGCCCTGTGGCACTACCGCGTCGATCGTGCCGGAGTAGCTCCCTCCGGGCGCTAGCGATTCAACATTAACTTCACCGACACACGCGCCTTCCGATGCGTCCGGACACGCCACGGCGACAACGAATTCATCACTTGGCGCCACCCCAACGTTTTTCACACTGAAGTCGATACCAACGTTGGCCGTACCTCCCCTAATGAACCCCAATGCTCGCGCCGAACCCGCGCTCAACTCTAAAGCGACGTAATCTACTTCAACTTCAAACGTAGCCGTGTTGTTTGACAGTTTCGCCTCACGCTCATCGGCTGCCGCGGTCACCTCGATGACATGCGTACCCGCTTCGAGATCCGACGTGAAAGACAACTCATCAGATTCACCCGCCTCGATAGGTTGTACCGTAGCGACGACATTGTTGAGAGCAATTAACTGAATCGGCCTCGTCGGTAGAGATCCTACGTTAGCCAGCTTCACCCGTACCGATACCTTGCCGTCAGCGATCACCTGATAATGGACTGGCGAGATTACAATATCCGACGCCAGAAGATCCAGAGCCGCATGCGATACCGAATCATCGAGCTCTAATCTCAGTTGCTGTTGCCCCGGATCCAGACGCACATCGAATAACAGGGTTGTGCTCTCGCCACCTCCCAACGGAGGAGCGATAGCGATCTCGGTCCGCTCACCACCGTTGATCATCGCGTTCACAGACGTATCGCCCTCGCGTTGCGCCTCACCCTCGTTCGTCACCTTCAACGTGAAACGGACCGCTATCTTGTCACCTTCCGCACCCCTGATGTCCCAATCCAAAGAGTCGATTGTGTAGGAAGCCGGTACCGGAGTAGCCGTAGCCGTCGGTTCAGGTGTTGCCGTCGGCGGTATCGGCGTAGCCGTCGGTGTCGCCGTCGGCGGTACCGGGGTAGCCGTCGGCACCGCGGTCGGCGGTACCGGCGTCGCCATCGGCGTTGGTGGCACTGGTGTAGCAGTGTTCGTCGGTTCGGGCGCAGACGTAGCCGTCGGCGGTACCGGCGTAGCTGTCTTAGTAGGAGTAGGTGGTACCGGCGTGCGCGTCGGAGCCTTGACCCGTGGAGCCGGCGTAGCCGTCGGCACTTTCGTCGGCGGTACCGGGGTTGGCGTCCGCGTCTGGAACGGTTCCGCCGTCGGCTCCCCGTCCGAGGAACACGCACTGAAACCAACCGCCGCGACCACCACCAAAGCGGTAAACACTGTTACGGCGATGAATAGAACGCCCACTCGGGACAACCGAGTTGACAAAGTACCTAACGATTTCAATGCCGTTCTCAAGACCTAACAAGTGGCGCGCGCGGTCAGCCAATACACCGAGTCTAGACAACCAACAACAACCGAATCCACGCCCCACCACGCGATTGAACACCAACAAATTTCACACCACCAACCAACCCTTCGGCAAGCCAGTCGGACGCGACGTAGGGGCGGTTCGCGAACCGCCCCTACCAGCCAACCCACCACCACCGCAGTACACTCGTCCGCCACCAATATCCCCTCTCCCAGAATCATCTTCCCTCCCCCTTCTAGGGGGAGATTCAGAGGGGGTCCTCGGTGAGGGCCCGGGGAGGAGCGGGGCCCGCCATCAATTGCCAACGAAACCCGTCCCAATCCTGCCCATCCTAGTTCAAAATCACCGCATCGTACAACGACGCCTGCCTCTCAATCGCGGCACGATAAACCCCGCGATACGCACCCCGAGGCCGATAAACCGTAGCAATCTCCGGCATCACGTCATCCAAACCCTCCCAAGCACCGATCGCATTCAACGCCAATATCGCCGCTCCCCGACTCGTAGCCTGTTCTTCTTTGGGCACGTGCACCTCGCCCTCAAGAACATCAGCCATCGTCTGCAACCACCACGGCGAATTCGTCATCGCACCGCCGCCAGCGATGAAAATCCGATCCGCATCCATCTCTTCGTCCAACAAATCCGCCACCAAAGAAAAACGATACGCTACCGACTCCATCAACGCCTGCAATATGTCCATCCCCGACGTCGATACCCGCACACCATTGATCACCCCGCTCGCACTCGTCGACCACCCAACCGCGCGTTCCCCCGCGATGAACGGCAACACCGTCAGACCATGCCCATCAGGCTTCACATCCTCGAGCGCATCGTTCAATTGCTCCAACGACGGTAGCTTCAAGTTGTTGAGCGCCCATTCGACGACGTTGCCCCCTTCGCTGAAAGCACCTCCGAGCAACGTCCGATCGCCGCGGAGTATGTAACCCCACAATCCTTTCGGAACCGCCGGCGGCCGTTCGCCACCCGGATGGTCCACCACTAACCGCATCGCCGCCGTAGTGCCTACCGTCAAAGCAATGTTCCGACGGTCAGTACACCCCGACCCGATATTCACCGCTGCACCATCTCCAACCGCCAAAAAGAACGGCACATCCGCCAACTGAGGCCAACGCAACGTATAAACCGGACAAAGCCCACGTTGACCTTCGCTATACGGCACCAACCTCGGCAGATCCGACGACGCCGAACCAACGGCATCAAGCAACTCCGCGTCCCAATCCAACTCATGACGATTCAATAACCCGCTCCATGCCGACACGCTGTAACTGGCCGGAACATTAATCGACCCAAACCATCGGGTAAAAATGAACGTCGCAATATCTGTCCATCTCGCGATCCTCTTAAACACCTCCGGTTGTGTCCTACGCATCCACATGATCCGACCCGGAACATAAGACGTGTGCTGCATCACACCCGTGCGCTGATAAGCATCATCAACATCGATCGACTCCTGCAACGCATCAACATCAACCGCAGTCCGTGTATCCGCGTACGTGAAGACCGGCGTAACCGGATCGTGCCGCGCATCCACGCCCAAGACAGTGCTCGCCATCGCATCGAAACCAACTGCCGCGATCCGCTCCGCATCTCCCCCGGCAAGCTTCAAAGCGCGATCAATCGCCATCTCCGTCACCCGTTGAATAGCCTCAGCGTCCTCCTCGTGCGTGCCATCCGCGGCCGTACGCTGTTCATGCGGAATTGAAGCCAGAGTGTGCGGCAACGCATTCGCCTCCGCGTCGTACAACCCCGCCTTAACCGCCGAGCTACCGATGTCAACAGCCAATATGTATGGCAACCGCCGCATCCTCAACTCCCAGGAAACGCGTACCTATCCAACGCCGACTCGTCCACCTCGACACCCAACCCCGGCCGATCCGTCACCTTGTAGTACCCGTTCTCCGGTTCGTATGGCTCTTTAAGAATCCTGCTCTTAACAGCATTCGCATGATGGCTGTGCTCCATGATCATGAAGTTCGGACACGAAGCAGACCACTCAACAGTCGCCGCCACCGAGAGTATCCCGCCACCACCAACATGCGGAGCCACCGGAATGTTATACGTATCCGCCAGCGTCGCGATCCGATGCCCCTCCGTAATCCCAGTCCGACCTATGTCATGCATCAAAATGTCATACGCCCGACGCTCAAACTGCTCGCGCATCTCATAACGCGTACGCGTCCACTCCCCTATCGCAACAGCCATATCGAGAGCGCGAGTTATCTCAGCCTGACCCGGAATATCATCCGGCACGGTCGGCGATTCCAACCAAGTAAAGCCCATCTTTTCCAGTTCCCGACCCAACAAAATCGAATTCACCACCGTCTGACGCATGTGCGTATCGACCATCAGCCAAATCTCAGGCCCCACGCGCTTCCGCACCTCCCGACAAATCGCTGCAACCCCCTCAACATCCAACAACAAGTGCAGCTTCAATGCCTTGTAGCCATACCCCACATGCTCCTCAGCCGCATCCGCCACCTTCACCGGATCAGTCCCGCCGATACCCGCATACAGAAGGATCTCATCCCGATACCTACCACCCGCGATCTTATGAACCGGCTTCCCGATCGCCTTTCCCACGATATCCCACAGCGCAATATCGGTCCCGCCGATAGCGTCGATGTAGAACCCGGTAGGATGACCCCGCTCCCTCATCGCGCCATAGTTACGCGTCCAGATCGCCTCGATATCGAACGGATCCCGACCCATCACAAGCGGCCGAACGATTTCGTGAACAATCGTGGCCGACGTGTTAGGAGAGATCGGCGATTGAGCTTCACCCCAACCCACAATCCCAGTGTCCGTCTCAACCCGTACCACCGTCGTCTCATGGTGATGCGAATATATCGACGTAAAAGCCGACCGATCCACATAATAATCCCCAAACTCAATCGTCGGCGGCCTCGACGAATCCTCCGACTTCTCATCCCCCCGTTCGCTAATCCGCAACGGAAACGCCCGCACATCAACAATCTTCATCGCTTAACTCCATTCATTCCCGCGAAGGCGGGCGCTTCAGCGGACGGAACGTCCATCCAGCAACAAATCTCATTGCATGGTAGCCCAAATCGAAACCGAATTCACATAAGAAAACACGATGTTGCGTACCCGTAGGGGCGGTTCGCGAACCGCCCGGCACACCCCTTTGATGACCAATAGAGAGGGTTGGCAACGGTCTCGTGCGCAGGATTGGCGGGGGCTTCAGACTCTCAGTCTCGATGCGCTAGATAAGAAACGTCATTCACGAGTCGATCTTGAAGTGTTGAAGCAGAAGCTTGACATCCGATTTGACCTCCGAAACATCACTTTCCAGTGCATCCATGCGCCGCTCGAGCGCACCCAAGCGCTGTTCAATGGCATCCATGCGCCGCTCGAGAGTATCCATGCGCTGATACAGAAGCTGTTGACCCTGTTGGAGGCCTTCAAGAGCCCTGACATATCCCATACGGGTCGAAAGGTCGGCTTCTAAGCTTGCGACACGTTCTTCAAGCGTCGTCATCTCACATCTCTTTATACGATTTCACGTTCATAAGAACATCGGCCCATGGCGCATTAACACCGACCAATCGCAACTTTATCATACCAAACCTCCGGTTCCGCGCCGATATTCCCTTCGTACCGACGGTAGAGCAAAACCCCGTCATTCCCGCTGACTCCCGAACCCAGAATCCACAATAACCCCCGTCATTCCCGCGGACGCGGGAACCCAGAATCAACAAAGCACGCCTTTCAACCTCATCCCCGCGAAAACCGACGCTTCAGCGGACATAACCTCCATCCAGAATCCACAAAAACCGTCATTCCCGCGGACGCGGGCGCTTCAGCGGACGGAACGTCCACCCAGAATCAACAAAGCACGCCGTGTGACCTCACCCCGCGAAAACCGCCGCTTCAGCGGACGTAACGACCATCCGCAGTGGCAGGGCAACAGGGAATGCCACGCAAATCATGCGATCGCGAATCCGTTCGGGACGTTTTGCAAATGTCCCCTTCGCGAAGCGTAAGGGGACGCGAACGAGCGAAGCGATGTTCGCAGGGGATGCCCCGGTGCAGACGGGACGCCGCGTTGCCCCCACCTCACCCTTTCCGCCATACCGGTAGGGACGAGTTTCAAACCCGCCCGCTAATATCCGTGCTTTACGCGTGCTTTCCCTCGATCACAAAACCGCACTTAGAAACGCAAACAAGCCGATTGCGAAATTTCAGCCAGCCTAATCCACAGACCAAACAACCCAAGATGCCACTCAGCAATGATTCGCAACCTCAATTGCCTAGGCAGAACAGTTCGTTGAACTGAGCGCGCGTATCGCAACTTCTTACTTTGCCGCGCATCTGTCCGAAGTATGTTCTGGCTCGCTCGCGAAGAACAGAACCCTCTTTGCAGAGATATTCGTCCACATATCTTGTTTGACCTGTGGAATCAGCAATCGGTTTCATGACGGCATCCATCGAGTAGGTCAGGAAATGAATCAGCATGGTCTTTGGATCGAGTTCTCCTTCATAGTCGCGGAAGGCATCGATCGCGAGAGACTCCATGTGGTAGCCAGAGATTTTCCTGCTAGGGCGACTAATGAAGCAGTCCGCCATTGCTTTGGCTAGCTTGATTACGGGTACTACTCTGCCACCGTTGGCGTTGTTGACTTCGATCAGTTTTTCAGCGAATGCTTCGGGTCTCGTAACGTTGCTCCACTGGGAACTTCCGGGTTCAGCGATCCGGACCCCGTCGGAATTGGTGCGTATGGCGGGCAGTAACTGTATCTCTGGACCATTGGCATAAGTGACGGTGACCGCCAATTTGCCCTCCGTTACGTCAATATCGCGGAAATGACCCTGAATAACGTCCCGAACGAGCTTTATCGTCCCTGATGAAGATTGAGTGTCCAACCCAGTTTGGTTCACGATCAGAAGCGCATCGACATCGCTGAGGCCTGTGACGTACGTGCCCCTCTTGGTGGAACCGCCGAACTTTGTTTGCACCATCCCATAGCCGGCACGTTCGAGAGCCCCACGAATCTCTTCAAGACGCTGCGCGACGCGCTCTCCGTTCCTGCGCTTATATGTTGCCAACAATTCTTCGCAGTGGTGGTTGAAGTTGAATTCTGGCATTAATCGCCCTCCCATCTTCTCTGCATTAGGTGGTTCGTCCCAGAAACGAGCGAACATTTCATGATAGCCGATCGGGTGATGTTTGGCGATGTACGCAGGGTTACCTCTGGAACTATTCACGCGAAGTGGACATGGCGTTAAATACCCATGCTTCGGGGCGGTGTGTCTCCAAGATCGAGCTGAGCCCATCGGTATCCATACCGAGTAGATTGAACTTTTTCAAAGTTGTATCGCCTATCCATCGTGTGCTTTTTGTAACCAAATGCATCGCTCTGAAGGGAACAAGTGCTGGCACCACTTCCAACGCCCCTTTGCGCACTAGACGCATCCCATAGTTGTACATGGCCCACTCATTGCTGTGAGCCACGCCAGACAGGGTTTGATACCACTCCGGATCGTCTCCGAAATATCGTGACACAAGTTCTGTCGGCTTCACTGACCCGCCTAGATTGGCAAATCTGATTGGTTCGAAATCCCTCTCTTCGATCGACAGTTCTAATTCACGCGCCATCTCTAGAAGTCGATTTAGCTCATGTCGCAAGTCATCTTGCTCCTGTTCAAAGTCTGGAGCAAGTTCCGACATCGTGATCCGATCTAAATTGTTCTCGTAATGCAATCGTTGATCTCGGATGTCTTTAAGCCGAAGTTTGGTACAGCGCAAGGCGCGCTGGCGACAAACGATTTCTTCATCCAACAACCACGAAGCCAACGCGCATGCTTCGAGGATCACACGACTACAGGTCCAAGGCGCAAACACATGATTTCTAGGTGCGAGCAATGTGTCCAACGCATAGGCATGATCGAATGCATTCATCATCAATGTGCCGGCTCGATCGTACGCCTTTTCTACCTGAAGGATAAAGATCATTTCTCGTGAAGCTTGCGAATCAGGCAATGGCGTTACGTCATATTGGCTCTCGTTTGTCTTGATTTGGTCGAGCATTGAGACCATCGCCTGTCTCGCGATATCTACGTGTGACCAGTCGAAATCAGATATTCCTAAGCCCGCGTTCATCGTCATCTCCCATCCGCCGACCAGATGATGAAGTCTTCGAAGCGGGTGGAGTAGCCAGCGATGCGGTCGTTCATGAAGAGGTTGGTTTTGAAGCAGACCCGGAGATATCCGAAAGGCGCTCGCAATAAGGACATGATGATCTTTGCTCTTCTAGTGGAAAACATTCGGCATGGTTCATCTTTTTGTTGCAAACATCAAACTCCAAAAACAAACCTAACTTGTACTTATACTCACCGTTGGGATCGGTGAACGCACTCAATTTCTCCATGTCACGGCTCGGGTCGCCTCCGTCCGATTTCTTGACTTCGATCACTAGGATGTTGATATCGTCGCATCCTCGTTTGTGAACAATGATGTCCGGATATACCGTTTTAGCGTGCGTGCAGTCTTTTCGGGTGGTCTCATGCCCCCAGGTGAGCCTCTTGACATCATAGCCATGCCGGTTGTACTCGCAGTCCACATCTAGATCGGCGAACTGATGTTGCAAATGCTCGGCGAGTTTATGCGTGATCGATCTCTCGTTCGCCTTCAGGCAAAGCAAATCCCTGTCTTTACGGAAGAACGCGAGCAAAGCCTTTTCTACCTTCGTGTGCAGCTCTGCTGTTGTGAATTTCGTCATGTCAATCCTCAATCCGCCGACCAGATCGTGAAATCCTCGAAACGGGTGGAGTAGCCAGCGATTCCGTCGTCGGTGAAGTAATTGGTGATTGCGGACACCCTTCCAGGCGAGTTCAATCCGTTCAGATCGAGTTTGTCAATATAAGTGTCATTGATGAATAACCATCCTTCGTCACCGAGCGCGATAACACGGATGTGGTTGCTGTCCGATATCGCAGCAGAAATGCCGTAGAAATACTGCTCAGCTAAATCTTGGGTCGTGTCGGCATCGCCTAGGCGCAAATCGTGATGCCATCGCCAGTCTTCTTGAATGACGATAGCGTGAAACTCGCCATCGCCGCTGTTGCGGAACAGGAATCCATTGCTCCATTCTCCTTGCCATGAAAGGTAGGGATTGGAGAATTGAGCCTCTATGATGCCGTCTGCTAATGAGGTGTATGTCTCGTGTTCGTTGATGAAGCCGCCATCGCGATCGTGCCTGATGGTGCCATTGCGAGGCCCGTAAACTCTGGACAATCGACGGATAGTGAAGTCCGAGAAGCGAGTACGTAAAGTTCCTCGGTCTCCACTCAAATAGGCAGATACTGAGCCCAAGCGCGCGGTGCCAAGATCCAGTTCAGCCACGTAGTTGCCATTAACAAATAGCCAACCAGATTCTCCGCGGACAACAACGCGCACATGGTTCTCAGCGTTCAATCCCCATTTGATTTCCGAGGAATGTCCATTGTCTAACACTTCCCAATCAGTTCCTTCGTGGTGCCCGTGAGACCATCCACCTGAATCCGTGATGCCAACCACATCCGCAATACGCTCATCTGTCCTTAAGAGAATACCTGCGAACCAATAATCTCCAGACACATTATCAGGGGTTCTAAACGTCACATCCGCCACGAAATCATCTACGTTCGTTCGACTGTCGAAGAACCATCCATCATCCGTATCAAGGTCCAACCATCCACTTTCAGGCCCGAATACATACTGAGGTGTCTGCGTCGCCATTGCGCCCGGCGTTGGCGCAGGTGTCGGCGGGGAGGATTCGCTTGCCTTCATGGCGGTTAGTTGGGTTGAGAGGATGTCGAACTTGATGGCGAAGCCGATGCCTTGTGCGGAGTAGTCTGCGCCTTGGATGTCCCTTTGGACAAAGGTGTTCATGCCGACTACTTCGCCATCAGTGTTGAGTAATGGGCCGCCGCTGTTGCCAGGATTAATGGCTGCATCGGTCTGGATATGAGCGACACCGCGGATTGTTCGCAACGCGGAGACGATGCCTTTAGTAGCAGTCATGCTGTCGCCAAGATCCAGCGGGTATCCAAGCGCTACAACCTCTTCCCCCTCGCGCACTTCAGTTGCGAACGGAAGCACTGTCAGAGTTCCGGCAGCTGTGACCTTGAGCAAGGCGATATCCCGCATTGCGTCGGATGCTATGACCGCCGCTGTAAGGCGCGCACCGTTATCGAATACCACTGTCAGACGCGACTGCCCATTGATCACATGCTCGTTGGTCAGGATGTAACCGTCAGCATCGACCACGAAACCAGACCCGGCGCCCGTTGCACCTTCGATGCGCACCACGCCAGCTCTGGCTCGTTCGACGACATCGGCGATGGCTATCGAAGGACTCGAAGTGGGCGTGGGAATGGGGGTATGAGTTGCTGTTGGTACCGGAGTGTTGGTTGGGATCGGAGTGGCTGTCGGTAACGGTATAGGCGTATGACTGATGATCGGAGTGGGTATCGGTGACGGTGACGGCGTTGGAGTGTCGGTCGGTTGAGGCGTGTGCGTGGCCGTCGGGACCGGTGTCGGAGTTTTCGTAGGAATCGGAGTATCGGTCGGTAACGGGGTGGGTGTATGTGTCGGTACTGGCGTGTGAGTAGAGGTCGGAACTGGTGTATGCGTGGCGGTGGGTGTGTAAGTCGGCGTTGACGTGGCGGCGAATGTGGGAGTAGGCGTGTTTGTCGGAATGGGCGTCGGCGTGTCAATTGAGGTTGGGACTGCCGTGGGCGTATCTGTAGCTACAGGCGTATGAGTAGCGGTTGGCAGCGGCGTCGCAGTCGCGGTAGGTTCGCGTACCAGAGTCGGACTCGCCGTAGTAGCCAACACCTCCATTGTTGCCGCGATGCCGGCATCAACCGTCGCCTGGAAGTCAGGCTGGGGAGTGTCGGTAGCGGTCGGTAAGGCTTTTTCGACCGCGGCTTCGACAGTTGCGCCGATGTCTACAGTCGGTTCGGATAGTGGCGGTTGAGAGCACGCGACCACCAAGAATGCCACAACGAACAGGAGAGTTATTCGCATGACTCAGGGTGTCGGATCGCGCTCGATAAACATGTTGCCAGTATCTAGATAGATCGTAATCGTAACGGGGCGGCGAGGGGCAATCATAGCCGATCATTCAAATCACAGAAATCACAGTTCAGACAAAGGCACTTCCCCACCTATTGCATACTTGCATCATGAATTTCATGCAACGCGCGCTCGACCTCGCGGAAAAGGCAGCCGGAAGCCTGGCACCCAGACCACCCGTCGGCGCCGTTATCGTTGCGTCAGACCAAAAAACCATCGTCGGCGAAGGTGCCACCAAACCCAATCCGGGACCCCACGCCGAAGCCATAGCAATCGCCAGCGCCAGCGACTCCGCAAGCGGCGGCTCCATCTACTGCACCCTTGAACCCCACCAAAATCACTCGACAACTCCCCCCTGCACACAAGCCATCATCGACGCCGGAATCAATCGCGTAATATGCCCCACCGTCGATCCAAATCCACAAGTTAATGGCCGAGGATTCGAACACCTGCGAGAAGCCGGCATCGAAGTCATTAACCAAGTCGACGAAACATCCCAACGCAGGGCCGACGAATTAATCGAAGGATTTGCCAAACACATCAGTACCGGCATGCCATTTGTCACCGTCAAATGGGCCATGTCATTGGACGGCAAAATAGCCACCCGAGACCGAGATTCCAAGTGGATAACAGGCCACAAAGCCCGCGCTCACGCCCACCGGTTGCGATACCGCTCCGACGCCGTAATCACCGGCATCGGCACCGTCATCGCCGACGATCCACGACTAACCGCGCGCGATCCCCAGACCGGCAGAAGATTGTGCGGACGGCCCAATCTGCGCGTCGTAATAGACAGCCACGCGCGCATGCCGAGCGATGCCGCGCTGTTGGATGAAGAAGGCGACATTATCCAAGTCGTCGCCATTAATGGCGTTACGAACCAGCAATGTCGCGTGATCGCACTCGCGAACAACCACGACGATTCGGTTGACTTGACCGCCGTAGTCCGCCACCTCGGTGAACGCGGCTGCGTCAACGTGCTGGCCGAAGCCGGCGAGAAACTAACGGGCGAGCTCTTCGACCTCCAATTGGTCGACAAAGTCGTCGCCTATCTATCTACCAGCAAAATAATCGGCGGTTCTCAAGCGTTGACGCCCGTCGGTGGCAAGGGCCCATCAGTGATGAGCGAAAGCGCACGGCTCCACAACACTCGAATCGAACACCTTGGTAACGACATAGCAGTAATCGGATACGTCGATTACGCGCAGGAGACAGAACCATGTTCAGCGGCATAGTCGAAGAAGTCGGAAGAGTCGCAGACTACAACCCCTCAAACGGCGCGCTAATCGTTGCAGCTTCCCGAGTCCTAGCCGGCGAGGACGGATTGCGAATCTCCGACAGCATCTCCGTCAGCGGCGCATGCCTCACCGTTACCGGAATCATGCCCAATACTTTCCTCGTCGACATCTCCCCCGAGACCAGGCGCTCAACCTGGTTCTCCGAATTCAAGCAAGGCACTCACGTCAATCTAGAACGCGCTCTCAAATACAACTCGCGCATCGGCGGCCACTTGGTGCAAGGACACGTTGATGGCACCGGTCAAGTCGAAAAAGTCGACTACGATGGTGACGCCAAACTCGTAACTGTCGCATGTCCGCAATCCACGTCCCGCTACATCGTCGAAAAAGGCTTCGTCGCAGTCGACGGAGTCAGCCTAACCACGTTCGACTGCACACCCGACAGCTTCACCTTCACACTCATCCCATTCACCGCGATTCACACCACTTTAGGCGTGTTGAAAGTGGGCCAAGCAGTTAACATCGAAACTGATCTTACAGGCAAGTACATCGAACGCTTCGTCCATCGCCCCCTTCGCGAAGCGTAAGGGGGCGCGAGCAAGCGCAGCGATGCGAGCGGGGGATGCCCGCACGCACACCGAACAACCAATACCCCAACAACCTCACTTCTAGATGACCTCAGAGCTCTCAAGCATCAAGCCCGAAGCCGCCGATTCCGTCGAACTCGCAATCGAACGTGTGCGCTCAGGCGGACTCGTAATCATGGTCGACGACGAAGACCGCGAGAACGAAGGCGACTTCGTCATGGCCGCCGAAGACGCCACGTCCGAGGCAATCACCTTCATGGCCGTCAACGGGCGCGGCTTAATCTGCGTACCGATGGAAGGCGACGACCTCGACCGACTCGGCATGCCAATGATGGTGCGCCACAACACCTCGCCCCACTCCACCGCGATGACCGTCGCAGTAGACGCCGCATACGGCATCACCACCGGCATCTCCTCAGCAGACCGCGCACACACCATCCGGCTCCTCTCCGAACCCGAAGCAACGTCCGACAACTTCGTCCAACCCGGCCACGTCTTCCCACTCCGTTACCAAGAAGGCGGCGTCCTCGTCCGCGCCGGACACACCGAAGGCTCCATCGATCTCATCAGGACCGCAGGCAAACGTCCCGCCGCCATCGTCTGCGAGATCATGAACGACGACGGAACAATGGCCCGTCGCCCTCAACTCGAAGCCATCGCAACCAAACACGACATCCCAATCGTCTCCATCGCAGACATGATCGCGTACCGACTCAGCCGCGAGTCTTTCGTGAGAAGGGTCACCGAAACCCGACTTCCTACCCGCTGGGGCGAATTCAGATGCGTCGCGTACCGGAGCAACGTCGACCCAGCCGAGCACATCGCCCTCGCAATGGGGAACATCGACCCCGAAACTCCCGCCCTCGTCCGCGTCCACTCCGAGTGCCTCACCGGCGACATCTTCGGCAGCAAGCGATGCGACTGCGGCGAGCAACTCGACGACGCCATGTCGCAAATCGCCCAAGAAGGCGTCGGCGTTCTCGTCTACATGCGACAAGAAGGCCGCGGAATCGGACTAATCAACAAACTCAAAGCCTACCGACTCCAAGACAACGGCCTAGACACCGTCGAAGCCAACAACCGCCTCGGCCTACCGACCGACCTACGCCACTACGGCGTCGGCGCCCAAATCCTCCTCGACCTCGGCATCCGCAAGTTCCGATTCCTAACCAACAACCCCAAAAAAGTCGCCGGCCTAGAAGGATTCGGCCTCGAAATGGTCGAACAAATCCCCCTCAACCTAGACCCCAACGACCACAACCGACGATACCTCCAAACCAAACGCGACCGCATGAAACACCAAATCGAACTAGACGACGAAGATTCCCCTCTCCCCTCCGTGGGAGAGGGCCAGGGTGAGGGGGATCGCCGCGCATCCGGCCCCGCCGCCAGCCGCCGCCGCTCCCCCCTCCAAAGTTCATCTTAGGGATTATCAGATGCCCGACATCCAAAAAAGCGCCGGCGAATCACCCTCAGAACTCCTCAACGGCACCGGCATAAAGATCGGCATCGCCGTAGCCCGATTCAACTCCGACATCACCCACAAGATGCGCGAACTCTGCCTCGCCCGACTCTCCGAACTCGGCGTCACCGTCGACAAATCCCACATCGTCGAAACACCCGGATCCTACGAACTCCCACTAGCCGCCCGCGCCCTCCTAGAGCCACCCGTCGAAGCCGACGCCGTAATCGCACTCGGCGCAGTCATCCGCGGCGAAACCGACCACTACCACCACATCGCCAACGCCACCTCCCAAGGACTCCTCCGCGTCTCCGAAGACTCCCTAAAACCAGTAATCTTCGGCGTCCTAACCACCGACACCATCCAACAAGCCACCGACCGCATCAACCACGCCCCAACCTACGCCGACAACGCCATAGAAATGGTCAACCGCCTAAAACAACTCCGCCACCGACCCCGCGCCATCGGCATCCGCTAAAACAACACCAAACCCCTCCCTTCACTCCGCGAAGCCGAAGCCATCTCACGAAACTCCATTCCCCAACCCGCGCCAACCGCTCCTGTTAAACGTAGGAATGAGCGTCGGCGACATCGGATATCTCGTTCGTCAGCGCGTAACGACCGTCAGCGTGTAAATGCCCGTACCGTAGCCGCTTACCACCACGGAGTACTCGCCTGAACTAGGAGCTTCCCAATAGAGGCGCGATGCTAGGGACTCGCCGTAGTCGTCGTTGGAAGCAAGGAACTCCCCTTCGGGTCCTAACAGCGTCACCACCGAGTCGGAAAGACTGCCCAGCGCGACGTCCACCTCGTACAGCTCACCCTCTTCCGCCTCGAACACGAAGAAGTCGATGTCGCCTTCGTACTCCAGCGCCCCCGGCACAGCGTCGCCGAGCGTGGCCGCCGTGGCGGCGGCGATGGTGTCAGCGTGGTCGTCAACAAAGTCCGCAACGTCGACGGTCACGGTGTAGCTCCCCGTGCCGTAGCCGCCCACCTCAACGTAGTACTCGCCCGAACTAGGAGCTTCCCAATAGAGGCGCGATGCAAGGGACTCGCCGTAGTCGTCGTTGGAAGCAAGGAACTCCCCTTCGGGTCCGTACAGCGTCACCACCGAGTCGGAAAGACTGCCCAGCGCGACGTCCACCTCGTACAGCTCACCCTCTTCCGCATCGAACACGAAGAAGTCGATGTCGCCTTCGTACTCCAGCGACCCCGGCACAGAGTCGCCGAGCGTGGCCGCCGTGGCGGCGGCGGTGGTGTCAGCGTGGTCGTCAACAAAGTCCGCAACGTCGACGGTCACGGTGTAGCTCCCCGTGCCGTAGCCGCCCACCTCAACGTTGTAATCGCCCGAACTAGGAGCTTCCCAATAGAGGCGCGACGCAAGCGACTCGCCGTAGTCGTCGTTGGAAGCAAGGAACTCTCCTTCGGGTCCGTACACCGTCACCACCGAGTCGGAAAGGCTGTCCAGCGCGACGTCCACCTCGTACAGCTCACCCTCTTCCGCATCGAACACGAAGAAGTCGATGTCGCCTTCGTACTCCAGCGACCCCGGCACAGAGTCGCCGAGCGTGGCCGCCGTGGCGGCGGCGATGGTGTCAGCGTGGTCGTCAACAAAGTCCGCAACGTCGACGGTCACGGTGTAGCTCCCCGTGCCGTAGCCGCCCACCTCAACGTAGTACTCGCCCGAACTAGGAGCTTCCCAATAGAGGCGCGATGCTAGGGACTCGCCGTAGTCGTCGTTGGAAGCAAGGAACTCCCCTTCGGGTCCTAACAGCGTCACCACCGAGTCGGAAAGACTGCCCAGCGCGACGTCCACCTCGTACAGCTCACCCTCTTCCGCATCGAACACGAAGAAGTCGATGTCGCCGTCGTAGTCCACCGAACCCTCAATTGATTCGCCGACGGTTATGGATGTAGCACCTTCCAGATCATCGCCGTGGTCGTCAACAAAGTCCGCAACGTCGACGGTCACGGTGTAGCTCCCCGTGCCGTAGCCGCCCACCTCAACGTAGTACTCGCCCGAACTAGGAGCTTCCCAATAGAGGCGCGACGCAAGGGACTCGCCGTAGTCGTCGTTGGAAGCAAGGAACTCTCCTTCGGGTCCGTACACCGTCACCACCGAGTCGGAAAGGCTGCCCAGCGCGACGTCCACCTCGTACAGCTCACCCTCTTCCGCATCGAACACGAAGAAGTCGATGTCGCCTTCGTACTCCAGCGACCCCGGCACAGAGTCGCCGAGCGTGGCCGCCGTGGCGGCGGCGGTGGTGTCAGCGTGGTCGTCAACAAAGTCCGCAACGTCGACGGTCACGGTGTAACTCCCCGTGCCGTAGCCGCCCACCTCAACGTAGTACTCGCCCGAACTAGGAGCTTCCCAATAGAGGCGCGATGCTAGGGACTCGCCGTAGTCGTCGTTGAAGGCTAGCTCCACCTCGATGGCATCGTACAGAACGGCGATGGAGTCGGACAGGGTGCCCAGGGCCACGTCTATCTGGTACAGCTCACCCTCTTCGGCTTCGAGAACGAAGAAGTCGACGTCGCCGTTGTAGTCCAACGATCTGGTCACGGGTTGGCCGGGCGTCAGCAAGGTGTATTGCTGCACTAATGTGGAGTGTGCCTTGCGCTTGATGTGGTAGTTGGTGTCTGCGTCGACGATGTCGGAAACGTCGACCGTCAGGGTGTATGAGCCCGTATCTCCTAAACCGCTGACTTCAACGTAGTACCCCCCGGAGCCTGGAGCCTCCCAGATGATGCGAGATGCCAGAGAGTCTCCGAAATCGTCGTTGAACGCCAGCTCCTGCTCATCGGCATCGTACAGAACGGCGAAGGAGTCGGGTAGCGTCTCCAGCGCGACATCAATTTGGTAGAGCTCATGTTCTTCGGCTTCGAAGACGAAGAAGTCGACATCGATGTCGTAGTCCAGCGCGCCGGTCACGGCCTGGCCGAGCGTTGTAGCGGTGGCATCGTCGATGTCGTCAGCGTGGTCGTCCTTTCCATTCTCCTCGATGCTCGAGGTGGTAGATGTAAGTCCGCAGTCGGAGGCGTCGAGGATTGCCAGGGTTTCGTCGGAGAGCGCCTCTCGGGCCTCCGCGGCGGCTAATGACGCGGCGAAGTAATCTGGGCCGAAGAGTTCCGCTAACTTCTGCGTCGTGATCTCTTCCATCAGCCGTTCCTGCTCCTCGTCGGTCTTAGTTGTATCGAAACCGATCGCAAACGCTTCGCCTAAGATCTCGAACAAGATGACCGTGAACTCTTCGGCGAACGAATCGCCGCTGGGACGTGAATCGGCATGATCGCGAAGGGCTTCTATGGCGCGGAGACTAGCGTCGTGGTACTCCTGAAGCTCCGAAGGCGGGCTCAGTTGACGATAGGCGACTACGAAGGCGTCGGTCATCTCTGCTAATTCGCCCCAAGTGATGTCTTCTCCGGCATCCAGATCGAACTCGAAGGCGGCGCTCAGTGGCACCGTTACTTCCTCACATTTCTCCACGTAGGTGGCGACTCCAGCCTCCGCCGGGGGTGCTGGGCCGCCGTCAATCCTGAATTCGCTCCCGGAACTTACCGACCATGATGTATCGGCGTGATTTCCTGCACGGTCAGTGATTGAGGAGCCTGCAGGAACACTCATTGAATCGGCTCCAACCCAAATCACTCCATCATCGTCCCTGTCTCCAGCCTGCACTGTGTATCCGAAGATGAGGATCGTGGGTTCCTCGCCCTCGCCGATATACCGCGCCTTGCGAACTCGATCACCCACTTCCAGTTCCACGGTCGGCAGTCCCCCGCTGGTGTCGACGATCACGGGTTCCCCAAAGCTTACTCCTATGAGTATCTGCTCGCCATCGAGGAAGGTTCTTCCATCTGATGGGCTGTTGACGATGCGCGGAGCACCGTATAGCCTCGGGGGAGTGATGTCTGGCGGCGGTGTAGGTGTGGGTGTCTTGGTGGGAGTGGCAGTTGGTGCCGGCGTGTGCGTGGCTGTAGGTGCCGGCGAGGGTGTGGATGTGGGCGTAGATGTGGCTGTGAGAGTCGGAGTGGCGGTCGGCGGAATGGGCGTCGCCGTGGGTGGGACCGGTGTCGAGGTTGGTGGGATCGGCGTCGAGGTTGGTGGGATCGGCGTCGAGGTTGGTGGGATCGGCGTAGCGGTTGGAGGTGGTGTTGAAGTCGGCGTGGGACTGGGATCTTCAGAGCAGGAGAGCAGCAGGATAGGGAGTAATGCAACACATGCCAGTACACCGATTGGAATGGACTTTGACACTTTCGCTCCTCTCCGTGCAATATGAAGTTCCATGATCGCGTCAATATTAGGCTTCTACATGACCTGCCGCAAGGTTCGTTTGTACTTATCATGAGAGGTACTTTTGTATCTGTCTGATGGAGTACGGATATCCATTGTCGGCTCTGCCGGGCGGCGTACACGACGGTAGTCGAGGTTTGGGTTTTGCAGAACACGCCACTTGATTCGGGACCGGACCCCCACTGGGCGTCCGACCATACCAATCAGGACGACCTGCGGCACAACCTGAGGATTTCGGTATGGGTCAGATGGCTCGCGACAATTGCCTGGCTGGTACAGCTCAACTATCGGCCCAACTTTGCAGAACCCAGCTACTTCCTGCATACGTTGTTTGCCGTGTTGCTGCTGGCACTCAACGCCTATGTCCACTACCGCATCGAGTCGGACCGAAGAGTGACGTGGCACTGGGCGCTCGCTCTCTCTACGATGGATGGTGCAATGATTACGGCGGGATTGGCTATCTCAACCGGTTTCGCCAACAACTTCTTCGTCCTCTACTATGCCGCTCTCGCAATGTTCGCCGTCGTTTTCACTTCCGTATGGCTCAGTTTCGCCGGAGTTACCCTCGTCGCAGTCGCCTACACGGCTTTGAGTCTCTGGATCGAACCGGGCGTCGATTTCGAGATCAAGGAGGAGAAGGTCCTGTTCACGAGAATCGTCGTCATGTATACAGTTGTTTTCGCGGTCAACCTGGTCTCCCGGTTTGAGCGGATCAGAAGGAGACAGGCGGTCGAGCGTGAACGGTCCCTCCATCAGGAGCGGATCGAGAACTCGAGACGGCTTCACGACACTACCGCCCAGTCCGCCTTCGTCGTCGGACTAGGTTTAGAAACCGCCATAGAGCTCGCAGAAGCCAACACCCAAGATAGCCGTCAACAACTCGTCATCAAGCTCGATGCCACGCACCAGTTGTCCAAATCGATAATGTGGGACCTCCGCCATCCGATAGAAGCCGGCCCAATCTTTGAGGGACGAAGCCTCGTGCCTGTGATTGAATCCCACGCCTACAGCTTCGCAACCATCACGTCGATACCCACCGAAGTCGTCGTATCTGGGAACGAGCCTGCCCTCACGACCGTCACTAAGGAGCTCCTATTCTCCATCGCTCACAACGCGTTGACCAACACTTTCCGACACTCGCGAGCCCGAAATGTCACCATCGCGCTCGACTTCGCCGATGACGGTCTGAAGATGTCGGTCTCTGACGACGGTATCGGACCGACCCACATGATCGAAGCTCCAGGGCACGGCTTCAGCAACATGCGAGCATCCGTTGAACGCCTTGGCGGAAAGCTCGACGTAACCGCGAGCGAACGCGGTCAAGGCACTACCGTATCCTGCCTTATCCCCAATCGAGCAATCTCGGGAGACATGTGAGGTGGCATCCACGGCAGCGATCAAAGTGATGATCGTCGACGACCATGAGATCATGCGAGACGGTCTTCGAGAAATCCTCGAGCGATCCGGCGACTTCACTGTGGTCGGCGAAGCCGGCGACGGCGACGCGGCTCTCGAGACGGCGATGGCTGTTCACCCGAACGTCATCATCATGGACGTCATGATGCCCGGCAAGAACGGAATCGACGCTAGTCGCGAGATTGCCGAGACGCTGCCTGAGACCCGAATCCTCATCCTGACCGCCTCCACCCAAGATGACGCGGTCATCGAAGCCGTAGCCGCCGGCGCAACCGGATACCTTCAGAAACACACCGGCAAGGACATGCTTTTACGGACCGTCCGCGACGTCGCCGAAGGTGAATACCGCATACCAGCTGCCACCATAAGGCGCGTCTTCGCCGAAACCCGTGCAGCAGCGCATCGAAACCAGACCCCGAGAACGGCAAGACTCACTCCGCGGGAGCGCGAAATCCTCACCCTCTTCGCACAGGGACTTTCCTACGCAGGCATCGCCGAACTCAGAGGCAACAGCCCCCTCACCATCCGCAACGCCATCTACGCCATCCAAGACAAGCTCGCCATCGATACCAAACAGCAACTAGTAGTCTGGGCCGTCCAAAACGGCCTCCTAGACAACATCCAAACCGAGAACTAGCACCCGAACCATTACACACACACCCTTCGCGAAGCGTAAGGACGCACGCTCTCTTCCCCACCCCTCTCAGCGACTATTGCAAAACCCCCGTCATTCCCGCGGACGCGGGAATCCAGAATCAACAAAGCACGCCTTTTCACCCCATCCCGGCGACAACCACCGTCCCTTTCGCTCGCAGGGGATGTACGAATCCCTGACTAGAAACCATTGGCGATCTGCAGCGAGGGTTTTGCAATGGTCTCCTCCGTGGGAGAGGGTTAGAGTCTGCCCCGGACTTGATCCGGGGTGAGGGAGAACCGGGTGGCAATGGGTGGCGCAACAAGCGCTAGCGAGACCTACCATCCAGTTGTGCAAAGGTCCCTCTCAGGAGGAGACTTAGAGGGGGCCTCGCAGGAAATATCAACGCTTTCCAACCAAAATCCCCCAATCCCCGTTCAACCCCGCCTATTCCTCTACCTCTTGAACTCCAAACTCCGACGCCCAAAGTTCAACAACAACCCCACCTCCAAATAATTCTTCAACTGCACCAAGTGCAAATCATCCAGCTCCGAAACCGCCTTCAACTCCACCAACACAACCCCCTCCACCAGAAAATCCACCCTGCGCGTACCCACCTGCACCCCTTCATAGATCACCGGCATCTCACACTCTCGATCAAACGAAACCCCTCGCCTCTGCATCTCGTACGACAACGCCCTTTGATAAATCACCTCTTGAAACCCAAACCCTATCGCCGAGTGTACCTTCATCGCACAACCAATTACCCGTCCCGTAATTTCAGGAAACCTCAAACTCCGATCATCTAACACCAAAATCACCCCCTATACCCAACAAAACCGTCAACCTCAACACACCAAGCCTAAACTGTTCCAACCGAAGGCTATGCACACCAACAACCAACACGTAATCCCAAGAATCCCAACCGAAATCCCCGTCATTCCCGCGCAGGCGGGAACCCAATTCAGAATCCCCCCATAACCCCCACCAACTCCCGCACCGCATCCGCCGAAGCACGCAACGCCGACTGCTCCCCCTCCGACAACTCCACCTCAACAACCTCCTCTACACCACCAGCACCAAGCTTCACCGGCACCCCCACATACAGACCCGAAATCCCATACTCCCCATCAAGCATCGCCGCACAAGGAAGAATCTCCTTACGGTCCAACAAAATCGCCTCCACCATCTGCGCACTCGCCGCCGACGGCGCGTAATATGCAGAACCAGTCTTCAACAGCGCCACGATCTCCGCGCCCCCATCCCGCGTTCGCTGCACGATCTCTTCGAGACGTTCCGCACCGATAAGGTCCGACACCGGCACACCACTCACCGTCGTCGCCTTGATCAACGGCACCATCGTGTCACCGTGCCCACCAAGCACATACGCCTGCACGTTCGTCACCGACACATTCAACTCCTGCGCCAAGAACGTCCGGAACCGCGCCGTATCCAAGATCCCAGCCATCCCAACGACACGCTCCTTCGGAAAACCACTCACCTTCTGCGCCAGCTGCACCATCGCATCAAGCGGATTCGACACCACCACAATGATGCACTCCGGCGAGTATTCGACAACCTGCTCAGTAACGCTCTGCACAATCCGCATGTTGGTCAACAGAAGATCGTCCCGACTCATCCCAGGCCGACGCGCGATCCCAGCCGTGATCACAACCACATCAGAGTCCGCCGTAGGCCCATAATCGTTCGCCCCAATGATCTGCGCATCCGTCCCCAGAACCGGACCCGATTCCAGCAAATCCAGCGCCTTACCCTGCGGCATATCCTCAACCACATCAACCAACACCACATCCGCATACCCACGCTCAAAAATCCGCTGAGCCGTCGTAGCACCAACATTCCCAGCGCCCACCACCGTTACCTTGAATCGCATCTCGAGACCATTTCCTAGCTAGATTCCTACACCTACCTAATCAACTCTAAAACCCCTTCATCACCCCATTTCAAGAAGGGGCCAGGGCAGGAGGAGGCCTACGCCCCTTTCGCAACGCGAAAGGGGCGCGAGCGAGCGGAGCGATGCGAGCGGGGTATGCCCGGGGCGGACGGGCGGACACCAACCAAACAACCAAAAACCCCATCACCGCTAGCCACCGCTTTCCGCCTTTTCGAACTAATCCCATATAACCTCGTTGCATACTTCCGTCGATAGCAAAATAGAATTTGGCAACCCCAAAAATCAACCCCCGAAAGAAACGGCATTGCCCGCAGTTCAATCACCACAATCCCAACTCGACCGCCGCAACAACACCGCGATCGACTACCTAGGCAGAATTCTCGAACGCCACAACGACGGCGACTCCGAAAACGACATCCGAGACGCATTCCGAGACTTCACCCTCCGTACAGGAATCATCGACGACGAGCGGGAAATCAAAACCGAAGTCCCGCCCGCAACCGACAGCATCAAGCGCGTCGATATGTATGCGCGCAACACCTACATCGAGTTCAAACGAAACCTCATCGTCAACGGACGCATCGATCCCAGCTATACCGAACAACTCGACGGCTACCTGCTCGAATCGGTCAAAGCCGGATGGGGCATCCAGAACGGCATCCTCACCGACGGCCAGAACTTCCTGAAACGCAACATCGGCGAGAGCATCCTGCCCATCGCTCGCAACAACCCGCACACCTACGATCGGCCAACCCAAGGCCCTCACCTCAAAAACTATCTCTTCGACATCATCAACACCGACGCGGACAACATCGCAGGGTCTCGACATCCAATTTCACGCGCCAACCGATCCCTGGCAAGTAGCGTTTAGTAACACAACTCAAAAGCTTCCCGCGTGACATTCGAAATACCCTAGCAAGACCTCGGCGCTCAGACAACCTTGAATCTCTTGCTTTCTACGTATCAGCCGATGCGTTAGAAAACTCGGGTTCGGATGCGGGGTCATACACGGACGCACTCGTCGGTCGCGGATCTTTGTGCGACGTGACTAATAAATCCGCCCAGGTCCCACAACCATTCCTGTTGGCACGGAGTGTAACTGTCGTACACCGGTCTTGGGACGACCAGCTGGAGCGACAAAACCCGCATCTGGTCTGTCTGATCTTCGGATATTCCCGGCTCGAGCGTGAACAGGTGCTTATGCGGGATTTTTGCAGCTTCAGGGAGGACTTGACGCCATCTGTCCTTACATGTGGACTTAGCTCCAAGCATCGTCAATCGCGGGTCTCCGCTCTCGGGAGCTTCACGGTAAAGCTCCAAACTCGGGAACAAAAAATCTGGTCTGTTTTTGAACTCCGTGATCGCGTGTCGAACATACACCAAATTATGATCGTCAAAAACCGCCGCGAGCTGGTGCTCCAACGAATGTCCCCTTCGAGACTTTCTTCGGTTGTGAACACTGAGCGAAACACGTATGAATTCATCCACGTCTATGTCATCGCCGTCGACGAATCCAGTTTGCAACCGTTCAGTTACGATTCGTCTCTCCAACCGTCTGAAAAGCGCCTCCTCCCGGTCCAACCATTGGACAAGTGCTGAATCTGGGTCATCTCTCGAATCGATTCCCGGCAATGAGTCGCGTGCTACTTGCGAAAATTCCTTCGTAGTTGGAAACGAATCGCCGAAATGCTCGATGATTGCGTCCAGTTCTTCGAGATCGTGCGGTTCGGCTTCGATCCCGAGTTCATCGAGTATGAAACGCGCCGCGAAGCCAAGCTCGCCTTCCTCTTCGTCAATCTCTCTGGATACGAACGTTTGACCGACGGGACTCAAACCGAATAGCCAAGAGAGTTGACGTTCGCTCGTCGAATCGGGTGGTGCGACAACGAAATATATGGACTCGTCTCTAGCCATGGCCAGAAACAACGAATCACCTTGACTCATCGTTTCGGTGACAGGATTGCGCCGATAATACAAACGCCATTCAGGTGACCGCTGCGGTTGGCCTTCTCGCGCATCGTAGTGAGTCGTTTCACCGTCGACTACGATCGCGGTTTCGTCGTCGTCGAGCCATACATAGATGGTTCTGTAACTTCTATTGTTTTCGCCGAGAAATTGATGGCGCATTTCTCGCGTCGTGCCGACTTCGTGTTGGTTGGAACGTTTCGGCTCCGCGTCTACCGCAGTAAGCCGTTTGGCGCCGATCCCCACGAAATGGTCGCGCAGGTGGTTGTTGGTCATGTCGTCAGGCGACTTTCCTACAAACCACGATTGCCTCGGTCTTCATCGTCTTACCCAGCTTTCCAGGCACGTTCGTCGGCGAATTCATCGACGGCATCCTCTTATTGGGAATATTCCGCCGGAACATTTCCACATGCTCAAAACCGTTCATCTCAAATAACGCAGCCGTCGATTCCGCCGTAGGCACCTCCAAACCTTTCACCGTCCGGTTGCCAACCACGTAGCAAGCGTATCCACCGGGCTTCACGACTTGAGCGACATTCCCAATCGACCTTCGATAATCGACAAAAAACGATGCGACCTCTCTAGACCTCTTAGCGTCCATTTCCCCGATCTCGCCGATCACATCGTCTAGTCTCTCGATGCCGAACGAAACATCACCTGCGAGCTTCGTCCCTCCCATCAAAGCATTGTCGACCCGGTTCGCCTTCTCGTAACCAAGCCATTGAGACGACAATCGGGAGAATTGTCCATACGCCACCGTCGTCTTCGAGTCCCCATATGGGGGCGATGTAACAACCACGTCAACGGATCCCGGAGCGACGACGCCTTCCGGTATCCCAACTACGGAATCGAACCCATATACCGAAGGAACAATTGGATCACTACCAAACGTGTAGTACAACGATGCAAACGCGACCCTGTTATCGCTCACTACTCCAACCATCGTCGAGAACACATCCGCATCGTGCGCGTCTAAACGCTCTCGCGGCATCCGCACAAGCTTGAACTCAGAGTTCTTCGTCCAAGACACCTTCCGCACCGTCAAACTGAACGCCACCTTGAAAAAATCCGCGATGCGTTCACATCCGATTTGCTTGACATAACCGTGAGCCAACGCTAAATCGCGTTGCACACGTTCACTAAACCAATAATCGACGTTCGGAATATCCGGCAAATCAATATCCACGTTGCCCGACTTCGACGCATCGAACCCGAAATCAATGAAATCCTCAATCGCGCTATCCAACCGGTCGAGGTCCATCGGAGTGGTCTTCGCCCTCGCGATCAGTCGCGCCAGAGGATTTAAGTCCGTTCCAGCAGATTCCAGATCCGCGAGCATCCCCTCAAGCAACGTCGTCCCAGTACCGCAATACGGATCGAGAAGCACCCCCCCTTCGCACCCGTACTCACGGATCAACCGCCGCGCCACCTGCGGAATCATCATCGCCGGATACGGATGAATCCCATGCGTGTATTCCTTAGTATTCGCCGACCGGTAGTCCCAACCAGTTTCCGTTTGAATTCTCTCATCCAGCATCGATCAATCCTAACAATACCTCATTTTTACAACACATGTTCCTATAATACACGGTTCCAATCCATCGCGGATGTCCCAAATCTGCGACGCCGAACGACTCTCCCTCCCCTTCGGCACCTTTGCACAACCCCCGTCATTCCGGCGAAAGCCGGCGCTTCAGCGGACGGAACGTCCATCCAGAGGGGCAAGGCAACGGGGAACGCCGCACTAATAATGCGATCGCCGACCCGTTCGGGATGTTGTGCAATGGTCTCCTTCACGGGAGAGAGGACGTATGGGCAGGTTTCAAACCTGCCCATACCAACCAAACATCACTCCCCGACCACCAAATGCCCATTCCGCCAAACCAGATCCCCGATATTAACCATCGCCGACAAAGCTGCCCCGATCTGCTGTTCAATCCCATCCGTAACCCTTCTGAACCCCAGCAGTCGCGCAGTTTCGGCGATCGCCTCATCCGACTCTATTCCATGAGCTTGACGAACAACCATCTCGATCGCCCCTGCTAACTCTTCAGGTGCCACATACTCGATTTTCTTGATGTTTGATGGCAAATCGCTTCGATCCCTCACGATCACCTGTTGGAACGGCCTCGACCACAGGAATTCTCCGCGTCGGGCGATAGCAGTTGAGTTCGCAGCCGGGGGTATGAAGTCGTCGAGATGCTCACTGAATCTTTTTGTGAGCCATTCGCCGAAATAGTCAGCGATACGCCGTTTGACAACGTCTATATGCACTGGGCTCTCAACCCGAACTATGCTGATGATGGCACGGCGGAGCAACTGACCTGGCACAGAATCGATGTCCAGGTATCTTAGGGGTAAGGATACTGTTGCAACTTCGTAGTTCGTCGAAAGTGCTTCTGCAAGTGTTTCGCTACGGGCGATTCTTTGTACAACAGTTACGGTTTTTTGTGACGGTTTTCGCTCCTCTTTGTCGCCGGCCAATGCTTTTTCAATGGCTTCGCACACGCGCTTCAATTCGCGTTCCGGATTACGGAACCAATCGGTGCTCCATATGCGGTGAAAGCTCCAACCCAAATCGCGCAGATGGGCTTCGCGGATCCGGTCGCGTTCGCGCGCAGTCCGCGAACTGTGGTACGTGGCCCCGTCGCACTCGATTCCCAGAACGTATCGGCCCGGAGCTGCGGGATCAACCACCGCTAGATCGATAAACCGACCGCCGCTCTCGACTTCTTCGTCGATTTGGTAGCCTTGCGACCGCAACTTGCTGGCCACTGCCTCCTGAAACGGCGAATAGAAACTGCGACCAGATTCGACCGCAACGTCGCTCAAAACCCCGGTTTCCGCATACTCTAGGAAGGTCTTGAGAGCACGAACTCCGAACGCGCTGCGCTGTTCAACCCTGATGTCTTGAGCCCTGAGGTTAGAGAAAACCTCGCATCGGTGCTTCGCCCTCGTTATCAATACGTTCAGACGCCGTTCGCCACCATCTTGATTCAGCGGCCCGAAATTCATTGCAACATTTCCGTTCGCGTCCCGACCGTACCCGACGCTGATGAAAATGACGTCTCTTTCGTCGCCTTGAACATTTTCGAGGTTTTTCACAAAGAACGGTTCGTGCGGATGGTCGGCGAAGAACTCCTCGCATGATCGATCCTCGTCGCGCAGTTTCTCCAAGGCGTCCTCAATTGCGCCGCGTTGAGCGGTGCTGAACGCGGCAACTCCGAGCGTCATATCCGGGTTGGTTCGAGCATGATCCACCACGGCCTTGGCGACCGCAAGCGCCTCTTCGCGGTTAGTTCTACTGCGCGCCCGATCATAAACCGTGTCTGGCAAGGGGTGATACCGCAGTCCCGATACTTGCTTACCGTGATCGGGACTGGGAAAGACCACCAATTGGTTTTCATAGAACCCTTGATTGGAGACGTTGATGAGAGATTCATGGCGACTTCGGTAGTGCCACTTCAACATTCTGCTGGGAGCGTTCCTTTGACCGAAAAGACTTAACACGCTTTCAAGGTCGCTCGTCACTGAATCGTCCTCTTCGTCGTCGTACTCGTCAGAACCCATCGCTCGGTCAAAGAACCTTGTCGGCGGCAATTGTTTCCGATCTCCCACAACCACAGCTTGATCAGCGCGCATCAAGGCACCCAAAGCGTCGACGGGTTTTACCTGACTCGCCTCATCGAAAACAACAAGATCGAATCTTATGCTGCCCGGTGGCAAATAGGTCGCGATCGATAACGGGCTCATCATGAAAACCGGCTTGATGGCTTGGATAGCGTTCCCTGCCTCAGACATCAACCTTCGCACCGGCATGTGCCTTCTTTTTTTCGCAAACTCGCGGTACAGTACACCACCTTGGCCTATAGCACCGACTTTGTGCGATCCCTCCCAATGCGTGGACAGAACACGTTTCCGGTTCAATTCCAGATAGTCGCGGTCCAAAGTATCGAACTCGGTAATCCTGCTAGAGTGAATTGATCCCTCAAATGTCCGAAGTATCGGACGTTCCTTTTCCGCTGTCGACAAAATGTGCAGATACCACGCTTTGCTTAGCGCGTCGACCAACAATCCGCTCCTGATTTCGCGTTTACCGGCGAGACTTGCAATCGCGTTCAACCCGCGTTCTTCCATCTCATTGGCGGCAGCGTTATAGCCAACATACGCGTCGATTTCATCGAAATTCGCCGCCCATCGATCCATAAGTCCTACTTGAACATGAACATCTTCATGAACCAGATTGCGAACTGTTTGTTTCTCGTTCTGCCGCGAAGCGTGATCGTACCTCAAGGTCTCTTGCAATTTCGCAATACGCTCTCGGTGTTCCGCAACGCACCGCTTCAACTTCTCTGCAGCAACCGAAACTTCGTTCACGTTGAAGTCGCTGTGAAGCTGTTCGACGTCCGAAACATCTATGGTCCCGTCCTTGACCCCCTCAAATAGGTCAACGCACCAGGCTCTTATACTCTCGATCTGACCCCAGTCGGATTCGAGCCCTCGCGCCTTTGTTCCCAAGAAACTCGATGTCGCCGAAATCGAGGACGTAATAGCGTTCCTCAGACCTTGCTCTGTTTCGATCGCGCGAGCGATGGCAATCAAACGCTCAACGTCGTCTGAATTCCCAAAGCGTGAAATGTTGCCGAGGTGGACTGATGCTTTCTTTACAGCGCACGCGATGCCAATACGATTTGAGAGATTCTGGCGCAAAGAGTCGAACGAGAATGCGGCGCTGTCTTCTAAGCCTGACAGCAAAATCACACCTTCGATCGAATACGTTGCAGCCACTTCAGTCAGTTGCACCTTCAACGCGTCTAGCGATGCATCGAAGCGCTCGATGAGTTGGTATGTCGTGGCAACGTCCACGTCATGATCCACCTCAAACACGTCAGTCCGGCTGAAGCGCCCGGAATCGATCCCGTCGTGCATCTCCATCGCCCAATCGACCACTGGCCCGACTACTCGAAAATCGGTCTCATCAGACCGCCAGTGAGCCCCGTAGACGACGGCACCGTTAGCGGTGTAACTTTTGCATTCGTTGGTGAGGCGTTGCGACTCGACGATCACGTCTAACAGGCGTAACTGGCGTTCTTTCCCGCTCGGCATGTCGCTTCGGCACAGCGATGCCATCTTCCTGCGCGAACGACGATATCTCCCGGATAACAGCCGCCAAAATTTATCACCCAGCTCTTCGATCGCGTTCCGAGTCTCCAATACGTCCTCGTCCCAAGCACCAGCCGTCAGCGAGACGCTGTATTCATCGCGCAAATCGGTTCGGGCTCGGCCTGCATCGGTCAAGGCCTGGATGTCTGAACACGTCAACTCAGAACGCAATGGCAATAGATTGAAGCCACTCAGTTCTGGTCGTTCTGCAACGTGCGATGAGAGACCTCGCATCGCGTTTATGGAAGCAAAGTCGGTGCGTTCACCCAAGCCCAAATGCCGCGCCAGACGATTGGCATCCTCGATCAACTTTTCGAACAGCTTCGCGGTTTCCACCAATAAATCGATCGATTTATCTATGTGAGAAGGCTTCAACCATCTGGAATCCTCGAAGCCGGCCAAAGTATCGATTGCCCATCCCACGTCTGCATCCCAGCCTTCATCCGTTATCAAATGACGGTGGGACACTCTCAACTCATGCCACTCATCGCCATTTGACACTAGAGATTGAAGGCAGGATCTAACCAGTTCCGAACGAAAATCTCCGATTTTCACTCCGCTTATGTCTGGTGCTTCGGATGCACGTTCCCCGATCCTCAACAGACTTGACAAGCCTTTGTCGTCGTCCCTGTCCTGTAAACCGAGAAGGCCAGTCAAGTCGTCAATCGCTGACCTGTACGCGTTCAACGATCTCCGTGCTACCGACAACGTCGTTCGTAGGTCTTCCTTCTCAACAGGAGTCAGGCTCGCCAACTTGCAACCATTGAACGGGTGGGTTGATAGCGAACCTATGAGCCCTCGACGCAGTTCGAATTCTCGAACCACACGTTGGGCCGAACCGAAATCCTGCGCGGTCCAACCGCGTAAAGAACCAATCTGCATATTCGGAATCTCGCCCAATTCAACCTCCACATCCCTGATCTTGGCCAACTCGCCTCGGGCATCGATCGGCGCGACTCCTGTTTCTCCAATCAGATCGTTATTAGCAGTTGCGTAATCGTTGAGAACACGACGAGTTTCATCTAACTCGCTTAATTTCCTATCCGCATCGCCAACCGCGATTGGTTTTTCGAGTTTCCAAGTCTTCTCAAGATCCTGCAACACGCTCCTCTTGTTGGTCTTGTGACTGTGCAACTCCAAACACGCCACCCCCAGTTCGATCTTGTCCAATCGCCGCTTGACCACTTCGAGTGCAGCCATCTTCTCCGAAACAAATAACACCTTACGACCATGGCTTATCGCATCGGCGATTATGTTCGTGATGGTCTGTGACTTACCGGTTCCTGGTGGCCCTTCGATCACGAGGTTACGGCCTCGATTGACATCGTGAATCGCGATCGCTTGCGACGAATCCGCATCCACTACGTGATAGACATCGTCGGCCGGAAGGAAATCGTCGATGATTCCTCCGGCAGGAATTGAAGAACCTGAATCCGAAAACCCATTTTCGTAAAGCGATTCGATTATCCCACTATTACGTGGACCATAGCCTTCTATACCCGTCCAATCTTCGTTTTTTGGGTCAAGGTCGTGATACATCAGAAACTTACTGAATGCGAACATTGACAGCACTACGCTCGAACGATCAATTCTCCATCGATCCATGCCCAACACCGCTTTATCGCATATATCGAAATACTCGGAACAATCAACATCTTCATCTTCAGAAAGACTGGGAAACTCGAAACCATGCTCGATTTTCACCTTTTCGATGAACGAAAGATTCGAGCCGATCTCAGCGCCGGTGTAGCCCACTCTGAATCGTTGCCGCACGTTCGTTCGGGTCAACTCGACTGGGATCAATATCAAAGGGGCTCGACGCGGCGTCTCGGCACGATCCGAATCGAACCATTCCACCATCCCCATCGCAATGAACAGAGTGTTAACACCCTGCTCTTGAATAGTTGTGTTCGCAAAATAAAACGTGTTCCGCAACCGCTTTTGGAGTTGATCCGGTGGCTCCGTCGTCTGCAACACGTTGCGCTTCGATCTACTCGTTGCGCCAATCTCGTTTGCGATCATTCTTCCTGGTAGTTCTTGATCCTCTGCGATTGGAGCGAATGATATCTTCCGGGATTCTGAGACCAAAGTGCCATAAACCGCAACAGGATCCGCACTCACCGCCTCAACACCTCGCGCCCGCAAGGTCCTATAGTTGATCAGTGGGTTCCGCAGACTCAGATCTAGAAGCTCTCTGCGAGAATTATCGATCTCCGAGGCAATCGACGAGTCCGCCGTTTCAATTCCATCTAAGTCCACGTCGAAATTCAATGTTGGGGGCGGGAATTCTCCGAAGAAGGCGCGGGCCAAGTCCGGAAAGTCCGGCTCTGGTTCTTCGTCTGTGCCATCATCTTCACCAGCGCCTCCCGCAGGCGAACCGGAGGCGCCGCCCACCGCGTCGAAATTCGATTCTGGACGTGTTCGCGGCTTGTCAAAGTGAAACATCGCTAACGATTATATGATCCGACCCTGCCTACGCAGTACCCCAACAACCAACCAACCCAACCCCATCCCCAATCCCCGCATATCCCCAGTTCAAACAACTAACACCCATCACAGCCCATCATTCCAAATCATGCCCATCCTAGTTCAATTTCACCCCTCCACAAACCCCCGCCACTTAGCCTCCAACCCCGAATCATTCACCGTATCCGCCACATAAGCCCCATACTCATCGCCCGTAGCCCCCGTAGCCCGACCAGTCGTCACCACCCTCCGCTCATACTGACCACACACCTCCAGCGCCATATCCAACCGACGTCCCAGATCCGCATAACCCAGATGCTGCAGCAACATCGCCGACGCCTTGAGCATCGACGAAGGATCGGCATACTGCGCCCTCCCCTCAGTCACCATCCGGGGAGCAGATCCATGTATCGCCTCAAACATCGCGTATTTCGTGCCGATATTCGCCGCCCCGGCCGTTCCAACTCCACCCTGAATCTCCGCTGCCTCGTCCGTCAGAATGTCGCCGTAAAGATTCGGCAACACAAACACCTGGAAATCCGAGCGTCGCGCCCGATCCAATAGCTTAGCCGTCATGATGTCGATGTACCAGCCGTCCCATTCGATCTCCGGGTACTCCTTCGACACCCGCTCCGCAACCTGCAAGAACCGACCATCGCTCAGCTTCACAATATTCGCCTTAGTAACCACCGTAACCCGGTCCCGACCATTCAACTTCGCATGCTCAAACGCGGCCCGGATAATACGCTCCGAACCCGGCTCCGATATCAACCGGAAATCAATCGTGAAATCCTCGGTCACATCGATACCATCAGACCCCAACGCATAAAGGTCCTCCGTGTTCTCCCGGAAGAACACCCAGTCGATCCCCTCCGACGGAACCCGCACCGGCCGCACATTCGCGAACAGATCCAACTCCTTCCGCATCCCAACATTCGCCGACTCGAGATTCGGCCAACCATCGCCCTGTTCCGGCGTCGTCGTCGGACCCTTCAGCGTCACATCGCAATCTTTGATATCCGCCAAAACATCGTCTGGAATCGACTGCAAATGCGCCGCCCGATTCTCAATCGTCAACCCCTCGATATTCCGGAACTCGATCTTCCCACTCGCAACCGCATACTCCAACAATCGCTCCAGCACCCCCCGCGCCGTCTCCGTGATCGCCGGCCCGATTCCGTCGCCACCGATCACCCCGATCTTGATCACGTCCAGCGCGTCGTAGTCGACGAAATCCGCCGACTCCTTCATCGCCGCGACTCGCTCCATCTGCCTCTCCAGCAGACTCCCGAAATGATTCTTCGCCCGCTCTATCGCTTCATTCACTATCTGATCTCCCTTTTTCCGTTTTTGAACTTGTTCAAAGAACAAACTTGCCGCTAACTTGCCGTAACTTGCCGCGATTCCGGCAAGTTCATCAATCCAATTCTTCCTATCCACATGCCCGCAGACCGCAGTTCCCCCGACAATGCTGATAACCCAAACATTACCTTCACTCCCACTTATGCGGTTTACCGACTTTCGGCAGCAACTTGCCGGTATCTCCCCGAATCGCATGTGTTTCCGACGTTTTTCCGCGATTCTTGCCCGTAACTTGACGAACACCCGTCAATCCTGCCCTTCCAAGCGCCTCCACATGACCCATCGCCACAAACAAAACATCCGCCGCCTCATTGCAGACTCCATCAACATCACCATCATCCACCGCCTCACCCAACTCCCGAATCTCCTCCGCCAGAATCTCCCTCCGCCGCTCAACAATGCTGGCGGGTTCGCTATCTTCGAAATGCCCCGACCCGAAACCCCATCGATTGTGGAAATCCCACACCTCACGCGCCATTTCCGACACAATCCGCACAAATTCCTCTTCAGATACCGAATTCGGCGCGTATCGAGGCTGATCGGCGACGCTCATAGCGGGATGTTCCCGTGCTTCTTTGACGGCATGTCATCAACCTTGTTCGCCAACATATCAAGAGCATCAATCACCCGAACTCGCGTGTCCCGCGGGTCAATGACATCGTCAATATACCCACGGTTGGCAGCAATATACGGATTCGCGAACCGATCACGGTAATCAGCGACCAACTCCTGACGCTTCGCATCCGGATCATCCGCCGCCGCGATCTCCCTCCGAGCAATCACATTCACCGCACCCTCCGGACCCATCACCGCAATCTCCGCAGTCGGCCAAGCCAAATTCACATCGCACCGCAACTCCTTGCTACCCATCACGATGTACGCCCCACCATACGCCTTCCGCAAAATCACCGTAATCTTCGGAACCGTCGCCTCAGAGTACGCATAAAGCATCTTCGCACCATGTCGAATAATCCCACCCTGCTCCTGCGCCGTACCCGGCATAAACCCCGGAACATCAACCAAAGTCAGCACCGGAACATTAAATGCATCACAAAATCGCACGAAACGGGCACCTTTGTCCGACGCATCGATGTCTAAAACGCCCGCAACCTCGTTCGGCTGATTGGCCACGATGCCGATGGTCGAACCAGCCATCCGACCAAAGCCAACGACGATATTCCGTGCAAATTCCGCATGAATCTGCATGAAATCGCCATCATCCACGAGTTCCTCGACGACATCCAACACATCGTAAGGCATATTTGCATCGTCCGGAATCACAGACGCCAAACTCTCCGATCGTCGACCAACCGGATCCTCACAAGCCACCACAGGCGGCGAAGAAGCATTATTCGAAGGCAAGAATCCTAGCAGTCGCCGAACCTCCGCATAACAAGCGTCCTCATCCGGCGCCGCCCAATGAGCCACACCAGACGTCGTTGCATGCATCGCCGCACCACCCAAGTCCTCGTGACTGACATCCTCGCCAGTCACCGACCTCACAACATCCGGGCCAGTTATATACATTTGCCCTATCGATTCCACCATAAAGATGAAATCCGTCATGGCTGGTGAGTACACCGCACCACCCGCCGAAGGGCCTGCAATGATCGTAATCTGCGGTATAACCCCGGATGCCAGCGTGTTCCGGCGGAAAATCTCCCCATATCCGGCCAGCGAGTCGATGCCCTCTTGAATGCGCGCCCCACCCGAGTCGTTTATCCCGACAACCGGCGCCCCCACCTTGATGGCATGATCCATCACCTTGGAAATCTTCTGCGCCGCTATCTGCGAAAGTGAACCGCCAAGCACCGTAAAGTCCTGCGCGTAGCCGAAAACGTTCCGCCCCTCAACCTTTCCCCAACCCGTAACAACCGAATCGCCTTCAAATCGCTGCTTGTCGAGGCCGAGATCCGTAGAACGATGAGTGTTGAATGTGTCAATTTCGGAGAATTTTCCACCATCGAACAACTTCGCTAATCGTTCGCGAGCAGTCAGCTTACCCCGCTTCTGCTGCGACTCGATGCGTCGCTCACCACCACCGAGCTTCGCCGTGGCGCGGCGAGATTCCAACCCAGCCATACGGCTCTCAAAGCCGTTTGATGAAGAAGCTATGTCGCGCTGCTGCGTTATCTCGATTAGCCTTGAAACTCCACGAAACCGAACGCGTCAACCGTTTCGATTCCATTCGCCTGCCAACTTAGAATCCTAACTTACGACGCAAGTTCGCGATTGACTTTACATTCGCGTTGCGTTGGGACAGCATGCTTTCGGCAAACGCAAAAAACATCCAGAAACCATTGCAAATCGGTGGCCGCACGTTCGATTGGGGCACCCAAACGTACATCATGGGCATCCTCAACGTCACTCCCGACTCATTCTCGGGCGATGGAACTATGCGCGACCAAGCGAACTGGGTGACATTCTCGGTAGACACGGCGCTGCGCATGGAAGACCACGGCGCCGACATCATCGACATCGGCGGCGAGTCCACCCGTCCAGCATCCGTATACCCGGATGCGCGACCAGTCCCAGCAGAAGAGGAAATGGAACGGGTCCTACCCGTCATCGCGGCGTTAAAGCAGAGATGCTCCGCACCCCTAAGCATCGACACACGTAAATCCAATGTCGCCGACGCCGCGCTAACGGAAGGCGCCAGCATGGCAAACGATGTTTCGATGCTTTCGGATCCCGAGATGGCCGCAGTTGTCGCAAAGCATGACGCACTGATAGTCATCAGCCACATCCGTCCTCGCGCTCAATATGAAGACGTGGTCGGAGAGATCTGTTCAGAGCTGTCCGGCGCTATCGACAGCGCGCTAAAAGCGGGCGTAGTTGACACGCGCATCATCGTCGATCCCGGAATTGGTTTCGCGAAGAACGCCTCCCACAGCCTAGAAGCCCTTCGTTCACTCGAAATCATCAAATCGAACCTCGCCGGTCGCCCCTTACTGGTCGGCGCTTCGCGAAAATCGTTCGTCGGCGCCATCCTCGATGCTGAGCCTGAAGACCGCGTCGAGGGAAACGCAGCTTCAACTGCCTTAGCCGTTGCGATGGGAGCTGACATCATCCGAGTTCACGAGGTGCGTGAAATGGCACGAGTGGCCAAGGTAGCCGACGCCATCGTCCGAGGTTGGGAACCTGCAGCCGATACCAAAGCCACCAAACGTGTCCGTCGGGCAGTCGAAAGGGCAACCTGATTGAACGCGAATCGCACGTTTTCCGTTGCCTACATAGGACTTGGCAGCAACCTCGGCGATCGAATCGCCAACCTGCGAGCCGCCATCGACGCGATTAGACATCTTGGTGATTTAATCGCCGTGTCTTCCGTTTACGAATCGGAACCGTTCGGCGTGGAAGACGACCAACCGATGTATCTCAACATGACAATGGCAATCCGAACGCACCTACGACCGACCAAGTTGCTTTCGGAACTGCTCGACATCGAACGCGCCAATGGTCGCATTCGAAATCGTCCAAACGAGTCCCGCACGCTCGACCTCGACATCTTGATGATCGACGACACGATAATGGAAACTCCCGAATTGGTGATACCACACCCGAAAATGCACGAGCGCGCCTTCGTGATGCTCCCGTTAGCCGAGATCGCTCCCGACCTCGTCCATCCGAAATCGAATCGCACGGTATCCGAAATCGCTTCGAAACTCAGCGACCAAGGTGTTCACCGTGTCGGCAAAATCGACGACGAGACGAAGCAACGCAGCATCTAAGTATCCTTTTGCAGAGCCTGGATGAAGATATACACAGCTACGGCGAGGAAGATCGCCCAAATAAACACGCGAGGACTGATGTTCTTGAACAACGAAGATTCGTATCCCCAAAACAGGTTTGAACGATGAGTGGCGGACCGTTCTCAGCAATCGTATCCGACATCGACGGGACCCTTCTATCGAGAGTCAACGGCAAAATCTCACCGCGACTTAAGGCGGCAGTCGCGAAAACAACGGCCCGCGGTATTCCGTTCTCGATATCTACCGGCCGCATGCGTCGCTCAGCTTGGCACGTCCACAACGAAATCGGCGCCAACGCGACCATGATTTGCTACCAAGGAGCGATGGCGGTAGATTCCGAAACCAACACCATCTTGCGACACGAACGTCTAGACGAGTCCACCGCAGCAGCAGCAATCGAATTGTTCCGAGATCGTGGATTGGACATCAGGGTCTACGTCGATGACGATGTCTTCGTTTCTCACCTCAACGAAGTAGATTTTGACTACGCACAACGAAACCGAGCAAAGTTGGTCGAAGTTGATGACCTGTTGCCTCTGGCGTTACGCCTTCCGACCGTCGTCCTAGGGATATGCCACCCCAACGAAATGGGTGAACACGTCGATGTGGCGAATGACATCTTGGGATCATCCGCCGAGATCACTCGGTCGCTTCCCCACTTCTGCGAAGTCGGTTCACCGCGCGCTGGCAAAGTTCGCGCACTGCACTGGCTTGCCGATCGCTACGGCCTCGAACCCTCAGACTACGTCTCGTTCGGCGACGGACTCGGCGATCTCGAGATGATCCGATGGTCTGGCCGCGGCTACGCAGTAGGCGATGCTCATCCGTTAGTGATTGAAGCATCCAAACAACACCTGCCAGGACCGGACAGCGAGGGTGTTGCGATGGAGTTGGAGAGGCTGAGTGGGGATGGGGTGTTGAGGGTGGGACTATCTTAATCAGACCGCAAACCGAATAGATGCCCCACATTTAGTAGCGGATTTCCGAAATCTCGGCTATGCCTACCCGATCCGATCGTCAGTGTGATAATTTGGGCGCATGTTCGACGAAAGGGAAAACCATATTCGTTCATTATCAACAATGTTTGCTACAAAGTTGCGATCTGATTATCCCCGTTGGGCGACAATCGGCAGCGGCGTCGTTTACGCTGCGGTCTCGTCTTATGCGGCCGTCGCCGGTTATTTCCAGTGGAGAGAGGCGGACCTGAGGGATCTGATGCTGGTGCTCGTCATAGCAGTGGGCTGGACGTGCTTGTGGGTGAGCACAGTGCGGTTCCTCAACATCATAAGGCACCAAGCATTGGGCCTCCTGCTGCTAATCCTGTTTGCCGTCGTCACGATCTGGAACAACATGTACGACATTTCGAAGACTGCCACTCCAGTCGGGATCAAGTCGTTCCCTTACGGAGGGCTGTTCAGCCTTGATCTCCGAGACGTTGTCGCCGTGACCGGCATCGCTGCGATAACCGTATCGACGGCCGCCAGCGTTCTGCGGCCGACAAGGTTGTCAGCGGTGTACGGTCGGCTGCGCGATGGTGTTGTGGCGGTCAGAAGCGAGCTGGTGAAATGGTTCGCCATACTCGGTGGCCTCCTGTGGGCCGGAGAGTCGTATTCACGTATCGTCGATATGTTCGACGTGTTCTTGAATGCGCCTAGCGTCGGATTCTTCAACGCACTCGGGGGACTTTACTGGTGGTTCCGCGTTGACGGCACGTACATACTCTTTCTTGAGGCAATCGTTCTCGTGCTCATGATCCTGTCGGTCAACAGAATGCAGGTGCAGAAGAGTTACCGTATCGCCGCACTGCTTGGCTGTTGCGCGGTAGTGTGCGTCGCCTATGCGGTGTCGTTCCCATGGCCATCAGAAGTGACACCAGGGTTAGGATTGCCCTCGCCTGATTACGGACCACTTGCTTGGTCGGCACCTGCACTGCTCCTCCTGCTAGGCTCTGCCATCGTAGCGATGTTCAGACGCATGGATGATGCGAGTACGCCTAGCCCAATTCTTATCGAGCGCTAGAGTCATCACTTCCGCCGGATACGTAATGGCTGGGATCGTTGCTCAACGACAGGCGGATAGTCCAACTATTGGGATCGGCGGTCCCGCAGTGCTTGAGGTGATGGCGACTGTTTATCCGTTGATTGATCGGCGGATCGGGCGCGATTGACCAGTTCCGTTTCATCGCTTCGGCGCAGTTTCATCGAACTCAATGTGATGGAATACTGAGCCCGAGTAACGAGGGATTGTGAAGCCGTGTACCCAAGGCTGAACTATATGTGACCACGGGGCTTCAAAACTCCAAATCGGCAGGACGAGGGCTTGGTCCAACACGTAGTTCTCTGCGGCAAGGTACTTCCGTGCCCGTTCTGCGGCGTCCAACTCCGCAGCCGCCTCCTCGAGCTGCTTGCGTAGCTCAATCATTTCGGGGGAAGTGTTGACACCGAAAACGGTCGGAATCGACGACAATACCGCGTGTACGTCGGGATAAGGCGGTGAATGGATTACGAACAACATCGAACGATTAGGCACATCCGAGAGTTGATGCGACGAGGATATGATTACGTTGACGCCAAGTTCTGCATGCCATTGGTTGAATAGCTGCCGGAACATGTACGCGTACCATCCTGGATTTTCGTCGTAAAAAACGATGGGTGGCAGCGTGGAATTTGATGAATCGTCCAAGTACTCTCGACCGGCATCAGGATCGAATGGCAAACGCGACGTGTCCGCGCCAGCATGTCGAAGGCTGGACGGCAAAATCCGCTTTGCTACCGGCAAGTCATCGCCGGGCTTGAAAATAGATGTGTCAGATGCCGACACAATAGCGCGCCTGAAGTTCAAGCCATCAAACGGCGCTACTTCGGGGTTGAAGACTATGTAAGCGAGCGTTGCTGGCCCGACTGTATCCGAATATCGATACGGTTGGTTTGCAGCTCCTTCAGCAATTTCAGTGATTTCATCGCCAATAAGAAGCCGCATATCGATTTCGCCACGCGCAAAATGTACTGCCCCAAAGTCTATGCCGTCAACTTCAGCATCACCCGAGATCGGTTCCGTGACAAATTCTACAGCGTCCAAGGCTGGACTTTCTCCCCAGAAATGCGGATTGCGGACAATGCGACATGTCGTGTGCCAACTCTGGACGCCGAATTCGACGAGCATGAACGGTCCAGCACCAACTGGCAGTTGATGTGGCTCAAACTCGACGATTGGAACAGAGTCGGCTGGGTCATTGGTCCACTCCGTTGGCCACTGCGCTACGTTGGCCTTTTTTAATACGGCAGCTACGGGATCGGTCAACATCATCGGAAAAGTAGCGCGAGGTTTCCCAAGGTGGACGAACATCTTTCGTTCATCGATTATCTCAACGCCTGTCAATTCGTCCAGCCTTCCTGATACGAGACCATCGGCGCCGACGATGCCACCGAGTATCCGCTTTGCGCGGCCACCAGGTGACGACTTTCGCAAAGCACGTTCCCAGCTCCACTTGACATCGTTCGTTGTTAGTGCGTTTCCGTCGCTGAATTTCAGATCGTTCCGAAGAGTAAATGCGAACCGTTTGCCGCCATCATCAACTTCATGCTTTTCTGCCAACGCGCTTTCGACGGACACTCGATCTTCGCCATACGACAGCCGAGTCAAACCCGCGTGAATCTCGTGGACTATAGGCGCAAACGTTTCGGCTCGATCCACGCTAGCTCGATCGATGGCAGGGTCCGGAATGAGACAAGTGTAAGCACGGATTCGAGCCACCCACCGCGTACCATCAGCCACGCTCGTTTCCACAACAGGCCCCGCTTGGGGAACGTCTCTAACCTCATTTTCCGTGACGTGCGCACCTCCCGGTTGATCCGTTGGTCGCGCTGAACAAGCAACGATCATGATCCATCCAATCGTCAACATTACGGCTTTCACAATAGTTGGCAAAACACTATCCCTTCCATTCATATAATCCCGTCACCCACTCTTCAGCCATTCCGATTGCCGCCGTAATGCTTAGTGCACTTGAAGACGAGAATCAGGTTTCAGAGCCTCGATATTGTTACCAAGTGTCGATCTGCCGACGCACTGTTGACTTTAGGGGTAATACTTATGGATGGTTTAGATGGAAATGCCAGTTGAGAACCGTATGCTGACAACCCGCGATGGAGAATATTACGATTCGCAACGTGTTGCCTCTACTCCTCCACCAAAATCTCCTTGTCGTACCGCGCCCGTAACCAGATGTCGGCGTTGATCGCGTCAACGCCGACAACCCCGTAACCGAACGGAACGCGATAAGGCTCCGGATCATCCGGGAAGGTGCCTCCGACTTGGATGGCCCAGATTTGTCTCAGCATACGTGGCGAATCTGGCGAGTATAGCTCTGATTTGGTTAGCTCTTGAAGATACCTGAGCCGCATGTGACCCACCCGGATTCGGACCTTTTCGTAACCGGCGAATTCGATGTCCTCGATTACCTCGGAGAGCGATTCCTTTGCGATCGCGACGGCTTCAGCTTGGGTGATCGGGGGATCGAGGTCAAACGTAGGTACGACTTCTTCCGGCTCACCGCACGCGACAGCCAACGATGTCGTAGCTAGCAAGGCAATCCAAAAACCGATGTATAAGCGCCTATCGGTCCGCTCAAGCCTCCAAGCCGACATTGTGATCTTCATCAGCCAGCTACCGCGATCGACTCGACCTTCCGAACAATGTCCTTAGTGCCGACGAGGTGCTTACCTAGTCCGAGTTCCTTGGCATCCATTCCCATCGCCAGACCAAGCAATTGCGGGAGATGGAGTATCGGCAGGTCGGCCTTGCCGCGATTGTTTTGTCGACGCGCCTTCGGTTGGTACCCGTCGAGATTGAGGTGGCACAACGGGCACGGTGTCACCATAGCATCGGCACCAAGCTCGCTCGCCGTTCCGGTGTGGTTCGCCACCATCCGCAACGAGTTACGCTGGTTGATCAGCAAAATCGGAAAGCCGCAGCATGCCGTCTTGCCGGGGAAATCGATCACGTTGCCGCCTACCGACTCGATAACGGTTTCTAAGGAAGTCTGTCGTTCCGGGTTTTCGTCGAACCCCAGAGCGTCAGACGGGCGAACGATGTAGCAGCCGTAGAACGGCGCGAGGTTGACGCCCGACAACTCCTTCACGAAGGTCTTTTTAAGAGTCTCGACACCGATGTCTTCGACGAGGACCCACAGCAGATGCTTTACGGTCGTGTTGCCGCTGTAAGACAGCCCCTCCTCTGCGAGATATCCGTTGATCTCCTCGAGATAGTCGGTATCACGGCGCACGCGGCGATCTGCTTGCGCCATCACGCCCTGACACGTCGAACAGATCGTAAGCACTGGTAGTCCAAGTTGCTCGGCCATTGCAAGCGTGCGGATGTTGAGAATGTCACCCAGTTTCTGGTCCTTCTCTTGAAGCACACCTGCGCCGGTGCAAGAAGCGCCTGCCAACTCGACCCACTCTATGCTGAGCCTGCCCATCACCGCGACCGCGGAATCGAACAGCTCCGGGCCGGCGCCGCGAGCCACACATCCTGGATAGAAGGCGAATTTCATTGGTCGCGCTCGCTCTCTACTCGTTCGAAGATTCGGGTTATCTTTTCGCTGTCATCAGCCTTGTGCGGCCTAACCGGCGGCATCTTGCCCTTCAGCACCGACTTGATACCGATCTCTGCTAGGTCGATGAGCCGCGGCACGTTGGTGTATCCCGCCGATTCGACGGCCAATCTAGCCTCGTCGAGACGTCCATGTTTCTTAACCGACTTGCTGAACGACTCGGTGTGCCTGTAACCGGATGTGTTGCGGTTGCCTGCTTCGATCGCCATGTCACGCATCTCCATGATCCGATCCATAGGCGCAACGTCCTTCGGGCAGACCTCAACGCATTTGAAGCAACGTGTGCAGTCCCAAATGCCGCCCTCAACTTCGTTCAACTCCTCGAGGCGCTCGTCTCGCTTGTCGTCACGTGGGTCCTCCACAAAACGCCAGGCCTTTGCGAGCGCAGCCGGACCGATGAACGCCTCGTCGACCTCCAACACGGTACAGTCCGAAACGCACGCGCCGCACATAATGCAGTTCATCGCGGTCAGAAGATTGACCATCGACTCGTCGCTGGCTACGTATTCGCCCTGTTCGGGCTCCGCTTCGGCTTGAAGGTATGGATGGACTTGCCGGACTTTGTCGAAGAATGTGTCTAGCGTGACAACCAAGTCTTTGATGACTGTGTGGTTGCCCATGGGCTCGATGACGATCGTTTCACCTTCATCGGCGACATCTGCGATGCGGGTTTTGCATACGAGCTTGGCGTCGCCGTTGACCCTCATTCCGCACGAACCGCAAATCGATGCCCGGCAGGCGCAACGCAGCGCCAACGTACCGTCAACCTCTTCGCGGATCTGAATCAGCGCATCGAGCACCGTTGCGCTAGGATGCAACTCAAGTTCGAACTCATCCCATCGTTGTTGCCCCTGACCCATCGTCTCAGGGTCGAACCTGCTCACCTTTAGCTTTGACTCCATCAGTAGACCCTCTTGACCGGTTCCCACTTCGTGATCGTTACCGGCGAAGTTTCGACTCGAACACCGTCTTCGTTGTCATCATCTTGGTATGCGAGCGTGTGCTTCAGCCAGGTTTCATCGTCGCGCTCGGTTATATCGGTTCGGAAGTGAGCCCCTCTGCTCTCTTTTCGCGTCAAGGCGCTGTGAACAATCGCCTTTGCGACATCCGCCATGAACTCCATCTCGAGAGTGAAGATCAGATCAGTGTTGAAAACCTTGCCTTTATTCTGCACCGAAATCTTCGGCATCCGTTCACCGACGCTGTCGATCGCCGCCTTTGCACCTTCCATCGACGACTGATCGCGGAAGACGCCGATGCCCTTCGTCATCTCGTTCGCCATGTAGTTACGTACCGAAGCCCAGTTCTCGTTCGGTTCGCGGTCCAAGAGCGACTGTATCCGTGCTTTCGCCGCGTTCAGATGTTCATCCGAACCTGAACCAGCATCGACTGATTTGATGTATCTCGACGCGTGGACGGCTGACCGCCGACCGAACACGACGGTGTCAAGCAGCGAATTAGCGCCCAATCGGTTGGCGCCATGCACGCTGACGTTGGCGCACTCGCCGGCCGCATACAAGCCGGGCACCGCCGTGGCACCGTTGACGTCCGTCTTAACTCCACCCATGATGTAGTGGACGCCAGGACGTACGGGAACAGGGTGCTCAGATAGATCGATACCAAGGAACTCGACGGCCACCTCTTGTAGATAACCGAGACGGTCTTCGATGAACTCACGACCAAGGTGACGTAGGTCCAGCAAGACATTGCCGTCAATCCCACGACCCTCGTTGATCTCCGTCTGCTCGGCGCGAGACACGACGTCTCGAGACGCCAACTCCTCGTATTGGGGAGCGTACGTCAACATGAATCGCTCGCCCTCCGAGTTCAGCAGGTGCGCCCCTTCGCCGCGCGCCGCTTCGGAAAGCAATATTCCTGTCCGAGCGAGCGTGGTGGGATGGTACTGGACCATCTCCATATCCATCATCGGTACGCCCGCGCGCCATGCGAGCGCCAAACCGTCGCCGGTGCAGATGATGGCGTTAGTCGACGGCTCAAACACGCGACCCGCGCCACCCGCGGCCATGATGACGGACTTCGCCCAGATCGAGTGCAATGTTCCGGTCTTGATATCCAGGGCGACTACGCCGACACAACGACCATCTTCGATGATCAGGTCGGTTACGAACCACTCCTCGTAAACATTCAACCCGTACTTCAACGCCTGTTCGTAGAGCACATGGAGGATCGCTGAACCGGTTATCGCACCGACGAAGAACGTGCGCGCGACTAACTGTCCGCCGAAACGTCGAGTGCCCAACCTGCCATCATCGCCGCGACTGAAGATGACACCCATCCGCTCAAGCTCGATAACGGCGTCCCCAGCCTCCGTTGACATGATCTCGACGGCGTCCTGATCCGCCAAGTAGTCGCTACCTTTGATGGTGTCTAAAGCATGGCCTTCCCAATCGTCGCCTCGGTCCGTGAGCGGGGCGTTAATGCCGCCTTGAGCGGCGTTGGAATGGCTGCGAACGGGATGGACTTTGCTGATGACCGCTACATCCAACCCGAGCCGCGTGACTTCGACCGCCGCCCTTAATCCTGCAAGTCCAGCTCCGATAATCAGGACATCGTGCTTATACATCTGCGCTCCTAGCTTTGTCGAGAAAAGCGGACGCACGGGTGACCGCCGCTATCGTCAGCGCATCATCGATCTCGCCATTCATGCACTTTCGCCGCAATTCGTCGACGGTCATTTCGACAACCATGATGTCTTCAAGTTTATCTTGCGGCAAAGGGTCGAAATTGAGCCCCGTTGCCACGTAGCCGTGGCAGTACTCTTCGCTGTACCCGGATACTGGAGTGAATCCACCGATTGGTGTGAATGTCGATGCGCTGAAACCGGTCTCTTCACGCAACTCGCGCGCGGCGGTCATCTCGGGCCGTTCGTCCCCATCGCGCGTGCCCGACGGCAACTCCAGCGTGTAGCAATCTTGTGCCGCGCGCCACTGCTTAACCAAAAACACGGTACCTCTTTCGGTAATCGGGATCATCACCGAAGACCCGGGGTGGGCGATGATCTCTTTGGTGGCTGGTGGACGATCACCCATCTTCAGCGTATCGACCCGGAGCGTCAACTTTTCTCCGCTGAATATGGTCTTCGAGTCGAGCCGCTCGGCCTTCAATGGCAACCGTTCGTTGGGAGAGTCTCTCAACCGCTCTACCCTTCTCCGCGACGTACTGCGCCGATACGCATTCCAAGTCGATGAGAAAGGCCTTCCCAGAACGCGCTTTTCGAACCGCCCCGCAAAAACCGGGCACAACGCTCGCTCCGCGATAGGGCGACGGTATCCCCGTTTCGCATGGTCCGACTGATATACCCATCGATCGTCAACGTTGCGCTCGCAGTCATATCGAGCGTTAACTCCAATACGCTATTGGAGTCGAGCACCACTCCACCGAATTGACTCATGTGTCCGGCGATTGGCTTGAGCAAGAAAACGGCCGAGTTCGGGTCGATCACAGGTCCGCCCAGTTGCAGTGTGTAACCAGTTGATCCTGTAGGTGTTGCCACAACCACGCCGTCGCCGCGAAAAGTCGATAACTCTACGTCGTCAATCACGGCCGCAACCTCAATCACGCGCAACTCTCCACCTCGGTGGACGGTCACATCATTCAACGCGTGCAGCGTTTCTGGTCGCTCCCCACCGATCATGGCTTTTAGCATCGCGCGCTCGTCGATGCGACCGTTGCCTTCGAGGTACCACTCGATTCCGTCGAGCGCGACGCTAGAGTCGATCTCGCTCATGAAGCCTACGCGCCCCATATTTACGCCCAGAACCGGTATCCCGTGCAATGATGCCGCATGCATCCCACGCAAGATTGTTCCGTCTCCGCCAACCGCTACGATCAAATCCGTGTCGCGGAGTCGGTCATCCGCTTCCTCGTGGGCCAGAGTTGCTTCGTTGGCGCTCCACCAACGACATCGATCCCTGTACGTGTCGGCGATCAGACCGGCAAGCTCAGCAGCCTGAGGCAACAGGCTGTGATGGGCGATGCAGACTACGTCGAAACTGCTCACGTTACGCCACCGATTTGTGGTCTAGTAGACGCGGATATGAAACGATGCTGATCACACGATCGTCAAGGAATGATCGACTACCTCAAGCACGAGCCATGGGACGACACCGAACAAGATCGCTCCGACAACGCCGATGCCGACCGCAGTCAACTCTCCGACACTGGGCTTAATCGGTTCATCGTCTTCCGCCTGTCCGAACATTATCAGACCGACAACGCGGAGGTAATAGTATGCAGCAACCACCGTGTTAACAACGGCGACCACTGCGAGCCAAACGAGGCCCTGATCCACCGCAGTGCTGAAAACCACGACCTTCGCCATGAATCCAACCGTCGGCGGCATACCGAGCAGTGAAAGTAATCCGATGACCATCATTGTTGCGAGGGCCGGGGATCTTTTCAGTAAGCCATTGAGTCCCGCCAAGGTGTCGTTACCTGTGCGATGCACGATTGCAGTGAATGCGAGGAACACTGCCAGGTTGGTGAACGCGTACCCAGCAAGATAGTACATTACGCCCTGCGGTCCGGAACTAGGGCTGTCCGACGACGATGCGACAGACACCGCGGCGAAACCGACCATGATGTAACCGGCCTGGGCAATGGTGGAATAGGCAAGTAGACGCTTGACGTTCGTTTGCGACAACGCCAAGAGGTTGCCAGCGGTCATGCTGGCGGTAGCTATTATGGCAAACAGTATCTGCCAGTCCTGCGCGATCGCCTCGAAGTCGGCCATCGAGTAGAGGATGCGCATAAGAACGGCGAATGCTGATGCCTTTGACGCTACCGACAGGAACGCGGCGACGGGCGTCGGCGCACCTTGGTAAACATCGGGTACCCACATGTGCCACGGTGCGATCGCCATCTTGAAGCCGAATCCCGCAACTATCAACAGGACCGCCAACATCACCGCGAGCGAGCCGAAAGGCACACCGGTTTCGAATGGGACTGACGCCAATCTGGCGACGATTTCGTCGATCCGCGTCGCCCCCGTGTACCCGTATAGGAAAACCAAACCGAACAACAGCAGAGCGGTCGATAGAGCCGAAAGTATCAGGAACTTGGCTCCGGCTTCGATTGAGAAACCGTCGCGTCGAATCGCCGCCAGCGCGACCGCAGGCAACGCTGTGGTCTCTAGAGCAACGTAGATCGTTATCAGTTCGCTCGCGCCTACGAGCAGCATCATGCCCGCCGCCGCCGTTAAAAGCAAAGTGAAGAACTCTCCAAGAGAATCTTTGAACTGATCCAAGTACGGGATCGAAGCCAACATCACGACAGCCGACGATCCAATGATCAGGAACTGGAAGAACAGAGTGAATCTATCGGCTGTGAATGTGCCGTAGACTGCAGGATCTGAGGTCGAATCGCCGAACCAATCGAACCAAAGGTTTAGCGTCAAGAGCGCAGGTAATGCGAGACCGAGTATCGCGATCCAAGAAAGCGCGCGTTTGCTGCCCCAGCGCCGTCCGCCTGGAAGTTTCTCCGCCAACATGGCGTCGGCAGACAGCACGACTAAGGCTAGTGCTGCCATCGAGATAACGGGCGATAACGCCCAGTAGTCCTGAGCGGTCACTAGCGCAGTATCCCTTCAATGCCGAGTTTGAAGACGTCTACGATCGTTCTTGGCCAAATTCCAACCACGAAGATCGGAATGGTCAATACGAGTATCGGTATCAAATCCAAAGGTCGAGCATCGGTCAGTTCATCGAACTTGCCGACGGGGATCCCGCCTTCTGGCGGCTTTGAGCCGAAGAAGGTCCGCTGGATCATCCAAAGTACGTATCCCGCCGCCAATACCACGCCGAACGCCGCGATACTTGCCGCCCATGGCCACACCGGGAACGAGTTCAGAAACACCATGATCTCCGACACGAAACCAGACAGTGCGGGCAACCCAAGCGAAGCTAATCCGGCGATGAAGAAGAATATGCCGATGATCGGCATCCGCCGCCACAATCCACCGAGATGTGGAATGTGACGCGTGTGCGTTCGATCGTACGCAAGTCCGACCATCAAGAAGGCAAGCCCCGTGATGGTGCCGTGAGTGAACATCTGCAATGCTGCCCCATTGATTCCACCCAACTGCGTTGCCGCGGTGCTGCCGCCGATTGCGGTCAGTCCCAACAGTACGAATCCCATATGGCTAACCGAAGAGTAGGCGATTAAGCGCTTCATGTCGGTCTGGCGGATCGTAACAATTGCGCCATAGACGACGCTGGCCGCAGCGACGACCGACAATATTCCTGCCGCGTCGTGAACTGTGAAACCGTTCGTCTCTTGGAAGAACCCGATGTTTATTCGGATCAGACCATACCCGGCCATCTTCAGCAACACGCCCGCAAGCATAACGCTGACCGCAGTCGGCGCGTCTGTGTGTGCGTCGGGAAGCCAATTGTGCAGAGGTAAGACCGGCAACTTCACCGCGAACGCCACCAAGAAGAATGTGAATATCAGCGCAGCCGGCGCGACGAGCTCAGCACCGGCAATCTGGTCAGCGATTCCGACAATGCCGAGCTCCGGCACCGGAACCATCGTCAAGGTGTCGACTGCGCCAGTGAGGTAGACGGCGAATATTCCGACGAACATGAAGGCGCCGCCCGCAAGGGTGTAGAGCACGAACTTCATCGCCGAGTAACGTGGGCGGCCCGATCCCCAAACCGAGATCAGCATGAACATGGGAATCACTTCGAACTCGAAGAAGACGAAGAACAAGAGCAGATCGAGGCTCACGAATACGCCCATAACGGCAGTCTCGAGCAACAGCAACCAGAGGAAATATTCCGAAACCCTGAGCTCGATGTTGCGGGAAGCGAACGCCGCCGCCATGCCAAGCAGTCCGGTTAGGAGAACGAGCGGTGCGCTCAGACCGTCTACGCCGAGGAGGTACGACGATTTGATCGTCTGCGCCGAGAGCCAATTCAGATGATCGATCATCTGGACGCCGCCTGCGTCGCGGTCGTAGCTCAAGAACACTATCAGCGACAAGACGAACGTAGCCACGGTGCTCAGGATCGCGAACCAGCGGATGTTCCGGTCATCGAGTTGCAGTGGTTTCGCAACCACGATGATCAGAGCCGCCAACGCGGGCAGGAACACCGTGATTGTCAATATGCCGTTGAACTCGCTCATCGCTCAAGCATCTGGAAGATTACTGCGCCACCACCACGAATATCACAATGGCAACTATCAGACCTACCACCGAGACGATGCCATAGGTCTGTACTTGGCCGTCTTGTACCTTTGTCAACGCCCGGCCGGCTCTATCAGTCCATCGGTAAAGCTGAATGTTCACGTTATCTACGGCCGAGATATCGAACCTGTCCGTCAGCAGCGCCAAGTTGCGGTAGAAACCGCGCGACACGATCCAATCTTCATAGAGTTCGTCGAAGTAATACTTGCGGATGAACAGCGTACGTACCGGTTGGACCGCCCGAGTCAATCCGTCTGGAACCGTGATTTGTCTAGTGAACAGAGCCCACGCGACGTAGACACCAAGAGCCGCAAGCAGCGTCGATACCGTGGCCACGATGAAGTTAAATTCAGGTTCCGATCCAGCGTGGACCTGCGCATCGTGATCGGCGAAAACCGTCGTATTTTCCGCTACGATGAACGTCGCGAATGCGTGCTTGTCGACTACCCCGAGGCCGATCACTGGATTAGAGAAGAAACCGACGAAAATCGCTAAGAACGCAAGGATCCCGATCGGCACAATCATTGTGTTGGGAGATTCACCGAGGTGTACGTGTTCTAAGCCTTCAGGTGCTTCTTCGCCGGACGCCTCGATATCCTCTCGCTCTTTGTCCCCGCCGCCACGGAACTCACCGTGGAAAGTCTTGAACACGGCGCGGAACATGTAGAAGGCCGTCATCAACGCGCCGATCAATCCCATCACCAATGCGAACGTGCCGAATGACGTCTCGGAGTGGAACGCGTGAGTCAGGATCTCGTCCTTTGACCAGAATCCCGATAGCGGAACAATCCCGGCTAGCGACAGGCTAGCGATAACCACCGCCCAGTAGGTCACCTTCATGTGGGCACGCAGACCGCCCAAGTAGTTCATGTTGAACGTGCCACCGGCGTGATGTACCGATCCCGCCGCGAGGAACAAGCTTGCCTTGAAGAAGGCGTGGGTAAATAGGTGGAACACCGCCGCGCCGTATGCTCCGACTCCGAGAGCGAACATCATGTATCCGAGTTGGCTGATGGTCGAGTAGGCCAAGACGCGTTTGATGTCGTCTGCCACCAGAGCCATCGTCGCCGCGAACACTGCAGTTATCGCGCCGATCAACGTCACCAAGAACATGATGTCGCTGTGTTCGAACAGCGGGAAGAACCGAGCCACGAGAAACACGCCGGCCGTGACCATCGTCGCCGAGTGGATTAACGCCGACACCGACGTCGGACCCTCCATGGCGTCCGGCAGCCAAGAGTGAAACGGGAACTGGGCCGATTTGCCGATCGCTCCCAACAGGAAACCCATTGCTATCCACGACGCGACCGAAACGGCCATCATACCGCCGGCGATCGCGCCGTACATCGTTTCGATGTCGAGCCACGACGGATCGTTCGAGTAGAGATACAAGATCGCCAGCAAAAAGCCGAAGTCGCCGAAGCGCGTCATCAAGAACGCCTTCTTGGCAGCGGCAGCCGCCGAAGGTCGGTTCATCCAGAATCCGATGAGCAGATAGGACGAGATGCCCACTAACTCCCAGAATACGAAGAGCTGGATCACATTTCGAGCAGTAACCAGACCCAGCATCGACGCGGTGAAAAGCGCCATGTAGCTGAAGTAACGCGTGTAGCCGTCATCACCGTGCATATATCCGATGCCGTAGATCTGCACGAGAAGGCTGACGCCGCTCACGACAACCAACATGATCGCCGTCAGTTGATCGAGCATCATGCCAAACGTAATGTCCACACCGCCAACCGCGATCCAACTGTGCATCTCGAACTGCTGCTCACCATCCGAAGCGACCTTGATCAGAGCCAACAACGAGAGCAGGAACGAGACGCCGACGGCCCCGACCGTCAACCAACCGGCCAAATCGGACTTCTTGCCGGTTAACCGATACTGGCCTGCAACGTACTCCGGCAACCAACGCACTACAAGCCCGTTGATGACGAAAGTGAACGCCGGGAGCGCGACTATCAGCCAAATTGTCAGTTCTGACGCCAAATCGACTTTCGCCTAGAGCTTCCTGATGATCTCATCGACCACGTGCTCCCTGCCTTTGGGAACCATGACCATGAACGGAACGTCTTCGGCCCAATCCAAGATGTCGCCTACCGGCAGAATTTTGGCGGGCAGACCTTCACCGTCGAGCAAGTTCTTCCAGCTCTCGGCGATTTTCAAAGTTTGAGTCCTCTTGTATTCGACCCACATCTTCAGTTCTTCATTTCGGATGCTTCGGTGATTTCTACCGACTGTTTGACCCGATAGAACGCGAACACCAACGCAAGTGCGAGCGCCGTTTCGGCGGCTGCGATCGAGATAACAAATACTGCGAACATGTGGCCTGTTAGCGCCGATCTAACCGCGCCCTCGGTAATGCTTGCATCCGCACCGATTAGAGCCGCCGGCGCGGTGAACCGTGAAAATCCTATCGCAGCGACGAGGACTCCGTTGAACATCAACTCCAGCGACATGATCACCGCAATAATGTTGCGCCTGGCTAAGACTCCGAACAACCCGATCGAAAAGAGCGCGCCGGCCACTACAAGGACGATCTCGATCGTCATGTCGCGTCGTCCTCTTGTCGGCTACGAATCACGACCAACGCACCGATGAGCGCGGCGATCAGAAGAAGCCCCAGTGTCTCGAATGGCAGTACAAATTCGCGAATCAACGACGGTCCGATGTGCGAAGATCCGTCTACAAGCGCGCCGCCTCGCGAACCTTCAACGTCGACACCCACCGCCGTTATGGTCGCATCGTCGGAGTCGGTGGAACCTACTTGATAGGTTCCGACAAGTCCCGCCACAGCATCAACGTTCGAGATGTCGTCGATTTCCGTCCAATCGGTGTTGTACGACACGAAGATGATGGACGCGAGAAGCAACACCGCCGCGACTGCCGAAACTAACCGGTTCTGGGACAGAGTGCCCGCGTTGGCCAGATCGCCGATGAACATGACCGCGAATGCGATCAGAACGGAGATCGCTCCGACGTACACGAGGATTTGCACGACTCCGATGAATTCGGCGTTCAATATGAAATATATAGCCGCGACTCCGATGAACGACATCGCCAACGCAACGACCGCTCGCACCAGGTCGCGCTGCGTTACGACGATGATCGCCGACGCAATTGTCAAAGCAGATGCGACGTAAAACGCGATCGTCGCAAATGTGCCCGAATCGAATGCCCCGCTCATCGCTCCTCGACCCAATACCGGTCCAGCGTGTCCTGATCCGGCTTCTCGTGGCGGCCGATGCGGTAATGGTCATCCTCCGCGCCATCTCGGAACGGATCGTAGTCGCGCTCCTCAAACTGAGGTCTGAACCACGAGCTCGGTTGCTTCAACGCTTGCCGCAACTCATCCACTGGTATCACGAGCGCGTCTCGCTCGTACCTGCTGCGCTCGAAATTGGTGCCCATGTGCAACGCGTCGTAAGGGCACGCCTCAACACACAACCCGCAGAACATGCACCTGCCGATGTCGATGTCAAAGACGTCGATAGCGTAGCTCTCGCCCTCCTGAACATCGAAACCACCGGGACTAGTGACTATCTCGATGATCCCGAGCGGGCAGTACTTGGCGCAAGAGGCACACCCCGTGCACCGGTCCTCGTACCACGCGAAATCGTTGCCGCGGAAGCGTCTGTTTTGGGGCATTTCGACAGGAACCGAGTACATGCTCAACGCTGCTTTGGCAGCGGTGACAGGTTTGGTCGCAACCAAACCAACGGGCGATTTCCCCTCGTTCTTGGCCGCGCCGATAATGCCAACCTTGCGATCGGGATACTGGATGGTAAACGGTACCTTGAGTGCGTTCCTCAATGTCACGCGCATCGCCTTGAGTAGTCCGAGGCCGATCATCTCGTCGAATCTCCTGAATATGTAACTTCGTCCGGAATCTCGTCCACCGCAACCGGATAGGTTGGCCGCCCGGCTTCCGGCTCGGGATTGCTGTAGTCAGACGGACGCAACAACTTGCTCACTGCCCATATCGACACGAAGAATACGACCCAGTTGATGGCTGCCATCATCCATAACTGCGCGAATGTCGGCTGCGGCCAAATCGCGATCAGGATTGCGGTAACAAAGATGTTGATCAGCGTTAGCTCAAACAACCCCTTCCAAGCTAGTGAGAGTATTTGGTCGATCCGCAATCTCGGCCACGAGAAGCGCATCCACATGATGAACAGCAACACCAGAACAGTCTTGCCCGCGAACCAGAACTGCGATGGTATCGGTTCCCAACCACGCCATCCACCCAAGAACAGCGTCACGATCAGCATCGAAGCGACGATAGTCGCCAAGAATTCGGCGAGGAAGAAGATGCCGAATTTCATGCTGCTGTAGTCGTTAAGATACCCGGCAGCCAGCTCTGACTCGGCTTCGATTAAGTCGAAAGGTGTCCGACTAGTTTCAGCCTGCGCGGCGACGAGGAACACGAACAACCCAAGAGGTTGCACCAATATGAAAGGCAAGTCTTGCGCGTCCACAATGGCGCCCAAGGACATCGATCCCGCAAGCATCAACACGCCTATCAGCGATAGCGCCATCGGAATCTCGTAGCTGATCAGCATGGCGACAGACCGCATGCCGGCGAAGATCGCAATGCGGTTCCCCGATGCCCACGACGCCAATACGACTGACATGCCTGACAACGACGTGACCGCAATGACGAACAAGATGCCGACGTTTAGGTCCACGACGAAGGTGCCAAGCCCGAACGGAATGACCGAAAGCACCATAAAAACCGGCACGACCATCAATATCGGGGCCAGATTGAAGAGCCAACGATCAGCTTCGTCCGGGACGATATCTTCCTTAAATAGAGTCTTTATGGCATCGGCCACCGATGTGAACATGCCAAACGGTCCCCAACGGTTAGGACCGGTGCGGTTTTGTATACGTCCGAGAATTCGTCGCTCGCCCCAGATGTAAACGATCACGGAGCCCAAAGCGGCGTTGATGACTACGTTGATGATGATGAACGCTGTTATTGCGAACGCCAGCCATTCCAATCCCGACGGCAACACCGCGGTATCGTAGCCACGCGCCGCGCACGAGTCGCTGCCGCCTGCCAGGTAGCAGTAGATGTTTCGGAAAAGCGAGTTGTCCAGAAATGGCGAGCTCAACGGTCAACCTCGCCCATGTTAATGTCCACGCTTCCGAAACTCACGAACATGTCAGCCAGAAGTTCACCGACCAGCATCTCACGAAGTAACGTCAAGTTGATGAGCGAAGGCGCTCGAACGTGACAACGATACGGCGATATCGATCCGTCGCTGACGAGGTAGAAACCAAGTTCACCTTTTGAGTGCTCGATTGCCGCGTACGCATCTCCCACTGGCGGACGCACAAGCCACGGAACATCGTAGTGGTCCGGACGAACCGGGCCCGGTTCGATCAATTTCTCGCACTGGCGGACGATCTTGATGCTCTCGCGCATTTCCTGAACGCGCACCCAATACCGCGCGAAATTGTCTCCCGCGGTGTGCAATGGCCGATCAAACGTCACCTGGTCGTAGTAGTCGTACGGGTCACGATGTCGCAGATCCCAATCCACACCTGCCGCCCGCAGCATCGGACCGGTAATCGAAGCATCCAACATCTGCTCGGGCGTGAGCACCGAAACACCCTTCGTGCGCGAGAAGATGATGTCGTTATCGGTCAGCAGATCATCCAAATCATCGATCCGCGGCGGCAGCTCGTCCAGCAGCAAATTCATCGCTGGCCAAAACTCCTCCGGCGCGTCCATGAATACGCCGCCTGGGCGTAGGTACGAGTGTGTGATCCTCGCTCCACAGAGCATCTCGAACAGGTCGAGTATCTTCTCGCGTTCCCGCATCGTGTAGATGAGCGGGGTGCCCCACGCGCCAAGATCCTGTATCAAGAATCCGACAGCGACTAGATGGCTTGCAATGCGTTGAAGTTCAGATGCGATCATCCGCAACCAAACACCACGAGGCGTGGGTTCGACGCCGCATAGCTTCTCCACTGCGAGCATGTAGGCCTGATTGTTGAGCATCGATCCGACGTAGTCCATACGGTCGGTCAATGTCACCACCTGAACATAGGTGCGCTCTTCGGCGAGCTTTTCCGAACCTCGGTGCAGATATCCGAAGATCGGTTCAACGTCGATGACCTCTTCGCCGTCAAAGGTGACGCGCATCCTGAAGACGCCGTGCGTCGACGGATGTTGCGGACCGAGATTGACCGTGATCGGCTCGGTGCGAACCTCAGTGGTCACTCGCCCTGCCCGCCTTCGATCTCGCCGGCCAGAGCGGACGGAACCCGTCTTTCGCTCTCCGGAACTATCGACTGCTCATACGTCGCAAAGTCTTTGCGGAGCGGATGTCCGGGGAATCCTTCCCACAACATGATCCGCTTGTGGTTTGGGTGGCCATCGAAGATGATGCCCATCAGGTCCCAAACTTCACGTTCTTGAAGGTCGGCGCCGCGCCATATATCGAAGACGCTCGGTATCCGCGCCTCCTCTCGACCCAGCCCGCATTTGGACTTGATCACAGCGGTCGCGTTCCGATTTAAAGAGGTTAAGTGGTAGACAACCTCAAAGTATGAGATGTAGTCAACAGCGGTGACGCTGCTGAGCAGTTCGAACCGGAACTCCGTATCGTCCCTCAACAACCGCATCACCTCTGGAACGGATTCGGGCTCAATCCAGACATCGGTTCCGCGGGCATCGACTACGGCCTCGGGAAACGATTCTCGGATGGCGTCGGCCAGTTTCGTTCCGTCCCACGCTCTGCTCATGAACCACCTGCGGGATTGTCAAGAAGCGAGTAACGGCGGATCTTGTCGTGCAATTGCATGATGCCGTATAGCAACGCGTCAGGTCGCGGCGGGCATCCGGGCACATAGACGTCGACAGGCACGATGTGGTTCACACCAGGTACGACGGAATAAGACTGATAGTAAGGGCCGCCGCTAGTGGCACAGACGCCCATAGAGATAACCCATTTCGGCTCCGCCATCTGTTCGTACAACCGGCGAAGGGGTACCGCCATCTTCCACGTCACCGTTCCGGCGACGATCATCAGGTCCGCTTGCCTCGGCGTTGCTCGAAACGCTTCCATGCCGAAACGGGATATGTCGAAACGCCCCATCGCAGATGCGATCATCTCAAATGCGCAACAGGCCAACCCGAACTGCAAAGGGAACAGCGATGATTTGCGCGCCCAGTTGAGAAGATAGTCGACCGACGTCACTATGACGTTGCGCGATTGGTCATCGTCCATGTGGATGATCGGCTCGGGCAACGGGCTGAGGCGCGTTGCCTTCATCAGATTGACCTCGTCGCCTTCGTCACGATCCAAGTCCCACGTCACATCGAAGAGCGGGTTGCGAGGGTCGTGGCCCATCGGCACGCCGTATGCGGTCTCGATATCGGAGGTCAATTGTTCGTGCTCCGTGTCCATTCGAGCGCGCCCTTGCGCCACGCGTAGAGGTACCCCAGCGTGACCACAACCAAGAATACCAGCACGGCTAGGAACGCAATCACCCCAAACTGTTTCGACAACACCCCGTACTTGATCGCCCAGGGAAACAGTAGCACCGTCTCAACGTCGAACACAACAAACAGAATCGCGTAGTAGTAGTAGCGAATATTGAACAGACGGGGTTTAGGGCTGAACGGCCTCAGACCGCTCTCATATGATGTCCGCTTGACCAAAGACGTTTGCGAGGGCCGAACTCGGATGAACTGCGCCGCGTACGACATCAATAGCATGCCGATTGGGACGCCGACCGCGACCATTAAGAACATCACGAGTATCCCGTACTGACGAAAATAATCTTCAAGCATCTGGGATGACCGTAACTCTATGTGAGGTAGTTCGCGACAGCGCGCCACCGATTGCGCGCCGCATTCGTTTCGTTAGTTGATTTTAACCTGTTGAGAACTCGATTGGTTATCGGCTGTGGAACGCGAATTGGTCCCGGAATCAGTTGACACCTTCAAACACGATGACGCCGCGACCATCCGCGCCGCGCTCTAGATCGTCGTACGCCTCATTTATCTCGTCAAGCGCGTACCGACGTAGTGCCAATCCGCCGATCTCTAACTTGCCAGATCGGTAAAAGTCCACCAAAGTTCGGAACGTCTCGTGTGGGCTCGCCGAACCGTAGTAACTCCCTACTACGGTCTTCTGATTGCGCACAATGTCGACCATCGGTATTTCAGCGTCGGAACCCTCTGGCGCAATCCCAATCACAACACAGGTACCGCCCTTTCGTGTCGCGTCATACGCAGCGCGGGTAGTCATACTATTGCCGAACGCGTCTACGGCCATGTCCACGCCACCGTCGGTCAATTCAAGAATCTTTTCGACCGCGTTCTCCGCTCGGGAGTTGACGACGTCGGTAGCCCCAAATCGATAAGCGAATTCGAGTTTGTTGTCGAGAATGTCGACCGCGATGATTCGCGACGCATTAAGCAACCGAGCGCCTTGGACCACGTTTAACCCGACACCGCCAACACCGAACACCGCGACGGTCATCCCGACCTTGGCGCTTGGTTGATTGATCACACCTCCGACGCCAGTGGTGACCGAACACCCGATCAATGCCGCCACATCCATAGGTACGTCGTCCGGGATCAGATAAACCGCCTGTTGAGGACAGATGATGCTCTCGGCGAAGACACCCAACTTCGCGAACTGATGAACCTCGACGCCATCGTCGTCAAAGAAACGAAAGGTGTTGTCGTACTGCTTGGTACCGGTCAATCGGTTGGTATCGCAGACGTTTTGCAGACCCGTGCGGCATGAACGGCAGTGACCGCAGCTCGGAACGAACGACAAGATGCATCGATCTCCCGGTTCGATACCAGTGACGCCCTCTCCAACCTCATCGACAACTCCCGCGCCTTCGTGACCCAAAACGATCGGCATCGGAAAGTTGGTCTCGCCCTTCATCACATGGTGATCAGACGCGCAAATTCCGGCGGCTCCGATGTTGATTCGGACCTCGCCGTTGCGAGGCGGCAACTGTTCCAAATCCTTGATCGGCATCGGCTCATTCGCCGCATACAAAACCGCTGCTCTAACCATGTCTTACCTTTACAGACCTCGTAGAGAACTATCTTCGAGAGTTGACCTTGCACACAACGCTCGGCCGCGTCCGTAAGGCGACCGTCCGAATTTGCGCCTACCACCAACCTCCGAAGAACAACCGTTGTCGTTCTTCTATCGCCCATCTCGCTTCCGCGTCCGATCGGCGCAACCGTAGCCCCTCTCCCGCTCGCTCCGACCCTCCCCTTGTCTAAGGGGAGAATCGAATAGGGGTTCGAGGGTGAAGGCCTTCGAGGGCTCACCCTCAGTTCATCTGGATCATTGCACCAGACTGGATCATGTTAGCGACTTTGGCTTTGAGTTCCTTGACTTCCATGATGTGGGGCGACTTGCCTTGGACTTGCTTGTCCCAGAGGACTTCGCCGTCAACGGTGACCTTGAACGCGCCGGAGTGACCCGGGGTGAGGCTGATCGCCAACGCGGGGCCGGCAGCTTGGAACAACTCGGCGGCCATGTAAGCGGCTAGGTTGGCGTATCCGCAGGGCACGCAGTACTCGATATCTGCTTCCATCTTCCAGTGGTCGGACATATTTATGTCTCCTATCTCCGATTTCGCCTGCCCAACGCAGGCAGTCTATCGCAACTCTATCAATGGCGCGTTAAATCCGCAAAATCACGCGTCGTGCGATAATGGGTATCAGTAAGTGCGACGCTCGCTCCATCTCCCTTGGAGTTCAAAATTCGCACAGTGGTAGGTCTTTAGTCAGGGGGAGCGCTCAATATGCCATCCAGATGTGAACTTCGCCCAGTAGTTAGAGAAGACGTTCAGCGCATCGCTGACTGGCTAAAGGACTCTGAGGTCTCGGAGAGTTGGTTCGGCCGCTACACATACGGCGACCCCGCCCACCTTGGCTACGAACCGGAAGAGATGCTAAACGCCACTCAGGAGCAGTGGAACGAGGTCTTCCACGATCCACACCACGAACCGCACCGCGATATCTTTTCCGTCTATTCGGAAGAAGGGGACCACATCGGCGAGGGCCAGCTTTCAATCGACGAACCGCTCGGGGATGCCCAGATCTCCGTCCTAATCGGCGACAAATCAAAGTGGCATTCGGGTTACGGCACCGCTGCCACGCTCGCCATGCTCGAACACATCTTCGACCACTTGGGCCTCTACCGAGGCTGGGTCGACGTCCCCACCTACAACGCCGCCGCCAGAGCCATGTTCGAGAACATCGGATTCGTCCATGAAGGCACCCTGCGCATGAGCAGACCCCACCACGGCGCCCGCCACGACTCCGCCGTCCTAGGCATGCTCGTCGACGAATATCACCAGCGCTTCCCAAACGGTGTCGGCAGCCACGTCATCGGCTGGGAAGGCGACGTTTGAGCAACCCTCGCACGCAACCCAAGAATCAGTCACCCCGGTCGTTACTCGACCGCAAAACCCAATGCATATGCCACATCGCGCTGACGAACGTCAAGCGTGAGAAAACCCACTGTGCCGGGTTCCGCAGCGTAGTAGAGGGCGGTGGCCACATGCCAAAGATTGGCACCCTTCAAGTAGCCAGTCGCCAACACGGTCGAGATTTCAGGCGATAAAGGGCGATTCGGCAGAATCCAATCAACGTCTGAAAAGAAATTCGACCCCAGCGTGATGCCCTCCCGGCAACATGCCGATCCCACCTCGGCTTCGACCAAATCCGGACATGCCAAGCCATCGAACCTTGCAATCCAGTTACTCAGCGACTCACTCCCATCTTCTTCAAAAACGATCGCGACCATAACTGAACTGTCTACGTAAGCAAAACTCAATCACCCCGCTCCTCTAGAAAACGCTTCAATGCGCCCGGGCGTCGAGCGACAGATTTGAAACCCCTCCTCGGCCCGCGCGATGGAATCAGAACGCCTCGGCGTTCCAGATCCCGCATACGCTCCTCCATCGGAGATTTAACAGGTACCAAAGGCCTGATCTCGGCGACTGGTTCGCCTCGGTACGAAACGACGACCGTGTCGCCTTCTCGAACACGACGGATCACTTCAGAAAACTTCGCTTTCGCCTCGTATATGGAATATGTGGTGACCATGTAGACATTGTAACTAGTCAGACTAGTCTATTCGAAAGATTCCACAAAGTTCGCACCTTTCGGGATATCGGTGTCAGCAGCCACGTCATCGGTTGGGAAGGGAATGTGTAGGGTCTTTAACCACTACATGTAACGGTTGAAACGATGAGTTAGGGCGCATCGCCGTTGGGAAGCCGCGCTGATGGACAACTCGCCCGCTTAACCTCGTCCAAACGATCAGGATCGTCATAGGTCTGCTGATCGGCGGAGGTGATAACATGCCAGTGTCAAAACCGTGAATTCGAGGTCCTCGTCTCGCCTGAGAATTACAGTCGCCCGTCCGTGAAACCGCTTCCGCGGGTTCTAGCCATAGCCGTCGGGCTGGCCGCCAGCGGGCTAATCGCGACGTTGGTAGTCGCCACGTTCTCACCGTCGGCATCGTTCGAATCTCTGGCGCAGGACGACATCCCGCCCGACGTCGACGGTCCGTCCGGGCAGAGCGACGACATCGGCGATTTCGACGCGGAGGGCAGTTTCGAGTACCAGTCCGACGGAATCTGGCGGAATCAATAGGAACATGCCATGAGCTGGGACGAGCCTTCATGCGACGGATGCTCGATCAGAGGCTACCGATTCCGCCTGTATGCTCCGTCCGGCACGAGGATATATTCCCTGTGGTCCGACGACCGATCATCGACCTGGCGCGTCAGCAACAAAGAGATCGCGCGTCTAGGCACCGGCCGATACCGATCATTCATCAGAGCCTATTCCAACAGCGGAGAATACCGCGACAGCAACAACGTCTACTTCGACGTCACCCACATCTCGGCGACCATAACCCCCACCATCGACGCCGACGCGCCTCCGAAGCCCACGCCCACGCCCTGCGCGAACCAGGCGAGCGGCCCGGCCGGCACCTACCACGACGGCGAGGACACGATCCCCTCGCCTTCCGACGTCGCCGGGCAGACCGGCGCACCGACCAATCTGCAGGTGCAGCTCACGTCGCTCGACTGCGGATACTACCGCATCGCATTCTCCTGGACGCCCGACCTGTGCAGTTCGTGCACCGGCGACTACCACCGAATCTACTTGAGCCCGGTCGGTTTCTTCTTTCCACGGCTGTACAACGACGTCTCGAGCTACGTCGTCAACCGGAAATATCTGGCTCCGGGCGAATACTCTTGGGCCGTCCTATACCGCGACCGCCTCAACGCCGACGGCGGCAGCCAGTACACCTCAAACTTCGTGTCCTTCACTATCGCCGAACCAACCGCCACCCCTACGCCAGCAGCGACTCCTACTCCGACACCCACCGGAACGCCCACGCCAACTGCAACTCCTACTTCCACACTTACGCCCACGGCGACGCACACTACGAGCGTTTCAGGACCGCGCTCCTGTCGATTGCCGACCGCCAAACCGGGACCATCAGGGGAAGCCCCTTGTCATTACTCGCGGATGAGCCTGTCGTTAAGCGGTCTCGTCTGTCGATACGAGGAGCTAAAGCGCGAATATGAGCGCGAAGGCCGATCTTTCCCTGAAGCTACAAGAAGTATCACTATAAACATTGAAGGCAGCTACACCGATGTTTTGGAGTTTCTAACCGCGAGAAACATCGAGCATAGAGTCTTTTACACATACGGGTTTATCTCTGCTGATGCCGTGCCGTTGTCGTTGCTACCTCGGTTACAACATATCGACGGAGTCCACGAAATTGAGAGCTCATCTTCAGGCAGACCTAGTGAAAGCTCAGAATCTTCCGTTCCTACTGCCGACGAGCAGCCCGAGCGTTTTCATGTAAACGGCTACCCGTGGCCAAACACCAATACACACGCGAACATGTTGTCGCAAAGAGTACTCACCAATGCTGCGCGTGCTCACGGCGCAGACAGGTGGCACGATCAAGGGATTAAAGGGCAAGGCATCAAAATCGGCATCATCGATTCTGGGTTTATCGGGTTCCAAAGTCGACGTGGTTACGACTTGCCGGCCAATGTCGAACGTCAATGCTATTTCGATTCTGATCCCTTACCTCCTCCCGGCACCATTGATTGCGAATCGAAAAACGCACACGGCGCTCAAGTGGCGGAAGCGATCATAGATGTGGCGCCAGGAGTGAAACTAGCAATAGCAATAGCTCGTCGTTCAAATCAAATTAAACCAGCTACGGACTGGTTGATCGAGCAAAACGTGCATATCATCAACGCATCACGCAGTTTCGCTTGGGAAAGCGATGGCGATGGTGTATCCAAATTGGATAATTACCCTTTGCGAGCGATAGAAGACGCTGTTGCGAACGGGATCGTGTGGATCAATTCCGCGGGAAACGAAGCCGACAAGATGACTCACTTTCATGCATATGAAACTGAAGAAGTGGACATTTGGGACGAAGCAGGATGGTTGCTTTTGACCACGACGCCATCGGCGTAGCGAAAATCGAAAATATGGTAAGACCGTCTTCGCCCAAAGCGCTCACATTGCAGGTCAGATGGGATGGCACCAGCGCTACGAAACTAGACCTGTACCTTTGTCGTGATTCTGATTGCACGAGTTACCACGAAAGTAGTTCGTTCAAAGGCTTGGCTCAAGAATCGCTAGAGATTTTAGAGACGTTTGAAGATGCGCCTTTTGACATTCGAGTGTGTCATTGGGAAGGCCCTGCTCCTGACTGGATCCAGATCAACGTAGACGTTGAAGAACATCCAGGGGTGCCGATGGACAAGTGGACGGCTTACGGTACGGTAAGAAGCCCCGGCGACAGCAACTCTGACGGGATGCTCACCGTAGGTGCTGCTGATTTCGTAGAGGATAACGACGTGCAGTCCTTCAACCTTGAGCCTTTCAGCAGCAGAGGACCAACGGGCGGACGCGTCAAACCGGATATCGTTGGAGTGGACATGGAACTGAACTCCTTAAGTAGCGGCACTCCATGGGCTGGCACCAGTCAAGCCGCTCCGCATGTGGCTGGACTAGCGGCTTTGGTGATCCAGCACTTCAGGACTGTGACTCCGGAAGCGACGGTGAACCCTGTCGATGTAGTCGACTACTTGAAGACGAACGCGGTTTGGAAGCCGCCTGTGACCCCTGTCCCCCCGTCGGAGGAGACTGATCCGCATGCAGGTCCGGGGCGCCTCGTCGAAGGAACACCCAACAACTCCTGGGGCTACGGCTTCGCCAAACTGCCGGTGTTGACGCCTACGCCTACGCCGATCCCCACTCCGCCTATGGCAGCTGCGACTCCTCTGACGCCGCCGGACATAACCGGTTCCGCGCTTTCCGACACGACTCTACGCGTCGACTACGATGCTCCTGACGGCGTAGGGCATTTCCAGTTCACGATCTATCAATCGTCCAACGGCGAATTTCAAACCAAGGAAGACACGCTTTCCCCGGTCTTTTTCTCCGGACTGCCGCGCGGCTTCACCTACCACGTGCGCGGACGGTACTGCTCAGACGACAGCTACTCGAACTGCGGCGAGCTCGGCGAAAGCTCTCTCAGCCACACCGTGACGCCCACGCCAACGAAGACGCCTACAGCAACACCAACCGCGACACCGACGCACACACCCACATCCTCTCCAACGCCGACCGCAACAGCAACATATTCGCCCACACCGACTTCGACTCCAACGTTCACTCCGTCTCCAACACCCACTCCAACGCCAACTCATACACCGTCCCCGACACCCACATCGACCTCTACACCTACACCAACCGTCGAGGCGCTGCCCACGGGCACCCTCACGCTCTCCCGCTCGACGATCTACGAAGGCGAGGCGTTCGACGTGACGGCCTCGGTCAACCCGGACGCCACGCAGATCCGATTCCAGATCACACCGAATCTCGGTTTGAGCCAATGCTTCGCCGGAGCCGCAGGCCAGGTCGACACATTCACCGATGCCATGTCGGCCGCGACGACTTTGACGCTCTACGCATGTCCCAGCGGACAAGCCACCATCAGGCTCCTGAGGGCCAGCGACAACGCTCTCATCGCGTCCAGGAGCTTCACCATCGCTACGCGACCGGACCTGTCCGCCGACTTGTCAGTCTCGGGAGTGACGTTCGGAGAAGGCGAAACGCTTCGCATTCAAGCAGGTGGTTCGTTCACCATGCGGGCGGCCAATGTCTCCCCGTCGAACACGTTCGTCAAGTTCCGCATCACCAGTCCCTTGAGCGCCGTCGCATGTCCGTCAGGAACATCGGGACAGGACGACGCGTCCGGCCAAGCCGGAGGAGCCACGCCTGGCGAGCTGGCCCCGACGAGCCGCACCTTCCACGCTTGCTCGGCAGGCCAGGGCACGGTGAAGCTCTTGGCATCGTACGACGACGCCGTGATCGCAACGCTCAACGTCAAGGTCGTCCCGCCCCCGCCCACCAACTTGCAGTTCAACGCCGGCACATCGTGGATCAACTTCTACTGGGACGCTCCCGACGGCCACGACACTTTCCAGTACAGCTTCGACGACGGAGCCGCGGTCCAGACCTCCCAAACGAACCGCCTGATCAGCGGACTCATTCGCGGCACCCCGTACCGCTTCAGCGTCTGGACCTACGATAACAGCGTCGGCAGCGACAAGGTCTCCATCACCGGCGAGACCGAGTGCGGCAGCCCAGGCACCGCCTGCTCTATCGCCGCACGCGACCCGCTTCTGACGAGCTTCGCCGACGGCATTTACCGCGTCCACGCCGAAATCGCTGCTGGCACCTACGCCATCGGAACCCCCGAAGATGCATCCGCCTGCGAATGGGAGCGGCTCGCCAACCTCCAAGGCACCCCCGATCAAGTCATCGAGAGCGGGACCTGGTCCGACGGGCTCCAAGTCGCCATCGCATCCAGCGACGTCGCCTTCTACACCTCAGGTTGCGGAACTTGGAGCCTGGCGACCGAGCCAGATGGCTAGTCACGGCGTCCAATACACCGCGATGACCGCAAAGCGACGCCCTACGCGGTTCTCATCCCGTCGGGCAATACGTCCAGATACTTGTGCGCGTTGCCCGTAACCAGAAGCACTACGCGTTCATCCCTCCGTATCAACCCGCCATCAATCAGTTTCCGCATCGCAGCCAACGTCGCTCCGCCCTCAGGCGCGGCGAACACACCTTCGGTGCGCGCCATCTCGACCATGCCGTCGATCATCTCATCGTCGGAGACAGTAATCGCGGTGCCGCCACTCTCTCGGACTGCCCGAATCACTAGAAAATCGCCGATCGCCGCAGGCACTCTCAATCCTGCGGCGAGCGTGTGAGGGTCGGGAAAGGGATCCGCGAACTCTTCGCCCTTGTTGAACGCCTCAACAAGTGGCGCACACCCTTCAGCTTGAACGCAGACCATGCGAGGACGCTCCGAACCGATCCAACCGAGGTGCTCCATCTCGTCGAGCGCCTTCCATATACCGACGATGCCGGTTCCACCACCCGTCGGATACACGATCACATCTGGCACTTCGAAACCGAGTTGTTCGACGATCTCGTAGCCCATTGTTTTCTTGCCTTCCACCCGATAAGGCTCACGCAGCGTCGAAACGTCGAAGAGCCCTAACTCTTCAGCCGCCCGTTGCGACATCTGTCCGGCGTCGGTAATGAAACCATCGACCAATGTTAGGTTCGCGCCGTACGCTTTACATTCGACCTTGTTGGCGATCGGTGCGTCTTTGGGCATGAAGACGTGCGCCTCCATGCCGCCCGCCGCAGCGTACGCCGACATCGCACCCGCGGCGTTGCCGGCAGATGGCATGGTCAGACGCGTCTGTCCTAGTTCCTTCGCTTTCGAAACCGCCGCGCCAAGCCCTCGAGCCTTGAACGAACCGGTTGGATTGACACCCTCGTCCTTGATGTATACCGTGTCCATCCCCGTCGCTCCGGCGAGCCGACCAGCTTTGATCAAGGGCGTACCGCCTTCTCCGAGCCTGATGATATTGGCGTCGTTGAGAATCGGCATCACCTCCCGGTACCGCCACATATCTTTGGGGCGGCCAATCAACGAATCCTTGGTTAGAGTTTCCTTCGCTCGTCCGAGGTCGTAACGCGCGAACAGCGGCTTGCCGTTCGCCGGGTTAGTGCGGTGCGGGACCGAGGCGTCGAATTGTTCGCCCGTCAGTGTGCATTCCAGATGCGTGATGGTCGATCTATAGGTCATTGATTTGTCTCGTCCAATACGGTGACTCTGAGAATCCGGTGCGGTTCTTCTGATTGTGACAATCTGTCAATCTCTTCGAAACCCATCAACACGTCGAGACCTTCGATAACCCGCCCGAACACGGCGTAGCACACTTCGCTCGGATTCTTGCACTCCTTCTGCTCGCCGCCCACGTAAGCATCCCAGTCGGTTTTAGGTTCGAGCGTGATTACGAACTCGGACGATCCACCGTTGACGACCTTGGAGATCATCGAAATCGTTCCCGCGGAATCGTGTGTCGCGTCTGGGTGGAATTCCGACGGGATGTAGTAACCGGCCGTTCCTCCGAAACCGTCCAACTTCGAACCGCTGAACACTGCCGAACCGGGTTCAACGGTGTGAAATGCCAACCCATCGTAGTATCCGGATGCGGCGAGATTGATGAAATTCTCGACTGTAACCGGCGCCAAGTGGTTGAAGAGGTCGATCTTTACAGCTCCGCGATCGGTCTCGATTAGCACTTGATACGGTCCGACCGAACCGTGCGACTCGTCATCGTCGCGCTCCATGACGATATTACCGTCCGGAACGACCAGTTCGGTATCGCCTAAGTCACGGTTTATGGGTGTTGGCAATTCGAGGGGTTGTGGTCGCCACGCGGTAACTGTGGTCTGGAATTGCCCGCCCAGCGCTCGGCGGCGCCCGGTTCCGTCGATGTCCATGAGCCACAGAGCACCTTCGTCCTCGTCGACAAACGATATCTCGGTGCCGTCTGGCGAAATCGCGGCGATACCAACGTTCAATCCGCCCACATCAATCTCTTCTATGTCTCCGGTGGTGAGGTTGCCTAGCGCCAATGTGTCAACCCGCTCATCACCCACGATCTGTCGCGTCGCGACAAGAATCCGATTTCCATCTGGATGCCACGCCAAACCACTCGCCGTTCGGGCCTCGACAACGACATCGCCGAATTCTTCAACGACGTCCGTGATGATGACGCGGAAGCGACCATCCCCGGGCGTTGAAGTGAACATGATCAACTCGCCGTTGGGTGACCAATATGGGAAAAGATGCCTGAGACCGTCTTCGGTCGAAAGCAATTGAGCGTCGTCCAAAGTGACGACACCACTCACATCACCATTCTCATCAAGCTTCAGATCTGCCACATAAACGTAGGATGCCGCTTCCAACGATTCGACGAACGCAATGCGGGCGCCGTCCGGGGAAATCGCAGGCATCATGACGTCGTTCTCCGCGGATACCAACAAGCGACTGTCGCCGTTGAATGGATCGATGTCGAATATCTCGCGTCTACCATTTATGTCGCTCGAATAGGCCAGGCGTGAACCGTCGGGCCACCACGACGGAGTGTCTTCGGTGAATTCATTCGACTCGATTTCCTCAGATAGCGGTATCAAATCACCGGTCGCGAGATTGATTAGGTAGACCACCGCACCGCGCGGACCAACGATGTCAACGGCCAAGAAATCCGAACTGCGACTACGAACCTCAATGTCCGTAGAGGCTTCAAGCTGCTCTTCGTTTCCGGCATTTCCCGCAAGAACTCGGGCGATTACCGCGTTCTCGTACATCCCAGGTGTGAACCCCGCTCGAAAAACGTTGCCGTTGCCCAACATGCCGCCACCTGTGACCTCAAGATAGACGTCCACATCGGTCAACGAATTGCCGTGTTCGTCCAGAACCCGCACCGCGATCGGCGAACTCGATCCAGCAGGAATCGAGTCGCTTTCGTTCAAAAACTCGATGGCCACCGCCTTCGATGGCAGTATCGATACCGGTACGTCGGTGAAGACCTGCACTCCATCTTTGATTCCACGTACCTTTAGCGTGTGTTCCGGAAACTCGCCGGACTTTGCCCCGGCGGTAAACGTTCCGTCGTCTTCAAAAATCCCGGCTTCCGGATCGTCGATTTCCCATCTGATCTCATCTAGCTCCAGTTCATTGCCGAAGCGATCGTAACCGACCGCCGTAAGTTGAACCGAGTCACCAGTTTTCAATTCGACCAACGATCCTTCAACCTCCACGCGATCCAATATCCCGGGATGAACGATGCCTTTGACGATGTGCTCGAGTTTTGTATCTTCTTGAGTGGCGGTTATCAAGATCAACGATGCATTCTCGTTTGAAATCGTCTCACTGGGCGTGTAGTGACCAGTTTGGTCGATTTCGTCGCCAGGCCTGAGTATCTCCCAGGTAATCTCGACATCTTCCAGGACATGCCCGGCGGAGTCCATCACCACGGCATTGAGATCAACTGACCACGTGGCGCGCGTGTCGATCGCCGCCGGTGTAACCTCGAACGACGCCGGTTCTCCGAAAACAACTGCAACCGGCAACTTTTCATTGGCGGTAAAGTTGCCTCGCGCAAAGTCGACTCGGACTCCTTCCGCGGCAACCGCGATGTCCTGGCCGGCGGTGAACAATCCATTCTGGTCGATAGTGCCGGTCGCGGGATCGGCGTGCCAGACTAGATCGGGATCTTGGACGTGGTTGCCGAGATGGTCGAATGCATCGGCTTCGAATTGGAACGTCTCGCCTGCCTCGAGCACCAATTCTTCAGCATTTAAGATGATCCATCCTGCGTCGCCAGGTTGGACCGTGATCGTCTTCTCTGCGGATTCCGTTTCGTCACCCCGAGTCGCCGACAACCGGATGACGAACGTTCCGGCATCCAAATATGTGTGTCGAGCCCGTGTTCCGGCCGTCGAGGTGCCGTCGCCGAAATCCCAAAAATAAGACGCACCATCCGTGAAGTCCTTGGCCTCGAAATCGATGTTCACGGGAGCCAAAACAGTGCTCGCGGTCATCCCGATTTCAACGACGATCAGGGGGAGAGGAACTGCCGTCGGCGTAGGCGGTTCTTCAGCGGTGCAACCGAGCACGAACGCCGTCGTTATCGCCAAGAAGACCGCCGCAATTGCGCGTGAGGTTAAAGTCGAGATTTTCATGGTTGGTTATACGGAAACGGATACTTGTGCGGATTGAATATTGGTGAGAACCGACGCGGGTCGCCAATCGATCTCCAAGTACAAAACATCGGCGAATGCCTCGGCCCAAGCCCTCGCTATCGGTTCCGGTTGGAGCGTCGAACCGAGTTCTCGTGACATTGAAGTCACATCGAGGCCGGGCATCCCGCACGGAACTATTTGGGCGTAATAACCGAGGTCGGTGTCAACGTTCAGAGCCATTCCGTGCATGGCGACGCCGCCACTTATGCGCACACCGATTGCGGCAATCTTCCTCCCTGCGGGATTTGCACCATCGACCGGCTTGCTACCCGGCTCGCCACCGATCCAGACGCCAGTTCTGCCCACGACCCTATGACCACTGATCCCATGCTCGCGGAGAACTTGGATGATTGTCTCCTCCAAAATCCTGACATATGCGACGGGTCCCAGTTTGAGTTCTCGAATACTGATTATCGGGTAAGCCACCAACTGCCCCGGCCCATGAAACGTCGCCTCGCCTCCGCGATCTGTTTGCACGATCTCCACACTTCCGCTCGTGATTGCGCAGTCGTCCGATAAGACGTGCGACTCGTCGGCGCGTCGGCCCAGAGTGAACACGGGATCATGCTCTAGTAGGAGCAGTGTGTTGTCGATCGCACCGGATTTGCGCCGTTCTAACAACTCTCGTTGCAATTCGTACGTCGGGCGGTACGGAACGCGGCCCAACCACGATGCTCGCAACATGGGTCGCTCTACACCCATCAGCGGTCGGTATCCGGCGACATCGATTCCAATCGCGTTTTGACGTCGGCGAGGAACGCCATCGCCTCAGCCCCGTCGATTATCCGATGATCGAACGACAAACACATGTTCATCACTGATCGGACTGCGATCTTCTCACCCGCGCCGGCAGTTTCGATGACGACCGGCCGTTTGACGATGGCTTCAGTGGTCAATATTGCAGCTTGCGGATGATTAATGATCGCGCCCCCCAAAATCGAACCCAGAGCGCCAGTGTTATTCAGCGTGAACGTACCACCTTGGACATCACCGAGGCCCAGCTTACCCGCCCTCGCCGCTTCCACAACCCGAGACATCTCGGACACCGTATCTTTGAGCGTACGCGCATCGGCACCCCGAATTACTGGGACCACTAGCCCCTGTTCGGCAGCAACTGCCACCCCGATGTTTACCGCGCCCTTCAACACTACCTTGCCGTCCATCCAACTCGAGTTGAGCATTCGATGCTGGCACAACGACTGCGCCACGTGATGCAACACAATCGGCAGATAGGTCAAGCGTTGCCCGGTGCTCTGCATAACGCGTTCGATGTTCGCCCGCCGGTATGCGACCATCGCCGTAACATCCACTTCGATTGCGCCCCATGCGTGCGGTATCTCGCGGAAGCTGCGCGACATGTTCTCCGCAATCATCCGCCGGATCGGTGAAGGCTCAACGATCTCGTCAGACAACTGCATGATCGGTGACGCACTCGGTACGGCCGATTCTAGATACGCCTCCACGTCGCGCTTAGTCACGCGACCGCCGCCACCAGTACCGGTTATCAAGCTGACATCGATGCCATGCTTCTCAGCGAGTCGCCTAACGACTGGCGATATCCGTGCACCCCCGTCGGGCCTGCCGCGTCCCCGCGACCTGCTCCGAACAGGTGATCCCGCGACCTCGGTTTCTACCGCGTCATGCCCGGATTGAAGGCTAGTATCCGTAAATTCGCCGCCCGTGGGGCCTACATTGGCACCGACGATCATCGAACCGACGCGGCTGGAGGACTGGATCGACGGGGCTTCTGTCTCCGGTGGTCCTCCGCGTTCCGGTTCTGGCTCAGCCCCTTCAATCTCCATGGCGGCTATCGGCGCACCCATTTGTACGGTGTCCCCCTCGCTCACCAAAAGTTCGGTAACGGTTCCATCCCGCGGCGCTGGCACCTCCATGTTCACCTTGTCGGTGATCACTTCGACGAGGGGATCGTACCTGCGGATCGCGTCGCCCGGCGAAACCAACCATTTGCCGACAACGGCCTCGGTCACCGACTCGCCAACGTGCGGCATTTCTACAGTGAGCTTCGCCACCGATTAGACCTCCGCCAAACGACGTATCGCCGACGCTATCTTTTCCGGCGAAGGCATGTATTCTGCCTCTTGAAGCGGACTGAACGGCATCGGCGGAATTTCCGGTGGCGTTACACGCATAACCGGAGCATCCAAGTCAAAAAACCCGTCCTGAGCAATGATTGCGCTGACCTCCGATGCAACGCTGACCGCGCCAGTGTCTTCCTGCACAATCAACGCCCTGCCCGTACGCGAAACGGAATCCAGAATTGTCTCCGCGTCTATCGGGCGCAACGTACGGAGATCGACTATCTCTGTTTCGATACCATTCGACTGCGCGACTGCCTCGGCGGCCTGCAACGAGTGGTGCAACATCAAGCCATAAGTGATCAATGAGACATCGTTGCCGGCACGTTTAATGTCCGCTTTGCCAATAGGCTCCGTATACTCCGCGTCGGGCGCCTCGCCCCTTACTAGCCGATAGGTACGCTTGTGCTCGAGGAACACTGTCGGATCGTTCGACCGGATCGCCGAACGGAGCAAGCCACGCGCGTCGTACGGCGTGGCCGGCGCAATCACCTGCAACCCGGGCGTGTGCGCGAAAAGGACCTCAATGCTCTGCGAGTGATATAACCCCCCACGTACTCCTCCACCGTAAGGAACACGCACCGTCATGGGTGCCTGCTTGCCACCAGCCGTACCATACCTCACCCTTGCGGCTTCACCTACAAGCTGGTTGATCGCCGGCCACACGAAGTCCGCAAACTGTATTTCCGCCACCGGTCGCATTCCGTTCACCGCAGCGCCGAGGGCGATGCCGATGATCGACGACTCGGCCAACGGCGTATTCATTACGCGGTCTTCGCCGAACTCCTCTATGAATCCCTCCGAAGCCAAGAACACGCCGCCGCGCGGTCCGATGTCTTCGCCCATCATGAAGATGTCCGAATCGCGGCGCATCTCCGTCCGGAGAGTTTCCCGGACCGCCTCGATGAGTGTCATCTCAGGCATGCGAGTTGCCTCCCGTGTCTGACTCCATCACTCCGCTGTACATCTCTCCAACTACTGGAAACGGGAGTGCCTCTGCCTCATCCGTCGCATCGTCGACAGCACGTCGCGCTGATTCTTTGAACTCTGCGTCCGTAGCGTCGTCCAAAATCCCGTGGCGCCTTAGCAACTGTTCCGTTATCGGCAAGGGATCCATATCCCGCATTCGTTCGATGTCTTCCTTCGACCGGTACCGAGTGTGGTCGTCGTCGGTCGTGTGCGGCAACAACCGTTCCACCCGCATCTCGACCAAACTAGCACCACCTCCCGACCGAGCTCGATCAACCGATTCCTTCACCGCTTCATACGCCGCCACGATATCCGTTCCATCGACCTCGACGCCCGGAATGCCGTATGCGAAAGCGCGCGAGGCGATCGACTCGATCGGCATCTGTTGATGCAGAGGCACCGAGATCGCGTAACGGTTGTTTTCACACAAAAATACCACCGGCAATTTGTGGATTCCTGCGAAGTTCATCGCTTCGTGACAATCACCCTGACTAGCCGCACCGTCACCAAAAAAAGCTATGGTTACAGCGTCCCTACCCTTCATCTTGTCGGCGAGCGCCACTCCGACCGCCTGCGGCAACTGCGTCCCGACCACATTGGAGAACGAAAACAGGTCAACGCGGGGATGCGAACCATGCAACGGGAACTGACGCGCTTTGCTCAATATTTCGCCTTCCCGTGCAAGAAACTGCGTCAACATCTCCGTCGGCGTTGTTCCCAACATCAGCATCGCAGTCAACTGCCGGTAGTAGGTGAGGTAGTGGTCTCGCGTGGGGTCCGTTGCCATTACCGTCGCCACCTGCGCCGCCTCATGCCCCTGCGCCGACGCCGCGATCGCCGCCTTGCCCTGTCGGTTCAGCGTCCAGATCCGGATGTCTAGCGCCCTGCTTAGGCACATCATTTTGTAAGCATCCAATAGACCCTTAGGCGTCAACCCGGCAGGTATGCGCAGATTCGGTTCGGCGGTAATTTGAATCGGCGATTGGCTCATAACGCGGATTATAGTCTGCATCGCCGCATCGCACCTGATTAAGTGCCCTAACACGAGGGGGATATACTCGATTACCGAGGATTAACCAACCGCTCTGCGGGCAATCCATTTCGGAGTCGAATCCACAGGTCCATACGACGGAGGAATCAAGACACATGACGAACATTTTAAAGGCGACGGCGATGATCGCAAGTGCGACTACGGTGGCACTGTTCGCAGCCTGTAGCAGCGACGAAAGCGGCGACGGGGATAGTTCGAGTAGTTACGATCCCAACGCCTCATACTCGGTGACCATCAAGACCAACAAGGGCGACATCGAAGCCGACCTCTACAACGACATTGCCAGCACCTATGTCCAAAACTTCGTCAATCTAGCAAACTCCGGCTTCTTCACAAACTCGCCGTGGCACCGCGTCATCGCAGGCTTCGTCATCCAAGGCGGCATCAGCGCCGAAGGCAAATCCGTCGATCAATTCGACGACGTGTTCCACCCCGACATGAAGCACGATTCGCCAGGCATCCTATCGATGGCCAACGCTGGATTCAACACCAACACATCGCAGTTCTTCGTCACCCACGCGGCGACCCCTCACCTGGACCCGTACGAAAACGGCCAGCTTAAACCCTGCGAAGTTCGAGGGACCTCTTGCCACGCAGTATTCGGTAAAGTCATGAGCGGCATGGACGTGGTGCTCACAATTGAACAGGGCGACGTGATGGAAAAGGTCGAGATCCACAAGAAGTAGGCGAAACGCGCAACAAAAACCGTCTTGTCGCGAACGCGCGCAAAACTGGCCCGGAACGCCGAGGTTTCAATAGCAACGACAGATAATCGCGATGCAGTTAGGGCGGGAAGATCCCGTTACTAACGAGTGCGCCGAGTAGGACGCGCGCTCGGCGGAGCGTCCCAAGTCATCGGATCCAACGCAAAACTCTCCAATTCAGCATTTATCTGCCTTGCCGCAGGTTGAATACGATCCGACACACGCACATCACCGTCTGCCGGCACACGGTCAAATACGTACGTCTCCGAACCGATATGGAACTCTTCGTTGTCGGCGACACCAGTGTCGCCCGATTGCAGAGCCTCCCCACGAATCGTCATTCGCAACAATCCGTCAGAATCAGGGCGGTACCTGAACCTAAGACGTCGCTCGAAAAATACGAACCTACCGCCCAATAGTGGAACGCCAGGCAACGCAGCGGCCGGAACCATGGGTTTGTTAACCAACCAATCCCAAGGCGAACGCCGGTACCTTGCGAAATCAGCAACCAATTCGCGTTCGCCGTTTGAATCCAACCGATAGAGGTATCCGAACGGGTTGGACTGTAACAATGCGCGAATGAACATTAAAAGGAACACAAACGCGAAAAACGCACCAATGCCAAAGGCAGCGTAAACGATGATCGGCGTGGGGACGGCGATTTCGATACTTTGCGATTTCTTCGCAGCAACGGCTTCGAACTCTCGCTCGTAGTGCGTGCTCCGGAGCGTCGCGTTGAATTCATAATCCCCGGGCATCGTTAACGCGGACAGAACTCTAAGCTGGTAGATCTTGTCTTCCACGACCTCCGTCGGTTCTAGCTCGAAATCAACCGCCGTCCCATCAGCAGCTTGCACCATCGTTACCTCGACGTGTCCACGATCGGCCAAAAACGGGAATTCACCGAGTTTCAGATCCACAGTGGCAAGATGCGTCGAAACCCCTTCATCTACCGCGTTTCCCAACTCGACGGTCGTAATCTCAATCGTGGGGAATGGCTCGATCGCAAATACGCCTGATCCCGCGATGGTCGCCGATAGGTTTGGCCAACGCATGCTTAGCTGCACATCGCTTATTCCGATCAGTTCTTGAGGCGCTACGGTAGCCGAGAACGTGCCGTCCTCGGAAAAGACGTCGCCGTCTTGGCCGAGGTCGTTCAACACGTAATTCTGTTGCGAGCCGTCAGGCCCGGTGACGACCGCGTCGATCATCGCGGAAGCGTCAATCAGCGGAAGCTCGCCGGATAAGGCGTCGGCTGTTATCACGAATTGCTCGCCAGTACGATACGGCGCTTGCAGAGGCATCACGACACTCAAACGATTCACCAAGTCGCTGAAAAACTTCAGCGATCCCGCACCGTCGGTGCTTCTCAGAATCCATACACCAGGTTGCGGGTTACGCACGGTGTAGAACTTCATGTTCGGTATCGAAAATTCGCTAACGGAACCGACCGTGCCAGCAATGACTTGACCATTCGGCTGCTGGATTACGTTGTTGGTTTCGGGGTCTTCATACGCGAACCCGGCCACCAAATAAGAGGAGTGAGGCGGTACCTCGATGCTCAAGGTCTGCTCAATGTCGCTGGTTGCTTGGGTTTCCAATGAAGGAGCTAACTGGACATTCAATTCACTGTTGATGAATTCAACGACACCTTCAAGGAAACCGATGTCGTATGCTATACCGCCTCCCGCATGGCTGATCCCCGCTAAAACGTCACGGTCTTCAGTAGGCGTCGTTGCCAACGAGATCGAGTTAACGGTCACTCCGCCAGCCGCTAGATCTGCGGACAAGCCCAACGGCCCGTCATCGCCGACCGATTCGTCAAATGTGAAACCGCCTGCAGACAGTATGAACATGCGTCCGTCTTGCAACGTGTCGAACTGTTCAATGAACAACGTGTAGTGCTCCAACAGTTCGGACATATTCGCCGGGAGTCGTGTCCCGCCAGCGTTCGCCTTCAACTCCTCAGCGATATCGTCGATCGCAGATTTTGCCTCGTCAACCGACGAAAATTCCTGCGGGTCCGCGGCGTGCTCCGAATATCTGCCAACGAATATGAGCCCCCGATCGACATTCGTAACCACCAAGTTCGCCGCCAGTTGCGCCGCTTCGATGTCTTCAAGCTCCGTCAGCGACATGTCAATTGCAACTAATGTCAATCCGTCAGATATCGACCGCGCGTCTTGTGCCTCGGCAACACGATCCGTTCCAATCACCGTTAACGCGGCAAAAACCGTCGCTACCAGCGCGAGAAACGGCATAACCAACGCAGATTTTCGGGAAGAATTCAACATGCGGATTGCGGCGAGCGAGCACCAAAAGAACATCGCGGATTTGTCGTTTCGATTCTATACGGATGTTCACGAACCACCCGTTTTACGCCTCCCTACGTAATTGCATACGACGGCAACATCGTTGTGGTTGACATCATTTGTCGGGGTTGTGCAAGAATGAACGCGGACGAACCGCGCACCGCAATGGCGCCTCGAGGTTCACGGTCCGAAGGTTAAGAGGCTGACATGAAGATTACCGGCGTATCCTCTACGCTCTACCAATTCACTATGCGGCGTCGCATGGGCGATGCAAATTCCCCAATGGGCCGCGCGCGCGGAAGCGGCTGCGTCGTCGAGTTACAAACCAACTCCGAACTGACCGGCATCACCACTGGTGGTGGCGCTGCCATGCCAATCATTGAGTCTTTAGTCGAAGGCGTGCTTATCGGCCAGGACCCGCGTAACGTAACCGGCCTTTGGCAAAGGATGGTCAACAAGCACTTCAAAGGCGGGCACGACGGAATCGCGAACGACGCCATCTCGGCACTCGACATCGCGTTGTGGGACCTCAAAGCCAAGGCAAACGATGAGCCGTTGTGGAAAACACTAGGCGGTGTCCGAGAGCCGATAAACGCATACGCCAGTGGCCTCGACATGCCTCTGTCCGATGAAGAAATCTTCGGCTTCTACCGAATGATGGCCGAGAATTACGGCTTTACAGACGGCAAATTGAAAATCGGGCTCGATCAGGACCGTGATTTGCGGCGAATCGGGATCATGAAAGACGCATTGAGCATCAATTCCGACGAACCTGGATTGATGGTAGATGCCAACGAATACTGGTCCCCTAAACAGGCCATCCGGAAAGTCCGTGAGATGGAGGAAAAGTTCGATCTCATGTGGATCGAAGAGCCGGCACGACGATGGGATTTTCTCGGCCTCCGTCGTATCTGCGACGCCGTCCGCACACCCGTCTGCGCCGGCGAAAATCTCGACACCCTCGGCGACTTCCTTCCGTACTTCCACAACCGTTCCGCCGACATCATCCAAGTCGGATCTGGCATGACAGGCATCACGTGTGCGCTGCAACTCGCCGACGCTGCATACGGTTTCAACCTGCCGGTGACACTTGGTGGTTCTGCTGGCCATCACCATGCCCACTTGGCAACGGTGATTCCCAACTACGTCACAATCGAAGTGGGCAACGCCGAGTCCGACGACGGTGTCACTACTCACGACATCACATTCGAAGGTGGGAAAGCGATTCTGGGAAACAAGCCTGGACTGGGCATCGAAATTAACCGCGCAACGCTTGAAGAAGCCAGCATCGCCGAAATCCCGCCCGGGAGCGGCCCTAGCCCTTTCGGACGACGACCCGGCGCGGGCCTTTACGAAGTCCCGCCAACCGCAGAAGAGATCGCCGAATCCGCACGAGGCATCACCGGTCAGTCAGAAGGCCAACACGCTTACTGAACACAAATTCCCGTCCCTTTCGCGAAAGGGACGGGATGTAGGGGCGGGTTTCAAACCCGCCCAGGCCGCCGTGGGTGCCCCGCAATCCATCCGAACCCAACCAATCCTAGAGCCAAACAAATCATGAAAATCACCGGATACCGCGTAGAGCAATACGAGATGAAGATGGACCGTCCCATCGGCGACGCCAACGGCGTGGTCGGTGAAGACATCTCCGGCGGCGCCGTCCTATGGATCGAGACCGACGAAGGCATCACCGGCGTCGCACCCGGTGGCAACCCAGCCGTCGGACGCCTATTCCACCTCATCGAAGGCGAAGACCCGCGATCCGTAGTCGGACTCTGGATGCGCCTCGTCGACTTCGTATTCAAAGGCGGAAACGAAGGCGAGATGAACGCCGCCATCAACGCCATCGACACCGCACTCTGGGACCTCAAAGCCAAGATCAACGACGAACCCCTGTGGCTAACCTTCGGCGCTCGCGAAGGCCGCACCAAAGCCTACGCCAGCGGTATCGACCTCTGCCTCGACGACGACGCCATCTTCGCCTTCTACCGACGAATGGCCGAGCACGGCGTCGACGGCGGCAAACTCAAAGTCGGACTCGACATGAAAACCGACCTCCGGCGAATCGGCATCATGCAGGAAGCCCTCAGCATCGCATCCGATCGACCCCGCCTCCTCATCGACAGCAACGAATACTGGTCCGCCAAAGAGGCCATCATCCGCATCCAGCGCATTGAAGAGGACTTCGACATCACCTGGGCCGAAGAACCCGCCCGGCGCTGGGACTTCGACGGCCTCCGACAAGTCTCACGAAACATCTCCGCCGCCGTCGCCTCCGGTGAAAATCTGAACCATATCGGCGACTTCTACCCCCTCGTTGGGCAGCAAGCCGTAGACGTCGTAAACATCGCCGCAAGCCACAGCGGCTTCACCGGCTGCAGGCAAGTCGCCAACCTATGCTACGCCTACGAACTACCCGTGACCATGATGAACTGCCAAGCCAACTACGCAGCGCACCTCGCCGCCGCCCTCCCCAACCACATGATGATGGAAGTCGTAGACCCCGGCCGCGAACACTGCATCAACTTCAACCACACCATCGAAGACGGCTTCATTCAACTATCCAACGACCCCGGCCTAGGCATCACCATCGACGAACAAGCCCTCACCCACCTCCAACAGAACCCACCCGAACCCAACCGTCGCCGCCGCAACCCCTTCCCCCGCCGCCAAGGCGCCGGCCGCTTCATCGTCCCACCCACTAAGGAAGAAGCGCCTTGGTTGGTGGGGTGAGCAATAACTCGTTGCGCTTGCTACCCACCATATCTACGGCGTAGATTCACATACATCACCTTCTCCACATGCGAAACATCATTGCGGCATTAACCTCGATGTTCGCCTTGACGCTGCTTGCCGTCTCCTGCGGCGACGAAACGGTCGAAGAAGTGCCAACGCTCGTTCTGTCACCGACTGAAACGCCAACCCAAACATTACTTGCCGATACACCGGATGCTGATCGGGCCGCTCTTGTCGCGTTGTTCAATGCGACCGACGGCGAGGGCTGGAAGAATAACACCAACTGGCTTAGCAATACCACGCTTGAACATTGGTACGGAATCACCACTGACGACAGCGGCCGCGTCGTTCGATTGGCCTTGGACAACAACAATTTGAAAGGCGAGTTACCGACTGAACTGGTAAATCTATCCAATCTGACCGGACTTGAATTGGAGCGTAACCAACTGAGCGGATCGATACCTCGCGAATTGGGAGATCTCCCAAATCTAGAAATCCTGCGACTCTGGCACAACGATTTGGATGGTTCAATACCACCCGAACTGGGAATTTTGTCCAAATTGAGCGTGCTGATGCTTGACAGTAACCGATTAAGTGGCAATATCCCCGCTCAACTTGGAAATCTATCCAATCTAAACCGACTTAGATTACATGGCAACCAGCTAAACGGATCGATACCACGCGAATTGGGAGGTATCTCAAACCTGACGCAACTGGGGCTCAGTTACAACCAACTTTCGGGCAAGATTCCAAGTGAGCTTGGTAACCTCACACACCTTGAAGACCTGCGAATCTCCGACAACAATCTGGATGGTCCGATACCACCTGAACTAGGTAGACTGACCAATTTAGTGGAGTTTTATCTATCTAGGAACCAACTCAGTGGCAAAATACCGCCTGAACTCGGAAATCTAACCAAAGTAGATGAACTTTACCTATTCAGTAACCAACTCAGTGGCGAAATACCGCGTGAGTTGGGAAATCTGACCGACTTAGAATTCCTCGACATCCGGCAGAACCGCATTACAGGTGTGATACCGCCCGAGTTGAGTAACCTCTCAAAATTGCAGGCGATGTACCTTAGCGACAATCAGTTGAGCGGATCAATTCCACCCGAACTGGGGAAGCTTGCCAATCTCAAAATCTTGGATCTTAGCCGTAACCGTCTCGGCGGTGACATACCACCGGAAATCGGCAACCTCTCCAGTTTGGTGATCCTCGAACTTGGAGACAACCAAATAAGCGGCAACATACCACCCGAGCTCGGAAACTTGACCGATTTGTTGTTCCTGTGGCTCGGCGCGAATCAACTCGACGGTACAATCCCTGCCGAACTGGGCGATCTGTCCAAACTTGACGTCTTGTTTTTAGTCCGAGACCGCTTAGACAGCGATCCCCCATCCAATCCTGAAATGATCTACCTATATTGGTCGCAATTCGACGAAGATGCAACGCCCCGGCCGAAGGTTGAACGTGACAGCCAACTCACGGGCTGCATACCCAACGAATTAATCGAAATAACAACCAACGACCTCATCGATCTAGATCTACCGTTCTGCTAAGCCATCGTTGTTGCCTACCGTGTATCTGGTGCCATCCTCCGCCATTCCAGCGAATGTCGGGTTGGCGAAGGCATCCGGAAATTACAGCGCATCAATTAGATGAACTGCGCAACAAATACCCCCCTGTAGCGCCCGATACGAGGATGATCATAACGTCCACAACCACCCAGACCACATCGTGCATCACCTCTTCCCCCACCTCTGACGCGCCGTTGACCAACAGGTTCAACCAGTTGAACAGGAACAGCGCCGCCAACACCATCGTCGCGAAATACATCACGTTCGACTCTAGATACTCGCGGTTGATGCTCCCATCGATGCTCGCATCGCTCTTCCGCTCCAAGTTGAAGTAGAACGCCAGCGCGATCGCAACCAACATTACGTAATCCAAGATCGCCCAGACATCGCCCGAGTCGTACAACCGCCACGCAATGAACTGCACGGCAACCACTAACGACACCAAGATGTGGAATACTCCGATGATTCGCCTTAGTCCTTCCATCAATTTAGCCCTCCTTAGAATCATTTAACTTGATTTTGACAACAGCGTTCTTAACCCCAATCGGGTTCGACGATCACGCGGTCACATCTACGACGCCTTGAGCCACAGGTGATAACCAGTAATACCGGAAACCGAGACGAAGTTCGGGTTGATGAACCACCATTAAATGAAGTGCCGCGTCTTCGACCAATCCGAAGCGTCACCAATATCCCACACCATGTAGAACCAGTTGCTGAAGAAGATCATCGTCAGGATGATCGACGCATAGAACGACAAGTTCACCTCCAGATACCAGCGACTCACCGCCTCGTCATCATCCAAAGCCAACTTCCGTCGCAGATTCACCAACCAAACAACCAAAAATCTGTCAGCCCAGGAGCAATCGCCCCTTTCGCACAGCGAAAGGGGCGCGAGCAAGCGAAGCCCAGAGGACCGACAACAGAGCGGGGTATGCCCGGGGCGGCGAGGGGCACACCAACCAAACCACCACACCCCCATCACCGCATCAAACCCAACACCAACACCCAATCACAGCCCATCACTCAAATCACAAAAATCACAGTTCAGACAACACGCCAACCCAACAACCACCCCCACTCCCTTTGCAAATCAGTACATTCATGCTACAATCAAATATGAACCAGTTCGAGACATCGCCGCGCTGACGAGCGCGGCCCCCCCTGAGCCAAGCAGCTACCGGAGAATGTGTCAAGACCGTGAAAGCGACGACAGACAAGAAACGCGACGCCGCGCCTCTCGACGAGACGCGCGGCTGCGCTTCCCTGCGCCGAAACGGTCTTAGGCGACGCACCGCACCGGATCCAGAGTCAGGTGAAAGGCCGCTTGTGTACGTAAGAAGCGAATCCTCAAACAAGTCCCGGTCGCGGCGCAGCATTGACGCGCCGCAGCACGAGCCAGACGTCGGTCAAACGACGTTAAAGGGCCGGGTAAGCGTTCGTGAATGCGGCAGACGTCTACCCTCGATCGCCACGAGGGGGAGGCTACAGAGCGGGCCCGGGAGGAACCGGGCTATCGAGGACGGCGCGTCTCTAGTTGCAGCGCCGACCTCGGACCCGTCGGTCTGGCGACGGCGGGCGCGGCTGGTACGGGTAGCTAGCGGTCTCGCATCGTCATGCGCGGCGAATGTCCGCCCGCCCTGCAAACCTTCGCCTGCAGCGGAGGCCGTGGCAAGGTGGGAGTTCCCGGTTATCCGGGAACGGGCAGGGTTTCCATCGCGAAACCCATCGACCCCATCTTCAGGGCGAGGGCGGTAACCTCAGCCGATCCTTCATAAAGGGGAAGGACCGGCACGAGGCGCCCCCGCCCGAACATCAAGATAAATCTGCGATCAAACCCCGCAGATCAATCAATCACGTCCCAAATCCTATCCATCCTGTCCATCCATGCAAATGTCCCAGACGTAGGGGCAGGTTTCAAACCTGCCCTACTAAACCACCACCAACCCATCACCGCAGTACACTCATCCGCCACAAACTTCCCCCTCTCCCGTTGGACGGGAGAGGGTTGGGGTGAGGGCCCGGGGCGGAGCGGGGCAATACCACCAAACACGCCCTCCAAACCAACACCAACCCATTCACCGCAAAAGATATCGCCCCACAAAGAGATTCACCGCCACAAACAGAACGTCGATCCCGTACCACATCAACCGACGGAACTCCAACGATGGATTCTCTGCAGATTCGAACACATAGGAAGCGAACCAAAGACGGAAGAACAGCAGAAAGAGCGTCAACGAGGCGATCAACATCAGCGTCGAACTCCAGTGGGACGAATTGTCAACCTCGCGCATCCGCATAATCGCGAAAACCAGCGCCAACACTGCTCCGATCGCCATCAAGAAACTCACCACGTCCCACACCGTCCCGTTCAGATCCCCGCCATACATCGGCGACGCCAAGAACTGAACCGCCACGACAAACGCCAAGGCGATGTGGACGTAACCGAATATGGTTTTGATCGCTTTCACTACTCGGTGATGCTCCCCTTATCTCCGGGTCTGAAACCGACGCTCCTCAACAAGTAGATACCAACAATCATGTTCACTATCGGGAACATCACATCGACAGCTATCCAAACCAGAGAGCGGAACTCGCCCAATTCGTCATCCGCATCCTTAAACACCGTCCACGCGAACCACTGCTCGAAATACATCAAAAACAGAACAGCCGACGCGATCAACATCGCGCTCGAAGCAAGCCATTCCTGCAAATCGGATCTGTGGGCATCCCGCGCTCTCAAGTAGCTGAAAACCAACGCCGCGATCGCGGCAACCGCCATGAAGAGGTTCAACACTTCCCAGTCGCGGGCCACCGCATCATCTGTACGAATCTCACTCGCCACGAACTGCACCGCAACCAACGAGGCCACGATGACGTGGCCATACCCAAATATCCTTTTTGTCCAATCCATCGCGGTACCTCCTCAGATACGTAAGGTCGCAAAACGCGTCCGGCAACCAACTAAATACAACGTATCAAAAACGAGAACACTCGTTAACCATCTTTATACGCGCATTCCGACTATTTTGCTTAGGTTGCTAGTCATCGTAAGTCGCTCCAACGATCCGTAACAGGTAGCTGCCGACGATGATGTTCACGATCACAAACATGATGTCTACAACGATCCAAATCAACGAGCGGAAGTCACCCAGTTCATCACCCTCGTCTTTGAAAATCTCCGTCGCGAACCACTGCTCGAAGAACAGCAGGAATAACCCGGCCGACGCGATCAGCATCAAAATGGAAGCGATCCATTCCTGCAAGTCCGACCGATCAGCGTTCCGCGCCCTCAAATAACTGAACACCAGCGCCGAGATAACGCCGATCGCCATCACGTAGTCAAAGACTTCCCACAGCTGCGCAACATCGTCGTCGTAGACCGCGGGAGCCAAGAACTGCGCCGCGATCACCAATCCTAAGATGTAATGCACATAACCGAACAACCTATTGATCACGTCCATCTCAATTTCCTCCTCGAAACTGATTACAACCAAACGCTTAGCCGGGCAATCGACAAACAACACAACGTCCGAGTGATTTCAGTTATACGCGCATCGTCATGATCGCGCACACCGTCAGCGGCGTTACGTGCGAACATTGAGTTGGTTGATTTGCTACGATGCTGGGGAATGCGTAATGGCGCTAACCCGACCGTCAAGATAGGAAGATCGAATGAAAGTCACCGAAGTTAAAAACGTCCCTGTCCGAGACGATGGCGGCCGCGTCTCCCTCTTCGTCCGCATCGAAACCGATGCTGGAATCCACGGCGTCGGAGAAGTCGGTATTTCTAGCATGGGACGCGCCATCATGGAAGCCGTCGACCACCTCGCCGAAGTCGTCGTCGGATCCGACCCTTGGGAGACCGAACGCCTCTGGCAGCTCATGTTCCGAGGAAACTTCTTCCCGGCAGACCGTGTCTACGGATGCGCCATCAGCGCTATCGACATCGCCCTCTGGGACATCAAAGGCAAATCCGTCGACATGCCCGTCTACAAACTCCTCGGCGGTCCCGTCCGCAACAAGGTCGTCTGCTACCCCCACACTCAAGGCGCAACCACCGAAGATCTCGTCCAGAACTGCCTCGACCGCGTCGAAGAAGGCTGGAAATTTGTCCGTTGGGGACAACCCGAAACGTCCGGTCGCTTCGAAGACAGCGGCACCTCGTTACTCGAACCCGTCGAGTCGATGCGACTAGCCGTCGATCAGATGTTAAAAGTCCGCGAAGCCGTCGGACCCGAAATTCAAATCCTCCTCGACGCCCACACCCGACTCGACACCGCACACGTCGTCCAGATGTGCAAAGACCTCGAAGAGTTCAAGCCCTACTTCATCGAAGACCCCCTTCGATCCGAAAACCCCGGTTCGTACCGAAACCTCCGCCGGCAACTCAATCTCCCCATCGCAGCTGGTGAACAGTGGGTCTCAAAATGGTCCTTCCGACAAGTCATCGAAGAGGAGCTCATCGACTACGCCCGCATCGACCTCTGCATCGTCGGTGGCATCACCGAAGCCGCCAAGATCACCCACTGGGCCGAAACCCACTACATCGACATCGTCCCACACAACCCGCTCGGCCCCGTCTCCGCCGCCGCGTGCGTTTCACTCTGCATGGCCTCTACAAACGTCGGCGTCCAAGAAATGCCACGCCAACCCGGAACCAGTAATACCGACCTCTTCCCCGTCCAGATCGGATGGGAAGACGGCTTCGCATTCTGCAACGACGCCCCAGGCCTAGGCATCGAGATGGACATGGACGTCGCCGAATCCCGAGCCGGCGACCCCCACGGGTGGACGCCCCAACTCCGCCGCAACGATGGAGCATTCACCAACTGGTAAAACTGACTTTCCTTTTCCCTGATCCAACATCCCCTCTCCCGGTGGGAGAGGGTTAGAGTGAGGGCGCGAAGGACAGAGGGGGCCAAACCCGCAGATGAAGGTAACCCAAATCCGATCCCTACCCGTCCGCGACGACTCCGGACGCGTCTACTTCTTCGTACGCATCGACACCGACGCGGGCATCTACGGTCTCGGCGAGGTCGGAACATTGGGCATGGGTCGCGCAGTAGTGGAAGCCATCGACCACCTCGCAGAAATAGTCGTCGGAGCCGACCCCTGGGAAACCGAACGCCTCTGGCAGCTCATGTTCCGCGGCAATTTCTTTCCAGCTGGTCGAACCTACGGATGTGCCATCAGCGCCATCGACATCGCGTTATGGGACATCAAAGGCAAATCCGTCGGCATGCCCGTCTACAAACTCATGGGCGGGCCCGTCCGAGACAAAGTCGTCTGTTACGCACACACGCAAGGCGACACCATCCAAGCCCTCGTCGACAACTGCCTGCAGCGCGTGGACGAAGGATGGAAGTTCATCCGATGGCACCAACCCGAGACCTCCGATACCGATCAGATCCAAGGCACCTCAAACCTCGAACCGGTCCAATCGATCCGAATCGCCGTCGAACAGATGGCAAGGGTGCGTGAAGCCGTCGGGCCCGACATCCAGATCTGCTTCGACGTACACACTCGCCTCGACCCCACTCACGTCATCCAGATGTGCAAAGACCTCGAAGAGTTCAAACCCTACTTCATCGAAGATCCTATCCGGTCCGAAAACCCCGGATCGTACCGAAATCTACGACGACAGATCAATCTCCCCATCGCCGCCGGTGAGCAATGGGTCTCAAAATGGGCGTTCCGGCAAGTCATCGAAGAGGAACTCATCGACTACGCCCGCATCGACCTTTGCATCGTCGGTGGCTTGACCGAAACCCTCAAAATCACGCACTGGGCCGAGACCCACTACATAGACCTCGCTCCTCACAACCCGCTCGGTCCCGTCTCCACCGCAGCCTGCGTCGCCCTCTGCATGGCATCCACAAACGTCGGCGTCCAAGAGATGCCGAGCGAACCCGGCACCTACCTCACTGACCTCTTTCCCGTCCAAGCCGGGTTCGAAGACGGGTACGCCTTCTGCAACGACGCCCCAGGCCTCGGAATCGAGATCGACATGGAAATCGCGGAAACCCGCGCGGCCGACCCCCACGGTTGGCTACCACAACTCAAACGCAACGATGGAGCATTCACCAACTGGTAAAACTAACTTTCCTTTTCCCTGATCCAACATCCCCTCTCCATCTGGGAGAGGGTTAGGGTGAGGGCGCGAAGGACAAAGGGGGCCAACCCGCACATGAAAGTCACACAGATCAGATCATTCCCCGTCCGCGACGTCGACGGACGCCTCTACTTCATCGTCCGCGTCGATACTGACGCCGGCATCTACGGCCTCGGTGAAGTCGGCGTCGCTCGCCTCGGAAGATCAATCGCCATCGCCATAGACCACCTTGCCGAAATCGTCGTCGGCTCCGACCCGTGGGAAACCGAACGCCTCTGGCAACAAATGTTCCGCGGCCTTTTCTTCCCCGCCGAACGCGTCTACGCCTGCGCCATCAGCGGCATCGACATAGCACTCTGGGACATCAAAGCCAAGTCCGTTGGAATGCCCTTGTACAAGATCCTCGGGGGACCGACACGCGAAAAAGTCATCTGCTACCCGCACATCGGCGGCGAGACGACCCAAGAGATCGTCGACGACGCCAAGAAACACGTCGACGAAGGTTGGAAGTTCGTCCGGACCGGTCAACCTACCACAACTCCCTTAATCGGCGAATATGGTGGTCGGCACGCCGCTACCGCCGAACTCGACCCGCTCAAGTCGATGCGTATGGCTGTCGAGCAATTCGGCGCGCTCCGCGAAACCGTCGGTCCTGACATCCAGATCTGTACCGACGTCCACACTCGACTCGATCCGACGCACTCCATCGCCCTGTGCCGGGATCTCGAACCGTTCAAACCCTTCTTCGTCGAAGACGCGGTACGCTCCGAAAACCCGGCCTCTTACCGTAACGTCCGGCGCCAGACCAACGTACCCCTCGCCGCCGGAGAGCACTGGTGGTCAAAGTGGCCCTTCCGCGAAGTAATCGAAGACGAAAGCATCGACTACTGCCGCATCGACCTCTGCATCGTAGGCGGCATCACCGAAACCCTGAAGATCACGAATTGGGCCGAAACTCACTACATCGACATCGTCCCACACAACCCCTTAGGACCCGTCTCAACCGCCGCCTGCGTCTCCCTCTGCATGGCCGTCACAAACGTCGGCGCCCAAGAGATGCCGCGCAGACCCGGCACCTTCGCCACCGACCTGTTCCCGCAGCAGATCGAATGGGAAGACGGCTTCGCCTGGTGCCCCGACACCCCCGGCATGGGCGTCGATTTCGACATCGAAGTAGCCGAAAAACGCATCTCCGATCCCCGCGGCTGGTCCCCCCGCCTCCACCGCCCCGACGGCGCGTTTACCAACAACTAGCCCGCCAATCAGCTCCCCAACTTTTCGTTAAGAATCCTACGCGCTCGCCTAAAACTGGGAAGGTGTTGCGCCATCGTGTCTGGATCGAGGTTTTCCAGTAGCTCGAAAGAGATTTTCCCTTTCGAGTAACGGTTATTTGTCGCGCGCCTCAACGCATTGAACACGTCATTGCGGGACCTATCCTCTATGCCGCTCAAAGCAGGCAACGGATTTTCGTTGAAATCCCGAGGAAAACGTCTGAGCAAGGCTTCTCGATCGGTAGCAATCCATGTCTCCATGCTCGTCGTCATGAAAAGAACCTGATCGTCTGTCGCGCCGCTCGGCTTCGCCCACCCATCGCGCAAACGAAGATGAAGCCAAGTTCGTTCAATGTTTGTCACCGGATCCTCGCTGTCGACCAGCATCATCGCCGTATATCCACCCGTCGTTGCCGATGAAGATGTTGTTTTGAATTGATCGAACGCCTGATTTCGGCTACCGCTCGCGGTAATTATCAATCTGTTTGTTTGTCCGATTGAAACAGATTGTCGCAAGAAGCGACTGAACTCACGTCTACAACGCCTTTTGAGAGAAGTATCGTCACCCCCACCTTCAACGAACATCTCCACAATCACCAGCGAACGCCTCCTAGATGCCCACTAACCCACAGATTTCCAAGCCGGTATTTTTCTAACCAAATCGCCAATTCAGTGGGATCAAGTCGTTTGAACTCCGTCTGACCATTGTGCTTCTCACACACAACCACTGATTCCGGTCGATCGGTCAGCGCATCCACGATCGTGTCGTTGTGAGTCGTCACTACGAGTTGCGTTCGCGTTGAAGCATCAACCAACAGATCCACGATCTGCGGCATCAAGTCAGGATGTATCCCCAACTCCGGCTCTTCGATCGCGATGAACGCTGGCGGTTCAGGGTCCAAGAGTATAGCGAGCAGGCATAGATAGCGAAGACTCCCATCGGACAAGCGTGAGGCCGGAATCGTGTAATCACTTTCGGTAAAGTACACCTGCATGGTTGAACCGATTATGTCGAAATCAAAGTCCGTCACGCCTTCGTAAATGTCCGCGATTTTTTCAATCAACTGAGATTTGGTGGCAGGATGTTTCCGCAATCTGTTCATGAATATCCAAGCGTTCGAGAAGTCCTCAGCCATTGGCCGCGAAATGACTTCCGTTGATTGTGCGCGCGTGAACACTGCATCACGCCCGAACGGCCAAGTGCGGTACATCCTTATCTGGCCGTATGCACCGTTCAAGCGGTCGAATTCAGGAAACTGAAACGGGTCTTTACGTTGAGAAAGGATCGATTGGTCTCGCGCCAATTCCGGTGAAGTCATACCATTTCCCGCTTTAGGGGGTTGGAAAATCTCCTTGGGTACCTTGGCATCCAGCAAATACGCGGATTGAGCCGTGCTTTCACTCAGCATTCGCAGGATACGTTCGTCTAGAAGTCGAAATGTGTTGCTGGCTTCGAAAAATGCGATTTCATGACGTATAGCTTTTGGAACTTGCCGCTGTTCAGTCGCATACTGCTCCGCAACATCGACTGACAAAACGGCCACGCTTTCCGGATCGCCTCTCCAAATCCAATCTCGTACACCCCCACTTTTCCTCACAGGCGCAGCAAGTTCCCTAGGCGCCGCCTGAAACAAACTGAACACGTCAAGCAGATTAGACTTCCCCGACCCATTCGGCCCAATCAAAACATTGAGCGGCCCCAACTCCAAATCAATCCCATCCGGCCCGAACGAGAGCAGATTCTGAGCCTTGATCCGCTGAAACAGCGATGGTTTGGGTTGGTTTTCGCCGTTGGTAGTCATCTCTATCCGCGAATTATCGCGCAATCGGTAGGTCGAACACATAGTCCTAGCCGCAAGCTAACCAATACTCATCCCTCCATCCACAATCACGTGTGCCCCGGTCATATACGATGCATCGTCCGACGCCAAGAAAGCCACAACCGACGCGATCTCCTTCGGCTCGCCCATCCGTTTCATCAACGCGTCTTCACCGAACTCGATATACGACTGCTCGCGGTCGAGACCGAGCGAGTCGATGTGCATGTCGGTGGCTCGGGTCTTGATCGAGCCGGGGCAAACGGCGTTGACCCGAATATTGTCGGGCGCTAGGTCCATCGCCAAACATCGAGTCAACTGTGCGACTGCACCTTTCGACGAGTTATACGGAATGAATTCCGGCTGCGCGATGAAAGAACTGACGGATGCGATGTTCACCACCGCGCCACCACCGGCCTTCCGGAACGTTGGCAACACCTCTCGAACGCAGTTCGCGTAACCGATCACGTTTACACCGAAAACCCGCGCCCAATCGGCGTCCGTGACCTCCTCGACCTTGCCGAACACAAACGTCGCCGCATTGTTCACCAAGATATCGACAGTGCCGAACTCATCGACCGCGTTCGCGATCATCGAACGAACAGAATCCGAGTTCGACGTATCGGTTTCGCAGAATACTGCGGAGCCTCCGTTGGCGTTGATGTCTGCCGCCGTCCCCATGCCGTTATCGGCCTCCAACTCGGCGATGAAGACGTTAGCTCCTTCGCCCGCAAATCGGTGGCATATCGCCTCGCCGATACCCGTACCGCCACCCGTAACAATCACCGTCCTACCTTCAAATCGCATAGTCATTGGCCGCCTTTCCGTGCCGTCGGATCTGTGTCCGATACATGAGCCGCGAAACTTTAGCGGTTCGCGTTGCGTATTAACATTATGCGCAGTTTGTGTGGCATGGGAACAGTTGAGTGAATCGGGAGAAAATCGATGGGGATAATCACCAGAGGCTTCTTCGGCAGGCGACGGCAGGAGGAAGAAGATGAGACCGCGGGACGCGTCCCGCCTGGGCAATACGTCGATCGTGGCTTCCCCGTTCTTTCCGCCGGTCCAACGCCGAGAGTCGACACTGCGACATGGACCTTCCGCATCGACTACGCGGGCGAGCAACTCGGCGTCTGGGATTGGGACCAGATGATGGCCCTACCTCAAACCGACATCCATACTGACATCCATTGCGTCACCAAATGGAGCAAGCTCGACACCGATTGGCGCGGCGTGCTCATCGACGACTTCCTCGCCGACGCCGGTATCGACAACCCGCCCGAATTCCTCATGGCATATAGCGACGGCGGCTACACCACCAACCTGCCCACCGCCGATTGCATCGACGGCAAGGCGATGATCGCCCACACCTACGACGATGCACCTCTCGAGCCGGCCCACGGCGGTCCCGTCCGCATGATCGTCCCCCACCTCTACTTCTGGAAATCAGCCAAATGGGTCCGCGGCATCCGTTTCATGGACTCCGACGCCCCCGGCTTCTGGGAAGCCTACGGCTACCACATGTACGGCGACCCCTGGCGCGAACAGCGCTACCACTACGATTAACAAGTGTGGTTGTTGACACAACCATGACCAAACGATAAACTGCTGATCATTACTACCCATCGAGCCACGACCCGACAGCTAGGGAACAATCGGAAGCTCGATCATTACCACCCCAGGGACGCGTTTTAGCGTCCCTGAATTTTTGTTGAGGAGTCGCCAATTGGCAAAAGAACCGCAACCGGAACACAGGCTCCGAGTTAAGGTGTTCGTCGATTTTTGGAACTTCCAAATATCTTTCAACAATGAAAACGCCGGCTTCAATATTGATTGGCGCAAGTTGGGGTTGGTGTTAGCCGAGGAGGCATTGATGATGGTCGACGCTTCTGCGTCGCTCGCATACCAGGGCATGAACGTATACGGCTCCTATGGCCAGAGTAGTAAAGACAGAGGAATGCGCAGGTGGGCGGAAACGATTCTAGATAGGTTCCCTGGCGTACAAGTCACGATGCTACCGAGGCAACGAAAGCAGAGCGGACCCGAATGCCCATCATGCTTTGAAGCGATACTAATTTGTCCGAAGTGCGGCTCAGACATGCGTGGCACCGAGGAAAAGGGCGTGGATACCCGAATCGCGACCGACGTGATCAAGCTGGCTTGGGCCAACAACTATGACGTGGCGGTACTCGTTTCTTCAGATCGAGATTTTGTTCCCGTCGTTGAGTTTCTGGCCACCAGAGGCTTCAAGACGATACATGGAGCATTCCCACCATTGGGAATCGGATTGAGCCAGGCATGCTGGGGCAACATTGCGATACCACGAATCATGGAGAAGTTTAGCCGCCCATGAATCACATGGGGATTCTCTGAGTTGAGACCCGGGAAAGCAACTTTCATCTCCTGACCAACTCGTCGCCGATGAGGTGCCTCAACACACTCCGCACGAACGTCGAAGATCGTCGAGCCAATACCCATGCGCGGTTCGTGTTACCGCGAACAGCCAAGACCTAGCTCCAAATACGTCAACGCAACTTAACCACCCCATCCCCGCGTGACTCCGACAACTCAAACGCCTCAATCGGCATCAGGTACGGCACTCGAAGTCTCTTCCGCGTCATCCTGAACCCAAACGGCTACAACCAATCATCCTACCGTCACCCGCCGATCGGGTCCCGCGTCTTGAGTTCTGGAAACAGCGAGAAGTCGCGGTCCCGGGTCAGGAGTGCTTCGGCTCCGTGGGCGACGCATATTGCGGCTATCCTGGCGTCGTGCACAACTCCCCCTATCACTCGGGGACGCCGCACAAATCTCTCCAATATCCGCGTAAAGTCCTCGGTCTCACCAATCAGCCGTATCGAAGGAGAGGCGGTCCAGGCGGTGAGTTGACGCCACGCTTGCTCTGAACTCGTGGCGCTGTCCCTCCAGATGCGAGGGTTCGTTACCACGCTGAGGAACTCGTAGCAGCAAGGCCAGGGAATGGCCCATGTATCGTCGCCTTCCGCCAAATTGCGTATGATCGACGCAGCCGTATCGTGGTGCCTCGATTCGCGACGGTGCGCATATACCAGCAGATTCGTGTCAACGGCGATCACCGGGATCCAGGCTCTCCATAAATGACCTCGCGGAGGTCCTGCCAAGAGTACGCCTCCAGAGGATCCTTCCCGCCCGCTTCGCCCACGCTGTGGTCGGGCAATCGGTAACGTCGGGGGGTTGCCTCGGTGGAGAGTACCTGTCGCAGACCCTCTTCAACCACGGCACGCAATGGGCGGCCTGTACGCTGTGCATGCCGCTTCGCGCGCACCAGCAACTCATCCTGGATGTCAAGCGTCGTCTTCATGATACCCATACTAGCCATATCGCCCACGACGGTCAACCCATATCACAAAAATTCAAAGCTGATGCAAACCAATATGTTTAGACACTCAAAACGTCAACGCAACCTTAACCACGCCATCCCCGCGCGACTCCGATAGCTCGAACGCCTCCTCAACTTGCTCGATAGGCATCATGTGCGTCACAATCGGCGCCATGTCGATCTCGCCTTCCACGATCCACGAGAGCGCCCTCCGGAAAGTCTTCAGCCCCGGCTCCTCTTGTGCACCTAGGATCGAGTAAGCATTCGCGCGCTTCTTGAACATCTCGGTGTAGTCGAACGGAACGGGGTCGTTGCTCTCCGGCAACCCGAACAAAACACACAACCCTTCATCAGCAACCATACGGAACGCGTCGCTCAACGTCGGCGTCGAACCGACAGCTTCGATCACTATGTCGGCACCCTTGCCATCGGTCAGGTCGTAGACCGCGTCCTTAGCCTCATCCCCAATCACATCGACCGTCTCATCGGCACCGTACTTGGTCGAAAGTCCACGTCGGCTGTCGACCGGTTCGATGGCGATAATTCGTTCCGCACTGCGACGCCTCAACACGTGGTCCCAAAACAACCCAGCGCTCCCCTGTCCGAGTACCGCGCACGTCAGACCTTCCAAGGATTCGGGTAGTCGTTGGGTTGCAAATATCACAGTGCCGAGTTGCTGCGTCATAAGCACATGTTCCACGGGTGGCCCGGCCGGTAGCTTGAGCATGTGCGCGGCATCCACTGCTTGGTACTCGGCAAAGCACTTGGCGTACCAGATGTGCGGAACGGTCAAGACAAGATCGCCCGGTTCAAGAACGTCGATGCCGACACCGTCGGGGTATCGCTTCGGGGGTTCAACCACTACGCCTACGCCTTCGTGACCAGGATGACCAGGCGGCGCAGGATACTCCGGCATCTGCCAACCCTTGCCGACCATATGCAGATCAGAACCGCACAACGACGCCATCTCAGTCGCCACCAGCGCATCGGTCTCAAGCGGTTCCGGGTCGGGAACATCCGCCACAAACCGGATGTCGTCTACGCCGAAAGTTTGGGCTGCTCGCAATCTGCTTTCCCTCTATAAACTACGTGCCGTGGCGATCACGTTCCAACTACTCGTATTCCACCAACTCGTCGCCATGCGCTTCCCACATCTCATCGAACATCGACCGAATCTCTTCCAGAGACAGAATCGCGCCCGTTAACGGATCCAGCGCAACCGCGTGGAACGCAGCTTCCTTTGATCGTTCCAAGACGGCTACCACGCCCATCTCTTGAACCGCGATGTTTGCGCGGGACAGCGAGGCGCACTGCGGCGGGATTTCTCCGACAGGCATCGGATGGAACCCGAGTTCATCGATGAGGATCGGTACCTCGACACACGAACCAAAGGGAAGGTTATCGACGAGACCATCGTTCGGAACGTTGCCATTGATGACGATTTTGTTACCCGTCTCCATCGCTTCCATGATGCGGCAAGCGTACTCGTCAGAACGATCGGGGCCGATCGGTTCGTCAGAATATGCGTCCTGTTCAAGTTGCGTCAGATGATCGTCCACGCGTCTCACCCGTCGCTGAAGATCCTGGCGAATCTCGTTCAGACGGAACTCATCCATCACCGTTTCATCAGTCCGGAAGTACGGCACGTATTCGGACATATGCCGCGTCGATTCGGTAACGAAATATCCAAAATGCTTCATTACCTCGAAACGTACGGCATCAAGCGCGAATATCTCGGGATTATTCATCGCGTCTCGGAGCGCCGGGTACGCATCCTCGCCGTTTCGTTCGAAGCGCATGAACCAAGCCAAGTGATTAATGCCCGCGACCCACGCCGAGACCTCGTCGTGTGACGCGCCGATGTAGTCGGCCAAATCCTGAGTCGTGCGCTGCACGCTGTGGCACAGTCCTATCGTCGGTACGTCGGTTTCGGACGTTATGCCCCAACACGCCATCGCCATCGGATTCGTGTAGTTCAACAAAGTGGCGTTCGGCGCGACATCATCGATATCGTGCGCGATGTCGATCAGCACCGGCACCGTCCTCAACGCCTTGAAGACGCCACCGGGCCCAACAGTGTCGCCAACCGCCTGGTCGATACCGTATTTGCGGGGAATATCGATATCGCGTTCGAAAGTGTCTCCAACGCGGATCGTCGTCAAGACATAATCGGCATCGGCCATTGACTTGCGACGATCAGTCGTAGTCTCGATCTGAGCCTCAGAACCAACCTCGGCGAACAGCTTCTTCGCAAAGTCACCAATGACTTGAAGTCGTTCTTCGTCGATGTCCATCAACGAAATTCTGGAATCTTTCAGAGATGGCGTGCAAGCAACATCTTGCAAGAGGCGGCGCGCGAAGACGACACTTCCGGCTCCGATCAGCGATATTTTGGGCGGCATGATTTGGGGACTGTGTTCAAACTCAGACGCTAGCTGTTCCAGCGTCGAAGCAATAGTAACGTATGACGCCTAAAGTTGATCGAACGGCGTAATCTCGATCACTCCGGCATCCTCAACCATCATCCGCAACTCGCTGCCCTGAAAAAGGCCCATTCCGATGAGGGGATGTCCGTTGAGACTAGCGACCTCCACGATTCGGAGATGACCTTGCGAATGCACTTGGACGCGATACATATCACAGATGGTGCTACGCCCGTCAGCGAGATATTCCTTTTCCGACCTGGTTCGTCGCAACTGCAAGGCATCAACTAAATCCGGTTTCAGGGACAAATGCCCAGCGAAACCGGAATCTACCATGGCTTCTACCCGCGCTGGCACACCGTTCTCTCCAACCACATGGATGACGCAGGTGCCTATGAATTGATCATCGAATTTGGCTAACTCGCCCGCGCTCAATCATTATTCGAAGTACGGCGACATACCTATCGTCAGAGTCGGCATCCTGCCATGTCGCATGACATAAACATCGGCACCTTCAACCCTTGCATGCAACGCATCGGTGACCGCCATCGACGAATCGCCTACCTCGTATTCGCCAGTATTCGTATCGATGGCCAAGAACATTCCCAGCTGATCGTCGTTCAACTGATTCTTTATGACAGCGTCATAGATCTCTTCACCCCGATCAACCGTCCGCCGGATTTCTGCTTTCGACCTGACCATAATCCCTGCTCCGAATCATAAGCAATCAACAATCTGCTTCTTTGAATAGTACTCCCTATCTGTAAGGGTAGTCCGACACCGAATGTCTAGGCGGTCGATCAAAGGGAGTCAAGGCGCAACGAGCGCCACGTTGCGCCGGGATATGCGATACCTTGGGCCGACGCCGCCCTAGTGAAACACCACCATCTTCAGCTCCGTCATCTCTTCGATGGCGTACGGAGGTCCTTCCTTGCCGAATCCGCTGTCCTTCAATCCGCCGTAAGGCATCATGTCGGCGCGGAACTGGGTGCCGGAGTTGATGTTCAAGTTGCCAGCTTCCGCCTCCAAAGCAAAGCGCATGGCGTGATCCACGTTCTGCGTGAAGATCGCCGCGGCGAGCCCGAAGTTGCTGTCGTTGGCCAACTCGATCGCTTGGTCGATGTCCGCCGCCGGAGTGATCGCGACCGCTGGTCCGAACACCTCTTCGCGTGAAATACGCATATCCGGGTCGACGTCGGAAAGGATCGTAGGTGTCATGATCGCACCGTTGCGCGTACCGCCGGATACGAGATTCGCACCGGCGTCGACCGCCTCATTGATCCAATTCTCAACCCGTACTGCATCAGCTTCTCGCACCAGGGGTCCCATGTTCGTCGCGTCCTGCATGGGGTCACCGTAGGACAGCGCTTCAACCTGCGGTTTCAAAGCGTCGATGTAGTCTCCGTATGCAGATTCTTGGACGATGACGCGCTGTGTCGAGATGCACACCTGGCCTGCATTTGCGTAACCGCTCTGTGCGGTAGCCGCGGCAACCTTGTCCATGTCGGCATCTGGCATGACGATCAATGGCGAGTTTGAACCGAGTTCCATCGTCACCTTCTTCAACCCCGCCATCTTGGTTATGCGCTCGCCGATCTCTCGTGAGCCAGTGAACGTGACCTTCCGTACATTGGGTTGCGACACGAGCGCGTCGCCGATAATCCGTCCCGATCCGGTGATGCACTGCACAGCCATATCTGGCACACCAGCTTCGAGCAGTATCTCGGTAAGTTTCAACGCCGACAGCGGCGTGTCAGATGCCGGTTTGATGATGACCGCGTTGCCGGCCGCGATTGCGGGCCCGACTTTGTGAGCTACAAGGTTGAGGGGGAAGTTAAACGGCGCGATCGCCGCTACGATGCCGACGGGAATTCGAACTGTGAAGCCGAACTTGCCTGCGTTACCGGGTGATGCGTCAAGCGGGATCGTCTCACCGCGTAGTCTTTTTGCCTCTTCTGCCGACCACGTCATGGTCTGAACCGCGCGGTCTACTTCCAACCTCCCTTCCGAGATGACTTTACCCTCTTCCCGGGTGATCGTCTGCCCGAGATCTTCCTTGCGGGCGTTCATAATTTCGACTGCGCGGGTGAGTATCTCGTAACGGTCCATACCCGTGAGACGCGCCATTTGCGCACGGCCTTCTTCCGCGGCCCTCGCGGCGAGTACGATGTCCTCAACCGATGCGCTCGGCACTGTGTCAAACGGTTCACCTGAAAACGGATCGATGACATCCATACGGTTGTCGCGATCCACCCAATCACCTGCTACGTACATCTTCATTTGGGGCCTCTGTTGGTCTAGATTTGGACGATACAGTCAATGCGCGTAGGTTAACACTTGGCGACGCAAATCCGAAAAGCTACCTTAGGTTTGAGTTAAACTTCGCACAGCGTGACACATGACCTTGATCTGAGTCAAAGCACACGGGAGTTGATGTAATGTCCGGATCTTTCGAAATCTACGCCGACGAGTTCAAACGGATCCTCGGCGATTCGCCAGAACTTACTCTGTTGACCAGCGACCTCGTGTTCGCCGAAGGCGTGTGCTGGTTGCCGTCCAGAAACTACGTCATCGTCAGCGACTTCCCGAACAACCGCATCGTGAAATGGGACGAGTCGTCGGGTTTGGGAATCTTCCGCCAACCGTCGGATTGCGCAAACGGCAACGCTGTCGACTTGGAAGGCCGAGTATTGTCGTGTCTGACGCGTGGCCGATCCGTGGTGCGTCTCGAACACGATGGATCATTGGTACCGGTGGCCGATAGCTACATGGGTGGAAAACTGACTTCGCCGAATGATGTGGTGGTCAAATCAGATGGATCGATTTGGTTTACCGACCCGGATTACGGCTTTCTGCACCCGGATTTTGGTCATGGCGACAAGCCCGAACAGGACCGCAACCGCGTCTTTCGAGTCGACGGCGACACGATGGCGATTACCGTGGTTTCAGAGGACTTCGACAAACCAAACGGCATCGCCTTTTCGCCGGACGAATCAGTCCTCTACGTCGGCGACACAGGCAGGACCCACGGTGAATTCCGCAACCACCGCGTCATGAGCTTCGACGTGACACCCGGCGGCGAAATGCTTGTCAATCCTAGTGTGTTCGTCGATATCGAACCCGGCGTGCCCGATGGATTCCGATGCGACACCGACGGCAATTTATACGTCTCGGCCGGCGATGGCATCCAAGTCTTCAATCCCAATGGGGATTTGATCGGTAAGATCCTCACGCCAGAGGTCGCGGCGAACTGCGCCTTCGGCATGTCCGACCGCCAACGCCTATTCATCGGAGCCACATCCTCCCTCTGGTCCATAGACCTAAACGCGCAGGGTGCATAACGGCTGACACGTCCGCCTCTGGCGTTTAAACGCAACCACCGTCAATCCGGCGTAGGCCGGATTCCAGAGGGGCTCGGTGGTTGGCGCGCGACCACACATTGTCTTTGCTCTATGAATCACATCAAAGCGATCGTCTTCGACTTCGACGGCCTGATCCTCGATACCGAAACGACCGATTACGAGGCTTGGCAAACCATATATCGCGACCACGGTGTCGAACTGGCTCTATCTACGTGGTTGCCGATCATAGGCGACTCCACCCAATACTTCAACATCGACCAACACCTCGCCGAATTGACCGGCAAGCCAATCGATCGCGCCGAGTTGCGCAAACGCCAGCGAGCCCTCCATCTTGAAATGCTCGAAGACGCCGCGCCGATGCCGGGGGTCGAAGATTACATTCACGCTGCACAGCAGCTAGGAATCCGTGTGGGAGTCGCATCCGGTTCCAGGCGATCATGGGTCGTCGACAGACTCGATCAGTTAGGACTCGCACATCGCTTCGAGACCATCGTCTGTCGCGACGACGTGGGACGCGCCAAACCCGATCCTGCTGCGTACCTCGCCGCCGTTTCGAACCTCAGCGTCACGGTCGACCAAGCATTCGCACTCGAAGATTCCCTGCCTGGAGTTAAAGCCGCGAAACGCGCCGGACTCTATTGCGTCGCAGTGCCCGGGCCGATGACCAAAAATCTGTCATTTCACGAAGCCGACATGCGCTTGGAGTCCCTCGCCGATACGCCTTTGCAGGAACTCTTGGAAACTGTCTCAACTCCCTGACGGCAGTGGATTAAGGTAATGGGGGCCGACATCAGAACGAAAAAGCATCTAAAGAACTAACATGTCCCTCGCACCCAACAAAACCTGGCAAAACCGCAACCAGTTCCGTTCCGACGCCGATCTTCGCTCCGGAGCAGTCATCATCCATCCCAGCTTCCGAGACCTAATCGGCGGAGACGATGTCGAGATCCACAAACACTACACCGGAACCGAGTGGGCAGAAGGCCCAGCCTACGTCCCGGCCCGCAACGGCTCCGACGGCTTCGTAGTCTTCTCAGACGTACCCAACAACCGGATGCTCCGATACGACCCCGGTAGCGGCGGAACCACGACATTCCGCGAACCCAGCCACTTCAGCAACGGCAACACCGTCGACAACGAAGGACGCCTCGTCACCTGCGAACACCTCCGGCACGCCATCAGTAGATTGGAGCACGACGGCGAACACCACATCTTGGTCGAAAGCTTCGAAGGCAAGAAGCTCAACTCGCCGAACGATCTCGTCGTCAAATCCGACGACTCCATCTGGTTCACCGACCCGCCCTACGGCATACTTAGCGGACGCGAAGGCAACGCACGCGATTCCGAACTTGACGGCAACTACGTCTACCGACTCGAACCCGAAACCGGCAACATCTCGATAGTCGTCAACGAGCTAGACCGCCCTAACGGCCTAGCCTTCTCCCCCGACGAGTCAATCCTCTACGTCGCTGACAGCGGAGAACCCCGCAACGTCGCCGCCTTCGACGTCAACTCTGACGGCAAATCGCTCACCAACTTCCGCATCTTCGCCGTAGTAAGACCCGGCATCGCCGACGGCTTCCGCTGCGATGTGCAAGGAAACATCTGGACAAGCGCCCACGACGGCATCCACTGCTACACGCCCGAAGGCGAACTCATCGGCAAGATCCTCATCCCCGAACAACGCACCGCCAACTGCACCTTCGGCGACGAAGACCGCATGACCCTCTACATCTGCGGCGACGTATCCCTCTACTCCGTACGACTGAATGTCGCGGGTGCGTAAGCGGATCGCAGCCTTTGCCAACCACTGTGCATAGCATTAGGTGTGTAAGCGTGCACTGAACCTTGGAGCGACGATGCAAAACTGCAAATCATGCGATAACCCCATCGACGATGGATATAAGGCGACGATAAGTGGTACGACCGGCAACAGTCTAGAGGACGCAGTGAAACAAGGCGATTGGCACTTGAAATGCTTAGAAGAAGAGATTCAAAAAGACTGGGTCGACGCATATGATTGGCAGCTGTCACCTTATAATCCAAAACGGCGATCTTGACCTCGGTGCCTTCGTCAGGTTGTGGTCCATAAAAGAGAGCCTGACGTAGTCCAAATTTTCTGGCTGAACTCGATTAGGGATTGCGTAACTCAGAGCTCATCCGAGTTGTCAGTTTCCACAGGGTAAGTCTCTTCGTACACCTCAATAAGAGGGCGCTTGTGTTTTTCACTCCACCAATGGTTTGTCGGACGCCGCAACTTACCGTTAAACACTTTTTTGGTTACGTGCGTCAACGACACGGTGTCGCCATCGTGATCCACATTCTTGTTGTCGACGATTGTCACGACAACACTTCGATCGCGCAAAAACGACAGTTGATCCCCTGCTTTGAGTCCCATCTCTTCGAAATCTAGGTCGGGGCGTCTGTTACGATATCTTCTCGCCGCTTTCTCGCCTTCTTCGTCGGTTTCGACACTTTTGGCAATCTTGATTTCCGTACCCAACAGTCGCAACAATGGTTTCAGGTCAGCGGAATCGACTTCGAAAAATTCGCGCGATGGATTGACTCTCTGGACTTTCAGAGCTCGGTGCAACGCATCTTCCACCGCGCCTGCATCTTCGACCTCAACAGCAAGTTCGCATTCGAAAGGAAATGGGACCCCTGTCGAATATAGATTTCGCAACCGATTCGACATATCGGCAGTGGTTTTGCCGATCTTGACGAATTTCGGGAATGCTTCGTTCGTTAGTAGGTAGACGATTTCGGTCATGGGTATCTAGCCTTGTGGACGGAGATTATAAACGGCACACAACTAAATGAGCCCTTCGACGTACGTGTCCCTTAATAGAATCACGTAGATTGCCGATTTCGTAACTCGGCGCGTCCGAACCACCAAGAGACCCTCCCAAACCCGCCTTGTCAAACGCACAAACCATCTCCGAAACCGCCATCAACAGTGATGTGGCTTGGCGGTCGATCAACGCCATTCGCTTCCTCTCGATCGACGCCGTCGAGAAGGCCAACAGCGGACACCCCGGCGCACCGATGGGTTTGGCACCCACCGCCTACGCCCTATGGCACCACGTCCTACGACACGCTCCCGGCACGCCCGCTTGGGCCAATCGAGACCGAGTCGTCCTATCAGCCGGCCACGCGTCGATGCTCCTCTACTCGATGCTCCACCTCACCGGATACGAACTACCTCTGGACGAAATCCAAGACTTCCGACAGTGGGAGAGTAAGACGCCGGGCCATCCCGAATATGGTCTAACGGCCGGAGTTGAAGCGACCACAGGCCCCCTCGGCCAAGGCCTCGGCAACGCCGTCGGCTTCGCCCTCGCCGAAAAAATCCTCGCAAACACCTACAACCGACCCGGACATGAGATCGTCAACCACCGGACCTTCGCTATCTGCTCCGATGGCGACATGATGGAAGGCGTCGCCTCCGAAGCCGCATCACTCGCCGGAACCCTACAACTGGGAAAACTCGTCGTCATCTACGACGACAATCAGATCTCCATCGAAGGCGATACCGACAAAGCCTTCCGCGAAGACGTCTCCAAACGCTACGAAGCCTACGGCTTCCACATCCTCGATCCCGTCGACGGCAACGACCTCAACGCCATCGTTAACGACCTCAACGCCGCCGATGACGAACCCGACAAACCAACCCTTGTCACCGTCCGCTCCGTCATCGGCTACGGAAGCCCCAACCTAGCCGGCACCGGCGCAGTCCACGGTAAAGCCATGGGCGGCGACGAAGTTGCCCTCACCCGCACCCAACTCGGTTGGGAATACGATCCTTTCGAGGTGCCATCCGACGTCCACGACCACATGCACTCCGCTATCGAACGCGGCGAAGCTCTCTCAAACGAGTGGCACGCCCAGTTCGACGCCTACAAAGAGGAACACCCCGAACTCGCTGACCGATTCTTCATGGACATCCTCAGCATCCTGCCCGAAGGATGGGACGATGCTCTCAACCGGCTCGTCGGCACACACGACTCACCCATCGCAACCCGAGCCGTCTCCGGCGAAGCCCTCCACGCCATCACACCTAGTCTTCCCCGTCTAATTGGCGGCTCAGCCGACCTAGCCGAATCCAACAACACTGAGGTCGATGGCCGTGGCTCATTCTCCCCCGAATTGCCCGACGGACGAAACCTCCACTTCGGCGTACGAGAACACGGCATGGGCTCGATTTCGAACGGGATGGCGCTCCACGGCGGCGTAATACCTTACGCGGCGACCTTCCTAATCTTCTCCGACTACATGCGTCCTGCGATTCGAGTTGGAGCTCTTTCACATGCGCCGTGCATCTGGGTATTCACCCACGATTCAATCGGACTAGGAGAAGACGGCCCGACGCACCAACCAATCTCGCAACTCATGGGTCTGCGGATGATACCCAACCTGACCGTCATCAGACCTGCCGACGCCGACGAAACGTTCGAAGCGTGGCGTATCGCCATCGAAAACCGTAGCGGTTCAACCGCGCTCATCCTGACTCGGCAAAACCTGCCCCAGCTTTCATCGATCGGCGCTCAGAGCTTCGCCCGCGGCTACGTCCAACGCGGAGCATACGTCATCACCGATACCGACGATGAACCCGAAGTGATAATCATCGGTACCGGTTCGGAGACCCAGCTAGCCCTCGGCGCAGCCCTAAAACTCCAAGAAGAAGGCGTCGCCGCCCGCGCCGTCTCCATGCCGTCATGGGAACTCTTCCAAGCGCAACCCGATGATTACCGCGAATCCGTCCTTCCCTCGACAGTCCGAGCCCGCGTCTCCGTAGAAGCCGGAACAACCATCGGTTGGGAACGCTACACCGGCTTCGACGGCGCAACCATCGGCATCGACCGCTACGGCGCCTCCGCCCCCGGCGACATCGTAATGGCCAACCTCGGCTTTACCGTCGAGAATGTGATTGAGACCGCGCGTTCGTTGTTGGGGTGAATCGTCCAGTCGCCTTCGCGAAGCGTAAGGAGACGCGCGATACTGTTGATATTACCTATGTCCACAGAGTCAAAAACCCCAGAAACCCACAACGAATCCGTAATTGGGTCGTGCCGCACGTGCGGAGTACAGATTACGACGAATTTCACGCTCAAGGAACGCGATCACGAAGGCAACTACACTGGCGTGTCGATATCCCTCAAGAAGTGTCTCGCATGTGGAACTGAGGCTGAGAGACGAATGGTCGAAAGCAAGATCCGTGAGGCCCAGGCGAAAGCAAGATACGAGAAAAGCCTCGCCGATCTCATCGCCAGCATTCCAAAGAAGACCGAAGGGCAGATGGGTTTCGATATGGGTCTCGATTGAGATCCGCCTTTCATTCAATCCCTATCTCTCACCGTAGATGACCGGCTTCGCATCTTTCGGACGTGGTTTGCCGCCGTGCACTGAAGGCTCAGCGCACCACTTTTGAGCTAAACGCCGCACACCTTCGTAAACGTCCGAGTCGAAACCGAGCAGGTCGCAGACTACACGTCGGTCTAACCTAGCGCGGTTGCGGTCAGCATCAGCGATATATGCTGGCTTCAACTCCAAATCCCTGAACTCATCGAAGATTTCTCGCGCCGTCGAATGTTGCTCATCGCTAAGAGCGCGTAAGTCCAAGATAGGTAACGTTTCGGCGAGGCGGATGCTTATCCTTGCTCTGCCGGTCTGTTGCCGGCTGGAGTGCCACCAGAAGTTCAGCAATCCCAGTGTGCTGTTGCCCCAGACTGCGAAGATGTAGTCGTATCGTTCGTCATCGAAAATCACATTCGGCCATGCTGTACCGCCGATAGTGGGATTTTCGGTAAACGCAACCGTTAAAGGTTGTGAGTTGAGGCGAAAGTCGCGGTTCAGGTGAGAATGACTCGCAGTTGTCCAGATAATTGCCGCTTTATCTTCCATACCTTGCCTGACAATCAGTTGCGAGTCTGGCTCGCAGACTATCCGCGTCTCTTTTTTCGCATCGTGATTCCACAAAGATGGATAGGTCGCGGTGGGGCTCGCGGCTACGTTGTCGAATGGGCCGCGTGGCACTGGTCCGTTTATATCAATGTGGTAATAACCCATCTTACCCACTGCGTTCAAAGCCGCCGTCTTGAGCTCCATCGACTCAACAATACCCGGCAGCCATAGCCGCGAGTCCGACAAGGCGTGTGCGGTCTGGGCAAGCGACGCGTCTGACAGACGCACCGCGGACCACGCATCATCGTTTGATCGGGACGAAACGGACAGCATCTCGCCAATCAGTTCATCGCCAACCATCACGCGGGTGCCACCGTACGGGCCGTTTTCAATTGCTCTTTCGGATCCGATGTTTTCGCCGATCGCGCGGGCGATCACCGCCGATTGGGCGAAGCCAATTGGAAGGCGATTGAAAGATGTGAAAACGGAGCGTCGGCACCGTGCCTCAACACGCTCGAGTTTGCGCGCGATAACCAGACACTCCGCGATCCCGGTGTCGGAAGAAAACGCGATATCTCTGCCCTTCGCCGCGATACTCAATACGGAAATATCGTCATAGTTCTCCGTCAACATCTCTCGTACTTTCCTCCAAGAAGCCCCCGTTGCGACAGTTAACGGCAAAACCAGCGCGAGCACCCCACCCGGTTTGAGTTTCATATGTGCCAGAGATGCGAACGCTGATGCGATGCCCGCATTGCCGTGCGCCTGCGTGCCCCGTTGGAGTGTTTTCAATCGCGAACCCATTTCCCGTTGATCAGCATCTGTCGCTTGGAAAGCAGCGAACGCACGATTAGCCGTTCCGATATGCTCACCTTCCTGTCCTGTGTTTCGCGTAAACGGCGGATTCATGATCACAACATCGAAGCTTTCATCTGGCACATCAACCACGATTCGTGATGCCGTCTCTTCGCCCGCGCTGCCGGTTCGGAGCGCTGGGTCAGTGGTATTGATCAATGTCATCACCGACGACGATTGCAGCAACTCCAGCGAACCGATCGCTACCGAGCCGTCGCGTTGACGTCCGTATGGCAACGTGTAAAGCCGCGATCCACCGAAGCGGACATTCGGATGCACACCTGACAGAGTCGCACCCGTAATGTGGATCGCCGACGGCATCACATCGCAGCCGTACAGCACCTCTTCCATCATCATTCGGTGCAGGTCTTCAGACCGCCCGCCCAAGTTTTCATGCCGCGTCGCGAACTGTTCGTACACCGCCGCCAGCAACGCGCCCGTCCCACAGGCAAAATCACCCACTCGCAAATTACCAATCGCATCCACATCCGACCAATCGACATCCCGCATCTTCGCCACTGCGAGGCGTGCCAGCAACGCGGCTGAAGGCGGCAAAGTGTAAAAAGTGGCAAGATACTTCCGGTCCGCGATGAGCCGCTGAAAGATCCGTCCCGTCAAATCATGCGCGATGTTCGCACCCGACGCTGAGACCTTGCCAGCCGTCTCGCGCAAGACTAGTAGAATCCGAGCCGCGTCCTGAGGCGACATGCGACTGAGAATGTCACGCGCGATCGCGAAGATCGGCCAATAGTTGATCTCCAGAACGTCACGCCAAGAAGCGAGAACCTTAGCCTGCGGATCAGCGATCTCAGGACCGCACACCATATGCAGATGTTCGACGCCATCATGCATATCCGCGACGCGATCGTGGAAAACCATCGCATTCGCGAGAATCGCACACGCCATACGACGCGTCTGCCGGACATTTGACATCCCCAACAGTCCCGCGATCTCAGTCGCCACCCTCGGCCGTAACTCCGATATCTCGTTCAGACGATCGGCAGCTGTCTCAATACCTAGCTCCAAATGGTCCGAGGCCTCATTCACCGCGCTCTGCGGAACTGAAAGCAACCGAACCATATCGGCGACATCCTCACACGATCCTTCCAACCATCCCGACGTCGGAAAGCGATCCCCAGTTTCGTAGAGGAACGCGTAAGAAAGTCGGGAACTGCGCACGTCTTTATCTACGTCGGACGCGTACTTGAGAGTCTCGGGATAGCGCAACGCGATCGCAGATTCAATCCGTCGGTGACCATCTTCAACGGTCAATCCCAGCCGCGCACGAGCATCATCCTCCACCGTATTCGCCGGATCGTACTCCGCCTCTATCACCACCGGCGCCCGGTCAGATGCGGTGATCAGGATATCCGGATGCAAACCCGCGCCACCCACGATCACTCCCGTGTCCTCGTGCCTCACTCTGCACGACGGCAACATGCTCGCAAGCACGCGCCCCAGCGCGCTGTTCGCGATCGGCTCGGTATGTCGAGACTCGTTAGTGATGTTCACGTCTCTCGAAGTCTGCAATCATCAAATCGGCGCAATTAACCTCTTCAACTTAACATCGCGCACCGCAACCAAACATAACCAGAAACGATGAAAAGACCGCCGCAATTGATATTTTCCGCCAAAATACCCGGTTGTATCATTACCGCGTAGTTGGCACTCCCGTCAAATGTGCCATGACGCAACCCAAGGTGTGGACTACCTATGCGAGTAGCCGTTGGCGCTGATCACGCCGGATTCAACCTGCGAGAAGCCGTTATCTCTACCATCGAGGCCGCCGGACATCAGGCCATCTACCTCGGTGCTCACGAATACGACGCAGAAGACGACTACCCCGACTGCACCGCACCAGTTGCCGCGTCGGTCCAGTCCGGCGACGCCCACCGCGGCGTCATGCTCTGCGGCAGCGGCATCGGTGCCGCGATCACCGCCAACAAGTTCAAAGGCGTCCGGGCTTCCGTATGTCATGACACCTACTCTGCCGGGCAAGGCGTAGTACATGACGACATGAACGTACTCTGCATCGGCGGAAGAGTTGTCGGCGACGCGATCGCCACTGAACTGGTGGAGGCATTTCTCGCCGCAGAGATGGGCGAAGAGATCCGTTTCCACCGGCGACTCCAGAAACTCAACGATATCGAAGCACAGAACTTCGGACCCGAACGAAATCACTAGGTGGTTTCCAGACCTCGAGAGACTGCAAGAGGCTAAATATGGCGCAAAGCAAAAACAACATCGAACTAGCAGCAGACCTCGGTCAAGCCGTATGGCTTGACCAGATCAGCCGAGACATGATCGACGGCGGCGAAATCCATGAACTCGTCGACCAGGGATTACGCGGTATTACCACCAATCCGACCATATTCGACGGCGCGATCGCGGGAAGCGATGTCTACGACGACCGCCTTGCCGAGCACGCGAGGGATGGAAGCTCTGCCGAGGTGATATTCGAGCGTATCGCCGTTGAAGACGTCAGGGACGCCGCCGACATCCTCCGCCCGACCTATGAGGCGCTGAACTACCGCGACGGATTTGTTTCGATAGAGGTCAACCCACATCTGGCACACGACACCGATCGCACCATCGCCGAGGCGCGAAGGCTTTGGGCAGCCGTCGATCGACCAAACATCATGATCAAGGTTCCGGGTACCCCCGAAGGCGCGCCGGCCATCACGACCTTGATCTCCGAAGGTATCAACGTCAACGTCACACTGCTCTTCTCATTGGACGCGTACAAAACCGCGGCTAACGCGTATTTGGACGGCATCACCAAATACTCCAACGTCGGCAATGGCTCACCGGCGCGGATCGCATCGGTGGCGTCGTTCTTCGTAAGTCGAGTCGACACTTTGGCCGACGAATTGCTTCCCGATGACAGTGACTTGATCGGTAAGATCGGCATCGCAAACGCTAAGATTGCGTATCGAGAATTTCAAAGCATTTTCGCTCGCGACTTGCAAGACAACACGCGCTTCTTCTCACTAAACACGATCGGCGCACAAGCGCAACGTCCGCTCTGGGCTTCAACCAGCGTGAAAAACCCTGAATATCCGCCAACGCTGTACTTCGACAGCCTGTTGGGACCGGAAACTGTCAACACTTTGCCTTTACCAACAGTCGAAGACGTCCTCGAAACGGGTACGATCTCCGAAACGCTCACCTCTGGCGTCGACGAAGCCGCAGCACAACTCGCACAACTCGCCGAAGAAGGAGTCTCGTACGCCGCCGTTACGGATCAACTCCTCGTCGAGGGTGTAGACAAATTCGCCGACTCTTGGGACAGCCTGATGGCTCGCATCGACGCCAAAGTCGCTGCCCTCGCCGGCGTCAGATAGACGTTGCCATCGGAGCGTCGGTTGGTGACGGACACCATCATCAGGAACAGAACGCGCGCCTGCATCGCTGATATCGTGCGACGCATCTGGGCACGTGACTATTCACTGTGGACTGAACCATCTCCTGGTGGCGGCGGAGATTGGATGGGTTGGTTGAACCTCCCGGGATCGTTGCGTTTCGGGATCGGGCTCGCGAATCAAGACCACCGTGCGGCGTTCGATGGCATCACATCGCTGAATATTCTGGGCATGGGCGGCAGTAGCTTGACACCCGAAGTGTTGAGCAGTCTGTTTCCCGACGCCGAACCTGCACTCAATGTATTCGACACCGTAAACCCAACGGCAATCGAAGACGCGCTCGACAGTATCGATCTAACTTCGGCGGCATTTGCGGTCGCGAGCAAATCTGGTACGACGGTCGAACCGCTGTCATTGGAGAGCGTATTCCGCGGCGCTCTGCACGAAGCCGGTGTTGGCGATCCATCGACCCATTTCGTGGCGCTATCAGACTCTGGCACTCCATTGGCGGCCCGTGCAGCAAACGGCGAGTTCGCAGCTCACATCGAAACACCGGCGAACGTTGGCGGCAGGTTTTCGGCGCTGTCTGCTTTCGGCATGTTTCCAGCTTCGATTTGCGGCATGCCAACCGACGAGATGACGGCCAGCGCGATGGCCATGGCGAATCAGTGCAGACGAGAAGATGAGACCAACCCCGGCATCGAACTCGGGTTGTTCATGGCCCACAACGCATTGCGGGGCCGCGACAAGGTGACGTTCGCCGTGTCACCTGAGTTGGATCGTTTCGGGCTCTGGTTGGAGCAATTGTTGGCCGAATCGACAGGCAAGAACGGCCGAGGATTGATACCCGTCGCTGGCGAACCGATATTGCCAGCAGAGTCTTATGGCGATGATCGTCAATTCATAATCATCAACCTCGCCGACGAACCAACGCCGACCAACCCGGCGTTCGACTCGCACCCTACCTACGAAATCGAAGTCGCTGATCGCGCTTCCATAGCTGGCGAATTCTTCCGCTGGGAGTTCGCGACAGCAGTCGCGGCTTGCGCCATTGGCGTTTATCCCTTCGATCAACCAGATGTCGAGTCTGCCAAGCAACTTGCGCGCCAAGCGCTTGAATCTAATGACGACCAACGCGGATACTCGGAATCGTTGACCCAAACGGTCGAGGCAATCGTGGCCAATGCAACTTCAGGCGACTATGTCGCTATCGCCGCGTTCCTACCAGAATCGAACGCGTTGACCAGCGCGTGTGACGGATTGCGCACTGCGATCAGTAATGCCACCGGAACAGCAACGACCTTTGGATACGGGCCGCGCTATCTGCATTCGACGGGCCAGTTGCACAAAGGCGGCCCGAACTCCGTGCATTTGCTCGCTCTAACACAAGAATCCGATATCGATGTCCAAGTGCCAGGTCAAAGTTTCTCGCTCGGTCGCCTATTGACCGCTCAGGCCGCGGGAGACGTCCAGGCATGCCTAGAAAAAGGTCGACGCGCCGAATTGGTTAGATTGAACGCTGATCCGTCCGATGAAATCTCCGATATCAGCGCAATGATCAACCAACGACCCTGATACGTACCAAGGTGGCGTCTTGAAACCCGAATTCATACTCAACGCCGCGGACCTCGAACGAGGTTTGCGGTTGGACCGTTCAGATCCTGAAGATCGTGCCCGCCTCGTAAGGCTCGTTGACTTATTGCTGGACGCCCTTGAATTGTCATTCGCAGAAGGACTGGACCGACGCGAAACCCTGCTTTGGCTCGATGCGGACATCGGCGAGGGTTCGCTATTCCGAGCGTTGGCCTGCAATACCCCGACAATGTTGGAGTTCGATTTCGATCCCCGCGGTTACCTCGAAGCAACGATCGAAGAGATCAGCGAGGTCACCGAAAAGTTCAAGCCCGACGTGTTGTTGCTTCGGGTGAACAACGCGGCGAGCGAGATGGGTCAGATTAGTGCCGTGAGCAGCCCCAGCAAGATGCCAAGATCCATGTCGCCGATCGATAAGCACATCAGCATATACGACTTTGCATCAACTTTTGGTGTCGACATTGGGTGGGACATTCGCAAACCGCGTGGAGAGTGGCCCGATCCATTGATTCAGTCGGAGAACGCGCTGCGGACGATCACGATATTCCAAGATGCTGGCCTAGATCCATCGATCTGGGTAATGAACATGCCTACCGTGAGAATCGTTGCCGAAGCGCTAAGTGCGCGCGTCCACATCGACGATCGGAACGATGTCATGGCGTGTTTCGCTCTCGAATCAATCTTCTGGCCTGCATTCCGTAACCAACGTAACGAACTCGATGTTGTACCGCCGGCCGTGTTGAATGCGACCGATGTGATCGCCTCGATGCCAGGTAACGCAAAAGTGATTGTTGGCGGCGAGACTTACGCGACTTGTTTGAACCAATTCGCCCAATCGACGCTCAGCTCGAGCGACGTAGCTTCGGCAATTGCATCGCGTCTGTTGGCGGTTGCTGATGCAATGCGCGCCGAACACGTTTCGGTTTAAGGAGAACAAAGATGCAGATCGGATTGGTCGGCCTCGGCCGGATGGGTGGCAATATGGCTCAGCGCCTCTTGCGCGACGGTCACGACGTCGTGGGATTCGACCTCGATCCTGGAGCGCTGTCCGAACTGGAATCCCACGGCGGCACCGGCAAAACTTCTCTCGGCGCACTCGTCGAAATGCTAGATAAACCACGAACCGTTTGGATCATGGTCCCAGCCGGTGCAATCACCCAATCGACGGTCGACGAACTGTCAAAACACATGTCGGCCGGTGACACTCTGATTGACGGCGGCAACTCTAACTACAAAGAATCGACGCGGCGCGCAGAGCAAATGGCCGATCTCGGCATCGACATGTTGGACAGCGGTACGAGCGGCGGAGTGTGGGGCCTCGAAAACGGATACTGCCTCACAATCGGAGGCAATCGAGACGCCTACGAGCGCAACCTGCCGATATTCAAAACCCTCGCGCCACCTGAATCAGACGGCAACCTGTACGTGGGACCCAGCGGCGCCGGGCACTACGTCAAGATGATCCACAACGGCATCGAGTACGGCATGATGCAAGCCTTCGCCGAGGGCTTAGAGCTGCTCGAAGCCAAATCCGAATTCAATCTCGACCTGGGAGCGATATGCGAAAACTGGCGCTACGGCAGCGTCATAAGGTCGTGGCTGCTGGACCTAACCGCGGATGAACTGAAGGAAGACCCGGGCTTAAACGCGCTGTCTTCGTATGTAGAAGACTCGGGCGAAGGCCGTTGGACAGTCGATGCCTCCGTGGAGTTGGCCGTGCCCGCGCCGGTGATTACCTTAGCATTGCAGATGCGCTTCAGGTCCCGGCAAGAGAACCCATTTGGAGGACGCTCACTCGCCGCGATGCGCAACGCGTTCGGCGGTCACAGCGTCAGAAAAGCAGATGGCGGATAACAAGACGCAGCAGTTCACCATCGTTATCTTCGGGGCGTCCGGAGACCTCACCCAGCGCAAACTCGCCCCTGCGCTGTTCCACCTGCACTCCATCGGCGCACTGCCAGAACGATGCCGATTCGTTGCATTCGCCCGTTCCCCCCTGAACGACGCGTCCTATCGGAAACTACTCTTCGACGTCGCAACCGACAGCTTTTCCTCCGACGCGCAAAGCTGGCTCGAATTCGCGAGGCAAGTCAAGTACTTCCAAGGGTCGTCCAACGACGTGAATTCACTGCGACGTTTGGATCAATTCGTCAATGAGACCGCTGGCGATAGTGTCGAGGACAACCGACTTTACTACCTCGCGCTATCTCCGACCCTCTATGAGAGCACCATCAACGCTTTGGCGGACGCGGGGATGTTGGACGAAACAAACGGCGTCAGGCGACTCGTAGTGGAAAAGCCGTTCGGCACCGACCTTGAGTCCGCGCGGCACCTAAACGAAGCGATACATACCCGTGCCGCCGAACACCAACTCTTCCGAATCGATCACTACCTTGGCAAAGACACGGTCCAGAACCTGATCGTCTTCCGGTTCGGCAACACAATCTTCGAACCGCTGTGGAACCGCAACTACATCGATCACGTCCAAATCTCCGTGCTGGAAGACCTCGATGTCGGCGATCGCGCCGCGTACTACGAACACGCGGGCGTACTCCGCGACATGTTCCAGAGCCACCTGCTCCAACTATTGGCGCTGGCCGCGATGGAACCACCGGCAACCAACCACGCCGACTCCCTGCGCGACGAAAAGGCGAAAGTCCTAACCTCCATCCGCAAACCTAATCCCCGCGAGGCCGCTGCGAATTCGGTCCGAGGCCAATACCGCGGCTACCGACAGCTTGACGGCGTATCTCCAGCATCGGCGACCGCGACATACGCCGCACTGCGACTCTTCGTAGACAACTGGCGCTGGCAAGGCGTCCCCTTCTACCTCCGATCCGGCAAGGCGTTGAGAACCAAATACACAGAGGTCGCGATCCAATTCCGCCAACCCCCGCATCGAATCTTCGACGTCGAGGACGAATCCGGCCTCGTCCCAAACATGCTCAGAATCGTCATCCAACCCGACGAAGCGATACGCCTCACCATCGACAACAAGAAACCCGGCCCTAGTCTCCAAGCCGAAGCCCAAGAACTCGAGTACAAATTCCCGATGGGCATGCGCGACGCCTACGAACGACTCCTTTTAGACGCCGTAGCCGGCGACGCCTCCCTTTTCACCCGCGCCGACGAAATCGAACTCTCATGGGCCGTCGTCGACCCATACATCCAAGCCTCGGATACCGAACTCGCCGCCCAACTCTACCCCTACGAACGCGGCACCTGGGGCCCCAACGCCGCCGACCAATTCATCAGCCCCGGGCGCTTCTGGTCGAATCCAGGTGTTTAACGAGCCGACGCAGTGCGATGTAATCAAATAGGGCACTAGAGTTCTGCTCCAGTAGAATCGTTTGCAGAGGCACCACCATGCGCGAAGTACAAGCATCCGAAGCTGGCGAGCAATTGCTCGAACTGCTCGATTCCGTTGAAACCGGCGACTCCGTGGCGATCACGCGAAACGGCGAGGACGTTGCATTTCTAGTGCCAGCATGCGATCGTGATCGCGCTAAACGTTTCGTCGCCGTCGGAGAATTCTTGAGAATGCGCGCTGAAGGCGGTTGGATCGACGCCACAGTCGACGAAATCTTGGCATGGCGACGCGAAGGCCTTCGGTGACATCCGAAGTCGTTCTCGACACCTCGGTATCCGCTGTTTGGTTCATCGACGATGAGGATAACCCGGTCGCTGATGCGTCATCGGAGATCGCCCGTAGGAGTGGAGGGATCGTTCCACAACTCTGGCACTTCGAAATCCGAAACGCGATCCTGGTAGCGGCACGCCGTGGCCGCATTCACGCCGATCGTTTACCGAGATGCGTACGGATGCTCGACGGTTTGCCGATCCACATCGACAACCATCCTAATTTCGACAACGTGTTCGAACTCGCCGTGAAACACGGTCTGACATTCTACGACGCCACGTACCTCGAACTGGCTTTGCGACTCGATCTCCCGCTCGCCACCCTCGATAACGCCCGCGCCCGCGCCGCCGAATCGGAAGGCGTTTTATGGGTGCCGTGACTGAAACCAACTGATCAGCTCCTTTCGTCCTTTTTCCCCTTCCCCCTCTGGTGAAAGGCCAAAGGCGATGGATGTACCGAGTGACGCGGGCGGGGTATGCCCGGGCGAGGCAGGAAACCCCAAACCACAACCAACCCAAATCGCAAACCACCACGCAAACCACCTCACGTCATTCCTGCGAAAACCGGATGAAATGAGTTCTACGCCACTGGTATCTGCGGTTCAATAGCTCCCCAAGGACCTTCAAACGATTCTCGAATTGGTGTTTTTGCATATTCGAGCACGTCCCCCGTATCGACGTTGATCGCGTGTATATGTAACATCGTTTCACCCGAATATCGGAACGAGAGTGGCAAGTGAAATTGGAACCAACCGAAATAATCCACCAACGCTACTATGGAGCCCCGTTCTCCATCACGTCGAACAACAACACTGTGATAATCTCTCGTGACCATCGGTTCGGCCGGCGACTTGACATTTATCAACCCGAACTCTTGCCGGGAACCCAACACAGGAATCCCACGCAGATAGTGGTAGCCAAGTTCGCAATCCCGAGGATCTGACCCTGTGGCGAATGCCCAAGCCATGGCAGTCTTGATTACGGATTTTTCAAGGCCGGGAACATTAAATGCGACGTTTGAGTTCAGCTTGCCGATTTGTCCGCTGCTTCTGGTGCTGACGGATTGCGTCACGTCAACGTCTTCTAACAGCGGGTACTTTCGCTTTAGTCCTTTAAGCGCCCTTTTCAGTGCTTTCAAATTCCCAGCGCTGACATTGACGTGAAGTGATCCATCTGGTTTCTCCGAGACATCCTTCGCTGTATCAGAAACTCGAACGTCTCGGAAACCAAACACTTTGAATCGCCGATGTCCGTCAACACCTTCTTGACTGACCGCATCTAGCGCGGCTGATACCGAATCGATGAGACCGTGCTCCATCCGATTGAAAACCAACAATTGCAGAAGGTTTTTGTCCCATTTCGACCCTGTGTCATTGTTGCACTTGTTACAAATAAATCCTGACACTGATTTTGTTCCCCCAATGCCTTTTGGAAAAACATGTTCTTTGGAATCCGTCAACGGTCGATCGCATAACCAACAGAGTTTCTCGAGAGTATTTTCGGTAAACGTCACTAAAGTTACTCAGCCGTTATTCGCGAAACCCCTATCCCCCCAACAACACCCCCACAACCTCCTCCACCCGCTGCCCCTCTGCCGACTCCCGCAACCACTTCCGCACCTCCCGACGCGCAATCGTAACCGTGTACCCCGGCCGCGCCTCTCGAAGCTTCTCCAACTCAAGCTCAACTCCAGCAGCCGCTTGCCGACCCGCATCAGACACCGCCACATGCGACGCATCGCCACCATCGAACTCAGGTACCGGCAACCGCCAAAGGTGCTTGTGGACATCTCGCGCGCCGAATTGACCCTTTGACATCAGTGGTTTGACCATTTCGTAAAGCGTATTGCTGTTGATAATCGCGATGAGAAAGTAGGCCTCATCGATCGACGCGCATGAAGTCCAATAGAGCAGGTGGTCGAGGATTGCTTCATCATCAAACAGAATCGATGCCGTCGGTTCGCCCGATTTCGTGTAGACAATTCGGTACGGTCGAACGTCGTCGTTTTGCCACTCCAATTGCGCAGACAGGTTGCCGAAATAATCCAGCCGCCCCAACAACGAAAGCCGATTCGCTGCGGACTTATGCTCTTCCCAAACTCTATTGATCTGGGACCATCGCTGTTGCATCCGTCGGCCAAGAGACCCGGTAGCAATCCCATATTTTGAATCTGGCTCCTTGTCCAGATTCTCCGCGCCGTTTTTCGAAGGCAATATCGCTCTGAGCGGCGATAACGTTCGATACGGTACTACCGTCTCACCTAGATGAACATCAAAAAGATGATTATCTTCAATCGTGTTGCCGTAGAGATTTGCCAGTTCCAGATTTTTCCATGGTGGTTTATCGTTCGTGCCGCGACGCGGTTCCGACGTTACCGTACCGCCAACGTGCACGGTCGCCGGATTCGGTACCTCATTCACAAAGAAAAGCACGCGCGGAACAATCGTCGCCCCCTGTCGCGACAACTTCGCATACGGCGACATTATTCCGGCGCTCGTATCAGTAATCTCCATATCCAGACGCCGAACGCTCGCCGACCCCGTCGCCCCCACCCACTGCCTAACCGTCCCCGCCAGAGGCCGCGCGTTCCCTTCCTCTCCGATCCGCCGAGCAAACACAACCGACGACGGGACCGGGAAGAAATCGTTCGGCTCCAACCGATCGAGGTCCCAAGCCTTTCGCACTTGGAAATTAACGTGCAACATCCGACTACCGCCTCGAGACTTCCACTCTCCAGTCCGCCACTTCGTATGCTGACCCGCCTGCAACGCGCTATGCGGCATCACCATCCCGATCAACCCACCGTCGCTCAAATAAAGATCAACGCTCCGCGCGTAAAACAGCGACGCCACATCCTGATGCGTCGCGTATCGTCCACCAGCCCAAATACCATAAACGTTCCTGCTCTGATTCACCAACTCGCTACGCAACACATCCGTCGTCTGGTTGTAGTTGATCCATGGCGGATTCCCGACAATCACATCAACTTTGTTTCGCGCCAGCGTGATCGGGCGCACCAAGTTTCGCGTGTAATACGCCCAGATGTGGTCCCTACCCTTCGCATGGAGATCAACAAGCTTGTCTATAGTCGCCGACAAAGCATCCGACTCGCCATCGCTTAACCCAACCACATCGCCCAACGCCAGTTTCGGATCCTGACCGTTCTCGATGTAATCGGCCACATCCGCCATCAACTGATCGAAATTCTCGGCATCGTTGACGAGGGCAACCGGGAACACGAGTTCGGTATTGTCGTCGTCCCCAACACCAATAGTCACGTTGTTCGCCGCGAAAAGGTCCCGGCTCTGATACCGCAACTGTAAAGAGTCGCCCAGATATATTGGCACCGTCACCGCCGTACTCGCACTCTTCTCAATCGCCGGTTTAGCCGCGATCACCCACGCCGCCCGCGCTAAGTGCGTCGCTACCGGGTGCACATCGATACCCGTCACCGCATCTCTTAGCATCTCGAAAATCTTCGTATCCGGAACATTCTGCTGCTTCGCCGCTCTGAGAAAATGTTCGACACACTCCTCAATGAACGTCCCCGAACCACACGCCGGATCGAGCACGCGTTGATTGAGCGGATCAGTCACGATCTCCTCAACAATCGCCTTCGCCAACCAGCGCGGCGTGTAATACTCGCCTAGGTCGCGCCTCTCTTGCGCCGGTATCACCGTCTGGTACAGCGTCGCCGCGATGTCGGACGACGGCGCCGACCAATCGAAACGAGCCACCCGACGCGCAATCGTCCGTATCAACGGCGTCGCACCCACCTCTGCCGGCCAAGCAAAGAAATCCGATTCAACCACGCCGTGCAACCCCGTATTCTCCGCAAACTGCCGACCACTCACCAAATTCTCAGGATCGTTCTCCGCAATCTGATTCACATCCATTCCAAACGAAGCCTGCACCACAATCCCCACCACAATCGTCAAATAGGTGTGCCGCACAAACAGGTCATCAAACTCGTCTCCCTGCACCACCTCTCCAAGCGCCGTCCGCAGCAGATCGTGCCACAACCGACGCTTCACCGCCACCGTCTCGTAACCCGAAAATTCCGCGTACAACGCTCGCAACTCATCAACGTCCCGCTCGTACGAAGGACTGTTCGGACCGAAATTCTTCAGCAACTCTTCATGAGTCGGCGCTATATCTTCACGCGCAACCAGAGCCTGATCCCGCAACCACTCGTACAGCAAAAACCAACGATCAGCGTCCGGCAGTGTGAACGCATACGGACGCGAAGTATTCACCTGATTCGGCGCATTCGCCCACCGCAGAACCCAGTGCTTTCAATCCGTAAGTACCCCCATCCGCACACCGTTTCGCGCCGATGCAGACGCCGCAAGATAGTCATCGAGCTGCTCCACATACTCCACAATAGGCTCGATCCCGTTCCCGATCCGACGTTTGAACTCGATAAACGTGTCCAGCGCCGTCAAATCCACCGCACGACGAGAACCCTCAGACGGCGGATTCTCCTCCACCATCTCCTCTACCTTCGCGAGCCCCGTCGCAACCAGAAAATCCCGCACCGCCGAAGTGATATTCGCCTCAACCTCGCCACCCTCATGCCGGCGCAATATCTCCCCCGCCGCTCCCTCGCAAACCTCATTGTCGTAACTCAACGTCATCGGATCAATTATCGTTCAACCAACCCGAACCTCCCGCCCAATTCGGCAACAACGAACCAACAAGCCACCCACCCTGACCGAACACCAACATCTCCATCAATGCAACCCGACCATCGACCAACCCGTAGGGGCAGGTTTCAAACCTGCCCTGCCAACCAAACACCAACACCCCATCACAGCCCATCACGAACATCAGCGCAATCAGCGGTTCAGACCCCCTCTCCCGTTGGACGGCGAGGGCACTTGACTTTCCTACAACATCTGTAGTATAAATAAAAACAAGCGCCCAAACCGACCACGCGTCGCACAAGGCGCCCAGAGACATCGCCGCGTCGAACCGGGTTGGGGCCACAACTTTTTTCGATGCCGCAATTACCAACTTATAAACAAGGGTCTGCGGACGGGAGTCCACATGGCGAGCCAGAAGCGACTGCCCAAGCCGAAAGGTGAAAGCGAATGCTCCAGGCGGACCGCGACGGTGCCCGTCACATGCTTTATCGATGTCAAGCGCAACGCGACCACAAAAACGGGTTACGAGGGAGCTTGTAGCTGTAGTGTTCGGATGCGGAGCGTTAATGCTGGCTCCGCCGTGCAAGCCAGACGGAAAATCCCGTCCCTTTCGCAAAGCGAAGGGGACGCGACGTAGGGGCGGTTCGTGAACCGCCCGCTCGCAGGGGATGCCCGTTCAAGATCCGAACGATCGCTCCCTCTATCCCACAAGTCGTCTCCGCTTCGTCGTGTGGAGCCGGCCACAGTGCTAACGCGGGGTTGAAGAACCAAGTGATGACGGGCGGCGACATCGTTGCGCCGCCCGGAGGGCAGACGGTCTGGCGACGTCGGCGGCACTGGACCCTTTTTATCCACCATCAACCGATTCGCTCGCAACCCAAAGACGCGGCGATGCTTCGACAATCTGACCCCCTTCGCTCTGCGAAGCGACGCTCGCAGGGGATGCCCGAATCGCACCCTTGTGATTCGGCCCGGGTGAGGGCACGACATCCGTCGCCCTTGCAACCCCAGCGAGCCCGCCCCACCCACAAGACATACGAATCTGCCAACCACCCTGGCAGACCAACTGAACGCGTCCAATACACTACCCCTATCAAAGCCATTCGCAAAAATCACATGAATCACAGTTCACACTACTTTCGACCCAGCCAGATTCCCACCACCGCGACCCACACAGAGCATTCATGCCCACAACCACCTCCGCGCCCGATTACACGCTCATCACCGCCGACCGCGTCATCGATGCGAAAGGCGGCCCACCAATCGAAAAAGGAGCGGTACTGGTCCGCGGTTCGGACATCATCAACGTAGGCTCATCCCACGAAGTACGCGCCCCCGATGGAGCTTCAGTAATCCGCCGCGACTACCCCGGCGCCACCATCCTGCCCGGCATGGTCGACTGCCACACCCACAACAACGGATTCGGGGATGGTCGCAATGGTGAAGACCTCGCAGCTTTAGAGGACGAAATCCTGACCGTGCAGGCGGCGGGAAATGCGCGCCGCAGCCTCTTCTCCGGTGTCACTACGATTCGCGAGAACGGTCCGAAAAACGTTACGATGTTTCGGCTTCGGGACGCGATCAACGAGGGGCTCACGCTGGGACCTAGGATGGTCCTGTGCGGTCGGCCGGTTTCGATCATCGGCGGCCACATGGGTTACTTCGGCGGCGAGGTAACTGGCGTCGTACAGACCCGGGCGTTGACGAGGCAGTTGATCAAGGAGGGTGCCGACTACATCAAGATAACGGCCACCGGAGGCAGCACACCGACATCGTTCCCCCTCCGCCCGTCGTTCAATGTCGACGAGTTGCGGGCCATAACCGACGAAGCTCACAAGTTCGGTAAATTGACGGCAACTCACAGCACATCCACTCAGGGCATTCTCAATTCGCTTGACGCAAGCGTCGACATGATCATCCATTGCGTTTACAAAGAACCAAACGATCAAGATAACTTCCGGGAAGATATCGCCGAAAGGATCGGAGAACAAGGAGCCTACGTCAACCCCACTCTCCACGTCGGTCGCGCTCGGATTTGGTCGCTCCTACAAAAAGACCGAGAATCCGGCTTAGATGCGGAGGATCGCGTCTCATTAGATGGCACAAAACGCGAGTTGGAAGTGCGGCTCGAAGACAACCGTCGAATGATCGAGATGGGCGTCAAAGTCATTACCGGCTCCGATTCATCCTGGGGCGATTACCAACTCGGGAATACCGCATACGAAACCGAACTCTTAGTCGACGCAGGCTATAGCCACATGCAGGGAGTTTTGTCCGTCACAAAGTGGGCGGCAGAAGCACTCGGCGTCGATGACATCGTCGGAACACTTGAACCAGGCAAACAAGCCGACATTCTCGTCGTTAACGGCGACCCCTCAAAGGACGTCAATCACCTATGGAACGTTGCAGACGTCTTCTTCCGAGGCGATAAGTTAGAACGCGGATCGGAAGAATCGCTTGCCGCGGTGCGCCAGATGCCCGAAGAGATTTAATCTTTTTAGGGATCAATCAACCGGAGGGCGAAAATGAGTGAAGGCAACCCGCAGTTCACGATACTCAAAGCGGCGCGACTAGTCGACGGCAACGGCGGTCCCGTTTCTGAACAGCCCGCGATATTGCTCGAAGGTGACGCGATCAAGCAGGTCGGAACCAGAGAGACGGTGCGTGCGCCAGACGGCGCCTCGGTACGCGAAATCGACTACGGCGATGCCACTATCTTGCCCGGGTTAGTGGACTGTCACGTTCACCTGATCGGAATCGGTGACGGTCGAGCGGGCGATGAACTCGTAACTCTTCCCGACGAGGTCTTGACCGTTCAAGCCGCGCAGAATGTCAGGAAGCATCTCTACTCAGGCGTCACCACAATACGTGATTGCGGCGCCAAGAATCGGACGACTTTCTTGCTTCGCGACGCGGTTGAAATGGGAATCGTGCCCTCGCCCAGACTCATATTGGCCGGAAGACCGATCGCAATAATCGGTGGTCACCTCTCATATTTCGGTACCCAAGCCACTGGACCGACTGAATGCCGCGCCGCCGTCAGGCAGCTCATCAAAGAAGGCGCCGACTTCATTAAAGTGACCGCAACCGGCGGCAGCACCCGCACCAGCCACCCGTTCAGACCATCATTCAACGTCGACGAGTTCTCGGCAATAACCGATGAGGCGCACAAATTCGGCAAACACGTATGCGCGCACTGCACATCTTCCGGAGGCATGGAGAACGCCCTTGAAGCCGGAATCGATACCATGATCCACGGCGTCCACCGCGACCCCAATGGTTCTGACAACTACCGTTCAGACATAGCGGACCGAATCGCCGAGCAAGGCGTTTTCGTAAACCCAACACTCGGTCAGGGTCTGGCCAGAATCCGCCAACTTGAGGACGATCCAGATCTCGCCTTGGAAACTGAAGACGTTGACGTCATGCGCCGCGGTTCTGAGGGTCGCATGGATCACGTCGCCCGCATGAGGGATGCCGGAGTAATCATGGTCGCTGGTTCCGACTCGGCCTGGTCGAACTATCCGATGGGCGATTTCCAGACGGAGATCGAGGCACACGTCATGGCTGGCATGACCAATATGGAAGCCATCGTCTCGGCGACCCGCGACTCAGCCATGTCATGTCGCGTCGACGACATCGTCGGCACTTTGGAAGTAGGCAAACAAGCCGACGTACTGGTCGTCAACGGCGATCCGACTCGCGACCTCGCCGACCTCCGCAACGTCGCCGACGTCTTCTTGGCAGGCACAAAGATCGATCGGCGGAACCTTATCTGAGGCGATGTGCTTGCATTTTGATGGCATTGCTGGCATAATGCAAGCATGACTGTCCAAATAACCATTCGCAACGTCCCGGACGAAGTTCGGGATGGGTTAGCCGCCCGCGCTGCTTACAAACGGCAATCTATGGAGTCTTTCCTTCGCGACGAACTGGAACGCATCGCGTCCCGACCGGCGAGAGAGGAAATACTGGAGCGTGCGAGAAAGCGGGTCGCCGCTTCAAACACACAAATCGGATCCGATACGATCGTCAAGATGCTCCGTGAAGATCGCGAGCGATGACCGTCGTCGATGCATCGATTCTCATCGCCGCGTTTGTAGAAAACACCGAAGATGCCGCGTGGTCGAGGGCCGAAATCGCCCGTCGCGACCTTAGCGGCCCCGAATTCGTACTCTCAGAGGTCTCGAATGTCTTGCGGCGGATGGAACTCATCAACAGAATCACTAGTGATGATGCGAAAAGCGCGCTCGACGACATCTTAGGATTCGGTTTAGATCTGTACCCGTTCACCCCGTACGCCGACCGCATATGGGAATTGCGCCACAACCTGACCTGCTACGACGCTTGGTACGTGGCATTGGCAGAATCCCTAGATTGCCCTTTGGTCACCCTAGACCGCCGAATCGCCCGATCCGGCGCCATCGAATGCGAGGTCATCACGCCTCCAACCCGATATGTGAGTTGATGCAAACGTCCCTATCTTGAATATGCCGCGGTTTGACCGTCTTATTCGGCAGAGCGGTCATCTTTTTACGCGCACGCGGCGCGATTGAACCGCTTGGGTATTATGAACACGAACCAACCCGTTCTGACGTATGTATATGGACCTCTTCCGTGTCCCGCCCGCCGTTACCTGACATAGTTCACTCCGACTTTTCCTCGATGAACGCCAAGCAACTTCGTCTCGCCCAAGAGGAGATTTGGGCGTGGATCGACGCGGCCGAGTCGGCTTCATACGACGACGTTCCGGACGACGAATTAGTGGATGTCGCTCGAGACGCGTTGAACGACATCATCACCGAGCGTCGGGCCATACATGGAGACGAAACAGCGCCGCGTGGTGGTTGAAGGATCGCCTGTTGATGGGTTTCGGACGGCGGACATAATAAAGACCCTTGTATGTTATGGGGTCATGTTGAGGCGGGGCGTGACAGACCGTTTGACCCTTGGTCTTTGAAGACCGTGGGAGAGCTTGGGTCGTCACGCCCTCTCATCCCCCGGAGCCCGAACAGTTGGCTGGGCGTCAAGCCCGTATCTGCAAGGCTGGGCGCGTGTGGATGTCGCCTCATTTTATTCCAGAGGAGGATTTTGATGGCTGACGGAACTGTCTACGTGGGGATCGACGTCTCGGGCGACTTGGCTGGACGTTTTCGTGCGTCCCTCGTGCGGCTCGTACCGCTTCGCCAACCGGATCGGCGGTGTGGGCGAACTTTCGTCCATGCTGAGACGGCTCCGTCCGGAACTGCTGGCGATGGAGGCCACGGGCGGTCTGGAGGCGCGTGCGGCGCGGATGCTGCAGCTGGACGGCTTCCCGGTCTCGGTGGTGAATCCGCGGCAGGTGCGGGACTTCGCGCGTGCGCTGGGCCGGCTCGCCAAGACCGACGCCATCGACGCCGAGGTGCTGGCGCGCTTCGCGGAGGGCGTGAGGCCGGAGCCGCGCCGGCTTCCGAGCGAGGACGACGCCGAGCTGCGCGCGCTGGTCTCGCAGCGGCGCCACGCCGTCAAGCTGGTCGCCGGCGAGAAGAGCCGCCTGCGCCGCAGTTCCGGGACCGTCGGTGCGCTGATCCTGGGCACGATCGAGTATTTCGAATCCCAGATCGAGGACCTCGACGATGCGATCGAAGCGATGCTGCTGCGGGATCCGGAGCGTCGCGCCAGGCGCGACCTGCTGCTCAGCGTGCCGGGCGTCGGCGCCGTCACCTCCGGCGTGCTGATCGCCGAACTGCCCGAGCTCGGCCTCATCGACGGCAGGCGGATCGCCGCGCTGGCCGGCCTGGCGCCGTTCAACCGGGACAGCGGCCGGATGCGGGGACGCCGATCCGTGTGGGGAGGAAGGGCGACGGTCCGGTCGGCGCTGTACATGGCCGCGCTGGCGGCAATCCGGTTCAATCCGGCGATCCGGCGCTTCTACGATCGGCTGCTCGAGAACGGGAAGGCGAAGAAGACCGCGATCACCGCGGCGATGCGCAAGCTGCTGGTCATCCTCAACGCCGTCGTCCGCACCCGAAGGCGGTGGACCGAGAACCCGCAGCGTCCGCAGACCAGACTGGAATCCGCCTAGAACCATTTGACAATAAACACAGTTGCTCTCCCGCCGAGCGGGACGTGTGCGAAACTGCTTTCGGTCGGAGGTTGCGACGGCGTTCGGGCGCGTCGGTGCTCGAATCTGCTCGATCCCGGGGCGGTCAGGGTGGTTTCGGGCGGTTTCAGGCGTGTCTCCCTGCGGTCGGATGCGCGAAAAGGCGCGCGCGTCCGATGCGGGCCTACGCCCGCGCCGGGCTGTCCGACAGCTTCACGGCCCTCACGATGTTGTAGACCGTGCTTTTGAGCAGCAGCTCCGTCTCGCCCTTGGCCAGTCCGATGTAGCGAACCTTGCGGTATCCGAGGACGCGCTTGAAGTAGCCGAACACGCCCTCCGCCGGCATCCGCTTCTTCGAGATCTCCGCGTTCCTCGCCCGCTTCTCGTCGGAGAGGACCGGATGGTGCTTGTCGGCGCGGTGCATCACCGCGTTCCCGACCCCCATCTCCTCCAGATGCCGCGTGCGCCTCTCCGTCTCGTACGCCGCGTCGGCGTACAGCACCTCCTCGTCGCCTTGGATCAGCGCGTCGCACATCTGCGTGTCGCCGATGTTCGCGGGCGTCGCCAGCGCGTCGCGGACCAGCCAGGACCCGTGGTCGATCGCCAGGTGCCCCTTGTAGCCGAACGTGCGGCGGCCCCAGTCGGCGTCCGGATCGTTCGGGCTGCTCGACCTCCTCGACTTCGCATCATCCCCCTCCTCCTCGTACCGCGGACGCCTCGCCTGCGCCTGCACCAGCGTCGCGTCCACCACCGTCCCTCGACGCAGGATCATCCCCTTCTCGTCCAGCTGCTCGTTCACCGCCTCGAAGACCCGCCGCATCAGCCCCCTCTCGACCATCAGGCTCCGGAAACGGCTGATCGTCGTGTGGTCCGGCGTCCCGTCGGAAAAGCCCAGACCCACGAAGCGACGCCATGAAAGGTCGTTGCTCAGCCGCTCCTCGAGCTTCGGATCGCCGAGGTCGTGCAGGTGCTGCAGCAGCATCGCCTTCAGCATCAACAGAGGCGGATACGCCTTCCGGCCCTCCCGGGAGGAGTGCAGATCGTCGACGATCGCCCCGATCCGGTCCCAGTCGATCGCCGCGTGGATCCTCTCCAGACGCGCGTTGCGGCCTAGATCGTCGCCCACCACCTCGTCCGCGAAAGTCCTCGTGCCCGTCTCAAGATGCATGGATCCTCCTCGGAATACTCTGAAACTCGTCGATGAAGACATTGAATCACGATTCGCGCAGTTGTGCAAACGTCCCTCGGCGGGAGAGGGGATTGTTTAGCGGCGCCAAACGGAGTTCAGCCGTGTAATCGGCGGCGCCGTGCCATGACGCCCAAAGTGGCAATTGACACACCGAGCAGCATCAACAGGACGAGACTCAAGAAACTAGGCGCCGCGTCGCCAGTGTCAGGCAACGTGTCTTCCGGTTCGGGTTCGGGTGTCGGTTCCGGTATCGCCGCGGGTGCGCCGAATGCTCCCACCGCTACTGTAGTCGGCACATACGAGGCGGCGCCGCAAACATCTACGCCCACTCCCGTGATCTTCACCGTCGTAGCTAGAACGGTTAGATCTTCGCCATCGTTAGTCGCCGTGAGGACGATATCGGAGATATTTGCCCTCAGATGATCTGGCAGCCGCACACAAGCGGTAACCGGTTCGCCAAGGGAGTAATCGTTCACTCGCGCACCTGACGCGTCGACCACGGTTATTGCGTAATTGGAACCAGCCAGCGTGTAGCGATGGTGTGTCTGACCGGTGTTAGAAGCATCACCCGTCGGGGTCATGCTGACGCCGATAAACTCGCCGTTCGCAACCGCGCCGGGGCCCGCCGAGAGCGAATACCCTTCCCCTAGGAAGTCGCCGCCGTCCTCAGGGGTGAACACTGCGTAAGCTGTGCCCTGGGAGTCGGTGAGCGTCTCCGGGATCGCCCCCGGCGGGTTTACTGGCGCCGGCTTAGGTGGCTCAGCAGCGAATCGCCGCCTTACCGTCACATTGATGGTCGCGCTGCATCGCGCCTGTTGGTCTTCGAGCGATTCGTCGTCGGTTGCCCCTTGACATTCTCGAGATCGGTCCAATGATGCCGTGATTCGCACCGTTCCAGTCGTGGTCGGCGCCGTGAACAGCACTTCACGATCATCGGCTTCCGAGTTGCGCCATTCGGCACGCGATACGGACTCTTCGAATGAACCGTCGCCGGAGGATGACCAGGTGAAGGTCGGGCGACCTTCGGACGGTGCCTTGTCCGCGAGTCCGTTGTCGTGCAATCCCTGTCTACCGTAGACTTCAACCGCCAGTAAGACCAGTTCGCCCGCGCTGAGGGTAACCGATGTGATGGTGGGTTCGATGCGCAAGATTCGGGAGAATGATCCGCCGCCACCGGTGATCCGGCCCGACGCGGGTGTTTCGCCTGCAATGAAGAACGCGCGAACGGTTGATGTGCTCGCCGAGAAGTTCCTGCTGAGCGATGTCTCGACCTCGTACTCGGTTTCCGGCAAGAGGTTGGCGATTTCGAAGGTTATCGTCTGATCGCCCACGCCCACGGGTTTCGACTGCGTGTCGCTCCACTGGCCGGGGTTGTTCTGGCGTTAATGCATGTAGACATTCGTTCCCGCCGTAGCGTCTTTGACGTCCACGATTACCGGCGCGCTGTCAGCGAATCAAGCGTGTACATGAGATCCGATGATTCGTGCACCACTTGCCGAGTCATGTCATCGTAGTCGACATCGGTCGCGGACTTCCACTGGATCGTGTACGACGTTATCGGGCTGCCACCATCATTGTTCGGGGCCTGCCAGCTCAGGTGCAGCGAACTGTTGCATTCGGCCGCCAGAACGTTGGCGGGGGCGCTTTGCGGCCGCGGTGCTCGGCGTGCCCATCTCTTCGGCTGAGGAGCCGTTGCCCGAGACGTTCTTCGCGAATACTTGGACCGTGTACTCCCTGCCGTTGGTCAGCCCCGTGATGTCGTATGAAAACTCGCCACTGGCGTAAGATATCTGCGTGTTCGACACCGTATCGGTGCCGGCATCGTAGTCGGCCGTTTCCTGTCGAGCCGCCGAGTACGATTCGCTGTCCGATTTCCATTGGACGGTGTAACCAGTTACGTCAGATCCGCCGTTGTTCGTCGGCGCCATCCACGTCACGGTTAGCTGAGCGTTGCCGTGCGTCACCGTAAGGCTCTCCGGCGCATGAGGAGGCGATGGCGCAGTCATCAACGGTTGTTGGAAACTTTCGGTCCAATCGGGGACTGCCGAACCCTCGGTTGCAACGGCTTGCACATCGTACATCGTGTTGCCCGTCAATCCCGACAGATTGAATGAAACCGCTCTGGTCGAACTCGAACGGGGAACGGAACGGGTCAATGACTCGCTCCAGTCGTCATCGTCGGTGGATCCCTGAACACGGTGGCGCAGATTTGCGGTTACGTTGCCGGTGGCGAGTTGCAGGTTGATAACTGTAACGGTAGCGGTTGCCGAGTTCTGACCGATGTTTGAGAATGCGATCTCCGATACGGTCGGGCCGGGCGCTGGTGCTCGCGTTACCTCGTCCGACGTTTCTGATCCGTACTGGGTAGTTACGGTCACACGCACGGTGTAGTCCGTTTCGTTGGTCAGGCCAGTGATCTGGTGCGAACGCGCGGAAGTGCCGGGATCGGCACTATCGGTGTAACTGCCCGCGCTGGCCAACTTCCACTCCACTGATTGGCTGCTGATGGTCCCGCCGTTCAGGTTTACGGACCAGCTGACGTTCAGGACTTCGTCGCCGGGCGCCACGCTGATCGAAGGCTTACTCGGCGGACCGTGCGTGGTGAATCTCGCCGATCTGACGTTGTTGACCATGTTGCTGTCGAGCGACGCGCACACCTCGAACTCAGTGTTGGCTGCGAGATTGGTGGGCGTCAGCGACACCGATGTGTGCGGCGATGAAATAGTGGTGCTTTGAATGGCGGTACCTGTACAGCTTCCGGTAGCGGTCGGGAAGAAGCAGTAGTAGACCGTTTGCTGCGTTGCGTCTGGGTTGGCTATCGTCACATTCACTGTGGCTCCGCGATCGTTGATAGTCGATGGATCCACAGTCACACTCGTCACTTGGGGGCCGGCTACCGGAACTCCGGGCACGTTGTCGGACCACGTGCCGCCCGCACTGTTCTCCGCCCGGACTCGTACCTGGTACGTCGTCCCTGCATTTAGGTTGGGGATGGTGTATGAATTAGAAGTTCCGGCATCGTGCTCGCCGCCCGGGCTCCAATCCACTTTGTAGTTGGTCGGAGCGTTGTTGACGCCGGGTATCGGCGGGTCCCACGAGACTTCCAAAGAGTTGATACCGGGCGTGACGGTAACGTTCTGCGGCGCATTGGAGGCAGTCAGAGGCCCTGGTACCGGGATCGCAGTTATACTGGCCGGGCCACTCGCGCCCTCGGAGTTACCAGCGCGAACCCAGATTATGTAGCTGGTCCCGTTCACCAGCGGATCACGATTACCTGGATCGTCATCGGTGTGCCATTCCGTAATTGTGTACTGTCTGGCATCCTGACTCACACCCAATTCGTATTTATATTCCCACCAGCCGTGGGTCTCCACTGGACCTGGTAACCGGTAACGTCCGACCCACCATCGTCTTCTGGCGGACTCCATCTCACCGTAATCTGCATGTTGCCTGGCGTTGCACTGACGTTAGTCGGCGCGCTGGGAGCGTGAGTCGTGTGTGGGTCCGCTTCGTGCGCGGATGCCGGCAAGTCAACAACCAACGTTGCGGCGAGCAAGGCTACTATTACGAGCGCCAAGGCTCGGAAACGGAGATTGCGGGCGTGAGCGAGAGTCATGGAGCTTTCCCAACCGGGCAATGTGGGCTTCTTAGACACAATATGGTGCAATGATACCTAATTACAGTATTTTGCACCGAATAATGCACGTTCATAGAGCCGCTATATTTTTTGAATTCCGAATCTTATAATGGATTTCAGGGTTCGATTGGTGAGGAAAACTGCCACAACAACGTGCCGATACGGGATGCCCGGCGCGCCAATCTCCCTCCTTCAGAAGGAGGCTAGGGAGGCCCCAACGCCATCGGAGCAATCGCCGCTCTTTGATAAACTTGCTAACAACCAACTATCATCCGACCGCGCTCCCATGCTGGAGGTTCGCACCATGGCACTTACATCCAACGCCGTAACCAAAGACCAAGTCTATGAGGCGCTAAAAGACGTCTACGACCCCGAGATCCCCGTCAACGTCGTCGACCTAGGCCTCATCTACGATGTCGATGTCGAGGAAAATGAAGTGTTCGTCGAGATGACGCTCACCGCGCAGGGTTGCGGCATGGGCCCTTACATCGCTCAGCAAGCAGAATGGCGCATCGCTGAGATCGAGCATGTCGAGGACGTTGAGGTTGATCTGGTGTTCGATCCGCCGTGGAACCCGGACATGATCACCGAGGATGGCAAGCGACTGCTCGGCATCGACTGATCCCGCACCGCATTCCTTGGCACGCAACCTGCTTTGACTTCACCGCGCAAGACCACTCCCGCCGAGGAAGCGCGGCTAGCGCAAGCTCGGCGGCAGTTCCAAGAACGAAAACGCATCGCCGATTCGCTTAAATCCATCGGTCGGCGGATCGGCGTCTACAGCGGCAAAGGCGGTGTCGGAAAGACGACCGTTGCCGTCAATCTTGCCGTCACCTTAGCCAAACAAGGCAATAACGTCGCCCTGTTTGACTGCGACATCGACTGTCCAAACGTCACTCGAGTGCTTCGCATCTCGGAAGGTCCCGTCGAGCGGGAAGGTCGCATGGTACCGTCGCAACGGTTCGGTGTGAAAGTGATGTCGATGGCTTTCTTCCAGCAGAACGAGGAAGAAGCGATCATTTGGCGCGGTCCGATGATCCACAACGCCATCAACCAGTTTCTTCAGATGACCGACTGGGGCAACCCGGACTACATGATCGTCGATCTTCCGCCCGGTACCTCTGATGCACCGCTTACTGTGATGCAGACGCTAAATCTCGATGGTTTCGTCATCGTAAGTACGCCACAAGAACTCGCGGCTCTAGACGCCAAACGATCCATCAACATGATCCGCAAGATGAACCTCGACGTGCTCGGCGTTGTCGAGAATATGTCTGGTGGATTGTTCGGCCAAGGCGCCGCTGAAGAACTCGCCTACGAGATGGCCATTCCGTTCCTAGGCGCCATAAAACTCCGTCCCGACTATCTGGATGCCTTGCAACCGCCGGTATTGTCCAACGATGAAGTTGCGGCGGAGTTCGAATACTTGGCGCTGGGAGTTACGCGGCAGCTAGTCGGAAGCCGCGTCTGAGCCGTTTGCCAGCAACTCCACCGTCTCCCGCAACGACCGCGTGGTGTCCACCGTCTCCGGCCTCTCATCACCAATCGGCGACGACGTCACCAGTCTGAAGATGTCGGCAGCGCCTTGGTGCATGTACGGCGTCGCTCCCGCCGCTCCAAACGTCGCGGATATCTGCTCCATCTCGTCGATCCAGCGGAAGGCTTTGGCTCCCAGGCTTTTGACGCCTTGCATGTTTCGCAGTACGCCTTGTTGGCTCGACTCCATCTCCGCAATGAACTCGTCGTATATGCCAAGGTTCATCGCCGAGATTAGAGCTGAAGCGTTCAACGCCGCAGCGCCTTTGCTCAACGAGGCGTAACACATCTTAATCGCCGAAGCCCGACCGACATCGCCACCCATCATTGGCACCGAGATCCCGCGGCCGTCAAGTTGACCCATGATGGCTTCATGTGGACCCGACGCGTAGAACCGGGGCGGCTCTCCCCTCCCCGGAGGGCCACCGATGATACCGCCGTCGATGTACTTTCCGCCCGCCGTTTCGATGATGTTCGCCATCTGCTGGGCAACCGCAGGTGCGACCGGGTTGCAGTCGGCGAACGGCAACGGTTTGCCCGTCCCCTCGATCACTCCAGCGACCTGGTGAGCTACGTCAACCGCACGTTCGGGCACGAGAACGGAAAGCACGAGGTCCGCGCGTTCGATCATCTCGGCGAAATCCGGGACATCGATAATGCCGGCGATTTCCGATAGCTCTCTAGTGCGTTGACTTCGCTCGGTTAGACACGTGATTACGATCAAGCCATTTTCTCGCAATGCCCGACCAACGTTCGACCCCATGTCACCGGGACTAAGTAGCGCTACAGTTTTGACGGTGTTCATTGTGTGACGAACTCCTCTAAATTGATTCCGAACTCGCTCAGCGCTGAGTCGGAACGCGCCTGTCGGGCTAACCGGACAGCGGGAATACGATGACCCTCTCCCGCTCGGTGGGAGAGGGTTAGGTTGAGGGCAACTTAACCTTGCACGGCCGCGGCTATCGATTCGCCCACCAGACGCGCTTCGCCCGGATTCAGACCGAAGACATGGATCGCCAACGGTGCGTTGTCCATGGTCCGAGTCCAGACCGGCGGATCCATCTCCTTCAGCTTGACAACCAAGTCTTCGTTGTTGAAGCCGACGACGTCTTCATCGACACCGACGGTGACGCCGAAAGGCATGTGAGCGATGATATTGTCGATCAACTCAGTCGTGACACCCGGTATGCCGCGCAACGGCTTGATGATCTCCAAACTCTCCTGCTCGGCGGCCGCGAGGCGGCTCTCGTGGTCGAGTTTGAACCAACGCTGCACGGCTGTAACGCAACCCATCATCTCTTGACGGTCTACTTTATGGGGGCGTCCAACGCCGCGAATCCGTCGCGACTCGTAACCGACGAACGAATGGCGGCTGATCGCGTCGATGATCTCTTCAGTGCCGAGCGCAAGTCCGGTTGATTGCGGCGCACCCATGTATTTGGCAGCGATGCACTGGAAATCGGCGCCCATTCTGACGTACTTGCCAAAATTCTCGAGCGGAAAGATTTGGCCAGCGGCATCCACGGAGAGGTACACCCCCGCTTCCTTGCCGATTTCAATGACCCTCTCAAGCGGAACCACGTTCGGGTCCTTCGGCGCTTGCTCTACGACCGGAACATGAATTGCACACGTCTTGTCGGTGATCGCGGCACGAATGTCGTCTTCGTTGGTGCCATTTTCGTCGCCTGCGAAAACTAGTTTCGCTCCCGCGAGTTGCAGGCAACGATCGTACCAGTATTGCTCGCGGTGTTGAAGCACGATCTCGTTTTTCAACCCCGTCGTGTCGGGCAGCTGTTGGATAAGATCATCGTCCACACCGGCCATGTACGCAGCGCTGGCCAAAGTCAGTGCGGATCCGGCTCCTGAGGTGATATAGGCTGCAGGCACGCCACACAAACGCGCGATCTCATTGCCGGCCGCTTTTTCCAGCTCAATCAATGGAATGAACGCGCTGTCCGCGCGATCCATCGCCTCTTTGACTTCGGGCAAAGGCGTCGAACCGCCCAGCAGTGTCACACTTCCGGTCGCGTTGACGACGGGCCGAGCTCCAAGCTCCTTGTAGATAGCCCCCCAATCAGATGTAACCATTGTCAACCTCCATGTTGGATCAATTTAGCAAACCACGCAATTTGTCGATCGTAGGCGGTTTGTCGATTTTGTATTCTAACGTTGATTCAACGAACGCACACCGTTCGCTGCAACTCGAGATTACTACGATTGCCGCGAATGAACCGACTTTGACGGGGTAATGATCAACATGCTGACCGAGAAGACCGATATCACTCTGGTTACCGAAGCGAAAGTGGCAGCGAAACATTGGGCGCCTAGCGACACGGACGCCTCGAAGAACGCACCCATGCTTTTGATGTCAACCAAATCCGACGCCACCCAGTGGTCAGAATTCGCCGACGACGCATCGGAAAGTGGAGATGTGTACGCCATATGGGATGTGTCGCCGTACAAACTGATCCAAACGATTTGGGCGATTGGTGAACCGGCGTCGGTTGTGGCCCAAGGTAAAGATGCGTGTGACATCGCTCTTCGCGCAGCCGAGATGGGCAAAGGCGCCGTTCGGGCATTGGCGCTCGTCGACTACGGACTTGACGTCGGCGAAGCGCCGCCGTTCGACGCGACTACTTGTCCTTTGGTTCTCGTTCGCGGTCGTCAAAGCGAGCTAGCAGACCACGCACAGATCGTTAGAGCGCGTTCGGCACTCGGCAGCAAGTGCAAACTGGTCGAACTCGAAAACTGTGGAAGCCACGCGGCAGAGGCATGCCCGCAAGATTTCGCCGCGACGGTCGAGTGGTTCTTGCGCGCCAACCCGTCGTTTAACGGATCGGTAAACGGTTAGTCGCTAGATTTCCAGTGCCGGAGTCGCGGGTGGGCCATCAACGCTAAGCTGGCCGCTACCGTAACTGCGCCGGCGAGCATCAACACCATCGCCCATATCATTGGCAACGCTCGACCACCAGTTTCCGGGGGGATTTCTCCGTTTCCGTTCTCAGGTGTCTCGACAATCGGCGGCTCGGGCGTCTCAACCGGTTCCGGCGAAGGCACCGGGCTAGGCTGAGGCACAGGTTCGGGTGCGACATCAACCGCGTCGTGTAGCGTCAAGATAGCGGTGGTTGCGGGAGTCCAACCGTGCAAAGCGATGGTCAAGTCTCCTACGACGGCGATACCCGGATGCTCGCGGCGGCCGTTTTCGCCCGCACCGTCCGAGAGGCCGGCTGACGCTCCGCCCAAACACGGCACCGTCGCGGTTGTCTCCTCGTTGTTTTCGGATCCCGAGTCGAACACCTTTGCGACACTTGAGGTCCTTGTTACGCTGATCGTCGACCCTTTGACTTCAGCAGACACGACGATATACCCATCGTTGGTACAGGCGAACATGGCAAGCAACGTCACCGTGTTGCCGACAAAAGCGCGTGCGTTACCGCTGTATGACTCACCGGGAACGATCGGGTCCCCGGTACGCCACTGCGTGACTGAAACGACTCCAGGTCTCGCCGCGAGAGTCGACATCAGACGCGTGCCGTCCCCACTTTCCGAGAGGTCTGCAATTCCTGGCAGTTCTCGCGGGCGAGTGTAAGTGAGCACATCGACGTTCGAGTCGTGCACGACGATGACGGGCGCGGTTATCGGTTGCCCATTCGTTTGGTTTTCCAGAGTTGCGCCGACATCAAACGAACGTAGAGGCTGTGATCCGCGTTGGTCCACCACGACCTCCATCACCGTTCGCTCCCATCGGAAAACTTCACCTAAGTCGACCGTTGCGGCGATGCCCGGATGCGGTTCGATTTTACCTTCGCCGTCCGCGGTATCCGCGTTCGAAACACCTTCGCCGTCGAGACACGGTACTGTGGCGCGTGATTCGTCGTTGTTTTCGGTGCCGGCGTCCCACACTACTCCCGACGCGAACGCAGGGCCGGGCTCGTCAGGGATGATCGCCGTTCCAACAGTGATTGCGTCGTTGGTGCACAGAAGCATTGCCATCACGCTCACGTGATCGCCCGGCTCGGCAGAAACCCTCAACAGCGTCTGCTGAGTCTGAGGTTCGATCGAGCCGCCGAATCGGGAGACGCTTTTGACGCCGGATCGCCTGCCGAGCGATTCCATTAGCGCAGGCTGCGAGCCGGATTCTGCGAAATCTTCCAACCCATCGAGCCGTCCCGCGGTCGACGGCAACAATACTGCGTTGCTATCGTGAACAACCACAATGGGAGGCGATAACGGCTGACGTTTGGTGATGTTTCGCACCGTCAGCTGGAACACAGTCGCTTGTGCAGTGACAGTTTGCGGCACGTACGTAGCACCCATAACCGCAACCGCGGCCAAAAGCAGCGCGCCAGCCAATAGACGTTTCAAGAATGCACCTCGGTTTTCGTGATTCAAGTCTGATGTCAGATCGTTGTACTCACAAATACGAAGCAATCGCAGACATGAGTCTGCGACCAACTGAGAATAAGGCTATAACATCGCCGAGTTCTCGCACCTTCTTCGGGCTAATGCCTTCAACTTGCCCGAGTTGCCATATTGCATGGTTATCACCGATGCCGCGCAACTCGGTTGTCAAATCACGTACAACGGAAAGACGCGGGGACGGATTGGGCTCCGTCCCCGCGTCTGAGTTTTGCCCGCAAGGGTGAGGCTCGACACCACGACTCTTGTAGCGCCGCGGTCATCGGAAATCTCAGCGGCGGCGACGGGCCACGAGCACGAGGCTTCCGCCGGATACAACCCCCAGCAATCCAACGATGCCGAATAGCAACGTCCAGTTTGCGTCAGGTGCTGTGCCACCAGTACTCGGCAACGCGGTCGGAACGGGCCCGATGTGCGATTCGTCGTACGGTCCGCTAACAGTTAGTTCAGCGGTCGTGTCCGCTCGCCACGCGTGGATTGCCGGGTTGAGGTCGCCCTCACCAGTGATGCCCGGGTGCTCGCGACGCTCGTTCTCGCCATCGCCTTCAGACAATGCTGCATCGGCGCCGCCGAGACAAGGAACAGTAGCTGCAGTTTCGTCGTTGTTCTCCGAGCCGGAGTCGAAGACTGACGCAACCGAGGAAGTTTCGTGTATCGAGTCACCGTAAGCCATGACGTTCGAAGAAGCGACGATGTAAGCATCATTCGTGCATGCGAACATGCCGACAACCGTGATCGCAGTTCCGTCGATTGCGCCGACGTTTCCGCGGTGTCCGGATCGTGGCGGGATTGGTCCGCCAGTATCCCACTGCGAAACCGACACAACTCCTCGGGCGCCAGCTAGCGATGCGATTAGGTCGCCGTTTACTCCGCCCTCAGACAGGTCGTCTATACCGTCGAGTTCGGCGGGACGGGTGTAGGAGATCGCATTCACATTCGGGTCATGGACGATAACAACCGGAGGCGTTATCGGTTGCCCGTTCGTGTTGTTTTGGAGCGAGATCCCCACGTCCATGGGAGCACGAGTCAACGTGCCGGGTTCATCGACGATCAACTGAACAACGGCTCCATCCCAATCGTAGCCCGCGCCAAGATCAGCGTTTCCTACGATGCCGGGGTGCGGTGCAATAATTCCTTCGCCGTCTGCGGTGTCACCGGCGGAAACCCCTTCGCCCTCGAGACAAGGGACTGTGGCACGCGACTCATCGTTATCCTCTGTGCCAGCGTCCAAAACGACACCAGAACCAAATGCAGGCGCGCCGGCATCGGTAAGGATCGCGGTGGCAACGGTTATCGCATCGTTGGTGCAAGCGAGCATGGCGATTACGCTAACGTGGTCGCCAGATTCTGCCTCCACATTTAGGATTGTTGCGGCGTCGCCGGGTTTGATAATGCCGCCAAATCGCGACACGCTTTTCACTCCCGTGCGATCCGAAAGGGAGGCGATTAGGTCGACCTGCGCTCCAGATTCTGCTAATGCCTCTAAACCGGGCAACCGATCAGCATTCGATGGCAACAACACAGTGTTGGCGTCGTGTACCACCACTACCGGCGGAGTGATCGGCTGCTGAGCAGTTGTGTTGCGAACAGTGAGCTGGAAAGAGTGGTCCGCCGCGTTCGCCGTGTTTGATTGGATGGCGACCGCAGACAACGTTAGGACGGCGATAACCACCGCACCGACTATTACACGTTTCAAGAATAAACCTCGCTTTTTGTCACTTGATCCTCTAGGTCTCTGTTACCGGATACGCAGTTCTGGCCTCTTGGGGTTTTCGGGGTTTTCAGATTTCCGTTGAAGCTTGAAGTCGACAATCTGTCAGCGCATGATGACTCAGCGTGCGACCGCGTCGACCTTCGTTGCGCGTAACGCTTCATTGATGTTTGGCAGCTTCAAACGCCGCGTCACCAATTCATCCAAAACTGGGACGAAGTGTGATGCGTTGGCGACGTCGGTTGCGCCGAGACCCATGATGGTCTCGAGCTAGTTCTGGGACCTGCACCGACGTCCCCAATGCGAATCGCAACCGCGTAGGATACGCGTCGCGCACCCAAATGGGCCGTCGCCCCCAGCGTCGCAAATCGCGCACGCTGACCTCGGATTGAACCCTCTCAGCTTTGAGAGAGTCGATCGATCCGGCCGTAACGCCGCAACCGTTGAGAACGACGCGTTCGAACGGCGTTGGCGCCTACCCAACCATCAGAACATGATGACCGATCGAGCGACCTCACCAGCCTTCATCGCGCGAAACGCTTCGTTGATGTCTGACAGCTCTAATCGACGGGTCACCATCTCGTCTAACAGCAGTCTGCCCTGGCGATAAAACTCGACGTATCTGGGCATATCGACCTTGAAGCGGTTGGAACCCATGCTGCAACCTTGGATCTTGCGTTCGCGCATCCCCGTCGTTGGGATTTCGATCTTGGTTCCCTCTGGAATCATGCCAATCAATGTCGCCGTACCGCCGGTTCCGAGCGCGTCCCAGCAGGCTTCCGCGGTCTCCTTCAACCCAATCGCTTCGAACGTGTAGTCTGCACCGTCGCCTGTAATCGTCCGGATGGCATCGACCGGATCGCTGTCTGAAGCATCGACAATGTCGGTGGCACCCAGATCCATCGCGGTCTTGAGTTTGTTCTCAGATATATCGACCGCGATAATCCGTAGCGCTCCAGCGAGTCGCGCGCCTTGTATGACTCCCAATCCGACACCTCCTGCGCCGAAGACCGCAACTGTCGAGCCCGGTTCAACCTTGGCCGTGTTGAGCGCCGCGCCCACACCGGTAGTCACGCCGCATCCGATCAACGCGGCTCCTTCGAACGGCATATCCTCCCGGATCTTTACGACGCTGTTTTCGTGCACCAGCATCTTTTCGGCGTAGGTCGCCAAATTGGCCATTTGAACCAGAGGTTGGTCGTTCCACGAAATCCGAGGAGTCTCATTCGCGCCTCGCATCGGTTTGGTCTGACAACGCGCCGGGTGGCCGGTAATGCAGTGCCTGCACCTTCCGCAATAGACGGAAAGGCACAGGATCACGTGGTCGCCAGGCGCGACATCAAGGACGAGGTCACCGACTTTTTCGACAATGCCTGCTCCTTCATGTCCCATGACGGCGGGCGTCTCGATCATGTAGAGTCCCTCGACGAAATGAAGGTCGGAGTGGCAAACTCCAGTGGCCATCGTCTTGACCAATACCTCGTATGGTCCGGGATCGTCGACGTAAATGTCTTCGATGGTGAGTGGTTCGTTTACGGTTTGAAAGACCGCTGCGTTAGGCATGGTTTCTCATCTTTCGTCTTGGGTGTTGGCATAGAACGACATTGTGTCTAGTCGTCTTCGAGAGTTGAGGTGTCGCCCTCGGGCAATCCGAGTTCGCGAGCTTTGAGCAGCCGGCGCATTATCTTGCCAGACCGCGTCTTTGGCATGATGTCGATGAAGTCGATCTCGCGGGGTGCAACACCAGCCGACAAGCGATCACGTGCAAATCGCATCAGTTCGCGACGCAGTTGCGTTCCCGCTTCGTATCCGTGATTCAGCGTCACGAAAGCCTTGACGACCTCCATCGCGATTGGGTCGGGTTTGCCGATGACACCGGCTTCGGCCACTGCTGCGTGCTCAATCAATGCCGATTCCACCTCAAACGGGCCTACGAGGTGCCCTGCGGTGTTTATAACGTCGTCGGCACGACCTTGGAACCAGAAGTAACCGTCTTCGTCAACGCTAGCCTGGTCACCAGTGATGTACCACCCCTTCTTGAACCGAGAGTTGTACATCTCGTCCTGTTGCCAGTAGGTGTACATCATCGAGGGCCAACCGGGACGTACCGCCAAGATGCCCGGTTCTCCTGGGTCCATCTCTTGATACTGTTCGTCCAGTACACCCATCGTGATACCCGGGAATGGGCGCCCCATAGAACCCGGGCGCACCGACATCGAAGCGAAGTTGGCGCACATGATCGCGCCCGTCTCAGTCTGCCACCAGTTGTCGTGGAACGGCATATTGAAATAGCGATTACCCCACACCACCGCTTCGGGGTTAAGTGGTTCGCCGACTGAACTAATGAAGCGCAGGGTCGACATGTCGTACTGCTCGACGACCGAAGCGCCGGCGCGCATCAGCAATCGGACCGCAGTCGGGGCAGTGTACCAGACCGTCACGTCATAGTCCTGAATCGCGCGATACCAACCCGACGCGCTGAAACCACCTTCGTAGATCAACTGCGTGACTCCGTTCGTCCACGGCGCCATCATCCCGTACGACGTTCCCGTCACCCATCCCGGGTCGGCGGTACAGAAATATACGTCGTCAGGCTTGAGGTCGAGTGCCCAATGGCCTGTGATCCACTGCTGGATCACGGCTTGGTGGCGATGAAGAACGCCCTTCGGTTTACCGGTCGAGCCGGAGGTGTAATGCATGATGGCGAAGTCATACTGCGTGGTATCGGCCATCGTAAAGGAATCGGGATCAGCAGACGACATCAGCTCGTAGTAGTCGAGATCGCCTTCAACCATCGGATCGTCTGATCTACCGTCTTTATTGACGATGATGACGTCTTTGAGCGTCTTGATGTCGGGCAATATCTCGGCGATCTTCCCGCGCAAGTCAGGACTCGTAACCAGGTACTTCGCGCCAGCATCGAGCATACGGTCGCGCACTGGGTCGGGGCCGAACGCGGAGAATAGGGGCGCAATCACACCGCCAGCCTTCAGTATTCCCATCGCGGCGATGTAAAGCTCTGGCAACCGGTCCATGAAGATAAAGACCCGGTCGCCCATCTCGATACCCAGATTGTTCATCACGGCACCGAAACGATCAGATTCGCGTTTGAACTCCGCGTAGGTGTAGCGCTCTTCTTCCCCGTTCTTGCCGAGCCAGATCATGGCCAACTTGTCGCCGTCACCGTGGGCGACGTGCTTGTCTACAGCTTCGTAGGCGTTGTTGAGTCCGCCGCCGGGCAACCAATCCATCTGCTCAAACGCGTCGCTCCACCAGTCGAAATCGTCGCGGGTCGAAGCGTAGTCCGTTAGGTTCGGTTTCTTCACGGGATCGGTAACTGCTGTCTTGTCGATCTGTTCGAAATCCAAGTCGATTGCTCCCAATGCGTCTGATTGTCGTTAACGTAATCCGGTTATGCGGGTATGTTACCGCGTGCAGTTTATCTTCGCATGTTTCCCATCATTCTGACGCTCTTCGACGAGTTATAGAATCGAGGGAAGCAAACCCCACAACGTGCTTAATCCCGACTACCGCGGCCGCACAATATTCAACCGAGATCCTGCTCCCATGAAAGTCCTGTTTCTCCAAGACGAGCTTCCGACCGCACGCGCCGGCGACATCCGCGATGTCAAGAACGGTTTTGCACGAAACTATCTCATTCCTCGCGGCATCGCCGTATTGGCGACAGAGCACCAATTACGGCGTGCTGAGAAGCTACGAGCCGAGGCCGAACAGCGTCGCCTACGCGAGCTAAACGAGTGGCGAGACATCGCCAACGAGCTCGCCGAAAATCCGGTCGAACTGACCGTGCGGACCGGCCCCACCGGACGTCTTTACGGATCTGTTACCAACACCATGATCGCCGCTCGATTGTCGGAACTTACCGGCAGAATGATCGAACGCAAACGCGTACGCATGCAAGAGCAGATCAGGATCATCGGCGAGTACCGATTACCAGTGCGATTCATGGATGAGGTCGACGCGACAATCACTCTCAAGGTCGTATCCGAAGACGTCGTCGACTCGGAAGAAGAGGATTCTTCTACCGATGCCTACGCCGTAACCGACGAGATCTTGGCGAACGGCGAGATCGATATGCACGGTTGGGAAGAGCCGCAGGCGGTTGACGCACTCGGGCTTATCGCGGGGCGCATCTTGGCGCGTAACGTCTCGCAATTCCGCGTTATCCACGGTAAGGGCGAAGGCACCCTCCGGCAAGCGGTACGCAACCGATTCGATGAGATGAAGACCGAAGGCACCGTGATTCTTTGGGGACCGGGCAGAACCGACGGCGATACCAACGCCGACAGCTTGGAATCCGTTTCTTGGTTCACCGTTAGCTGACCGCGTATCACGCTTCGGGCTAACCTAAAAAGTGCCCGATTCACCGGGTTCCCAAGCGCGCAGCATGCCGTATCAGGGAATAGGATTCAACTCAAACCTACGCGCATTTTGCTGTGCTGTCTATAGATTCACAGATCACCTAGAAACCTGATGCAAGAACCTGTCACTCTTCCATCTGACGAAAATCCACCGTCCAATCTCGATGCCGAAATATCGGTGATTGGTTCTCTGTTGATCGATGGCGACGCCATCTTGCGTGTCGAACCCTTCCTCAGACCTGAGCATTTCTATGGCGAGCAAAACGCGGAGATTTACACCGCGTGCCACGAACTCTTCATGGAGTCAACCAGCATCGATCAGGAGACGGTTCGCGATCGATTGATTTCGAAAGAAATGCTCGAAGCGGTCGGTGGCGACGCGTACCTAAGTGCCGCGGTCGCGCAGACGCCTCATGCGTTCCACATCGTCGACTATGCGCGTGTCGTGCGAAACGCATTTGTAATTCGCCAAATTGGCGAAGCCGGTGAACTGATACGCGATATGGGGCTCGACTACTCCAACACGCGCGATGTTGACCAGGCGGTCAAACAAGCCGAAGAGATCATCTTCAAGATCGGACAAAACTACGAAGCGACAGATTTCGCGCCGCTCCGGGATGCACCATCCATCGCGGAGTTTTTTGATCCACCTGATAGCGGCGAACGCGAAGACCAGTCGAACCAGCCGATAATGACCGGGTTCGAAACCCTTGACCACCTGCTCGGTGGATTTCATCGATCCGACATGATCGTTTTGGCCGCGAGACCCGGATTTGGTAAATCGACCCTCGCACTGAACATCGGTTTGAACGCGGCGAAGAACGGCAAAACTGTCGGCATTTTTAGCTTGGAGATGGGCATCGACCAAGTGGCGCACCGCATGGCCGCGGCCCACGCTCGAATCAATATCCAGAACATCCGAAACGACAACCTGACCCCGCCAGAGCGCGATCGTTTGAGCGATGCGTACGGGTATTTGAGCGACATGCGGATCTACGTAGATGACGCCGCCCTGCAAACCGCGAGCGGTTTGAGCGCCAAATCCCGCAGACTCAAGATGCAGACCGACGTCGACTTCTTGATCGTCGACTACATGCAATTGATCAGCGGTTCCTCTTCTGGTCGAGAAGCCAACCGTGTTCAGGAAGTGAGCGAGATATCGCGTCATCTCAAGGCGATCGCGCGCGACCTCCACGTACCGGTCTTGGCCTGTTCGCAGTTGAGCCGAGCCGTCGAACAACGCAAATCTCATGAACCCCGACTCGCAGACCTTCGCGAATCAGGATCGATCGAGCAAGATGCCGACGTAGTGATGTTCATCCATCGCGACGACAAAAACATGTCCGAGGAAGAGTGGAATCGGCGCAATCCGACTCAGGTATATCCGCGAGGTTTGACCGAAATCATGATCGCAAAACACCGCCACGGTCCCACCGCAAATCTCGAGATGTCCGTGCGCGACGAGTGGGGATTGTTCTCCTCGGTCAATGAACCGGGCGTGGTTTGAGGAAAGGTCTGTGTCCGCCCAACCTCTGAAAGGGTTTCCGTTACCAGACGACTACGCCACCACGCGGGTTCCAAATGCGGTGCTCGGCCGCGTATTGTCGCATACGGATGACGCTGACACCATCAAGTTGATCCTCCGCTCGATTTGGCTCTTAGAGCGGAAACGCGGCTATCCGCCTTTCCTAACCATCGAAGATCTGCGTCGAGACCGCGTGTTGTCACTCGTGATCGGTGATTCCTCGGCGTTTGAACGCACAGTGGCTTCCGCAATCAAACTTGGCGTGTTAGCCGAAGTGAGTTTGAGTGGCAAGAAGTGCTTGATGTTGAACACCGAATCCGCTCAACGGGCCACATCTGAGGCTGCTGTTCCTAGCGAAGTCGATGAAGACGATGACGATGGTTGGGACGCGCCAGCCGCATCGCAGATGCCTACCGACGCATTCCGCGCATACGAAGAGAACATCGGTGTTCTTTCGCCAATGATTCGAGAAAGCATATTGTCCGCATTGGAAGACTTCACCGATGAAGACATCACCCACGCCGTTAGAATCGCAGTTGAGAACGAAAGTCGTAGCTGGTCCTTCGTTGCCGGCGTTTTGAGGCGCTGGACGAGAGAAGGCGTACCCCATGAACGAAGAGACGGAAAATCCGGACGGCAATCCGAGCGAGAGCGCGTTTCGGAGGTTGAGCTCCGAAAATACTTGGACGAGCAACGGAAACGGAGTCGCGCAGGTTCATCGTAACGCCGCTAATCGGTCACACGATGTTGCACCAGATTGCGACCTTTGTAACGACTCGCTTTGGGTTCTGGCCGAAAGCGGTGAGAGCGGCATTTTATCGGTAGTGCCGTGTAGCTGCCAGCCAGCGAGTCGCGATTCTCTGTCACAGCTCAAAACGTATTCGCAGCTCGGTCACTTGGAGCGCATGACGTTTGACGTCTTGGTTCCAGAAGGACGCAAGGGACGCGTCGACGAGACTTTGTTCCGCACCGCGACGCAAGCCGCGAAAGAGTTCGCCACAGAGCCCAGTGGTTGGTTAGCATTCCAGGGTTCAACTGGTTCCGGCAAGACGCATTTGGCGGCTGCCATAGTTAACTCGATTATCGATCGCGGCTCGCCAGCCAAGTACATATCTGCACTAGAAGTTCCCGATCTATTGCGAAACGAACGGTTCGAAGAGAACGAATCCGCCGAGGGCGGATCATTTCCGTCGTTGCTAAATGCCCCAGTTTTGGTAATCGACGATTTAGGCGCTCAGCAAGCAACCAATTGGGTCGACTCGAAAATCGATCAACTCTTGACGCATCGCTTCAACGGTCGTATGCCAACCGTGATCGTACTTGCCAAATCGATCGATGAGATGCCCGAGCGCATCGCGATGAAGCTGGATGACCCAAGTCTGTCTCGAGTTGAGCAGCTCACTAGTGGAAATGCTGCATCGAACAACCGGCGTGTCAACATCCCGAAAGCCATGCTCGAGCGTATGACGTTCGACACATTCGATTCCAACGGCGCTCCGTCTTCAAACCACGATCAAAGCGCATCTCTAAGCATCGCACTCGCAGATGCCCGCAAATTTGCCGCAAATCCAGAAAAATGGCTGTTTATCCACGGCCCAACCGGTGTAGGTAAGACACACATTGCTATCGCTATCGCAAACTTCCTGATCCAAAAAAAATCACCGATTGCCTTTTGGTCTGTACCAGATCTTCTCGATAGTCTCAGGCATACGTACTCGAATCCAAATGAGACGACGTTCTATTCGCTGTTTGACGCCGTGCGAAGTTGCGAGTTGCTTATCTTGGATGATTTTGGCGCCCAACAGATGACTGATTGGGCACTCGAAAAGCTGTACCAAATCATCAGTCACCGTCATGATCGGCTCTTGCCCACCGTGATCACCAGCCAGTACTCGCTCTGGGAAGACGTCGAAGACAACTGGAATCGGGCACGCGGTAAACACCAATGGGAATCGATACTTTCTCGATTGAACGACATGAGCGTGGTCACGGCTCGGCTAATGTCGGCGCCGGATTACCGCAATCGCGGCGCGTAGGTTCATTTGCGGCAAAATTAGCATGACTTTGACTAATAGAGGTTGGCAGTTGGCGAACGTGGCGGCGGTAAAGCGCGAGACCGACGATGTCAAATCGTTCATGCTTAAACCTCAAACCGAAGGCTTCAACTTTGTAGCAGGCCAACACATCGACGTTCGTCTCACCGCGCCAGATGGATATCAGGCTCAGCGGTCCTACTCGATGGCTTCGGCTCCAGAACGCGCGTCTTGTGTCGATATCACCATCGAACTCTTGGAAGACGGCGAGGTTTCACCGTACTTTCACTACGTCGTTGAGCCAGGTGACCAAGTTGAGATCCGAGGTCCGATCGGCGGTCCATTCACTTGGCGGGCCAAGCGCAACTCGCGATTGTTGCTCGTTGGTGGCGGTTCTGGCGTGGTTCCCCTGATGTCGATGTTGAGGCATCGCGTCGCATCAAACCTCGGCGCAACGATTCCCGTGGTGCTTCTCTACTCCTCTCGCACGGAAAGTCACATCATCTATCGCGGCGAACTCGGCGCTATGGATGCCGCTGACGACAATGTAGCGGTGCTGCACACTCTGACCCGGCACCAACCAGCCGGTTGGACTGGTAGGAGACGAAGGGTCGACATCGAATTGATGCGCGACGCGTTAGACACTCTGGAAGGGTTGAACCCGGCAACGAACGGCGAAACGTTGTGCTACATCTGCGGCCCCAGCGACTTTGTCGAGAACTCGGCCCAATTCGCCGTTGAACTCGGTTTTGACCCCGAGAACGTGAAAACCGAACGATTCGGGCCAACCGGCACATAGGTGTTGAGCGGCCCTGGCGTCTAGGAGGCCAGCATGAAAAAGCCGAATTTCGTCCTGATAATGGCTGACGACATGGGCTACGGCGATTTCGGCATCTTCAGCGAGGGGCGTGTCCGCACCCCATTCCTCGACTCATTGGTCGGGGAAAGCGTGTGTCTCTCCCAGAACTACACCGGGAGCCCGGTATGCTCACCATCTCGAGCAGCGATGCTGACCGGCAGATACCCCATCAGAACCGGCGCCGTCACTCCGCAGGAAGTTCTGGGATATGACCGGATAGCCTTGCGGGAAGTAACGCTGGGTGACATCTTCAAAGCCAACGGATACGCCACCGGTTTGATCGGCAAGTGGCATAACGGTGCACTAAACCCTCGATACCATCCCAACGCCCGGGGTTTCGATGAATTCGCGGGTTTTCGTGGCGGTTGGGCCGACTATTGGCATTATCGACTTGACCGAAACGGTTCTTTCGAGCCATCGAACGGTACATATATGACCGATGTGCTCACACGCGAAGCGACCGAGTTCATCGTTCGCCACGCCTCGGAGCCGTTCTTCCTCAGCGTCATGTACAACGCTCCGCACACACCGCTGCACGCCCCTCAAGACGTCGTTACAAAGTATTTGGACGCAGGTTTCAATGTCGATGTGTCGATCGTCTACGCAATGATCGAGATCATGGACGGAGGCGTTGAACAGATCTCCGAAGCGCTGAGGCGCAACGGAGTATACGATGACACCGTGTTCATGTTCACCTGCGACAACGGCCCCGCATTTGGCGTCCGGTGGGATCATGTGCCTCCGGGCGGGACGGGCGACACGACACGGTTCAATTGCGGATTGAACGGCGCGAAGGGTTCAGTGCTCGAAGGCGGAGTTCGTGTACCGATGATTTTGCGATGGCCCGACGGATTGGATGCCGGGGTCGAAAACCATCAGATGACGCACTTCATCGACTGGCTACCAACGTTCATGGACATGGCTGACGCTACCTCCGTCCAAGGAGGGCGACCGTTCGACGGTTCGTCCGTACTCCCACAGCTGAGAGGCGACCATCCCCTAACCGCACCGCGGCGGTTCTGGCAATTCTCTGCATATTCGCCGATTGGAACCAGCAACGCAGCGGTCCGAGACGGAGATTGGAAGTTGGTTCGCCCTGCCCTTTCGCTTCAACCGGCCACGCCTGACGGACGACGATCGACCGACGAATACGTACTGATGGACATCGCCTACAAATATGAGCCGGAACGCGTTCCCGCGATCTTCGACTGGCCGGAACCCGAACGCATCGTCAACGAAGCACCGAAGCCCGAACTCTACAACATCGCCGACGATCCTTTGGAGACGCACGACGCCTGGAGCGAACATCCCCGACAGGGCGCCAAGATGTTGAACGACTTGGAGACGTGGTTCGACGATGTAGAAGGCGAGCGAAGGACTATCCCTGACGAGGAGCGTATCGGGGTTTAGATAAGCAGTGAATTAACATTGTTTGTGCTGACACATTCGCTTTTTGTGCGTCCCGTTGCCAACGTAGCTCAGTGGTAGAGCAGCAGTTTCGTAAACTGCAGGTCGTGGGTTCGATCCCCACCGTTGGCTCCACCACTCGACGAGTGTGTGACGCGGAATCCCCCGCAGCAGCGTCTGAGACCATCGATGTGGCAAATGCTAGACTTGCACCAATTCTGATGCTGGATTCCCCGCTTTACGCAATGGAGAACACACTTTGAGCGACCAGTTGCTGATTGCTGAGCAACCCGACTTGAGCAACACCTTGATGCTCGCAGCATGGTCAGGTTGGTCGGATGCTGGTGAATCGGCGACGCGGGCGCTGCACCATCTGACACAGGAGCTAAACACGACCAAGTTCGCCGAGATCGATGCTGAGGATTTCTACATTTTCACAGAGGAGAGACCGGTCGTCGAGAACGCACCGGATGGCGGCCGGCGTCTGGTTTGGCCGAAGAACGAGTTCTATTACCTCAAATCCGAGGAAGATAACGTCCCCGACATCGTCTTGTTGATCGGGACTGAGCCACATCTGAGATGGCGGTCGTACACCACTTTAGTCGCGGATGTCGCTAACGCGATGAATGTCGACATGTTGGTCACTGTAGGCGCACTGCTCGATGAGGTGCCGCACACCCGTTCGGCTGTCGTTATGAGCACGACGGTCCACGATGACTTGGGTCCGCAATATCGACACGTCGATTATGGCCGGCCCAACTACGAAGGACCGTCCGGCATGACTTCAGCGACTATCGACGCCTTTGCTCGTCGCGGCATAATGTCGGCGTCGATTTGGGGACATGCGCCGCGTTATCTTCAAGGCGCACAGAACCCTGCAATAACCTTGGCGATTGTTCAAGAGATCGAACGCTTCTCTAAGATTAAGATCCGAACTGAGGCGCTTGAAAACGAAGCCGAGGACTTTGCGACGAGAGTCGACTACGCGCTCCGGAACACGCCCAAGGCGGTCGAATACGTTCGAACGCTCGAAGAACGATACGATTCGGAAATGAACGTAGCCGCAGACCCGGAACCAGCGGCATTGATCGACGAACTTGACGAATTTCTGCGTACGCGCACAATCGACGACGAAGCCGAGGAGCAGGAACGGGAGTAGCGTTCTCTTCTAACTTCCGGCGCGATTGAGATAGATGCCCACACTTTAGGCTGCGAGACCATCATGAAACAAGTAACGTTAATCGGCGTCGGACAAATCGGCGCATCCATCGGCCTCGGCCTCAAGACCGAACACGGCAAGAAATATCGCGTCGTCGGGTACGACCCCGATCAAGACATTCACGCAAGAGCCGAAAAGATCGGGGCGGTCGATAGCGCTGAATGGAATCTCGATGTGGCCGTTCGCGACGCTGACATCATCGTGATTTCGCTGCCCGTGACGCGCGCCTACGACATGATGGAGACGATCGCCCCATACGTAGGCGATCATGTGACGATCACAGATACGTGCAGCACCAAACGATCGATACTGCAGTGGGCGGAAGACCTGCTGCCGCAGCACGCTTCGTTCGTTGGCGGTCACCCGCTGGTCAAAGCTGATGCTACCGGCCGCGACGATCCTTCGCCGTACCTCTTCACACACGCACCGTACGCGATCATCCCACATCCTAGGAGCCGACCTTCGGCGGTTCGCGATGTTCAAGAGATCTGCAACGATCTCGGCGCGAGGCCACTGTTCATGGATCCGGACGAACACGATAGCTTCGCCGCCGCGGTCGAAGGCGTTCCGGCATTCGTCGCAGCAGCAGCGTTGAACGCTGCATCCGACTCGCCCTCGTGGCACGAGATCAGCAAGTTTGTCGGCAAAGATTTCGTCTCGATGAGTCAACCGATGGCCAATGACCCGGCGTGGGTAAATGGTATGGCTTCGACTAACCGCGATATGCTCATCTATTGGATCGACCAGATCAATTTACAACTGTCGAACCTTAAACGAATTCTTGAAAACGACACAGAAGTCAGTGACCCTGAAGGCCCGTTGGCGGACTTGCTAGTCAACGCGTGGGAAAATCGGCTTAGGCTCGACCTCGGAATTCAACCGGCACCGCCGACATCTTTGCAGGCACCTGAGAACTTGCCGAGCAGCGGTGAAGCGACGGCATCGATGCTGATGGGTGGCTTCATAATGCGGGCATTCCGCGGATCGCGCGAAAAGAAAGACCCGACGAAATATGACCGTCGGAAGCTGTAACCACATTTACCTTTCCACCGTGCAGAAGGCCGTCTGAACATGGACCTAACGGTTAGCCGACCCCGCAGATTGGCCGGGGAAATTGTAGCGCCTGGAGACAAATCCGTCTCGCATCGGGCCGTGATGCTGAACTCAATTGCCGAAGGGCAAGCCACCGTCCGCAATTTTTCTCCCGGCGATGACTGCACATCCACGATGGGAATCATGCGCGCCCTCGGTGTCAACATCGAGCGCGAAACAGGTTCTGAAAACGCGGGTGATACGCTCGTCGTTCACGGCGCCGGTGCCAATGGGCTCCGCGAAGCTGACGACGTTCTAGATGCCGGCAACAGCGGCACAACGATGCGCCTGATGTCCGGCATCCTTGCGGGTCGCGACTTCAAATCGACGATGACAGGTGACCAATCGTTGCAGTCGCGACCCATGGGACGGATCATCAAACCGCTATCCATGATGGGGGCGGTGATCCGAGGCCGCGAAGACAACACGCTTGCACCGTTGGAATTCGATGGTGGGAGCCTGAAGGGCATTGACTACGACTTGCCCGTTGCCAGCGCACAGCTCAAATCGGCAATTCTGCTCGCGGGATTGCGCGCTGAGGGCCAAACTAGTATCGCCCAGCCCGAGGCGTCGCGCGATCACACTGAGCGAATGTTGACCGCAATGGGCGCCGATATCACGGTAGATGGTCTCAACGTGACGGTCGAACAATCAGATATCGATTGTGTCGATGTCGAGGTTCCTGGCGACATCTCGAGTGCCGCCTTCTGGATCGTCGCCGGTCTGATCCATCCCAACGCTGAAGTTGTCGTCAAGCGTGTAGGCATCAACCCGACGCGCGCTGGCGTGTTGACGGCGTTGCAGGACATGGGCGCCAACATCGAACTCGTACATCGCCGCGATGTCGCCGGCGAGCCGGTCGCCGACATCGTTGCGAGCACAAGCAATCTCCGGGGCACGGAGTTGGCCGGGAGCATCATGCCGCTGCTCATGGACGAAGTTCCGATCATCGCCGTTGCTGCCGCGATGGCGGAGGATGAGACGGTGATACGAGACGCTACTGAACTGCGCGTCAAAGAGACCGACCGTATCAGCGCCACCGTCGATTGGCTGGTAGCCGCAGGCGTCGAGGCCGAGACACGGGATGACGGAATGGCGATTGTGGGTTCCGGTCGCATTGCAGGCGGCACATACCAAAGTCAGGATGATCACAGAATCGCAATGGCCCTCGGGATCGCCGGTCTGGTCGCCGACGACCCGATAACCATTGTCGAGGCCAGCTGCGCCAGCATCTCATACCCAGAGTTTTGGGACGAATTGCAGTCTGTGGGCGGAATCGTTGACTGATTGCGCCGGTCCATCGTCGACCGACGAATTCAATCCCCTCGTCGTCGTGATATCCGGCCCGTCGGGCGTGGGCAAAGACGTGCTGATCGAAGGCATGGCCGGCCGGGGCCTCAACTACCACTTCACTGTGACAGCCACAACGCGCGATCCGAGGCCTGGCGAACGCGAAGGGATCAATCACCACTTCATGTCCGTTGGTGAGTTTCGCCGCGCGATCGATGAAGATGAACTATTGGAATGGGCCCGCGTTTATGGCAACTACTACGGTGTGCCCAAAAAACAGGTAAGGACCGCACTCGCTGACGGAATGCACGTCATCATCAGAGTCGATGTGCAAGGCGCATTGAGAATTAGGGAGATGGCACCCGAAACACTGATGATCTTCATACATCCTCCAAACATGAATGTGCTTCAACAGAGATTGAAGCGGCGCGGCGTCAACAGCGATACCGATATCCAGACGCGCCTCGCGGCGGCTGCCGATGAGATTAATCAGTCTGATGCGTTCGATCGCCAAGTGGTAAACCGCGAAGGAAAGCTGGACGACGCGGTGGACGATGTAATCGAAATCGTTTACAAGGAGTCGTTACGGGTTCCACCTCGCATCGTCAACATCTGAAACACATCGAAACGGTCGGATTGTTTATGAAGATTGTCATCGCACCTCAAGAGTTCAAAGAGAGCCTGACCGGCATCGAAATCGCTCAAGCGATGCGAGAAGGCGTGCTGCGCGTCTGGCCCGATTCCGAAATACACCTCGTTCCGGTCGCCGATGGTGGCGACGGCACGTTGCAATCATTGGTCGATGCGTCTGACGGAAAGGTGATGAGCGCGGTTGTCGACGATCCGCTCGGCCGCCCGATTGAAGCTGTCTGGGGCGCTCTGGGAGATGGACGCACTGCGGTCATCGAGATGGCCCGTTCGTCTGGGTTGGCACTGCTAAAACCCGAAGAGCGCAACCCGTTGATCACGACCACGTACGGCGTCGGGCAATTGATGTCCATTGCGCTGGACGCTGGTTACCGCCATTTGATAATCGGTATCGGAGGGAGTGCCACGAACGATGGCGGCGCGGGTATGGCACAAGCGCTCGGTGCGAAATTGCTCGACTCGGACGGCAACGAACTTGCCCGCGGTGGCGGCGCTCTTGCCGATTTGGCGAGCATCGACGCTTCCGGTATGGAAGCGCGTCTGTCTGAAACCACGATCGATGTCGCGTGCGACGTCAACAACCCGCTTTGCGGCGAAACCGGCGCATCGGCAATTTTCGGCCCTCAGAAAGGCGCGGACCTCGACACCGTCGCGTTTCTCGATGACGCGTTGCATCGCTATGGCACCATGCTCAAGCGATATCTAGGACGGGAAGTGATGGAGACACCGGGAGCTGGTGCTGCGGGCGGTTTGGGTGCAGGCTTGATGGCGTTTACGGATGCCCGACTGCGACTCGGAGCAGACATTGTTATCGACGCGCTCGACCTAGATTCCCGTATTGAAGGTGCGTCGTTGGTTATCGTCGGAGAAGGCCAGACCGACCGATCAACGGTCTTCAACAAGGCGCCGGTAGCAGTAGCCCAAAGAGCGCAAGCGCAAGGAATACCGACGGTCGCGATTTCGGGGAGCTTAGGAGACGGATACGAAGGCGTCCACGATTTCGGCATCGATGCCGCGTTCAGCATCTTGGATCACTGCATGACCTTGGAAGACGCAATGTCGGAGACCGCCACACTCGTTGCCGATGCCACCGAACAAGTGTGCCGCGCGTTAAATGTGAGCATCAGAAGTGAGTTAATCCGACGTAACCTGAATGACGATCCCGACGATCCCCACAACACCTGACCCGATCGCGGCAAAAAGGGTACCGTACAACATCCTCACCAAGCGGGTCTCCTGCTGAGCCAATTCGGTTCGGACATTCGCGATCTCAGTTCTTACCTCGGCAACGTCAACCTTCGTAGCGAATTGAATTTCGTTGCCGGCATTCATAACATTTCCTTGTCACCAAACAGTTGCAGTTATAGATATTAACACGGCGCCACTAACTGCAGCCCAACAATGCAGGACCGCAAACACGCAGCTCGTTCCCAAGAACGGCGTTAACCGACCAACACGATGTGCGTCTCTACCGGTCCGTGAATGCCGTGCACGATCGTTGCTTCGATATCGCCGGTGCGCGACGGTCCGGAGATGAGGTTCATTGCGGCATGCCGCTCGCCACTGTGAATGTCGACGTGCTCCAGCAGAAACAACTCGTCTAGAGATGGCAGCACCTGCCCTCGCTTCATCACCGCGATGTGCACCGGAGGTGCGAGTGAGGTCAGACGCGACACCCCTTTTTGGGGATGGATGACGAGCGTACCGGTCTCCGCGATAACGTAGTTCCCGCCCGTGATTCCGACTTCGGTCTGGAAAACTTCCTGCCGATGTGCCGACCGCTGTTCGTCGCGTTCCGCATCCGACATTTCGTCCTTTAGTGTCATGTCCCGAATGTCAACGCCTGCGCGCTCCAACGCCGGATTGATCCGAGCTTCGTCAAGCACGTCGTGACCTGAGCGTAACGCTGTCGCGGCGCCGATGGTGCTGCAAATGTCGGCAACAAGATCTCCGACGTCTTCCATCGTTTCAGCCCGATGCACATTCCAACCCGTCGTGGCTAACGCCTGCGCGGCTTCTTCGAGCAGTTCCGCAGATCTCGTCGCAGCGTCGTCACGCGCGTCTTCCGCCGCGGTTCGCGCGTCAGATAAATCAGGATATCGGACCGGCGTCCCTCCAGGATCTGCTGGAAGCCGCGTTCGTCCGAGATCGGCGCTTACATTCGATATGAACTCTTGACGATCCATGGGGAATGAGATCAACCCTCTTCATTTGCTGCGTTCTGCGAACCACTTACCAAACGTCTTGGTAGCCGGAGCCGGGAAATCACGACTGTCGGTCCATCCCGAGATCGGCGGAGGCACCTTTTTTATCCAGCCGTCGCGCTTCAATGGCGCGGAAACTATCTTTCCTACGCTGGAACCAGCTTCGAATCGTGACCGGCTCATCATGCCCTGTCGCCACGCCTTCCAAGTCAGCCGTTCGCCGAATCCCGATGCTCTCTGGGTCGGATCTGGGTCGCCTTCAGCAGTCTGTGACCTCAGTTCCAACAACATTCGGGGGATGTTGATTTTTACCGGGCAGACGTCGTGACAAGCGCCGCAAAGTGAAGACGCCGCGGGCAGCTTAGCTCCGTCTTTGAGACCCGTCAGTACTGGCGAAACAATCGATCCGATAGGTCCCGGGTACACCCACCCGTACGAGTGACCTCCAACCTTTCGATAAACCGGGCAGGAGTTCATGCACGCGCCGCAGCGAATACAGTTCAACGCCTCCCGTAACGACTCGTCGCGCAGCAGCCGGTCGCGGCCATTATTCATGATCATCAGATGGAACTCTTCCGGACCATCTTCCTCATCGTGCGCGCGTGGCCCGTTGACCATCGTTACGTAACAAGAGATGCGTTGGCCGGTAGCGGACCGGATCAGTATCCGCAGCATCACGCTTAGATCAGCCGCCGAAGGCACAAGCTTCTCCATGCCCATCACCGCGACGTGAATCCTAGGCATCGATGTCGCCATGCGGCCATTGCCTTCATTCGTCACAAGAACGATCGATCCGGTTTCGGCGACGGCGAAGTTCGCCCCGGTTATTGACATGTCAGCGCGTTGGAACACCTCGCGCAGCATCTCGCGAGCTTGGCGAGTGAGCTGTTCCGCAGTCTCTCTGCGTTCAGTGTTCGACTCCTCTGCCAAGAGGTCAGCGACCTGTTCCTTCGTCTTGTGGATGGCGGGTGCAATGATGTGGTACGGCGCCTCACCTGCCAACTGAACTATGTACTCGCCCAAATCGGTCTCAACGACCTCTAAACCGTCAACCTCCAAAACATGGTTCAACCCCATCTCTTCGGAAATCATCGATTTGCTTTTGATGACCGTTTCAACGCCATTGCGTTGAGCGATGTCACGGACATAAGAGTTGGCATCGGCAGCATCGCGGGCGAAATAGACTTTGCCGCCGTTCTTCTCTACGTTAGTGGCGAGCATGTCCAAGTAGTAGTCGAGATTTGCGATTGTGTGGTCTTTGATCGCTTTTCCAAGATCCCGTTGCGCTTCCCAATTTTCGGTGGCGGCGGCGGCGGCGATTCGTGCGTTGTGGAAGCCGTTGTAGACGACTTCATGGGCCTGCTGCAATCGGACATCGGCAAGCGCTCGGGACGCCGCGCTGCGAAAATCCTTGGTGTTGGATTTCATGCGCCCGGAACCCGATGCAGATCTGATTGAGCATCCAACAGTTCGGCGATGTGGACCACCTGAACGTCCGCACCGCGGCGACGTAGACCGCCTTGCATGTGCATTATGCAACCGGTATCCGCGGCGATAAGCGTGGACGCGCCGGTCGAAATAACGTTGTCTAGCTTTTCGTTCAACATCGCCGTCGACACATCCGACATTTTGACGGAGAACGCGCCACCGAAACCGCAACACACTTCATCTCGCTCCATCGGCTTCAATTCCAAGCCCTGGAGGTTGTTCAGGAGCGTGGTTGGTTGCTTATCGACGTGTAACTCCCGGAGGAGATGGCAACAGCGGTGGTAGGTGCCGTCGATGTTGGCACGAACACCCATGTCTTCGATGCTAAGGACATCAACGATGAATTCCGTGAACTCGTAGATACGCTCCGACAGTTTTACTGCCCGCGCCAATTCGTCGGGATGCCCGCGAAACAGGTCTTTGTAGAAATTGCGGACCATCGCGACACATGAACCAGATGGGCAGACTATCGGCCCATCGGTTGCCTCAAACACATCCAAGAATCGTGACGCCACGGGACGCGCATCGTTGCGGAATCCGCTGTTGAAAGCCGGTTGGCCGCAACATGTCTGATCCGGCGGGAAATGAACTTCGATGCCCCTTGACTCCAAGATATTGACCACGCTTACACCTACCGAGGGGGCGAATTGGTCGACCAAACAGGTCACGAACAGATTGACCTTTCGGGGCAACGCATTGGCGTTCTTTTCGTTCACAACACATTCAGCATAAAACCCATCGACGGAATATCGGGAGTCGCTCCACTGCTAAACTTGGGATATGTTTAGGCGCGTTGACGTTCAAGTTGGCACGTCGCTTTGATGCCTGCGGTTCAGATAGCGAGGCTTGACAATTGAACAACGGTCGGCAGCAAGACGTAACGGTGGTTGGTGCAGGTCTAATCGGGTTGTCCACGGCGATGCAGTTGTTGCAACGAAGACCAGCGCTGAAGCTGACGGTTATCGAAAAAGCGGACGGTCCGGCGTCTCAGCAGTCCGGCCACAACAGCGGCGTAATTCACTCCGGCATCTACTATAAACCGGGTTCCTTCAAGGCCAAGTTTTGCGTCGAAGGCCGCGCCAGCATGACGCAGTTCTGCCTCGACAACGAGATACCGGTGTGGGAATGTGGCAAACTCATCGTTGCAACGAATCCCGCGGAAGAAGCGAGGCTCGAAGACCTTTTCGAACGCGGATCTAACAACGCCGTTGAGGGATTGAGGATTGTTGACCGCGAAGAGATGGGTGAAATCGAACCATTCGTCGAAGGCACCAAAGCGTTGTACGCGCCAAAGACCGGTATCGTCGACTACCGCAAAGTTGCGGACGTTTACAGCGAAAAGGTGCAGTCGCTCGGCGGTGAAATCATTTTCAACTCCGAGGTCAAGAACATCAGCAACAGCAGGAGCGGGGCTGACGGCACGAACTACACCCTCGAAACAACGTCGGGCGAAATCGAAACCAAGTACCTCGTCAATTGCGCGGGCCTTCACTCTGACCTTGTAGCCGCGATGAGCGGAGTCAACCCGGGTCTACGCATCATCCCATTCCGTGGCGAGTACTATACGCTAGCTAAGTCTAGCGAGCACATGGTCAAAGGTTTGATCTACCCGGTTCCCGACCCTGCGTTCCCATTCCTCGGAGTGCATCTCACGCAGACCATGAAAGGTTGGGTGGAAGCCGGACCTAATGCCGTGATGGCTTTAAAACGTGAGGGTTACCGCAAGCGCGATTTCTCGTTCGCCGACTTTGGCAGAACGGTCACTTTCCCAGGATTCTGGAAAATGTCAGTGCAAAGTTGGAAGGTCGGTCTTTGGGAAATGAACCGCTCTTTGCGTAAAAGCGTATTTCTCAACAGCCTCCAAAAACTGATGCCATCGTTGCAAAAGTCTGACCTCGCCCCCGGAGGCTCAGGCGTCCGGGCACAAGCGGTGCACAACGACGGCACGTTGTTGGACGACTTCCGGATTGACGAGAGCGCGACCGCGGTCCACGTGTTAAACGCACCTTCGCCGGGAGCGACTTCGTCGTTGGTGATCGGCAACTACATTGCCGACAAAGCCGAAGCGAACTTCAGCCTCTAATCTGATCGCCGACCAGGTTGGGCGCGATTAGCCGCCGAGCATCAAGAGTTCGGCGGTCTCCAGTGATTGCTTGATACGCATTAGGAATTGGACTGCGTTTGCGCCTTCTACTACGCGGTGGTCGTAGGTGACGGCCAGGTACATCATTGGTCGGATCGCAATCTCGTTATCCACGACAACCGCTCGGTCGACGATGTTGTGCATGCCCAAGATACCAACCTGAGGCGGGTTCAGTATCGGAGTTGACATCATCGATCCAAACACGCCGCCGTTGGTAATGGTGAAGGTTCCGCCAACCAGATCGGCGAGTGAGAACGAACCCGTGCGGGATTTCTCCGCAAAGCCGCGGATTTCATTCTCGATTTCGGCAAAAGATTTCCGGTCCGCGTTTCGAACCACCGGAACTACCAATCCGTGATCGCTCGCGACCGCGACGCCGATATCGTAGTACTCCTTGTAAACCAACTCGTCGCCGTCGATCTCGGCGTTCAGTATCGGATACGACTTCAACCCGTTCAGCACGGCCTTCACGAAGAACGACATAAAGCCAAGTTTGACGCCGTTGGATACCATGAACTGCTCGCCGAATTCCTGTCGGATGCGAATCACCTCGTGCATATCGACCTCGTTGTAGGTCGTCGTCATGACAGCTTCGGCCTGAACCTGCGCCATGCGACGCGCGGTAGTCAGACGCCGTCGCGAAAGGCGCTCGCGGCGCACCGGTTTCTCGTCGACGATCCGACGCAGCTCCGACACCTGCGGATCCACCGGCGACTGTGCCGACGAAACGTCGTTTTCGTCGATGCTCGCCGTAACCGCTGTTTCGGATGCACCCGCGACCGAAACTGACTCCTCTTTGACTGGTTCGGACGCAGCATCTTCGACTAGCACCAATGGCGACTCCGGCTCGTCCATCTCTTCTTCGGCCGTCGCAACAACATTCGTCTCTGATATCGGGGCCTCCACGAACGGGCTGAATTGAATCTCGACAAATCCGTCGTCTTCCGCTGGCTCGTCAGGGGTTTCGACGATTTCCTCGTTCACGTCAGCTTCGTCGAGGTCGATGACGCTGATTTCGTCGACTGACGCCGCTCGGTCGTCCGAGCTTTCGCTCTCCCCCGGCGTTCCACTCACATCGAGGGCGGATTCAGACTGGAATTCACAGAGCGCCTCACCAGGTCTGACTACGTCATCGATTTGCTTGAGCAGCGCCCCGATTTTGCCGCTACGGACTGCATTGATCTCCTGCACGGCTTTGTCGGTATGAAGCTCAACGATGGGTTCGCCGATCTGTACGGTTTCTCCCTCGGTCTTGAACCATCGTCCCACCGATGCTTCAAAGACCGATTCACCGAAATCTGGGGCGACTATCTCTTCCATTAACGGTCCGTCCTATTCGACAAGATTTGTCTGTTTCGTCTGGTATCTGGGCAAGAGGGTGTTTCAATCTTCCAGACCGAGCTTCAGCGCGATCCTTATCAATCGGTCCTGCTGCTTTCGATGCAGCCAATTCGACCCTGACGCCGGGCTTGGGCTGCGAGGACGTCCGATGTAGCGCACACCAGTCTTCGCGATCGATGCGATCGGGGTCCTGACAAAATCCCAAGCGCCTCTATTCCGCGGCTCCTCTTGCAACCAGACGACATCTTCGTAGTTCGCAAACGACTCGAACGCTTCAACGAGCAGTTCCTCCGGAAACGGGTATAGCTCTTCGACGACGATCAGGCCGATATCTTTGACGTCAGCTATCTTGGGATGCGTCGCCAAATCGACGAATATTTTGCCGCTGCAAAGCACGACGCGTTTCACGCGATTAGGATTCGATTTCGAAAGCGTAAATTTGCGGATGGGACGGAAAGTGCCTTCCGTCAGTTCCGATAGAGTACTCGCGGCCAAGGGGTGGCGCAATAGACTTTTCGGCGTCATCACCACCAGCGGTCGCGCCCTGTCCGGTTCGCTTAGTAATGCGGCCTGCGTTCTCAAAAGATGGAAATATTGTGCCGCGGTGGTCGGGTTTGCGATGCGTACGTTTCCGCTCGAGGCCAAGTCCAAGAATCGTTCCAGATGCGCGTGCGAGTGGTTCGGTCCTTGTCCTTCGTAACCGTGTGGCAGCAGTAACACCAAGTTTGAGCGCTGGCCCCACTTCTCACGTGCCGAGACGATCATTTCGTCGATGATGGCCTGTGCGTTGTTCACAAAATCCCCGAACTGCGCTTCCCACAAAACAAGGCTCGATTCCGAGAACACGCTGTATCCGTGTTCGAAACCAACGGGACCCGCCTCCGACAACGGGCTGTTGAAGATGGAAAAGTTCGCCCCGTCGACTTCTTGCAACGGGCAGTAAATGCGACCTGTACCTTCCTCCCACAAGACCGCATGCCGTTGACTGAAAGTGCCCCGGGCGCAGTCTTGGCCGGTTAAGCGTACTGCGACGCGATCTTGCATAACCGAACCTATGGCCAATGCTTCGGCTTGTGCCCAATCGATTCCGGGGTTGCTTTCCGTCAGAGCCTCAGCGCGCCGCGCGAAAACTCTGGCGACCGTGGGATGCGCTTTGAAATCGTCCGGAATCGTGCTAATTATCTGGTTAAGTTTGACCAAACTCCTCTCGTCGACAGGCGTTTCGTAATACTCCTCGCCTTGCATCGGTTCCGGCGTCAATCCGAGGTCAGCTGGTTCTTGACGTTTGGTCCCGGCACCTGAATTTTCGACGGCTTCCATAGCGGTGTTCAACGCGTCGAACGTCGCCGCTTCATACCGTTTGACCTCATCTTCTGAAACGACTTCCTCCCGGACCAGCCGTTCTGCCCACTGCTCGCGCAAAGTCGAACGTTTAGCGACTTCTTCGTAGGTTGTTGGCTGAGTGAACCTTGGCTCGTCGTTCTCGTTGTGTCCGTGTCGACGGTACCCAACGAGGTCGATGACGAAATCTTTCCGGAATCTCAATCGATAAGAAACCGCCATTTTGGCGACGAGGGAACATGCTTCCAAATCCTCCGCGTTGACATGAACGACGGGAATTTCGTAACCGCGCGCGATGTCCGAGCAGTACTGGCCCGAATACCCTTCGCGGGGCTCGGTGGTGAACCCTAGTTGGTTGTTGGCAATAACGTGGATCGCACCACCAACGGAATATCCGTCAAGATTGACTAAGTTGAGCGATTCGGCAACTATGCCCTGTCCGGCAAACGCAGCGTCACCGTGTATGAGCAACGCCATCGCCTCAAGTTGAGGATCATCGCCATCCAAACCGGCATCCTGTTCCGCCCTGACAGCTCCAAGCACAACGGGTCCGACCATCTCTAGGTGACTCGGGTTCGGCAGTAAGCGCAGTTGTATGTCGGTGGATCCATCGTGGTTCACATCCACGTCGGCCCTCGAACCGAGGTGGTACTTTACATCGGTCATCCACCCCGCGGCTTCCATCGCCGCCAAGTGGGCGAATCTGCCTTCCAAGAAACCGGTCAGCAGCGATTCATACGGCTGCTCCAGGAGATGTGCCAAAGCGTTTAGTCGTCCGCGGTGCGGCATCCCCATCACGATCTGTTTGACGTTGAACGCCGATTGCAGGATTATCTGGTCAATCAAGGGGATTAGCGCGTCCAAACCCTCGATCCCGTACCAACGTTTACCTGGGAATGTTGCGTGCAGGTAATTTTCGAAACCTTCAACCTTGGACAGCAGCTCCAGCTGAAATCGCTTTTGGTCATCGGTCATGAACTGCATTGCCGCCTGGTTTTCCACTTGATCCTGAAGCCACGTACGCTCCTCAACGCTGTGGATGTGATCGAATTCATAACCGATAGTGCCGCAGTAAGACGACTTCAACTCCTCGATAGCATCGTCGATCGTTGGTTTCGCCAACCACGGGCGCATCTCGTCGTGGGCTTCTGCCAACAATTGCGACGACGCTGCCAGCGTCTCGTGGAGGACGCCGAAGCGCTCCGGTCGCAGATGGTCGTCGGCGCGCCGCATTAGACCCAGAGGGTCGATTTCCGCGGCTTGGTGACCGTCTCCTCTGATCGCGCTTATCAAACGTTCAACACGCACGATCTGATCCACCGTAACCTGACCGTCAACGGAATTCGTTTCCGGCTCGGCTACCGACGGCGGCGTGTCGCCAACGGCAATCGGAACGTCGATTTCCTCCGCAGGTTTGAACTCGTCGTCTTGTACAGCGTCGAACTGACCATCGACCGACTCATCCGCCGGCTCGTCGGATACTGCTATTTCGGCTCCGTTTTCGGGGAAACTCTCCTGCTCCGCGGCTATCTGGGGATCAAGAACCGTCTCAGCTAGCGTTGAATTGAAAAGCCCGTGATATTCGAACTCGATTTCGAATCCATCCGAATTACTTGACGCGAGCGGCTCAGAATCGCCGTCCAACATGCCGGCGGCATACCCTTCATTGATGCCGCCGAAAACGCCGAACAAAGCGTCGGAATTTGTTTCTTTTGAAGTCCTGCGCGATTTCTCGGTCATGTCAATTTGCGAAATCGGGATCTCTTGCCCCAAACAACCACATCAACCCCTACAGATATATTGTGGCAGTTTACCCACCCAAATATCCACGGCACTGAACCGGCGCATCGCCTTTGCGGTCGGATGTAAACGCGTGACGCACATCCAATGTCTCAACGCATCCGCCCTGGAGATTGCCAAAAGTCCGCATTCTCGCCGAGGATCTGCTTGAGTTCACCAGTTGCGGCCGAAAGTGCATCCTCGACACCCGACGGAAGGTCGTAGTCAAAGCTAGGAGTGTTGAGCGCCACCTCATCAGCATTGCGTGAGCCAACCAGCAGGCTCGTGATGCCCTCTTGCGCCAACAGCCAAGCCAACGAAAGCTTGGCTGGATGCTCGCCGACCTCCTGAGCGATCCTCAACACCGAAGCGATGGTTGCAAATGTCTCCTCTTCACATCCTTCCTCTCCGTGAACCGACTGCGCCCGATCCTTGTGAAAATGGCGGGATCGGGAAAGTCCATCCGGAACATCATCCGCGGTCGCGTACCGGCCGGTCAATAGTCCTTGCTGCAACGGGCTGTAACAGATCACGCCGACGTTGTTGGCGACACACGTCGGCTTGATCGAAAACTCGAGTGCCCGCCAAAGAAGGTTGTATGGAACCTGGTCAGTAACTATCGCGCCACATTCAAGAATGTCGGTTAGATCTCGCTTCGCGAAATTGCAGACGCCGAGCGCTCGCACCTTGCCGCTGTCTTGCAGCTTCAAGAGTTCGGCCATGGTGTCTGCAATAGGAACGTCGTGGTTGGGCCAATGGATCTGGTACAAGTCGATGTAGTCGGTGTTCAGCCTTTTCAGGCTTCCTTCGCACCTTGAAGCAATGATGTGCGGGTCTTGGTCTGTCCTAGTGAACTTCGTCGCGATCACTGCATCTCCGCGTCGACCACCCAACGCACGGCCAAACACCTCTTCGGAATTTGAATCGTCTGAATATCCTTCCGCGGTGTCGAAGAACGTAACACCCGCGTCCAAAGCAGCGTGCACCGCCGCGATCGAATCGTTGTCGTCTTGTGGACCCCAAACCCTACCTCCTGCGAACGGCCAACATCCGAGCGCCATTCGAGAAACTTCAATATCTGTGTTGCCAAGAGTTGCGTATCGCATGTATCGATCCTCGATCCGTTCGCATATTCAAGGTAGTCGCCAGGCGGCATCAGCGCGCTTAGGACAACCGAAATCTGGCGGGAGTGCAAGGGAGTCGAACCCTCCGCGCACACCGAAGGGTGCACGCCAGCGGATTTGAAGTCCGTGAAGCCCACCGGGACCCATCCACTCCCGCGCCGGTGCCTTTTCTCGATATTAAAGCGAAAAAGTTTCAGAAACGTGTACTGGAAGTCAATAAGAACCGAAAAGGGCGGTCATTGTGACCGCCCTTCATCTCGCAGACAAGTTTTTTCCGATCAAGCGCTCATCTGCAGAACGCCTTGAAGCTTGTCCGTCAGCACGCTTTCCGGCACCGCGCCGACAATCTGCTCAACCGGGCTACCATCCCGGAAGATCAGCAATGTCGGGATGCTCCGTACGCCGTACTGGCCTGAAAGTCCTGGATTCTGGTCCACGTCAACTTTCGCAAACTTAACGACACCGTCGTAATCCGCTGCCAGTTTCTCCACCACCGGAGCGACCATTTTGCACGGTCCGCACCACTCAGCCCAAAAATCAACAAGCACCGGAATGTCGGAGGAAAGAACTTCGGATTGGAAATCGGCATCATTAACGTCTATTGGATGCGCCATGTTTTGAGCTCCGTTTCTAAATCTGTCTGCTGGCTACCGCCTCGCCGCGCGACCCACGGATGTCGGACGGGTACACCCCTATGATTTTAGCACCCGTAATCACCACATACGTCGCGGGTGGCAAATCACGATCCCCGTCAAACGGCTGCCAATTCGTGGTGGGCGGTGATCGATGCAACTTCCACCGTCACGGCGCGGACGTCTAAGCTGGGCACCGTCGGCGATGGGTCGGGATACTCGCACTCTTCCATGTAAGTTGCCAACTCGGCAAATAGGGTCGTGCCCCTCACCATTCCCTTCAATCCATCCGAGAATGAGGCGACACCATCCGCTATCAGATCGCCATCATAACTCTTGATCGCGATCTCATCGCCTTCCGAGACGCCGAGCGCAGCAGCATCGTCAGGATGCAGTTCGATCACCTCTTGCCGGTCGATCACATTCAGATAGTTCCGCTCGCCCAATGTCGTTTCGCGATGCGGTTGATGCAAAACACGGCCCGGTGCGAAATACATGCCGTTACTCGCAAACGGCGTGAAATCGGGTTTGGAGATCTCGAAATTGGGCTCGCTGTCGCTATCATCAACCATCGAACTGGTGATAACGCCGCCTCGCTCCAGCGCATCGTGGCTCAGCCCATCGTAACCGGGAATCGTCGTGCAAACCGCATCGAACACCTCGCTAGATGTTGCGTAATCGAATCCCGAAACGCCCATCGCCTTTGCCAAACCACGGAACATTTCCCAGCCCGCGACCTCGTCCCACCTTGATTCACTGGCTTGTCGAACTAGCTGCACCCGCGATTCAAGGTTTGTGACCGTCGAGGTCTGCTCCGAAAACGGCGCGGCCGCAAACACGATGTCAGCCTTTGATGTGATTTCGTTGTCGAAAACGGATGACACGATCAACGTTTCTAAGTTACCCAACGCCGTTCCGACGTCGCCAAGTTGCCTTGCTGTGTGATTGACGCCATCGGCCATCACAATCGCAGCTTTGATAACACCGCTCCTCATATCGTCGAAAATCTCGCGGATCCCTTGCGCGGACGACTCTGGGAAGTCGACTCCCCAAGCGTCGCCCAGTCGCGCAGAGAGTGACGATTCCGCAGACAACGGCCGGCAACCGACCTCTTCCGAACCGCGTGTATTGGCGCCGAAGTAGAGCGGGTACACCCCTTGACCCGGGCCGTCAGCAGTACCATTCAGCAACCGCAAATTCATGACCGCATCCACGAGCGCATCGTGGCGGACTTTGGGAACGGTATCCGCGCCCAGCAAGACGGACATTTCGCGGTGGCGAGCGAGTGCAGCAGCAGCTTCAATGAACTCGTCGATTGAGACTTCGCAATAGTGGGCGATCCTGCCCAGATCATAGTCCCAGAGCGCGGCCTTGAATTCTTCGGCGTTCTTCGTGTGCTCACGTATGAAATCACCTTGTTCCAACGTAGCGTCGAATACCGCACGCACGATGCCCATGACCGCCATGTGGGCGGTACCGATCTTCGGCCGCAACCAAACATCAGCGTATCGGGTTAGTTCAGTTTCACGTTGGTCGATGACGACGATCTTGGCGCCGCGCTTCGCTGCCTTTTTGACAGGAACAGCCAAAACGTTTTGATCCTCGGTCGGATTTCCCGACACCACCAGCACCGAATTCGAGTTTTCAATGTCCCAAATCGGTCGCTTGGTGTGTTCGATATCCCAACGCTCGTTGATGTGGGTTGTCAAATCATCGATGAAGTTATGAGCGCTGTCGACGTTGTTGGTTTTAAGTGCCACTCTTGCGAACTTTTGGGCAACGAAGTTGTCCTCGTTGCTTCCCCGAGGCGACGCGATGACCGCCACTTCATGAGGTTCATAACTTGACAACGCCTCGGCGGCCGCGTTGAACGCGTCGTCTAAACTCGCGTTGCTCAGGACACCGTGTTTGCGGAAATATGGTCGCTTGAGCCGAGACCGGTGGTTCGCGTAGTCGTAACCAAACTTGCCTTTGAAACATGCCTGGCCAAGGTTGGGAGCGCCGCCGACGTCGCCCCTGAACCGGATCACTTTGTCGAACTGGTTGATCTCGGCGATCATCTGGCAACCGACAGCACAGTTCGTGCAAGTCGTCGTGACTTGACGTTTCGCCTTCTCCCACTTGTACTCGCGTTCAACCAATGCGCCGGTCGGACATACATCGATGCATGCGCCACAGAACTCGCAACCCGACTCCATCAGCGACGTGCCGTGTGAAGTGCCGACAAGCGACACACCAGATCTAGAAACAAGGGTCAGCGCGCTGTCGCCCCGCACCTCTTCGCAAACGCGCACACATCGCGCACACACGATGCACAGGTTGTAGTCGCGATCATAAAGTGGATCGTCAGCGTGTATCGGAAGATCGCGGCGGTTGTAATTGAGCGGCGTTCGCAGATCCAACTCCACCGACCGCACAGTGTCTTTGAGCTCGCACCGTTCGTTCTTCGGACAGATCGTGCAACGGTCGGTAACATCGACGTGGCGTTGACAAACGTCCTGCGGGCCGCACAACTCGATTCGGTGGCAAGTTAAGCATCCGTGCGGGTGTTCCGACATCAAGAGTTCGATGATGCCCCGCCGCAGCTCGCTCACCGACTCGTTCTTGGATTCGACGACCATGTCCGGCATCGGCGAAGCGGTACATGACGCCAACGTCATCTTCCGACCGTTCGCCTCCGTGTCGACGACACAGGTGCGGCACGCGCCGTATGGCTTCATGTTCGGGAAGTAACAAAGATACGGAATGTAGATACCGGCGTCGAGCGCGGCTTCGAGTATCGTCTGACCGGGCGCAGCTTCTACTTGCTGACCGTCGATCGTGAACTTGATTGGATCAGGCATCTTAACTTTCGCCGCCGGTGATCGGAGTCGGTATTATGGGCGCGTTCGGCTAGGAAATATCATCGATCCATCTTCGAACGGACCAGATTTCTCAAGCTCGCCGTTGAATCGTTTCTCAAACTCTTCGCCGAAGTAGTTGATCGCTGAGGAGATAGGGTTGTAACCGAGCTGGCCGTGACCGCAGAGCGACCCGATCTTCATGTTGTTGCCGACCGTTTCCAACAACTGCATGTCGCCCGGTTTGGCCTCGTTCTTGCACATCCGGTCGAGCACATCAAGCATGTGTGTGTTGCCCAATCGGCATGGGAAGCACTTGCCGCACGACTCGAATTGGTTAAACGCTATGAGGTTCCGTATTAGGTCGACGACATCGGTCGTCTCGTCGCCAACAATGATGCCACCGGATCCGAGGATCGCTCCCGACTTGGCCATCGCATCGAAGTCGATTTCGGTGTCGAATGCCTCCTCACCCATCACACCTCCCAAGGGGCCACCCGTTTGAAGCACCTTGATTCGTTCGGATCCCTCCGCCACACCGCCGCCGATATCCTCCAACACCTGACGAATCGTCAACCCCATCGCGACCTCGTACATGCCCGGTCGTTTAATGTGACCCGTCAAGCATACAAGTGCGGTGCCAGAAGAAGATTCGGTGCCTACTAGCTTGAATTCATCGCCGCCCGTAACAACAATACTCGGCACGTACGCAAGGGTTTTGACATTGTTAATATTCGTCGGTTTTTGGAACAGACCAACTTGCGCTGGGAAAGGCGGTTTATATCGAGGGGTCGAACGCTTACCCTCTATCGCCTCCATCATCGCCGTCTCCTCGCCAGCGACATACGAGTCGCCGGTCAGAGAAACCTCCATTTCGAACGAAAAGTCCGATCCCAAGAGATTCTTACCGAGCAACCCGTTCTCGTATGCTTGGTCGATCGCGTTTCTGGTTGCATCTATCGGAATCTCGTGCCCTTGACGGATAAACACTACTCCGTGTGTAGAGTTGGTCGCATAACCATTGATGATCAGACCTTCGATCAACCGATGCGGGTCGCTCTCTAAAATTCCCTTGTCATTGAATGCGCCCGGGTCACCCTCTTCGCAGTTGCATAGGACGTACTTGACCGGAGCCTTGCTCGGCGCAAGGAACGACCATTTCAATCCTGTCGGGAACGCCGCACCACCGCGCCCGCGAAGGCCGGAGGTCTTTACATCCTCCAACACGTCTTCCGGCGACATGGACAACACCGCCTTGTTAAGCGCGGCGTATCCATCGTGCGCGATGTATTGGAAGATGTCGTTCGGATCTATTTTGCCGAAATTGGCGGTCAGCAACTTGGTCTGGTTAGCGTTCTGCGGGAGCTGATCCCAGTTGGGCAGATCCGACACGTAACCGTCGTAGTGCCCGGAATACGCGTATGCCGATTCGTGCAACGGCTGGTTGTCGCGCCCATCGATGTAGTGAGCGACGATTCCCGGCACCATGTCCGGCGTCACATTTACGTGGAAGATCCGGTTCACACCTGGAACCACAACGTCAACAACCGGTTCTAGGTACATCAAGCCATGTGCGCCAACCATCGAAATATTGACCTCATCGGTACCGTCAGGACCGTACGATTTAAACGCGTCGTAAACAGCATCCGCGCCCGCCGCTTGTCCGGAGGCGCCATAACCCACGCGCACCCACGGCTTGTCGCCTTCCGCCAACCGATGCCAGCGTTGCCGCGCACGAGCACGCAACATCGCGTACTGAGTCTGTTGACTCATTGCGACGGCGTACGTATCGACAGGAGGTTCAGTGCGCGATACCATCTTCAAGCTCCTGTTGGAGGTCGGAAATGTATTCTCGAGCCGAATCCGGGCTGGTGCGTCCGGTAAGTACGTGGTCGCGTGCGATCACCGGGGCTTGAGCGCACGCGCCCAAGCACGTGCTGTAACGCAACGTTATCTTGCCGTCCGGACTAGTCTCTTCAGAATTCACACCCAACTCGTCTTGAACAGCTGCCAAGACCTTTTGAGCCCCCATCAGATGGCACGTCGGCCCCCAACACACGTCTACGGTCGTCAAGCCGGGAGGTGAAAACCGGAAGTTCGTGTAAAACGACGCCACGCTCCAAACATCGTTGATCGTGGCGTTACACAAGATGGCCGTTTCTTCGATGGCTTCGTCAGGAATGTAGTGCAGGTCGTCTTGGATGGCGAGCAACGAAGACAACACCGTGACGCTCGGCGCTCGCTCTTTGCCGGCAGTTTGAGATTCGAGGGCGTGGCGGATCGTTTCCCGCAACTTCGGCCGGCTCTTTTGCTGCGTTGTCGTCAATCTGTCACCAGCATCGTCCAAATCTAGTCGCACTCGCGTGTTTAACACCACGTACTAGATGGAATCGTAACAGAGCATCTGTTTGCGTCGCGACGCGTTGCGCCGTGCACGCTCACTTTCCTGAACCCTCCGACTCCGCGGCCGCCATATCTCTCGCAACATCGCGCCGCAACGTCGGTATCATCACCACCTGCTCAACAATCGTCCTTTGCGGCATCGCGGCGCATAGGAACACAGCCTGCGCGATGTCTTCAGCCTGCATCATCGTCGCACGATCATCCGAATCCGGTGGCCGCGGGCGGTTCTCAAGGATCGGTGTGTCTACCTCGCCCGGCATAATCGCGCAAGCTCGCACTCCAAACTTGGCGAGTTCGGTATTCATGCCACGGATCATATTCAGCGAGGCCGCCTTGGCCGCGCTGTAAGGAGCTCCACCCAACAACCCTGGGTTTAGAGCCGCCATCGAGGAGACGGTGACCACGGTTCCAGTATTGCGTTCGATCATGTTCGCCAACACTGATTGAGTCAATCGGTACACGCCTTCAACGTTGACCTTGAATACCGAATTCCACTCTTCCGGACCAACGTACCTGAGTGACCTGACTCTGCTACTATGGCCAGCATTGTTGACGAGAATATCGACTTGACCAAACCGCTCCAAACTCCAACGCCCTAACTCCGCGGCCGCGTCGCCATCCTCAAGGTCTGTAGGCCGAACTTCGACTTCAACTCCGTGTTCCCGCGCCGATTCGGCAACTTCGTCTAACGGCGCTTGACGTCTTCCCGCCAAAACCAACGAGGAACCCGCTTCGGCAAACATCCCTGCGGCCGACGCGCCGATACCAGTTCCGGCGCCGGTGATGATTGATACTTTCCCATCTAAGAGGCCCATTCGCTTAATCTCCTCATTCAAACAGTTTGGCTTTTCCGTCAAACACGCATATAGGTTAACTCAGAGAGTCGGGACTAGATATCGCTCCCACCAAGTTCAATTCGATCGCCAATCGGCCCACCCGTTCGCGGCATCGGAGAGCATCAGATCAGCAACTTCTCGGCCCATTCGTATCGAGTAGTTGGTGCCTCTGTCCTCGGGGTAAATCTGCGTCGTGTTTGCGAGATATACTCGCTCGAATGGCGTTCGATGAGATGGTTTCTTCGCGCCGTATTCAGTGCCGATGATCGGTTGTGCCGCACTCACTGCGTTGTAGTGAACCTCTTTGACCCACGACTTGTCGAAGTTGGGATTGAACTTCGGGAGATGGTCAAGATAAAGATCTACCAACTCATCGGACGTCAGGTTGAACAACTCGTCGTTGCGATGCAGATAGTTCGTCAGGTAGACGACGTGGCGGTCGTTGTACCACTCTTTCGGCAACATATTTGTGTGTTCGATGATGCCTAGAAACGGCACATCATCCGACGCGATGTTCATCCAATAGAAGTCTGTCAGTTGCTGCTCGAGTTCGAGTATCACTACTACGGCCGCAAGGTACTGCACCGACTCCAAGCGATCAAGATAACTCTTGGGCATATTGCGCATCAGACTCGGCATCGTGAACGACGGAACGGTGGACAGCACGCAATCGAATGTCTCAACCTTCTCTCGGCGCTCGGCGACGGACTCAACGCCTACCCGACCGGATTCATCCTTGGGTACGATCGTGGTCACCGGATTTTCGATCCGGATCTCCCCGCCTTGTGCCTTGATCTTTGCCGCTAACGTGTCGAACACCACGTCGAAACTGCCAGTCGGATACCCAAGCACCTCTTTCGCCAGCAACCCTTCGCGCGAAGCAAATCGAGTTTGTATCTTCGACCAGAACCACGGCATCCCAACATCGCCATAGAACCGCCCGAATTTGCCGCGCAACAGCGGGTTCCAGAGTACGTCGTACGCTTGACCACCTAGTTTCTCGCTGAGCCACTGGTCTGCAGTGAACGGTTCCAGACGCTCCCAGTCCCTGATACGTTGCACCCTTAACGTAAATAGCCCCATGCGGATTCGCTCGAAAATCGGGATCGCATTGAATCGCAACAGATCGAACGCGGTTGTTGTCCGATGCAGACCACCGTCTACGTACGTACCGACGTTAGACGGATACCACCCCATCGCTTCGTCGATACCCAACTCGTCCATCAGATCCAGTATCGCTCTGTCGTTGGTGAACAGATGGTGGTAGCCCCGCTCTAACGGATGCCCACCGACAGGGATCGTCGATGCCTGTCCACCGATGAAAGGAGCCGATTCATAGACGACGACTTCGTTACCTGCCTTGCAGAGGTCGTACGCCGCGGCAAGCCCGGCGGCCCCCGCTCCTACGATCCCGACTTTCATGGCTTCATCTCCGCGCGACTTTGCGAACCCTTTGACGAGCCAGACGTTTGGCTCTGTTTGCCACCCTTCACATTCCGCGCGCCGCGCGCCAGATTGATAAACGATGTCTTGTCGAAGAACAAGGTGATAGCGCCCGCGAGCGTAACTGGAGCCCATAAAACCACATGAACCGTCAACGCGTATGCTGCAGCAACGTCACCATCGATACCAAGCGTGGTCAATGCAGCGGCTCCGAGCAACTCGAACGGTCCGAGGCTTCCGGCGCTAGACGGCAAGATGCCAGCGAGGTTTGCGGCTGCACCAAAGGCAACAATCGCGGCAATGAACTCCATTTGACCGCCGAACTCCAATCTGATGTCGAAACCCAGAGCAATGACGTAGTACATCGTGATCTCCGCTATCCAGACTGGAAGCGAAAACGCGATAACTTTCAGCAATCCCTTCCAAGTCCGAATCACCGTCAACCCTTCGATCAGATTCATCGCAAGGTCGATGATCTTGATTCGGACCCTAGGCGACAGCATGAACAACACGCGTCCCATGAGTCGGCGAATGCTTTCCGGCGACATGACGACGACGTATGCGACGACGGCGAAAACCGCTACGAACGGCAACAGTGCGCCGATGGTGAGCACCACGACGCCGCCCGGAATTTGCTCGGCAACGCCGCTGACCGTCGTCTGGAAACCGATTGCGCCAACCACTGCGGCGATCGCCACTAGGAGCAGCAATGCAATCACATCAGATGCGCGTTCCAAGGCCACCGTGCCGAACCCGGCCATTGTGCCAACGCTCTCACGTAGGGAGAGGTAATACGCACGCATCAACTCGCCGATCCTCAGGGGTATCAGGTTGTTCGCCATGTAACCAACCACGACAACAGGGAACAGCGCACGGCGCGTTGATGCGCCGGTGAATGGCTTGAGCAAATACCGCCATCGCACGGTTCGGAACCACAACGCCAGGGTGTAGAACGCTAACGAAGGGATGGCGTATATGTAATTCGCCGAGGCGAATACATCGGCCACTTCATCGAAATCGTCCACGATCGCGAAGAAGAATATTCCCAAGAATGCCGCACTCCCGAAAAGGCCAATCCAAAACGCCCGGCTTCTAATCACGACGCGAAAACCATTGGCGATGTCTGTGATGCTGAATTACGACGACCGTCATCGAAGCGGCGCCGATGGTGTGTCATCTCGGAAGTAAACGTAAGAGTCGATGTACCCAATATCGGTCGAGAGCGTTCGATGGAACCAGAAATCCGCTATCAGCCGCAAAAGTTCGCGGTTGGTCAGCCCGTTCCACACATCGGCCGGGGTTTTGTTCTTGTAGACCTCCGGGAACCACCATCGATGAATCATATGGCGGCCCTCACCGAACGATGCAGGAAGCGATTCCTTCACGTCGTCGTGGTTTCTCGAGTTGATTACGGCAATGGTCCGCGTGTCGTCAACGGTCGACCCTTCTCCTTCGAGACTGAGATATCCAACGCCATCGTAGCCTCTCAAGTACCATTGCCAAGGCCACGCGAATCCATCGCGTGTATCGATCGCGACGCTGAATTCGCTCTTGTTCCACGCTAGGTCGCGAGCCATGTCTATCTCTTTCGCGGTTTGGTGAAGATCCTGAGTCGTCTGCGTGTAGATGAGCATCTCTTTAGGAATGTCGCCGTGCTTGTAAACGGCAACCAACGAGGCACGGACCGTGAACGCGAACATGACTACAACAAGCGCTACCCCAATTACCGCGAGGATCTTGCGGAATCCTTGGGACATCCCAGTCTGAATCAGAAGCAAAACCGATACACCGCAAAACGCGATCAACGCCCACAACTCGAAAAATTGGCTCAGATCCCTCGAGTTCGTAATGTTGAAGTCGTCGTAAAACTCGAAAAACACCAGACGATACACCGCGATCAGCACAAGGGGCACCAAAGCGAACACTATCCAGCCTTTACGGTGCCAAACCGATCGCCAGTCGATCCATTCAACCAACCTGCCAAGACTGTGGCCAGCAACAAAGATGAACGGCAAGGTCAGCTGCGCGAGCAACCACGGCATTTTTTCTTCCGCAGTTGATAACGCGAGAAAGGTGGCAAAAGCCCAGAAAAGCAGGAAACGCGCGAAACGTGAAGTGTTCAGGGTCAATGGGACCAACAGCACCGTCGCGTAACCGAGAACTATGAACGGCAGTATCAAAAGTGACGACGGCGGGTCCGGTTGCCGGTAATACTCCGTGTACAACAGCGTCGTCGAGATTGCGAAGCTGATCAAACTGATCAGTATCAATCCGGCGGATCGCCACCCGGTGCGTATCGAATAGTAGAGCGCGACTGCCATCGCCGACAACATGGGAAGGAACTCATAAACCGAGCCTATGATGAAGTAGTAATACCAAGGCTGGTCGCCACGCCGGACGTCCTGCTGTGCGAGCCAATAACCCAGCGATTGCCAAACTCCCGTGATCACTCCGGGATAGTGACTGCCGAAGTTCGTCATGATGACCGCGTAAATCGCCCAGAAAATCGCAAGCGCAACCCAGAAACGACGCCAGTTCCACCAAGCCCCTATCCCCACTCCAACCGCGAACACGAGCAACGTGAAGATCGCCGCGACGGCCGTTGCCATTGAGCCGTCAGGGGCGCCGGTCGGCACTCCTGGGGTGCCTTCAACCGCTGCCAAAGTTAGGCCCAAAAGATCTTGGAAAAGCCCGATACCAGCAGCGTAGAACGGCGCTGACAATCCAATCAACAATACGAGGATGTGTCCCGATGGGCTGATCTCGCTTAGCTTCATGTTCCCGAGCAACACATCGCGTATCTCATAACGCGTCACCCACGCGAAGTAAGCGGCGAAGATCACCACGAAGATGTACGCCGACTCCTTGGTCGCCATCGAAAGTGCGAGGACGGCCGCTGAGATATAGAACCATCGATAACGCCGTTCTTCGACGTACCGCCACATCGCCACCACCAGCAACGCGATGAAAACCGCCATCAATATGTCGTTGCGGGCGAATCGAGAGAAGTAGAACAATGCCGGGGAGAAGGTCAGCATCACCGATGTCAAAAGCGCGCCGACGTCGCCAAGCTGCTTGCGTAACAATAGCGGCACCAGAATCAACGCCGACCCAAACAACACCATCCCTATCCGCAGCGTGAACTCCGAATCGCCGAAGAGGAAGAATGTACCTGCGATCAATTCGAATAGAAACATGCCGTGCGTGAGCGGCGAATGCTCATATTCGTTGCCAATGGCGATCTGATACCCGAAATAACCGTGCAGGCTCTCGTCGTGGTGGACCGCTTGGTCGCCCAGTCGCACTAAGCGCATGCCCAATCCAACGAGAAACAGCAAAGCGTATGCTGCATATTGGAAACGCGGGGAGATCGAAAGTTCGGTCGCGGTATCGACCACCGTCGCGGATCTCCTCGCGACCGCGGTCCACGCACCGTCTACCCAACCTGCACGAACAGCCCCTCCGCCGCTTCCCCGTTCCGACGCGTCGTCTTCCGTTCGGATATGTGCCGTGTCCAAGCCTACTCTCCTAAGGCGAAGATGATCACTTGTGTGTTTTCGAAAGCACGGCGGCCGATTCGGTCAAATTTCGAATCATCTAATTCAGTATATTTCGCGCGCTCGTTAGGACTCACGACCACAAAGTCGGCACCGTAACGGTCAAGCAACGCGAGCGTCTCAGCGTCGTCGCCGCTGTTGTAGATACGCTCGATATCCTTGTCCCGTTCTATCCACCACTCGTCTCCACCACGCCATTGGCTCTGATGTCCGGTCCAACCCAATATCGCCGGCCTTCCCGTGAAACCCGAAAATCGGCCGTGGTTGCTGTAACTGGTCCCCGGCGCTTCGACCAAAACATCGTTATTCCCTACGTTTTCCCTGATCCATTCAAACGCTTCCGAGGTTTCAGGGCTGCTCTTTTCCAAGAACGCCAAGCCGTTCAACGTGAATTCGGTGACCGATTCTGATGATTTCCCAGCGGTCGCAGCAAATGGGTAATAGAGCGAACCGGCTATCAACAGTGCAGCCACGAAGACGCCGAACGCGCTCACGTATCTCATCCTGCCCGCCAACGACGGATGGCGGCGCATCCAAAAATAGATGCCGTAACCTCCGACAACTGCGAAAAATATCCAGACCTCGTAGTAGAACTTGAATACCGTGTTGTGTCGACCTCCGAACATGTCATGTAATCGAAATAGCTCCGCCCAATAAAGCAGGAACGCAGATATCGTGAGCAACAACAACGCAATTTGAACACCATCATCAGCACCGCGCACACCTCTACGGTACGTCGTGACGAACAGTATCACGAACGTCGCCCCGACAAGCGCAGTCAACGGAAGTCGTGCGAACAGGTCGAAACCGCCCGCGTTGTCATTGAACGTATAGTGGGTAACCGTCCAAGCCAGATATAGGAAAACTACGAACGAAATTGACATCAGCCACGGCAGCTTCTCCGTGACGTTCTTCGGAAGCGTCGGGGATGATCCGCCCCGCTTCACTATCGCCCATTCGCGCGAGAACGCCGGCGCCACCATCGCGCTCGCAAATGCCGCAAATACCGCAATTAGTCCACCCCACACGGTGAAGAAATGGATCGGCCTCGTCGCATACTTCGTCGGTATTAACGGCGGGAATTGGATCTGGCTTTGAGCCGTCACAAAGTAGTAGTTCGAGAAGAAAGCCGCGCCGACAACTGCCAGCAACAAAAACGGCGCCAATCCGACTCTCATCGCCGCGAGATGCGTCCGACCGTTTTCTCGATATGACTTGAAGTAGACCACCGCTCCCATTGCGAGGAGCATCCACAACATGTCCCAAGTGTTGATGAACCCCGTCGAACCGACCGCCAGAACCATCAACACAGTTGTCAGCGGATTCTTTTTGAACCAGCCAAAACCCCACCTGACGCGCGAGAACAGCAGGTTTGCGACTAGAGCAATCATCGTCAATACGAAAGGTATCGACATCAAGTGTGGATGGAGATCCCCCAGCATCGTACTGAAATACGGAAACTCTTGAATCGTGAAATCGAGTTCTGCACCATCGGGATTGAACCGGTTTATGACTCTCGACGATGCCCACCACCACCACCATCCTTCTGGCCGCCATCCAGTCCCCGAATCGGTGAGATCGACACCTTTGATGCTGAGCCATTCGTAGAATCCTTCCGACCCAACGCCCGCCAATGACAACAATTCCCACATTCCGTTCAGGTTGGAAACGACCAGTAACAGTACGGCGGCAGCCAATCCTCCCGCTACCATCTGCGTCGTCGTCGCACCGTCTCGGCGTACCAAGTTGGAGACAAGCGAAAAGACGGCCGCCGCCGCCAGCGCCGCAATGGTCGACAAGGCCAAGTTGTACGCCACGCTTGGTTGGACACCGGACATTTGGGCGATGCCTCCGAACATCCAATAACCGAAGTAGTAATAAGGGATGGGAAACCCGCTCAACCACAGATCGTTGGGTGGCGCGTGTTGAGCGCTAGTCACCGCGTTCAACATTGTTAGATCCATCGGCTTCTCTGTGTGAGAGACGTCTGGGTCCATCGCCTTTAAAACCGTGAACACACAGAAAAACACCAAAAAGACGACTTCAATCAGGACCAGCTGAAGCCAACGTATGCGCAAGAACCTAGTGAACTCCGCACGGCGTCGGATTAGGACCCACGACCATCCAGCGACACCGACCAGAATCGCAAACAGCCACCAAGTCCAGCTGGCGTTAGGAAGCAGTTTCAAAAGGCTGAGAATCCAGACCAACGAACCGACGACTAACAGACCGATCGGTCTGGCAATCCCAAAACCGCGATCTACCAGATTCGGCAATGCGACAAACGCGACCGGCACCAGCGCCATACCGATGAAGTAGACAGTCAGGAACCAGAAAATCACGTCGTTCATCGTTTCAAAAACTCGGGTGCGCTATCGCTTCAGCGTCGCGCCAAGAATTTGGGCTTGATGTTTTTCGTCCAACCCCGTCGGCAAAAGATGCCGCAATCATGCCGCGGGAAGAATCGATTCCGCGAACTCGCGTGGATCGAAAGGCGCGATGTCGTCGATACCCTCGCCAGTCCCGATGTATCGGACAGGCAACCCCATCTCGCCTCGGATCGCCAGAATAACGCCGCCCTTAGCTGTACTGTCCAGTTTCGTCAAAATCACTCCATCACAGCCAACCGCATCAGTAAACACTTTCGCTTGACTGACACCGTTCTGCCCAGTGTTGCCGTCAATCACCAGCATCACCCTAGGTGTGAAATCGTCCGCATGACGATCGAGGATTCGGCGCAGTTTCTTCAGTTCTTCCATCAGGTTGTGCGCGGTGTGCAGACGGCCCGCTGTATCGATTACGACAAAATCTGCCCCTCTGGATTTCGCCGCGCTCAGCGCGTCGTACACCACCGATCCCGGATCCGCGCCAGCTTCTGAGGAAACGAACAACGCGTTCGTGCGCTCCGCCCAAATTTCGAGTTGGGAAATGGCTCCTGCCCTAAAAGTATCGGCAGCAGCGATCAAAGGTACACGTCCATCAGATTGAGCGGCTCGAACTAACTTAGCAATGCTTGTCGTCTTTCCCGAACCATTGACGCCTACAAGCATCACCGCCACCGGCCCCTCATCCGCAAAAGCATCCCATGTCTCATCGTCGCTCAACATCTCCGATATCTCAGTGCGCAACAACTCATAGACCGCACCGGGGGTCCGCGCGCCCTGCCACCGTGCTTCGTCTTGCACCTTCTCAACCAACCCCATCGCCGTTTCGACGCCGACGTCTGCTACGATCAGCGCTTCCTCTAAATCTTCCCAAAATTCGGCGTCAACTTTGGACCGACGAAAGACGCCACCGACGACATTCGTCCACGAACGACGGGTCTCGACCGACGATTCCGACGTCTTCTTACTTCTGCCAAGTAGTCGAAGCATTCTCGCTGACGTTGGAGATACTACTCGGGGCGTTTGAAAATCAATTGCCGACCAGATCCAGCTTCACCCTTACGAAGACCACCCCTGCTGAACCTCGAACCGAACCGTTTGAGATTCTCGAAGATCGAACCGCGATTCGATTCGGATCGGGAGACGGCGGGCATCTTTTTTTGCTCTGGAATAGGGAGCGACCGTTTTTTTGCTAATTTCGAGAATCGCAACGGCACCCCTTCGGCAAACAGATTGATCGCTTTGGCCGCGGCTTGTTTTTGTGCTCTAGATTTGCTATTGCCGAACCCGCTCGCGACTTCGGAGCCGTCGACGCACACGTGGGCCCGATAGTTCTGTTGGCCAGTCATGTCGCTACCGACCAACTCGGTAAGGTACCGAGGTGTTTTCAAGCCGACACCCTGAACCATCTCTTGGAACGCCGATTTGGGATCCTTGTCCACTCCGTTTTGGGCTACGTGGTCGATCTTGTCGCCCAATTGGTTGAAAACAAATTGACGCGCCGCTTCGTAACCTTGGTCGACGTGTATGGCACCGATGATCGCTTCAAACGAATCTTCGAGAACCGAATCTCGTACCTGCGGGCTGTAACTTATCTCACCCTTTCCGCGCAGAATGTGATCTCCCAACTCGAGTCGCTGCGCGACGCCGGCCAGGGAATCTTTACAGACGATGTGCGCTCGGCCCATCGACAGTTCGCCTTCGTCCGCGGATATCGATTTTTCGAACAGGGCCATCGCGACGGTGTAATTTAGAACCGCGTCGCCAAGGTACTCCAACCGTTCGTATGAGGCCAGCTCGAGGTCCGGTTTATCAGCGCACCATTCGTTGACAAACGACTCGTGCGTCAATGCTTGGCGCAAAAGGTCTCGATCGGTGAAACTGACGCCGAGCTTGGATTCGAGCTCGATGATTTGCGATTCGGACAGAACCTGGGATGCCAACGCCTAAACCTCTACCCCCTGCGGCCAAGGCGGCTGCGGGCGCTTCAATTCACCAAAATACGGGCGGTTGCGCGCCATCATCATGAGGTTTTCGAATGCGGCCAACGAATCCTCTTCGGGCGGCGTAAAGGTCTTCAGGAATGCTGCCGATCCGTCCTCGAATATGAACGTAGGCGTGCCGAAGATCCCTTTTTCTATCGCCTCTTCGTGGTCCCGACCGATCTCCGCGAGGCGATCCGGCGAATCGAGGTCACTCTCGAACTTTTCCATGTCAACGCACGCACGCTCCGCGGCTTCCACTATCGGCTGGCGGTCGCGGATGTCGCCGCGCTCTACGAATTTGAAGTGCTGCAGCTCTAACATGTATTTGTCGTGAGCGTCGTAACCTTGCATTCGAGCCGCAATACCACCGCGCAGAGACCACAAGCCTCGACTCTCGTAATCTTCACCTTGCTCCCAAGCCTTCCAATCGGATCCGTTATCGGAGTTGACCTGTTCAAGAGCGAAGCTACGATACGTTAAATCTAGATCGTCACCCATCTCATGCTTTACCCGGGATAACCAGATCCCGGCCTGGCGCACCCAGGGTCACGTGTAATCAATGAAGACGTCGATCTTGACGGGGAGGTCGTTAGACATTGTGTGCCGACCTTTCTTGACGCGTACGGTTTGGGTTATGTAGATATCCTATCGGCGTTCGCGTATTGACCGCGCTTGATATCCAAACTTCGAAAGATTCTACCAGCCAAGAAACACACGCAACCGATCGGCTCTGAGCCGACGGTCACGTCGAACCCGATACAAAGTGACGGAACACCTGCAAGACTGGCCTTGCGATAGGGCCGAAATCGAAGCCGCGTTCGATACAGAAACCGCAGCTTGCATTGCGGCGGTCGCTCGCGTTGCTTCGGACCTGAACATTGACGCTTTCTTGGTCGGTGGATTATTACGAGAAATAGTCGCCGGCCAGCCACTGAGTAACACCTCTCCAGATGTTGCGGTGGTGGGCGACGCCGCCGATTTCGCGAAAGCGTTGGCGTCAGAACTCGACGATTGCTCGTCGGTTGCGACATCCCGGCATCACACCGCAAAGGTAAAGATCGGATCGATAGTGGTCGACATCGCTTCGGCGCGGATCGACGTCTACGATCCCCCTGGATCACTGCCACAAATAACCCTCGTTGACGACATCGAGCTCGATCTTTCGCGCCGGGATTTCTCTGCAAACGCGATGGCGGTTCCGATTTACCCAACCGGTTTCGGTCAATTGATCGATCCATTCGGCGGTCGAAACGACACATTGAATCGAAAACTTCGCGTCCTGCACGAGGGTTCATTTGCCGACGATCCTTTGAGGATGCTGCGTGGGGCGCGGTTCGCAGCTCGCTATGATTTCGAGTTCGAGTCTGAGACCGCCAAGCTACTATCCAGATCGCTGAACCACCTCCAGAACATGTGTCGAAAATCTCCGCAACGGGTTTTCAATGAGTTTCGCCTGTGGTTTGAAACTCGCGAAATCCTGTCCGAAGAGGTTCGAATCGCCGCCGAGACCGGTCTGATTACTGCGTTGGGCATCACCGACGATCTGCAAAGCGACACCCTCCAAAACGTACATCGCAACTCATCCGAATTGGAACGTTTCGCAGCATTTGCATACATCGTGCCGCCAGATGCTCTAGATTCGTTTGTCGATCAATTGAAGATGCCAACCGTATGGCGATCAGTGGCCGGCGAAGTCAATAAAGCGCGCCGCGTCGCACTCCGATGCAGCGTTGAGACACCGAACGACCTGGAGCTGCGACGCTCGTTGATCAATGTCCGCGATGAAGTCATTCGGGCGATCGCGTCCGTGCATACCGATCCCGCAGTCAAACAACGGTTAGATGATTTCCGTACTCGTCTGCGTCGGATCCGTCCATCACTGAACGGCGACGACCTTGTCGCACTCGGGGTTGAGCGAGGCCCAATGGTCGGAGAGTTATTGAACGAGTTGCTTGAACAGCGAATTCAAGGTCTGATCTCAACGAAAGCGGAAGAACGAGACTTCATAGTCCGCCGTTTGTCCGTCGGTTGATCTCGTCCCTGAACATGTACAGCTGAGCCCAAGCCGCGTACTCGCCAAATCGATCGCGCGCCCACTCGCCGACCGCGTCGTTCTTTATCTTGTCATCCAATCCGTAAAGCCGAATCGCCGCCCTCCGCACGTGAACATCCACAGGAAACGCCTCACCTTTGTCGAGAGAGTACGCCAGAACACAGTCCGCAACCTTTGGACCTACGCCGGGAAGTTCCATCAAGGCATCTTTCGCATCCACATATGTCGCCTCTCTCAGATCCCGTAGGTCCTGAGGGTTGGATAACATTGCCGCCGTCGGTGCAAGGTGTTTTGCTCGATAACCCAGACCGATACGGCGAAGACCTGCTTCGCCGGCGTTGGCCACCACGCTCGGTTCCGGAAATTCAAATGCCCAGTCGTCGTTACCTATCCGACGTCCCATTCTCGCCACGGATGCGACCATCTGTTTTATGCGCGGGATATTCGAATTTTGCGAGCAGATAAACGCAGCAAGACATTTCCAAGGGTCCTGCCTTAGAACGCGGATCAATGGAAATCGGCTGACATCTTCCCCGTATCCGGGTTCTTTGGACAAAGTCGATTTGAGCCGGCGAACATCGGCGGAGGCGACGAGATAGTCTTCGACGCGCCGCTTCAATGTCCCAGAAAAACCTGGTCCTTCCGCACGAAAAGAAACGCTCGACGTATCACACCAAATCGCAACAACCTGATCACCAATAACGCCGCGGAACACACCGCCCTCAGCTTCGTACCATCCGAACGCCTGTCCACCGTCCAGCGTCTGCTTAACATCGAACGGCTCGATACCAAGCACAGTCTCCAACACGCCTTCATCAACAAGACTTGCCTTCATCGGGAACGCCATTACACTTGTTGCCCCGCCAGCCATCTCTCGACGTAGTCCGACAGCGTCCCCAGCGTGACACGGCGAACCGTGCCCTGCGGTATCGATCTCTGGAACAATCTGCCGTACGACTTCGAAATTATGCGTCTATCTAACACGACAAAAACCCCGCGATCGCTTCGAGATCGGATCAATCTGCCAAAACCCTGTCTGAATTTAGTTACCGCTTCCGGCACAAAATAACCGTTGAACGGATTGTCAAGATTCTCGGATCGCGCTTCGTGAATCGGATCGCGCGGCACAGGAAAAGGAAGGCGCGTCATCACTAGCGAGTTGATCGAAGCGTCTTGCAGGTCAATACCCTCCCAAAGACTCATCGCGCCCAAAGCCACCGCGTCTTCAGAATCGTTTAGCAGCTGCATCACGCGCGATGCCGGACCGTCTCGACCCTGACCGAAAACCTTGGTCTCCGCGTTTCTGAAGCGATTGAACAACGCTTCACGCGTGCTATTCAACGCCGTATTAGCCGTGAACAACGCCAACGTCCTGCCGCGGGTCGCTGACACTATATTCTCAACAGCATCCGCCACCGCTTCGTTGTAGCCCGGCGTGTTCGGCTGCGGAATATCTTCAGGCACCAGTATCAACGCGGCCTGCTTGAAATCGAACGGCGAACCGATCTTCAAAGTCTCGTCCGCGTCGAATCCGAGCGTAGTTTGAAGCCGGTCGAAACCACCCGCATCGCTCAACGTCGCGCCGGTGAGTATGTGCGCCCGGTCTTGGCTGAATAGCCGCGTCCGCAACTCTCCCGCTACATCCAAGGGAGCACCGTTCAGATGCATCTCCATGTTGCGACGCTGATTGACCGAACTCCAGTAGACGAAGTTTTCATCCGGCTCCTCAATCAGCGCGAACAGCCACTGGTTAACGTCACTCAATCGCTCGTAAAGAGCGTTCATGTTTATGATTGCCGCATCAGGTTGCGAGTCGGTACTTGCCAGGTCTAGCAACGAACGCAAACCCGCGACGACTGAACTCAACGCGGGCCGGAGCGTAACCCAGTTCTCGTCTACCCCCACTCGCCACTCCTTGGTGATGCGCGTCATACCGAGAATCCGCATCTCCCGCGTCCGTTCGCGCCGCGTCACGAACGTAGTCAAATCTCGGAGCCTGTCGAAGACGCGGCTCGCCGAAAGAGTAGCCTTGTCCGAAGCATCAACCACTCTCTGGTGCAACTCCGGGACCGAAGATAGAACCTCTTCACCACCGCCGCGCATCGTAGCGATCCTAATAAGCCGCGGAAACATGCCATCGGCCCGCGTCAACGCACCCAAATCATCCATCAACTGCGTCTCCCGGATCTCAAAGCCCAGATGTCGGGTCGCGACGTCGCGTAGATGATGCGCCTCATCGATAACCAAAACCTGGTGCGGCGGCAGAATATTGTTCTCCGCTGTCATGTCGCTGATGAGCAACGCATGGTTGACAATCAATACGTCCGCTTCGAACGCGTTTGCTCGCGCCTTCAACATGAAGCACGGAGGACCTTGGCAAGCGAAACCCCCACCCATCATATTTGGCGGACAACCTTCAGCCGACAATCGACTGAATGTACCGACATCCCAACCTAACGACAATTCGGCACGGTCCCCAGTCTCGGTGTCTGCCAACCACGTCAAACACTGGGACAAAACACGAGCGTCTGAGTGACCGTGATTCGACTGCGATATAGCATCTCGCCACCGTTGAACACACAGGTAATTCGACCTGCCCTTGAGTTGAACCGCCTCAAGCTCCCCTCCCGTTTCGCGTCGGACGATCTCTTTCACCGTCGCGAAATCCTTGTTCAGCAGTTGCTCCTGCAGATTGAGCGTATTCGTCGATATGACCGCTTTCCCGCCCTGACCTGCAACCGCCAACGCCGCCGGCAATAGATACGCAAGCGATTTGCCGATACCCGTGCCTGCTTCAACTATCAGCTTCTCTTTGCCGGCGATCGCACGTGCGACGGCGATCGCCATCTCGCCCTGGCCGTCGCGCGACTCAAACGCGGGCATCGTCTCCTCTACCAGTCCGCCTGGCAAAAACGCCATCTCCGTCTGAACTACGTGTTCGTCCGTGTACGTAGCATCCTCATCGTCCGTCCCTTGTCCCCACGACGCGATCCGCGACGGCAATCGCAATCGATCACTCAACAACGTCTCATCGATCCCGATTCTGCCCACCATCACGTCGGTTCCGTCACCCGCAGCCACCATGTTCGTCGCCAATTCGCTGACACTCCAACGAGAACGCGTACCCAACGCCGCGATCCGGGTTAATGCCGCAGACGGCATCTGCTCAAAACGGGAGAGCAGTATCAAAAACAAATCTCGCGACGCAAGTGCGTCCGACAACGCCCGATGAGGATCGTCGTGAACTACCCCGAACCGTTGCGCCAAACGACCCAAGCCGAATTCTGGGCCCGCAGGCAAAGCCACCCGAGCCATCTGCTCAGTGTCGTAACTTAGCGGGCCAACTTTGATGTGATGTGAACGCAGAAAACCGACATCGAACTCCACGTTGTGCCCCACGAGGCGACCGTCACCGATGAAATCGTGCAGTTCATCACGAACCGCGTTCCAATCGGGCGCAACATCAACATCCGGTTGTGAGATGCCCGTCAACGAAACGATGAACTCCGACAGCTTCACACGCGGATTGACCAGCGAGTGAAACACGCCAATCTGCTCGTCGCCGCGAAACTTGACCGCACCGACATCGATGATGCGATCGTGTTTGGCGTTTAAACCGGTAGTTTCCAGGTCGAGCGCCACCAACGTCTCCGAACGCGGTGACACAGGAGTATTTGTTTGAATGCGTTGAGTAGTCAAAACGAGCGATTCATCGGTTAACGTTGTGTAGCCCGAAAATCTGCAGAGGCGACAGCACGTTCACCAAATCGATCAGTATCCGGCATTCGACAGAATCATTTCGATGTTCGACTCATCCGGAGCCAACTCACCACGGTCTACCTGTCGCATAGCGTCCACGATCGATGCCGTCACCGGTGTTTCCACCCCGACTTCAACACCCATGTGCAAGACATGACCGTTCATGAAATCTATCTCCGACGGACGACCATTTAGCACATCCTGACCCATCGAAGGGTGCCAATTACCAGTCGCAGCACTCGCGTTGTCCGCGAGCATGTTATCCAGCTCTTCGTAAGTCTCGCCATCGTTCGCCGCTGCCGCCCACTTGTCTGGCGACGTCCCACCAAAATTCACCACATCCAAACCCAAAGCCAATCCGACCTTAGCCGATTCGGACGCCAATCTGATCTGCAGTTCACGTCCTCTAGGAGTAGACGCGACCGTAGCTGATCCGCTCATCGTGGCTCCAACCACTGGATTCCCCATGCTGTTCTGACACAGCTTCGCCCATCGCTCACCCCACAGATTCGTTGATGTCTTACCACCGTCGATAGGATCCAAGATTTCGATCAGTTCAGCAGTTCGAGTTGATTCTGACCCGTCGTGCTCACCGGCACGAAAAACGATGTGGCCAAGATCGCGCCGACGCTTCGTTCCGGCGCGTTGCGAATGCCCGGGACCACCCACCCGGACCGCAATCGACGACATGATGAGTCCCACGCATCGATCGGCCCCGACCGCATCCGCCATGTCTTCGTCCGGCATGCAGTTCTGCGATGAAACGAAGTAACCTTCGTCGGACACGAACCTGAGCGCAAATCGAGCCGCCCACGACGTGTCATACGCCTTTACCGCGATGAACGCGATATCGAACTTGGGCTCCAACGCCAAGCGCTGCGACTGATGCAAATGAAACGCCTTAGGATGCGAAACGAACGATTCATGCGGACCTTCAACTCGCAATCCATCTGAATTGATGGCGTTAACCTGTTCTGCCCAAGAGTCAGCGAAGACCACGTCGTGCCCGGTGTGCGACAGCCACCCGCCGATGTAGCTGCCCACTGCCCCTGCGCCAACTATCAACACCCGTTTCTTTGCGCTGTCGTCGCTCAAAATCGCTTCCTTTGTCTCAATCGATTCGAACCGCATCCATTAACAATAGCCCGAATCCTAGTAGAATCGCTATCGTCAATCTACACCAGCAACCAACCTGCACAACATCCAAATGGAGCAAACCATGGCCGCAGTGAACGTGGGCGACCAAGCCCCAAACTTCAACCTCAGATCTACCGACGGAGAAATGGTCTCACTCAGCGACCAGCGCGGTTCCAACGTCGTCCTCGCATTCTTCCCCGCCGCCTTCACGGGCGTCTGCCAGACCGAGATGTGCACCTTCCGCGACTCCCTTGCCAGCTTCAACGACATGAACAGCAAGGTATTCGGCATATCCGTAGACCCACCCTTCTCACAAGCCGAATTCTCCAGCCAGAACGACCTCACATTCCCCCTCCTCAGCGATCTCGGCGGCTCAACCGTCTCAGCCTACGGCGTCGGGCTACAAAACCTAGCCGGAATCGAAGGCTACAACGTCGCCCAACGATCCGTATTCGTCATCGACGGCGACGGCAACGTCCGCTGGTCATGGGTCTCGGATTCACCGCTGAATGAGCCTTCGTACGATGATGTGAAGGCAGCGGTGGCGGCGATCTAAAACACGGCCAAACGGAAACCGACGGAGATAGGGAGCCTAGGGAACCGCGGCTCCTCGATTTGAGTATCCTCCCTTATTCGATAATGGGATCTACACATCGCGTGAAACGATTCACTTCGTGAAGGAATTAGACGATGCAGGTCGAAGAAGCAATAGACGAAGCAACAAACGAGATCAAGGAGACGCTCCAGCGATTGCTGGATGAACGTTTCAAAGGCGAGCTCGAATTCGGCCCCATAGTAGTAAAGCCCAAATACGATGAAGACGGTGTGAGGTACCTGCGGTCTTACGTCGTCTTCAAAGGCGATCAGAAGAAATTGAACCCGTCTTGGACCGCAGGGTTGTCGAGGATGATTTGGGATCGGTCTGAAGAGCTTGGCTTCCCCGGCATCCCCGATCAATGGTTCGTCGGACACGAGGAGTGGAGAACGTTCAAGAAGCACGTGACGTGAACCCCGACCACCTTCTCGAAATCGCGGACGACCTCGCCTCCGGCAGAATCGGAACCGGACGCGGGAGACCAAGGCAAGCCGAACTGCGAAGAGCAGTCAGTGCTACATACTACGCGTTGTTCCACGCCTTGGCCCGCAACGCAGCAGACTTGCTGGTTGGTAACAGATCATCAACCCGAACCAGACAGGCTTGGCGGCAAACGTATCGAGCTTTAGATCACGGAAGGATCAAGAGACAGTGCACAGAACGGCGTACCAAGCAAATTCTTGCGAAGTTCCCCCCAGAGATCCAGAAATTTGCAGATCAGTTCGTAACCATGCAGCGCGCGCGACATGTCGCCGATTATGACCCGTTAGAAGAAATCTCGCGGAATTCGGTTGCCCAGTTCGTTAGGTCAACAAGATCGACTATCGATGAGTTCGAACAGACCGCCCGGGATGACCACAGAGCCTTCGCCGTATTCGTGCTGTTCGACCTGAGGCGGGACTGACAAACCGCCTCGCAAGTGTGCAATCACGTTACCATGCTCAACAAGATTGCAGATACTCGGTACGGAGAGCATCTGACCAACCTCTGAAAACCATGGATCGAACCATGACCACGCTCGAAGAGCATCTCAGCAAACTTTCGCCTGAACGGCGGCAAGGCATTGAACGGCGCACCCAAGAACTCCTAGCCGTAGAACGTTCTTGGCAAACCCTCCGTGAGGCCGCACGAAAGTCCCGCGAGATCGTCGGCCGAAAACTCGACACCAACCGAGAAGAAACCTTCGAACTCCAGCAGAAGGCAGACCTTCTCTTGTCATCCTTCGCCAAGCAAGTCAAGGCCAACGGCGGAAAAGTCAGAATTGTCGCAGAATTCCCCAACTCGCCAACCGTCACCTTTCCAAACTTTGACTATTTCGACGATGGATTGACGGACGAGGAAAGCATCAGACAGACCTTGGCGATGGAACCAGACGAATCGATCCCCGCAGAATGGATGCGAAACGCATAGGACGATTCGGAAGCGGGGGCGCGCATAGGGCCAATCTAAAGTCGCTTGACGATCGGTCTGAACATCGCATCGAACCGTTCGAGTTTTTCTTGAAGCCACACGAACTGGGTTTCCCAATCTGATTCATCCATTGGATCGGCGTAACGTCTCATCAGTGCAACATAACCCGCAGGGCGACCCGCGCCTGGTTGCCGCCACTCCGAGACTTGATCGCCTAGCGCAGCGTCGATAGCTGACCGTTTCATTTCTAGCGATCGGTAGGCATCGTATTTGCCTGCGTCATAAAGGTACAACGCCACTGCAATAAATCCTTCGCGGCGATTCATCCAAGCCCTGAGATCAACACCGGCAGCTCCACCAACGTTGACAAGCAACTCGTTAGCCGTCGATTTGTAAGGACCACGTGCGCCAACCACATCTTTACCGCTACGTCGCACATAGGCAAGGAATTCATTCCAGTACCGCAACTGTTGAGCCACGAGTTCTGACATCACACAACACCTTTCATAGGCAAGAACCGAGCGTCGATGGTCCCAGAATAAACGCGAAACTAGGGGGTACGGATGCCGAGGGCTAGGGATGTAGTACCGGCATCAGATTCTGTACGGATTGAAAGGTGGCTATTTTGAAGCCGTGCGGATCTTCGTCTACCTCAATCCCCGCTCGGTATCGTATTCCCCTTAAATCCCGCCGTAACTCCGCCGTCTATCAACAACTCACTCCCAGTGATGTAAGAAGCCTCGTCCGACGCTAGGAAACAGACTCCGTTAGCTATCTCCTCCGGCTCTCCCCACCTTCCCAACGGCACCCGCTCCGACCTCCAATCGCGTTCAGATTCAACCTCGTAAATGGTCTCCGTAAACGGTGTGTGCACCCATCCCGGCAATACCGCGTTGGCCCGTATCCCGAACTTCGCAAGCTGAATCGCCGACGCCCGAGTGAAGTGCAACATGCTTGCGCGCGACGCCGCGTACGCCGAGCCGTACTCACCCGCAAACTTCCCCGCCATCGACGACATGTTAACGATCGCGCCGCCGCCCGCGTCCTTCATCGGCGGAATCACGGCACGCGTCCCAAGCAATATCCCGGTCGTGCTGATCTCCATCACCTTCTGCCACTGCTTGACGTCGACCTCATACAACGTGCCCCGATCCTGACCACCGGCAAGGTTTACCAATATGTCGAGACGTCCGAACGCGTCCAAAGTCTTCGCCACCACATCCGACCAGTTCGATTCGTCAACCACATCCAGATGCGCGTAGATGGCATCGTGACCCTCCGATCGCATCTGCTCCGCTGCCGCGCCGCCTCGGTCGTCTTGAATATCCGTAATGACGACCTTCCCGCCCTCCGCTAGCATTTGCCAAGCTGTACATCCGCCGAATCCCATCCGTTCGCCCTTGAGAGACGCGGCTGAACCCGAAAGTAGCGCGACCTTCCCCTCAAATCTGTTCCTGTTGCTCGTCACCATTTACTCCGTCCTTAAACTCAGTTCGTCTTCACGTCCGATTCTGTAGCGCGATAACCGCATTGGGTATCAAGAAACCATAGATGCAAAACGCCAAACCCAAACTGATCGCGCCATGCACCCATCGATCCCTCAAGAAGAAGATAGCCGGACTCCCGAGGATTATCAGTGCCACGATAACAGTGACTAGATATTCGGAGCTGGGAACGGCTCCGATCTCGGCTGCGTTGGGAATCAATGCGTCGGCGATCAACGCAGCGATCACTCCCGCGAAAACCCACACGACCACCAACCCAAACACCACAACGGTCACCGCGTTCGTCCCCTGTCCATCCTCAATTCTCTGTTGGAGCAATCGCGGCGGTCGATACGCCAAAAGAACTGCGGCATGCGCAGAAGCGATCAAACCCATCAACGTCCCCATCAGCATTCCAGCCAAAATGTCGAGCGCCAGTGTCATCGCTCAGCGTACTCGCTTGCGATGTCGATCCTTGGCGCCAGTCCAACCGAGAACGCATCACAATCGACGCGCGATTTCACCAGCAGCGACCACGCCGTGGCCATTTCCTTGCTCGGCGCGATCGCAAACATTGAAGGACCAGCACCCGTCAACACAATGTCGGCTGCGCCCAGCCCCGCGAAAACGTCATACGTCCTTTGCCAATCAGGAAACGCGTTGGGCGCTATTTGCTGAAACACGTTAAACATGAACGCTGGATGGCAATCGCCCCCATCCAGCATCCGCGCCGCGAGCTTGCGGGTAAGGCTTCCTGTAGTGTGCGACGCCCGACTCAACATGCCAAACATTCGACCGGTCTTGTTAGAGCCGTCGAATCCGAGCTCAGACTTGGGCGACACAATCACAATGCGTCCGATCTGCGGAGACGGCAATTGATCCAGACGTTCGCCTTTCCCACTCACGAATGCAGTTCCGCCACTCACAAGAAACGGCACATCCGAGCCCACACCAGCCGCGATATCAACTAAATCGCTCTCTGACAACCCTAATTGCCAAAGCCGATTCAGTCCTCGCAACGTCGCAGCAGCATCTGCAGAACCGCCGCCCAATCCTGCCGCGACAGGAATCCGCTTACGCAAGAATATCTTAGCGCCGCGTCCGTATCCCGACTCATCCCGCAAAGCTTCAGCGGCGCGCAACACGAGATTGTCATCGCCAGCCAAGGAAGAATCCGAACACTCAAACGCCAAGCCGTCGCGTTCGCTGAATTCCAAAATGTCGTATAGACCGACAGTCTGAATTACCGACGCCAAGTCGTGATACCCGTCGCTACGCTTCCCGATCACCTCCAGCGTCAGGTTCAACTTTGCATAAGCATTCTCAACGATCACCGTCATCTAGCAACCACCCTCCGAAGAACCAGTCGTCGAACTCTCCCGCCAGCGCCGCGCCAGCGCGATCCATTCATCAATGCTCAATGTTGCAGGTCGACGCTCGCTGTCAATCCCGACATCTGCGATCATACGTTTGACATCGTCCGTCGACATGTCGAGCCCGTTCGCCAACGAATTGTGCAACTGCTTTCGCCGTCCCAGAAACGCCGAACGCGCCACCTTGAAAAGGTCATCTACAGCATCCTCCGCAACCAACGGTTCAGTTCGCGGCACTAATTCAATCACCGTCGAATGCACCTTTGGAGGCGGCCGAAACGCGGCCGGAGGCACCGTAAACAAAGACCTCGGTTTCGCGTAGATTTGCACCGCCAACGACAGCAAGCTCATCTTGCCCGGCTCAGCGCACATATCGCGCGCAACCTCACGCTGCAACATCACCGTCATGCTCGACGGCTGGAGATCCCGTTCAAGAAACGAACGCACGATCGGCGTACCCGCGTAGTACGGCAAATTCGCTACAACTTTGTATCGGTTGCCTTGCTTCAACTCAGGCAGTTCTTCCAAGACCACGTCCCGAGCATCCGCACGCACGATACGCACATCGGGGTTCGACCCAAACCTCGCATCCATCCGAGAAGCGTACTTCTCGTCGATTTCGATCAGTACCACTGAACCTCCTGAGAAGTTCGCCTCATCGACAATCAAATGAGTCAACGCACCGTCACCGGGCCCGATCTCTACAACCACATCTCCAACCGATATGTCCGCAGCGTCGACTATTCGCCGCGCGACCGAACCGTCTCGCAAGAAGTGCTGACCAAGTCGTCGGCGCGGCATATCAAGATTTGCTGGTAGAAGACATCAATGCGGCCGCGCACCTCGAATTCGGCCCCGAGCGCAAACGTAACAACCGTCTCGGCTCGAATCAGATCACCCTGCGTCGCCCAGCGTTATCCGCTTACCGCTGCTTCCTTCCGGATCTGACGGGGTTCACGGGACTCTGCCGCGCAAGAACCCGACTCTCAACACCAAGTATCGACTGCCAGTGGTTCGAACTGCGAAACCTCCACGAGGATTCCGGCCCTGCTGAGCGGATTGCAGGTTCAGGGCACCGCTAGCTCCCCGCTTGGCACGACCGCATCTTTGAATCGTAAACCATGCCCGCACTTTGAACGTATCGTAGTGCAGAACGCTTAGCGGTTCAGGACTCCCAACGTCCCTCGGATAGACTCGAATCACATGACGCTAGACAATGAAAATGCCGTAATCACCAAGGCGGTTATCCCCGTCGCGGGGCTCGGTACGCGGTTCCTACCGGTCACGCGCAGCGTCCCCAAAGCCCTACTGCCAGTCCTCGATAAACCGCTCATCCAATACGCAGTCGACGACGCCGTTGAAGCCGGAATCACCGATATCGCCATCGTCGAAGACGCTCGTAGCGTCGGTTCCTACTTCCACTCGATGCCCGACCTCGAGGAAAAACTTCGCGACGGTGGACGTGACGAGCTCGCCGACCAGATGGTGGCGATCTCATCGCGCGCCCGCATCACATCCATCAAACAACTGGAACCGCTCGGCCTCGGTCACGCGATTCTGTTGGCCAAAAACTTCATCGGCGATGAGCCTTTTGCCGTATTACTACCTGATGAAATCCTCTGGGGCGACCACTCTTCTACCGCCCAAGTCCTCGATGTCCGCGACCGCTACGGCGGCAACGTCATCGCCGTAACCGAAACCTCTTGGGACGACGTCCACACCAAAGGCATAGTCGCCGGACCAACGGTCGAACCCAACGTTATCGCCATCGATCAGATGGTCGAAAAACCGCCCCGCGAAGAAGCTCCCAGCAACCTCGCGATCATCGGACGTTACGCATTGGAGCCCGCCGTTTTCGAATTCCTGAGCCGACATCGACGCGGCGCAGGAGGCGAAATCCAACTCACCGACGCCATCATCGAGTGCATGGACGAATATCCCACCCACGGCGTCATCGTCGACGCCGCACGTTACGACGCTGGTGTCCCCGAAGGCATGCTCGGCGCAACCCTGCACCAAGCCGCGAAAAACCCCGCGATGCGCCAAATGATCATCGATTTCGTCGCCGAACTGTAGAAACGTTCCTCAGTTCCGCAGCTGCAAAACGGCCATGAACGCCTCTTGCGGCACCTCGACCGAACCCACCATCTTCGCTCGTCGCCGCTTCCCCGCTTTCTGCTGCTCCAACAACTTCCGCTTACGCGTCACATCGCCGCCGTAACACTTCGCCAACACGTTCTTGCGCAACGCTTTGATATTCGTGCGCGCCACGATCTTACCGCCCACCGACGCCTGAATCGGCACCGCGAACATCTGCCGCGGTATCAGCTCCTTCAACTTCGAAGCGAGCTTACGTCCCGTTACCGCCGCTTCTGAAGAGTGCACGATGCTGCTAAGGGCATCAACCACTTCGTGATTAACCAAAATATCCAGCTTCACCATATTCGCCTGGCGATAACCCGAGGCTTGGTAGTCCATCGACGCGTATCCCTGCGTCGCCGACTTCAGCTTGTCGTGGAAATCGACCAAGATCGCCGACAACGGCGCCTCATACTCCAGCATCACCCGCGCGTTGCGACCCGCACCGTTATTTGACGCCACCATCGAACCATTGCCCGAACCCGCCGACTGCGACTGCAAATACTCCATCCGCTTGAACACGCCCCGCTTGTGCGTCACCAACTCCATCACATTCCCGTAGTACGCCGAAGGCACGATTATCGAAAGGTCGACCCACGGCTCCAATATCTCCGCGATATCCTGCTTCTCAGGCAGTCGTGACGGGTTATCCACGTAAATGATCTCGCCGTCGCTCAACATCACCTGAAACTCAACGCTCGGCGCGGTCGTGATCAACTCCATCTCATACTCGCGCTCCAACCGCTCCTGCACCACCTCCATGTGCAACAGACCCAAGAAGCCGCACCGGAAACCGAATCCCAGCGCCGACGACGACTCCGGTTCGTAAACCAACGCAGCATCGTTCAACTTCAACTTCCCAAGCGCATCCCGCAACTCAACAAAGTCGTTCGCATCCGACGGATACAGACCCGTAAACACCATCGGCTTCTGCTCTTGAAATTTGACCCGAGCCTCGACCGCCGGCTCCTTCACCAACGTCATCGTATCCCCAACCATCACATCGTCCACCTCCTTGATACCCGTCGCCACATAACCCACCTCGCCAACTCTTAAACCCTCCGGAGCACGCATCACCGACGGCGAAAAGTAACCGACCTCCAAAACCTCGCCCTGAGCACCGGAACCCATGAACTTCGCCCGATCGCGAGCCTTGATCGCCCCATCAAGCACCCTTACATAGGTCACCACACCCTTGAACGAGTCGTATTTGCTGTCGAACACCAACGCCTGCAATGGCTCCTCAAGGTCACCCACCGGCGGAGGCGTCAACTCCACGATCCGCTCCAAAAGCTCCTCAACACCTTCACCCGTCTTTCCCGACACCCACAACATCTCATCCTCACTAAAACCAAACGTGTCCACCATCTCCGCTGCCACCCGCTCCGGCTCCGCGTTCAGCATATCAATCTTGTTGATCGCCGGAATAATAACCAGATCGTTCTCCACCGCCAGATACACATTCGCCATCGTTTGCGCCTGAATACCCTGCGACGCATCGATCAGCAACACCGCCGCCTCACAAGCCGCCAAACTCCGAGACACTTCGTAAGAGAAGTCAACATGCCCCGGAGTATCGATCAAATTCAGCTGATACTCATTCCCATCCCTCGACGGAAACCCCAACCGCACCGCCTGAGCCTTGATCGTGATCCCCCGCTCCCGCTCCAGATCCATCGTATCCAAATGCTGCTCCACCAACTCCCGCTCCGACACCGCACCCGTCAACTCGATCATCCGATCCGCCAACGTCGACTTCCCATGATCGACATGCGCGATGATGCAGAAATTCCGTATGAAACGTTGCCCAGCCACCCTACCAATCTTATCGGAGGGGCGTAACCGCACCATCATGAACGCGCGCTGCCGGCGTTGAGTTCGAACTCACGATTGTTAGACTCCAACCAACGAACCCGACCCCGCCATGACAGCCACCGAATCCGAAAATCAGGCCAGCTCTTTACACGGTCGAAACTTCAACCTCGACGTAGAAAGTTTCGGCCCTATAGCCGAAGCCAAAAACCTCGAGTTCAAACCCATGACCGTGTTCGTGGGGCCGAGCAACACGGGGAAGACGTACCTGGCTACTTTGCTGTACGCCATCTCTCGAGGCCTGGATGACGCGCAGGATTGGTTGAATTCCATCAAAATAGAAAGTCTTTCTAAACACATGTCTATTTTGCGTACCGGATTACGGGAGATGGATTTTGATGATGAACGCTTATCAGAGAAGTTACCTCACCACCCCGGCAAAGATCTCATAGCGTACTATCGTGCTGAAAGCCCCGAGGAGCTACAACACACCGTTGACTTTTTGCATTCGGATTGGCTTAATTTCGCGTCCGGTGCGATCAACGATTCGATAACCGATTATTTCCAAGCGCGTCATATCAATGATTTAGCGAACCGGCAAAATAATTCCGACAGTGAGATCCGTTTCGAATTACATCGCCACGATCATCATTCGAATTGGAAAATAGAGTACGGAAACGGCAGATTAGAAGCCGAAGCGTCACCGTGGCCGCTCGTCCTTCCGAAATCCATAGCGCTGGACTTTGTCAGATCAGATGAACGTGAAACGGTTTTGCGCTCACCATCGGCGAGACAGTTTATGATTTCCGTAAGCAGCTCATTTGTTAATCAGGTCAGTGGGCCGGATTATATGGCCTACTTTCCCGCAGCTCGCAGCGGTATACTGGCCAGTCATCGATCGCTTAATCTCAACCTGGTCTCAAACGCCTCTAGATCTCGTTCAGAACGAGAATTAATGGTGCCGAATAACCGCATCGTTATCGATTTTCTCGAAAACCTCCTACTCATTCATCCGCAGGTACTTAATCCTGATCAACGCGTGGGGCGATTAGCCGAGATTATCGAAAATTCACTGATGGGTGGAGAGATCAAAGCGATAGACGGTCAATACGGGCCGCCTGAATTCGTCTACTCACAAGAATGGGGCGACATTCCGTTCACTCGGTCCTCGTCCATGGTCAATGAACTGGCACCAATCGTCTTGTCTCTGAAACATCACCTTGGTATCAAACGTATCCTTGTGATTGAAGAGCCGGAGGCGCATCTCCATCCGACTGCGCAGCAGCGATTTGCCGCCGCGTTGGCTCTGCTGGTACGAAGTGGTTTCCGCATCCTGATCACGACTCACAGCCACTACATGGTTGAGCAGATCAGCAATTTCGTCGCCGCTTCGTCACTGCCACCGGAAAAGCGACGCGAGCTACTACGACTTGGACCGGTGCTTGAAGAACAAGACATATACCTCGATGAGGACGAAGTCGGAGTCTACGGTTTCGACAATTCAAGCGGCAGCACTGTCGTCAAAGAGATACCGTTCGACGAAAACTATGCTTACGTTCCGGAGGATCACAACCTAGCCCTCACGGAACAATTCAATCGCAACGTGCGCATCATGCGCGCGCAAAGCAATGGCCACGGCGTGAACGGACCCAACTCCACATGAGCTGGTTGGTCGAATTAAGGACACGGTTTCGAGGACGCCAAGCAATTCTTAACAATCCTCGCCAACAATTAGGGAACTGTAGGGTCGATATGAGCGGATTCCCCGGAGAACGACTGATCCTCGATGTCGACAAACTCATAGCGAACGACGCGTTTGCGCGTCAGATCATCAAACGGCGTGAACAACGGTGCGACCTTATAGTCTTCTACGCCAAGTCGGGAACTCCATCTGCCACTTTGATCGAGGCAAAGGGCACTCGCTACGAAGCTTTTGACGACGAATCCAAAGCGATCGATCAACTCGAGTCATCCTACAGAGTGCTGAGAAGAGGTTTCGACCTGTGCGCCATCGATATGCCGGAATTCGCGATATCTGGTGCCATCGTCACGGGTTCCGTCACTCAGGGAGTTCTTAGACCAGGTCTTGCAACCGCGATTAGCGCCGCCGAGATAGAAATAACTCTCGTTCCGTCAGGTTGGGATGTATACCTAGAGATGTTTGGTCGGTAATGAATCCAATGCTGGGTTGACATCTCTAGAGAAGTCGTACTCCATGCTCCCAAAACACCCTCCATATCCAAGGGGCTGGTGGATCCGCCAACGTCGACTTCCCATGATCTACATGCGCGATGATGCAGAAATTCCGTACGAGACGTTGCCGAGCCACAATCTCAATCTTACCCAAACACCATCCCAATCAAACCCAGTTGTTAGACTCGCACCCAAGCAACAACTCCCATCATGACTGCAACTGCCAGCAAAAAACATCAGACCGATACCTTACACGGTCCCAACCTGATCCTCGACGTCGAAAACTTCGGCCCGATCACCGAAGCCAAAAACATCGAGTTCAAACCGATGACCGTCTTCGTGGGGCCTAGTAACACGGGAAAAACGTACCTTGCCTCGATGTTGCACATATGGTTAAAATCTGTTCACACCAATTCAACTCTGAGTGCCGAATTCTCAAACCGAAGTGGCACTTACCAGAATACACTGGACGCAACTCAGTTTGAAACTTTCAGAAGTGAATTATTGGATGTAGCAACAGATTTGGCACAACTGTTTGCACAGATATCGCCAGGGGAATTCTACTATTATACGTTCGAAATGAGCAGCTTCTCAGAACACTTCAAAGCGGCAAAGAATGTATTTCAATCCCTGGTATACGAGTATTTCAGTATAAATTTAGAGTCAAATTCATATTCGAATCACGCGGATATTGACATGCCTGTCATCATACTAAGAAACAATGTGGGTTCATTCGATATCACTTTAACAGATCAAGGTGCTTCTTACAATATAAAAGAATTTGCTATCACCATGGATATTATAGACGAATGGCAATCTAATCCTGAAATACTCGAAAGCGATTCGGAACAATCCAACAAGATAGTAAATTTATTTTTCGACAATCTTATAGGATCGATTCTGGATCCGTTTAGATCGAGTTTTTATTTGCCGACAGGCCGATCGGGCATCATTAACAGTCGTCACGTTCTGGCATCTGAGCTCGTTGCAAGGAATCGGAATTACAATTTGATCGCAAGAGATTTCTTGAGTTTGATCGTCCGAATCCGTTCGAATCCTGCACGACCGATATTTCGATCTCCTCAATTTTACCCCAGGAAAAATCCTTTTGTGTCCAATGTCCGGTTAGACGCGGCAGCACATGCTATCGAAAAATCCGTTTTGAAAGGGCAAGTCGTAGTGAAAGACACTACAGGATTATCAGAATTCTACTTTCAACGACAAGATAACTCGGTTCCGATGGAAATCGCGTCGTCTATGGTGACCGATCTTGCTCCAGTCGTATTGTTTCTCCGCAACTTTATCCAAGTTGGCGACCTCCTAATCATCGACGAACCCGAAGCCCATCTCCATCCTGCCGCTCAACAGCAAATGGCCGCCGCCCTAGCCTTCATGGTCCGTTCCGGCCTCCGCGTCCTCATCACAACCCACAGCCACTACATGGTCGAGCAACTAAGTGCCTTCGTCAACGCCTCTAAGCTAGACGAAACCACGCGGAAACGCGCCCTGTCCTTAGGCGGCGCATTAGGCAAAGAAGACATTTACCTGAACGAAGAAGAAACCGCAGTCTACAACTTCCGATTCTCGCCTGAGCACGGCGGATCAGTCGTCGAAGAGGTGTTCATGGGTGATGAGTATGAATACGGAACCGATGACCACAGCGACGCCACAGTTGACCAATTCAATCGATTGCAACGCGTTTTAGAAGCTCGTGAAGCCGCCGAATCCAATGGAGTGGATTGAGCTAATCAAAAATCGGTTTCGCAACTCACGCGTCTTAAAAACCGGGAATTCTTTCGTCCAGGACCGTTGTCCGATAAATCTCGAAACGATGCCTGACCCGTCGGCCATCTTGGATGCAGATGAATTGAAAACCCGCGTCGAAGACATAGACAACGTCATCGACGGAAATCCATTTTGCGATTTGGTCGCGATATGCGAGCCAAACAACGAACCATCAACCATTTTGATCGAGGCCAAAACCGATCGAACGCACACAAACGCTAGAGTCCGCGAAGCCATTTCTCAACTCAGCTGGTCATTCGAACACTTCTCCAACATCTCCGCAATATGCCCCGTATTGCCCATCTCCTGCACCCGCTACGCCGTTCTAACCTTCACTCAAATCAACGACGCGGTTCTACGAAGCCCAACCGTCAAAGAAGAGGCTCGCAGATTCCGCCGACAACATCGCGCCCGGATCTTCTACGTCCGCGCTGGCCGCGACATCTGGCAACAAATCCAGCGCAACCGCCGCTAACCCACTGTCCCCCTACCTATGCTCACCACGAGACTCCGATTCACCTCCATGCTCGCCACCACCCTCGCCTGACTCCGAACTGTCACCCCCACCAACCTACGGATGCGCACTCCAAGTCTCAAACGCCAGGCTACTACCCCGTAGCATCACATCAGCCGACTCACCAGCCGCCAAATCAACCGGAGTCGTCGGCCCCAACTCAATCCCATTCGATAGATGAACCTCAACTCGCACTCGGCTCAACTTCGACTCGGTAGTATTCTCCACCGTCCCAGTAAAGGTGTTGGAGCCCGAGTCATACGACAACATCAACGCGACGACGACCGCCAACAGCGGCACAAGATGATTCATGTCTGGGTATTCCGATCTCTTCTACTCAGGTTCCTGTAATCTAATGTCGGTGCCAATTGTTGAGAAATTCTCAAGACTTCAAATCCGATAACGGCACCAAAAATCGACCCTGATGCCTACCAAACACAATACCTCCCTCCACATCCTCGGCGCAGGAACTCCCACGCCGACGCCCACACGCTTCGGATCCGCCTACGTCGCCGATGTCGACGGCGAGAAGATCATGTTCGACTGCGGACCCGCCGCCACACACAAGCTAGTCCAATCCGGCCTCTGGCCCACCGAGATCGACAACCTCTTCTTCACCCACCACCACTTCGACCACGACATCGACTACCCCTGCTTCCTCCTCTGCCGCTGGGACCAAAGTATCGGCAAGGAAAACACCCTCAACGTCTACGGCCCGACCCTGACAGAGCGCATCACCCACGGCGTCCTCGACAAAGAGGAAGGCATCTTTGCACACGACTGGATCGCCCGAGTAAACCATCCGCTCAGCCAAAAGATCCACCAAAACCGCGGCGGAACGCTCCCACGCAAACCGCCCGTAGTCTACTCCCGAGACATCGGTCCGGGCACGATAAAAACCTCCGACAAGTGGGAAGTAACCGCCGCACCCGCCGAGCACGTCCAGCCATACCTCGACTCCCTCGCATACCGCCTCGACACCAAAGGCGGCAAGTCGATCGTCTTCACCGGCGACACCCAACCCTGCGACTCCGTCATCAACCTCGCCCGCAACGCCGACGTCATGCTCTGCATGTGCTGGGACGATCAAGAAGCCATGGCCGCTGACGGCGAATCATACGGACAATGCGGCACCACCGGAGCCGGAAGAATGGCCGAAGCCGCAGGCGTCAAAAAACTCGTCCTAGTCCACATGGGACCTAACATCGCCAAACACGGACCACTGGAAAAAGGCATCGGCGACATCCGAGAGGTCTACAACGGCCAAGTAATCTACGCCGAAGAACTCATGAAACTCGAGATTTAGCCACAATAATGGGAGCGCAAAACGACACAACCCTCTACATCCTCGGCGCGGGCGGTCCTCACCCAACACCTTCACGCTTCGGATCAGCATTCGTACTCGACGTCGATGGCGACAAACTTATGCTCGACTGCGGTCCTGCTGCAACCCACAAACTCGTCAAAGTCGGACTCTTCCCAACCCAGATAGACAACCTATTCTTCACGCACCACCACTTCGACCACGACATCGACTACCCCTGCTTCCTGCTATGCCGCTGGGACCAGTCGATCGGCAAGGAAAACACCCTTGGCGTCTACGGACCATCCCCCACCGAACGCCTCACACACGGCATCCTAGACGAAGAAGAAGGAGTGTTCGCGCACGATTGGTACGCCCGCGTCCATTTCCCAATCAGCCAAAACGTCTACGTAAACCGCGGTGGAACGCTTCCACGCAGACCACCCGTCGTCTACTCTCGCGACGTCGGACCCGGCATCGTCAAGACTGCCGACAAATGGGAAGTGACCGCCGCTCCCGCAATCCACGTCCAACCATACCTCGACTCACTCGCATACCGCGTAGACACCGCATCCGGCAAATCCATCGTCTTCACCGGCGACACCGAACCGTGCGACCCCGTGATCGACCTCGCCCAAAACGCCGACATGTTGCTCTGCATGTGCGGCAACGACGAGGCAACTCTCGAAGAGCGAGGACTCAATTACGGACAAACCGGTACTCTCTCAGCCGCCCGCATGGCCCAAGAAGCCAAAGTCAAAACCCTCGTACTCATCCACATGGGACACCACATCACCCAACACGGCCCCCTAGAAAAAGCCCTCGGCGACATCCGCGAACACTACAGCGGCCGAGTCATCTTCTCCGAAGAGCTAATGAAGCTCGACGTTTAACTCAACCATGCACCCAGTAGGCACGACGCACGTGGCTGCCCTGCTACCCAAACCACCGCAATCTCCTAACTCAGCAGTGCTTTCCTCTCCTTCGCGAAGCGAGGGGGACGTGGACGAGCGCAGCTAGATCGCAGGGGTGCTCGCCGCAAATCGGCCCTGTATTGCCCAATTTATCGCGTCGCTGACTCCCGCTCCCGCCGCAACACATACTCCCGCAACACCTGATTAATGTCCGCCTGGTACCCACGACCGTCGTCGCCGGTATGCTCCTTAAACCAAGACACAACATCAGCATCCAACCTCAGCGTGATCTGCTGCTTGTTAGGACGATAGAACATCCCCCTCTTAGCATTCGACCAATCCAATATCTCCGGAGCATCGGAAGTATCGATCTCCTCGTCCGGCATATTCCGCAAACGTTCCAGATCAGCCTTCTGTTGTTCCGTTAATTCAGTTCGTTCCATCTCCAAACACCATCATTCAAATCGCATGGCTCACAGTTCAGCCACCCTCAGCACACGCTCCACGAATTCGCGAACCAAAGGCCGATCCGCGTCCCGCTCCCAGTCTTCCATCGAGTCGTGGTAAAAGTGCCGATGGAACTTCTCGGCTAAACCGAAGTACGCTTCAATCAGCGAGTCTTCGGCCTCTGCGGACAGTTTGATAGCGGCATTCTTCAACGACCGATGGCTCCCGTGATCCCAACCCCGTTCCTGCGCCACCACCATAACCGCATGCGCAGCCGCACCCCAAAGCTTCTCGGCGCCCTGCAAGATGTCCCCAGCTTCAAATTCGCGGTCCGAAGCCATCAAGAACTCAAGTGCCAATTGCCTGTGTTCGGCAGAGAGCATTGTTTCGGTTGACATCAGTACTTTTCCTATTCACTACGTATGTAGTTGACCATTCAAACACGCCGATCCGTCACCTTCCCAAAACAACCATCCACGCCTGCCTGCCGCAATTCGAACGCAACGATCGGTGCCGGCACAAAAATCGTCCCATCATGCGGCATCCCGCTCCGTCCTCACCACATGCTCCCGCAACGCCCGATTGATTGCGGTCTGATAACCCCGTCCGTTTTCACCCGCGTGCTCCTTGAACCACGCAACAACATCCGCATCCACGCGCAACGTGATCTGCTGCTTGATCGGTCGATAAAAGACGCCCCGTCTGGCGTTTTTCAAATCCAAGACTACCGGTATGTCCGAGGTGTCAATCTCTTCATCCGGAAGAGCCTTCAACCTTTCTATTCGAGCCTTCTGCTCATCCGTTAGTTCGAACATGTCCTCCCTCGTATGCATCTCTTTCATGTCTTTCCGCCTTACGAGCGCTTATGATCCGACCGATCCTAGGACTTGGTCCCTCGTTGTCTTCGGGCAACGTGTGCACAACAATCAGAATCAAACCGTTCACCATGCCAATCGTTCTCCATCTCCTTTCGCCGCGAAACGGATCTTCGTACATCAGCGAAAGATGGTCTCGAAATACGAGCGTCGCCATCGCAAAATCGACATCATGTTTCAGAATATTCTCATCAGCCTTCGCATCGTCCCAAGTCCAGAAAATCACATCGTCGTAAACATACATGACTGGATGCTCGAATAATTATTGGATTGTAACTACGTTAATGTAACACACGCTGTGTCTCAACGTTGATCGCCATGCCTTCATAGCCCATCATTCCAAATCATTCAAATCCTAGTTCAATACCCACACTCCACCTGCGGCCAAACACGACTCCTAACCGCCCGCGCCTCGCACAACACCTTGATCTCCTCCAAATGCTCCACCATGTGCCGACTCATCACCGGAACAATCACCAAGCGAGCCAGCAACCAACCAACCACCGGCGCCTTCACCGCCAACCGGCTCTCATACCGCATCTGCGTACACCCACCTTCAGCGTCCAACACAAACGCATCCTCCAACAAACTCAACGCAAATATCGACGTCTCCTCGTAACCCTCCGCCAACCAAAAATCGATCCGCTCCGGCGGCGTCAACTGCACCCACTCCACGGTTCGCGCCACATGCGTCCTGTTCCGAATCCTCAAAGGCGTGTGAAACTCCACCAGCTTTCGATCCCCGTGGTCCTCAATCACCCGCGTCGAATATCCATCCAACCCCGACTGCCCCGATCGTCTATCAAAGGCCGTCAAAACCTGATAGACCAACCGCCTATCGGCTCGAATGTGAACACTCCGCGCCTCCAACTCAATCGGCTTCAACGAACCATCGCCCTCCGTCGTAGCTACTACTCTAATCCCCGCAATCCTATACCCGAACCACCTCAACACTCGTAGTCCCAAAAATCTCACGCTCCCCATCAAACGACAACCCACGCCCCTTTCGCTTTGCGAAAGGGGCGCGAGCAAGCGAAGCGCAGCGAGCGGGGTATGCCCGGGGCGGCGGGGCAGCGTACCCCAAACACCCTCCCCAAACCCCAACAGCCAACACCCCCAACAACCAACACGTAATCCCATGAATCCCAATTCAGACTTGACTCTCCTACCACATCTGTAGTACAAATAAAAACAAGCGCCCAAACCGGCACCCGTCGGACGAGGCGCCCAGAGACATCGCCGCGTCGAACCGGGCTGTGCGCACAACTTTTTTCGATGCTGCAATTACCAACCTATAAACAAGGGTCTGCGGACGGGAGTCCACATGGCGAGCCAGAAGCGACTGCCCAAGCCGAAAGGTGAAAGCGACTGCTCCAGGCGGACCGCGACGGTGCCCGTCACATGCTTTATCGATGTCAAGCGCAACGCGACCACAAAAACGGGTTACGAGGGAGCTTGTAGCTGTAGTGTTCGGATGCGGAGCGTTAATGCTGGCTCCGCCGTGCAAGCCAGACGGAAAATCCCGTCCCTTTCGCAAAGCGAAGGGGACGCGAGCAAGCGAAGCGAGCTCGCAGGGGATGCCCGTTCAAGATCCGAACGATCGCTCCCTTTATCCCACAAGTCGTCTCCACTTCGTCGTGTGGAGACGGCCACAGTGCTAACGCGGGGTTGAAGAACCAAGTGATGACGGGCGGCGACATCGTTGCGCCGCCCGGAGGGCAGACGGTCTGGCGACGTCGGCGGTGCTGGACCCTTTTTATCCACCATCAACCGATTCGCTCGCAACCCGAAGACGCGGCGATGACTCAACAACCTAGCACCCGCGAGGGTTTCCCACGGGAAGACTGATGACCGACTACCAATATCCCCTCTCCCGCTCGGCGGGAGAGGCCTAGAGCCTGCCCCGGATTTGATCCGGGGTGAGGGCCCGAACCCAAACCATGGCCGAAACTTGACCATCCCATCCAAGACCACCCTCTCGAACGACCCCTCAACCTCAAAGGGTCGAATTCAACGCGCCTAACTCTTCAACATCTCCCGCGCCATCTGAGCCAACCCCATCGGCCCTAGCTGCAACGCGTTGTTATGCCACCCCTTCAAATCGAACGCGTTTCCCAACTTGTCGCGCGACTGCTGCCTAGCCTCCAACCAGACCCGTTCACCGACCTTGTAAGAAATCGCCTGACCAGGAATGCCCAAGTATCGATCGATCTCACTCGCCACGAACTCAGGCGGAAAGTGCACCCGGTCACGCAAGAACTCCAACGCCAACTCCGGCGTCCAAACCTCGCCCGGATGGTATTCCGAATCTTCCGGAATCCGTTTCTCCAAATGCATCCCGATGTCAATGATCACTCGAACCGACCGCAGAGCCTGAGCATCCAACATCCCCATGTAGTACGCCGGATTTTCGAGATAACCGAGTTCATGCATCAATCGCTCAGCATAAAGCGCCCAACCCTCGACGTAACCCGAAGTGCCCGCCAACAACCGCTGATACCGCGACAACTGATCCGACAACGTCATCGTCGTCGCAATCTGGAAGTGGTGCCCCGGTACCCCCTCGTGATACGCGATCGAAACCTCACGCCACAGCGGGAAAGAGGTATTGCCGCCTGTCGGATACCAAGTCCGACCCGGCCGCGAAAAATCCTCCGACGGACCCGTGTAGTACATCGCCAACGCGCCGCCGGGCGGAGCAATCATCGCCTCGATCTTTCTCACCGGATCGGCAATGTCGAAATGGGTACCATCCATGTCCGCGATCGTGGCATCTTGCAGGTCCTGCATCCACTCCCGAAACTCATCCACCCCGTCGATCGCCCGATCAGGATCGCTCTCCAAAACCTCCACCGCCTCGTCGATCGACGCCCCCGGCTTGATCTGGTCCGCCGCTTTCCGCATCTCCGACTGAACCCATCGCAACTGCTCCCAACCCCACTCATACGTCTCATCGAAGTCAAAGTCGACTCCGTTGTACGACCTCGAAGTCAACGAGTAGTGCTCTCTGCCGACCGCATCCCGCTCACGCGCCTCCCCCAGATACACACCCCGCAAGTAACCCGCAAACTCCGAATACGCAGCATTCGCCGCCGTCGCCGCATCAGCCAACCTGCGCCCCAACGCATCATCGACCCCGTCGGAAGCTGCTCCCGTTTCCGCAATCCCATCGAAGAACGGATCCGCATCGCCCTTCCCGACCCAAGTCTCGATCTGCTCAATACATCCAGCCGTTTGCCTCTTCGACGTCGTGATTCCCTTCCCGATGCCCTCGTCCAAAGTTGCCCGGTACGACACGAGAGAATCGCCGATCCCTTCCATTCTCGATGCGATATTCTCCCAGTCCTCAGCCGACGATCTAGGCATCAAATCGAAAATCTGCCGCAACGCCTGCACCGGAGAGTGCAGAATATTCATCCCCGAATAGTGCAGCCCCGACGCATGCTGATCGATCGACCACGACATCTCCTCTTGCACCGTCTCGCTGCACCTGCGTTCCCGGGTCGTCTCCGATCGCTCCGCCTGAATCCGCTTCAACACATCCCGTTCAGCCGCATCCGAACGTTCAGACGCCTCCGGCGAAAAATCCGGCATCAGATGGTCATGACCCGGCACCCCCAAATACGTCGCAACAATCGGGTTCAACTCCGCGATCGTGTCAACGAAGCCGTCGGCGATCTCATAAATCTTCGACATCTCTGCCCTTTCTCAGTCCTGATCAACCAACCGATAACGAAAACCGCCCAGCCGGAACTCACCGTCCACAATCGTTATCGTCTCACCGGCTCCTCGATTATCCGAAATTTTGAACGAACCGTCATCGAGCAACCGTGCAGTTGCCGGAGCATGCAGCAAATACGGCGATGCGTCATGACCACCGAAACGCAACTCGTCGTCCGATACGCCAGTTATCCGCATCCAGAACCCCGGCTCTGTGAAATAAACGCCCTCAAATTCCCGCAAAACCGAACTCACCCCCGAGACCGGCGCCTCATGGGTGGCACCCTGCGGAATCGGCGGCATCTCATCCCAATCCTCAATCACCGCATCCAGCAAGGTCTGCGCCAACGCAACCGATACCGCATTGGGCCAAAGGTTGGTCAGGACAATAACCCCCGTCTGATAGGGAGCATGAAACATCGTCTGCGTTCCGAACCCATGAATTCCTCCGCCGTGCCCGTGATAGACCCGCTCTCCCGACCTCGTCGCGCGCCAACCCACGCACTGACCCGTCGTCCACGCGCTATCGAGGTACGCGGGATGCAACATCTCACGTCGACTCGGTTCACCGATCAAACTCGTACCCGAATCCGATCCCGTTCGCATGATGTGTGCCAACCACTTAGTCAGATCCGCGACATTCGTCATCATCTGCCCCGCCGGGCCAACTCCGTTGAGATCACAATACGGCGCTACACGCAAAACGTCAGTGCGCGGCGACGGCTGACTGTAGCCCACAACTCGATTGGCAGCAGTTACCTCACCGTTGTCAAACGTAGTCGCCGCCATGCCCAGTGGATCGAAAATCTCCGATTGTGCGAAACGCTCATATGGCTGACCGGAGAGTCGGCTAACGACTTCTCCAAGGAACCCGTACGCCATATTCGAGTATTTCCAAGCGCTGTCGGTCGGGATGACCATCTGAACCTCATCAATTCTGTCCAGCATGGTCCCAATCGTCGGAAATTCCGGCGCATCCCAATCTGTGGCAGAATGCTCGGTCGTAAGCCCCGAATAGTGCGCCGTCATCCGACGCAGAGTCACGTCCTCGAGATCACCCGCGATCCCAGCCGCCGACGTGAATTCGGGAATATACAACAGCAATGGGTCGTCCAACGACAGCATCGAAGACTCTTGGAGGATCATCAACGAAGTTGCCGTGACCGTCTTGGTATTCGACGCTACGCGGTAGATGCTGTGCTCGTTAGGCGCCTCCCCGTTTCCGAGCTCAGTCTCTCCAAACCCTTCGAACCAAGCCAGATCCGACCCGCAAACCATCCCCACCGCGATACCCGGCACGCTGTGCTCCAACCGCACACCTTCAACGTAATCCGTCCACATCCGGAGCTTGTCATTGGCATCTGAATTGGACATGATTCCTAGTTCGCGACATCCCGAGGTTTTTCTCGTCCAGAGGGTTAATATCACCAACACTGAATACTAAATCGCACAGCACAGGTTCCGATGCACATGAAGATAGTCAACGCCAAGATCGACGTTATCGAGTTCGAGGTCCCGCGCCTCAGCATCAACGACGCACGAGGCGGGATGGGCGGCAAACTCACCGGAGGAGTGCTGCGACTAGTCACCGATGCTGGTGTCGAAGGCAACGCACACATCGGCGACCGCGGCGGCGGAGGCGCATCGACTATCAACTCCTTCAGGTCTGCGTTCGCGGGACGACTCTGCGGCATGAATGTCGCCGACCGCGAGTGGCTGTGGCATCAGTTGCCGCGATTCGCTGGGCACGGAGCATCCGTGCATGCGCTTTGGTCGCACGTAGATGTCGCGATGTGGGACGCCGCGGGCAAAGCCGCCGGCATGCCGGTTCACGAGATGCTAGGCACCGCGCGCCGCACCACCGAGGTATACGCAACATATCCGCCGCGCAACTCAACAGTCGAAGGCTACATCGCGGAAGCGGCAGAACTAGCTGAACAAGGTTTTCATGCCTACAAAATTCACCCGGGCGCGATGCCGACCAACGAGGTAGTCGAGATGGTCGGCGCTGTGCGTCGCGAGGTCGGCGACGACATGCGCCTGATGTTGGATCCCAACAACGGCTACGATCTGAGATCCGCGCTCAAAATCGGCCACGCTCTTGACGAGAACGATTTCCACTGGTTCGAAGACCCAGTGACATGGGACGATTTTCGAGCCATCCGAATCCTCTCAGAAAAGTTGGAAACGCCTCTGAACATGAGCGATTCCGCACAGTTCCTATTCCACGATGCCGCCCGTGTGCTCGAACAGGGGTGGCCTCGCACAATCCGTGGCACGACGCGCAAGATCGGAATCACCGGGCTGAAAAAACAGTGCGGAATGGCTGAGGGATTTAACGTCAACTGCGAAATCGGGACCGCCGGCAATTCGCTAATGAATACGGCAAACCTCAACGTCGTCATGTCGGTGTTGAACTGCGACTTTTACGAGTATTGGATGCCGTTGGAAGCTCAGCAGTTCGGATTGAAGCAAGAGATCCTCGTCAACTCCGAAGGAGTCTTGACCGCGCCTGAATCGCCGGGCCTCGGTTTCGAACTCGACGAAGATTTCGTCTCCAGCCTTCGCGTATCAACAATCGAGCTTTAAGTGTGCATCCGAAGCGATTTCAACGATAATTGCATCAAACTCCACTGAATGTGGTTCTTGACGACACCTAACCGGAAGTCGTCGGGGCCATGTAGTTACGAGGTCAGTCTTCCATGACGGATTACAGCAGCGGCGAAAAGATTCTCGAGAGCCTCGGCGTCGTCCCGTTGATCAATGCTGGCGGCCCGGTAACGAGATTCTCCGGGACGCGACCGCGACCCGAAGCCATGCAGGCGATGATGGCGATGGTCGACCCGTTCGTCGAGATGCCTGAGTTTATCGACGCAGCGGGGAAACGCATCGCAGAAATCATCGGTGTGCCCGCAGCCACAGTCACCAGCGGCGCTTCTGGTGGCCTGACAGTCCAAACTGCCGCGGCAATGGCCAAGGACGACCCCGACCTAATCTTCCAGTTGCCAATCTCGGATGACATCCCAAACGAGTTGATCATCCAACGCAATCACCGATTCGGTTACGACCACCTCTACCTCACACCCGGGGCAAGATTCGTTGAAGTCGGAGACGCGTCAGGGTGCAGCGCCGAGGAAGTCGAGAACTCAATAACCGACAAGACAGCAGCGATCATCCACCTCGAATCGCCCTACAGCGGCGACAACGTGCTACCTATCGAAACCCTCGTCGACATCGCCCACAACCACGGGTTGCCATTGATGTGCGACGCCGCATCCCGGCTACCACCGCGTGAAAACCTCACCAAGTTCGTGGAAGCAGGCGCCGACCTAGTATCGTTCTCGGGCGGAAAAGGAATCCGCGGCCCGCAGGCGACCGGTCTGTTACTCGGCAACGAGGAATGGGTCGAATATGCAAAGATGAACAACGCGCCGCATGCCACCGTCGCCAGAGCACAGAAAGTGTCAAAGGAATCGATAGCAGGCATTATGGCGGCCGTAGAAGTATTCGTGAATGAGGACGAAAAGGCGGAAAACCGTCGTTACACGCGCCTGATGCAGTCGGTCGTCGACCAGATCATCGAGATTCCGGGTGTCGACGCCGAGGTTGTCCATGACTACAACCACTACATACCGCACGCCGTCATCAAACTCAACGACTCCTGGCGCGGCCCGCCCAAGAGTGTCGTCGGCGAGCGCATGTTGGCAGCGCCCAACCGGATCATGATCCTAACCTTCCTAGAGGAATTGCCGGAGTTCTGGGTCGATCCCTTGAACCTCTCCGACGAAGATGTGCAGACTGTCGCAGACAAATTGCGCAACGTCTTGCTAGAAGCATCGAACGAGGGTTGACGCCACGCCATGGATCGAATTGACCACAACTGGAGAAGCTCAACTATGTAGGTGATGGGTGATTACCCAATATCTGCTACCTAACCGTGGACGTTGGCACAACATGTGAAAAACCAACTCCGGCGACAGGAGATGTAACTATGACCACCGAACTTCAAGGCAAACACGCGTTTATGCAGATGCTGCGCGCGGAAGGTGTTCGTTACATCTTCGGCAACCCGGGCACTAGCGAGGCGCCGTTCATCGGAATCCTGCACGAATACCCGGACCTCGAGTACCTGATGGTGGTCCAAGAAGGCGTCGCGATCGGCATGGCCGAAGGCTACGCCAGAGCTAGCGGCGAGGTCGGTTTCGTCAGCCTCCACATCGACAACGGGTCAGCCAACGGCTTCAGTCTGATGATCGATCAGTATCGTACTGGCTCGCCAGTCGTAATCACTGCAGGCAACAAGGACATCAGGCATCTCGCCGGAGGACGCAGCGACCTGGCAGACATGGCGGCACCATTCGCCAAATGGAGTGCCGAAGTATCGCACCCCGAACAGGTGCCGTCGGTAATGCGCCGAGCTTTCCAAGAAGCCAAGACTCCTCCGACGGGCCCGGTGTTCGTCGCACTCTCTGGCAACGCGATGGACGATTTGGCAGACATCGCGATTGAACCTTCGAACGCCATACACGGCGAACCTAGACCGGAATCATCCGCCGTTGAATCGGCTGCTGAAGCGTTGGCTAACGCCGCGAATCCGCTGATGATCGTCGGCGACCGTGTACATGCAAGCGGCGCAACTCAAGCAGCGGCATCACTCGCCGACACCATAGGCGCGCGGGCGTTTAGTCACGTAGGCGGACAAATGCCATTCCCGACTGACCATCCGCTTTGGTGCGGCGCTTTGTCTTTGAGATCCGAAGAAGGATTGACGGCCGTCGATACCGCGGACGTCATCCTCGCGGTCGGCTGCCCCGTCTTCGAAGATTTCTTCTACCGATCCGGCAACTTTGTAGGTGACGACACTACGCTCATCCACATCGACTCCGACTCCAGCCAGATCGGCCGCAAGGAACCCACCGACATCGGGATTTGGGCGTCTCCACTGCACGCAATGACCGAGATCGAAGCAGAGGTTGCTCGTCGAATGAACGGCGACGCCTCCGAGGCTGTCATGCAGCGCCGGTCTGAAATTGCCGCCGAAAATCAAGCCAAAACGGCGGCATTCCAAGAGTTGGCGGCAAGCGGATGGGACCGATCTCCGATACCGGTCGCTACCTTTGGTATGGCACTTGGCGACGCCATACCCGAAGGCGCCAACGTCTTCAGCGACGCAATATCATCCGGCGCAATGGTGAATGCCGGCATCGCGCACCGCACCGATTTGAACGTCATGGGAGCGCGAGGTGGTGCCATTGGTTGGGGTATTGGAGCGACAATGGGCATGAAACTCGCCAACCCAGACAGTCCGACGATCGGCATCGTCGGTGACGGCAGTGCGATGATGACCGTGCAAGGGCTATGGACCGCAGTGAACTACGACATCCCGGTGACGTACGTCATCTGCAACAACGCCGCGTATCGCATCCTCAAAGTCAACATGAACGTCTATCACTCGATAAACGCGATGCCGCCACCTGAGATATACAACGCCATGGACTTCACCACGCCGTTTGACTTCAAAGCGCAAGCCGAAGCATACGGCGGCATAGGCATCCGCGTCGAACACGCAGACGACATCAAGCCGGCTATCGATGCGGCGGTCGCATCAGGCAAACCTGCCTGTGTCGACGTCATCATCGACGGCGCGGTTTGAACCCGAACTGAAACAACATCGCTGATCTATGCCTAACGACCCCAAGGTTCGGCCTCGTGTCAGAGCTGCCTTAAAAAACGTCGCGATTTACAACGCGCTAGCAGATGTTAGCAAGGATGCCTCGGAAGCCCGGGATTTTCGCCGCCTTAGCGAAATCCAACTGTCCTTGGCGAAGCGATGGGCGGGAGCGGAAGCGAACTCAAACGGCCTGTCGACTTTTCGCGTGGGTCGATTTTCGATTTCGCTTGTATTGCTCAGGTTGGCAGCCAAGTTATTCCATTCGGCGCGAATCGCAGGTTTCCTGCGGCGAGGGTTTAGGCGGACGCTCAGCATCGATGGCGAGGAATATTTCCGCGCGGGATTCCGCGACGACGCCGTGGAGAGCATGGAGCTGCTTGACCAGCTTTCGCTCGAAGAAAAACCCGAAGGCACCCACATCGAGCATGGTTCATTGGTTACGCGCTCTGGGGCGTTGCGTGCCGCCGTGCTCGGAGTAAATGACGGCCTCGTCTCAAACACTTCGTTGGTATTGGGCGTCGCCGCCGGAACTGACGATCCCGGTATCGTCCTGCTCGCAGGCGCAGTGGGACTCGTCGGTGGCGCCTTATCCATGGCAGCCGGCGAATACATATCCGTCGTTTCGCAGAGAGAATTTAATGCGAATCTAGTACGTTGGGAACGAGTGGAGTTACTTCTGTGGCACGATGAGGAAGAAGAGGAACTTGTCGAGATACTCATGTCAAAGGGACTCGATTCCGAAGAAGCGAAGTCCGCCGCCGCTCGAATCATGAGCGACCCAGAAATTGCGCTCGATATGCATGTTCGGGAGGAACTAGGCATCGATCCTGACGAGCTAGGCGGGTCTCCGCTTTTGGCGTCCGCTAGTTCATTGGCGGCTTTTGCCAGCGGGGCGTTGGTTCCACTGTTACCCTATCTGATCGGATTGACGGGTACCACATCTCTGTTTGCGAGCGCAACCGCGGCCGCCGTCGCCCTAGCGATTGTTGGAGGAGGATTAGGGTGGTTATCCGGTAGCGGAACGATATACGGTGCGATGAGAATGCTCGCCGTCGGCCTAGTCGCCGCCGCGATCACTTACGGGTTAGGCTCGTTAGTGGGCCAGCAGATAGGCTGATCAGTTATCGGAAGATTTCGATATAGCGTGGACGATTGTTCAAGAATTTTGTGCGATCTCTCGATTACCGCCTGACGATTCGCCTGAATCATGCAGTTGACCGGCGGCGGCGCGGTGGCTTTTCCAATACCGAGAACATGACCCGACGTTGTTTGTCGTCGATCACCGCATTTACGTTCTTTCCGATGAGTTTCGCGGCCTTTTGGACCTGCAGTTTCACATTAGACGCGTTTCTGCCTTCGACATAACCGATCGCCCGCGCATCGCCTACGGACATGTTTGATAGTGCCTCAACCAACGCGAGCATCTCAGGCGACCGCGATGCCGCAGAATACTTTCGATTAGATTCCCACACCTCTTGCACTTCTCTGAGCGATACGTTCTCGATTCTCATGATTACCTCAGTCATCTTTGACACCCAGTATCAGAACAACTCTACACCAACCAACTCGACAACGTCGAAATGCCGTATTGCGTGTTTGTGTGTCACTAGTTTTGCGCAGGATCCCGTCGCAGTTTAATCGCGCTCCGATTTTCGTTTTGGGTTGTTTGTTGATTTTGCAACGATTCCCTTAAATTAAATGGACATTCATCTTGTCAATATCCTGATATTCACGATATCAAGCCCAGCGACTTGAGGTGATCCACCACTCGTCGGGCTCCTTCGTTTGGCGAACACTTTGAATCTATTTCAATTTCCGTGTTCGAGCCGTTCTTCGTTGATCCGCCCGAGATTACTCCGACGAATTCCCCCGAACCGGAAACGTTCTCACGCGCCCCAGCCATTCCGGCACCCGCAACGTCACCGCTGACAGCAATCACGGCACCTCCGTTGCGAGCGGTTTCTCGCGCCACTAGATTAATCGTTTGATCTGTGAGAGACAAATCGTCGAGTACAGTTACTGGTCGTCCGCCATCTTCCAACAACATTTCAGCCAGTGCGTTTGAAAGCGATGAGTTGGAGTTTGGTGAGATCCCGGCGATGAATACACAGAACCCCCGTTCGGCCATCCCTGGGTAAGATTTGCGCAACTCTTCGATGACACTTGGGAACGAAAACCACTCCGGAATCTCCGCCCCTGATTGCAGACGATTTCGCAACTCAGTCCCCGAGAGATTCATGATCATTGAATCGTCCGTGAGTTCGTCTCGAGTCAAGTAACGATCGCTCGAGCCGTCGTAAACGACTTCTTGGAAGGTCACAACGTCGATACCGAGTTCATCACGGAACTGCTCAACCAGATACTGGGCGTCATACGGACCATAAAACGGTTGACCACTTGCGTCGTTACCGGGTCCGGCATGGTCGCGCCCCACAATGAAATGGCTGCAACCATAGTTTTTTCGCACTATCGCGTGCCAAACCGCCTCTCGCGGTCCTCCCATGCGCATGGCGAGCTGCAATAGGCTCAATGTTGCAGAGTCGCCGGGATATCCATCCAAAATCGCACGGTAACATCGTACGCGGGTGTGATACTCGACATCGCCCGGTTTGGTCAAACCGACGACCGGATGAATCAGCAGATTCGCATCAACTTGTTGGGCTGCCCGTCTCGTCAACTCGACGTGGGCTCTGTGCATCGGATTCCTTGTCTGAAATGCAACGATCCGCGACCATCCACGTTCTTCGAATATGGATCGAAGTTGCGCGGGGGTGTGCCGGAGTCCTCCGTATGTGTGATGCTGAGACGCACGAACCCCTTCCAACGCACCTCCGACGTAGCACTCGGCAGTCTCATTGAGAACGACGTTAACACCCGGGTGGAACGAGTCCGTCGTCCCGAACACCTTCTCAACTTCATCGAACTTGTCAGGTTGCCAAACGTCACCGACCGTCAGGACGGCCGACAACACGCCTTCGGGATGCACTAAGGCGAGCCGGTCACCGTTGCTTAGTCCCGTAGCGACGTTTGCAGGTATATCGAGGACTATCGGCATCGGCCAAAGCGTGCCATCCGCCAATCGCATTTCATCGCGAACACCTTCATAGTCAGCGCGATCCATGAATCCTTTCAAAGGAGAGAAGGCTCCGGTTAGAAGTTGCTCAAGATCGCAGAGTTGGCGAGGAGTCAACACCCATTTCGGGAGGCTGGCCACCTCCATTTCTAGCTTTGCACTTCGATCTGGATCCGCAATCAGATTTACTAATTCGCCTCCGTGCGGATCCGTCAAGCGGTTTTCTTCAGATACAACTGATTTGGTCATTTACCCTTACCGGTGTTTAGTTGTTGTCGCACTTAGTGACAGATTCGTTAGTTCGGTTAAATATCTCGGCGGATCAGACTAATCGTTTTGGCCACGAACTGCCCAATCTGCATTCACAAACATGTTCAGGCCCGGATCTGCGATCACGCCCGCATCGGTGTAATTGGGCGGTTGAGACCGAATGAAATCTTCGTTCAATTCGATGCCCCAGCCAGGTTTATCGGGAATCGGAAAGAACCCGTCGGTAACCTCCGGATAGTTGGTACCGGCGTTTTTTACGTGCGGATCAGCAAAATCGTTAAAATGCTCAAGAATCTTGACGTTTCGCAACGTCAGGCAGAGATGCAGCGCCGCCATGGTTGAAACGATGCCGCCTACGTTGTGAGGGGCGACCATGATCGAATAACTCTCCGCGGTCGACGCGATCTTTTTTGCTTCGAGTATGCCGCCGCATTGAGTAATGTCAGGTTGAATCACGTCGACTGTCTGCGAACCCCATATTTCCCGAAACTCGGGGGCGCCGTACAATCTTTCGCCTGTCGCGATCGGCAACCCAGTGTGACTCCGAACAGACTCTAAAGCTGGAACATCGCCGGGTCGCACCGGTTCCTCGATCCAGCCGATGTTGTACCGTTCGATATGGCGCGCAATCTCTCGAGCTTGGTGAGGAGCGAAACGACCGTGCATCTCGATCATGATTTGCGCGCGAGTCGTCGCCACTGATGCTACCGCTTCGATCAGATCCAACGATTTAAAGAATTCATCTCTCGGCAATTCCAAGTCGCCATTGCCAAATGGATCAAACTTCATTGCCCGGTAACCGCGGTCAATTACTCGCTGAGCTGCTTCGGCGAATTGTTGAGGAGCCCGTTCGACGGTATACCAACCATTGGCGTAGGCTTGCACTCGGTCCACCACTTGTCCGCCCAACAGCCGATAAACCGGTTGATTGCACGCTTTGCCGATGATGTCCCAGAATGCCAATTCGACCAACGCGAGACCTGTGTGGACTACTTCGCCCGGTTTGCCGAAATCTAGCAGCGTCATTCGCCGATAGAGTGCCTCGATGTCGAACGGATCGTGACCGATGAAGTGTCGTTGCGCGTCCTTGAGATACTCGCAAACGGTATGCGTCTTGCCCAATACCCGGGCTTCACCGATGCCGGTGATCCCTTCATCGGTCTCGATGATGCAGTATGTTAGATTGCGCCACGGAGTGCCAAGCACTACCGTTCGGAAACCGGTCGTCTTCATTCGTAGATTTGGCGGATTAATTTTCGCCGTCTCAATTTATTCTACTTTCGCGTTTGAGTTCGTCCGAACCTGCCGTGCGGTAAAATGTTAGTCACGGTTGCGGGAGTAACTCAGTGGTAGAGTGCCTGCCTTCCAAGCAGGGTGTCGCGGGTTCGAATCCCGTCTCCCGCTCCACCTAATCCGCCACAACGTACGTCGCGTTTTGGCTGATCTGCAACTCGATGCTTGCTCCTGCCGAAGTTTCGAGAATCGCCTTGTCATTCGCGTGGGCGCCCCGAACGTAAGCCAAGCCGATCCGATCATCCGTTTCCGGATGCGTAGCCACGGATGAGATCCAACCAACGTCTCTACCTCCCGATGGCGCCAGTACGCGGTCACCCGGTCGGATAGTCGCATGATCGCCACCACACAGCGTGAATCTGATCAGTTCGCGTTGGACCTTGTCGTAAGTGTCGAGTCGCGCGATGACCTCTTGCCCGACGTAGCACCCTTTGTCGAAATCGATGAGATGATGCAATTTCGCTTCTAAAGGATTCACATCAACGGTCAATTCACGACCGGCGATAGGAACGCCATTACTGACGCGGACGTAGTCGAACACAGGCGTTGCAGAGGGAATGATTCCCATGTTTGCAAACCGCGACAAGATACCCTGCGCCGCCTTGGTTTCGCCAATCAGCATCCAAGTTACATGTCCGGCGGCATCGGTACGCAATGCCATCGCATCGCCGATCGATCCGGCGCTTACATGTCGCAGCGACCCGGTCGCTGTTGAGGCGAACTCGGTCTTTGGAAATGCTTCACAAATCACGCGTGTCGAGTTTTGACCAAATACGACTAAACGAGCCAGTCTATCCGATTCATCTACTAATTCGGCGTCCTCGATTATCGTGTAGCGCAGGACTCCTTCGCGGATCGGATCATTATCATGGTGGTCAGACACCAATAACAATTCATCTGACGAAAGTCTTAGCACCCACGGAGCGTCGATCACCCTGCCCTTCTCGTTTGTCAGAACCGTCTGACGGGCGTCGCCGTCGGTCAGATCGAGTAACGAGTTGGTTGTCAATCGGTGCAAGAGATCGAGAGCGTCGGCGCCGACATGCCTGAACACTGATCCAGATTCAGGAATGCACAGAGCAACTCCACGTTCAGAATACGCAGAGAATTCTTCTTGGACGTTGCGACGAACCGATGATTGCGCTGAGCGCGTCATTGCGACCGGCTCAAACCGCGAACGAATCGCCGCAACCGCAGGTGCGCTTCGCGTTCGGATTGTGGAATTCGAAACCACGCCCGTTCAGACCATCCGAAAAATCCAACACCGTCCCAGCGAGGAATACGAATGCGCGTTTCGGAATGTAGACTTCGATGCCGTTTTCGTTGATCACTTTGTCGGAGTCATCTGGACCGTCTGATAGCTCAAGTACGTACTGAAGGCCGGAACAACCACCGCCCTTTACGGCGATTTTGAGACCGCATCGATCGCGTCCCGCCTTCTGAGCGAACTCCAACGCTTTGGAAGCCGCTTTCTCGGTGACACGAACGGTGTTAATGGGGATCGTGTTGCGCTGTTCGGCGAGGGTCATGTCGTCAAGAGTAACGATTGGATCTGGCAACGTAGCCAGTGGATCACGCTATCGAATTTGTCAGCCTTGTGCCGAGGTGACGGTCATCCCGCCGCGACAACATAGAATCAAGACATCCATCGGTATCTATCATATATCAACCGCATTGGTCAGGAATTCCATAAGCACGAAGCTAGGCGATGGCGGCGAAACCTCGCTGCTTTACGGAGGTCGTGTCGCTAAATCTAGCCGTCGCGTAGACGCCAACGGCGTCGGAGACGAAGCGATTAGCGCCTTGGGGTTGGCACGGGCATCGTGCGAATCGAATTTTCTTCACGACGAACTCCTCGAGATACAACGCTTGATGTTTTTGGCAAACGCCGAGATCACTACTGACATCGATCAACTTGACAGGTTGCACCAACACTTCCAAACCATCGCAGAATCCCACGTCGCCGATCTGGACAGGCTTTTGCTGAAGTTGGAAGAAGATGTGCATTTGCCAGCGGCATTCATCATACCGGGAGCATCCGTCGCGTCCGCGTCGTTAGACCTGGCCCGTTGCAAGGTCCGTGACTTGGAGCGAGCGGCCGTTGCGCTCTACACCGATGGCATGATCCAGAACAACCACCTCATCGCTTGGCTTAACCGTTTATCAGATTGCATATTCATGATGGCTCGCTACGTGGATCGAGATTTACCCGTTGAACTCGTGACGGGCACGAGGCGCGACCGATGAAGGATTTCCGGCTCGCCATTATCAACACCGGCGCTGCGAATATCCACAGTGTCGAAAAGGCCGTCCGCGTCGTGGGAGGCGATCCGGTAGTCACCACTAGCAGCGACGTGATCTCCTCGGCTCACGCGGCCATCCTGCCGGGTGTAGGCGCCAACGACGCCGTCATGAAACAACTTAACGATCGAGATTTGCCGGATACGATCCGCGAGTTCGCCGCTTCCGGCAGACCGTTGCTGTGTGTGTGCCTCGGCATGCAGATACTTTTTGAAAAATCTGAAGAGGGCGACCTGCCTGGGTTAGGCGTGTTACGAGGAGAGGTGGTCAGAATCCCCGAGTCGATCGCAGATGGAAACGGACGACCTCTGAAGATACCTCACATGGGCTGGAACACTGTCCGATTTCTAGATGACGACGCGACGCGACATCCGATTTTAGGAAGTATCGCGCAAGACACGTTCTTCTATTTCGTTCATTCATTCCACTGCGCGGCCGAAGACCCCGACGATGTGGTGGCCGTTTCGCCTCATGGCATCGACGTATGCGCAGCCGTGGTTCGCGGCAATGTCGTCGGAACTCAATTCCACCCGGAAAAAAGCGGCCGATCTGGATTAGCGATTTACGAGCGATTCTTGGATTTTGCACAAAAATCGGTCTGATGCCGATCGCCACGACTTACGAAGTGCAGGTCATACCAGCAATAGACATTCGAGGGGGCCGTTGCGCGCGACTTTTCAGAGGCGACTACGAAAAGGAGACCGTTTTCGACAACGACCCTGTGGACGCGGCTTTGAGGTGGGTCGACATGGGTGCTAAACGTCTTCACGTGATCGATCTGGACGGCGCGAAAGATGGGGCGCGAACGAACGCTGACACCGTTAGTCGAGTTGTCCGAACAGTGGACGTACCCGTACAGATGGGAGGCGGAATTCGAACGTTGGAAGACGCCGCGACCATGTTGGATTTGGGCGTGGAGCTAATCATCTTCGGCACTGCGGCTGTCGAGAATCCGGACGACGTCCAACTTAGCGTCGAGATTTTCGGAGGGAATCACGTCTGTGTATCGGTCGATGCCAAAGACGGATTAGTTCGAACCCGCGGTTGGCTAGCCGAAACATCGTTAAGAGCGATCGATTTGCTGAACCACATGGCTGCGGTCCGTAAAGTACGCAACTTCATCTACACCGACACGACGCGGGACGGGACTTTGGCGCACCCCAATTTCGCTTCGGTGAGTGAAGTCGTTCGGGAAATAGAATATCCAGTAATGGTAGCGGGCGGAATCGCCACTGTTGAAGACGTGATTCAACTTCGCGACATCGGTGCCGCGGGCGCGATCACTGGCATGGCTATTTACACTGGTTCGCTCGACTTGACTGATGCTATCCGAGCCGTCAATTAACAACCAACCATCGCAGAGAGTTGACTGAGACGCAGGTCGGAGCCTGCCAGTCGCAAATCAAAAGGCACATCGACATTGACCACTAGACCCACCGCAAGTTGGCACACGTTTAACGACCACATCGACCCGCATGCGATCATCTCATTGCTGCCCATTCATCGATCGCAACACGTCACGGTTCTTGGGGCCCGAGTTGATGGTCTCACCATCCCGATCGCCAAGTACGTGTACGACGGCAGCGTTATCGCGCTTGACGACGACCAGACCGTCCTAGACGAACTGACCGCCGAGGTCGAAAGAGTACACCTGACCAATATCGTGCCAGTTTTGGTCGACGGCGAAGATCTGACTTCGACCCAGTTGGACACCGACGGGATCGTCGTAATTGATGCGTTGCACAACACCACTAGCCCCGCAAGGCTTTTCTCGTCGGTCGCCAAGTTGTTGCCGGGCGGTGGGTGGATGCTCATTGCTGATTGGTTTTCTACCGATGCACGCGGCGACAATGGACCGGCCAAATCCAAACGCGTCGACCCAGCGCGGGTCGATCGGTGGGCCGCTGAGCACGACATGACGCCCATAACTCGGCGCACACTTGGCGTTCAGCGCTACATCCATGTCTATCGCAAACGTCGCCCAGTGTCGCCTTAACCGACGGATTGTTAAATAACCATGTTGACCAACCGCGTTATTCCATGCTTGGATGTAGACCGAGGCCGGGTTGTAAAAGGTGTCAGTTTCGTTGACATAAAAGACGCTGGCGATCCCGCTGAGCTGGCGCGTTTCTACGATGCCGAGGGCGCGGATGAACTCGTATTCCTAGACATCACCGCTTCCTCGGACGCCCGTGACACGATGATCGATGTCGTCCAGCGCGTTTCTGCTGAGGTCTTCATTCCGTTAACCGTCGGCGGTGGCATCCGTTCGCGCGACGATATGCGCAGAATGCTCGAAGCCGGTGCCGAAAAAGTCAGCGTCAATTCGGCAGCAGTCGCCAACCATAAGTTGATAGAAGAATGCGCCCGCGAATTTGGTTCGCAGTGTGTCGTCCTCGCCATTGACGCCAAAAGGGTTGAAGAGCCGGCTATCCTACGGCGGTCTGATGGCAGCAATGACTATGCTGAAGCATTTTGGCAGGTCTACACTCACGGCGGAAGGATAGCAACCGCACTTGATGCCATTAAGTGGGCCCGCATAGGCACGGAACTCGGGGCTGGCGAGTTGCTCGTTACCAGTATGGACGCCGATGGGCAACAGACAGGATACGACTGTGATTTGCTAAGCACTATCTCGTCGCAGGTATCGATCCCCTTGATCGCGAGCGGTGGAGCTGGCACGCCAGACCACTTTGTGAAGGCGGTTACGGACGGTGGAGCGGACGCGGTCTTGGCGGCCTCATTGTTTCACTATGGAGACTTGCGGATACAAGAGGTGAAGTCTCACATGGCCGAGTCTGGTTTGCCCATGCGGATGCTCCACTAAACAAACCGCCCTGGGAACGATCGCATGATTACGTTTGATGACCGCGGCCTGATCACTGCAGTGGTGCAAAATGCATGCACCAAAAATGTTTTGATGGTCGCGCACATGAACCGCGAGGCTTTGAAGCGCACTATCGCCGGTCCTCACGTTTGGTTCTACAGCCGCAGCCGCAAAACTCTCTGGGAGAAAGGCTCGACGTCTGGAGATTATTTGGACGTCGTCGACCTACAGCTAGATTGCGACGGTGATGCGCTTCTCGTGCTCGCGAAGCCGGCCGGAGCTGCATGTCACACCGGCGAATCATCGTGCTTCCATAACGCATTGGACGCGGCAGACGATTCGTCTAACCGGATCGGTCCCGGGATCTTACTCGAGCTCGTTGATGTAATTCATCAACGCGCGGCCGATATGCCCGAAGGGTCCTATACTGCGAAGCTGCTCAAAGCTGGCCCTTCACGTATCGCTCAAAAGGTCATCGAAGAAGCCGGTGAGACCGGTTTGGCGGCGGCTACCGGCACGTTAGATCAAGTGCCTTTGGAGATGGCGGACCTGATCTACAACTGCGTCACGTTACTCGAATCGGTGGGCGTTCCGATCGAAGAGGTGTGGGCCGAACTCGCCAAACGCAGAAAGTAGCAACGGACAACGCTTCGGTTCTCGCAATCGTCAGGCGGAATTGCGTTGATCGTTCTCGATCGCGGTTTGCATGGCTGATACGGCAACCTCGATCATTTCGTCGTCAGGTTGGGCAGTGGTTAGTCTTTGTAGCCAAAGATTTGGCCTGCCAATTAGATTAGCCAATAAGTTACCGCTGTGCAGTCCTGTGAATCGGATGAACTCGTAACTCATCGCCGCGATAATCGGGATCAATACGATACGAGAACCTACAAGCATCCATAGTGGTTCGCGGGGTATGAACATAAAAAGGATTATCGATACGAAGACGACGGTCAATAAAAACGACGTGCCGCAACGTGGATGCGCGGGCGAAAACTTCCGTATCTCGCTGGGTATCAAACGCAGACCGTTTTCATGAGCATGTATCGTCATGTGTTCGGCGCCGTGATAGCCGTACATCCGCTTGATGTCTTTCATGAAACCGATTGCCCAGATGTAGACGAGAAATATGACCAGCCGCGCCAAGCCTTCTACGACGTTTGCGAGGAAGTCGGATTGACCTTCTACGGGTCTGGAAATGAACAGCGGAAGCAAGAAGAAGAGCGCGATTCCGAATACGAAGGCGAACGCGGTCATCAGACCCATTCCTAGCGTACCGATCTCGGCGTCCTCGTCATCGCCCACGTCCTTGATCTGCTGATTGGCGCCGATGGTATACGCGCGCATGCCGATAACAAGGGTTTCGATCAATACCAATATCCCGCGAACAAATGGAATACGGCGCAGTCTCCCGTTAGCCCAACTTAGTAGGGGTATCGTCTCATGGTGTATCGAGCCGTCGGACCGCCGCACCGCGACTGAGCAGGCCCGGGCGCCGCGAATCATGACGCCTTCAATGATTGCTTGACCGCCGTATAGGGCACGAGGCGTGGCGTCTGCAGGGCTGTTCTCAACGTCAGACATAACGCACGATTGCCGACGACGAGCCCAGATGATTTGGGAGGGCGATCAATCCGATTTGAGCACGAAGGATTGCGCTAAATAGCTGGCGCAGGCAACGTGCTTTGTTCAACTTCCGTCGCAGGCGTGGTTCATTCAGACATTGACATGCCGTAGCGGCGCATCAGACGTTCGACACGACCTTCGGTGTCGACGATGCGTTGCTCGCCGGTCCAGAAGGGATGACAGCTGCTACAGACTTCGACGCGGACCTCTTTCCTAGTCGAACCGGTAATCATGCCTTCCACGCCGCAGGCGCAGACGACTCTGGCTTCTGGGTAATAGGTAGGGTGGATGTCGGTTTTCATATCGAAAGACCTGTCTGTTGAATAAACTCGATCACGCAACCACTGCGTCGACGTTGATCCGTCGTTTGTCTTGCCGCGCATAATCGAATCGAACGGTGCCGTCGACCGTGGCGAAGAGCGTGTGATCGCGGCCCATTCCGACGTTTTCCCCGGCATGAAAGCGCGTTCCGCGTTGACGCACGAGAATCGATCCAGCGCTTACTATTTCGCCACCAAACGCCTTAACGCCCAATCGTCGGCCTGCGCTGTCTCGGCCGTTTCTTGATGTGCCTGAACCCTTCTTATGTGCCATGGCGGATACTCCGAACTGCGGTACGCTTCGATCAGACTTCGATTTCGGTTATTTCGAGCGAGGTAATGTGCTGTCGATGGCCACGTTTTCTGCGGTATCGCGTCTTGTTCTTGTACTTGAACACGATTTTCTTGCGATCACGCCCGTGGGCCAACACGGTTGCGACGACTTGGGCACCTTCGACCTTTGGGTCTCCGACCTCTACATAGCCATCGACGCATGTCAAAAGCACGTCGTCAAGTGTGATCGTGTAACCCTCTGGATACGGCAACTTCTCAACGTCCAACACATCACCAGGTCGGACACGGTACTGTTTGCCGCCGGTGGCAACGATTGCGTAGTTGTTAGACATGATTGCTCGGCGTAGATCGGTGCCTGATCGCGATAGGTTAACTCTCCGATTCTACATTACGGGTCTGGTTACCGATTGAGTCCGGAGACCATAACCGTAGTTCACGACAACTCGGCAAAGCGACTTTCGAAGAAGACCAGAGGATGTCCATGACCGATCTTTATGTCCCCGACCTCTGCGATGAAGACCGTGTGGTCACCGGCTTGAAATGCCTCGGTCACCCTGCAATCCATTGCGGCCAACGCACCAACGATCACTGTTGAATCGCCGAGTGATTCGGTCGGAGGTGGTGGCAACGTGCTTCTGACCTCATCGGGAACGGTAAAATGCCGGGCAATGCCTCGTTGATCCGAGGTCAGCACGCTTATGCCGAATCTACGATTGGTCGCGATCAACGGAAACGAATTGCGTTCGTGCCCTACGATCGCCAAGATCAACGGCGGATCCAAAGACACACTCGCCACACCGTTCGCCGTCATGCCGTGGACACCTGACCCGTCGAGTTCAGGCGTCGTGATCACGGTGACACCCGTCGCGAATCTCGACCAAGCAGTACGGAAAAGATCGGTTGTAACGTCAGAGTTTGGCATCCGGCAGAGTCCCTCAGTTCACATCGAAATTATAGCGATACAAGGTGTCATTGGTTTCGTCAAGAATGCCGTGTTGCAACCAATTTATCATCGCTCATCTGCCCGCCAACTTAGAGGTTCGGGGTCAACGTATCCAGAAAGTTCTGCGAACGCAAGTCCAACCGATTCGAGGGTTTCGGCATCGAGGACATCAACCCTGCCTTCCCAATACGCGGCCCCTTTATTGCCATTCGGCATTGCCGGAACCTCTTGGTGCGCGATTGACGGCTCTAACACTACGTCCAGTCCCATGCTGTCGATCTGCAAGCGCCACCGTGCCGGATATTCGCCGCCAGTGTCCGGACTCGTCCATTGACCGAGTACGTCCAAAACGATGCCGTCTCGTTCGGGATCCAAAATGCGTTGCTCAGATCCCTCACCCACGATCGTCCCGTCAGTTGCGATGACTTGTCCATCGGTACCACGCACCTCCGTGATCATTAACGAGGTGCCGTCGTCCAGATGAATGGCGAACCATTGCCAACCGGCGGGTTTGCCAACGACGAAAAAATCTCCCCACTGATGATCAAACCACACCTCTCCAGTCACGTCGATTACGTTCCCATCCAGGGTGAGCTGCCCTTCAGCTTCAATGCGTGGATACGAGTAGTAGTACGTCCAACCAAAGGGCCAGTCCATCCACCCGCTACCGTCGTGCAGCATCACTTCGGTTGGAGTACGGGTTTGGAGGCGAATACTGTCGGAACTGGACTCGTCTATTGCCTCGAATGAATGCGTACCGTCAGATCCGATTCCCAGCGAGAAGTTACCCAAGTCCAAACCCAGCAGATCCGACGCGGCACCTCCATCAAAGATTTCTCGGCTTACGAACTCCTCGGACATGATGTGGAAGTGTTCGCCGCGCTTGACGTCGGTAATCCCAGCCTGCCCAAATTCGAATGGAGTTGAATCTCGATCGCGCACTATCTGGAATATCACGAAATGGAACGAGTAATCCGATCCGTCATCCGCTTCAAGGTGCCCGTTGTAATACCACCATTCCATCGGCGCATCGTGAGACGCATTGTCATCTGGGAAACCTAGAACTCGCGGCGCCGGAGTGGGTAGCGGTGCTCCCGGTGTCGGGATCTCTTTTGGATCAAGACCGTTGGTGCACGCAACCGTCAATGCGACGCAGGTAAGAGCGGCCAAGACGCGTTGTATGTGGATCGTCAATCTCATCCCTTCCTCAACGCCGGCAACTTGCGATCTAGCCACTCCGGGAACCACCAGTTCCACTTGCCGAACAGTCGCATCAGCGCGGGTGCGATCAAGACGCGCACGATGGTCACATCGATGAATATTGCCAATGCGAGTCCGAACCCGATCGACTTTACGGTTACGACTTCCGCGAGCACAAAACTGCCACCGACCACAATCAATATCGACCCCGCACCCGTAATAATCGCCCCGCTTCGTTGCAATCCAATCTTCACGCTCTCCCGATTGCTAGATGTTTCCAGATATGCTTCCCGAATCCGAGACAATAGGAAAATCTCGTAATCCATACTCAAGCCAAAAAGGATCGCGAAGAGCACTATTGGGGATGTTGCTTCGATGACCCCTAGCGATTCAAAGCCAAGGATTCCGCTCAGGTGTCCCTGTTGGAATACCCATACCAAAGCCCCGAAACTTGCCAAAATGCTCAGCACGTTCAAAACCACCGCCTTGAGCGGTATCACGATCGACCTGAACAGCACCATCAACGATACAAACGTCAGAATGATGACGATCGCGGCGATTATCGGGAACCGGCCGTAAAGAGACCGAATCAGGTCATTAGTGAGCGCGGCACCACCACCGACGTGAACGTCGTTCGATCTACTCGGCGAGAACGCTCGAATCTCGTCTACCAACTTCCGCGCCTCGGGCGAAAACGGATGTAGGTCGCTACTAACGTAAAACAGGGCTATGCCATCGCGAACGCTGTTGTTCACAAGTCGGGTAGCGGTGGTGTCGTAGATCGATTCTGGGTGTTTGTACAGCACGCGGTAATCATCGACGCCCAACGTGGGTCTCAGGTTGACGATGCTGGAAACCCTTTGGACAAATGGCAGCCTTTCCAAAGCTCGGCCAAAAGCGTATAACGATGCTAGGTTCTGATCCGAAAACGGGTCGCCGACGAATGTGTACGCCACTACAAGTTCGGTTGAAATATCCCAACCGAACTCCTCTTGTAACAGGTCGAATCCTTGGCGCGACTCGTACCGCTTGGGTAGGATCGTCGCGTCAGCCGTGCCGGGGCGGATGTCTTTGAACGGCACCGCGAGTGCGACGAGAAACACCACCGCGGGAATCAGAAACAGCAACGGGCGACGCATCACGCTGTCGGCCATCTTGCCCCAAAGTCCTTCACCGATTCTCCAGTTCGGGAGCACCGGAATCCGATTGATGCGGTGCCCTACGATACTGAGCACTGCAGGCATCAGCGTCTGCGCCGACAGTAGCGCGATCGAAATCACAACTACCGCGCCAATCCCAATCGAATCCAAAACGGTTAGATCGAATAGCAGCAAAGATGAGACGCCGATCACACTGGTAACACCTGAAAACAAGATCGCCATGCCGGCATGCGAGTGCGTCTCGGCGATCGCGTCCGGCACGCTAGACCCTTTCGCCAACTCTTCTTTGAAACGGTTTACGTAGAAGAGCGAGTAATCGATTCCCATTCCGATGCCCAACAACGTAATGATGTTGAACGCCAGCACCGACATGTCGCGCCAACCGGCGAGGTAATAGACGAACCCCAGCCCTATGGCGACCGCGACGCCACCTACGGCGGCCGGCATGACAGCTGCTACCACGGTGCCGAACACTAGCAACAAGGCGATGACGGCAAGCGGAAATGCTACGAGTTCGCCGCGACGGAGATCGTCCCCACTGGCGACAACGATGTCGCGGTACAACGGCGGTGCGCCCGTCATCACCACCTCAAGTTCCCCAGGATCCAACTTTGCAACAACCTCGTCAAGGACGATTAGGGAATCTTCGATGTCGAGATCGAGGTCAGCCTCAATCAGCGCCAATCGCCCGTCTTCAGAAACCAACCCCGGCTCGGTTAAATATGACTGCACGTCCGAAACGTCGGGATGCGAACCGATCTGTGCAATCAGTCGATTCGCTTCGTTTGCGAATTCGGGCGAGTAAGGTAACCACTCGTCGTGACCCACGATGAAGAGAAGATTTACGGAATTGATCCCGAACTTTTCTTCGAGCAACGCGCGCGCTTTAAGCGAAGGGTAGTCTTCGTTCGTGAATCCGCCCGGTAGAAGCTTGCTCTGCGCTTGCGGCGCGACCGGTAACATCACCAAAAGCGCCACAACCCATGCGATAACGACGCCGTATCGGTATCGGTAAATCCAGCGACCAGTTTTGGCAAGCATCGATGGCGCTCAGATCACCAACCAGAAGGTACCGGCGTTTCGGGGTTTTGGTCGTCGGTCACATGAGCCGCGACTAACAACATTGCGGCGTGAAGTGGTGTGGTTCCGAGGGGGTGAACGTCTGCGACCCTAAGTCTTTTCGGCGATCGCGATCGCGGCAGCATTGTCGCGGTCGTCTAGCGTTACTATCTTTACGCCCTGCGCCGACCGTCCAGTTTCCCTGATCTCCGCCAACGTGGTTCGAACGATCTGTCCTCGCTCTGTCAAGATCATGAGTTTCCCAGTGTCATCTCTGCGCAACGTATCGCTGATCACGTTCGCTGCCGCAACGTTGCCAGTGTTCCGGGTGATGTTCAGGGTGATGATTCCCCTGCCGCCTCGGCCTTGCACCCGGTAGTGACGCAATGCTGAGAGTTTGCCCCGGCCTTTGGTTCCGATAATCAGCAGATAACCTTCGTTGTCGACGACGTCCATGCCGACCACTTCGTCACCCTTGTCTAGACGAACGCCTCGCACGCCTCCGGCTTGCCGAGACCTTGCGACGAGCTCTCGGCTCGCGAATCTGATCGATTGGCCGTTCTTTGTAACGAGGATCAAATCCTCGTCTTCGCGCGCCATCGCGACCGATATGAGCTCTTCTTTCGGCTTGAGCCTATAGCAGTTCAATCCCGCACGGTTGATGTTTGCGAACGCCTCCAATTTCATCCGTTTGACGTCGCCGTGCTTTGTAGCCAACGCCAGGTACGTGTCGGGAGCTTTCATGTCACCGACTACCATCATCTGGCGAACGGTTTCCCCCGGACCGATGTTGAAGCCGAGATTATGCACCAGTGTGCCCCGCGATTGGCGCGATTGATCTGGTGGTAGCTCGAAAACGCGAGTCGAGTAGACGCGGCCGTGGTCGGTGAAGAACAGCAACGTGTCGTGTGTATCCGCGACCTGCAGGAAACCCGTGACATCATCTGCTTTGGTTAGGCGTTGGCCGCTGACACCCTTACCGCCGCGGTGTTGCTTGCGATAAGTATCCAGCTTGACCCGTTTGATGTATCCACCGTTGGTGAGCGTAATTACAACGTCTTCGTGCGGCTCAATGTCTTCGCGCCTGAACTCGCCAAGCTCTTCAGTGTGGACTACCGTTCGGCGTTCGCCGCCGTACTTGCGCTTCAGTTGGTGCGTCTCTTTGATGACTTCGGCCCTGACTTTCGCAGGGTCGCCGAGCAGAGCTTCGAGTCGCTTTACGATCTCGAGCAGCTCTTTGTATTCGTTCTCGAGTTTTTCTCGTTCTAAAGCGGCTAGGCGTCGCAATTGCATGTCCAAGATTGCTTGAGCTTGGACAAGTGAGAAGCCGAATTCGGCGATCAAGCCGACACGTGCTTCTTCGACATCTGCGGACCCGCGGATGATCTCGATAACGCGGTCGAGGTTGTCGATCGCAATACGAAGTCCTTCCAAAACCTCAAGTCGCGCCTTCGCTTTCTTGAGATCAAACTCCGCTCGCTTGCGGACCACTTCCTCACGGAACTCAACGTAGTACTGCAACACTTGCCGCAGATTCAGCACGCGAGGCGCACCTCGAACTAGTCCGATCATGTTCACCGAGAACGACGAACGGAGCGATGTGTGCTTATAGAGGTTGTTCATCACGATCGCCGGGGAAGCCGATCGTCGCAACTCAAGCACGATGCGCATACCTCGCCGATCCGATTCGTCACGGACCTCGGAAACTCCCTCGACTCGTCGAGTTTTGATTAACTCCGCGATCCGCTGGATCAGCGTGGACTTGTTGACCTGGAACGGTATCTCGGTGAAGACGATGCGCTTGCGATCCTGCTTCGGCACGTCTTCAATCTCGCCGGTGGCCTGCACGATGATGCGGCCACGGCCCGTAGCATACGCGTTTCGGATGCCTTCCACCCCCCAAATGTGTGCACCAGTCGGGAAATCTGGACCCGTCACGTGCTGCATCAACTCGTCAACCGTGGCGTTCGGATTTCTGACGAGCGTTACGACCGCGTCACATACTTCGGCGACACTGTGCGGCGGGATGTTGGTCGCCATGCCGACGGCGATGCCGGATGCTCCGTTGACGAGCAGGTTAGGCAGGCGCGCCGGCAGTACCGAGGGCTCTCTCAAAGACTGGTCGAAGTTCTCTTGCCAATCGACGGTCTCTCGTTCGATGTCGCCCAGCATGTACTCGGTGATGGCCGAGAGTTTGCACTCGGTGTAGCGCATCGCGGCCGGTGGGTCGCCATCGACGCTCCCGAAGTTGCCCTGTCCATCAACCAAGGGTTCGCGCATCGAAAATGGCTGGGCCATTCTGACTAGGGCATCGTACACCGGCGCATCGCCGTGAGGGTGATATTTACCCAGAACGTCGCCAACCAGACGGGCACATTTCTTGTACGACGAACCAGGACGCATCCCTTGGTCGTGCATCGCGTAAAGTATGCGCCTCTGAACTGGTTTCAAACCATCGCGGACATCTGGGAGAGCGCGAGATACGATCACGCTCATCGCGTAATCGAGGTACGAGGAGCGCATCTCCTCTTCGATGCCGATGGTCCGAATCTCACCCGCGTCGGTGCCGATTACCATGCCGATTTCACCTTACAGAGCCTCGCCGATCTAGTGCTTCGCACTCGCTTGGAACATGTCGCGAAAGGGCCGCGCGAAGCTAATTTTGAACCTAATCAGATTCTAACTTTCCGCGTAAACCGACTTCACTGAAACCGACGCGTTCAAACGACGACGGGAAACGAATCTCGGCGAAATTTGAGACTACTGCCCCATCGCGCGCTCGATAAACGCCATCAAAATGCTGTCAAATCCCCGCGGCATGCGATTTGCATCAAATATGTCCCATTGCACTCCGAACACCCAACGACGGCCCGGCATTTCGAATGCCTCCACGACACGGTCATCGGCGATTGCAGATGCCATCGCGCCGGGTGCCAGTTCCGCTTGGTAAATTCCGACGTTGTGGCCACACCCGATGGTCAACCATCCCGATCCGCCGATGGTCACCGACACCTTCGCGCCAGGCGCGAGGAAGATGGAGTGGCGAACTGATTCGCCATTGTCTGTTGGCGCGTGGCTAACTGTTGGCCGCGCATTGTCGCCCCTCAATGCCGAGTTCAATACGTGCATCCCGGAGCCCGATGCCAATATCGGGATATTCTCTTCAATCGCCTCCGCGACAAGTTCGTTCAAATCGCATTCCAAAACGTGCCCGTTTGGGGCGTAGATCAATAGACCCGTCACATCGGCATGTAGGCTGCGGGCATCGCAATCCAAGTTGACGACCGAATCCGAAGGAAGTTCCGAGCCGTCGCTGAAATCTGCGGCCGCGATCGGTGAAGGCGAAACGACTACGATTTTGGCGGGCAACGTAAAGATTTCACGCAGCTTTGACCGGCGCTAGAACGGGATGCCCCACAATCCCAACCACTCAGACAACGAACCCTCTGTCTTGAGTCCAGCTCCCCGTATCGCGGTTCCTAACATCCGCTCCGTCTCGCGGTCGCGATCACCGGCTGTGTCACCTGTCGGCACAAACGGATAGTAACTGTTCCGGTCAAAACGGTAGATGAGGTATGCGGTCACGAATCCGGTCCCAGCCCGGGCACGCGGATTGACCGCATGGCTGGCGAAATCCAACTCGAAAACCGCGGCCAACAGGTTCGGACCACCATCGTTAATCTTGATCGCATTGGATACGGTGAATATCGAGCTCAATAGGTCATCGAAGTTTCCATCGTTCAGGATCGCCCACCGCATTCCGTGTTCATCATCATGGAGTTCGAATGCCGTTTTCGTCGCGTCCGGACCCTCATAGAGAATTGCATTCAGATGATCTGACAGGGAGGCCAAGAATGGAACTCCGTCGTCGTGGCGGTAGATGATCCCTGCTTGCCGACGCGGGGAGACCGCTTCGCCTTCACGCTTGAAGCCGGAAATCATGTGGGAAACCGATGACATCGAATCCCAGAGGGAATCGGCTCGCTTTTTTCGGCCGAAGAACCAGCCCATCAGTTCCGGTACCCGTATCGCATCTCCGCCTCGAGCTCTCGCAAACGAGCAATGCGTTCCTCAATCGGCGGGTGGGTTGAAAACGCGTTCGCTGCGAACCCTTTAAGCGCTGGCACGATCAAGAACGCTTGCGCGGTCTGCAACCGCCGCAAGTCATCATCCGGAATGTAGTCCATACCCATCGCGATCTTTTGCAAGGCGTCGGCCAACCCGCCGGGATCACCTGAAATCTCGGCTCCTGTGTGGTCAGCACCATATTCACGATAACGCGTTAGGGACAGCACTAGCAACTTTCCAATGAAATACACGATTATCGTGATCATGTATGCCGCAAGAATAGGCATTGATCCGCCTGCGCTATCACGCCTCCCGAAGAGCATGTTGAAGAAGAACATCGTCATCAAGAAACTCGTCAAAGTCACCAAGAAATTCGAGATCGCCAATACCTTCATGTCTCGATTGGCGACATGTGCCAATTCATGACCCAACACCGCGCGCAGTTCGCGACGCGTAAGCCGTTGCAGTATACCGGTGGTCACCGCGACCAACGCGTTGTTAGGATTGCGTCCCGTGGCGAACGCGTTTGGCATGCCGGATTCGATGATCGCGACCTTCGGCATGGGCATGCCGTAACGATCAGCGAGATCTCGAATCATCGCGAAGAGCTCCGGCGCATCTCCTTCGGAAACTTCCTTCGCACCCGTCGACATCATCACCATACGATCGGACATGTAGTACTGGAAGATCGCCAGCGCCAACACGATCACACCGACCAATGCCAAAGACACCCCCAAGCGCAGCATCACATACGCGAAAACGCCGTACAACACGCCGAGCAAAAGCATCGTGAAATACATCCGCGAGACGATGCCAGGGTCGCGTTTGAGTTTTCTAACGGTTTGGGGGCTTTTCATCGCGCCTTTTCGAACCTCGTCCGTGATTCTGCGCCGCGATTGACGGTGGGCGTCAACGCGAATCGAGGTCCGTCGATAAGATTCAGTCTATTGCAATATCCAGATACGTCGCGCTTGGGAGCCGAAGATGCATCATTCGCATGAGCGAACGGTGCCTACATCATGACTAAGAACACCATACCGTCGCCACTGTCCGATTCGGACCTAGAAGAGTACGAACGCGCCGCTGTCGAAGCGGCTTCAAAAGCGGGTTCATACGTCTTGGATCGGATCACGTCTCCGATGGAGATCGAATCTAAGACGGGCAGGCCAGGACGCGACTTGGTCACCGACGTCGACAAGAAGTCGCAGATCATCATTTCTGACATCATCACCAAGCGGTTCCCTGACCATCAGTTCCTCGGTGAGGAAGATCAGACTGAAGAGGTGGATCCCGCGGCGGACTTCGTTTGGGCCGTCGATCCGATCGACGGGACTACCAACTACGTCAATGGATCCATGACTCACGCGGTTTCGGTCGCGCTTATGCACCGCGGCAAACCAATAGTGGGTGCTGTATGGAGTCCATGGCCAACATCGCCTGACGGTGGAACCGTTGTACACGCTCGATTGAACGGCGGCACGAAGCGCGATGGTCAGACGACGCAGGTTTTGAGTCCCACAGACGAACTCGGACGACCGGTATCGGGCCGGCTGTCGGTACTACCCGGAAACGCGCGTAGCGTATTTAGGTTTGATAAACGGATGTATGGGCACGCGGGTGATGTGAGGGTAACGGGCAGCGCGTCACACGAAATGGCGAACGTGGGCACCGGACTCTACCAATACGCCATAGGGGGCGTTGCAGCCGTGTGGGACTTCGCGGCGGCAATCATCATCGTTCGCGAAGCTGGCGGCGACGCCATGATCCTCGATACGGATGGGGCTTGGCGCGTTTTCGACGGGTGGAAGCAACCCTACGTCAACGATGCGGAGACCTTCAAACACCTTCGCGATTGGCGAGGGATAATGCTCGCGTCCCATCCCAAAACGATGCGCTTCATCGCCGAAAATGTCAGCTTCAAGCGACCGAACCAACTAGGCAAATTGTGGCGCCGCGGGCCGTGGCACAGGCGCCCGCAGCACAGACGGGCCTAATCGCCGGAAACTCGCTCGCGGATTTTGCGGTTCAACCACCACTCTGCAGAATCGGCAAGAGCCATCCAGCTGGCGTTGATGATGTTCGTCGACGCCCCGACAGTTGACCAAACATGCCCTTCGGCTGCCGATTCGATGGAGACGCGCACCGAAGCTCCGGTACCGAGCGTCTCGTTAACGACCCGAACTTTATAGTCGGTGAGGTTGATGCTGCGCACTTCCGGTAACTTGTCTGAAATCGCTTTTCGCAGGCCCCGATACAAAGCGTCAACCGGACCGTTCCCTTCCGCGGCCTCTAAAAACACATCTTCGCCCACACGGATTTTCACGGTCGCTTCGGAGAGCACCGGATGCTCAACACCGTCGTTCCGCCAACCAGTGCCGAATGATGCACGACGCCGGTTTTCGACTATCACCATGAAGTCGACGAGTTCGAACGGCGATTCGTAGTTGGGAAGATTTCGTAGGATCATCAGCTCCAGAGAAGCTAATGCGTTTTCGTATGCGAATCCCAGCGACTCTTGGTGTTTGATGTGTTCGACGATACGCCTTGCGTCATCCCGCGTGAACTCTCCCTCCAGACCCAGTTCGCGGATGAGGCGCATAACGTTGCCGCGGCCCGAAAGCTCGGATATCGTGACACGCGTATCGTTGCCGACAATATCGGGATCGATGTGTTGGTACGCTGCCGCCGATTTCTCAGTAGCTGCGGCATGGAGCCCGCCTTTATGCGTGAACGCGCTCACGCCGACGTAAGGCTGGAAGGGGAAAGGACGCCGGTTAACGATCTCCGACACAAGCTTAGATAGCCCGGTGAGTTCTGGCAGTTTTTCGGGCTTCACCGCCTCGACACCCATCTTCAGGTTGAGGTTTCCGATGACGCTGACCAAGTTAGCGTTGCCGGTTCGCTCGCCGTAGCCGTTGATGCAACCTTGGATCTGAAGCACTCCCGCCCTGTACGCCTCCATTGCGGATGCGACTGCGGTATCGGTGTCGTTGTGCGTGTGTATGCCTAGAACCGCGTCCTCGGGCAGCTCGCGTTTGACGGTGCCGACAATCTCGCCAATTTCGTGTGGCAGCGTTCCGCCGTTGGTGTCGCACAAGACCAATCGTTCGGCGCCGGCGTTGTAAGCGGATCTCAAACACCTCACGGCATAGTCCGGGTTCTCTTTGTAACCGTCAAAGAAGTGTTCCGCGTCGTAAAACACGCGCCGTCCATGTCCATTTAGATACGCGACCGAGTCGGCGATCATCGCCAGATTTTCTTCGACACTCGTCTCCAACACGACCGTCACCTGATACTCCGAAGCCTTACCGACGATAGTGGTGATTGGCGCACCGGATTCCAGCAGTGCCTGCATCGAAACGTCATCGGCACAATCGGCATCGGCGCGGCGTGTGTTGCCGAACGCAGCAATCTCGGCGTTTTGCAGGTCCAAGTCTCGCACCCGCTGGAAATACTCGTTATCTTTCGGAGTCGCCCCGGCGTATCCGCCTTCGATGACGTCGACGCCGAAACCGTCCAAGAGTCGCGTAATTGCGATCTTGTCTTCCACCGAAAGCGATATGCCCTCTTGTTGGGCACCATCGCGCAGAGTCGTGTCGTAGAGTTCGACCATCTTCGCCAACGGCATTGTTTCGTCGGCGGTTTTCGCTGTTCTTGTTTTGATCGTCATTTCTGAGGCTTCTGTCCGTGCAAAATAAAACCCGTCCTTGATACGGACGGGCGAAGAAGTGCGATTGATCGCCGCGAATTCGCGCGTCCTATCTTGATGGGACGAGCCAAGTTTTCGCTTCGCGACCAGGCTCGCGGTACCACCCATCTTGCACAGACCCATGCGGGATCTACGCCACTCAAAGTCTGCGTGTTAACGGTTCGCAACCGTCTGGGTCTAATCGCCGCCCGATTTCGAAACCGGCGGTTTTCTTCCAGATGCTACGGAGTGATGTCGCGCTTCCCCGTTAAGAATCGTTCGAATCTCGGACAGAGCGCCTCCGATTGGCGGTTCAGACGACCGCGACGCATGCGCAACTTGCTTCAACTCAGAATCGTACATCACTGATATCAACCGCGCAAGAAATTAGACCGCGTGTCATGTCGGATGGTCACCTATTGCTAGAATCTAATCCGACGTTGAAGACATCGCGTATTAGAACCGCTCGCTTCGGCGTCAAGGAGACACTCGGTTTGGAGCAATCAACTCACCTCGGAATCGTCGACGACCTTCAAGTCTTGACCTACGGCGAGCCAGGGCAACGAACGTTTAACATCACCGTTCAGAGCGAACGTGGCGCCGCGGTGGTTTGGCTTGAGAAAGAGCAGCTTTACAACATCGCGTTCTCTCTGGGTAACGCCCTAGAGAGGATGGACCCAAACGAAGAGATCACCGACCGGACACTCCCCGATATTCCGCCCGACTCTGAAGGCGATGTTGATTTCAAAGCCGCGCGTATTGCGATGCAGTACGACGCAGGTAGAAAAGTTTTCCTATTTGCCGCCGCCGGAATCAGTGCTGAACAGATCGAGGCCGGAACCGAGGACCCTGATCCGATAATCCTCCAGTTCGGTTTCTCGCACCAACAAGGAGTATTTCTCGCCGAACACGGCATGGAGATCGTCGCGGCGGGTCGTCCGATATGCCCCTATTGCCATTTCGCCATCAATCAAGGCGAGGAGCACATCTGCGAGCGTCGGAACGGTCACAACATCGATTTGGGAGCGTCGATGATCGAGCAGATGCGGGAAGATGACGATTGAACTCACCGAGACATCAAAACCGTCGAGACGCGGCTCCCCCACAATGATTCAACCCGACTCGGTCGCCGGGTTGAGTCGGCAAGAGATCGAGCGACGGCTCGACGAATGGCCCATCACCGGTATCGGACTCCACCCAGGCGGATCCAATTATGTCTTCGTCGTTCGTCTCGCAGACGGAGACGACGAAGTGTACGGCATCTACAAGCCAGCTGCCGGCGAACGACCGCTGCGTGACTTCCCGTACGGAACCCTACATCATCGCGAGTGGTCCGCATATGTCGTCGCCGACACTATGGGCTGGCCCGCGGTACCCCCCACAGTCGTACGCGACGGCCCCCACGGCGTCGGGAGCGTCCAACTCTTTATTGACGCCGACTTTACGAAACACTACTTCGAACTGCGCGACGAAAAGCTCGATGATTACATGCCCGTCGCAATGTTCGATGTTTTGGTCAACAACGCCGACCGTAAAGGTGGCGCGTGCCTGTTGGATGCCGAGGGTCGCATCTGGGCCGTCGATCACGGTTTGACCTTCAACCCGATGGCCCGACGACGCACGGTGATGTTCGAATTCAATGGGATTCCATACCCCGATGAGTTACTGGATTCGGTCCAGAGCCTAATTGCCACGCTAGAGGATGCAGAGTCAGATCTGTGCGAGAAATTGACGACCGCGCTCGACATACACGATGTCGAAGCACTCGTGCGGCGCGGCAAGGATATGCTCGATGACCGCAACTTTCCATTGTTGGACCCCGATTGGAACGTGCCTTGGCCGATGATCTGAGAAACATCACGATCGAAGAGGCGCGCAGGATCGCACTTGCCGCGCAAGGATTTGCTGAACCGCGGCCAACCACTAGAGAAGTGAACACTACCGATTTCGGCCGGGTCCTACGGCGACTCAACATCATCCAGATTGATTCGGTAAACGTCTTGGTTCGCGCCCAATACATGCCATTCTTCTCGCGGCTCGGCGCATATCCCATTGAGATGCTTCACCAGTACGCGTATGAGGAACGGAATCTGTTCGAATATTCAGTGCACGAAGCGTCATTGATCCCGATGCATCACCTGCCCATGATCCGCCATCGAATGGCCGAGTTTCGACCTTGGCGACGTTGGGAAGAAATAATGGCGGAGCATCCCGATCTTACCGAAGCCATTGTTGACGAAATAACAAATCGTGGTCCGCTAGCGGTTGCTGACATCGAAAACAAAGGAGAGCGGTACGGATATTGGGCGACCTCAACCGCCAAGCTCGTGCTGGAGACGATGTTGCACCAAGGCGTATTGGCAGTATCCGACCGAATCAATTCCGCCCGCCGTTATGACCTGTCGGAGCGCGTCCTTCCGCCTGAAGTAGCGCTCATCCGACCTGTGCCGAAGATTGATGCGAACCGGATGATGATGCAGTTTGCGATCGAATCACTCGGCATCGGCACGGTTGCCGATTGCGCCGACTATTACCGCATCAACCGTACGGAGGCCGCAAAGGCGATCAACAGTCTCGTTGAGAATGGTGAGATCGAACGCGCCAAGGTTGACGGTGTTCGCCGCGATATGTTCGCTATTCCAGGCGTTGAGGCTCCAAGCGATCTAATCGGCGCTTGTGCAATCGTATCCCCATTCGATCCGGTCGCTTGGTTCCGGGATCGTCTCGAATGGCTTTTCGACTTCGAATATCGCATCGAGATCTACACGCCGATCAAGAAGCGCAAGTTTGGCTACTACGTCTTGCCGTTTCTGATGGGCGACCGCTTCGTTGCTCGAGTTGATCTGAAAGCCGATCGGAAAACCGGTGTTTTGCGCGTGCCCGGCGCGTTTCTCGAACAGGCGTGCGACGCGGATGAAGTCGCTGAAAAACTGGCTGCAGAACTCCGCTTGATGGCGAAATGGCTGGGTTTGGATCGCGTGGTGATTGGACGGCGCGGCGCATTGACTCGCGCACTACGCTCCGCGGTCAAAAGCCTTTGAGGGGCACGTGTCGAATCGAACGCATAATTCGGCGTAATCGCGAAAGGACATCGCCAACAGGAATCACTAACCATGAGTACAACAACATCCAGATTGACTGACGAGCAGATCGCCGAGTATCGAGAAAACGGCTTCATCGGGGTGAACGACGTCTTCTCAATGGATGAAGTCGAACAGCTGCGACGCGCAACCGACGAGTTTGTCGCGCAATCCGCCGAACTGTCCGACCACACAGACGTTTTCGACCTTGATTTCGCCGCTGGACACAGCCTTGAGACGCCTAAGTTGCGTCGAATCAAAGAACCGCACATGCGGCATCCGGTTTACGAGGCAGCGATGCGTAAAGAGGGGCTGCTCGACATCATTGAGCAGCTTCTCGGCCCAAACATCAAGCTTCACCACACCAAGCTAAACATGAAGGCCCCGGGTGGCGGTGCTCAAGTCGAGTGGCACACCGACTGGGGCTTCTATCCCGCCACCAACGACGATATCTTGGAGATCGGACTGACGTTTGACGACATGGAGATTGAGAATGGGTGCCTTATGGGCATTCCCGGCTCGCATGAATGGCCAGCGCTGGATCACAACCAAAACGGATACTTCATCGGCGCGGTCTCACAAGAAGACTTCGACATGGAAGCCGCAGTGCCGATTCGCATTAAGGCCGGAGGTGTTTCGATACACCACGTCCGAGCGCTCCACGGTTCGGCGCCGAACATCTCCGACCGGCCGCGCCGGCTGTTGCTGATGGGATACCAAGCCGCCGATGCTTGGCCGCTCAGCGGCGTCTCAGACTGGGACGCATGGACCAACGATGTGCTTCGAGGCGAACCAACAAATCAACCGCGTCTCGAACCAGTTCCCGTGCGAATGCCGTTCCCACCACACCCCAAACCATCGGGATCCATTTTCGAGTTGCAAGAACAACTTGAGAAATCGCACTTCGCGTCAGAACTCGAAGAAGCCGGCATCCAGTCTCAACAGCAGCAACAGCAGTAGAGGCGTTTCGAACCCTGACGCTAACCCTCTCCCGCCGCGCGAGACCATTGCAAAACGTCCACGATGGGTTGTCGATCCTAAGATTTAGTGCAGTCCACTCTGGATGGACGTTCCGCCCGCCTACGCGGGAATGACGATCGCGTGCGGGAATGGCGGGAGTTTTGAGGGAATGACGGTGGTTGTCACAGGTCTCGTTCGCGGGAACGACGGTCGCGTGCGCGTTTAAGCGCCTGCGGATGTGGGTGGCAGGTCGTGGTCGGCAACCGCGAGGATTGCTTCGCTCTTTTTGGATTTCAAGCGTCCGGGTGGGGACGCCCGCAGGGTGGTCAAGGTGTGCTCCCGGCGAATGCGGGGAGCACGTTTTCTATATTTCGAAGCATCGCCGCGTCTGTGGGTTGCGAGCGAATCGGTTGATGGTTGATAAAAAGGGGCCAGTGCCGCCGACGTCGCCAGACCGTCCGCCCTCCGGGCGGCGCAACGATGTCGCCGCCCGTCATCACTTGGTTCTTCAACCCCGCGTTAGCACTGTGGCCGTCCCCGCACGACGAAGCGGAGGCGACTTGTGGGATAGAGGGAGCGATCGTTCGGATCTTGAACGGGCATCCCCTGCGAGCTCGCTTCGCTTGCTCGCGTCCCCTTCGCTTCGCGAAAGGGACGGGATTTTCCGTCTGGCTTGCACGGCGGAGCCAGCATTAACGCTCCGCATCCGAACACTACAGCTACAAGCTCCCTCGTAACCCGTTTTGTGGTCGCGTTGCGCTTGACATCGATAAAGCATGTGACGGGCACCGTCGCGGTCCGCCTGGAGCATTCGCTTTCACCTTCCGGCTTGGGCAGTCGCTTCTGGCTCGCCATGTGGACTCCCGTCCGCAGACCCTTGTTTATAAGTTGGTAATTGCAGCATCGAAAAAAGTTGTGGCCCCAACCGGGTTCGACGCGGCGATGTCTCTGGGCGCCTCGTCCGACTGGTGCCGGTTTGGGCGCTTGTTATTATTTATACTACAGATGTGGTATCACAGTCAAGTGGCCTCGCCGTCCAACGGGCGAGGGGGTCTGAACCGCTGATTACGCTGATGGGCTGTGATGAGGTGTTGGTGGGTGGGGGTGCTGCGGTGGTGGGATGGTGGTTGTTTGGTTGGCAGGGCAGGTTTGAAACCTGCCCCTACGGGTTGGCTGGCGGGTTGCATCGATGGAGAGGTTGGGTGTTGCGGTAGTGGAGGGGCGTGGTGTTTGGTTGGCGTGCCTCTCCCGCCCCGGGCATACCCCGCTCTGTTGTCGGTCCTCTGGGCTTCGCTCGCTCGCGCCCCTTTCGCTGTGCGAAAGGGGCGTGGGTGGTGTTGGTTCAGCGGGTCGGCGGGGAAGGGGTGTGTTGGTGGTTTGGTTGGCAGGGCAGGTTTGAAACCTGCCTCTACGGGGCGATTGCGCAACGTCCAGAAAGGGTTCGCGATACTTGGATTTGCGCGGCGTTCCCGTTGCCCTGCCCGTCTGGATGGAGGTTCCGACCGCTGAGGCGCCGGCTTGTGCCGGAATGACGGGAGTTGTGCATATGTCCAGAAGGTATCGGGTATTCGAGGTCTCTCGGCGGGAGAGGTTCAGAGTCCATCCCGGGTGCGATCATAGGTAACGGCCCAGCGAGCGCGGGACGAGGCACTGACTAGACACGTAAATTTAAGCATGACATACGTATTTTCCTGACGACACGCAGTCGCCACGATGAAGCACAAGTAACCATAACCGTCGATGCGGAGCTAATCGCCTTCGCTAAGCGCTACGCCCGTTCGCGACGAGGCCATAACCCTCGCTGCAGATCGCCAATTGTTTCTAGTCAGGGATTCGTACATCCCCTGTGAGCGAGAGGGACGGTGGTTGTCGCCGGGATGGGAAGAAAAGGCGTGCTTTGTTGATTCTGGATTCCCGCGTCCGCGGGAATGACGGTCGTTTTGTAATGGTCACCTCGAGGGGTGACATCGTCCTCTCTGATCGAACGATCCATCCGAGAAGCCACGAGGGAAGACGCCCAGTCATTCGCCTCGCGATGGCGTGGCCAGTTCCGTCTGGCAAAACGCAACGACCAGCGCTACGACGCGTTAGCCAATAAGTATCTCGAATGATCCTTCTCGACACCGACGTCCTGTTCGACGTGGCCCTGAACCGCGATTCCCGGCTTGGGCGAAGACATCAACTTCGACTGGATCGCGGATCATACGGTGAGTGAGCACTGAACGACGCTAACCGCTAGGGGCAACCCTCGTGGTTGCCCGCGCTCGCATTGGACGCGCGGCGATGCGGTGAGTCGTTAACAAAAGAGACGCCCCCTTGCGGGGACGTCGGGCCAGCGATACGATCACTGGGGGGGGTATCCATAATGATAGTCAACTGCAACCATGCCCTCCCTTTGACGTGCAGGAGTAAAATCGAGGGAATAAACGAAGTCAGGATGATCCCAAAGGCGCGATGACCACAACTACACAATCCGACCCCGTATCCCTAACGAATGGGGCAACGGTTGGTCATGATCGTGACCACGAACGTTTTGCTACAACTTTGGGGGCGAGTTTCGAATCCGAACCCGTCGAAGATGGCATGGAACATCCCGCGGATACGATCATCGCAGATACATACCGATCTGATAACGGACGATGGGTGCTCGATTGGCTGAGGATTTTATGCACCAACCCATCTCAACCGGCTTTTGCCTCGTCTGTACTCCGATGCATGGGACGAATCGACAACCTAGGTACGGTTCCGTGGCGGGTCGGAGTCGTTAGCGATTGCTTGGCTATCGATGACGTTGAAATCAGAGATGCCGCGGTACAAGCGGCTGAATTATGGGCAGATATTGAGGTAGTCGATGTTCTGCGGACTCACTCTGAACCAGAACCATGGCTCCGACAATACATCCTCGACGTTACCGATGACCTAACCAGTTGATGTATGTATCTGGTTCGGAAGATCACACGCGGAAAATGGAGCGGGGGCGAGGGGTTGACAGATGGCGAGATTCCTGCCGACGGCGTAACCGCCGACCTTAGAACCCAAAGGAACTCGTTATCCTTCTGGCGCTGTTCAACCGACGCGCACAGCGAACTTGACGATTTGGCACTAGCCATCGCAGCTGGTCGCGATTTTCTGGACAAGGTCGAGTTCGTTTGGTTAGACGATGATGAGTTAAAGGACGACGGACTAACCCTGAACGATACCCCGGGAAGAACTCCAGTCACTGAGTTGTCCGAGTCGCACATCGATGTGACTCAACTTGACTATCTGCGTCTCGGAACCGTCGCTCGTCGCATTCATGCTGCTATTGAAGACGACCGTTACCGACGACTTACCAGACGTTCCGTGAAGAATCTCATCGCCGACGCCATCGAACAAGACCGTATAGACATCGATGCCCTCGGACCCAAACTACGACAACAAATGGAGGGTTAGCCCACTTTCCGAATACACAAATGCGTCGTTTCCCCTCTCCCCCTGCCCAGGTGGAACCGTCACAGCCGACGTCTCAGTTCGTAGAACGACCGACCGAGTTAGCGCAAAAGTTGAGTTTGTTGGACAACCTCTCCGAGTGAAAACCTAGTCAGCATCCGGTGAATCACATCGGCATTGTCTGAATGTCTCCAGACTCAAGTTCATAAAATGCTTGATGGAGTTCAATTTCTGCACGGTCGATTGCTAGACACTTCTCTCTCAAAATATCGATTATTCGCTGTTTATCGATTTCGCTGGTTTTGATACCGAACACTATCCCTTTCAAAGCACTAAGATCGTATCTCAATATGCGAGATTCTTTGTCGACAAGATTATCCAAGACGCTGTGAATGACTATGCGTTCTTCTCGTTCGTACGACCAATCGTTGGTTTTAACGATAATGTCGCGATAGAAGTCCGCCCAAAAACGCTCGCGCCAACGATTTACGTCGCCTTGCGGACCGAGATGCGACCCCGTTTCGCTAAGGTTACCGTCGGCGTCTGAATACCAATGTTTCAAAAGATCTGGTCGAGCCAACCAACCGATCGAGCGGAAATAGTCCAATTCTTCCGGTTTCGGTTGGTACGTAACTTCCCTTATTTCGTAGAAGTGTCCTTGCCCGGGGCGACGCGCGTCAGTTGCTGGCTGTTTGGCTAGCATCAATCCTCGTTTCCCATCGTTGAAATCAGGCTCGAAAATCAGACACGCCCCACGATGTGAGTCGGCGTAGTGGGCCCACATAGAGGAGTTGTTGCAATGCGACGCAAAACTGGCAGCATACCACTTCGGGTACAACTGGACTTCCAACCGGTCGACATATGTCCTCGGAAAGTTCAGAAATATCAGTTCGGCGTTCTCACCTTGCGTCGCCTCGTTACCAAGGTTGAAGTTGTATCTCGCGATCATTTGTCGGGCGGAGAGAGCTTGTCCAAGATATCGCATCAAGAAATCCCGCTGGCGATCTTTTAGCTCGGAACCTGCAAGACCGAAAAAATCAGGGTTTTGGTAAAGCTCGGAAATTCCGGGATTTTCCAATACTGAACGCTTTTGCGGGTCGATAAAACCAGACTCAATGAAATCAGTTTCGATTTCGTACAAGGCGGCCGAATGCAATGTCAGGAGATAGGCGAACAACTCATCTCGACGAACTTTAACCTCTGCGGCGGCTAGGCGATCTATGAACCCGGAGAGGTGATGCGCGTTGAAGACTCTAGTGATTGCGCGTTCGATGAGGTCCACGATCGGTGCTGATCTCATGCTATCGGGAAGACCACGATACGGAACGTGATGCAACGGCAATTGGTCTTCTTCACCGAAGATGAGTCCAGCGTGATACGTCATGTACAGACTGGCGATGTAATTCCTGAACAGGTTAGTCCATACGATAGAGTCACCAAACCAAAAAACGTCCCGAATGCCTTCCATGGGATCGTTTAGTTCAGAAGGTTCGGCGAAATAGATGTTCTGACGTTCCAACTCATGGAACTTGTCCAAGAGTTGCGGAATGCTGCGGAGTCGGTAGATCTCAGTCAATGGACTAACAAGTGGTCGATTCGGAAGGAGTAATGCACGTATCTCGGCAAAAGCCAGCTACTGTTTTTGACGCACCATTGCGTAAGACGTCGGTTGTCTGGTTGCAATCGACAGGGGCTAACATCAGTCTCAATCCTAATCCTGCCTATCCATGCAAATCCCCTAAGGCCTCGTCCCCTTCCCCCCGTGAACACTAGGCTCCGAGCACCACTTCAGTCGCAGCAGATCGAGCGGCTCCAGCAACGACTCCGGCAACCCTAGTAACTGGACCAGCACCCGACGGTCCAGCTCCTTCCGACTATCATCACGCCAAGCCTCGTTCGCGGGCAAAAACTCCCGATCCCGCATATCCTCGAAAATCGTCTCAGCCAATTGCAACTGAGCATCCGACAGCTTGGTCACGTCCAACGTGGGCATGGTCCGGATCGCCGATATCGGCATGCTGCCACGTCCCGCTTGCTGACGACTTGAGTGCCACCAATACGACACTAACCCGAGCGTCGAGTTGCCCCATAGCGAGTGGGCGACTTCGTGGTCACGACGCTCAAACTTGACATTCGGCCACGCCCGTCCGCCGATCGTGCGTTCTTCTGTGAATGCGACCGCTAGTGGCTGGGAGTTGAATCGAAAGTCCCTGTTGTGATGAGCATGACTTCGTGTCTCCCAGATGTCAGCCGCGCGGCCTTCGCGGCCTTGCTTCACTCTGCCTTCGCTGTCTGGCGCCACAACTATCTGGGTTTCCAATTTTGCGTTATGACTCCACAACATTGGATATGAGGGCGCTGCTGTTGGCGATTTGTCGCGGATGAAGGCGGTTCGACTCCCGTTGCCGACAATGTTGTTGTCGGTCGGCCCAATCATGCACACATCGTTGAGCTTCGACACGGGTATGCGTTGCGCTTCGGGCTGCAACATTTGGGGCAACCAAACACACCCTTGAATCAGTTGCTGAATTGACTGAACGACCGAGTAATCTGATATTCCCGCTGCGGACCATGGCAAGTCTGAACTTAACGGCGCGTCGATTACCTCGCCAACTCTCTCGTCACCGATGTCCATAGCAACGCCACCGAACGGTCCATCTTCTAACGTTTTCAAATCTGGTGTTCCGGCAATGTGAGATATTGCTCGGGCTGTCGCCATCGCCTCCATTTCACTGCTCGGCCTCCGTTTCAACGAGATGAAAAGGCCGCGCCCGTTCGCCTTACGAGCGGATTTGCGGCAAATTAACAGAGTCTCAGCCATACCTGTGTCGGCAGAAAACGATTGATCGTCCTGTTTGGCGGTCGATATCGTCATTACGATTACATCGCTGTAGCCATCAGCGATCAATCGACGCACTTTTTGCCAGCTCGATCCCTGCAATGCGGTCATCGGGAGCACCAACGCGATCGTGCCGTCGCTCTTCGCCATCCGATCAGCAAGAGCAACAAACCATGACGCGATACCGGCATAACCATGGGCACATGTGCCTTTGGCGTAGTTGCGGGCCAAATTGAACATGCTTTCTTGCGTTTCCCAGTCTGTGCCTAGACCGTGAAACTGTTTCTTGTTGTAACCCGCAGGATTTCCCGCGGTGTAGTCGGAACCTCCACTCGCAAACGGCGGATTCATGATCACCAGATCTTGGCTGAACGGCGGCATATCCACCGCATAATCCGACCCGCTTTCGCCAGTCCCCGTAACCGCAGTCCCCGTATGCATCGGAATCAACGGCCTAACCTCGCCGTTACTTCCTAGCAGGTCCAGCGAACCTATCGACACGCCGCCGTCCTCCGTCTTGCCGTACTGGGTCACGATCGTCCGCGTACCTTCGTATCGCTCGCGAGGGTGGGACGAAGACAGCATCGATGCCGTCAGATGCACCGCCGACGGCAATACGTCGCATGCCGTCAGCGACTCCTTCATCATGTGCGCGTGAAGATCCGCAGGTTCGCCGCCCGACATCAAATGCAGCTGGTTGACTCGACGATATGCCGCGTGTATCAACGTGCCAGTGCCACACGCATAGTCCGCGATCTTGAAATTCTTCACGCGCTCAGGATCGCCCCACCTTTCATCGTCCGGGATCGCCAGATGCGCCAACAACGCCGCCGACTCGGGCCTCGTATAGAACGTAGCCAGGAACTTACGGTCCGAAATCAAACGCTGGAATATCGAACCCGCCAAGTCTTGCGACTGCGTGACACCCAGCGGCGCCAACTTTCCAACCACGTCGTACATGATCCCATATGCACGATTCTTGTACTCAACGGGCGCGAATTTGACCGATATGTCTGACGCCAATTTGAATATCGACCAGTAGTTTATTTGCAGAATCTTCTGCCATTCGCTGTGCATCTGCAACGGCAGCAGATGACCTAGATATGTCAATTCGTCCAAACTCTTGATGCCACGAAAGCCGGTCAGTCCATGGTGGAACAGCACCGCGTTCAACATGATCGCCGCACCCATCCGCAGCGTCTGCTCGCTATAATCCTGCTTCAATATCTCGACCATCGCCGGCTTCATGTCATCCCCCTCCTCGCACGCCCACTTCATATTCATCGCGACCGCCGTAACACCTTTCTGAAAGATGTCGATCGCCTCCTCCAACACCTCTTCAGGCACCGACGCGTGGCTCACGAAGTTCGCCAGGTCCTTCAGCGTGCCCGAGATGAATCCCCGCGACGGAAACCGAGAATATTCCTCGGACGACTTGCCTGAGTAGAGCGCGTACTCCAAAATCACTCCACCGCTCAACAACGCGTCGACTTCGTCATGACTGCTGCATCGATTCAGTTCGAGCGGCGACCTCAACGCAACCACCGCGTTGATCGTCCCTGCGCTGCCACTCACTACCGTATCCAGACCAGCTCCCAACCTGCCAACCGCCTCTCCCTCCAACGTCCGAGCCGGCAGATACTCGTTCTCAATCACCACTGGACGGCCACCCACCGGAGCCACCAACATGTCCGGCTGCTCCTGACTCCCTTCAAACGCCCCTCTCGTCTCGCCCATCACGCGCCAACGCGCATTCATCCGGTCCAACAACGTGGCGATACGGCCGTTGAGTTGAGTTTCGTTAATCGGCATCAGTCACTAATTTGTCGGAGGTGTCCACACGGTAGCGCCCAGATTAGCAGACGCTTACCACTCCATAATTCTGCATGGCGAACGCATAGCAAGCCGCCGCCGTCGCAAAGCGAAGGCGACGCGTGAAAGCGAAGCGACGTACGCAGGGGGTGCCAGACGGCTGATCTACCCCCCCCCCCCTTTAATTCCCCCTTGGGCAGCAAGGGGGAGGAGCTTGCAATGGTCTTATTCTGCGGGGGAAATGTCCGAGGAACATTGGGGTGCCACTCCAACAGCCATTGCCTTTCCAGAAATACAATGAATGCAACGAATACAATGCAATACAACTGTCCCAATGCTAACCTTGATAGACAATGCGCCAGTTCACAACCACCACCACTCACGCAACCAAGTCACAATTCCGACGGAAATCCGCCGCATCCTCGGCATCAAACCGAGGGACAAAGTGTCGTTCACCGTCGAGGACGATGGTCATGTACGCATTTCCGCCGCCGAATTCACATTGGAAACAGCCTACGGATCAGTCAAACCGGTGTCAGATGGTCGCACCCTGGACGAGATCATTCGCGACGCCAAGGACGAAAAAGCTGAAAAGACCGCGCGGGAACTCGGCGAAGCATGAAATTCCTCGATACCAACGTCATCATCAGATACCTCACCAGAGACGACGAAGAGAAGGCGGAAGCTTGCTATCGACTTTTTCAACGAGTCAGCAGCGGAGAGGAAATCTTGCTGACTTGTGAGGCCATCGTCGCTGAGGTCGTTTACGTCCTATCGTCGCGCCGAACTGGGTACGGATTGAATCACGAAGAGATCCGGGCCCGGCTTGTCCCCATGCTGATGCTTCGCGGGTTGCGGCTTCTCCAGAAGCAGGTCTACATCGACGCTCTCAACATCTACGCCTCGTCGTCCGCCCTTGACTTCGAAGACGCCCTAGCGGTAGCACACATGCAACAAAACGGCATCACAGAGATCACCAGTTATGACAAAGACTTCGACTCGATACTAGGCATCCACAGGATTGAGCCGCCACTAGTTGAAGTCCGATGATCCGCAGTCCAACTCAACGCGCCCTAATATAATTGCAACGGGCAATTAGACACCCTCAATCTCATATCCACGGGAGATAACGCGATGGCGTCGACAACTTGGGCTTTCTTCAGAGGACAACAGGTCCCATTGGAAGAAGCCAACGTACGTGTCGACACTCACGCTCTCCACTACGGAACCGCCGCCTTCGAGGGCATCCGAGGCAACTGGAACGAGGAGCACGGCAAGGTCTACATCTTCCGGCTTCGAGAGCATTACGAGAGGCTCATCCGCGGGTGCAGGATACTCCACATGGAGATCCCTTATTCCGTTGACGACCTCTGCGAGATAACGGTCGATTTACTTGAGCGGAACGGGTTCGCAGAAGACGTCTACATCCGTCCGCTGGCATACAAGTCTGAAGAGGCGGTCGCAAACCTAAAACTGCACACTTTGGCGAGCGACTTCACGCTGATAATCTTGCCGTTTGGTGCCTACATCGAGGCCGAAGGTGCCATCAAGTGCCAGACCTCCTCGTGGCGACGTCCTGACGACTCGATGATGCCCACTGGCGTCAAGATCACCGGCCTTTACACCACCAGCATCTTGGCAAAGACCGAGGCGGTGATGGCCGGTTTCGACGAGGCCATTCTGCTTAACCACGATGGCTCGGTGTCCGAGGGCAGCGGTGAGAACCTCTTCTTGATACGCGACGGCGAGATCCACACGCCGTTCGAAACCGCGAACGCGTTGCTTGGCATTACGCGCAACTCGGTGATAACTTTAGCCAAAAACGAACTCGGAATCGACGTGGTGGAACGTCGCATCAACCGTAGCGAGCTGTATCTGGCCGACGAAGTGTTTTTGACTGGAACTGCGGCGCATCTGACGCCGGTCGGCATGATCGACAACCGCGATGTTGGCGACGGCGAAACTGGACCTTTGACACAACAATTGCAAGACGCTTATTTCGAATGTGTAACCGGCAACAACGCGGACTACATGGACTGGTGCACGGGAGTCACACCCGGCGGCGGGTAAGACCCGCTAAACCTCCCTCCCCTTCAAGGAGAGGGTTAAGGTGAGTGCCGCGTTATGAGCGACCAGATCGAATCTGCCGCAGCGTTGATGGTCCGCGACTATCTGCTGCTCGCGTTCCTGGTGAGCCTTGGTTCGCTCCAAATCGCGGTCTCGATCAGCGGTATCCGCGGCCTTTGGCTAGTTCCTAACTGCAACCTCACCCGATTTGCAGGCTTCTTGCTGATCGCATTCGCCATCAGTTATTACATCTTCTCGCCTTTCTGGATCGACGGACCATGGGCCGCTGGATCAGTCGTCGACGGTACATCCACTGGGCGGGTTTGGGGCACCGCTACGCTCGATGAAATTTCCGCCGCCCGCAACGTGAACGACGTCCACGGCGGCATGGCCGGCACCGCCTATGCCGTATTCTTCGTGCTCTCCGCGGTGCTCGCGACACTGTTCGCCGCCGCGGTAGGCGCACTAAACGTTCGGATATTCCGTAATTCGAGTTCCCCTTCCTTCAAGAGCGGGTCAGGGGGATGTGACGACGAGCCCGTCGACGGCCTCGAAGCGCTGAAACAAACCGACGCATTCTCGACGCTGACCAGATCCTTGCGTAATCTTCGCCGAACGGGCGCCGCGGACGCCCGGGAACACATGCGGTCCGCACACCGTTGGAGCATCCCATCTTTGATCAAGAGGATGCGGCGAAATTAACGCTTTCGACACAGAGTTGGTGTTGTGGATCAACGGCTTCGTGGGGACATCGCCAACGTTCGACCACCTGGCCAGAATCGTCGCGTCCGACTATCTGATGCCGCTCGCACTCTCGGCGGTGATATTCGCTATCTGGTTCGTGGGCCGAGACGTGAAAGAACGTAGACGCTACCAACGCGCGACGTTGATTGCTGCGACCGCTATCGGCATCAGCAATCTCGTCGTCGACATCGTCGACTCGGCTTATGATCGACCGAGACCGTTCGATGAGTTGGGGGATACGCTGCATCTCATCTTCTACCGCTCCACGGATCCGTCATTCCCGGCCAACCCGATGGCGGTGGTATTTGCCATTGCGATGGGCGTGTGGATATGCAACCGGCGGCTCGGATGGTGGCTCATGGCATTAGCGACGATCTACTCAGTGATGCGCGTCTACGTCGGCACTTTCTACCCGACAGATGTTATCGGCGGCGCGATCATCGGCATCATAGCGGCAATCGTCGCGTGGTTCCTCTTCGAGTTGTTGAAACCGGTGCCGGAGATCGTGATGCGGGTGTTGCGCGGCTTCGGCGTCGCCTGACGCGTTCAGCGCCGAGTTGAGATACGCCTGAACGCTTCGCCGTACTCGAACGGCATACAGTCCGCAACCCGTCTGGCTCGATCCCTGATGCCACGGTCCGAACCCGATCTTGACGAGAGCCCCGGCACCTGGCTGCGGTGCCGACTCAGTGCCTCGATTCGCTGATCGATCGACGGCGTTATGTCCACGATCACGTTGGGTTGGTCCGCGTGCCAGAAGAACACGTCCCGCACCTTGTAGGGTTCTAACCCCTGCGCGATCTGTTCCGGAAAGTGAAGGTGGTCTCGGGCGTATGGATATACCGCGTCTTGGACGGTGATTCCGGTGTTGCGATGGTCGCGATGATTGATGCCGTTGAAGCGGAAAGGATCGTGAGTGAATATCACGTCCGGCCGATGGGTGCGTATCGCTTTGACGACCTCGCCCAAGAATTCGCGGTTGGCCTCCAAGTGCCCATCCGGGTATGGGAGCATCACCAAGCTCGTTACGCCGATGACGGCGGCCGCTTCCTCTTGCTCCTTGCGGCGGATATCCACGATTCGGGCTTGCGTCATCGCCTCGTCATTGCTGCCGCTGCTGCCAGTGGTGCACACGACGTACGATATCTCGCACCCGGCGGCTGCCCATCGCGATGTAGTGCCGCCAGCGCCGATCTCGGCATCATCAGGGTGCGCGCACACGACCATCGCGCGTTCGGGTATTTCGTCGAACTGCTCCAATTGCTCCACCGAGGGCCTTCCAGCAAGATTTCGTCTACTACGTCCACACCATAAAGGCGTGCATCGATTTCATGATACCCAGTTACGTAGGCCTGACGATGCGACGAATAGACTCGACGTTAGACCAAACCGTCATCAACGACTTTATCGCCGACCGTTCGCCGGTTCAGCGAAACCCCGAGATTCACGACTTGAACCTCCAATCCAAAGATCCCGCGATCGCCGAGATTGTCGCTGCGGAAGAGCGTCGCCTGCGCGAAGAGATCGTCCTGATCGCGTCCGAGAACTACGCCAGCCGTGCGGTCTTGGAAACCACCGGTTCGGTGCTGACCAACAAATACGCGGAGGGCTATCCGGGACGTAGATATTACGCCGGCACTGAAAACGTCGATGCCGCCGAATCCCTGGCCATCGAACGCGCCAAGGAGCTTTTCCCGGGCGCGTATCACGCCAACGTTCAACCTCACAGCGGTTCGCAGGCAAACATGGCCGCTTACTTTGCAGCGCTGGAGCCGGGCGACCGCGTGATGGGTATGTCGCTCGACCAAGGCGGGCACCTCACGCACGGCTCGCCGGTCAACTTCTCCGGCCGCATCTACGACTTCGTCCACTACGGTTTGGACGAAGCGACCGAGACGATCGACTACGACGCCGTTGAACGTATGGCCAACGAGTTCATGCCGAAGATAATCGTCTCGGGCTACTCGGCTTACTCACGGACGATCGATTTCGAGCGTTTCGGGAAGATTGCGGACAGCATCGGGGCGGTACACCTAGCTGACATGGCCCACATCGCGGGATTGATCGCCGCTGACGCGCATCCTTCGCCGGTGCCTCACGCCGACATCGTCACTAGCACCACTCACAAGACGTTGCGCGGTCCTCGCGGCGCGATGGCGCTGACCTCGAAGGAGTGGGCGCGCAAGTACGACTCAGCCGTGTTCCCGAGAATGCAGGGCGGCCCGATGGGACACACGATTGCAGCCAAGGCCGTCGCGTACAAAGAGGCGCTGTCGGACGACTTCAAGCAGTACGCCCGCAACATCGTAAGCAACGCCGCAGCGTTAGCCGAGGCACTTTCTTCGTCTGGAATGAGAATCGTTTCTGGGGGGACCGACAACCATCTGATGTTGGTCGATATGCGCGGAGTGGGGGTCACCGGCGCCGAAGCTGAGACGAAGATGCGGACGGTTGGCATCGTAGCAAACAAGAATATGATCCCGTTCGACCCGAACCCGCCTCGCGTCACCAGCGGTGTCCGAGTCGGAGTCCCAGCGATTACATCGCGAGGCATGAAGACAGAGGACATGGAGACGGTGTCCGAGTTGATCGTGGGATCGTTGCGGGTCGAAGACGGTTCCGCCGAGCAACGCGCGCTGACCGGCCGTGTGCATGATTTCGCCTCTTCGTTCCCGGTCCCTGGAGTCGATTCGTAGCGTCTGGCGGGGCGTTGGGACGGTCGTCGAGGCTGTTGTCCGCTTTGCAGAATGTATAATCGAAATCCGACGAATCCGCGCAATTCGTGCGGATAAAGACGTGTTCACAAAAAACCGAGTGGGTTGCAATTGAGAGACTACGAAATCGTGTGGATCCTGGGCGGCGGAGCCGGCGCTAAGGAGGGCGAAGAGTCCGCCGAACGCGTGCGTACACTCGTCGGAACTCTGGGTGGAGAAGTGGACGAAGTGAACCCATGGGGCAAGCGCAATCTGGCCTACCCGATCGAGAAGAACACTGAGGGTTACTACGTCGAGGCGCAGTTAAAACTTGACGCGACCCGCGCCCCTGAGCTTGATAGGGCTTGCAACGCCGACCGCGAGATTATTCGCCACTTGATTGTGAAGAAGTGAACACCTTGCCATAACCTCTTGCCGATGTGTCGTCGCCAACTTGACGACATACGAGGTAACTACATGGAAGGTGTAAAGCTCCTAATGTCACTTAACCAAATACTTCTTATCGGCAATGCAGGTCGAGACGCCGAGTTAAGGTACACTCAAAATGGCGTGGCGGTGGCGAATTTCAGCATCGCGGTCACGCGGCGCTACCAATCGCGCGACGAGATGCGTGAAGACACCGAATGGTTCAACGTATCCGCATGGGATCGTCAAGCCGAAATCGTCTCAGATCGCGTCAAGCGTGGCAACAGAGTCTTCGTCGATGGACGCCTCTCAACCCGTGAATACACCTCGGGCAACGGCGAGACGAGGACGAGTCTGGACGTCAACGCCAATCGCGTTTTGGTGCTGAGCCCGCGAGAAAACGGGGGCGAAAACGCTAACCGAGAATCCCCGCGCCGACAGGGCGATGAACAGAAGTCAGCAACGCATTCGAACGGACAAGCCGCATCCGAATACGCATCGGCCACAACTGCGCCACAACAGTCGTCGGAATACGATGACCCGAACGATCTTGAAAATCTACCTTGGTGAAATCTAATGAGTCTCAATCTGATACTGCTCATCGGTAACGCCGGCCGGGATGCCGAACTGCGATACACGGCAAATGGCCGCGCCGTGGCGAGCTTTAGCATGGCGGTGAATCGCAACTATCAAGTTGACGGCGAGTGGCGTTCAGACACGGAGTGGTTCAACATTTCGTCGTGGGGCCAGCAGGCCGAAAACGTGGCGAACAACGTCCGGCGCGGGGCAAGAGTCTTCGTTGAAGGTCGGCTTTCAACCCGCGAGTACACGACCCAAGCCGGCTTGTCGCGGACGAGTTTGGATGTCAACGCGTTTCGCGTCATTAACCTCGCCGGACGCGACGAAGAAGGCGATGGTGGGTACGGGGCATACCCGCCCGCGCCCGAAGCGCAACAAGCTCCTGCCGGTGGTGGTCATTCGCAATCACCCCCTCAGCCGACTTCGTCTGGATACGGCGCTGCCAGTGGATCCGATCAAGGGGTGGAAGGTGAAGATTTGGAAGACTTGCCTTGGTAGATGCGGTCTGCGATCCAATTACATAATCGACAATTAGCTAAATGAAAGCGTGATTGGCACGAATAGCACGGAGCAACGATGACAACGGGTTCAAGACCACGACAGTCGACTGGTGGCCGCCGGCCGCCCGGCGGCATGGGACGGCGACGCCGAGGCAGATACGTCCTCAAAGCTGAGGATATCGACTACAAGGACGTGCAACTGATGCGTCGCTTTGTCAGCGAGCGCGGAAAGTTGGTATCAGGGCAACGCGTCGGTGTTTCCGCCAAGAACCAACGCAGGTTGGCGCGGGCGATCAAACGTGCCCAACACCTTGCACTGGTCCCGATGGCACCCAATCACATCTACGTTACTGGATCCGTCCAATCCGACGCCGCGCCGCGCCGCGCCGATGCCGACGCCGAACCTGTTACCGTCGATGAGGCGGTCGAGGGAACCGAATCCGATGCGCCGGTCGTTGCTCAAAACAACGGTGAAGCAACCGAATCGTCGGCACCGTCGGGATCCGACGGAAGTGTTGAGGCAGTTTCTGCAGAACCTGACACCACCAACTAGAAGGTTCTCGAGACCTCTGCCGATCGAAAAATTTGCAGATCAAGGCGACGCTTCGAAGCCAGCCGAATCTTAAAATGGCGAGTGCCTGCCGGGCGACAATTCAATCCTTGGCGCGGATACCGCAATTATGGCGAAAGAGCAAGAACGCAGTACTTTCTCACACGCTCCGCTGGGTGGCTACCTAGCCGGACAAAGGAGCATCACGAATCGTCGCGGCATCTCGCGATTCGAGATGATGCGTCGACGGGAGCGCGCAGCGCTACGCAATCGTCCCTTTGTAATTGGGGCGATAGTGTTCGTACTTCTCGTAATGGCGATACCCGCTTACGGTTTCTACCAAAGCTATGTGGTTCCGCCGACTGAAATCGCCGTGCAGGTGGAAGATCGGATCTACACTCGCGGCGACATCGTCAACTACATCAGGTTCTTCCAACGGTTGAGCGAGGATCTCGGGGTGCCGTTCGAGCTTGGGACGTCATCTTTCGAAGCCATGCAAACCCTCCAATCGAACGAATTGGCTTACCTTTTGGCTCCGAGATACGGAATCACGGTTGAACAACACGAGGTCGACGCACAGCTCGAATCACTCCTCGGTTTCGTAGCGAGCGCATCATCGGACGCATCAATCCGGGAGCACGAATCCAACGTTGAAGAAGCCAAAAAGCAGTTCCTGAACCGCATCGGCTTGGCGGAGGGGGTTTATCGAGATTTCATCCGCAAGGGAATGTTCAGAGACCGACTGCGGATCGAGGTGGCAAGCAACATGTCTCGGATCCAACCCCACGCCGAGGTCTACCAAATCGTTTTGCAGGACGTGAGTCAAGGAACCATCAACCGTATTGAACGCGACTTGGCTTCAGGACGGGACGTCGGCGCGGTCGTATTAGACCTGTCGGAGGATCCCAACGTTCTTAGGACTGGTGGATACCTTGGATGGATCCCGAAGGGTGTGCGGACAGATCTCGATGCGATATTGTTCGGACACAAGGTCAATGATGACGGCTCAAAGGGAGAGCGCGTACTGCCGCTCAAGAGACTGAGCGGTGGTCGGTACGATGATGCGACGCGGCAATGGACGGCGCACATCGTGTCAGATTTCACCGAAGCCCGAGAGATTGCGGACGACCACTTCGACATTCTTGCCAACATCGCGGTAGACAGATTCATCAACGATCACCGGCAAGACTTCAATACTTCGATCTCTCTCAACAGCGAGGTTTACGACTGGATCAACCGTCAAGTACGTCTCAACGCCATCGTGCCGACTGCAACACCCGTATCGGCGTTCACGACGCTGGATGACCTCGACTCATCTCTCGGGCGTTAGTCGATGACGATCGATCGGCAAGCGGTTGGCCTAGACACCCTAAGAGGTACCGGCATCGGGCTTTTGGGCGCTGGTGTCGTCGGATCCCAAGTCGCACGCGTCATACTGGATGCGGATGCCGACTCCGCCGCGCCTTTGTCGCTCAACGGCATATTGGTGCGCGACGTTGCACGACAACGTGAAGGTATTCCGCAGGACCTGCTGACGACAAATCCTGAACAGGTGCTGAACGACGACCGAACGGATATCGTAGTAGAGGTCATGGGCGGCGAAGAGCCGGCGCGTTCCTACATGGCCGCGGCTCTTAACGCTGGAAAGCATGTAGTCACGGCCAACAAAGAGGCTTTGGCCAAACATGGCGACGAATTGCTCGGCCTGGCCAATGTCAACGGCGTAAGCATCTCGTACGAAGCGAGCGTTGGTGGTGGTATCCCGGTCTTGGCGGTTATCCAAGACAGCCTTAGCGCAAATCGCATCGAGAGCATTCGAGCGATTATCAACGGTACGACTAACTACATCCTCTCCTCGATGGAGGAGTCTGGTACATCTTTCGAAGACGCGTTGACGGAAGCCCAAAACCTCGGTTATGCCGAAGCGGATCCCACTGCCGATGTCGACGCCCACGACGCAGTTTACAAACTGTCGATCCTCGCCCGATTGGCGTTCGGTGCTTCGGCTCACCCCGACTCGATCCATCGGGAAGGAATCCGAGCGGTCGGCGCAAAAGACCTTCGTTATGCGGGCGCGTTGGGGTTCACCATCAAACTTCTCGCGATCGCGCGTTCCAGTTCCGAAGGAGTCCGTTGCCGCGTACACCCCGCATTGGTGCCCGTCAACGTCCCGATGGCCAACGTCAACGGCGTCTTGAACGCAGTCGAGTTGAACGGAGACCTACTGGGTCCGCTGTGGTTGCAGGGCAGAGGAGCGGGTGCCGGGCCCACTGCGAGCGCCGTCCTAGGCGATGTCATTCGCATCGCTAAGACGATGTTGTCGAGTAGTTCAACAGCTTCGGAGTCGTCAAAATCGCGAGAGATCGCGGCTGGTCCACCAACAATCGTCGACATGGACGCTCTCAGGGTGCGTTACTACGTCCGCTTGTCCGTGATCGACCGGTTCGGTGTGCTCGCCAAGATCGCAGGCGTGTTTGGTGCCGCTCGTATCAGCATCGCTTCTGTGTTGCAGTTCGACTCCGACGATGAACGTGGAATAGCGGACCTCGTAATAATGACCCATCCGTCGCGCGAAGCTAGTATGCAAGAGGCGGCATATAGTCTGCGACAATTGGATGTTGTGGAATCACTTGAAAACCTCATCCGCGTCGAAGATTACGACGAGGTCTAGTGGTCGGAAAACGCGAGCAGGCTATATCGGCCTGCGATTGAAAGGATCCTGTTGAACGGCACGATCGGCGTCATCGAACGCTACAAAGAGTTTCTTCCGGTTAGTGCCGACACCCCGCTGATAACTATGGGCGAAGGTAGCACCCCGCTCGTGAAGTCACACAACATCGGTCCCGCAATCGGTTGCGAAAACCTTTACTTCAAACTTGAGGGAAGCAACCCCACCGGTTCGTTCAAGGACCGGGGGATGGTGATGGCGATTTCCAAGGCTCTGGAAGCAGGGCGTAACCGCGTCATCTGCGCGTCTACTGGCAACACGAGTGCTTCAGCAGCGGCGTACAGCGCTCGATACAACCTACAAGCGTTCGTAGTCGTCCCTTCCGGTGAGATCGCGCTCGGTAAATTGGCTCAAGCGATGGCCTACGGGGCGCGAATCTTAGCAGTGGACGGCAACTTTGATGAAGCGTTGACGATGGTGCGCGATTTGGCAAACGAATTGGCAATCGAGTTGGTGAATTCGCTCAATCCCTACCGGCTTGAGGGGCAGAAGACGGCATCGTTTGAGATTTCGGACGCGCTTGGGGACTCGCCCGACATGATCTGCATCCCAGTTGGAAACGCTGGCAATATCACCGCATATTGGAAGGGCTTCAAAGAGTACCGCATCAACGAGCGCATCAGCAAGTTGCCTAGAATGATGGGCTTCCAAGCCGCAAATTCCGCGCCGATAGTACATGGGGTTCCAATCGAGGACCCTCAGACGATCGCAAGTGCGATAAGGATCGGCAATCCGGCGAGCTGGGAATACGCCGTTAACGCACGCGATGAATCTGGCGGTGATATCGATGCCGTTACCGACGCCGAGATCATTGAGGCATACATTCGGTTGGCGCGGGAAGAGGGTATATTCTGCGAACCGGCTTCCGCCGCATCGGTTGCAGGCGTCTTGAAGCTGGCAGAATCTGACGAAGACCTATCAGAATTGACAGTGGTGTGCATCTTGACGGGTATGGGTCTGAAGGATCCGACAACAGTAGAAAATCATGCGTTGGTTGAACTCGAATACGTCGAACCGGACGTTGACCAGGTCGCGGCACTGCTATCTAAGGACGGCGCGTAGACTTCGGTCATGACCTGTACGGCAATGTCAAGAATAGTTACGCCTTCGTTTGACGACTTAGCCACGGACTGGCAACGCATCTACGATTCGATGCCGTCAAGCTCAGCGTTCGACTCGTTGGAGTGGAACCGGATCTGGTGGGAACACTTCGGAGGCGATTCCAAGCTAATGTTGCGGGCTTTAATCCGACCCAACGGAACAACGGCGATCATCGCGCCGCTCAGACTCGACTCGAACAACGACGAAGGTGTTTGCACATTCCTAGGGGGTACGGACCTTGTCGATTACCTCGGATTCAAGCACGACAATGAGTTGAAGACTTCGGATGTACAGGACTTGCTTCAGTCGTTGCACGATGACCCAGAGATAACTGCGCTGGTGTTTGAATCGCTGCCCGAGGATTCGCATACGATTCACGCAGTAAAGGATGTGGCCGAAGCCATCGGTTGGGAAGTCCACACTTGGGACGAGGGTGTGGCTCCACGCGTCACATTGCCGTCAACGGTCGACGAATATTTTTCCTCGTTGACCAAGAAGCATCGTCACGAATTGCGCCGAAAACTGCGCAGGCTCGACAGTGCTGGCGAGATTGAACAAGTCGAACTTACAGCGCCGGATGAAATCGCCGCCCGCATGGATGATTTCATCGATCTGCATCGCGGCAGTTCGATCGACAAACAGGAGTTCATGACACCCGAGCGCGAACGTTTCTTCCGGGAAATTGCCGTAACCCTTGCCGAAAAAGATGTAACCCGCCTCTATTTCCTGAATCTCAACGGAGAGAGCGTCGCGACATCGCTTGCGTTCAAAGTCGGCAGCACCAAGTATCTCTACAACAGCGGATATGTTCCAGAGCGCGCTTGGTTGGCGGTTGGTCTGCTGAACCACGCGATCAATATCCTGGCTTCGATAGACGAAGGCATCAAAGTCTACGACTTCATGCGTGGCGACGAGCGTTACAAGTATCACCTCGGCGCAGTGGATCGCCACATCTACACCGTACGGCTAGACAAACGAACCTAGCGAATCCCTTGGCGCAACAATGCGCGAATCCGATGGTTTGAAGGTCTTCCTATGCGCATCGCGGTAATCAGCGTACACGGTTGCCCGTGCATCCAACCCGGCGGCACCGACGCGGGCGGCATGAACGTGTACGTACACCAGGTTGCCAAACGGATGGCGCGGCTCGGAAACACCGTTCGCGTTTACTCCCGTTCGCACCCTGACATGGACGGTTCTACCAAAAGGTCTTACGAATTAGTTCACTTGCAGGTCGGCGATCTTGAGACGCCGAAAGACGAACTTCCTAGCTTGTTGCCGGAATTCGTCGATGCCGTTGACGAAAACTTGGCGTGCGGCAACCAAGCGTTCGATCTGTTGGCTTCGCACTATTGGCTTTCTGGGGTCGTAGCAAGCGATCTGGTGCGCGCTTGGTCGGTACCGCACGTCGTGAGTTTCCACACCATCGCGGGCATCAAGAAACGAGTAAGGCCCGAAGAGGATGAACCGGAGATTCGCTTCGTAGAGGAGCAACGCGTCGCGTCCGAGGCAGATGTTGTGGTCGCCTGGACCGATGGCGAAGCCCAGTTCTTGCGGTCGGATATGGGGGTTGCGGCTAGTAACATCTGTGTCGTCGCGCCCGGCGTCGACACAGATCTGTTTCGTCGTCCACCGGAGCCGCAGTTCGATGTCGGAACGAAACGCATCCTTTACGTCGGAAGGTTAGACGCCTTGAAGGGAGTGGACCTCTTGGTTGACGCGTTCGCAACGTTGGTGGCGCGAGGCGTCGATGCCGAGTTGCAGATAGTGGGTGGTGGAAATGCCGACGAGTTCAGGCGGGTGTTGAGTCGCATCTCGAAATTGCGTCTGTCCGAGCGTGTCAAGATGCCGGGCGTACTGTCACAGACCGAACTCCCGGCGGTTTACTCGGCCGCCGATTGCATAGTCGCACCATCGTTTCACGAGACCTTCGGACTGGCGGTCCTCGAAGCGGCATCGTGCGGCACTCCTGCTGTCGCCGCAGATGTCGATGGGTTGCGTTCAATCGTCGTCGACGGCGAGACTGGCTATTTGATCGACGAACGCGATCCGAATCTCTACGCGGACAAGATTGTTGCCATCGTTCAAGATGACGATCTGCGAAACAAGATGTCCGATGCGGCCCGTAAACGGGCCGAGCAACTGTCGTGGGATGCGACCGTAGATCAGCTAATCGATATCTACAATCGCATTACGGAACTACGCGGTGCCGCAGCACCTCTGCGATAATTTCCCTTCGGAAGGCGTAATTGCCCGCGTAGGCTTGGAGAGACATCGTGTACTTGCGTATTGAAGATCATGGCATTATCGGTGATCTTTACACCGCCGCGTTGATAGGCATGGACGGCACTATCGACTGGTTTTGCGCACCGAAATTCGATTCGCCGTCAATCTTCGCATCCATCCTTGACGACGTGAACGGCGGGCATTTCTCACTGCGACCGATCGACAACGATGTTCGATCCACGCAATACTACCTGCCTGAAACCAACGTCTTGGTGACGCATTTCACATCGGAAGAAGGCGTTGCCCAAGTCGTCGATTTCATGCCGGTGCGAACCCGTCTTGCCGGCGACACCGACCATGTCCTCATTCGTCGAGTAACGGGTATCCGCGGCAACCTGAATATGCAGATCGATTGCTCGCCCAAATTCAACTACGGCCGGGACGAACACGACGCGGTCTTTGTCGGCGAAAGTGTTCGCTTCATCTCACCCGACATTTCGCTCGAATATTGGAGCACGGTATCGCCAAAGATCGTAGATAACGCAGTAAAAGTCGATTTCGAAATCCATGAGGGACGCACCGAGTACATCGTTATCGATGCAGTCGAACACGTTGAAAAAGCTGATAAATTCGACGCCAAACGGATTGAACTCCTCTTCGACGATACGGTCAACTACTGGCGCCGGTGGATAAACCAGTGCACCTACACGGGTCGGTGGCGTGAGATGGTCCACCGATCCGCTTTATGCCTAAAGCTGCTGACCTATGAGCCCACAGGCGCATTCGTCGCGTCGCCAACAACGAGTTTGCCAGAGAACCTCGGCGGCGGACGGAACTGGGACTACCGGTACACGTGGATCAGGGATGCCGCATTCAGCGTCTACGGTCTACTGAGAATCGGCTTGACTGAAGAGGCTGGTCGGTTCATGGATTGGCTGCAAGCCAGGTGCGCGGAGAGCGAGGAAGATGGCACGCTGAAGATCATGTACGGAATCGACGGTAGCCACGATCTTGAGGAGCATACTCTCGAACACCTTTCTGGCTACATGGATTCCAAACCGGTCCGCATCGGCAACGGCGCCTCAGAACAGTTGCAACTCGACATTTACGGCGAGCTCATGGACGCCGTGTATCTGTCGAATAAATACCAGACGCCCATCTCATACGATTTCTGGTCACATCTCCGGAAGATAACTAACTGGGTCTGCGACAACTGGCATCGCCCTGACGAAGGCATCTGGGAGGTAAGAGGCGGACGTGCCCACTTCGTCTACTCCAAGTTGATGTGCTGGGTGGCGATCGATAGGGCGATTCGTCTGGCCGCGAAGCGTTCATTCCCGAGCGACACCGAACGCTGGGTGAGGACGCGCGACGAAATATACGAAGAGATCATAGAGAACGGGTGGAGCGAGAACGTCCAAGCATTTACGCAAGCCTATGGGCGCGACGCTCTGGATGCCTCGAACCTGATAATGCCGATGGTCTTCTTCATGTCACCCTCTGACCCACGCATGTTGAAGACGCTCGACGCCATACAAAAATCTCCGGCGAACGGCGGTCTCGTCTATTCGAACCTCGTTTACCGTTACAACCTCAACGAAACCGCCGACGGTTTAGCAGGCGAAGAAGGCACGTTTAACATGTGCACCTTCTGGTTGGTCGAGGCATTGACACGGGCAGGCCGTTCCGAGCCTTCGCGCTTGGAAGAAGCCCGGATGATGTTCGAGCATATGCTCGGGTACGCGAACCATTTGGGACTCTACTCCGAGGAGATTGGTCCGAAAGGCGAGCATCTCGGCAACTTCCCTCAGGCCTTTACTCACTTGGCGTTGATCTCCGCGGCGTTCAATCTCGACCGAGCATTGGGGTCTCGAGCTTAGCTCTTGATCACTTTCAATCCGTAGTACTGGACTTCCGAATACGTACGGTAGCCCGCGGATTCGTAGATTCTCCGAGCGGGAGGATTTTCGGAATCGACATCCAAGACGAGTGTAGTCGCGCCGTTTGCGATCAGACGGTCGACGCCGGCGTTGAATATCGTCCAACCTAGTCTCTGGCCGCGCATACCCGGGCGGACGCCGACCATCTCGACGCGCCCGTCGCCATCGCTGAGGGTGATCCAGTTGTAGGCGGGTAACTCGCCTCCAGAGTTTTCCGCCAAAACGACTATCGGCGCGAATCCGTTCCGATCCTTGTCAGCGGCCGCTCGACCGACGATTTCTTCGACAGTGTTCGGCGAAAACCCCCAACTGCCTTCGAAACACGCATTGTGCAGATCGGTCACCGCGGCGGCTTCGTCCGCATTGGACATATCGGCGGAACGAACTGTCAAATTGGGAGGAACAGAAGTCGCGGGCAACTCCACGTTTGAAACGGCGACTCGCATCTTAAGGGCCGTTCGTACGACGCTGAATCCTGCAGTTTCAAGCGCATCGGTAATTGAGCTCGATTCGGTGTCTCGCACGGCGACGTGGATCTCGAACCGATCACGGTTCGCGAGCGCGGTTGCACGCGCAACACCATCGTCGAGTAACTCGCCGAGCGCGTCATCGCGCCCCTCAACCGTCGCCAAGCCCACGAGAATTCTGCCGATGTTCAGCTCTGGCTCGACCAGCGAATAACCGACGGGCACACGGTCTGCGTAAGCGATCGACCACAACCCCAAATCGGGATCCAACCGCGGGCTGTCGAGCGTCGCCATAAGCGACGTTTCATCCGTCAGTGGCCACTCTCGGTGTCCGTGGCGACTGGCTGAGCGCAAGATTTTGAGCAACTCTGGGACGTTGTTGCGCGTTATTGTGCGAATTTTCATTTGTTTCCGAGTTGATCTGCTAGGTGTTTTGCGAATTCCGTCACGTGTGGCATAATAGTTGGGCACACAAGCAAATGCTAATGCTACGAACGGGAATAGTACCGCGGTCTCGGTAGCGCGAGAGAGCATCCGGAAGCTGAAAAGGATGCGCATCGTCCGTGGGAACTCGCCTGGGAGCTCGTGACCTGAACCCCCGACCTGCTTCAATAGGTAATGACGGATTTCATAGGGTCACGCGGATCGGCTACGTTAACGGCTGCAAATCAAGCGGGTTGAGAACGATGTCTAACGTCTGAAACTCGACCAACTAAGGTGGTACCGCGGGTTAATCCTCGTCCTTTGAAGTTACAGGACGAGGATTTTTAATTTGGGCAAGAACCATCGGGCGCACTAACGGATGCTCCGAGAGACACAAGAAACGACATGGGAAAAACACTGACAGGCGGCGACATAGTTTGCGAAGCGTTGCTCAACGAGGGCGTCGACATCGTATTCGGATTGCCGGGCGGCGCGATTCTGCCGCTCTACGGGGTACTGGGCCGGTACCCTCAGCTCCGTCACGTGCTCGTCAGGCATGAGCAAGGTGCGGCGCACGCCGCGGACGGGTATGCACGTGCGTCTGGCAAGGTTGGCGTCGCTATTGCCACTTCCGGCCCAGGCGCAACGAACCTGATTACTGGCTTGGCCACCGCGATGATGGACTCAGTTCCTATCGTTGCGATCACGGGTCAGGTCGGCCGCGCCGCCATCGGTACCGACGCGTTCCAAGAAACCGACATTACCGGTGCCACGTTGCCGGTAACTAAACACAACTACCTGATAACCCGTATCGAGGACATGGGACCAACGATTCACGAAGCCTTTCACATCGCTCGTACCGGGCGACCCGGGCCAGTGTTGATCGATATTCCTAAAGACGTGATGCAGGAACCGGGCACATACGACTTCGGACGCGACAGCGAGATCAGGCTTCCCGGGTACCGGGTGCCAACCACGGCTCCCGAATATCAGATTGATGCTGCCGTTGAACTCATCAACGAGGCGGAGCGTCCAGTATTCCTCGCCGGACACGGCGTGATCATCTCTCGCGCCTTCGACGAGTTGGAAGAATTGGCCGAAAAAGCCCAGATTCCGGTCGTCACCACGTTGTTGGGCATTTCCGGATTCCGTGAGAACCACCCGCTGCATGTGGGCTTTCCCGGAATGCACGGCGAGGCGTACGCGAGTTTGGCGTTGGACGATTCCGACTTGATCATCGCTGCAGGCAGCAGATTCGACGACCGTATCGTCGGCAACGTTAATGAGTTCGCCACCAGATCAAAGAAGATACACATCGATATAGACCCAGCTGAGATCGGGAAGACGGTTCAGGTCGACGCGTCTGTGGTTGGCAATTTGAAACACGTTCTAGGACAGATGATCCCGAAGGTTGAACGCGCCTCCCGATCCGAATGGATTAGGTATGTCGAACAGTTGAAATCTGATCATCCGTCGTTGCACATTCCTGAAACCGGCAACCTTTCGGGCCAACATGTCGTACGTGGCCTTTCTAACGTGACGAAGGGCAAGGCGATTGTATGCACCGGCGTTGGGCAGCACCAGATGTGGGCGGCCCAACATTACAGGTTCACGGAACCAAACTCCTGGCTCTGCTCGGGCGGGCTCGGAACCATGGGTTACGAAGTCCCCTCCGCGATCGGCGCGCAGTTGGCTTTGCCTGAGGCGTTGGTTTGGTCGATCTGCGGTGACGGCGGATTCCAGATGACGATGATGGAACTGGCCACCGCGGTCGAGAACCGTCTGCCAGTCAAATACGCGATCCTCAACAACAATCATCTGGGTATGATCACCCAGTGGCAAGAGCTGTTTTACATGGGCGATACTCAGGCCGATGCCTACACCGCCAACCCTGACTTCGTCAAGCTGGCGGAAGCATTTGGCATGAAAGGCATGCGCGTCGAAGACGTGGACGATGTCGAGGCAGCCATTGAAGAAGCCAACGCACACCCTGGTCCAGTTATCGTCGACTTCGTCATCGAGAAGGTCGAACACGTCTACCCGATGATTCCTGCCGGCGGCAGCATTAAGGACTTGATGGAGGACACGAGAGTTTGAGATGACAACGCAAGCGAAATTCGAAGCACGTACGGTCACGGCATTGGTGGAGGACCGTCCCGGAGTTCTAGCCCGGATCGCAGGTCTCTGCCGACGGCGCGGCCTCAACATCGCGAGCCTTGCGGTAGGGCGATCTGAACAGCCAGGCTTGTCGCGTTTGACGTTCGTGCTCGAAGGCCCACCATCGGTTGTCAACCAATGCGCTGCTCAATTAGAGCGGCTAGTAAACGTCATCGAAGCGCGCGACATCACCAACAAGAACCACATCTGGCGTGAGCTCGCGCTCGTAAAAGTGGCGACCACAACCGAAACCCGTGTCGAGGTGCTGGAGCTAAGTCGCGTCTTCCGCGCAAACGTTATCGATATCGGCGTTGACAGCGTGACGATAGAGTTGACCGGTGGGCGCGAGAAGATCGACTCTCTCATCACACTGTTGGACCGTTTCGGCATCAAAGAGGTGATGCGGACGGGCCGCGTTGCGGTCCTCCGGGGCACTCTCTTTGAAGGCGAGGAAGACGGGCAGTTCCAATCCTCTCGCAAATGGGCCAACGGACTACCTTACGAATACGAGCTGACGCCGGGAGTTTCCGGCAGCGTGTAAGGGCTTGACGACAACCGGGTCCTACAACCAAACCAATCAACCTAGGAAGGTCAACCAATCAAATGCCGAAGCTTTACTACGATGCGGACATCGACGATTCGCCGCTGCGCGATAAGACCGTAGCCGTCATCGGCTACGGTTCGCAAGGTCACGCCCACGCCTTGAATCTCAAAGACAGTGGCTTCAATGTCGTCGTGGGACTTTACGAGGGAAGCAAGAGTCGCGAGAAGGCCGAGGACGATGGGCTCGAGGTTTTGAGCAACGCCGAGGCGGCGGAACGCGCTGATCTGATATCGTTCTGTCTCCCGGACACGATACAAGCTGGCGTTTTCCGTGACGACATCGAGCCGAATCTCGATAGCGGTAAAGCACTACTTTTCGCCCATGGTTTCACTATCCACTACGAGCAGATAAAGCCGGGAGAAGACATAGACGTCGTCATGATCGCGCCGAAAGCACCGGGTCACCGAGTGCGTGCAGTCTTCGAGCGTGGGCTCGGGGTGCCATGCCTTGTGGCTATCCATCAAGACGCGACGGGCGATGCCATGGATAAAGCTCTTGCCTATGGCAAGGGTGTCGGGGGAGGAAGAGCCGGCATACTTACCACCACGTTCAAGGAGGAGACCGAAACCGATCTCTTCGGCGAACAAGCGGTGCTTTGCGGTGGCGTAACGCAACTGATCAAGCTGGGTTACGAGGTCTTGACCGAAGCAGGATACCAACCAGAATCGGCCTACTTCGAAGTGCTTCATGAGCTGAAGCTAATCGTCGACCTGATCTACCAAGGTGGTCTCGAATACATGCGCTACTCGGTGAGTGAAACTGCTGAGTACGGCGACTACAGCCGCGGCCCGGAGATTATCGACGAAAGCGTGAAAGACAACATGAAGCGAGTTCTGGAGGACATCCAATCGGGGCGCTTCGCTCGGGAATGGATCGCCGAGAACGACGAAGGCTTGTACCGCTTCAAACAGATGAGACAGGAAAACTTGGAACACCCGGTTGAAAAGGTTGGTAAGGAACTCCGCGCGATGATGCCGTGGCTCGAATCCACGACCTAGTCGGAAACCCAAGAAATCTTAAGCCGTTTCAGATGCTTCGACGCAGTTCGAAACACGAGAGCGACAACATGACTACACAAACCAAAATTAAAGCAGATCGAGTAATCATATTCGATACGACGCTACGGGACGGTGAACAATCGGCGGGTGCGGGACTGACCGTAGGCGAAAAGGTGCGCATCGCAAACCAGCTCGGGAATCTGAACGTCGACGTGATTGAGGCGGGATTCGCTGGGAGTTCGCCTGGCGATTTTGAGGCGGTCCGTCGTATCTCGCATGAGGTTGAAGGCCCGGTCATATGCTCGTTGGCACGCGCCGTAAGCGCCGACATTGAGGCTGCAGCCCGCGCCCTCGAAGGTGCCGCGCGACCGCGGATCCACACGTTCATATCGTCGTCCGACGTGCATCTGATGCACCAGATGCGACGGGATCGCGAAACGATCATGAACATGGCGGTCGAGGCTGTCGCCAAGGCGAAGCAGTACACCGACGACGTGGAGTTCTCGCCAATGGACGCCACGCGGACGGAACCGCAGTACCTGTACGCGATGCTTGAAGCCGCCATCAGCGCCGGCGCAACCACCGTTAACGTGCCTGACACCGTCGGTTATTCGAATCCCGTAGAATTCGGTGCGCTGATCAAGGGCGTATTCGAAAACGTTGCCAACATCGATAAATCGGTGGTGAGCGTGCACTGTCACAACGACTTGGGCATGTCGGTTGCGAACTCACTTGCTGCAATCGAAAACGGAGCGCGGCAGGTTGAAGGCTGCATCAACGGGCTCGGCGAACGAGCTGGCAACGCGGCGTTGGAAGAGGTGATGATGGCCTTGGTGACCCGACCTGATCACTACGGCGTGTTCACGGGCGTGAATATCCGAGAAATCAACAACACCAGCCGCATGATCAGCAGCATCTTCGGCTTTCCGGTGCAATACAACAAGGCGATTGTCGGCCATAACGCGTTCAGGCACTCGTCTGGAATCCACCAAGACGGCTACCTCAAGGAACGCTCGACGTTCGAAATCATGCGTCCTGAAGACGTCGGATGGCGAGGCGAGACGCTGGTGCTAGGCAAGCTGTCAGGTCGTGCGGGTTTGCGTTCACGCTTGAGCGATCTCGGGTACCAACTCACCGATGACGAGTTGAGCAACGTATTCGTCGCCTTCAAAGATCTGGCAGACAACAAGCGCGAGGTGATGGACGCGGACTTGGAAGCGTTGATGCGCGAGCAACATCGTTACGCCGACACTAACCGCAAGTACCAACTCGGAACCGTCCGAGTTGTCTGCGGTAACGACGAAATGCCAACTGCCGATGTGACGATGACCACGCCGGACGATGACGACCGGAAAGCATCTGCTGAAGGCACTGGTCCCGTAGACGCAGTCTGCAAAGCGATCGACTCGATCGTTGATCTCGATGTCGAGTTGACGGAGTTCTCCGTGAGCTCGGTCACCGAGGGTATCGACGCGTTAGGCGAAGTGACGATTCGCATTGACCATGAAGGATCGACGTACTCAGGCCGCGGGTCCGACACCGATATCGTGGTAGCCTCAGCGAAAGCGTACGTCAACGCCATAAACCGGGCATTGATGATCAGTGAACTTGTAGGCGAGACGTTGATCGCAACGGTGTGACCCGCAGCAAACCAATAGCACTCCGCCAAACGTAGCGACGATGTAGCTAAGGAACATTGCATTCGGAATGATCTTACTGGGCAACAGAACCGCCGTTACCGAAGTCGAAAAACGGCATCGGCGAACCAATCGGCGGACGTACGTCGTCGAGGTCCTCTTGATCTTCGGCGCGTCGCTATTGATCGAATTCGCGATGGATCGGCTGGGCGTCTCGGAGAGCTGGGTTGACTTAGCGTTAACATTGGCGTTGCTCTTTTTGGTGGCGCGCGCAATTGCGGGTCGGTCGCACGACCTCGGCCTTACGGATGATTGGACGCTGATACCATTGGCGGTTTTCGCCGGAGGTTGGCTCGTGTCGGTCTTCTGGACAAATGCGCCGATCATGTTTGAGGTCGCAGCTCACTTTATGTGGGCGTTGGCTATAGTCAGCCCGGCGTTTCTGCGCGGTAACAACGGCGAGAATCGATTCGGGTCAGCGCCTAGCGATGCCGTCGAATTAAACGTGATCGGAAACGTAGGTTGACAGCCAGCATTGCCGGGCCGTGAGCCAAACGGAAATACCTAAAAAACAGGTGGTGACAATGCCGAAAACGATGTTCGAAAAGATCTGGGACGCGCATCTGGTCGCGGACCCGGACGGCGAACCAGCAATCCTCTACATTGACTTGCACTTGGTGCACGAGGTCACGTCTCCGCAGGCGTTTGAAGGCTTGCGCTTGACAGGCAGATCGCTTCGTCGCCCTGATCTTACGATCTCTACGGTAGACCACAACGTCCCGACCGATGAGACGCGATCCGAAGAGATACGCGATCCGATCGCCCGCCAACAGGTTGAGGCCCTTCGCCAAAACTGCGCCGAATTCGGCGTGACGCTCTACGACGTTGACTCGAGTGGCCAAGGCATTGTCCATGTCATCGGCCCAGAGCAGGGATACACACAACCGGGCATGACGATAGTTTGCGGCGACTCACACACGTCGACACACGGCGCGTTCGGTTCGCTCGCGTTCGGAATTGGGACCTCGGAGGTCGAACACGTATTGGCGACGCAAACCCTTCGCCAAAGTCGCCCTAAAACCATGGAGGTGCGTTTCAATGGCGACCTACCGGTCGGTGTATCTGCGAAGGACATGATACTGGCGACAATCGGTCAGATCGGCACCGCAGGAGGCACTGGCCATGTGATCGAGTACACCGGTGAAGCCATCCGGTCACTCAACATGGAAGGTCGGATGACGATCTGCAACATGACGATCGAAGGTGGCGCGCGGGCGGGAATGATCGCGCCTGACGACACGACGTTCAAATGGATGCGTGGTCGCAAATTCGTGCCTCAAGGTGAAGCGTTCGATGGCGCCGCGGACGAGTGGAGTCGCCTCGCAACCGACGACGGTGCTGAGTACGATACGTTGGTCGAGGTGGATTGTGATCAACTCGAGCCGTACATCAGTTGGGGGACGAATCCGGGGCAAGTCGCACGGGTTTCCGACTCTGTGCCCGGCCCCGACGACTTCGACGATCCCGCGGATCAGGAGTCGGCCGAACGGGCGCTCGAGTACATGGCGCTGGACCCGGGCACCGCGATGCAGGACATCCGGCTTGACCGAGTATTCATCGGTTCCTGCACCAACGCACGGCTTGAAGATTTGCGGGTCGCGGCGGAAATCATTGAAGGCAAACGAGTCGCCGATGGCGTACGAGCACAGGTTATGCCAGGATCAACGCTCACGAAATGGGCGGCGGAAAAGGAAGGTCTCTCAGAGGTTTTCAAATCGGCAGGATTTGAATGGCGGGAATCCGGTTGCTCGATGTGCCTCGGCATGAACCCAGACATTTTGACGCCAGGCGAACGATGCGCGTCCACTTCGAACCGCAACTTCGAAGGTCGGCAAGGCAAAGGCGGACGGACCCACTTGGTCAGCCCGGCGATGGCTGCCGCCGCGGCTATCGCAGGACATTTCGTCGATGTGCGCGACTGGGCGTAGCGCACGAATGGCGAGTAAATCGTTGCTATGACGGGAAGATCCAACGATCCGGATACTCGCGCCTCCGATGGAGGTGCGAATGCTGGAGACCCCGCTGGTGATAGAGCAGGGAACATCTACCGTAGGCCGAGGAGGCGGGGTGGTCAAGAACCGCGTCTGGGAAACCCTGGACCCGACGACTCGCTTAGCGCCGATCAGCAAACCAATGATGCTGATCGAAGCGGCGGGATCTATGCGCCTCCTAGGCGGCGGAGCGTGCGTAGGGACTCCGAAGACTCAAAGCCGGGCATCTTCTCTAGGCTGACCGGGCGCCATCGCCTCGACGAGATCCGTACGGCGCGTTACGATGCGTACACCTACGAGAGCAACGAGCAGAACGCCAAATGGGTCGCAATTGTTATGGGCGTCTGGTGCCTCGCGTTGGTGTGGTTAGCGTTGACCGATTACGGAAACTCCAATCGATACGAGGAATGGGTCGATCGGGGCGTGACCACAATTCCACCGAGTTCTGAACTGGCTGAGCAGATAGAAGCTGCCGGTGCCTACGCGCAACGTGAGGGTGGAGAAGCGTTTAAGTGTGCCTATCTCGGCGGACGGACGTCGACCGAAGAATGTCCCGACGGCGAGTTGAGCGCGTTAAAGGTTTCGGAGTTCGTCAACGAAAGTGACGCGGTGTGCACCAACTTTGGAGAGTACACAGAACCGCAGGAGGAGAACGTACCTGACGATGAGCCTGTGACTACCGGTTTGGCGACTCCTGAACCAGAAGTTGCCGAAATTTGCACGGCGGTGTGGAGCTACTATCCTCTGCTGGAGTTTGCCAAGCAAACGAATCTAGATTGCCCCAATGTCGCCGCCATCCTATCCTCGATCGCGACGGACGCGGCAGATTACCCCGATTGCGACACCGCGTTCAGCTACGCCGAAGACTTTCAGGCGAGCCAAGATCGATCAAGGTTGATTTGGCTGTTGACGATTTTCTTGGTCATATTTGTCGCGTTCCCGTACTTGTCTTTGGTGCACCGTGCAAGCCGGAACCTTTTGCCCCTCAAGTCGGAGGGCCAGAAACACACTCCTGAGTGGGGCGTGCTGCACCACTTCATCCCGATCCTTAACCTTTTCCGACCTCTCGGGGTCATGATGGAGCTCTACAGGGGAAGTGATCCGGAGATGAGGTCTGCAGATGCCACCGCATGGAAAAAGGAGGGCAAAGTTCGTGCAATCGTGTTTTTATGGTGGGCGCTTTGGATTGCGGCATGGGTGTTCAACCCGATAACCGTTCCAAGATTCGTCAACGCACAGTCGTTGCCGGAGCTGATCAGCGCGAACGACCTGCTAATATTGTCTGATGTTTTGCTCATAGTTCTTGGGCTCGTTGCTGTGCTGATGTTGCGTCAATTGCACGTGTTGCAGGAGATGCGATTTTCAAATGTCGGATTGATCACGGTTACACCACCTCCGCCGGTGGACCCATTGGCGGAAGCGCTGAAGAAGCAAGAAGAAAAGCAACGCGAAAAGGAAGAAAAAAAGAAACAACGTGGTCGATAGGAGCGGAATGGCGCACACGGAAAGGTGATATGGAAAAGTTCACGAAATTAACAGGGCGGGTCGCACCGTTGAATCGGGTGAATGTCGACACCGATCAGATAATTCCGAAGCAGTTCCTCAAACGCATAGAGCGGACTGGTTTTGGCGAGTACGCGTTCTTCGACTGGCGTTACTTGGAAGACGGCGTTCCGAATCCTGACTTCATTTTGAACGAGGCCAGATATCAAGGCGCTTCGATACTTGTTGCTGGCCGCAACTTTGGTTCGGGATCGTCTAGAGAACACGCTCCGTGGGCCCTTAACGAAATGGGATTTAGGGCAATAATAGCTCCCAGTTTCGCAGACATATTTCGTAATAACTGTATGCAAAACGGGATGGCGCCGGTTGTACTATCGCAATCGGAGGTTGACTACGTAATGGGCAACGCTCTCAAAGGCGTTGGTTACAAAGTGACCGTCGATCTCGGAACTCAAACCGTAAGCGACGATGAAGGATTTGAAGCTAAGTTTGAATTTGACGCTTTCCGTCGAAACTCGTTGATCAAGGGTTTAGACGACATCGACATCACCATGCAGTTCGACGAGTCGATTGACGATTTCGAAACTGCGCGTTCCGCACGCTGGTAGCCGAGCGGATTCATTGGACTGGACGAGTATTGAATCTCCGCGCCCAGTCTCGTGTCATACCGACCGAATAACCAAAAACCGAAACGAAAGACGCACTTAATGGAAATTCGCATCGCTGTACTAGGTGGCGACGGGATCGGTCCGGAAGTCACGGCGGAATCTGTCAAGATACTTGACGCCGTCGAGCGCCGGTTCCACCATTCCTTTTCATTTGTAATGGGCGCCTGTGGTGGGCGGGCAATTGACGAGTTTGGCACGCCGTTGCCCGAAAAGACGCTCGATATCGTTAAAGGCTGCGACGCCGTATTGTTCGGCGCTGTCGGCGGTCCGAAGTGGGATGACCCCAAAGCGGAAACTCGTCCCGAGGACGGCATCTTAGCGCTACGGAAGGGTTTGGACCTCTTCGCCAATCTCAGACCCGTGAAGGTTTACCCGCAACTTATCGATGCTAGCCCCTTGCGGCCAGAACGCCTCGTCGGCGTAGACATGGTCATCGTACGCGAACTGACCAGCGGCCTCTACTTTGGTAAACCCAAGAAGCGCTGGTCGAATACCCGGGGCCGTAGTGCGGTCGACACGCTAACCTACCGCGAGCGCGAGATAGATCGGGTGGCTCGAGTTGGATTCGAAATCGCGAGGGGACGACGGAACAGGCTCCACTCACTCGACAAGATGAACGTTTTAGAGACGGGGCGGCTATGGCGTGAGGTAGTCAGCGAAATCGGCGTGGAGTATCCCGATGTCGAATTGATCCACATGCTCGCCGACAATGCAGCGATGCAGTTGGTGACCAACCCGGCAGAGTTCGATGTTGTGGTGACGGAGAACACATTCGGCGACATCCTTTCGGACGAAGCGGCTGTCATCGTCGGTTCGATGGGTATGCTTCCGTCCGCGTCCTTGTCTTCGATACCGCGCGCCGGAAACAACAGGCGGCCGCGCCGCGCCGGTAGACGCGCGCTTTACGAACCGATACACGGTTCAGCTCCCGACATAGCGGGCCAAGGGATCGCCAACCCGATCGCGTCGATACTCTCAACCGCGATGATGCTGCGCTACTCGTTCGCGCTGGATGACGAGGCGGACGCGATAGAAAATGCGGTAACTTCTGTGCTGGTTGACGGTTTGAGAACTCCGGACCTAGCCACGAGTTCGGATGAGACCATCGGCACCGCAGAGATGGGGAACGCGATCGCAGGCCGAGTGTTGGGTTAATGGCCGTGATTGCTCAAGGGCCGCGGTCTTCGCGGTCGCCGTAGAACTCACTGTCGGGATAGAAATCCTTCCAAGCCCAATCGAACGAACTAATGAAGGGTACACGTTGCAAAACGTTGCCTGCTAACGGACCCGAAACGGCAACACCAGTTTCGACGTCCCACAGCGACCCGGTCTGATTGTCTGCGATTCGCCTGTCGGCCTCGGATGCCGAACGGTTCGGTTACGTCCGTCATATCTCCGACATCGGGCTCGGTCGGAGCCGACGCACATGTCACGCACACCAATAAAGCGAAAACCGTCGCGAGGAGCGTTTTGTTGGCGTTGTTCCTCATTTGGATGCCGTTACAGGATTGTCGGTGATTCTCGGTAGCATTCCGGACGCTGAAACCTGCATAATTTACGCGGTCCTGCATACCTCAATCTAGAACAAAGCGATGGCACAACTGATGCTCAATGACTACCTGCCAAATCTGACTGACGACGTTACCTCAACCAAGATCGTATCTGGTGCGACGATCTTCCGCGATCAGTGGAGCATTCCGCACATCTCCGCTGATAACGCTTACGACGCGTTCTTCGCGCAAGGTTACGCCACTGCTCAGGACAGGTTGTGGCAGATGGATTTTGATCGCATGCGGTGTCTCGGCAGGGCAGCGGAGTACCTGGGGCCGTCGGCACTCACCGAGGACGCGCTAATGCGCCGCAGAAGCTTCGAAGCCGTGTCGCGCGCGGACTACGCGCTCTGCAGTGGCGATGCCAAGACGGCGCTGGATGCGTATGCCGACGGCGTTAATGCGTTCATCGGATCGGACGATCCATTTCCGTACGAGTACGAACTGCTCGATGCGATGCCAGAGCGTTGGGAATCTTGGCACTGCATCGTCGTATACAAAGTCCGCAACAGCGCGGAAGGGTCGTTCCAAGCAAAACTATGGCGGGCGAAATTGGCGGCCGAGGTCGGACCGGAAAAGGCCGCCAGACTATCGCCTGGTTACCAGCAGGGTATGTACCTTACCGTCCCACCTGGAGTCGTGTACGAAGGTCCCGCCGAAAACGCGGTCGAGGAACTCCGCGCCGCAGTCAACGTCACCCCGCCGCTGCGAGAAATCGACGGCGGCTCCAACGGTTGGGCAGTATCTGGCGATCTGACCGCGTCTGGCATCCCGATGGTCGGCGGGGACTCGCACCGCGGTTTGGAAGTACCAAACGTCTACTATCAAGTTCACATGCGCACCGACGATTTCGATGTGCTTGGTCACTCGATTCCCGGAATGCCTCTCGTTATGCACTTCGCTCACAACCGCTACGTCGCGTGGGGTATGACGCATGGTGGTGTCGACACACAAGACCTATTTGTAGAGCAGTTGCGACGTTCTGGAGACGGTGTTGAGTACCTCTTCAAGGGTACTTGGTTACCTGGCGAGTCACGCAGCGAGCAGCTATTCGTTCGAGGTGGCGATGTGGAAACCATCGAGGTCGTCGAGACGCTCCATGGTCCGATCATTGCTGGCAGCGTCGACGACGGATGGGGCATCGCGCTCGCCGATCCGGGTTCTGCACACGCTACGCCTTGGGTGGATGCAGCGCTGGATGCGATGAAGAGCCGAGATGCCGACGAGTTCGAACAGGCGCTTAGTGGATGGACCGACCGCGTCAACAACTACCCGTACGCCGATGTCAACGGGAACTACGGGTACGCGTTGAAGGGGTTGATACCTATCAGAGAAGATGTAAACGGCTGGGGTCCTGTTGAAGGATGGACGGGCGAACACGAATGGCACGGGTTCATCCCTGACGATGAGATGCCGAGATCTCGGAACCCCGAAACTGGTTGGGCGGTCACGTGTAACCAACGGGTAGTAGACGAAGACTATCCATATTTTCTGACGGGTTCGTTCGGTCCCGACTACCGGGCGCGGAGAATTATTTCGCACATCGAGAATGCGAAGTCCGAAGGGAATCTGCTCCGCGTTGAAGACATGGCTGCGTTTCACGGAGACGTCGGAACGGTGCCCGGGCAGAAGCTGCTCTCGCGCATCAAAGGAATTGACCCTGGAACCATAAGTGATGGATCTACGCGGGCGGCATTGGAGATACTGCAAGCTTGGGACGGTACGCTCAGCGCCGATTCAACCGGCGCCGTGGTGTACTCGGCATGCAACGATGAGATTGCGCTGGGTTTGATGGAGCGTTGTTACGCCGTCGATCGCGACGGATTTGCGGCCAATCCAGATCTAAATGCGTTCGACCACCTGAGGCGACAGCTCAAACCAGCATTCTTGAACGCGCTGGAGCGCGGAGATGGATCTGAATATCTTGCTGACGGCGAGACGGTCGACGATTTTCTCGCCGCTGCATTGACCTCAGCTGCGGCCAAGCTCGAAGAACAGTACGGATCGGTGGACGCCGTCATATGGTCGGAGGTTCACATTACGAAGCAGGTGCATCCGCTCTCTTCCGTTTTCCCGGAAGCGGCCGATTCGCTCAACGCGCCAGCAGTAGGAACTGCCGGTGATGGCGATGTGCCGTTCGCGACAGGTTCAAGGCCTTCGTGGAACTTCCGAACAGGATCGGGCCCCGTAAATCGATACCTCCACGATCCATCGAACTGGTCTGCGGGCAGATGGGTGGTTCCGCTTGGGGTCTCGGGAAACGCCAGCAGTACGCATCGCCACGACCAACAAGAGTCCTGGGCAACCGTCGCCGGCATCCCGCAACTGTTCGAGTGGGATGAAATCGAGCAGAACGCTTCGACGGTACAGCGTGTGACGCCGTCGGTGTAGGGAGTGACTAGAGCCGATACGTAGCATTTGCCGATGTCATGCGCGAATGGCGATGAAATGTTACGAAATTCGTAATCAGCTGAAATCCGCACTACACGCCAGTTATATGTGTGGTTTCAGTAATCAAAAGGTCTTATCACAGCGTAATACGGCGTAAATTGCTGGATATGTGTTCTTGAAACGTCAATTGAAGTTAACAAAAATGCGTCGAAAATCGTCACATCCGAGTTCGTGGAGTAGTTAAATGGAGTCATGGGCGATCGCGTGATCGCTCGTAACTTGACCTTCTGCGAAAGGAGCAGACGAATTGAGACAGGCGTTAAACCAAGCTTTCCAGAGGCTGTCCCACGGCTTCGACACGAAGCTGGTGGGCGAGCGTGAAATGCAACACGCGATGCTCTTGGGCGATCCGGTGGCGCGAGTACCGCACTACCCGAATCCTCGAAATCAGCGCAAGTCAGTCGCACCAACGTCGACTGGTCTGTACTTCTAAGTACAGCGGTTGAAGGTGCGCGACCGTTAGTTTCACACCTCTGAACCGAAATACGCCCCGTCAACCCGACGGGGCGTATTTGATTCTGAGGACCTTGCCGGGGCTAGCGTCAATGCCACATCCGCTCATCTTCTACGGTGCGAATGTTACCGCGAGTGCGCGTGACAGGTGGTCGGGCGCGCAGCGCATCCTCATCGACATCGATTCCCAATCCTGGTCCGGTGGGAATCTCGATGTAGCTGTCTTCGGGCTCCAGGTATCCGATGGTGACTTCGCGGGAAGCCGCTTCGACGCCAACCATGTATTCGTAGATGAGGAAGTTCGGCATTCCGGCAGAGGCTTGTATCGCGGCAGCGCAACCGACGCTGGTGGAGTTCCACCCGTGAGGCGAAACTCCGATGTAGAACGGTGCCGCCATCGCCGCGATCTGGGTGAGCTCCCAGATCCCGCCCGTGTTGCAGATGTCCGGGTTGATGATGTCGGCAGCGCGTGTCTCGCACACCTCACGGAACTCCTTCCGGGTGTACAGTGCCTCTCCGGTCACCACCGGGATTGTTGTGTTTTCCTTCACCTCTTTGATGGACGGGATATTGTCGGGAGGGCATGGCTCTTCAAACCAGTAGGGTCTAAGTGGTTCCAGCTCTTTAGCCACGCGGATGGCGTTCATCGGGGCTAGGCGGCGGTGCACTTCGATCAGCAGCTCCACTCTCGGCCCAACCGCTTCCCTGACCGCGGAAACGATCTTGACGGCCTCTTCGAGCGCCTCTCGCGGCGGGTATTCAGTCCAAGGACCCGGAAACGGATCGAACTTCAACGCCGTGAAGCCGCGTTCCGCTACGATCGTCGCCGCCATGTCACCGTACTCTGATGGAGTGCTCGCGCCGCCTGACCATCCGTTGGCGTAAAGGCGTATTCTCGGTCTAACCGGTCCGCCCAGCAAATCGTAGATCGGTCGGTCCAGCGCCTTTCCCACGATGTCCCACAACGCTATCTCGATGCCGCTCATTGCGCAGTGCAGATCCATGCCGCCACGTTTCGTCGCGAAGTCTTCGTGGACGACGTGCATGAAATGGCGGATATGAAATGGATCGCGGCCTTCGAGGTATCTGGCGATCTGCTTGACGTGCTCTTCGACTTGCGTGTCGCGGTCGGACTGGGTGTACGCCTCGCCCCAACCGGTGATGCCCGAGTCGGTCTCGATCTTTACGAACAGGAGGTTCTTTCCTGCACCGGGATCCCAGAGATGCGTCTCAACGTTAGATACTTTCATGTGAGGGGTGCCTTCCGTGTTGTGGCTCTTTGAGTTACATGCAAGGTTACGCGCAACGAGACGAACCGAGCAAAGAACCGAATGATGATATGTCGTTTCTGATACCCAAGACGGTTTTGGCAAACATGATTTCGCATGCTTTGGAATCCGACCCGGAGGAGTGCTGCGGATTGTTGTTGGGTGACGAAACCGGGGCTGAGGAGGCGAGGCGCCTCAGGAATGCTCACCCACAGCCGGTGCGCCGCTACGAGATGCCGCCTATGGATCTGATGCGTGCCGAATCAGAAGCTGAGGCGCGAGGCCGGAAGATCGTGGCCATATATCACTCGCACACCCACACGCAGGCATACCCTTCGCAAACCGACGTTAGGAACGCCGTCGAGTCGTGGTGGACGGAGCCGTACTACGTCCTAGTTTCGCTCATCGAAAAAACGCGGCCCGTCGTCCGGGCCTTCCGCATCTCTGACGACAGTTCCGTATCAGAAGTCGTCATCGCTACGGACGGCGAGACTTATATCGAGGTCACCAAAGGGTAGGAAGGCGACTGCGACAACTTGACGAGATAAACGACGTACGCTGGATGGCGCAACGTTCCGCCAGTGCGGGGAAATTTCCCCTCTCTCGCTAGGGAACGTTTGCACAACCACCGTCATTCCCGCAAAACTCCCGTCATCCAGGCAACCACCACCGTCATTCCGGCCAAGGCCGGCGCTTCAGCGGACGCAACGTCCATCCAGAAGGGGAGGGAGGGGCAATATCCCCTCTCCCCGCCGTGGGAGAGGGTTAGGGTGAGGGGGAACGGGCCCAAGGGGCGGGGCGACTCAAATGGAAAACACTGCAAAATATGTTGCCCAAAGACCCCATAGGGGCGGTTCGTGAGCCGCCCTCCCAACCAAACCACCAACCCGCCCCTTTCGCACTGCGAAAGGGGCGCGAGCAAGCGAAGCGCCGCGAGCGGGGTATGCCCGGGGCGGAGCGGGGCATACCAACCAAACCCCCACCATCCCATCACCACACCACCCCATCACAGCCCATCCCAAAAATCAGCGCAATCAGCGGTTCAGACTTGACTCTCCTACAACATCTGTAGTATAAATAAAAACAAGCGCCCAAACCGACCACGCGTCGCACAAGGCGCCCAGAGACATCGCCGCGTCGAACCGGGTTGGGGCCACAACTTTTTTCGATGCCGCAATTACCAACTTATAAACAAGGGTCTGCGGACGGGAGTCCACATGGCGAGCCAGAAGCGACTGCCCAAGCCGAAAGGTGAAAGCGAATGCTCCAGGCGGACCGCGACGGTGCCCGTCACATGCTTTATCGATGTCAAGCGCAACGCGACCACAAAAACGGGTTACGAGGGAGCTTGTAGCTGTAGTGTTCGGATGCGGAGCGTTAATGCTGGCTCCGCCGTGCAAGCCAGACGGAAAATCCCGTCCCTTTCGCAAAGCGAAGGGGACGCGACGTAGGGGCGGTTCGTGAACCGCCCGCTCGCAGGGGATGCCCGTTCAAGATCCGAACGATCGCTCCCTCTATCCCACAAGTCGTCTCCGCTTCGTCGTGTGGAGCCGGCCACAGTGCTAACGCGGGGTTGAAGAACCAAGTGATGACGGGCGGCGACATCGTTGCGCCGCCCGGAGGGCAGACGGTCTGGCGACGTCGGCGGCACTGGACCCTTTTTATCCACCATCAACCGATTCGCTCGCAACCCACAGACGCGGCGATGCTTCGAAAAGAAACCTAAATCCCGCTCGGCGGGCGAGGGCGTCAACCTCAGCCTCTCCTTCGTTAAAGGGGAAGGTGAGGCCAAAGGTGCCCCGCCTGACGACTAAATACAAATCTGCGAACACAACCCGCAGATCAACTGAACACACCTCCTGAACCACCAGAGGCCCCCTGGAATCCGGCCTTCGCCGGAATGACGGGCTCAGTGCTCGCTCACCGTATGCTCCGCAATCCAGTCGAAGTTGATGTCTTCGCCTAGGCCGGCGTTGGTGGGCATGTGGATCATGCCGTCGTCGCCCATAGGGTCGATGATTTCGTTCAGGTATTCGGGTGCGGCGTCGTAGTCGACCCAAGGGTGTAGGAGGCCGCGTTCGTACCAGCGTCCGTTGAAGAAGCCACCGAGGACAGCTAGGTTGCCGGGGCCGCCGCCGTGGATTTCGCAGTCCATGTTGAGGGCTTCGGCGAGGTGACAGATCTTCATCGAGGGGCCGATGCCTCCGACGTCCAAGACGCCGGTACGGAGGATGTCGGCGGCGCCGTGGGTGGCCCACTCGGCGCGGGAGTGGAACTTGCCCTCGACGAACTCGGGTCCGAGGATCGGGATGTCGAGGTTGTCGGCAAGCCATACGTAGGAGGACATCGAGTGCTCGTCCATCATCTCCTCGTACCAGTAGTAGTTGAGGTCTTGGATGCCCTTGCCGAGTTCGTAGGCTTCGGTTCGTGAGTACCAGTGGTTGGCGTCGAGCATGAGCGGAACGTCTGGTCCGACGGCTTCACGGACGGCGGCGCAGGCTGCGATATCCATCTTGACGGAGGGAGCGAAGGAGACGGGCGGCATCCAGGTGTGAAGCTTGATGGCGGGGTAGCCGCGGTTGATCAGCCACTCGGCGAAGCGTCCGTATTCCTCGGGAGTCGAGAGTCCACCCTTCATCTCATCTCCGCACATCGTGGAACCGTATGCGGGGACTTTGTCGCGCATTCCGCCGAGGATTTTCCACACCGGCATGTCGATTTTGCGCCCGAACCAGTCCCAGAGTGCGAGCTCGGCTAGTCCGAGCGATCGGTCGTTGAACGACCCGCCGCTGCCCCGCTGCCAACGCGCCATGGCCTGCCAAAGGCGCTCACGGTCGGTGGCGTCCTCGCCCATCAGCACCTTGCGGATGAAGTTGTCCATCATTACGGGCCGGAGGGCGTCGGGGGCGCCGAAGGTGTAGCCGCTGGTGCCGTCCTCGGTGGTGATGGTTAGGAGCGCGGTGAGTGTCTCGTGCGGATCGCCGGGATGCGTGTGTCCGTCGGTGTCTTGGACGGTGTTGGAGGTGTAGGTGAAGGTTGTGACTTTGATGTCGGTGATGATCATGGTTGGGTTGGCTTTCGTATTGGTCTTGGTGCTCTAAAGATGTTAGTTGTTTTTGTCCGAACTGTGATTGTTGTGATTTTCTGGGCTTTGGTCGTGGTGATTCTGCGGTGATGGTAAAGGTTGTTTAGTTGGTAGAGCCCGCATCCTGACCCATTACCAAGGCGGGGAGAGGGGGATTCTCCCGACTCTTCCACCCGAAAATCAAGGATTTAGTTCCTCTCGGGCAGTTTCGCTGAGTCCGTAAATGCGGTTGAGGCTTTCGATTGAGGCTAAGTTATGGGTGTCGGTTTCGAGAAATATCAATCGAGATACTTTTTAGCTAGTGCGTCATAACGCGGATCTTGTCGACGCGTTGGTCGTAATTTTCCCTTCCACCGCGAGGCGAATGACTGCGATCGCCCAGCGGTAGACAGGCGTAGGTAGATTCCGACGAGACTTCGGATCCGGAAGATCATAGCTCTTCTTGTGCGGCCCGTTTCAGTTCGTAAAGACGATTCAGGGCTTCCATGGGGGTTAGGTTGTCGGTGTCGATTTCGGTGATCGAGCGAAGGAAGTCGGTGTTGTTGGAGGTGTTGAAGAGGTCTAGCTGTAGGTGGTCTTGCGGTGCGTGGGTTGGTACTGCGTTGTTGCTGTGGGCTTCGAGTTCGGCGAGGAGTTCGCGGGCGCGGTCGACTACGGGGGTTGGCATGCCGGCGAGCATGGCGACGTGGATGCCGTAGGAGCGGTCGGCGCCGCCCTGCACGATTCGGTAGAGAAACTGGATCGAATCGCCTTCTTCGGCGACGTCGATGCGGAGGTTGCGGGCGCGCGGGAGCGTTTCGCCTAGTTCGGTCATCTCGTGATAGTGGGTTGCGAAGAGCGTCTTGCAGCCGAGGGCCGAACTGTTGTGGATGAACTCGGCAACTGAGCGGGCGATCGCTAGGCCGTCGTAGGTGGAGGTGCCACGTCCGATCTCGTCGAGGATGGCGAGGGAGCGGGATGTGGCTTGGTTAAGGATGCTGGCGGTCTCGACCATCTCGACCATGAAAGTGGAGCGGCCGCCGGCGATGTCGTCGGAGATGCCGATGCGGGTAAATATGCGGTCGATGATTCCGATGCGTGCGGACTTGGCGGGAACGAAGCTGCCGATCTGTGCAAGGATGACGAGAATGGCGGCCTGGCGGATGTAGGTGGACTTGCCGGACATGTTGGGTCCGGTGATGATGAGGAGCTGGCTCTCGGAGTTTGAGGCGTCGATGTCGTTGGGGACAAAGCGGCCGTACCCGAGCACGTCTTCGACGACCGGGTGGCGTCCGTCTTCGATCTTGAGTGTGTCACCGTTGTCTAGGAACGGCAGCACCCAGTCGTTGTCGGCGGCGGCCCGTGCTAAGGCGAGGCAGACGTCGATGTTGGCGATGGCGGAAGATGTGCGCATGATGACTGCAGCATGCTCGGCGACTTGCTGGCACACGCGGCGGTATATCGACTGCTCTAGTTCGCTGATCTGGTCGGACGCGCGCAGGACTTGATTCTCGAGGTCCTTCAATTCGGGGGTGATGAAACGTTCGGCGTTGACTAGCGTCTGGCGGCGTTGGAACTCGTCGGGCACTTTCTCGAGGTGGGAACGCGAGACCTCGATGTAGTAGCCGAAGACGCGGTTATGACCTACTTTGAGGTTTGGGATACCGGTCGTCTCGCGCGCTTTCTGCTCGATGGCGGCAATGTCGGCGCGGGCGCGGGACGCCGACGAACGCAGCGCGTCCAGGTCGTGGTCGAAGCCTGACTTGATGACGTTGCCGTCGCCGACGCGGAACGGCGGATCTTCGACGATTGCGGATTCGATCAGGTCTCGGACTTGGTCGTGGGACGAGACGCCTTCGAAGAGCGGCGTGAATGCGCCTGCGGATTGGGTGTCGGCGACGAGTTCGCGTAGCCGCGGCGCTTTGTCGAGACCTCGGAAGAGCGAACGTAGCTCGCGCGGCTCCGACTGCCCAAGCGTGAGACGGTTGATGAGTCGCGCTAGATCCGGCATGTTTGTCAGCGCGTCGTCGATGGCTGTGCGCGTCATCACGTCGCCGTGCAATCTGTCGATCGCCAATTGCCGAGTATTGAGTTCGTCAAGATCGGTTAGCGGCGCGGCTAGCCAGTCGCGTAGGAGTCGTGCGCCCATGGGCGTGCGCGTCGTGTCGAGTGTCGACAGCAGGGTTGGTCCGTCCTCGGTGGTCGGCGTCAGCACTTCAAGATCACGCAACGCCGGCGACGGGATGTACATGTGACGGTCTGGTCGATGTCGGCGGAGCGTCGTGATGAACGGGAGGCGTCCGATCTGCGTCTGGGCTAGGAAGTCGATCGCTGATGAGGCCGCGATCGTCGCGAGTTGTTGGCCGACGAGTTCGAACGGTTCCAGTGTTTCGGTGTCGAAGTGGCGCATCAGGCTCTTGGCGGCGAGATCATGGTCGAGAAGCGAATCATCCAGCGGCCGCACGACGCCGGAGTTTAGTGCCGACCTGCTGGCGGCGTCGCGGGCGATGATGTCGTCTAAGAGCCGTTGGCCTTCGATGTTGACTAGGATCTCTGCTGGTTCGAGGAGTTCGAGTTGATCGGCGATAACGGTTACCGGCAGTTCCATCGCCGCGAACTCGCCGGTGGAGGCTTCGAGCCACGCGAGACCGGCACGGTGGCCTTCGACTATGAGAGCCGCGAGGTAGTTGTGTCGCGACTGTTCGAGTAGGGAGGCGTCGAGGACGGTTCCCGGCGTAATGATGCGGACCACTGCCCTATCGACGATGCCCTCGGAGTTGGGTTGAGTCGTCGTCTGTTCGGCGATAGCGATCTTGAGGCCGGAGCCGACTAGGCGGCTTAGGTGGGTGTCTAGCGAGTGATACGGGATGCCGGCGAGCGGTGATTTTTGTCCGCCGCCGACATCGCGCGCGGTCAGGGCCACGTCGAGGATCTTTGACAACGTGTGGGCGTCTTCGTCGAAGCACTCGTAAAAGTCGCCCATCCTGAATAGGAGCAGTGAATCGGCGTATTTGGCCTTGAATTTGAGGTACTGACGACGGCCGGGAGATAGTCGGCGGCGGCCCACGCGGACGGATTTCGGGCGCGCGGAGTTAGTAGGTGTCGGATTGGTGGCGGTCGTCATAAGCTCTGCACGCGATTTTAGATGCAACGAGATTGATAACTGCAGGCAACGGCGAGAATAACCAAAAGCGCCCCCTGGAGGGGATCCAGGGGGCGCTTTTGTTTACCGGGTTGACGGTTGGCGGATCACTCCACAGGTTCCAAGTTGAGGAAGATGTGCAGCGCGGTACGGTGCCAGAATCCCTCGTGGACGTACTGGTTGTCGTTATGAGGCCATGAGTCCTCTTCCCAGTACGTCGTGTTCATCGGCAACGTGATGATCGATGACGTTAGCGGGATGTCGGGCAGCTCGGGGAGCCAGATCTCCATCGCCTTGCGGTAGAGCGGTAGCACTCCTGGGCTGTTCTCCGGCAACTTGCTCATCTCTTGAACGTAGGAGTCGAACTCTTCGTTGCACCAGCGGTAGAAGCCGGGGTACGCGATGAATCCGGTGTCGCCTTCGGTTACCAGCTCGCATCGGTATCCCTTGAGCACGGGCTCCGGGTCGACCATTGAACCGTGGCCCCAGATGAAGGCGTCGGCGTGACCTTGGAAGATCTGGTCGACGAAGTCAGTCGGTGTGGAGAAGCTGGCGTCGAAACCGTTACGTCGCAAGTTCTGCGTCACGACCGGCGCTGCGGGAGTGGTTGACGGGTGCTGCGGGAAGGTCACGATGTGAATCTTCACGCGCTCGCCATCCTTGACCCAAAAGCCTTCGCCATCGCGGGTGTAGCCCTCGCCTTCCATCAAGGCCGCGGACTTCTCAGGGTTGTACTCGCTGGTGTCGTACGTCTCGAGCAGGTCGGCCACTTCGTCGTGGTACTTCTGCATCGGTGCGTAGTACGGCCACGGGAGCTTCTGCGGGATCTGACCGCCGCCGAAGCCGAATTCGATGACCTCGTCTCGGTTGATCGAGTACGAGATCGCCCATCGGACGTTCTTGTTGTCGAACGGCGGGCGCTTGGTGTTCAAACCGAGTCCCGTTGGCCACCAGTCTTCGTACCCGAACGGCGGCTCGCCGTAGAAATGAGTCGTCATGTTCGGGTTCTGTGCTATAACGGCTTTGTAGTTCGGCACGGTGAGCGAGAAGGCCATGTCGATCTCGTTAGTGATCAACAGCTGAGCCATAGTGATCTCGTTCATGCCGGGCAGGAAGATCAGGCGCTCGACCCTGGGCAGTGCCTGGAATTCGATCTCAGCGGCCCACCAGTCGTCGCGGCGGTCCCAGATCTTCTTCTCGACGTCGGTGTGCACCAATCGGTACGGTCCGGTGACCACTGGCCAACCCTTGGCGGAGTCGTAGTGCGTGAAAGTGGAGACGTCTTCTTGACCTTCGAAGATGTGCTTCGGGATCCACGGGACGCCAATGTCGGCACGGAAGATCAGGAGGTCCCACACGTAGCGCGGCGCGGATTCCGTGAATTCGATGTGGACCGTCAGGTCGTCGATCGCATTGGCCTCTTTCGTCCACTGTGCCACTGCCCCGTGTCGAGCCGTTTTGTCGTTGGTGTTCGCCATGTTGAGCGTGTACGCCACGTCGTGGGCGGTGAACGGGGTGCCGTCGCTCCACGTGACGCCGTCGCGGATGTTGACGGTCACGCCGGTGTAGCCATCGTCATACTCGAAATCGGTGGCCATCCATGGGATGAGCTCGCCGGTGAGCATGTTGAAGTAGAACAGTCCTTCGCTGCCAGCCTGGTACAGGCCGCTGCGAGAGAGTCCACCCGCGTGGGCGTTGAAGTTCTCGATGTCGGTGAAGGCGCCGGGGTGTTCGCCGCCGAGGCCCGCCATGATCAGGGTGCGGTTTCGAGGCACGTCCTGGTAACCGAGCGGGACCGGTGTCGGGGTTACTTCGACCGCGACCTCTTTCTCGACGACCCTCTCTACCTCTTTTACGACCTCGACTTCCTTCTCGACCTCCACCTCTTTGACGACCTCGACCTCTTTCTCGACGACGACGGTCTCGCGGACGATCTTCTCGACCTCTACGATCGTTTCGCCGCCGCACGCGAGTGCGAAGGTCAGAGACGACAGCATCGCAACCAACACGAGCATCGGCCCGATACGTTTGATTTTCGGCATTTTGTTACCCTCCTTACACGGTTTTCTTTTGCCTTTTTCGTGTCTTGTTTTCAACCGAATAGGAAAACACTGATTCCGAACAGACCGGTTATTCGACGGCGACGAACCGCGAATGTTGAAACACGACGTGGAGTCTCGGTCGGAGACCTTGCCCACGTCTTGGTTTAGGAAGCACTCCGCGATGCGGTGCTCGTCAGGGACGTCGGTGTCCGGGACGATGTCGACGCAGTTCGATATGGCGACATCGGTATGAGAGCAGGCTATCAGATCGCGGATGGGTTGAGCTTTGTCGAAGACGCGGAACAGAAAGTGGAGTTCGCGGGGTGTGGATTTCAGAAACAACCAAAAACGCCCCCTGGAGGGGATCCAGGGGGCGTTCTTGTTGGCCCAATTAACGGTTGACCGATTACTCCACAGGTTCCAAGTTGAGGAAGATGTGGAGGCCGGTGCGGTGCCAGAATCCCTCGTGGATGTACTGGTTGTCGTCGTGAGGCCAAGAATCCTCTTCCCAGTACGTCGTGTTCATCGGCAACGTAATGATCGTTGACGTGAGCGGGATGTCGGGCAGCTCAGGTAGCCAGATCTCCATCGCCTTGCGGTAGAGCGGCAGCACGCCGGGGCTGTTTTCCGGCAGTGCGGTCATCTGCTCGACGTAGGAGTCGAACTCTTCGTTGCACCAGCGGTAGAAGCCCGGGTACGCGATGAATCCGGTTTCGCCCTCGGTCACGAGTTCGCAGCGGTATCCCTTTAGTACGGGTTCAGGGTCGACCATGGAGCCGTGACCCCAGATGAATCCATCGGCGTGACCTTGGAAGATCTGGTCGATGAAGTCGGTCGGGGTTGAGAAGCTGGCGTCGAAACCGCCACGCCGTAGGTTCTGGGTGACGACCGGAGCGGCCGGCGTAGTGGACGGGTGCTGCGGGAAGGTGACGATGTGGATCCCCACGCGTTCGCCGTCTTTGACCCAGAAGCCATCGCCGTCGCGGGTGTAGCCTTCGCCTTCCATGAGAGCGGCCGACTTTTCGGGATTGTACTCGCTGGTGTCGTAAGTCTCGAGCAGGTCGGCCACTTCGTCGTGGTACTTCTGCATCGGCGCGTAGTAAGGCCACGGCAGTTGCTGCACGATTTGACCACCGCCGAAACCGAACTCGATGACTTCGTCACGGTTGATGGAGTACGAGATCGCCCATCTGACGTTCTTGTTGTCGAACGGCGGTCGCTTGGTGTTGAGACCAAGTCCTACTGGCCACCAGTCTTCATAGCCGTATGGCGGCTCGCCGTAGTAGTGAGACGTCATGTTGGGGTTCTGCGCTACGACGGCCTTGTAGTTAGGCACGGTGAGCGAGAATGCCATGTCGATCTCGTTGGTGATCAACAGCTGGGCCATCGTGATCTCGTTCATTCCTGGCAGGAAGATAAGTCGCTCGACCTCGGGCGCGGGTCGGAATCCGATCTCGGAGGCCCACCAGTCGTCGCGGCGGTCCCAGATCTTCTTCTCAACGTCGGTGTGGACAAGTCGGTAAGGACCAGTCACCACAGGCCAACCCTGTGCGGGGTCGTAGTGTGAGAACGTCGAAACGTCTTCTTGTCCCTCAAAGACGTGCTTCGGGATCCACGGAACACCGATATCGGCCCGGAAGATCAGGAGGTCCCACACATAACGCGGCGAGGGGCCTAGGAACTCGATGTGGACCGTCAGATCATCGATCGCGTTGGCTTCCTTCGTCCATTGTGCGACAGCGCCGTGTCGGGCGGTCTTGTCGTTGGTGTTCGCCATGTTGAGCGTGTACGCGACGTCGTGAGCGGTGAATGGAGTACCATCGCTCCACGTGACGCCGTCACGGATGTTGACCGTCACGCCGGTGTAGCCATCATCGTACTCGTAGTCGGTGGCCATCCAAGGGATGAGCTCACCGGTGAGCATGTTGAAGTAGAAGAGACCTTCGCTGCCCGCCTGGTAAAGGCCGCTACGCGAGAGTCCGCCGGAGTGGGCGTTGAAGTTCTCGATGTCGGTGAAGGCGCCGGGGTGCTCGCCACCGAGACCGGCCATGATGAGGGTGCGGTTTCGAGGTATGTCCTGGTAACCGAGCGGGACGGGTGTCGGAGTGACTTGGACCTCGACCTCTTTCTCGACTTCCTTGACGACCTCTTTGACAACCTCGACTTCCTTCTCGACCTCGACCTCTTTGACGACCTCGACTTCTTTCTCGACGACGACGGTCTCGCGGACGATCTTCTCGACCTCCACGATCGTTTCGCCGCCGCACGCGAGTGCGAAGGTCAGAGATGAAAGCATCGCGGCCAACACTAGCATCGGCACGATGCGTTTGATTCTAGGCATTTGGGTTCCCTCCTTAAGTGGATTCATTTACCGTGGTGTTCGAATTCAAATGTGCAAATCACGATATCACAGATTACCATTCGCGCCGTCGGATGACGACGATCCGTCGCGGATGCTGAAATACGAAGCGATATTCGCATCAGAAACGGCTCCTGCGTCCTGGTAAAGAAAACATTTCGAGATGCGATGCTCGTCGAGAGCGTAGGTGCTGGGGACGTCTTCAACACAAGTCGCAAGCGCGTCCGGACACCGGTTGACGAATGGACACATGCCTTGCGTGAGGTTTATGCCTGAGAAAGGAGGATCGTTGACGCCGCGCATATCGGCCCAACGCCGGGTCGGGTCGGGCATAGGAATCGACTGGACCAGCAGTCGAGTGTAAGGGTGTTTCGGATCGTTTATCACGTGCTCGACGTCGCCGGCTTCAACGACGTGGCCGCGGTACATGATCATGATGTTGTCGGCAACTTGGTAAGCAGTAGTTAAGTCGTGAGTTATGTAGAGGATGGCAATGCCGAGTTCGTGGTTGAGAGTACGCAGGGTTTCGAGGATCGTCGCTCGGAGAGAAGCGTCGACCATCGACACCGGTTCGTCGGCAATTATTACCTGTGGTTTGAGAAGCAGCGACCGCGCCACCATGACGCGTTGGCGCTGCCCGCCGCTGAGTTGATGAGGATAGCGTCCGAGCGTCTCCGAAGGTCGGAGTCCAACGCCGGTTATTGCCTCTTCGATTAGATGGCGTGCTTCGTCGCGGGAGGAGGCCAAGCGGTAACGTGCGATGGCCACTGTGAAGATATGGTCGATCTTGTAAAAGGGGTTGTAGACGGAGAACGGGTCTTGGAAGATGGCTTGGACTTGGCGTCTGTATTGCCGACGCTGCCCGCCGTTCATTTCCGTCACGTCTTGGCCCGAGAACATCACTTGGCCCGATGTGGGTCTTTGGAACCCAAGCATGATTCGGCCGAGTGTAGTCTTGCCGCTGCCGCTCTCGCCGGCGACGGCGGTGATTAGCGCCGGCTGATCAGTTAGCGTGAACGAGACGTCGTTGACCGCGTAGTTGTGTTCCCGATTCCAGAAGGGACCTGACGAGAAGATCTGGGTTACGTTTCGCAGCTCCAGAAGCGACTGGCTCTCTGCATTCGACGCGGAGGCTGCAGTTGATATTTCCGCGGCTGCCGTCATGCCACCTTCGCCTCGGTGTGCAGATGGCACGAAACGACGTCAGTCTCGCCAATCAACTCCGGGACCTCAACTCCGCAGATGTCCATCGCCTCGGGGCAACGCGGCATGAACGGGCACCCCGGCGGTACGGCGAGTAGCGAAGGCGGCAATCCGGGGATGCCTTGGAGACGGCGTTTACCCGCGGTGTCTGGGAGGCTGGAGATTAGCAATCGCGTGTAAGGATGGCGCGGGTTGGCGAAGATCTGTTCAACGGTCGCCAGTTCGACGAGTTTGCCTGCGTACATAACGCCAATTCGGTCGGCGAACTGTGCCATCAAGCCCATATCGTGGCCGACGAGTATGACCGCGGCTCCGATTTCGCTCCGAACCGACTCAAGCGTCTCCATGACTTGGCGCTGTACGACGACGTCAAGTGCGCTGGTGGGTTCGTCTGCAAGGATGAGGCGAGGTTTGTGGCAGATGGCCATGGCGATGGTAACGCGCTGCTTCATGCCGCCGCTGAGTTCGTGCGGGTAGAGGTTGAGGACGTTGGAGTTGAGTCCGACTTGTGACATGAGGGTCGTCAAGCGTTCCTGCATCCGCTCGCCGGACTCGTTAACGCCGTGGTCGCGGAGGCCGTCGAGCATCTGGTCACTGACTCTGCGGACTGGGTTGAGCGCATTCATGGCGGCTTGTGGCACCATTGCAACGTCGTTGCCCCGGACCGATCGCATCTCGGGTTCGGAGAGGGAAACAAGATCTCGACCATCGAGCGAAATGGTGCCGCTCGCGATTTCGCCCGGCGGCTTGATCATCCGCATGATTGCGAGCGCGGTCGTGGTTTTTCCGGAACCTGATTCTCCGACGAGCCCGAGCTTTTCCCCCTCTGCGATTTCGATATCAACGCCGTCGACGGCGCGTACGGTGCCGGCGCGGATATTGAAATACACGCGGAGATCGCGCACCGAGAGGACCGTTTCCGGCATTACAGGTTCTGCCTCAATCGCGGGTTCGCCCACTTGTCGAGACCTGACGCGACTAGGTATAGCGTGACGAAGATCCAAGCGACCAATATTGTCGGCGGAACGTACCACCACCACCAGTTACTCAGTAACGCACCGTAGTAAATCGACCAGTAGATTGTCATTCCGAGCGTGGGTTCGTGCTGGGGGCCGAGCCCTAGCGCTTCGAGTCCTACGGCTGCTAGGATTCCGCTGGCCATTGCGCCGACGAAACTGGCCGCCAAGAACGGTAGCAAGTTCGGCATCAACTCACGGAAAATGATCTCAAAGTCACCCATTCCGTTCAACCGCGCGACTTCGACGTAGTTACTTTCCCTCATGCTCAAGACTTGTGCGCGGATGACACGGGTCGGCCACATCCATGCTAAAGAAGCGACGATTAAACCCATCATATTGACGGAAAGTCCGGAGCCTTCTTTGATCGTCGACGCCACGACGACTAAAACGGCCAAGCTGGGTATCGTGATGAACACATCCGAGATGATCCGAACGAACGCGTCAACTGTTCCTCGCATGTAGCCTGCGACGAATCCGAGGATTATACCGACACCCAGTCCGAAAACGCCGGCATAGAGACCAATGCGCAGCGTCAACGGTGCGCCATGGATCATCAGAGGCAGGATTTGACGGCCGTTGAAGTCGGTGCCGAGCCAGTATTTCGCTTGAGGGCTCGCTGCCTGTGGCCCCGATATGGGTTCCGCACCTTTCGGGTCGACCAACTGCCCGCCTACCAGCCATAAAGCGAGCAGGGCAAGGAGCATCAAGACGCCGGCCGTGAGCATGCGCTCGTGAAGCACGTAGTACCAAATCTGCGACAACGCGCTGTAAGAGCGGACCTCATCGGATTCCGAGGAGGCACGCATAGCGGCAGAGGACTGAGCCGTTTCGGCGCTTTGATCTTGCATTGAATGAACCTAGAAACGTCCGATATCGGCGATCACGCCGCGCGTCGTACGCGCGGGTCGATAAGTGGATAGACCAAGTCGAGTACCAACGTCGCCGTCGCGACGAACACGATTAGAACCAAAACGACACCGTATATCACGAAGTAATCAAAACCCGCGATCGCGTCGAATAGCAGTGAGCCCATTCCGGGGTATCGGAAGATGTACTCGACCAAGATTACACCCGAGACGATAAGGCTCATCGCTAACGCGAGAGACGTCAATTGCGGCAACATCGCGTTCCGCATGCCGTATTGGCCGAAAATGCGATCGGGTCTCAATCCGCGCATTTGGGCGAGCGTCACATAGTCCTCACCCGCGGTGGTGATCATCATCCCCCGCATGCCCAAAGCCCAAAAACCGACCTGCGAGAGAATTATCGACGACGCTGGCAGAATCGAATGGTTGACGACGTCCCATATCCGTTGCAGGTCCCATCCCTGGTAGATCGTTCCTACCTTGGAAGCGCCGGCGATCGGCAGGATCGGCCACCATTCTGGCTGCCATTCGTGCCTGACCGCGAAGATGAAGATTAAGAAAAACGCCAACATGAAGTACGGGATCGGTGACAACGTCAAAAATATCGGCAACACCCCCTTCAACCAGGTGGGTGCGCCCGGCCACGCCAGCGTCGCCCCGGAAAGAGATCCCAAAACAAAGGCAACAAGGACCGAGAAACCGACCAATCCCAATGTCCAAGGCATTCGTTGCAAAATCAGGTCCAACACGGTTGTAGGATGTCGAACCAATGAGACGTTGAAGTCTCCTCGCAAAACGCTGGCTAGGTAGCGTATGTATTGCAAGTACAGCGGTTGATCTAGTCCGTAATCTCGCTCGTATGCTGCGACGACCTTCTCCATGCCAGTGGAAAGGTTGCCTGTCGCGGCCATCATAACCATCCGCTCGCGTACCGGATTGCGGTCGCTGGCGATACGGGGCAAAAAGAAGATCACCGTCGTCGCGAGCCAAACTACGAGGATGAACATCCCCAAGCGGGCACCGATGTAGGTCAGACTCATCTGGTTTTGAGCGATTTAGCGTTCGTCACGGGCGACTGTTTTGAGCGCGCTCAAGAGACCCTTTGCACGTCGGCGCGCCATGCGTGGCGATTATATACGGAAACGGAAAGCTGGCGCGGCTACTGGTATCGAACGACAGCAGTGTCGCCTGCGAGCCAACGGAAATCGCTGAAATCGCTGCCTTGAGGCGCTTCGAACACCATGTGTCCGCGGAGCTCTTCGCCCTGGTTGAGCGTAAATCCGCCCCACATCAACCGGAAATCTGGGTCGAGGTAGCGATCGTTCGCGGTTTCGACTTGATAAGACCGTTCAAGAACGTTGACCGGTTTGAGCGCGATACTGCCTTTGATGCGAAGCTCAGCGGCCTCTCGATCAACAACCATTCTGACGGCGCCTGATGTCTGGTTCGTTAACACCGTCTCGATGATCACGATTTCGGTGCCTTGACCGGCCGGGGAGATTGCCCATTGGCCAACATCACCAGCGGTCGACGGCGCGTTGTAAATGACATATGGCTGAAGCCGCGGTAGTTCGGCGCGGATCCACAACGTTCGGCCGGCCACGTAAAGGTCGGGCCCGGCTTCGAAAGGGTTTGCCCACAGGAGCACTTGGACGACCGCGAGCGAGATCAATGAAACGACCGTGAGGGCGATGAGTACTACGGGCAGATTCTGTTTGGGCACACGTATCTGTCGTCGCGCCAAAACGCTACCCGAGGCATCCACGTCGAGATACTCCGAACCGGAAGAGCCGCGGAAAGTTGCAGATGGCGAGTAGTCGATAAACACCCGAGAGACGCCGCCGTCCATTGGCTCAACGCCATTTACGTCCCACTGGAGATCAGCGTCGCGAAGCTTCGGACCGTAGTCGTACTTGTTTTCGGCGGCATATACCAGCGCGGCTGACACCTCGGTCGGATACGCGTCGCGGGCGGCATCGCCCTCGACGAAGTTCTCACTGACCGACGTGTCAATTGGTTCGGTTGATTCGTCTTCGTCGCGCACTTCGGTGCGATCGGTATCGGCCATGTTCAGATGATTTCTCTGCGCGTTAACGGTTATAGATATCAAATATACATACGGACGCGTTAGTCAAGCGGTGCGTTAGTCAAGCGGTGCGTTTGCCGCGCGTTGCGGCTCAGCTCGCAATCGCCGCCGAACGCATCGACGGCATGCCGCGGAGTTGCTCCACGACCTCGGCCAACGAGGACACCGCGTAATCGGCGTCTTCTAATCGTGAATCTTTCCCGAAAGAGAACCGCAAACTGCCAACGGCACGTTCGTGGCCCATGCCCATGCCAAGCAGAACGTGCGACGGTTCGACCGACGCAGAACTACACGCGCTTCCACTCGACGCACATATTCCCTTGAAGTCTAGGCCGAGCAGCATCGGTTCGCCCTCAAGACCTGGCACCGACACGTGGGCGATATGGGGCAGGCTGTTGTGCGAACTATTGTTGACCAAGACGCCGGGAATCCGTTCCGCGACGCCTGCCAAGAAACGGTTCCTTAACGCGATCGTGTGCTCCCAGAACCACGCACGCTCGTTTTCAGCGAGCGCGAGCGCTAATCCCATTCCCACAATCCCCGGTACGTTTTCCGTGCCCGATCTACGTTGTCGCTCCTGACCACCGCCAGCGATCAGCGCATCAATCCTCACGCCGCGGCGGGCGTACAGTACGCCGACCCCTTTAGGACCGTGAATCTTGTGCGCAGAAAGGGACAATAAATCGACACCGAGCGCATTGACGTCGATAGACAGTTTCCCAGAGGCTTGCACCGCGTCGGTGTGCACGACGACCCGTCTTCCGGTGGCCTTACCGTGTGATTTCGCGAGTCGCGAGATCGCGGCTACATCGTTTACCGCTCCGACTTCGTTGTTGGCGTACATGATGCTGACCACGGTGTCGCGATCATTGAGACGCGAACCTACGTCGTCAGGGTCAACCACACCGTATCTGTCGACGGGCACAGTGACAACCCGGTGTCCGTCGCGCTCAAGCTGCTCAGCCGCATGGATGATTGCGTGATGCTCAATCTCGGAGATGATGATGTCGCCTGTCTCGTCGAACGTCGAAGCCACACCTTTAATGGCCATGTTGTCTGCTTCGGTACCACCGCCCGTGAAAACTACCTCGCTAGTTCGACAATTGAGGACAGCGGCGACGCGAGACCTGGCTTCATCGATGGCGTTGCGCGATTCGCCGGCGATGCCGTACAAGCTGGAAGGATTGCCGAACGCCTCACTGAAGTACGGCAACATGGCGTTGAGCACCTCGTCGCGTACGGGAGTCGTCGCAGCGTGATCGAGGTAGATGATCCGCGAGGAACCGTCGATATGTTCGAATGATTCAGTCATCTCACGAGCTTGCCGGGTTCGTTATGCATGATTTTAGCCAACGCGTTAGTGAAGCATGCTTGACACCATCGACTTTCGAGGCCTGTGTGTTGTTAAACTGTAATGCTTGATTGACATCGAAACTGTGCCGCCGACGCGTGCGTATTAAAACTAATGCTTGAAGCAAACGAACACGAAAGGCGACAGAAATCATGATCAAGCTCGAACACATGTCGAAGTACTACGGCCCTTATCCGGCGGTGCTTGACGTTTCGTTTGAAGTTCTCAAAGGCGAGATCGTCGGATTTCTGGGACCGAATGGCGCCGGTAAAACCACCACCATGCGTGTTTTGACTGGCTACACCCCACCGACGCACGGAGACGCGGTGGTGGCCGGTTACAACGTCGTGTCGCACTCCCTTGACGCCCGTCGCCACATCGGGTATCTCCCTGAAACCGTACCCCTCTACTTGGACATGACGGTCACCGACTATCTGACCTACATGGGCATGTTGCGAGGAATGAACAAAGAGTGGATCAACGAACGAGTGTTCAAGGTGATCGACACCGTACGGCTTGGTGACTACCGGAACGCGCTGGTCGGCAAACTTTCAAAGGGCTTTCGGCAACGCACTGGTATTGCGCAGGCGATACTGCACGAACCGGATGTGCTGATCCTCGACGAACCGACGATCGGCATCGACCCGATCCAAGTCGTCGAAACTCGCGAATTGATTAGCGAGTTGGGCGAAGATCACACACTGCTTTTGAGCTCGCACATCTTGCCAGAAGTCAGCATGATCTGCCGTCGAGTGCTTGTCATCCACGACGGACGCATCGTCGCGGACGACCGTCCTGACAATCTCTCAGAGCGGCTGCAACACTCCGAGCGGATTGAGCTGACAATTCGTGGCGGGACCCCACGCGAAGTTATTGGCGAGATGCGGCAATTGCCGATGGTGGTCGATGCCCGGCGCGACAATCGTGCCGAGAGCGTAGCCAAAGCGGAGCAGGACGGTACTACGCCGTTGGTAGTAGATGCTAGGCCCAACGCTCAAGCGACAGAGGTAATCGCCAACAAGGTCATCGAGCGCGGCTGGGGGCTTTTGAACTTAACTCCCTTGCCGCTCACATTGGAGGAGATCTTCTTGGAATTGACAACCGAAGAGGATCTGGGCTGAACAGTGCGCTACATCTGGATCATCGCCGCTAAAGAAGTTCGAACTTATTTTGCCTCACCGATGGCGTACGTCGTCTCGGCGGCATTCCTAGCCATAACCGGTTTCTTCTTCATCGCATCCGTTTCGGATGCTTTCTCTGAAGCTTCCATACGTGGCTTCCTAGCCGGCGCTGTGTTCTTCATGATCTTCATGTCGCCCGCTATCACCATGCGGCTCCTCGCTGAAGAGCAGAAGATCGGTACCTTGGAGCTACTGCTGACGTCGCCGGTGCGAGAATACGAGATCGTCCTCGGCAAGTTCTTTGCCGCGTTCGTCACCGTATTGGCGATGTTGATCCTCTCGCTGTACTTTGTCATTATCCTGTTCGTTTACGGCATTCCAGACGTTGGCCCGATCCTAACCGGCTATCTCGGTTTGATCTTGTACTCAGCGGCGACGTTGGCCATCGGATTGTTCGCTTCAGCGCTCAGCCCTAACCAGATCGTAGGGCTCGTGGTCGGCGCGGGTCTATTGACCGGTTTGACGATCATCGACTTTGTTTCCGACCGCGTGCAGGGCATCGGGTCGGAGATTCTTGACTCCATGCAGCTAGGCGCATCGTTCTCGGTTTTCGATTTGGACAGCTTCGGCGTCGCAGAGGCGGGGCATTTCGCGGACTTCGCACGCGGCATCTTATCGGTCGGCGACGTTGTGTACTACGTCTCCATCACCGCCGTATTTTTGATGCTCGCCGTCGTCACGCTGGAAACTCGTCGATGGCGCTGATACTGGCTTTGGTGGGAATGAGCTCACCGCGGATACACGTATCTCCATGACCACTCAAGACAGCCAACAGCCTGAAGTTCCAGAGATTCGTCCCACGATGGCCGAACTCGCCGATGACACTCCGCTCCGCGAGCGGATCATGGCGAGTGCGCGTTCGATCCGCCAAGCCCTCGCCTTGGCGGGCACATTGACGCTCGTGCTCGGCGCGCTGATCTGGATTTTCATCCGCGACCTCGAGAGCTATGCCTACATCGTTATGGGCATCGGCCTGTTGATCCTGCTCGTCGATGCTGGGATTTCGTTCGAAACTGTGCGTTATGCAATATTCGGCAGGCGCGGTAGGTACGGGCTGAACACGGCGATAGTTCTTATCGCTTTCATCGCGATTGCAATCGTGCTCAACTTTGTCATCTACTGGGCAGTCGAACGCCCCGATCCGCCAGGGTTTTTGCGCGTCGACACGACGAGTACCAAACAATTCATCGTTTCCGATCAGACGCTGAACACCCTCTCCAATCTCAAAGAACCGATTCAGATCACGGCATTTTTCCGCCGCAACAACCCAAAGCGACAAGCCGCGTGGCGAGCAACCGAAGACCTTTTGAGTGAGTTCAAAAGGCGATCGACGGAGCGGCCGTTATCGTTCCGATTGGTGGACCCTGAGTTGGAACCGAACGTCGCCACAGAGTACGGCATCACCCAGTTCCCTTCAGTCGCGATCGAAGCTTTGGAGAGTCGAAGAACCGAGGTAGTGCCTGGCCTTAATCCCAACGATGGGCCGAATGTTTTCTCCGAACAAGACATCATCACTGGGCTTCTGGTCGTTAACCAGATAGAGCAGAAAACGGTGGTCTTCATCAGCGGCCACGCGGTTCGCGACGTATCTGACAGTACGCGTGGCGGCGAAGGTTATGGATTGGCTGCGGCATCTCTGATACGCGAAAACTACCAGCTCGCCAATGAAACGATGCAGGAATTAGGTCAACGACTCTCAGCGAACGACCCCAGAGCGCTGCCAGCCGCGGTTATATTTGCGGGCCCGACGCAGGAGATGACCGAGTCTGAGGAGGGCATCCTGGCTGAATACAGCCGAAGGGGCGGTAGGATGCTGATGATGTTCGAACCTAATGCGACGCCAGACTCCTTCAAGGGCTTCTTGACGCGGTACGGAGTCGGCGTCGGTGTCGGAACCGTAGTTGACACGGCGAGTTACGTGGCACCTAATCCGACGTTCCTCCAGATAAAAAATACGAACAGCCAGTTGCCGCAACACCCGCTGACGGAAGACTTCGACGTTCTGTATATGCCAGGATCGACGTACTACCTGTACAGCATCGACCCACAAACTATCCCAATCACCGATGACGGCATTCCCTATGTGCGACAGGAATTGGTGGCGATCAGCACTTTGAACAGCTGGTCCGAAGCCGATGTCGAGGACATCAACTTCGATTTGAACGTCGACCAATCTGGCCCACTGCCGGTTGTAGTTTCACTCGAAGCTGTCGCGGAAATCGGCGGGAGCCCGAGGACTGTGGACGATCAACTAGTGACAACTCGCATGGTTCTAATCGGCGACACCGATTTCGCGAGCAACGCCTATTTCGGTTCGGCTCGAAACGGCGACCTCTTCGTCAACTCGGTTAACTACTTGGCAGACGACTACGAACTCATCACGCTGCGTCCGAAACAGACCGCATTCCGAGAGCTCGTTTTGACGGATTCAGAGCGGAATTTCGTACGCTGGAGCGGCTGGTTATTGATGCCTTTCCTTATCGCCTTGGCGGGCATCTGGGCCTGGTGGAGAAGACGCTGATATATGAGCCTAAGACTCTCACTAGTTCTGGTAATCGCCGCCTGTTGGATCGCGATCGGAGCGTCGATTGTGGTCAAACAGCTCGGACAGGAAGAACGCGCCGAGCAACCGCCGTTCTTCTTCACGCTCTCGCCTGACGACCTGCGCAACATCGCGATCACAAGCGGCGAGAACGCGACCGCTTGGCACTTCCGGGAAAATGACCGCAGGTGGTATTTCGACGATGAAAAAGATGTCCCCACGGCGCTTTACCGATGGGGTGGTATCACACAATTGCTTGGCGGGCCGCGTTCTCAGAGGGAACTAAAGAAGACGATCGACAATCCAGCGCTATACGGATTGGACGACCCCTTGCTGTCGATAACTGTCCAGCTTCGGGACGGACGTGAACTCACGGTTGAGATGGGTGATTTGACGCCGGACGGCGGCGCACACTACGCCAGTCAGAGCGGCTACGACGAGCTCTACACGGTCGACTACTCATGGGGCGAGGTCATGTTGCGTCTCGTCGAAGACCCGCCATATCCGGAATGGTTCTACACGATGGATCCGGCAGAAGCCACCGAGGTGCTGCTATTCGAGGACAACGAAGTTACATCTGGTTTCGCGCTCGACGAGGAAACCGGGGAATGGGTGGTCTGCGATCTCCCCGCCTTCGATGCGCCCTGTAAAGGGTCTACACCTGCCGATGCCGACGTGATACTCGACTACCTCACGCACTTCGGCAGCCCTGTCATTGACGGCGCTGAGGTGCTCAACCTGGACGACATGACGGCGTACGAGCCTTACGGCGTCGACAGAGACGCTCCTTACGTCCACATCCGCCGAGAGGTTGAAGTTCGTGAACTTCTGACCGAGGTATACAGAACGTCAATGATCATCGGGGATGTCACACCGGACGGCAACCATCGGTATGCAGTTGCCAACGAGACGACGGACATCATCAGAGTCGACAAAGATTGGGCCGACAGGATGCTGACGATGTTTGAACTCAACCAGCAGTGAACGGTTGCGGCCGCTGTCTAAGTGATGGACGGCGTGAATTTCACAGGTCGTGGAGCGTTCAGGAAATCGGTGGTCGCCTAATCTTTGCGCGCCTCAGGTCGTCGCCTTGAAACCGCCAACACAGCGATCGCTACCATCGCGAAGCCGATCAGCATTGCCCACCAGAAGACTGGGGACGAAGTCGGAGCCGTGCCACCAGTCGGAGGCAGTGCGGGCGTCGGTTCCGGAGTGGCGGTAGGTGCTGGCGGCGGAGAGCCGGGTATTCCAGCCGCGATTGTAGCGGGCAGCAAGCTCAGGTTGCCGCAAGCGATCAACACTGGCGATACGCGTACCCACGACGTAAGAGCGGTCAAGGCGCTACCATCGTTAATGCCGACAAGCCCAACGTCTGTGATCGAGGATCTTAGTTCGCTCGGTATCGGGATGCAGATTTCCGCAGGTCCTTCAAGCCTGTACGAAGACAGGGGTCCACCCATAGCATCAACCGCGAAGATCGAATAACGATCACCGTACAGGGTGTAGCGGTGGTGAGACATGCCCGCATTCGACGCTGAACCTGTAACTGCGATGCGCACACCGATCACCTCGCCGTTGGGAATGACGCCCGCGGCGGCGGTGATCCAGAATCCCTCGCCCTGGAAACTCCCGCCATCTTCGGGGGTGAACACCTCGTATTGTGCACCGTCCGAGTCGTTAAGAATTGTAGGTATCACGCCCGGTGGGCTTCGAGGCGGTGCGTCGGGTCCAGTCGCCTCGCCTTGTCGATGAACGCTGATCCGGAACGTTGCTGTGCAATCGGAACCCGTGCCAACGCATCCTGAGCTCGGCGAAACCGTTACGGTATAGGTTCCGGGAGCGGATGGAGCGGTGTAGGTTACCGATGTGCCATCGGCATCTTCGGGCAACCTACCTCCGGATGCGGACCAATCGAACTCTATGCCATTACCCAAATTTTGATCTTGGACGTTTTGCCGACCGATTACATCGATCGAAAGCACAACAGTTTCACCAATCGCCAATGCAACGTTTGGTGTCGACGCGGTTATGCGCTGTATCGATCCTGTGGGTTGAGGATCTGGGTTTTGGGCGAGCGCGACGCCACCCAACGATGTTCCGGGTTGCAGCACTAGTACGCCGACTACGGTCATTGCTCCAGCGACAGCGATGCCCAGAAGCAATTTCGACCTAGACTTCATTGAACGTAGATCCATCGCGAATACTCCTCTACTTCCACCGACTACGGTCACGCATCGACCGCGTTCGCGGCGACGGCAGGACTAGGCTCGTTGATTCGCTAGTCTATATCGATTTGACTATCGAACAGTTCTGGCCCGGTTTCAGGTCAACGCGGAGCGTCTATAGTGCGTTTGGAATGGGAATACTCAGGTCGTGAGCCGTTGATAGAGCATCAACAGGCGTTGAGGCAACATGCTGACGTCGGGCAAGATTTCGTAGTTGAAGTCGTCCATCATCACCTTCAGGTAGTCGTGCCCCTGTTTGTCGACAGTAAGGCAGAAAGGCACGATTCCCTCGCGCTTTGCTTCCATAAGCGCCATGCGTGTATCGTGGACTGCGTACTCCTTTTCCACGCCTTCTCTGCTGTAGCCGCGGTCCTGTGGACGACCGTCGGATATCAGGAAAAGGAAGCGCGAACGGGAATCCTGATCGGCGAGCTTCTTGGTCGCGTGTCGGATGGACGGCCCCATGCGCGTGGCGTGCAGAGGCGCGATGCGATCGATACGGCGGGGTATCTCTTCGGTGAATTTTTCGTCGAGGTCTTTAATGACGTAAAACTCGACGTTTTCTCTGCCGTATCCAGAGAATCCGTAGATGCCGTAGTCGTCACCTAATGTCTCCAGCGCGTTCACGAGCAAGACGACGCCCTCTTTTTCAACGTCGACGATGCGCTTATAGGATTTGCGCAACCCTTCGGTGCGTCGAGAACGAAGCCAGACCATGTACTCGACGGGGTCGTCTGGTGCGCCCCAATCGTCGTTTGGACGTTTTGCTTCTTCGATCGCCTCCGCCGTCGAAGCCGACATGTCGAGCAGGAAGGCGACCGCAACCGATCGCTCGGTTTTGTTTCGCCGCCAGTAGATCTTCTCGTCAGGTGTCGTGCCCGCCCGGATGTCGATTACAGCCTCGAGCATGGGATCAAAGTCGAGCTCTTCGCCGTCTTCTAGGCGTTTCTGCTTCCGGTACATCTCCGGCATCACGAGCTCGAACTGCTTCTTGATCATCGTCAAAAGCGAAGCTCGTTCGACTAACGTGTCGCGGTAGAAACCTGCGTCTCCGCTACTCATCTCCTTCTCATGCACCATGCACCAGCGTGGTCGGTACTCGTTCGCCCGGAAGTCCCACTCGTCGTAAACGTATTGGTCGCTACCTGATGGCGTTAGCGGTCCCCCGTCTTCATCGACGTGCTGCATCGGACCTGACGACTGGCTCTGCGCCTGAGGATCGCGCCGCTGCATCTCCTTGAGGAGGTTTTCCAGCATCTCGGCAAGCTCAGACGACATCTCCTCGCCTTCCTGCCCTTCTTGGATTTCTACCTCGGCCGAGTTCTTCATCATCTGCTCGAGCTGTTCCTGCGACAGCGGCGTCATATCGCCAAATTCGTCATCGCCAAATTCGGCGCCATCCATCATCTGCGCTTGCGAAAGCAGTTGCGAGAGCTCAGGTTTGAACTCACCTCGGTAGTCGACCTCTTGCGGTGACGAGTAGTCCTGCTCGTCGCCCGTGTCTATGTCTTCAGATTCTTCGGCGCCATCTTCTTCCTCGCCGAATCCTTCACCAGTCTGCATCGACTCGATAAACGCTTGGAGGATTCCCTGAAGATCCTGCTCCTCCTCACCGTCGCCATCCTGCTCTTCATCTTCCTCGTCATCGTCCAAGTTGTCGAACTCGTCCTCGTCCAACTCTTCGTTCTTGACTTCCGTAAGCCAAGCGCAGGCACGTATCGTGGCCTCGGCCGCATCTTCGACGACAGCGGTTTCGTTCTGCATCATGCGGACCAGCCGACGGAGTTTCCGCGCCACTTCCATGTGCCGCTTGGGCGCAATCAAGTTTGCTGACTGGCCTAGACTGATGCGGATCATGAATTCCACTAGCGCTTCTCTGGCGGGGAGCTCAGTCATATCCGGTCGCGAAGTCAAAGCGTCGTCTTGCACCGCGCCGAAGCTCGCTGCCAACCCCCGATACGCCTCCATGACCTTAGCATCGACGCGCGTGCTTTCGAAAATCGTGAACATATCGTTGCCGAGCTTGCGATCCGGGAACAGGTCGAAGAAGCGGCTCATCGGGATCGGCGCGTGATCGTCCTCTGTAGGTCGGTTCGGTACGCCGTTAGGAGAAGCCGCGCCGTTGACTTCCGGCTTTGTCTCGATTTCAGCCGGAACAGATTCGAGTGCAGAGCCTTGGGCGTCTGTGAGATCGGCCCTCAAGTCGGTAAACATCGACGATGGTCGTTCAAAGCTGAAACGGAACGACCCGAACTCAATGTGGCCCGTCTGGTGAGTAGAAATTACCTTGAAGAACGCGAAGTTCCGATCCTTACTCGGATGTCTGTTGATGACCTTCGGCAAGTAGATCGTCGTGCCTTCAGTGGTTGGCAGTTCGCCTTGGAACCAACCAATGTTCTTGTCGACAAGTTGTTGGGCGGCTTGCACCTCGATCTCCTGGCCAGCCAACATACGACAGTACATGCGGATGATCTCGCGCACTCGGTCCAGCTCGACACTTGACGAAAGCGCGTCGAGTACCTCATGAGATAGCGTCGATTCGTTTTTGTAATAAGCCTCAGCCGCGGTCGGCTTCTCTGCCACCAACTGCATCCCGCGGCTGTGCCATTCGATGAGTTGGGGGAATGTAACCCGTTCCAACACTCTAGGACCGGTCGTCAAGAATGCTGAAGATGCTTCAGCCGACCCTTCAGTCGCGAGCCTGTGCGTGAGATCGATCAATGTGTCACGCCACTCATGTCCGACACCGCTGATCGCCCGGGCGCCGTCTCGGATCAATCGGGCCGTGTCTACGCCATCTTTGGTTGAAAGGCGGTTGACGAGAGAAATGAAGCTCGATCGTTGCTCCCGCGGCATCTCAACGAGTGAATACTGTGCGGCATCGAACATTGGTTGGACGTGCCGCCATGAGTTCTTCGCGACGGTGTTCGACAGTCCGATGAACGCGCCAGCGTCGCGCCCGAGTTGGGGGAATAGGACTGTCCCTTTGTCCAAAGCGTCCCCGGCCATGTCGTACGACCGGTGAGAGATCTCCTCTAGGAATTCTGCGAAACGGCGCAGCTCGTCGAACGAAAGCGATTCCAGTAGTCCGGGTGTAGATTCAAACAGTTTGCACGCGAGCGCCGACGATTTCCATGTTCCGCGATATAACGCGCGACATGACTGCGCCCAATCGCCGATGTACCGGGGGCGTAGCCGCTCGATCGCAGCCGGACTGGCTCGGAAGTAAGCGACTGCGAGGCTCGGCGAGGCGGTGCACAGCTGGTCGCCGATCTTCACCCAGCTGATAAACTGACCGGCAGGAAGATGGCGCTGCACCTTTGGGGAAGCGTTAAACAACTCGGCGCCAGCCTCCCAAGAACGGACCGTACGCTTCGAAATCGTCAATCCGAGCTGAGCCCAGGCGTCGAGTTTGTCAGCCGCCAACCGGCCCGTCAGCGCTTCTCTAGCGCGGTCGAAGTTCGTTTGGACGGGCGACGGGAAACTACCCAACTCCGTCCGTACATTCATCATCATTTGTTCGCTAGGTTTGTTCATTGGTGAGTTTACCGATGTCCAATTCGGACATCGTGCTATGGATGATTCGCGCGGTGGCGCCCCAGATTATCTTGCCTTCGTGCTCGATTGCATCCCACCGACGAGTGACGTTGTCGCGCATCAGGGTGATCTGTCGACGCGCCGAGACATCAGCGAGCCGATCAACAGGGATGTACGCGTAGTCGTCGACCTCTTCGCGCTCAGGCGTTAAGCGTGCATTGTCGCACAATCGCCCGGCGAACGGCCAAACTTCGAAGCCGGTTCCGGTAATCACTTTCGGCAATGGCCCCCATGCGTCGATCTTGGATGCAGGAACGCCGATCTCCTCGTGCGTCTCCCTCAAAGCGGTATCGAGCAGAGTTGCGTCTTCAGCCTCTGCGACGCCACCGGGGAACGCCCATTCGGTTCGATGATTCCCCCGATGCGCGGCACGTCGGATGAGCAGCATCATCGGAGTTTCATCACGCATCGCGAACAACACAGACACTGCCGCTCGTCGTCTTGGCAATCCGGGATCTATCCCCTCGGGCGGGTTTGATTCGCCTGGGAGGTCGCGAATGTGAGGGCGAGTCAACCTGCGTTTCGCGTAGACCATGAACTCGGATGCCGGATCGGATTTCACGGGAAGATCGAGGAAACAACCTCATCGATGCTGCGTTGAACTTGAGCGTCGTCAGTGATTCCCCACGTAACGGCAACTTGACAAGCGCGTCGGGGGCTGATCCCCTCGTTCATGAGCTTGGCGGCATAGATAAGGACACGCGTGCTGGCCCCCTCTTCAAGACCGTGTTCACGCAGGTTCCGGATCTTCCCGCCTAGCGCGGCGAGTAAACCGGCATGTTCGTCATCGCAACTTGATTCGTGCGCGATGATCTTCGATTCTTGCTCTTCATTCGGGAAATCGAACTCAAGTGCCACAAACCGCTGTCTGGTGCTGTGTTTGAGGTCTTTAATCGCGTTCTGATAGCCGGGGTTGTAGGAAACCACCAGCAAGAACCCTGATGCGGCGTCAATGACCATGCCCAACTTGTCGATAGTGAGCGTTCGTCGGTGGTCGGTCAACGGGTGAATGATGACCGTCGTGTCTTTGCGCGCTTCGACGACTTCGTCCAAGTAGCAGATCCCGCCCGATTTCACCGCGCGGGTCAATGGCCCATCCTGCCATCGCGTACCGTCACGGTCCAGCAGATATCGCCCGATTAGGTCAGAAGCAGTCAGGTCTTCGTGACATGCCACGGTTACCAAAGGAATCGATTCAGGGCTGCCGTTCGAACTGGCATCGACTTTGGATGCTGATTTTGCTACCGTCAGTTCCTCGCCCAACCGCCAAGACATGTGCTCCACGAATCGCGTCTTGCCCGTTCCCGTAGGGCCTTTCAACAAGACGGGCACCCGCTGATGGTACGCGGCTTCGAAAATCTCAATCTCATCCGCCAATGGGAGGTAATAAGGTTCATCGGTAAGAACGTATTCCTCGATGATGGTCTCTTTATAAAGCTGTTCAGTCGCCATTTGGCATCCAATCGGTGTTAAGTTTCGGTCGTCTCGCCCCACAACTCTGTGACTCGTTGCTCCAAAGCAGCCAGATCACCATCGTTGCAGATAACTTCGTCAGCCTTTTCGATTCTGATTTCCGGGGCCAGTTGCGCGTCCATGCGGCCGCGCGCGGCACTTTCGCCCATTCCAGTCTTTTCTATAATGCGCGCCAGTCTTTGATGATATGACGCTTCGACGGTCCAAACCCGGTCGGCGAGATTTTGCCAACCGGCCTCGAATAAGACTGCCGCTTCGATCACGGTTGCCGACAGATGCTCTGATCTCGCTTGGATGAGAGTGTCTTCGAGCATCGAGCGGATGCGGTGCCAAACGATGGATTCAAGCACTCTTAGCTTTGTTTCGTCGCCGAACACGATGCGACCGAGGGTTTTGCGATCAATTTCGCCGTCCGCTCCTAAGATTTCGTCACCAAACGCTTCAATCATCTCGGCGTAAGCGGCGGTGCCTTTGCGATAGACGGCGTGTCCTACGAGATCTGCGTTGACGGGTCGTGCACCAAGCTTTTCCAAGATGTTGACGGTCTCAGATTTGCCTGCTCCGATACCCCCTGTTACAGCTATGGTGATCATCGGCGATTTACGCGAAGTGCGTGAGGATTATCGACGGGAAGTCCGCAGGTAAAATATTTTACAACTACGCAAACCGATTGTTTCGAACCGAAATCTGTCGAAGTTGCGCCGTCGACCTATGTTGTAACCCGTCGAATTGTCGTCCCTAGACCCGAAGATCGATAGCGACGTTGCCGCGACGTTGCGCGCTCTCCCAAGCGTCGAAAGATTGCTGGGGCACCCTTCGTTAATCGAATTGGCAGATCGCTTCCCGCGTCCGCTGATCGCTGACGGAGTCCGTGAAAAACTCTCCGATGTCCGCGAATCGCTAAGGAACGGCGGTAATGCCACCGTCAACGCCAGCATTGAGAACATCGTCGCCGACATCATCACCACGGCGCACGCGCGGTGGGCACCCTCCCCGACCCGCGTGATCAACGCGACCGGAGTGATACTTCACACAAATCTCGGGCGTTCACCGCTCAGTCAGGAGGCCGCGCTGGCGTCACAAATTGCAGCACTCGGCTACTCTGACTTGGAATATGATCTCGATTCGGCTGGACGAGGCTCTCGCCACACGCACGTCTCATCGCTGCTGAAAACGGTGACCGGCGCTGAAAACGGCATCGCTGTGAACAATAATGCAGCCGCTGCTCTGCTAACTCTTAGTACGCTCGCTGGTCACGGCGGCGACGTTATCGTTTCTCGGAGTGAGGCGGTAGAAATCGGCGGCGGGTTCCGCGTGCCCGACATCATGACCCAATCCGGCGCGAATCTGGTCGACGTCGGGACGACCAATAGAACATACTCCCGGGACTACGAAGCGGCGATCGGGCGGAATACCTGCGCCATATTAAAGGTGCATCGCTCCAACTTTGCAATGTCCGGATTCGTGCACGAAGACCCGCTTGCGGACATCGTGGAGGTCGGCAATCGGCGCAGCATCCCGATAGTCCATGATCTAGGCTCCGGATGCTTGATCGACACGGCGAAATTTGGGATCGACCACGAACCGACGGTCCAGGAATCGATCCAAGCAGGAGCTCATTTGACGCTTTTTTCCGGCGATAAACTACTTGGCGGTCCCCAAGCCGGCATCATCGTGGGACACGACGAATTGGTTGCTCGGGTATCACGCCATCCTTTGGCCCGCGCCGTCCGCATCGACAAGATGACGCTCGCGGCGTTGAATTCAACGCTAAGGTCATACATACGCGGAGCCGCATTGGGTGAGTTGCCAATATTGCGAATGATGTCTGCTCAGATCGATGAGTTGGAAGATGTCGCGCGCCAATGGGCGCGCGGGATCCAAGCCGAAGTCGTCGATGGCCGAACCGCGATCGGTGGTGGTAGCGCACCTGGACAGACCTTACCGACAAAACGCCTGAAGATCACCTCGCACGATCCTGCGAATGAAATCGCCGCGCGCCTGCGCACCGCCGTCCCTCCAATAATCGGCAGAATAGAGGATGATCGATACTTCCTAGACCCGCGAACCGTGCTGTCCACAGAACGCGGCAACGTGGCCGCAGCGCTTCGCTCGTTGATAGCTTAGTCGTCGAGCAAGTCTTGATTGCCGGGGTTTGTATCTAGCCCCGAATCGAGTCGATGTTCGGGATTTGAACACACCTCGACATGACATTATTCGAAGACCGAAGCAAGGCGATACTGAATCGCCAAGCCCCTCTCGCGACGCGAATGCGTCCAAGAACTCTCGACGAGTTCGTCGGACAGGAAAAACTCGTCGGACAGGGTCGTGTCGTGCGGGGGATGATCGAAACCGACCGATTGCACTCGATGATTCTTTGGGGTCCACCGGGTAGCGGCAAGACGACCCTCGCTCAACTCATCTCTGGCGTTACCAGAAGCCACTTCGTCGAATTATCGGCCGTGACATCAGGGGTTCGCGACATTCGCCGCGAAGCTGCCGATGCCCAACACCGGCTCGGTTCTACTGGCGTGCGCACGGTGCTGTTCGTCGATGAGATTCACCGCTTCTCGAAATCGCAGCAAGATGCGCTGTTGCCGCACGTAGAAGCCGGAACTTTCATCCTGATCGGTGCGACAACCGAAAATCCATCATTTGAGGTGATCGCTCCCCTTCTCTCTCGAACTCGCGTCTACACAGTCGATGCGCTGAGCGACGATGACATGAACCGCATCGTCGACGCGACGTTGTCGGACCTCGAACGAGGGTTGGGAGCGGCCAACCCATCGCTGGACGATGACGCTAGGTCGTTCCTCATTAGAGCGGCAAACGGCGACGCGCGTTCTGCCCTGAACGCGTTGGAGATAGCTGTCGATTCGGCTCCATTTGAAGATGGTGTGCGAACCATTTCCGTCGAATTGATCGAGCAGGCTATCGAAAAACGATCGCGTTACGACCGTCTTGGCGATATGCACTATGACACGATTTCGGCGTTCATCAAGAGCGTGCGGGGGTCCGATCCGGATGCTGCGATTTACTACTTGGCGAGGATGATTGACGCTGGTGAGGATCCGATGTTCATAGCGCGCAGACTCGTCATTTTGGCGGCTGAAGATGTCGGATTAGCTAACCCAAACGGTCTCGCGGTTGCGGTTGCCGCGCAACAGGCGGTCAGTTTTGTGGGTATGCCAGAAGGGCGGATTCCGCTTGCGGAGGCGACGATTTTCTTGGCTTCTGCGCCAAAGTCAAACTCCGCATATCTCGCGATCGACAAAGCGCTCGGAATGGTCCGAGATTCCCGCGACGAACCAGTGCCGATGCATCTTCGGAATGCGCCGACGCGGTTGATGGAGGGGATGGGTTACGGAAAGGGTTACGAGTATCCGCATGACGCGCCGGGGCACTTCAAATTATCGGAGAATCTGCCGGAAGGCGTAAAGGATGGTCGGTTTTATGAGCCGGGCGAGTTGGGCGCTGAACGGCAGATCGGGGAGCGGTTGAGGGCATGGTGGGGTGGGAAGTATGGGGTGTGAGGCGGGGGTAGTCGGGACGGCGGTGCGGGTTTTTGTCTCGCCGCGAAGTTGCCGGAACTTGCCGCAATCTGCCGCAGAATGCCGCGACTCCGGCAAGATCGCTGTGAGGATATTTTGTGGTGTTATTTGGGATGTGATGTAGAGGATGTGTCGGGTGTCGGCGTGTGAAGGTTGCGGGATGGTGGTTTTCGTAGGATACCGGGGTGTGGATGGAAGAGGTTTTTAGAACAAACTTGCCGCTGGAGCGGCAAGTTCGCGGCAAGTTTATTTTTTGACGAAGTTCAAAAAAGTCGGGTGGAAGGGTGTTGTTGCTTAACACAATGATATAGTTGGGTGGTGATTCCTGATTTTGAGAGCGGTGGAAATTGCTGCCGGGGAATCATTGGGCGACGTGGAATGAGATCGTCGAGAGATTTGGGATTTCGCCGTGGCGACGGGATCTGTTGGCTGGATTCCGGAGTGCGCTGGACGGACTTAAGGGTGCGGGGTTTCAGACGGTCTATCTGGATGGGAATTTTGTGACGAGTAAGGAGGTTCCGAACGATTTCGATGCTAGTTGGGATGAGGTTGGGGTGGATATGGAGCTGGTCGATCCCGTGCCGCTCGAGTTTGTTCGGGGGCGTGCTGCTCAGAAGGCGAAGTTTCGTGGCGAATCCTTTCCGGCATCGTCGGTGGCGAGGATGCGGGGTGATGTTTTCTTGGAGTTTTTCAGATCGACAGAGAGACTGGTCAACCGAAAGGGATTGTGGATTTGGATCTAGGAGGGATCGAGTGATCAAGAACGAGAGGCAGTATCGGATAACGAGGGCTCAGGCGGAGCGTTTCTCGGAGGCTTTGCGGGAGTCGGAGGGGGAGACGGCGGAGGAACTTGGGTCGCATCCGCTGTTGTTGAAGGCGAAGAGGGACGCGGTGAGGAGTCAGCTTGCCGACCTTGAGAGGGAGTTGCGGGATTACGAGAGTCTGAAGTCGGGTGAGTTTGAGTTTGGGCGGCTTGATTCTGTTGCTGATGTGCCGAGGTTGTTGATCAGGGCGCGGATCGCTCGGGGGCTAAGTCAGAAGTCGCTGGCTGGCCGGTTGGGGTTGAAGGAGCAGCAGATCCAGCGGTACGAGGCGTCGGAGTATGCTTCGGCTAGTTTGGCGCGGTTGCGGAGCGTGGTGGAGGTTTTGGGGGAGGGAGTCTGAATGGGGATTTTCGGATTTCGGGTTGGTTGTTTGGTGGTGTGACAACGAGTTCGGAGTTGTGGGTGATGTCGGGTACTATCGTGTTTATGCCCAACGCGACGTCTCAAATGTGTAACCGATGACTACACGAACTACCATCGGCATCCTGCCTGAAATCGAGGCCAATAGCGCGATCGCGCAGTATCTCGATGAGTGCGGCAAGGGGTGGTCGGCGAACGCGGAACGAAGACAGACTCTGGTTGACGATAACGGAAGACCGGATATCGTCGTTAGCGAATTTGGTCGCAGGGCGGTTGTGTTGGAGACCGAGTATGGTCGCCCGGCAGTTGGTGACGCTGAACAGCGGTTGGGGAAAAGACTCCTCACCGAAACGTATGATTTGACCGAAGTCATCGCGGTCGGGATAGACGAGGATTGCGAAAGCGATACTCGCGCGGAGTATTTGGCCCGACTAAAGCGAAATGAGGTGGTGTTGTCGGTGCAGCTGGTTTCGACGGCCGGGGTGTGGCCCGATGAACCGATCGTTTCGCGCCCGGTGGACCTTGTCGCCTATTGCGAATACGCTCAGGTGCCGCAGCTGGAGATCGATCGACACAGCGCGAGAGTAGCACGCCATATCGAGTCGCTTGGAGGTGCATTGCTGAATGGCTTGCGGGCGATGACGGCAGTGGGCGACGAGAAGATAGCGAATTTGATAGACATCGTCAAGGCTGATACAGCGGAGGAGGCGACACGTATAGTTTGCGCGATCTGGCTGATGACAATTGATCTGCACAACGACCTTGCGTCGTTCAGTCCGACGTTGCGTTCAACGGGATTGAAAACGACGCAGGATATCCGTGCCAGTTCAATGTTGGGTGTGTTGAGGCAGGAGGATCTGGTCAGTGCTTGGGATGTGATCGAAGCCGTCAACTACCTTCCGGTGATGGAGTTGGCGAAAGCGAGCCTTCAGGCGGTCGGAGACTCTCATGTGGTCTCCGAGGTTTTGAGGAATCTGGAGGAGTTGAGCGGGAATTTGAACACATTGCAGGCGAAGCATGTCTACAACTTTGCTGGCGAGTTGTGGCAACGTCTGGTAACTGATCGTGAAGAACGGGCGGCACATTACACGAAGCCAGAGGTTGCGGAACTCTTGGCGACATTGGCGGCTGAGAGGTTTACCGATAGGTCAGCTGATGAAGTGGCATCGCTGGATTTGATGGACGCTGCCTGTGGCACGGGTACGCTGATCGGCGCTGGAGAACGGGCGTTGCGGCGAGTTCATTTGGTGAAGGGTGGAAACGATCCGAGTCTGCATCGAAAACGGATGGAGGACCACATCATCGCGTTGGATGTGAACGGTATCGCCGGTACGATGACCGCGAAGCGGCTGACGGACTTGGAGGTGGCTCAGGACTATCAGGAGAGTCGGATAGCGATTGTGACACATGAAGCGGGTTCGCTGTGTCTGCTGAATCCGGAGACCACGGGCATTTCGGACATGCTTGGCAGCGGCGGCAGGGGGTTGACTCCTGGGCAGTCCTCGAATAACGGCATGGTGCGGGTCCCGGTCGGCAGCGTGGATTGGGTGTTGATGAATCCGCCGTATTCGCGGCCTCGCAGGGGAAGAGAACAGGCGACGACTGGCCTGGCACCGCTGAGACGGATCGCCGCGAAATACGGATGGCTGATGTCTCACGGGCAAGCTGGGTTGGGGAGCGATTTCGGGAATATGAGCAACATGCGGTTGAAAGCGGGCGGGGTGTTTGCGCATGTCCTTCCGCTGACGGCGGCACACACTGGCAGTTGGACTCAATGGCGACGGGAGATGGTGAAGCACTTTAAAGACATCGTAGTGATCGCCAACACCAGCACATCGGAACTCCAAAGCATGAGTGCGGACACCGGCATGGGCGAGATGCTGGTGGTTGCGACCAAGCGCGAGACTCCGTTGGAGGGTTCGGAAGCTGATGAGTTGCTGTGCGTGAATCTGGGCGCGGCACCTGCGACGATGGCTGAAGGCTACGCGCTCGGGCGTGAAATAGCAGCGATGCCCGACGGTCACCCAACCGGCACTAAACGTTGGGGAAACTGGGCATGCCTAAAACAGAACGGTACGGGGGCACCGTGGGGCGCGGTCGGCAATAACAATGTTGAACTGATTGCGGTTTCGGAACTGATGTTAGAAGGCACGCTCTACGACCCGACGACGCTGAACGAACACGCGATGACGCTGCCGATGGTCACGCTAAGCAACCTCGCCGATGGGGGGCCAACCCACCACACGATTGGATACCCAAGGGGTGGAGACGCGATTGGCGCGTTTGAGTGGACACCGTTGAATGAATTGCCGGCGACACCCGCCCAGAAGTCGATGTGGGCGGCCAATGCTAGGACTCAAGTCAGGATCGCGACGGATCCGACGCATGGCGGAACGGTGATTTCGCGGAGCCTCGCGCGACGGTTAGTCGCTCAAAGAAGCAATTGGTTCATCAGCAGAAACCTCAGATGGACTTCCCAAGCAATCTCGTTTGCATACACAGACAACGACGTTCACGGCGGTCAGGCATGGAACGCGCTTCAAAACCTGGCCGACGAAGTTGGCCGCTGCTTGGCGTTGTGGAACAACAGCGTTTTTGGCGGTATCGTCCGAAGCGCTTATGGTCAGTCAAGTCAGGCCGGACGTGCGAGGATACAGGTAAACGCGATACCGGGCTTGCCGTGTCCGGATTTTGCGGCTAGCGCACATGCGAGGCGGGTTGCCGCTCTGAATTTCGCTGAGTTGTCGGAGTTGGAGTTGGAGCCGTTCGCGTATTGTTTTCGGGATGAGAATAGGTGGCGGATCGATGATGTTGTTGCGGAGATGATCGGGTTGGATCCGAGCGATGCGGATGTTGCTGATATGTTGGCGCTCTATCGGTTGATGTTTGCGAGTGAGCCGAATGTTAATGGGCGGAATCGGGGGGTTTTGGAGGCGTTGGGGGAGGTAGGGGCGGATCCTTAGGTGGCGGCACACAGCCTAGGTTAGAATGCGAACTATCTCGAGACGCAGTCAAAACTTCACAAGATAGGACAAATCGATCGTTGGACGCAGTTTCTCTATTCACGGGTTGCGGAGGTTCCGACAAGGGTCTGGTCGATGCTGGCTGGCAAATCGTGATGGCCAACGACATTTTGCCGTACGCGAAAGAAGTCTATGAAGCGAACCTACCAGAGACTGACTACCGGAACACCGACATCCAAGAAATCGTGTCGTTTCCATCCGCTGACTTATTGATCGGTTGTTACCCCTGTCAAGGATTTAGTCAAGGCGGAGCCCGAGATTCGGAACGCAATGTCAACAGGCTTTACTTGGAATTTGATCGAGCACTCAGGGATATTCAACCCAAGGCGTTCGTAGTCGAGAACGTAGCTGGTATGGCTCGTAGCAATAATCTCCGCATTTTGAATGACCAACTAGACCGTTTCCGATCTGCTGGGTTCGACGTCCCCGAACCGCAAATCATCAACGGCGTAAACTACGGGTTACCCCAAGAAAGGCGAAGGATATTTATCGTCGGCATCCGATCCGACATAGGTCTGCAGTACCGATTTCCGGAACCTACGCACGGGACTGCGATCGATCCGATCAAGACGCAACGTCAAGCATTAGGTGAGATTACCGAAACTTGGCCTGAAGGTGAGTTCTGTGATCAAGATTTCCATTGGTATTATCTGTCACGAAACCGATACCGCGGATGGGACGAGCCTAGCAAGACGATTCTAGCCAATGCACGTCATATGCCACTCCACCCGATGAGTCCTCCGTTGGTGAAGGTCGGCGTCGATGAATGGGTGTTTGATGGCGATCCAGAACAAGCTCGTCGCCTTTCTTTCAGGGAAGCTGCTGCGTTGCAAGATTTGACCGATTGGGAATTCCCTGACACGGTTTCTTTGATGCAAAAATACAAGGTCATCGGCAATGCTGTGCCGCCGCTGCTTTTCAAGCAAGTCGTCGATGCCATACCAAGGGAGGTGTTCGAGTGACCGGATTTAACGAACTGAACATCGAATTGCTTGAATTCGACAAGGAAAACCCACGTCTGCCCACATCGTTACACGGCGCTAGGGAAAATCGCATTCTACAATATCTAGCGAGACATACAGCGATCGAAAATCTGATGTCATCAATCGGCGAAAACGATTTCTTCAAGGGGGAAGCAATCGTCGCAATTCCCAACGATTCCAAATTCACTGTTGTCGAAGGCAATCGTCGCCTGGCTGCTTTGAGATTATTACGCAATCCAGAATTAGTCAGCAAACCAAGTATCGAACGAGTCGCGTCAAACGCCCAATACAAACCGACTATAATCCCAGCATACATCGTTGAAACTCGCAACGAAACTTTACAGTATTTGGGATTCCGTCACATTTCAGGCGTGCAAAGGTGGGAACCCCTGGCAAAAACGAGGTATTTGAAATCATTATTTGATTTAACCGAAGGAGACGAACGTGAAAGATGTATCGCAGTTGCCCGAGAGATTGGTAGCAATGGCGCCACTGTTCGAAGGAATTTAGATGCATTGGCGGCGTATGCAATCATTGAAGAATATGATTTTTACGAAATTGAAGGGATCGAAGAAACCACGTTTCAATTCGGCACATTTTATACAGCTGTGAATAATGTGGATGTTGCCAATTACATCGGAGTGCGTAATAACGGAACGGCGACGAACCCAATAACAAATCCTGGCGCAATTAATCAAAGTGGATTAGAAGAATTAGTCAGATATATGTTTGAGCGGGACGAAGATGGTAACACGACGCTGATTGAATCAAGAAATATTGTTAAATTGGGCCCTGTTTTGGCAGATGAGACGGCTCTGAAAGCGCTGCAGTCCGGTCAATCACTAGAATCTGCCTATCGGCTGACCTCGCGTGGGCGAGGCGAATTTACGGTTTATATGAACCGAGCCATTGAAGCCCTGAAAGAAGCAAATGCCAACCTGTACACCGTCGAAACTGACGATGAGAATGCCAAAAAGACTGTGAATGATGCATTGTCGCTGGTCCACGTAGCTGCTCGAGCCCTTGGGATCGACCTGAATGCTTGACATCAATTGGAGTTCAAGCGTCACGAAAGACGCGACTCTTCTAGCGGACGCGATTGAACTTGCTCTCGCTTTCGGTGGCGACGAGTACTACGGTGTGTTCACACAAGCTGATTTCCAGCACTATGTGGGTATTGAAAATCTAGATGACAACGACCATTCCTTTCTCTCGGGTCAAGCTGCTGACGAGCGAGTCACGGTATTCGAACAAGCCCTTCAATTGATCGAGCAACGATCCCGTTGGTTAGGCACGGTTTATCCTTACAGCGCGGGCACAGACGAGGTACAATTCACACCTCACACCGAATTAAATAGGAATTTGCCGTATTTATTCATGCTCGTTTGCTCTAATGATGAATATATGTCTGATATCGATAGTATTTTAGCAGATGATTTCGAACATCTTTGTAAAGAAGCTTTTCGAGCATTGTTTCCCAATTGGGCACAGGTGTTGTTGTTCAGCCGTAACACCGATGATCGCATTCAAGAATTTGGATTCAAGGCTTCCGTAGCGGTACCAAAACTCGCAGCGAAGTTGAATGCTCGACCGAAAAATGAAGACTCATTGCCGGACACTGGTCGTGAATTCGGAATAGATTTGTTGGCTGTGTGTTCATTTGGAGACATAAATACCTATTCTTACTTTGCATTTGCTCAATGTACTATCCAACGGGAATGGTGGACAAAGCGTCATGAGGCAAAAGCAAGTTCTGGTCTGAATGGATTCGTAGACCTCAATGTTAGCCACACCAATTTCGTGATGATTCCTTTCATACCTCGGAAGAGCGACGGTCGATGGGATTTGTTGCCAGATCGAACCGGTGATTGCATAATTTGCGATCGTGTAAGAATCTGTTACATGCTAAATAAAACTGATTTTTTCGAGAGAGATCATTTGCCTGTTGAGATATCCGACATTTTTGAAAAATTGCAAAATCAATTGAGCATTGATGTATGCGACTAGGAGTGTCGGTCAATCAAGGATTGATAGGGACCGGCGGCTAGGTAGTCGGGATTCAACTCATGCCCCAATCCCGGCCGATCGGGGACTTGGTAGATGCCGTTGTGGGGGATGGTGTGATGGTTTGCGATTTGGGTTGGTGGTGGGTTGAGGTTTTCCGCTTCGGCGGGCATCCCCGCTGTCGCTTCGGTGTCGAGCAGGTTTGAACCCTGCCCATATGCGTTCGTTTGCGCTTCGCGAAGGGGGCGGGAGGGAGGATTATTCGCGGATGTATCAGGCATAGAGGCTGGCTATCAAACCTTGCGGTTAGATAGTACACAAAGCGGCACAACTGCCCACAAGACTGAATATGCGCTCTATCCCAACACCCGTTGCACAAAGTCGCGGGCTAGTCGGCGGTCAGCGTGAAGTTCCCATTCTTCCATGATGCCGTGGTAGAAGTAGATGTGGCACTTTTCGGCGACGGCGAAGTGTGCTTCGATCAGTGGGTCTTCCCGTTCGTTTGCAAGTTTTATTGCGGCGTTTTTCAATGATCGGTGGCTCTTGTACGGCCATTCACGTTCCTGTGCGACCGCCATGATGGCGTGTGCGGCTGCGCCCCATAGTTTCTCCGCGCCCTGCATGACGTCCCCAATCTCGAACCCGTGATCTGATGCCGCCAAAAAGTCGCGGGCGATTTGACGGTGTTCTGGCGGTGAGATTGTCGAGGTTGTCATGTGTCGAAAACCTTCCAGTGTCGATTCTACAGGGTCTTCTCCGCACCGTTCACCCGCGCCCTAGCCCTGTCCCATCAAGGAAGAATGGACACCGCCGCCGTACGGCCCTCTGGATAGAGGTTCCGTCGGTTGAAGGGTCGACTTTCGCGGGAATGGCGTTCATGCCCCCTTTGTCCTTCGGACATTTCCCCCGCGAGCGGAGGAAACCAACACTTAGGCGGCGGCCACACGGCCCCTCTGGATGGCGGTCCCGTCCGCTGAAGCGCCGGCTTTCGCGGGAATGGCGGTATGCCCCCTTTGTCCTGCGGACATTTCCCCCGCGAGCGGGGGAAACCCTGCCCCGTGGCCGCCCCAATCACCCTCGCCCCCGGATCAAGTCCGGGGCAGGCTCTAGCCCTCTCCCACCGATCGAGAGGGGACACCGCCGCTGCCCGGCCCCGGGCATTTCCCCCGCGAGCGGGGAAACCAACGCTTAGGCGGCGGCAACAGCCTCCCGGAAGTGTTCTTGCAGGGCTACCAATGTATAGTCGATGTCTTCGGAGGAGATGCCGTAGTGGGTGACCATGCGCATCATGGGGTTGCCGGGGTTTACTAGGATGCCGTGTTGTTTGAGGTTTTGGGAGATTGTGGCGCCGGTGCCGGGGGGGATGTTGAAGAAGACGATGTTGGAGTGGATGTTGTCGGGGTCGACGCTGATGCCGTCGATTTCTGCGAGGCCTTCGGCTAGTTTCTTGGCGTTCACGTGGTCTTCAGCGAGGCGTTGGATCATGTTGTCGAGGGAGTAGATGCCGGCGGCGGCTATGACGCCGACTTGTCGCATGCCGGCTCCGAGCATTTTGCGCCATCGTCGCGCTCGGGCGATGAAGTCTTCGCTGCCGACTACTACGCTGCCGATGGGGCACGCTAGGCCCTTTGAGAGGCAGAAGGTTGCGGAATCTGCCGGTGCGGCTAGTTCTTTGACGTCGATGCCTAGGCTGACGGCAGCGTTGAAGATTCGCGCGCCGTCGATGTGGATCGACATCCCACCTTCGCGGCCGGCATCGGCCATCACTTGGGTTTGTTCGGCGGTCAACGGTTGGCCGCTCATCTGGTTATGCGTGTTCTCGATGCAGAGCAGTTTGGTCGGCGGGACGTGGTAGTCGTGCGGGTTGGTGGCGGCACGGATGAGGTCGGGCTCGAGGAATCCGTAGCGGTCGGTTCTGATGGGGTAGAGGAATATTCCGCCGAGCACGCTTGCTCCGCCGGCTTCGCTGGAGAAGATGTGCGAACGGTCACCTACCAGCACTTCGTCTCCTCTGCCGCAGTGTGCGAGCATCGAAACGAGGTTGCCTTGGGTGCCGGAGGTTACGAACAGTCCGGCCTCTTTTCCGAGCATCTCGGCGGATTTGTCCTCGAGCTCGTTGACGGTTGGATCATCGCCGTAGACGTCGTCTCCCACCTCGGCATCGTGAATGGCTCGCCGCATCTCGGGTGACGGCAATGTGACTGTATCGCTGCGTAGGTCTACGCGAACTTCCATGATTGGATTGCTCCTGGTGGTTGCTGATGTGAGTCTTATTTTGAACTATGATTGGCATGATTTGGAAGGATATTGGGGGTTTTACGTGGTGCATCCCCTGCGTTCGCTTCGCTCCGCGTCCCCATACGCTGTGCGAAGGGGACGTAGCCGTAGAATCGTTAGGTATGTCGTTTGGTCATGAAGAAGCGCGCGCTGTGGATGGTGCGGGGTGCACCTCGCCCGTCCGCTCCGGGCATCCCCTGCGGTCTCGCTTCGCTCGCCCGCGTCCCCTTACGCTTCGCGAAGGGGACGGGCTGCACAGAGATGATGTGAGCGGGATTGGGTATCGGGCATGGGAGTTCTGGGTTAAACGCAGTTGGCTTCTCTGGGTATTGGCTGCGTTGATTCTGTCACTCGACCAGTCGACGAAATCAGTCATCGTCGCGTGGCTCGACTGGGGGGAATCTTGGCCCGTGGAGGGATTCCTTCGGATAACGCACGCTCGCAACACGGGCACCGCGTTCAGCCTTTTCCAAGGCCACAGCAACATACTCAGCTTAGTGGCGATCTTCGCGGTGGCGGTTCTATTGTGGGTTTACGCCACGACTGGTGCGAAGTCGTTGATCCTCCGTATCGCACTGGGTCTGCAGCTTGGCGGCGCGCTTGGGAACCTCATCGATAGATTGCAACAGGGTTACGTCACCGACTTTTTGGATGTCGGTCCGTGGCCGATTTTCAATGTTGCCGATTCTGCGATCTCAGTCGGAATGGCATTGATGGTGTGGTACTTCGTGATGGCGAGGAACGAGGAAGCCGACGTTTCGGCGGTGGCGAGTGTCGCGGATGTTGCGGCGAGCGGATGCGCGAGGTGTGCCGACGCTCGGCGGTATGGCACGTTGCACGGTGCGGTTCAGTCGCCCGGGGAAAGAATCTAACCATTCAGGATATGATCGTTGGTACCACCAATTTGTGAGGAGTTTCATATGCGTCTAAAACCCTTGTCAGTTGAAGCCCGTGATGGCTACAAGATCTGGTTGAGTTTCAGTGACGGTGTCGAAGGTGAGATCGACGTTTCCGACGTGGTCGACTACGAGTGGTTCAAACCGTGGCAAGATCGCGACGTGTTTGAGGATGTCCGAATTGCCTCTCAATTTGACATCACGTGGAATGATGATGTCAACATGTCGATGTGCACGATGTCCCTTTACGCCGAAATCACCGGCAAACCATTTGAAGAGGTTGTTTCGATGATGAATGGACATCCCGTGCATGCCTGAGGTTTGCCGTTTCCACAACATCAGGATCATATTCAACTCCTGGGAACACCACAACATCGAACATTTCCACGTCGTCCACCCGGACGTCAACGCATCCGTTGAAATCCGCACCGCCTCGATCCTTGCCGGCCGCATATCGTCCAATTTCAGGGGGCGCTTACTCGAACGGGCCCGAGAGCATCGCGAGGATCTTTTAGATGGATGGCGAAAGGTCCGAATTGGCGCCATTCCAGACAAGATAGCGCCGCCAACACGAAGGTGATCCAAAACGCAACTGTTTTCAGATGCGCTCTTTTTTGACCGATGTCCCCGAAATTGAAATTCGATCTTGATGGGGATGGATTACCCATCCGTCTCGATCTTTTCATTCGCCACGAAATCCCCGATCTGTCGCGAACTGAAGTCCAACGCCTCATTCGTTCCGGCGCGGCAACTGTCAACGGTCGAACCGTCAACTCGCCGTCAACTCGCGTCGATTCGGGCGACGCCATCGAATTCGACGCACCCGGCCCCGATCTGCCGGAGTCTCGCCCAATCCCCCAAAACCTGAATCTCCGTATCGCCTACGAAGACGACCACGTCATAGTCGCGGACAAACCCGCAGGAATGCCCGTCCACGCGGGTGCCGGAAGGCGAGACAAAACCCTAGTCAACGGCCTGTTGGCCCGATACCCCGAACTCGCCAACTTAGAACCTTCCGAGCGGCCTGGAATAGTACACCGCCTCGATGCCGACACTTCTGGTTTGATGGTCGTGGCACGCACGGCGGATGCAATGTCTTCACTGTCCGCGGCAATCAAAGCCCGTGAAGTGGACAGACGCTACACGGCAATGGTCTCGGGCAAAATGGCCCCACGCCCCGGCGTCATCGATCGCCCCATCGGAAGGCACCCCACCGTCAGGACTCGCCAAGCGATCGTCCCAAACGGAAGACCCGCCCGGACCCGGTTCGCATTTAGCACTGGACACGAAGCGTTCGGTAAACCGTTTGCTATGGTCAACCTGAAACTCGAAACGGGCCGTACCCACCAGATTCGAGTCCACTTGCAGGCCATCGGGTACCCGATCGTCGGTGACCCTGTCTACGGAGTTATCGTCCCTGAAATCCCTCTCCGCAGGCAATTTCTGCACGCGAACCAACTTGCCTTTGATCACCCAATCACCAATGAACATCTCGCGTTAAGATCTCCATTGCCTGCCGATCTTGCACTGGCGTTGGCAACTATTGGGCCTCCGTCAAGTGCCGTTTTGACCGCGTACGGATATTCCACGTGCTAATCGAATAATCTGGATAGTATGAGCACACAAACCCCCGCACGCGTTCGCTTCGCTCCGAGTCCTACCGGGGTGATGCACATAGGCGGCCTTCGCACCGCCCTTTACGACTGGTTCCTGGCCCGAAAAACCGGCGGCCAGTTCATTCTCAGAATTGAAGACACGGATCGAAGTCGTTATGATCCGGACGCCGAGTGGCACATCAAGGAATCGCTCAATTGGCTCGGACTGGATCTGGATGAAGGTCCTGATATTGGTGGGCCACATGCTCCCTATACGCAGTCGGAGCGTTTGGAGTTATACGCGGATGCTGCGCGGAAGCTGATCGAAGCGGGTCACGCATATTACGACGACACGCAGCCAGACGAATTGGCAGCGCTGCGTCAACGGCAACAAGCCGCGGGTCAAGCGCCCGGATATGACAACCGTGGGCGATACCGAACGCTCGAACAGATTCAAGAGTCGAGAGATCGCGGTCTCGACGTCGTCGTGCGTTTCAAGGTTCCGGACCATGGTGATATTCAGGTCGAAGATGAGGTGCGAGGTCGGTTGAGATTCGATCTGTCGCTTCTGCAAGATTTCGTGATCCTCAAGTCCGATGGTTACCCGACGTATCACTTGGCCCACGTAGTCGACGACTACGAGATGGGGATCACGCACGTAATACGGGGTGAAGAGTGGATACCGAGTTTGCCGCGGCACGTCTTGTTACAGGGAGGGCTCGGCATTCCCACGCCCAAATACGTGCATGCTCCGCTGATCACCGCGCAAGACGGGGCGAAGCTAAGCAAGCGGCACGGCGCGCAATCGGCTTTGGAGTATCGTGACGCGGGTTACACTCCGGACGCGGTTTTGAACTACCTGGCCCTGTTGGGGTGGTCTCCCGGAGACGACACTGAGGTGATGAGCCGGAACGAGATCGCTTCGCGCTTCGAGATAAATCGAATCCTTTCTCATCCTGCGAAGTTCAGCGCACAAAAGCTCGAGTGGATGAACCAGCAGCACATCATGAAGGCCGATGAGGGTGCGCTTGCCGAGTTGATGATGCCCTATCTTGAGCGAGCGGAAGAGGACGGTGGGTTGCCCGAAGAGGTCGACCGGCCCATTGATCGCGGCGTTGTTAAAGCGATGGTCCCGGTGCTCAGGGAGCGCATCAAGGTCTTGCCAGATGTCGTGGAACTCATCGATTTCCTATTCGTCGCCGAAGTTGATCCCAACCCTGAGGAGATGATTGGTCGGCGAATGGACGAGGAAATGGTGGTGACTTCTTTAAAGAGCAGCATCGAAGCCCTCGAGTCGGTTGAACCGTTCAGCAGCGACGCGATCGAAAGCGCGCTGCGCGGCTTGACGTCGGTGACGGGATTGAAGGCCGGGCAGTTGTTTACGCCGATCCGCGTTGCTCTGACCGCGAAACGCATCGCGCCTCCATTGTTCGAGTCGATCGAAGTTCTGGGCCGTGAGCGTACGTTGGACAGAATGCGAAAGGGTTTGGCCGGGTTCGAACGGCACGTCGAAAATCGTAACGGTTAAGCCGTGAGTGTTACCATCGATACGGTAATGGATTCCCGTATTCGCTAGGAAGAAACGGGTTCGACGACAGGAGAAACGTTTTCAGTTGGTAGACGTAAGAAATCGCGAGGGCGAGAGCTTCGAGGCGATGCTACGACGTTTTACGCGTAGTGTGCAGCACGAAGGCATCATTTCCGAAGCGCGCCGGCGCAAGGCGTTCGAACCTCCGAGCGTGACGCGCAAGAAGCAGTCGGCGGCAAAGGTTCGGAAAAGCCGCAAATCAACCGAGAAAAACCGATAAATCTCGGTCCGCGCCAAGTAGCGCACATCCAAGGCGATACGTGACATGAAGTTTGGCATCGTCGTCTTCCCCGGGTCTTGGTCTGAGCGCGACATGCACTACGCGGTCGCGGACGTACTCGGATATCAGGCTGAATACATTTGGCATCGCGAACCATCCGTCGATGGACTCGATGCCATTCTGTTGCCCGGAGGGTTCTCATACGGCGATCACCTCCGATGCGGTGCGATCGCCGCTCATTCGCCCGTAATGGGAGCCATCAAGGATTTCGCGACAGACGGCGGGTTTGTTTTCGGTAGCTGCAACGGATTCCAAATTCTCTGCGAGTCGGGACTTCTGCCCGGAGCATTGATTCGCAACGACCATCTTGAGTTCCGTTGTTCACCGGCGACACTTCGCGTCGAGAACGCCTCGACCACATTTACGTCTCAATACGACGATCGTGAAGTCGTTTCGATGCCGATCTCGCACGGCGAAGGCAACTTCCAGGCTGATGACCAAACCTTGGCGATGTTGGAGTCCGACGATCGCGTTGTGTTCAGGTATGTCAACGATCGCAACGAAGCGACGATCGAGGCTAATCCCAATGGCTCGCTCAACAACATTGCGGGTATCACGAACGAAAGAGGAAATGTGCTCGGAATGATGCCCCATCCCGAACGCGCGTGCGAGTCGATCTTGGGCAGTATCGACGGCAACCCGTTGTGGCGATCAATCGGCGCGGCGGTGGACGGCGGCGGTAGTTAACAGCAATGCCACCGATTTCGCAAGAGCTACTCGACGAAGTCGCTCTTTCGCGCCGCGAATACGAAGCGATCTTGGAACGGCTCGAACGGGAGCCCAACGAGCTCGAGATCGGTCTATTTGGAGCCCTGTGGAGCGAACACTGCGGATACAAGCACACGAAAGCGCTACTACGGACTCTGCCCAATCGCTCGGATCGATTACTGGTCGCTCCGGGCGCGGAAAACGCTGGCGTTGTTGACATCGGCGACGGATTCGCGGTCGCATTCAAAATCGAATCGCACAATCATCCTTCGGCAGTTGAACCATACGAAGGAGCGGCGACGGGCGTCGGCGGTATAGTGCGCGACATCCTCGCGATGGGTGCGCGTCCAATGGCACTAATGAATTCGCTGCGGTTCGGCCCGCCGGACGACGAACGACAGCGATATCTGCTGAACGGCGTAGTGTCAGGCATTTCGGGTTACGGCAACTGCATCGGGGTGCCAAACGTCGGTGGTGAGGTTGTGTTCGACGACTCGTATGTTGGAAACCCGCTTGTAAATGCGATGTGCATAGGCATCATCGAGGGCGGGAAGGTCATGAGCGCTCGGGCCGACGCGCCCGGCGATTTCCTGGTACTCGTCGGCGCCAAGACCGGTCGCGATGGCATTCACGGCGCTTCCGGTCTCGCATCTCGCACGTTCCAAGAACAGGTTGAGATGCGCTCGGCCGTCCAGGTCGGCAATCCTTTCCTCGAGAAAGTGCTTATCGAGGCGTGTCTCGAAGCCATTGAATTGCCTGGTGTCGTCGGTATGCAAGACTGCGGCGCAGCAGGTATCACCAGTGCCGCGATTGAGATGGCGGAACGCAGCGAACTCGGCATCAATATCGATGTCGCTAAAGTCCCGCGCCGCGAAAACGAAATGTCGCCATACGAGGTGATGCTGTCTGAATCCCAAGAGCGCATGCTTCTCGCGGTCAAACCCGGGCACGAAGATCAACTTTTCGAGCTATTCGAGAAGTGGGATCTCGACGCGGCCATCATTGGCACTTTCGAGGTTGGCAACCTAGTGATTGTTACCGAAGGCACGAATCGAGTTTCGACTACGCCAGTGTTGACGCTAACCGACGCCCCAGAGTATCGTTTCAACTCGCCTAAACCGAATTGGCTCGACGATCTGCAGTCTTTCGACCTGTCCTCCTTGCCGGAACTGGACATCACGCCGAATGAGGCGTTGCTTAAGTTGCTCGCTACGCCGAACATCGCTTCGAAGCATACCGTGTGGCGTCAATACGACCATCAGGTCCAGAACAATACTGTCGTAGCACCAGGGGCCGACGCCGCTCTACTGCGCATCCAAGGAACCCAGCGTGCGCTCGCGGTTTCGACCGATGGTAACGGGCGGCTCGTGTATTTGAATCCCCGGGCCGGCGCTGCGATCGCGGTTGCTGAGGCTTGCCGAAACCTCGCGTGCGTTGGCGCAGAACCCATAGCCCTAACTGATGGGCTCAACTTCGGCAACCCCGAAACGCCTGACATCCAATACCAGATCCAAGAGGCGATCGCGGGCATCGCCGAAGCCGCAGATGCGTTTAGCATCCCCGTCATCAGCGGCAACGCAAGCTTGTATAACGAGTCCGCGGCGTCCGCGGTTCAACCAACACCCATCATCGGCGCGGTCGGCATTATTGAAGATGCCGAGCGCCACGTTCGGTCGGCGTTCCGAGACGAAGGCGATGCAGTGATCCTCCTAGGGTCTGAATCGCCGTGGGACACCGCCAACGGCCTTGCTGGAAGCGAAGCACTCGCTACCCTTCACGGCACGATCGCTGGCAATCCTGACATCGATCTCGATCTCGAAGTTAGGGTGCAAGAACTGTGTCGCGCACTGATTAGACAAGGCTTCGCTAAGTCGGCGCATGACGTTTCACTCGGCGGGATCGCTGTCGCCGTAGCACAGTCAGCGATCCAAGGCGGGATTGGGGTCACGATCGATGCGGAGTACGGATCTAGCGCCGATAAGTGGCTCGCTGCCTTATTTGGCGAAAACCAGTCTCGGATCGTGATCACGTGCGGATCAACCGATGTAGACCGGATTCACGCAAAAGCGGCACAAATCAACGTGCCTGCGACGCGTATCGGGACAGTTGGCGGAGAGCGGTTGAGAGTAGGTGCGATTGATCTTGCGCTCAAGAAAGCTTCCGAAGTTTGGCTCAACGCGTTTGCACCAGCGACGGCAGGATGAAAATTCCCGCCGACGATGTTTGCGCCGGTAATGAAAATACGAACCTCCAATAATTGATGGCCCAACGCGGGTTGGTTTGGGCTCCGGATATCTTTCTTTGCAAACGTTATACATAGACGAATCGGGTGACCATAACCTGATCAAGATCGATCCTTACTATCCGATATTCGTGTTGGGCGGCGTATTGGTCGAGTAATCAAATCCGAACTCGACCAACTCAAGATCGATTGTTTCAACAATCCAAACGTAGTGTTGCACCTCTATGACGTCAAAAAGAAAGGGAGTTATATACCTGACTACACAGTCACATCAATCGTCACGCGGAGGACGTTCCAGCATGTTCATGTCTAGGTGACGTTGCATACTCTCCATCTCGGTCAGGTAGTAAACGTTCTTCGGGCGACCACCCAGTCCGCTGTGTTGCACTACCTCGCAGATGATGCGGTACTGCTCGCCGTTGATTGACCGCCTGAGCGTGTGGTTACGCCCTTTAGACCTCCCTGTTAGATAACCCACCTGATCCGTCCACATTCCCCACGTCCCTGTCCTCAGGTTGGCTTTCGCGAGAGTGCCCGTGAACTCTTTGCTCCGAATGACGGGATCGGACAGCGGAAACAACTGTTCAGATAATGACTCCGCCGCCTCGCGAGTAACCTTGCCTCTTTGCATCTTCGGGGATCTTGGAACAGCCCAGTCGTATGTCATGCCAGTGCCATGATCGTCTAGGAATTTGATGAACTTCCCATAGGTGTTGGCCAAGCGCGACCGCCGGCCGCCGAGAATCCTCAACGTCTCTCTGGCGCTGTCCACGTTGGCGAATAGATCGTCGATGATCTCCAATCCTTTGACCAGTTCCGACGAACCTTCCGCATCGGGGGGTGCCTCAGATTCAAGAACCATGCGGTACGAACCTGGCGCGGCAGGAACAACGACCCGCATGGCCGCGGCGTCGCTCGGATCGATGCGTTTCTTCTCAGCGAGAGGTAGTTTGCGTAGCGCGAATCGGTAGGCTTGCTCGACCATCGTGTGCATGTGAGACAGCAACAATGACAAGTCGTCTATTCTGATCGGTGAATCGATGGCGAACGCGAACACCGTATTGCCTCGCTCGCGGGCGTAGTCCAATGCCAACTGGTCGTCAACGGCAGGTTCCAACACGAAGCCTGCTTCGGGAATGTAGGGCGAGTGTGCGAGCGGCACGGTCTGCGGAACCAGTTCCAATGGATCGCCGAATTCCACGTCGGCGTCAACCATGTACCAGTTATCTAGGGGAGTGCTGAGAATCAGGTCGCGGAGATCCGATTGTCCATCCTTGAAACGCTTGATATTGTCAGGATGAGCACCCACGACCAAGTAGCGATCTGCTTCGGGTCGTTCCTCGGCAAACACGCCCAAGTAGGAACCGCCAACAGGATTCTCGGCAGCGAATACTTCGATACCGTCGTGGTACCAGAGCACCTCTGTAGGCCGAATCTCAGACATGATCAAACTGCTTGACCGCTATTCAAGCCGCTCCAGCTGTCAAACGGCCACCATGTGCAATGCGATGAATTCTCATCTCTCATAATATAGCCGTCGCCAGCATTGAGCACGAATTCCCACACCTCACTGCCGCTGCGTCTCAGGTTTTTCCTGGCACCGTTCGGCATTGTGAAGACGGACAATCCGCTGGCCGTGCACTCGTCGCGGAATCGCTTGTTCGGGAACTTGCAGCGATGTGAGCGAAAATCGCACATCGTAGGCGGATCAGTGCCTACGAGCCTGTATACGACGATAGGTTGGTCAATCGCTACGGCGTGTGGCGGCGGGCAACCTTCTGGTAGCGGTTCCAGAAACCGATGCGCTTGATTAAGCATGAGGCGGAAGAATTCGTGTGACTACACATTCGTGGGGCACTGAGAAACGCGGTTCCAAGTTGTGACCAATACCGCCCCAACTTTGATGATGCCAACTTGCCCGCGACCGACACAAGAAGTTTCCGCGCGTTCAACGACTCTGGTATGGCTTCGGGGCCTGGACGCACTCAAGTGTCTTGGTTCAACCTGTCGTTTCCGCCCGTCTGATTCCGCCGGGTGAGAGATAGATCAGACCTTCGATTTTTTCTGCATTAAGCAGACCGTTGAACATATTTGTATCACGCAGGCAGGTTTACAGTGATCGGAAAGACGTCGGGGTATCTGTGACCAACCTTCGGTGAATAAGTGTTCGCCAAGAATCGTTCTACCCCATCCATCTGGTTTCCATACACCTCCGCCCATGTGACTAGAAGATTTCCGTACGTCTCGTAGTTGAGGATTTCGGGGTCTTGCCTGTGAAAGCGGATGCGCTCAGCTATGTTGCCTTGCCCGATATATACAACGTTTGGAGCCGGACCCGAATGCCAGATCATGTAGACCCCCTGGGAGTAGACGTTATCCAGTTGAACTCGTTTCAAACTGCACCATCGTTCGCCGTCACTCCCACATTTCACCCAGTGCACGTTCATGGACTGCAATCGTGTAACTCCTTGCGGTTCCCTGCGATGATGCTAGGCGGGTGACGCTTGCTCGACATACGGGGTGTTGCGAGACTTGTCCCAAGCGGTTGAACGTCGATGATGCGATATGTAACCCCATCCAAATCCAGCAATGAAAGACATTGCCGAGAACGCGTACAGCGCGAGAAACGCCAAAATCGTCGGCGAGATGGAAAGCGGTGACCACACTGCCTCAACCCAAACCAACACGACCAACAAGTAGTGAACAGCAAATCCACCGGCAATTGCGATCTTGCCGAACAGCGGGACAGGTTCAGTGTGGCGCATCTCTTCTCTCCTTAGTCATTCCGATTTCGGAACTCATGTATGGCGTATATTGCTACTGCTGTTGCAGAGATCGTGATAACCGCTGCCAATATAGCGAACACAACAAGGTTTTCGAACTTGGTGTCACTCGTAAAGACAACCTTAGCAACGTCGATCTCCCTGATCAATAATCCGATTAACGTTGCAAAAATCGCGACGGGAACGGATCTTCTCAGCCACGGGGTCAGCGGCGGTTCGAGCCAAGCACAGGGCATCAGATGGTCGGTTGCTTAAGGACGTGCAGAAGCACTCATATGCCCTAATCACTTCTCGCGATCTCGTTCGTATATTCGCTAAAGGACAAATTCTATGACTCTTGCTTAATGATTTTCAAGAATCAGCGTCCTTTATGGGGTCGTTTAGATACCGCCAGTCCTTCTTCGGCTTGGCTTTCAGCACCACGCGGGCGATCTCTTCAGGCGATGCGTCTATGCGCTCAGGATAGGGCTTCTCAGGACGGCCCCTGCCGCGTTTCTTCTGTTCGGGTTCGGTCATGAACCCCAGTTTAACAGGCAACCCGGTGCGTCGTATGTATGATGCCCCCTACGATGCAATAAGGTTTACGAAATTCGCACGGGATTCCCGATGATGTAATCTGTAACTCGCTACGCATTCGTCAGTTCGACGGGTCAATGACATATTGGGCGCGGTATCCCCGTGCCCCCTTCTTCGATCTGTTGAGACGGATGCGTAGCAGTAACCGCACTCAAGGTCCGAGGGGGCATCCGCAATGCGCATCATCATCTGGGCAACGGGGAAGATTATCCAACCATCATTCGTCTCACCTCGCACCATGGCGGGTGTTGCGCTCGTCGCAGCGCTGCTGGCTGCGCTTCTGCCAACGCCTACACCCACCATCTTTGCGCAGGCAGATGCCGCGTGCGAAGCCCCGCCCGCGCCCGTAAATGTGGGGATTGGCTCCGACGGGCTTGATCTGCAAATCTCTTGGCAGAGAGGCGAGGGTGGTGCTGCGCCTGACGGGTACGTGGTTGCGGTCGCGCGGCAGGGTGCAGGAACGGGCAATTACTACGAATTCCTGCACGGTGACGACCCATGGATAAAGCCCATAGATTATGGGTGGTACTCCGTTCAGTCCCCCGTCTGGATGATGGTCGATGCAGGCGGTGCCACCGAGTACACGTTCACAGAGCACACGTTCATCAATCACAGGGGCGTGACGGTGACTGCCGTGCTCGACGAGGGAAAGAGCTACGCCGTTCACGTGTCTGCAAGATCAGGTGACTGCTATTCGTCTTGGACGCAACAGGCGGCTGTGAAGGCCCGTATCAATGGGACGGGGCGGGTTCTTCCGCCAACGGATCTTCGGTATTCGGACGATGGAAAAGTCGCCTACAGGTCGAGAAGCACGAACGCTGTTCACGAAGTGCAGATCGTGGAGGCACGCTTTGTGGCCGAGAACATCGAACAAGGGACAGACTGTTTCCTGCCGTGGTCCAAAGTGAACGGCTCCGACCTGACTCAATGGTATGGAGGTGACGCGGGATGGTATAGCAATGCATGGGACCGGGGAACGCACTTCTTCGTCCGTGTCGTTGTGCACGATGACACATGGGATGCGTCGACCTACTCGGAATGGATACTGGTCGAGAAGGGAGCGGAAACGGCCCCATCATCGCCGTCACCTCCCACCACACCCTTGGGTCCCTAATGGCTGGTGCTGTTCGTTATCCTCATGATCGCAGGAGCGATATTCGGATCAGCCGACTAAACCCTAAGGAGATACGCCATGTTAGAAATCAAAATGCTCGTTTGCAGCGAGTGCGAGGTCATTCCGATACTTGTCCGCATTGAAGGAAAAACGGAGTACTTCGTATGCTCCGTCTGCCGTACGGCTGGCGAGAGGATAGTAGTCGTAAATACTGCCCTGTCTCATTTTGACGCCCAGTTCCCGAACTTCGACACGAACACTGTCGGGTTCAAGGGTCCCCGTTTCGTCGCGAGCAAAAATCCCTTCGACGATCTCGTTTTCGATAACGGCACAGTTGACTCTCCGAGGTTCATCTTCATCGATGAGGGGGATGCTATCCATCATCTGTATCGTGCGATGTAACGAATGTGATCCATATCTACGTGTATACACAATACATATCGGCTTACAGCAGTTCGGGCTGACGTGTGTGCGGCGGGCCGATGAGGTCCCGATACCGTAGCCGCTTGCCCACGGAGCCGCAGGCCATCGCCGCCATCTGGTCTTCGGTGTCTAGCGGGCGTTGATTGTGCCTGCCTGAAAACTCGTTGACATACCGGTTGAGGTGCTTCGGACTCATGTGGTGGTACGTGCCTATGTAGCCGCGCTCCCAGGATTTCACGAAGAGAATCCTCGATGCCATAGATGCTGAGATCGAGGCTGGGAAGACGGTCTACGTTCACTGCTTCGGCGGTATCGGGCGCACGGGGACGATCATCGGATGTTGGCTAGCGAGACACCCTGATGTTGCGGGCCCGGGTTCCGCACTCGAAAGACTCAATAAACTCTGGTCTCAGGGCTCGAAATCGGCTTACACACATTCACCAGAAACCCCAGCGCAGGTTGATTACGTTCGTAAATGGGAGGATTGCCACGAACGCGGTGAAGTGTAACGGCATCGGAAATGGCATCCCAATAGCATCGCTGGCGCGACGCGCGCCACGTAAAATTGAGTTAATGAGTTGGCGATAGCGAACCGTATTCGCCCAACTCGCGGAACCTTGTATCCGAACTGATCGCATCATGCCTTCCTATCACGTCTGGACAGTTGGATGTCAAATGAACGTGTCCGACTCGGAGCGGTTGGGCGCGGGCATGACGGGCCTAGGGTTGGATCTCAGCGACAGCCCAGAAGATGCTGATGTCGTGGTTCTCAACACCTGCGTGGTGCGGCAATCCGCCGAAGACACTGCGACGGGCATGCTCGGCAAGCTCAAGAAGGTCAAGGATGCTGATCCCGATCGCATGATCGTCGTGATGGGCTGCATGGTTGGGCCATCGGACACGGATCTGCGACGACGCTTTCCACAGGTCGACCTTTGGGCCCGGCCCCAGGATTTCACGCCAATACTCGAAACGGTTGCGACGCGTCACGGAATCGAGAACGGTGATCTGGATGGCTGCTTAGCGAACCTCGTTCCGAACGACCCGAAGGTCGCAACTTACGTCCCCATCACACACGGCTGCGACAAATTCTGTACTTTCTGCATCATCCCCTATCGACGCGGTCGCGAAACCAGCAGGCCGTTGGTCGAACTCGTCGACGAGGCAAAGATGTTGGTTCAAAGAGGCGTCAAGGAGATCACCTTGCTCGGCCAGAACGTAGACTCGTATGGTCACGATCTCGATGACCGCAAAGACCTGGCCGATCTGATGGAGGCGATACAAGACGTCGACGGCATCGAGCGCATCCGATTCCTAACATCGCACCCAAACGACATGTCGACGCGCATCATCCAATCGATCGCCGACTTGCCGAAAGTTTGCGAAACGGTCAACCTGCCCTTCCAAGCTGGTGATGACGTCGTGTTGGCGAACATGCGCCGTGGCTACACCCGCGACCAGTATCTCGAAAAGATCAGCGAGATACGTGACATCTTGGGCGAAGACGTAGCCCTGACTACCGACGTGATCGTCGGATTCCCAGGCGAAGACGAAGAGCAATTCGAAAACACGATCGACATCGTGGAACGCGTCCGCTTCGACAAGGTTCACTCAGCTGCGTACAGCGAACGTCCGGGCACCGTAGCCTCAAGAAAATTCCCTGACACCGTATCACAAAGTGAGAAAAAGCGACGACACCAGCGTCTCGACGCTGTACAATGTGCTATCCAAACGGAGAAACACTCTAGAATGGTAGGTAGTTTCACCGACATCCTCGTGGAAGGCCGCAAACGTGGCCGGACGTTTGGGAGGAATCGCAACGACAAGATCATCTACCTCGGCAGTGACGCACATTCAGACTGCGCCGTCCGCGTCGGAGAGACGATCAAAGTCGAAGTGACCGAAGCGACCTCGTGGTCCTTAGTCGGTCAGCCGGTCGCCTGACTGGTTGATAACTCGAGGGGGCAACATGATCTCCATCAACACAACGCCGAAGACCATCATACCCATCACAGAACTGGAGCAGTCCGCGTTCTGCCAAACGGAGGGTAATCTTCGAACCAAAACGCTTGAGCAGGAGTTCCAGTCCGGCGTCCGCTGGCAGAAAGTGCCGACGCGGTACCTGAAGATGGCGCCGGAGCAGGTCGAAGCTGGCATCCGATACGCCCGAAAAGAGATCGGCACCAAAGCCGTCGTCCTCGGACACCACTACCAACGAGAAGACGTCATCCAATTCGCCGACTTCCGTGGCGATTCCTACCTGCTGTCGAAACAAGCGTCTGCTACCAAAGACGCCAAGTGGATCATCTTCTGCGGCGTCCACTTCATGGCCGAGACGGCGGATCTGCTAACCGATGAAGACCAGCACGTCATACTTCCCAACATGGCTGCCGGCTGCTCGATGGCCGATATGGCCCCGTCTGACGATGTCGAGGACGCATGGGACGACCTGATGGACGTGCTCGGCGAAGGCGATGACGGGATGGCGGAGATCATCCCGATCACCTACATGAACTCCACCGCCGACATCAAATCACTCTGCGGTCGGAACGGCGGCTTGGTTTGCACATCATCGAACGCCGACGCTGCCTATAATTGGGCGCTCGAACGCGGCAAGCGGATCTTTTTCCTCCCCGACCAGCATCTCGGACGTAACACTGGCCTCGCGAAGGGCATCCCAGCCGAAGATATGTTTGTCTGGAACCCGTTCAAACCGTTGGGCGGCCTCACCGAAGAGCAACTGCAAAAATCCAAGGTGATCCTCTGGCAAGGCCATTGCTCGGTTCACACCCGTTTCACGGTGAGGCAGATCGAAGATGCCCGGCGCGACGATCCAGACGTGAACGTCGTGGTCCATCCTGAGTGCGTGCGCGAAGTTGTAGATGCGGCCGACTGCAACGGCTCGACCGAATTCATTCGCAAGACCGTCGAAGGCGCGCCTTCCGGCACGTCGTGGGCCATCGGCACCGAAATTAACATGGTCAACCGCCTTCGCGACGAGAACCCGGACAAGCGCATCTTCTGCTTGGATCCAGTGGTCTGTCCGTGCGCCACGATGTATCGCATTCATCCGGCTTACGTGCTTTGGGTGCTAGAAGGCATCATGGCCGGCGTCGGCATAAACGTCGTCCAAGTCGACTCCGAGACCAAACAACACGCTTTGGTCGCGCTCGAGCGAATGTTGGAAGTTGGCGGTTAACCTGATCCCCCACCAACGTACCGGCCCGATCTAGATGTTGACTAATCGACATCCGGTCATCGAGCTGGAGAACCTGACCAAGCACTACGGCGACATCGTAGGCATCCAAGAATTGTCGCTTGAAGTCAACGACGGCGAAGTGTTCGGCTTGCTCGGTCCGAATGGCGCGGGCAAGACGACAACGATACGGCTCATCCTGGATTTCATCAGACCGACATCTGGAAACGTGTCCGTATTCGGATTGTCTCCGAGATCTGACGGGCTCGCGATCCGGCATCGCGTCGGATATCTGCCCGGCGATTTCGTGACCTACAACCACATGACCGGAGCGACGGTTACCGACTACTTCACCCATCTGCGCCGTGCCGAGCCGGTCAAACTCGAAGCTCTTTGCGAACGGTTCAAACTCGACCTCTCACGCAAGATCGGCGAACTCTCTAAAGGCAATAAGCAGAAAATCGGCCTTGTGCAGGCATTCATGAACGATCCCGACCTGCTGATCCTCGATGAGCCGACCGCGGGCCTCGATCCGCTTCTGCAGCACGAATTTCAAGAGATGCTGCGGGAGGAGAAGGAACAGGGTAAGACCATATTCATGTCTTCGCACGTGATGTCGGAGGTCGAAGCCACCTGCGATCGCGTCGGCATCATTCGCGATGGAGAACTGGTAACCCTAGACACCGTCTCGCATCTCACCGAGCTGAGCCTGTGGACTGTCGATATCGCCTTTGCCGATCCGGTAGGTGTTCACACGTTCGACGGCCTCCAAGGAGTTAGCGTCACGTCCGTCGATGACCGCATGTTCACGCTATCTGTGAGCGGTGACGGTTCGATGGACGCGGTCATCAAAGCTGCCAGCAAGTACCGAGTGGCATCTTTCCAGAGCGAGCATGCATCGCTCGAAGACGCTTTCTTGCGGTACTATTCGGCGGACGAATTTTCGTCAGGTCAGGACCATTTCAAAGGATAGGGGTGCCTCGCGCGTTGCGCGCCCACACAGATGTCATACGAGTTGAAACTCTTGACGAGACACCTCTACGGGCATTGGGATATCCTCACCGTCTTCGATCATCGAGCGCAGGTGCATTTTGCACGCCACGTGGATGCGACGCATCACTTCCTCTCGTGTCGGTGCCACGGCGAAACATCCGGGTAACTCCACGATTTGCGCACCAAAAGATGTCGGACCTTCCTCGATTTGCACATGGTACGTCACGGTTCTTGGCATTTCCATCATCTGAGTCCTAGTTGCTTCAGGATGCTGTTCCAAGTTTTCGGCGGAACGTCATCTCTGGGTTGCCCGCCTTTGGTTCCCCTTCCAGACTGGTTGGCCTTCGTGACGAACCAAAACGAGTCACGTAATCGACAATTCTAGAGACAGACGATAACGAGATTTAGACTAAGCGACGATTACCGATCCTCTAAATGTATAGCAACGTCTTTTTCAAAACTCTCCGCGATGGCCGAAGGTCGATGTTGTTGTTCGCGTTCGCGCAGTTCGTGTTCGGGATCTATTTGGCCTTGCTTTTCCCAGATGTCGCCTCGAGTTTCGCGAAGATGGTTGACGACCTGCCGGAGTTCATACAAGCATTCGTCGGCAGCGCTGAGGAGTTCGCCACGCCCGAAGGGTTCTTCACGACGGACCCATACGGCGTCGTTACGCCGATCGTGATGATAGCGCTAGCCATCAACCGCGGCATGGGTGCGGTTGCAGGCGAAGAGCAGGCGCATACTCTCGACCAACTCCTCGGCAATCCGATCAGTCGCACAAATCTTTACCTGCACAAGAGCTTCGCGTTGATAGCCGACTGCATTCCTCCGACGCTCGCCGTTGCCGCCGCCATCCTTATCGGCGCCGCGATCATGGATTTTTCGCTGTCCGTGTCCGGCCTTTTGCAGATGTCACTCAGTCTGTTGCTTTTGTCGTACGCTACTGGGTTCTTGGCGCTCGGAGTCGGTGGCGCGACCGGCAGCAAGAATCTCGCCATCGCCGTTCCTGCAGTCGTAACTGCGATCAGCTACCTAGTAAACATTCTGGTGCCGCTCATCGAATCCCTGTCTTTCACGAAATACTTATCCATCCTGCACTACTACATCGGCGACAAGCCGTTCATCAACGGGATCACTCCCTGGCACGCGCTGGTTCTCATCGCCATCGCTGCCATATCCTTCGCATTCGGACTGTACCGGTTCGACCGCCGGGACTTACGCTAAAGAGCTGTCGCGATGTGCAGATTGTCATCGGAAATGTTCGTCGCCGCCGGAGGTGGGAGCGCCTTCGCCACGATCGCCACATTCGCTAAAGTCCATTGGGATGCCATCCGCGACCGCAAAGCGTTTAAGGCTGCGAAGGAACGCGCCAAGCAGCAAGGTGGACAATCTTCAGCCCTCGTCGAATCAAGCAAGAGGGATTAATCGGCGCAAGTAACCCTAATCGAAAACTGTTAGGGTCGCCAAAAACGAACGTGCCATATTGAAGGCCGCGGGCATCATCCGCCTAATTGAAGTTCTTTCAGCATCACGGGCCAGGCATCGTCCGCGTAGAATCGGTGGCCGCCCGCGCCTACTATCAGGTGACAGCGATCGGGGGCGCCCGCTGCTTGGTAAATATCTTGGAGATCTGAGAAGGCACGCCGCGTGGCACCAACCGGGAATATCGTATCCTCCGCGCCACAAACCAAGACCACAGGTCGCGGCGCGAATAAACCCATCACATCGGCCATCTCGGCGTATTTAAGCAGACTTGGAACATAGTTGTCGGCGCAGTGGTAGATCGACATCATTGAATCGCGGAAGGTGCAGAAGTAGCAGGAGGGCATCGCGAATTTTATGCGCGGCAATAGCGCCGCCGAGAATAGGCTAATCGTGCCTCCGCCAGAGTTGCCCATGACCCCGATGCGCGACCAGTCGACGTCGTCGCGGGTTTCGAGGTAATCGAGGCCGCGATCAACGTCGAACACTCGCTCACCGATAAGGGTACGACCGAGCATCAACGCATGCATTGCGGCGTCGTGGCACCCGTGCGTGGAGACCTGCTCTTGGACAAGCTCGCGGCGTTCGCCGAACGAGCGTTGCTCAATGCATAACGCGCCGATGCCTCTCTCCATGCACTGCAATCCGAAGTCTCGATCACCAGCCACTTCCATGGGGATGCTGTTGTCGTCGCGTTCGACTGCAATCGAATGATGCATCCCTGTGGTGTGGCCTTGGACGCAGATGAAGAAGGGGTACGGGGCAATCGCGTTCGCCGGCAGGCACAAATAGGCGAGGATGTCGGCTCCGGGTTCGCTTTGGAGGACCAGTTTTTCAATCGTTCCGTAGGGATGGTCACGCTTCCACAAGGAGTGTGGGTTGAGTGGGATGCGGTCGCCGTCAGGGAATCCGACGAGTTCAAGGACTTTCGGGCGTAGTCGGGCTTGCCATTCTGCGACATCGCCGCCGTCGAACGCCAGCGAAGGCGAGATCGTATCCATGAGATGGCGATGGAAAAGCGAGGGCGAGAGGGTTGGTTCGGTATTGGACGTAGGCATGTTTTCAGGATCTCCTTTAAGGGTCGTTGCAGAATTATGCCATCTGAAGGGTCGATTCAAGCTGCTGAAGCCAGCGGCCGTTTTTCGTTGAGTTCCCGACAATAGGAAAATCATTCTGAATGCCACGAAGTTGATCTATGCTGGACCAAAACGAGCATCCATCCCAATAAAGACGAAGTTGCCGTTTTCGCCGGTGACTTGGGAATGCGGGTGATAGGCGTCGAACTTACTTCCACACCCGTCTGATCTTTTTTTGCCGCGCGGCGAATCGATCTGTAGCGCGGATCAGTTCTTGGGTAGTTTCCACATGACCGGCCGCGTGACCCGCGTCATCAACGATTACCAGTTCAGCACTCGGCCAAACCCGGTTGAGCTCCCATGCGTTGGCGATAGGTGCCTGAAAGTCAAAGCGTCCGTTGATCAGTACCCCGGGGATGTCGGCCAATGCGCCGGCGCCGCGCAACAGATTACCATCCTCAAGCCATGCGTAGCGCCGGACGTAGTGGGTCACGAGGCGCGCAAACGCCATGGTGAAGGCGTAATCGGTGAACCTCTCGGCCAGATCGGTACTAGGCGGCCAATCCGGTGTCGCGGACTCCCACATACACCACTCGAACGCGGCTCGCTGGCGAACCGCCGGATCGGGGTCGTGCAACAGTCGTTGGTACACCTCGACGAGATCGCCGTTCCTGTCGGCGACGGGCACCGCATCACGTAAACGTTGCCATTGCTCGGGGAAGAAGACAGAAACACCCCCACGGAACAACCAATCGAACTCCTCATGCCGTCCCGTTGTCACGCCAAACAAAATCATCTCTGTGACACGATCCGGATATTTTTCGGCGTAGGCGAGGGCCAACGTGCTTCCCCATGATCCACCAAACACCAGCCATTGGTCGACATCCAAGTGTTGACGCAGCAATTCCATGTCCGAGATGAGGTTCCAAGTGGTGTTGCTCGCCAGCTCCGTGTCAGGCGCGCTTGCGTGTGGCATGCTTCGACCGCAACCACGTTGATCGAACAGCACCACCCGATATGCATTCGGGTTGAAAAGCCTGCGGTGCCAATCGGTACAACCAGAACCGGGACCGCCGTGCAAAACAATGGCCGGTTTGCCCTCAGAGTTGCCGCACGTCTCCCAGTACATCAAATTTCTGTCGCCAACCTCCAACATGCCATCCTCGTACGGCTCGATCTTTGGATATATCCCCGCCATCATGCTCTTAGCTCCCATTTCTCCGCCGAGAATAGGCCGGTTAGTCGGCAACCGCAATCCTTTCACTATCGACCCATCGCGTGAATGTTTCGACGACACCATTGAGAAAGTGTTGTCGGTTTCATATCGTCCATGAGTTGGCGATGGAATAGGGACGGTGAGAGGGTTGGTTCGGTGATGGTAGCGGTCATGAGTACGGGTTCCCTTTTGTAGGGGCACTTGTTCGATGCTGCAATCTTAGACGAGTGATTCGAGCGGCTTAGAGCCACGTTATAACTGATGATTGTGGCGACTGATATTTTGCGAAATCGGAGTAATACTTTGGGTGACGACGTCCGCGGCTTGTTGTTTGATCTTGACAACACATTGATAGACAGGGAATCAGCATTCATCCGGTTCGTTCATGCTTCTACGAGGAACGTCTTCGCAACGTGACGTCGATGACGCGGGACGACGTTGTTGCTAGGATGGTGCATTGGGACCAAGACGGCTACGCCGATCGCGCAGCGATGTTCGCAAAATGGGCCGACGAGTGGCCTGAAGCGGGACTCGAACCGGAGCGGTTGCTGCCCTGGTATCGGTCCGAGATGAAACGACATGTGGAACCGGATGCGGACGTCAATGGTCTCCTGGCCGATCTCAACGAGCGTCGAGTGCCGTGGGGCATCGTCACCAACGGCAACACGGCCACTCAGCACATCGCCTGCCGGGCGGCTGGTATCGATAAACTCGCCCCGTTCATCATCGTTTCACAAGCGGCTGGATATAAGAAACCGGATCCAAGGATTTTCCGCGACGCACTAACCCTGACAGGTCTCACGTCTCCTGAACGGATCATGTTTGTCGGGGACAATCCACGAGCCGATGTCGACGGCGCAAAGCGGTTCGGAATGCAGACTGCGTGGGTACGGCGCGGTCGGCAATATCCCGACGATCTCCAACCGCCAGATTACGTCATCGATCACGTTGCCGAACTGCAGGACATTGTCTGCCTTTCCGCTTGAACATCACGCGTGGAATCGTTGGTCACATGGTGAACGAAGCATGGTAATCCATTTGAAAGGTGACTACATACGATCTTAGCTATGCCGAAGAGTCATGGTGGCACCGTGTAAGGCACGTCCACCAAACTGGATAAAATCAAGAACTTTTGAGATCAGGTTCATTCTGGCACTGTAGACCGGGGCCTACCTAGCACCGACAGGGCGACGCTCCGCCCTCGCAGAAGATCCTCCGGCTGTTCTAGGGTGGGCAGTGTCTCTTTCTCCTGTTGTCGGGCCCAGTGGCGGGCTTTCGGAGACCACGGCAGAGCGGCAGCCATTCGCTCGGTTGACAACGCGCCATGTCCCGCTTAGAATGATCCAAACCCAAATTTGAATGAGCCAACCCCTGGGAGAATAGACGGTGAACCGTAACAAGAAAGTCGGCTATACATACTACGGGAGAGGTGGCGCGAAGCACACGGGCATCACCAACAACCCGAAGCGGCGTCGGAGCGAACACAACGAAAAAACTGGCGGAAACGGTTTCCTGAAGGTGAGAACCGGGCAGATGACCAAACGGAACGCCCGGCGTTGGGAAAAGGGCCAAAGGAATACCAGAGGCTACTGACCCGGACTCTGGCTTAACCTCCCCCCACCAGCTACGCCCACGCTCAATAATGGCGTGGCGAAGCCCCACCCAGGTCGTGCGCTGTGGAAGTTCGCCTCCCGCCACGCCTCCGCTGCCACGTTTAGTGTGGCCCCGCGCCGAAAGTCTTCAAGACCATGAGCCAAGGCCCTAGCGGAGGCGTTGGGCTGAAACGGATTGATGAACTCGGCACGCGGATACCTCTCCTTCGCAACCTCGAAAGGGAGCCCTGCCAACGGCCCGTTATCCTTCTCCATCCAATCCGGATCGAACTCTACCGGACCCCGAGCACCTCGCCGACAATCTGGGCACTCTCGGCGGCGCGAACCAATGGACTGGCGATGATGAGATCGAATGTGACGCCGCCACGCTTCCATTCTTCCGCCCGCGAGTGGACTTGTGCCTTTCCGACATTGGTGAGCGGCGAATCGTATCTTCCCTCGTGCACCATTTCGTCATCGGCGCGGGAGCGGGCGTGTCGCATCAGGGTTATTTGTTGAGCACTGCCCAACCGGATTTCCAATCGTGGTTCGTGGGATTCCCGTTTTGTCTCATCGGGTTTAATCGAGCAGCATCGATAGCGCGGGTAATTCGCGGTCGGCGATGTCGAAGGTTCCTTGAATTGATCCGGCGCGAAACCCGATATCCTCGAATTTCGCCCGCTTTTCCTCGTCTTCGACGGAAAGTATAGATGTTATCCGTCCCGATTTTCGTTTGTGACCCCAACCAATCGCCGCGCCGATCAAAGCGTCGTATGATTCGCCGAACCGCGCGTGGACGAACCCATCAACATGACATGTTTTATCGCCATCAAGCCACGCGGTAGAAATACCAACCAGCCGCCCATCTCTCGTCTTCGCCGCGAACCACTCGGCATCGTCGCGTTTAACCAAGTAGTAGTACTTCCGACAGAGTCCCATACATGAGTTCTGTTCGGAATAGCGGGTGGAGATCATCGGTGTGGGTAGGTTGCCGTCGAGAACCTGCCAGTCGTGGGGTGTCAACAGGAGGGGGATCATGGGCACCCTGAGCGAGGCGTCGCCGGTGACGATGTTGACTGGTGAGCGAGTGCGGAAGTAATCGGCTAGGTACTCCTGTGGCGAGTCTCCAGTGGTGATGTTGGCGTAATCCGTGGAGTTTGCGATACGTCGCCAGCCGAGGCGGTGGTAGATGCGTGCGGCATTGGGATTCTCGGTGCCTAGAAACACTGCCTTGCCACCGTTTGCAGTGAACTCTTCAAGGGCTTGTTGGCAGAGGCGGTTTGCGATGCCGCGGCCTCGATACGCAGGTCGCGTGGCGACCTCGCCGATGCCGGCGAACTCGGGGTTGGCGTGCGGGGTCATGATGCCGCATGTGCCGGCGAGGGTGCCGGCGTCGCGCTCTAGGAGTACGACGTGCCGGTTATGATCGGCTTCATCGCCGAGGAAGACGCCGATGGGGATGTCAGAGTCTTCGGGTCCGAATATCTCTTCCCAGAAAGCGAAAAGCTCGTGGGCGAGCTCCTCGCGGATGGGGGTTTCGTAGCGGTATCGAATCAGTGGTCTAAACCCCCTTTAATTCCCCCTTGGATCATCAAGGGGGAGGAATTTGCTTCACGACACCATTGGTCGGAGATGTGCCCATGGTCGGGCTTTTTCGAATGCCGCGGAGGCTGCCAGTACCGTCTCTTCATCGCCGGGTTTGCCGACGATGTGGAGCCCGACCGGCATCCCGTCGGAGTCGAAGCCGCACGGGACGCTGGCGGCGGTGAAGCCGATGGTGTTGATGGGATGGGTGTGCGGTAGGTATCCCCACCAAGGGATACATGTCGATGGCTCGCCACCGATCTCCTCGGGATATTGTTCGTGTTCGAACGCGGTTGTCGCCATAGTTGGCGAGAGAAGGAGATCGAATTTGTCGAACTGATCCCAGAACTGCTGGATCATCCGGTCTCGTTCGCCGAGCGCGCGTCCGAAGTCGGTGACGTTTAGTTTCCGTCCGTAATCGAGACCGTAGTTAACGTACCAAGTCAGCTGATCTTTGGGTAGGTGGCCGTTTACGGCGATAGAGCTCGCGGTGGACAAGACGTACCAGGTGTCGAACGGGGCGTTAAGTGCGATGTCGGACTCGTCGACGGTGCATCCGAGGTCTTCGAAGATCTTGGCGCCGGCTTCCGCGGCTACCGCTACGTCTGGATCGACCGCGGCGTATCCCCATCCGAGGCTCCAGCCAAGTTTCAAGCCTTCTATGTCGCGTCCTACGGCGGCGCTGAAGTCGGGGACTGGAGCGCGGAGGGAACTGGCATCGCGGGAATCGTATCCGGCCATGACTTGGAGGAGCAAGGCGGAGTCTGCGACGGTGCGGGACATCGGGCCTTGCTGGCTGAAGAGATTGGCCGCAGGCGGGCCGTCGGTTCCGGCGTAGCTGGAGACGCGTCCTTGCGTAGGTTTGATGCCGTAGATGCCGTTGAAACTTGCCGGGATGCGGATGGAACCGCCCCCATCTCCGCCGGTGGCGAGGGCGCAGAGTCCGGCGGCTATGGACGAGCCCGCGCCTCCGCTTGATCCGCCGGAGGTACGTTCTGGATTCCATGGGTTGCCGCAAGGAGGGCCTAGCCGGTTATCGCTGGTACCGAGATGGCCGAACTCGGGAGTGTTCGTCTTGCCTAACATGACGGCGCCGGCATCGAAGATCTTGTCGATGTAGGCAGCGTTCGCGTCGGGAACTCGGTCCTTGTAGGCCAACGAACCGCCGGTCGTGCGAACACCTTTCGTCATCTGGAGGTCTTTGATGGAAATCGGTAGGCCGTGGAGGGGGCCTAGACTCTCGCCTCGCGCGGTCGCTGCATCTGCTTTGGCGGCGTGATCAAGTGCGATCTCGGGTGTCACGGTGATGAATGCATGGAGCTGGTCGTCGAGTGCTTCGATGCGAGACAGGTACAGCTCAGTGAGTTCTGTCGACGTTATCTGCTTGTCGGCAATTAACGCTCGGAGCTCGGTTGCAGGAGCGAAGGCTAGGTTTTGATCTAGATTTGGCATTTTCTGTCAGCGTTTCTTTCACTCGGTTACGACGCGGTTGATTTCCAGCACTACGTCGGGGAATTCGTTTGGCGAGATGTTTTCACCACGGCCGGTATGCCGCACCGTAGAGTATTCACCTTCTTGAGGATCAGTGTAGGTTTCGATGCGTTGGTCTTGCCGATTTACTATCCACACTTCCGGGATGCCAGCACGGGCGTAGGCAGTCAGCTTGTCGTTGCGGTCATAATCAACCGAGGTGTCGGAAACCTCAATGAGCAGCAACACGTCCGCCGGTCCGGGGTGCCCTCCCCGATAGAAGTCGTCCCGCCACCGCAGCAACATAACGTCGGGTAGGAGCTCGCTGTTGTCGTTGAGGCGAGTCGGGCCTTGCACACGCATTGTGGCTCGCCCGCGCAACAATGGCGACATCAAGTTGGTGAAGCGGTCTACGCTAGACTGATGCCAGTCTCCAATTGGGGGCATAGCGATGATGTCTCCGTCCAGCAGTTCAACACGGTCGTTCTCGGCCAAGATGCCGACATCCGCCATGGCGTAGTAATCGGCTACGGTGAAGCGATGGCGGGGCGGCGTTGATGCGCGCGGAGCAACGGTAGTGGTCATGGCAAATCTGTCCCCATCGATCACATTCTACGACGGTAGCAAAAGTGTTTTCGGAAATACCAACTCTCCTACCTCCCCACCGCGTAGCTGTCCCGGCGCGGGTCTGCGCCGCCCGACAACACACCTGATTCGTGGTCCACCACAATCGCGGTCATCGCGCCGCCTGTCGGCGTCCAGTCGTCCAGTACGTGCACATCGTGACCCATGCCGACAAGCTCGGCGGCAGTTGTGGCATCGATGCGTCCCTCAAGGTCCAAACGACCCGGAAGGTATATATGCGGCCAGAAGGAATTGGGGAAGTTCCACGTTGCGAAGCGCGGCTCCTCGATAGCCTTCTGTGGATTCATGCCGTGAACCGCGACGTTGAGGAAGAGTTGAACCATCGACGTGCATTGGGTGTCGCCTCCGGGCGTGCCGAAGGGCATCAAGAGCTTGCCATCCTTGAAGGCGATGGCGGGGTTAGGCGTGAGCCGCGGGCGTTTCCAAGGTTGAAGGCTTGACGGATGTTCGGGGTCGAGCCAAGTCTGGGAGCCTCGTGACGACATCTGGATGCCGAGACCCGGAACGATCGGGCTTGGGGCGATCGGGTCGCTTGGAGTCGCAGAGAAGGCGTTGCCCCATCGATCGACCGCGCACACATAGCTCGTGTCCTGCATTCTTCCTCCCGTCGCCGTTGCCATGGCGACTGGTCGGGCTCCGTTACGTGAAACGCCCTGATACGGCCACGGGTTTCCTGGCTCGGGCATCTCGGGAAATGCGTCCGTCATATCGACGTCTGCGCGCCTAGATCGGGTGTAAGCCTTGGACAAAAGACCTTCGATCGGCACATCGACGAGATCGGGGTCTCCGTAGTACGCGTGGCGGTCCGCGTATGCCAGGTTCAGAGCTTGCGTCAAGAGGTGGATGTACTCGGTTGAGTTGTGGCCCATCGCGGCGAGATCGTCGTCTTCGAGCATCTGGAGCGTCTGAGCCACTACCGGACCTTGACACCACGCATTGCAGGTGTAGACGGTGTATTCCCGGAACTGGCCGGACACTGGAGGCTCGATCTTTACCGAGAATTCCGCCAGGTCCTCCATTGTGATCCATCCGCCTTGTTCATCGGAGAACTTAATCATCTCCTCGGCTATGTCGCCCAAGTAGAACCGTTCTCGCGCCGCTCGCAGCGCCGCTTCCCGGCCCAGATGCGACGCTCTTTGCTCGGCCTCTATCAACCGCCGGAACGTGCGCGCCAGGTCCGCCTGCACCAGAATCTCCCCGACTCGGGGCGTCCTCCCATTGGGCATGTAGATTTCCCTGGTCGACGGCCACATTGCCACTCCGCCCTCGTGATCGTCTTCGGTCGTCTGCAACCCTTCGCATAGATAGGCCGACACCGGGAAGCCATTCTCTGCCAGCTCTAACGCGGGCGTGACAACCTGCTCGAAGGTCATCGTGCCGTACTTTTCGATCGCTGTCAGCCACGCATCCGGCGCGGCCGGCACTACGGTCCGCAGGACGCCGGGAGGGATTTGACCGCCGTGGTGCTCGTTGAAGAATTCGATGTTCGCGGCGCGGGGCCAGCGACCGAGTCCGCTGATCGTCACGACCTCGTCAGACGCGGCATCGTAGATCGCGATGGGCGCCACGCCGCCGAAGTTCGTGGCGCTCGGAAGCGTCACGTTTATCGCGATGCCGGCGGCCACACCCGCGTCGATCGCGTTGCCACCTTCCTCCAAGATTCGATAGCCTACGGAGGCCGCTAGGTAATGACCCGCAGAAACCATGTGTGTCGTGCCCATGATCGGCGGTCGGTATGTATTCATTGTTCCGGGCATCTCATTTTCCCACACGGTTAGCAGATGTCGAGACGTGCGCCAACGCTGGCGGCTACGGCGCGAATTATACGCCGTAGCCGTCGGATTTAGGACGACGCCTGTGTGCCAAAGGCGCACAAATGGCGCGCGCAACCTCATCGCAGACGCTCTAGGAGATACACCCGAGACTGCGACCCCAGCGCACATTCTGAGGCAAAGCAGCGCGGACGAGACCCGCGTGGTCCGGAATGAATTCTCCGGCCCATTGAACTAACGCGACTTCTCCATATTAATCGGTGTTGAACCAATCTTCGGGGAGGCGAGGAGTCGGCCAGTCGCCGTCGGGTCGCCAATCTTCCCAGCCGTCGCGGAACGGCGTCCCGCGGCGTTCGATAGTTCGGACCATCCTGTCTGCTTCAGTTCTCACTGCAGACTCCTCTTCGCGGCTAAAGAAACCCTTGGCGATCATTTGCTCGAATTCGTCGGCGTCTTTCCAAGCCCAGGTCATATCTGGCTGCACGACGATGTCGAGCGCACAATCCTGAAACGCGACTCCCCGGTCCAGACGACGTAGGGGAGTATTGAAATTGACGTACCAGAACTTGAAGCGCCAGTCGATGGACCAGAACAGCAGAACCGAATGCCAAGATTGCGTTTCGTAAAGGGCCAATACGTGGCGATCCGGAGACGTCGCCCGTCTGAAATCGCCGAAACTCGGATCAAGTGCGCGCATGTACAGATCCATACGTTCGGACAGACTGAGAGCCCGTCGATTCTCAATTCCCCGCGTGACCAACGGGGCGCCGGGATGAGTGTAAAGAGCGATTCTGTCGGGCGAGTTTTCAACCACAGTGACCGGACGTGCCGTACCGATTTCCCCGCCCCACGTTTCATATTGGACTATCTGCGTACCGGTCTTCCAATTCATGAATCGAATCCATAACACCGAAACAATATTGGTGCGCCAACATCGGCTGCTCAGGCGGAAATTATACGCCGTAGATGTCGACAACTGAGTGTTGCGAGCAGTTCTGCGGATAGAATCGTTAAGCCGTGCCAACCAGCAAACCGCAATCTGTTGTCGTTATCGGGGCCGGAGTAACCGGACTGAGCACCGCATTCCATCTCATCGAGAAAGGCGTTGAGCGCGTCACCGTAATCGACAAGGGCAGGGTGGGCGGCGGCTCCAGTCTTCAGTCGGGCGGGATCATCTCGATGTTGATGGCCACGCCGACTGAGGTGCGGGCCCGTGCGTTGAGCCTCGATATCTTCGAGCGGTTCAGTCGAATCCTCGATGGCTACCACTTCCATCAAGTGGGTTGCTTGAATCTCTTCACCGAGGATGTTTTCGCTCAGAACTCTCACCTACTGGAGATGTGGCGGAAAAACGGCGGTCAATTCGACGTCCTACGCGGCGCTGAGATCAGCGAGCGGTTTCCGGATCTTGAAGCTGAGGATGCAGATTACGGCATGCTGGACCATAGGTCGGGATTTTCTGAACCGCACCATTACGTCGCCGCACTCAAGGCCAAGCTTGAAGAGATGGGAGTCGTCATCCGGCAACACGAACGTGTGATCGGATTCGAGTTCCGCGGCGGTCGTTTGCGCGAAGTGATTACGGATCGTGGCACCATCGAAACCGACGCGGCGGTCTGTGCTGTGAATGCATGGACGAACCACGTTCTGTCGTTCGTCGGAGTCCGCATCCCGTACAAGAATTTCGTGCATGAGAGGTTCGTCACCAATCCATTTGATGATCCGCCGCGGCTGCCAGCGGTCAACGATCACATCCACAACGGTTACGTGCGACCCACAGACGACAACCGATTGCTGGTAGGCACTTCGGTGGACGGCGCCGCGTACGAAATGCACGGGCCGGAGTTCGATGTCGGAGAGCTAGAGCCGCATCCGGACGCGCTGCCGCTTATCGAGGAAAATCTGGTGCAGCGGACGGCATTGCTAGTGGGTGCCCAATGGGACTACCACACGGTGGGGCTGATCAGCTTGGCGCACGACGTGAAACCGGTCATCGGTCCGGTGCCGAGCGTGAAGGGTCTCTACATAGGAGCGCACTTCCACTCCGGCGGATTCGCCTACAACCCCGTGTCCGGGTTGCTGCTCGCCGAGCACGTCGTGGACGGTGGGACTAGGATCGACACCGATATGTACAGTCCGGCCCGGTTCGGGAGCGTCGACACGGACGCCTTTTTGTCGTCGCCCATAATGCATAGCGAGATGGGGATAACGCGGCATTGAGTCGCAAGTTCCTTCGGAGGGCGTTCGGGCGGTGAGCAGGTTGGGCAACTTTGATGCCGGTGGAGACGACCGCGTCCAGCGTGGACTAAATACGATGGCTTGAATGGAGACGATTCGGAAACAGCATAAACGCGACCGGGTGGCCGATGCTCTAGGCGACACGCCCGAAACTGCCATCCCGACGCATCTCTTGAAGCGTGGTCTCGCTGACGCGTACGTCTCAGGATCGCTACCGCGTTTTGATGGTGCGATAGTTCAGTCGCACTCGCTCCCCTACGAGCCGTGGTGCTTCGGGACGGACCCTGATGTTCTGTGGCAATTGCTTCGACGGCTCAATGGGTGGGGACGACGGCGTATGTCACTGAACGTTTCTGCGGATCTCGCTGGTCCGCTGCCAGCGCTGATGAAACGAACGGTCAACGTCGAGGTACGGCATTACGGCGACGTTTATCACACGCTGACCGAACGGGTAGTCGAGTTTGCCACGCCAGAAGTCCGATTGTTGGGTCTCGAAGATTCTGACCTCCTCTGTTCATTCGAAAGCGACCCGCATCGGCTAGGTTTCAAGACGTTCGAAGATTTGCTGAAGAATGGATTCGCGGCCGGGGCCGTGGTTGATAGCCGGTTGGTTGCCCTTGCGCACACTAACGCCGTAACCGCTCACTTTGGCGATATCGGAGTGGTTACCGATGCCGCTTGGCGAGGGAAGGGATTCGCGTCCGCCTCCGCATCCATAGTGGCCAGCCGAATCCAAGAATTGGGGCGAACGCCGGTTTGGAGTGCCGGCGAGGACAACGTGGCGTCGTTACGCGTAGCAGTCAAACTCGGGTTCGTTGAGGTGTCGCGGCGCGTCTACCTCAACATACTCCGTGCCTAAAGTGCTTTTGGCGCCATAGGTTCGAATCAGTGTCCACCGTCCTCGTCCAAAGCGTAGGTTTCGGTTCTTGCATCCAACTCCGTTGATGTGACGAGCCCGCGGTCCAGAGCCAGTTGTTCCAGAGCCCGGACCCATCGCTGATAGAAACCGGCGCGCCCTTCGTTACTCTCATCGGCATCTATCGCCTCAACAAGCGTGTCTCGAAAATCCGCCCAGTCATAAACGCCGCCCTCGTTCATTGCAACGGCAATACCAAATGCTCGCCCCTCCCAGGGTTCATCGAAGACAAGCTCACCGTTTTTTCTGGGTAGCGCCTGCTTTCCAGTCATGTTGGATATCCCGCGGTCGAGCGACTCAGTCATCTGTGCACTCCGGAAATGCGTTCATGCGACAGCGGAAATTGGCTTTGCCAGTCCCACACCGATCATCGAGTCGCGGGTTACTAACTCGGCCATCCTCGCCTCTGTCAGTCCCTCTGTACCGTCGGGGCGTTCCGGCAACACCATGTACCGTATCTCCGCGGTGCTGTCCCACACTCGGATCTCCTTCGACTCGTCAACTTTGAGACCGAACTCTCTCAACACGGCGCGCGGCTCCATGACCACGCGTGACCGGTAAGCGGCGTCCTTGTACCAGGTTGGAGGCAATCCGAGCACTGGCCAAGGGTAGCAAGAGCAGAGCGTACAGACAACCACGTTGTGAATCTCGGGCGTACTTTCCAACACCACCAACTCCTCCCCTTCCGCGCCTCCGAAGCCCAACTCGGCAATGGCGTCAGCGCCGTTTTCCAATAGACGCTGCTTGTATTCAGGATCGACCCAAGCTCTTGCGACCACTTTCGCGCCGTTCAAGGGACCGATGTCCTGTTCGTAGATTCGCACAATTTCATCGATGGCGTCGGTGCTGACGTAGCCTTTCTCGACCAAGAGCGACTCAAGCGCCTTCGTCCGCAACGCCTCATACGAATCGGGCTCTGGATGGTGATCGCTGCTGTGATCTCCGCTCACGTGTCGCTCCGTTTCAAGTTGGTTGTGTCGATCGGTTCAAGGTAGCTTTCCCACATGTCGATGTATAGGGCTGTGCCCGGCTCAGCCGACGCGCCCCAAAGCTCCGTCCCCTCGAACCGCACACGGTAGAGCTGTTGGACTGCGGCATCATCGCCCCCTGCGCTGTCGTCCGGAAAATTGTAAGCGTCATAGATCGCGTCAATCAACCCGCGCTTGCCTTGCACATATCTAGGCAGCCTTGTGTGTCCATCGTGCCGGAATCTGCGAGCTCGTACGCAGTCGCCCACGGCGAACTTGGGCGGACGTGCCGGTTGCTTGCGGTCTTGACTCCGGCGGTACATCCGCTCCCGCGCACGCTCGGCATGTTCGCGATCTACGGCCCGAGTCGGAGTCGCCCCCGGACTGTTGCGAAAGTGCTCCGTCTTGGCATCCAATTCGTCTGCGTTCAGTACGCCCCGCTCAATTAAACCGCGTTCAAACGCGAGCATCCAGCGCTGGTAGTAGCCGCTGAGGTACTCTTCTGGATCCAGCCTCTCCAGTCTGCGACGTGAGAGGCCAGCCCTAACCGTTGCCACGAGCCCGAAGACCCGCCCCTCCCACTCGCTGTGGAAAATCGGCTCGTCCTCTTCAGGCTCCACGCGACCGTAGCCTGGTACGCCACCCATGTCGTGTATGCCCCTCATTCCGATCGGTTTCCTCCGCGTTGATCACGTTCATTCTCCTCACCCGAAGTCAGTGTTGTGCGCCGTCCGTCCCAACCCAACTTCTGGCGATTCCTGGCCATGTGGCTCTCATTGCTGATCTTACGACGGTCAACGACATCGCGTCCGAGCATGGAGCACAATTAACCAGCCGTCCGAGCGCCGACATGTGCGGTCTCGTCCGTAGTGGCAGCCCAACGAGGCAAATCTTGCTGCGATTCGTAGCTCGTATCGAAGCATTGAACCGCACCCGAAGTTATCTTTTCAGGTACCCTCAGTTCAGTTGAAAGGACATTTACGCCAATGACCCGCGTCCTCATAGTTGCATTCGACGGACTCCAGCCTTCACAGGTGCGGTCCGACCTCGCTCCGAATCTCTCCGCCTTCGCCGCCGGTGGCGTCACCTTTACAAGGAACCATCCGGTTTTTCCCACCGTCACACGGATTAACGTTGCTAGCCTCGTCACCGGCCGCCACCCCGGCTCTCACGGACTCGCCGGCAACACGGTCGTTATGCGCGACTACGACCCGGACAACATCGTCGAGGCCATGGAGCGGCAGCTTACCCGAGTGGCCGCGCAGACCGGAGACGTTCTGCTGACGCCAACGCTGGCGGACATCCTGCACGAACACGGGCAAGAATACGTTGCTGTGGGCGTCGGCACTTCGGGCAACGCGTACGTTCAAAATCCGCGGGCCGAAGCGTTGGGCGGAGCTACGATCCACCCGGAGTTTTGCCTGCCCAGAAGTCTGAATGACCAGCTTATCGAGCGCTTCGGCCCGTGGCCAGCAACAGTATCGCCAAATGTTCCGCAGATGGAGCACGGGGCGCGGGTGCTGACCGAGTACGTGCTCGCGGAACGCGACCCTACGGTAGCGCTGATTTGGTTCTCCGAGCCGGACAGCACTAACCACAAGGCGGGAGTGGGGTCTGTCCTCTCCAACAGCGCACTCGCCTCAGCCGACGAGCAGTTCGGGCGCATCATCCGATGGCTGGAACTCAACGGCACCTTGGAAGAGACCGACGTGATTGTGGTTTCGGATCACGGGTACGCGACCATCGAGCGCGTCGTGGACTTGGAGGCCGAGTTGCGAGCGGCTGGCTTTCCCGGAGGCGGTCAACCTGGCGGCGTATTGGCCGCGGCGAACGGCGCAGCAGCACTCTTCTACGCGCACGAAGCCGATCCCGCGACGTTGGAGCGGCTCGCAACGTGGCTCGCGCTACAGCCTTGGTGCGGTGCGATGCTGACGTCGGAACGCGTCGGCCCAGTGCCCGGCACGCTCCCCGCGAGCGTCGGCAACATCGACGGACCCAGGAGTCCCGACCTGACGATGTCCTTGGCGTGGAACTCCGCTCCTAACGAAGCTGGTTTTCCCGGGCACACGGCATCCTTGGGCGGATCGGTCGGTGTCGGCACGCACGGCGGCATGAGCCGCCACGAGTTGCGGAACACGCTGCTAGCGCGCGGCCCCAGTTTCCTTCGATCAACCGTCGTAGACACTCCAACGGGCAACATCGACGTTGCCCCCACGATTCTCCACCTCCTGGGCTTGCCCGGTGGAGACGAGATGGATGGACGTGTCCTGCACGAAGCGCTCGCTGGCGGCGACGATTTGTCAGACATCGAACGCCGTTCAATGACGCACGCCGCCGAACTGGGCGGATACCGGCAGGAGGTCACCGTCACCACAGTGGCGGGGTCGGCTTACCTCGACGGAGGCAATCGGGTTCGGTGACAATCCCCTTCGGAAGCGGTTGTTGGAGACTATGTGTGGTTGGTGGAAATTGCGCCTTTGAGTCGGCCGGTCATGACTATCCATGCGCATAGGATTCCTAGGGGGAACCACGCTAGGATGCCGACGAAGCTTACTAAGATCCAATTTGGGTCGCCGCCAAAGAGTGCGTAGGTAAAGGTTCCGCCGACGGTGTTGGTGGCGGCGTGGGCTAGACTGGGCGCCCAGATGCTTCCTGTTTTGACGCGTAGCCAGCCGAAGATGATCGAGTGCAATATCAACGTGATGGTGACCACCATCATTCCGAGTATCGGTTGGTCCGGGAAGTCGTAGTTTAAGCGGTTCATTTGGACGTGGTGCCAGAGGGACCAGATGATGCCTGTTGCCACTGCGGCGAGGAGGGGTTGGTGGGCGAAAAGTCGGAGTTGGAGGTAACCACGCCAGCCGAACTCTGCGCCTAGGACGCCGAACATACCTATCAACGCGGCGATGGTCAATTGGAGCGCGAAATTAGGCAAGAGGTTTACGTTAAAGTACGGGTCGCTGATTCCCAAACCTATCGACAGAACGACGATGACAATGACAACCAAACCCGGTAGCAGCCATCCGACTAGGTAGTAGCGCCATCGGGTCAGGTTCGGTTTTAGGCCCGCGTCAGCGAAGCCTTCCCGGGTGATCCACATTCTGACTACGAAGGCGGCGATAGCTGGTGACAAACTGGCTAGGACGCCGATGAGCCAGAAAACCGTGATGCCGGGGCCTGGACCGAAGACCAGTGCGATCTCCAACGGTAGCCAGGCCAGTCCGAACGCGATGAGGATGAAAGTGATTATGCCTTTCATGATGGTGAAAGAAGCCGGCAATACGAATTGACGACAGGTCGGACAAACCGCGAGCCGCGTGATTTCAAGAACGGACTTTGGCCGGTTTGCCGGTGCGGAGCGATTCCCAGCAGGCGAGGCCTGTTGATACTACTCTGGCGCCTTCTCTCGCTCCAACCCAAGGCTGTGTGCCGTTTCGGATGCAGTCGGCCATGTGGCGCATCATGATGATCATCTCGCCGTAGTGGCCGCCGTGCGGCGGCAGGTGGGTGTGGTATTCGCGCTGGGGCAGGAGGCCATCGGCATCTAGGGTTTTGACGTTGTCGCGAATCGTGCCCTTGGTGCCATACACGGTTAGACTGTTCGCCCGTTCGCCTCCCGGATGCACCATGCCTAAGAGATTTGCCACCCGGCCGATCTTGCCGGAGGAGAATTTGACGTTGATGAAGAAGCAGTCCTCCTGCGGATACTCCGGTGCGACGCCGCTGCGCAAACCGACGCAGTGGACCTCGTCTATGTCACCCATGAACCAGCGCAGAAGGTCTATGGGATGGCAGGCTCCTCCCAATATCAGGTCCTGCGGCATCGTCGTGCGCCACGGGGTGCGCTTGTACACGGGCCTCAGATCGTGAATATAGTGCGCTTCGGCCATGAAGAGCTCGCCGATCTCGCCAGCGTCGCACGCACGCTTCGCGTCGATGAAATCGAGCCGTCCGCGCATTGATTGAGTAACGAGCAGAACGAGTCCAGTGCGGTCCACGGCTTCGACCACGCTCTCGGCCTCCTCCATTGTGTAGACCATGGATTTTGTGACCATTACGTGTTTGCCGTTTTCGAGCGCCGTAAGGATTTGGCGGGCGTGAAGAGGTCCGGGAGTGTAAATGCCGATGATGTCGATATCGTCGCGGGCAGCGAGTTCGTCGAAATCGGTGGTGGTAGTGTCGATCCCGTGATTTCTTGACGCAGTTTCGAGTTTCTCTTCGTTGATGTCGCACAGTGCCGTCACGCGGATCGGCAACTCGTTTTCGGGATCGTTGGCCTGCAACAGCGTATCGCCGTGGCCTAAGCCTGCCAAGCCAAGTCTAAGAGTAGTCACGTCCGCTCTCCTTTAGCTTCTTGTAAACGGCCGCCCAGCGTCGCGGCATGTCGTCCCTGTTAATCACCGGTTTGAAACCGATTGAGAGGTATAGGTGGATCGCCGACAACCTCCAGTCGTCGGTGCCTAAGGTGATCGTCTTGCAACCTCTAGAGACTAGGAATCTGGCGACGTCAGTGCATGTGGCCCTCCCCAAACCTTTGCCTCGGTGATCAGGGTGTGTCACGACGAAGTCTAGAACGCCGACTTCGGATGTGTTGCCGCCGCCGACATCGGGCTTGTGCGGTTGGTTGTCAATCCTGGACGCAAACGTAGCCGCGATTATCCGCCCGTCGAACTCGACTAGGCGCGATCCTTTTCGCCGTTCGGCGTCCACCATACATTCCAGCACCCGCTGTTCAGTCCAATCTGTGAATCCTCCCCTTCGGAGCGCATCGCCCCAACTTTCTGCATCCCCAGTTCGATAAGCGCGCATCACGTATCCCGCTGGCATTGGCACGTTTGGCAATCGGCCTACGGATACATCGGTTATCACCATTCGGAGTTGTTTGGGGGGAAGCTGTAACGTGGAGTCACACTGTTTTTGCTCTTCGATCACGTTCTATCCCAGTGACATCACGAGATTTAAGTGCTCGTCGATGGTGCAGTGGGCATCGGGTCCGACGAAGACTGTGGATTCTCGCTCCTCCACGATGGCCGGGCCGCTCAACGTCGCTCCCGGCTCTAGGCCGTAGCGGTCGAAGACCGGGCAATCGACGAATCGTCCTGCCTCAGTGAGAAATACTGGTCGCTCGCCCTTTAACGCAGCCGATTCGGTCTTCGTTTCGGTGACGTCAAACCGTATGTTGGGCCGCGGCGGCGGTTCGGACGCCGACATGCGCCAAGTGATCGTCTCTACCGGGAGGTCGCTCAGCGTGCGTCCGAACAGCGACTCGTAGGTGGCGCTAAAGGCCGCTGCGAGCGCCTGTTGTGAGTCCGGTCCTAGGCTTCCACTGGGTACTGGTACGGCGATCTCGAATCCCTGGCCCACGTATCGCATGTCGGCGCTGCGCTCAATCTTGATGTCCTCGGCCTCGACACCCGCCGCCGTGAGGAGCTCAATCGCGGTCGTTTCCATCGACTGGAAGATTCCGTTCACGTGGTTCCAGTCGACGTTATCCAGTTGGCTGATGTAGCTCTGTACCGAGGCGAAAGACTTCGGGGCGACGAGCATGCCAATAGACGACATCACGCCCGCGCCCAAGGGGCAGATCACCCGATTCAACCCCAGCAGCTTCGCCACGCGGTAGGCGTGAACCGGACCTGCGCCACCAAAAGCGACAAGTGCGTTCCCTCTGATGTCCAGTCCTTGTTCAGCCGCGTGCATTCGCGCTGCGGTGGCCATGTTTTCGTTGACGACCTCGTGGATGCCCTGGGCCGCGCGAGTCACGCTCATTCCCATCGGCTTCGCAAGTCGATTCTCTATGGCTTTGCTAGCGGATTCCGGGTTGAGGGCCATCTCTCCGCCGAGAAAGTAGTCTGGGTTCAGAAGACCTAGCACGAGGTCTGCGTCGCTGACGGTGGGCTCGATCCCGCCGAGTCCGTAGCATGCCGGTCCCGGATCTGCTCCGGCGCTCTGAGGACCGACCTTCATCAATCCCAAGGGGTCGATGTAGGCTATGCTCCCGCCTCCCGCGCCGATCTCAATCATGTCGATCGCGGGGACCTTGAGTACGAGCCCACTTCCCTTCTTGAAACGATGCTCTCGTGCCACCTCGATCTCGGTCGTGCGCGATGGCCGGGCGCCGGTGATTAGGCAGAGCTTGGCAGTGGTGCCGCCCATGTCGAAGGATAGTAGGTCCTGATATCCAATGGCTTCGCCGTAGTATGCTGCTGCCATCGCTCCGGCTGCCGGACCGGACTCGACGAGCCGCACCGGGAATGAACGTGCCGCTTCCAATGTAGTTACCCCACCTTCGGAGAGCATCATGTAGACCACGCCGCCGAAGCCCATCGACTTCAACCCGCGTTCCATATCGGCGAGGTGTTTCCGCAAGGGTGGTTCCACATAGGCGTTTGCGACCGTAGTGGATGTCCGAGGATACTCCCGCACCTCTGGTGCAACCTGAGACGAGAGTGACACGCTGTAGTGGGGATATCGTTTACTCAAATATTCTCGGATCGTACGCTCGTGAGACGGGTTCCGATAAGAGTGCATTAGGGCGACGGCGATGGTCTCAACCCCGTATTCCTCGAACGTCGAGATTATCTGATCGAGCGACGTCAGGTCCATCGTCACCAGCACCTGTCCGTCCCAGCTCATTCGTTCCGATATGGTTCTTCTGAGGTTTCTTGGAACGAGCGGCTCGGCGCGTCTCGCGGTCAGGTCGTACATGTCGTAGCGCTGCTCGGTGCCGGTCTCTAAGACGTCCCTGAACCCCTCGGTGGCGATGAGGCCGACCTTTACACCCTTCCGCTCGAGCAGAAGATTGGCCACGAGCGTCGTCCCGTATGTCACTTGGGAGACGTCCCGGACCTCAAACCCAGACCGTTCGGTTGTCTCGCGGGTGCCTTGGATGATTCCGAGCGCGAGGTCTTGCGGTGTGGTCAGGGTCTTTCCCACTGAGAATGAGCCTGAATCGGGGTTGAAGGCCACGAAGTCGGTGAACGTGCCCCCAACGTCAACGCCGAGCCGGACGTCGGACATCTAAGGACCACCCCGCCGGTCGAGGCCGTAGACCTTTTTGGCCGCGTCCTCTGATATGAGCTCGTTGCGAAGGTCCTGGACTACTTGGTCTACCTCGCGGTCTTGGGGATTCCCATAGCCGCCTCCGCCGGCGGTTACGAGATGGATGACATCGCCCGGTTCCAGAGCGGTGCGCCCCTTCGCGGGTAGCGTCCGGTTGTCGGGTGCGAGCCCTGTTGTGGTTCTTTGCGCCCCAGACGGTCCACCCGTGTGGCCGCCACGGAGACCTTCCGCCGGGAAGTCCCACCGCTCCGACATCACGGACAGTTCAGAACGCCTTGGAGACTTGACCTCGATCACGATGTCCTGCCCGCATCCTCCGCGATAGCGTCCGGCTCCGCCCGAGTCAGTGAGCAGTTCCTTCTTCCAGAACACGAGGGGCGAGACCGACTCGGACACCTCTACTGAGCCGGGTATTGAGTTAGTGGGAAATGGGCAGCAGTGGACGCCGTCTTCGCTGCTGCTCGCGCCCATGCCTCCGCTCAGGAACTGCATAAGCGAGAACGCGCGCATCGACCCGTCGACACCCGAAAAGAACGATATGTACTGCGGCGTAGACCCCGAGTCTGCTATCACGGTGTCGGGTAGGACCGGCGCCAAAGCGCCGAACACCGCCGCCGTGATGCAGTGGCCCGTGAGGTGCCGGGAGGAGACAGCTCTGGGATAGGTCGCATTGAGTATGCTTCCCTCTTGTGCCTTGATGGTGAAAGGTCGGTACGACCCTTCGTTGCGGTAGGTGAGAGGATCCAGAACGCACTTCAGCGGATAGGTGGTGAATGCCCACGTGTATGCGTAGACGACGTTGACACCGCCTTGATCAACCTGCTCTGACGTTCCCTCGAAGTCGACCTCCAACTCGTCGCCGTCGATGGTGATCGCGCAGGAGATCTCGATGGGTTGGTCGAAACCGTCGAGCGATGTGGTGTGGCTGAATGTCCCGTCTGGAAGTCTTAGGATGGCCCTCCGCATCACCTCCTCGGCACGCGACTGGATGTTCTGACTCAAGGTCTCCAGCATCTCCACGCCATACTCTTCCATGAAACCTACGAGCTGCCGACCCGCGACCTCGCATCCGGCAACCATCGCCATGAAGTCACCTACCACCGGCTCGGGAACGCGGACGTTGTAGCGGATCATCTCGAACAAGTCCTCGTTGGGTACTCCTTCGGAGAAGAGCTTCATGGGTGGCACGCCGAGACCCTCTTCGAATACCGACCGGTTGTCGGCTGAGAAGATCGAACCTCCAACATCTGAAGCATGGGCGATGATTCCGGTGAAGGCGACCAACTCGCCGTTCAAGAACACGGGTGTTGCCATCGAAAAGTCTGGCCGATGGCCCGTGCCCATCCACGGGTCGTTCGTGATGACCACGTCGCCAGGTCTCCATGTCACGGGCGGGAAGCGGCGGAGAAAGTGCTTCACCGTGCGCGACATCGTGCCGACGAACGAGGGGATCGATCCCCGGTTCTCCGCGAGCGTGTCGCCGTTGCGATCCATCAGCACGCAGGCGTAGTCGTTGCACTCACGCACGACGGTGGAGAAGGAGGTGCGCACAAGGGTCGTCGCCGACTGGTCTGCAATGGAGATCAGCCGGTTCCACAGGATCTCTAGCGTTACCGGATCGAACTCTGTAATGCGCCTTGTTGAAGTGAACTCTAACTCCAGCTTCCGGGGTTGACTTCCCGGACCCGATCCGATGACGACCCGCGTTTGTGACGCGGCAAATTCTAGCAGATGGTCGCCGAGTTCCAGCGCTGGCCAGTTCCATGATCTCCCTGGTCAGTGCCTTCTCATCTCCCACGTGTCTTGGTTCATATCGCTATGTGGGCCGACGGCGACTCCGCACTGGCACCCTGCAATCGCGTTGCTGTGAGAATCCGAAGTTCCCTCCACAACCTGATAGGAGCATCTTTTCCATTGAACGCCCACACCGTTGACATGTGCTCGTCATGCGGCTTAGTCTGCTAACATTGCCGTCCAACAATGCCGTAACGCAGACTGGAGGAGCTTGACATGGCCGAGAAGACGAGGGTCGTCATCGTTGGCGGCGGGCACAACGGACTGGTCGCCGCAGGATACCTCGGACGAGCCGGGCTGAATGTCCAGGTGCTGGAGCGCAGAGACGTCGTCGGAGGCGCCGTGGTGACCGAGGAGTGGTTCCCAGGCTACCACATCTCAACCTGTTCCTACGTCTGCCACATCCTCCAAAAGAAAGTGATCGACGAACTGGAGATGCGCAGGTACGGTTTCCATGTCTACCCAATCGATCCATCGCGCGTCCACCCCTACCCGAACGGTAAGGCGTTGACTCTCTGGCACGACGACGCCCAGACGGCCGAGGAGCTCCGTGACCAGTTCCCAGAGGACGCCGACGCCTGGTTCGCATGGGCAGAATTCTGGCACCGCGCGGTCCGCATTCTCAGCGACTACTACCTCGGTCCGCCTCCCTCGCTCGCCGAGCTTTTCGAGAGATTCCGACAAGAAGGCGAGGAAGAGCTTCTGGAGACGTTGCTGACCGTCCCGCTCAAGGACCTGATCGAGCGTTACTTCGTGTCGGACGAGGTCAAGGCAGCGGTAGGCACCGGCGCGTTTGACATGGGGGACATAAGCGCCCCCGGCAGCGCCTACATCACCGCGCTCTATCGCTTCAGCGCATTTCGAGAAGACACCGAGAACTACGGCATCGTTCGCGGCGGCATGGGCGGAATCACCCAGTCGTTGGCCCGTTCCGCCGAGGCGTCGGGCGTGTCGATCAGGACGGGTGTTGAGGTGAAGCGCATCCTGACGGACGGCGGAAAAGCCACGGGCGTCGAACTCGTAGACGGCGAGATCGTTGAGGCCGACGTGGTACTGTCAAACGCCGACCCCAAGCGCACCTACCTGACTCTCCTAGATGAATCCGACCTCGACGAGGGGTTCGTCAACGAGGTGAAAGCACTTAAGACGATGGCGGCCTCCGCCAAGTTCCTCTGCGCCATCAAAGAGCTTCCCGACTTTTCCCGCCACCTCGGCCCCGGGTTCAACCCCGAACACTTGGCGATGATGACACTCTGCCCGACCGTTGATCAGAGCGAAATGGCCTGGGAAGACTGCAAGAACGGTCGCGTGACAAAAACGCCGATCATGCAGCTCCAGATCCCCTCCGTATACGACAAGACGGTCGCACCGGAAGGCCACCACGTGCTCTCGCTGTGGGTCTACTTCCTGCCGCCCCACGTTAAGGACGGCTCATGGTCGGAGATGCGCCAGCAATACGGCGAGTGGCTCATCGACTACGTGTCGCAGTACGCCCCGAACTTCAGGGAATCGATCATCGACTGGGTTTTCCTGACTCCAGAGGACATCGAGGAGCGCATCGGCCTGACCGACGGCAACATAAGGCATCTCGACATGATCCCGCAGCAGATGATGTCACGCCGGCCGCTACCGGGGTGGTCCGACTACCGGACACCCGTCGAGGGACTCTACATGTGCGGCGCAGGGACGCATCCCGGCGGCGAGGTGACTGGCGCGCCCGGACACAACGCCGCCCACATCGTGCTCGGGGATCTCGGCCGTTGAACACACGCAGCGTTTGGCATACGTCATCGTCATGAAGATGGTCTTTGCCCCTGTGCCCATCGGGTCCAACGGGCTGCGATACCTCGCTACTGCGACGGTGATCCTAGTCCTGATCGCCGTCGCCTGTGGAAACCCAACTGACGCCGATCCCACGGCGAGCATCGAAACCGTTTCCACGGCGGGGACAACGATCACGATAGCTGGAGATTCGGAGTGGCAGATCCCCTCTGGTTTCCGGGTTGTGCCTCCACCCAATCGAAATCAGGTCGATCCTATGGAATCAAAATACTTGGGCGGCCCACCAGACATCCCGGATTTCACCATGGCTCGCAAAGCGGACACTGACAGAGGGCTGGAGAGCGTACTTATCGCTGTCTATTCGGATGGAGTTTCCGCCGATTCGGACACCAAGGAAGTGTTGACATCCTGGACCGAGTTGATCCGCCGAGCCGAGTTCGACGGTATCGCACTTGTAGACCGAGTCGGTCTTCAGATGGCTACCTGGCGCGGTCAAGCCCAGGCGCACGGCCAGAGCCCTCAGGGCATCATCGCGGCAGTCATCTATGATCTTGAAACCCACAAGGTGTGGCGGCTCTTCTGCGCCGTTTCGTCGGAAGAAACAAGTGACGAGGTAGCGCGAATTTGCGATCAGGTTCAAGCCGAGTTTCGCCCTCTGTGACGATCTTGCGCAAACCGTGCACCAATGAAGCGGTGTCGGTGCGGCCCTGAGCACCGGCGGGGCGGGGAATTGCGTTGTTGACCGCTATGCAGACCTGCCGTAGCGTTTCTGTTCAAGAGAATCATTCTGTAGCACTACCTTGGGGTAGATGTCGCCACAACGCCGCCCACATCGTGCTCGGAGATCTGACCATTGAACACCGACAGCCTCTGGCGGCCTGACAGGGACGAGGTTGTCGTCGAGCACGGCGCTGTCGCCACCGGCTTCTGCCTCAACGTGGCTGAACCAGCGAGTTCCTCCATCGCCGGCCACGGTCAGATGATCGTCCACATGACCGCCGAGGGGGTAGCGTCGCCATCGACTACGGACATCGCGCTCCCAAAGCCGCAACCGCCGACATGTTCCGTGTCATCGGCCAAGCAGTAACGGGCAACGGAATATACGAGGTCGAAGACCGAGCCAACGCCATCGGTCACCGATCGGTAGGCGTGCCCGGTGTTACGGCCGGAATGTGCCGCGCCCACGAGCTTTTCGGTTCCCTTCCACTGGAGCAGCTGCTTGAGCCCGCGGTCCACTACGCCCGGAAAAGGTTCGAGGCAGACCCCCACCACATGCCTGCAGATCGTCAGAAATATGCCCGACTTGGTCCGATACGGCGAGGCAGCGCGCGTGTTCATGCCAGACGGATATCCCCCGCCACCTGGCGCGAGAGTCGTCCAGCGCGACTTGGCCGACTCCATCGAACGGATCGGAGTAAAGGGTAAGGACGCCCTGCACCGGGGTGAGATCGCGGCGGCCGACGACGAGGAGATGAGGCGAAACGGCGGTCTACTGAGCTCGCAGGACCTCGCCGAATACGAGGCACAGGTACTCGATCCCGTTAGAACCTCCTCCAGAAACCATGAACTGCTCGGCTCCCCCGTGCCGGCCTGCACGATCACACACCTTCAGACGCTCAACATCCTAGAGAACTTCGATCTGCGCCGCCTCACGCGCGGCTCATCCGAGCACCTAAACCTGTTCACAGAGGCTGCGCGGTACGCCTTCGCCGATCGCTACTGCTTCGTCGGCGACACTGACTTCGGCCCAGTGCCGTTGGGCGGGGTCCTGTCGACAGAGTACGCGCGAGAAGTCGCACGCTCATCCCGGCCATCTGGCGAGGTTCCCGGCTTGTCTCGACCTAACCGTCTCCGCTGTGGCGTAAATTCGTCAGTCTAGTACGCAAGATCGCAGTTGCTCGCGCTCCGGCAAACTTGTGTTGACTACCGGCCGCCCAACGAAAACGTCTGTCTATTCGTCCTCGCTTGCCGCCGCCTCATCTTGGATCGACCCATTCGACGAGTCGGATACGATCCCGGGCAAGTTCTTGAGTGTGCTGATGAGATCGATGCCGGTCAGCGACTGCACTAGGGCAGGCAGTTGCGCAATCGTGGACGAAACGTCCTGTGTCACCTTGCTGGCGCCGGCGCCAGCGCCACTCTCCCCACCGTTGCTGATCACAACGATACTGTCCGTCTTCGCAAGTGGCTGGGCTACAGCGCTGGCGACATCCGGGAGCGATTCGAATAGCTGCTGGATCATCGCTGCTTGGCCGTACTCCTTCCAAGCATCCGCCTTCTTATTCATCGCCTCGGCCTCGGCGAGGCCGGTCGCTCTGATTGCTTCGGCTTCACCCTCGCCGCGTGCCTTGATGGCTCCGGCCTCCGCGTCTCCGCGCAGCTTGATCGCTTCGGCCTCCGCCTGCGCTTCCGCGATAACCTGGGCGCGCGCACCCGTAGCAACCGTTTCGAGCTTGTATCGCTCGGCTTCGGCCTCGACCCGTGTGCGGCGTCTGTAACCCTCTGCTATCAACTCCAACTGGTCCCGCTCAGCCTCGGCAGGACGGCGGACAGTTGCATCCAGCTCTCGCTCGCGACGGATGATCTCTTGCTGTTGGATCTCAATCTGCTTTTGCCGTTCGACGACCTCAACCTGCAGCTCCTCTTCCCGAATGCTCTGGCGTGTTTTGGCCTCTTGAAGGGAATACGCCAACTCGGCCTCCGCTCGTCGTGCGTTGACCAACTGGTCATACGCCGCCTTCTGCGTGTTGTAGTCGCGCTCCGACTCGGCGATGGCCGTGTCGGCGCTGTATCTCGCGGCTTCCCGCAATTGTTCGGCCTGCGCCGCCTTGATTCCGGCGTCGCGCTCAGCCTCCGCTTCGCCGATCGCCGCGTCTCGCTTGACCTCTGCGGTCCTACGCACGCCGAGCGCCTCAAGGTAGCCTTGCTCATCCTGAATGTCCCGGATCGAGAAACTGACGATCCCCAGCCCCATGTTGGTCATGTCTGTCGCAGCCACGTCGCGCACCTGCTCAGCGAACGCAACGCGGTCACGATAGATGTCTTCCACCGTCATCGTGCCCAGGATGGCGCGTTGCTGCCCCTCTAGGGTTTGCAGAGCCACCTCCGCGATTTCGCTGACGGTCTTACCAAGGAACTGCTCGGCAGCGGTTCTGATCGCCGCCTCGCTACGCCCAACCTTCACCTGCGCAACGCCATCAACCGAGACGGAAACACCTTCCTTCGTGTAGACCCTTGCCGTGTTCACTTGCAGGGTCATCACTTCCAGCGAAAGAACCTGAGCCTTCTGAATAATAGGTAGAACAAACATCCTGCCGCCTACCTTGATCCGGGGCTCGGTACCACCTCCCGACACGATCAACGCGTGATTTGGCCCTACTGTAACAAAACCTGCCATGGGTCTCCTTTACATGTGTCGCGTAAACTACGAATTTCGTCTAACTAGACGCCTCCGAGTCGTGATTTAGCTTTTCAACTATGAGTACCTGCTCGTTTACGGCCACAACTCTAATTTTATCACCTTCCTTGATAGACAATCCGAGACTGGTCGTAGCCGTCCACACCTCATTCGACACGCGAACCCTGCCGGACGGTTGGAGATCAGACAGCGCGACGCCGAACTTCCCCTCCATCTCAATTTGGGCTACGGTTTGGAACCCGGTCGGTGTGCCGGTTTCGGCCAAAACGACGCGGATGAAAAGGAACCACACGGCTAAGACCATTCCGGTCATTATCGCGATCATGACTGGGCTCACCATGAAACTGGGCTCCGGCAGATCTGAGGGGCTAAAGAAGTTTCCGAAAAGGAATATTGAGCCGAGGATCAAACAAATAGTCCCACCCGCGCCGAAGAGGCTGAACCCGGGAGCCGTCGTCTCGCCGTAGAACATGGCCATGGCCAAGGCGATGAGGCCGACGCCCAACCAACTTCCAGGCAGCAAACCGAACCCCACGAACGCGAGGGCGATTGCGATAACTCCCACAGTGCCCGCAACCAAGGGACCTGGAAGGACCAGTTCGACGATGATCGCAATCCCTCCGATGACGAATAGTGCGAAAACCACATTGGGTTTGGCGAGAATTCCGAGGATGTGCTCCAGTAAAGAACGGCTCAATTGACGGACCTCTGCGCCCGCCAATGAAACCACCGTTTCCCCTCTCGAAGTCGTTGTCGTACGGCCGTCAAGCTGCTCGAACATCGCGTTCGTATCGGAAGCGATCAAGTCGATTATTCCGATGTTAAGGGCCTCTTTTTCTGAGTAGGCCGCGGCTTTTGACACTGTCTCCTCGAGTGCGGTTGAGTCACGTCCGCGTATTTGCGCGATGCTTCGGATGAATGCGCGGGTATCTTCTGTGACCTTTCGCGAAAGCGTTTCAGGCAGTTCGCGACCGTCCGACCTGACCGGCGTGGCCGCACCTATATTTGTGCCTGGCGCCATTACCGCAAAGTTGGCTGCGGCCACCAGAAAAGTCCCGGCTGAAGCCGCCCTCGCCCCGGCTGGCGAAACATAAACCGCCACCGGAGTCTCCGATTCCAGAAGGCTCCCGACGATTTCACGCGTCGAAACCAGTAACCCGCCGGGCGTGTTCAACTCGATAACCACTAGCGACGTCTCTTCCGCGTTCGCTTCGTCGAGTCCCCGCTCAATCAGGTTCGCAGTCAGTGGATCGATGACACCGTCAATCTCGATAACGAGCACGCTCGGGGCGTCAGTCAACTTCGAGTCGGGGGATTGACACCCCAGAATGGAGATCGCTGCAACGACCACTAGGATAGCGATGGGGTGACGCATGAATATTCCGTAGCCGGATGGACATGGTGTTACCGGCGCCGTCATTCCGCCGCTCCGATGGCAGAATGGAACGAAAAATTGGACAACGTATCACCGGAACCATCTTCGCTTCTCTGATCGTATCCTAATTCAAACCCTGCATTACAGTACGCTTAGGGCCACTTTTCCGGCCCAAGGGTACTGTATTCATAACCACTTGATCGTCGCAGACGCTGTTGTCCCAGCGGAAGACTCGTAGTGCAATGCGGGTAGCAAAGCAGGGGGTCCCATCCTCAGTACAAGACGGACCCGACTTTATGAATCGGTCGCCACTCCGTGGATCGCGTGGGTGTGGACAGCGCCAGAGATCCCGTAGTTACGGTCGGGACACTGTTGGTGCGACGTCGATTGTTGACATTACACTGGTTCCTCGTCACGGTGACAAGGGCTACACCTACTAGAAGCCAGTCTGGGAACGCTTTGATGTCAGTCAAGCCCTCCAAAACCCTGAAGGACAAATCAAGCGTTTAAGGTGTCGGTTCGACCTTCCGCGAATACGAAAACCGCTTCAGGATGGCCAAGCGCGGCGGATCGGAGGGTCAGTAATGGAACTACAAAAAGTTCAACGATCTCTACTGTGATCTGGCTACGGATTCCTAGGAGTGCGGATGGGGCAGGTCTTTTCATTTTGCCCCGCGCGTCCCCGGAGAGAGCTTCAAGGCGTCGCTTGCGCGCCACGAGCACTATTGGCGCACATACTCGGGCTGCCCCCGGGACGGTCGTCGCCGACCTAGGTTGAGGCATTATCGGGCCGCTATTGGAGATTGTCCGTTTTTCCGGCGCCAAGATCGTCGGCGTAATCAGCAATGCCTATAAACTCGAACGCGCCCGGAGATTAGCGGAAGAAGCGGAGTTGACGCATCTGGTCGAGTTCCTGCACTGCGATATCCTGCCGGGAGAACTGCTCGTCGCGGCCGCGGGCGGCTGCGCCAAGGTATCTGCGGGCATGCACCCTGAAGACGTCCAGCAGGCCGCGCGGGAGATCAGGGACATGGAGGCCACGGACCGCGCCCTCGTGGCCCAACCGGACTTTACACTTCAGAAGTACCGGGAGCGACGGGCCGCCAACCTCGGGTAGCGAGCCGCCGCCCGAATCGCCCGACTCGAAAGGAGCTACGGTATGCAGGGAGTCGACGCAATCGCCGAGGTGCTCAGACGCAAAGGCGTAGAGTTTCTCTCGGTCTACTCGGCCCAGCCGTTGATAGACGCCTGCGGCGAGGTGACCGGCGCGCCCAGACACAACGCCGCCCACATCGTGCTCGGGGATCTGGCCCGTTGAACACACGTAGCGTCTGGCGGGCTGACAAAGACGAGGTCGTCGTCGAGCATGGCGCGGTCGCCACTGCGCACCCGATCGCCGCTCAGGTTGGTGTCGACATCCTTAAAGGCGGCGGAAACGCGGTGGACGCCGCCATCGCCACTGGTTTCTGCCTCAACGTGGTCGAGCCGGCGAGCTCCTCCATCGCCGGTCACGGTCAGATGATCGTCCACATGACCGCGGAGGGGCGCAGCGTCGCCATCGACTACGGCCACCGCGCACCTAGGGCCGCAACCGCCGACATGTTCCGTGTCATCGGCCAAGCCGTAACAGGCAACGGCATATACGAGGTGGAAGACCGCGCCAACGCCTTTGGACACCGATCGGTAGGCGTGCCGGGGGTTACGGCCGGCATGTGCCGCGCTCACGAGATGTTCGGCTCCCGCCCGCTGGAGCAGCTGCTAGAGCCAGCGGTCCACTTCGCCCGGCAAGGGTTCGAGGCAGACCCTACCACATGCCTGCAAATCGCCAGAAATATGCCCAACTTGGTCCGGTACGGCGAGGCCGCACGCGTCTTCATGCCGGACGGATATCCACCCCCTCCCGGCGCAAAAGTCGTCCAGCGCGACCTCGCTGATACCCTCGAACGGATCGGCAGGGAAGGCAAGGATGCCTTGTACAAAGGCCAGATCGCAGCCGCCATCGACGAGGACATGAGGCGAAACGGCGGTCTCTTGAGCTCGCAGGACCTCGCCGAATACGAGGCACAGGTGCTCGATCTCGTTAGAATCTCCTACAGAAACTATGAACTGCTCGGCTCCCCCGTGCCGGCAGGCACGATCACACACCTTCAGACGCTCAACATCTTGGACAGCTTCGATCTGCGCCGCCTCGCCCACGGCTCATCCGAGCACCTGCACCTGTTCATAGAGGCGGCGCGGCACGCCTTCGCCGATCGCTACAGCTTCCTTGGTGATCCGGACTTCGGCCCGGTGCCGTTGGACGGGGTCCTGTCGAAAGAGTACGCGCAGGAGGTCGCTCGTTCCATCGACCTCGATTTTGCAATGCTCGAGGAGGAGCGCGAGCTCCAGCCGTGGGTAGCCTACGCCGACAGTCCACTCCACGATCCTTGGCATTACGACGCTCAGCCGCGACCCGAGCGCTCGGGCCTCGCATCGCCCCCAAGCGAAGGCGACTGCACCACCCACTTCAGCGTCATCGACCGTGAACGAAATATGGTCGCCTGCACGCAAACCGCGGTGGGAGGGTTCGGCTCCAGCGTGGTCGTACCCGGTACGGGAGTGCTGCTCACCAACGGGATGGTCGTCTTCAATCCCATGCCCGGCACGGCAAACTCGATCGCCGGATTCAAGCGTGGTCTGAACAACATGAGCCCCGTGCTGCTGCTCCGCGACGGCAAACCGTTCCTCACCGTCGGAGCGCCTGGCGGGCGCAGAATCATCTGCCGCATCGCACACGTGATCTCCAACATGGTTGATTTCGGAATGACCATCCAAGAGGCGATCACGGCGCCGAGCGTTGATGCCGCCGAGCGCGAGACCTTCGTTGACCACCGGATCGACCCGCAGACGGTCGAGGCGTTGGCCCAAATGGGCCACAACGTCGAGATCGTCCCGGAGCCCTCCACCGGCGGCGGCTTCGCCCGACCGCGCGGCGTTATGATCGATCCCGACACCGGCCTCCTCCGCGCCGGCGTACACCCTTTCGGCCCCGACGAAGCCCGCGGATACTAGCGACCGTCAATCCCAGTAGGGCTAAATCGGTGTCTGTTTCGTCGCGCATGAAGGTGATCCCGCAGCCGGACATTACACTTCGGTATTACGGCGAGTGGCTGGCCGCCAACCTTAGGTAGCCTGCCTCCGCCGGAATCGCCGCACTCGAAAGGAGCGTCAGTATGCACGGAGTCGACGCAATTGCCGAGGTGCTCAGGCGCGAAGGCGTCGAATTTCTCTCGGTCTACCCGGCACAACCGCTGATTGACGCCTGTGCCAAGGTCGGGATAAGGCCCGTGATTTGCAGGCAGGAACGCGTCGGAATGGCCATCGCCGACGGCTTCAGCCGCACGACAAACGGCAACCGGATCGGCGTGTTCGCGTCGCAGGTGGGACCCGGAACCGAAAACTCCTTCCCCGGCGCAGCCCAGGCGTTCTCTGACAACGTCCCGATTCTTCATCTGGCCGGCGGCGACTACAACCACAGGACGCACGTCGAGCCGGTCTTCAATCCCGTCGAGAACTACCGCCATGTCACGAGATGGGCGGCTCGGATGGCATCGACGGACCGGATACCTGACCTGATGCGGCGAGCCTTCTACCAGCTCCGGACACGCAAGACTGGGCCGGTGCTGCTCGAGATAGCAGGGGACATATGGTTCTCCGAAGTCGACGGCGAGCTGGACTACCTGCCGGTGAGAGCCAGCAGGTCCGCGCCCGACCCAGCGGACGTAGCCGCGGCCGCCGAGGCACTGCTTTCGGCCGAGCGGCCAGTGATACACGCCGGCCAAGGATGCATGTATGCGGAGGCTTGGGACGAGTTGAAGGAGCTGGCCGAGCTGCTTCAGTCCCCAGTGATGACCACGATGCAAGGAAAGAGCGTCTTCCCCGAGGACCATCCCCTCGCCCTCGGCTCGGGCTCGATCGCCAAGACGAAGCAGTCCGCACACTTCATCGCCGACGCGGACGTGATATTCGGAGTCGGGTGCAGCTTCACCGCGACTAACTACGGCATGGCGATCCCGACCGGCAAGATCATCGTCCACAACACCTCCAATCCCGGCGATATCAACAAGGACGTGAGGGTGGACTTTCCGCTACTGGGCGACGCCCGGCTGGCCCTTGAAGCGCTCATAGCCGAAGTAAAATCCCGGACCGGTGGCGTCGGCAGAGTGACCAGTAACGACGTCACGGCGGAGGTGGCAGCGGTCAAACAGGAGTGGCTGGACGACTGGATGCCGCAACTCACATCTGACGAGGTGCCCATCAACCAGTACCGGATCATCTGGGACCTCCTGCACCACGTCGACCGCGCGAACACTATCATCACCCACGACTCCGGCAGCCCCAGGGAGCAGCTTGTGCCGTTCTGGGAGTGCGTCGCACCCAGAACTTACATTGGTTGGGGCAAATCGACGCAACTCGGCTACGGCCTTGGTCTGATTATGGGCGCGAAGCTCGCCGAGCCTGACAAGCTCTGCATAAACATCATGGGCGACGCGGCCATAGGCATGGTGGGAATGGACATCGAGACGGCGGTCCGAAACAAGCTGGGCATCCTCACCATCGTCTTTGACAACAACGTCATGGCCATCGAACGCAACGCCCAGCCATACACGGCTGACACGATGGACTCGTTGGCCCTCGGCGGCGACTATAAAGCCATCGCAGAGGCCCTGGGCGCTTGGGGCAAGGTCGTCGAAAGACCGGGCGACTTCATACCGGCGCTCGACGAGGCCGTCGCGGTAACGAAGACAGGCCGGCCGGCCCTGCTCGACTGCATCGTCAAAGAAGGCTACGATTTCTCGCGCCACTAGCGGCTACGGTGCCGGCAGGTCCTTTTGGGTCAGAGATGCGAGCCCACCGCGCACAGCCACCATCATCACTCATCAGTGTTTCGGGACACGTAGAAACGAAGTACTGGCGGAGGGTGCGGGATTCGAACCCGCGAGGGGGCTCAACACCCCCAACCCGCTTAGCAGGCGGGCGCACTAGGCCTCTATGCGAACCCTCCGCTGCCTGATGATCTTCATTCTAAACCCCACATCTTTCCCTACCCCTTCTAAGGCGGAGATTCAGAGTAGGCAGTTACTCAAGAGATCAGTTTGCGGCGCAGCAGGACATACGCAGTCGGCAACACAACCGCGATCATTCCGATCAAGAACAGTAGATCCCAGATTATGGAGGCGTCGACAGTATTCGTCGCGAACGCACGGCTCAGGCTGACCGCCGGAGCCAACGGAATAAAGTTCGATATCCCCTGGGCCCACTGCGGTAACACCTCGAACGGGTAGAAAATACCGCTGAACATGAACATCGGCGTCCCAACAACCGTAAACACCAACGTCACGAACGCCACGTGGGGTGCGGTCGATGAGAAGAGAAAGCCTACACCGCCAAACAGCACCGCCGTCAACACGACCGGTATCACAACGAACACGACGGTCCACTCGTTGATCCAACCGAATACCACGGCAATGGTCGTGATAGAGACCATGCTGATGAATCCACGCGTGACGCCGAATGCAATGTCGGCGATCAAGACCTCAAAAACAGAGAGCGGCGTCGTGAGCTGAGTGTCGTAGAGCTGGGCTTCCATCCGGTTGTACGCGCCCATTGAACACTCAACCATCGGCACAAACATCGCACTTCCGACGATGATCCCCGGCGCCACGAACTCCGGATACGGTATCTCCGTTCCAGGCACGGTTGGCACCAATCGTCCGATTCCGACGCCTACGCCAATCATCATCACGACAGGTTCGATAAACATGAACGCGACCGCGTATTTCCAGAATCGGATAAACGCGAACCAGTGCCGCAGCCACAACGCGGCCACACTCCGAAACCGGATACCGGCAATCGTCTTGAGCTCGGTTCGAGTCTGATTGATGAATATCGCTTCGGTGCTCATTCGTCCCTCAACTCCCTGCCGGTGAGAACAAGAAAGACATCTTCCAAGTGGGCAGCGCGATAGCTGACGCGCATTTTGGCGAGACCAGTGAGCGTCGAAACGTCCGGTTTGCTACCTCGTGGCGCGGTCACTAAGATGCGCGGTCCGACTTCGCTATAGTCGCGCCGCTCTTCGTCTAGCTGTCTCCGCAAGGCTACCCTTTCCTCGCGAGTCACCGAATCACTGATCTGCAACATCGCGACTTCCGCTCCGACGTGATGCTTGACCACCTCGTCGGGCTCACCGATATCGAGGATGTTCCCGTGGTCCATAATCGCCAAACGGTCGCACAACGTCTCTGCTTCGATCATGTAGTGCGTCGACATGATTATCGTGACACCAGATTCCTTTAACGCCCCCAGCTGCTCCCATACTCGGTTACGGCTCTGCGGGTCTAAACCGGTCGTTGGCTCGTCCATCACCAGCAGTTGCGGACTCGCCATCATCGACCGCGCGATCGCCAACCTTCGCTTCATCCCGCCCGACAACGCGTGAATGCTCGCGTTGGCGCGGCTCTCAAGATTGAAGAACCCTAGCACCTCTTTGGTGCGCTTAATCGCCCCCCTGTACGACAGTCCTGCCAAGTAGCCGTGCATCTCCAAGTTCTTGCGCACCACCAGCGAATTGTCAAGCCCATCGTGCTGCGTAACGACTCCGATGACGTTACGCACGTCCCTACCCGACTTACCGACGTCCATACCGGCGACCATTATCTCGCCGTCTGTAGCTGGCGATAACCCGGCCAACATCCGCATCGTAGTCGTCTTTCCGGCGCCGTTGGGACCCAGCAAACCGAAAGTCTCACCTCGCTTCACTTCGAACTCGATTCCATCGACCGCGCGCAACTCGTCGTAATCCTTCACCAAGTTGGATACATGTACGAGATTATCTGTTGCGACTGTAGCTTGAGACATGACTAGGGCGTTGTGTGCGCGTCTTCGTGATCGCGCGACGAAGCGGTCTAATTGGACGGGGTGGAGCGGCGCGACGATACGCGCCGATGCGAGTCAGAAACATTCACCAAATCATTATTCTTACTATAACGCCGCAGAAAGTGGTATTCAAATCGAGTTGGCGAACCTCACCCCGGCGTCTCGCCGATCCAGACCTCTCCGCCTTCGAAATACTCCTTCTTCCAGATCGGCACAACCTCTTTCAAGCGATCGATGAAGTAAAGAGCCGACTCAAATGCTGGTCGTCGATGTGCCGCGCTGACCGCTAGCACCATACTCGTATGACCGATATCGACACGGCCAGTCCGGTGACACACCGCAACATCACCGATCGTCCACTTGTCCTGCATCTCACCGATGATCTGGGCCATCATGTTTTCGGCCATGGGAGAGTATGCCTCGTATTCCAGATACAACACCGAGCGCCCCTCGTTGTGGTCCCGCGTAACCCCGTGAAAAACAACCACCGCCCCATCCCGATCCGAACCCACACGAGAGACAACCTCATCCGCATCAATCACATCGGTCGTCACCCAAACATCGGTGACGTCATCCTGACCTCCACTCACTGGGGGAATGATCGCGATCTCGTCACCATCACTCAACGCGAATGAACGGTCAGCGTAAGCCCCGTTCAACGCCAGCATCACGTTAGCCGGCAGCGCGCCCTTGCCGCCCTCCGACGCAATGGCTTGATCCACAGCCGCGCCCAAAGTCGCATCATCTGAGACATCCACTTCGACACGACCAGTCCCAACCCGCTCACGGGCACCAGCGAAGAATAGAACTGTTACTAGCAATGGGATGATTCCTAATGCGAAGGAGGAATGCGCCTCGAATTCAAGCGTAGCAAATCGAATATCAGCCCGTATTTTGTGACCGCGACCTCGAATAGCCATAGTGGTTGAAGCACTCCATTTTGTCTGCGTGCGAACGGTGCGATAAAATCGGAACTTAGCACCTGCGTCGGATAGATCAGACGCATGGACAGCAAGTATGCGATCTCAGCATCGCTTGGAGATACATGGTTCGAATCAGACTCAAGAGAATCGGAGCGCGCGGCCGGCCCTACTATCGCATCGTCATCGCCGACCAGCGCAATTCCGCAGCTGGCAGATACATCGAGCAGGTTGGTTTTTACGATCCCTTCCCGGACCCGCCGCAGATAGATTTCGACGAAGAGAAGACTCTCGATTGGTTGCGCAAAGGCGCACAGCCTTCAGAACCCGTTGAGAGAATGCTCAAGTCCAAAGGTATCCTCGACAAGGTCAAGGCTAATGCGTGAGAACGAACGCGAAACCGAAATAGGTCAACCCGACGAAGTATCAGTTGCCGATGACGACACTGCCGTCGAGTTAACTGCAGAAGACGAGTTACGCGAAGAAGACGATTCGCGGGAACAAGACGTCGATTCTCAAGACGTCGATTCTCAAGACGACATCGGCGAAGTTGAGGGCGAAGCCGAGATGCGCGATATGATCGGATACATCGCGCGCGTGCTCGTCGACGACACTGATGCAGTTCAGGTTCGATCTGAATGGAGCGATGGACGGCTCAACATAAAATTGAAGGTCGCCGATGCTGACAAGGGCAAGGTGATCGGCCGTCGGGGACGAGTCGTTCACGCGATGCAGTCTCTGCTGCGCGTAGCCGCTACGAAGTCAAACATGCGTGCCGGCATCGATGTCGAATAGACAGTTCGCACCCCGCCATCGGCACGGCTTCATGGGGAAGGAGGACTAAATGTCAGGCCATTCTAAGTGGAGCACCATCAAGCACAAGAAGGGTGCCGCGGACGCAAAACGCGGCCAACTCTTCACGAAACTCACCCGCGAGATCACCGTCGCGGCGCGCGAAGGCGCGCCTGACCCGGACATGAACTTCCGCTTGCGTTTGGCTGTCGACAACGCGAAGTCGCAGAACATGCCGAAGGACACTATCGAGCGCGCATTGGCGAAAGGCGCCGGAAAAGGTGCCGACGGCAACGCGCTCGAAGAGCTGACCTACGAGGCATACGGACCTGGCGGAGCCGGCTTCATCATTCAAACGCTTACTGATAACCGCAACCGCGCTGCTTCAGGCATCCGTTCCAAGGTCACGCGCGGCGGCGGTAATTTGGCCGCAAACGGCGCCGTTTCGTGGAACTTCGAACAGAAAGGCCTCGTCACACTGGAGGTCGAAGGCGCAGACCCTGAGGAGGTCGCGCTGGAAGTGATGGATATCGGCGCAGAGGATGTCGAGATCGATGAGGATCTCGTCAGCGTCACCTTTCCCTTCAACGAGTTCGCCCGAGCCAAGACCGAACTTGAGTCGTTCAGCAACGTCCGAGTCGAAAACGCAGAGTTGGCGATGGTCCCCAACAACACCGTCAGTCTTGAAAAGTCGCAAGCGGTCCAGACGTTGAGGCTCCTCGACGAGCTCGAAGAGTTGGACGACGTTTCGAAGGTCTTCACAAACGCCGACTTTCCCGAGGAAATCCTCGAAGATTTCCTCGCCAATCAGGGCTGAGATCCGGGCAAATGCCCCTCTCGCGCCATCACGCCCGACGTGTGATCCGAGCCGCACTCGAAGAGGACGCCGCGTTCAACGACGCGACTACGCTCGCGACAATCGGCGATTCCGATGTATCAGCCACCGCAGAGTTAGTGGCGAAGCAGTCCGGCATCATCGCCGGGATAGCCGTCGCCGAAGAGGCATTCAAAGCGTTAGACCCAAACTGCAATTTCGTCCCCCATGTCGACGATGGCCAGGCGGTCGAAACAGGGATGAGAATCGCCGCTATTTCGGGAATAGCGTCGGCGATCTTGAGTGCAGAGCGGACCGCGTTGAACCTGTTACAACGCATGAGCGGAATCGCTTCATTGACCGCCCGCTACGTCGCTGCGGTACAAGGAACTGGTGCGTCGATAGTAGACACCCGCAAAACCGTGCCAGGTCTTAGGCTCCTCGATAAGTACAGCGTCCTGATGGGCGGGGGTGGTAACCACCGCATGACGTTGGCCGACTGCATCCTTATCAAGGACAACCACATCGCTGCGATGAAACAACAGGGCATGTCCATCGGAGATGTCGTACGTCACGCGAGATCAAATGCACCGTTCTCGATGAAGATCGAAATCGAGGTCGAGACGGTCGGCGATGCGGTAGATGCGATGAATGCCGGCGCCGACATCGTAATGCTGGACAATATGGCACCCGATGCGATGCGAGAGGCCGTCCAACGCCGCACGGGTCACGCTCTGTTGGAAGCTTCGGGAGGCATCAACCTTGCCACCGTGCGAGAAACCGCAGAATCCGGCGTGGACATCATCTCGGTCGGCGAACTGACACACTCGCCCGACGCCCTCGACATCTCACTCGATTTCGACGTCGCTTGATCGATGACCAATTCAATGGACACGTCGCTTCACCTGCGCCCAGGATCTAATCAGCGATCCGGCGTGGCGGAATTCCATTCCACACACAATCCCAAGCATCAAGCAGTTCGTCTTGATGATCCAAAACGAATTGTCGGAGTTCCCTCGCCTCTTGCGCTTTTATGCTGGCAGACCTGATCCGACAATCACGAATATCGACCGTCGCGTCGGCGCCCGATGAGAATCTGACATGAACATGGGGAGGTAAATGGTCGGGTCTGACGCGGACGGAGAATCTATCTGATCGGTAGATTTCAGGCATGAATCTGCGCCGATTTAACGACCGGCATCAGTTCATCCACAGTTTTGCCAGTTAATTCCAGATAAACCATATCGCTACAGATTTCCAAGTCGCCGGTGTCGCCCCAGACGATCGCCCGCCACTCACCGTCAACTTTGACATCTTCGAAAACCCGACGGTCTTCCCAACATCTGAACACGTTTCCTCGTTCTGCAAGGGACGAAAGGTCGAATGCTCCTTCGACCCCGTCTTCAAACTTGACCCAGATGCGATAACCGTCTAGGGCTTTAACCGCGATAGGTTTCATCATCATGGTGTACCTATTTCGTTGTTCCAATTCGTTCGGCGGCGATAAACTACGGTGTTCAAATCATATTCGAAGTCGCTCTTCAACGTCCCAAACCACCTACCGCCGTCGCGGACGATGCCGATCCGCCGAATCCAAGATGAACGTTGATGGTCCTTCGTTAATGAGCTCAACGTCCATCATAGCCCCGAACACTCCGAGCTGAACATCGACACCAGCATTTTGGAACGCGTCGGCCACCCGGTCAAAGACGGGGCTAGCTACATCGCCCGGAGCGGATTCAGTGAATCCAGGCCTACGCCCTTTGCGCGTGTCCGCATAAAGCGTGAATTGACTGACGAGTAGTACGGAGCCGCCAATATCAAGTAGCGATTGATCGAACCATGCGTTTCCGTCGGCTCCTCGGAAAATCCGCAGATTTACGGTCTTGTTGACGAGATAGTCGGTGTCGGCTTGTTCGTCATCGTGCGTGACGCCGACAAGAATTACCAGTCCCTTGTCTATTTCGCCGGTCGTCTGCCCGTCGACGGTGACTTTAGCGCCCGTCGACCGTTGGATTACGAAACGCACGTGATGTCGCCCAAATTAGTCCGAAGAATCGGATGACGAAGACTTGCTCTTGGCCTTGTTTTTGGACTTGGATCCGGATTCTGACGCGTCTCCGTCGGCGTCAGAATTAGACCGAGATGCTGAACCGTTACGGCCATAGTCGGTGGTGTAGAAACCCGAGCCTTTGTACAAAACCATAGGGATCGATAGTTGCCTTTTTGCGGAGGTGCCGCAGTCACCGCACGTTGCGATTGGTTCTGACGAGAAACTCTGCATCTCCTCAAAGACGTGGCCGTTTTCACATTTGTAGTCGTAAAGGGGCATCGGATGCTCGTGGGGAAGTTTGACCCGCAATGAACGCGGCGGGATCAACTAGCTGATAGCGCGGGTTTCTGCGTGCGACTGGATTCGTTACAACGCCGATTCTATCAGTTGTCCGCGTCTAATTGCGCCGCTAATGCTCGTACGTCAGTGACCGGTAGTTCGCAAGCGTAATTCTTGCACACGAACGCCGTCGGTTTGTCGTCGATCATATGTCTACCTTCAAATAGCGGCAGTTCGGCGCTTAGATCTTCGACATCTCGCAGTTCCATCAACGCGACGATTCGATCCGGGTTGAATCCTCGCCGCGCCTCAGCGACCAATTTTCGTGTATTTGGATCGTCGCGCCCTCCGACAATCACCACCTGCTTCACCGGATTAGCGTAGAACTCTGCTGCTTGCAACCACCATGCGAACGCGGAAGGTGCCCGTTCCATCAGTTCGCGGATCGAGCGGAGATTGGCCGCGGCGATGCGTTCGAAATCTACATTGCCCGTGAACTCCGCACAGCGCAGCAACGCCATCGAGGCCGCTGAACTACCGCTTGGCTGGGCGTTGTCGAATGTGTCTCTGGGCCGGATGATCAGCTCCTCTTGGTCCGATCCGGTGTCGTAAAACACCCCGTCGGCTGGATGCCAGAACAGTTCAATCATCGAATCACATAGACGCTCCGCTTTTTCGAGCCATCGGATGTCGAAAGTGGCTTCGTAGAGATGCGTCAATGCGTCGGCGAGATAAGCGTAGTCTTCTAGGAAGCCGAGTATGGTTACGGGCGCGTCGGAATCGGCTTTGCAGCTGCGCATCACGCGTCCATCTGCGCGAACTAACCGTCTAAAGATGAATTCGGCATTCCTGACCGCGATCTCGACCCAATCTTTTCGACCGAAAGCCGCACCAGATTCGGCAAACGCGCGCATCGCCAATGCGTTCCAAGATGTGATCACCTTGTCGTCCGTCAATGGTGGCACGCGGTCCAATCTGGATGTGTACAACAGGCGCTTCGCATCGGCGATCTCGGACATCAACTCGTCGACAGACAGATCCAAGTCACGCGCAACCGAATTATCTGGCCGGTGCACGTACAGGATGTTCTGCCCTTCGAAATTACCAAAGCGCGTCACGTCCCAATAGGCCTTCGCGACTGATGCGAGTTCTGAACCCAGAACCGTGTCCATTTCCGGTATTTGCCAAACGAAGAACTTGCCCTCTTCGCCCTCGGAATCGGCATCGGTGGCCGAATAGAATGCGCCGGTGGGTCGGTAACGCATCTCGCGCTCCAAGTAGTTGAGCGTCTCCTCGACGATCTTGGCGAAATAGCGATCGCCGCTCCGTTGCCAAGCGTGAAGATAGAGACTCACCAATTGGCCGTTGTCGTACAGCATCTTCTCGAAATGCGGTACCAGCCATACCGAATCCACGGAGTACCTGTGGAATCCTCCGCCTATCTGGTCGTAGATGCCGCCGTTCGCCATCTTCGTCAACGTCAGATCCACGAATTCATGGGCCGGATCATTGCCTTGCAGCGCCGAGTGGGTCAACAGGAACTCGTAAAGCATCGGCTGCGGAAACTTGGGTTGGAGACCGATCCCACCGTGTTGCCAGTCGAACTCTGGGGCCAGATGACGATAGGCCGAGTGGAACATCGACTTGGCGATCGGTTCGATGCTCATGCGGGCACGTGATTGCGACGATATCGCGTTGACAATGCGCGCCGCGCTCTGCGTGATTTCTCCCCTTCGTTCTCGATAAGCCTCGGCGACCGCGGTCAAGACGCGGGGAAACGCTGGCATCCCTCCACGGTCATCGTTCGGGAAGTAGGTACCGCCGTAGAACGGCGCCCCGTCAGGCGAAAGAAAAACCGACATCGGCCATCCGCCGTGTCCAGTCATCGACTGAACCGCCGACATATAAATCGAGTCGACATCCGGGCGCTCTTCGCGATCTACCTTGATGTTGACGAACAGCTCGTTCATCAACGCGGCAATTTCGCGATTCTCGAACGACTCCCGCTCCATAACGTGGCACCAATGGCACGACGAATACCCGACGCTGAGAAATACTGGACGATCAAGCTCTTTCGCAAGCACGAACGCCTCTTCGCTCCACGGATGCCAATCGACCGGGTTGTCCTTGTGTTGGAGGAGGTACGGAGACGTCTCGTCAGCTAGTCGGTTCGGCACATTGGCCCTCCCAAAATCGGCATTTCAAGGTATTCGATCCAGACGATTTTCAAACGCCGACTAGTTCGATCGTCTCGACAGTGCCAAGTTCGACGTCGAACTTACGAATGCTGTGATTGTTCGTATCGGCTACGTAGACGATGCCATCACGGTATGCGATCCCAGCAGGTTCGTCGAAGCTCGCTTCCAGCGCGTCGCCGTCGTTCAATCCCTGCTCCCCATCGCCCGCGACGGTGGTTATTCGCAGGGTCGAAAGGTCCATCCGTTTGATCTTGTGGTTGTACGAGTCAGCGATATAGACCGCGCCAGGGGCAACGGCGACGTCCTGAGGATGCTGCAAAACCGCCTCTTTGCCGATGCCGTCACGATCACCGAATGCGAATAAACCCGTTCCTGTCAGGGTTACTACACGTCCTCCGTCGCCGATCTTGGCAACTCTAATCGCGCTTGTCTCAGAATCGGCGAAAAACAGGTTATTGCCATCGAACGCCAATCCGTAGGGTTGTGCGAGCAACGCCTCCATGCGCACACCGTCCATAATGTTCTCGGCGCCGGTTCCCGCGAACGGCTCGATTGTGCCCGCGTTGATATTCATCTGCCACAACTGATGCGCGCCCGCCATCGCGATGTATAGCACGCCGGCTGACAATTCAAGGTCGTAAGGCGAATTCAACGGGTATGTGGTGGCTTCGCCGCCTGCGTGGCGCACTAACGACTGTTCACCGGTGCCGGCGATGACCGAAACCCTGCGCTCCGACAAGTCAACGCGTTGGATCGTGTGGCTTCCGGCGTCTGTTATGTACAGCGTCTCACCATCATGTGCCATACCTTGTGGGTTATCGAATAAAGGAGCGTCATAGCCCCATTCGCTGCTAATCGGGTTCAATACTCCAGGAGGAGGATCGAACGACTCGACGGCCAATGGACTCTCACCATTGCCGATGACGTCGGTTACGGAACCATCGTCATTTGCGACTATTACGCGATGGTAGTTCGAATCTGCGATGTACAGGTTGCCTTCGGCAGACGCCAGGATTTTGCCCGGAAATGAAAGCGTGCCACTGCGCTCCGCATCGGAACCGTAATCGAATGGAATAGGACCGCGGTCCAATACTCCGGCGCGATCAAACTCGTCGGCCATTGCCGTGAGCACTCGATCCATCGCTTCGAGTTGAAACTCGCCTTCGTGCCTGCCGATGACCTTGCCCTCGGGATCGACGAACATCAGCGTCGGCCATGCTCTCGCTGCGAACGCGGACATCACCCGCAATTCGACATCGTTGACCACGGGATGATTGACGTTGTAGCGGCGAACCGCCGCCTGCACATTTTCCGTTGCCCGTTCAGTGTCAAACTTGGCCGAATGAACGCCAATCACGAAAAGAATGTCCGCGTATTTTTTCTCCAGCTTCCGCAACTGCGGAAGTATGTGCATGCAATTAATTCAACAGTAGGTCCAAAAGTCGAGAATCACGATTTTGCCGCGCAGGTCCGATAGCTCGATCGGACGATCTGCATTGATCCATTCAAGTCCATCTGGGAACTCAGGAGCGCGTACCTTGCCAGCGTAGGACGTTGCGGTATTCCGAGATGTGGCCATTAGACGTGCTCCAATCTGCGCCGACAAGCGGTCGACATAGCGCAATTGTCGCACGTACGGCTGTGCAGTTTCGCATAATTGACCTATGCGCGACTCGACAAATCACGACGGTGCCGAAAAACCCAACAGCTCAGAGGAACCCAACACGCCCTCGCCGCACGAAGACGATCTGCGTTCCATAATGTTTGGGCGTCCCGGGCGAAGCCAAATCGATGTAGGGTCAGGTGATTTCTCCTCCGAGGCACAACCCGAATCCCAACCCGCTTGGACGGACGCAGCGTCAGAACAAATAACCAGCGATGAACCAACTTGGCACGGGCGGGACGACGAGGTGGTCGAGCGCCCCTTCGAGCGCGAATATCAACGCCCACCCTACTACGCGGACGCCGAGTCAGAAGAAGATGACCGACATCCACCGGCGCTGTCCCGGTTCGGACCACCAGCCGGTTTCGGTCGCCGTCTGATCGCCTACTTGATCGACAACGCGGTTACAATCGTCATCCTTAGCCTGCTATTCCCGCTAATGCTCGGACGCCCGTACATCGACTACGAAGCGATCGCGGCGGAGATAGAAGCGGCTGGCGACGAAGTTGCGGCGTTGCCCACCGCGACTCCCGTTCTAGGCAACGTTGACCAACAAGCGCAGGGCGATGATTTCGTCGCCAGTTCAAACGAGACTCTATCTTTGGGCGAGTTGTTCGGCGGCCTCTTTCTAGCGTTTGCGGTGACTACGATCTACAACACGATCCTCGTAGGAATCTGGGGCACAACGGTTGGCAAACGGATCCTAAATGTCTACGTTCTCGACGGCGACGGCAACATCACCGGAATTCCGTTAGCATTTGCGAGAGCTTTAGCGACAATCGTGTCGACGTTGATCTTCTATATCGGTTACTTGTTCATATTGAGATCCGATCACCGGGCTTTGCACGATCTGCTTGTCGGAACCTATGCCATAACGTTGAGGTCTAGCGAGCGACCGATCCAACGCGAACAACGTATGGCCGACTAGTGTTGCGGAAACCTTAGTACACCATCGGTCTGGAGCAAAAGACATGTCCGAAAAACTGAAAGTGTTGATAACCGGCGCGAGCGGATACATCGCGTCTCAGATGCTCAAAACATATCGAGATCGTTATGACCTGACACTGATCGACGCGGTCGACAAGGATCGTGACGGCAAAACCGTAGAAGGCATCGAGATGGTTGACCTAATCGCCACAGATCGATTGAAATACGAGAAACATTTCGGTGGTCAGGACGCGGTGATTCACCTCGCATACAAGCGATCCAGCGCGGGCGGCGTATATGGATCGGCGATTCCACAGATCGATCGATTCGCAGATGAACATGAAAACGTTCAGATGGCCAACAACGTCTACCGGTGCTCGTACGATGCGGGCGTCAAGCGCATGGTCGTGGCCAGTTCAAACCACGCCGCTGACTGGTATGAACATGCGCTGATTCACAACCGCAAGAAAGAGATGGTTTTCCCCGACGAGTTACCGCTTTCCGATAACTTTTACGGTTGGGCGAAGGCCGCTTACGAGCTTCTCGCGTACCCATACGCTTGCGGAGCGTTCGGTCGCAAAATGGAAGTCGTGCAGGTCAGAATCGGTAATCCAAGAGAAACCGATGCCGCCGAATTGCTATCGAACGCGGATGATCTCCACGGAGGCACGGGCAAATCCTCATACAAGCGCGGGTTGGGCGCACATTTCAGCGAACGCGACCTCCGCCAACTCTTCGCCAAAGCCATCGAGACCCCCGACATCGCCAACGAACATGGTGTCCCATGGTTGATCGTTTACGGAATTAGTGCGAACACTCGAGCCTTTTGGTCACTCGAATCGGCTCGAAAAGTGTTGGGTTACGAACCCAAGGACGATTCAGAACTCAAGTTTGTGGACGCCATCGCGGAGCATTTGACCACTTCAGACCCTGCAGGTCCTGGCAAAGTCGGCGATTAGTTGAGGTCGGCGGGAAGGGCCGAGTTGATGCGAATGCGGCGCCGTTAGGTTGAGGAGGCTAAAAACCTTCGGCGCGAACGCATTCAACTTGCACCATCGCCCTTCCCTGCCGTTCCAATGGTGGCTCACAGATTTGCCGAACGTGAGCACACGATATAGCTTTTGCGGGTTGCGGCTACAGCAACGCTGGCTCAGCATTTCGTTCTCGTGGCCGGTCCACCAACCATTCAGGTGCTCCGAATAGGTCAGTGCCATCTTGCCCAACGGAGCCAACTTGAACAGGCATTGGTTGTTGGGTTCCTCCGTTACCGAACGAAGCCGCTGGCTCGACGTCCTTCGCGTCGTCAACTATCGCCATCCGAGGTCCCGTACGCCGACCCGCGAGAATGCTGATGCGCAATCGCTGGGCGCGCGGCGAATCGCCGTTCGGGATGAACGACGTTGACAACACTGCGACGGGCGACATTTCGCTCTGAACAATCGATATCGCGGCATTCAGAGATTTGATCGACATGTCACGCGGACCAGCGACGATCACGCTCACGTAATCGGCGTCTATGAGTCCGAGACCGGAAGTTATTGGTTGCTTAATGGCTTCGCGGGCCACCTTTCGGTAGTCGCCCGCGTCGTCCGATGAAGCGTAAGAAATGAAAGTTTCGCCTCCACACTTGATCGCGTCTAGCAGTTCGGGAGCCGTGTTCAGCGTGCCGTATGTAGAAGCGCTCGATGCAGACAGAACGTTCATGACCACACGGGCTTTCGCAGCGGATAACTCAGACGCTAAATCGCCAGCCATTGCCAAATTCGACAAAGCATTATCAGCGTCGATGAGAGCCATTGAACACCCCGTCTCACGTACGCGGTTCAATGCCGAACCAGCAGTGTTAGCTCGAGTCCGACCCTCGAATGCGAAGGGCATGGAGACGATCGCCAATACTGATGCGCCGGTAGACATCGCCGTGCGGAGAACAGAAGGCATGAGTTCCAACGTCGCGTTTCCGCCAAGTCCCGCCATGACGAACACGATCGGCGGTTTGCCGATCACCGTCTTCAATCGGAACAGATCACTCGCGTCGGCGAGGTTTTCGTCACATGTACCATCCGTATCGCTGACAAAGATCGGGTAGCCGATCGAGATCCTGCGACCAACGTTGATCGAACGGAGAGCGTCCAAATCCCGATCAACAGCGATAACGTCGTCAGGGTTTCCCAGCACCTTCGAAAGTTCAGTCGCAGACTTTGAACCTGCACCTCCAACGCCAATGATCACGAAATCTTTCGCTACGTTTGAGTTTCTTCCGTCTCTTACGATCGTCATATCGCTCTCCGGACTTATCAGATCGGCAACTTCGCCTGATAGCACTTTTGTTCAATTACCAGCATAGCACATCGGTTCTAGTAAAATACAAGTCGATTGTATGATAATTCGGACATTTGTCCAACCATAACGACCGTGAACACCGCGAACATGCCGGATCGACACACCGAAATCTCTGACCAGGAAATCCCTGCACCTTCCGTGGTTCTCAAGTCCGCCTCTGAGACGGATCTGACCTATAGATTGAAGTGGGCGGCTTGGCGTTGGCTTTACACAGTGGCAGGTTGTAGGGCAGTGGGAATGGAGGTCAAGCTCGAGGGGCCGTTTGGACGCGTCGTCGATCTTGTCGGAGTGGGAAAAGGAAACGTCGTTTACATCATCGAGGTGAAATCATCGAGGGGAGATCTCCGCCGGGACGACAAAACGAAAAACGACCGCAAACGCGCGTTGGCCGAACTCGGCGCTTTGCAAGATGCCGCCGCGTTGTCCTCAGCCGTCCTCGACGACGCACGGCAACACGCAGTCGAAACATCGGCTACCGATGCTGATTGGCGTGAAAATCCCACCTACGTTGCCGCCCGACGCGACCACAACGAGATGGAGGATCGGTTAGCTGCCAAGGAGCGAACCTTGGAGCGATTCTCGACCAAATTTCACGACCCGGCGTTCTTAGCCTGCGCCGACTTTCACTACGTTGCAGCCCCCGAAGGATTGATCACTCGCGCTGAACTTCCTCCATTTTGGGGACTGATCGACGAAGATTCAAGAACCGTCGTTCCGGCAGTTCAAAAACAAGTGCGAAGGAACACCGTGCACATTTTGCGCGCTATTGCGAAGGCGAATACGCGGGACTTGATGAAAGCTTGCGGCGTTCCGCTCAACCGAACGCCGCCCGGGTGACGTCGAATTACTGTCTTTGGAACCCGCCGGCCAAGATTATGACAGCATCTCGCCTAGGCGATCAATGGCCAATCTCAGGTTGTCTTGCGAATTGGCGAACGAAATCCGAATGTATCCATTGCCGTACTCACCAAACGCGGTGCCGGATAGCAACGCGACACCCGCTTCATCCATGGCGCGATCTGCAAACGTGCGGCTGTCTAAGCCTGTCCCCGAGATGTTCGGGAAGGTGTAGAAGGCACCTCCCGGTGTTCGACAAGTAACGCCAGGAAGATTGTTCATGCCGTCAACAACTAAATCTCTCCGGACGCGGAACTCGTCCATCATCTCCGATACCGAGTCTTGGGAGCCCTCGAGCGCCGCAATCCCCGCCATCTGTACTGCGACGGACGTGCAAGAAACACTGTTCGTCATAAGCTTCGTAACCGCGTCCAGCATGAATTCTGGGAACACGCCGTAGCCCAGACGCCAGCCGGTCATCGCGTAGCTCTTCGAAAAGCCATCCAAGATAATCGTGCGACCGACCATATCGTCAAAACTCGTGATCGATGTGTGCGAGCCCTCGTAATACATGTCCTTGTAGATCTCATCGGACAGTACGATTAGGTCGTTCTCGACGGAGATTTTGGCGATGCGTTCAAGATCTTCGTCAGAGATGACGCTGCCGCAAGGATTGTTTGGCGAGTTAACGATGACGAGCTTGGTGTTGTCTGTAACCAGCGCCTCGAGACGGTCAACATCCAGAGAGAAATCGAACCGCTCCTCAAGGGGTATAGGTACTGCCGTACCGCCAGCATAGTTGATCATCGATTCGTAGATGGGGAAGCCGGGGTTTGGGTAAATAACCTCGTCGCCTTCCTCAATCAGGGCGAGAATCGAGAAGAACATCACAGGTTTTCCGCCTGGCGTGACGATGATTTTGTCAGGACCGATTTCGTAGCCTTGACGTTCTGTCTGATGGGCCGCAATAGCTTCGCGCACTGGCATCTCACCTGGCGATGGACCGTAGTGCGTGTAGCCGTTGTCGAGGGCGTCTTTTGCCGCGTCCTTGATATGCTCAGGCGTGTCGAAATCAGGTTCGCCGATCTCGAGATGAACTATGTGTCTGCCTTGGGCTTCGAGCTCCCGCGCTCGCGCCAACGTCAAGAAGGCGGTTTCGGTGCCAAGACGGTCTTGTCGTGAAGCTAGTGATTTGGGCAATCTGTCACAACCCGTGATTTACTAAAGATTCGATGCCGTGCTGTTTGCGTCGTCATCGGACTCTGCCAGCAAAGACGCAATAATCAAGGATACTCGAAACGAAGTGACCCCAAATCGCGATTCAATGGACTACTTTCGATGGGCCGTGCGGTACGACATCTTCTACGAAGCGGCTCCAGAAGGTGAGATGGAGTTCTACCTGAACGCTATTCAACGATCACGCGGGTCGGTGTTGGAGTTAGGTGTCGGAACCGGCCGGATCGCCATACCCGCGGCTGCTATGGGGCACGACATTACTGGCGTCGATCTAAACCGACCGATGTTGGATCGCGCTCGGGAGAAATCGACCGTTGCGCCGTTATCCGGCACACTGACTCTTGTCGAATCGGACATGGCCGAATTGGATCTGGCGAAACGCGATTTCGACCTCGTGATCATCCCGGCGCACACTCTCGTCCTCGAGCTGGACCATACCGGTCAACTCGAGACGCTGAAGCGATGCGCTATGCACATGGCTAAAAACGCGACTTTGATCTTCAACCTCTTCAATCCGTCGGATGACTTGATCCACGACGAGCCGAGTGAAACATTCTTGCTAGGTGTGGTCGAGGACGAAGAAACGGGGTTGAGGCACGTGTTGACCGGAACAAACGACTTTGATTCCGCAAAGCAACTCAATCACTGCACTCAGATCATCGAGAGCGTTGATTCGACTGGCGCGGTTATCGATCGCGAAGAGCTGAACGTCGTTTTTAGGTATCTGCACCACGACCAGGTTCTGGAAATGCTAGCCCAAGCGGGAATGCGAATTTCGGCCGTCTACGGTGATTTCGACGGTTCGCCGTTAGCCGAAGACAGTGAAGAGATGATTTACGAGTGCACGCTAGCGTGACCGCTATCGCTTCATTCCCAATTACAACGTTAGCGGCTTGCGCCGACCTATTCGACTGGAGGCGGCGCTGGAGGCGGCGCGGCAGATTCGATGCCAGGCGCTCGTTCCTCGATGACTTCCAACCAACCCTCGGCGCGTTCGATTATGTCGGGCAACTTAGGGTCTTGGGAAAGCGAAATCGCCTCGTCGAGGTCGTATTTGGATGCCGCGTATTGACCGGCGCGTAGCAGCAAGATGCCGCGGTCTAGATAGTACGAAGCTTGTGCAGGTTGGAGTTGAATCGCATAGCTGAAATCCGAGTACGCCGCAGAACCGTCGAGTAAGACATCGCGGTGATAGCGTCCCCTCCACCAATACACACCTCCGTCCCTAGGAGCCAAGCTTATCGCCGTCCTGAAATGCTCCGACGCCGTTTCGTGGTCGTTCTCGGATGCACGGACACGGCCCAACACGAGATGCGCGTTCACCAATTCCTCGTCTAACTCAAGCGCCCGCACCGAATCGCGTTTGGCACCTGCGAGATCACCCATAGAAACCCGCACCATCGCTCGTTGCCCGTATATCGAGCCGATATTGGGACGTAGTGACACCGCCCGGTCGTAATCGACCATCGCATCGTCGAACTCGCCCTGCATCATGCGAGCCTGGCCACGCCCTGCCCAAGCGCGCGCGAATTGCGGTTCGATTTCCACTATCGTCGAGAACCTTCGCTCCGCATCCTTAAACTCCCCGCGATCGAGTGTCCGATGTGCCGAGGCGTACATGCTGACAGTTTCGCGCGTGGCTGGCGTCGGCGCTGTGGTTGGCGTGGCCGTTACCGTCGAAATCGGAGTAAGCTCCGGAACCGGCGTGGGTGTGTTTACCGGCGGCAACATGACCTCTTCGGTTGGTGTCGGTGGTATCGGCGTCGGAGTTGGCGTTGGCTCGGATTGTTGGCAAGCTGATAATCCCATGGCGATGACCAGCGAAATTGTCAGCAGTCCGACCAGTATCGGAGTTGTTTTATTTTTGCGAAGCATGACTGAATCTAGAATACGAAGTCGTCTGTCGTTGAGTTTCGCCAACCGTTAAATTGCGCTGGTTTGATACCGCACCGCATCAATCACCCACAAGTGCCGATACGAGCATCTCCACTGCCAGGCGGCGGTCCGCACGTCCGGTCTTGACGCTTACGTCGATATCTAGCATCCGTAGATGCATCGCCCTCAAACGGCGGGATCCGATCCTCGACGCCTGTCTACACGTCTTGTCTACCAACCATCCGAAATTGATTCGGAGCCGCTGTCCGACATCGGCGTTCCTGGCTCCGTTTTCTAGCAGGTGCGCCGCGACGATTAAAATCCGCACTTGTCGTGTGAGCAAGGCGAAGATTCCCTCGATCGATTCGCCATTCGCTACCAAGTTCTGAACCCCACCGATCGCGAGATTGATTCTGCCTTCGATAATCGCGTCCATCACATTGAAGATTCGGTCTTCGCTGACGTCTGCAACCATCAGATCGATGTCACTCGGTTGAATCGTCTTGCCGTCCGCGTATAGCGCCAGCTTCTGTATCTCACTGTCGAGGCGCCTGGTGTCGTCGCCACCAATGTCATTGAAACGACTGATTGCGGATGGACTGGCGCTAACTCGGTGAAACTCGAACCGTTTGCGGATCCAATTCGATCGTTCTTGTCTGCTTGGTAACCGGTGCGCCTCAACTTCCGCCAACGCGGCCAAGGCTTTCAATGGCCTCGACGTCAGTCGGAGCAACGCTTTTTCGACGAAGATCAGATCGTTTGAGATCTGCATCGCTTCCTCGGCGATCTTGTCGCCGAACGATTCCCAATCGGCTCTGACCCTCTCGCCGCGCGTGTCCATCGGCTTCAGCATTCCCTTAACCACGATTGCGCGTCGATCGGTGAGGAACGGAGATATTCGTGCAGCAGCGAAGACCTCGCCCATACGCACGTTCGGAGCCTCAAAGGTCGTCACGTTCGGCGCGCGTAGATCTGGTGGACCCAGCGAATTAAGGTGCGAATCGAGAGAGTTCGCGATGCTGAACTCGTCGTCGCCGTGTATCAACCTAATCATGTCGATTCCAGATTAATTGAACGCATCTCGTCCTGTCACCAAACTTGGCATAACGGTCAATTTCTATAATTGAATCTTGCCCACCCGACGAAGTTCATTCAAGAAACACGAATGTCCACAGCCATAATCGGACTAGCCGCTTCCGGCAAGACGACGATATTCAATGCCCTGACCCGAGGGTCGGCAGACAAAGGGCAGTATGGTGCTGTCAAGTCGGTCAACATCGGGGTTGGTGCGAAACCGGACGCGCGTTTAGACGTTATCGATTCTGCCTTCAAAGCCCGGCGCAAGGTCCGTGCAGAGATGACATATTGGGATATGCCATTCGATTACTCTTCTGGTTCTGTCCTGTCCCGTGAAACCGTTAACTCGCTGCAGAAAGCCAAAGCTCTTGTAGTCGTGGTGCGCAAATTCGACGACTCGTCTACGCCTCATCCCGACGGATCGGTCGACTGGGTCCGCGACCTAGAAAAACTCGCCTTCGAAATTCTATTCGCAGACATCGCCCTGCTCGATCGGCGCGTAGAGCGGATCGAATCCGGTATGAAGGCTCTAAAGTCTTCCGATCGAGGTCAAGCGCTGGCGAGTATCGAATCGCTAAAACGAATGCAATCGCGACTAGAAGACGGAGCCCCGTTAAGGTCGCAAGCCCTAGATGAGGCTGAGTCCAGGGCGATCTCCGGTTCGTTCGTGCTCAGCGCCTTGCCATTGGTGGTTGCCGTCAACATCAGCGAGGACGATATCGGCATCGAATCAGGTGATTTAACCGCCGTTGCTGCGGAAAACCTCGGCACCGACGTTATTGACGACATTACTAATGTGGTGCCGATATGTGGTTCGATCGAAGAGGAGTTGCGTAACTTGGATGACGCCGAGGCGCAGGAATTACGGGGAGATTTAGGTATCGAACGAGACGACGGCGAGTTGCTCATGGACTCGTGCCTAATGTGCCTGAGAACGCAAACGTTTTACACAGCTACCGACCGCGAAGTCAGAGCCTGGCACTTCCCGAAAGGCGCAAGCGCGCCGGCAGCTGCGGGCATCGTCCATTCAGACATGGAACGCGGCTTCATTCGCGCCGAGATTGTTGCCTACGACGATTTCGTGCGGTGCGGTAGCATGTTGGAAGCGCGCAAACAGGGAGTTCTCAGGCAAGAAGGTCGCAACTACACCATCGAAGATGGTGATATCGCCAACTTCCTTTTCTCCGTTTGATGCGGATGATTTCGCATCGTAGATCGACATGACCGCATCCCGGTTAAACACCACCAAGGCTCACGACTAAAAATGGCACGATCCCTCTTCATCGTCAGAATGGTGCAACCTTTCCCTGGGCTCGATGGTTACGACGCGATGCTGTCGAACTATTGGTCCGCTGTAAGGGCACAACTCGACCGCCAAGCAGTCGCATCGGGGTTAATCAAACGGATCTTCATCGAAACGGTCACCGGCCGTGGGGAAGATGCCTTGGTTCAGTTGCAGCAGATAAATCCTCAAGGTAGTTCTTTGGTCCGTTACCTCATCGGCAACGGCGCGGTTATCGAGGCGTTTGAAGATGCCGAGCTACTTGCGGAACTTATCGATTGGGGGCAGTGCGCATCCCAGAATCTTGTATCGAACAAGGTCCGAAACGTCGTCCAATCCGGCCAAATTGAAGCAACCGGAGCCCGGGACGGGCACCTCATGAAACGGTTCAATGACGCCATCGGCGATGACGAGGTTGCCGTCGTATTCGCGGTGTCGGGACAATTGCCGATACCCGACCGAATCGAACGGTTCATAGTGTCGCCGCCTGAACTCGACCAACTAGAGCGGTGGTTGCGAGCCAAGATGGAGGAGGCCCGGCGCGAAATGATGGAACGGGCGCAACGAGAAGCTAGCCAGGCGTCGGCCGGCGACGCGTCAGGGACGCAATCCCAGTCCGGCGGTCTTTGGACGCCACCGTAATCGTTGAGCTCTGGCCAGACGAATAGGCGCGCAATCGGAATCGATGATCAATACTGCGACCACGACGAAAGCGCTACCTGGGAACCACGACGTCGCGGCACCCATAGCTCTCTACGTCCACATTCCGTTCTGCCTATCGAAGTGCAACTACTGCGACTTCAATACGTACGAAGGCATCGAAGCACTGATGCCAACGTTTGTCGCCGCGCTTTCTGACGAGATCGCGTTGTGGGCAGACCGTCTCGGTAGGCCGAGAGTTTCTTCGATCTTCTTCGGCGGTGGTACGCCGTCTTATTTGCCTTCGAATTCGATATCAGAGCTGCTCCTCCATATACAACAAACCATGCGGGTGAACGTTGGTGCGGAAATCACGTTGGAAGCCAATCCCGACGACTTAAGCGCGGAGAAGGCTGAAGCGTGGCTCGCCGTCGGTTTCAACCGCGTAAGCATCGGTGTGCAGTCATTCGACAATCGCATCCTGGTATCGCTGTCGCGCCGACACACTGCCGACGCCGCATGCCAAGCCGTGGAGACGGCAAGGAAAGCCGGATTCGAGAACATCAGCATTGATCTGATGTTTGGGTTGCCCCAACAATCGCTCTCCGATTGGTCAGATACGCTCAACCGCGCCGTGGGACTAGGAACCGAGCACCTCTCACTCTACGGCCTGCAGATCGAACCGGGAACCCCGCTTCATCGTGATGTTCAGATCGGCACGATACCGACGCCGAGTGACGACTTGGCGGCGGACATGTACGAGATGGCGATGGATGCGTTAGACGAAGCCAGATACGAGCACTATGAGATTTCGAATTGGGCCAAACCCGGACACCGTTCACAACATAACTTGGCGTACTGGCTGAACCTGCCGTACCTCGGCGTCGGGCCAGGAGCACATTCCTCGCTCAATGGTCGGCGGTTCGCCAATATGAAATCGCCTCGTCGCTACATTCATTCGATCGGATCCGCAGACCAGTCACGCGCGATCGACCCCTATCGAATTACCGAAGGAGACTTGGCAGTCGATTTCATGGAGGTCACGTCGCTCAAGACGTCAATGTCTGAAACCATGATGTTGGGGATGCGACTTGCAGAAGGTGTCTCAAGAACTGAATTCCAACGTAGATTCGGCTCTTCAATGGACAGCGTCTACGGGCCAGAAATCGAATTCCTAACTAATGCCGGATTGATTGAACACCGAAACGACAATATAGCGCTTACGCGCCGCGGAAAATTGTTGGGGAACAGCGTCTTTGAGCAGTTTGTGATAACCGATGAGGACTGATGTGAACACGCAAACCGACAAGAATTGCATACCTGAGGATGGATCCGTCGATTTTCCGCAATTCGTGGATGAAGCCGTCGAAATATGGGACGACATCTCCGGTTGGTGGGACGACAAGATCGGCGACGGTAACACCGCTCAGGACTATCTGATCGAACCCACGCAGGAGCGTCTGTTGGACCTGAAGCCGGGTGAGCGATTGCTCGATGTCGCTTGCGGCGCGGGCAGATTTACCCGGCGCATGGCAGATCGGGGAGCGAAGATAACCGCGGTCGATCACTCAGCAAATTTCATCGAACGCGCTCGTGAGCGGTCACAAGGTTATGAGAGCAGCATCGAGTTCCACGTCGGCAACGCCACGGACGGTGATTCGATCATGAGCCTACCCGGCGCGCCTTTCGATGCCGCGGTGTGCACAATGGGTCTGATGGACATGGCCATGATTTCCCCTTTGGCTGAGGCGTTGCGGCGTCTAGTCAAACCGGGTGGTAGGTTCGTTTTCAGCGTCCTGCATCCGGTGTTCAACTCCGATGGCACACGCAACACTCTGGAGCGCGAGTTCACTTCGGGCGGAGTTGAAGAACGCTTCGCAGTTTGGGTACCCGACTACCTCAAGACTCGTGCCTATCTCGGGATCGGCATTCTGGACCAACCAAGACCGCATCGATATTTCCATAGACCGATCAGTCAATTGCTGAGAGCGTTTCTAAAGGCCGGATTTGTCTTGAGCGCTTTCGAGGAACCACGTTTTCCTGAGGAGGCGTACTCGAAAGCCAAGTCACGGCTGTCAAGCGTGTTTTGGAGAGAATTTCCCCTCGTTCTCGTTGTTCGGCTTGATCTCCCCGTGAACAGCACATAATCGATCAACATCCTCACCCCGATACAGCGGGTGAACGATTTGCTGATTCGTTCGATAATCCATACTTATCGACACTCTGAGGAGGACTTACCCAAGCCCATGTTCGTCGCGGGAACCGCAGGCCACGTAGACCACGGCAAATCTACGCTCATCGAAAAACTTACCGGCATCGACCCGGATCGTTTGCGCGCGGAAAAGGCGCGCGGAATGACCATCGAACTCGGTTTCGCGTGGCTTGAACTTGACGACGGAACTGAAATCAGCATCGTCGATGTTCCCGGTCACGAGCGATTCGTCAAGACAATGTTGATGGGCGCAGGCGGATTCGATCTGGCTTTGCTCGTCGTCGCCGGCGACGAAGGACCGATGCCGCAAACTCGGGAGCACTTGGCGATCCTAGACCTCCTCGAAGTACGCAACGGCATCGTCGTCATCACCAAAGCCGACCTGGCTGACCCGGAGCTAGTCGAGTTAGTCGAGATCGAGATTTCGGAGATTCTCGAAGGCACCTCCCTCAACGGCTCTCCGATGGTTGCTGTTTCGGCTGAAACCGGACAGGGAATGGAAAAACTACGCGGCATGATCACCGATTTTGTCCGCACCATGCCGCCTCGAAACAGCAATGGCCGTCCGCGCCTCTTTGTTGACCGGTCGTTCAGCGTTGCAGGTTTCGGAGCCGTGGTTACCGGCACGTTGGACGGTGGAACGCTCAAAGTCGGAGACGAAGTCACTCTCCTTCCATCAGGAGAATCGGCGCGGGTCCGCGGTCTGCAGAGCCACAAATCCGAGACCGATATCGCACGTCCTGGGACGAGAGTCGCGGCCAGCTTGAGCGGCGTTTCTCATACTGAAATCGAACGCGGCGAAGCGTTAATCAAGCGCGGGCAGTTCACGATGACCGCGGTTTTCGACGCGTCATTGCGGTCGATCACGGATGCCAAGCGTGCCATCAAACACAATCACCATGTCACGCTATACGGTGGGACGTGGGAAGAACCGGCGACTGTACGTTTGCTTAACAATGACGAACTCAAGGCTGGCGAGAGCAGTTGGGCGCAGATCAAGATGGGAAATCAACGACCCATAACTAAAGGCGACCGTTTCGTGCTGCGCGACAGCAACGACACGCTGGGAGGCGGCGTGGCATTGGTTGTCGACGCGCCTAGACACCGGCGGAACGATCCTTCGGTGATCGAACACCTCGAAATCCTCTCCGAAGGGAGGTCCGAAGACGTGGTTGTACACGTCTTGGATATGCTGGTTGTAGCGAACAGCTCTCAGATATCGGATTCCGCGCATATGCTGGCATCCGAAGTAGACGCGGACATTGCTGATCTGTTGGATTCCGGCCGGTTGATTCGGCTCTCAGCGGACACCAATCCGCTTTACATGACCGAAACTCGATACAACTCTATGCTTCAGGCTACCCGCAACGTGTTGAAGGGATATCACCAACGCTATCCGTTGCGCCGCGGCATGCCACGTGAGGAGTTGAGAAACCGACTTGATCTATCGGGCAACAGGTATGACGCTGTGATAGCTAGTTTCTCCCAGGCTGGAGATACGACGCAGGTCGGCAACATTATCAAGTTGCCTGAACACGCTGTTCGATTTTCTGCAGATCAAGAGCAGGAAGTGAAGCGATATTTGGGTGTGCTGCGCGAACATCGATACTCGCCGCCGGCTTGGAACAAGATCGATGACGACTTGCTCGGCGCGTTAGCGGATCGCCGCGATGTTGTCAGCGCGGGCCCGGACGTCGTGTTCGCATCCGAAGTCTACGACGAGATGCGGGACTCGGTGATCGAATTTTGTCGCTCGAATACTGAAATTTCGATCAACGACGTGCGCGAACTGCTTGGCACGAGCAGGAAATACTCGCTCGCATTGCTGGAACAACTGGATCGCGAAAATGTAACCATGCGCGTCGGGGACATGAGAAAGTTGAGATGACTCCCGTAGCAGGAATTCTCACGTTGACCTTGCACGATCCTCCGTTCAAGGTGTCAACTCTTTCGTCGCTATTCAGGTCGTTGCAAGCCGCCGTTCGCGAGACGGCCGCTGGAGGCGAACCGGTCGAAAACATGTTTTCAAACCAACAAGGGCCGTTCTTAGTTACCGAAGTCTCGAACACTCCTAACGGCGAGTTGGTTCTCTCGATGTGGTTCGCAGATCGAGAAAACGCTCCTTTGACAGATCGTTCTGGTGAGACCTTTGACCGCGCTCTCGTCGAGCTAGAGCAAACTATCTTGAGCGGCTCGCAACACACGTTTTGGGGCGCTCCGGCTTACCAGTCCGAAATCCACGATGACGATTCCCGCATGTTGCGATTCATCGCAGTGCTCCGCGCGTTTCGGTCGGCGACGATCTCGTACGGTGGTCGCAGCATCGTATTGCGCGAAGGATTGTTCGCTTCAGAAAGGGCTTGAGTCCTAGGTCACCCTAGTCCCATATCGGCTACTTCGTCTTCGTCGAATCCGAGAAAGTGGCCCACCTCGTGCCATACGGTTCTAAGGACCTCTTCGTCTAGGTCAGCGCGACAATCAACCGACTCCTCGATCGGCCTTTGGAATATGGTGATTTTGGCTGGCAGCGTAGAGGCGTGGGACCCACCATCTGCAAGCGAGACACCTTCGGACAATCCAAACAGCGTTTCGTCTGGTTTTAGACCGAGTTCGGCGAGTTTGAGGTCGGTCGGTTCTTGCTCAACCACGATGTCGACATTTTCGCCCTGCAATCGCTCGTAGAACTCAGGTGCCAGTCGCTCCAACGCATCGATGACGATGTCGTCGAATTCCTCGGAAGAAACGCGATACGTCATCCTATTTGTCGACCCAGAGTCAGCCGGACACTTCTTCGCGGATCGCCTTTAGAGCGTCCACGTTCGGCTTGTCGGGGCCGTCTTTCTCGAAACCGGGCACTTCCAAGTAGAACGGCACGTCGGCAAACGCTGGGTGAGACATGATGTTCACGAAACCTTCCGTGCCGATCAAGCCTTCGCCGATGTTGTCGTGCCGGTCGACGGACGAGCCGCGATCGCGCATCGAATCGTTGGCGTGAACTGATCGAAGAAGGTCGAGACCGATCTCCCGATCGAACTCGTCCATCGTCTCGTCGAGGCCATCCTTGCTCACGATGTCGTGTCCAGACGCCCATACGTGTTGCGTGTCGAAACAGGTCGCGACGCGGGGGTTATCGATCGCCTTGATCAACCGTCCCAATTCTTCGAATTTCGATCCGATATGGTCGCCAGAGCCGGCCGACGTCTCCAGCATCAGCAACGCGTCACCCGGAGCCGCATCGAGAACTTGGTTGACGCCCTCGACGAATTGGTCGAAGATCGCATCCAATCCCGCGCCGCGGTGGCTCGCCGGATGAAACACTAATCCCAGCGCGCCCAAGCGTTCAGTCTCGGTCAATTCAGCAGCCAATGAAGTCCGGCTCTTTTCGACGAGCTCGGGGTTCGGGGAACCCAGTGACGTCAGGTATTTCGCGTGAACGATAGTGGGGCCGAGACCCGATTCCGACATCTTCGCGCGGTAGTTCTGAAGCGGCTTGTCTTTGATCGCGGTAACTCGCCACATTCGGGGTGAAGCGGCGAATATCTGCATGCATTCGGCCCCGATGCCCAATGCGCGGTCAACCGCCTTGTCAACACCGCCTGAAGTCTTTACGTGAGCACCGATGAGCATTCAAACACCGTCCGTTCATTCATATGGTTGGTGCCTGGTCGATGACACCTCGGATAGTGAAAGTGTAACCCCCGCGATTGGCGGTAAAGTCGATCAGGTTAACCGCTGGTGCGACGTCGAAGTCTCGGCAACATACGCGTGAAGCGTCGAAGCGCGCCTTCGTCCCATGAGACGAGAACTTGCGCGGCGATGAATATCGACGAGTAAGTTCCCACGATCACGCCCATGAGCAGGACGATCAGGAAGTCACGTAGGCTCTGCCCACCGAACAGCAACATCGCCATGATGACGGTCGCGGTGGTGATGCTTGTGCCTAGTGAACGGATTATCGACTCTCGTATCGAGGAGTTGACGGTGATTCGGAAGTCGCGGGATGGCACCAGAAGAACGTTTTCTCTTACGCGATCGAAAATCACGATTGTGTCGTTTACCGAGTATCCGATGACGGTCAGGATGCCGACGATGAAGATGGCGTTCACTTGGGCGTTGAATACCGCCCCCAGCACCGCGAAGACACCCAGCACAATCAAGACGTCGTGCAATAACGCAACTACGGCTGAGACCGCGTACCGGTAAGAACCTGGTACTGTCCGAAACGCGTACATGATGTAGAACATGACGAACACTGCCGCGACAACGACAGCAATGATGGCGTTGCGCACCGTGCCCTCTGCGACCGATGAACCGACTGTCACCGTTTCGAGCGTTCTCGGCTCGTCTCCGGTCAGCCTGGTCAACTCCGCGTCAATGTCGTCTTTGCCTTCGTTGCCCAAGTCGTTGGTACGAACGAAGTATTGGCCGTTGCCGAGGTTTTGAACGATCGCTTCTGGATGACCTGAGGCGACCAACGCGTCGTTCACTGCTTCCGTTCCCGGGTCGCCGCCGCCAAAATCGTAGGTGCTACTGGTTCCCGATACGAAGTCGATGCCGAGGTTGAGGCCGGGTGCAAACAAAAGCGCGATCGATATCACGGCGAGGACACCGGATATCGGCAGGAAGATCTTGCGTAGTGCTACGAAATCCATCGCTTTTCTTTCGATCCGTCTAGGACTGTGCCCCAGGATCCGTTACCGGCACGAAGGCATTTAACGCATTGCCAACGCCGGTTCTAGCAATGAGCCTCAACATTAGTCGGCTAGCAAAGAACGCGGTGAACATGCTCAGCAATACACCGATGCCGAGGGTTAATGCGAAACCTTGCATGATGCTGGTGCTGAAACGGTCACCGAACCAGAACAGCACGACCGCGGTGATGATCGTTGAGATGTTGCCGTCTCTGATCGAAGGCCATGCCCGGTCGAAACCGGTGTTCAACGCCGCCAAAAGATCGCGTCCCGCTCTTAGCTCCTCTTTTGTTCGCTCTGCGATGAGGACGTTGGCGTCAACCGCGAAACCGAGCGATAAGATGATCGCAGCCGTACCGGAGAGCGTCATCGTCACCGGGACGAGTTTGAAGATCGCCAAAAGCATTACCGTGTACGAGGCCAACGAGATGCTGGCAATGATGCCGGGGACCTTGTAGTACGAAATCATGAATATGACGAGGAGCACTAGACCGATGCCACCCGCCACGAGGCTGCGCTGCAACGAATCCGCTCCTAAGATGGCGTCGACGCTGCGTTCTTCCGACAGTTCGAGTTCCGCCGGCAGCGCACCGGAGCGGAGCTGAATCGCGAGAGTTCGCACGCGTTCGGCGGTGAAGTCGCCGCCCGAGATGATTGCGCGGCCGTCAGCGATGCCCTGACCGCCTTGCGTGTTGACGGTTGGCGCCACAAGTTCCACATTGTCCAGGTAGATAGCGAGCACATCGCGGTTCCGCGCTACCCGTCCAGTGACTTCAAAGAAGGAATCTCGTCCAGATTCGTTGAAAACGATGGTCACTACCGGTTGCGGGGGCGTACCTTCGATGGACGGGAACGCATCGTCAAGGTCGTCTGCGGATATGTTGGTTGCCTGTTCGGTGAAATAAAGCGGCGATGCGCATCGCAACAGCAACCACTCGGTATCAGACAGACCGTCCGGCGGCCACTCTTCGACAGGGACTTCGGCCGGCGGTATGATCGGTCCGCACTTGCGTTCTCGGAACTCCAGCTGCGCCGTCGAGCCGATTAGCGCTTTCGCTTCTTGGACGCCACCGGATACCGTCCACTGAACGATGTTTCCGGGGGTCCGCAACGATGCGAAGTTTCCAATATCGGCGAGTAGGCGAGTTAGATTCTCAGCGTCTGAAGGTTGGATGTTGCCCTCGTCGTCAAATGTCCGATCTTTCAACGCCCGATTGAATTCAGTTTCGAAGTAGATCGCCTCAACTTGCCTAAACCCACCCGTGGCATCGGTGAGGAAGAGCGCCGTGTCCGTTCCGTCGCTGACTACGACATCCGTGAAACCCGCCGCTTCGAATGCGGCTTGAACTTCCTCGGTTGTCGGTGCGACGCGTATTGGATCTGGCAGCTGAGTCTGCTCATCCTCGGACGCGGATGCGTCGGCTTCGTCATCAGTTGCGATCGAGGTCGTTACATCCAGTTCGGGAACGACGATTTCGTATTCGAACGTGGCCCTAATGGTGGTTGGATGCTTCTCTTGGAACTGGGTTCGCCAACTCTCTGCCTGCGTGCCGTCGAACTCGTCGAACGTCACAATCATTGAGCCATCTTCGTTCTCGAATATCTCAACGCCGGATTTGGCCAGGTCCGCCTGGAAGAACGTCTTTACGTCGTCGGGAGTCAAATCGCCGCCGTCGATGAAAACATTCAGCGATGCTTCGCTCTGGCCGGGCAGTTGGATAAGGATGCGATTAGGTGGATTTCCGAGAACCTGGACGGTCGGCTCGCTGACGCCGAATGCGTTCACGCGTCGCTCGATGATGGTGCGGATACCCTCGACGTCCTCCGCGCTTGGCGCCTCACCGTCCTCGGAGACGATGTCGTAGATGAGGTGGGTGCCGCCTTGGAGATCGAGGCCCAAATTTAGACCTAGGAAAGAATCGTCGTTGCCGCGATCGAACTCGAAGTTTAAAACGCCGACGTTGACGCGCGGGATAGCGATGAAGACGGCGCCGATGATGACGAGCGCCGCTACAAAGATCAGACCTCTTAAATCACGAGCCACGTGTGTTCAATCGAAATAGCGCGCGTGCCGACGCAATGGTGCACAACTCGGCGCTATGCAGTCTTCTTGCGGGTCGCTGTCCACTTTGAATTTGGTCGTTTTCGCGCGCATTTGATCCTTGCGCGCCAATCACAAAAATGACTTCGATACAAAGTTCTGAATCGAAGCCTCAAACATCAAAGTATAGCATCGCGCGAGTTCAATCCCCGCTAGCCGTCGACGCCTTTGAATCGTGTGGGGCGCTTTCTGGGGTTTTGGCATCTGCGCTGTCTGAAAGGTCATACGCCAATTCGGACATCGAGTGGTCCGATGTGACCTCGCTTAGCTTCGCTTTGGCAACGAGCAGTTCAGGATTTGAAGTGTCACCGTCGGGACCGGTTTGCTCGCCCTCTTGGTGGTGGGCTTCGACGTTGTAAGTGACGTCGTGAAGATGCGTTTCGCCCTCTTCTGGCTCTTCACTCAATTCCCGGAGCCGCTCGTGTTCAAGCAGGTGGTCCATGAACATGATGCCGTTGAGATGATCGACCTCGTGTTCCAACACCTGCGCCAAGAGTTCTTCCGCCGTAACGCGCCACTTCGAACTGTTATCGTCGAGCGCGCGAGCAGTCACACTGACCGATCGGCTGACCAACCCGACATAACCGGGCAACGAAAGGCATCCTTCATCAACCTCGCGCTCGCCGTCCCGCCTGATGATTTCTGGATTTACCAACCAATATGGTTCTTCCTCCGGGAGGTGCAACGCGATTACACGCTTGAGCACACCGACTTGGTTGGCCGCCAACCCGACCCCTTCGGCATCCACGAGCGTCTCGACCATATCGACTGCAAGTTTGCGAACATCGTCGTCGATACGCCGAACAACTCGACACTTCCGCCTGAGGATGGGGTCTGGAAATTTTCGTATCTCTCGGATGGGCATGGCGTTTAGAAAATTCTATCGTTAAGCGATTACGTCATCTCGACCGGGTCCACGTCGACCGTCCAACCGGGTCCGAGCGGCACATCATCCAATATCCGAGCCGGTTTGATGCCCTTGAGCAATATCTGCCAGCGATAGCGACCGGCGAGGCGCGCTGGGAACGAAGGAGATGGGCCGGCGACTTCGACGTCCGACGCGGTGCCGTTTGCGAGATGTTGGTCGATACGAGTTCGAACGCTGCGAGCTTCCATCTCGGCTTCGTTGCTCTCGAACGCTCCGAAAGACAGGCGGACGTAGGAAGTGAAAGGAGGCAACAGGTATTCGCGGCGAGTCTCGATCTCTTGCTCGTAAAACCCTTCGTAGTCCTGAGCCGCTGCGGCCGCGATTGCAAAGTGATTTGGTTGGAAGGTCTGAATGATGGCTCTACCCGGGGTATCCGCTCGTCCCGCGCGTCCAGTCACTTGGGAGAGTATCTGGAATGTCCGTTCGGCTGATCTGAAGCTGGGTACGGCCAGACCAATGTCGGCGGCTACGACGCCGACGAGCGACACCGTCGGGATGTCCAATCCTTTGGCAACCATCTGCGTGCCGACGAGTATGTGGTTACCTTCGCTCTGAAACTCGTCGAGCAGTTTGGTGTGTTCCGCGGCGTTGCGCGCGGTGTCTGAATCCCAACGCAGTATCGGCGTATTAGGGAAGAAACCACGGACTGCTTCTTCGACCCCTTCGGTGCCGGCGGCCCGACGCGCGATACCAGTGCCTCCGCAGTTGCGACACTGCCTAGCGGCACCGACCGAGTAGCTGCAGTAGTGACACTGCAATCGGCTGCCACCGCCTCGCCGTGGGTTTCGGTGCAGTGTGAGTGGCGTCTGGCAACTGGGGCAGGTTCGGATCGTACCGCAGGCCATGCATTGGACGAAAGACGCGCTGCCACGCCGGTTAATGAAGAGTATCGATTTTCCGCCTCGGTCGACGTTTTCTCGGAGCGCCTCAAGCAACGGTCTGCTGAGCATCTCGCGGTGCCCATCCTGGATTTCAAGCCGCATATCGACTATCGAGGATTCCGGATACCCCGAAGTGACGATGTTGGAATAAGGAATTCGCCTTGAAATCCGGAGTGCCTCGTTGATCCGTCGCGGTAGGCGAAGCAATGAAACGCCGTCAGCACCTGTTCCGTCCGTTGCTCGGTGAAACGTACCGATGTCGGGTGTCGCGCTCCCGAGAACCAGCGTTGCACCGGTTTCTATGCACAACTGTTCCGCGACGTCTCGAGCGTGATAGCGCGGTGCCCGATCGCTCTGTTTGAACGTCCACTCGTGCTCCTCGTCGATGACGACGAGACCCAGGTTGTCAACAGGTGCGAAGATGCTGGATCGAGACCCAATGACGACGTTGTAGTTTCCGTTTCTGATCTGATGCCATTGGTCGAAACGTTGTCCGATGGACAGACCGGAATGTTGGAGCGCAATCTGGCCCGGGAACCTGCTTGCAAAGCGTTGAAGCGTCTGCGGTGTCATCGCAATTTCAGGCACCATGATGATCGCCCTTCGCCCGACCGCGATGCACTTCTCGACTGCTCGCAAGTAAACTTCGGTCTTGCCGCTCCCGGTAACGCCGAACAGCAAGAACTCTCTATTGGCCGATCCGTTCCCATGCCGTTCGATGCCTGCAGACATCGCTTCAACAGCGGCGCGTTGCTCGGGAGTCAGTTCATGGCTTATCGCGTCTTGAACGGCGTAATCAGCGAGAGGGTCTCTTTCAACGCGGACTTGCTCAACCGCTACCGTACCGTCGTCGATCACCGCCCTCACCGTATGTGCGCCGAACATACGCGTGAGTTCCGCACGGGCAATGGCGTCCGGCGAGGATGACAAGTGACGGATCAGATCGGCCCTGCGGTGTGCGCGTCGCTTGCGGTAACCCTCAAGGATTTCGCATAAGTTCGCGCGATCTTCGGGCAGTGCGATATGTGCTTTGAAGACGGCGCTCGCGCGTGGGCGCTCCCAGATCGATTCCTCGATTGCGATGCCTTGGCGCACGAGAGCGTCCAGATGTCGTTCGTTGGATCTACCGATCTTCCTAACTAACCGATCTCGCCGAATTCGACCTTTTATCGGCACCTCTCCCAGAACGTTTTGTTGCTCAGACGAAACCGAGAATCCTGAGAGAAGGTCGTTGACGCGATCCGCCAGATTGCTTCGTGAAACCCAGATGTGGAGTTGCTGATTCGCGCCCGGAGGCAGCATGGCGACGCACGCTCGGAAGATGCTAGTGCGATAGTGATCGGCTATCCAAATTGCCGTTTCGAGTAGGTTTTCGGAGATGAAGGGTCCGCCATCGACCACACTGTCGATCTGACGGACATCCTCGGTCTCGGTCGATTCGGAAACCGCGACGGTTATTCCTTGTATCGGGCGAAAGCCGAACGGGACCCAAACCAGATCGCCTGGCTCTACGTTTTGCTCCGAGGGAACCGCATAGGTGTATGTCCGTAGTCGGTCCCGATCGGAGAAATCAACTGCGACGTCCGCAAACATGATTCATTGCGTCCCGTACGACGCGGGACAGGATGATGTGCGACGCATCGTCAAGATGCGAGCGGAGATGGTGGTCCGAGCTATTCGGAGAGCCGAAACGTTCGGATGTTCTCGGACACCGAGTCTAAACTCAGCGTCGCTCCTTGATGCGGGCGTGGCGACCGGTAAGGCCTCGCAGGTAGTAGAGCTTTGAACGGCGGACCTTGCCGCGGCGAGTAACTTTGACCGACTCAAGCGAAGGGCTGTGGTAGGGAACGATCCGTTCGACCCCAATTCCGTAGGAAACGCGGCGAACTTTAAACGTTGAACCCGGGTTAGGAACCTTGTCGTCGCGATACCTGCCAGCGATCACATTGCCTTGAAATGCCTGCACACGAGTTCGGTCGCCTTCACGGATAACCATGTTGACCGTGACGGTATCGCCGGGCTGGAACTCATCGATCTGCGCCGTCGGGCGGGTTTTGAGTATCTCGGTCGGGTTCATGGCGTCACGATTCCTGCGGCAACACGGTTGTGGTTATGTAATGGCTACGCGCATGCACTGGTTCGGGAAACGTATTCGGCATTGCACGTTGGTGTACCAACCAATTAAGTATATTTCAACCGATTCGCGTCCGAGCGCGAGAACGTTGCCGCAGCTCGTTTAAACCGTCTCTCGCACGGCATACGGAAAACCAGAGCGACTATCCGTCCGACAACTTCGCCAACTCTTCGCCGCGCATGAACGCGGCGAGAACGGCGTCGATTGACGCTTTGCGGAAACCGCCGTCTTCTAGGGCATGCAGAGCAGCGGCAGTCGTACCGCCCGGTGATGTCACCATGTTGCGCAATTCTGCGGGGTGCTTGCCGGTTTCTTTCGCAAGCGACGCACTACCCAATACCATCTGTATGGCCAAAGCACGGGCATCGGTATTCGTCATTCCGAGTTGGACGGCGCCGTCTACCAGCGCCTCGATGAAAACGAAGACGTACGCAGGCCCACTCGCGCTCAGGGCTGTAGCGATGTCGACGAGTTTTTCGTCGTCGAAGTAGACCTGTACGCCGAATGATTCCAACATCTTGCCGGCAAACTCGCGCATCTCATCCGATACGGTTGCGGATGCGGTCCAAGCTGTGGCTCCCACGCCGACTTGGCTCGGCGTGTTCGCCATGATCCGGATAACGCGATCGCATCCGATCTGGTCGACGATGGTCTTCGTGAGGACGCCAGCCATGATCGACATGATGGTCAAGCGGGTTAGCTCAGGCACGACGTCACGAATTTCATCCGCGACATCGCCAAGTTGTTGGGGCTTAACGGCGAGAACGGCCAAATCGCAATCGGATACGGCGGCGCGGTTGTTCGCTGCAATATTGACGCCGTAGGTGGTTTCGAGGTAAGACGCGCGCTCCGGTATCGGTTCGCTGACGGTGATGTCAACGCCCAGCCCGGCTTCTTTGACGCCGGAGATGATCGCCTCTGCCATGACACCGCCGCCGATGAATGAAACGTTCAAGGAGCCGCCTCGCGATTGTTTATTTCTGTCGCCCGCGCTTTGAGACCGTAAACGGGATTCCCGCGGTGTTGTCGATTATAAGTTTGGGCGTTCTGCGCCGAACCAAGACGCAGTCGAGTTCGGGTTTGGGTCCAACGCCGGACGCCGCGTTGTATGATTGCGTATTCCATAGCGATCGGCCAACAATAAAGTCGATCTCGGCCTGACGATCCATGACGACGGATGTCAGGTCTTTACGCGCGTCTGAACGCTTCGAACGTAGGAATCGCGGTATGCCGCAGATAGTAGTCGAAAACCTAGTCAAACGATTTCGAATCTCTGAACGTGACGCCGGCATGTGGGGCGCCATCAAGGGTGTCGCTCGCCGGCGTTACCACACCATTAACGCCCTCGATGGCGTGAGCTTCTCGATCGAGCCTGGCGAGCTAGTCGGTTACATCGGGCCTAACGGCGCGGGAAAATCGACCACCGTGAAGGTGATGTCTGGAATATTGGTCCCAGATTCCGGAACGTGCGAGATCCTTGGTCGGGTGCCTTGGAGGAGTCGTACGGACCACGTACGTCAGATCGGCGTAGTGTTTGGTCAGCGAACACAACTTTGGTGGGATTTACCGGTTATTGAGTCGTTCGACCTGCTGAGGGACATCTACCGGATACCCCGCGACGAATACGTTCGCAACCGAGACGAATTCATCGATGTCTTGGATATCGAGTCTTGCCTGGATGTTCCCGTGCGTCAACTGAGTTTGGGACAAAGGATGCGCTGCGATCTCGCTTCTGCCCTGCTCCACTCACCGGCCATCCTGTTTCTCGACGAACCGACCATTGGCATGGACGCGGTGTCCAAAATCGCTTTCCGAGAGTTCATTAAACGGTTCAATCAAGAAAGGGGTACCACGGTCATCTTGGCGACCCACGACATGGATGACATCGAAGCGATTTGCAACCGGGTCATGATCATCAACAACGGGAAGATTCTCTCAGATGGCACGTTCGACGACCTTCGTCGAAGTGTGACGTTGCAACGCCGACTGGTGGTTGATCTGCCGCACAACGCGATTCCCATCCTCCACCCTGCCGCACAACTGGCTGATAGGCAAGGTGATCGTGTCCACATACATTTCGATCCCGCTCGAGTTCCCGCAGCCGAGTTGATAGCCTTCGTTACTGCTGAGAATCAAGTCTTGGACTTATTCGTCGAGAATCCTCCGATCGAAGAGACGATTGCTCGCATCTACGAGGATCAAGCGCGCTGATCAGTTACTGGGCCATACTGAGTGCGAAGTTTCGCAGCCTGCTGCAGTACAGGTCGGCGGCGATGGCGGGATTGGTAACGCAGATCGTTTGGGGCATTATCCGTGTGATGATTTTCCAAGCCTTTTATCGGTCGACAAACGCGGAGCAACCGATGAGTTCCAGCGATGTTGAGACGTATATCTGGCTCGGCCAAGCTTTCCTCGCGGCGCTGCCTTGGAACATCGACACCGATCTTCGCGCAATGATCAGGTCCGGGGGCATTGGCTACGAGTTGGTCCGGCCTGTCGATCTTTACAGCTACTGGTTTAGCCGCGCCCTTGCTTGGCGGACAGCGCCTATGCTGATGCGCGCGGTGCCGTTGTTAGCCTTCGCGTTCATCGTTATGGGAATGGCGCCCCCGGTATCGTTCAACGCGGCCATGGCATTTGCAGCATCGATGTGTGCCGCCGTGTTGCTAAGTAGCGCGATCACTACGTTCCTCAATGTGACGATGCTCTGGACTATCACCGGAGACGGCGTTATGCAGTTAACGTTCGGCTTGGTCCTGATCTTTTCAGGCATGTTGGTTCCGCTGCCGCTATTCCCTGACTGGTCTCAGCCGTTCATCAATGCGATGCCGTTCCGAGGGCTTGTCGATACGCCTTACCGCCTCTACCTGGGGCACATTCCGCTTTCTGAATTTCCTCAACACCTCGCCCATCAATTGATTTGGATTGTGGCCTTTGTGATCGCGGGTCGGGTCGCGATGGCGCGGGCGCTGCGCCGAGTGGTGGTACAAGGCGGTTGAACATGCTGGACAGCCTCTACGTTTACAGAAGATTTCTTGCCGTCTCGGTACGGGCTCAGATGCAATACAAAGCCTCGTTCTTGATGCAGCTCGGTGGTCGGCTGATCATCACTGCGGGCGAGTTCATGGCGATTCTCGTGCTCTTCGATCGATTTGGATCGTTGATCGGTTGGAACGTCTATCAAGTCGCTTTCATCTATGGCATCGTGAACATATCGTTCGCGGTTGCAGATGCCTTGACCACTGGATTCGACATGTTCGGCACGATGGTCAAATCCGGCGATTTTGACCGGATTCTTACTCGACCTCGTTCTACCGCTTTGCAGCTCGCGGGTCAAGAATTGACGCTACGTCGGATCAGTCGACTAACACCGGGAGTAGCGGCTTTGATTTGGGCGTCGTTTTATCTCGACCTGAACTGGACGGCAGCGAACACGGTTTTGTTAATCGCGTCGGTTGCCGGGGGAGCATCTTTGTTCGCTGGATTGATCGTTTTGCAGGCGACCCTTGCGTTTTGGACGACCGAAACGCTGGAGATAATGAACGCGGTTACCTATGGCGGAGTCGAGACGACCCAGTACCCGATCAACATCTATCGGCCGTGGTTCCGCAACTTCTTCACCTTCGGAATACCGCTCGCCTGCGTCAGCTACTTCCCGGCAATGGCGATCATGGGCGTCTCAGACCCGTTGGGCACACCGCTTTGGTTCCAGTATCTCGCGCCGGCGATCGGGATCACTCTTCTGGTGGTGTCACTCCAAGTATGGAGAATCGGGGTGCGGCACTATCTCTCGACGGGGAGTTGACGTTATCTAAGCGATCCCTCGCCGCGTAGCGAGGGCGACGGCGAGCTTGATTGCTTCGACCATGCTGGTGGACTGGGCCCGGTTCTGACCGGCGATGTCGAACGCGGTGCCGTGATCGACCGACGTACGGATGAATGGGATCCCGAGGTTTACCGAAACCGATTCTTCGAAACCGTGGACTTTAATCGGTATGTGGCCTTGGTCGTGATACATGACAACGACTACGTCGTACATCCCGTCGATGGCTTGGTTGAAAACTGAGTCCGCGGGGTGTGGGCCGGTCGCGGTAATGCCTTCTGATTTCGCTACCTCGATTGCTGGGGAAATCTCCTTGGCCTCCGTGTCGCCGATCAAGCCGTTATCGCTGGCGTGGGGATTCAACGCAGCTACTGCTACGCGCGGGTTGTCGAACCCCCAACGTCGAAAGTGCTCGTCGGTGATTCGAACCGCGGTCAGAATGTTGTCGGTGGTTACGAATGCGCAGGCTTCAGGTAGCGACTTGTGTGTCGAAAGGTGCATGCATCGCAGGATGCCGCTAACGAGCATCGTGTAGACAGTGGCACTCTCCGTTAACCGTTTGAAGACCTCTTGGTGTCCGAGATCTGCGGCACCCGACATTTGCCACGACTCTTTGTTGACTGGCGCCGTAACCATGGCATCGATTTCGCCCGCGAGACACATCTTCGCAGATTTCTCAACCCATAGGTGCGATGCTCGACCCGAATCAACTGAATGCCGGCCTTGGGGGAATTCGACGTTCTCGTATTCGCCGACGCTAAGCACGGGCACGACGTCGGGCGAGTCGGGCGTAAGTAGAGGATCGTGAATCCGCTCAACCGCAAGGTCGATGTTGGTCTCTGCCAGAGCTTGACGCACGGCGCGTTCGGTGCCAACCACGAACATACGCGCCGTGTCGTTTATCTCGGGATTGGCGAGCGCCTTGACGACCACCTCTGGCCCGATGCCAGAAGGGTCTCCCAACGTAAGGGCCAGTAGCGGTTTGGTGTCGATCATTTACGTGTCGATGTCTGATTGGTCGGTACGGGCTACATCGCGGCGTGCGGTAACTTCAGCACTTGCTGTATCCGCAGGTGTAACACTTCACACAACCCTCTTCGTACGCCATCCGAGGTGCGAAACACTCGGGGCAGGTTTCTGTGACGATCTCAGTTTTCGGCAAAGCAGAACTAATACTTGCGGAGGTTTGAGGCATGCCGACATCTCTCGACTTTGGCGACTCAAGCAACGCGGTCTGGATAGGATCGACGCTTGGCGCCAAAGTTCCTCTCGGGGGAGACGATGCGTGCTCAAGCAGTACTTTGGCTATAGCATCGGGCACGGAGAGTATCTGTTGGCCGCGGTCCCACACCGGTACATCAACGATGTTGATTATCTGATCGATGACGTCGGTCGGTGACACGCCCGTTCGCAGGCTCAACGAGATCATGCGTGAGAGCGCTTCCGCCATAGCGCTGTCGTTGCCGCCGGCTTTGCCGTGGTTGGTGAAGACCTCGAACGGATGTCCGTCGCTGGTGAACGAGAGTGTCACGTAGATCTTGCCGCGACCGGTTTCGACCTGGACGGTTTTCGATTCGAGAACCTGTGGTCTTGGCATGCGGTTGACGTACGCCACTGATCCGTCTTCTACATTAGCGAGGGCGTTCTCAGATCCGGCTTCGGCGTTTTCGCTGGTGCCAGCGGTAAGAACCTCTTTTTCGCGGCTGCCAGCGCGGTAAACCGTGATGCCCTTGCAGCGCGTCTCCCAAGCCAGCATGTACGCCTCTTCAACGTCGGCCTTGGTCGCTTCGTTGGGGAAGTTGATGGTCTTCGAAATCCCCGCGTCGACACTCTCTTGGAACGCCGCCTGCATCAGAACGTGGTCGCTAGGCGATATATCGGAAGCAACGTGGAACAGTGTTTTGACGTCCTCATCGACATCTTCACGCTCCTGCAGCGAATCGCCATTAGCCAGCGTATCGAGCAATGCACGACTGTAATTGCCGCGTTCGCGAACTACGCGCTCGAAGTTGGCGTCTGCGTAAATCAGCGTCGTGTCGCCGCCCAGGATGTTGTGTTTCCTGAAAGCGAGCGAGAATATCGGCTCGATGCCGCTGGAGCATCCGGCGATCATTGAGATCGTGCCGGTCGGCGCAACTGTCAAACGGCATGCGTTACGCATGCGCGGGTGAGAGACGCCGTTTTCGTGCCACGCCCCGTACGGTTCGCGTGACTGTGCCAAATCCTCTGACGCCCGGTCCGCGGTTTCCTTGATGTATCGCATGACGTCTCGGCCGAGGACGACGGCTTCAGGGCTGTCGTATGGGATGCCGAGTGAGACGAGCATGTCCGCGAAACCCATGACGCCCAAGCCGATCTTGCGCGTCTGGAGGTTCATGTCTCTGATTTCAGGTATCGCGTATTCGTTGACGTCAATCGTGTTGTCGAGGAAATGGACTGCCAACCGGATCGTGTCTTCCATCCGGTCCCAATCGATTCCAGGCAGTTTCCTGAGAGTGTGCGCTTGAATCCCGGCATATTCTGGCCGCAAAAGATCGAGTTGTGCCGGACTGCGTTCGATGACGCCGGTGGCCAGCTTACCGATCACGAAGTTGGCAAGGTTTATAGAGCCGAGGTTGCACGATTCATACGGCAACAACGGTTGCTCGCCACATGGGTTCGTGGCGGTTATCAGGCCGATGTCTTTGACAGGGCTGTTGCGGTTCACTTCATCCAAGAAGATCATTCCGGGCTCGCCGTTGCGCCACGCGCCGTCGATGATCTGTTCAAACACCTCTCGGGCGTTCTGACGTCCCACCTCGACCATGCGGCTCGCGGTATCCGCCGGATTTTCGCGGAAGTACAGAGAGTAGTCGGTGTTTTCGAACACCGCTCGCATGAATTCGTCTGAAGCTCCGACGGAGATGTTGAAGTTATGGATTTCACCTTCAACGGTTTTGCAGGTGATGAATTCCATGATGTCGGGGTGGTGCACATCCATCACCGCCATGTTGGCGCCGTCGCGTTTCCCGCCTTGCGTAACTAGGCGCGAGGTCGCAGACAAATATCGAAGAGTCTCGACCGGGCCACATGCCTTGCCGTGCGTCGTCGAGATCGAGAATCCCTTGGGTCTAAGTTCAGATAGGGCGAAACCAGTGCCACCCCCGAATTTCTGTACCATGGCTTGGTCGTGCGAGGCGCGGGTGATGCCTTCCATGGTGTCCTTCAATGGCAAGACGAAACACGCCGAAAGTGTGCCTTGACCCGTACCCGCGTTCATAAGGGTCGGCGAGTTGGGCAGGAAATCGAGACTCGCCATCATCCGGTAAAAATGGTCGGCAATCTGGTCGACTCTTTCGAGCGTCGCGCCATAAAGCGTGTCACCTCGTGCGATCGCCTGTGCCACCCGACGGAACATCCCCTGGCCGTCTTCGACGATCTTTCCTTTCGTGTCGCGCAAGAGGTACCGCTTCTCCAAAATCACCTGCGCGTTTTCGGAGATTTCCGAGGGATTGAAACCATCGTCTGGAACGTCCAGCGTCCACCTGCCGGTTGTCGTATTAGCCATTACACGGCTCCCATCGTGCTGACATGTCGATCCACGTGTTGCGGGTCGATCAAAATAACTGCCCCAGCGTCAATTGCGACGCGCCGTTTGGCGCGTCGCATGTGAAACGGGGTTGGACAAAAACGTCGATTGAAGTTCAGATTCGTACGGGTTCGCAGCCTCCAAGGTGCTCGCCTCAGCAGTGAATCTTTCGACGTCCTCAAAGTCCTTATATACAGAAGCGAACCGCAGATACGCGACCTGATCCAGTGATTTCAACCGATTGAGTACCATCTCGCCGATCAAACCGGATTCGATGTGCTCGCGCCCCTCGTTGACTGCCCGTTCGTGGATATCTTCGACTATCTGCTCAATTGCGCCGACCGGTAACGATCGTTTCGCACAAGCGATTTCGATGCTCCGCGTCAATTTGGCGGTCGAGAACGACTCCAACTTCCCACTCCGCTTTTCGACCTTCAACCGAGTGTTGTAGACCCGTTCGTACGTCGTGAATCGACCTTCACAGTAAAGGCACTCACGACGACGACGCACCGAATCGTTGCTCACTCGTGAGTCAACCACTTTGGTGTCCGGATGTCCACACTCTGGGCAGTGCATTTTTCGCCTGAAAATTCGCCGTCGCCGGCTGCTTGTCCGCTTTCCCAAACACAACATATTGTGCTTGGGTTTTTATTTTTACAAGATGTCCGCCTGTTTGCACGCGTCCGTTGAGCGATTTTTCAGCGAATTTGCGAACTGTCGAAACACCTTCCATGCGTTCTTACGCGCACCGGAATCGTGATTCTACAGACAAATCGGCGTTGTCAGAATCGAAATGGCGAAACCGAATCTGCGTAGATCCGGGAAAATCAACGACCGCTTATGTAGCGCGGGAAATCGGCGATTGTGGCGGCTTTCGGCACTCTAGCTATCGGTTCATCGCCGCTTTCTAAGGCTCGCTCGGCATTTCGTACCCGCTCTTCGCCATAGGCGTCTATCCCAGTTACGTCTTCGAACCCGGTGGCGATGATAGTTATCTTCAGTTCGTTCTCCATGCGGAGGTCTTGAGTCGTGCCAAATATGATTTCCGCGTCGCTATGCACCTGTTGCTTTACGGTTTCCGATATCTTGCGCACCTCGGACATCATCAGATCTGGACCGCTGGTGATGTTCAGTAACACGCCGGTTGCGCCGTCGATGCTAACTTCGAGCAACGGCGAGCGTAGTACTGACGCGATTGCTGCGTCCGTTCGGTCGATGCCGTTTCCCTTACCTATCGCCATCCATGCCGGACCAGCATCTCGCATCACCGTCCGCAAGTCTGCGAAATCCAGATTTATCTCACCGGGTAGCAGTAGCAATTCGGTAATCGATTGAATGCCCTGGCGCAGCACCTCATCAGCCATTCGGAACGCTACCTCTACGGATGTATCCGGCGCGGACACCAGCAACAACCGCTCGTTCGGTATCACAATCATGGTGTCGACTTCTTCGGCTAGCCGATTGAGCCCTTCGGCGGCTTGTTTGTCGCGCTGATAACCCTCAAAGGGAAACGGTTTTGTAACGACGCCGATAGTTAGGCATCCCAACTCCCGTTTGGCGATGTTTGCTACGACCGGAGCGCCGCCAGTGCCAGTTCCGCCGCCCATTCCAGCGGCTATGAATACTAGATCGGCACCCGACATTACTTCACGAATCTCTTCCCGACTGTCGAGAAAACACTCCCGCCCTATTTGCGGATTGCCACCGACACCGAGACCGCCGGCGATGCGATCTCCTACGCGGAGTCGAATTGAAGCCTCGGTATTCGCCAACGCCTGAGCGTCGGTGTTGGCCGCGATGTACTCGACGCTGGGAATCCGAGATCGATACATGCGTGTAAGCGCGTTTGAACCACCGCCGCCGACGCCTACTACCTTGATGTTGACGGACGGATTTCGCCTACGCCTTATTGACGTTGATAACGATGTTGTCAACTTGCCTTGGTGCGCCCTTCGAAACGCGAGCAATCACCGAATTCCGCCCCGAGAACAAATCATCGCAGACCTTAAACCCCAGTGACGCTCTGTTTTACTTTACACTTCGCGGTACAGACTGCCTTATGGAACGAAACAGAGCCGATAACTGCGGTTCGTCGAGCGCCTAACGACCCAGCAACGAGCGGAGCTTCGCGCCCACTCCAGATCCTGCCACCTCGGCTTGCTCAACTGGTTCAGATTCGTCCGATGAACTGTGCAATATCGTTATCGGTTTGCGTTCGACATGGTTGTCGCGGTCGATGCGGTCCAGCGCTCGCAGCGCCATGCAGATCGCGCCCGACATCGACGGATCACTGACGTCATCTGGGAGGCTCTTGATGCCAGTCGGCTTGCGAACCTCTACCCGGCCCCTCAGTCCCATGTTCAACTTCGCAAACGTCTCGATCCCGGTGAGTTTCGATCCACCACCGGTGAACACTACGGTCAGGAAATTCGTGTCCGGCAAACCTGAAACCTGGGCTATTCGCGATTTGTAGAGCCCCATCGTCTCAGACGCACGATCTCTTAGCAGATTCGATACCGAAACCCTGGTCAACGAGCGTTCGACATCGACGACGCGTTCGGACCCGTTGAGTGCCATCGGATCGATTTCATCGTCAAATCCAATTGTGTCGCCAACCAACGTGCCGGCCGAGATCTTTACGGCTTCGGCATTTTCGAACGGCAGTTCGTACGCGTAGGCGATGTCATTGGTGAAGTGGAATCCGCCAATGGGCAATGAGTTAAACACCATCGCGCGGCCGTGGTTATAGATGGCTATCTCAGTGTCGCTGCCGCCGATGTCTATAAGAACGACACCAGCGTCCCGCTCGTACGGGCTGAGCAGGTATTCGGCCTCCGCGACGAGGGTCGAGCCGCCGTGGATCGGAGTAACTTCCGCATTGCTCACCGCGTCGAACACCGTGCGGTAGTGTTGCATGTCGGAAACAACCAGCAACGCCTGAACTTCGAGGCTGTCCGGATGCATACCTACCGGTGGCTTGCGGAACTCGGTGCCATCGTCGACTCGATACCCGGTCGGTGTCGCATACAAAAGATGGTCAGTAGATTCGACTCGCTCATACGCGGCTTGGCGTACCGCTTGGACGATGTCTTCCTCGGTTACTCCCGTCGCAAAGTCGAACCCGCTTACTCGCCCCCAACCAGCGTAGGAATTGACGTGTTTGCCGCCGAATCCGACGTACGCTTTCGTAAAGTTCAGCGAGCACTGACTCGAGACTTCGTTGACGGATGCACGAACAACCGCGGTCGCTTCGTTGAGATTCATCACGTCGCCGTCGTGAATCGTTTCACTTGGCAACACATCGACCGCGAGCATCTCAGGCTCGTTGTAGTTGTCTCGCCTAATAACGACGCTGCAGACTTTACTGCTGCCGACATCGATCGCAAGTCGAATGTCTTCGTTGTACATCTGGCTCGAAGCTCCTTGGGTCTATTCAGTGTTGCGATAGCGCTTTATTCAGATCCGTCTCGCCACCCTAAGCTTGGCACTACGACTACGTGGGTTCGCTTGGACCTCCGAAGCCGTTGGTGTCAATGCCCCCTTGATCACTGGCTCCAGCGTCGGAACGTGATCACACGTGCATACGGGCGACCATCGGTCCTTGGAGTCGCAGATACAATCGGCGGCAGCGTCTCGAATGAAGTTTTTCACTATCCTGTCTTCTAGTGAATGGTACGAAATCACGACCATCCTTCCGCTTGTTCCCGTGACATTTACCGCCTGTTCCAACGCTGCGGCAAGTACAGTTAACTCGTCATTGACGGCGATTCGCAACGCCTGAAACGTCTGCGTGGCCGAATGAATGCCGCGTCGCCCTCTAGGTTTCACTGATGAGATAATCGCAGCTAGCTGCGACGCGTCCTTTATCGGCCGATTCCCAACAATGGCTGAGGCGATCCGGCGGGAAGCACGTTCGTCACCATAGCGATAAATCAAGTCCCCAAGTTCGCGCTCGGAATATTTGTTAACGATCAGGTTGGCGTCCAATCCACCATTTTTCGAAAAACGCATGTCCAATGGGTCGGATCGGCGGAACGAAAAACCGCGCTCCTCCCGATCGAGTTGCAGGGAAGAAACACCGAGATCCATAAGTACGCCGTGAACCGGTGAAAAACCGTAACGCGTCGCGATCGCCTGCATTTCAACGAAATTCTCGTTACAGATGCGGACCGATGAACCGAACTGTGCAAGCCTTTTCGACGCTGATTCGACCGCCTCGGGGTCGGCGTCGATACCAATCAGCTGTCCACCGGGTGACGCCGCGCTCATGATCGCCCGAGCATGGCCTCCCTCGCCCAATGTCGCGTCGATGTAACGCCCACCGGGGATGACGTTGAGCGCGTCCAGCACCTCGGAGAGCATCACTGGTTCATGAAAATACGGGTAGCTTTCCGCCGTTGTCCCGTGCATCTTGGTCACAACTGAATGGTGTTTCGCGGTCATTCCGAAACGTTTTCGCGATGCGATCCAACCGATGCGGACCGACGCGCAAATGGAATCAGTTTTCAAATATCTTTGTCGCGAAATTGCAACAACAGTTCGCGTCCGTTTCGAATTCTAGGATTCATACTGCCAAGGATTCCACGTCCTGTTTCGCGATCAGGTCGCATTATCATCAGATCTGGAGCATTGGAAACACAGGATCGGTCATTCGGCTATAGATAACGTGCCAGCCAACATCAAATTCGCAGTACTCACCAGTAGCGATTCCGGCCACGCCGGGAAGCGAGATGACATCGGAGGAGACGCGATCGTCGCTCTCATGGTCAACGAAGGGCACGCGCTCATCGAAAGGCGACTCGAACCAGATGACAAGAAACGCCTGGGCGCCCAATTGAGCGAGTGGAGTCGCCGCCGTGATGTCGATCTGATCCTGACAACCGGCGGCACGGGCCTCGGACCCCGCGACGTGATGCCCGAGGCGACACGAGAAATGATCGAGTACGAAGTCCAAGGCATGGCAGAAGCGATGCGCGCCGCTTCAATGGAGATAACGCCGATGGCAATGCTTTCCAGGGCTGTCGTGGGCGTCGCGAATCGAACTTTGATCATCAATCTGCCGGGCAGCCCTAAAGGCGCTGTCGAAACATTAGAAATCGTGTTGCCGGTCATTCCCCACGCCGTCGAGATACTGAATGGCACCCACGAAGGTGATCATCCGATCGACGCGCACAGTCATCGACATTAACCAGCCATCCAGAAAACTGTGCAGTTCCACATCGTCACGCTTTTCCCTGAAATGTTCGAAGGTCCCACAACCTCGAGCATCCTGAAACGCGCTTCGGAAAAGAGTTTGATCGAAATCGATTTCGTCAACCCGCGCGACTTCGCTGCCGACAGACATCGATCCGTCGATGCGCCGCCATACGGCGGAGGCCCCGGGATGGTGATGATGGCACCGCCTTTGACTAAGGCGATCGATCACATCAACGTTAGGTATCCCGAAGACCAACGTCCAGTTACCGTCTTGATGTCGCCGCAAGGGCAGCCCATGACACATCTCGCCGCGCAACATTTTTCGCGTCTACCTGCATTGACGCTTGTGTGCGGTCACTACGAAGGCGTCGACGAACGATTCATCGAGGAATGTGTTGATCTCGAAATAAGTATCGGGGATTTCGTGATGACCGGCGGTGAGTTACCCGCAATGGCGATCGTCGATTCAGTCTCCCGCTTTATCCCAGGCGTTTTAGGAGACGCCGAATCGATCCGCGAAGAATCGTTCTCCGGCGAGAGTCGAGGGATGCTCGAAGGGCCTGTCTACACGCGCCCCGCGGAATTTCGCGGACGCAGAGTGCCGGAGGTGCTCTTGACAGGCAATCGGCACGAGGTCTCACGTTACCGAAAGAGTAAGGCCGCTGAACGCACTCTCACCAGACGACCAGATCTCATGCAAGGTTGGGGTCCCGATCCAGCCAACGATTAACGCTTAGCAGTTATCAAATCGAGCCAATATCGACGCGTCGGCATCGATCGCCACGATTTTGTCGCGCGACTTTGCCCCGCGCACGATCGAAATCCGACCTTGCGGTATCTTCAGAACCCTCGCCAACAGCTTGATCGTCGACGTGTTCGCAGCATTGTCGACCGGGGCAGCTTTCACGGCGACGCGCAATACGCCCGCCGCCGCGTCGTACCCAATGATGCGATCATTCGATGAACGTGGACGCACACGCACGGTTAGTCTCTGATCACCGCCCACCAGGGTCTTTCCTTGCAGTAACTTCGCCGGCCGCAACGGCCCTTACGGTACCTGAAGGCTCACGGATCAGCAGGCGCCCGAATTCATCAACGTCCTCCGCGATGCCGCGAATGGATTCGCCTGCGCTTGCGGCACCGTGGTTGAGCATCGTCACTTGGATTTCCTCACCGAGCGTCTCCAATTTCTGCCGCCACTCCGGCACTATCGTTTCGCCGCGTTCCAATGCATCGTAGAGCTCGTTCAGGTGCGTCAGTAACGAACGCAACGCTTGAACACGGTCTAAGAAATCGCTTGACCCATTCAACTCGCGAACGCTCGTCGCAAGATAATCCCTTCGTCTATCTCTTGGAGGCACCCAGTTCACGTTTAACCCGATACCCAAGATACCCGCGAACGAATCTCCGACAATGAAACTCTCCGCTATCACCCCGCATATCTTCTTGCCGCGTACCATCACATCGTTGGGCCATTTGATCGCAGTTCGATATTGCGTCAGTGCGTCGACGGTCATCGCCGCCGCCAATGACGCCATGATCGTGATCTGACCCGTCAAAGCCAACCGCGGACACAGTATGACCGATAACAACAGGTTCGCTCCCGGTTCGGAGTCCCAAAATCTGCCGAACCGACCTCTCCCTTCGTTTTGACCGTCGGCGATGATTACATTTCCGTGAAGGGCGCGGACGTTCGCTGATCGTTCGAGCATCGTCTTGGCGACATCCATCGTCGACGACGTTTCGCTCAAGTGGATCACACTGCCCCCTATCCCGCCACGGAATTGGCATTCTAAAGCCGCGAATTTAGAATCTTGGATTACTTGATCGGACATCGTAGCTCAACACAGATTTTGCGCTAGCCAATCAAGTTTAACCAACATACAACGACGCTTAATTCAAGTTTTGGTCATGAAAATACGTCAGGTTCGAGACGAAGAGTTTCTTAAGTGGCGCATCGCCGTCCGCGGCGGTCTCGGCGACCACACGAATCCCGAAAGTACTGTCTTCATGCGCGCTCACCGCGTCGAGATCGACCGGTTGCTGGTGTGCATGGACGGCGAAACCATGGCGGGTTCGGGCGGAGTCGACTCCTTCGATATGACGCTACCTGGCGGCGCACAAGTACCAGTCGCCGGCATCGGTTACATCACCACCGCACCGACGCACCGACGGCTTGGCATCCAGCGCAGCATTATGAAGCGGATTCACGACGACGCACGCGAACGCGGCGATGTCGCTTCGATCCTGTGGGCCAGTCAGAGCCTCCTGTACGGTCGATACGGCTACGGGAACTCGATGCCGGCAAATGAATGGCACATCGACCTGCGTCACACGAGCTACGAGCACTCACCACCTTGGTCCGGACACTACGTCAAACTAGAACGCGACGAAGCGATACCGCTGATGACCGAAGCGTATGAACGCACTCGACTCCATCGAGCCGGAATGATTACGCGAACGCCCAAACGATGGCTCTACGAGATCCATCCGGTCGAAACCAAAGATGAGTTCTTCGTCATCTACATGGAAGGCGACGACGCGCTGGCCTACGCCAGGTACACGATTGACAAAAACCCAAACGACGAGTTCAAAGGAACGATGCACGTCGTCGAAGCTGTGGCGTCCTCTGACCCCGCTCACGCGGCGCTGTGGCGATACCTGCTCGACCAAGAGCTTGTCGACGATCTCAAGGCTCACGCCCGTCCGGTAGACGACCCGCTGGTCTGGATGCTCGCAGAGCCGCGACGGCTGCGACGCACTTTGACGGATGCGATATGGCTAAAGTTTCTCGACATCCCCTTGATGTTGGAGAGTCGCACCTACGCTGTCGAAGATGCACTCGTGATCCAAGTCGAAGACGCCGAGACCAAGCAAAGCACGACGTTGTCGTTCGAGTGTGGACCGGAGGGTGGACGATGCACCGACACGGACACGTCTCCCGATCTCACGATGAATGAAGCGGAGTTAGCGGCGATCTATATGGGCGCGGTCGAGTGTTCAATGCTGGCGAATATCGGCCTAGTCGACGTTGCGGCGCGCACTCCCGACGGCGCATTCCGAGCCGACGCGATCTTTCGTACGACGCCGGCCGGTTGGAACCCGTACCACTTCTGATTCACTCCATGTTCAACAGGGCATTATTCAATTGAACTCACAATCAGACAACCTAGCAGGCATCGAATTTAGAGCGGCGCACGATCACGAACGCCTTCAATACACACAGACGCTGCATCGAGGATTTAGCGGGCACTTCGACATTGAGGAAGGTGCTCTGGAAAGCGACAAGGAGATTTATGGTTCCTTGGCGAGCGGGGTGTGCGCGTTCGACGGCGACGAACTCGTCGGCACTTCATGTTGGGTGCCGTTCGAACTTACGATCCCCGGCGGCAACACAGGTTTCATGGGCGTAACCGACGTAACCGTCGCCGCCACGCACCGCCGGCGAGGCATCATGCGCGAGATGATGCGCCAACTACTCGTCAAAGGACGAGATTCAGGACAACATATCGCCGGGCTGTGGGCGAGCGAAAGCAACATCTATGGTCGCTACGGTTTCGGCATTTCAGGCGAAACGCATGTCGCGAAACTAGACACGCGCCACGGTTCTTTCCGAAAGACAAATGAAGTCCAAGGCGAAGTGCGATTTGCCGATCTTGGGAAGATGTGTCAAGTCGCGCCCAAAATCTGGGAGAAGGCCGCTGCTAAGACGTCCGGCATGATCATGCGCCGCAGCCGTGAATGGGATTGGCGATACAACCCTCAGCGCGTCAAGAACATTCAAAAGCGCAAACCGTTCTTCGTGGTCTACTCCGAAAATAATGATCCGTTAGGTTACGCCGAGTATTCGATCGAGGAACGGCACAGGGACATGCACAGCGCCAATCTGGTGCGAGTGCACGAACTGATCCCGGCGACGACAACCGCGGAGGTGGCCTTGTGGCGATATATTCTCGACATCGACTTGGCGAGCGAAATCTATCACGAACAACATCCCAAGAAATCCAACCTGCACTGGTTGCTAGCCGACCCTCGCAAACTTTCACTTGAACCTTACGACTCGGTTTGGATCCGAATCATGGAACCCACCAAAGCGTTAACCGCGAGGACGTACTCTGCACCCGGCGAAATCGCCATCGCGGTAACTGACGATTTCTGTCCGTGGACCAATGGGGTCTATGTTTTGACAGTTGATGACAAAGGGGATGCGGCCTGCGAACGGGCCGACCGACCGTCAGACATAACTATGCCGGTAGCGTCACTGGGCTCGATCTACATGGGCGCAGTGATGCTCTCAGATCTCGCCCGCGCCGGTCGCGTTACCGAGCACACGCCCGGTGCGATTGCAAAGATTGATACCATGTTCCCAACTAGTGGGGTGCATAGCTTCCTGCCCGATTTCTAACCCGCGATGCAAAATGTCCGTCTTTACGCCAGCCCATCTAGGCAAGTGGGAACCCCTTTATACGCGGTTGCTCGAAGGCGAAACGTTACCATTGACGGAAGACGGTACGTGGTTGTTGGGGCGGAAGACCGGCATCGTCGCAGTTCTGCACGAAAGTGAACCGATTTACATCGAGGCGACCAGAGACGTCGGAAAGACGGTTGGCGAATACCTCAACGGCGCCGCCAACTGCGATTTCCGTGCCAGGATCGCAACTGTTGAACTAGGTGCGTCGCCCAGAAACGTCTTGGAGCGTTCCCGTAAAGGTCCGTTGGCGGACAGGATCAACCGTTTGCTCCCCCAATACAGATTTACGGCTGTGCCCGCGACCGAAGCATTAGCCGAACGGTTGGCGGCAGCATTCACAATCGTCGCAGATCCGCGACTCAACGGTCCCACGGCTCAGGCCAATGCGGTCATCGACGCCCTGCCGCGTTGAAGAGCCTTTAGCGGATTTTTGCTACAAAACCCATGCTCAACCAGATTTCTGGATACATACCCCTAGCCGCGCTGATAATCGTCGGCGTTTTCCTCGGCTTCATCGTCTGGCGCGGCAACTACAAACTCGGCGCATATGTCGTGCAAGTAGTAGCTGCGTTTTTTCTTTCGTCTGTCGCAGGTTTCAGTCTCTATATCCTCAGCTCGGTGATGGTCACCACTTGGTTATTCGCCGGGAGCAGCTCTTTTCTGATGATCAACGCCGTCTTGATGCAAGCTATCGGCGGCACCGTCGGTTTCGCAATCGTCAAGCGATTCGGAACTCACGAAAACCTGGTAACCCCTAAAGAACTCGCCATCGCATTCGTTCTCGGCATCATCGGCGGATATGTCGGTTTCATCCTATTCAAAGACGCCACATTCGCTGCTGATTTCGTCACCAACGCCAACGCCGTTTCTGGCGCGTACTTCGGTGCGGTGCTGATGGCCAACTCGCCGCTGATAGTCGGCGGTTTGGTGCGTGTTCTCCAAAATCACGAGCCGTAGGATCGAATTGACCCGCGCCTAGTTTCAGAGCGTGCAAAGCTTTTGGATCGTTCAAGTCGTCAGATAGATGCGCGAAGTCTCGGTGTCGGGTTAAAGTAACTTACGAATTACACTGCAAACCCGCATCTCGAGAGGCTGCGACACTGTCATGCATATCACCGACATCGAAGTCATCACGTTCAAGAGCGAAGCCAACAACGTCAGCACTAAATGGGGCTACGGCGAGTGGTTGGACGAACCCCAACCTTCGACACACGCCATAACGAAGATCTCCACGGATGAAAGCGTCTCCGGTTACAACACCGGTGGCATGGGCGGGTACTTCCAAGGGGCGTTCCCGTCAGAGGTTGAAGCGATGGTGAAAGCCCTGCTCGTTGGCGAAGACCCCTTGAGTCGGGAGCATCTCTGGAACCTGATGCGCGACAACCACCAATTCCACGAATCGCTGATCGGGAACCTGGACGCGGCGCTGTGGGACTTAGCGGGCAGATGCGCCGGCATGACGGTGTCGCAACTGATGGGCAAAGCGCGCGAAAAGGTGCGCGCGTACGCGAGCACGCACCCGAACATCGGTACGCCCGATGATTACGCAAAGTTCGCGCTGGAGTGCAAAGCGAAAGGCTATACCGCTTTTAAGGTGCACGCCTATATCTACTGGAACCCCATCACCAATAGCCCAGCCCCGAGAAGGCCCGCGTTTCCAAAACAGGATATCGAGGTCTGCGAGGCGGTCCGCGACGCGGTCGGCGATGACATGACGTTAATGCTCGACCCTTGGGGCGTCTACACCCTCGACGAGTCGATATACGTCGGTCGCGAGCTGGAACGGCTCCACTACTACTTTTTGGAGCACCCGATGCACGAGTTCAGAGTCGAGCCGTACCGCCGACTCTGCAATGAGCTCGATATCGCGGTGTGCGCCCCTGAACACGCCACGTGGATGCACTACTCCCGCGCTGAGTGGATTCTCCAAGGCGCATCCGACATCGGAAGAATCGACGTGAACTTCGGCGGCGTAACGGCCTGCAAGAAAGCTGTCGATGTCTACGAAGCGTTCGGTATACCTTGTGAGATGCACGGTGGTTGGTTCCCTAACGCTGCCATATTGGGTGCGACCACGGAGGAGACGTGCTTGTTCTATGAGCGCGGGTTGCTGCGACCGGGCGTCGATTACGACGCGACGCCGCCATACCTCAACTCACCGTGCGACCCGATGGACGAAGAAGGCAACGTGCTTCTGCCCCAGGGCCACGGATTGGGAATGGAATTCAACTGGGACTACATAGACGACAACCGCGTCGCCTGATTTACGTCATTCCGGCGGCGGCCGGAATCCAACGGCGGTGAGTATTAATGGTGGATGCGGCGGCCGCGTGGAAACGGTTTAGCGGCGGCCGCGTTTCTGAAGCTGCATCTGGTGATGCCGTAGGAACGGCGGAATCTTCATCGTCTCCGGGTCGTCTATCGCTCGATCAATCATCTCGGTATCCATAACCCGTTGTTCTTCGTCGGTCGGGAATCCCGTGGCGATGACGATCACTCGGATGTTGTGACCCATGTTGGCCTGTCGGGCAGTTCCTAGGATGATGTTCGACTGCGCGGTCATCTTGCTCTGAACGATGCTGGAGATCTCCTGGACGCTGTACATCCGCATCGCCGGACCGCCAGTGATGTTAACCAACGCACGTTGCGCACCCGTGATGTCGACATCAAGCAACGGGCTCTCAAGCGCCTGGGTGACCGCCTCAAGTGAGCCGCCCGGTTGCGAGTCGGAAGCCTGACCCACACCCATCCATGCTGGACCGGCGTTAGTCATCACAGCTCGAACATCTGCGAAGTCCAGGTTAACCTCGCCCGGTTCGATGATCACGCGTGCGATGCCCTCAACACCGTCCTGCAACACCTTGTCCGCCATGCGCCACGCTTCTTGAGTGGTGGTGTCTGGAGCCGCCGCGTCGAGCAACCGGTCATTCGGAATCCGGATAAGCGTGTCAACGTATTTTTGAAGCTCATCAACGCCTTCTTCGGCTTTCGCCGTGCGGTGTGTGCCTTCGAAGCTGAACGGCATTGTGCACACGCCGATCGTCAACGCGCCTTGCTGCTTTGCGATCTGCGCCACGACGGGAGCGCCGCCAGTTCCAGTGCCTCCGCCCATCCCGGCGGTGACAAACACGAGGTCAGCGCCTTCCAATATCTCCGCGATCTCTTCGCGGTTCTCCTCGTGGCAAATGCGCCCCTGCGTGGGATCGCCGCCAACGCCCATACCCCGAGCGGTCGTGTCACCAACACGCAAGCCAGTAGGCACGGTGGTCAATTCCAGGGCCTGAGCATCGGTGTTCATCACGATGTAGTCGACCGTGTCGATCGGATCGCTGAACATTCGGTTCACGGCGTTTGATCCGCCGCCACCCACGCCAACGACCTTAATGTTGACCTTTCCGATGCCGAGCGGCTGTCTGCCTTGCGGCTTGTACTCGAATTCGTCGTGTATCTCACGCAACATGTTTTCGTCCTTCACGATCTCAAAGAAACCATGGTTTTGCCGGTAACTGCCACTTGGCACCGAGCCTCGTGATGCGATTCACACCTCTTGATTCGACGCCGCAACGCGCGTAGCGTCCCAGAGTGATTATTACGGTATGCAATCAACACGGCACGATGCAATACAACAGCGCGCAGTTACAGCGTTTGAAGAATTCCGTTCGATTTCATCCCTTCACGGGTTACATCCCGTGCGAGCAAACTCATGAGTCGATTCTATTGGCGCACTGTATTCATAGACTGCGCCGAACGTGAATCGGACTTAAACTTGGGAAACTGGGGAGTGGGCGTGAAACGATGAGACAAACTGATTGAGACCCGCTCCGTAGAAAAGGAAGTTGACCTATGAACGGCTACCAAGCTGTTGCCAAGATTCTGAAGAAGGAAGGGTTTGAGTGGCTGGCCTGCTTCCCTTCGAACCCCATCATCGAAGCAGTCGCTGTAGAAGGCATTCGCCCGATCGTTTTCCGACAGGAGCGGGGTGGCATTATGGCCGCAGACGGCTATTCACGACTGATGGCGTCGCAAGGAAAATACGGCGTTTTCGCGTGTCAAGGTGGACCCGGAGTAGAAAACGCGTTCGGCGGATTTGCCCAGGCTTGGGCCGACGGCGTTCCCGTTCTGTTCCTCCCGGACGGGCCCGGGAACTACAAGAGCGGCGTCGCTCCCAACTTCAGCGGCACTCGCAACTTCCAGAACATCACCAAGTTTGCCGCGTCCGTAACTACCGCCGATTCCATCGCACCTCTCATGCGACGAGCAACCGAAGTGCTGAAAAACGGACGACCGGGCCCGGTAATGGTAGAGATACATCGCGACGGCATGGTGGATGACGTTCCCGATGGCGCCGTTGACAACTACCAGCCCACATCCAGGCACATCTTCGCACCGTCGGCAAGCGACATCAAGGACGTCGCCGACATGCTGCTCAACGCACGCATGCCCGCGATCTGGGCTGGCCAAGGCGTATTGCACGCCGGCGCTACCTCAGAACTGCAAGAACTCGCAGAGCTGACTCAGATTCCGGTCATGACCACCATGCCCGGCAAGAGCGCGTTGGATGAACGACACCCGCTCGCGCTAGGTGCCGCAAACCGCACCGCGCCGAAACCGGTATGGACCTGGCTGAAAGAATCGGACGTTCTGTTCGCCATTGGCGCCAGCCTCACGGTCACCAACTACGGTATCGATCTGCCTTCAGGCAAGTTCCTCATTCACTGCACCAACAATCCGATGGACATCTCGAAAGAGTACGCAACCGACATCGGTCTCGTTGGCGACGCGAAAGAGACTCTCCGATTGTTGATTGACGAGATAAAGGGACAAATCGGCGAAGAAGGTCGACGCAACGATAGTTCGGTGCAGGAAGCGGTCGCTCAGGTTCGCGCCGAATGGGATGCGGATTGGGCGAACCTGCTCAACTCAGAGATGGTTCCGATCAACCCGTATCGTCTCCTCAAGGAGATCGGCAAAGCGGTCGACCACGAAAACACCGTGATGACCCACGATGCGGGTCACCCGCGCGACCAGATGATGCCGTTCTACACCGCAACCAAACCTCACACGTACATCGGTTGGGGCAAGAGCACCCACCTCGGCTACGGCATCGGCTTGATGATCGGCGCCAAGATGGCGATGCCAGAACGTTTCTGCGTCAACTTCATGGGCGACGCCGCGTTCGGCATGTCCGGCCTCGACATCGAGACCTCGGTGCGATCCGGCAACCCGATCACGACCATCGTCCTAAACAACGGCACGATGGGCGGTTACAACAAGTCGCTCCCTGTCGCCATGGAGAAGTACAACGCCGGCAATATGACCGGCGACTACGCCATGATCGCTGAGGGCATGGGTGCCCGTGGCATCACTGTGACTGAGCCGACCAAGATCGGCGCCGCGGTCCGTGAAGCCCACCGAGAGAACTTCGAGAACGGACGCTCAGCCCTGATCGACGTTCACACGCAACAAGAGCTGAACTTCAGCATCTACGACTAAACCCAGTCACGGGTGCGACCCTAACAAGAACGGCCCCGTTTTCCGTTGGAAGACGGGGCCGTTTGCTATGCCGCTAGTTTTGCTGGCGAAACGACGCGCCTAACCCTCTTGGGCAAGAGCCTCGTGGACGCGAGCTGCAACATCCTCAGGAACGTACTCTTCCCAAATGTCGGAGAAGTTCTCCAGGTAGTACACCGCTGCTGCCTCCGACGTCTCGTTATTCTCGGTCATCCACGCCTCGGTTTGGATATGACTTCCTGCCGTAAAGTCCCATCGGCGGAAGAATTGAACCAAATCAGGAGCGCGCTCGATGAGCGACTCATGCACCGCGATTTTGATCTCCGCGGTCGGGTACGCACAACCTTTGTCAACCGCCCAGCACTCATCCGTGTAAGACGGTTCCTCCAAGATGTAAAGGTCAAGTTCCGCAGAAGGCTTTGTCGGACCCCATAGATAGCCGATCCAGGCGTCACCACGAGCATAGGCTCCTTCCAAGTCTGCGAATAAGCCAGCGCCGGAACCTGGGTTGACCAGTTCGACGACGTCTTCAAGTCCATAAGTCACGACTTTTTCAGCGTTCACGATCTCGCACGCCCAACCGGGGATACAAGTCACGAGACGGGCTTTGCCGTTCGAGTCAGGAGTCACGAACAGATCCATGTACTCTGGAATATCTGAAACCGATACTAGTCCCGGGTTCGCATCCTTCAGGTACTGCGGGATGACGAATGCTTGCCAGTTGTCCTCAAGACTTTTGCCAACGTCGACGACTACGCCACTCTCCAGAGCCTCGTCCCAAACCTCTTGCTGGTTCGGAAGCCAGATCTCCATTGTGACGTTGGTGTCGTTGTTTTTCAGGCCTTCGAACAGCGAAATCGTGTCGCCCGCGACCGTGTCGGTCGGGTAGCCGTAGCCGTGTTCCACGATGTACTTTGCAACTCGGACTTGAATCTCTGACGATGTCCAGTTCAAGTCGGAGAAGATTATGGGTTCCTTCTCGACTTCAACCGTGACCTCAACCATTACCTCTTTCTCGACCAACACTTCCTTCTCAACAACCACTTCCTTCTCAACCTCACGAATTACCTCAACCTCCACCTGTTTCTCTACTTCTCGAGTTACCTCGACTTCAACTTGCACTTCACGCGTGACCTCTACGGTTTCGGTTCCGCAGGCCATCGCCACGATACTCATTCCCGCAAGTAACAGCACGAGCGCCAAAAGGCCGGAATTCGTGACGTGTTTTTTCGCTATTAATAGCATTGCTTCTCTCCTTGGTTGTTTTGCTTTCTCAGCGCCGGCGAACAAGCGAAGACGCGTTCAGCCGAAACAGAGGGAATATCCACACATCACCCAGCCGTAGCGCCTTCCACGTCCGAGATACCCATCGCATCACGTTGACGCTTAGCAAACGCCTGCGTGATGCGATCAATGATGATGGCGAGGAATACGATCCCGAGTCCCGCCAAGAAAGCGTTACCGGGCTCAATCCGTCCCAAAGCTCGATTTACATCTTCACCTAAACCACCCGCACCCACCAACGATGCTATCACCACCATAGCAAGCGCCATCAAAGTGGTCTGGTTAACCCCCGCCATTATTGTGGGGGTAGCCAGCGGAATCTTCACCCGCATCAACAATTGCGAATTCGTGGCGCCGAATGATTTTGCTGCCTCAATCGTTTCCTCGGGCACCTGCCTGATGCCGAGGTTTGTGAGCCGGACCGCCGGAGGCACCGCGTAAATCAACGTCGCGAACACCGCCGGAACGTTCCCGAGGCTGAAAAACGCTATGGCCGGCACAAGGTACACGAAACTCGGCATTGTTTGCATTCCGTCCAGAATCGGACGTAATATCGCGTCCAAACGGTCGCTCTGAGATGCCCAAACCCCGACGGGTACCGCAATCAAAATCGACAATGTCACCGTCACAATGATCAACGCCGCCGTCTCCATTGCGCTCTCCCACAAACCGAATACCGCGATCGCCAACAGCGATGCAACCGAGAACACACCGACGCGAACGCCGGCCATACGCCATCCCAGGACGCTGACACCTGCGATGAACGCCGGCCACGGAATCCAGATCAACACATCCTCAAGCCAGACCAGCGCTGTCAAAAGCGCATTCTTGATGAAACTGAATATGAAATTCAGATTCACCTGCATCCAGTCGATGATTTCGTCAATGCGCAGGCCGATCTCCCTACCGTAGTCGAATTCGTCAGGGAACTCGCGACCTCCCTCCCAGCCGATAGCGACTATCACAACCGTGATCAACACCGGGATTGCCGTCCAACGCATCCAATACGGAATTCTCTCGAGCCAGACGTTAGACGAGGGCGAATCTTGTTCGCCCAAGCTCTCTTCAGTTGCTCCACGATCCATCGACCGTTCTCCTGACTAGTTATCGAGACCCGTTACCGTTATCTTCAGTCGTCGGATCCATGACCTCAGCAAGCACATCCAACTCCACCTCGCCTATCAAGACCCCATCGTCGTCCAATACCGGCACCGAATGATCCGCGCGCAGACCATACGGCACCAAATCGTCCAACACCATGTCGCGGCTCACGGCCTCGTCAACTGTCAAGGTCACATCCCCAATCTTGCCGACACCTCTGCGGACAGCAGTGTTGATGCGCTGCAATCGGGCAGTCCCGATGTATCGTCCATCTCGATCTACGACCATCGCGTACCCTAAATCGTCCTCGATCAGTTTTTCCTGAACTTCTGTAACGTCGCTCTCCGCAAGCACGACATGGGTGGGCTTGCTCATCACCGAATCTGCAGTCATCAATGAATGCTGCCGGACATCTTTGGTGAAATCTCGAACGAATGCGTTTTTCGGATGCAATACGACGTCCGTCGGCGTCCCCGATTGGATTATCGCGCCGTCCCGCATTATCGCGATCCGATCACCTATGTTTGCGGCCTCGCTCAGGTCATGTGTGATGAAGATGATCGTCTTGTGCATCGACGCCTGCGTCTGCAGCAACTCTTCCTGCAAGTCACGACGGATCACCGGGTCCAATGCGCTGAACGGTTCGTCCATCAACATCACCGGAGCATCCATCACAAATGCTCGGGCCAATCCAACACGCTGCTTCATACCGCCACTCAACTCGTCGGGCGTATTTCGTTCCCAACCACCAAGACCTACCGTCTCCAATGCCTCGGTCGCGCGGGCGCGGCGGGCGCGCCTCCCGACTCCGCTCAGTTCCAAACCCCAAGACACGTTGTCAATCACACTACGATGCGGCATCAACCCGAAATGCTGAAATACCATCGCCAACTTGGACCGTCGCAACTGCAGCAATTCCGGATCGTCCATAGAGCTGACCTCATCATCACCTATCCAAATCTCGCCACGATCCGCTTCGATCAACCGGTTGATGCACCGGATCAACGTCGACTTCCCACATCCCGACAACCCCATCACGACGAATATCTCTCCCTGAGCAGCGTCGAAGGAAACATCCGAAAGCGCCAACACCGAACCGGTCGCCTCCTGTATCTCATCCTTGCTCGCTCCACCCTGCGCCATCTCTATCCCGACATCAACATCACCGCCGAAGAGTTTGTAAACGCCCCTAACAGATACGGCAACATCCGACCCGTGTTCTGGAACACGAGATTCTCGCGTTAAATCCAAAACTGTTCCCCGTTCTCCTACTACGATCCGTTCAGACTAGCAATTGACTTCACCAGCCCACAAACACACTAACCATACAAACACACTAACCATAACGGATACCAGAAGCCCGCCATCAAAGCAACGGTTGATGAGAACCGGCGCCGGGCGGGAGAGGCAACACCTCGCACGTTAAGCAAGACGCTTCAGGATCTATGGGTTACCTCCGCCATCCCGGGCGTACCTGATCCGATGATCAAGTTCTTCGCCCTATCATCTGCCCCGACACACACGATGAAATACCGACTCGAATCGTGCTGCCCGTGCAACATCACCCGCTCCTGCTCCCAAGGCGGCAAATCATATAACCAGCGCCATTCGTAACGCACTTTTTCCGGCACGTTGAAATGCACCACCATCTCGCTAGCCGGTGCCTTCACATGTTGATGCAAAAACTCCTTCGCCGCACTCTTCGTGTAGCCCGACGTCCCTATCGGTCTGGCATGAGCAGGCGCCAGCAATATCAACGTCGCTCCACCAGGCGATTCATCCAACTCGCCATGAAGATTGGCGATGTGCGAGCTCGACGCCGGACACGACGCCGCTAACGACTTCAACAACCCATCCGCCGTGTCGACGCCTTGGTTGCCATGATCGTGCTCACCACCTGAAGGGAAAATCGACACGACATTCTGATCAGGACGATAACCCTTCTCGACATGGAACGGATCCCAAGGCGAATCCTCCTCGTTTTCGGCGATGCAGAAGCTGAACTTTCGTGGCGTCCCGATCGTGTCCATGTCCAGCACACCCGGATACCAATGTCCGCCGTTCTTCAACGTCAGCGTGAATGCTCGGCCAATCGTCACATTCACCTTCGACATCTTGCCCGGACCCAACGTCGCCCGACGGTAGTTCAACCCGATTTCGTTTCGAATCGGACCATTGACAACGATCAACGGCGCACCCGCCGAAGTCGACATCAGCAGCCCCCGCACCTCGAACGGCTCCATGCTCGATATAGCCCGGCACGCCGCTATGACGACCGGCAGATGCTCCGGTTCACAACCTGCCATCACGCAGTTAACCGCGATCTTCTGCACGGTCACGATTCCGTTGCCGGGCGGCAGCGTACACACGACATCCTCTGGATCCAATGTAGTCCCAGAAAGCATCCGCTCAACTTTTTCCGTCGTCGGTGGTATCAGCGGGAAACCATCACCCCAATCACGATTCAGAAACTCCTCGTTAAACGCATCGAGCGCCCCGAACTGGTCTTCGCCCCTGAACGTGAACCGTTTCGCCTGCGCGTCCTGCAGAACCTGATTCTCGATTTCCTCGCCGGTGATGCCACGCGTCAACAACTCCATAATCTCTTCAACAACCGGATCCGTCTGCTCGATTGCTTGATCCGTGGTGATGTTGTTGTAGACCAACGGCACCTCCACCCGAGGTATAGGCCCCATGCCGAACGCCTTCGCGCTTGCGTCCGCGTCACGCTGGAAACCATTCGAGAGGATTACGACAGTCGGAACGCCCGCCTTCTCCAACTCAACCATGTCGTAGACAAGCCACGACGTGCAGCTTCCTCAATCGGCTGTACAACCTATCGCGACATCAATCTCCGATATCGCCTTCGCCCGCAACGGGTCCGGAAACGGCAACGCGCCCGAATAAAACCGCACATCTACCGACGGTTCAGCCTGCTTGATCAACTCCCCCGCACGCTTCAAAGCATCGTCCCCGTGAGCCTTCCCATTCCACATCAAACCGATCACCTTGTCCCTCAAGTTCGACGGGCGCGGCGCGTATGGGAACGCACTAACCTCGCCTCTTTGCGGTGATACCGGATTAACAACTTCTAACTGGTACATGGTGGCCTCGATGCGTTGTGATTTGAATCCGTGGCTCTAACTTCGGACCCTCGTCAACCGAATTGCTGGCCCAAAGGATACACCGCACGCATAACTTGGGATGCGAGCCGACCGTTCACCATGATCGCGGTCTTTCGACGGTTTTCGGCGATCATTAACAGAGTATTTCCATTTCCCATAACGATTAACCCAAACATGGATCGTTTCAAGTAACATCGTTTCGTAGCGATTGCGTGCTGCGTCGAGCTACTCGCTCGCACCGTATTCGCAAAAATTAAACTCGAAACAACGCCCAGTTATCTCAAAGGAGCGTCGAGATGAAACACATTGCCAAACATCGGTGGGCCAGAATAATTCTTTTCACCGTATTCGGCGCCATGGCTAGCACCGCCGTATTAGCTTGCGGCAGCACCGAGACCGTCGTCCAAACCGTCGTCGTGGAAAAACGCGTCGAGGTCGCGGTACCTCAAACGGTCGTCGTTGAGCGGGAAGTGATGGTCGAAGGCCAGACCGTCGTCCAAACCGTCGTCGTCGAGAGGGAAGTGATGGTCGAAGGCCAGACCGTCGTCCAAACCGTGGTCGTCGAGAAGGAAGTCATGGTCGAAGGCGAACGAGTCGTCGAGACCGTAGTCGTCGAAAAAGAAGTCGTCGTCGAGAGCCAAAAGATCGTCGAAGTCGAGAAACCCGTCGTCGTCGAGAAAGAAGTCATCAAAGAAGTCGAAGTGATGGTCCCGCGCCGGTCTGGCGGCGAGATCCGAGTGGCCACCGTCTACGTGCCCCCGCCTCTCTACTTGCCCTCCGCACAACCTTCGCCCGAATACTGGAAACTCCACGTCTGGGGTATCACCGAGACATTGATCCGCACCGACCGGGATGCTCCGCCACCATCGTACGGTGTTGCAGGTAACTCTGGCATCGCCACCGGATGGGACATCGACGGTGACACCATGACGTTCAACATTCGCGATGGCATCAAGTTCCGCGGCGTTGGCGTCGACTGGGGTCCGTTGACCGCGGAGGACGTCGTCCACACGTTTACCGACGCCGGCAAAGAAGGCAGCCGCGCAGCCCGCGCGCCAGCCTTTGGTGGACCCGACGCCACCGCTTGGGACTGCTTGACCATCAGCGATACCGTATTCTCCTGCACGATTAACCCGATACGCTTCGACCCGAACTTTCTCTATCACATCGGTAATGAGAACGGGCTGGTCGCCGTCCACAGCAAGCGGGTTTACGACGAGATGGGCGAAGCACAAGCCATCCTAACGCCGCACGGTAGCGGTCCTTGGCAAGTTGTCAAGCACGTCGGAAACGACGAGCTAGTCGCCAATGCCGTTCTCGACCACTGGCGCGTAGCACCACTGGCTGACACGCTGCGCATCATCGAGATCCGTGAACCCTCGCAGGCCGCCGCCGCACTGTCTACTGGCGAAGTCCATTTGGCGCAGATACCGAGTTCACTGGTCTTGAACACCGAGAACCGTTCACGCGGTCGCCGCATTCAGATCAACGCTGGACTTGGCGGTCAAGCCATCTACTTCGGTGGAAACTTCTGGACCGACCAAAACCACTTGACTGATGAGCCGATCGAGCCTCGCCCCGGATTCAAACCCGATGACGACCACCCGTGGATCGGAACGGGTCCGGACGACGAGAACGCAAACATGGTCCGCCGGGCTCTCTCGATGGCTCTTGACCGTGGCCTGATCAACAACAGCATCCTCACCGGTCTTGGCAAGCCCATCTACACCCACGGTGGTTTCGAGCAGGACACTCCTTACTGGCAGGATCGTTGGTTCGTCGAGTACGACCCTGAGGGCGCCAAAGCGTTGCTCGCAGAAGCGGGTTACCCCGACGGCTTCGAGATGGGCTTCTGGGTCCCGTCGGACAGCCCGTTTGTCAACCCCGAAGTCGGTGTAGCGATCGCCGGTCAATGGCGTGAGGTAGGCATCGACGTTCAGATCGAGAACACTGCATACTCGGCAAGACGACCAACCCTAGTTGACCGATCAATAGACATCCCTTGGCACTTCATCAACAGCGCCTCAAACGGGCACTATGGAGCCAAATACGGACGGTGGCGTCACGGCCGCGGCTGGAACTCGGGCGGTGAGTTGCCGTACGAGACGATGAAGGATTGGGACACTCGATACTTGGCACTAGATAACAGCCAACAAGTAGAGCTTGCAGCTTTGAACACCGAGATCGAAGACTACATTCAAAACACTGCCGTCGAGATCCCGGTCGTCGAACTTGTCAAGTGGTACGTCTTAGGTCCTGAGATCCTCGACTGGAAGCCTTACCGTCACAACGAGAACGGTCCCAACTCGTTCGAAACCATGCTCTTAGACCGATAACACCGGTCAAAATCAAGGCGTGTATTCTCATCTGGCGGGGACGGAGCACCTCTGTCCCCGCCAGATAGCGTAAGTGCCGCTCATACCGTTACCTTGACTTCGTGCGATCGTGGACGAAAGGTCGGCTAATCCGGTGCCCTTTGGTCAGCAAAGATGAAGACCTTCTTCGCAAGGCGAATAACCTACAGCATCGTGCTGATGCTTGCGACGACGATCTTCGTGTTTGTCATGTCTCGGCAGGCCGGCGACCCGCGTCACCTATTCCTCAGCGAACAAAGCACACAAGAAGAATGGGACGCCTGGGGCGTTGAACTCGGGCTCGACAAACCAATCTGGCAGCAATACATCATCTGGCTCGCCAACGCTGTAACCGGCGACTTCGGCGAGTCGGTACGCCAGCGGAGGCCATCGCTGGACGTCGTCACCGAACGCATTCCGGCAACGCTGGAACTTGCCTTCGGTTCGTTCCTCTTCTCCGTCCTAACCGGCATCCCATTGGGCGTGCTATCAGCTCTCAAACGTGGCTCATTGCTCGACTACATCGGCCGGACATTCGCACTCATAGGCCAAGCCGCACCCGTGTTCTGGTTGGGCATCGTCCTTGTCCTCATTTTTAGCGTCAATCTCGGATGGTTGCCGGTCGCTCGCCGTGGAGGTTGGGAACACTACATCCTGCCCTCCATAACCCTCGGCTGGCTCTTCGCTTCAAGCTTTCTCCGACTCACGCGCTCCGCGATGCTCGAAGTACTCGATTCAGAGTTCATAAAGTTCGCACGAGCCAAAGGCGTCGACAACTCGATCATCATCTGGAAACACGCCTTCCGCAACGCCTTGTTGCCATCATTGACCTACGCCGGATTGCTCCTCGCCGGACTGATTACCGGCGCCGTCATCACCGAAACCATCTTTTCATGGCCCGGCCTCGGTAGTTTGGCGGTGACATCCGTGCTTCAACTCGACTTCCCGGTGCTAACCGCCATCGTCTGCGTCATCACCCTCGCATACGCCGGAATGGCGCTGTTCATTGACTTGCTATACGCTGTCGCCGACCCGCGTATCAGGCTGGAGTGAAACCGTGAACGACATCTCCAGCACAGTCACAGCCCCCGTATCAACCGAAACCGCAACTGACACCGGCTCACGGTTCTGGCAGACGGCGCGGCGAGTGATCCGCACGTGGCCGCTTTTGCCTATCTTCCTAATCGCGCTATTGTTGATAGCCGCAATCTTCGCCGAGCTTCTCACACCTTACGACCCTGAGAAAGACGACCTGCTGTCGCGAAACATACCGCCAATGTGGCAAGAAGGCGGATCGTCTGAGCATATCCTTGGGACTGACCCCCTCGGCCGCGACATGCTGACCCGCATCATTCATGGTGCAAGGATCTCTCTCCTCATCGCAACGATCGTGTTGTCCATTGGCACCACCATCGGGTTGCTTGTTGGACTTGTCGCGGGTTACTTAGGCGGTACGGCGGATGAGGTTCTGATGCGCATCGTCGACTTTACCTTCGCGGTGCCTTTCATTTTGGTCGCCCTCGTAACGGTCATCGTCTACGGACAGTCTTTCACGCTGGTCATAATCCTTCTGACGATATTTAGTTGGAACGGCGTAGCGCGCCAAGCCCGCGCGGAAACCTTAAGCTTAAAAACCCTGGACTACGTTGCTGCATCGCTGGTTGCGGGCGCCAGCATTTGGCGGATCATGTACCGGCACGTCATGCCCGGACTCATCAACACGGTCATCGTCGTTACAACGCTCAGGCTCGGCTCCCTCATCCTCACCGAAGCCAGCCTCTCGTTCCTCGGTGTCGGCATTCCGCCGCCTACCCCCGCATGGGGCGTAATGGTTGCCGAAGGCCGGAACTACATCTACACCGAGTGGTGGATATCCTTCTTGCCCGGACTCGCCATCATGCTCACCGTTCTCGCTTTCAACTTCCTAGGCGACTGGTTCCGCGACCGCTTCGACCCCCGCCTCCGGCAACTCGGATAAAAAGTGACATTCATTACTCGAATCGACGATTGATAATTGCCGGCAACGCATCAGACAACTATCTTTCCCCTCTCCCGCTAGGCGGGAGAGGGTTAGGGTGAGGGCACCAAAATGAAAATCGCATGGATCGGCCTCGGACACATGGGCAAACCCATGGCAAAACACATGATGACCGTGGCCGAAGAGTTCACAGTCCACGACCTCCGTCCTGAATCCGCCACCGACATGCTCGAAGATGGCGCCAACTGGGCCGATACCCCCGCCGAAGCTGCGGCGGGCAAACATCTCGTAGTCACATGCCTACCCATGCCTCCTCACGTCGACGCCGTTAGCTTTGGCGATGACGGGATCTCCGACGGTGTAGAAGACGGCACCATCGTGATCGACTGCACATCGAACTCCCTCGACATGGTTCGGTCTCTGCACGCGCGATACGCCGATCAAGGCGTTACATTCCTTGATTCACCGGTCAGCGGCGGGGTTGTAGGTGCCCAAAATCGAGACCTCGCAGTCTACGTCGGAGGGGACCGCAACAGCTACGACGCCATCAAACCAACCCTCGATGCGATGGGCGACAAGGTACAGTACTGCGGTGGCATCGGAACCGGCACCATCTGCAAACTCAGCAACCAGCTATTCGGCGCCATCGTCGGAATGGCACGCATGGAGGTCGTCACTGCAGGCGTCAAAGCCGGCGTCGAACTCGACGTCCTCGTCAAAGCCATCCACGAAGGGTCCGGCGGCAAACGTCGTCCTTTCAAAGGATTCGAACGCCCGCCCGAAGACTATGACGATACCGAACAAACCTTCTATCTGGAACTCATGGCTAAAGACGTAAGACTGGCAAACGAGATTGGCCGTTCATTGCAAGTACCGCAACCGTTAGGCAACCTTACCGAAGCCCGCATGATCGAAGGCCTCAACCGCGGTTGGGCCAAGAAGCGAGGGGAAATCATCGCCGAGATCCAACAGGAGATATCGAACGTCGACCTCAGAATAGACGGATGATCCGACTCGGACCTCCATTAAAATCAACCAAATAACACTGCCACGCAAGGAAATTCGAAATGCTGACTGCAGACCCGGCGATAAACATGGTCATCGACAACATCGGCATCATGGTTGCCTCGGAAGGCGGCTCTCTCGAGCTCCTCGAACTCACCGACGACTACATGAAGGTCAAATACAACGCCGGAACCAACGAGGAATGCCCGGAGTGCGTTCCCATGACCGACGCCGTCTATCAATTCATGCGGGCTTCACTCAACATCCACGCGCCACGCATCGCCACGCTTGAAGTGGTGGACTGAATTCCACTAATATGTCCGCAGTTGTTTTGTTCGGCATAAACACATGGGGACATTGACGAACGGATGCTAAACGTGGAAGCTGAGGTTAATCAGCTTAAAGGCGCGTATGATCACCTCGCGACGAAGGCCGACCTCGCCGTACTAGAAGGAAAACTCGCTGCCGCGGAGAGTCGATTGATGATGCGACTCGGCGGCCTGACAATCGTCGCTACCGGCATCATCGTAGTTGCGATGCGCCTCTGGCAATAGCTGACCTCGTTTAATTTCTAAAGGAATAAAGTCCGCTCGTTTCAGCGGAAAGCAAGAGAAATGTTAGCAACCGAACACGCAGCCTTGGCGCAACAATTCCTCCGCGATGCGGATCGCGAATACGAGGCCGGCGACATTTTCCAAGCCTCTGAGAAACTCTGGGGCGCCGCTTCCCATGTCGCAATTGCCGAGATGCATCGCCGCGGAATCCGCGCTCAAAAACACGCCGCGATTACTCAGTTTGTGCGCGAAATCGCCACCGAAGTCGAAGAACCCATCCTCTTCGCACAATTTAAGGTCGCCGAAGCCCTCCACTCGAACTTCTACCACGGTTGGATGGAAGATCATCAGTTTGAAGAAAACCGCGAACTCGTCCACGAATTCGTCAACCGCATGCTGGAATTGACCGACCGGGACTGATTCGATTTTGACTCACTGCCCGTCATTCCGGCGCAAGCCGGAATCCAGAGCAACGGGCCGCCGAGGGTGAGCCCAAATTTAGTTAGTCGTTGCGCAGTGTGAATTCGCTAGCGAATTCTTCGGTCGCTCGACGGCTCTTCGGATGGCAGGATTTATGAACAAGTGCACCGTTAGCCAAGACTGTCTTGCCTCCATGACTATGTGGATTGACGTGATGTATTTCAGCCTCGTTCCAAAGCACTTCGTCATCACACACTCGGCAAATCCCGTTGTCTTTCCAATAAACGATCTCTCTTTCAATGGGCCCGAACCCGCGTTTCGGGTCCTTCCGTTCGAGGGAGTCGCCTAAAAATTCGACCACCCGCTGTGAGAAAAAGCGGTGCCGCCTTCTGATAGTGTCACCCTGATCATTGCCGGCTCTTGTCAACACCCCGTATTTCAACCAAGTCTCATTCGGTTCGCCACTCCTATCGGAATCTCTTGCTTCCGCAAGAGCCGACGCAAACTTGCCTTGAGCGGTTGGTAGTACCTTTGTCCATGACCTCGTGTAATCGTCCCAAATCGTGTCCACGAAGAGGACGAGGTGAATCGCTTCGTGGTTCGAAAGTTTCGGTCGTTTTCCGTCGCCCAAAAGGCGATGCAGTTCATCGAGTATTCGCCAGAGCCGATTGCAGTCTTGCGAATCAGAATCGAAGTCCAAATTGCGGTAGTAATAATCGTCGATGGAATTCTTGGTGGTGATGTCGACGAAATGGTGAGAACCGTTCTTGCGACGTTCCAAGTACAGCATCGCGATCTGCGCGCCGAGTTGGCGAGCCCTGCCACGATCCGTCTTACTCCCCGTGTTCCGGATCAGCCGGAAGAAATCGTGTCCCGGATATCTCGCTATCGCCGGCTTCCCTCCTAATGACAATATGAACTCTGTGAACTGGCCTGGGTAGGCATCTCGTTTTTCTTGCGCGTTGAGGGGATACCCGGATTGAAGACGAACGAACAGATCCCTGACTTCGTTGCTGTTCTCGGATTCGATCTGGGCGATCGGGATCTCTGCCTGCATTAGTTGGACCTGCAATTCGTCCGGCAACTGGCGGAAGTACTTGCCACCCCAAGGGCAGGGGTCGTCCCACAAGAATCTAGGAAATCTTGCTCTTTCGCTGTCGATGGTGTACAGAGGGAACGCGCCTTCGACGTATTGGAACAACGCTTCGATTCTCTGCTGACCATCAATGACTTCATATGATTGCTGTCTTAACCCGGCGGTTTCTCTATCGATGAAGTGGAGATAGATCACCGGCAATTGATAACCACGCAAAACAGAGTCAATGAGTTTCTTCTTCTGATCAAGCGTCCATACGGCTCCGCGCTGATATTCGGGATTTGCGCTGACGACTTTCGCTTTTCGTAGGTCAACCAAATCTCCGACTGTCTTGAATTCCGGCCTAGTCTTCATCGCCACTTCGATTCGTTAGGTTCGCTGCTTCCAGATGTCCTTGGTCAGTCAACCGCCAAATACCTCTACCACCACTTTCGAGTAATCCTTGTTTGATTAGTACCTCGCGTGCCCATCGGGTCTCGGATTCCCACCGGCGAAAGTTGTTGCGCTCCAGTAATTCAAGGTCCTTCTCGGACAAACGATCCCTGATGCGATCTTCGACCAGTTGAAGAACGTCCCCCACTCGAAGTTGCCCGCCCATAGAATGCAACACTTCTATAACAATCGGTGCGAGTTTGTATCGTGTCCAACGATCTTGTCCTACGCGGGGCCTTCGCCGCTGACGTCTTTCGTTTCGTACTAAACCGGCCAAGCCGAGTAACCGTTCAATCACATCGTTGGGAGATGTATCGACGAATGGCTCCGCGCGTTGTCGGAGTGCCTGGAGCACCGCGTCAGAGATGTCGATTTTAGGCATGAGCCAATTATAGCGAGAGGCATTCGCATCGATGGCCGGCTTCAGGGTTGCTCGGCGGGAACGGAACCGCTGTCGCAGTCTCGGCGAGGCGGACTGTAAGCCGAGTTCTGTCCAGGTTGTGGTGAGGTTTACGGCATCGAAGCCTTCGTCCCTGCACACTAAGCCCTGTGCGACCATCCATCTGGAGCCGCGGTCGCCCGCGACTTCGAGCGGCCTACCCGGGAGCTGACGCGGACACTCGTCTTGACGCTCCCCTATTTGGCCTTGCACCGAGCGGGGTTTGCAGTGCCGTCGACGTTACCGCCGACGCGGTGCGCTCTTACCGCACCGGTTCGCCCTTACTTCCGATTAAAACGAGCTCGTAGCCCATCGGAAGCGGTATTCTTTCTGTTGCACTTTCCATCGGGTCTCCCCGCCCTGCCGTTAGCAGGCGCCCCTGCCCGTCGGTGCTCGGACTTTCCTCCACGGGATCGAAAATTCCGACCCAGCAGCGGTCGCCCGTCCGCCTCGCACTAACCTCAGATTAACATCGCAGATCGCGTCAAACTTGCGATCTGCGATCAAGCCCCGATACGCGGTTTTACCGTCACGGCCTCTTCGGTGACAACGACGTCATCAACCAATGCGGCCAGAGCCTCTCTAGCCAGTTTGACATCGCCCGAACCCACAACGTCGGCGATGAGATCTCGCGTCAAACGCTCACGCGGTACATTCCCGTTTGACGCGGAACCCCGACGCGCGCCAACCCTCTCTTCTTCAAATAGCTGCCTTATCCGCTTTACCTCGGAAAGGTACGGCTCCAAGTTCTCTAGATCGCCGCGACCGGTCGACACGATACGCGCTTCGTTCAAGAACGTCTTTTCAGCGCCTTCAAGCTGTTGTTCCAAAGAAACTCGCATCTCTTTGGGACGAATCTGTCGCACCGTCTCTGGTTGCCATTCGCCTATCGCTTTGCGCACCTCGCCATCCAGATCGTTGGCTCGCCATTTCGGGCAACTGATCCCATTTCCGTTGCCATTTTTGGCCGCGCGCCGATGCTGGCACTCGTAAAACTCGTAGTAACGATAGGTCTTGGTTGTCGTCGTGTCATCCTGTCTCCGCCACGTCCGACGTCGCGTCAATCCGGGTACGCCATGGCCGCATTGGCCACACGTCAACAGTCCGCCCAGCAAAAACGGGTCCTCCGATTTGGAGAGTCGCCGTTGACGTTGCTTGATCATCAACGCGTCTTGCGCACGCCGGAACAACGACCTGCCAATGATCGGTTCATGATTGCCTGAGACTAAGAATCCGTACCTGGAGTAGGTACCTACATAAACCCGATTTTTGAGGATGATCGATACCGTCGCGGTGGACCAAGGTTTGCCCGTGCGCGTTGGCACGTTTTCGCTGGCAAGACTTTGGGCGATGAGCCGCATTCCCAACCCGCTTCCCGTTGCTTCGCTCGGTTCATCGGATTCGCCGGCGTACCACTCGTAGATTTGCTTTACGACCCGAGCCTCCTCCGGCACCGGTTTCAAAGTCCCGTCCGCTCCGCATCGGTAACCGTACGGTGTACGACCCAAAACCTTGCCCCGCGACGCCTTTTCACGTATCTTGTTGCGGATCCGTTTGCGTAGCCAATCCGGCTCGCCTCGCAATCCAAGTAACTCTTCACCGTTCTGCAACGGATCCGGCATCTCCATGTCCGTGCAAATCGTGTCGGATCCGGAGCGGCGGATATACAGCAACCGTTCGACTAGCGTTTCAAGATCTGGTGCCAAATGCGACGAGTCTGGGATGACTACCAGCGCGGGACGGCCGTGAGCCCCTTCGATGCGTTCCATCAATTCGGCAAACTGTGCATCACCGAATTCGGCGGGAATTTGGCGACGGAACGCCGTCCCAACAGCGTCGGTCAACTCCGCTTCCACACCGTCGAGCAGACGATCCTCGATCTCTGACCCGAGGATTGCCAATAGTTGGTGCCCACCAGTTTGACAGTACCCGATTATTTGTTGCACCGGATCGTTAGTCGTCTGTTTCAAACGACTCTCAATCTCTTTGATCTGTCCCCACGATCCGGCCACAGCATCCATCGACCCGGCCAAATCACGGACGGTTTGGGAATCGAGCGCCGCGGCGGCGCCTTCTCTGACCCCGCGCCGAACGTAACCGATGGCGCGCATGAGCTATCAGTCCGAACTTAGGGTGATTAGATACTTGCCGCAATGACACAAAATCGGATCGATCGCGCGCTTCAGGAGATTCAACTCGCCCATCGAGACCCGTTCTGAGCAACCCACGCATATATCGCGTTCGACCACGGTAACAGCCATCCCGCCGTTGCTCTTGAAGAGCCTGGTGTACTCACCCAGATGGTCCGACGGAATCGCCCCCGCCGTCTCGTTGCGGTCCTTCAATGCTTCGTTGTATTCCTCGGAGATCCGCGTCTGCTCGTCCGTACCGATCTGCTTCTGCTGCGTCCAATCCGTTTCCCTATCGTCGAGTTGCGATTGGAGATCGGAATGCACCTTACGAGCTTCGTTAGCTGCGGCTCTTAAGGGCTCCATTCGCTCGTCAATGGAGTCGATTCGATTGGCATGCTCTTGGACTCGCAGTTCCATGCGGTAGTAATCACGAGGGTTGGTCACATCGGTGCCGCTGTACAGCCGTTCCTCGACCTCCGCCCGGTTCTGGTTTTCCGACGCCCGCTCAAGCTCGAGACGCTTCATCGCCACATCAGCTTGCATCTGAGAACGCTTGGCAAGTTCACACTTCTCGCGCAGGTCTTTCAGTCGCTTCGCCTTCTCTTGCAGATCCATCGAAATCTGCGTATAGGACTGCCGTTGTCTGAGCAATCCTTGATCCAGTTCTTGCAGCTCAAGCAGTGCATCAAATGTGTTCAAATTGCGAACTCCCAGCGTGTTTCCCAAGCGGCGCGAAATGCCCAATACGCATCTAACTTAATCATATCAAAGCCCGCAAATCGGGTTCCACGATTCCCAGTTCGCCGATCGCATCAACGATGACCACGACGAGACGTTATACATTAAACCGAGACGCAGTCGAAACTCGGAGATCAACCATAGACCATGCAGCAACTCCCGCCATTCGTCAAGAACCTGCCGCGAACCAGGATCGTGTGCACCATCGGGCCCGCAACCGGCAACCTCGCCAAAGCCCGAGCGCTCATCCGGGCCGGCATGTCAGTCGCGCGACTGAACCTCTCGCATGGTGATACCCAACAGCACTTCGAATACGTCGCCGCCATCCGGGAGGCCGCTAAGCAAACAGGCGTACCGATTGGGATTCTCGCCGACCTGCCGGGACCAAAATATCGTATCGGCACGGTCGACCCCGATCTAGCTGTCACCCAGCAAGGCAGGCAAGGAATCCTGGTAACCGCCCGCGATAAATTCGTCCTTACCGCCAATCGCGTAAACACCTCGCCCGAACGCGGCACCGTTTGGCCCGCCGGCCTCCATCACGACATCAAACCACGCGCCCGAATCCTCATCGACGAAGGAGCCGTAGACCTACGCGTCGACAAAGTCGAAGGCGGCGAGATCCACTGCACTGTCCGCCGCGGCGGACTCATCCAGAGCGACAAAGCGGTCACCGCGCCCGGCAACACTTCCACCCTCGACTACTTCACCGACGAAACTGTAGCCGCACTCGATTTCGCCATCGAAGCCGATGTCGATTTCGTCGGCCTCTCCTATATCCGCAATCGCCACGACTTGAGGGCCGTCAGGCAACGGTTGGCCGATGCCGGTAGGAATCCTTCACTCGTCGCAAAAATCGAAATCAAAGAAGCCGTTGACAACCTCGGAGAGATCCTCGACGAGACCGATGCCATAATGGTCGCCCGCGGCGACCTCGGCGTTGAGATGCCCCTGCACTTGGTGCCGACTACCCAGAAACGCATGATCCGCCTCGCAAACGAAGTCGGCAAACCAGTCATCACCGCCACGCAGATGCTCGAATCCATGCGCGACAACCCGTACCCGACACGCGCAGAATCTACCGATGTCTACAACGCCGTAAGAGACGGCACCGACGCCGTTATGCTCTCCGCCGAGACATCCGTAGGCGATTACCCAGTAGCCGCCGTCAAATTCATGGCCCGCGTCTCAAAGGTAGCCGAGCGGTTCCTCGACAACGCAATGTTGCGCAACCGGCGAATGACGATTATCGACAAAGAGGGCCGAAACGCCCAGATCAACGCCATCATCGCGTTCGATGCTGCTCGAACCGCCGATACATTGCGCTCCAAGGCGATCATCACCTTCACCGAGACCGGCACCACCGCAGACCGCGTCGCCGCGTTCCGGCCGCGCACACCGATCATCGCACTCTCACCAAACCGAAAAACTCTCGCAAACCTTTCTATGCGTTGGGGCGTGATCCCTTTGCTAGCCGATCGGTTGGCGGAGCTCGACCAGATGTTCACGTACGCTTCCACACTCGCAAAAGAGATTGGATTCGCCAAAGAATCAGACACCGTAGTGCTGGTCGCCGGCGTACCCATCGGCCTCTCCGGAAGCACCAACCTCCTGCGCGTCATCACCGTTGGCGACGCAGACTGAACCGCCTCTCGTTTCCGCCCCAAGGTTGGACGTCAAACCGCGTCCGCGCCCGCCTCTTTCCTTCGTGCGTCCACAGCCGCGACCGACGACGCCAACCTCGATCTCAAAGAATCGACCTGCGCCGATGCAGTAGGCACGTTTCCGTAACACGCCGCGTTGAACCGAGTTGTTATGTCGGTAATCGGCGCTCCCTCCAAAACTCCCTCCAATACCGACTCCCGTTCCGTCGGTGTTAGACGTGCATTGAACTCCATCCCGCGCTCCAACGCCATCTCCAGCGTCTCGAAATACAGGATAAACACCTCTTTGATACCCGGCTCCTCCGGATATCGCCAAAGATGCCGCGGCGTCCCTCGACGCGTCATCCAGTCCGGCAACAGCCCCTTCAACAGATCGAGATACGAAACCTCATCTACCTCATCCCGAATCGTCTCCCGCTCCACGCCATCTTCCCGAGTCAACCGTCTGATGATCCGTCGGTACGCCAACGCCACAACCAATAGCACCACGAATAGCAACAGGAACGTCAACGGCCACTGCAACGCCTCCAAGACCGCCTCGACCCAGGCGTTGTCCGCCGTCTCCGCAGCCTCTCGCTCCGGAAACTGCGGGCGCCCACCTTGACCCTGTTGCTGCTCTTGTTCCGCCGGCTCACCACTAAAGAAAGACTGAAGGAACTCGATAATCTTGGCGATGATCCAACCAATCGCGATCAGCGGCCAACGCAGCACCCACAGAATCGCATCGACGGTCCATCCCCACAAGGTAAATAGCGCGCTTAAACCGGCGGAACCGTACCTCCCGCCAAAAAATCCCGCGACCAATCCGGTACCCAAGAAAAGCCCGAGCGCGACCAAGATTATCCGTGCCCATCGTCCCCCTGCAACCGGTGCATCGCTCGGCAACCGAGCCACCGCCATACCTCCCAGCGTCGCAATGAAGTAAGGAATCAAAAGTTGCGCCAAACCGATCGGGTTCGATACGAACTCATCGACAATCAATCCGAACGCCAGAATCACCAATCCACGCTTAAAAATCCGCTTCAGGTGGTCCGGCGCATCACGGTCGTCACGCACTATCGTCGATGTCCGCCGCCAGATCACCACCGTCACAATCAAAGCCATCGCGATCGCCGCAACCTGCTCGCCCAAAAGATCACGGTTGAACAAGTGGTAGACCCATGCCAGGTCGAAATTGAATCCCTCATCCAATCGCGTCGTCGCGACCGCAAGGTAAATCGTGGCCAGACCAGATGTGCCGTAGATCAGCGCAACCGAGGCGACACCACCACGCAACCCTCCAACGACCCACGCCGTCAACATCCCAGCCAGATACACCAATAACACCACGCCCCAGTGCAACGGCGGATACACCAGACTCAATCCAGCGCTGATCACCGCGATGATCGTGAAAACGATCACACTCTCAGCGACCGCGATCGCGGTAAAGACGACCTGATTGCGCCAATCAGACACTGTCGAACTCTCGCGTCGGCTGATTCATCCGCGCATTCATCTCGAACTGCTCGTCAACCACCGACATGAACAGGTCTTCGATATCCTCGTCTATCTTGAAAACCTCACGCGCATCCACCACTCGAATACCCGTCACCTGCGGCGGCTCTTCGCGACCAACCCACGCGATCGACGTCCGATGCCCCTCTCGCTGTTCGCGATGCAAATACGCCACCACCGGCTCCGTCAGGAAACCCGCAACCAAAATGATCGATGATCCCGCGCTGATCGCCGGCGCGCCGCGATCGATAGCCAGCGAATCCAACGGGGTAAACGACAACGGTTGGATGAACGCCAGAGCTTCCAGTATCTCGCGCACATGATGCGGACCGTCGCCCGGAGGGACAATCGACATCACGCCTCGCGTCGGGCGCACACCGTTGGCCACCAGACCAACCCGGTAACCCAAGTCCGCACACCTAACCGCGATCGACGCCGCTCCCGTCACTCCCGATTCCAAAACGTCGTACTTGTAACCGTGCCACGCGTAGTCAACAGTCCGAGACTCCAGCATCACCACAACATCGTTGCTAACACTCTGGTCATATGTCCGAACCGTCAACTCGTCGCGTTTCGCGCTCAGCTTCCAATCGATCCGCTTCAAAGGATCACCCGGACGATAGTCCCGAACGCTGCGCGGGCGCGATGGGTCGTCCAACAACGTGTTCCGACTCAAAATATCGCCCATCGGTTTCGCCGAAGGCAACTCCCAACCATCCAGCGCAACAATCCGCGGATACACCGTGACACCATGCGGCGATCGCGAATCACGACGCACCGTACCGAATAGCCCGAACAAATCGCCGCTCCGCAGTTCCGTCGGCCCAATCGAGTAGTGACCCCGATGATGTGCCCGCACCTCGTGACGGAAACGCACCCGTTCATATCCCGCCAGACTCGTCGTCTCTACGATCTCACTTCCGCCCGCATACGCCCTTCGCTTAATTCCCTCATCGCCCAACGGCGTCAGACCCGTCGGCAGGAACTCGATCAACTGAACCCAAGGTATCGGCAACGGCTTTCGATTCTCGAGCGTCAACACGATCTCGATCTCATCACCCACGAACGCATGCGAATCAGACGGCACCGCATCGTAAGCCACTTCCGCCAACGACAGCTTCGACCACAATGTCCCACCAGCCGAAATCACAAACGCCGTCGCTCCCAACGCAACCACCAACGCCGACCCCGTTCCCGCACCGATCGCAATCACCAACAACATCAACAACATGAAAAGCTCGCCGATAACATCCGGCGCGCGAAGATCCCGAATCCGCTTCTCGCGGAACGTCCTAAGCATCGGGTTGATCAAAGTATCAACCTCTCAATCGTGCCAAATCCGACGCCATCGATTCCCCTTGTCCGCTCATGTTCCTCTCTTACGCTAAGGGGTTCAAAGTCTCGTCCCCTCGCCCGCTCGGCGGGAGAGGGTTAGGGTGAGGGCACCTCGGCTCACCGCTCTATCGGCACCGGAATCTGCGCCACAACATCGTCAATCACATGTGCAGCATCACGCCGACGCATCTGCATGCTCGATTCCAGCACCACGCGGTGCGACAACACCGGCGCAGCCAATGCCTTGATATCATCCGGCATCGTGTAGTCACGACCATTGATCGCCGCCCGAGCCTGTGACGCATGCTGCAGCGCCAACGACGCCCGAGGGCTCGCACCCAATCGAATCTGCGCATTGTTGCGCGTCGCTCGCGCCACCGATACCAGATACTCTCGCACATGGTCCGCGACCCGCACCTGATCAACCATATCCCGAGCCCGTTCGACATCCGCCGACGACGCGCAGACATCCACCGACAATGCACCATCCCCCGTCTGGAACCGCTGAAGCATCCGCGATTCCTCCTCGTCCGACGGATATCCGATCGACAGCTTCAGCAGGAAACGGTCCAGCTGCGCTTCCGGAAGCATGAACGTCCCCTCCATCTCGATCGGGTTTAACGTCGCCAAAACCAGAAACGGAGAACTCAGAGCCATCGTCACACCGTCGATCGACACCTGCTGCTCCTGCATCGCCTCCAGCAACGCCGACTGCGTCCGAGGCGTCGCACGGTTGATCTCATCCGCCAACAGTATCTGCGTAAAGATCGGCCCCTCCTTAAACTCGAAACTACCGAGACCTGCGTTGTAAATGTTCACCCCCAGCACATCCGATGGAACCAAGTCCGGCGTGAACTGCACCCGCTTGAACTCCAATCCCAACGACGCCGCAATCGTCTTTGCCAGTGTGGTCTTACCAGTCCCCGGCACATCCTCTAGCAACACGTGCCCCCGACCCAACATGGCGATGATAGCCAGATCTATCGCATCGTCCTTACCCACAAACACACGCTGAACATTCTCCCTAACCTTTCGCGCGAATCCCTGCACGAAAGGCGCACCGACATCGGATTCTGTCGATACCTCATGATTCTCTGCGGTTTGAGTCAAGAAAACCTCGATATCTAGATTCAGCACTCCATCCCCAACCACACATCGCAAACTCTAATCTTAACCGCGCCAAACTGCATCACCCGTACCCACGCCCTTCATTCCCCGTGCCTACTCTCCGTTAGCCCAGGCGCCCAAGCGTCGAACTCACGCAAGCATAAATCGCTCGCCTTTCAGCGGACTTCCGTCCATCCAGAGGGGCGGACGGAAGTCCGGGTTGCCCCCGCTGTGCGGGGGAAATGTGCCACGGTAAGTAACTACGGCTACGGCGTGGCAAGATGCACGAAGGGGGACCCGTCCCCTTCGCGAAGCGTAAGGGGACGCGAGGGAGCGAAGCGATCCTCGCAGGGGATGCCCGAAGCGGCAGCGTTTCCCCCGCGAACTCTACCCTTCCTCTCAAAGGAGGAGACTCACAGGGGGTCAAAAGGACAGAGACGGCCCCGTCCCTTTCGGAACGAAGGGGACGCGAAGGGAGCGAAGCGACATTCGCAGGGGATGCCCGGGGCGGGGTGGCGGCCCGGTCGCCCACATATCGGGCAAATGCGCCGGGGAAAGTAGCCAAGTCAACTATGGTTATCCAATAACTCCCCAAAGCCATTCTCCCCTCTGCCGCTCGGCGGGAGAGGGTTAGCGTGAGGGCACCCATGCAACCCCAGACCATCCTCGACTCCATCGCCGAACTGCCCCGCATCAAACTAGCGCGCCTAAACACGCCCTTCGAGGAAATGCCCAGACTCCGAGACGCAATCGCCGAGTCGATGGGGGCAGACGTCGATGTCGTCCCTCGCCTCTTCATAAAACGCGACGACACCACAGGATTCGCCTTCGGTGGCAACAAAGCTCGACACATGGAGTTCCTATTCGCACACCTAATCGAGCGCGGCATCGACACCATCGTCAACATAAACCACTACGACTCTAACAACGCCCGCCTCGTCGCCGCTTCCTGCGCCAAGACCGGTATGAAGTGCCACCTGGTCTCCTACGACATGGTCGACGCCCCCGTCGCCGGCAACCTCCTCATCGCACACCTCGCCGGAGCCGAGATCCACCGCGTTCCAGAAGAACACGCCCGATCCCTCGCCGAAAAACTCCTAGCCGAAGAAAACGAAAACGGACGAAACGCCACCATCCTCTCCGACAACCCCTTCTTCGACATCGCCGGCATGATCGGCTTCCTAGAAACCGCCGCCGAACTCGACACCCAAATCGCCAACTTCCCGCCCCCTTCGCACCTTCCTTCCCTTCCCCCTCTGGGGGAAGTGCCGAAGGCGATGGGGGCTTCGGGAGCGAAGCGACAGCGGGGGATGCCCGAGGCGATGACCTCCCCTATTTCCGACCCGTCCCCTTCGCAAAGCGTAAGGGGACGCGAGCAAGCGAAGCGACGCTCGCAGGGGATGCCCGGGGAGGAGAGGCAGTCCGTTTGCCCCCGTTTACGGGGGAAATGTCCGAAGGACAAAGCGGGCCCGCCCCTCGCCAACACCCCCCTCCGCATGTGGGGCCTCTGCGGACGCTCCATCGCTGGAATCCGACTCTACGCACGCAACACCGGCAAACCCTGGTCCGCATCCGCCACCGCACAAGAACACCACACGCCCGGAACCTACGAAGCCACCTACATCGACCGCTCAACCCGCGTCGCCAATCTCCTCGGACTCGACACCGCGCTCCAACCCGGCGACATCGACACCATCACCGGATACTCCGGCCGATACGGCGTCCCCACCGAAGCCGCCTTCGAAGCCATCCACCTCGTCGCCAAAACCGAAGGCATCATCCTCGACCCCAACTACACCGGCAAATCAATGTCCGCCCTCATCGCCGAAATACGCGCCCGAAACCTCGACCCCCAAACCCCCGTAGTCTTCATCCACTCCGGCGGCCAACCCCAAACCTTCGCCTTCCCCGACCAACTCTGGAACTGGAAACCCAACTAACACCAACCGCCCCTTTCGCAAAGCGAAGGGGGCGCGAGCCAGCGAAGCGATGCGAGCGGGAGATGCCCGGGGCGGAAAGGCTGCCAATTCAAGAAATCAACGTCCCTTTCGCGAAGGGAAGGGGACGCGGGCGAGCGAAGCGAGACCGCAGGGGATGCCCGAAGCGGCAGCGTTTCCCCCACTCGCGCGGAAAATACCCGAGGTACCCCGCCCCTTTCGCAAAGCGAAGGGGGCGCGAGCCAGCGAAGCGATGCGAGCGGGGGATGCCCGGGCGGACGGGAGATCGCGTTGCCCAAGATCCCCGCCCCCTCGACGGAAGAGGCCTAGAGCCTGCCCCAGTCTTGAACCGGGGGTGAGGGTGACGGGGCGGAAGAGAGCCCGGGTTGCCCCCGCTGTCCGGGGGAAATCCTTGACAACGTAACGGCCCCACATCTTCGCCATGCAACAATTACCCTAAACCTCCTCTGCTAATCTGACCAAGACCCACTAAATCCAACCAATTAAACCCCAAGCCAATGCCCATAAACGAAACCCAACTCAACGGCCGTATCGCCACGTTGTTGGACCGCATGAACGCGCGCTGGAGCGCATATGGCGAAACTCACGGCGCCTTCGAAGGAAACCAGCGACAACCAGACATCCTCGTCCACCAGCAAGGCGGACGCCCCGTCATCATCGAAAACGAATACCTCCCCGCACACACCGTAGAACCAGAAGCGATCGCAAGGTTGGGCGAAAACCTCGACACCAACATCGTCGGAACATCCGGCAAGATCAATGCCGTCGTCGCTCTACGTTCGCCCCTCGACCTCCACAACTGCCGTAGCCACGACCAAGTCGACGACCTCCTGAGCGGTGGCATCCAACTCGAATACGCCCTCTACACCGGCACATCACACGACGAATACAACCGCTTCCCTCAACAAGGCTTCATCCCCGGAAACCTCAAAGACCTCGCCGCATTTATCAGCTACGCGGCCGTCCCGGAAGACGCCATCCAGACCGCAATCGACATCCTCATCAGAGGCATCGGCGCCTCCGCAACGATCCTCCGCGAAGCATGCGAGGTGAGCGACACCACCAAAGTAGCCATCACCGACGTCCTCAAACAAGACTACTGCGATCAGACCTTGCGTATGACCGCGACGATCATGATCAACGCCCTCGTCTTCCATCTGAGTCTGTCCGGCAGACACGGTATGCCTAACTTCAATGACGCCTGTCCGCAAGGCTTACCCGTTTCGGGTCTAATGCAGAAACAATGGCACCGGATTTTGGACATCAATTACTGGTCGATATTCAAAATCGCGGTCGATTTGCTACATGGCATTGCCTCAGTTGAGCATGCGAATCGTGCCTTAGATGTCATGGTGAGAACCGCGGGAAGAGTTCATAGCCTAGGCGTCGCCGATTCTCAATACCTCTTCGACGCCGTATTCCAAGGTTCAATCGCGGACCGCAAATACCTCGCAATCCCTGACGACGGCTATTGGGACGACCCTGAACGCGTCAACCGATACCCGGTTGCAGCAGTACCGACACACATCACTGATCGCCCTCGTCCCGCTTGACCAGAGAGGTATGCTAAGCTCCCGGCGAAACGCGGAAACTACCCGCACTCTTCGCAAAGCAAACGGTGCTTGGCCAAGCAAAGAGACACAAGCGGGTATGCCCGTGGAGGCGAAGGACGTCAGTGACACAAGAGCCAGGATCGCGGCCTGACCAAGTTCGGTAACCACATTCCCTTTTCATTCGGCACAACGGGCGACGGAAACGCGCTTGGTGGCGAACCCGAAAAACACGTAGAAGCCCTACACCAAGCGCAAGAAGTCGACATTACCAGCCTGCAAATCCCCAAAAGTATTGTCTTGGTGATACGGATTATTAATTTCCCCCTCCAAAAATAGTTGGTACATCAGCAACCAATAACGGTCGAGATCGTAGAGATCGTTGCGTTTTAAACCATTAGCGAAGTTGACAACGGTTTGTTTTTGACTTGATTCGGACATGATGTATAACAACAGAATTGGCATACAATCAGACGAGACAATTACGCGAGTGCCAATTGTTCCGTTGACGGCGACCTTAAATCGTCTGCAATAATCCAACAACCAACAAACCGCGTCGGTTCGCGCGAATCGAGTATTCTCTTGCAAGAGAAGAAGCAATTCTTCGCCATGATGGCACTTGCCGAATTCTTGAAATTCGCGGTGCAACAATTCGTCAAGCAACGGGATCAAAACTGGGTGGTGAAAAGCCAAGTTCATAAGGTGTTCCAACACAAAATGTATGATTTCAATATCTCCACCGTTGACATCGGCGATTCCAATCAGTCTTTTGGATGCGTATTTTAACACGCTACCATCAGGTTTGTTATGGGCCAATCTCAAAGAATAATTCAAATATCGATTTATTTTGGTTTTTGTAAGCGGGCCACTTTGTGGCAATGCCATCTCGAGATCCGTAATCCACGACGACCGTTCTGTAGGGAGTCGAACGATCTCGGTTTTGTGAACGTTCAGCTCAAGTCGGTGTTCTTCAAGGTTGCGCGCAAGTTCAGTAACGAAATCAATCGCCTCTGTCTCATCACTGCAATATTTGACGTAATCGTCGATGTATCTTTTGTATTCGTATTTCGAAGTCAACACTTGATCGATCTTTTCGAGAACAAGTTCCGTGACAATCAATGATGTCCCTGGTCCAGTGGCGACTCCTCGTGTCTCGCGTCGATTGCAGCTCATTACAGCACTATCCAAAGCGTTATACCAATTGGCAATTGTTCTATCAGATTTCGCATTATCGATGCCCACGATGGCTCCTGGTATCATGTGGGAATAGAAACTGGGGTAAAAGTTGCTTATATCTGTTCGCACCTCATATTTTTTGCCAAATGAAGGATCGTTCTCAGCATGGACAACCTGCGGACGAGTTTCGTAATTCATTATCACCAAACGACCATCAGCATATTTTTGGGGACGTATTGTACTGGTTTCGTTTGTTGCAATGTGTTCGATATTCGTCCAATTGTCATGTATCTGCAGTGCTAGATCCGAGTAGGGTTTCGGATGTATGATCGCACACGGCCGCGACAGACCATTAAATCTCGTGAGTCTGTACGAAACCGAATCATAACCCGGATAATGTTTTGATTTCCTCGGACTGGCACTCGCCAATTGACGTGCTACCGTTGGGGAAAAGCTAGTAGAGTCGAAGATAGGTGGCATCTCTTCTTTCCAGCGACTGTACGCGGGAAAGAAATTATGTTGCAATACTGCGTCAAGGACAAATTGCGCTGTGATCGTCACGGCTTACTCCTAGCAACATCATATTCTGGTCAGATTATCGCGTACTTTCTCGCCCGCCCGCTCAATCAGCCGCCGTTTCGCTTGCACCAACTCACGTTCGGCATCAACTTCAGCAACGATTGCCTGCTATTCTCTATCCAATCACTCCCGCCTCCCGTAATTCTTCCAACGTTCCCTTCGTGTCGTTATGAACTGACGGTTGTTGGCACATCAAGTTGCGCCACGAAGCCAGCATATTTTCTGTCTCGATATTCCAATCCAACCCTAGCATCGTTGTTACCACCTCATCGATTTTCGCTCGGTTCGGATCTGTCGCGCTCAGACTAATGCGTTTCAAGGGCAGAAGTCGCAACACATCGAAATTGGCTTTAGCTGTGTCGCGCGCCTTTTGCCCCGCCATCGACTTCTCAGCAAAATCTGGAATCGGATGCCCCGGTATTGCGCGGACCTGAATCAATGATCGTCCGCGGTCGGTCGACTGACCATATCCGATCCTGATCAACATGCCGAACGTACTGTTCAATAACAAAGCAATGGCTTTCGCCACATCATCGCCTGCATAAACCGTGGTCCATGACCTTCCGCCCATACACGCGTCCTCTGTATAAGCCACGGATATCGCCTGGGCGCTTTGCCTAAGGTTTCGCGAGATATGGAAATGCCCGGACGTCGCCAACATATCTGCCGCCTCGACATCATTTCCGCGAGGATCTCCCAGATGAGTGGGCACAATTGTCATATTCGTTTGTGACCTGTAGTCGGCTGCCCACAACGAAGCGTTTTGGGGGACTTCATTACCGTCGATCGGCTCCATCCAAAATGCGCCACTTGGCGACGTGCTGTTTGGTACGCACCCAATCAGGTGGTGTGTTGGCCCGATTTTCGTTAAATCACCTATAGTCACCATCGGAAGTTTGAAATCCATTTGTTTGCGAGTGGCCGGATTCCAAGCCGTTCCTCGGGTCAAGAAATCGGTTAGTTGTGTGTAAGCCCCGCTCGCACCCAAAGCGTGCCAAGGTTGTCCATCTCCTAGTTGCTCCATTCTGAAGTACGTTGCAACTGAATTGCCGATCAAAATCTCCCCGAATTTCTTCCCGGTCGCTATTTCTCGCGAAATGGCATCGGCGTACATCTTTGCTTCGAGTTTCGTGTCAAAATCGTCGATTAAATTGACACAAGTTACGGATCGATCGCCGTTCCCATTTTGCTTTTTTGTCCCGATGAGCAGCATCTCTTGGATGCCAGTGTCGTCGGACATCGAAGCTCCTGCACCTGCCGCAGTGCTGATAGCGATCACATCGCCGTAATCGTTCTCGATGTTTCGTCGGAAGCCTTCGTAGGTCTTTGCATGCGCCGCGGTAAGTGGGAGAACTTTGCCATGTGGCGCTCCACGAGCCAACATGTCATGTTCGATGACGTGCATAAACGTCGCAAGACCGGCTTGCCCATGGGCAACTCCTTTTACGCGTTTATCAGCCTGCCTCTTATACCTCTGCATGTCTTTACTAGATATTGGGTTTTTGGCACCACCTCGTGGTCGGAAATACGGATCATTGTTGCAACATATTCCCACCGTGCCCGGTTCCAAAGCCAACAAGCTACCTACTTCACCGTAGCTGCCGATCAACCTAGCTTCCATATCCGAAACGCCATCCGGAGACAAAAAATTGAGCGATCCACCTGAAGCGGTAATCGCGAAAATCGCGCTGGATTGAAACGCCGTCGCAGGTTCCAACGAACTCAAGTTTGCCGTAGCCACTGAGACCGATTGTTGGCTGATGTCCGTAAGCTGGATGCGATTCTCCATACGGTCCGCATGGACGCTGCTTTTGTCTGCAGTCACAGCGTAATGCCGGAATCTGATGTTTTCTTCGGTCGCGCGGGCCAATGTGCCGGTGCCTGCGCACACCTCCGTGTAACGAGCCTTTGCCGGATTTCGCAGACGCGCCGTCGTGATGTTCGCCAACAACTCCGCGCGATGCGGACGCGTGTAATTCACAGCGCGTTCGTCGCGATCAGGAGTGAGCTCCTGCCACACCGCCGCGGCGACGTTAGTGGTTGCGCTCAACCCAGTTTCAATGTATTCCTCGATCGTGTCGTGGACGGCTTTGAGTGCCCTGCCGATTTTGGGCGACAGATCTTGATCTTCAAGCATGTCAGCCGCAATTGTGGACAAAGGGCGGAAATCCACAGCCTCGATTTTCCGCCATTCAACAGCGATCCTGCTTGGAATGCCTTCGCCAGTGACTGCATTCCAAAGGTAAGGCGAATCCATCGGCTGCACACCTGTCAGGCGGCCCCATTTCTTGAGATTTCGATGCAATTCGATCATGCTCACGAACGTTCCAACGATGTTGCCCGCGGCACTTTCGGCTGGCGATTCGCTGTCGGGGTTGCCGTACTTGAACCCAAAAGCGTTCTCTAAGATCAAAGATTCTTCGGAATCATCTTGGGCTTTGAGCGACCTGGCCAACTCGTTGCGCGCCGTGCGGAGTTCTGCGACAACTTTGGCCAATACTTCAGCCGTGTAGGTTTCCGGTATCGCCGCCAACCACGCGTACTGAATCACGTCTCGCAAAGAGACTGGGATCGGTTTTGCTGGCGTGATTACGATATCCGGGTCGTCCGGAGATCGCCCAGTCACAACCTGCATCAGGAACTGCGGAGAATCACTCATCAACTCGGCTTCGCGAACCGCATATCTCATGAGCGGACTCCCTAACCTACGAGGAATGCCCAATGCAATCACGTTCTTCACGTCGCGCGTGTGGTCGTAAAATCCGTAACCCAAACGGTTGATTGCGTCGCCAATCGCTGGGCTGTCGTATTCAGTCTCGACGATCATACGCAGATCGTAAGGCATCTTGACCACGAGGTCTGGCGAAGTGTTGCCCAGCATCGCTTGTCCGTGAATTTCAGGACCGACGGTGAAACCGGGCGGTGCCTGTTTCTCCATCGCTGGAGCAATGTATCCGTTAAGCACCTTCTCGTCGATTCGTTCCCTTGTTGTCATGAATGATCCTCACAAATATCGTCGCGTCTGTCGAACTGGGCAATTGGTAGTTCGCGCAATATTCCCCTACCAATGTAAACGACCTGTTAATAAGAACGCGTGGAGATAACCAACAAGATTCTCGGTCCCAACACCATCTGCAACATCTTCTCCATGATCAAACGCATCACCGACACCTCCATCCAATCCGTCCACATCCTCCCTACCCCTTCCCGCGAGCAAAATCAAACCCGTAACCACCACCCACATCTCGGAGCCCCGCACCACATAATGAACCGCAACATGTTTCGGCAAGCCCAGGCGATGCAGAAGAAGATCCAAGAGATGCAGGAAGAGATCGCCCAAGCCACAACCGAAGCATCCGTCGGCGGAGGCGCTCAACGCAACATCGTTGCATCACCCTCCAATAGGTCAGATTGAAACCAGATGCCGTCCCGGATCCGGTCATTCACCATCAGAATCCCACTTCATTCACCCATCACCGCCAACCCACCCAACAACCAACACCCAATCACAGCCCATCCCAAAAATCAGCGTAATCTGCGGTTCAGACTTGACTCTCATACAACATCTGTAGTACAAACAAAAACAAGCGCCCAAAGCCGGTCCTTTAACCACCGGCCCAGGCGCACAGAACCATCGCCGCGTCGATCTGGGGAGCGTGCACCTTTCTTTTTCGATGCTGCTACCGACAACCAAATATTGAAATCGGTCTGCGGGCGGGATAATCACCGGGCTGCCAAGAGCGACCTTATAAGCCGTGAAAACGGTGAAATCGACTGCTCGAAGCGACCCGCGGCAGTGCCCGCCAAAAGCCTAAGAGGTTCGGGCGAAACGCAGACCAAAATCCGGTTACGGAGATCGTTGTAGCTGCAGGGCTCGGATGCGGAGCGTTACGCTGACTCCGCCTTGCAAGCCAGACGGCGCAAACCCTCTCCTTCGCTAAGCGTCAAACCGGACGGACATGTCTCTCCTCTTCGCATTGCGTCGAGCGGGGCGGACACGTCCGTCCCCTTCGCGAAGCGTAAGGGGACGCGAGCAAGCGAAGCGAGCTCGCAGGGGATGCCCGTTCAAGATCCGAGCGAGCGGTCTACCTATCCGGCAAACGTCTTTCCGTCACGCCGAGCGGAAGAGGCTACAGCACCAGCTCGAGGAACAATCGGGCAATGACGGGCGGCAGAACCTTAATTTGCCGCACGGAGGGCCGACGGTCTGGCGACGTCGGAGGCGCTGGATCTATTGAATGACGCACCAACCAACTTTCGCCCGCTCAGACCCCAAATCGACGCGGCGATGATTCGAAAAGAACTCCTCCCCTTCGCTCAGCGAAAAGGAGGAGGGGACGTAGGGGCGACCCTTGTGGTCGCCCTCACGCAGAGAATGCCCTTACAACCATAAGAGCGGAAAATCATAGCCCATCATTCAAATCACACGTCTTTCCCGCGAACGCGGAAACACAGTTCAGACAGCTGACGCCTGCCAAACCAACCGGCTAGGTCAATTCAACATACCCATCAAACCTGAACCACCGAATTCACCAATGTCCCAATCTTGTCAATCGATATGCTCACCACATCACCCTCCGCCAAAGTGAACTCCGGCGGCGGGATCGTCCCCGTACCGGTGCACACCGTCGTCCCATTCGGAACTCCGTTGTGCCGCTGCAACCAATCCGCCAAATAGTTACAATCTCGCTTCATCAAAGACGTGTTGGACGAACCCTCGAAAGCCACCTCGCCATCCCTCTCAATCACCAACCCAACATCCAACGACTGTGAATCCCCGACAACATCCGGCGTTGCGATGCACGGCCCAATCGCACAAGACCGGTCATAAACCTTCGCCTGCGGCAGATACAACGGATTCGAACCCTCAATCGATCGGCTGCTCATGTCATTCCCAACCGTGTACGCCACAATCTCGCCCTCGTATAAAACGAACGCCAGCTCCGGCTCCGGAACATCCCATTCCGAATCTGCCCGAATCCCCACCGCATCACCCGGCGAAACCAAACGCGCCGCCGTCGCCTTGAAAAATGCCTCCGGACGATCCGCGTTGTACACCAGCGCATACACATCCGGCGACCCGCTCTCCGCCTGTCGCTCCCGCATGCTGTCCATATACGTCACCCCAAATGCCCAAACCTCCGGCGCGAAAATCGGCGGCAAAAGCTCGTCACTCGAACACAACTCCTCAACCGCAACCTCATCTCCGCCACCACGCTCCAAGATCCGTCCCGCCACATCATCAATCCCAACTCCACCCAGGTGCGCCGCCTTGAACAAAGACAACGTCGAATCCGCTTCCGCAGTAATCGACGTCAAGTCCGTAACCACAGCCTCATCCGACTCAACACCAACACCAACATGAACCTCATCTCCGCACCGGAATTGGTAGTAACGCATCTGCTCGCCTTTCTATCTCGGAAATCACCGACGGAAATCACTTTACACGAACGAGCATAAAATCTGACACCAATATAGAAACGTATTCAGATTTAGCCACCATCGGCGCAACACTCGTCATACCCACAATTCACCTACCACCAACTTGACCCTACTAACCGACAGATCCCAACTACTCAGATCATGGCCGCGCATCGCGCTAGCCACCGCGCTGTTCGTCGGATTTGCCGCGTTTTATTCGGGACCCGCATCAGCCCAATCCCCGCGACCCACAGAAACTGAAGTGGTCACACACCACGTCGTCCTTGCTGACACAATCACCGTCACCATCGACACAGTAATCAATGACGACATTGAAGAAGCTCGACTTTGGGTGCGTCCACACGGCGACAACACCATACCGTCATACTCGTACGTCGAGTTCACGCAGGCTGACCGCATCCGCGCGACCGTCGATATCGACGTCCAATCGCCTTCATACTTCCCACCCGGCACCACTTTCGACGTCCGATTCGAGTTCGTCGCGACCAACGGCGAAGTCTACTCATCCAACACCTACCGTATCGAGCACATCGACGCCACCCACGACTGGCATCGAGTCGCCGACGAACGCTTGGAGATCATTTTCTACGGCCTCAACCACCGGGCCGTCCAAGACCTCCACGCTCGCACCTCCCCCAAACTGAGCGAGATCAAAGAAGCTCTCGGCGTCGAAGATGCGCCGCAGTTCCGAGCCGTCGTCTTCCCCAACCTTCGAGAGCTGACCATCCACGGCCCAACGATCAGCAACGCCGCAACCGTTGGACATTTCTTCGGTGGCTTCGCCTACGGCGGATACAACCTCACGATCATGTCGTCGCCATCGGCCTCCACGCTCACACACGAGTTGACCCACCTCATCTTCGGCCGCGCTCTCGACTCCCCGTACGCCACTCCCGCACCGGCCTGGCTCAACGAAGGAAACGCGAGCTACTGGGAGACCGGCGACAGAACAGCGTCTCTCCGTGACTTCAGACCCATCGCCCGCTCCGGCAACGCAACCCAATTCACCAAAATGAACTCCATCCCGGGACGTAGAAACGACATCGGCGATTTCTACACCCAGTCAACAGATTTCGTCGGCTACCTCATCGAAAACTACAGTCGCGACTCTATCGGCAAACTCCTATCCGAACTAGATACCGGCAAAACCATCGACGACGCCATGCGAGCCGTCTACGGCGGATCGCTCACCGAGATCGAAAACGGCTGGCGACGTGAGTGGGGTCTCCCGTCGGTAAGCTCCCAAGAAGTAACCGTCGACATCCATCGAGACCTGCCGCCAACGATCCCCGGATTGCCAACCATCATGACGGGTACTCTCGAAAAAATGTCTGAACGCGACAACATCGAAGAGGTCCCATCTGAGAACCGAAGCAGCAACATCGAACAAGAACCGGCAGCAACTCCTCAACCGCAATCCACGGTCGCGCCGCAACTAACCGTCGTATTTCCGACACCACCCCCGACGCGCGTCCCCTACTTCGTGCCCGGCCCCGACTCCGAATGGCCTCAAGTCAAACCCAGCGCCATCATCGTATTCGTTCTGCTCGCCGCCGGCATCGCCGCCTTGATGTACCGAAGGCTCAGAACTTGAGATAAGCCGTTCGCGTTAACATCAAGCCTTAATGCCTACCGCGAACCCAGTCACATCCCTAATCTATTCGCACGAACAGTCGCAACACGTGCTCAGCCCGACGCACCCCATGCGTCCCATACGGCTATTCCACATGCGCGAACTGATGCGAAGCGTCGGCGTCCTTGACGCAGAAACCGTCGTCTCAGAGTCCCCCCGCATCGCGACTCACGCCGAGATAACCAAGTTTCACGATCCAGATTACGTCGATGTAGTTAAAGCCATAGACGAAGGAGCCATCGTCCCCGGAATGTGGCAATACGGCTTCGGCCCCGGCGACAACCCGCCGCGTCCCGGAATGTACCGACACGCAGCACTAACCGCCGGAGGTGCAGTGCAAGCCGCGGAACGCGTGATTAACGGCGAAGCGAAGAACGCATTCGTTCCGGCTGGGGGTATGCACCATCACGCCATGAGCAACCGCGCATCGGGTTTCGGCATCTTCAACGACGCCGTCATCGCCATCAAACACATCATCGAACAAGGTCTCCGCGTCTTCTACGTCGACATCGACGTTCACCACGGCGACGGCGTCCAGGCCGGCCTTTACGACACCGATCGAGCGATGACGGTCTCGATCCACGAGTCAGGTCAGTGGCTCTTCCCGGGTACTGGCAGCCCCGACGAAACGGGAACCGGCAACGGCGATGGTTACAGCGTCAACATACCGCTCGCACCATACACCGACGATGAGCTGTGGCATCAGGCGTTCGACGCCGTTGTACCTGACTTGGCCAGAGCTTTCGAACCGGACCTCATCTTCACTCAACTCGGCATCGACACCCATCGCAACGATCCGCTCGCCCACCTATCGCTAACAACTCAAGGTCATAACCGCGCAGTCCAGAAAATCGCAAGTCTCGTCGACGAAATCGGTTGCCCATGGATCGCAGTCGGCGGCGGTGGTTACGACATGTCGGCAGTGGCGCGGGCTTGGACCATGGATCTGGCTACGATGGCCAATTTCGAGTTACCGGAAGATATGCCACCTTCGTTCACCTCAATTCCCAACCAAACGACCTTCCATGACGAGGGCGAATACCGTATCGACCCAGACGTCCGCGCCGACATCGTCAACCACAACGAATCGGCAATCAACGAAGTGCGACGCCGCATCTTCCCCCGCCTTGGGTTGTGATCGCGACCGAGGCCTTAAACCTCTCTGAACTGCCCTTCAACCGTGTCGTCGTCGCCAGATTGCGGTCCGGCATCCGGTCCGTCCTGTGGCGCGCCAGCACCGGCGCCAGCGTGGATGTGCTGACCCGCAGCCATCATCGCCTGTTGCAACGCATCGGAAGCCGACTTGACTCGTTCAGTGTCGGCGTTCGCGTCGCCGAGCACGGTCCTAACCTCTGCGGTTTTCGCTCGAATATCCGATTTGACGTCGTCGGGGATTTTGTCACCGTGCTCTTCGACCAATTTATCGGCTTGATATGCAGTCGACTCCGCAAGATTGCGGGCATCGGCGGTGTCTCTGCGCGTTCGATCGGTTTCGGCGTTGTCTTCGGCTTCACGGACTTTCGATTTGATGTCATCATCCGACATCCCAGAGCGGCCGGTGACGGTTATATGCTGCTCGCGTTGGGTGGCTTGATCTTTAGCGGTAACGGTGATGATTCCATTCGCGTCGATGTCGAACGAGACCTCGACCTGCGGCACACCGCGCGGTGCTGGCGCGATGCCGTCCAGCGAGAAGCGGCCGACCGAAGTGTTATCTGCGGCCATCGGACGCTCGCCTTGCAACACGTGGATCTCGACTGACGACTGCCCGTCCGCAGCGGTTGTGAAAGTGTTGGACTTCGAAGTGGGGATAGTGGTGTTTCGAGCAATTAGTTCGGTCCGCACCCCTCCGAGCGTCTCGATCCCCCAAGTCAACGGGGTTACGTCGAGCAACAGGATGCCGGTTACGTCGCCTTGAAGCACGCCGGCTTGGAGTGCGGCACCCAACGCCACGACTTCATCCGGGTTAATTGATCGGTTCGGTTCCTTCCCGAAGATTTCACGCACCCGATTTGAAACGGAGGGCATGCGCGTCATACCGCCTGCAAGGATTACGTCGTCAATGTCATCGGGTGTCACACCTGCGTCGCGCATCGCGTTTTTGCACGGTTCGACCGTCTTCTCGACTAGATCCGCGGTCAAAGACTCCAATTTGGCGCGTGAAAGGGATTCGACCAAGTGTTTGGGGCCAGTCTGATCGGCTGAAATGAACGGCAGGTTGATCTCGGCGCTCGTGACCGACGAGAGTTCGATCTTGGCTTCTTCCGCCGCCAAACGTAAACGTTGGGACGCCGACGGGTCAGAGCTCGGATCCATATACTCCTTCTGTTTGAAATCATCGACCAGGTGCTCGACCAGACGCAGATCGAAATCGTCTCCTCCGAGGTGAGTGTCACCGTTGGTGCTCTTGACCTCGAACACGCCGTCACCGACATGCAGGATCGTGATATCAAACGTGCCGCCGCCGAGGTCGTATACCGCTACCGTGCGATCGTCTTGCTTTTCCAGTCCGTACGCAAGAGCTGCGGCGGTCGGTTCATTGACAATTCGCAGAACCTCAAGACCGGCAATGGTGCCGGCGACTCTCGTGGCCTCACGTTGCGCGTCGTTGAAATATGCCGGCACCGTGATGACCGCTTGCGTAACAGGTTCACCGAGTTTCTCCTCGGCATCTTGCTTGAGTCGAGCGAGCAGCATCGACGATATCTCGGCCGGCGGACGGACGTTGCCGTCGAACTGGATTCCGACATCTCCGTTGTCCTGGCTAGCCAGCTTGAACGGGACGCGCTCCTGATCGCTACGCACCAAGTCGTCGTCAAACCGACGGCCGATAAATCGTTTCGCCGAATAAACGGTGTGTTCGGGATTGGTCACGGCCTGACGTCGTGCCGTCATGCCGATAAGACGCTCCCTTGTCTTGGTGTTAACCGCCACCACCGACGGGGTGATGCGTTGCCCCTCGGAGTTTTCGATGATTTCCGGCTCGCCGGCGCTCATGTACGCCATTGCGGAATTAGTGGTTCCCAAGTCGATGCCGATAGCCCTTGCCATTTCTTTGTTTATGCCTTTCTTTGCACCAGATCGTTCTGGTGACCATCAAGTTTCAGTTTCTTTAGGTGTTAATCTGTGGGCGCGCCGTTCATTGATCGGCCGACCAGCACTTTTGCGACGCGAACAACTTTGTTCGTCTTCGCGTCTTCGTATCCCGCTTCAACAACCTGAATCACTTTGCCGACAAGGTCGTCGGATGTCGGCATGGTCGCCAGCGCTTCATGCCTCGTGGGATCCATTTCCTCGCTTAGCGACTCGAATCGTCGGAAACCTGTATCCGCCAATCCCTTATCAATCTTTTCGGCCATCGCCTGGAATCCCTCAAACCATTTCGGGTCCATATTTTGCTCTCGTGCCAACTCGATCGCGGTTGAGAACTCGTCGGCGACCGTCATAATGCGTCTTGCGACGTCCATTCGGGCCCGTTCGGCCACTTGTGCTTGTCGTTCCTCGAGGATCCGTTTATTGCGCTGCGCATCGTTATAGGATCGTCTTAAGTCCGATTGAAGACGACGTGACATGGACTCGAATACTTCGCTGTGGTTACGATATTCGTCACGTTCGAGCACATATTGCTCCATTTTCGCACGAGTCAGGTCTAATTGTGACTGAAGATCGTTGCATCGCTCGACAAGTTGTCGTTGGGATTTGATTGACCCGCCACTGCGTGCCCCCGAACGCGCTGGACGCCACATCCGACCACCCCAACGGCCACCCCTTCCCGGTCGAGCGTCCCACATCATTCAACCCCCAAGTAGTGCAGAATGACTTTGATCTCATCCGTTACGGCTTTAGCGGACACGGAGTTAGTAAGATCTTCGCTCTGTTCGAGCACCTCTAACATTCCTCGCATGTGTTGAACCAGTTCAAGAACGAGACCCACGCCGTTGAGGTTCAATCCCAGGTCTTCCGACAGTCGACGCACGATCTGAAGCCGTTCAAGGTCCTCTTCTGAGTAAAGTCGCCTGCTTCCCTGTGTTCGCGTCGGGCTAACCAAGCCTTCCCGGTCGTATTTTCGCAGTGTTTGCGGATGCATCTCTGCGAGTTGTGCAGCGACGCTAATGATATAGAGGGCGTCCGCGCGGCCCGCGATGCGAACCCTCACCCTGCGACGGGCCCGGTTTTGTTGTGCCTCTTCAGCTTGGCGTGCCATCTCACGGCGCGCTGCTTGAGCGGCGATTTTGTTCACGAGGCGGATAAAGGCGTCGGCGTTCGGGATCGTCGCGCCTGCATCCGTGGTTTCTTGTTCTTCGTATCTCTGTGTCACACTAGCTCCAAGACTGCGAAACACTGACATCACCAATTACTTGTCCAGCGACCACTTGATTCGTATCCTGTTCCATGGTAACATACGTGACACGTGTTGTATCAATGCCGACGAAATCCATCACTGGCGAGAGACTGAAACGAAAAATCTTCAAAGAAATTACGAAATCTTGCCATATTTGCTTGACAACACCCATGACCATGAGTTAAAAAGTTGTGAACTAGGCAAAAACTGCAAACCCCGCAAGACAATTGCCCCCGGATTCACAAGCAGATCTAGACACATAAAGAATAGGCCCTACACGGAACGAGAGGCATTCCGACAACGAGATGACTGTTATCTACGAAAAACGTTGCCCACATTGTCAAGGCGACATCCTGTTCGCTGTGAGACTCGAAGGTCCAACCCTCAAGTGTCTACAGTGCACAAGACTGATCGACCGTCATCGGGCACGCGAGTTACTCACTCGAATGGAGCAACCGGCAGCCTGACGACTGGGGTCATCGAGAGCGGAGTGAGATACGAAACACATTCCCAACTGAAGCCCCGGTCGAGAATCGGGGCTTTTTGATTAAAGCCCATACTTCTCACCAATCCAACGGCAACCCCAAAATCCGGAGACACAAGATATGACGAAAACTGCGATTTTCCCCCGCCGTTGCCCTGTATGCCAAGGCGACGTTCAGTACGGACGAGGACTGGATGGAATCATGCTCAAGTGCATCCAGTGCACTCGCATCATCAGCCCGGCGCAGGCTCGCGAGATCCTGATCGACATGCAAAGAGAACGCGTCGCCGCGGTCGAAGCGGCTTGATGCGACGCAATGCCAGTTACACCAAGCGTCTGGCGATACCCCACTGAACGGCTCGGCAGCCTTAGGTTTGCCGGGCCGTTTCGTTTTTCATCGAATCTGACGCTATTGATCGGCCGGCAATTCAACTCAACCTTCCTCAAACGTCCAGTAGTCGGTCTCGAAGTCAACCACCTCGGCTTCTGGGGCGGCACGTTCGACCAACGACAGTGCGCGTTCAAGGATCTGTTCTAGCGTTCGATGATCACCGCTGACGATAGCGATGCCGATCGTCGCTGATCGCCATGAGTCGTTAGCGTCGATCTCAGCCGCGGACACCGAAATCCGGTTGCGGAGCTGCGCAACAACCGAATGAGTCACCCTGCGTTTGTCTTTCAAGGACGACGAAGCGTGGATATGTAGCGTAACGCGGGCAGCTGCAATGTGCATTTCTATTTCTTCGTCATGTCCATCGATAGGAAGACTCGATTCCGCGAAGGATGTTCGTATACCCGCCATAAAACAGGCGCGATCAGAACGCCATGTACGGCTCACTCTCAACCGTCACGTAATCGCAAGGTGGATACTTGCTCAGGGCATCGACATCGATTTCGGTCCCCCAACCAGGTCCGTCTGGTACCGTGGCACGACCATCGGCAATCGGGATCATGTTCGTCAACACAGTCTCGTAAGCACCGAGAAAACTGACGAATATCTCCTGCATGAAAGCGTTAGGCATCGTTAGATCCAAATGCAAACTAGCGACGGTCGATATCGGGCCGTTCGAGTTGTGCGGTGCTACCGAAACGTAGTAGGTCTCAGCGGCGGCGGCGATTTTCCGAAGTTCTGTGATGCCGCCGGCGTGGCAGATGTCCAGTTGAATAATACTAGCTGCGTGAGACTCGAGTAACGGTCTGAAATCCCATCTGCCGTATAGCTGCTCGCCCGTTGAAATGGGGATGTCGATGCTGTGCGCCAACGCCGCGAGCGCGTCGATGTTGTCCCAGAGAATTGGCTCCTCCAACCAAGCGATGTTGTACTTCTCGATCGCCTTTGCCGCTCGCCTCGCGCTCCAGATGTCTAGGCGCCCGCGGACGTCGACTGCGATTTCGACGGATTCACCGACAGATTCACGAACCGCTTCCACAAGTTCAACGCCTTGATGAATCCGTTCCGAAGTGATTACCTGAGGACCCGAGAAAGGGTAGAACTTCATCGCCCGCCATCCCTCGTCGACTAATTCGGCAGAGCGCCGACGATAATCGTCGACTGTCGTCGCACCTTTTCCGAGACCATCGTCTTCGCTAGGGTCAAACCAACCATTCGCGTAAGCCCTGATCTCGTCTCGAACCTTGCCACCCAACATCTCGTAAACCGGGATTCCGAGTGCTTTGGCTTTCAAATCATTCAGAGCGAGATCGATTCCGCTGATCGCGCTCATCGTCACGGCTCCACCAGTCCAAGTCACGCGCCGATGCAACGACGTCCAGATGTGCTCGATCTGAAACGGGTCCTTGCCCACCAGATACTTGGCAAACTCTTCGATTTCCGCCGCGACACCTGCATCCTTGTACTGTGTGCTGGCTTCGCCCCATCCATAGTCGCCAGTGTCCGCCGTGATCCGTACGAACATCCAGTTTGTGCCCGCCGTCTTGTGAACAGGTGTTCGCATCCTAAAAACTTCGACGTTGGCTATCTTCATGGGTTGATCCCTTCCGTTTGAAGCATTTTCTGAGGTTAGCGGAAAGTCTTGGCACCCAAAAATATTAATTGCACTATTGGAATTTACGCGCACGGCGAGCCCGTTGCCGAAATCTGTGTTAACTTATTTCGTCGACGGTGTTGGCGTTCTGCGCCAAAACCGTTGCGAAACCGGTACCGTTTCGCCAACCATAATCACTTTCAGTCCTTTTGATCGGTGTATTGAGTAAGATTCCGATGTTTTTGAAGACCTTTCTAGATTCGACGCGCGTTGTCGGCAAGAAGCTTTTCATCAAGCGACGACCGTTGGCGGCCCTCGCAATCGTCACTGGTTGCAGCGCTCTCGCATTTGGTGTGCTGTCTATTTCGCAGCTTGATGGCCTCGGCGCAGGCGCCGACATGGTCGCGATCCCGGCAACCACTTGCGACGATTTCGTTTCATGGGGCCTGGCAAACGAACATTACGAAAGTCTCGATCCGACTTCAATTCAAGCCCATTTCTTAGATTCGAACCGGAACGGCATCCCGTGCGAAGGCATTGTGGCACGATCCGTCCAACCTCATGCTGAGTTCGACGTCGTCTGCGACGATTTCCAACACCGTGACGAGGCCGAGTATTTCTTCGACGAATATGACGAACCGAACTCCAACCTATACGGCTTAGATCGAGACCGAGATGGTCGACCCTGCGAGACGCTGCCACCGTTGGACGAAATCAGTCGTGTTCTCACCCGATTGAACAGACTTTGGCGCGACGAAACCGCAAGCGGCGGTGACGCGGATTGCGACGATTTCGTTATTTGGGCAGATGCGAACGCGTTTTTCGTCAGTGCCGGCGGTCCGGATTCGGATCCACATCGCCTCGACGGCGATGACAATGGCGTGCCGTGCGAATCACTGCCGGGAGCGCCCACAAAACCTTAACCTTAACGATTTCTTTGTCGCCGCCGTGAAAAACGCAACCTGATCTGAGCGCGTCGTAATGACGCCAACGCGCGTTCCATGTCCAAGTCGGATCCATGGGTCGCGATCCGCTCTTGTGCGCTTCTCACCGCTTCTTCGGCACGAGCTTCATCGATCTCGTCTTCGCGCTCGGCGGCGTCGGCCAATACCGTTACGTTGTCGGCCAAGACCTCCATGAATCCGCCCGTCACGACTATCGCTTGTTCCTCGCCATCCACGCCGAAACGCATTTCGCCGGGTGCTAACGTTGTCATCAACGCCGCGTGCGAAGGCAAAACGGTGAGTTCGCCGTCGGCCCCAGGCGCGGTGACGTAGTCCACTCCGCCTGCGAACGTTTCTTGTTCGGCGGTAACTATGTTTAGGCTCATGCGGGCCATAGTTCTCGGCGATGCTCCTTCGGTATTCGCACTAACGATCTGATGCGACAGCGACCTACGCCGCTGCCTGTTCCTGCATCGCGCGCCCCTTCGTGACCGCGTCTTCGATAGTGCCTACCATGTAGAAAGCCTGTTCAGGCAGGTCGTCGTGTTCGCCGTCCAGTATCTCCAAGAATCCCTTGACGGTGTCCGCTAGGCCAACGTAAACGCCCGGCAAACCGGTGAAGACTTCGCCTACGAAGAACGGCTGCGTCAGGAAGCGCTGGATCTTGCGGGCCCGAGACACTGTTAGCTGGTCTTCATCCGACAGTTCTTCGATGCCCAAGATCGCGATGACGTCTTGCAGGTCCTTGTAACGTTGCAGCACCCGCTTTACACCGAATGCGGCATCGTAGTGGTCCTGTCCGACTACCGCGGGTTCCAAGATCCTAGAGTTCGATGCCAGGGGGTCGACCGCGGGGAACAACGCTTGCGCTGAGAGGGCACGGTCAAGCGAGACGTTGGCATCCAAGTGACCGAACGTCGTCACAATACCGGGGTCGGTGTAGTCGTCGGCGGGAACGTAAACCGCCTGGAAGGACGTGATCGATCCGGCTTGGGTTGACGTGATCCGCTCCATGAGATCACCCAACTCGGTTGCCAACGTCGGTTGATAACCGACCGCTGAGGGCATTCGACCTAGCAGCGCCGAAACTTCCATGCCGGCCAAAATGTAGCGGTAGACGTTGTCGATGAAGAGGAGCACGTCTTGACCGCGCTCGTCACGGAAGTATTCCGCCATCGTCAAGCCGGTCAGGGCGATGCGAGCACGTGTGCCCGGCGGTTCGTTCATCTGTCCGAACACCAATGCGGTTGAACCGATAACACCAGATTCGTTCATCTCGTGCCAGAGGTCGTTGCCTTCGCGCGAGCGTTCGCCCACGCCGGCAAATACGGACACACCGGAGTGTTCTTGCGCGATGTTGCGGATCAACTCGGTGATGATGACGGTTTTGCCGACGCCGGCCCCACCGTACGCTCCGACCTTTCCACCCCTCGGGAACGGAGTGATGAGGTCAAGGACTTTGATGCCTGTCTCGAGAAGCTCGGTGGTTCCAGACTGCTCGGCAAAGGTAGGCGGTTGTCGGTGGATCGGCAATCGCTCGGCGTCAGCAGGGACTTGGTCCCCACCGTCGATAGTTTCGCCGAGAACGTTGAAGATCCGGCCTAGCGAGTTCTCACCAACCGGGACAGCGACTGAACGGCCAGTGTCGATGCACTCAACGCCGCGCGCCAAACCGTCGGTAGTCCCGAGCGCAAGACATCGCGCCCAGTTGTTACCGACGTGCTGTTCGACTTCCAGCACTAGACGCTCGCCATCCACATCCAGTTCTAGACCGTTGTAGATCTCCGGCAAGTCTTCCGGCGGAAACTCAACGTCGACCACCGTGCCGATAACTTGGACCACTTTGCCTTTGCTACCTTGTGCCATTTGCGTCAGGCTCCTATTTCCTGCTGCTCCATCTTTTTAAAACGGAGCGGGTTCGCTTAACTTTGCGTTCCTACTGAGTTCGTTCTTGGCTTGTGTATTTTGGCCGGTTTAGCCCTGCACGCCAGCGACGCCGCCAACGATATCGAGCAGCTCGCCCGTGATCGATTCCTGCCGAGCCTTGTTGAGGTCCAGCGTCAACTCGTCAATCAGCTCATTCGCGTTGTCGGTGGCGTTCTGCATCGCGATCATGCGCGCAGAGTGCTCGCTCGCTTGCGCTTCCAGGATCGCGTGGTATACCTGCGTCTCAACATATCGCGGCGCTAGGTTCGCCAACACTTCCGCTGGCGAAGGTTCGTAGATGTAATCGAGGTACAACATCGGCCTATCGGCGGACGGAGCGACGTCCGTTTCAATCGGCAGAAGCTGCTGGTTGATCGGTTTCTGGACCGAAGTGTTAACGAATTGGGCGTGGATCAACTTGACGGTGTCGGCCTCGCCTGAACGGTATCGACCGATGACGAAGGACGAGATGTCGAGTGTGTCCGCCAACGCGGGACGGTCTCCCACCGAAAATGTCGCAACCAGTGACTGCCCAGTTCGGGCTAAGAAGCGTTCACCCTTCCGGCCAATTCCGACTGCGTCAATTGGAACTTCGGCAGAAGTGACCTCTGCGGCAGCGACGCGCAAGATGTTGCCAACTAACGCTCCGGCCAAACCACGATCTGGAGTTATCAACACCAGCAATTCACGATTGTTTGGGCGACGCTGCAAGAGCGGGTCTAACGTCTCGTCGTCCTCCGCGAGCCGCATCGTCAAATGCGACAGCACCTCACGCATCCGGTCCGCGTACGGTCGCCCGTTACGCACCATCTGCTGGGCACGTTGCATCCGCGACGCCGCGATCAGCTGCATCGCACTCGTAATCTTTGCGGTGTTGCTGACCGACCTGATGCGGTCGCGTATGTCCTTCAGGCTAGGCATATTCTCGCCGAGGGTTCCTCTTGTTAAGCAATTGCTGCGAGATCGGCGGTCTGTTTGAAAGCGTCAACAGCTTCCATCAATCGACCCGCGGCATCATCCGACAGATCGCCAGATTCGTTGATTTCAGCCAGCAATTCAGGCATGTTCGCGGCCACGTAGTCGTACCACTGCGATTCGAAGTCGCGCACCCGCTCAACCGGCACATCGTCAAGCGCGCCTTCATTTGCGATGTGAAACAACGCCACCATGTTTTCGTATGAGATTGGTGCGTTCTCATCCTGCTTCAGGAGTTCGCGGAAACGCTCACCGCGCGCCAATTGGCGTCGGGTGACTGGATCCAAATCTTCAGCACCGAACTGCGCGAACGTCGCCAACGAGTCGAACTGCGCCATCTCGGTCTTCAAACTTCCGGCCACTGATTTCATTCCTGCTCGCTGTGCGGACGAACCCACGCGAGTGACCGAGATACCGGAGTTGACTGCGGGCCTGATGCCAGCGTTGAAAAGGTCGGGCTCCAAGAAGAGCTGACCATCGGTGATCGAAATCACATTGGTCGGAATGTACGCCGACACGTCGCCAGCCAACGTCTCGATGATCGGTAGGGCCGTGATCGATCCACCACCGAACTCCGGCGCCATCCTTGCAGCACGTTCGAGCAAGCGCGAGTGGAGGTAAAACACGTCGCCAGGGTAGGCTTCTCGTCCGGGTGGTCGCCGCAAGAGCAACGACATTTGTCGGTACGCCCATGCGTGCTTCGAGAGGTCATCGTAGACGATCAACACGTCGCGGCCGTGTGCCATGAAGTATTCGGCCATCGCGCACCCGGCGTACGGCGCCAAGAACTGGGTGGGAGCCGGATCAGATGCGTTGGCCGCAACAATGATCGTGTGGTCCAGAGCGCCTTGGTCCGCGAGCCTTTGAACAATTCCCGCGACCTTGGAAGCTTTCTGTCCAATCGCAACGTAGACGCCGATCATGCCGGTGCCACGTTGGTTGATGATTGCGTCGACGCAGAGGGAAGTCTTGCCAGTGGAGCGGTCACCGATGATCAGTTCGCGTTGTCCACGGCCTACCGGTACCATCGCGTCAACGACTTTGAGGCCGAACTGAACCGGTTGGTTAACCGGTTGGCGGGTAATCACGCCCGGCGCAATCTTTTCTACCGGCAAAGTTTCGGAAGTGTTCGGGGCGGGCTGCCCATCCAACGCTCTGCCTAGCGGGTCAACTACACGACCGAGCAACGAGTCGCCGACTGGCACCTCGAGGATTCGGCCAGTGGATCTTACCTCGTCGCCTTCTCGGATCTGAAGGTAGTCACCCATGATTACCGCACCAACTGATTCCTCTTCCAAGTTGAGTGCGAGACCGAGAATGTCGTTCGGGAACTGGAGAATCTCATTAAGACGAACGCCTGCGAGTCCGTGGATGCGAGCGATTCCATCACCCGCTTCGACAACGGTCCCAACGTCGACCATCGTGAGTTCACCGCCGAACTCTTCGATCTGACGTTTGATCACTGAAGCGATATCTTGCCCTGCGGTGGTCATCGAATTACCTTTCCTTAGCGTTTACGTGAGGTTTTAACGGCCCTGATGCTGTGCTCTCGCCGACTTTTCAAATCCAATATTCATGCGGACAATGGACGTTGCGAGAGTGATTCCTGCATCGAGCGCAACCGGGAGCGTGTGCTGCCGTCGAACAGCCTGTCTCCGACCCGCGCCACAACTCCACCGATAATCTCTGGGTCGACATGCTCCGTTACTTCGATGCGGTCGTAACCGGTCATTTCCTGGAGACTGTTGACGATGCGTTCGCGTCTCGCCGCGTCCAACGCGACCGCGGTGGTTATCTGGGCTCTTCCGATGCCCAAATGTTCATCCATGAGGTCCCGGAACGTGTCGTCGACATCGCCGAATCGTTCGATATCGCCGTTGGTGGTCAAGAGCGAAACTAAATTGCGCACCAACGGGTCGATGTCGTTGAGCAGCGTGTTGATGCCATCAAGTTTGACGGTTTCGGGTACCGACGGTGCAGCCATAAACGCCTGGACGTCTGATTCGCCGACGATGCCTCGAGCGGTTTCTAAGTCGCGCTCCCAAACCTCCAGAGCATCGCGTTCAACCGCAATTGCAAATGCGGCTTGGGCATATCTTCTGACTGATGTCGATGCCATGTTTAAGTTCTAAGCCGTTGTTTGGAAGCCGCTCAGTTGTTGCGGGGGTCCAATCCCTCTTCCAAGACACGATCAATAAGGTCGCGGTGCGAATCTTCGTCAAGCGATTGCTCAACGATTCTCTCCGCCGCAAGGATGGCGATGCCAGCGAACTCTCGACGGACCTCTTCGACCGCAGCTTCACGTTCGCGCCTTATCTCTACGCGCGCTCGTTCGAGCATGTCGTCTGCTTGCGCTCGCGTTCGTTCCGCTTCCTGATCTCTGAGCCGGCTTGCAGCATCGCGCGCTTGTGCAATCAGGTCTTGCCCTTGACGTCGGGCGTTCGCCAACTCTTCTTCGACGCGTTCAGCGGATGAGGCCGCTTCTGCGCTCGCGCGGTCGGCCGCTTCCAAACTCTCTCGAATTCGTTCGGCACGCTGATCCAGCATCCGGGTTATCGGTCCGTATAGGAACAAGCGCAGGAAGACCGCGATCACAGTGAAACCGACCAAGAAGGTCAATAATCGAGGGAGGTCTATTCCCAGTGCGTCCATCAGAATCTCCGAATCGTTTTACTTCGCGCTGCTTTGCGCATCGCCCCGTATCGGCGGACTGCCAATCCAATCGTTTTGCGAGTGGATCAACAGGGCATCCCGCCGATACATCGGCGATTTACGGAACTAAACGAACAGGGTGATGATCGCTACGACCAACGCGTAGATCGCGATGGCTTCCGTGAACGCGATGGCGAGAATCATGTTCTGGCGGATCGCGTCGGCTGCCTCAGGGTTTCGCCCGAGCGCTTCCATCGCCTTGCCGGCCAGCATTCCAATGCCAAGTCCCGGCCCGAGGGCGCCCGCGCCGATCGCAAGGCCAGCTCCGAGTGGTGTCCAATCCTCCATTGTCTCAGACCTCCTGGTCTCGATTGTTGGTGGTTACGAAGCACGGCACTACTGACCGTGTCGACGATACATCGCAAGCGTTCAGCTCGGCTTGGACAAAGCTTCGAGTCGTACGCAGAATGCCGAAATTTTGGGTGCCCTCACGTAAGTCATTCCGGCGAACACCGGGCGCTTGCGGGACGGAACGTCCATCCAGAGGGGTTGGGAAGAGGGTTACGCGGAGCATCTGATCAATGTCCCTCCGCTGCGCCGTGGTCGTCGCCTTCAGGATGGTGGTGCGGCATGATCGCGAACGCACCGAACATCAGCGTCAACACAGAGAAGATGATCGCTTGGATGAAACCTACGAACAGCTCTAGCCCGATGAATGGAATCATTCCGATCAACGGGAAAAGGAAGCCCATCGCGATTAGCAGAATCTCACCAGCGAACATATTCCCGAACAGACGGAACGTGAAGCTGATGATCTTGATGAATTCGCCGACAAGCTCAAGCACGCCGACGAAGAGGTCGATCGGATTGCGCTTGAACGGGTTGCCGATGAACTTGTCCCAATAGCCGCCAATGCCGAGGGTTTTGATACCCCAGAACTGCACGCTGACCATGGCGAAAATGGCAATCGCCAACGTCATATTCAAATCTGTGCTAGAGCCGCGCAGGTATGGGACTAGCAGTCCCGCCCGTTTGCCTGAAAGAGACGTGTACTCACCGGGGTTGTCATTGAAAAATCCCGCGGTGGGGGCAGTTGACGGAGCGACACTCCCATCGATGCGGTGCGCGATCTTGATCGTTTCCTCTTCCGTTGGGTGAGCCGGATCGGCGACGTCGTAGGCGACGATGTCGATCAATGTCAGCTTATAGTCTTCGCCGCGGCCGAGTGGCAAGATTCGTACGCCCCCGCCGTCAAAAACGACGAACCGTTGATCGCCGTACTCGGTAAGTGTCGTGCCGAGAACCTTGCGCAACTTCTCGGTATCAGCATGCGACTCGATGTAGTGGCCTAGTCCATCGCCGTTGGATTCAACGTCGTGATGGAGACCTTCAAGAAGATCCTCGGCGTGCTCGGCTTCCAACTTCATTTCGAATTTGTGCAAGAACCACTCGGTTGTAGTCTCTACACGTCCGATGGTGCCGACAACCGGCAAAACTCCAAGCCAGTTCGAGAAGAGGACGACTAGAAAGATCGCTGTCGCGACCGGCAAAAAGATCCGGCCCCCTTTGCCGGATGTCGATTCGGCTAGACCGATAAAGAACTCGTACAAGAGCTCCATGATCGCTTGCCAACGTCCCGGGACCTCTGAGATTTTTCGGGTCGCCAGGACAGTGATGAGCACCAATACCAGCGCGGCGAGCGCGAACATCACCACAGTATTGACGAGCTTGTAACCGGCTATCTCGCCAACAAGCTCCGATGGGATCTGAATTAAAGGAACCGCACCACCGAGGAATCCACCACCGAACGCGGCGCCGAGGGCACCGCCCAAGACCGAAATGACTGCCACTGCGAGAAGGAAAACCGCAATGGCGATGCCTTTAGGGGATGAGAGCAACCTCTCCCCCTTCTCTTTGGTTCGGCTCGATCGGCATCTCTATTGGTATTCGTCTGAAGGCATCAAGCTCATCGCCCTAACGCTTCGCTTTCCCGAAGTCAGACAACATCCGCATCATTCCGGCTAGCGCGATAGCGATCCCCAAAAGGATCCCGACGACCAGCAGCATCGGTGCGCTGCCGAGCCGTCCGTCCAACCACCATCCAAGTAAGGCTCCGCCGGCGATACTCACACCGACGAACCAACCGATCATGGTCAGGCGCGCTAAGACCGGGATGATGCCAGGAACACTCTTCGGAGTCCGCTCGTCAGGCATCAAAAACCCGCCTCCACTCCAAACAATTATATGAACCAAACCCGCTGTCTTCGCGGCGAAAGCGGGGACATTGCCAAACCCACGTCATACCCGCGTAAGTGGGTATCCAGAGGGGTTATCGGGGGTGGGGAAGTTGCCGCCAATTTGCCGCAAATTGCCGCGACTCCGGCAATTTCGCGTCGGGGGTGGTTTGTGGTGTTATTTGGGGAGCGGTGCGGGGGATGGGACGGGTATCGGCGTGTGTGGGTTGCGGGATGGTGGTTTTCGTAGGATGCTGAGGTGTAGATGGAAGGGGAATTTAGAACAAACTTGCCGCTGGAGCGGCAATTTGGCGGCAAGATTATTTTTTGAACAAGTTCAAAAAGCGGACTAGAGGGATTCGCGAGCCAGCGCCAATTTGCGCCAAATCGGACTCGGCAAAAAACGCGCTTGGCGTAACATTTGGGGCTTGAAGCCAAGTGCTCATGTCCGACCAAAACCAGCCTCTCGATTATTACGAAATCCTAGGTGTGTCGTTCGATGCATCGGACGACGAAATCCGGCGCGCCTATCGTCGTCTCGCGATGGAATGGAATCCCGATCGCAACAACGACCCCAACGCGCCACGGATGATTCGTCTCATCAATCGCGCGTGGAAAGTCGTGATACGCCGTCAGCGTCAAGCAACCGCGTGCCTGCGACAACGAAATTAACGTAAAACGACGAACGCGCTAGGAAATGAGCAAGCCGGAACAAACCCCACAAGTAACTGAGGAAGAACCGTCTGATTCAGGGGTGTCAAAGGGTACACACAATTTCGTTTGCCTAGTGATTGGCGCAATCATCGCGATCGGATTGGTCTTGTTTGTACGGTTGGTTTGGGTGAGTGACCAAGATCCGATTTCACGCCCTTCTTGGGACGCTCAAGAACGGAACCAAAGAGTATCAGAGTTGCAGGCTACGGCACGAAAGTCCCGAACCGAGATACCTAGACTACGAGCAACTATTTCGACACTTCCGTCGGAACGAGAAATGTTGGAGCGAATCGCCGCAATCGACTCGGTCACTACACCGTTGCCTGCAAACAACAGAACCGATGCGGATCTCGATAGAGTTGCTGACCAAATTGCGAGCAGCATACTCGCAAATATGGACGCTACGTCGGTAGCGAGTTGGCGCAATCGGGGAACACGGGTCGCCGGCATAGCCACAGCTGTAGCTAAAGATCTCAAACTCTACGAAGCTTCCGTTGATCATTTCGAACGAGAAAGCGCAGCCCGACGTGATTTTTGGATTTTCATCGCGGTGGTCGTTGGTGTTGTCATTCTGCTTTTCGCCATTGCGATAGCACGGAACCGACAAATGCGCGCACTGCGCGAGCAGCGAGCGCATGGAAGTCAGACGCGCGAGAAAATGCAAAGTGATGACGCAGATCGGGAATCGCGCGAACGCCGAGTGCGGGAACGGCATGAGCAACGCGAACAGGAACGGCTTGCTCGGAAAAGAATGCAAAGTTATGACGCGGTTCGAGAATCACGCGAACACCGAGTGCGGGAACAGCATGAACAGCGCGAGCGGGAGCGTATTGCTCGAAAAAGAACGCAAAGCGAAGATGAAGCGCGCGAAATCCGGGAATTACGCGTCCGCGAACTGCACGAGCAACGCGAACGGGACAAGCACAGAAGAGATCGGACCTGATGCGTGGATGGAGATGCACATGGTATCCGTCAAGGTGGGCTTCGACACTATTGAAGACTTGCAAGACGACCCTGGCGGCTTAAGAGATGAGCCCCTCGTCGCATCTGGCAGAACTAAGCTTGAGACTCCACTCCGTGGCTCTCTTTCAACATCCTGCGACTAGGCACCAATCGATACTGAGACGGAAATCGATGGAAATCACAGCGTCTTGGTCAATTCTGGATGTTCGCCGATTGGTGCAAGACGTAATCCATATCTGCAGGTCGTCGCGCGACAACCACATTGCTGGATACAAACGAAGCCCAATTGATGCGATTGACCTCCCCGCGGCTCAAATCGATGTAATTCACGTTGTCGGGGTCTCCAGTCGTACCGATTGCTACCTCGCGGCTGACGGGTAACCATCGATAAAATCGCCCAGGACTGTCTAAGGTTGGCACGTAAACTCCCCCGCAATCGCCAACGATGAAACCGCTGGCGCGTCTGCCAGGCATCGCTATCAGCAATCCTGCGTCCCGCATGAATTCTTCAACTTGATCAGCTATCTTCAACGGCAACCCAATCGACACGCGTGCTCTTAAATCATGTAAGAAATCCTCTAGGATGGCACCGAACTCGGGTCCGTCTTGAAACTTCTGCCATTCCGATCTATCTACGCCGTGTATGTCCGCTTGTCTAAATCCTTCAGCTTTGAATTCCTGTTCGTATCGATCTAAAGGGACAATTTCATCGGCATGATGATCTGTCCTTAGGAAAAGCGTGATCAGAAACAGTTTCACCGCATCACCCTCTTCTCTGGTGAGTGGCGGATATAGTCGAGACTTTCGACACCCGACGATTTTCCGAATGATGGGTGCCGAACGATCTTCAATCTTGTTGAGCCGGGTTTCTATCTCGTACCGATCTTCGCCGTATTCCTCGCCACGCAGAGTGTACCGATGCTTCACCACGAACAGGTTTTTCGGCGATGTGGAGATGTGCTTATCTTCAGCTTTGAAATACGCATGTACCTTTCCGTCTTCCCATTGAAAATTCCGCAACAACATCTCCTGGACGATGTGTTGCCGTTTTGGATTTTGGGCTGTAGTAACGGTGTTCATTGAAGCTGATGTGTAATCGATGTTCGAGTAGATAGATCCACACTCTAACTTAGTATGAGGTCAATGTATTGATTATCGTAACATATTTACTATATTAAAACCTCTTCTACAGCTCTCGATGGCTTAGTCCCAGTCACCGCAAAAGGACTTTCGCATTCCAACGTTGCGCGCCAATCTCGGCGGCATCAAACGGGGGCCTCAGTCCTCTGCAGTCAAGACGGGGCGACAAGACGCTATTCGCTGGACACGCACGTAAACCGCACGCATTCGCAACCGCGTCATTCCGAGTAAAACATCTGTCATTCCGAGCGAAACCGAGGAATCCTTCGCCTTTTTGCACAGCAAAAGCAACTGTGTCTATTGTCAAGGGGGATGCGGCGAGCGCAGCGAGACGCAGGGGGCATACTACCTTCACCATATGTAGGGAGCCAGTATGGTGGTGAAGGTGGAGACTGCTACAATCGTTATAACTATGACCACTGTAGAAAGATACCGCTCCGTTTCCTCCACGCTTTTCGATCAAGCGCAGGTTGAGTTGCAAGCTGGCGACCTGGTGCAAGCATCCGAGAAGTTCTGGGGTGCCGCCGCACAGGGTCTAAAAGCCACTGCACAACAACACGGATGGGAGCACGACTCTCATGCCCACTTCTACCAGATCGTGCGAAATCTCGTCAACGAAACCGGTGACAAAGGTTTGGTCGATCTCTTCAACGCTGCAAACCTGCTACACATCAACTTCTACGAACATTGGTTGGAACTCGACGAAATACAACGCCTGGCCGAGCAGGTGAGCCAGCTACTCAACCGTCTTGAGGCCATTAATCGCTCCTGACTTGAGGTCATTAATCGCTCCTGAACTAGCTTAACAATCGCCGCAAAACCTCTGTCATTCCGAGCGAAGCCGAGGAATCTCCTCCCCTCTCAGCGACCTGTGCACAACGTCCGTCATTCCGGCGAAAGCCGGAATCCAGAGGGGCGGTGCAACGGGAAAGCGCACATGATCTGACCGTGAATCCGTCGTTTATGAGGTTGTGCCATGAATCCTCTCAGGGGGAGATTAAAAGGGGGGCACAGCGAGATGCAGGGGATCGCGAACCAGCGCCAATTCGTGCCAAATCTCAACTCGGCAAAACGCGCCCGCCGTAAAATCTGGGTTTTGAAGCCAACTACCCATGCGCGACCAGAACCAGCCATTCAACAACCACGATATCCTAGGCGTTTCGCAAGACGCGTCTTCGGATGAGATCCGGAATGCCTGTCGCCGTGAGGCGATGCAGTGGCATCCCGATCGCAACAAAGACCCCAACGCGCCACGGATGATGCAATTCATCAACCGTTCAAGGCACCGCAGGCGATGCTCACGCCAACGAACCAACCGATCATGGTCAATCGCGCTGAGACCGGGATGATACTAGGCACACTCTTCGGAGTCCGCTCGTCAGGCATCAAAAACCCGCCTTCACTCTGAATAATTATATGTAGCAAACCTCTCCGTCATTGCGGCGAACGCCGGAATCCAGAGGGGAGGGCAAACAGCGTTCGCATCGCAATCCATTCAATTGTCCGGTGCTAGCTGTGTGCTTCGCCGGAAACCCTCTACTCACCTCATCCAGAGTCATCTTCAATTTCAGGAGACCAATCCGACGGATCCAATTTCTCGATTACAGGTTTGAAATGATCGAAGAAACTGTGGATCTTATCGGTCGCCCAATTGATTTGCGCGGGCCAATCTTCTTCTTCAGTCGGATCGAATTCGGTAGTATTGCACGAGATCACACATTCTCTTCCAGCTGGTCGCTCCGTCCATTCAAAATCACCGCCTATCGCAGCTTCGACATCGTCTCGACTAGTCTCCAGCTGCTTGAAAAACGACAAAGAGTTTTCAGTCCGCATTACTAGGGATACTTGAAGCTGTCCCTTTTGGTGGCTACGGGATGACCTAAGTTCAAACCCACTGACTCCGATCCTAAACGTAGTGTAGGAATCGATGCTTGGTTTGCGTGGTTTCGGCAACCTGTCGCTATCATTCAGATGTTCCGCCAGACTTGTCCAAAACCTCTTGTGTTGCTCTTGCATCTGCGAAGGAGGTTGTTTCGTCGTGCGCGAGATTTCCGCGGTCCAGTCGTTCGGGCGCGAAACGATATTGAATTTGGGTGCAGGCACAGAATCGCCGATTTTCCAAAGCTCAATTTCCAACGCGAAAAACGCCAACCCTTCGTCGGTGCGTTCATTTAGCCAATCCACAGCAGCGCGATGCTCGTCTTTAAATTTCGAGGCGATCCAAACAACGGTTACCGCTTCCAATCCCGCAGCATAAGTCAGCGTCTGTCCCAAATGGGAGTGGTCCGTAGGCGCGATCTGGTTTTCGATCAGAACTACTGAGCGAGAGTCGTCGGACAAATTTCGACAGACGATGTCGGCGCGAAATCGCCCTACGCCTTGCTCCGTACCGATGATTTCAAGCTCCAACCCCAACGCTTCTGACAACCTCGCCAAATTGTTCTCGTCTTCCAACCACGGTGTGAAATCGTTTGCCTCGTTCGGCCATATTTCGGTCAACCCGACCGATTCTAAACTTCCAAGTTCTGAGTTCACTATTGCCCATCCGTGCTGATTTGAGGGATCCGGCTGCATGCCGCTGGGTGATTCTCGCCCATTCCAACGATCATATTCGATTATCCCGAACTTCCTTCCAATGGAATACGACATGGCGAATATACAATGAACTTCGATAATCCCATTGCGACCTTCATCACCCAATGAGACAATTCACAACCACAACCACCCAACGAAACCAGGTCACCATACCCGCCGAAGTTCGACGCACACTCGGCATCAGAGCCAGAGATAAGGTTTCTTTCACCATCAGCGACGACGGCCAAGTATCAATCGCCGCGGCAGAATTCACTCTCGAGACTGCCTATGGCTCGGTCAATCCCATCACCGACGGTCGCACGCTAGACGAAATCATCCGCGACGCCAAAGACGAAAAAGCTGAGCGGACGGTCAGCGAACTCCGAGAATCGTGAAGTTCCTAGACACCAACGTCATCCTCAGATACCTCACCCGCGACGACGAAGTTAAAGCCGAAGCTTGTTACAAGCTATTCCAACGCGTCAACAACGGCGAGGAAAACTTGGTCACCTGCGAAGCCATCATCGCCGAGGTCGTATATGTTCTGCGCTCTTCGCGGGCCGGATACGGCCTGAACCGCGACGAAATCCGCGCACGGCTGATCCCCATCCTCTCGCTCCGCGGATTACGGCTGCCCCAAAAACAGCTGTACTTCGACGCCCTTAACATCTACGCATCCTCAACATCCTTCGACTTCGAAGACGCAGTCGCCGTAGCGCACATGCGGCACCTCGGCATCAACGAGATCGTAAGTTACGACAGAGACTTCGATTCGTTTGAAGATATCGACAGACTTGAACCGCCGCTAGTCCGCGACCACTGAAATCTACGGTCCTCGCAGATTGCACTTGGCAAACTGCTTGTCCGGGATCGAAAACAGCGAGAAAGTATCCCGTCTTTTCCGAATTTGGACTACGAAACCGACAGGAAAAGATTCCCGTGCGCGTCCACGACTGCGCGCCATCGCGGATGAACCACCGTAGTCGAATCCACCTCTTCGACGATCGCTGGTCCTTGAATCTCATTGCCAGATTGCAGCGCGTACCGATCGTAAATCGGACAATCGTTCCGACCGCCGGTCTCGGCGAAGTAAACGGGTCTCGTCCCTTTCAGCGCACTCGTAGCGTCGCGGCTTCCCATGGGCAACTCACGGACTTGTGGTTTAGAAATCTCCCCGATCGCGCTCAATCTCAACGCGACGAATTCGACAGGCTCGTCTTCCGCCTTGAATCCATACGATCGCTCGTGCTCGCTATGGAACAGGTTTAATGTCTCCTCAGCCCGATTCGATTTCAGGTAGCTGTCAGGAAGGGCTATCGTCAATTCGTAACTCTGCCCCACGTATCGCATATCGGCCTGATACACGAATGACATTGCATCCGATGTAACACCTTCACGCGCTAAGGCATTTTCGCCGTTTGATCTCATGCGCTGGAAGTGCGTCCCAACTTTTTGCGGATCGACGCGATCGGCTCGTTGTATCAAAGCGATAGAGTAGTCGTGTTTGATGTCAGTCACCAAAAGTCCCATCGCCGAGGTCGTGCCCGGGCTCGTCGGCACTAGAACCGTCGGCATCTCGAGCTCCGCGGCTAAGCGATTCGCATGAACGGGGCCAGCGCCTCCAAACGCCACAAGCAGAAAATCACGAGGGTCATAACCGCGTTGAATGGAAACCCGACGAAGCGCGCCCACCATCGCGTTGTTGGCGATCTCGACGATGCCCAACGCCACTTCGTCGACGCCCATGCCTAGCGGATGTGCGCACTTTTCTTCGATAGCACGCCGCGCCGCCTCCGCGTCCAACCGCATCTCGCCGCCGAGAAAGTAGTCGGACGAAATCCTTCCGAGCACCAAGTTGGCATCGGTTATCGTCGGCTCGGTACCTCCCTGTCCGTAGCAGATGGGACCCGGATCGGCACCGGCGCTGTGCGGTCCAACGCGGAGAATGCCCCCAGAGTCGATCCACGCGATGGATCCACCGCCGGCTCCGATCTCCACCAGGTCGATAACCGGCGTACGGATCGGATAGCCTGAACCGCGCGAGCCGTGCTGGGTCGTCGCTGCGGTGCCACCAACTTCGTACTCTTTGGTCACGCGCGGCGTTCCGTCTTCGATTAGGCCCGCTTTCGCGGTCGTCCCGCCCATATCGAACGAGATGACGTTTTTGTGACCGAGATTTTGCCCGAGGTTGCTAGCCGCGATTACACCTGCGGCCGGACCGGACTCGACCATAAAGACGGGGCGTTCGATAGCCGCATCGAAGGTGAGGACGCCACCGCTGCTCTGCATAACGAGCAGCTCTCCCAAGACTCCAGATCCGCGCACGCGGAACTGGATCCTGTCGAGATAACGCGACACGATAGGCCTAATGGCTGCGTTTATCACCGTGGTGCTGGCGCGAAAGTACTCCCTGAACTCCGGCGCCACATCCGATGACAGCGAACAGAGCGTTCCCGGAAGTACATCATGAAGGATTTCACCGATTCGTCGCTCGTGGTCGGGGTTGATGTAGGAGTGAAGGAGGCACACAGCAACCGACTCAACTCCCTCGTCGAGTAACTGCTCGGCAACTCGTCGAGTAGCGTCTTCGTCGAGCGGCACAAGCACGTCACCGCGGAAGTCGAGGCGTTCTGGCACACCAAAACTTAAGTAACGCGGAACCAACGGCTTCAGTTTCTCGAATTGCAGGTCGTACAGCGCCGGGCGGATGCCTGTCTGGATCTCAAGTAAATCTTTGAAGCCGTCTGTGGTTATGAATGCGGTCTTTGATAAGTTCCCCTCGATGATCGCGTTGGTGGCGACCGTAGTGCCGTGAACCACGTATCTGACCGTTTCCGGCGGGACTGCACCTTCTTCGAGCATCCTGCGGACGACGCGGAGGAAGCCGTCTGACGGATCGCTTGGAGTGGACGGTACCTTACCCGTTCGCGCCTCGCCGGTCGACTCGTTCAGAAGTATGGCGTCCGTGAATGTGCCACCGACATCCACGCCGAGTCGGTACTGCTGGGTCACAGTTCGCGCTCAGTTGCTTTTGACGTCGACCGCAGGTTGGCTGTCGTTTCGGAATCCACAGTCCACGTTTGAGTATCGATCGCGACGCGATACTCTTCCCGGGCCCTCTCCACGCTCACTCGGCCATCCTTGACGTCGCGTAGGACGTTTGCCGGGTAACGCTCCTCGGGTGGGCCGTAACCTCCACCACCACACGTCCGGTAACTGACGACGTCGTTCTCGCTGAGTTGAACTGTTACTTTCGACCCCAACTCGACCGCATCGGAATCGGGATTCAAGATGTAGTGCGCCCGTTCACCGGGCAAACCTCCGAACAGGCCGTGCGGTCCCCATCGTTCGCGGTCGGCCAATATCGTGAATGATGCCTGGTGGTCAGGAAACAGGTAGTCTCGTCGAAGGCCCAAACCGCCGCGATGCTTACCCGGCCCTTCTGAGTTTTCGACGAGTTCGTAACGAGTGATGCGCACCGGGTAGTTGAGTTCTGTTTCCTCGATCGGCGCGTTTGCGGTGTTTTTGCCGTGAGGCTGGACCGCGTCAGGGCCATCGCTCCCGACTCGGCCTCCGTAACCACCAGCGATCGTTTCAAGGAAGCAATAGGTCTCGTTTCGGTACGGGTCATCCCCTCCGAATCCCGAATGGCAGATCATCGCCTCCGTACCGGCAGGTACCCTCTCAGGTATCAAATCCGACAGCGCTTTGAATATGACATCGGTGAGGCGAATTTGCGTCTCCCATCCGCCAACTACCGGAAACGGTTCGGTGCAGTTAACCACCGAGCCTTCAGGAGCGATCATGTGCACGTTGCGATAGAAACCCGCGTTCACGGGAACATCAGGGTCGATGAGGCATTTCAACACGAAAGCCACGCCAGAGTGAGTTTGGGCGTAGGTCGAGTTGACCGGCGCAGGTCTTTGATCGTCCGTGCCGGAGAAATCAAATAGCAGTCCATCATCGTTGATCGTCACTTCGACTTTGAGTTTCACCGGCTCATCGGTGTAACCGTCGCTATCCATTACACCTTCGCTGACGACAACTCCTTTAGGCAGTTTCGCGAGTTCGGATCTGGTGCGACGGTCGGTATACTCGATGAGCTCGTCGGTGTATCGTTCGACCGTATCCCGCCCCATACGGTCCAACAACGCCGTGAACCGACGTATCCCGGTGGTATTAGATGCGATCTGTGCGCGGAAGTCGCCGGCCGTTTCACGTTTTGCTCTGACCTGGGCGAGCACGAGGTCAAATACGTCCCGGTTGATCTCGCCACCGCGCACGAATTTGACTGGCGGGATAATTATCCCCTCTTGGAAGATCTCTCGAAATGCTCCGATACTGGCCGGTGCGCCTCCACCGACATCCACGTGATGAGCAAGGCTCGCGACGTAGCCAACCACCGTGCCCTCGTAGTAAACCGGCGATATTAACGTGATGTCGTTAAGGTGGACACCGCCTGTGTACGGCATGTTCGCCAAAATTCCGTCGCCTTCGTCCAAATCCTTCACGCCATACGAGACAAGGGCCCTCGGTACCGTCTCTACGAGCGAGCCGAGATGATTGGGTTGACTGAACGACTGAGCGACGGTCCGCAGCTTCAAATCAAATATGGCGCAGGAGAAGTCATGTCTCGTCTTGATGTTCGTGGAGTATGCGCTACGTCGGAGGGCAGAAGCCATCTCCTCCGTCGCCTCAACCAAAGCGTTACGGATCACTTCGAATCTGATCGGATCGATGCGTGTCGATAGTTGTGCCAAGCCAAGTCTCCTGAAGATGATTCACGCGCCGGACAAACGGACTGTCGACTGTGAATCGGCTACGCAAATGATAGCAACGTTGCATCACACCACAATCGTCAGTTGCGCAAAGAAAACTGCCAAGAAATCGCCGGTGAATTGGATGTAAACTGCACGCACACACGTTAACGCATCAGCATCAGCAACTATCGGACGGATCAACGGGACTTACTCCATGAAATACGACTTCATCGTCATCGGCGCCGGTTCCGCAGGCGCAATCGTCGCAAGCCGCCTCACGGAAGACCCGAACACTTCGGTGCTTCTCCTCGAAGCTGGCCCAGACTATCCCACAATCGAGGACCTGCCGATGGAAATAAAGCTTGGCTACGGTTTCGATCGCAACATCTGGGCGAGGGCGTTTGGCAAAGACAGCAAGCACAACTGGAACTTCATGGCAAAATCCACGGATCTCAATCCGGAGATGCTCGTGCCCCGCGGCAAACTCGTCGGCGGTTCGAGCTCCGTTAACGCGCAGATTTTCTTGCGTGGGATGCCTGAGGACTACGACGACTGGGCATCATGGGGTAACGACGAGTGGTCGTTCCAGAAACTGATGCCGTATTTCCGACGCATCGAAACCGACACCGATTTCTCGGACGACTATCACGGTACTGAAGGTCCGATAGTCTGCCGCCGTTGGAAGCAAGATGAATGGAACGAAGACCAAGAGGCATTCGTTCAAGCTTGCCAAGCGCTCGGATACCCGTACTACGAAGACGCGAACGACCCCGACTCGACAGGCGTCGGGCCGCCCCCGTTCAACAACCCGAACGGAGTACGGTGGAGCACTAATATCGGTTATCTATCGCAGTCCCGGCATCGCCTCAATCTGACGATCCGAGCCGACTGTCTCGTCCATCGCTTGCTGTTCGACGGTAACAGAGCGATCGGTGCAATGGTCGAATCTGGCGGCGAATTGTTCGATGTCCACGCCGACCAGATCGTCCTTTCCGCGGGTGCGTTGTGCTCTCCGCAGATACTCATGCTTTCCGGCGTTGGACCTGCGGACCACATCTCCCAAATGGGGATTCCCGTCGTCCTCGACTCACCGGGCGTCGGACAGAATCTGCGCGATCACCCGCAAACGTCAACAACCTGGCGCACCAAACCAGATTTCCGTCAAGACCCCCTCGCGTCGAAACTCCAGGTCAATCTGAAGTTCACTTGTAAAGATTCACGATGGCGCAACGATATGTTCATCCATCCGGTGTCGTGCGCGACGCAAGAGGGTGTGTATTTGATTTCGAACAGCCAACCGATCGGCATCTCGATGATCTCAGCGCTTTACCTCGCTGAGGCCACGGGTGAAGTCAAACTTCAATCGACGGATCCGCATGTCCAACCGTACCTCGACTACAACCTACTTGGTACCGAGTTTGACAGGGAGCGAATGAGAGAAGCGGTCCGGTTGTGCGTCGAGATCGGCGAGCAATCTCCTTACGACGAAATCATCGAAGAGCTAGTTGCTCCAACGGCTGAAGAACTCGCCGACGAAGAACTGCTGACGCGATTCATCATGAGTTGCGCAGCCACCAGTCACCACGCCTCGGGTACCTGCAAGATGGGACCGGACAGCGACGAAATGGCGGTGCTAGATCAGCGTGGCAACGTCAAGGGTTTGGAAAACCTCAAGGTCGCCGACGCGTCAAACATGCCTGACTGCATCCGGGCCAACACGAACGTCACAGCGATGATCATCGGCGAACGCGTAGCCGACTTCATTCTGGAAGGTAGATAGGTGCCGGGTTAAGGGCGTTACCGGCGAAAACCGTGCAACCGTTCTACTTAGCCTTTTCTTCGCCCTCGTCGTCCATACCAAGGGTCTCCATGAACTCGGTGAACGCGCTCAGCTTTTCGCGCTGCTCAGGCGTGACTGGCGACGCGGCCTCTTCGAATTGCTTCTCGCGCGCTGCCCCGCGACGCGCCTCCTCAGCCGCCTCTCTGCCTTGCAAGTCGTTGTTGACCTGCTCAAGGACGTCTTCAGACATGTAGATCGGTACCCGCGCGCGTACAGCTATCGCAATCGAGTCAGACGATCGAGCATCCAAAGTAACGACATCTTCCCCGACCTTGACGCTGATGTCGGCGAAGAATGTTGCTTTGTCAAGGCCACGCACGTACACGTATTGAACCGTGCCGCCGAGCTCGGTAATGGCATTCAGCAACAAATCATGAGTCATCGGGCGCGAAGGCGAGGGCTCGCTAGAAGGCGCAACGATTGCGGACGCTTCGTTCGGGCCGATTATTATCGGGCATAGACGTCGATCTTCGTGATCCTTGGGTCGAAGGATCAAGCACCGCTCAGCAGAACCGTCACGTCCCACTCTGATCTGGTGAATTTCCACCTCCAGCATGACGGACATCTCCCTTAGCTACGTAACGGTTACCGACTGTGATGGCGCGCAGAAGGCATTTCCGCCATCACGGATCTGCGTGACATCACATTTCATACTCTACTACGAAACGCAAAAATCAAATCGCGTACACCGTCGCTATGAAACGGCGTCGTTGCGTTCCCCAACCGGCACACGCGACTTCATTCGTCGTTGCGCCAGAGGCCTTTCGAGCATCACGCGTCGCCCACATCCTGAACAGGCCAAACCGATATCCGCTCCGATGCGGTAAACCTCCCAAGTGCTCGAACCGCAAGGATGCGGTTTTCGTAACGTGACCATATCCCCAACCTCGAAAGGCACGATGGGGCGGTCTTTTCGGGTTGGACGCGTCACTGCTACCCGCCACGGCCGATTTCGATCTCGGCTCTCAGTTGCTCCACAGCGCGACGAGCGGCTGCATCAAAGTCAGTCCTCGACTGCGAAGCGTAGATGATTCCTCGGGAGGAGTTGATCAAGATGTTTTCTCCCCCCAACCTTGCCGTCTCGATCGCATCGCCACCTTGCGCGCCAACGCCCGGAATCAAGAACGGCGTGTCAGGATAATCGCTCCGCAGAGACGCCAATTCCTCTGGATACGTCGCGCCAACGACCAGTCCAACGTTGCCGCTTGACAACCCAACTGCAATTTTTGCCACGCGGTCGTAAACGAATTCTCCCGTGTCACGATCGATGATGTCCTGTACCTCGATCGAACTTGGATTCGAGGTCCTACAAACCACAAATACGCCTTTGCCCTCGTATTTCAAGAATGGCTCAACAGATTCCGAGCCCTGATACGCATAAACAGTGCACGCGTCGACCTCCCAACCCTCAAACATGGCCTTCGCATAAGCTGACGCAGTGTTTCCCATGTCACCTCGTTTCGCGTCTAACAAAACGAACGCGTCTGGAGCCGCGTCCCGTATGTGAACGATAGTCTTCTCTAACGTTTGTAAGCCCGCAAGGCCCATCGCTTCGTAGAATGCAATTTGAGGTTTATATGCGGCAACCAAATCATGTGTGGCGTCGATAATCGCACGATTGAACTCGAATACGTCGTCGATAGCCATCTTCGCCGGATCTGGGTCCAAACCGACACAGACGCAGCTCCCGGAGCGACGGTGCGACGCCGCGAGCTTATTGACCATGGTGGTGTGGGTGGCTGTCGCCATGTTGATTCCCGAAATTTTCGATGAGCGTAACTCCTCAAATTATCTACGAGTTCAGCAACAGCCGGTCCGACCCGCGTGCTGACGGACCCGTCGAACCAACCCGCGAAGATATTGAGTGGCTATTCACCGCGCTCTTCGATGCGTACGGGCCGCGCCATTGGTGGCCGACGGTTCATGGAGGGGCATTCGAACTAGTCATCGGCGCCATCTTGGTACAGAACATCTCGTGGACGAACACGCAACGCGCACTGATTAACTTGCACAAAGCGGATGTCTGGTCGTTCCAAGCTATCGCTGAAACGCCAGACGAAGAGATGCACGATCTGATCCGGCCGTCTGGCTACTACAAGGCCAAGACGCGAAAGCTCAAAGAGTTTGCTTCGTTCATCTTGGGAAATCACGATGGTGATCTTGACAAGCTATTCGCGCTGCCAGTCGACGAGATACGGAAACAACTGCTGTCGGTATGGGGAATTGGAGAGGAGACGGCGGACGACATCGTTCTTTACGGAGCCAAAAAGCCGTCGTTCGTGATCGATGCCTACACGAAGCGCCTCTTGGCGCGAATGGGGTGGGAGACCAAGGGCAAGAGTTACGCCGCATACCAAAGGATCTTCCATGAATTTCTACCCCACGACGAATACCTGTTCAACGAGTATCACGCCCTGATCGACCACCACGTAGCCCGCATCTGCAAGAAGAAACCGCTATGCGACAAGTGCGCGCTATCACAGCAATGCCCTGTAGGCCTCGGGGTCAACCAGCCGTGATGGTGATGCTGCTGGTCTTGAAAATGACGTAAACCTCCGAGCCGTCACGGACTCCGAGCGCTGCGACTGCTTCCGAGGTCAGTTCAACAACAAACTCCGCCCCAGCGTCCACAAACGCGAACGCAGCATAGTCGCCAAGTTCAACGCTGCGCACGATTCCACGCAGAATGTTCCTAGCACTGATCGCCTCAGGTCGTTCCAGCGCCAAGATGATGTCGGAAGCGCTGATCGAAACGGTGACCCGGTCTTTGGGACGATAGTCTCCCGCTTGGGCAATTACCTCGACGCCGCCGATCTCGATCGCGCCCGAGTCTTGCACTGTGCCGACAAAGAGATTGTCGATGTCGTCCCTACCGACGCGCGTTGAAGACGCGACCTCAGCAACCAAATCGACCACTGGCCCGTAGGACTTCACTCTTCCGTTTTCTAACGCCAGTGCGTTGGGTGCGAGAGCCATCACGTCGGATAACGAGTGCGAAACGTAGATCATCGGAATGCCGTACCTCTCGTGGACTCGTTTGAGGTATGTCACCACTTCGTTGCGCAATCGGATGTCGAGCGAAGCGACGGGCTCATCGAGCAGCAACAACCTTGGAGACGTAGCTACACCCCGCGCCAACGCCACTCGCTGCCGTTCTCCGCCGGACAGAGTCGCTGGATATCGATTCATCATCCCGCCGATTCCCAGAAAGTCGCATAACTCGTCCGGGTCGATGACTCGATGATCGACAGGTGTGAGCCGATAGCCGTAGAGGATGTTTTCCCGAACCGTCATATGCGGAAAAAGCATTCCGTCTTGGAATACCATCACCGAACGCAAAGACTGCGGGACGCGGCGAATGTCCTCGTTCGACGAGAACAGGGACTCTCCTGCCATCCGTATGTGTCCGGAATCGGGTCGAAGCATCCCCGACAGACACGCCAACAACGTCGACTTGCCTGCACCCGAAGGTCCGAATATCGCGGTGATTCCGTCCGAAAATTGGCCTGCAGCTTCGAGCACGAAGTCGCCTTGCCGCAACTTCACTTCGAAATCCAAGAATATTTCTCCGCTCTCACGCATCGGATCTGCTCCGCACCACCACTATCTTCCGATGTCGCGACACTAGGCGGTTGTGGATCGCGAGCGCGACGCCACCGATCACTATCGACACAGCTGCAAGTTGCCAAGCACCGGAAAAATCTCCCACCGAGATTCTCGAAAAGATCGCGCTCGGTAGTCCTTGAGTACTGCCTGGAATGTTTCCCGCGAACACGATCGTTGCTCCGAATTCGGCGAAAGACCGTACGAACCCCAGCAATAATCCCGCCGCGATTCCCCGTCGCGCGAGCGGCAGCGTGACAGTCCACGCGGCCCGTAACCAGCTAGCCCCCAGATTCCGCGCAGCAAAAACAAGACGTGGATCCACCTCCGATAGCCCTGCTACAAATGCCCGAACGACTAGTGGGAACGAAACGACCGCAGAAGCTATCGACATCGCGAACCATGAGAACGCGAATCCATCGGTCAACGAACCAAACGGGCCGGTCGCGCCGAAGAGCCAGAGGAGCATGAAACCGACTGCTACCGGCGGCAATGCCAGCGGCATCGACACCAATAGGTCGACGGCGAACGCAAACCGACCGTTGTTTTTCACCAAGTAGTTGGCAATGAGCAACGCGGGCCCTAGCATGGCCAATGTGGCAACTATGGCTGTTCGGAGCGAGAGTAGCGTTACTTCAAGCAATGGTGAACCAGCAGCATCGAATCAGGGACGGAACCCATATTCCTCAAAAATGACCATCGCTCGAGGCGATGTCAAAAACTCGATGAAGCGATCAGCTTTGTCGTCACCCGAAAGTGGCGACGCGTAATACCGGGGTATCGTCGCGTCTGATTCGCCCTTGATAGCGAAGGCGATTTCGACTGCGTCGGTGGATATGGCGTCGGTTTCATAGACGAAAGCGTAAGCGACGTTGCCTGAAGTCGCCGCTGCAAGTGCGGCTCTTACGTCGAGGGTCGGTACGAACTGACCCTGTAATTCGTCCCAAAAACCAAGTTCTTTGAGCGCGGCCTCAAAATACTCTCCCGCCGGGGCCGTGTTCGAGTCCGGGATAGCGATTTTGCCTACGCCTAGTAATTCGCGGAGCGCAACATGGTTCGAATTAGATCCTGACGGCCTCACGGCGACTAGGCGGTTTGTGACGATGCGTATCGCTTCTCCCTCTGCGGCGTTGCCGTTGTCCACTAGCTTATCGATGGATTTTTTGCCGGCTACAACTACGGCGTTTGCCTTGGCGCCAGCGATTATCTGGTTCGCAACTAGGTGCGAACCACCGTAGCTGAACCGGACAGATTTACCTGCTTCTCGTTCAAACGCGGATGCAACATCCCCCATGACATCGACAAGAGACGCAGCAACGAAAATCAACGGGGATTCTTCATCGCGGGAACACGATACCGTAGTCACCCAGGCGATTACCGCGATCACCGTGATGACTGCGACCGCGAATATCCCCTTTCCTTTCATGAAATTGGTTTCCCTGTTAAAATCTAAAGGTGCCAATACCAAGGCTAACCTCACCCAATATCACCAAATCTCGTTGAGGTTCACATGCCGAGTCCAATCACCGCCCACGAATCTGACGAATACTCGTTCAACGAGTTTTCATCCCAACCGTTTTACCGTCGAGTCAACTCGCGCCTCGTCGACATGTCGGGCGTGTTCAACCAGCACAAGATTATCGACTTAGGCTGCGGCACGGGCGGCATCACAAAACTCATCCTGGACCGACTTACCGATACCAAGGGGACCGTCATATACGCCGTCGATCACTCCGCATCAGCCTTGAGATCCGCCGTTGACGAACTTGGCGGTCGCAAAGAAGCCGCGATCCGGTTCGTTCACGCCGAGGTGCAGAACTTGGCATCATCCGTCAATGAGCAGGTCGACGCAGTTATCTACTGCAACTCGATCCACTACGTCAACGACAAGCTAGAACTGCTAAGGCAGATACGTGAACGTTTGAATCCCGGCGGCATACTCGCCTTCAACACCTCCTTCTTCGAAGGTTCGCATCCTCCCGAATCGCACGACTTCTATCGCCGATGGATGATGCGATCGCTACGCACACTGCGCCGAGATCACGGTATGTTTCCGGACAAGAACGCCGACAAGACAGGTGCGCGCAGGCAGTTAACCCCCGAAGAATACGAGGCACTGTTAAAAGAAGCCGGGTTCGAAATCGTCAAGACCGAAAACACCCGAGTTCAAGTCCCAGAAGTTGGTTTCCACCACATCAGCGGATTCCGCGACTGGATCGAAGGCATCATGCCGGGCATCCCTCTCGGCAAAGGCCGAGACGCCCTGCAAAAATCACTCAAGCAGGTCTTCAAAGAGATGGACATCGAATCCGTCCCGAGGATCTGGCTCGGCGTTACCGCGATGCGGACTAAGTAGATCCGCGTCCTGCGCCGTTGCGCGGTGCAGATCCCGTTCCATTGGCCCTCCAACGGGTTGGCCTCTGACGCGTCCGCGCCCTTCTCGGCTTTAGAAGGCGAATACCCTAAGTCGCGCTTTCCTCACTCGTATCTACAAACTTCGCGGACCCTGACTTCGCGACAGCGGCCTGATCATCAATGAGCGACAAAACATCTCGTCATTCATTTCTGACCGAAAACGAACGACAACATTGCTAGTTGACCGCTGGCGAGCAACAGAAGACTTTGTCGTTCATTTCCAATCGAATGTGAGCGGCAAGACTAGCCGATATTGCTAGTGTCTTGTAAGAGATGGACAGACGCCTCAAGGAACAGCGAGACCCCTTTTGTGCACCCAACCCGAACCGGGCACTCATTCACCCGTTAACGTATTCAGTCAACGTCATCACGTTGAGTCCGCCGTTAGCGTCAGTGGCGGTGTTGGGAGCGTACACCGCCTCCACCGCACATCTCGCGGTGTCGATTGAGGTGAAACACGGTATGCGGCGTTCTACTGCCGCTCTGCGGATAAAAAAGCCATCCTGCTCAGCGTCGCGACCCCCTGTCGGAACGTTTACGACCGCCTGCACGGTACCGTCGTTGATGACCGTCACCACGTTCGCCTCGTTCGCCGACAACAGGCGCTCGACCTCGATCACCTCATATCCGAGGTTTCTTACGAACCTTGCAGTGCCAGACGTAGCGTAGATCGCATGACCGTTGTCACCCAAGATACGTACCAAACGTTCGGCGTCCGGTTTCGCTGAATCGGCGATGCTCAACAGAACGCTGTCGCCTTGGTTGATCGAGTGCGACGACGCGATCAACGCCTTGGTTACCGCGGGCACGTACGAACGGTCGATCCCCATCACCTCGCCCGTCGATTTCATCTCCGGGCCCAGGAAAGTGTCGACGCTCGTCAACTTGGACATCGAAAAGACTGGCGCTTTAACCGCCACCAGGTCGCGGCGAGGCATCAACCCGGTACCCCATTCCATATCTCGCAAGTTCTTCCCCAACATCACTTGCGTGGCGATCCTGATCATCGGTATTCCGGTGACCTTGGAGATGAACGGGATGGTCCGCGAAGAACGCGGGTTTACCTCGATGATGAAGGTTTCACTTTCCTGCACGTCGGATTGACTGCGCCCCGGATCGGCGGAGTTGCTGCGATACGTGCCGCCGCCGGTGATGACGTACTGGATGTTCATCAGACCGCGAACGTTTAGCATGCGGCCGATGCGGCGCGTGTAGTCGACGATTGTTTCGACCTCGTCGCCGGTCAACCATATCGCGGGATACACTGCGAAAGAGTCGCCCGAATGCACCCCGGCCCGCTCGATGTGCTGCATGACCCCTGGTATCAAGACGTCGTGACCGTCGCAAACGGCGTCGACTTCTACCTCGATGCCTTGGAAGTACCGGTCGACGAGTATCGTCTGGCCTGGAACCGCTCTCAACGCCCGGTTGAAATATCGCTCAAGTTCGCTCGGCCTATCTACGATCTCCATCGCACGACCGCCGAGCACGTAACTCGGCCGCACTAGAAGCGGGTAGCCCAAGTTTTCGGCTAGCGCCAACGCCGTCGCTGTGTCGGTCGCGGTTCCGCCGGGCGGCAACGGCAGGCCGTTTGAGGCTGCGAGCAGTTCGAATCGGCCGCGATCGGTTGCATTGTCGATGACTTCGGGATCTGATCCTAGGATCATGTCCTGCATTCCGGCTGCGTTCAGTGATTGGGACAGGTTGATTGCGGTCTGTCCGCCGAACTGGACCACGATTTTGGGTGGCACGATGTCGTCTGTCGATGTAGCGCCTACGCCCATCTCGTTGTCGATCACATCTCGCACGCTCTCGTCATCGAGCGGCTCGAAGTACAAGCGGTCTGAAGTGTCGAAGTCGGTTGAAACAGTTTCCGGATTCGAGTTGATCAGCACAGCACGAATGCCTTCGTTCTGCAACGACCACGCGGCATGAACCGAGCAGTAATCGAATTCGATGCCCTGTCCGATGCGTATCGGCCCCGAACCGATCACAACAGCTGAACTCACGGCTATGGGTTCTGCTTCGTTTTCATCTTCGTAGGTGCTGTAAAAATAAGGCGTCGAAGCCTCAAATTCGCCAGCACAGGTATCAACCATCTTGTAGACCGGCACGATGCCGAGCTCTTTGCGCAACTCCCGTATCCGCTCCGGCAAACCGATACCGGTGAATTCGGAAATATCCTCGTCACTGAATCCCACACGTTTGGCCGAGTGCAACAGCTCGGCACTCAAACTGTCCGTATCCCTCAGCTCGCGCTCGATGTTCACGATGCGTTGAAGCGCCCGCGTGAACCAAAGATCGATTCCCGTTGTGAGTGTCAGTTCCTCAGGCGTTGATCCCGTGCGGAGTTTGAATGCAAGTTTCCAAAGGCGGAGATCATCGCCCGAGAGATCCACATCTGGGATACCGTTGTTCCGCCAATCAGGGTCTTCCCACCGCAATGAACGCTTGCCGTCTTCCAGTGACCGTACAGCCTTCATCAAGGCTGCTTCGAAGCTGCGGTCGATCGCCATAACTTCGCCGGTGGCCTTCATCTGCGTTCCTAGGGAACGATCACCAGAGCCGAACTTATCGAACGGCCATCGCGGTATCTTCGCTACACAGTAGTCCAGCGCCGGCTCGAACGCGGCGCGCGTCTTACCAGTCACGACGTTGCTGATCTCGTCAAGACTCAAACCAAGGGCGACCTTAGCAGCCACACGAGCGATTGGATATCCGGTTGCTTTGCTTGCCAACGCGGAGGATCTCGACACCCTCGGGTTTACCTCGATGACGTAATACATAGGTCCGTCGTCGTCGTAACGCGAACCCTCTCCAAGTTGGTCGCCGACCTCTTTACATGGCCGGTATGCAAACTGAACGTTGCAACCGCCTTGGATGCCGAGTTCGTCGATGATGTGGAGCGCTGCCGTTCGCAGGCGCTGATAGTCCTTGTCCGTTAGTGTTTGGCTCGGCGCAACCACGATGGAGTCCCCCGTGTGGACACCCATCGGGTCGAAATTCTCCATGTTGCAAACGGTGATTACGTTGCCAACGCCGTCGCGCATTACCTCGTACTCGATCTCTTTCCACCCGAGCAACGATTTCTCAATGAGTACCTGGCCAACTAGCGATGCGGCAAGTCCAGAGTCAACGATCTCGCGGAGTTCTGCGACGTCGTCCGCCACACCTCCACCGGTTCCGCCTAACGTGTAGGCTGGGCGCACCACGATTGGATAACCGATCTCTTCTGCGGCATTTTCGGCGTCCGGAATCGATGTCACCGCGATACCGGGCGAAACGGGTTCTCCAATCTCCTCCATAAACGATTGGAACAACTCGCGATCTTCAGCTTTACGGATGCTGTCGGTCGGCGTCCCCATCACTACAACATCTTTCAGCGCGCCGGCTTCGGCGAGCTCCACCGTAAGGTTCAATCCCGTCTGACCGCCGAGCGTTCCAAGTATTCCGTCCGGTCGTTCTCTTTCGATGATGCGTTCGATAACCGGCACAGTGAGAGGCTCGATGTAGACGCGGTCGGCGACATCCTCGTCCGTCATGATCGTCGCCGGATTTGAGTTGACGAGCACGACTTCTACGCCCTCTTCCCTAAGCGACTTGCAGGCCTGAGTGCCGGCGTAATCGAACTCCGCCGCCTGACCAATAATTATTGGACCCGATCCGATGACCAGTACCTTGCGGAGTTTTTCGTTGCGGGGCATGAGACCTAAATGATCGCGATCAATCGCTAAACGGACCGACTTCTGTTTTCCAAACGTTGTTGAACGGCAGATACAAATTCGTCGAATATCATCTCGCTGTCGTGTGGACCTGGCGACGCTTCCGAATGGAACTGGATTGTCATAATGTTGTGGGTTTCGTCGACCAACCCCTCCACTGTGCCGTCATTCAAATTGATGTGGGTTACGCTCACTCCCGGACGATCAGGTAGGGAGGCTGGATCGACCGCATATCCGTGGTTGTGTGCGGTCACGTAAACTCGTCCGGTTCTGACATCTTGTACGGGTTGATTTCCACCCCGGTGCCCAAAGTGGAGCATGAAGGTGTCAGCGCCGAGCGCACGGGCAACAAGTTGATGCCCCAGGCAAATTCCGAGCGTTGGTATCGCGTTAGAACCGTCGCCAGCGAGATGCGACAGATCACGGATGGTGTCAACCGGCACGTCCAAGACCGCCGGATCACCTGGCCCGGGCGACAAAACGATCCCATCTGGTTTAAACGCCCGTATTTCGGCCGCGCTCACGTTACATGGAAATACTTTGACCTCGCAGTTACGCGCCCTCATGCTCCGTAGAATGTTCCATTTGACACCAAAGTCTAGAACCGCGATCCTAAGCGGACGATCAGCTTCATTGCTCACGTCAGACACGCCGTTACGCTTCGATCTGATCCCCAACTCGTCGACAGGTCGTGTCAAGTTGGACCCGTCGCCACGCCAGGCGAACACCTCTTCTGTCGCGACTTCCTTGACCCAATCTTGATCGCCGTACCACTTCGCGGCCACGAGCGCCGCTGTGGCCGCATCGACGTCGTCGCTCGGCACGATCGCACCCATCATCACGCCTGTCGAGCGGATACGGCGGGTGATGGCCCGCGTGTCAACCCCGGAAACGCCGGGGATACCGTTCATCTCTAGGTACTCGTGAACCGTCAGTTCGGCATAAGGATGTGACGGCGCATCACAGTCGTCTCGCACTACGAAGCCCTTTACCTGAATCCGCTTAGATTCGGCGTCCTTCAAGTTGATGCCGTAGTTGCCGATCAACGGATATGTAGGCACCAAGATTTGGCCACCATACGACGGGTCGGTGAGCATCTCCTCGTAACCGGTCATCGACGTGTTGAATACAACCAAGCCGACAGATTCAACCGCCGCCCCCAGTCTGCGTCCGCGGAATACCGAGCCATCGTTCAATGCGAGCAACGCCGGTCCTCGGGTATCGCTAGACATCGACAGCTCCGTTCTCTTCGGCGTCCCACACCATTTCACCGCCAACGAATGTCGCGATAACGCGACCCGATAACTTCATTCCCAGCAACGGCGTGTTGCGGCTTTTCGATCCGATGGTGTAGCGGTCAACGCGCCACTCTTCATCGGGATCAATGATCGCGATGTCGGCATTGGAACCCCGCTTCAGATTACCGATGCATGGATCACGCAATATTTCGCTCGGGCCGGCGGTCAAACGTTCGATCGCCAACTTCACATCAACATCGCCCAGATCGCATACCAACGCGAGCGCTGTCTCTAGTCCGATGATCCCATTTGATGCCTCGGTGAAGGTGCACACCTTGTCGGTTGCCGCGTGAGGAGCATGATCAGTGCCGATCACATCGATTGTGCCGTCTTTGAGAGCGTCTTTGAGAGCCTGGCGATCCCCTTCCGTCCTCAACGGTGGCGCCATCTTCGCATGTGTGTCGTATGAATGCGACTGCAGAACTTTTGGCACCGCACCTCGATCGCCATAGACCCACTCCTCCGTCAACGCCAAGTGGTGCGGCGTAACCTCAGCCGTCACGGAGATCCCCTCGGCTTTGGCACTCTGGATTATCCCAACGGCCTCACTGGTCGAGACGTGCGGCACGTGTAATCTGCCGCCAGTTATTCGTGCCAACTCGACATCACGGGCGATCATCACCGATTCCGCGCTGTTCGGGATGCCCCTCAATCCGAGATGAGTTGACACCATACCTTCGTTCATATCCCAAGCCGACACCAGCCCTTTGTCTTCGGCGTGGTTAATGATCGGCAATCCCAAATCGCTCGCGTAAGCCAACGCCTGACGCATCAAGTGGCTCGACATCACGGGATCTCCGTCGTCCGAAAATCCGACTACGCCAGCCTCCGCCAGCTCGTGCATCGGCGCCAACTCGGCACCTTTCCGCCCCTTGGTGATTGCACCGATGGCCCGAACACGGACCTTCGATTCGACTGCACACCTTCGTAACAGGGCTTCTACCACCGACTCTGAATCTTGAGCTGGATAGGTGTTGGGCATTGCGCAAATGGTCGTGAAACCACCGCGCGCCGCTGCCTCCGAGGCAGTGCTAGGATCTTCTTTCCACTCTTCTCCGGGAGACCTCAAATGCGTATGGAGGTCAATGAAACCTGGACACACAATTTTCCCGGCCGCGTCAAACTCCAGCCATTCGCTAGACAGGTCCTCTACTTTGGTCGCCTCGACCGAAGCCACTGAACCGTCGATCAGGACTACGTCCGCGATGCCATCGAAACCTTGCGACGGATCAATGACTCGTCCGCCCCTAATTACCGACCGTCGCAATGGTGTGCTCACGAGCGATCCCTCGCGGCCCAACAAAATCGTTCAAGTATCGCCATGCGCATCGAGACGCCATTTTCCACTTGGTCTTGAACCAGGCTCGACGCACCGTGCGCGACCTCGGACGAAATCTCCAAACCCTCGTTCATCGGTCCCGGGTGCATAACTGGAGCGCCGGGATTCGCTAGTGCCAATCGCTGAGAGTTGATGCCCCAAACTCTCGAATACTCGTTGGCATCCGGCAGCAAACCCGACGATTGACGTTCGAGCTGCAACCGCAGGCACATCACGGCATCCGCGCCCCGAACCGCCTCTTCAACATTGCGTTGCACGGTGACTTCCGTTCCCGAGATGCCAAGCGAATTGATACCGGTGCGCCATCCTGCGGGCAACAAAGTCGGCGGTGCGGCGATCGATATCTCAGCGCCCATCTTGCGAAATGCGATGATGTCCGAACGAGCCACCCGCGAGTAGAGCACATCACCGATGATTGCCAACTTTGCGCCGTTCAGTCCGCCGATAGCCTGTTGGAGCGTCATCACATCCAGCAGAGCTTGCGTGGGATGTGCGTGCATCCCATCGCCGGCGTTGATTACAGAAGCATCGACGTGGCGCGCGACAAAATGCGGTGCACCAGAGTGTGGGTGTCGCATCACCAGAACGTCTACTCCCATCGCATTCAACGTGAGCGACGTGTTCAAGAGTGATTCGCCCTTGTTGACGCTGCTCGTCAACGCCGAGATGTTGATGACGTCGGCGCCGAGCGACTTTCCCGCGTGTTCGAACGACACTCGCGTCCTGGTACTGTTCTCGAAGAAGAGCGTGTAGATCGAAAATCCGCGCAAGATGTCTGATTTGAACGATCCTGTCGATCGCATATTGCGCATCTCCACCCCGCGATCAACTAATTCTTGGATCTCTTCACGCGTGAGCGAATCGACATCGAGCAAATGCTTGGGACCCGAAATCATTTGCGCTTCGTTCCGCTCAGTCGCTTGCGTCAGGGTCAACGTCAATTGCCGGCCCCTCCTCGGCGGATCGATGCAGCAGAGCGCGAAATCGCCACGCGGTCCTCGCCATCTACTTCAGCCAAGCGCACGTCAACGCGCTCGGAGCGCGATGTCGGCACGTTCCGCCCGACAAAGTCTGGATTTATCGGCAGTTCCCGATGCCCACGATTAATGAGCACCGCAAGCTGGACATAAGCCGGCCGACCAGACTGCATCAAAGCGTCCAATGCAGCTCGCGCCGTACGGCCAGTATGAAAAACATCATCGACCACCACGACTCGCATCCCCGATACGTCGATGTCTTCCATCCCATTTGAGGGCGCTACACCGTTGATACCGTTGTCGTGTCGGCGTTGAGCGTCGTCGCGGAAAAACGATGGGTCGAGCACCGCGGTTGATGGTCGAAGGACCTCGAATTGCTCGATCAAGTCAGCAAGGCGAATCGAGAGGTACTTCCCGCGCGTTGGAATCCCAGCGATCAAAAGATTACCGGCGCCATGATTGCGCTCGATGATCTCGTGCGCCATCCTGGCCAACGCCCGTCGCATCTCTGCGCCGGTCATCAGGTTTCGTTCGTTGCTTGCGTCGCTCGCGGACATGCAGGTTGGTAGATCGCCGTCTTATTGCCTCGCCTCAAAAAAAGACACCCTCGTCGCGGACCGACGCGGGCGTTTCGAATTCGTTGGCTTCGTCGCGTCTTGTCGAAAACGGCGGCGACGACCCTACTCTGAATTGCCGCACCTTGTCAGCCACACGGGACTGAATTAAAGGCATCTGCTACTTGAACGGAGATTAGCGGGTTGTTTGCTCCAGGTGCAACTGCTGGTTCATTCTAGGAATCGATCCTATCACGAGAACCGATTTGGGCTGAACTCGCCGTATCTAGATCCTTTTTCGCTTGCGTCCGTCGCGAGTTCTGCAGCTAATTTCCCAATCGCCGGTCCTAACTCAATGCCTATGGGCCCACCACCGGTGGCTACAATCAGTCCCTTTGCGCCGCGCATCGCGCCTACGATCGGCAACCCATCGGGCGTCACTGGTCGCAGGCACGCGGTTTGCTGCGCGACACGTCTGTTGGCTAGGAACGGCAGCGCGTGTTCCGCGGAACGTCGGATTTCGGCTCGACCTTCGTGCGATGGTTGTTCGTCGAACCCGGCATCGACGTGTGTTACGCCGACGTGGAGCAAACCGTCAGGTTTCGATGAGGCGTAGTCCGAACCCCACCAAAGTGATACTGGGACAGGCGGTTCATCTTCCAAGTCGTACCGGAGAATTTCGCCTTTCAGAGGAAAAACCGGAAGATCCATATGAGCTGTAGATGGACCTTGATCCAGCAAAGTCCGGCTCCATGGCCCAGCCGCGAGCACGACGACGTCGGAGGATATCGTCCCTTCGCTCGTCGTCATACCAGAGACCGCGCCATCGATGACATCGATGGTTGAAACCTCGGCTTTCATCATCTCCGCGCCGTGTCGCTCTGAAGCCGCCCAAAGAGCCTTTGTGAGGCCGCTCGGCGATACCTCGGTCATGTCACCGAGATAGAGGGCGCCGATGACATCTGTTGAAATGCGCGCGTCGATGTGGCTCAACTCCCCGTATCCCAGCCAACGGACATCTTGACGATCTTCAGGCCATTCGTCGCGCAGGAATGCGGCCGCACCGGTGGGCTTCAGCTGTTCCACTTCAGTCTCGTCGAACGCCAACACGAGACCAGCTTTTTGTTGGAAGTGGTAGCCGACTCCGGTGAGTTCTGGGAGAGATTGCGCTAGGTCGTGGTGCAGATCGATCGACTCTGCGCGGAACTGCTCGATCGCGGGGCTCCCTGATGGAGGTTGAAATTGCGTATAAAGCGAGCCGAAAGCGAAGCCAGAAGCATGTGCAGCTGGTGCATCTTTCTCAACCAGCGCAACACGGTGGCCGCTAGAAGAGAGAAAGTAAGCCGCCGCGCATCCGCTTATTCCACCACCTATAACTATCGCGTCGTAACTCATGGATCAACTACCGACCATTGGCGTCTCTTTCCTACTCTAACGCGATCGCATCGTGGCGTATACCTCGTCGGTCTGCCTTCGGCGGCGGCGCGCTACACCCGACTCTTGCGCAGCGATTGCCACTCGCTGAGCTACGTTACGCGCTACGTTTCGATCGAACACGCTAGGAATGATGAAATCCGGATCCAGATGCTCTTCCGGGATGACGTCCGCAATCGCTTGTGCCGCTGCGATCTTCATCTCCTCGTTGATATCTGACGCCCGGACATCCAACACTCCGCGGAATAGCCCGGGGAAGCACAGCGAGTTGTTTATTTGATTCGGATAGTCGGTGCGCCCAGTAGCCATAATGCTGACATTGCCAGGGATATCTTCAGGCAAGATTTCAGGGTTGGGATTCGAGAGCGCGAAGACGATCGCGTTGTCCGACATGCCGGCGATTTGCTCACGCGTCAAAAGATCGGGGCCGGCAAGTCCCAATACGAAATCGGCACCCTTGATGCACTCGGTCAAGGAGCCGTTCACGTTGTCTGGGTTCGTGTTGTCGGCGAACCACTGCTTCATCACATTGCCTTCGTAATCGCGGTCACGCGACAAAGCTCCTTGGCGATCGAATCCTACGATATCTTTGACGCCATAGGAGAGCAGTATCTTTGTGCACGCGGTACCGGAAGCTCCAGCGCCTAACACCACAGTTCGCAACGATTCGGGCGTCTTACCCACTATCTTCAGTGCGTTTATCAACCCGGCGAGCACGACCACCGCGGTGCCGTGTTGATCGTCGTGGAAGATCGGGATGTCCAGCCGCTCTTTAAGCTGTTCCTCGATCTGGAAACATCTCGGAGCGCTGATGTCCTCGAGGTTGATGCCGCCGAACCCCGGCGCGATAGCGGTCACGATAGCAACGATTTCATCGGGATCGTTGGTGTCTAAACATATGGGCCACGCGTCGACTCTTCCGAATTCTTTGAAGAGGAGCGCCTTGCCCTCCATGACGGGAAGCGCCGCTGCCGCACCGATGTCACCCAAACCCAATACTGCGGAGCCGTCCGTCACCACCGCAACGGTGTGTCCCTTGCCCGTCAACGCCCAAACCGCGTCGGGATCCTCGTGGATGGCCATGCAAACGCGTCCCACACCCGGCGTGTACGCCTTCGACATATCGTCGCGCGTCGCGACTGGAACGGTCGAGCGCATCTCGATCTTGCCTCCGACGTGCATCAAAAACGTCGCGTCGGAGACCGTGTTCACGGATACGTCCTCGATCGAACCTATCGCTTCCACGACTTGCCGCGAATGTTCTTCACCGGAGGTGTTAATCGTGAAGTCGCGGATCATGTTCCCACCATCCGTCGAAACGACGTCGATGGCTGCCGCATCACCGCCGCACTTTCCGATGGCAGAGGTGATCAGTCCCAACATCCCGGGCCTGTTCGGATACTCAGCTCTCACAGTGATGCTGTAGGCAACTCCAGGATTTGGTCCTGACATTTCAGTTTCCCTCGTCAATCAAGAAGCGCGTTCTCACCCTCGCCACGGATTCGGCAGATCGAAAAACATCTCCGAAATCGTGCAATCATGGTATCACCAGCGCGCGAGTCCCACAGTAGCCAGCCGCGCGCATTGTTATAACCTGTTTCACGCACGACCAATTATCCGAGAGGCAAAATGACGCAACGACAAACGACGCCGAGACCGACCATTCGGGGTCGGTTTACTACTTGCGAGATAACGCGACGCGAAGATCTGACCGAAGACCTTTGGAAGATCTGGCTCAAACCGGCCCAACCCTTCAACTTCAAACCCGGTCAATACTGCACTATCGGCGCAGAAGGCATCGAGAGGCCTTACTCTATCGTCTCGTCACCAGACGAAGCTGAGATCGAGCTGTTCGTCGAGCTAGTCCCACCGCCTGACGGAAACCTTACCCCAGTCTTGTACGACCTATCTGTGGGTACTGAGTTGACGTTGCGCCCGCGCGCGAAAGGCATCTTTGTCTTCAAACCTGAGTTTCGCAACCACGTCATGGTCGGTACCGTCACCGGGGTCGCTCCTTACGTCTCGATGCTGCGGAAATTCCTGAACGACGCCGAATGGAACGCAGACGCTTCGGTAAAAAGGGAAGACTACCGCTTCTACGTCCTTGAGGGTGCCAGCTATCTGGACGAATTCGGATACGACGATGAACTATCCGAGATGGCCGACGCTCACGACAACATCGAATTCTTCGGTTCCGTCAGCCGGCCAACTGAGAGTCGCAACAACGATTGGCAAGGACCGATTGGTCGTGTCAACACGTTGGTCGAGGATTTCGTTAACCAACGCGGTTTAGACCCCGCGGGGACCGTGATATACGCCTGCGGACATCCCGGAATGATTGAGGACGTCAAAGAGCGGTACGCCGAAACCAGCTATCACGTTGAAGAAGAGCGATTCTGGAAAGACGACGAGTAGGGTCGGAACCGTGACAAGCGGTTGTACCATCAATTGGTGCGATCAATGAATCGCCCACAACGAATTTACCGGGCGACAAATACCTACGCCGACTTCGAGAGGAGAAGCAACATGGCAGAGAAAATCGGCTTCATCGGCCTCGGAATCATGGGTAAACCCATGGCAAAAAACTTGATCAACGCGGGATACGATGTAACCGTTTTTGACATCTTCCCAGACCCGATCGAAGAGTTGGTCGAGGCGGGCGCCACCGGCGCTGGTTCCTGTGCAGAGGTCGCCTCGTCTACCGATGTCATCATCACGATGGTTCAAGACGGCCCTCAGGCGAAGCAAGCGATCCTTGGCGACGGTGGTGTAATCGACGGCGCATCCACAGGTGACTTGGTCGTTGACATGTCGTCTATCGCACCCGGCGTCTCTCAAGAGCTGGGAGCCGGCCTCGCTGAGAAAAACATCAACTTCCTCGACGCTCCTGTTTCAGGCGGCGAGCCCTTTGCAATCTCAGGCGACCTCGCAATCATGGTCGGCGGAGGAGCGGGCGACTTTGAGCGTGCCAAGCCGATCTTCGACGTTGTCGGGAAATCCGCGGTGTTGTGCGGCGCGCATGGTGCAGGCAACGTTACCAAGCTCGCGAACCAGATAGTCGTTGGCGCAAACATTCACGGCTTGGCCGAAGCATTGGTGTTGGCTACCGCCGCTGGCGTCAACCCGCAAACGGTCTTCGAGGCAATTCAAGGCGGACTCGCAGGCTCCAATGTCATGAACGCCAAGGCTCCGATGATGATCGGCCGAAACTTCGAACCCGGTTTCCGCATCGAGCTTCACTACAAGGACATCAACAACGCTATGGAAACGGCGCGATCTCTCAACGTGCCGCTTCAGGTTACCGCCAACCTTCAGCAGGTACTCACCTCATTGGTTGTCGGTGGCGACGGACGGAACGACCACTCCGGTATCCTTCGGTACGTCGAGCAGGTCGCCGGCGTCGAAGTCAAAGAGCTTTAGAGCGACACAGAACGAATCGAAGCGTCGGTCAGATTAACTATCTGGCCGACGCTTTTTATTTGCGCCCTTCTTCCTCTTCCCAACCGCGTGAGAGGTCTTGTAGGAACTCTTCGACCTCCGGCAACAACTCGACTTCGTCTTCGCTTGGTTCAGCCTCTTCCGCGTCGTACTCAAGCTCAAGTCGCGCGACCAATTGCGCCAACCGTGGATTGTCCGAGCTTGATATCTGCACCTGCGAGTACTGTGTTTCGCCCATTCGAATCTCGGGCATCTGGTCCATCGGCAGGCCGTAGAGTTCACCGAGCACCGACAATACCCTCGCGGCACCGACGTAGTCGTTGTCCAGCTTTAGATAGAGAGGCAAGTGCACAATCATCGAAAGCGTTTCCAAATCGAATTGCGTACGCGCTAGCTCCGTCAACTGCGACACCATCGACGTAGGCCCTTCGTAGCGGCTATTTCCTAATCGGACACCAGTCTTGAACTGGCTAGGCGGTTCCCAGCCGCGCGCGGAACCGGTGACTTTGAGAGGGCGGGTGTGCGGAACTGAGTCGTACATCGATCCGACTAGCACGTATCGTTCGACGCTGAATGCTTGCAGCAACTCGAGGACGGAGTCGTTGAAGTCCTCTGCCCAAGCGTGAGGTTCGAGTAGCTTCAGGATCAAAAGGTCTCGACCACCGGGCACACGAGCAGCAGTAATTTCGGTGTTCGGAATACGGAAAGTCCGTTCGCCTCGCTTCATGCGAATTCGAGGACGGTAACGAGTGTGATCGTAGAACTTGCCCGGGCGTGCCAGCTGACCAGCCTTCTTGGCACCGTACATTCGCCCCAGTCGGTTGACCGCGATGCGTCCGACATTGCCTACGTTGATCCACGGCCGCAACGTCACGATACAATGCGGCGATTCGAAGGTCGACGGATCGACATCTATCTGGAAGTCACCTATCTTCAATAGATCGCCCCGAACGTTTTCGTAACCAAAAGACCTGCAACCGAGCAATCGCGGCGACGTGACGTCGGACCCGAGATGCTTAGGCTGCGATGACTACAGGATAATCCAATCTCGCGATAGTTGCTCTGTATCATTGCTGTAGATCAATTCTGAACGAGTGAACAACGCGAACCGCGTCGTCCGGTCCGTACATCGACCTCAATCGAAAAGGTGACCTGCACTTATGCCTTACAAGATGGTGTTCCTTCCTCCGAACTCTCAACACAACATCGACTTCATGACGAGACTCCAGGATTCCGTGCCCGAAGCAACCTTGGTCGCCCCGTCGGATGAAGACGCCGCGGTGAAGGAACTCGCCGACGCCGACGCCGCATTTGGCACGATGAATCCGCGGCTCGTCGCCGCCGCTTCCAAATTGAAATGGTTGCAAGCACCAGCCGCTGCACCACCGGCCGGTTACTACTTCGACGAACTCATCACGCACCCCGTCCAAGTCACAAACTTTCGAGAGATCTACAACGATCACATCTCCGTCCACATCGTCGCCATGATGCTTTCGTTCGTGAAGCATCTGAACGTGTACCGCGACCATCAGCGAGATCGCAATTGGAACAAACTCCTCGGCGATCACTACAACAACATCTTCTTGCCCGACGCCACCGTATTGATCGTGGGTGTAGGCGGTATCGGAACTGAAACCGCCAGGTTGTGCAAAGCTCTTGGAACGACGGTTGTCGGCGTGGACGCTCGCTGGGAAGCGCCAGGCGCCAAAGAGCATGTCGACGAGATGCGCGATCCGTCAGAACTCAACGACGTATTGCCCGAGGCCGATTTCGTCGTACTGACGATACCCCACACCCCTCAAACCGAGGGGCTATTCGACTCGTCCAAATTCGCGTTGATGAAGAACACTGCGATCTTCATCAACATCGGACGCGGAATGACCACCAAACTCGATGACCTGAATGCCGCGCTGCGCAACGGAGAGATCAGCGGCGCCGGCCTTGACGTGTACGAAATCGAGCCGTTGCCGGCTGATCACCCCTTATGGGATGCGCCAAACACGATATTGACGCCGCACATCGCCGCTGACGAGGGGCGCTACCTTGGCGAGCGACGATACGAGGTGGTCTCTGACAACATGCGCCGATTTGCCGCAGGCGAACCGTTACGCAACCTAGTCGACAAAGAAAACTGGTTCTAGTGCGATCTGCACGGCCGAAAATAACCAAATAACGAGGACTCGAAATGAACGACCCACGCCTACACCCCGATACCGTTGACTTCATGGAGAAGGGAGCACAGTTTGACCTCCCTGTTGCCGGTGAATGTTCGGCCGAAGAGTTACGCGCAGCGACACAGAAGCGCGGCGAGTTGATGAAACCAGTCATCGAACCGGTCCGCAAAGTCATCCGCCGCAAAATCCAAGGTCCAGACGGCGAGGTACCGTTGCGCATCTACGTTCCCGAAAAAGCCGAAGCTCCGTATCCCGTCATCATGGTCTTCCATGGCGGCGGATGGACCATACGCAGCTATGAACTCGAAGGGCCTACCTCGCGCGGGTTGGCCAACCGGGTCGGTGCAATAGCGATTTCAGTCCAATATCGCTTGGCTCCCGAAACACGCTTCCCCGGCGCGGCTGACGATTGCTACGCCGCCACAGAGTGGGCGATTGAAAATGCCGCCGAGTTTGGAGGTGACGCATCTCAACTCGCTGTCGCTGGCACGTCCGCGGGCGGCAATCTGTCAGCTGCCGTTTCGCAAATGGCTCGGGACCGCAATGGACCCAAGATCTCACACCAAGTATTGTTCTGCCCGGTAATCGACCACAACTTCACGCGTCCTTCATACGACGAGTTCGCGGATGGTTACGGCCTCACGAAGATCGGCATGCAATGGTTCTGGGACAATTACCTCGGACCAGACGGCGACGGAACCAATCCGTACGCATCACCTTTGCAAGCAGAGAGCTTGAGCGGTTTGCCAGACGCGACTGTGATCGTGGCTGAGTGCGATGTTTTGCGCGACGAAGCGGAAGAATACGCCGCAGCGTTAAAAACGGCTGGTGTAGACACGAGATTGACGCGATACGAAGGTGTATTGCACGGTTTCAACTGCCAGCCCGGTCACATACACGCCGCCGAATCCGCACTCGACGAAGCTGCCGATCGTATCAAGAAATCGTTCGCAAACACCGGTTAGCGATCGATGAAATACGCCTGAACGGGCCGCAGAAGGCACCTTTGCCCAAGTAAACGCATAGGGTGTTTCCCAACTTAAAGGGCGATTCCTATAATCTAACCGAATATCGAGTTTAAGCAAACTCGGCAGTAATACTGCGATAGGAATCGAGGTATCACATGGAAATCACAGCATACTCGGTGAAAGAGAAGACGACGGTGCCGGTACAGAACCCGGAAATCGTCACAATGAAAAATGGCCGCAAGGCCGTGCAAGGCATGTCGCCATCTGGCAACAAAGTCTTCAGAATCCTCTCGAACGCCGACGCCGAGCAGTTGGCGAAGCAGATCGGCTAGGGCTTAACTGACCTCGCCTTTCGGACGCCATTCGTAGATCCGCGAACACCTCTTGGATTATCGGTGGCGTCCGTTATAATTAGCGTGCCGGTGGACCTCGCCTGATGGTCTGCCGTGGCAGTGGCAACCGTGCCACGAGCCGGATACAAAACGAAAGGAGGGACGTCTAGGTAATGGCATATAGCTGTAAGAGAGGTGTCTCGCTCTAGACGAGATCCCCCCTAATCATCCCGACACTTAGAGATTTCTTCGTGTTGCGGAGTTGAAATATCGGGGTGCTCTCGAATCTACGATGCGAGACACCTCCCGGCGGGTGGCACCACTCGGATAGGTAACCAAACCTGTCCCGGTGGTGCCACCCGCCTCTTTTTTGTTGTTTCGAACGACTTCGCTGATACGCTTAGTTGGAACGTAACCAGCGCTGCGCGAAAGATTTCACATGTCCCCCATGATGTTCGGCTTTGGTCGGCAACGCCGACAGGTCCTCGAAGCCGAGTTGCAGCGCTACGTTCAGGAGATGCCTCAACTAGGCATGACCCGACTCATGCTCGTCGGCGACCTCGTATCCGGCGCTCCCACCAAGCCAGACACTACGTTGGAACTCATCGTCGTCCAAGAGACTGACGAGCCGTTTCACCGCCGTCCAGACTTTTGGGTCACGCATCTCAGACCATCGGTGGGCACGACCTTCCACGTCTACACGGAAGCGGAGTTCTTCGAGTTATCCGATTCTGATCCAATGCTCGTTCGCGCGCAGCAATATGGTGACCAGCTGTATTGAGGACCGCAATCTAGCTCCGAAAGCGCCGCACCCTAAATCCGCAAGGACCGCCATGATTGACTACTCTTCGTTAACCCGCGTGCCACGCAGCTGGCTGACGCAATCCCGGCACGACCTAGAAGCCGCCGTTGCGAATGCTGAGCACGGAAGACATGACCTTGCCTGTTTCTTGGCCCATCAATCCGCAGAGAAGGCCGTCGTGGCCTTTATCTACAATCATGGCGCCGAACACGTCTGGGGGCACTCGCTGGCGGACCTATGCGCAGACGCCACAGCCTTCGACCAGTCGTTCGAGTTCGTCAAGTCGGTCGCAGGGCTATTGGACAAACATTACGTTGGCGCGCGGTACCCTCAGACTCTTCCAGGTGGCGCGCCGTGCGAAGCATACGAAGCGATCGATGCGGAACGCGCACTCGAGATCGCCGACGACGTTTTGAAAGGCATCGAAAGCAAGTTGGGACTGCGTTAACGGTCCCAACCCGAATGATCGAACGCCGATTAGGTCCGTCTAGACCGTGTAAAGCGTCGGTGCCGTCGGAATCGGCGCGATCTGCTCCGGTGTGAGTTCGTACGCCTCTTTGCGGTATACCTGGATGCGGTGGCAACCGAAGTCCGAGATATACATCAAATCGCCCCGCTTGGGGTCGTTATGGAACCGAACCGCAGTTGGCCCACGCAGGCGCCGAGTCACCTCTAACTCTGCAGATTCACGGTTCCGAAGTACGGTCGTACTCGACAGGATGTAGATCCTGCCGCTCTTCGACAACACTGCTTCGCCGATGAAGCGGTCAACGTATCTGCCGGTCACATCGAACTGCTGAACTCTGTGGTTGCCGCGGTCCGCGACGTAGACATCACCGTGCCTATCCACCGAAACTCCAGCCGGTCGATTGAATTGACCTAATTCGTCGCCACTCGATCCGATGGTCCAAATGTGGTTGCCGTCGCCATCGAACTTCTGCAACCGGTCATTGCGCCAATCGCTGACATATATCGCACTGTCAAACGGATCCACCGCGACACCCCACGGATAGTTGAACTGCCCATCGTCAGTGCCGTACTCGCCAAATCCGCTGATGTACTGACCTGACGACGTGAACTTCTGGACGCGGTGGTTGCGCGTGTCCACGACGAGCATGTTGCCGTCGCTGTCCCAACAGATGCCGGATGGTCGGTCGAGCTGACCGGGGTCGCTGCCATGCGTGCCCCATTCGTCCAGCAACTCACCGTCGGACGGACGCCAAACTGTGATCGTGTGCTTGCCCTCGTCCGAAACGTAAACGTTCTCGTCATCGTCGCGGATCATCTGAACCGGCCACACGAAGTCAGACCCAAAGATGTCCAAGTCATCGTCGTCCCAGTTAATGCGACGTATCTGACCGCCTTGGCCATCAGTGCGGTTGAGGACGTATAGTCGGTCCCCTTCACCAATCACCAAGTCCATCGGATACGTCGTAACGCGACGCATACCCAGCGTCGTGTAGAACGGGTAGCCGGCACGTAATAACGCATGCGGCCTGCCATTCGCCCCGTTCATCGAGCCATTACCGTTTTCACTCACGGGTCAACCCTCCCGATCTATTTCTTGCGTTTCCGTTTTGCGATTAAACCAAGGTCTTTTCGTATGGCCTCAGTTGCTCAAAGCTGCCACCTACGATTGGAACCGGGTCGAGGCCGAACCACTGTTCGAGGATCGTGCCATACATCCCTCGGAAGTCAAACGTGTGGCGGAGGTCTTCGTCGTTCAGCCAGCTCGGGCGGTCGAGAGGCGGGTACTCAGAGTAGAGACCACCCTTGACATTCTCACCAATTAGGAACGCACCGCCACCCGAGCCGTGGTCGGTTCCAGAGCCATTGTCTTTGATGCGTCGACCGAACTCGGTGAACACCAAGATCGTGATCTCGTCGGCCGCGTCGTGGTCTCGCAGGTCTTGCATGAAGTCGCGGATTGCCTCCGACAACTCTCCAATAAGCTTGTTGTGGGCCGGCATTTCTTGTGCGTGGTGGTCGTAACCCAGGTGGTTCGTATAGAAGATGCGCGTGCCTAGGTCTGCCGTGTGGACACGTACTACATCTCGCAGCGACTGCGCGATCGGATTGTCGGCGTATTCGACGTTCGACTTGTACTTCCCCGGAGCTACGGACAGCATGTCGGCGCCTTTAAGCACGTCACGACCGGTCTGGCCAAGGTAGTCCATCACGAGGCCGGAGCCGACTGCGGGCGTGTACATCCGCTTGAAGATTTCGAGGTTCTCGTCGCGTTCCTCAACGACCTCGATGCTCGACATCAAGCCGTAGTTGTCGAGGTCGCCGATTGAGGTCGCGGTGACGTTCGGGGCGGCCAAGGCTCGCGGCAATCCCCGACCGAAATTCACTGCCGTTACCGGGTTTTCGTTATTGGGGTCGAATTCTCGAATAACCTTAGCGAGCCAACCTTCGGTCGCGATAGTGTCCGGTTCACACGTGTGCCAGATGTCCATCGCTCGGAAGTGCGATCGGCTCGAGTTTGCATATCCGATGCCTTGAACGATTGCAACTTTGCCCTCGTCCCATATCTCCTTGAGCGCCGTGGCGCGGGGGTGGAATCCGACTTTATCGGTGATCGGTATCACCTTGTCTTCCGGAATACCCACTAACGGTCGAACGTCGTAGTAGACGCCCTCCGTGTACGGGATCACCGTATTCATGAAGTCGTTTCCGCCGGAAAGTTGGATCACGACCAGCACAGGATCCTTGTGCTTGCCGTTCGCCCCGTTTGTTCCATTACCTTTGATTGCCATTTCAATCGCTCCGATTCTTTAGCGCTTCCGACTGGCAGTTGTCGGTCTTTTCATTTACTCAAACTGGAACTCGCGCGTCGAGACCGCGAGCGTGATCATCCGTAAGATGCGATCCGTGCTCTCTTCTTCTTGCTGCTCGGTGTCGAACATTAGGTCGCCGCCCTCGTATCCGTGCGCCACAAGCGTCTCACGCGTGTCGTCATCCACCCGCAAGCGGCACAGATGCTCCAACACGACATCCACTAACTTCTCGGGCGTCCGCGGCTCGTCCAGTTCGCGCACCTCGCTGATGATCGCCCTTACACCCGGCTTCGACGCGTCCGTTAACGTGTTGACCGCGTAGTTGACGCGCTCAGTCAATGTCCCGCCGTCGATCCACTCTTTGCCGGTGTGCCAACCCTCGACGGAAGGTGGATCCATGAGAGTTTGACCCATTGCTACGAGCGTACCTTGGAAACTCTCCAAACCTACGTCGACGTCGCGGTAGTCACCAGAGATTTTGAGGACGTTGGACACGAACTCGGTAGGCGACTTGACGCGTTTCATGCGTGCGTTCTTGAAGAAATCCGACTTGAGCATTGTGCGGACGACGTGACGGATGTCTGCGTCCGACTCCATCCACGCGTCGACCATTGTCTGGATCGCGTCAGGGTCGTTCGGACCTTGAATGCTCCACGCCGGAACCTGAGGCTCGTCGGCGACGAAGAAGGTGTAAAGGTGGCGGGCGATGAAGCGCGCCGTCGCCTCTTGGCGGGCGATGATGTCGATGATGTCCGCGCCGTCGAAGTTGCCCCGATATCCGAGGAACTCCTTCTCACCCGGGTCATGGTCATCTTCGCGGTATGTAAATTCCGCCTCGAAGTGACCGAATGGATAGAGCGGCAACGGTTGCTTGAACGTCCAACCTGTGAATGCGCGGGCGGCGTTCTTGATGTCGTCCTCGGTGTAGTTACCGATGCCCATCGAGAACAACTCCAAGATTTCACGACCATAGTTCTCGTTGATCGAGTAGCCGTGGTTCTCGTTGTTGTCCAGCCAATAGATCATCGCCGGATCCCTGGACAGCTCCAAAAGAATGGTCCGGAAGTTTCCCAAGCCGTTGTCGCGGAGCATTTGGACATGGTTGACCATGCTCGGCGTGTGCTCACTCTTCGTCCAGCCGGTTGCAAGGATGCCGTGCCAGAACAACGCCATCTTCTCCTGCAACGGCCTCTCGGTGTTGACCATGCGGAACATCCACCGGCCATTCCAAACCGCACCATTGTCCTTGTTTGCCGCCAGATGCGGGTAAAAGCGTCCTAACAGGTCGTCTTCTACGTCTGGGGAACGCTCCGGGTTGACGAGATCGTCGACGATCTCGTCGTAGGATTTCCCGGCGTAACGTTCAATCTCAGTCCGGTCAGCTCCGAATCCTGCACGGCGCAACAGGTGTGCGACCAGGTCCAAATCGGTCTTGGTCTGCGCGAGTACCATCTCTCGTCCCTCTTGGATTTCCAATCACAGATGTGTTGTGTGAACTTTAACAGCGAATCTTAACGAACGCGAACTACCAGCGCAACATTCGCGCCGAAATCGCGCCGCTCAATCACGTTCCTATGTACCGAAACCTTGGATTGAAGCGCGATTCGTCTCAGGATGTAAAAGCGGTGAAGATTCTTTCCTCAGGTTGCGCTCTGGTTCACGTAAATCGTCTTGGTTTCCGTAAAGAACTCAATCGCCGCCTTGCCTTGCTCGCGCGAACCGCTGCTAGACGACTTCATGCCGCCAAATGGCACCTGCGGCTCAACGCCCGCGGTCTCACCGTTTACCTTGACTATTCCCGCCTCGATACGGTCGGCAAACTGCATCGCAGCGTTCAAGTTGCGCGTGAATATGCCGGCGCTCAACCCATAACGAACGTCGTTTGCGATTCCCAGCGCATCGTCGATATCCGCAGCTGGGATGATGCCCAAAACCGGACCGAATATCTCCTCGCACGCCACGAAGTCGTTGGGTGAAACCTTCGATAAAACCGTCGGCTGTACATAGGTACCGCCTTCGTAAGATCCACCAGTCGGCACACTGCCGCCGGTCAGCACGTTTCCACCCTCGTTTACGCCGCGCTCCACAGATGCGACGATGTTTTGACGCGACGCTTCGTCGATCACTGGAACGACCACCGAGTCCGCGTCTGCGCCCGGACCGATAGCTAACGCCTCGGTCTTCTCGACGACGAGATCGGTGAAATCTTCAATGACATTCCCAATCACAATCGCCCTTGACGTGGCGGTGCATTTCTGACCCGAGTACTTCATCGCCCCGTCAACCGTCACCTGCGCCGCCTGTTCGAGATCAGCATCTGGCATCACAACGACGGGGTTCTTACCGCCCATCTCTAACTGGAACTTCACGCCGCGACTCGCCGCCGTCGACGCGATACCCATTCCGATTGAATTCGAGCCGGTGAACGATACAGCCGCTACACCGTCTGACGCGATCAGTGCATCGCCAATTGCTCCGCCTGAACCGGTGACCAGATTGAACACGCCCGCTGGCAATCCCACAGCGTCCCACAACTCCGCGATCAGAACGCCAAGGTGCGGCGTCGCCGACGCCGGCTTTAGCAGAATCGTGTTGCCGTAAACCAGTGCCGGTGCCATCTTCCAGATCGGAATAGCCAACGGGAAGTTCCACGGCGTGATTAGCGTAACGACGCCAATCGGGACGCGCTTGGTGTAGAGCAGTATGTTCGGATCGACCGACGGCACCACATCGCCCACTGGATTCGAACCTTCTACCCCGAAGTACTGCAACAGCGCGACCGCTCGTCCTACCTCGCCACGTGCCTCAATGATCGCCTTGCCGCACTCACGAGTGATCGCTTGCGCGTAACGCTCCGCGTTGTGGCTAAGATAGTCGGCGGCAGCCAACAGATATCCGCCACGCGCCAACGCCGACATCGAACCCCAAACTCGACCGGCGTCCGATGCGATTCCAACCGCGCTCTCAACATCAGCTGAGTTGGAAGCCTGAAATGCGCCGATCACATCGTCAAAGTCAGCTGGATTGCTGCTGTGAGAAACCCTACCGGTCGAGGCAGCAGTCCAGCTCCCTCCTACGTAGTTCAGAAACGTATCACGCTCTGCCATCAATTGATCTCCTGTCTAGTTTCAGTTCGTATCGCGAGAAATCGCTGAAATTGCGTTGTCACGCCAAGTAGGTACAAACATCGCTCAACGGGGCCCGCTCAGCATCTGGGATCGCCTCGGGGAATCCTATGTAAAACGCACCCACCACGGCCCAGTCCGGCTCCGCACCTATAGCCTCGTGCACCTTTTCCGCTTTGCAAAGACGGCCGGTCGACCATCCAACTGCAAGACCGATCGCGTGCGCCATCAACTGCATGTTCTGTGCGGCGCAGCACGTCGCGGAGAAATTTTCTTCGGTTATCTCCTCGTTTGAGCCGGGGATGGAGTAGATGAGCATCAACACCGGCGTATCCAAAACCTCGTCTCGCGCCTCAGCAGAACTCTTCTCTCGCCGCACAGGATTAGGATTCTTGACGTAGTTCCACGTCCATTCGTACACCACATCCGCGACCTTTGACCTCGCCTCTCCGTCCTTCTCCAACACGATGAAACGCCACGGTTCAGTGTGTCGATGATTCGGCGCCCACGTCGCAGCCTCAATTATCTGATCGAGCATCTCGCGTGGCACGGCGCGGTTAGTGAAGTCTCGAACACTGCGCCGCGTCCGAATGAGGTCCATTACCGCCTCGGCGGTCCCAAGAGTGGAAATAGAATTTGAGTGTCCCAACGCGGATCTCCTTTGAACGAATTTGATGGTTGAACCTGACCCGCTTATCAAGCGATTGTATGCCAACTGCCAAACCGATCACGGCAGATCGAAATCCGAGTGTCACACTACATGAGCCGCTACGGCAGAGCACGTAAAGTCCACGCCAACACCGTCGAAGGACGCCGCGCGGTTTTGGAGGCTTTGCGCGCAGAACGGCACATTCAAACCCTTCTAATCGCTAACGGAATCGAGATGGGGACGCAGATGCAGGAGATCATCTCGCTTGCCGAAACAGCCGGCATCCAGATCGAACATGTGCAACGGCGCGAACTCGAAAGCCAATCTCGTACCAAAAAGAGTCAAGGAGTAGTCGCGGTCCTACCCGATACCCGCTACGTGTCGATCGAAGACATCATCTTCGACGCCGACCGCAAAGGACAAGCTCCGCTGATAGCTGTACTTGACGGGATCGTCGACCCTCACAACCTCGGCGCCATTGCCCGCACAATGGACGCCGCGGGAGGTCACGGCATCATCATCCCGGAACGGCGCGCTGCAGGCGTCGGTCCCGGATCGATACGGGCCTCCGCGGGCGCGCTCATGCACTTGCCCGTCGCACGGGTCGTCAACATCCCTCGCACCATCGAATATCTCAACACTTTGGGCCTGCAAACCCTCGCCCTCGCGGTCGATGCCGAAACCAACTACACCGATGCCGACATCACGATACCGACGGCGATCGTAGTTGGCTCGGAAGAGAAAGGTGTCTCGCGTCTGTCGCTGCAAAACTGCACAGGCACCATCTCGATTCCCATGCACGGCCAACTGGCATCTCTGAACGCTTCCGTCAGCGCAGCAATCGCACTTTACGAGGCTGTCAGGCAAAGAGTTGACGCGTAAACGTCAATGGCATTCCAATTCGATCCGAACGTATTCACCTATCCGGCGGTAAGGCGATGGTTAGGAATCGCGTTTTTGCACGCAGCTGTGTTCGTGCTAGCCATCTCCGTCGCTTTCTTGGTAGACAACCCAAACGTCGCAGCCCAATCATCGGATTCTGACCTGCGTGTTTCCAGATTTGAGACTACGCAGTCCGGCGTCGGTGCAGAAACCGCCAGCTATTAAGGCGCCGTCACAATCACTAACCCCGGCGATGCCGATTTTGCAGGTGTCGCGCGTGTCGACTACCAAATCGATGGTGGCGAAAAGCAGCTCGTTTACATCGTTACTTCTCTGGCAACCGGCGCATCGTCAACCATCACATTCAACTTCGAGTTGACGCCCGGGGATCATACCGTTGCCGCGTTGATCGGCGAATCCCTGTTGTCCGTCGATGTTTCTGTAGACAGCGCCGACGTTGCGGTTGAAATAGAAGCTCACCGTCTGAAGCGCGGAAAAATCGTTGAGTTCGATCTCATAGTGTCAAATCACGGAGTTCTTGCCGCTGACGACGTGATTCTGGTCGGGTCTTGGATAAGTAGCAACGACGAACCGTCGCAGGAACGCACGATGCGACGAGAATTGGTGCGGATAGACCTAAACCAAGACACTCTTTTGACGCTGCCTATCGAACTTGCCGCAGGTTCCTACGACTTCGAGTTTGAGGCATCAACTTCAACGTTGGAAGGGGAAAAGTCCAATAACTCAGCAACCCTCTCTCTCGACGTCGAATTCGTCGACTTGCGAATTACGGTGGAGTCGGCGGAGAGCCTGGGTTGGGATGATGGTGGACGGGCGCTGATGTCGATATTCGTCAGTGTCGAAAACGCAGGTCTCGACGACAGTAACCCGTTCAATGTCGGGTTCAAATGCGTCGACGAAGAAACCTCTGATTGCTCCAAGTCAACTCAGTTTCAATCTGTCCCTGCAGGCGATGAACAAACCGCGGAAATCAAAGTCTGGTTGCCGACCGGCGAGGAGGATGTCCGGCTTTACGCCGCTGAAGACGAGGATTCCTTCCTTTGGGGGTATCTCAACGCCACCGACCACGCCATCAACGTTCCAACTGCACCCGATCTAGTCTGGGACCTCCGTGGCGTCGCGACGCCTGAAGTATCGAGCTACTGGAGCGATGGTTCGGCGAACGTCGACCTCGATCTAACGTTCGTGAATAACGGCACCGATTCCGCACAAAACATCGCTATCGGATGCTTCGATGACAACACCGTTGTTGAGGACTGCGGAGCCCAATTCTCGCTCGAAATGGAGCCGGACGTCTATCCAACAGTGATCAGCCAAACACTGAGGCTACCGCGCGGAGAAACCGACCTGATCATCCTCTACGGCGCCGACTCGCCCGAGACCGTGGCAGCGAACGTCCCAGAACGCATCATCGGCGTCGAACGCGACGTTTGGCAATGCTTCTCCGACACATCCTACGCGCCTGACGACGAAGAAATCGAAAATAAAGGGGAAGCTTCACACATGACGGATGACCTGGGCATCGGTTGCGCCGGTTGGGACGAAGAGCGGATCACAAAATGGCCGGTTGGTGAAACGATCCCAGCATGGGTAACCGGCGACGCTTCATACGTCGAAATCTTCAAGGATGTCCTCGAAGACCTCGCCCCATCCCTAAACCTCGAATTCGAGTACGTATCGAATAAATCGGATGCCCAACTGATCGTCTACGCCGGTTGGTCCAAGAACGATGCCGCGACTACCGAACTTGATTGCGTCGATTTTGCCGGTTGTGCCCAAAAATGGGTCGACGATAGTACCGAAATAACCAAAGCGATCATCGCCATATGGGTCAGCAGTTTAACCGACGAAAAACGGCTCGCCAACGATGTGCGGGCCACCACTCTTCACGAACTCCTACACGCGCTCACCGGCGTCAATCATCGTCACCACGACCGGACCAGCGTAATGAGTTATGACGCCCTCAACTACACAACGATCGACGGCGTCGATGGCGGGTTATTCCAACTCCTAGCCCACCCGCTCGTCAAACCGGGCATGACGTTTGATGACGTGTTGGAGTTGATCATCTTCTCCGACGAATTGAACGACCCTCCGGAGCCAGCGCAGTTATCGGCAAAACAACTACTGCGACGCGCCCACGCAGCGTGGATGGAAACCGAAACGCTCACCTTTGAGATCCGCGGCGATTGGCCGGGATGTAGGGGCAACCATCGATTCGGTTGGGCAAAATACGAATTCGGAAATCTCCAACCGCGATACCCGTTGTGGGAACATTTCTACGATGGCAATGATCGTTACTACTACATCGGGGTCCCCGACGATTGGAATCTAAGCGAATTCTGGCTCAAACGAGGAAGGCAATGGCAAAAGGTCAACGCTTCAAAGGTGTTCGATAACACTACTTTTAGAAGCGGTTTAACCAACCCGTTCCTTATGCTCTCCAACATCAACATCTACGCCAGCGAAATGGACTACCAAGTAATCTCCCGGGATCGAACCCGCGTCGTCATCGATGTGACACTAAGCAACCCGAAGCCCAGTTGGAGCAGGGATTTGGATCTGAACATCCGGATCGAGATGCAACCAGAGACGTACGCGGTCTCAAAATACAAAATGTCTTGGAACTTTGACCCTAGGAGCCGCGACAGTTGCGAAACCCACACCGTCGAAGCTCGCAATCCGGTCTACGGCGAAGAATTCACGTTCCCAGACGAGATCCGCGAAGAATCCGACTTGATTGATTGAAATACAGATCGCGCCGCAACATCTCACCGGACGCTGTAACGCGGCAAATGCGATGATCAACACCTACCGCTAACCACCATCATCCTCCCCCTGCTGGGCAGGGGGAGGATTAAAGAGGGGGTCCCGTGAGGGTTAAGCTCTAGTTCTCGCAGTCGGGATGACCGTCTTCCCAACGGCCAAACGGAATGTCGAACTGTCCGCCTTGGTTGATCTTCGACATCCGCTTGCGGCAGTCCATCCACATGTCGTGCCACTTGACCGGGTCTCGAAGCTCTGAGTCTGGGTTGGACCTGCTCCGGGCTACGAAGTCAGGGAAAGCAACACGACCGGAGTGTGCGCCGGTGTTGTGGTATCGAAGGTCGAACGACCAGCGCATGTTCTCGCTGAGGTTAGACAACGATCCGTGCACCGTCCGCTTGTGCATGAAGACGACGTCGCCTCGTTCGGTCGGCAACGGTGTCGCCTGCCCGTACGGGAACAACTTCTCTGGGATCTGCCGACCCTGCACCATCGTCGTGTTGTGCGCGTAGCTGTCGCAATGCGTCAAAAGATCGCCGCGATGCGTGCGAGGAACCACGTTCAACGGCCCCGATTCGACGGGGGTGTCGGTGAGTGAGAACCAGACGGTGACCATGTTCGTGTCATCCGCTTCAGGGACTACCACGCCGTGGTCTTGGTGCCAAAGCGTCGCACCGATAATCGGCTGTCCGGCCTCAGTCTTCGGCAGGTATTTTTCCGGCGGCTTGATTCGCACGTGCTGCACCGGGTTGGATGAGATCTCCGGACCGATGAGCTGCTCAATGACATCGAGCAAGTTCTCGTTCACGAACGCGTTGAAGACCGCAGGACCAAACCAGCAAGGAGTGTCTTCCTTGACGTCTTGGAACGGGAGCGAGAAGTCGAAGTACTGTGCGTGTTGCCGGCCCGTCTCCTGATAGATCTTCAGGATGCGAGCGTCGAACGGCAGCTCCTTGTACTCAGACGCGATATCGCCGTCTTCATACAGATCGCGCGCCAGATCGTCGAGGACGCCTTCATACTCCTCGATGATCGGGTCGAGCACCGTCGCAGGGTCAAGCACGCCTTTTACTTTTACGAAACCTTGCTCTCGGAAATCGCTCACGACGGATTTCGTCGCAACAACCATGTCAATCCTCCATGTTTGGATTCATGTTGCTTAATGGCAAACGATTTTACCCTAATCCCGCACCGTTTTACACGCCTTACACAACATTTCGGCGCAGCTCCGTAATGCCAGCACAAAACTCCCGTCATACCGGCGCAGGTGTGTACCCAGAGGGGCGCGGACAACGGGGATACGCCCAAACCAACAATCCCCTCTCCCCTCGCGGGACGTTTGCATAATAACTTCTCGGGCGATGCGTTCAGGGGCATACCGCTTGCGTTTCCCGTTGCGCGGCCCCTCGGGATGGACGTTCCGTCCACTGAAGCGCTTGCCTTCGCGGGAATGATCGGGGTGTGGATGGTTTGGTTGGCAGGGCGGTTCACGAACCGCCCCGGGCATACCCCGCTCGCGGCGCTCCGCTGGCTCGCGCCCCTTTCGCCGTGCGAAAGGGGCGGATTAGGGTGTGTTTAATTGATCTGCGGGGTTTGATCGCAGATTTTTCTTGATCGTCGGGCGGGGGCGCCTCGGGCCTCACCTTCCCCTTTAACGAAGGGGAGGCTGAGGTTGACGCCCGTGGCCGACGAGCGGGAGAAGGGATTCGTATGTCTTCCCTTTTCGGCCGAGCGGGATTAGGATGTGTTTTCGAAGCATCGCCGCGTCTGTGGGTTGCGAGCGAATCGGTTGATGGTGGATAAAAGGGTCCAGTGCCGCCGACGTCGCCAGACCGTCCGCCCTCCGGGCGGCGCAACGATGTCGCCGCCCGTCATCACTTGGTTCTTCAACCCCGCGTTAGCACTGTGGCCGGCTCCACACGACGAAGCGGAGACGACTTGTGGGATAAAGGGAGCGATCGTTCGGATCTTGAACGGGCATCCCCTGCGAGCGGGCGGTTCACGAACCGCCCCTACGTCGCGTCCCCTTCGCTTTGCGAAAGGGACGGGATTTTCCGTCTGGCTTGCACGGCGGAGCCAGCATTAACGCTCCGCATCCGAACACTGCAGCTACAAGCTCCCTCGTAACCCGTTTTTGTGGTCGCGTTGCGCTTGACATCGATAAAGCATGTGACGGGCACCGTCGCGGTCCGCCTGGAGCAGTCGCTTTCACCTTTCGGCTTGGGCAGTCGCTTCTGGCTCGCCATGTGGACTCCCGTCCGCAGACCCTTGTTTATAAGTTGGTAATTGCAGCATCGAAAAAAGTTGTGGCCCCAACCCGGTTCGACGCGGCGATGTCTCTGGGCGCCTCGTCCGACGGGTGTCGGTTTTGGCGCCTGATTCCTGTTGTACTACAGATGTGGTAAGTATGTCAAGTCTGAATCGCTGATTACGCTGATTCATGTGATGGGCTGTGATTGGGTGGTGGGTGGTGGAGGGGGTAGTGGTTTGGTTGGCAGGCCCCTCGCCGCCCCGGGCATACCCCGCTCTGGTGACGGTCCTTTGGGCTTCGCTTGCCCGCGCCCCTTTCGCTGTGCGAAAGGGGCGCGGGTGGTGTTGGTTGTTTAGGTTGTTGCAGTGATGGAGGTTTTGCACAGGTCCCCTCGCGGGAGAGGGTTAGGGTGAGGGGGAGCGGGGACAAAAGGGAGGGGGACGAGCGAAGCGAAAACGCAGGGGATCGACGGCTGATCTAAACCCCCTTTGATTCCCATTGGGCATAAAGGGGGAGGGTTTTGCGATGGCTCCGTTTGGCGTTAGAGCCTGCCCAGGCTTGATCCGGGGCCGAGGCTCCAAACGACTCAAACTTCAACCCGAATACACGCGACTTCGTGCCGCCGCGTCAACGAACCCGTGCTACGCATCTGAGGGACAATGTCCGCACAATCAGCAATCGCGATCGGACAACGTGTTCGGAACACGCATCCCGACGGCGGATTCGCGGGACTCGGGATGTCGCCGGTCAATACGATGCGTTCGCGCGTACGTTCCAACACGGGATCAGGCATCGGCGCTGCGGAAAGCAATGCCTGCGTGTACGGATGCAGCGGGTTGTCGAAAATCTCGTCGCCATCCGCGATCTCGACGATCTTGCCCAGATACATCACCGCCGTTCGATGCGCGGTGTGCCGGACCACCGACAGATCGTGAGCTACGAACACGTACGCCAAGTCGTGTTCGTCTTGCAAGTCCTCGAGCAGGTTGATCACCTGCGCTTGAATCGAGACATCCAACGCCGAAACCGGTTCGTCGAGAAGAATCAACTGCGGATTTGCGGCAAGGGACCGGGCGATGGCGATCCTTTGCCGCTGCCCACCCGAGAACTGGTGAGGATATCGGCTAGCGACGCCCGGATGCAACCCCACCATCTGGAACAACTCCGCCACTCGCTCCAGATACTCATTCTTTGATTCGAACAGTCGATGCGACCGTAAAGGCTCACCGACGATATTCCCTGCTCGCATCCGAGGATTCAACGATCCATAAGGATCCTGAAACACCATGCTCATGTTCCGTCGCGCGTTCCGCAAAACATCAGCAGGCGCATCAACAATCTGCTCACCCTGAAATATCACGCTCCCCGACGTCGGCCGCTCAAGCTGTATCACCGCCCGAACCACCGTCGTCTTACCCGAACCGCTCTCACCCACAACCCCCAACGTCTCGCCCGGATTCACATCAAACGAGACCCCATTCACCGCCCGAATGTGCCCCACAGTCCTCTGCAAAATGAACCCCCGATTAATCGGGAAATGCACATTCAAATCCCGCACCGAAAGCAACGGCACCGCACTCAAATTCACCGCCGCCAACTCACCAATTGACGCAAAAGCACCAACCGCGTCAGGTGCCGTGGCAACCGCGGTGGCGGCAAGGGAGGTGGAGGGTGTACCGGAGGACGGCATGCAATCTATGACGCCAAAGCGACAACCTGAAATCTGTGACGCATCAACGTATCCAGCCGTCATCGCCTCGCTGCTCTAAGTAGACTTCCACGGAACGCGGATCTACGTCAAACATTTCGAGCAGCATGATCGCCCGATCGAGTAACAATTGAGGGCGACCGTCAACCTCCAACCAAAGACCGTTCGGCAGCTCAAATGAACGGGAGAATCGCTCGATACCATGCACCGGGTTCGTGTTGACTATGAACCTGCCCGGTGCCGACGGCATCGGCACTGGTTCGTTGATCCTGCCATGCCGCGCCAACCACGAACCGATTTGACCATAGAGGTCCGTCCACGTACCGGCCTCGCGTTTTTCACCTGACGAGAACCTGACGACCGTAGGTTCGGGACCATCAAACTGCGGAAAAACGTCAACCAATGACACCCACGGCTGAGTTGATCGGGATGTGGGTTCTTCGGTCGTCCTAGATTGTTCAGACGTGGTCATAGGTCTCTCCAAATTCGAGACGGGCCCTTCATATCACATTACGCAAGTTGATTGCTCTTGTATTCAACGCCACATCATCGCCGACACTTGACGCAATGGTTCAAGTCTCAAACCGAAATCGCCGCTCTAGACCATCTTTCGCTTTCGATTTTCTCATGCGACATTCGTTCCGCGATTCGGGCCGTCTCAGCTGACTCGGTGGTCATCAAGTCAAATTCCATGATGGGTTGGGAAGTTAGGCCTTCACTTTCGAAAACGTCAAACATCCGCCAACGAGCGCCGTCAGTTACCACAGCGTATCTGATGCTCGCCTTGTCCGCATAGCGCAATACTTGACTAGTAGGTTCGCCAACAAGCGCAGTGCCGAATCGTTTCGCCTCCACTGCTATCTTAGGTCTACCATCGACGATCAATACGTAGTCGATCCGCAAACGACCGATCGGGAACTCCAAGATGACACGGCTGGAATCTTCGAAATCCCATCCAAGAGCGTCAAGTAATGGATCGATCAAAAGTTGCCTCGTCGGGGATTCGTTCCGCGCGAGATACTCGCGCCGAATCTCAATCCGCTGCTTAAGCATCGTAACCGTTTCGATAAGGAGTTCGGAAGGCATGAGGATGCGTCAGCGGTCAGGTAACTAACTTACAAAGCATGTGGCATCGGTCACAGAACGCCTCGGAAACCCACGAACTCTCGGCATCGGACCGCGTGGCGACCGCGACGATATCAGAAGCTTCGGCGTCGTCCGACTTGGCGAACCATTTCGCGTAGCTAGTGTATTGCCCGGTGGCGGCCCAACGAAACATCGCGACGATCGCCGCTGCTTGTTCCTCTTCGAATACGGCCTTCTTGAGTTCCTGAACCGCTTTGTAAGTGTCAAACGCCATCGTTGCCAATTTTTCATAACCCAATGATTCAGAGTTTACTCTATGAGTTAAACGGAGTTTAACGGCCAATGCAACGCAACTTCCCTTTGAGTGGCAAACACTTTAGCTTCGGAGAATTCCCGACGCGACTCCCAGTCAGATCGCGTGTACGCCGTCGGTATCCCTTCACGTGCCAAACGGTCTCTGCGGATTCCAATCCGTTGCCGCGGTATCGCGTTCGCTTCGATGAAGAGTACTGACGGTAAAGCGACGGTCGCGTAAAGGAACCTCCGGAGCAACTTATCATCGACGGTTAATCGCAGATCGGGTGTTCCAATGCTTTGCCGAATTTCGGAGTCCAAAACCAATAAAGTTGGGCTTGCGGTCTTGGGTCAAACCCCGCGACCATTTATTGGAAGCGTACGGTAGCTGAACCTTCCGAAGCGCAATACTCAAGCAACTTGCAAGAATTCGTTATTGCAGACGACCGATTCAAGTCGAATTCCACGAAAACGTTATTGCCAACGGCTAAGGGCTCCACAAGGCGACCACGCGACTTGTGCGCAACAAATCTCGTTCGCGCTCGGTCGGCCTTGATGTTGCAGTCGTCTTCAGCAAGAAAATCGTGGTGATGCGCGAGCCAAAGTCCAACCCACCTCACAAGATCCTTCCACCTCCCGACCGGCATCGAAAAACCATCGTAGAACCTGATCTGTAAAGGAGGGTCATCGAAATTCAAATCTGCAATCGTTTCGAGCGGAATCCATCTATCATCATCCGAAGAATTGCGCGTGTTGTACGCGGCTACTTCATCGCAGTTGACAAGAGCAGAAAGGTTTCGCGAAATCGTGTGCACTTGGGCGATTGACTTGGCGATATCGTTTCGCGTTATCGGATTCCGCAGGGTTTCGGCTTTCAGCGCAGTTATAACAGCGTCTTCACCCATAATCGAAAACCGCTCTAACACGTCCATTGGGTTTTGAGTGCCTGTTTGGAATCTTACGACTAGCCACTCGTCACCATTCGTCAAAACCGATTTTTCAACTCCTGATTCATAGGAATACTGCATCGCTTGGGGCAAAGCCTCCTTCAAGTCAGTTTGGAGTCCTTTAGCTTCTATCAAGTATTCGGGCCGTTTCGTTTCAAAAGACATGAGCGCGTAGTCGGCTACTCCAACCCCCGTAACGGTTCGGTATTCCGTGCGGACTTCATCGAGTTGGCCTATTCTCCAACCCAAAACACCGAGTAGTGGAGTGACCAAAACATTCTTGGTTTCCGCCTCGGATTGCCGCAGCAACGCGCCATGTCTTTGAATCTGATCGCGAAGTTGCAATACCTTCGCGACTGTCGTGTCTAAAGAAATCATCGGCATGCTCACTTCAAATTCATGGCCGTTTCATTCGGTTTTCCCACCCTCTCCCTCTCCCAACACGCCGCAACGTGTCCCTCTCCAACCAGCTCCATCCCCGGATCATCCGATACGCAACGCTCAACCGCATAGTCGCATCTAGGATGAAAAGCGCACCCCGTCGGCATCCGAGTAGGATCGGGCACATCGCCGGGTATCTGCGTCAACTTCCCTGCTTCGCGTTTCATATCTAGGCGCGGGACCGAGCCCAATAAGCCGAGCGTATAGGGATGCTTCGGGTTACCGTACAACTGCTCCGATGGCCCCATCTCGCGTATCTTGCCGGCGTACATCACACATACCCGATCCGCATATCGGGCGACCACTCCGAGGTTGTGAGTGATCATCAACAGCGCCGTACCGAACTGCTCGGTAAGATCCTCCATCAACTCCAATATCTGCGCCTGTATGGTCACGTCCAGGGCAGTCGTCGCCTCGTCGGCGATCAGCAACCGGGGATTGCAGCTGAGAGCAATGGCAATCATGATGCGTTGGCGCTGACCGCCACTCATCATGTGCGGATAATCCCGTATCCTCGCCGATGCGTCCGGAATGCCAACCATGTCGAGCAGTTCCGAGGCACGCAATGACGATTGCCGGCGTGTCATTCCGAGATGCTCTTGTAGCGGTTCAACGATCTGACGCTCAATCGAAAGAACCGGGTTCAGCGAGGTCAGCGGTTCTTGGAAAATGATCCCGATTCCCGCCCCCCGCACGTGCCGCATATCCCGGACGCCAAGCTTCAGAAGGTCGACGCCTTCGAACAGCACCTCGCCATTAACTATCCGCCCGGGAGGATCGGGCACTAACCTCACAATCGACAGCGCCGCAACGCTCTTGCCGCAACCCGACTCACCCACCAGCCCTACCGTCTCACCCTCGTCGATGTGCAGATCAACGCCGTCTACTGCGCGCACGATTCCGTAGTTGGTATGAAACTCGGTCGCTAAATTTCTGACCTCCAACAGGTGGCGATATGGAACTGCAGCGGACATTGTCACCTTTCGACGTGTGTATCCCTCACGTCCAGCGCACCAAATCGGCGCACAATATACGCAATCTTATCCAAGTCGCTGGTGATACCATTTGCCTACTCAAATCCGAAATTTTTCCCATTGAATCCCTCAACCGTCGATAATCTGCTACACGTCGGCACCTCTCAATCGCCGATCACACCGCCAATCGGCTTCACAATCTCGGGTCCAGAATTTCCAGACCGGCCATCGCGCGGCATCGACGACGATCTCTACATTCGTTGCGTCACATTAAGTTCTTACGGCAAAACCGCCGCGATAGTCTCACTCGATGTTTGGGGCATTGCCGAACAGTTGCGGAACAGCATCGCTTCAGCCGTCTCCGATGTCGTCGGCATCCCCAGCGAGAACGTGCTGATCACCTGCACCAACAACGGTACCTCTCCGCCGCTCTGGCGCGATGATGACTGCCTCCCGAATGAATATGCCAACTATCTGGCGTACCTCCCTGACATCGCCGCCGGAGCCGCGCTTGACGCCGCACTGTCCCTTCAACCTGCCGCTATAGGCACAGTAACCACCAACCTTCCAAATCTAAGCTGCTTCGCCGACTCTACCCATGAAGAGCATCTGGAATCCGAACGCGAAACGCTGACGTTAACCGCCGCTTTTACGGCCGAGGGTCAGATCAGTTGCCTGCTCTACAATCTAGCCTGTCCAGCCACCGTCGTAGGCAACACACTCGAATGGACAGCCGACTTTCCCGGCGTTGCATCGGGTTCGTTGGAACAAGCTGGGGTCGACACCGCGATCTTCATCCAAGGTGCTTCGGCCGACGTTCGTCCCTTCGATTGGTGGGATGGCAACACCGACATCTCGCACGCCGACCGGGCGTGGCAAGACGCGCAGGCGTTCGGCATACTTCTCGCCACCCAAGCGATCAGCGCAACCGCGAACATCGTCCTCCGCCGAAACGCACCAATCGGCGCGGCAATAACCAAAGATGGCGAATCAACGGCTTTGCGGTTGGGCGATGCGATCCTCGTCTCGACTGTTCAACCGCAGTCAGTCGATTTTGCTCATGACGTGCGAGCAGCAATTCCCGACTTTAAGCTCCTAATCAACGCCAATTCCATCGGATCCAGCGAGTATCCGCCAGGCATACTTCGTGCATCCGCGCTCGATGACGCTATCCAATTGGCCCGCCAACTCACCGACTGAGTTCATAGGCGAACCGGCATCGATTCAACGTTCCCAAAGCGGAATATATCCTTGAAACTACGTCCCGTTCCCAGGTCGTCTAATGGTAGGACAGAGGACTTTGAATCCTCTAATCCAGGTTCGAACCCTGGCCTGGGAGCCAACGAAACCCCGTTCCGGGACGCATCTCAGCCAACAAATGAAAAGAGGGCGCGTGCTGTATCTCGCACACGCCCTCTCTTTCGTCGCTTAGGTTACGACCACAGGATCAGTTACTGGCCGCCAGCCGTGCCCGTTCCGCCTCGCTCTTGCGGATCTCCGCTTCTTCATCGTAGATCGACGCTTGCAGGGCTTCGTCAGTCGCCAAGCTCCAAGGAGTATCCACGACCCAGTGGTTCGCCTCCTTCTCCACCAAAGGCGGACGCACGGATGCCCACTCGTGGGAATGATCCACTTCGATCGGCGTACGCGTCATAAACACGTCGCCCGGTGGCGGGTCGATCGGCGATACGACCTCACCCGGCAGAATGATCTCATCTCGAGTAATGTCCGGGTGCGACGGCAATGCCGCCGAGATCAGCGCGTTCGTGTAAAGGTGCAGCGGGTTGCTGAAGATCGCTTCGGTGTCACCCATCTCCTGCACAACGCCGAGATACATGACCGCCATCTCGTGGCACATGTACCTCACCGTCGCCAAGTTGTGGGCTACTAGTAGATACGCCAATCCGTGTTCGTTCTGCAGGTCGACCAGCAGGTTCATGATCTGAGCACGAATCGACACGTCGAGCGCGGACACCGGCTCGTCCAAGCAGATCAGCTTGGGGTTCAACGCCAAAGCGCGGGCGATACCGATTCGCTGCCTCTGCCCGCCAGAGAATTCGTGCGGATACAGGTTCATCTGGTACGGGTTCAATCCCACCTCTACCAAGAGGTCTGAGACGCGTTCCCGAATCTGTTGACGAGTCATCGTCGTCGCGATCTCAAGCGGCTCACCAACGATAGCCTGAACCCGCATGCGTGGATTCAACGACGACCACGGGTCTTGGAAAACCGCCTGAACCGACCTTCTGAACTCCCGCTTGCCGGCTCGCGTCATTTCTGCGACATCTTCACCCTGCCAGTAGATGTTGCCCTCGGTTGGCTCTTCCAGTCCCAAGATCACCTTAAGTGTCGTGGTCTTCCCGCAACCCGACTCACCAACTAAACCGAAAGTCCTGCGTTCACGGACATCAAAATTGACGTCATCGATTGCCTTCAGCCAGCTTCGCTGACCGATGCCTAGGAAGCGTCCGCCAACGTCGAACCACTTACGCAGGCCTCGCACTTGCAATATCGAGTCCGACGGATTCGAAGCGCCCGGAGCGTCCGGAATTTCAACTGGGGTTGTCGTCATTGTTGCCATCTATGAATTACCTCGTGAACCGATTTGTCGGAATCTTCGATCAGCCAGTCATTCCGGGAATACCGGAATCATCCGTACGAAACCAAATGCTTGTATTTGTCGAAATCTGCCACCGAAGCTCGGGACATCTGGACCATGTGTCCAGGTGAAACCTCTACCAGCTCCGGCCGAACCAACGCGTCCTCCTCGCTGAATTCCAACGGGGACCTCGGAGCGAATGCGTCGCCCTCCGGCAGGTTGTAAAGCAGCGGCGGCTGACCCTCGATCTGCGGCAATCGACCCGTCTTCTCCTCGAGCCTCGGAACCGAGGTGATCAAAGCCTTCGTGTACTCGTGCAATGGCTCGTTGAAGATCGTCCGAACATCTGCAGTCTCGACGATACGGCCCGCATACATTACCGCCACGCGGTCGCACATCTTGGCAACAATCCCGAAGTCGTGAGTGATGAAGATGATGCCGACGCCAGCCTCGCGTTGGATTTGGCGTAGCAACCTAAGGTAAGCCGCCTGAATCGTCACGTCCAGCGAGGTCGTCGGCTCGTCAGCAATAATCACGTCCGGGCTAGTCGAAATTCCGATCGCACCGACAACACGCTGGCGCATCCCACCAGACAACTGGTGCGGATAGTCCTTTGCTCGCGTTTCCGGAGCCGGGATTCGAACCTTTCGTAGCGCGTCAACAATCGAGTCCCAAAGATCCTTGCCACGGAGTTTCTGGTGAATCCGAATCGCCTCGCCAACCTGGTTCTCAACCGTGAAAACCGGGTTGAGCGCCGTCATCGGGTCCTGAAGGATCATCGACACTTCACCGCCACGGATCTGGGTCATCTCCCGCTCCGAGAGATCCAAGAGGTTTCGACCGTTGAGCACCACCTCGCCACCAACGATGTGGCCCGGAGGCGAAGGCACTAGCCGCATAATCGAAAGCGCGGTCACCGATTTGCCCGAACCGGACTCGCCGACAACACCTAGAGTCTCGCCGCGACGAACGTTGTAGCTAATGCCGTCAACGGCCTTGACCGTGCCCCAGCGCGTAGCGAAGTGCGTCTGCAGATCCTTCACATCCAACACGATCTCTGACGACGCGGCCGACGGGCCAAAGCCGTCAGAGTCGACCTCCGCCGCGTCTTCGAGCATGTGCTCGCGCTCTTGTGCCGTAGCAGTTGTCATTTCTGCCATATCAATACCTCTCCCTAGCTTCCGTCAGGACGCGGTTTACGCGTAGACGCTTCTCAGGGTTACGTTGGTTCTGACAATCTTCGAGATTTCGAAGTGCTTATGTTTAGCTTCTCTTATCGCACACGCCAGATTGACGCGTCAAAACGATTCGCGCCGCGCGTGTGCATGAACAATACCAGATATTATCCGACGTTGCAAAGTCCTCGCTAGATTCGCGTACGCATTGCCTCCCTATAGACCGAGGTCGTCGCTCAGCGTAGCCAACGAGCGATCGATGGCATCGACGATGTAATCGACCTCGTCCTTGTCGACCATCAGCGGCGGACACAGCGCGATCACGTCACCAGCCCGGAACGTAACCAAGCCATTCTCGACCAGCAACGGAGGCAGCCGATTCGCCAGTCCCGCGCTCGCCGGGAACGGCGTCTTGTTCGCTCGATCCTGCACCAACTCCACCGCGGCCAACAACCCCAAACCACCACGCACATCGCCGACTATCGAGTGCTCACGCAGCCTCTGTAACTGATCGAAAAGATAGTCGCCCATCCGACGGCTGTTGCCCACCAAATCTTCATCTTCGAAGATGTCAAGGTTCGCCAACGCCGCCGCCGCGCTGACCGGGTGACCTCCAAACGTCACCAAGTGCCTAAATGTCTCTTCCGGACCGCCGAGGAACGCATCCGCGATCTTCTTGGTCGCGATCGCCGCACCCAACGGCGAGTATCCGCTAGTCAACGACTTCGCCACCGTCGTGATGTCTGGCGTGACGTCCCAGTTCATCGGCGCGAAATATTCGCCGGTGCGGCCGAATCCCGTGATCACCTCGTCCGCGATAAGAACCACGTCATACTCGTCCGCAATCTCCCGAAGGCGTTGCCAGTACTCCGCCGGCGGCACGTGGATGCCGGTTGCCGCCGAAATCGGCTCCGCGATCATCGCTGCCACCGAATCCGGGCCGGTGTGCTTGATCGCGACCTCGAACTCGTTCGCGCAGCGTATCGCCACATCCACCGGGTCCCCATCAAACGGCAACCGATACGAATCCCAGTTCGTCACATGAATCACACCCGGCATCTCCGGGCCGCAAGGGTCCGCCGCGGGACTCCGACCCAGGCTCACCGCCATCGCCGTGGCACCGTGATACGAATACCGGCGCGAGATGACCTTGAAAGCCCCCGCCTTGCCGGTCAGAGATTGATACTTCTTCGCCATCTTCACGGCCGTCTCGACCGCCTCAGAACCGCCCGACAAGAAAAACGTCCGCGCATCCTTGTCGTGATACAACGACGCGATCCGACCCGCCAACTCGATCTGCGACGGCGTCGCCGAGTTCGCCGGCGCCGTCTCGATCGCCATCAACTGCTCATACATCGCATCCGCTATCTGCCGCCTACCATACCCCGCCGCCTTGTACCAAAGACCGCCCAAGGCATCCAGCAAACGATTCCCCCCGATGTCCTCAACCCACGCGCCCTCGCCTTTGATGAAAATCTTGAGCTGCCCCCGCCAGTCTTCAACCTGTTGCGCGTGCAAGAACAGATGCTCGCCGGCGATGCTCTGCAGCTCCTCGATACGCTCGCCTGTGATCGGTGCTTTGGTCATCGTTGCCATCGAGGAGAACCTCCCAGTTCGGTCTTCCTGCCGAACCTTTACTCAAGTAAGGTTCATTCTAAACCCGAACCGATCGCCATACGCTGACACGCAATTGTTGCGCAAGATATAATGGCGTGTGTCATGTCGTCCCTGTCCACGCGGTCCCGAACCGCCAAGTGTCCTTGTATCAGCCCCTAGCAGGGGTTAGACGCACGTTCCACCCGTAGCCGGACAGTCAAAACGTCCTCGGCTCAGACACCCCTGCGAATCGTGAAGCAGGGGTCTTTTTTTGCCCAGAACCAACCGACATCATCATCCCACGGCGGAGAAACAACGAATTGACAATCGTCAAAGCAGAGGGTCTGACCTCCGACCGCGTCGAGTCCGAAATCGAGGAGCCGCGGATCCTCGACAGGTTTTCGGACGACGAACTGGTTGACATCAATCAGAGCCTTGAAGGCGAACATCCGTCGGAGATTCTCCGCTGGACGGACGACACCTTTGGCGATCGCGCCATCCAGATGTCATCCTTCGCCATCGACGGCATGGCGATATTCGATATGTTCTGGAAGATCAACCCCAAGGCTCGTCTCGCCACGCTGGACACCATGCGGCTCTTCGAAGAGACATACGACCTCATGGACCGCATCGCCCGGCGCTACAACACCGAGGTCGAGGTTCACTATCCCGATATCCGCGAAGTTGGTCGGATGATTCGACAACACGGCATGAACCTCTTTTACAAGGGCGTACAGAACCGCCAGCTCTGCTGCGAAATCCGAAAGGTAAACCCGCTCAACAAAGCCCTCGATGAAGCCGACGCGTGGATCACCGGACTTCGGCGCGACCAAGGAATGAAGCGCTCAGAGATCCAAATCGTCGAAAAAGACTTCGCGCACGACGCCTACAAAATAAACCCCGTGGCAAATTGGACCGCCGAACAGATCCACACCTACGCCCTAGACAACAACGTCCCGTACAACATTCTCCACGACAAAGGCTTCCCCTCCATCGGATGCGCCCCCTGCACCCGCGCCGTCAAACCCGGCGAAGACGAACGCTCCGGCCGCTGGTGGTGGGAATCCGACCCCGACGCCAAAGAGTGCGGCATCCACGTAGTCGCACCCGGCGATTGACCTTTCAGAACCCCAGTTTTTGTCGTCGTTCGTCAGATGACTACACGTAAGTCGCGTCGCATTGTCATCACGCATCAACACCGTCGACTTTTTAACACATCAACAAGGGGCTACGCGTCATTAAACTCTCGCCAGTCTATGCCCAACTGCCTCACTGTTGATCGCAACGTACCGATCTTTAGCTCGCGACTGCCCCAGTCCGGAAGCACCGAATACTTCTGCGTTTCGGGATTGAACCATTTTCTGTGTGAGCCTCCTCCCCGCCTTGGGACCTCGTGACATCCGAGCTCGAACAGTTTTCTAGCGGCGTCTCTGTACCTCATCAAATAGAGATGACGGCATCAACAGATAGCGGTCCGTTCGCGTCGTCTACATATATGCTGGACGGCAACGGACACCCTCTATCCCCATAGATCTCCACAACTGCCGCGAATGCATCTTCCGCATTCGCCAGTGCCTCGGACACGGTATCCCCCTCGGTTATCAGCTCCTCTAGCAACGGAGACGTGACCGTGTAACCCCCCTCAGGTTGAGGTGTCAAAACCAGCGGTATCCTAGCCTTCATCTAGACACTTCTCTGCGTTCTCTAAAACCTCGATCAGCCCTCAACAACCGCCCTCTTTGCTTCAAATCATAGCCCATCACAAAAATCAGCGTAATCTGCGGTTCAGACCACCCCATTACTCGCAAACTCAATCACCGACCTGCGCGCATCGTCATCCCGCATCTGCACCGGCGGCGACTTCATGGAGTGCGCCGATGCCGGCTCCACAGCTCCGGAAACCCCCACCCCGAATTTCAGCGACGGCGGCGGCCACGATAAAGGTTCATGAACTCGTCGAGTTCCAACCCTGCGTGGCGGATGAGTTTCCTCAAGGTACCCTTTGCCAATTCCCGTCTGAATGGGACAGACAGCATCGCACCACTCTCGGTGCGCAGAATCCTATGGCTACCGGTCGCGTGATCGAATCGATACCCAATGCGACCAACAAGCTTTTCAAAATCACGCGATGAGATGTTCGGTAGCTTGTCAGCCAACCGCCGCCACCACTTCGGCTTCAATCACGCGAACACGACTCCCTTCTTCAGATCGAGCGTGTTTCGCCATCGACGCCAAATAACCGCGGATCGCGTCGGCTATGTTGTCTAGAGCTTCCTCTTCTGTCTCACCGTCGGAGACACAACCCGGCAGGTCTACGCATTCGGCGATGTAACGCCCGTCTTCGTCGACCTCTATCTCGATTTTGAACCTCAGCGCCTTGCTGAATGATGCCTCAGCCATGATCAATCCTCCATGGATCCGCATCTGGTCCATCTTGGACCGTTTTATTAGAACACACGCTGCAGTCAACACGTGACATACCCGCGTGTATAGCCTTCGTTTTAACCGAAACGCCCGACCCTGTCAACAACGCAGGATGCGTTTAGACATTTCGAACCACCGCCGTCGAGGTTCTCACGGCGACGAGTTGGGCAGACGACGTTTGAATTGCCGCGTTAATTTACCACCACCCCATTACTCGCAAACTCAATCACCGACCTGCGCGCATCGTCGTCCCGCATCTGCACCGGCGGCGACTTCATGAAGTACGCCGACGCCGGCTCAACTGCTCCCGTAACCCCGCGATCCAGCGCGATCTTCGCCGATCGAATCGCATCGATCGCAACACCCGCCGAGTTCGGACTGTCCTCGACCTCTAGCTTCAACTCCACGTTGAGCGGCACATCGCCCCATGACGTACCCTCCAGACGGATGTACGCCCACTTGCGGTCCTCCAGCCACGGAACGTGGTCGCTGGGACCGATGTGCACATCATCCGTCGGCAACTCCTTCTCCAGCTGCGACTGCACCGACTGCGTCTTCGAGATCTTCTTGGATATCAGCCGCGAACGCTCCAGCATGTTGTAGAAGTCGGTGTTGCCGCCGAAGTTCAACTGATACGTCCGGTCCAACCGTACGCCGCGGTCCTCGAAGAGTCGGGCCAATACACGATGGATGATCGTAGCTCCGACCTGCGACTTGATATCGTCCCCGACCACTGGCAAACCCTTGTCCTCGAACCGCTTCTGCCAGTACGGCTGGTTAGCGATGAACACCGGGATGCAGTTCACAAACGCACAACCCGCCGCCAGAACCTGCTCCACGTACCACTTCGTCGCCTGCTCCGAACCTACCGGCAGATAGTTGATAACCACGTCAACCTCGCGGTCGCGCAGAATACCCACGATGTCCGCAGTCGATCCGGGAGCTTTCTCGACCACGTCTTCCAGATACTGCCCGATCCCGTCGTGCGTCATGCCGCGGTCGACCGTAACTCCCGCCCGAGGAACATCATGGAACTGCAAAGCGTTGTTCGTCTTCGCAAATATCGCCTCGTTGATGTCGACCCCGACCTTCTCCTTGTCAACGTCAAACGCCGCAACCACATTCACGTCACCAATCGTGTAACCGCCCAAAACATTGTGCATAACACCCGGAATCGGCGACGAATTCTCATCCACCTCGCCATACTTGTGAATGCCTTGAATCAGCGACGAAGCACAGTTGCCCAAGCCGATGACTGCTACATTGATACGACCCACAGGGGTTCTCCTTTCAACAGGTCTAACCGAAACCATCGGATCCTGCTCTCGAGATTGCGATTCTTGTGTTGGACCCTCAACGGAACTCGCCGGCGGCGCGACCGCACCTTCGTTAACCGCGGCGCTAGCCAACGGTCGGTTCGATCCCGGAGACAGCGCCGCCTGCAATGCATCCTCCGAAATGATCCAACTCTTGCCCAAGCGGCTCGCCGGGATGAGCCCCTCGCGTAGCCACTTGTAGACCGTCTTGCTGCTAACGTCCAAACGCTCAGCAACATCACGTACCCTCAAATTTGCCATGCTCTCGACTCCTTCTCGAACTTCCCAACCCGCAAGTTCCACTCAATTCCAACAACTTCTACTATTTTCTAACAAACAACCCTAAAGTGCAAATCGACTCCTCCCCTCCGCTCCACGAAGGGACGCGAGCCATCGAAGCGTCGCTCGCAGGGGATGCCCGAACTACAACGTCCGAGACGTCCGCAAACCTTGGTACTGCCGCATGGAAAGCTCAACTGAAGACCGCTGCAAAGGCTGGCGCGGCAAACGGCGGGCCGATAAGCAACAGTTGGGCTTAGCACGACGCGAGTATCATGCACAACTCCCCTAGTGATTTAACGAAAATCTAGTTCGCCATGTGCTTATGTTCCATCATTCGAAAGTGGTACTATGTCCACGATGTGCGATCAAGTACAAGAACCAGAGTTTCTAGCTGTTGACTTTTATTGCGGCGCAGGAGGGACCACGCGTGGGATGATCGATGCCGGCGGATACGTAATCGCAGGCATCGACAAGGATGAAGGTTGTCGCGACACCTTCACGCGCAACAATCGCAACCGGACTCTTGACCTGAATACCCCAGAATTCTTGGCTCTGGATATGTTTCGAGCATCGGGCGATTATCCCCAGGGACAACAAGCTGAAGTCTCGGATACATTACGTCGCTCTATTCCCAAGATGCGCGAGGAGTTGCCGCACATACCTTTGATGTTTGCGATCTGCGCCCCTTGCCAATCGTTTACAAAGTTCGTTCAAAGAAACATGACTGACAAGCAAACCCAAACTAGGGTCCGCGACCAAAACCTGCTTTCGCAGACATTGGGATTCATCGAGGAATTTCGTCCCGAATTGGTGATGTCCGAAAACGTGGCTTCGATAAGAACGGGTCATTTCCGTCATATATGGGATGAATTTCATCATAGCCTTGGCGCCTTGGGGTATGTCGTCGCCGACGGTCAAGTATGCACATCGCAGTTCGGCATCCCTCAACGCCGGCGCCGATCTATCCTGATCGCGATCAAGAAATCCAACCCTGAGCATTGGAAGCACACGCTACAAATTCCTGAATCCGATCCAGATGCCAAACGTGTCTCAGTAAAAGAAGCGATCGGTCATTTACCAACGCTTGTTGCCGGAGGGTCGTCAACTGACCTACCGAACCACGTCTGCAGAAACTTATCCCAACTCAATCGACAACGTTTAATGGCCCTAAGTCCCGGCGAACCGAATTTCAATCTAGCGAAAAGTGATTTCGGGGACCTATCCTTGCCATGCCACCGTCGACTTGAGTCGAAAGGCAAACGCGGGTTCGGAGACGTCTATACGCGAATGCACCCCGATCGGGCGTCACCGACGATCACGACGAGATTCCACAGCGTCTCGAACGGCCGCTTCGGTCACTACGCACCTGATCAAGTTCGCGCGCTGTCACTCCGCGAAGGTGCAATCCTGCAGTCCTTCGATGAGGAATATCGCTTCTACGGCACCGGAATGGATTCGATAGCTCGGATGATCGGCAACGCCGTACCTCCAGTTTTGGCGAAATTCATGTCGCAATGGGCGATTTCCGTTTGGCGAGACCGATCGATCAGCGTTCAAGGACAACGATGAACAGCAAAGAAACGTGCATGAAACTGCTTCGGTGCGAGTCCGAACAGGAAGTTCAACACATCATCGACGCGATTCCTGAGATGTCCGATGACTCGAATTGGCAACCCATTGACGGCCGCGAAACCAACTTCAATGTGGTCACCAATCAAGCATCGACCGGTAGCAAAGCACTAACTGAACTGTGCACGAATATGGTCGACGCGGTACTAATGAAACACGCCTTGGAGCAAGGCGTGCCATTGCGCGGTCCGGACGCGCCGCAATCCGTCTTAGACGGTGTCAAATCACTCGTCGCATTGCCGGGCACGTTGACCGGAAGACTTTCCGATGCGGACTCGGACAGACCATTGCGTGAATTTGCCACAAATAACCTAGTAATTGGTGTCACGGGTGGTACTCGGCGCGACGATTCTCTTTGCTTCACTTTTGTCGACAACGGGGAAGGTCAACATGCAAGCGATTTCCACAAGACGTTTTTGTCGTTGAGCACTGGTACGAAGACCAACATTCCTTTCGTCCAAGGCAAGTACAACATGGGATCTTCGGGCGTCCTGAGCTATTGCGGTGAACGATGGTTTAAGTTGATCATCTCCAAACGATTTTCCCGCGAAGGTAATTGGGGGTGGACGCTCGTCCGCCGGAGGCCAACGAGCGGTGCGCCGATAGCAGAATATTTCTGCCCCGATAACGGGATTCAGGAATTTGATGTGGACCAGATCAAGCCCATGATGTTGAATTCTGGTCAGCCCGACGAAGTAGTAAAACCGCAATCGGGTAGCATCATCAAGCTGTACGACTATGAAATGGAGTCGAGTGTCTCGTTCAGAAACATACGCGAGGCGTTGAATTTGAATCTCGTTTCAACCGTCTTGCCAATCAGATTGATGGACTACCGATACCCGGCAGCTCCATCGCGCGGCGGACGACGAGCACAAGGTGTTGACGAGCGTTCGTTGTTCGGCATTGAGTACCTCTTGCTAAAGAGCCACGCTCACGAAGTAGACCTCCAAATTGACGACGAAGATTCTGTGCAGGGATATCGGAACCACATAGGCAGGATCACTGATCCATATCTTGGACGGATCGATATAAGCGCAATCGTCCTGCCGAGAGATCTGCCTGGGTGGTTGAGGCCGAACAACACAAGAGCACGCGTATTTCATTCCGTCAATGGCCAAGTTCAATTCACTGATGGTCGCAATTACGTCTCGACGCGATGCCGTTTGCCCGGGCTCAAAGATCGAATCATCCTGATCGTAGACGCGAGCGAACTGACTGAAGAAGCGCATAATGATGTGTGGAAGGGCGATCGGGAAAACATAAGACGAACGCGTCAAGGCGGACTATACGTAAGTGCAATCACCGAAGTCATCAGGAACTCGCAACACCTGAAGGATTTACAACATCGTCTTAGAGAAGAAGAACTTGATAGCGTCGTAAGCACTGGTTCCACGGAACTATTTCAGTCGTTGGTAAACCAAGACCCCAACGTCGCACAGTTATTGCCCCTTGGCGAATTGGTGACAACTCCTAGAGGTCCTCGGCCCGGCCCTCAAGAATATGTGGGAAACTTCAGTCCCACATTTCTGCGACTAGTCGGTCGTTCGTTGCGCGAAGATGGTATCGACATTGCGGTAGGAGGCAGGCGAAGGGTGACGTTCGAGACTGACGTGGTCAACGACTACTTCGATCGCCCTGACAATCGCGGCGATGTCTTAACGTCAAGCCGTCTGTCGACACTTGGGTATGATTGCTCACTCTCGAACGGAAGGTTGGTTATAAATTTCTCGTGCGTGAACGATCCTAATTTGGTCAGCGGTACCCTGACAGGCAAAGTCGGTCTGACGGACGATTCCATGTTTCAACCAGTTTTCGAAGATGTGAAATTTAACGTTCTCGCCGAAAGACAACCGGCCCCATCTGGGCCACCGCGGCCACGTAGCAACGTAATCGACACCCCAAACGTAGAGCCGCCGCAAACTAAGTGGATGACTCGCGATGGTCGCCCCATCGACGAGGCAGAAACCGAACCATGGCCCGAAGATTACGACGATCAAGATGGGGGACAAGTCACAGATCTCGGGGAGGAAGTCAAACTGTATTGCGTCAACTACGACAACGCTCACTTTATGAATTTCTTGGCCAAACAACCCAACGAATTGGCACGACGCGTCGCAACGGAACAATATCGGCTCGCAATGTTGGTTTCGATGCTAAGCATCGAAGACGCGTTCAACCGTATGGAATCAGGCCAGAACAAAATTGATCTTGAGGAACACATCGACGAAATCAGGCGACTACACGCTCAAAGCAGCGCAACTGTCGTGATGACTCTGACGCGCACACTGCCAGAAATCGTAAACCCGACTGCCATCGAAGATCCTGATGACAGTTAAGGCACCCCCCCCCCACAACCTCCCAACAAACCGACATCGTCTGTGACGCCATCAACGACCTCATGCACAACACCCCAGTTGCACACCAATCCAATGGGACCAACTCACACCCGTCACCCAAAGCCAACTAATGCTCCCAGCCACCGCCACCGCCACCCTCATGGAAAAGGCGAGGCTCCCATCCGGCTTCGGCTACGAAGACACCATCCTTGACTTCATACCGTAGTTGTTGCCCGCAGATCCAACCCACCCCCACCACCCATCCCCAATCCCAGCCCATCCCTTAATCACAAAAATCACAGTTCAGACTTGACAAGAATGCTACATATGTATTACAACTGTAACTAAGCGCCCAAGCCGACACCTAACCGTCGACCGGGGCGCCCAGAACATCGCCGCGTCGATCAGGAAAGCGTGCACACTTCTTCTTTTCCGACGCTGTTACTGACAAATGAATATTGAAACCGGTCTGCGGGTGGGATATCACGCGGGTAGCCGGAAGCGACTGTATAAGCCGTACTAACGGTGAAATCGACTGCTCGAAGCGACCCGCGGCAGTGCCCGCCACAAGTTTAGTAGGTTCGGACGCAACGCAGACCAAAATCCGGTTACGGAGATCGTTGTAGCTTCAGGGCTCGGATGCGGAGCGTTACGCTGACTCCGCCTTGCAAGCCAGACGGCGCAAACCCTCCCCTTCGCGAAGCGTAAGGGGACGCGAGCAAGCGAAGCGAGCTCGCAGGTGATGCCCGTTCAAGATCCGAGCGAGCGATCCTCCTACCCGGCAGACGTCTTTCCGTCACGCCGAGCGGAAGAGGCTACCACGACAGCTCGAGGAACAATCGAGCGATGACGGACGGCGCGTCTTACAACCGCCGTCCGGAGGGCCGATGGTCTGGCGACGTCGGCGACGCTGGGAATTTTATTGACTGACACACCAACAATCTTTCGCTCGCGCTCACCCGAAACCGACGCGGCGATGCTTCGACAATCTGATCGTCGACCAAAAACCATGACATACACATGAACAACAACCCGTCCCTTTCGCCCCGCGAAGGGGACGCGACGTAGGGGCGGTTCGTGAACCGCCCGCTCGCAAGGGATGCCCGAATCACCCGCGTCAACAACGGCCAACCTGAAAACTGGCCAATTAAACGCGCCCAAACAACCCTCAAATCCAGTGATTCTGCTGCCTCGACGGGAACCGCGCCGCTTGCAAATACCCCTCCGGATGAGACTCGGTCTGCGCGGGGTAGCGCGTCATCGCTTCTTCGTCAAGTTCAATCCCCAACCCAACTCCCGTTGGCAGGTCGAAATATCCATCCTTCTGGAACGGAAACTCACCCTTCACCACATGTCGATACCAGTCAGCATGACCACCCTCCTGAATCAAGAAATTCGGCGATGCCGCATCAACATGCAACGCCGCCAAAGTATTGATCGGACCGTAGGGGTTGTGCGGGCAGAATCCAAGGTAGTAGGTCTCCGCCATTGCCGCCAACTTTTTGAGTTCAAGGATGCCGCCGGCGTGACAGATGTCCGGCTGCACGAACTCGACGACCTGCTTCTCGAAAAGCTCCCGGAACCCCCATTTGGTGTAGATGCGTTCGCCGGTAGCCAGCGGAATGTTGACCGCGTCGCGAACCCTGAGCATCGCGTCGATGTTCTCCGGCGGCACCGGCTCCTCGAACCAGAAAGGCCGATACTGCTCCAGCGCCCGCCCCATGCTGATAGCACCCTCCGTCGAGAGACGTCCATGCACCTCGATGAGGAGCTCGACATCGTCGCCAACCGCATCGCGCACCGCTTCAACCTTCGCCAAAGCATCCCGCTGCGAATGAACTGTTGGAAAGAGGCCTTGGTGCGAATGTGGATCGCCCTTCAACGCCGTCATCCCCTTTTCCACCCATCCGAGCGCGTTCTCGACCGCCAACTCCGGCGTCTGGCCGTCGAAACGCCCGTACGCCCAGAACTTGTCGCGCATCGCGCCGCCCAGCAGATCATAGACCGGTACGTTCAGCGCCTTCCCCTTGATGTCCCAAAGCGCGATGTCGATACCGCTTATCGCCGCCATGTGCAGCACACCACCGCGCAGGTTGTGGCTAAAGTTGTAGAGCATCTGCCACGCCTCTTCGATGCGGAACGGATCGCGTCCGACGAGATATGCGCCCAACTCTTCGACAACGGCGGCGACCGAGACCGCGCCCATCGTAGCCTCGCCCCAACCTTCGATGCCCTCGTTGGTCTCCACCTTCACGAATACATAATTCCGAGTTCCGCCAGGCGGCGAAGTTGCAAATGCGCGTACGTTAGTGATCTTCATGGCGATGCTCCTTTGCACGGCAATGGTATCTGGTTGTTGCTGCAGTCAGACCAAGTGATCATGAGACATGGAAATGCGAGCCATACATCCGTAGACCCAGTTTCTGTGCAACGCGTTGTGAAGCCAAATTGTCCCACGACGTGCTGTACAGAGGTATTCGCCCGCATTCCATCACAATACGAGCCCAACAAGCGACCGCCGCGGTTGCGTAGCCTCTCCCCTCACGAGAAGGAATCGTGTTAACACCTGCCTCCTCAGCATTCGCCGACAGGCGCGCACTGTGGCAAATCGAAACCGCTTTGCCATTCTCGACAACCACCGAAACTGGACCGATACGTGCGAGATCGGGGATGAACTCCGCGAACTCAACCTCGAGCAGATGGGAATTCTTGCTGTCTACCCTCACTCCCAGATCCGTCGCTTTGATCGATTTCGGGAACCGAAATGCTGGCCCGGTCCACATCCGACCGGTCTTGAGGTGTGGACCGATCAGATCCATTACGGCATCGAGATAAGGAGGCATCTGGTTGAAATCTCCGACGTGTGGCCGATCACCTATCAAGTCATCAATACGCTGGCACAGGTCATTCGGCAAGTCGCTGCCGAACCGCACGACCGAACCGAGTCGAGTAGTTCCCACAAAAAGACTGGGCGCCGGGTCATCTCCACTTCCATACGGCTCATTGATAAAACGCAACCGTCCATCGTCGTCCGAGACAAACAGCGTATCCACCTCTATCTTCATCAATTCGATGTCAGACATAGCCATGAGCCAGAATCGTACCAAAAACGCATCGAGCGTTAAACTTAGCCTAGGTGCAGGCACATCTCCGTGCACGCGCCTTTATCTCGGAAGTCGGGCGGTCGAGGCGACAACGACTAGGTACGAATCCAATTCGAAAAGGTAGGGCGGCATGGTTACAAACACAAACGGGCTTCTAAATGTAGGGACGGCGGACGATCTTCGTGAACGAGGGTGTGCGGTTGTCACCGGTGGAGGGCATACGATCGCGGTCTTCGCCAAAGACGACGGCTTCGCTGCCGTCGACAATCGTTGCCCACACATGGGCTTCCCGCTCGACAGAGGCACCGTCAAAAACGGAATCCTCACCTGTCACTGGCATCACGCCCGATTCGATCTCGCAAGCGGCGGCACCTTCGATCCATTTGCCGATGATGTCCGATCGTTCCCGGTGTCGATCATTGAAGGTGTCGTGTGGGTCGATCCGCAACCGCCAGAGCAAGATCCCGTCGAACGGTGGTCGAAGCGTCTTGAAGAGGGTATGGAGGACAACATCCGGCTGGTCATCGCCAAATCGGTCTTAGGCCTCAGCTCGTCAAGCGCCGACTACCGCACGCCGCTCACCATCGGCGCGATATTCGGTACCACCTACTCCAACGAAGGCTGGGGTCCGGCGCTGAGCATGATGACATGCACCGCGAACTTCCTGCACCATCTCGAGCCAGATGATCAACCGCGAGCCCTCTACCAAGGACTCCGGCAAGTTGCGTCGGAGTGCGCAGGCCAGCCGCCCAGATTCTTGGTCGAGCCATTGCCGACGGGCGAGACGCGACCCGAGGTCTTCAAAGAGTGGTTCCGAGATTTCACCGAGGTCCGGGACACCGACGGCGCAGAACGCACGTTGCGAACCGCCATCGACCTCGGCCTTCCTCAACGCGAGATCGCCGACATGATCTTCGCGGCGGCCACCGATCGGGTCTACATCGACGCCGGCCACGTGGTCGACTTCTGCAACAAAGCGTTCGAACTTCTAGACCACATCGGATGGGAACACGCCGGTCAGGTTCTCACCAGCCTAGTCAGCGGAATGGCCACCGCACGCCGCAGCGAGGAGTTGAACTCGTGGCGCAACCCAATCGATCTCTCTTCGATGGTTTGGGAAGCCCGCAATGGACTACCGCAACTTTGGGATGATGCTGCAAGCCGGCGCGGGAGTTGGGATGACGAAGACAACCTGGCCGCGGTAATACTCGAAGATGATCCCGCGGCTACGATGGCAGCGTTGAACGATGCGATACAACGCGGCGCAACCGCAGAGCAACTCGGTAGCGCTGTGGCATACGCCGCATTCCTGCGCATGGCGCGGTTCCACACCTCAAACGAGTTCGGCGATTGGGACACGGTGCACAACACGCTTACCGCCGCCAACGCGCTGCATCAGGCCTTGAAACGGGCACCATCAGTCGAACTACTGCGAGCCGTATTCGACACCGCGATCAGCATCTATCTCGATCGGTTCTTGAACATGCCGCCGCAACGGCTGCCAGAGCCGTCGCAGAATGGTCACACCGACAGGATGCCGACGCATCTACTAGAGGCGATGAACTCGCAGCAACAGGTTGAAGAGTCAGCACGGATCGTGACGGACTTCGTCGCCAACGCGACTGAGCCCGATAACATCCTCCCGGTGCTGGCGCGTGCCATGTTGCGCGAAGACTCGTCGTTCCACCACTTCCAAATCGTCGATGCCGCGATCAAACAATATGAGGAGCGCAAGAAATCGGACTCAGCGCGACACTCGCTCGTAGCCATGGCTCGATTCCTAGCCGCCCACTACCCAACACCCCGCTCCATCAACCAGACCTTCAACATCGCCGTCCGTCTCCAACGCGGCGACGAAATCTTCAACGAAAACTAGCGAGTAGATCCAAACGGACGCGAGCATTGGACCGAGCCCGGTTGACAGGCAGCCGGGAATTTACGAGAGCCGTAGTTTTGTGCTAACCTAATTCCCGATTCGACCGTGGCACGTCGGGGTCACGGTCCATTTCACTAGTATCTCCCGACATTTGTGAATGGCAAGGTAGGTTTGGTTATGTCAGACACCGCCCAATTAATAACCGCGTTTTCCGGTCTCACCGTCGCAGTCGGCGCCCTACTCATCTCAATCGGCGTCTTGTATCTGGTCATGAAACTAGGAAACGCGATTGAAGCCTTGAGTGACAGCGATTCAGACGAGTAAACTCGTCTCGACAACCATCATGGCAGTCAGGCGCTCGATCGCTACCGCTTGGACCCCGCGTTCCCCGTAACTTCTGCCAACAGATCGAAGAAACCACTCTTGCGTGGCGTGTTGACGCCCCAGTTGACGGGGATGTTCTGGTAGCCGTCGTAGTAATCGCCGAACTTTGACTTACCTCCTGCGGCGCGGCCCGGGTCGAAATAGCCCCACGACGCATAGACAGACAGCGCCGAGAGAAAGTTGTTTACGGGCTTGTCGAAGTCGAAGTGGTCGTCCTCGGTGAAGAGTATCGGTTTCGGGTTATAACTTGGGAGAGCGCGAGTTTCTTCGACCATTTCAGCGATGCGTGACGGTTCGGTCACACCGTTGCCGTGTGTCATGATGTAATCCGATACCGCGACTACACCATCGTCGGGAACGCGCCCGCCGCCATACGAAGTCCCAACCAGCAACCGTCGACCATCCAACTCAATCGACTTCGCCCGATCAATCAACTCCGCCACTCTGTGCGGCTGCAAAATCTCATGCTCATAACGAAGAACATTCGCCTCGTTATTGATCTCAATCAACACGTTTCCGTAACCGGATTCGAGCACCCAACGGGTCGCGTCATCGACACCTCGGCATACCGCCGCTTCGTCCTTCAAGCGTTCGTCCTGCCCGAAGTAAAAGTAACCGAGGATCACAACCATTCCCAGTTGATCGCACGCCTCGACGATGCGCTCCGTCCGCTTACAGAACTCGTGTTTTAGGGATCCTCCGTCAGGATTGAATGCTGAGTTGTTCCAAGGCTGCGAATCCGGGCTCGGCAGACCGGCCCAGATCTCATCATCGGCAGCGGTGATGCCGAGATCTTCCTTGACCTCCCGAAACTGCGGTTCGCGGTAGTAACCGGTGGGACTTCCGCCTTGGAGGTTGACGGTGACCGCCAACAAACCGTGGGCGCGATAGATCGGGAGCTGCGCGACGAACTCGTCCGTATTGCGGTCCGGATCCCATTCGCCGGTGTCCGGGTATGCCCAAAGATGCCGCGTGACCGGGTTCTCATCATCGAAGACCGCGTTCGTCATGCGACTGTTCATCAACAGTCCTTCGACGTTCGAGCCGCGGAACTTCGTTCCTGGATAAGTCGCTTGACCGTCGATCAGCCAAGCGTCTCGTCGGATCGATATCCGAGTCAACTAAGATCTGCGAGTTGGTTAACGAATTCTCGAACGTGCCCCGCGCGCCTACGGATTTGCTCTTCGTCTAGCCAGTTCTCGTAAAAGTTGATGTGCAACTCGTTGGCGAATGCGAACTGTTGCATAAGGTCGGGGTCTTCGGTTTCCGTCTCCAGCATTCCCATAATCCTGTAGAAATGCGCATGTGACCCATGTCTCCAACCGCGCCGCTCCGCGAGCGACTTTAGCGCTTGAGCACTCGCTCCCCACAGTTTTTCAGATGCTTGGCGCAAATCTCCCGCGTCCAACTCTGCAATCGCTTGGTCGTAGAGCGATGACGATGCGGTTCGATACTCTTCTGCGGTGGTCATGGCACGATTGTAACTTGGCTAATTCTCAACCCGTTAACTTAAACTTAAAAGTCGAATCACACGTTAAGAATCACACTGGCAAGATGCCCGCTACCCCGAATACTTTCGACCCTGTACTGCCCGAAGCCGAAGTCGACTTCGTTGAAACCGAGAAGCTTTGGCTCGAGCGTTGGAACACGCCGAACGGCGATGGGGTGACGCTCATTGACCGCTATTTGTCGCGCAACGACGATGCGGAGAAGAACCACTCGTTCATCGATGGTCCGATTACCGCGAATAACCCGATGGGTGTGCACCACGCATGGGGGCGAACGTATAAAGACCTGTTCCTGCGGTTCCGAAACATGCAGGGTTATCGTCAACGCTTCCAGAACGGATACGACGGTCAAGGGCTTTGGATCGAAGTCGAGGTCGAAAAGGAGAAGGGCTTCAAGTCGAAGCACGAGATCGAGACTTACGGCGTCGGCAAGTTCGTAGATGAGTGCAAAGCGCGTGTCGACCACTTCTCAGACATCATCACAAGGCAATCGAAACGTCTCGGCTACTTCATGGATTGGGACGACTCGTACCACACGAAATCTGACGAGAACAACTACACCATCTGGGCATTCCTAAAGAAATGTCACGACAACGGTTGGCTTTACAAAGGCAAAGACGTCATGCCTTGGTGTCCGCGCTGTGGCACTGGTATGTCGCAACACGAAATCGCAACCGAAGGCTACGCCGAGATCGTTCACCCCGGCTTCTTCATCCGCCTGCCGCTCATTGACCGAGACGGCGAGTCATTGCTCGTCTGGACAACGACTCCTTGGACGCTCGCCGCCAATGTGGCCGCTGCCGTAAATCCTGATCACGATTACGTGAAGGTTCGCCCTCACCCTAATCCTCTCCCGCAAGGAGAGGGGACCAGTGAGGTCAATGGACACGAACTCTGGTTAAGCGTCAATCGGTTGCATGTTCTCGATGGAAAACACGAGGTTTTGCAACGAGCGAAGGGTTCAGAACTCGTCGGTTGGCGGTACCGTGGCCCGTTCGACGATCTTGAAGCGCAAGCAGAGGCGCGCGACATGCATCGGGTGATCGAGTGGAAAGATGTCGGCGACGAAGAGGGAACCGGGATCGTGCATATTGCACCTGGCGCCGGTTCGGAAGACTTTCAACTCGGACGTGAAAACGGACTTCCGATAATTGCACCGTTAGACGACAGCGGCGTTTATGTCGAAGGCTTTGGTGCGTTGAGCGGGAAATCCGTCGATGAAGCCAACCCGATCATCTTTGATCTACTGCGCGAGAGCGGCGTCTACTACAAGCTGGAAGACTATTCGCACCGATACCCGGTGTGCTGGCGCTGTAACTCCGAACTCGTCTTTAGGTTGGTAGACGAATGGTTCATCTCGATGGACGAGCTGCGGCACTCCATGATGGACGCAACGAAAACCATCAATTGGGTGCCGGCGTTTGGCGAAGCCAGAGAACTCGACTGGCTGCGCAACATGCAAGACTGGATGATCTCGAAGAAGCGTTACTACGGCCTCGCTCTGCCGATCTATGAGTGCAAGGAATGCCCGAACGTCGATGTCATCGGATCGAGAGATGAGCTTCGTGAACTTGCAGTCACTGGTTGGGACCAATACGACGGACACTCGCCTCACCGACCCTGGATTGATGCCATCAAGATCCGCTGCTCGAAGTGCGACGCTGTAACAGACAGGATTTCCGATGTCGGTAACGCGTGGCTCGACGCCGGCATCGTCAGCTTTTCCACCCTGCGCTACAACAGCGACCGTGAATACTGGCGTGACTGGTTCCCGGCCGATTGGATCTCCGAATCTTTCCCCGGCCAGTTCAGGAACTGGTTCTACTCGCTAATCTGCATGGCCGCGGCGCTCGAGGGCGTTGCGCCAACCAAAGCCGTATTTTCGTACGGCTTGATGCGCGACGAGAACGGCGAAGAGATGCACAAGTCCAAAGGCAACGCGATCCCGTTCGAGGAAGCTGCGGACAAGATGGGTGCTGACGTGATGCGATGGGTATTTGCCCGCCACATCCCTCAGAACAACCTCAACTTCGGCTACAGCGTGGGTGATGCGGCCCGCAGACGATTCATCCTACCCCTCTGGAACATCTACTACTTCTTCACCACGTACGCGCGCCTCGATGGTTGGACGCCCCAGATTCAAAACGGACGTCATTCCCGCGTTGGCGGGAATCCAGGGAGGGCAAACGAACTCGACCGATGGGCGATTTCCGAATTGAACGCGCTCGTGCGGTCGGTCACCGCCGACCTCGAAATCTGGCGCATTGAACGCGCTTCCGAAGCCATCGAAACCTACGTCGAACGGCTCTCGAACTGGTACGTACGCCGTTCCCGCCGCCGCTTCTGGAAATCAGAAGACGACAACGACAAACAGGATGCCTACAACACCCTTTACACCTGCCTGACAACCCTCAGTCGGCTCGTCGCGCCGATCATGCCCTTCATCTCCGAAGAGATCTACACGAACCTAGTTGGCCGAAGATCGTCGTCGGCACCTGATTCGGCACACCTAGCCGATTGGCCAATCGCTGATGAGAGCGTCATCGATGAAAGACTCGGTATACGAACCAACCTCGCGATGCGCCTCGCATCGTTGGGAAGGTCGGCACGTTCAGCCGCCGGTATCAAAGTTCGGCAACCGTTGAACGCGCTGATCGTCGAACTCAATTCACCGAATGAACGCGACGCACTAGAAATGATCGCCAACCAACTCAAAGACGAACTCAACGTCAAAGACGTGCGCGACACATCCGAGTCCGACAGTCTGATGGCGTATCGGTTGCGCCCGAACCTGCCTGCGCTGGGACCGAAATACGGTAGGCTCGTCAATGAGGTCAGAACGTTGCTTAAGGACGCCAACGCTTCAGCCGTCGCGGCATCAGTGCGCGCTGGCGAAAACGTCCAACTAGGAGACTTCGATCTCGCCCCCGACGAAATCCTCGTCGACAACATCGCCGCCGAAGGATACGCCGTCGAATCTGACGGCACATACACCGTCGGCATATCCACAGAAATCACACCGGAACTCCGAGCCGAAGGCTACGTCCGAGACATCGCCCACATCGTCCAGAACATGCGCAAAAACGCCGGCCTAGAAATCTCCGACCGCATCCACCTGATAATCAATGCCCCCGAAGGCACCGAGATGGCAACCGCCATCGCGGCACACATCGATTACATCGCACACGAAACGTTGGCGGTGGGGATCAATGGCGGGATTGCTGACGAGGTCGCGAGGGACCGTCACAGCCTGGATGGCGTCGAGGTTGAGATTGGGTTGGCAAAGGCTTTCTAAGCGATACGCTCGATGCTCACCAACATCAAACTCGAAAACTTCAAGTGCTTCAGGGAACTCGACCTGAAGTGCGCGCCCCTCACCTTGCTCACCGGTATCAACGGAACTGGCAAGAGTAGCGTATTCCAAGCTTTGGTGTTACTACGCAAGTCGTTTGAGGCACAGGGATTGGAAAACGGACGCCTTTTGATTGCCGATGATCCCATAGATTTTGGTTCGGCCACCGATTTGCTTCACAGCATGGGAAAATCTGTTCGATTAGCTCTTGAACACGACCAATTGGAGCAAGTGTTTTTTCTACCTGAGGGGCTTGACCAACCAACCGAGAGCTACGACGAGCAGTTTGAGCTGTCGCAGACTTCCGCTCATCTAGTCCAATCAGTCGATTTCAACCTCCAGTCATTGTATTCCGAACACGTGTATACAGTTCCTCCATTCAGCGGCAAATTCGTTTTCGTCGGTGCGGATCGACTAGGCCCAGAGAGAGCTTACGCTGCGTCTGAAATCGCAAGCGGATTTTTCCCAAAGTTCGGAGAATCAGCTTGGAATTACCTTTACAACAATCAGTGGCATCTGTCGGATGAACAAGATGTCAGGTGTATCGGCAGCGGTGCCCAAAGACTGATCGACGAGACTAACGAGTGGTTGCATAGCATCTGCCCTGGCGCAAGGATCGAACTCGATCGCATAGACGTTGCCAATTTGATATCAGCTGAATTTGCTTTTGACGGTTCTGCAGGACAGGCCCCAAAATCATTTCGACCCATTAACGTCGGCTTCGGGCTGTCGTACACTCTACCGGTCATCGTTGCCTTGCTGATGCCAATCGGTTCTTTGTGCATGATTGAGAACCCGGAGGCTCATCTTCATCCGCATGGACAATCCAAGATAGCGGAGTTGGCGGCGCGGGCGGCCAAGGCAGGTGTTCAGGTTATGGTCGAAACGCACAGCGACCACTTTATAGACGGTATACGGATCGCGGTGAGAGAGGGAATTCTTACTCCAGACGACGTAGCGATTCACTACTTCGAGCGTCAAGGCAACGAGTCAGTCATTAGATCACCTGTAATCGATTCAGATGGCCGGCTGTCGGAATGGCCGGCTGGTTTCTTTGATCAACACGAGATGAACCTAGTTCGTCTGCTACGCCCGATTCAAGGCAGTTGAAAATGCGTGAGATGGTGTTGAACCACGCGAGTCTCGTAGCGCCTGATCGGCGCACGCTCCTAACGCAGCTGTTAGAGATGACCAGCGGTATGGTGTCGCTGAATCAACTCGGCGTGGCAGATTCTGCACTGAGAATGAGTAGGTACATGCACGACATATCTTGTGCGAATGAAACCAGCCTTTGGGATGCGATACTGGATTTGCAAAATCTAGGAGCACGCGACGAGTTCGCCTACTTGGTTAAACTGAGTTCGAAGGTACCGTTGTTAGACACCGCTAGCGATTCCGCCAAAGATCGTTTTCTGCGATGCGAGGTTACGGATCGCAATGCTATGGGTTTATCGCCTGAGGACGGCGCGCCTCTTCTCTATTGCGCGATAACCGACGGTGTCGCGGTCGGCTTTTCGTCGGATCCGATATGGGATCAAGACCATATCGATGTCTACTTCAACGAACTCTCACCGGATGGTGATGAACTCGGTGAAGCTGCGGAGACGATAGACAATCTAACGCGTTCTGAACACGCGGAGGCGATTTTTGAACGGCATCAGAAGCATGCACGAACCGATATTTCGAACTTCAAAGAGTTGTGGGAACATAGGCGCGAGGCGTTTCCGAACCTGATTTTCGGCCCGGATGTCGCGGAACATTTGAAACAGATAAATCCGTACGCGTTGTCTGCTATCGTCAAACGCTTGATTGGTTTGGATCAAACCGTTAAAGAATGGCGAGAAAAATCCTTAATCGCCCCTCAATGGTCTTCCAAAGTTACTGACGAGAGTGATTCCGTTTACAACGATGCTGGTTTACGCGAGCGTCGGAGATTCAGATCTCAGAACGGAAACAGAGAATTGTTCATGTGGCATGCACGTTTTGGCGACGGTCGCATTCATATCAAAGTTGACACCAGTTCACGCGAGGTCGAAGTCGGCTACATAGGCCAGCATTTACCACTTTGATAGTCGGCCGCTCGCCGATTCACCACATCTCCTCATCCCTAGGCGGTCCCCGATCGACCTCAGGGTGCGCATTGTCTGGGTCGAAAGATTCCAGTGCTTCTTTCCGAGTGAAGCGTCGAGATGGTGGCAAGTCGGCATCGTTGTCGGTACCGAGCTCCGTAGGCGGCGCGGAGTTAGGAGAAGTAGACCGTTGGGCGCAGTCTGTTTTATCTTGGGGTTTTGAAACTTGATCGTCAAACATGCTCGAATGTTCTCTAATATGGCGTGATGGCACGCGATTAACGACACTCGTATGCCAAGGCACTCCGTTATTAGCCGCAATTCTCACCGAGCGAGTCAGGGCACTAAAACCCCCTCAATACAATCTCTCCCGGTTAGCCTCGTCCTCTGAGGCATCTATCTCTCGGGCGTCCGCGCCCCTGATCTGGTCTGCCAGAACCTGCCCATAGGTGGGGTAGGTGGAGCGGTCGATCTGGACATCGGGGTCCCAAAGCCGGGAGCGTATCAAGGCTCTGCCGCAGTGTAGAAACGCTTCTTCGACTGTTACTTTCAGGCCGGAGGGCGGAGGCCTGTTCCTTACGGAGAGGTGTTCCAACTGTTCCGGATCGGTTACGATTTCCGCCTTGCCGCTTACTCGTAGCGTCTCGTTCATGCCCGGCACCAAGAACAGCAGACCCACTTGCGGATTCGCAATGATGTTCCGCAACGAATCGACCTGATTATTCCCCGGTCGGTCGGGGATCATCAGGGTGTATTCGTCCAGAACCTCCACAAATCCAGGAGGGTCGCCTCTCGGGGAAGTGTCCGCCCATCCATCAGCGCCGAAAGAGCTGATCACGCAAAAGGGAGAGATAGCGATGAACTGCCTGCAGTGACTATCGAGCTTGTCCAGCACTTTCTGGTGTGCTCGCTTGTTCGGTTCGCGGTAGGTCTCGCGCAGTTCAGATTTGCTTGCAATGACCATGCCCACCCTCCTGTGGAGCGTCTGCGGTTGAGTATACGTTAAGGGTGCGCGGAGGCGTCCTTGCGACCACTCATCATGTTCCCGGCTGCTCCACGCTCACGGTGATGATGTCGGTGCCGTGAAATTGCTGGTGGCGGACTGATGATGCGTAGTTGTGGAGGAGTTGGAGGGAGAGTTCGTTTTCAATGATGCTTTCGTCATCGAAATCTTGGAGTTGCCTGACGCGGTCTTCGATGTTTTGGCCGCCTTCGCCACCTATGAACTCGAGTTCTGCGACATCGCCCTCGCTTGATGCGACGACGACTAACGTGCGCTCTTCTTCAGGTTCGTCAGGTTCTTCAAGGGTCATCTCCAAATCGAGGGGAGACAGCGTGAGTAACGTCTCTTCTGCGACCGCCATCAACCTGTCACGCATCGCGTCGTTCCACCTTCTGCTGCTTGCGAATTTGGCGATGAATTCGTTCAGTTCGGGAAGGGAATCGATGTCGAGTTTTGATCGGAACCGCATCCGGCGGGGGTTGGTCAACTCAAGGTAGAGGATCATAGCTATCGCTGCGAAGCCGCCGGTTGTGATGCCGCTCTTCATCAGGCCATTCAATATCGGGTTGAGGTCCGGGATGTCGAAGAGTCGAAATTGAAAAGCGGCGCCGATCCAGAAACACATTCCCGCGACGACAAGTTTCTGCGGGTTTGGTTCGGACTGTATGACCGTTCTGGCACCGTCGGCGAAAAGAGTGCCGGTGATCAGGACCAAGTATCCCGTCATCACCGGACCGGGTATCGTGCTAAGGAGGCCGGACGCCTTGGGCACGAAGGCGAGGATGAGGAATGTCAGTCCGATGACGTAACCGATGTGGCGAGATGCGACGCCGGTCGTCTGCATGAAGGCTGCGCCAGCGGGATTGATACCGTTGGGAACCGTGCCTGCGATGCCCGCGAGGACGTTGGAGACGCCGGTGCCTGCCAGCGCTCCTTGCACGCCTCGAAAGTCGACCGCCTTATCGCCGCGGAACGAGGCGTGCTGCGCCGTGATGGACGCTCCGTTGGTCTGGATCGCGATGATCACTCCCATGAACAAAAAGGATGGGAGCAGCGTCCAGAACGGGACGCCAAATTCGACCGCGAACCCGGGCCACTCAGACGGCAAACCGATCCACGGCGCTTCTGCTACACGGGTTACGTCGTAGATGCCGAAAACCGCTGCGGCGATGCACCCGCCGATTATCCCGACCAACGGTCCCCACAATCGCAACATCGCCGATCCTCGCAACGCGAGCGCAGCCACGATTACCAGCGTTACAAACGCCGTCAATGTTCCGCCTACAGGTTCCTCCGCCGTGGTGTCATCCAGCAACTTGAACACCACCGATGCCAATGTGATGGACAAGATCATCATCACTGTGCCGCCAACGATGGGGGTCACGATGCGTCGAAGGATGAATAGCCAACGGGATACGGCGAGTTGAATCAGCGCCGAAAAGACGACTAGCGTGGTTAGAGTCGCGGGACCGCCGTCAACGACCGCGGTGATACAGAAAGGGATCGCGAATGCGGCGGTGAACATCGGCAGGACCATGCCACCGCCCAAGGGCCCGATGCGACGCGCCTGGATCAGTGTCGAAATCCCAACCACGACCAAAGATGCGAAGACCATCCAGTTGACATACCAGTCGCCTCGACCCGATGCCTGCGCAACAATCACCGGGGTAACCAACAATGTCGCCGAGGCTAAGAGGCTAAACTGCAATCCAAGTCCGGCCGTCGTCGGAATCGGTGGATTCTCATCTACCTCTAACCGTGGGTTTTGTGCCGCCGTGGCCGTAGGAAATTCTCCGATCAATGGTGGTTTCGCGAACGGATATGCATGTTATACGACTGCACCTCCGGACTTGCCAAGGGGTTGACTGCGTACCGGGGCGAAAAGGCCGCTAACTTACGGCAAAGGGATTGATGACCCTTATGCCTCCATAGTCCTGCTTTGCGCTCATATCTTCTGAGTAGACCGCTTCGCATTTCGCCGCACGCGCCGATGCGAGGATCGCCCCGTCCCAATAAGACAGTTGGTATCGGCGGCTGATGGCTACTGCGGAATGGAAGATTTCGAGAGTGATTGGTTCTACATGTATGTCGCCGATCGTGGCGAGAAAATGCATAGCTTCCCCGTGCGTCAAACGCGGACTGCGGTTTTGCCGAGTCGCCTGAGAGTAAAACTCTTGCAGGACTTGCACCGAGATCATCAGATCCGGTTCCCGGAGTAGATCTATTGCCCGCCTTCCCTTTTCGGCGTGTGATGGATTCAATCCGACGGCGTAAAGCAAGACGTTGGTATCAACGAAGTAGACCACGTTCCCTCATCACCTCGTTGTAAAACTCCTCGCGCGTCATGTTTTCACTCGGATCCAGTCCGATACCTTTCGCTTTCCATTCCGCCAATAAGCGGTCCAATCGCTCTCGCCTTCGTACGCCTTCGTCGGAAGGACGAGCAGTTTGGGGATCGATCGCTTGGGACGGTTGCGCGCAAAGGTCTCTCAGATAACCTCTGACTAGTGCGGATACCGAAGTGCCCAACTCTGCCGCACGTATCCTCGCTTGTCGGTGAGTCTCTTCATCCACCGATACGGTGATGTTCTTCATTGTCACAGTCTCACAGTTTCACAGAATCTGTGCATCCGATTGTAATCCACACGCAGGCCCGGATGCGGGACCTTAACGCGTCACTACATCGACGGAACACGGGTTGCCACAGTTAACATAACTTCTCGAAACCCATAACAGGAAATGCAATCTGATGCGGATCACGAAGGTTACACCGATGCTGGGACAGGGCAACATCTGCGCCAGTTGGGTGTTCGCGAAGGTGGAGACGGACGAGGGCATCGTCGGGTACGGGGAGGGAACACGCCACGCCGGTCCAGTTATCGCGGAGGCGATCCGATGGCTCGAGCCTCACGTGGCGGGCAAAAATCCTTTCGACGTCGAAGCCATCTACACCTCCATGTTTAAGGCGACCCACTACACATGGGGTGCGATTTTCAGTTGCGCTATCACTGCCATCGAAACCGCGTTGTGGGACATCATGGGCAAGGCTGTTGGCAAGCCGGTTTACGAACTTCTCGGCGGCAAAGTATGGGACCGCGTGCGCCTCTATTCGCATATTGGCGGTGGAAGCCAAATCATCCGCATGAATGTCGACGACGGCGCGATTGCATCTGACGATTTTGGTGCCATTAAGGAACGTGCGCAGGACCTCGTATCCAGGGGCTTTACGTGCATCAAAACGTTCCAAGCAGGGCGGTACGCAATCACCGAAAGCAACAGCGCCAACTTGGGTGACTTCTGGCCCAACATGCATATGCACCGGAGCGACATTCAAGCTACCGCACGCAAAGTCGAGTTCATTCGAGAGCAGGTCGGCGACGATGTCGAGGTCACGTTCGACGCACACGGTTTGAATGCGGTTTCAGCCCTGAGACTCGCCAAGGCTCTCGAGCCGTTTGATCTGCTTTGGTTTGAGGAACCGGTGCATCCTTTCAATCTGTCGGCGCTAAAACAGCTCCGGACTCAAACCTCGATACCGATCTCGATGAGTGAGCGGCTACACGCATCTACAGAATTCGCCGAGGTCATCGATACCGATGCGGTGGATGTGGTGATGGTTGATGTCCAGTGGTGCGGCGGTGTATCACAAGCCAAGAAGATAGCCGCAATCGCCGAGTCCCGGTATCTGCCGATCACCTTGCATAACTGCAACAGCCCGTTGGCATCGGTAATCAACGCACACATTGCAATGACATTGCCGAACTTCCTGAACATGGAGTTCATTGACCCTGACGTGCCTTGGCGCGACGAAATAATCACCGAACCGCTCATGGTGCGAGACGGGCATCTTGAAATCAACGATAAACCGGGATGGGGCGTGGATATCAATGAGGATGCGCTGGCGAAGTATCCGTACGGTCGCGAAATGAGTGCGTACGAGGAGCGCGATCAGCGCTTACAGCGTGGTGACACGCAATAAGTGTCGCCTGCTCTTACCGTATTGGGGCTACACGATGATGACTTCATGCGTCTTGGCTTCTCGGACGCTCAATGCTTGCCAGTACGCTGACGATCCCTTTGTTCTGCCAAGTCCCGGCTCGAAATTCCGGCCTGCTTCTCAGATTGCCGATCACATTTGATGACGGGCTCATGCGTGGGGCATCCCATCGGCGAACCTCTTTACGCCCATCGTTGTACGACACTTGAATCCACGCTTCCTTAGTGCGAAGTAGAGCCGCAAGGAAATCTTTGGAGTTCAGCGGCTTCAGCGTGATCGGAAGGGTGGCACTCCGTCCTTCCCTGCGCGTCGGTTTTGATGAAGGAGAATCGGATGATTGAGGTTGCACTGGTGGAGGATTCACATCAAGGTCATCGTTTATGGGATGGACGCGCCGTGACAGAAATTGCTTGACCAATTCCGGTTCGGGCTTGAATCCGCCAATGCGCTCAGCAGTTTCCGAAATTAAGTCGACGAGGATTTCATCGGGCGTTTCGACGATTTGGGTCCAAGCTTCGACGACGGCTTTACTGGTAATCTCTTCTCGTCGCTGTGACTGCACCAAATCCTCGGCGTAGCGAATCGCCCGCCCGCTGCTCACATTTTCCTGGGAGAGGTACCTTATGAACCTTTGTTCAACGACATCGGGTTCTTGGGATTCAAGGTCGATAGTCAAGAATCGTCTGTGTTCCCAACTGCCTTCTTGTAGAGGGAGATACAGCCACCAGGTACGTCCATTGGTTAACGCACTCAGCTTTACCCCTTCCTGAAAGCAATACTCCAACAACTGTTGCTGGTGGTTTACTAGATCTTCGCCGGGGCGTTTAACCTCGATGAATACGGTGTTGGCAGAATCTGCGTTGAGCGCAAAGTCGACCCGGCGGTTCCCAACCACATATTCAGGCACAACCTCAGAAACGTCGAAGGGGTTCCATCCGGCAATACTGAGCAGCCTGAGCACTACGCCCTGTTTGGTGGCGGATTCGTCCAGCGTGTGCAGGGAGACGGTGTTTTTGATTTGCTGAACCGCTTGGGCAATCGTCTCGGCCATGCTCTCGTTTCTCCTGAGTAGCAAAAGATAGGGAATGACTTACCAAAGTAACAGAATTCCCTTCGACGCCTATGTCCGTACACCTTGTTGTACTCCACGTAGTCCCGTCCATCCGCATCCTCCACGCATCCCTAAAATCGGTATTCCGCCAAAGCCAATCGTTGTTATACTGCAACCAAACTTAATACGTCGCGACGAAATTCGGTAGGTAAGCGATGAACACGAACGAATTCCAATTGATGGCCCACCTGATGAGGCGGGCCGGTTTCGGTGCTTCCAGAGAAGAACTGGAAGCGCTAGTCGAACAAGGTTACGACGAGACGGTCGAAAAACTCTTGGACACCGATGACCCAAACTCCATGGACGTCGATCTGATCCGGAGATACCACCCCGATCACATGGGGATGATGGGCAACAACGTCGGGTCGCATTGGATGTACCGCATGATCTCGACGGATTCCCCCTTGCGGGAGAAGACGGCGCTCTTCTGGCACGGAATCTTTGCGACGGGCTACGCCAAGCTCGCCAATGGCAAGGTCCTCCACGACCAGATAAGGATGTTCGCACGCGTTGGCATGGGCAAATTCGACAACATCCTCCTCGAGTTGTCAAAAGACCCGGCCATGATCGTCTGGCTCGATAACTGCGAAAACCACAACGGGGCCATCAACGAGAACTACGGTCGAGAGTTACTCGAACTGTTCTCGATGGGTGTCGGCCACTACTCGGAGGACGACATCAAAGAAGCCGCCAGAGCCTTCACCGGTTGGACGATCGGGAACACCGACTACATGACCCTGAAGTCGATGCGCGACTCCATCTGGCCCTACGGCCGTCTGTCGTTCCACTTCGAGTTCAAGCCTGACGACCATGACGCCGGAGAAAAAGAGTTTCTTGGCCGCAAAGGAAACTTCGACGGCGGGGACATCATCGACATCATCTGCGAAGAAGAGGCGACAGCACGCTTCATCGCAAGGCACATGTACAGCTTTTTCGTAGCCGATGAGCCGCCGGTGCCGGAATGGCCATACAAGCCGCCTCGGGACCCCGAAGCCATCGAAACGTTGACGCGGGCATATTTTGACGGCGGCTACAGCATCAAGGAGATGCTCCGAACGCTGTTAACTTCTGACTTCTTCAAGTCCGAAGATGTCTGGTATCAGCGCGTGAAGAGTCCGGCCGAGCTGATGGTCGGTGTTCTAAAGTTGTCCGGCGAGTTTCCGCACCCGAGAGAGGAAATGATCCAGACACACCTGCATACCGTCTTCATGGGGCAACACTTGATGAATCCGCCTTCGGTTGAAGGATGGCACTGGGGCACCGAGTGGATCGATTCGGGAGCGCTAGTCGAACGCGTCAACTTCGCTTCGGAACGCTTGAGCAACCTCGAAAGCCCCGGTGTGCAGTCGATGGTTGATGGCGTTCTCTCAAACGATGATGGCGCGGACCCGGCAGACCTCGTCGACAGAGCGTTGGAACAACTGTCGTTGACCGAAGTCACCGACGTAACGCGCAAATCTTTGATCGAATTCGTTGAACGAAACGACGAGATGGCGGACAACAATGGTGGCCAGACCGCACGCGAGCGAGCTGCCAACGCGCTTAAGCTAGTCGCCGCTACGCCTGAGTTCCAAAGGGCCTGATCGACACTAACAATCCCAATCAAACCGAAAAGCAAACCCAACCGCCGCAAAAGTTGGCAATCGAGACGTAATAATGGCCGAGACGGCACAAAAATCTGAGCGGCTCTCATACAACCGCACCATTGGCGTCACGGCGATGTTTGGCCGTGGCATGTACTACCCCGTCGACCTCGTCGCTGGTGAAGACGACCGTCTATATGTCCTTAACCGCTCATCCGACGGGGACAAACGAGGGGTACGCGTCACCGTGATGAACCTCGAGGAGGACTATTTCGGCATCTTCGGCGCTTGGGGCGCAGAAAACGGTCAATTCACGTGGCCACACTCGATCACCATCGACGGCGAACAGAAACTCATCATTAGCGACGACTACCTCAATCGCATAACAGTGATGTCTACCGACGGCGATTTCATCGAAAAGTGGGGCGACCTCGGTTCCGAAGAAGGAAAATTCAACGGACCTAACGGGGTCTCCGTTAACTCCGACGACGAGTTGTTGGTGGCAGATCACCGCAACAACCGCGTCCAGAAATTCACCACTGAGGGTGAATTTATCGGAACCTTCGGCGACGGCGGTTCCGACCAAGGCCAGTTCATCATGCCATGGGGAATAAACACTTGCGACGATGGAAACGTCTTGGTCGCCGATTGGGGCAACGACAGAATTCAAAAGGTGACACCTGACGGCGAATTCGTCGCATCATGGGGTAGTTCTGGCGAGGGCGAAGGTGAACTTCATCGACCTTCCAGTGCCTGCGAAGACGAAGATGGATTCGTCTATGTCGCCGACTGGGGCAACCACCGGATCCAAGTCTTCGACTCAGATGGCGAATACGTCCAGATGGACCGGGGGCAGGCCACGGTCTCGAAGTGGGCCCAAGCTTTTCTTGACACAAACAAAGAGGAAGCCGCAGCAAGAGCCGAAGCAAACCTCGATCTCGATCCTGACCTTTTTGAACGAGACGCCAATGAAGAGTCATCTCATATCGAGAGATATTTCTGGGGGCCGTCATCGATCAAGTTGATAGGCGCCCATGTCTACGTTGTCGACACAGTTCGGCACAGAATCCAAGTTTTCGACGTAATCGCATAGGCCAAAAAGGGGATTGCCAAAGCCGCAATATCCAAATATCCCCTCTCCCTTGCTGGGAGAGGGCTAGGGTGAGGGTGAATAATCAAACCCTCGCTCAGGAGGAAATCTAATGACATCGCAACGTGACCCAGCTTTGGTGGTCATCCAGCTCTCCGGCGGAAACGACGCCTTGAACACGGTAGTGCCTTACACGAACGGCATCTATCAAGATTCCAGAACCGCGATCCGTCTCGAGGAGCACGAGGTCCTCGACCTCAACGGAAAACTCGGCCTGAGCCCCAGCATGGGTCCGATCAAGAGCCTTTGGGACGATGGCAACGTGGCAATCGTCAACGGTATCGGATACCCGAAGCCCAACCGATCCCACTTCCGGTCGATGGACATCTGGCACACCGCCGAATCGGTAGACGTCGCACCTGATGGTTGGCTCGGCCGCACCATACGCGAGATTGACCCAAGCCACAGCAACGTCGTCGCCGGTGTCAACTTCGGTCGCGGCTTGCCACGCGCTCTCCACTGCAAGGGCGTGCCCGTCGCATCAGTCGGCAACTTGTCGACTTACGGTCTAATGCCCGACATAGACGACATGGATACGCGAGACTTGGCGCTGGACATCTTCACTCGAATGTACGGTCCGCGAGAAGGTAGAGACGCCATCTTGGAAGCGATTGGCGACACCGGTATGAGCGCCTACCTTGGTGCCGACATTCTACGTGCGGCGCCAGCACAATACCACTCATCCGTCGAGTACGCCGATAACCAGATCGCCCAACAAATGAGGGATATCGCACAAGTGATGTTCGCCGACGTCGGCACCCGCGTGTTCTACACCCAACACGGTAGCTACGACACCCACTCCGGCGAGCTAATCAACCACGCGACCCTCTGGGACGAGCTTTCAAATGCCGTTGGCGACTTCTTTGCTGACCTCGAAGAGCACGGACGCGGCGATGAAGCCATCGTCATGGTCTTCAGCGAGTTCGGACGGCGCATCGACGACAACGGTTCGGGCACCGACCACGGCTCAGGCGGCGTCGCATTCGTCATGGGATCCAATGTGAAAGGCGGTCTCTACGGCGAATACCCGTCTCTCGAACCGATCGATCAAACTGAAGGTGACATGGCCTACAACAACGACTTCAGGGGCCTCTACGCAACGCTGCTGGACGGCTGGATGGGCGTAGACCCGAACCCGATCCTCGGAGGGAACTTCGAACAGTTCGACATGATCGCGCGGTAGTCGAACAGTCGTATTCGACACGTCCTTGTAGCGACGCGACGGTTCGAGTCTGTCGCGTCGCTTTTCTTATCACCAAAGTCGCCGCACACCATAGCGGTCGAACAGCGTCTCATTGGAGATCAATACCAGGTCCTCCGAAATGGCTTGAGCGATCAACATCCGGTCGAAGGGATCGCGATGGTGACCGGGCAACGATCCAGCTCGATCGCCGTGTTCCACGGTGATGGGAAGTTCGCTGAATCCTTGGCTCGCAATTCGGTCACGAAAATCGATGGCTAAATCTTCAACACTAGGCATTTTGCCTAGTCGAAACTTAGTGGATATCTCCCACGCGATCGCCGCACTCACGAATTTTTCGTTGGCTGCATCTACGATCGCTTGTCGCGCGTTCGCAGTTAGTCGCCGATTGCCCGAGAACCACCAGACTAAGGCGTGAGTATCCAACAATAGGCGCATCGATCAACCACCTTCCCACAGCCGCAATTCCTCTTCAGGTAATGGGTCGAAGAAGCTGTCGTCTAGTTCGATCAATCCCTTCATCGATCCAAATTCCGGTTTACCCCGTTGTCGAATCTGAACTAACTTCGCGACCGGATTGCCATTACGAGCAATCACCACCTCTTCCCCAGCCTCGACTTCAGCTAACAACCGTGACAGGTGGGTTTTCGCTTCATGTACGTTCACAGTTACCATCACAGACTCCTTGACCACTGGATTAGCTAAGTATATGACTAATTCCAAAAACGGGCACAATCACCCTCCTGTCCACCCTCCCAAGCCCTCAACTCATCCTCCGGCAACGGCTCGAAAAATCGGTCATCGATCGTGATTTTGCCTTTCAACATTCCTGGCTGGCGCTTTCCTTTGGGTTTGAAGGGTACCAACTTAGCAACCGCCACTCCACCTCGTTCAATCACAACATCATTCCCTGCTTTAACTCGACCCAACAAGCTTAGAAACTGAGCCTGCGCTTCTTCAACATCAACCGTAATCATCATCACGTCTTCCGTTGAATTCAACCGAAAATGGTGGGCGATGGAGGACTCGAACCTCCGACCTCATGCGTGTGAAGCATGCGCTCTAACCAGCTGAGCTAACCGCCCTTAAGTGGATTTTGGCGCAAACGTGGCGTGTGATGTTGGTATCTCGTTCGTTGGTCAAGAGGAGTGGTGGCGATGACAAGACTCGAACTTGTGACCTAGCGCTTATGAAGCGCTCGCTCTAACCTGCTGAGCTACATCGCCCCCGTTCAAACGACCCAATCTGCACCCGTGCACCGATAACCATAATGGTATCGCCGCCGACATGTTCGGTCAAGAATGTGCGTGTTCGGCGGTGTTACTAGTCGGCGGTGTATGCGCCACTTTTGCCGCCGCTCTTTCTCAACAAGCGGAGGTTGGTTACCCGGATACCGCGCTCGGCAGATTTGCACATGTCGTAGACGGTCAACGCGGCGACGGACGCCGCGGTCATCGCCTCCATCTCGACACCGGTCCGCCATGTCGCCCGCGCCGTCGCATTGACGCTCAAACCAGATCCGTCAGGCAGCTCATCGATATCAACTTCTATCTGCGATATCGGGATGTTGTGACACATCGGGATCAGCTCTGCGGTGCGCTTGGCACCCATCACGCCGGCAAGCTTGGCCGTCGAGACCACATCGCCTTTGCCGATGCCGCCAGACCGGATAAGCGCTAAGGTTTGTGGTGATATCAAGACCTCGCAGCCCGCAGCAGCGACGCGATCGGTAATCGCCTTGCCGCCGACATCTACCATTCGCGCATTGCCGGAAGAATCGATATGCGTGAGTTCCGGATCTTGTTTGTCGCTGGTTGACCGCGGATTCGATTTCTTCGACAAACTTTCGAATGCGGTTGTTTGGGTTGCTTCGCGACTGCCCGGGCGCTCGTAACCTACGTCGACAAGTTGATCATTCCTGGGCAACGAAGACACTTTCCGCACCATCGCGTCGCATCGCTCGTTTTGGGGATGTCCGGAGTGTCCCTTAACCCAACGGAACGAGACATCTCTTCCCTCAACCGCGTCGAGCAGCCTGCCCCAGAGGTCCGGGTTCAACGCCATGTCGCCGCGGTTGTTTCGGCGCCAACCGTTGGAGCGCCATCGAGCCGCCCATCCCTTCGATATGCCGTTGACAACATAACTCGAATCTGAGACGACTTCGGTACGTCGATCAAGGCCGAGACCTACGGAAATTTCCAGCCCGACGATCGCACCCATCAACTCCATGCGGTTGTTCGTTGTACGTCGATATCCGCGTGACAGATTCCAACTTTCGCCGTCCGTCTCGACTACTACACCGAAGCCGCCAGGCCCCGGATTACCGATCGCACCTCCGTCGGAGTAGATGAAAAGATCAGGATTTGTAGTTGATGTCATTGACTGGTGAATGAATAACGTAAGTCTTTACATTAGGGTACGCGCTCAGTCGTCAACGTCATCATTACAAATGGTCGGACAATCTGCGCAAGATTTCAGCGGTTGAATCGTGCAGATGCTGGAATTGCGTTAATCCTCGTAGCCCTCGTCGACGGCGAGCTGATCTTCCGATTTGCCGGCCGCTTGTTTCGCTAATCGGTCGCAAATTTCGTTCTCGGCAGCAAAAGCTTCGCGGAATCTAGCGTGACCCCTGACCCACCTAAATTCGACCTTCTTTAAGCGGTCGCTGGCGTGTAGTATGCGCTTCCATAGGTCTGTGTTCTTGGCCTTTTCGCCATCCTGTTTGACCCATTGGTTCTTCCGCCATCGCTTCGCCCAACCTCGTGTCATCGCGCTGACCAGATATTCGGAATCCGTGATGACAATTACCTTGGTCTCGGCATCAATCTTCTTTTCCGACTCGAGCTTGACAAGGAAGTCTAGAGTTTCTGCTGCGCCCATGAGCTCCATGCGATTGTTCGTGGTGCGGCGGTACCCTTGCGATTGACTGGCTTTCTTGCCTTTGACCTCCATGATGGCGGCCCAACCGCCTGGCCCAGGATTTTTCAATGCCGAGCCATCGGTGAAGATACGAATTAACGATCCCTCTTTGACGGCCGCTTCCTCTTGCTCTTTAAACTCGGTGTCTTCCCGGACGCGATTAATCTCGCGGCGTGCGAGAGCTTGAGCTTGACCAAGCATCTCGTCGGCATTGGCGGAATCCATCGTCAAACGAACTTCGACATCGTGCCGTTGCATGAGGCGACGGAACTCTTGCCATAGGTCGGCGTTTCGGACGCGGTCACCTTCTCGCCGATTCCATTTGTTCTGACTCCACGTTTCCAACCAACCGCGGTTTACCGCGTTCGCCGTAAGTTCATGCGGCGTGTCTAGGACGATGCGGAGACCGTCTTTCCGCAGAAGCCTCCGGGTTTCCCTAAGAGCATCGATACATGCGGTCAGATGCATCCTTGCGAAATTCGTGGTTTGGAACTTGCTCGAGACCTTCTCGACTTTACCCGGGATTTCCAATTCGATGTAGTAGGCACCGACTCCTGAATTACCGACCGTTGCGGCAGCGTATGAGATGTGGCAGTCTGGAGCTTCACGAGATGCCTCTTCGCCGTTGGGATCTGATTGGTCGGCAGACTCGTCTTCGGTTTCACTATTTCGTCGGCCGACATCCTTTGCCAATCGCCAACTCACACTTTGCTGCTTGTCTATGCACGCAGCCAGTCTCTCCAGGAGGTCGCGGTGAACAACCTCGTTGCCATCATGGTTGACCCATCCGTTGGAACGCAGCTCGCCGAACCCGTTCGCGTCACCTACCGTTTCTGCAATCCATGTCGAAGGTGTCACTATTTCGACATCGCCATCCGTGGAATTTACCGCTTCAAAGCCCTTGACCGCCGCCATTAGGCAACAGCGAATAAAGGTCGCTCCTTCGTCAACCACACCGGCAATGGGGTCGAGTTGCTCGTCTCCGACCTTAACCATCGCGCTGTAGGCGCCAAATCCTTGGTGCGGTTTGTAATCGACGCCGCAATTGATGCGAACCGTCATTTCAGGTTCTAGATTCGTCTTTGTCTCTTGTGTCATATGACTTTGTTGCATCTCAACACGTCGGGCTCAAACCGCCGATTGAAACATCGTAAATCAAGAGCATAAGCGCTGTGCGCGGATTTTCACCCGCCAAGCCGGAACATCTCGATCTTTTCGCGACCCGAACCGACTTCTGTCAGATCCGTATTGCTGGATCGTAATTCAGAATACCTGTCTCGGCGATTTGACCAGACCCGTTCGATGATCGCACAAATTTCCTCGTCGGCGGCGCCGGCACGCACAGGACCTTTCAAATCGGTTCCGCGAGTCGCAAAAAGACACGTAACTAGTCGTCCCTCGGTCGTCAGGCGCGCGCGTGTGCAGTCGCCGCAAAACGGTTGCGTTACCGATGTGATGATACCGATTTCGCCTTGCCCGTCTTGAAATCGGTACCTCGAAGCGACTTCGCCTCGGTAGTTGGCGTCAATCGGTTCCAAGGGGAATACAGCGTCTATCGTTTCGATGACCTCCTTGCCCGAAACTACCTGCTTCAGGTCCCAGTTGTTCAAGTTTCCGACGTCCATGAATTCGATGAAGCGTACGATGTCACCTGTTCCTCGGAAGTGTGCGGCGGTGTCGACTATTGTGTGGTCATTGACGCCGCGTTGGACCACTGCGTTGATTTTCAGGGGCGAAAAACCCGCGTCCTTTGCCGCTTCGATGCCCTCTAGCACTTTTTCGGGACCGTACGGTCTTCCGCTCATCTGGCTGAATACGTCCTCGTCCAATGCGTCGAGGCTCACGGTTAAACGATCGAGCCCGGCTCGTTTCAGGTCTTCCGCATAACGTGGCAACAGGAATCCATTGGTAGTCATCGCCAAATCGGTTACACCGGGGATCGATGCTAAATCTGCGATCAGGTGGGTGACATCGGATCTGACGAGGGGTTCGCCGCCGGTGATTCGCACCTTTTGGACGCCAAACTCAACGAAAAGACGAGTGAGTCGAACAATCTCTTCGAATGTCAGGATCTGCTCACGTTTTAGAAACTCGTAACGTTCACCAAAGATCTCCGCCGGCATGCAGTATGGGCAACGAAAGTTGCAACGGTCTGTTACGGAGATGCGGAGATCCCTTACGCCACGGCCGAGCGTGTCTCTTGTGGTCTTGCTTGCAGCAGCGAATTTCACGCGCTCGAGCCTCGTGAGTAGTGCATTGATAAGAGCGTTTCTGCGTGGTTGAGATTGTACCCGTAACCAAGTTGCGGGCGCGAATCAACTCTTTCGGCTCGTCAACAATTCCCGAAGAGCGGGCACAATTGCTCTAATAGCTCGACCACGATGACTCAACTCGTCTTTCTCATTTGGTGTCATCTCTGCGGTCGTCCTCTCTTTGTCAACGGGCACGAAGATGGGATCGTATCCGAAGCCGTTTAGACCTCTCGGTTCACAGATTATCGAGCCTTCAACCGCTGCCTCGGTATGCAAGATTCTGGCTTCATCCGCCGGATCGAAAACTACCACGGCGCATTTGAAACGGGCGGACCTTTGCTCAATCGAGACGCCTGACATTTTGCGAAGCAGCAGGTTAGTTCGATCGGCATCGGTGAGGCCGTCACCACCGTAGCGAGCAGAGTGAACTCCCGGTGCACCATCAAGCGCGTCAACCTCAAGTCCAGAGTCGTCGGCAATGGCAATCTCGCCGAAATGCAGACCATAATATCTAGCCTTGGCGCGCGCGTTTTCTAAAAATGTTGCCCCGTTTTCTTCTGGTGCGTCGACAAGCGGAAGTTGATCAAGCCCTACGAACTCCGCAGGTAACAGCTCCAATAACCTACGAATCTCGAGAACTTTGCCGGCGTTCTGTGTCGCTATCAACACACGTTGTGGGATCGACGAAAGCATCTTTACTGGTTCGTACAACCGCGTTCGTTCAAATTCACCGGCAAAGTTCTAGAAACCGATTGACGATTGGCTTCAGAGTTGTTACCTTTGCGACTTGCGGCGCGGAATGATATTCTAATCACGAGATTACGTGATGTTGAGCCTCCCTGAGGGAAGTTCCGCCGGGGCTAGCGCGAAAAGCCGAAAAAGTAGCAGACGGGCCGTCAAATCAATAGGACAAGACCGCATCTAGATGCAACACTGGCTGATTCCCTCCAATCTCAACAAGCTCGCACTCGTAGTGCTGGCTCTCGCCGCAACACTGATCATAGCGGCGTGTTCGCCAGAGCATCCTCAATCCACTTTCGGTTACGGCGGACCAGTTGCACGTGACCAAGGCAATCTATTCCTTCTCATCTTCTGGATCGCAGTCGGTGTCTTCATCGTCGTCGAAGGCGGGATCCTCTATATCGCATTCCGGTACCGACGCCGCGATGACAAAATACCAAGACAGGTCCACGGCAACACCAAACTCGAGATCACTTGGACGGTGCTCCCGTCCCTCGTCATCGCCGCTATCGCGGTTCCAACCATCATCGGAGTCTGGGAACAACAACGCGGTGCGCCGACCGACAAGGGCGACGTTCTAGAGGTAGAAGCCATCGGTCACCGTTGGTGGTTCGAGTTCCGATACCCCAACCAAGAAGTCGTCACCGCCAACGAGATGCACATTCCGGTCGGTCGCCCAGTAAACGTTAAGCTCGCATCACAAGACGTGATTCACAGCTTCTGGGTGCCGAAACTCGCGGGCAAGATCGACATGGTGCCCCTCAACGACAACTTGCTCTGGTTCATCGCCGAAGAACCCGGTACATACGAGGGACAATGCGCCGAATTCTGCGGCATCGCACACGCCCATATGCGCTTCCGCGTCGTTGCACACAATGAGGAAGAGTTCCAACAGTGGATCGCCGGAATGCGCACGCCGCCCGAACCATTCGAATCGGGTACCGCAGAATCTCAAGGTGAACTCTTGTTCGCTACCAACTGCAAGACCTGTCACACCAACGACTCTTGGAGGCAAGACGCTTACGCCCTCGAAATCCAGCAACAAGACTCCCGATGGACGACGTGGCTCAACGACATCGAAGACTCGCGCATAGTTTCAGCGCCTAACCTGACGCACTACGGGGAGCGAAACTTCCTCGCCGCGGGCATCAAAGAAAACTCGCGTGAGAACCTAATCAAGTGGATCAACGACCCGTCAGACATCAAGATCGGGACATCGATGCAAGCCCATGCCGCGGTTTATCAGGAACGCGACGACAACAAGATCAGCCTTTCATCTCAAGAGGTTGAAAACATCGCAGACTACCTCCTCGCTCTCCAACCAGGCGACATCGAACAACTCGCGGCACCGCAAATCACCGGAGGCACACCAGAAGAACGCGGCGAGCAATTGTTCGTCTCAATCGGGTGTAACGCTTGCCACTCGCTCGACGCGGACACCACGATCGTAGGCCCTAGTCTCGTTGGCATCGCCGACCGCGCCGGCACGCGAACTAGCCTGTCGGGAGAAGATTACATGCGGCAATCCATCAACGATCCCTCCGCATTCATCGTCGATGGTTTCACCAACTCAATGGTCGTGCCCAAGTTGCCACCAAACCAAGTCGACGACCTGATCGCTTACATCTCGACGCTCAAATAAGCAACCAGCATCTCGGATAAACTGAAAACAGGATCGCGAAAACAGCATTCGAAATCTCCTAACCCCCGAACCTATGCACACCACACATCCAGGAATAGACCGAGAACCGATCTCAATGAGGTTCCCGCGTATCTTCCCCAGGCCGAAGAGCGATTACGGCATTTGGAGCTGGATCAGCACCGTCGACCACAAACGGATCGGAACGCTGTACGCAGTGACTTCCTTCCTCTGGTTCCTCGTAGGTGGCATCGAAGCTCTATTGATGCGTGTGCAGCTCTCCCAGGCCGACAGCACGTTCATAGACCCTGAGCTCTTCAACCAGCTATTCACGATGCACGGAACAACGATGGTGTTCCTGGTCGTGATGCCCCTATCGGCCGCGTTCTTTAACTGGTTAGTACCGCTCCAGATCGGCGCCCGTGACGTCGCGTTCCCGCGTCTTAACGCCCTTAGCTATTGGATCTTCCTCTTGGGTAGCCTGCTCCTCAACTTCTCGTGGATAGTCGGCGACGCGCCTAACGGCGGATGGTTCGGATACGCGCCCAACTCGCACCTAGCCTTCAATCCAACCGACGGTATGACCTATTGGGTGCTGGGGCTCAACATACTGGGTGTCGCGTCGATAGCGGCTGGACTTAACTTCATCGTCACGATACTCAACATGCGCGCACCTGGCATGACGCTCACCAAGATGCCGGTCTTCACATGGATGACCTTCGTGACTTCGGTATTGATCGTCCTAGCTCTGCCGGTGCTAACCGTTGCTCTGATCCAACTCCAGGTCGACCGGCTCTACGGCACGCACTTCTACGACACCGCTGCCGGAGGCGACCCGGTACTTTGGCAGCACGTCTTCTGGCTGTTCGGTCACCCCGAGGTCTACATCCTCATTTTGCCGGCGATGGGCATAGTGTCCGAAATACTGCCGGTCTTCTCACGTAAGCCGTTGTTCGGATATTCGTTCCTGGTCTTTGCCGGCGTTGCGATCGGCTTTATGGGTTGGTTCGTCTGGAGCCACCACATGTTCACTGTTGGCCTCGGACCGGCCGCAAACTCGGCGTTCGCAATCTCGACAATGGCAATCGCGATCCCGACAGGAATCAAGATCTTCAACTGGATCGGCACGATGTGGGGCGGATCGATCCGCTTCAGCACGGCGATGCTGTTCGCCATATCGTTCATCGCGATGTTTACTATTGGTGGCTTGTCAGGTGTCATGCACGCCGCCGTGCCCTCCGACGCCCAGCAGCAAGACACCTATTTCGTCGTCGCCCACTTCCACTACGTCCTGTTCGGCGGCGCCATTATGGCTATCTTCGGAGGCATCTACTTCTGGTGGCCAAAGGCGACCGGATACATGCTCAGCGACAAGCTCGGCAAGTGGAACTGGCTGATAATGTTCATCGGCTTCAACCTCCAGTTCGCGCCGCAACACTGGCTCGGCCTCGACGGAATGCCCCGCCGCATATTCACTTACGCCGAGAACATGGGCTGGGAAAACACCAATATGATCGCGTCCGCCGGCGGTTTCCTGATGGCGTTCTCAGTGTTGCTTTTCATCATCAACGTCTTCTACAGCGCTCGCAAGGGCGTGCCGGCCGGAAACGATCCTTGGGATGGCAGGACGTTGGAGTGGTCAATAACCTCGCCGCCGCCGCACTACAACTTCGAAAAGATCCCGAACGTCGAACACCGTGATGATTACTGGTTCACCAAGCATCCCGAACTCATCGCCGAGTACTACCATGATGAGCATGCTGGTGAACTCACGGCACCCTCTGGCGCGCAGTTTGACGACAACGACGATGCGGATGATGACCATGGTGACGATCACGCGGAACTGCACCACGATGCCGACGATTACGGACATGGTGACATCCACCTGCCGGATATGTCTTACTACCCGTTGATCCTCGCCGCCGGTCTCACGATTGTGGCGGCCGGGTTGATGACGTACATCCCTGTTATTGTCATCGGCGCAATAGTTCTTCTCTGGGGGTTGCTCGGTTGGGCGTATGAACCGGTCAACGATCCCGATCCGGAATCATCGCACTGACACTCGACGATGGCCGACCATAAACGGAAAGCAATCTGAATTGGCATCCGCATCCACGACATACGAGATTAAGAGCGAGCACGGCGAAGTTATTAACACTTCGACTGGGTTGAGCAACAAAAAGCTCTTAATGTGGGCGTTCCTCGGATCCGATGTGATGTTCTTCGGATCGTTCATCGCCACTTACCTCGTCTACCGCAACCGTAGCTTGGTTGGGCCGTATCCGTCAGACGTTCTCGAGATACCCATCACGTCCGTCTCAACATTCGTGCTCCTTATGAGCTCGCTGGCGATGGTGCTCGCTCTCGCCTACGTCCAACAAGGCCGCAGGAATATGGGGACACTCTGGATCTTTGCAGTCGTAGTGCTGGGCACGATCTTCATACTATTCCAGGTCTACGAGTTCAATCACTTCGCGCACGTAGGCCTCACACCACGAACCAACTTATTCGGGACGACATTCTTCATCCTCACCGGTCTGCACGGCGCCCACGTAACTTTGGGAGTCATATGGCTCATTTTCCTCGGATACGGCAACATTAAAGGCTCGCTGCGAGCCGACAATGCCATCGACCTCGAGATTGCAGGTCTGTATTGGCACTTTGTCGACATCGTCTGGATCGTCATCTTCACCGTCATATACCTAATCTCAGCGCGAGACGCCGCTCCCGCCGGCAGCGTCCCGTGGGTTAACTGAGATTAAACAAAAGCTACTCCGAGCTCCTACTACACCAAAGCACGAAACAAAAATGTCGAATCTCTGGAACAAGCTCCTTTACCACGACGGCCGCGGCTGGTGGGACCTTCCCCGTACACAGTGGCAGGAACCCGGCCCAGAGATGGAAGGCCCTTTCGGCGACGGCATTTTGCCCATCAAGAGGTTCTTCACACTTATCACCGCCGCAAACCTCCATCACGGGACCCCAGCATTCTACGTCCTGATCGGCGCGATCCTCAGCGTCATCACCATCGTCGAAGTCTGGGCTTTCAGTTGGCAGACGCTCGGTGGATTGCTCGTACCGTTGATGCTCGTGCTTTCGCTCGCCAAGTTCGTGCTTGTCGTCGGGTTTTTCATGCACCTGAAGTTCGACCGCAAATACTATGCTTGGATATTTACCGCCTGCATGCTCATCGGCATCGGCATATTCGTCGCGTTGCTTCTGCTCCTCGAATACGGAAACCAGATACAGCAATAACCCCTAACGTTTTACCCGCGGCAAAATCCCCCTCTTGATGACTAATGGGGACCGCTTCTTCCTCCCCCTTGATGTCCAAAGGGGAATACAAGGAGGTTTTAGGCATGGCGTTCGCCCGCAAGCGACGCATTAGAGGCACCAGCCAATGACTCCCACGTCTGAAGTCGCCAATTCCATCGGCGATTTCCTGTCGACTTGGTCGCTGTCCGGTCCCCAATTCATCATCGTCGCGTTTCTTTCGACGGTGTACCTCGTCGGGATGCTGCGGCTTCAAATCCGTTCCCGGTGGCAAGCCATCCCGATCCGCAAAGTTTTCTATGCGTTCGGTGGATACGCCATTCTCTTCTTCGCCGTCGCCGGACCTCCGGAAGCGTTCTCCGAGGATATGTTCTTCGCCCACATGATGCAGCACATTCTGATCGCAATGGTCGCATCAGTGCTTTTGCTCGCCGCCACACCAATGGCCGCATACCTCTGGTCCATGCCCGAAACCATCCGCGTCGGTCTCGCACCATCCCTCGCCGAAACCGGCTGGCTACGTCGAATTACCGCTGCCCTCACAAGCCCTAAATTCGCACTCCCCGCGTTCATCCTAACCCTCTGGGGTTGGCACATCCCTGAGGCATACTCGCTCGCCGTCAACAACGAGCTAGTCCACTTCGCGATGCACCTCTCCATGTTCACTACCTCGCTCCTGTTCTGGTGGCCGATAATCGGACCCCCGCCAGTCAGGTCACAACTCACCGATCCGCAGCGCATCATCTACTTGATTCTCGTGGTGACGCCGACTGCGGTTCTAGCTGCAATCATCACGCTTTCGAACACCGTCATATACACGACTTACCTGGATACGCCACACCACTTCACGCTGACGCCGTTCGAAGACCAGCGCATCGGCGGTTTGTTGATGTGGATCCCCGGCAACATCGTTTACCTGGCGACCTTGACCACGCTGTTCCTGCGGTGGTTTTCTCGAGAAGACCGTAAGAATCGCAGATACAAACTCAACCGCAGGCAGTGGGAAGCGACACGACGACGGATTCGAGAACTAAAACAAAAGGATAAGAATTAAGCCAGGCTGCCCTAGAAACCGATGCCCCGACTTATCGACTTCTCGATCCGCTCCAAAGCCTCCATCATCACACGCTGGTTCTCTTCCAGTCTGCCTACTCGTTCGACCAGACTCGTCATGACATTCAGCATAGAAACGAACGAATTGCTGAGCTGCGCGTAGTTCTGAGTATGCTTGAAGTCGGATTCGGCCAGCCTTTCCTCAAGCCGATCAAAACGCTCCTCTAGCTGGTCGAAACGCGCCTCGAGCCGATCGAAACGCTCATCAACATGCTGTTTGGTAGCCAGTTCCTCGTGAGTATGTGCTGCAGTAGTCATCGTGAACGGCTTATCAGTCGCCCGAGAAAGTTATTTCGTCTTCCATCAACAGTGTACACAGGCCCGAAGACAGACCTATATACCCGGAACGCCCCACTGTTAAAATTCAACACATCGGGCGGTTAGCTCAGAGGCCCAGAGCGCTTGCCTTACAAGCAAGAAGTCGGAGGTTCGAATCCTCCACCGCCCACCATTCACTCCGCAACCCCTGGCTTCTATAGCCCGTTCAGCAACCTTGTTCACTGCCCTCACAACGCTGTCTTCCCATCTGACATTTAACTTCCAACATTGCAAACGTCGAATGATTAGAGTTGAGCTATGAGCGACGACCGTTGGGGAGCCGAAGGCCCGCCGCTGGAAGCATACTCCCGAGTCACAAATCCGGAACGCTTCGAGCCGATCATACCGGCGATTTTGTCCATAATCGATCAGCTCGAAACAACCTACGACGTGGATCGCGATGAGGGATACGGACTAGACGATAAGTTGGAGCGTCGCTCCTTATCAGACATTGTTCGTCCTACAATCCGACTTACCCCGCGAAATCGCCACGCGGCACCGATAACCGTTGCATTCTCGTCTTTCCCTGGAATCCACGTCCGCTTCGGCAAGCTGACAACCGAACCCTATCCATCATGCGGCTGCGACGCATGTGACGAGACCGCAGACTCCGAGATCGAGCGCCTTAACGACATGATCCACAACGTAACCCGTGGCCGCTTTCGTGAAGCAATAGCCGAAAAATGGTGGGCACGGGCAAATTGGGCACCAAACAACCCAAGAATTTACGAAAATCTCCCATCCACATCGAGTTTCGGATGGAGCTCACGTCTCCCCACCGAAACCACCATCCGCGGAACCAAAATCCCGTGGCCATCCAGAAAAAAGGTGCAGGAATTCAACTGGCAACCTTGGCCGCTACGACGTTAAAAAGCGATCCCTCCCCTTTTGCGCAGCAAAAGGGGACGCGGCAAGCGAAGCGAGACGCAGGGGGTTCATACACCCCCCCACTCATCCTTCCAATCCTAGTTCAAAACGCCCGCTTCAAAACCCGCTCAAACGCCGACACAAACCCATCCAACTCCTCATACGTGTGCGCCGCCGACACGTTCCCCGCGCACTTGCTCGACAACAAATATCCCTCGTTCATCATCCCCATAAACACCATCTCCAGCAACTCGTTATCATTCGTCGCATACGACCGGTAGTCACGCACGTTTTCCGATGTGGCTTGGATCGCGAATAGTGATGTAGCTCCAGTAACACCCATCGGCGCTTCCATCTCCGAGATGACATCGCGCAATCGCGCGCGAAGGTAATCCCCCTTCGCCGACAGATCGTCGTATACGTCGACAGTGAGCTCTTTCAACGTCGCCACGCCAGCGGCGGCGGTCATTGGATTGCCGTTGAACGTGCCAGCGTGCGACACTTGCGGTCCGCCAACACCGCTCGGGTCCCAAAGCGACATGATGTCGTCTCGACCACCAAACGCTCCGACCGGCAATCCGCCTCCGATCACCTTGCCGAAACAGGTCAAATCGGGCATGACACCGTAATGTTCTTGTGCACCGCCGCGGGACGCTCGGAACGCAATCACTTCGTCGAAGATGAGAAGGGTCCCCAACTCCGCGGTGATGCGTCGCAGACCCTCGAGAAATTCCGTTTCGGCCGGCACCATGCCGCACTGACCGTTGATCGGTTCGACGATTACCGCCGCCAATTCATCCGCGTTTTCTCTAATGATTCGCTTCGCGGCGGCCAAATCGTTATACGGCATGATCACGATCTCGTCAGTCGACTTTGGAGACATCCCTCTTGTGGTCAGCACCGCGGTGGGCGCCTCAGCATCGCCTGCCAGACCGACATCGGGAGTGACGCTGATCTGCACCGCGTCATGGTTCCCGTGATACGCCCCCTCGCACTTTGCCAATAGATTCTTGCCCGAGAACGCACGCGCCGCCCGGATCGCGTTCAGAGTCGCCTCCGTCCCCGAATTCACAAACCGCACCTTGTCCAGCGATGGAACCCGTTCGCACATCAATTCGCCCCACTCGACGACCAAAGGTGTAGGCGCTGGGTACGAAACTCCACGCCCGAGCTGCTCCGTTAACGCCTCGATCACCGCCGGATGCCGATGCCCCAAGATGAGCGTGGTCATATTGTTGATGAAATCCGACCGCTCGTTACCATCGACGTCCGTGATCTGTGAGCCGTCAGCCCGCGAAACGTAGATCGGGAATGGGTTCCAGAAGATCGAGTTACGCGTGTCGCCGCCCGGAAGGTAGCGTTTAGCCTGTTCGTGCTTGGCGTTCGAGCCAGCGTTTGATGCGACGTATCGCGCCTGTTCGGAACGCAGTGATTCGGAGATGTTCTGCTTTGTCATGGGCGTATGGTAACGCACATTCGCAACCTCCATCACTACACCCCCACCAATCAAAACCAAACCCCAAGAATCCCAGCGCGCGGGAACCCTACCAATGCCGATACCACCAACCAACTCGTAGGGGCAGGTTTCAAACCTGCCCCTACCAACCAAACCACCAACACACCCGTTCCCTGCCGACCCACCAAACCGACAGCGCCCACGCCTTCAGCTCTGCTCAGCATGACAGACATCCCCGGCGTAACTTTCCGCAGGAGGCATGATTTTGCATCACGCGTACAGCGAAGCGCCGCGAGCGGGGCATGCCCGGGGCGGCGAGGGGCACACCAACCAAACCCCGTCACCCCACCACCGCAACACCCAAATCCTTCTCATCCTTAAAATCCCGGTTCAGATATCTGACTCTCACAACATCCGTGCTACAATAAAAAGTGAACCAGTTCGAGACATCGCCGCGCTGACGAGCGCGGACCCCCTGGGCCAAGCGGCCACCGGAGATTGTGTCAAGACCGTGAACGCGACAACAGACAAGAAACGCGACGCTGCGCCTCGCAACGAGACCCGCAGCTCCGATTCCCTGCGCCCGAACGGTCTTTGGCGACGCACCGCACCAGATCGAGAGTCCGGTGAAAGGCCGTTTGTGTACGTAAGAAGCGAATCCTCAAACAAGTCCCGGTCGCGGCGCGGCATTGATGCGCCGCAGCACGAGCCAGACGTCGGTCAAACGACGTCCAAGGGCCGGGTAAGCGTTCGTGAATGCGGCAGACGTCTACCCTCGATCGCCACGAGGGGGAGGCTACAGAGCGGGCCCGGGAGGAACCGGGCTATCGAGGACGGCGAGAACATAGTTCCTACGCCGACCTCGGACCCGTCGGTCTGGCGACGGTGGGCGCGGCTGGTACGGGTAGCTAGCGGTCTTGCATCTCCAAGCGCGGCGAATGTCCGCCCGCCCTGCAAACCTTCGCCTGCAGCGGAGGCCGTGGCAAGGTGGGAGTTCCCGGTTATCCGGGAACGGGCAGGGTTTCCATCGCGAAACCCATCGACCCCATCTTCAGGGCGCGGGCGTCAACCTCAGCCTCTCCTTCGTTAAAGGGGAAGGAGAGGCCGAGGTGCCCCCGCCCGACGATCAAGAAAAATCTGCGATCAAACCCCGCAGATCAATTGAACACATCCCTCAACCACCCAACGCCCAGGGTAGCCGTGCAAACGTCCCCTTCGCGAAGCATAGGGAACGCTGACAAGCGAAGCGACGCTCGCAGGGATGCCCGACCACCAAACCAAGACCGAAGATTGACCATCTTATCCAAGACGGACCTTAGTAGCAACCCTCACGGTTGCACGCGCCAACCACCGACCACTAATACGTCACATCACCGGCGGGTGCGGATAGGCGCGTTCCCAGCTCTCTTTGCCGAAGCTTGGATCCTGCGACATGTCGCCGTACTGGGCCAAGCGGTCTTGGGAAGCTGCTTCTATCGACGTCATCACCTCGGTGAATAGCTCTGCCTCAAGGCGATGCCGCACATTCGCGTACGCCGGATCATCGAGCAGATTCGTTTGCTCTTGCGGGTCGTTATCGATGTCGAACAACAGGGCTTCGCCAGAACGATAGCGGTGCAATTTGAAGCGTCCATCATAGTTCATCCATCCGTCCGTCAGCATGCCGAAAATACGGTCGCGGCCCCGTTCGCCAGGCATCCCTTCGCCGGGCAACGGCGCCGCGTCGTACCACAGCGGCAGATCCTCGATACCCGCCCACTTCAGCATCGTGGCAGTGACGTCGCGTAACTCGACAAGATCTTCGACAACCTGACCTCCGGCGACACTTGGACCCATCGCCAAGAACGGGATGCGAATCGCCGATTCGAAGAACGACGCTTTGCCAATTAAGTTGTGATCGCCGAGGTAATCCCCATGGTCTGAAGCCAAAACGATGTACGTGTTTTCCAACAGTCCTTGCCGATCGAGTGCATCAACAATCGCGCCGACCTCGTAATCGATCTGTTGGACTAAACCAGAATAGTGTTTTCGGATCGTTGTCTTCGTTGAATCGGGAAACTCTGCGTAGTCGACGCCGTTCCAGTCGCGCCTGTTGCCGCTGACGTTGGTCTCCCTGAGGCTCGGGTGGTGCCCCGAAACCTCTGGCGCTGGTAGCGGCAATTTGCTCTCGTCAACGCCTTCGAGGAACCGTTCGTTCGGATCGTAAGGACAGTGCGGTCCTGGGAATCCCACCATCATCGCGAACGGGCCCTCGTTGCCATATCGTTCGATGAACTTCACGGCTTCAGTTCCGACGAAGTGGTCCCAAGAATGCTCCCATGGGATGTCGTGTACGACTGCTCCCTTGTTCTCGTGATATCCGTCCATCTCATTGCCATGCAACTTACGGAGTCCATGCCGATTCAGATAGTGGTAGTAGTCGTCCCTGACATGTAGCCAGCGCTTGTCTTCGCACACGACGCGATATTGGAATCCGCGCCGCTCGTTCCACGGGTAGAAGTGCATCTTGCCGATGCCAGCGGTGTAGTAGCCAGCATCGTTGAGAATTTCGGGCCACGTATGAATGCCAGCAGCGCGCCAGTCTGCTCGCAGGTTTTGAGAGTTGTTGGTTACACCGTTTCGGATGGCATTCGCCCCCGTAAGCAGTGCTGTCCGTGCAGGTACACATACAGGCGATTGAGAGAAACCGTTGGCGTATCGAACGCCGGCATTGGCGATGGCGTCAATGTTGGGTGTCTGGAGCCAATCCGCGCCATAGCACCCGGCAAAATCGGCTCGGAACTGGTCAGGGAATAAAAATACGATGTTCGGCCGATCAGCTTGAATGCTCACTTCATTGCTCCTCGATGGTTTCAGGTCTACAGCACCAAATGGCACGGATCAATCAATCTAATTCGGCAACCGCGGCCGTGAATGCGGGTAACACTCTCGCCCAGTCGCCTATAACGCCGTAACGGGCGTGGGAGAATATGTTGGCCTCCGGATCTTTATCGATTGCGACGATGTTACGCGCTGCCGAACATCCGGCCATGTGCTGACTGGCTCCTGATATACCGACGGTGATGTATGTCGTCGGACTTATGCTCTTCCCGGTCAATCCAACTTGGTGCGAATGATCGATCCAACCGGCATCGCACGCCGCGCGTGAAGCGCCCAAAGCGGCGCCGAGAAGACCGCACAACTCCCGCAGATTGTCGAAAGGTTCCGGGCCGCCAAGTCCGCGACCACCCGATACGACCACGTCTGCTTGTTCGAGTGGAACTCCTTCGCTCTCTTCGAGCACGGTCTCTACCAAGACTGGCGCGGCATTTGGCAATTCGACATCTGACATATCGATCCGCTGGACATCGGGGGTTCGAACTACCGCTTCGGCCGGTTCTATGGCACCCGGTCGTAAAGAAATCACTTGGATTCCTTCCGCCGAGAATTCATACACCGCTAACGCGCTCCCGCCGTGCACCGGACGCGTAACTGCTACCCTGCCAGTCGTTGCACTGACCGTTAGATCTATGCAGCCCGACGCGAGCCCCGCACCCAACCGGGCGGCCAATCGAGCGCTCACCACCGATCCCCAATCTGTTTTGGCGACTAGGACAGCGGAAGGGTTCAATCTGTTGACCAACTCGCACGCGAGTTCTGTAGAAAGGGCGAACACGCCATTCGCGGCGTCCGTTGAAGCATCTGGATGTTCTAACATCACGACCTCGCCGACGTCGAGTCCGGCCAAATTTCCAACATCGAAGGACGACTCGACTGCCAAGAAAATCACGATATTTGATAGATCGTCAGAGATTCGGCCAGCTGCGTTCACAAGTTGTCGGACCGTAGGATGCAGCCCATCTGCCGTCGTCTCGCCGACGACCAGCACCTGGCAGGCGTTATCTCTCATATCAGCTTCGCCTCTCTAAGTCGCAGAGCGAGCAAACGTCCTGAATCGGCGTCGTCTTCACCTTCGATGATCTCGACGAGGGATTCTGAAACGGGCACGAACAGCCGCGTCATTGACAAGGTGCCGTTCTGGGCTAATTGACCTAATCCGAGATCGGCCAGAGTCATGGTTTCGGGACGTTTTCGGCTCGCTGCCATTATTCCGCGGAGGTTAGCGTACCTCGCTTCGCCGAGCTCGTTTGTGACAGTCATCACCGCGGGTTTCGGACACTTGATCCGCTGGAATCCACCTTCAGCAACGCGTTCAACATCAAAAAACTCGCCGTCGTTGCTCACGGCGAGCGCCCGTACCAGCGTGACTACGGGCGAGCCCATTAACTCGCTCAACATGATTGGTACGTGGGCCTGGTCCCAGTCGGAGGCTTGTCGACCAGCCAATACGAGGTCGGCACCACCGTCGCGTTCGATCGCGGCCGCCAAAACTCTTGCCGTACCCAGCGCGTCCAACGACTCGGATGCTTCGTCGTCCACCAACACCAACCTGTCGGCGCCGATTGCCAGCGGTTTCTTCATCACATCGAGCGCAAACCCTGTGCCGACTGAAAAGATGACTATCTCGACATCCGCGCCGGCATCTCGAAGTCGAAGAGCGGCCTCGACTGCGTTCATATCGAACCCGTTTACGATTGGAGGGACCCCGGTCGGCGGTACGACGCGCAATCCCTCTTCGTCAACCTTGAACTGCGATGGTGGAATGTCCGTGTCCGGCACCTGCTTCGCGCAGATTGCTATCTTCAACATGCTTTACCTGTCAACAAGCCCACTGGTTGCCAACTTCATCCGCAACAATTCTAACCATTGACTCCCCAACTTAAAACCGTCTACAAATCCATCACGTATCCCCCAACGAAACCGTTTCGTGCCCAACACACACAATCAAGGAGCGAGAACCATGAAAACCCGCGTTATCGGCGTCGTGACGACTCTTGCTGCCATCACAGTCACATTCATCGGCATCGTCTTGACCATCGCTGCCATCCAAGATTACCAAGAGAACAAAGGCGAATCGTTCATCGAACGCGCCGCCAGCATCGTAGGCTTCGGAACCTTGACGGAAGAGGTCGCCCAAGTCAAGGTGGATGAGGCCGATGAAGACGTCGATGAATCAGAGAAAAGATCGTCCGATCCGTCCGAGATTTTCCGCTTCTTCGGCCGGTCTGAAGACAACGAGGAATGGTTCGATGACTTCTTCGAACGGAGATGGCTAGAGCGCGACGATTCCTACAGGTTTGAGGATCGAATAGAGCGATCACCCCCCGATTCACCATTTAATGGGTGGGAATTTGCGGGTTTCGTTCCGCCCGATTGGCTAGGTGATCTAGTCGAGCGCGGCGTGATGACCCAAAAAGAGGTCGATCAACTTAAATCGTGGCTGGAAAACCTGCCAGATTCCTTCAGCGAGGAGATGCCTACGTTCCCAGGCAACCGTAGCTTCGAGTTCAACAGCGACGATGGTCGATTCCGCTTCCGAGGCGAATGGCAATTCGGCGAACCGGAGGACGATTCCGCTGATGAACACAAAGACGACGACAAATACGAACTAGTTCCCAACAGGGGCATTTCGTTCTAGCGCTTCACGCCGTTCACGCCTCCGCAGTGTCTCGCCGCTCCCATCCCGGTTTGAACATACGAAGGAAGTTGGATTTGCCGTACGGATGCTTGGCGCCTTCGGTTTCGTTTAACTCGACGCCAAAACCGGGCGTATCGGGTATTTGCAGTTTGCCGTCTTTGACGCGTTCAAAGCCGTGAAGCACATCGGACACCCATGGCTCCAAGAAATCATCGAAGCATTCTTGGATGTAGATGTTCGGCGTAACCGCATCGATGTGTAGGGCGATCATCGTCTTAAGCGGGCTTTCGGCGTTGTGCGGCGCCAGTTGCGCGTGATGTGCTCGGGCCATTCCTGCGATCTGCAATGTACGCCAAACGCCGCCGACACCCAACGGCTCCGGGTTGATGATGTCGGTTACGTCGGCGTTCAAGAAGCGGGCGAAGTCATGTAACTCGTGCATTCGTTCGCCGGCAATAACCCGGACCGGTACACGTTTTGCGACTTCGATCAAGGCATCAACGTCGTTCGATAGGACGGGGGTCTCAAACCAAGTGACTTCGAATTCATCGAGCCAATTGCCGATCTCGATCGCCGCGCCCACGCTGAACCGGTCGTGCGCCTCAATCATGATCTCGACATCATCGCCGACCGCTTCTCTGACCGCCCTCAACAGAGCTTGAATCTCTCGCGTTTCCTCGCGGCTCAAGCTCAGATAGGCCGTCCCGAACGGATCGAGTTTGAGCGCAGTATAACCACGACCGACAACCTCGGAAGCCTTTTCCGCGAATCCCTCGGGCGTCCGAGGACCGGAGTACCAACCATTCGCATAAACACGGATGTCGTCGCGAACCTTACCGCCTAGCAAGCGATGGACCGGCACACCCAAAGACCTACCTAGGATGTCCCAACAGGCCATTTCGATGCCGGCCATCTCGCGGTTAACGTTCAGGAAACCTGCCAGATACAACTCGTTCCAGATCGCATGGATGTCGCGAGGGTCGCGTCCGATAACGAGGTGCTTTACCTCTTCTACTGCAGCGACCGTTGGTTGCGTGCTTAGGCCACCAGTCGCTTCGCCGATCCCACGGTACCCGTCGTCAGTGTCGACAACCACATAGATCCAGTTCTTCCATGGATTTCCGACTACGATGGTGCGAATATCGGTGATTTTCATATCGACATATTGCGCGGTCTTGACTGACTAGCGTAACGGGGCGGCAGTTAATTTTTGCACATCATTGGTGTTCCAACCAGGCGCCGTTTCCATGAGTGTCAACCCATCATCGCTGACTGAAATAACCGCGATGTCGGTCACGATATCCGTAACACATCGTTGCGCGGTCAACGGGAAGTCACACTCTTTGAGGATCTTAGGTTCGTTGCGTTTAGTGGTGTGTTCCATGGCCACGATTACCCGTTTGGTGTTGGCGGCCAAGTCCATTCCGCCACCGATACTGCCGATGCCGCGCGACGGCAGCATCCAGTTGGCCAGGTCTCCACGCTCTGAAACCTGCATTGCGCCGAGAACCGTGGCATCGATATGACCACCCCGGATCATCGCGAAGGAATCAGCAGAATCGAAGAATGCCATGCCCGGCGTCATCTTCGTGAACTGGCCGCTCGCATCGATGAGGTCTGGATCGCCGTCCGCAGGTGCCAATAGTTCGCCGTACCCTAGAACCCCGTTCTCTGCTTGATATCGCAGATACACTCCCTCCGGCACAAAATCGGCGCACAGAGATGGGATGCCGATACCAAGATTCACGACCGCACCATGAGACAACATCTCTGCCGCGCGGCGGGCGATCTCGGCGCGTGACCACCGTGGGGCCGGATCGGTAAAGTCGATTGGCGTGTGGTTCGCGGTTGCGGGCATGGTCACATCATCTTACATCTCGGAAACGAGAGGCAACGTCGTGTCGGGACACGCACAACAATCACAGTTCCGAGGAAAATCACGCGAATTCGACTTTTTGTTGACGAGTGGCATATTTCGGATTATTCAACGATTATGCTGAGTAATCGCATGTTTGCCGAGGTGATCCAGAATACTGAACGCTCATTGGGCGATTTCATGCGGAGCGAATTAAACGGCGCTGACAGGTTCGGTGCGGCGCCCGCTTTCCTGAATTCAGATGGATTGGGTCATATTTTGCCGGCCATGCAACGCATTCTCTCTGTCGAAGGGCAAATCAGCATCGTCCACGGTGCCGATATTCGAATAACCGATCCGCATGCAATCGAAAGCTTGCTTGCGCTCAACAAACGGCACGCAAGGATGACCTACAAGGTTCACCTCGGCTGGGATCTGACGCAGAGCCATCGGTTCCACCCCAAGTTGTATTTTTGGACCACAGACTACCGTGTTTACACTGCTGTTGTCGGATCTTCGAATCTTACCCACGGCGGCCTCGTCAGCAATACCGAAATCAACGCCGTGATGCGGGGTGCGGTCGACGAACAGCCCATCGCCCAATGTTTGGACATTTTCGAAGGCATAATCACTCATCCGGACCTAGTAGAGCCTGACGACGAGTTTTTGGAAAAATACCAGGAACTCCACGCCAGTGCTCGAGATCTGCCGCTGCGAGACGCCCCGCCGAGTGAACTTCAGCAACTCTACCAAGAGCTCCTCGATCTAGTCCGGCCTCCGCTTGAAGATTGGCATCCGCGTACGCAGCTCGAGTTCGTAGTCAAAGCTTTGCAGAATCTCGACCGCCAACCCACGGGTACGAACACATTGCTCGATGCAAGCGACCAGTTCGTGCACCTAAAAGCTATCTACGCCGAGGTTGTGAGGTTGGCGCGCGAGGCCGGCAAGAATTACGATTGGTCAGCGATTGAGACCAGCATCAGGGGCCGAATCAACGAGAATGTCGGAAATCCGCCACAACGCGGCTCGTATTTCGTTCGTGAGGGCGGGATGTCGGGTATGTATCGATTGTCTGATGCTGGTTGGGCGTTGGTTAGGGAGCGGAAACAACGGATCGATTGATATCAGTTGCTCGACGTTCGACATCGGTGATTCGATTGCATTACTCGAACACAATCGCTCAAATCCTTTAACGCGTCGGCGTACCCTTGCTCAAACCCTCTCTGGTATGCGCAATACTGACATTTTGCTCGCCCCTTGCCAGACTGGTTTTTTGGCAACCCAACCATGACTCGCTCCAAACTGTGTCGATTGTCTTTGTTGTGCCGTCCAGCGTGCTTCGGACAATCGGTGGGTTTTAGCGGCGCCATCACAACTTGCCCTGGTTCGCGAGTTCCACGAAGCGTTCGAGCGACACGATGTTGACGAGGTCGGCGTTGACTAGGAATCGCTGCAATCCGCCGGAAATGTAGAACTCTTTGAAGCGCCATCCTTCGCCGCCGAGGACGAGATAAGCCTTGAAGAATTCCTCGTTGTGCATCATTGCGTCGGCGAGGCACAGGATCTCAAACGGGATTTTCTGCTCGGCGGTTCCGGAAACTTGTTGCCACTTGAGCGAGATCAGGTATGGGCGACCGAAATCGTCTAACGCGAACGTGTCGACTTTATGGGCGGAAACTCCGAACCGCATGCCGATGTTCTTGTGCCGGGTAACGGTATACCCACCCATCTCGAGGGCCGGCAGTACCATTCGTTCCATCACCTCTCCAGTGCGAGTATTCCGCGGAGACATTCCTTAGTCCTCGCCTTCGTCAAGAAACTGGGCTGCAACTACGGCGGATGACGCATACGGATTTTCGTACCGGCTTGGGTCTTCGTTTATATGGTCTGGCTCGGGCGACTGAGTGTCAAAGTCTTTGAGTCTTTTCAGGCCGATATCGACGAACTCTTGTTCGACCTCGATACTTACGAATCGGCGGCCCATGTTCAACGCCGCGACGCCTGTGCTTGCCGTGCTTGAGAACGGATCTAAGACCAGATAGTCGGGAGCTGTGGATGCCCGGATGCATCGTTCGATCAATGCTACTGGTTTTTGCGTTGGATGTTTGCCGAAGAGTTTTTCGTCGCGTCCGGGAGCTTTGAATTGCCAGACGGTCTTCATCTGCTTGCCGCCGTTTTCGGCCTTCATGTCGGCGTAGTTGAAGACGTAGTTCGGACGATCACCTTTCTTGGCTTTTGCCGCCCAATAGACGAGTTCGGTGGAGTGGGTGAAGGTTCGGCAACCGAGGTTGGGCGGCGGATTAGGCTTCTCCCAGACGATGTCGTTCAGCAGCCGGAATCCGCTCTTTATGAGCGCCATGCCGGCGATGGGATGGAAATGCAACGTGCCACTGACCCAGATCGTGCCTGTCGGCTTCAGTATCCGGTAGCATTCGGCCATCCATTCTTCCGTGAATTCCAGATCCTTTTCCCAACCTCGACTCCGATCCCAATCGCCTTTGTTGACGCTTACCATCCTGCCGGCGCGACAGGTGATGCCGCCATTAGACAGGAGATATGGAGGATCTGTCCAGATGCAATCGAAAGTGTCACCTGGAAATGACGCGAGGACATCGATAGCTTGACCCAGAAAGTATTGCCATCGAAATGACAGCGAAACGTCTGGATCGACGTCAGAATAGAGTTCTTGGCCTTTTTGATCGCGGGGCCGCATTCAGCGATCTTTGATCAGATCGCTCAAACTGTCAAGGCCGATGAACCTATTGATCGAAGATCGTTAATCCATGTTAGCGATCATTTCAACCGCACCCTCGATATCCGGCAACACGCCCCGTTGCGTCGATTCCTCGGAGTGGATGATGGTGCCGTCAGTATCGATGATGAACAGCGACCTGATTGACACGCCGCGTTCTTCGTTGAAGACGCCGTAGCTTCGGCTGACTGCCCCGTGCGGCCAGAAATCCGACAACACTAAAGGCGAATTCGCCGTCCCGTCTCGGAGGGTGTTGTTGACCCAGGCGAGTTGGACCGGGACAGAATCGCAACTGACTTCCAAGAGTTCAGCGTCGACCGCGGCTGCGCGTTCTCGGATCCCACCGAGGACCCCAAGTTGATTGCTTCAACCGCCAGTAAAGGAGGCGGGATGGAAAGTCAGTATGACGCGCCGACCAGACTCTAGCAGTTCGGACAGCTTTGTCCGACTGGAGTCGTGCGCCGTCAATTCGAAATCTGGGGCTTTAGCGCCAGCGCCTAAATATGCCATCCTGCCTCAACCTTGTGTGTGATAGCGGCTTCGTTATCGCGCGATGTCTTGTGCGAAATCGTCTATCCAATATATCCGATCGGCCCACGACTGCAGTTCGGTGGCGACGCCTGACCGGAAAACTGCCAATTCAATCTCTTTCCCGGAGTCGCTTACGAACTTGACGGCGTCGAGTAGGTCGCCGTCACCCGAAGAGAGCATCAGAGTGTCGTAGGAATCGAGATGCGTGAGCGCGAGTGTTGCGATGCCGACGTCAACGCCTTTCTGAGACCGCCGCGTCAACGGATGGGGATCTGAGGTGTAGCCCGCGGCAGGGCATTCCAACTGCACAGTGCCGCTGCATTCTCGGCAATACGCGTGGCTAGCGTCGGAGTCCCTCAAGTTGTAGAGTTTCGTGATGATTTTGGGACCGCTCGGGGGCGCAGATTGCAACCAAGAGTGGAAGCGTTGCATCCCATCATTTCGATCATTGTCGGGTTGCAAGGCGTTCAAGTAGTACGTCCGCCAAAATGTGCCAACCATTTGCTCGAGTTTGGTTTTTAGAAGGAGATAGTCGAAGTTATACCCTTGGCCAACTGATGACTGTGTGCTGAATAGATACGCGCCATCGATGATCCATAGTCGCTTACCTTCATCCGCTGCTCCGTATTCAGGCGCAGGCTCTGAGTACGGATCCGTTATTTGACTTCGCATATTTTCCTTCCCAATTCGTTATTGGTTGTTGAACGGCGCTTGACCGATTCAACCTAAAAGGTGACTAACTACAATTTTTATATTCGCGACGCCCGCGAAACAAGCGATGGCACGGTACACTGACGGGACAGATTTTCGATCACGAGTTCAAAGGCACATCGAAATGCGTTACCAATCGCCTCATGGTATGACGGGTCAGTCGTTCCGCCCCGCGCGCATGGGCTCAAAAGGCGCTGTGGTCGCGAACCACACGCTAGCTGCTCAAGCCGGTATTCGGACCCTTCATCGCGGTGGGAACGCGGTTGACGCCGCCATTTCTGTTGCGTTTGCTTTGGGGGTCGCCGAACCATCGGGTTCGAGCATCGGTGGGGACGGGTTCGTGATGACATATATTCGATCTAAAAATTCAATCCAAGTCGCTAATGGTACGGGGGCTGCGCCAGCGATGGCGACGCCCGACCGTTACTCGAATGGTATACCGCTGACAGGCATCTTGGGTACTTCGGTGCCCGGGATATTGGACGCGTTGTTGGCTACGCATGAACGCTTCGGCACGCTGCCGCTGAGCGTCTGCATCGAACCCGTGCTTGAGTTGTGCGAGGACGGCGTGCCGGTGTCTCATCAACAGGCCGCTTCTTCGATGCAAACGTCGCTGTTGAGAGAAGCGCCGACGTCGGCTGAGGTGTTCGCACCGAACGGTGAGTGGCTGAAACCGGGGGAGCTGCGCAGGAACCGAAATCTCGCGAAGACGTACCGGACGATTGCGGAAGAGGGTCGGGACGCGTTCTATGAGGGTGACATCGCTCGTGAAATCGCGAGGTTCAGCGAGGAGTGTGGTGGGCTGCTGAGGTACGAAGATCTGAAGAATCACAAGGTGCAGTGGCAGGATCCGGTATCGACGACTTATCGTGGGCGCACGGTTTACGAAGCTCCGCCGAACTCCTCTGGGCACGTGTTGCTGCAGGAGTTGAACCTGTTCGAAAATTTCGATGCGGAGGGCCTCGGGTATCTTACGGCTGAAGCGGTGCATGCAATGACCGAGTGTAAGAAGCTCGCGTTTGCCGATCGCGAGGCCTTTATGGCGGATCCCGATTTCGTTGATGTGCCGATCGAGGGGATGCTCAATAAGGAGTATGCGGCCGAGCGCGCGAAACTGATCGATTTTGAGCACTCGTTATCCGACGACGAGGCGCGTGAGGGTGATCCTTGGGCTTTCATGGATCGGGAGCCGGACGCTTCGAAGAAGTACCGGCGGGACGGGATGATCCACAGGCCGAACGGATCTGCGGTTGCGCACGATGCGTTTGCTGCGGCGGGTGCGGCTGGTTCCGACACTACTCATTTCTGCGTGGTTGACCGATGGGGCAATGCGGTTGGGGAGTTGCAGAGCATTCAGATGGGTCACGGTTCGGGTCTGATCGCCGGGAATACGGGGGTGTTGCTGAACAACCGGATGACGTATTGGCATCTCGATCCCGATCACATCGACTTTCTGAGGCCCGGTCAGCGGGTGCGGCACACGATGAACCCGGTGATGGTTTTGGATGGTCCGGTCGAAGCTGGCGGGAAGCTTGAGCTTGTTTGTGGCACGCCGGGTGCTGATACGCAGGTTCAGACCAATTTCCAGGTGGTGTCTGGGGTGTTCGATCACGGTTTGACGGTTGCTGAGGCGATCGAGGGGCCGCGCTGGACGCACTACCAAGGTCGGACATCGTCGACGTATCCGCATACGGAGGCGAACCATCTCGATATCGAGGATCGGGTTGACGAGGGCGTGGTCGAATCGTTGCGCGCTCGGGGTCACGAAGTGAACGCGATCGATCCGTTCTCAGGTGCTGGGAGTGAGGGGGCGATACAGGTTCATCAGGCGTCTGGGACGATGTCGGCGGCTTCGGACCCTCGGCGGGACGGCGATTCTGCGGTTTGGTGAGGGTTTACTCGCCGCGCGCCCAGCGGGCTAGGGCCTTTTTTGGCGATGTGATTTCGTCGAAAGAGGTGTAGTACCAGTCTTCCCAGCCGGATTGGGGGAGTCCGGTGAAGATCATGAGGTTGAGTGGGTAATCTTCGCACTCGGTTACTTTTCGGTGGTCGTCGCGGAAGAGGAATGTGGGTTTGCCGAGGGCGATGGCGGCGCCTAGTTCGACCATTACGCCTTCATCTGGTGGGATTCCGTTGAGGATTGCGAAGGTTGCGTCGGCGTCGGCGACGTCGCGGATGTCGGCTTGGCCGATGCGATATGCCCATCCTGGGGCCAATGTGGAGCCTTGGTTGTTGCGTTGGAAGGGTTCCCATACTTCTAGGCCGAGGGATTCTAGGGCTTCTACGAAGAGGGGTAGGAGGACGCGTTTCTGCTGCTCTGAGAAGCCGTAGGGGTTGGCGAGATAGATGGTTTTGGGGTTGGTGTTTTGCATGGGTGATGATGGTACCAGGGGGATGTTTTTGGGTTTTGATGTTTTGCCGCGTTTTTGCCGAACTTGCCGGAAACTTGCCGGAACTTGCCGCGAATCTGCCGGAACTTGCCGCGATTTCCGGTTTTTGCGGCAAGTTTATTCTTTGACGAAGTTCAAAAAGTTGTGGCGGTGGTTGGTGGTTGTCTGAACCGGGGATCCCGGGACAAGCCCGGGACAAGCTCTTGGGATTCGTGGGATTGAGGGATTGTTGGGATTTGGTGTTGGATTGTGGGGGCGTAGCTGCGGTACTTCGGGTTGGTTGTTTGGGTGGTTATTGTCTGAATTGGGATTCATGGGATTTGGGGTGGGATTCATAGGATTTTGTGTTGGTTTGTGGGGATGATAGTTGGGTATATTGGATTGGGTGTTTTTGTGCGGTTGTTTGAGCCGGGGATTGCGCTGGTTTTTGTGATGGGTTGTGATTGGGCATTGGGTTGTCTGAATTGGGAGTTGTGGGATTATGCGTGGGATTCTTGGGATTTGGTGTTGTCGGTTCATTGGTTGCGGTGGGGGGTTGATGTGGAACGGCTGGAGGAGATGGCGGTTGTTGGAGTGAAGGTGACGGGAAGAGGGTGATGCTGCGATGATGCAGCAGGCCGACGTTAGCGGCGGTTGGTTGGGGGTTGCCAAGTGTTGATGGCGTGGCGTTCTAGGGCTCGGGTTTCGGCGTCGCCAGCGGTGAAGACTACGGTGAAGGTTAGGTGGTCGCGGAAGTCTTGGAGGTGGTGTCGGAGGTCGGGGTTAGTTTCGTCGTTGATGTGGTCGAGCAGGCGGCGTCGGATGCAGGTTGTGGACATGCCGACGTAGGCGCAGGTGTCGGTGGATTCGCCGAATTCGGGTGGTTCCCAGATGGCGTAGACGCCTTGTCGGTCGCGTGGTAGTTGTTGGACTTGGGCGCGGGTGAAGGGGCGCGGGTTGCGCTGAAGTTGGAGAAGGAGTGCGAAGGGCGTGGGATTGACGGCCATGGGCGCGATTTTACGAGATGTCGTTGGGAGTTAAAATGAGCGTACTGAATTTCGACATCGACGCATATCAAGATCACCTCCGAACACTTGGAAACCGCCCGTCAATTCCTGCTCGACGCAGATCGTGAATTTGAGGAGGGCGACGTACTTCAAGCATCCGAGAAGCTTTGGGGTGCTGCTTCGCACGTTGTGCTAGCGGAGATGCGACGACGCGGTATCACTCCATCTGGTCACAAGGCGACGGTCGATGCCGTCGAACTAATTGGCGAGGATTACGAGGATCCGTCGTTGCGGCCGCTCTTCACGTCGGCCGAGATGTTGCACGCCAATTTCTACCACGGTTTTCTGAACGCCGATCGATTTCAAGAGCATCGAGATCTGACCCGCCAGTTCGTGGAGCGTATGCTGGCGTTGTCGGGTTGATCCGTGTTAGTTGAGTTGTCCTTGTTCGGGGGATTGGCTGGCGGTTAGGATGTTTGGCCACTCGGAGACTAGTTGGTTATAGATGTAGGCGTTGCGGGGCTGGTTGAGATTGTCGTAGTGCTTGTAGAGGATGTGGGCGAGCCGCTCGATGGAGTCGAGGTTGCCGGTCATTCGCCGGCCGACCTCGCCGCAACCCACGACGCCTTTGCCGCCGGTGTTGCTGGTGTCGAGGTGGTATGCCATCCTCATACAACCTTCCCACGCTGTTATGTCGGTCATGGGTGGCTTGCGGTCGGGACGGTATTCGGAGATGGGGTGGAGTTGAACGATGCCGTGTTCGGCCATTATGAGGGTGTGGATGTTGGCGATGTCGGAGACTGAGAGTCCTTTGGGGCGTGCGATGTTTTCCGCGTCGCCGAACGGGCCTTCGTTGTAACTATGTATCTTGACCCAATCGACACAGAAGCGGCTCACACTATCCAGTTCACCCTCTTGTTGGTCTATGTACTCGCCGATGAAGCGGTTGATCTGTTGGAGCGCTTCGCGGACCGTTACGGGATCGCCGGAGATGGTTTCGACGCGGCTGTATTTGGAGTAGATCTCCATTCCGGGGCCGATGGCGGACTGAGGAAGGTCGGCTGGGGCGATGTGTCCGTCACGGGTTAGGCGGTCTAGAGCGATAGGTAGTTCGGTATCCAGTTCATCGAAGAACTCTTGGCGTGTTGCGATGGAGGCATCTTCTGGACGGGGACGGCATACAAGCACTACGGATGATGCTAGGGCATTAGCTCCAATTTGACGAGGTCGCCCAGTTCTCTCTGTTCTCACTGGCCATGTGCCAACTATCTGAAATCCCGCTTCCAAAACGGAATTCAGCATAGTCTCCCATCCGGTCGATACCTGTCCGTCACGTTGTTCTTCTTGTTGCTTGTAGGCATAGAACAACGAAGAAGGGAATTCATTGCTACAGTTTAGACGTATGAGTTCTGATGTTTTAAACAACAAATCTTCAAATCGTTGCCTTGCATGGCTGAATCTAGGTGCCGCGATCATCTCTTCGGATTTAGCTGTCAGTATGCCTGCGAATAGTCCGGGATAAATATCACGTAGCATTGGACGTAGCCAAACGTAGAAGAAATCGGATAAATCTGCATATCCAATATTGTTGTAGTAAGGTGGATCGGTCACGATCATTGGTCTGTCAACGTTGTAATTTGTTAATGACGCGTCCTGTTGAGTCACTTGACCGTGTTGATATTCAGCGGGAAGATGTTCGACTGATTTTGCTATCCACTCGATCTGCGCGATCCAGTTTTGAGTTTTGGATGAGAATGGATTTGTTTCCGCAAAATCCCAAATCATAGATATTGCTTGTCTAGCGAAAATTCCGGCGACAAAGTCGCCGGAAATTTGCCAACGTGCGAAACTCGAACCGCTGTCGGCTGACTTCCCAATGGCAAGTGCAAGATATGTGCATAGAATATCGGCGTATTCTTCATTACTGGAGTGTTGAAGGACGAGCGATTTAACTTTCGGCAACAATTCACTGAAGGTTGTTAGATTGATTAGCTGTCTTTTAGTGAATAGTTGCTGCCAGCGCGTGATACCGTAGTTTTGTACTGCAAAGCCGAGTGCTTTATCTGGTAGTTTAGCGTCTGGATGCCAATTTGGTTCGACGTTGGCGGCGGCTTGGATGTGTTCACCGCCAGGAGACAAGAACAACCTCTTTCGGTCGCCTGCGGCGACAATGGCGGTCATTTGTTCGCCCATGTTGCCAGCTCTGGCTTGCTCGCGGACGTATGTCAATTTGACAGTGTTGCCGCAGGCTAGGCACGTTGCTCCGTTGCGGCTGACGGTTCCATCTTCGGGAAACGCCGCGGTCGTGGTTTTGGACTTGGAACGATACGGATTTGGCATCGCGGTCGATGATTGGGCGTATCCAGTGTTGGTTGTCACGTTTCTTGGAGAGTTGGAAGGTTTTCATCATGGGCATTTTGATGCCACATGCGGGGTTGGCGCATGGAATGGTGCGCGCCCATAGCCATGCGATGACGGTGGCTTTGGGACCTTCGAGCAGAGTTGCTTGGGGATAGAGGTGTCCGATGCGCTTGAAGGCCTCTGCGCGCATCCATTTACCGTAGTATCGGATGTCGGCGGCGAGCCCTGCTGCACCTCGCCAAGGAACTTGTTGTTTGTTTCTGCCTTTGCCAGTTGTGAAGCCTAGCGGATCGGCGTCGGGATTGATTGGGGGTTGGTTGGCGAATTTGGGGGGTAGTTCGATGAGTGCTTTGGTGATTAGAACGGCGACAGGGTTAAGGTCGGAACCGACGGCTTTTAGTCCGAGTCTTTGTGTTTCGAGGGGTATAGATCCGCCACCGCAGAAAGGGTCGTGAACGGTAGGCCCGTGGTTTTTCAGGTATTGGATTACTTCATCTTGAGTTTCCGGCGGTATGTCGTCGCGCGATCTGGCGACTGATATTGCTATCTCTTTTCGTGCTTGGGCAAGTAACGTTTCGTTGTTCGAGTTCTCCCATTTGACGAGTTGTTCGATTAGCTTATGTAACTCTTCACGTTTGGCGTTTTGACTCGCCAAGTCAGGGAATTCTTCGTGGCATGATGAGGGATCATCGACCATTGAAGCGAAGATGACGGCGCGGCAGGCGGCTAATGGTCTGCGGGCCCACCATATATGAAGAGTGGAAGGATGTCCGTGTCGGATGGATTTTTCGCGTGAGGATTCTTTGTTTATCGCGTCGAGCGGAAGGTCGACTTCGATGAGTTTTTTGCGGTATGGGGTTTGAAGAGGCATGGTGTTGGGGGTGTGTTACGGTTGAGGCATCAGGGTTGATGTTGAACGATGACAATGAAAGGAGACTGGTTCGAGATGGAGATTTTCAATTCCTTGATCGGTCCTGTGTTCATATTCTTGGGACTTGCCGGGATGATTACGGGTTTCGTAATGATTTTCAAGGCCCGCGTCGGGTGAGTTTCTCGTTTCAACGGGTGCGGTTGCAGGTGGTGGTTCAGCGTCGATCATGCTATTCTATCGTTGAGGGCGGGATGCTAGAGGGCGCTGATGCTCGCTGGGCTGACGCGTCGATGTTGTAGAGCAAACGAGGAGTGAGTTGAATGAGCAGCCAAACAGAAAATGCAGCGGACGCGCAAAACGGCCAAGGTGATGGTGAGGTCTACCTTCTGAACACAGGATCGTACGACTCGGTGCCTATCCCGGAAGGCAACCCTGAGAACAAGTTTCTGGAGATATACAAGGAAGCTAGGGCGCCAGATTCCAAGACGGTCTCCAAGACTGAAACTGCGTCGTGAAACCATTTGTGCTTTTATTGCTTTATCAATAGACGATGGATTCGATCATATTTCTTACATTAGTCGTTTTGCCGGGTTGGGTTTCGACGACGGCGAATCAGCTGTATAACCCCCGCGAGTCGGATCGTTCAACCTTAATGCAATGGGGCATGCTGATTTACCATGCTGCGGTTATCCATGCGTTTGTGATATTGACGATAGTCGTCCCGACACTGCTATGGAGGGATTTCTTTCTGGAGACTTTAGATGTTGATAGTTTATTGGTAGATGGCTTAGCAAGTTATTTGAAAACTTTGACGGTGACCAACACGATAGTTGTGTTGATGTATCTTTTGATGTTGATGACCGGGGCTTTAATATCTGGGATTGTTGATATTCCGTCAAAATTGATTAATGGTCTTGGAAAGATAATGCGCTGGCTAAGATTGGCCCAAAATCCAGTTGTCGATGTTCCATTGTGGTACCAAGCATGGCGAGTTTATAAAAAGGATCGAACTCGCAAAGGCGTCCAAATTCTTGCCCGCATGAAAAACGGAGACGTGTATATAGGACAACTATCGGCATATCAACACAAGACGTACGATGGCAACGCCAGAGATATAATACTCAGTGGTACGGTGACATTCTGGCCGGGTAGCGACGCGTCGAGTGAAATTTCATTGCCATTTGAAAAAGGCAAAGGCGGGGTTTTGATCAATTCCGAAAATGTGTCTAGTCTAGAGTATTTGTATAACGATTGACTTGAGTTCCCAACCGCGTTCATCAGAGATCGTATTCAAACCCTGTTTGAGATTCTTGTATTTCGAGTTGGAGTTGGACCCCGTTTTCGCGGATTGCGCGTAGGGTGTTGGGGGAGAAGCCGCCGGACTTTGATGCGGAAACGGTGATGGTTACGGTTACTTGTCCGCCGTCGTCCGCGAGGTTGCGGATGATCTCGGATTGGATGTTGGAGATTGTGTCTAGGGAGATGTCGCCGTCTAGTTGTTTGGTGGCGGTGATGTGAGAGGGACCGGCAGGTGGTGGTTCACCCTCACCCTGGCCCTCTCCCATCGAGGGAGAGGGGAATTGGCCCTCACCCTGGCCCTGTCCGGTCGAGGTAGAAGTGTCAGTTAGGGGTTCTTCTTCGGCGAGGGATTTTTGGAGTGCGGCCATTTCGGGTTCGACAATGACCCTGGCACGGTCGCGGATATCGTTGGTGGATATTGATTTGATGGGTTCGTTGAATCGAAGGTTTTCGTATTGTTCGCCGTCGAATTCGTCGGCATATCCGAATTCGCCATTTGCGGTGCCGCGTTTGATGGCTTCTTCGAGGACCGATGAGTTGCGTAGGCGTGGTAGATAGACGTGGTTGGTGAAGAGGTCCCAGAGTTCGTCGATGGTGATGTGATCGTTGCCGTTGTCCCAGATGTATTGCTTTAGGTAGCGGGCGAGTTGCGATGGAGCGATGGCGTCGACGAGTTTTTCATCGTCGACGAGTTTTTCATCGGCGGAGCGGACGATTTCGGCGGTTTCGGAGGCGCGTGTGATCGCTGGGTTGAGGGTGTATTCGGCCTGTTGGGGATCGCGTTGTGCGGGAGCGACGACCCATCGGTAGGCACGTGTGAGATCGTTGTGGAGTTGTGTGCGGGTGTTTCGGATGTTTGCGGATACTTCGCTCATTCGGGAGCCGGAGAGGATGAGTTTGTCTTCGCCGTTGAGCATGGAGTCCCAAGCGAGATGTGATCTGGCGGTGTTGCGGAGGGCGCGGATTTCGTCGGCTTTGGCGGTGATGAATACTACGGTGTTTCGCTTGATGCGTGATGCGTCGCCACGGTTGAAGATGATTTCTTTGATGAAGTCGGTTGCGGTGTCGGTATCGCTGGCTCGAGTTTTGAGGTGTTTGTCCGGATCGATGATTACGAAGCGTACGGAGTCGGTATCGAGAATGTCAGCAGAGGATTGCGGGCAGACGATGGTGGATCGGTTGCCGCGGACGGCACCCTCGAGTTGTTGGATGATGAATCTGTGGGCTTCTCGATTAGAAGTTGCTTCTCGGCGGTCGGCGTGGACTTTGTTTAGGTTTTCTTCGGTATGGAAGTAGTAGAGCGTGTTTGGTTGGTGTAGGTAGTAGAGTTTTCCGGTGATTTCGTTTCGCGCTTCGTTGTAGACGGATGTGCTTTCGGTGGGTTGGACGACGCCTAGGCGGATCTGGTTTTGGTCGATTCCGTGGATGGCTTTACCGGGGACGGATCCTAGGAAGATGGTTCGGGTGATGCGTTTGGCGGCGCCTCCAACTGACAACCATCGTTCTTTATCGTTGTCGAGTTGGTCGGTGCGTGAGTTGGTCCCGTCGATTTCGGAAACGACGGGTTCCCACCTGCCGGGCAGGAGTTTGATGAATTCTTCTCCGAGGTTCGAATCGAATAGCGGGAGGTTGGCGGGAAGGATGAGTGGATCGGGAGTGCGTTCACCGTAGAGGCGCTTGATCCAGAGGGCCATTAATCGTAGGACGCCGCGGGTGCGTTGGAAGCGGTGGACAGTGGACCAGTCGTTGTATAGGCGGTCGAAGATTTCAGGGTGGATTGGGTAGCACTGTTCGAGGCGTTGGCGGTATGCGGGTTCTGCAGCGTGATCGGGGTACTCGCGACGTATTCGACGGTACATTGCGGCGAACTTATCGCAGGTTTGGGTAAGTGCTTCGGGATCCTTCGGGTCTTCGAAGAGGCGGCGTCTGACGACTTCGAATGCTTCGGTGGTTTCGAGTGGTGCGTGGACGGCTTCGATGCGTCCGAATACGCGTTCGAGGCGGCTTAGAGCTTGGTAGCCGAGATCGCCGCCGGCTTCTTCTTCAGATTCGGGTAGCGTTACGACGAGGGCGACGTTGGGGTTTCGACGGACGGATTCGCTGAGGGCTTGAATGAACGTGTAAAACGGCCCTTCGGCCACATCCGCAGGTTCTGAGTTTTCAATGTCTGGTTTGCCGTCGTCGTCCATAGGGATATTGCGGAAGTAAGCGACGAGTTCGTCGAAGAGGATGACGGCGGGTCCGACGTGTTGGAAGAGACGGTCGAGTTGAGCGCCGCCGGGTGAAGTTCCTTGTCGGGCGGCATCGCCGATGATGTTGTAGGTTTCCTGCCCTCCGAGTTGGTATGCCATTTGGCCCCAAAGGGTGTTTAGGGGATCGCCGTTTACGGTTTTGTCGTCGTCTGTTGGGGATAAGTAGGTGCCGATTAGGACGGCGACTTTAGCGTCTTGGACATCGTCGGGATCAACGCCTGATTCGGTGAAGACTTGGGTCAGTTCCTGTGCGGTGCGATCGTCGGACTGTTTGGCTAGTCCTGCTAGTTCTTTGGTTCGGGTTACGAGGTGATACAGGGCGATCAGGGAGTGGGTTTTGCCGCCGCCGAATCCGGTTTTGGTCTGGATTACGGGGTCGCCGGGTTTGCCGTTGATGCGACGGAGGGTGTTGACGAGTAGGGTGCGGATGCCGGGTGTGAGGTAGGTCCGTCGAAAGAACTCGATGGGGTCGTTGTATTCCTTGGCTCTGGCAGTGTTATTCACGACTTGTTGAAGGTCGGCGGCGAATTCGGCTTGTGCGAGGTCGCCGGAGAGGATGTCGGGATGGGGGTTTATGACGTCGCGCCAGGGTTTTAGGCCGGTGTTGGTAGTTTGGCGCGGTTTGGGTCTGGGTGCGGGTTCGGTGGGTTCGGGGACGGTGATGGTGGGTGAGGTCGTTTGAGGTCCTGCTGCTTCGGCAGCGGATTGTGGGGCGAGGGTTGGTTGGACTAGGGCTTCGCGGATTTGTTGGACCGCAGTTTTCTGCGTCGTGGCATCTATTCGATCAAGGACTTCCGCGATTTGGGTTAAGGCGGATAAGACGTGATAGGTGTCGAGGTCTCCGGTGTCGGGGTGTGCGACAGCGTTGCGGCTATCGGCGATTGTTCGGAGTTGATTCCGAGTACTGGGTTTATGGCCGAAAACTGATTCGAAACATTCTTTCCAGTTGGCATTGTTTTCGATAATCCACGAGAAATTGTTTACGTCTATTGTGGCTTCTAAGTTTCCGCGATTTCTTGTGAGGTCCCGTTCGAAAAACTGCCGGCTGTCGGGATGCAATGCTCGAATAACGGCGGCCTTGCTATCGGTGGTGTCTGCTTGCCGCAGTTGCTGAACGATGAATGACCGCATGGCGTTGCGGTACGCGCGCATGCCTTTGTTGAGGGCGTCTTCGTTTGGTCGTTCGATCATTGTCAATGTTCTGATTGATTATTTGCTGGCGCAAGGTTTGATTTGGGAATTATACGCCTAGGTACCCAGGTTTGTAGATAAGTTCCCTGTTTCAGTTGATAAATGGGTACATATCTGTTAGAATCAGGGCATGAGCAGACAGCACACAGGCCCTGGCAAATCTGACCGCAAGGGCATCACCATAGTCGAAGCCGCAAGGCGCTTCGGGGACGACGCAGCGGCGCAGGAATGGTTCATCGCACAGCGTTGGAGGGACGGCATCACATGCCCGAACTGCGGGCGCAAAGATCCGTCCGAGCGCAAGATGCGCGGCAAATTGAGAGAGTGGCGATGCAGAGACAGGAAGGCTTGCGTCAAGACCTTCACCGTCAAGACCGGCACCATCATGCACAACTCGCGTATGCCTCTGTCCAAATGGGCGATGGCGTTCTATCTCTACACGACGCATCTTAAAGGCGTGTCCAGCATGAAACTTCATCGCGACCTTGGCATACGTCAAGGCACGGCGTGGCACATGGCGCACAGGATACGCGAAGCCATGACGGGTGATCCCGAAACGTTCGCAGGGCCAGTGGAAGTGGACGAGACCTACATCGGCGGACGTGAGCGCAACAAGCACGAATCCAAGAAACTCCGCGCGGGTCGTGGCCCTGTAGGTAAAACCGCCGTAGTAGGTATGAAGGACAGAGACACGAACCGCATCGAAGTTGAAGTGGTCGAGACCACCGACAAGAACACCTTGCAAGGCTTCGTAGCTGTCAACACCGAAGTCGACGCGGTGGTCTACACCGACGAGCATCGTTCATACACAGGTCTTCCACGCCCGCACCAAGCGGTCAAACATAGCGCGAAGGAATACGTCGATGGCATGGCTCACACCAACGGCATAGAATCGTTCTGGGCGAACCTCAAGCGGGGCTATCAGGGCGTGTATCACAACTGGTCTGCCAAGCACACATCGCGTTATGTCGCGGAGTTCGCAGGCAGGCACAACGTCCGCCCGCTCGACACCGAAGATCAGATGGCGGCGGTGGTTGCAGGCGGCGTGGGCAAGCGGCTCACCTACGCCGAACTAGTCGGGTAAATGAGGTTAAGAACTAGAAGTTCGACCGTTTGATACGTCTTTTATCGCGGAGCAAAGCGTGCACTCCAGCCGATCTTTGGACGGATCCGAAATGACGAATCCTAGATTTTTCCATGTGTGAAGTCCGAGCCAACAAAACATGACTCTAAGTTTAGCCCAGATTGGCTTGACCGTGACGGCTACGATGGCACCGATTAAAGTTTCGATCATAGTCACCCCCTTTGAGATTGGTTGTTTGGTTGCGAGTGACGGTCACCACGTCACAGGAATTCGTCTGGCATGATGCTAACCACCTCCCCAGGTTCTGACGATTTCTCGAAGGCTGAAGAACCTTGCGATGCGGCTGTAGTGGGGCCGGAAGGTCGTGGCTTCGTCCAGATTGTCGCCTTTGTAGCGCGGGCTCGATTCTGTGCAAGCGTCCCAGAGCATTGCGAATCTCATGCGCTTGAACTCCGTTCCGAACTTCCCTTCGTTCGCCATCGTCCACATGCACATGATGTTGGCGTAGCGGAGCCAGTCGGCGGCTGAACGGGTGTTGCCTGCGCGGTAGCGTTCCAGTTCCGACTGCGCCTTCTCCCGTTGCTTCCTGGCGATTTCAGGCGCGTCGCACCACCAGTAAATCTTTCTCATTTTCTCGTTGCAGGGGACTCTGGCTCCCATTTCCATGGCATGTCTACCCGCGTTCAGCGCGTTGGATTCCAGTTCCTTGATGTCGTAGATGTACGAACGCATGGCACGGAGAAGCGCGGGGACATTCTCGGAGTGGCGCATCAGCGATGCAATGGAGGGGGCCGCCGTCGGTGTAGATGTGGGTTTGGGTATAGACGTGGGCTTGGGCGTAACCGTAGGCGCCTTCGCCCATGCGAGACGGTTCTCCCTGTTCGATTCTTGGTTCGCAGTCAGCGTCGGAGAGGGCGCATCGAACACCCGTCCTTGACGCGCGTTTCCTTCAGAACCGCAAGAAACGAACAGCGTCGATGCGACGATACCTGATACAACCATTAGAGCGGCGACTCTCGGCACCTGCTTTTCGCCTAGGCCTGTGACAAGTTCCAAGGCGATCAGCGGGGAGGGCCGCCGCTCTAATGGCTCAGGGGGTGGATTGGAGCGGCATCTGGAGAAGGCCGCGTTTGAAGAAGGAGAGAATGCCGCCGCCGCCCACATGATGATCCGCATCGCAGGTGCCCCCTTAAGACCTGAGGCATGTAACCTGCGACGGTTTCCGCTTGAGCCGTTCAGGGGGCATAGGGTTCTATGCCCTGCCAGAAAACGACTCTGCGCTCAGGGAAACCGTCGCGCTTAACAGGTTACATCGGAAATCCGAGATTTTCTGATGGATTTCGTGAATGTATCGCTGAAATCTGACGAATCTGCTATTCGATAACGTGCGCGAATAGGGAACTCTCTACCTGTACGGCCGTCCGCGTGCTACACTGTTGTCAAGCATTGGTATGATATAATTATTTCGCGCGGACGTTGCAATAAATCTGGTATGATCAGAGACAACCACATATCGCTGATGCCGCCGACGGGATTCGAACCCGTGACACAAGGGATTCCACGCCTCTGCTCTACCAACTGAGCTACGGCGGCATCGCTTGGCGGGAGGCGTAGGAATTGAACCTATACCCTGGCGGAGCATCTCAGGGATCGCACCCCTGGACGTAGACCACTACGTTGCCGCCTCCCGTCAAGAAGCATCATACGAATTACGTACGACAACGAAGCGAAGGAGGGAACATGATGACTTCCGAACTGAACAGACGCTACGTGTACAAGAACGGCGTCATGATCGACGCTGATGTTGCCGAGCAACTTGGCATCGAGGACGGCGAACACATCGAGCAGTGGATGGACGACGGCGAGCTTGCGCACAAGGTGTTGAACATCTCGCCGGAGAGGGCGGCGGAAATCAGGGAGCAGTACCCCGAACAGAGCGGTCGCTAAAGGTGATTGGGGTACCTAGGCGTATAATTCCCTTTGATTTTAGCAACGAATATGCCGAGTTCTGTCGTCTGAGCGCAATATGTTTATTTTTCGGCAAATGCAATTGGCCAATACGCCCGGCCCCTCTGAGTCTCGGCCTTCGCCGGGATGGCGTGTGGTTTGTGGGATGATGTGGGTATGGCGGAACGATTGTTGGGTTGGCCGGTGCCATTGCCGCCCCGATTCACCCTCACAGGGACGCTGTCTCAATCTCCTCCTGGGAGGGGGAGGGGATGGTTCAAGGGAGAGGGTGTAAATGGTTGTATTTTCGTCGGTGGGTGGACGTTACTTTTGTTGAAGTACTCGTGTTCGCGGGGATGGCGTGTGTTTGGGTGGATGCTTGTTGAGTTGGCGGGCCCGATTGCCGCCCCGATTCACCCTCACCGGGACCCCCTCTTAATCTCCCCCTGGAAGGGGGAGGGGGATGACTCGAGGGAGAGGGTGTAAATGGTTGTATTTTCGTCGGTGGGTTCCCCGTGCGCGGGAATGACGTGGGTCTGCGGGGTATGCCCGGGGCCGCACGACCCCACCACCGCAACACCCAACCCTCTCCATCGACGCAATCCGCCAGACGTAGGGGCAGGTTTCAAACCTGCCCTGCCAACCAAACCTCCACCTTCCCATCCTGTCCATCCATGCGAATTCCTCCATCTCGATCCGCTTGACTTTCATACCACATCTGTAGTACAAATAAAAACAAGCGCCCAGAGACATCGCCGCGTCGAACCGGGCTGTGCGCACAACTTTTTTCGATGCCGCAATTACCAACTTATAAACAAGGGTCTGCGGACGGGAGTCCACATGGCGAGCCAGAAGCGACTGCCCAAGCCGAATGGTGAAAGCGAATGCTCCAGGCGGACCGCGACGGTGCCCGTCACATGCTTTATCGATGTCAAGCGCAACGCGACCACAAAACGGGTTACGAGGGAGCTTGTAGCTGTAGTGTTCGGATGCGGAGCGTTAATGCTGACTCCGCCGTGCAAGCCAGACGGAAAATCCCGTCCCTTTCGCAAAGCGAAGGGGACGCGAGCAGACGCAGCGATCGGCCCGCCCCCTTCACAAAGTGCAAGGGGGCGCGAGCGAGCGCAGCGATGCGAGCGGGGGATGCCCGTTCAAGATCCGAACGATCGCTCCCTTTATCCCACAAGTCGACTCCGCTTCGTCGTGTGGAGCCGGCCACAGTGCTAACGCGGGGTTGAAGAACCAAGTGATGACGGGCGGCGACATCGTTGCGCCGCCCGTCGGGCGGACGGTCTGGCGACGTCGGCGGCACTGGCCCCTTTTTATCCACCATCAACCAACTTTCGCTCGCAACCCAGAGACGCGGCGATGACTCTAAATATAGAAAACGTGCTCCCCGCATTCGCCGGGAGCACACCTTGACCGCCCCGCGGGCGTCCCCACCCGGACGCTTGAAATCCAAAAGAGCGAAGCAATCCTCGCGGTTGCCGACCACGACCTGCCACCCACATTCGCAGGCGCTTAAACGCGCACGCGACCGTCATTACCACGCAGGCGGGCGCTTCAGCGGACGGAACGTCCATCCAGAGGGTCGGGCAAGCGGGGACCGCACCAAATCTTAGGATCGACAACCCATCGTGGACGTTTTGCAATGGTCTCCCTGGAAGGGGAGGGATGGTGGAGCTGGGGGGATTCGAACCCCCGACCTCATCATTGCGAACGATGCGCTCTCCCAACTGAGCTACAGCCCCAAACTCGTTCTTTTAATGCTACTATGCTGGAGGGTTTGAGATGCGTGCGGATGGTTTGGGGTGGGTTATTCGGCGTCTTTGGTTTCGGGTTCGGGTGTTGTTTGTGCTTCGGTGGTGGCTTCTTCGGCGATTGCGGTGAAGGTGGCTACTACTTCTTCTGAGATTGCGGTGATGGTGGCGCGTGCGGCTTCGTTGACGGCGGTTGCGGTGGCCATGGCTTGTTGGCTGGTGATTCCGTCGATGAGGGTGACGTCGAAGTAGAGTGTGGCGTTTGCTGGTATGCGTGGTGGTGAGCCGGCTTCGCCGTAGCCTAGTTGGGATGGGACCCTGACGCGGCGTCGTTCTCCGATGTTCATGTCGAGGATCGATTGTCGCCAGCCGGGGATTACGTATGCGAGGAAAAATCTGGCTGCGCGGTCGTTGCTGTAGGTTGTGCCGAATACGCAGCCGTCTTCGAGCCATCCGGTGTAGTGGGTTTCGACTTGCCAGTCGATTTCGGGGGATTCGCCTTCGCCTTCTTCGAGAATGATGTAGTCGACGTCGTTGGCGCCGGGTCGGAAGTCGGTTTCTGAAACTTCGTCGAAGGTCGGTGCGGTCGGGGGATAGAAGTCGTTGAGGCAGGTGCGGTCGGAGAGGGTGGGTTCGACGAAGGGGATGACGAGGTCGTCGTCGCCGGGGTTGGCGCCTCCGCCGCGGCAGCCGACGGCGGCGAGTGCGGCGATGATGCCTGACGCGACGATTATGGCGGTCAGCGTCAGGGTTTGAATCCGGGGACGGGGAGCACTCGAATTTCGCATCATTTAACGCTACATCAAATGGGGTGAACTAGGATGTGAAGGATGTTTAAGGATGGGTGGGATTGGGGTGTTTTGTTGATGTGGATGGTTTGGTTGGTACGGGCAGGTTTGAAACCTGCCCGTACTACAGGGTGGCCCGTGGATTAGGTACGGGGCTCGGGAACGGTGTGGTTTATGGATTCTGGATTCCCGCGTGCGCGGGAATGACGGCAGTGGAGCGGGCATCCCCCGCGAAAATCGCTTCGCTCTTTCGCGCCCCCTTCGCTTTGCGAAAGGGGCGGGATCCATGGCCCCGTGGTTTAGGTACGGGGCTCGGTAAAGGTGTGGTTTATGGATTCTGGGTTCCCGCGTCCGCGGGAATGACGGGGCTGTTAGTCGGAGTGGGCGTTTACTATGCTGTTGAATCTGGCGGCGCCTTCGTTGATCCATTCGGGGGTGTTGGTGAAGAGGAGTTTTACGCCGAGGTCTAGGAAGCGTTCTACGTTGGCTTTTCCGCAGATGGCTCCGGCGGTTCGGCCGGAGTCGACGATGCGTCGGTAGGCGTCGTTCATGGTTTCTACGACGTCGGGGTGGTTGATGTCGCCTTTGTGTCCCATGGATGCGGCGAAGTCGCCGGGGGCTACGAAGTAGACGTCGATGTGGTCGACGGCGAGGATTTCGTCGAGGTTTTCGTAAGCGATGATGTCTTCGATGAGGATGATGAGCAGGGAGTTGTCGTCGGCGACGTCCATGTAGTTGGGGACGCCAAGGCCTTGTCGGCTGGTGTAGCTGCCGCGCTTTCCGATTGGTGGGAACTTTCCGCCGTCGACGACGTTTTGGGCTTCGGCGGCGTTGTTGACGTGGGGGACGACGATGCCTTGGGCGCCGCGGTCGAGGGTTCTGTAGATGAGGCCTTGGTTGTTGTCGTTGACTCGGCAGACGGATGTGAGTCCCCAGATGTCGCATGCACGGGTGAGGTTGCCGAGTTCGGAGGCGTCGACCCAGCCGTGTTCGCCCTCGAGCCAGATGCCGTCGAAGCCGTGGTTTACGGCGATGGGGCCGAACGCGTCGATGTCGTCGGGGTGTGTCATTCCGCCGACGATGGTGGCGATTTGGCCGGCGGCGATTTTGTCTTTGATGCGATTGGGTCGGATCTGCATGTGGTGGGGTCTTTCTTACATGGATGTACAGGATGTACAGGATTGGGTAGGTACTACTTGGAGTAGTTGTTGACGATGTTCATGAAGCTGGCAGCGCCTTCGTCCAACCACTCCACGGTGGGCGTCAAGAAGAACTTCGCGCCCATATCCAAGTAGCGTTCGAGTCCTGCTCTGCCACAGGTTGCGCCGGCGATCCGACCTGCGGCTTGGATGCGGCGGAAGGTGTCGTCCATGGTCGCTTGGACTTCGGGATGGTTTGCCACTTGATCCCAGATGCCGGCGAGTCCCATGGAGGCGGCGAAGTCGCCGGGGGCGACCATAAAGATGTCGATGTTGTCGATCTCTAGGATTTCGTCAAGGTTCTGGTAGGCGATGATGTCCTCGATGAGGACGATGAGGAGTGAGTGGTCGTCGGCTATTCGCACGTAGTAGGGCACTCCGTGTCCCTGCCGGCTGGTGTAGTTGCCGCGTCTGCCGGTGGGAGGGAACTTACCGCCGTCGACGACGTTGCGTGCTTCGGCGGCGGTATTGACGTGGGGGACAACGATGCCCTGCGCTCCGCAGTCGAGCGTGCGGTAGATCAAACCTTGCGAATTTTCGTTTATCCGCACCACCGGTGTCAGTCCCCAGAGGTCGCAGGCGCGGGTGAGGTTGCCTAGGTTGGCGGGGTCGACACCTGCGTGTTCGCCTTCGAGCCATACAGCGTCGATGCCGTTTGCGTTGGCGATTGGTCCGAAGACGTCGATGTCGTCGGGGTGGGTGAATCCGACTACGGCGGTTGCCACTTCGCCGGCGTATATTTTGTCTTTTACGCGATTGGGTCTGAGTTGCATGTGAGGGGTCGACTTTCTGTGAGACGTACGCGATCGTAGTTTTCGGTATGCAGAGTCTAACGGTAGTACGGGTTGGGTGATGCGCTTTCAGCGCGGAAAGGTGTGCTTTATGGATTCTGGGTTCCCGCGTCCGCGGGAATGACGAGGCGGATCGGGAATGGCGGGGTTATGGAAATGTCTCGACTGCGCTACTTTGAGTGGTTGTTGACGAGGTCCATGAAGTCGGCGGCGCCGGCGCTTAGCCACGGGCCGATGGAGGTGAGCAGGAACTTGGCTCCGAGGTCGAGGTATCGGGGGATTTCGGCTTTGCCGCATGTTGCGCCGGAGTTTCGGCCGGCTGCTTCGATGCGTCGGAAGGCGTCGTTCATGGTTTCGACGACTTCGGGGTGGTCGGAGTTTCCGGTGTGTCCCATGGATGCGGCGAAGTCGCTCGGTGCGACGAAGAAGACGTCGATGTTGTCGACTTCGAGAATCTCGTCGAGGTTCTCATAGGCGATGATGTCTTCGATGAGGATCACGAGCAGGGAGTAGTCGTCGGCTTTGAGCATGTAGTCGGAGACGCCGTGGCCTTGTCGGCTGGTGTATGCGCCGCGTTTGCCGACGGGTGGGAACTTGCCGCCGTCGACGACGTTGCGGGCTTCGGCGGCGTTGTTGACGTGTGGGACGACGATGCCTTGGGCGCCGCAGTCGAGGGTGCGGTATATCAGTCCTTGGGAGTTGGCGTTGATGCGGACTACTGGCGATATCCCCCAAAGGTCGCATGCGCGGGTCAGGTTGCCCAAGTCCGACGCATCGACTCCGGCGTGTTCGCCTTCTAGCCATACGCCGGCGATGTCGTTAGCGGCGGCGATTGGTCCGAAAGCGTCGATGTCGTCAGGGTTGGATAGTCCACCGACGACGGTTGCTACCTCACCGGCGGCGAGTTTCTGCTTGGCCCGATTGGGTCGGAGTTGCATGTGGCGTATCGCCTTTCTTAGATTCGTAGCGATTCATAGTACGTGGTGCGCGGATTCGCCCGACGCTACGATGCGATTTTAATGTCAATCCGACGAACGCGGGAGATCGATTTGCCCGTAGGTAACAAACTTAGACGTTTCTGGGTCGATAGTCGGTTGGATCGAAGCAGGCGTCGTAGGTTGATTTGTCGATATGGACCCATGTGGTGCCGGGGAGGCCTCAGATACCTAAGTATGTTCGACCAAAATCCGTGCCAAAATGCTTGGTATCGACCATGTTTCGGATCCGGAATTCCAGTATTGAAGCGAACCTCGGTGAGTTTTCGACTGGGTGTCTGAGTAACTAGAGAACGCGCGAATTTTTCTATGTCGTAACTCGGCTGGTCATGTTGACTTGAACGATTCGGGCGGCGAGGACCCCACGCATGCTTCTCCAAGTGGTAGAGGTTTTGACCGTCTATGAGGACTAAGGTTCGCATGACAAAAAACACCCGCCCAGGGAAGTAGCTTGAAGCTGCAACAACCGGGCGGGGACGAAGTACTTTCAGGTTACCACGAAGTAGGGTGAGTTGCAATTGCTTGGAGGGTCTCGAGTCATGCGTTTCTCCTAAGTGAATTGTTGTGACGCATCGTTTCCGCGACCGGCGCCATCTACAACTCTGCATCGCTTAAACTACTACTGCGAACGTTGCTGTTGGAACTGGACCAAACCGAGGGGAATTTAGACATGCTAGAGCGATTCAAGGTACCGGAGGCTGATCGTGTTTACGTGATGCCTGAGAAGATGCATCGGGTTACGAAGGACATCTTCTTGAAGATCGGGTTGGATGATGGGGCGGCGAAGGATTCGACGGATGTGTTGCTTGGGAATGACCTCAGGGGGAATGAGTCGCATGGGGTGTCGAATGGTTTGAGGGGTTATGTGCGGTCTTACGCCGCGGGTACATTGAACCCTGCGACGGATTGGGAGGTGGTGCGTGAGACGAGCACGACGGCGAATATTGATGCGAAGCATGCGTTGGGGGTGCATGTCGGTCCGACTGCTATGGAGATGGCGATCGAGAAGGCTCAGCAGCATGGGGTGGGTGTTGTGACGGTGTTCAACACGGGGCACTTGGCGGGTTGCAGTCACTATGTTTATCAGGCGATTGAAGCGGGGATGATTGGGCACACTATGACGGCCGGTGGTGCGGGTATCACGATTCCGACGTGGGGTTCGCGTCCGTTTTTGGGGACGAATCCGCTGGCGTACGGGGCTCCGGCGCGGACGATGCCTCCGTACATGCTGGATGTTGCGACTACTCAGGTTGCGGCGAACAAGATCTGGTTGTTGCGTCGGACGGGCGCGACGGTGCTGCCGGGCTGGATCACGGACGACAACTACGAGCCGCAGCTGGAGGAGACGGCAGCGCCGGGTCCGGAATCCCGTGGCAAGTATGGGATGTTGCCGATCGGTGGGACGCGGGAGAATGGTTCTCACAAAGGTTTCGGGCTTGGGTTGATGAATGAGATCATGTGTAACGAGTTGACGGGTCTGGGGCCGGGTCCGTTGAATCCGCATCAGGGTGGTCACTTCTTTGTGGCTTATGACATCGAAGCGTTCACGGACAAGGAGAAGTTCCTTGATGACATGGATGAACTGTTGAAGGCGGTGGCGGAGCATCCGCCCGGCAAGGGTCATGATCGGGTGGTGTATCCGGGTTTGCTGGAGGCGGAGGAGATTGAGAAGCGGTCGAAGGACGGTATTCCGTACCACACGGAGGTGATCGAGTGGTTCGAGGGGCACTGTGCTGAGGTGGGTGTGGAGTGTGATTTGAGGTAGAGGCCCCGATAAATCGTTAAAGCGGAGGTTAGGTCTTTGCCTTCCCCGATAAAGTTTGTATTTATGCCGCCGCAGGATGAGTTGACGCGGTGGTTCGCGCGCCGCCTCGCCGATTCGATGGCTGAGTATGAGGTGGTTTCGCCGGTGGATGATGATGAGGCGGCGCGGGAGATTGTGGATGCGGATGGTGCGTTCGGGTGGGTGCCGCCGGAGATGCTGCCGTCGGCTCGGAAGTTGAGGTGGTTGCAGAATCCGGATGCGGGGCCGTTCTTTGGGTATTACTACGAGGAGTTGGTGAAGCATCCTTGTGTGATTTCGAATCCGCGGGGGATTTATTTCGACCACATTAGTCACCACATCATGATGTTCGTGTTGGCGCTTTCGCGGGGTCTGCCTTGGTATGTGGATGCGCAGAGGGAGTTTCGGTGGGATAAGGATGCTCGGAGGTCTGAGTACGTGAACTTGGGCGATGCGACGGCGCTGATCAACGGTGTGGGGGGTATCGGTGCGGAGGCGGCGCGGCTTTGTGGCGCTTTTGGGATGCGTGTGATTGGTCTGGAGCCGAGGGTTGAGCGTGATGTTGGGGATACTGAGATCTATCCGCCGGATGAGATAGATCGTTGGTTGCCGGAGGCGGATTTCGTGATTTCGACGGTGCCGCACACTCCGGAGACGGAGGGGATGTTCAATGCGGAGCGGTTTGGGTTGATGAAGCCGAGTTCGTATTTCATCAATGTTGGTCGGGGGATGGTTTGTAAGATCGATGATTTGGCGGATGCGATCGAGTCGGGAGGGATTGCGGGTTGTGGTCTGGATGTTTACGAGATCGAGCCGTTGCCGGCGGGGCACAAGCTGTGGCGATTGCCAAATGTTTTGATGACGCCGCATGTGGCGGTACGGGATGCGGGCGATATTCCAGAGCGTCGGTTCCAGATCATCTTGGAGAATGCGCGTCGGTTCGCGCGTGGTGAGGAGTTGGTGAACGTGGTGGATAAGGAGCGTTGGTATTAGTCGGGTCTGGTTGATCGGATCGTCAGTCGTTGATTCCGGTTATCCAGAGTCTGAGTCCGATGAAGAATGCGGATCCGCTGGCACCGATGGCGATGGGTCGCCATAGCGACTCGCCGACCACGAAGGCGTCGGCGATGAGTCCGGTGGCGCATCCGATGAGTGCCACTCCGAGGAGCCATGTGGCGGTTTTCTGCCACGAATTTCTGGGTTTGGTGTTGTGGTCTGGCATGTTTTGGGGTTCCGTGTCGAGTTCGTCTTCGGGTTCGAGATGTGAATCGAGAACATGTTACTTGGGTTGGTTGGTGTGTGGTCTGAACCGCTGATTACGCTGATCCCGGTTCAAGCCCGGGACAAGCTTGAATGATGGGCTGTGATTGGGTGTGATTGGGTGTTGATTTATCGGGGGATTTGCGGTTATGGAAGGTGTTGGAGGTTTCGGGTTGGTGTGTTGTCTGAGCTGCTGATCCTGGTTCAAGCCCGGGACAGGCTACTGTGATTTGAATGATGTTTTAAAGATGGTTAGGATTTGAGAGAGGTTTGTTGGGAGGTAATTTTATTTGAAGTAATATGTGGGCGCGGGCTGAGATTTGTTACGCTCTCGCTATCCGCGCTTGCAATTCGGAGTAACCTTGGGAATTCGCAATGAAGTAGTCATTGCGTTTGAATTGTGCTGAGTATGCAAATTTGTTGCCTTAACCTCGATATGATATTGATGTGCAAGACAATATGGGGTTGTGTGCTGTTGTGGTTTCCCTACAGACAATAGGGTGATATACCATCACCTTTTTGTAGAGGCCCTGCAGGCGCACACCTTTGGGGGACAGTCCGATCAGGCACTTGTCCTGCATGGGCGAACGAGTAAGTGGTACGAGCGACACGGTGTGGCGTTGATGTCGGTGCTTATTGTAGTGTTGGGCAGTTTTGGAGGCTGAGGTTGTCGAGGTCGTTCTCGCCGACGTTTCGGAGGGTTGGCGGGATGCAGCCGGTTAGCTGGTTGTTGGCGAGACCGAGTTCTTGCAGGTTGGTGAGGGTGCCCAGCGATGCCGGTATCTCGCCGGTGAGCTGATTGTTGTTGAGCCATAGCGCGTCCAGGTCGGACAGGCCGCCCAGCTCCGACGGTATTGCGCCCGTCAGCCGGTTGCCGGATAGCAGGAGGTTCTCCAGGTTGGTCAAGCCGCCCAGCTCGGGCGGTATAGAGCCGCTCAACTGGTTCTCGTGCAGCCATAGGCTTCGAAGGTCGGTCAGGCCGCCCAGCTCGGACGGTATCGAGCCGCTCAAGCTGTTGCGGGAGGCCAGCAGGGACTGCAGGTTGGTCATGCCGCCCAGCTCGGGCGGTATCGTGCCGGTCAACCGATTCTTGTTCAGCCACAAGTGTTGCAGATTGGCGAGACGGCTCAGCTCCGACGGTATCGTGCCGGTCAACTCATTGCCGGAGAGCAGAAGATCCTCCAAGGCCGTCAGATCAGCCAGCTCCGACGGTATCGTGCCGGTCAGCTGATTGTCGGAGAGCACGAGGTCCACCAGGGCGGTCAGATCAGCCAGCTCGGTCGGTATGGTGCCGGTCAGCTCGTTGCTGGTGAGCAGAAGCCTCTCCAGGGCGGTCAGGTCGCCCAGCTCCGACGGTATCACGCCGCTCAGTCCCCGCGTGTAGAGAGCCAGCTCCGTCACCCGGCTGGGCGTTCCCTCCACCGTCACGCCGTCCCAGCTGGTGATCGCGGTTTCGACGCTCCAGTTCAGCGTCGCCGAGCCTCGGAGCGTGTCCTTGGCGGCGAGCAGGTTGACGCAGTCGCGCATCAGGCCGGGGTTGTCGGCCTGGTCCGGCGCCGCGCCGGCGCACGGAGCCTCGATGATGTTGGGCTGACCGTAGTCGGAGTACGTGTATTCCACAACACCCGTGTCCGTATTGGACACTCCGTCGTATTCCGGCGGAAAGATGGTCCTGCGGGCTCGTGTGGGACGCCCTGTGGCATCGGCCCAGAACTCGTTCCGCTCGGCTCCTTCTTCCTCGGATAGAAACCTTTCGGATGTGAAGTGCGGTTCGCTTGACGAGCCAGAGGAGTCCGGTCCGAATTTGCTGGTGTCCAGACAGGGAATGGAGAAGGGCCGAGGAACGTTAGTACCAAAGACGCGCCATTCGCCATAGATCTCAGGATTGCCCGGGGAGCTTTCGCGAGAATACCTCGTGCGGTCCTTCACGATCATTTCGCCTTTACCTAGGAGGACACCTGAAGGGGCCTTTGTCGTTGACACAACATGCCTGTCAGATCCCGAAGCGCGTATTTCTGTTCTCAACTCCGCACCGGGTACTGACGCCGTAACCAAAGTATCGTACGGCGTGCTCATAAGATCGCAAGCTTGGGTGGCGCTTACGGAAATGGAGCCATCTGGATCGCTCAGCAACAGAGCCGCGACTCCAACAGCCACTACAACAAGGAGTGTCGCGACTCCCCCAACCATTCGTATCTTTTTCATTCCGATCACTCCTCGAAATCCTCGAGAAACTCAATTATCGTTCCGATCAAAGTAACCAAGTCGCCGTACAACCCGGTATCGATGTCTTCAGACAATTCCTCTTCAAAGGTCAGTTCCTGTTCAATCAAACATTGTTGTGGTGTCTCACAATCGAAACGCGCACGTTTCATCTCAAATTCCACTCGAGACGCCAATGCGACCGAGGCATCCCCCACGCTGAACGTGTGCTCTCCCACCGCGTATATCGTGGGAACCTTGAGCACTCTGGTTTCCACGATTTTATGCACGGTCTGAATGGTCCCTCCCCTGCACATTTCACACGACCGTGAAATCTTCCGAAAATAAGGCGTATGGTCGGTGAGGGGTTGAACTTCATAGCGGTCCAAGAGCGGGCGCGGTCCTAAGAATCCCAATTGCTCGGGGTCAAGTCCAGCTAAGTTTAGGAACCGCTCTGTTTTGTACAGCTTCCCGCCCCATGAAACCCGGTCAGCACCCGGAGTGGATTCTGAGATGAGCCTAGCCTCGATGCAGAAACTGTTCGGCTCATGCAATAGTGGGGTCGAATAGAGTTCGACTTGCGCTTCGTGTCGCCCGTCAGCCGATCTTACCGGTGAACCAGTATGCTTTACCCGTTTCAGGAGAGGCGGGTAGTTGCGGCACCAGTATGACGGCTCCGGTGGCTCCACCAGGGGCGCGTACTGTTCGGAAGGCGGGTCGGGCGTCGGCGTGGGAGGTTGCGGGGGTGTTACAGGACCGCAGTCTCCCGTGGTCGCGTAAACGATATCCGAGTACGGCCCCCAAGTTACCAGGTAAGAGACACCATCGCCCCAACCGCGCACCCGGAATCTGTATCTGGTCTCGCACTCGAGGCTGGTGATGGTTGTGCGATCGGTTACGGATCCCGGCGAAGACGCGTCGACGTCAACCGACCTCCAACCTCTCTTATCGGCATCGCGGTACTGGACTCTGTACACCTCGATCCCGTTTCTGTGGCTCCATCTGACCTCGGCGGAATCGCCGCTTGCGGAGCTTGCAGATACGCCTTCGGGTTGCGGCGGTCTCGACAGGTCGTCGTCTAGGACGGTCACATTCGCGGATGACGGACTGCCGACGCTGTAGCCATCGCCTGGTTCGACAGTCGCCGTTACGGTCCCGTTCTCTTCGTCAACTGCGTCGTCACTCGTCTGAAGAGTTAACAAAGCAGTTTCGCTCCCGGCTCCGATGGTTACTTTGGTTGGTATCGGGCCGGTGAGGAACGATCCAGTCTCGGTAACGCTCACTTTCACCTTGAGTTCCGTAGTTGGCGCGGGTTTCGCGGTCAACGTGAACGGCACGAGTTGCCCTTCGCCTACAGAATCAGCATCATCGAGCGGCGCAATCGTGACTGTGGGCACGGGCGGCGCATCTGTAGACCCGGTTCCCGACTGCGACCAGGCGCTTGTTCCCTCGGCGTTCCTCGCCCGCACTTGAACCTCGTAGGTAGAGTCTGTATCGAGGTCGGAGATGGTTGTCTGCGTAGCGGTGCCGGTGTGAGTGGCGCTTGTGAATGGTCCGCTGCTGCCGAGGCGGTACTGAACGTCGTAATCGTTGATCGGCGGCCCGGTGTTGGTGGGTGCTGACCATTCGACATTCAGACTCGTCTCGCCATTGGAAATGACGGTCGGACGCGAGGGTCTGCCCGGGGGCTCGTCGACGTCGGTTACTTCGATGGTGACGTCCAAATCGGCCATGCTGCCGCTGTCGTCGCTGGCCCTGACCTTGAACGTATAGACGTTGTCTATGTTTTCGTCGTGGGGGTTCTCGAAGTCGGGCGTGACCTCGAAGGTGAGTACGCCTTCGTCGCTTATTGCGAAGTCATGTTTGTCGGTTCCGGCGGATTTCGACGGTATCGACCAGCTTACGTCGCCGCCGCCGGGATCCGAGGCCTCGTAATTCTTCACAGCGTCTGTTCGGTTCTCGTCGTACCTCACACGATCGTCTCCCGAAGTTATCGTCGGAGCAAGGTTGTTGACTGAGATGGTGACGTTGAGGCTGTCGGCCAGATCACCGTCGCTTGCGTTGACGGTGATCTCGTATTCGTTGTTCGGGCCGTCGTCGCGCGGATTCTCGAAGTCGGGCGTCGACCGGAACCTCAGCACACCGCTCCTGGATATACGGAAGTCGCCCGCGTCGGTCCCGCTCAGCGACCAGCTTATGTCGCCACCGCCGGGATCCGAGGCGTCGTAATCCCCCGCTGAGACCGTATCGCCCTCGTCGTAATCCACCCAATGCGGGCCCGAAGTGATCGTCGGCGCCACGTTGACAACCGTGATCGTGACGTCGATGGTGGCGGTGCCGCCGTTGCCGTCGTCGACGGTTACGGTGACCGAGTAGCTGTTCTTAGTCTCGAAGTCCAGGGGGTCCGAGGTCAGGATCTGCCCGTTGTCATCGTCGATGGCGAACGAGCCGGCATCGGTTCCGGAGAGTGAATAGGTCAGGGTATCGTCTACATCTTCATCCGAAGCGCGGACGGGGTTGCCGATGTTCGTGTTCGACGGCGTGTTCTCCGCGACGAACCGGGTTGCAGGATCGTCCTCGACGAATGTGGGTGGGACATTTGTCTCGTCCACAGTCACCCCGAAGGCTTGCGAAGCTGTCAATCTGTCGGCGTTGCCGGGTGACCTGTCTGCGGCCGTGACCGTGATCGTCGCCGATCCGGCGGACACCCGCTCGAGCGTCAGCGTGTTGCCGCGCACCCTCGTGGTCGCGACTCCTACGGCGTCCGACGTGGCGCTGTAGATGAGCGTGTCGCCATCGGGATCGCTGAAGTAGTGCGACAGATCGATCTCGCGGCTCGCCACGCCAGGTGCCAGCGTGCGGTTGGGGGCAGCCAATTCCACTTCCGGCCTCTCGTTGACATCAGTGACCCTTATGGTGACGTCCTTGTTGGCGTTGAGCCTGCCGTCGCTGGCCCGGACCGTGATCTCGTAGTCGTTGTTCGGGTTAGAGTCGTGCGGGTTCTCGAAGTCCGGCGAGTTCCGGAACCTGAGGACTCCGCCGGAGATGGTGAAGTCGCGCCGGTCAGGCCCCGTCAGCGACCAGGTTATGGAGTCGCCGTCGGGATCGTCGGCCGTGTACGTCGCCACAGCGCCGGTGCCGTTCTCGGCGTAGCTCACCCGAGACGATCCAAACGTGATCGTCGGCCTCTCGTTGACGTCGTTGACCCTTATGATGACATCGATTCTGTCGGAGCCGCCGTTGCCATCATCAACGGTGACGGTGACCGAGTAGCTGCTCCTGGTCTCGAAATTCAGCGGGGCAAAAGTCCTGATCTGTCCGCTGGTCCTACCTATTCTGAACAAGTCGGCATGAGTGCCGGAGAGCGAGTACCCCAGGTCATCTCCGTCGGCATCAGAAGCTGTTACACGACTGCCGACGTTGGTATTCGACGCAGAGTTCTCCGCCACCGATCGGGTTGTCCTCCCGCCCTCGTTAAAGGTCGGTGGAACATTAGGCTCGTCGTCGTCTCGAATGATGATCCTGGCGCTGGAAGGCGCACCCTTCGCCACTCCGGGCGGCAGAGAGCCGAAACTGAGATTCACCGTCTCGTCGTCGCTATCCGGATCCTGGCGAGCGGTGTACGGGAACGTCTGAGATGTGGATCGGCTACCGAAGGTAAGCGTGCGGCGGGATCCGTCGGACACCCTTACAGGTATTCTCACGGTCCGGCCCGGAGCGTCGTCCAGCTCCACCTCGACCGTCACGCTGGACCCCTCGTCGACCGAGTATGACGGCGATCCGAAACTGACGCAGACGTCGTCGTCTCGGATGGTGACCCTCGCGCTGGACGGCGAACTTGCCCTTGAGACGGAGGACGGCAGAGTGTCGAATCTCAGATTCACCGTCTCGTCATCGCAATCCGGGTCATCTTCGGCCATGACGGGGAACGACTCCGACGTGCTGCGATTCCTGAAGGTGACGTTTCGATCGGTGCCCGGCGACACCCTTATCGGCACCCTGATGATGTTGGTGCTCGGATGGCTGAGTTCGACGGTGACGGTGGCGCCGGATCCTTCGTTCACGTCATACGACGAATTCTTGAAGCTGACGGTCGGGTCCTCGACGTTTACGGGGTTGTTCGAAATCCCGGACGATGCGAGGGTTCTACCATCCACCTCTTCCACATACGACCAGATCCTGTTCCCTGGCGCCACACACCCGTACACGGTGTAATATTCGATGGTCGAAGTGTGGCCGACGATGGAATCGGATTCGCTGAACGTGGTGCAGCCTCGGTTGAACGCGGCGCTGAGGTTGTTCAGCACCACCGTGTGCAGATTGTGTTCTCTATGGGCTTCCAGTCCTGTGGCGCTCACCGAGAACCGGTCTCCCGAACCGCCCGGCACCAGCTCTGCGGAGGCGAGGTCGTCGATCGTCACTGAGACCCGTTGCTGTCTGGGCGCCCCCGGAGGAGCGACGGTCACGCTGACATCCTCAATTAGGTTTCCGGTCGCCGACTCGAGCAGCCGCACGTAGCCTTTGCCAACCGTGCAGGCGTTCAGCGTGACCCATGTTGGCGCGGCAGCGGCTTGGGTGGTGCCGGTTGCCCCGGCAGTGTCGCAAGATTCGCCCTCGGGCGTGAAATGTTCGCTGTACTCGATCACCACCTCGAGGTCGCGCGGAACCACGTGGAAGCCCACCGCCAGCGTCGTCTGTCCCACCTGCACCACACTTGGAACCACGACCAGCTCTCCGGCGGTCGTCGCGGTCCCGCCGTCCTGCGCCGAGACACGCTCTGCCGGAGGCGTCGCGAGATACGTAGCGAGAACCAGGGCGACCAGCGCAATTAGCGCTATTCCGATTGTCCTGAGATTCGACGAGGTCGCCATGCTGTTCCTTTACGCGCTGACGTAGACTGGAGCCGCCCATTCCTGATAGGCATATATGCTGGGGATTCAAAACGTCTCGTCAACCCTAGCGAAACCCCAATGTGGTCGCAAGAGCCGCGATTGCAATTAAAGCGCGTTTTGGCGGACGGTACGAGATTGAACGCGGAAAGGCCTCATACACGGGCCAGCGGGGGAAGCCGCCGCTACGTCTGCGACGGCGTCGCCTTGACTTGAAGGTCTAGGGTCCCGAGCCGATTTCGCCCTGGTAGTCGGATTCACGGTTCCCGTTTTGGCACTCGGCTTTGCTCTTGGAGTCGAGTTAGAGAGCGGGTCTCTAGGCGTTTTGGCGTTCCTGACCACGGTGTTCCTGCCTAAGGAGGTGCTGAGCGGGTGGATGGCGCTCGACGGCACATCATCCCGAGAGATTCCTCGGCTTCGCTCGGAATGACAGCCTGCCTAGCGCGCATTTTGCATCATGCGTGGGAATGACGGGCATCCCCTGCTCGCATCGCTGGCACCCCCTTTTATTCCCCCTCAGAGAGGGGGAGGGATGAGGGTTACGCTTTGCGAAAGGGGCAAACTAGACGGAGTAGCCTACGGAGCCGTCGGTTCGCATGGGGATCATGTTTAGGTCACGGGTTTCGTAGGTGGTTTTGGCGGTTTGTAGGAGGTTTTCGTCGATTTCTATGCCGATGCCGGGGGCGTCGGATAGTAGCATGTATCCGCATTCTCGTTTGTGGTGGATGATGAAGACAGCGTTTGCGGGGCGTCTGTCTCGAAGGGAGTATTCCTGGGTGACGAAGTTGGGGATGGAGGCGTCGACCTGGATTGCGGCTCCGGTGGTTATGGGTCCGAGGAAGTTGTGGGTTGCGCGTGCGGAGTGGTAGACCTCGGCGAGTGCGGCAATTTTCTTGACGTGGGTGAGACCGCTACTCGTTGCTTGGATGCAGCGGCATGATGAAGTACAGTCCGTGACGTTCACCGCCGCGGGTTTCCGGTCGGACCGTGAATCCCATGCCGAGTTTGAGGGCATGGTTCTCACGATTGCCGGAGTAGCTAAATGACGCCAGTTGGTAACAGAGCAGTGATCTTGCCAACGAGATGGCTGTTTCCTGCAACTCCGTACCTATCCCCTTGCGGCGATATTGGGGCAAAACGCAAAAGTTAATAATCTTTCCTTGCAGCAGCTCTCGAGTATCGACTTTCACCGCTGGAAGATTGTCTTCCACGCCGATTGGAATGACGATAAGTCGTAACACTCCGACGACTTTGGACTGTGTACTCGCGACGAGGATCCTAGAGTCGCGTTGATCGTAACCGTCGATTACATCGGGGAGTCCACCCTGATGTTCATCGAAAAACGCGACGACTTGTGACCAACGCGGATGATCGGGGTTCCACTCGGAGATTTGATGTTGTTGCACAACTAGATTGATTTGGTGGTTGCTTGCGCCGTGACCCAAGAGTAGGCTATCCGCAGATCGGAGGCTTAGAGGAGGGACTTGATATCAGTCTGTGCTAGACGCTAGGTAGATATGCGAAGTTGACAGTCGTCACACGCACGGCTGATAGGCACCGGCTGGTCCGCATTCTCGCAGTAGCTACATCCGTACTTGCCGAATGTCCATAGAGCTGGATCGAGTGCTGCACAGGTGTTGGTTATGCCCGGCGGACCGGCGACGTTAGTCGCTGCGACCGCATCGCGCCATGCATCCTGAATCGCTTTCTTGCCCGCAGTGTCAGCGACCTTAAGATTCTTGGTAACACGCCGAACATGCACATCTACCGCGACAGGGATGGCGTCCATGTTGTTTATCTTGGCTCTCCCTGGAGCGACAAGCATCCGCACCCACATTGGCCCAATCTTTGGGCCTCGGAGAAGCGGGAAGCGGGACTTCCCCCCAGAGGTGGAAGTTAGGTAACGGAGCAACTCTCTCGCGTCTCCGACACCAGAGTCCACCACGCGGCTTATGGGGTTTCCACCTGCGGCAAGGCTACAAGCGATTACGTTCCATGCGGATGAGTCGGGCCCGTGCCGCTGGCTAACTCCGTATCGGGACAATCGCTCGCGTAGCGTAGAGATCGGGATCGCCACAACCTCAGAGGGTTCAAATAACTCAGGATACGATTGAAATAGCTTGACCCCGCTATTCCACAAGCGAGTTGCGTCTCGGGCGCGATCCATGGCCGCAATAAACGTCAGAAACAAGCGTTCAGTTCGCGGCGACACGCCGGCATCACGTAGGCGTATTACACATTCGACTTCCGGCATTCGAGACCATGCGCTTCCAGGCGCCATGTCCCTGGCGGACAGATCAAACCGGTCGTTGTAGAAATCGTTGGCGATGACTCCTGCCAATCGTGCCGCGTGTTGAATATCGGGAATGCTCAATCTAAGTCATCTTCATCGGTTATTAGTGCAAGTTGCCATGTGTTCTTGATACCAGAGATGTTGCCGACCTTGGCCGACAACATGTGCCAATGGACGGTAAACCACTGCACCGGCCTCGCGAAGGCCATCCTCCAAACCGTAACCAACGTAATCCTTGCCCGCGTGAACCTCAATGTTTTTTCCACGCAAATCTGGGACCTTGGTCACAAGGTTGTCCAAGACACGCGACGACCACTCACGACGCTCGGGGGCGGAGAATGTTTTTAATGTCATGTCATAGGGCTCAATCCAATCATCTGGACCGAGCAGCCCATGTTTGGCACTGAGGATGAACCAGGGATGTCCGTGCAACTCCGCATATTGTTGTCTATATTTCCAAGCTGTTGATGTGTAGAGGTTTCGTGCTGGTGCAGCGTGATGGCGCTTGCCCTTGACACAACCGACCAAAATGATGTCAATTATTGCGCAGTCATGTATCGAAGCTGGATGCGTCATCTCGGTTTCTCGGGTTGCTTTCCGACTTAAGTAATGATCACGATGTAATGATCACGATCAATGCGTCTCGTTAACGATTTCAGCAACCCAGCGGCTGGTTTACTGCTTTGGCGCTGACAGGTGTCAATTAACTTAACCGTGGAACGTGAGGTCAGTCATTGGTTAGAGACGGAAATCGTGAGGCGTGATCTACTAAGGGTGGGCGTGTTTTTCCCGAGTTCTGCTTTGGGTTTCGACGTTGCCTCCGCGAGGGGGTTAGACCTAGCTTTGTGCTAGACCGAATACCCGACGGAACCATCGACGCGCATGGGGATCATGTTTAGGTCGCGGGTTTCGTAGGTGGTTTTGGCTACTTTGAGTAGGTCTTCATCGATTTCTATTCCGATGCCGGGGGCGTCGGACAGTGGCATGTATCCGCCTTCTCGTTTGTATTTGTTGACGAAGACGGCGTTGGCGGGGTGCTCGTCTCTTAGGGAGTATTCCTGGGTTACGAAGTTGGGGATGGATGCGTCGACCTGGATTGCGGCTCCGGTGGTTATGGGTCCGAGGAAGTTGTGTGTGGCGAGTGCGGAGTGGTAGGACTCGGCGAGTGCGGCGATCTTCTTGACGTGGGTGATTCCGCCTCCGAGGCCGAGATCGGGTCGGACGTACTGGGGCCCGCCGTCTTGCAGCATGTCACGGAACTCCCAAATGTTGTGGATGCGCTCGCCGTTAGCGACGGGCATGGTGGTCCGTTGGGCGACGCTGCCTTGGAGGATCATGCTGTCGATCTGGATGGGATCCTCGTAGAACATTGGGTGGAACTGCTCGAGCTCTGCGGCGAGTGCGATGGCGTTCATCGGGGTGAGTTTGCGGTGGATTTCGAGGATGATGTCGACGTCTTTGCCCCCGCCTTCGCGCATTGCGGCGACGTTATCTACGGTGTCGGAGATTAGGCGTTCGAGGGTCATGCTCTCGAAACCGCTGGGGAGCGGGTCGGTTTTGATGGCGGTCCAGCCTTCTTCGGCTGATGCCTTCGCTGCCTCGTAAAGTCCCTGGGCTTGTTTTCCTCGGTCGTGAGGAAACGGTAGTTCGGTTGTTTGCCTCGGTCCCATCAGGAGGTGTAGTCGGATCTTGTCGCGGGTGTTGCCGCCGAGGAGGTCCCATACCGGAGCTTGGTGCCGCTTGCCTTTGATGTCCCATAGTGCGATGTCGACGGCGCTGATGGCGCCGGATAGTGCGGAGCCGCGGAAGGGGCCCATGCGGTACATGTATTGCCAGTGGTGCTCGATGCGCGAGGGGTCTTTTCCTACGAGGTATTCGCCGCATTTATTGGCGATGGCGTCGGTGGCTTCCATGTATGCCCAGCATGATGACTGACCTATGCCGTAGGTACCGTCGTCGGTCCAGATGCGGACGATGTGGTGTCCACCGGGCGATCCGTCGGAGCCGCCGATGAGCATGGATTCGACTTTTTCGATTGTGGTTTTGTTGGGCATAGTTGTTTGGGGCCTTCCCCTGCGGCCCCTCCTGCGGGAGGGTAATTTGTGTGGGGTAGGTGTTGTGAGAGATTGGCTGTGGTGATGTTAGCACGCGGGCCCTCACCCTAACCCTCTTCCGCCGAGCGGGAGAGGGGATGCCCATTCCGGGTTCCTGCGTACGCGGGGATGACGGGTTGTATGTGGAATGACGGTCAGTTGTTTTAGACGGAATACGCGACAGACCCGTCGGATCGCATAGGCATGTTCCAGTTGCGTGGTTCGTAGGTGGTTTTGGCTATCTCTAGGAGGTTTTCGTCGATCTCTATGCCGATGCCGGGGGATTCGGGTAGGAGCATGTAGCCGCCTTGCCGTCTGTGGTGGTTGATGAAGACGGCGTTGGCGGGGTGTTCGTCTCCCGGGGAGTATTCCTGGGTGACGAAATTGGGTATCGAGGCATCGACTTGGATTGCGGCGGAGGTGGTTATCGGGCCGAGGGAGTTGTGAGTGCACAGCGCAGAGTGGTAGGACTCGGCGAGTGCGGCGATCTTCTTGACGTGGGTAATTCCACCACCGAGGCCGATATCGGGCCGTACGTACTGGGGTCCACCGTCTTGGAGCATGTCACGGAACTCCCAAATGTTGTGGGCTCGTTCGCCGTTTGCAACGGGATTGGTGGTGCGTTGCGCGATGCTGCCTTGGAGTATCACGCTGTCGATCTGGATCGGGTCCTCGTAGAACAACGGTCGGAACTGCTCCACCTCTTGGGCAAGGGCGATGGCGTTCATCGGCGTGAGTTTCCGGTGGATTTCGAGGATGATGTCGACGTCTTTGCCGGCGCCTTCGCGCATCGCGGCGACGTTGTCGACGGTATCCGAGATGAGGCGTTCGAGGGTCATACTCTCGAAGCCGTTGGGGAGCGGGTCGGTCTTGATGGCGGTCCATCCTGCTTCGGCTGATTCCTTTGCGGCTTCGTAGAGCGCTTGTGCCTCTTCGGCGCGGTCATGCGGGATGGGGTGTTCGGTCGGTTGCTTGGGCGCCATGAGCAGGTGGAGCCGGATTTTGTCTCGGGTCTTTCCGCCGAGGAGGTCCCAAACGGGGGCAGTTAGGCGCTTGCCCTTGATGTCCCAGAGTGCGATGTCGATGGCGCTGATGGCGCCGGAGAGGGCGGAGCCTCGAAAGGGCCCCATGCGGTACATGTACTGCCAGTGGTGCTCGATGCGGGAGGGGTCTTTGCCGACGAGGTAGTCGCCCAATTTCCTGACGATCGCGTCTGTGGCGTTCAAATAGGCCCAACAAGAGGATTCCCCCACGCCGTAGGTCCCGTCGTCGGTCCAGATACGCACGACATGATGGAAACCGGGCGAACCGTCGGCACCGCCGAGGAGCATAGATTCGACTTTTTCGATCTTCATATGTCGACCACAATTTTGGTTGGTCATGTTTTGGCGAATGCTAGCACGGTGCGGATCGATTGGTTGGATGATGGACGGTGATAAGATGCGCGGATGTATTGAGTCATCACGAAAAAGGAAGAGCGGAGTTGACTGAAGAGATTGATGTTGCTGCGAGTGAGATGGAAGGCATACCTGTGGGTCAGATGGCTGTATTAGCTACGCCTGTAGATCGGTTGCTGGCATGGTTAGTGGATACGCTGATTTACGTTGGAATTGGGATTGTTGGGGCGATCGTGGGTGTGGTTGCGCTCGTAACTTTGGACGATGGCACGGGTTTGGCAGGGCTCGGAATGATATTTGTTGCGATGTGGGTGCCGGCTATATTGGCGTTTTTGGCTTGGACGGTGTTTGTGTTGTTCATGATTGCTAGGGACGGTCAGAGTCCTGGCAAAAAGGTGATGAAGATACGGATCGTGAATGTGGATGGCAGCGCTTGGGGTTGGCGTGGCACGTTGATTCGGGAAGTGTTGGGCAAGTTTTTGATAGTGGGGTCGATATCCGGGGTTCTGGTTGCGGTCCTGGGCAGCGCATTGAGTGAGGAAACGTCGTCAGTTGTCGGCTTCATAGTGTGGTTGTTGCTGTTCATTTGGATATTGGTCGACGATAAGAATCAGACGTTGCACGACAAATTGGCGAGCAATTATGTTGTGAAAGTTCAATGACGTAGGGCTGTTTTTCGCCCTCACCCTGACCCTATCCCGCCAAGCGGGAGAGGGGAGTTCTGTTGTGGTAGTTTGGCATGATGCGGTTGATGAACAGCGATGACGATGGGCGTCCTAAGTTCTTTTATGGGTGGGTGATTGTCGCGGTGATGGCGGCGACGGGTGCTGTGAGTATGGGTATGGGTTCGCTGAATTTCGGTTTGTTCATCAAGCCGATGGGTGACGAGTTGGGGATAGGTCGTGCGGCGTTTGGTTGGGCGCAGACGGCGCGAATGGGGGCTAGTTCGGCGACAAGTCCGTTGATTGGGTGGTTGATCGACCGATATGGTTCGCGGGTGATGCTGCCGGTTGGTGCGTTGGCTACCGGGTGTGCCTTGATCGGGCTCGCGCATATCACTACATCGTGGCATCTGGTGGTGCTTTTCGTGGTGATGGGTCTGGTTGGAATGAGTGGTCCGGGGGCGCTGGTGACGACGGTGCCGGTGTTGAAGTGGTTCGTGAGGAACCGGGGGAAGGCGGTGGCGTATGTGGGTTTGGGGATACCGATTGGGGCATTGTTGTTTATTCCGTTGACGCAGGTGCTGATCAACGAGATCGGTTGGCGTAACGCGTGGATCGTGTTGGCGACGATCGGTGTTGTTATGATCGTGCCGTTGGGGGCGATTTTTGTGCGTCGGCAACCGGAGGATGTGGGGATGTTGCCGGATGGTGGTGCGCCGGTGGGGTCGGAGATTAGTGGTGGTGGTGCGCGGTTTGTAGTTGAAGAGGTTTCGTGGACGGTGCGCGAGGCTGTGCGTACGACTGAGTTGTGGCGGCTGGTGATCGTTTTTTCGATGGTTCAGTTGGCGACGGGTACGGTGGCGTTGCACCGGATAGCGGCTTTCATGGATCGGGGTATGGATCCGACGTTGATATCTTTCGCGACGGCGTTTGATGCGGTTGCTGCTGGGGGTTCGACGTTTATGTTCGGAATGTTGGTACGGTGGGTTCCTTCGCGATTTCTGGGTGCGGTGGGGTTTTCGATGCTTGCGGGGGCAAGTGTGTTGACGATCTATGCGACGAATCTGCCGATCATGTTTATTTCGATGGCGATTTTCGGTGTCGGAATTGGTGGGATGATGTTCTTGAACAACTACATCTGGGCGGACTATTTTGGTCGGGGTAGCGTTGGTGGGATACGCGGGTTGGTGAATCCGGTCAATCTGGTTGTGGGCGGAATCGGCGCGCCGGCGGCGGGTTATGTGCGGGATATCACGGGGTCGTATGATCCCGCTTGGTGGGTAGGAGTTGGTTTGATGAGCGCGGCGGCATTGCTGATTGTTGTGACGGGGGCGCCGCGGAAGGGGGATGCATCACCTCGAAACGTCGATCTACGGGCGCGTGCTTGACAGCGGCAACGGATTGCTCGTATTTCGGTTAAAGGATTGGATCGCACCATGGTACGGTAGTGTCAGAACCTAGAGTATGGGAGGTGCCAATGAACAACCGAGTAGATTCGGGTGGGGAGCCTGAAGGAATGACGGCACTGGAGATTGCGTCTGTGGGGCAACGTCTTGGTGCGTGGTTGGTGGATGCGGTTGTCGGGATATTGGTTGGCGCGGCGGGTTTCGTCGTAGGTTTAGTGTTAGGCGTCGGATTCATCACGTTTCTGGTTGTGATCGGTTACGCGGTGATTTACTTATGGGTGGTTGCGACTAAAGGGCAGTCGCCTGGAAAGATGGCGGTGAAGATCAAGATTGTGAGGATGGACGGGAGTTCCTTGGGATTCGGCGGTGTTTTGCTTCGGGAGATCATTGGCAAGTTCGTTTCGTCGTTGATCTTCTACCTTGGCTACATCTGGATCCTGTTCGATGACAAGCGGCAGGGGTGGCACGACAAGATTGCAGGGACTTACGTGGTTACGAGGTGATGAAATGATTGTTGGTCCGGATCCGAGTCGAGTAAATGTTCTAGAGCCACAACACCGTCGTGTGGCTCCAAGGTATCGCCGTAATCCGACGGATGAAGATGGTCGGATAGCGTCTTTTTTGGCCAGGTTGGGTGCGTTGCTAACGGACGTTTTGGTTGGTGCAATGGTCTGGGCACTTGTTGCGATAGTTTTGTTTGCGGTGAGCAATTTCGACTGGGGGTTGACTGTGCCGATGACCATCGTTTTCGCCCCTACTTATACGGTCGCCGTAGTTCTGTTTGTTGGGCTGTTCGGTCAATCACCTGGGAAATCTCTTTCTGGGATCAAGATCGTGCGGTCGAACGGTATGGATATAAGTTTTGGCAGGGCGATATTGCGTGAAACGATAGGAAAGTTGATTGCTGCGTTACCTTTGATCGTGCCGCTAGGGTTTCTATGGATCTGGTTCGACGGCAAGAATCAAGGTTGGCATGACAAGCTCGCGGATACGAAGGTGATACGAGTTCGGCGATAGCTTTTGCAGTGGAAAGATCGCAGCGAATCATGTGTTGAAGGTTTGGGAGGAGGTGGGTAAGACGAATGCGGCTTGGGCTGTCGACAGAATGTGGGTAATGGTTCGTTTTGGCGATGGAGGTATCAGATGGTCGGTACGCATAGAGGGTTGAGTCCGACGGTCAAGAAAGCTCACGAATACTACCACTCAGGTATCAAAAACCAGTTGACTGAGGAAGACCACGGTCGGTACGTCGTGATAAATGCACACACTGGCGAATGGATGGTGGGCGATTCGGTTGAGGTGGTTTTCGAAATGCGCGACCGCATCCCGGGCGCTCATCCGGTGGTCATCCAACATCCGAATGTTTCGGCGATGAGGTTAAGCAGTCGGCAGTCACGATCGTTTGAATGAAAATCGGCTTTGTGCAACTCGGTGCGGGTGGGTTGATACCGACGGTCCCCATCGAGGTAATAGGGGAAACAGAGGCGCCTAAAACGGTAAACGCGTTGCTCGATTCGGGATTTACGGGCGCCGTGTCATTGCCACTGAGAGTCGTTGAAGACTTAAAGCTCAAGTGGTCTGGCGAACATTCAGTGACTTTGGCAGACGCCAGTGGTGTTTCTGTTGACCTTTACGAAGGGATTGTCGATTTCGCTGGAGGACAGTATCGTTGCGCGATTTTGTCGACTGGGGACGTGCCGACGGTGGGTATCCACCTGATGCAGGAGGCGCGGATCTGTTTCGAGGCCGTACCGGGGTGTGATGGATCGCTTGAACCGCTAAACAGTTAGAGGTTGGGGATCAGATCTCGATGTTGCGGCGGGTGGCTACGGTTTCTAGGTCTTTGTCGCCTCGGCCGCTTAGGAGCATGAGGATGATGGTGGATGGATCGAGTGTGGGTGCCCATTCTTTGATGTAGGCGATGGCGTGGGATGGTTCGAGGGCGGGGATGATGCCTTCGGTTAGGCAGAGCAGATCGAAGCCGTCGAGGGCGGCGGTATCGTCTACAGCGGCGTACTTGGCGCGCTCGATGTCGTGGAAGTAGGAGTGTTCGGGTCCGACGCCGGGGTAGTCTAGGCCGGCTGAGACGGAGTGGGCTTCGGTTACCTGGCCCCACTCGTCTTGTAGAAGGTAGGACATTGCACCGTGGAGGACTCCGGGACGTCCTTTGGTGATGGTTGCGGAGTGGCGATCAGTTTCGACACCGTCGCCGCCGGCTTCTACGCCGATGAGACCGACTGATTCATCATCGACGAAACCGCTGAAGAGACCGATGGCGTTCGAGCCGCCGCCTACACATGCAACTGCGTAGTCGGGGAGCCGGCCGATCTGCTCAAGGCATTGGGCGCGGGCCTCTTTGCCGATGACGTTCTGGAAGTCGCGGACCAGCATCGGGTATGGATGAGGTCCGACGGCGCTGCCAATGAGGTAGTGGGTGGTCTGAACGTTGGTGACCCAGTCACGAATGGCTTCGTTGATGGCGTCTTTGAGAGTTCGGCTGCCTGAGAACACGGTCTCGACGGATGCGCCTAGCAGCTTCATGCGATAGACGTTTGGAGCTTGTCGGTGGATGTCTTCTTCGCCCATGTAGACGATGCATTCGAGGCCCATCATGGCGCATGCGGTGGCGGTGGCGACGCCGTGTTGTCCGGCGCCGGTCTCGGCGATTATTCGGTTTTTGCCGAGGCGCTTTGCGAGTAGGATCTGCCCCATCGCGTTGTTGATCTTGTGGGCGCCGGTGTGTGCGAGGTCTTCTCGCTTGAGCCAGATCTGCGCGCCACCTATTTTTTGGCTGAGATTGCTGGCGTGGTAGAGGGGAGTCGGTCGTCCAACGTAGTCGGTGAGGAGGTTGGAGAGTTCTTGCCAGAACGATTCGTCTTCGCGTGCGGCTCGGTAGGCCTCTTCGAGTTGATCGAGCGCGGCCATGAGCGTTTCCGGGACGAATTGTCCACCGTACTTGCCGAAACGTCCGAGTTCGTCGGGTACGTCGCGTTGGATTGGAGGGGTTAGGGTCATCGGGAGGCTCGGCGGATGCGTTGTTGGCAACGGTCTAATTGCAAGTATATTGCGAGGCTAAGCGCGGAAATGTCGACCTTGTGGCGCGCAAAAATCACCGTGATGCCTAGAATCGATGCATGTCCAACGAAGGTGAACTCAGAATATTGTCGTTGATCGCCAGCGCGACCGAGATCGTCTGCGCGCTGGGGTTCCGTGACCAATTGGTTGGTCGCTCGCACGAGTGTGATTTTCCTGTCGATGTTAAAGGGCTTCCGGCGGCCACGGTGCCGCGGATCGAGGTCGAAGCGTCAAGCCGCGAGATCGATGACCAGGTCAAAGCGGTGTTGCGTGGTGCGGGTGCGATGGATGCGCTTGGCGTCTACGATGTCCGCCTCGAAGTGCTGAGAGAGTTGAACCCGACGCACATTGTGACTCAGACGCAGTGCGAGGTGTGCGCAGTTAGTTTGCGGGATGTGGAGGCTGCGGTTGCGAAGATTTCCGGCGTAGAGCCGAAGATCGTGTCTTTGCAGCCGAACGCTTTGGATGACGTCTGGGGTGACGTGATGCGGGTTGCGATGTCGTTTGGCGCTCAGGAGCGGGGTAATGAGCTGGTTGAAGAGCTGCAAAATCGGATGTCGTTGATTGCCGATGCGGTCCGGGATTTGGATGACCATCCGTCGGTTGCGGCGATCGAGTGGGTGGATCCGCTGATGGCGGGTGGGAATTGGATGCCGACTTTAATCGAGATGGCCGGCGGTCGCAATCTGTTCGGCGTGGCGGCACAACATTCGCCGTGGATGTCTTATGAAGAGTTGCGCGATGCCGATCCTGATGTGATCTTGATCGCGCCGTGCGGTTTTGACATGGAGCGTACGCGTGCGGACGTGCCGATTCTTGAGTCGCAGCCGGGTTGGGATGACATGAAGGCGGTGCGCGACGGCAAGGTTTATGTTGCGGATGGCAACCAGTATTTCAATCGACCCGGTCCGCGGTTAGCGGAGACGTTGGAGATACTGGCGGAGATGCTGCATCCGGGTAAGTTCGACTTTGGGCATCGTGGGATGTCGTGGGAAGTGGTTTACGCGGGCGATTAGAGCGGGAGTTGGCGCTTGCTGCTGATCGATTGCAGCAGTTAGGTTGAGGCATCAGGCATTATTCGGATCATGAATTGGTCGAACATGGGAACTGTGAAAGCGGTGTCGCCGTGTGCGGGGCTCCAGATCATGCCTTTGGCGATTAAGTTTGACCTAGTCGGCGCGAGGGCTGTTACAGCGCGTCCAAATTGCTGGGCAATATCGCCTGAACGGTGTGGACCCGGGCCGAGTTGCGCCATTGCCCGCAAGTAGCTTTTCTCGGTCGGGGTCAGTCGGTCGAACCGGATCATGAAAAAGCTATCGTCCAGGTCGGCGATTGCTTGCGCGGACGCGGCCTCGACATCGTCGATCGTAATCGGCGAACGTTCGGCAACGTTCCACATGTTGTTGCCCCACACCTGTAGAAAATAGGGATAGCCCTTCGTTCTGTCAACGACTTTGTCGAGTGCGGGGGTTTGTATTTCGACCCCCTCGTCACGAGCTGGATTAGCGATCGCACGTTTCGCATCTTCGGCTGCGAGAGCATCGATGGTTAGGAACTCAAACATTCTTTCCGCGTATGACTTTGCTCTGCCGACCAACCCGCGTATCTGAGGGAGACCGGCGCCGACCAAAATAACGGGTAATCTGCGTTGGGCCATGCGGTGCAACGCGCTCAATAGCGCGGCGAGTTCGTCGTTTTTGAGGTACTGCAACTCATCTATAAATAGGGCCAAGCAACTATCGTCGGCTTGGGCCGCGGCACCGACCGCTTCAAACAGAGCTAACAGATCATCCTCAAGAATTCCGTTGTCCGCGAGGCCTGGTTCGGGATCAAAGCCGAAACTGAGCTCGATATCCTGGTACTTGACTTTTAGCGCTTTTGCGAAACCGGCAAGTGCTCTGAGACCACGCACGGAATGAAGTCTCACGTTGGATTTCTGGGAATTGGAGAGTTTGAGGAGCGCGGTGCGGAGTTGCGGTGCGATGAGAGATGGCAAGGATCTACTTTCGGGTGCTTCTATTGCGAGGGCATACATACCGCTGGCCTCCGCATCTAGACGAATACGATCTAGGAGCACTGTCTTGCCGACGCCCCGCAAACCTATCATCACGATGTTCTGGCTGGAACGTCCGATCCTCTGACGTTCCAAGGAAATGCGTGCGCGTTCGCGGATCTCGTTGCGCCCGACCAACTCAGGTGGTTGTGTGCCGGCGCCCGGAGCGTATGGGTTAAGTGTTGGGTCCATGAGCGCAGGTTATATCAAGTTTAGCGAGTTTAGCCAAAAAACCTAAACTGGGTAAACTTGACATAAATTGGCGGGGCACGACGTGTACGGCCTTCTACCCCGTCCTGGAGGAGGGGAAATTTACCGCCGACTTCAGAACGTGATTTCGCGCTCGGCTTCTACTTTGTCGTCGTCGATTTCGTAGCCGAAGCCGGGTTGGTCGGAAACGGTTAGGTTGCCGTTGTCTAGGATGGGGCCGTTGTTTTTGTCGAAGTGGTAACTCAATGCGGCGTGTTTGAGGAGCATCTCGACGTATGGTGTGTGGATGGGCGACTGCGCGGCGGACCAGGCCATGCCGACGGGTGTGACGCCTTGGTGGGCGATGGTGATGAGGTCGTATGCGGTGGCCATCGCGGAGATTTTGAGGACTTCGGAGAGTCCTCCGGCCCAGTTGAGGTCGGGTTGGATGATGTCGAGGGCTTCGGCGTCCATGAATCGTTTGAAGCCCCAACGGGTGTATTCGTGTTCGGCGCCGGAGACGGGGATGTTGACTTTTTCGCGGATTTTGCGGTAGGAGTCGATGCGGTCGGGCATGGCGACTTCTTCGATCCATCGGGGTTGGTACTCTTCGATGGCGGAGGCGAGTTTGACGACGTAGTTGACGTCCATGGACTGCCAGCAGTCGAGCATGATGTCGATGCCGTCGCCGACGGTTTCGCGGAGAGTCTTGACCATCTCGATGTTCTTTTGGAGTCCTTCGTGTCCTGACATCGGGCCGTGGCGGAAGAACCATTTTTGGGCGGTGAATCCGCGTTCTTTGGCCATCGTGGCGCGTTCTCGGACGAGTCCCATGTCGGTGACGTTGTGGCCGAGCATGGAGGCGTATGCGGGCATGGTCTTGCGGCAAGGTCCGCCGATGAGCATGTAGACGGGTTTGCCGAGCCATTTGCCTTTGAGGTCCCAGAGGGCGTTGTCGATTGCGGAGATCGCCATCATGGGTTCGCCCTGTCGACCGTGTACGGAGGTGCGGTGCATGATGTCCCATAGGAACTCGGTGGCGAGTGGGTCGCGACCGATGAGCAGATCTTTGAGTTGCCAGACGTGCCAATTGGCGCCTGAGAACCCTCCGGCGCAGATGCCGCTGACGCCTTCGTCGGTGTCGATCTGGACGAAGGTTTGCTCGACTTTGTAAGTCTTGTCGTCGACTTGGCTTCCGCGGTTGCCGCGCCGATCATCTTTGTTGCGGAACTCTTCGTAGATGTCGGTGGGTTGGAGGAGCCGGTCTTCGAAGAAGGGTCCGTCGACTTCCATGGTTCCAGTGAGGTGGCGGAGGCGGATGTTTGTGATCTTCATGGGTCTCTATATGTTGGCGCGTCGGGTGTCTATTATGCCTTTTCGGGTGTTACCAAAGGAAGTGGCCGGACGCTAGACATCATGACATCAAAACGGTTTGATGATATGATGTCTACATGCGAACGACGTTAACAATAGATAACGATATAGCCGACTATTTGAGGGAACAGAGTCGGTTGCACGAGAAGTCATTCAAGCAGGTGGTGAACGAAACGCTGCGCCGCGGGATGGAACCGGCCGGGACCACGAAGCGACGTAAACCGTTCAAAGTTAAACCGGTGCCTGGAGGATACATGCCCGGTGTGGATCCGATGAATCCGAAGGACTTCCTCAACCAGCTTGATGACGAGCACTATCTTGAAGTGCTGCGACGACAGTGATCGTTCCTGACACAAATTTGTTGCTCTACGCGTACCGCGAGGAAGTTCCTCTCCACGATTCCGCTAGAGATTGGTGGGAATCGAATTTGAATGGTGTTGAACGTGTCGGCGTTCCATGGGCGGTAGTCTCGGCGTTCGTGCGAATGATGACCAATCGAAGCGCTTACTCAAACGCGATCATGCCATCCGAGGCGTTCAACTTCGTCAATGAATGGTTTGAGTCCCCGAACGTCGAAACCATCAACCCCGGCACGCGGCACCTCGATCTGTTCCGCCGGAATTTGGAAGCCGCTGGGGTCGGTGGGAATCTCGTTACCGACGCGCATATCGCGGCTCTGGCAATGGAGTACCAAGCCGAAGTCCACACCAACGACCGTGATTTCGCCCGTTTTCCCGGGTTAATGTGGCGCAACCCTATCTGAGTGTTGTAACCACCCCGGAGACTGCTGGTTGAGACATCGTCGCCGACCGCCGATAGCAAGGCTCGACAGCGAGCTCAGTTTTCCGGTGCCCATGGAAAGACGACCCATTCGTCTTCGACTTTCCAATACCAATCGGCAGAGTGTTTTTGGTCGGAGCGGACGTAGAGAGCGGCGACTTTGACTTCGTCGGCATGATCGCGGGCGGCGCCGCGAACGAGTTTGAGAGTTTCGCCGGTGTCGATGATGTCGTCGACGATGAGGAGGCGTTCGGTGTAGATGTTCAGGGCGTCGAACGGTCGCGTTTCTTCGACGAACTGGGGGCCGGATTCTAGGCGCATGTTTTCGCCGTCGTAGTGCTGCACTCTTACGGATTGGATGAGGCGCACGTCGAACGAGTACGAGAGCATGGCGGCGGGGATTAGTCCGCCTCTGGAGATACCAAGGATGGCTGTGGGTTGCCATCCGCTCGCGAGGATCTGTTCGCCGAGCGCGTTGATGCCGTCGACGTGTTCGGTCCACGAGGTCGCGAGGGTTTGGGTGAGGGTTTGAAACATGGTTTTGGCTTGCTAAATCCGTTGGAACACGCTGTGGCGGTGGCGACCGATCAACGGTACGTTAACCGAATGACGCGCTGCGTGAGTACCTCGTCGTTATCTTCATAAACCTCGGCCAGGCGTTCTATTATTACACCCATCTAATACGGCTTGTGAACGATTACACATCCCGGCATATCGAGGCCGAGACCGAGGCGTTCCCAAGCAAAGTCGGCCATAGTACGTCCATCGTGCGTCAGCATCACACGGGTTTCTGAGGCGGCCCATTCAAGGGCGACAGGGTCGGGAGCGCCAGCCAAACCGACATCAATCGATCTGACGACGTTAACATCGGGAATAATTCGCCTCAGCCCCCGGACGATGTTGTTGTCAAAGTCCTCGTCCACAGCGAACCGAATCACGTTCACGCATCCGTTGCTGACGACGTCTTGTCGATGTTCCCGCGTGATTTGAATGTGTATTTGCCGAAGTTGGATTCCCAAAATTCTCTTGAAACTTCGCCCAACTTTTCGCTGTAGTCGAGGTACTCGTTTACAAGGTCACGTTCCTGAAGATAAAAATCTATGACTTTTCGGATCGTACTACGGTCAACTGACGGGAATCCTTCGGCCAAGTAGTCGATTGTCTTCCCTAGGCGATGGAAACCGGCGAGACTGTCGAGAGATACGCGTGAACCTTTGACGCGGACTCGTAGGTGTTCGTCTTGATAAAGCGGCACGTCTGGGTACAAGTGGAGTGGCAAACGCGGCGTGCGCGCAATTTCCTCGGCAGATGGGCGCTTCTCGATCTCGCTCAGGGGTACGCCGTGGATGTTGGTGCGAACGTTTTTGGTGGTTTGGGTCATGTTTGGGAGTATATCGCGCACGACGACGACTGGAAATCGGTTGCAAATGGAGCGAATCTACGAGTGTAGACGTGCGCGAAAACCTGACTTTGGAGCTACTACCAGCGTCGCGTCGGATACTTCACATCTTCAATTCAAGCCGTGTGTCGATTAGGCGTTGGGGGACTTCATTGTCGCGCATGAATTTGAGGAGGAGGCTGTGGAGTTCCTTGGCGGTGTCCATGTTGGCGCTGATGATGTCGGTTTGTTGGCCGGGGTCGGTTGGGAGGTGGAATAGTTGGGAGCGGCCGGGGTCCATGGAGTAGAGGAAGGAGTATTCGCCGCTGGTGACGGTGGTTACTTGTGACGCGGACATGCGACGCGCGACGTTATCTACGGACCGGATGGTTTCGTCGGCGTTGGCGAAGGGAATGGTGGACACGGCGAAGTCGCGGGCTTGCGGGTGTTTGGCGTCGCGCATGGCGGAGAGCAACGATTGGCCTTGGACGTGCGATGGTGTGTCGCGTCCCATGATTTCGAGGACGGTGGGCATCACGTCGAGGGCGGCGGAGAAGCCGTCGTAGGAACCTGGAGCTACGCCGGGGACGTGGATGAGTAGCGGGATGTGTACTAGTTCTTCGTAGAGCGGAGAGAAGTCCCAGATCGAGTCGGGGTCACCGTGGAAGTATTGTTGTCCGTTTGGCCGACGTCCGAAGTGCATTTTGCCGAGGAGTCCGCCGTGGTCTCCGAAGTAGAAGCCGTGGTCGGTGGTGAATATTATGGTGGTGTTGTCTTGGATGCCCATATTTTGGACTTTGCGGAGGAGGTATCCGATCCAGGTGTCGACCATGGTTATCTCGCCTCGGTAGCAGGCGAAGGCGGTTTCTAGGTCACGTTCGGTGAGGTGATCGGTCTCGTGCCAGTAGGCGTATGGGGGCTGGATGATGCTGCCGTCGTAGTCGGGTTGGTAGAGTTCGGCGTAGTATGCGGGTGGGTCCCATGGCTCGTGCGGATCCCAGGTGTCGATGTAGAGGAAGAACTCATCTTTGTAGTGTTTTTCAAGCCAATCACCGGCCTGTGTCATGGTGCGGGCGACGCAGCGGTCTGCCTCTTTGCGCCAGTCGGCGACGACGTCTCGAGACTCGTGGTTGCCGATTTGTGCGGCGCGGGTTCCTGAGCCTTCTTGCCCTAGGACCGTGAAGTACGACTGGAAGCCGCGGTCGTAGTTCATTCCGCCTCTGGTGTAAAAGGGAGTGTCGATCACGGCGGCGGTGTGGACGCCTTGGTCGCCGAGTATCTGCGAAAGGGTGATGGTGTGATCGGGCAATGCGTCCCATCCCATGAAGCACATGGTCCACTGGCCGGTGTGATGGTCGGCTCGTGTGGGCATCGTGGGGAAGCCGCATGCGTAGTGGTTGTCGAATCGGGTCCCGCGGGCGGCGAGTGCGTCTAGGACTGGCGTGTGAATGACGTCGTTTCCATACGCTCCGAGCTGGTCGCGTCGGAAGGTGTCTGCGGTTATCCAAATGACATTCATTCGTCAATCTCCTGGTTTCCCGATGCCGATTTCGTAGTTTGTGCCTCGAGGGGGGCGCGCGGCAACATCACTTTATACCAGTGGCGGTGAACCGGTATGACCAGGCGTGTGTTGGTGAATGGCGTGATGTTGACGCGTTATCCGCACTCGTCCCCCTAGGTCCCGGCTTTCGCCGGGATGACGAAAGTGGCTGCGGGATGACGAATAAGAATGCCGGGATGAAGTATGGGGGCGGCGGGACGTTGTCTAATTCGGCCCCGTTCCCCTTAGCCCTGCCCTTCTGGATTCCCGCGTTCGGGACCTTTGCACAACATCTTCTGCAGAGTTTTCCGTTTGACTTGCCCCGCCCTTTAGGCCCGTTCCCCCTTACCCTAACCCTCTCCCACGGCGGGGAGAGGGGATTTTCTCCTCCCTCCCCCTCTGGTTGGACGTTCCGTCCGCTGAAGCGCCGGCTTCGCGGGAATGACAGTGGTAACGGGGATAGTTGGTTATGCGTTGAGGAGGGCCATGACGCGTTGTTTGAAGTTGCGGATGGTTTCGAGGATGGCGGCGATTTCTTCGATGTATTCGGGGGCTTCGAGGCCTTTGTCGAGTTGGACGACGATCTGGGTGTTGCCGACGCGAGAGGTTGGTCCGAGCAGTCGTTGTAGTTGCGATTTTGCGCCGCCGACGGGCGCGTTTAGGAGAATTCTTGCCCGTTCGTCGTTTGCGCGCACTGAGGCGACGTCTGCTTGCTCGGCCAGCAAGCGAACACGGGCGCTTTCGAGCATGCTTTCCACGCTGTCGGGGATTGGGCCGTAGCGATCACGAAGTTCGTTCCTCAGCTCTTGTATTTCCTCTTCCATGCTGGACCATGAGAGCCGTTGATGGAACGATAGTCGCTGGGCGAGATTCTCGATGTACTCGCGGGGCACGTTGTCGTCGATGCCGAGCTTGATTTCGGCGCGGATCATGCTCGGTGGGTGCCAATCGGTGTCGTCATCTTCGTTGAGATTCGGGATGTGGCCGTTGGTCTGGTGGCCATTGACGAGTGCGTTATCGCCGTTGAGTGCCGCTGAAGGGACGCTCGTGACCTCGCCGTTTTCTGAGCCTTCCAACCGCTTCTTCAGTTCCTCGACGGATTGAGAAAGGAGTTGGGTGTAGAGATGTAGGCCGATGGCAGCGACGTGTCCGCTCTGCTCGGCGCCGATGACGTTGCCCATGCCGCGGATTTCTAGGTCGCGCATTGCGATCTTGAAGCCTGAACCGAGTTCGGTGGCGGCGAGGATGGTGTTGAGGCGTGCGTCGGCTTCTTCGGTGAGGGATTTGTGGGGTTGGACGAGGAGGTACGCGAAGCCTTGTTTGGCGCCGCGTCCGACTCGGCCCCGGATGTGGTGGAGTTGGGCCAAGCCGAAGCGGTCCGCATCGTCGACGACGAGTGTGTTGACGTTCGGCATGTCGATGCCGGCTTCGATGATGGTTGTGCATACGAGGACGTCGTATTCGCGCCGGTCGAACGCCGTGATGACCTCCTCAAGCCGCCCTTCGGGCATCTGGCCATGACCGATGGTGAAGGATGCTTCAGGTACGAGGTTGCGAAGCCGACGGGTCACTCGTTCGATGTCTTTGACGCGGTTGTGGAGGAAGAAGGCCTGTCCCCCGCGGTCAAGCTCGCGCAGTATCGCTTCGCGGATGAGGTCGTCGCTCGATTCGGATACGAAGGTGCGGACTGGCAACCGCTCTTCGGGCGCGGTCTCCATGTTGCTCATGTCACGAATGCCGGCGATCGACATGTAGAGCGTGCGCGGGATCGGCGTCGCCGACAACGTGAGAACGTCGACGGCGGCTCGGAGCTTCTTCATGTGCTCTTTGTGTCTGACGCCGAACTTTTGCTCTTCGTCGATGACGACAAGCCCGAGGTCGTTGAATGCGACGTCGCGCTGTATCAGCCGATGGGTGCCGATGATGACGTCGATCTTGCCCTTGGACAGACGCTCCAAGATGTCTTTTTGTTCGTCTCGCGATCGGAACCTGGAGATGACGTCGATGCTGACCGGGAACGGCGCGAGGCGTTGTTTGAAGGTGTCGAAGTGTTGCTGTGCGAGCAGGGTTGTGGGTACTAAGATTGCGGCTTGCCGACCGTTCTGAACCGCTTTGAATGCGCAACGTAAGGCGATCTCTGTCTTACCAAAGCCGACGTCGCCGCAGATGATGCGGTCCATAGATTTATCGCTCTCCATGTCCTCCTTGACGGCTTGGAGCGCGGTGATCTGGTCGGGTGTCTCTTCGAATGAGAAGCTGGCTTCGAGCACCTGTTGCCACGGCGTGTCCGTTTCTGCTTGGATGCCGTGCGCCAACATCCGTGCGGCATAGATGCTGAGAAGTTCGGTGGCGACGATCTCGGTGGCGCGTTTCGCGCGTCTTCTGGCGGAGCGCCACTCCTGCGTGCCGAGCCTAGACAGGCGCGGTGAAGCTTCGCCGCCGCCTTGGTAGATCTGAATCCGGTCGATGTGCTCGGTAGGGACGTATACGCGGTCGTCTTTGGCGTACTGGAGTACGAGATGCTCGCGTCCGTCGGGCTGCTTGGTCTCAGTGCCAATGAACTTGGCGATCCCGTGGTCGACGTGGACGACGTAGACGCCGGGTTGAAGCTGTTCGAGTTGCGGGCCTCGCCTCACTGCGCGCCGGTGCGACCGTCGTCGTTGCCGCCGAATGCCGAAGATCTCAGCGTCGGTGAGGATCCGCACGGTTTGGCTGTCATCGAGCTCGAGAATGAACCCGGAGGTTGCGTAGCCTTCGGCGATAACTATGGGCGCCCTCACCCTAGCCCTCTCCCGCCGAGCGGGAGAGGGGACAAAACCGCCGACTTCGGTGGTCGTGCCAGAGGTGATAGCGCGTTCGTATCTTGTTTTGAGGCCGGCTTCTTGGGCTAGTTCGTAGAGCCGTACGGCGTGGCTCGTGATCGCTACGACTTGGTCGGTATCTTCTTCAACGGCTCGCTGCAATGCTTGCGTCGGATCGTCTAGCACGACGTCGACTAGATCTTCACTGTCTTCGGATCCGGCCGTCAGATTGAGCGGGTTTGATGGGAGATGGGGTTTTATCGGTAACGGACTCTTCGTTCCGAGGTCGCTAGTGTCGATGCCGAACGGGTCGATCTCGACGCGCTGACCGAGGGATTCGATGCCTTGGGCAACTTCTGGCCACTGGATGTGTGGCAACGGGAAGTTGATGGGGACTTCTCCCCTTCGTTCTTTTACGCGTCTAATCTCTTCCAGACGCCGGTCGATACCGGCTGCGGCGTCGGATATCATGCGGGGCCGTAGGGCGACCAAGGCCGATCCGTTAGGCATGAAATCGATGAGCGAGCCCCGGTTGAAGAAGCCGGCGTAGAATGCGAGTTCGCTATCTATCTCGCCATCAGCAACAAAGTTCAATTCGTCGGAGAGACGACGGGCTGAAAGGCGAGTGAAGTCTATGTTGTCGGTGTTGAGGTTGCCGATCGAGTCGCGGACGGCTTGCGGGTCTACGAACGCGGGCAACTCTTCTCTGGCGGGGACGACGTGAACTGTCTCGATGTCGTCAAAAGAGCGTTGCGTCTCGACGTCGAAGAGTCTCATGCTCTCGATTTCGTCGTCGAACAGTTCGATGCGTATCGGGTGGTTATCGCCGACGGGGAAGATGTCGATGATTCCGCCGCGCCGTGAAACGGTACCTGGCAGTTCAACTGTGGGTTGGACCTCGTATCCCGAACGGGTGAGGTGGCGCATCGTTTCGGCGAGATCGATCCGATCGCCAACGTTCAATTCGCGCACGATTTTGTCGAATACTCGGGTTTCGATTGTGCGTTCGGCTACGGCGTGGACTGACGCGACGACGATGGGTGGTGCGAGTCCCGTAAGTGAGCAATTTCTCAGAGCATCAAGGGTTGTGATCCGACGATGCGAGGTTCCGCGGTCGGGTTCGTATCGCTCGAAGGGTATGCCGGCCGATTCGATGAAGTGATGGATCGGCGAGCCGTCTTCGTCGATGTCGGGAGTTCCCAGCCACGTCGGTAGTTGGTCTACGATGCGTTGGGCGGCGTCGGGATTCGGCGTGACGACGAGTGTCGGTACCTGGAGTTTTCGCCAAATGGCTGCGATCAGCAGGGGGTTCGCAGGTTCGGGGCAGACAGTGGGCACCGCGGCGGGCCCGTGATTAAGGGCACGTTCGATGTCGTCGAACTCATGAGTGCCGATCAACCGATCGGTAAGGGTTGCCAAGAAGCTCGTTTTGTTGGCCGGCATGTGGGTACGCGCGCTAATAACCCGCAATCGATTGCGGGCGGTGATGTGTGTTGATTCTAACGCTCAGCGCGTGGTATGCGTACGGTTCGGCGACGGACTGTCTAGCGCCTGATGCGGATTTCGAAGGTGGCGGAGCACCCGCCGACGCACTCGTATTGATCCAGTGACGCGGTCACGGTGTAGTTGCCGTACCTGGATGCGTAGAAGTAGACGTTGCGCTCGTCGGGTGTCGAGTCGGAATCGAGACCTGTATCAACCTCTCGGAAAGAGCCGCCTCCCGAGGTGACCGACCAATCGAACGAGACGCTGTTTCCGAGCGAATCGTCTCGGATGTTTTGCCGACCGTAGACTTTGACCGACAATTGCACGGTGTCCCCGATGCGTATAGTCGTCGATCGGATAGATGGCTCTAGGCGCGAGATTCTCGGATTGGGAACTGGTGTGGGTGTAGAAGTGCTGGTCGGGGTGGCGGTAGGAGTGTAGGTCGGTGTAGGTAATGGAGTGGGAGTTGATGTCGGGGTCGGCGTAGGTGTGTTGGTAGGTGTAGGTGTCGGGCTGGGCGTTGGAGTTGAAGTGGGAAGGACTACTGCCGCTCGAACGATCAGTGGGGCGGGCGTTGCGGTTGGGGTGGGAGTTGGTGTCGGCGTCGGCGTATCGGTCGGTGTTGGGGTGATGGTTGGTGTCAGCGTCGGAGTGGGAGTGTGGGTCGGCGTACCGGTCTGAGATGGTGTCGGTGTCACGGTGGGCGAGCCAGTCGCGGTTGGTGTAGCTGTATGTGTTGGCGTTATCGTTGGGACATCTGGAAACGGGTCGGTGATTACGTTGGATTCTCCGTAGCCTGAGAACTTCACCTTTAAGTATATCCGCTGATTCTCTATGCCTGACGGAGACGTCTGTTCGGCCTGAACTAACATGCCGACGTCGTTTATGAGGTATTCCCAACTCCAATCACCAGAAGGTTCCCCAGAGGGTTCATAATAGCGCTTTACCGTCTCGCCGTCGAAGGTTTCATCGCCGATATAAGTCAATTGGGTGATGTCAGGACAGGCGGTTTCCATGTCCCACGGAAACTGGGGATCTGTTACAACCTCGTCAGAGTATGTTGTCCATTCCATTCCAGGAGCCCGAACAACCGTGGGCTTTCCTAGGATGTTAGCGACTTCATACGTATCGCCTTCGTGAATCGATGTGCCATAATAGTTGTTCCCGGATTTGTGGTGCAACCAGACAACGGATTCGATTTCGTTGCCGTCCTCTACGATTGCTTGTCGGATCTCAAAATCGTAATACTGCACCAGATCGGAGTTTGTGCAGTCAAAATCGTCAGTGGTGCCTTCGTCTTCGCTGTTGCTTGCAAAACCAAGCGCGCAACCAGTCAATAAGGTAACGGTCACTAAAAACAGCACTGATACGAACGCGTGTTTCCAACGTTGAAGCATCTCACGTCATTCCTATATGTGCATCAAGATCCATCTGGCGAATTCAATGATCTTGTCTAGTGAATAACCAACCACCAATGCAGAAATATCGGCCACCAGGCCTTGGAAGTACTCGTCTCCGAAGTAGACCCACGGAGTTACGGTATGGGTCGTCGCTAGCTCGGCGGTTTTATTCCAACTGCCCACCGTAAACATGTGCTCGCTGAATAGGTGCGCAGTCCAATCTACGATCGTTCCTCCAGGAAGCACGGTATTGACAGTCTGAATCGTCCCCCCTCGACAAATGGCACAGTCGATGCTGACCGTAGATATCAACGTGCCGTCTGCTTTCGGATCCGGAGTTGTAAACAACGCGATAAAATCACTGAATTCGCCTTGCATCAGCGCATCCAAGTCGACTTCAGGGTCCATCAACTTTGGCTGAGTCGCATACAGTGTTCCTGTCCATGCGCTTCGCGCGGCTCCGGGTGTAGACTCGTTGATGATCCTGGCTTCTAAACATCGATCTCGGCTATCTCCGGTCTTCAAGGGCCCAGGCAGTGCTTGCCAAATCTCAACCGTGGCCGAGTGAATATACCCGCCGCGAGAGCGAATCGATTCGCTGTTACTACTCTTTTTTTGGTAACCCGTGCTAAGGGGATATCGGCAAAGGCTTCCTGGTCCCGGAGGAGGTATCAGCTCAGTGTATTCAGGAGGTGCATTGACAGTTATCGTGACGGTGCCCAGCACACTACTGCCGGACATTAGTTTGACTGTTGCGGTTCCGCCTGGGAGACATCCGTAGACGGCCAGTTTTGCAGTACCGCCGCTCGTGCCAACCGCATCATCAGACTCTCCTGCTGCACCCTCCGGGCAATACTCATTCGAATCAATGGGGCCGGTTAATGCGAATGCCACGTGTGTACCGACATTCAGCAGATTGGTCGCTTTCAGTTCCACCTCTTCACCGATGTCGATGGTCGTTTTCGACGCGCTGAGGTTCCCACTGGGCGGCTGTGGATTCACGGTTATGTCAAGCGTGTCGAGAAGAATACCGCTCGTGGTTTTGAGTTGCACAGTTGCCGTACCGCCCGGCATGCAACCGTAAATGGTCAACCTCGCGGTGTAGACGATTGTCCCACCGCCAGTATCGTCTGGAGGAGTATCAGCCAGACCGCTTGCACTCCCGGTGCAGCTTTCGTTGTAATGGATGGGACCGGAGAGTGCGAAATTGACGTGCGTGCCGACATCAAAGAGATTGGAGGCGGTAACCTCAAGAGCTTCTCCGACGTTGATGTTCGTTTTGGGCGCGCTGAGGTTGCCGCTCGGGGGGCCGTTTACCTTAACGGTGACACGATCGAGTTCGACGTCTGCCGACGTAGTCAATCTAACGGTGGCGATGCCGCCGGGAGAGCATCCGTAAGCAGTAGCGGTCGCGGTGCCGCCAGTTGCGCTAACGGCGTGGTCAGCACTGCCAGAGGCGCTGCTGGCACCGCAGTCAGAGTTGAAGTGTAACGGGCCAGCGATTTTGAACTTGACGCTTGAGCCGACATTGACGAGATTCGAGGCGGTTAGCGTAACTTCATCACCGATTTCGATAGTGGTCTTGGACGCACTGAGGTCGCCACTTGGTGGCGGTGGGTTCACGGTTATCGTGATTCGATCGAGTTCGATGTTAGTCGTAGTCAGAAGTATCACAGTTGCGGTTCCGCCAGGAGAGCACCCGTAGACCGTCAAGGTCGCTGTCCCGCCGCTGGCTCCGACTGCGCCGTCCGAATTGCCGGAGGGAGTCGTCCCGCAATCTTGTTCATCATCGATCGGTCCGGAAAGCCTGAACTTTACGCTCGTTCCGACATTGAACAGATTGGTGGCAGTGACGGTCGTCGACTCTTCGACATCGATCACCGCGTCATCTGTAGTGAGGGTCCCGCTTGGCGGACAGTTCGGGCCGCTTGGATCGTCTTCGCATTCATGCTGAGATTCTCCTTCGGCACCTTCTTCCGTTGGGGTCGGCGGCTCCTGCGCCGCCACGCGCATATCGCCGCCATCCCACCAAACTCCCATGGATAGAAACGTCACGGCCGCGACGACAACGACCGCTAAAACGGCGATGGCTGTAGTTTTCAAGTTCAATAAGATTCTTGCAGGCTTCGAGAGGACTTGAGCCGCCCACCTGAGGAGGATCATACTACGTGTTGCGCGAGGTCGGTCCTTTTATCACCGAGGTGACGGTTAGTACGGGGCATCGGGAGTGGTTGAACGGTGTCCTTATAATCTCACGTATGACGCGCCTTACCGCTTCGACAGATCTAGCTCCGCGCGCGGTCAGGCGTGCCGTTTTCAAGTTGGGTACGAATATCGTTACTCGTGATTCGGGCGTTTTGGATGTTGAGACGATCACCGATCTGGTGGATCAGGTGGCGGCAGCTCACGAGACTGGCCTCGAGGTGGTCATCGTGTCGTCGGGTGCGGTGGGTGCGGGGATGGATACGTTGATTAACCGCAGTCCGAAGGGTCGAGGAAGGCTGCGGAGAAGAAACGTTACGGCTCGGCAGGCGGCGGCGGCGATCGGGCAGGTGGATGTGATCGCTCTCTACAGGTCGCTTTTCGGCGTGCACGGCATCGAGGTTGCACAGACGTTGCTGTCGCGGAGCGTGTTGAACCAGCGAGAAGGCTATCTAAACGTGCGGGGCACGATGGAGATGTTGCTTGAGGCTGGGATCGTGCCGATCGTGAATGAGAACGATGTGGTTGCGGTGGAGGAGATTGTAGGGGTGACGTACGGCGATAACGATCGGCTGTCGGCGATGCTGGCGAATGTGTTGGATGCCGATCTACTGGTGCTTTTGGGCGAGATGAATGGTTTGCACACGGGTGATCCGCACCACAATCCAGACGCGGAGTTGATCAGCGATGTCTACGAGATCGGCGACGATGTGCGGGGTTTCGCGGGCGGTCCCACCGATGACCGCGGGAGTGGCGGGATGCGGAGCAAACTCGATGCGGCGGCGGTCGCGATGAGGTCGGGCATCGACATGATTATTGCCGATGGACACGTCGAGGGCGTCGTAAGAAGGTTGCTATCCGGCGAAAAGATCGGGACGCGGTTCCACTCGCTGGAGCCGCCCGCAGAGAGTCGTAAGCGGTGGTTGCTGACCGGCGGCACGGAAGCGAAGGGTGCGGTGACGATCGATGATGGTGCCGTGCGGGCACTTACCGAGATGGGCAACAGCCTTTTGCCGGTGGGCGTAACGGATGTGGAAGGCGAGTTCGAACGCGGCGATATCATTGGAGTCAAGTCGTTATCTGGCAAGAACGTGGCGTGGGGTCTGAGCAACTACTCGGCCTCGGAGACGCGACTGGTGATGGGGAAGAGGTCGGGTGAATTGCCGGACATTTTGGATAGTTATTTCGGACGCGAGATCGTGCATCGCAACAATATGGCGCTGGGTGTTCCGGTCGACAGATGAAATTAGGCATTTTCGATCGTGCGAGCCGACCGAGCAGGTATCTGAGTTGAAAACGGTGAGAGAGTAGAGCGCTTGGAGAGACAGAGATGATCGCAGTGGAAACCGATATCCGCCAAATGGGCATGGCTGCGCGAGCGGCCGCCAGTGAATTGGCTCGTTGTACGCCGGACCAGCGCGATGAGGTGTTGCGCACGTTGGCCAAGTTACTCGTCGAACACAACGATCGCATATTGTCGGCGAACGAATCGGATCTGGACGCGGCCAGGGCTGCCGGCATGGATGAACATGTGGCCGAGCGGATGATGCTCAACGATGCGCGGATTGGTGACATGGCGAGCGCGGTCGTCAACATCGCGGATCTCGACGATCCGGTCGGCGAGGTCCTAGAGGAACGAACGGCCGATAACGGACTGTTGATCCGGCGAGTGCGAGTTCCACTGGGCGTCATTGGTGTGATTTACGAGAGCCGTCCTAACGTGACGATCGACATCGCAGCGTTGTGCTTGAAAGCTGGCAACGCGGTGATTCTGCGCGGCGGCAAGGAGGCGATACGGACCAACTCTGCGTTGGCTTCTTTAGTTCGTGACGCGGTGGTTGCGGCAGGTTTGCCGTTGGACGCGGTCCAGTTCGTGGAATCGACTGATCGGGCGCTGGTGGGCGAGATGTTGGAGATGGATGACTGCATAGATATGCTCATACCGAGAGGCAGCGCTGAGCTTGTCCATATGGTGGCGGAGAAGGCGAAGATGCCCGCGGTTACTGGCGGCATCGGAGTTTGCCACACCTACGTGGATGTATCTGCGGACATCCCGAAAGCCGTCGATGTAGTTTTCAACGCCAAGGCTCAACGCCACACCGTTTGTAATGCGCTCGATACCCTGCTGGTGCACGAGAGCGTGGCTGGTCCGGTGTTGAACGGCCTCTCTGAGCCATTCGCTGAAGCTGGCGTCGAGGTCCGCGCTGACAATCGGGCATGGGCGCTGTTGGGTCCGAAACGCCGCGAATTGAGGGTGCTTCGAGCCCACGAAGATGATTTCGGAACTGAGTTCTTGGCGCTGATACTTTCGGTGAAGGTCGTGCGCAGCCTCGACGAGGCGCTGGAGCACATTCGCACTTACGGTTCCGGCCACTCCGAGGCGGTGATCGCACAAGACTCGGAGGTCGTTGAACGATTCTTGAATGAGGTTGACGCAGCGGCGGTGTTCGCCAATGCTTCGACCCGTTTCAACGATGGTGGCGAGTTCGGGTTGGGAGGGGAGGTGGCCATCTCCACCAATAAGCTCCACGCTCGGGGTCCGATGGGGATCCGCGAGATCATGTCCTACAAATGGGTGGTCACTGGCAACGGCCATATCCGAACTTGATAGAACGCGTAAGAATCCCTAATCGCGTTCCCAGGTTGTCGAAGAGCCAACTGTCCCACCGGATGGGTGAGGGTTTAGTCACATGAGCATTTACACATTGCAAAGAGAGGTTCGAACTCCGCATTCAGAATCTTTCTTCGTGGTCGATAACGAAGATCGAGACGTCGGACGGTTGGACGTGCACTACCCGCAAGGGATGGTCCATGCGACGTTGGTGGTGCGTGAAAACCTCACGGACGAGGATCTCCGCGAGATAGTTAATCGGTTCTTCCAGGAGATGAATCAGCTAGTCGGCGTGGACGGCATCGAGGTTGCGGTGCACGCGTATAAGGGTGAGGAGCGCGGGGTATTCCATAACGACGATCTGAACGGACGCCGCAACGGCAACGGCCACTCGAACAACTGAGTTTTTCGATCGTTATTTCGACTCGCTACGTGCCCAGCGGGACGTTTCGTCGGGAGTTGTTTCGCCGAAGAATCGGCTCATCCCACAACGATGTTGACCAACCTGCCGGGGACGTGGATAGTGCGACGTATCACTCGGTCTTGCGTGTGACGGAGTGCGCCGGGCGACGACAACGCTGCCGAAGCGATCTCTTTCTCGCCGGCGTCGGTCGGCACCGTGATCGTGTCGCGTACGCGTCCGTTGACCTGTACAACGATGCGGATGGTGTCAACAACCAGCTTAGATTCATCCCATTCCGGCAACAGTTGGTCGTGGATCGAGAAGTCCTGTCCGTTGCGCAGCCAAAGCTCCTCGGCGATGTGTGGGGCCAAAGGTGCTAGATGCAAGAGGAGGCGTCGCACGGCGTCGCGCCACGCGTCGCGCGAAACGCCGCCGTTCTCCCATGCGTCGTTCATCTGGTTGGTGTAGGTCATTAGCGCGGCGATGGCCGTGTTGTATTTGTAGGCGTTCATGTCTTCGATGACGCGTTTCGTTAGCGTATGGGACGCGACGTCAAAGGCGCGCGCGGCGTTGTCGTCGCCACCTGAGAGCTCGTCGGCGTCTCGAGTGCAGATGTCCCATACGCGACGCAACCAGCGGCGAATGCCGTTGATGCCGGAATCGGTCCAGATGCCGCCTTTGTCCCACGGTCCGAGAAACATGAGGTAGCAGCGAAGTGTGTCGGCGCCGTATTTGCGTACCAGTGGATCCGGCGCCACTGGGTTAGATCGCTTGGAGATCCTGCCCTGTTCAGTCGTCATGGTTCCGTGACTGAACAGATGCACGTATGGCTCCGAAAAGTCGACGAATCCGATGTCACGCAACGCGCGATTGAAGAATCGCGCGTACAGCAGGTGCATTACCGCATGCTCCATGCCGCCTGTGTACTGGTCGACCGGCGCCCAAGCTGCAGCGATGTCGGGGTCGAACGGATTTTCCACGTCTGCGGGGCTCAGGTAGCGCATGTGGTACCACGACGAATCCATGAAGGTGTCCATGGTGTCGGTTTCACGCTTGCTGGGCTTCCCACATCTAGGGCAAGGGGCGTTGAGGAAGACCTCGTGTTCGAATAGAGGAGATCGCCCGGAGGGTTGGAACTTTGCGTCTGATGGAAGTTCGACGGGTAGGTCTTCGTATGGGACCGGCACCGCGCCACAGTCGTCGCAGTAGATGACGGGTATCGGAGTGCCCCAGTAGCGTTGGCGAGAGATCAACCAGTCTCGGAGATGGTAGGTGACGACGCGTTCGCCCCAACCGTTCTGCTCAATGGCATCGGCGATCGCCTCTTTCCCGCGTTCGCTCGGAAGACCGTCGAATTCACCCGAATTGACTTGAGTGCCGGGAGCGATGTAGGCGGCTTCGAGATCTTCGCCGTTCCATCCATCGGGCGCGACGACGACGCGGATGGGCAGGCCGTACTTCTTGGCGAATTCGAAGTCGCGTTCGTCGTGTGCCGGCACGCCCATCACGGCTCCGGTGCCGTAGGTGGCGAGTACGTAGTCGCCGACCAGTATGGGCACGCGTTCGCCGTTTAGAGGGTTGATGCAGTAGGAACCGGTTGGGACGCCGGTCTTCTCGCGGACCGCCGATGTGCGCTCGATCTCGGTCTCGCGTGCCGCGGCGGCGACGTAGTCGTCGACGATGGTCTTGAATTCGGGCTGCGTCAGTTCTACTACGAGGGGATGTTCAGGCGCCAAGACCACGAAGGTGACACCGAAAATGGTGTCGATACGGGTGGTGAAGGTGGGTATCGAGGTCGTCTTCAGACCATATTCGGAGATATCGAATCCGATATCTACGCCTTCGGATCGCCCGATCCAGTTTTCCTGGCTCACGATGACCTTTTCGGGCCAGTCGATGCCCGACATGTCCAACATGTCGTCGGCGTATTTGGTGATGGCGAAGTACCACTGAGGCATGTTCCGCTTGAGGACGACGGATTCGCAGCGTTCACACTTGCCGTCTTTTACCTGCTCGTTGGCGAGCGTGGTCTGATCTTCAGGGCACCAGTTTACCGCGCCGTCGGACCGGTAGGCCAAGCCGTTCTCCAAGAATTTGAGGAAGAAGTACTGGTTCCATTTGTAGTATTCGGGGTCGCAAGTGATGATCTGCCGCGACCAGTCGTAGGAGTTCCCCATGAGCTCGAACTGGCGGCGCATGTTGGCGATGTTTTGGTATGTCCACAGTTTTGGGTGTACGTTTCCCTTGATTGCGGCGTTTTCTGCCGGTAAACCAAAGGCGTCAAACCCTTGTGGATGCAAAACGCTGTATCCCTGCATCCGCCTGAAGCGGGCGGCCGCGTCGCCGCCGCTGAAGGCGAACCAGTGTCCGATGTGCAGATCGCCGGAAGGATATGGAAACATCGACTGCACGAACCACTTTGGTCGGCTAGTGTCGTTCGGGTCCCACCGGTAGATTTCGTGTTGGTCCCAAAGCTCGCGGATTCTAGGTTCGATCTTGGTGTGATCGTATCGGCCGGCCAGCGAACTCTTTGAATTGTCGAGTTGGTCCGGACTATGTGGGGGCATTTCCGATGCGAGAGCCATCGATGGGTCTCCGTGGTGGGCGAGCTGGGGATCAATCTTGGGAAAAATCGACTAAGTCAAATTTTAATGCAACGGAAAATGTGACCTTGCTTCGTCAAATCGGGGTTTCGAATCGTGCGACCAAGATTGGGCTGGTCGGAAACCGATACAAAAATGTGGGCGAAAGTTCGCCAAAAACACTTGACAGAATGATACAAATGTGCAATATATAACAATAGTACCAATCGACAATTCCGAAATTAGGAGGATTGCAACTAGCCATGCCGAAACCGAGAGCCAAGACCCGCGAGGTACGCCGTCGCATTTGGGAGTTCATCCGCGACTACCGGCGAGAAAACCTCTACGGCCCCAACCTACGCGAGATAGCCGAAGCGGTGGGGATAAGTTCCGCGTCCAACGTCAACTACCACGTCAAACCGATGATCGAGCAAGGATTGCTGAGCGGGAACAGCAACGCACGATCTCTCAACGTGAATGCAGGAATACCGATCGTGGGCACGGTATCTGCCGGCGACACCGTGATGTTGCCTGATGCTGTGGAGTGGGACCGAGTCAGCGAGTTCGACACCATCGAATTCCCGGAGTGGCTCGTCGGCGACGTGCGGAACCCTTTCGCGCTGCATGTAACAGGCGTCTCGATGATCGACGCTGGCATCATGGAAGACGACATCATCATCATGGAGAAGACGAACCGGGCTAGCCGGGGAGACATGGTGATCGCGTACGTCAAGTCGAGCGAGGAGCATACCGTCAAACGCTACTACCCGAACGGCCCCACCGTGACACTGCAACCTGAAAATCGCAACTACGACCCGAGGATTGAGGATGCCGAGAACGTCGCAATCGAAGGCAAAGTAATTGGCGTCGTGCGGCGTTACTAGATTCGGCTCGACATATCCTAGGCAAAACGTGTAGGGTTCACGCGGTCAGTTCGACGCAACGTGCGACGGCTGAGGATTCCGCGCGTCGGTTACAATCGATGTTGATGCTTGGGCATCCAACGAACTTACTCCATCTGAAGACGCCCATCTGAATCCGCAGTAAGGTCCGACACGACATGTTTGGCAGAGGCATAGGCCCGTTAGAAATATTCCTTATCGTCGTTGTGGTGCTCATCATCTTCGGAGCGGGAAGACTTCCAGAAGTTGGTCGCGGTATTGGCACCGCGATCAAAGAGTTTCGTGGGACGATCGGCGGAAAAGACGACTCTGAGACATCTGATAGCAATAAGTCGGAAACTCAAGGCGTCGAGAAATCCGATTAGCTACCAGCGTCGGCCACACCTCGATCAGGTGCGTTCTTCGTCGTTGACTGCCGCGTCGCAAACCTAGTCAGCTGCAAGCCCAGCTCGAACAACACGACAACTGGCGCGGCCACCATAGTCTGGGTCACCGGGTCGACGGTCGGTGTAACGATCGCGGCGAGCACGAAGGCGAAGAGGATCACCCAGCGACGTTGTTTCGATAGGCTCTCGGGCCTCAACACTCCGAGCTTGGCGAGTAGGAACATCACGATAGGCAACTCGAATATCAAACCCATCCATATCACCAGGGTCGATACAAGTGATACATAGGACGACAGGCGCGGCGTGACGAGTGCGATCTCACCTCCGAACTGCAGCAGAAAGTGGATCGCGGGTGGAATGACTAAGTAGTAAGCGAACGCTGCTCCGGCGATGAACAGAAGAGTTCCTCCGGGCAACAGCAGGTAGAGTGTGCGTCTTTCGTTTCGCTTCAATCCTGGGCGCACGAACATTATCACTTGGTAAAGCACAACCGGGAAGGCGGCGGCGAATCCTACCATTACGGATACCTTAGCCGTCACCGTCCAGCCCTCGGTGATATCGAGTTGGACCAGTCTCGCCGGGTCGTCAGGTCGTACGCTTTCGAGCGCGTCGATCGCTGGTCGTTGCACGAAATCTTGTACCGGGCGATAGAAAGCGAATGCCAGGATCGTCGTGATCAGGATGGCCGCGACCGATATGTAGAGGCGTTTCTTCAGCTCTGCGAAGTGCGACATGAATTGGATCGGGCGATCTTTCATGACGCCGCTCCATGGCGTTCAGGTTTCGCCTCCGAGCGGTCATCGTCTGTCGCTTCTTCTGTTTCGTCAGGTGATGAAGGCGACGGTGCGCTCGAAGGGGACTTGGAGTAACCGCTCGGTCTGACTACGGACTTGGCGAGCGATTTGAAATCGGCGGCATCGGTTGTGATGCTTGTTGCGTCTTCGCGGAACTGGTTCAGTTCGGAAGAAAGGTCGCGGACGTCGTCTAGCACGCCATCTTGGTCGAGGCGTTCACGGATCCCCTCGATGTCGACCGCTTCCTCGACCATCTGCGTCAACTCTTCGCGTTGGCGTCGCAACTCGGTCATGTATTTTCGGGCGGTCTTGGCCCCCTCGACCAGACGCACGGGTCCGACAACCAGCAAGGCGACGAGGAACACGACGATGAGTTCGAGTCCTCCGATGCCCAGAAAATTCACGGCGTCACTCGTTGCTCGTGCGCGGCGCACGTCGCGTAGACGTGGGCGTGAGCAAATAAGCAGGCGTTGGGGGGTAAAAGGGCACGGACCGCGCACAGCGGAAGGCCGACGACGTTGAGGTAGCACCCGTCGACCGATCTGGCCGGGTCGAACTCGCGGTCCTGGACTCCGTAGGCGCCCGCGCGATCGAACGGCACCCCCGTCGCGATGTAGGCATTTATTTCATCGTCGCCGTAGTCGCGCATGTTCACCTTCGAGACGACGGTGTGCGCGAGCATTTCACCTTGTTGGCGATGCGGCGCATAGGTCATCGCCACGGTGGTGACCACTTCGTGTTGTCGGCCACGGAGATCGATGAGCATGCTCGTCGCCATCTGGCGATTGGTGGGCTTGCCGAGCGCGACACCATCTAACGACACTAAGGTATCGGCGGCGATGACGGCGGTGTCCCAAGGAATCCGATTGCGCGTCGCGGCGACCGCGGCGTTGAGTTTCAACTCGGCGTTGCGCTGCGTCAACTTGCTGACGTCAGGCTCCGCGTCGCCGGATAACTCTTCGGCGGCGGCGGAACCGGATTGCGCGACAAACACCATGCCTGCGAGCGTCATGATGTCACGCCTGCGTTTTGATCCAGAAGCTAGGATGTAGCGAAAACCTTCATCACGCTTCGCGATTACAGGTCTTGATTCATTAGTTGTATCGAGTGTCGACATATCTACTGGGTCGTTAGCGGCGGTCGTCTCGCCGATTTAGTTCTCCAGGAGAGCGAGTGTTTCGACATGTTTGGTCTGCGGGAACATGTCGACCGGACGAACTGATAACAGTTTAAATCCGCTTTGGCAAAGAGCATCGAGGTCGCGCGCCAAGGTGGTCGGGTTACAGGAGACCATCATCAACCGGCGTGGCGACAGTTTGCGCAACGCCTCCAACGCTTGTGGAGCGCATCCGATTCTCGGTGGGTCGATTATCGCGACGTCCACGGTTCGACCGGATTCGGAAAGTTCGATGGCCGCTTTTTCCGCTTTCGCTTCGATAAAGCAGACGTTGTCGACATCGGAACAGTTGACGCGAGCATCCGCGACTGCCGACGCCGACTCTTCGATACCGATCACCTCGCGAACGTAAGGCGCGAGCAAACGAGCGAAAGTCCCAACGCCGCAGTAGAGGTCGACGAGTGTGTCATCACCATCGAGGTTGAGCAACTCGACGATCTCGTCCACGACAGCAGAAAGTTGTTCGGTGTTTACCTGAAAGAACGATGATGCTGCGACTTGGAACGTGGCATCTCGTACCTTTTCGACGTATTTTTGGCGTCCTGATGGGACGTCTTGTATCTCCTCGGGAAGAAGCGGTTGAATGATCATGTCGCCGGTGTTGGCGCCGACGCGGATCGAGAACTGTGTCATGCGGTCGAGGCGGCCTTGCAACTGTGCCAGCGTCTCGTTGATGCGATCGTCCATGATCAAACAGTGATCGATCCGGACGAATCGTCGAGTATCGGCGTTCATGTAGCCGGCGATGCCAGCATCGGCACCGCGACCTACGGTGAAACGGGCGTGGTTTCGGTATCCGAATCGATTCGGTGACGGCAGAGTTTCCGCTACCTCGACAGTGCGTAGCGATTCGTAATCTGCCAACGCGCGGGTGACGATGTCACGTTTGATTTCTAGTTGATGGGCGTAGTCGATGTGCTGCCATTGGCAACCAGAACACTCGCCGAAATAGCGACACTGAGCGTCAACTCGGAATTCGGACTCTGCGTCGACGGATTCAACCAACATAGCGACGCGATTCCGATATATTTTGACGACGCGCGCCTTCACACGTTCTCCCGGCACCGCACCAGCGATCGTGACTGGAGCGTCTTCGATGTCAGCGGTAGTCAGACCGCGGTCATCGAACGCGCCGGCATCGAGCGTCAACGTGTCTCCGACCTCCAATCCGAGATGAGAAGTCAGATCTGGGCCGCGATATTGTTTCCTATGTTTTCGTTTCGCCATCGCAAGGGGGATGAGTGCCGCGCCCACGTACCATCCGCGGTAAATTCACGCTGGGCCAAAGGTGTATTAAAGAACTGAATCTCAATATACAACCGCGCGGTTTGATACCCTGAAGCTAGGTGTAAATAGCCGTGCCGCTTGCGTTCTCTGAATTGACCCAGACCCTCCAAAAACCGACCGATACGTCATCGAACGGCTCGCTCAACGGCACGAAACCTCGCGTCAGGCGTCGATTGCCGGAGTGGTTCAAGGTTCGCGCGCCGGGAGGCGAAAACTACACCGATCTCAAGCAACGCTTCCGAGGTGCGGCGCTGCATACCGTGTGCGAGGAAGCGGCCTGCCCGAACATCGGCGACTGTTGGGAACGTCGGACCGCAACCTTCATGATCCTTGGCGACACCTGCACGCGGGCGTGCTCCTACTGCAACGTCAAGACTGGTTGGCCGGGCGACCACGACGTAGATTGGGCCGAACCGTTCCGTTTGGCGCAGACGGTGGAGGCGATGGAGCTCAAGTACACGGTGGTGACGTCGGTCGATCGAGACGACCTCCCCGACTACGGTTCGTCAATATTCGCGATGACGATAACGCAGATTCATCGCTTGTCGCCGGAGTGCAAGGTCGAGGTATTGATCCCGGACTTCGCCGGCGATCGCGATGCGCTCGAGCAGGTCGTGGATGCTGGTCCCGAGGTGTTGAACCACAACATAGAAGCGCCGCGCCGGATCTTCAGCAAGGTGCGACCCAAGGGCAACTACGATCTTTCGCTGGAACTCATCCGGCGGGTCAAGGAGATCGATCCGATGATGCCGACGAAGTCGGGCATGATGGTTGGGCTCGGCGAGACGAAGGATGAGATATATACGACGATGCGCGATCTGCGGGGCGTCGATTGCGATCTGTTGACGATCGGTCAGTATCTTCGGCCGTCGGAACGCCATCACCCTTTGATCCGGTTCTACCATCCGAGCGAGTTCGGCGAATTTGCTCGCGTCGGGATGGATATGGGCTTCAAGCACGTCGCTTCCGGGCCGTTAGTCAGGTCGTCGTATCACGCCGACGAGCAGCACGAATCGGCGATTGATGCCTTGTTGGCGAAACGCGCCTAAGACTCGCAACGTAATTCATTTCCTGAGATGCAGGAGATGGTTTCAAAACACGCTAAATTCTCGATTGGAATGGGTGCAATTGGCGCCCTGTTGATCCTAGTCGCGATCGGAATCGTCTGTCTGGCGACGCCAGTCAAGGCAGCGAATCACTCTGACAGTTCGGTTACCGGTTATTTCGGCATTGATGATGAAGGTCGGCTCATCGTCGATCGCCACGGCGTCATGCTCGCATTTGATGGTGCGATTGCGTCCGAGACGGTGTCGATCAACACTTTTCAGGTTTCGCTAAACGACGGGTCATTTGCCGATGTCGTTGAAACGCGCGTTGAGGAATCATATGTGTTTTTGAGGGTGAGGGATGAATTGGCGTCCGATGCCACGCCGATATTGGGCATCGCGGAAGGTGAAGAGGTTGAGGATTTGGCCGGCAACTCCACAAACAGTCGCAAGTTCGGTTTCGCGCGCATTGAGGACGGCATCGCGCCGCGACTACTGGTCACGTTGAGTGGTGGTTCAGGGAGAGGAACGGGTGGTGAAGGCCCTGATCGGCTGACGAATGACACCATCGACATCCGTGTGACATCTGACGAGCCGTTGCAGGGCGCGCCTAGGGTGATCGTGGTCTGTGAAGACCTTAGTTGGACGGAGAGAAGCGAGAACCGGGATGTTGAGCGTGACATCGACGATTTCATCGCGAACCGCAACGGTGCGTTTCCGAACAAACCGCAAGAGCCTAGAGGCACGAACTACACATGCGGTTACGACGCAAACGGCGACGGGACGGATGATTCTTTCCAGTTGACAGAGGACGTCGCGAATTCGCGTCCCGGCGAAGTTTGGGAATACAGTTGGCAAAATCCGACAGGTTCGACGAGGACGCTGCGGGATGGTGCGCTTGCGGTCGTTGCGTTCGCGCGCGATCGATCGAGATATCGACGGGACGGCAAGACGGTTCAGAACTGGGCGACGGCGACGGCGGACCTTGGGTTGGATACGGTTTTCAATTCCCAAGGATCCCAGGGACCGGTCCGCGTGCATCCTGCGGACGGGTCAACCGTCAGGGAAAAACGGCCGTTTGTGATTATTGAGATTCCTGACGCGACATCCGTGCGGTTGAATTCGGTCTTGTTTGACGGCGTCGAAATCGCCAGCGAATTTGACGAGGTGGGCTTCAACGAATTCGTCTATTGGCCGTTGAGCATGAACCGGGGCGAACACGAGGTGGTGGTCGTTGCATCGGATGCAGCCGGGAACTCAATCGAGTTCGATTTCGCATTCAAGACCGTTCAACGAGGTGACTTTGTGTTGGAGTTTCAGCCTGGTTGGAACGCGATCTCGGTGCCAGCAAATCCAATCGACCGATCGATCGCTTCAGTCTTCACCGATCCGTCGATCACAGCGGTGATCGGATGGGATCCTACGGGAGAAAATGTTTCTCCGTGGCGCGTGGCGGTTCGGCGCGGCGGAGGGTGGGAGTCCAACCCGAACTTTGCGGAGTTGAAGGAGATAGACTCCCGCTACGGTTATTGGGTAAAGTCAACCCAGTTCGCAAAGCAACGCATCCGGCTGATCGGACCTTTGCGCGAGGCCCTTCCGCAGCTAGAGTACGTGTTGGCACCGATTAGATCTGGTTGGAACTTCATCGGTGTAGTTGATTCCGACGGAGATCAGACGGAGGATCACTTCGGTGAAGCGCTGAAGGATCAAAACGGGGACCGGGTAACTGCACAAGAGTACCTAACGGGGAGATGTTACTCGGCAGGGTACACGTGGGACCCAATCCTGAATCGATTTGAAGAAATATCGCCAGACGAATCGATGATGATTGGTGACGGAGTTTGGCTATTTCACTGGGATTATTGCCTGCCGCCTTAGGCGCGGACACACTTCAGTCAGCCGAATGTTTCCAGCCACATCTTGTTGCTTCGTCCGGTCAGTCTGGAACTGGAGTTAAACATGCATCGGATCGACGACGGTGAGAAAGGGGAAGCGGTAAAAGTCGGCGTCACGGGTGCAGATTTGGCTGATGCCATGTTCGCGCATGAGGACCGCGGTGTGAACATCGTGCATCAGGTTGCCGCTTGCTTCCGGCAACTCGGTCAAAGTTAGCGACAACACGTCGAAGTGCCGATTGGTTGCCGTGAGGATGGAAAAACTGGTTGTTGACAGAAGTGTATTGAGGAAACTGGTGGCTTCAATGGCATTTAACCGACGGGGAAAAGGTCCGCGATGCGTAGCGACCCTTAAAAACTCGTAGCATACGCTCCAAGTTAGAAAGGTTGGATCAGGCGTATATAAACGCTGATCGATGAAACGCCTGCAGGGACCGTGAAACTGTGCATCCTCGTTCGCAGCATCGACTAGGACGTTGGTATCTATGACCATGGTTTTTCTTCGTCAAAAAGCCTATACAATTCGTCCCGGTTCGCAATGTCCACGCGGGGTTTGCCCATTGGCCAAGACGGCAACTCGAAAGGTTTTTCCTGAGGCTCGTTCGGTTGCTCTCGGGCGGAAATCATGTGTCGTATGCCGGCTTCGACGATGGCCGTCATGGTGGTGCCGCGCCGCGCGGCCTCGATGCGCAGTTGCCGCATGAGGGTGTCATCGATGTTCAGAGTGGTTTTCATATGGCTAACCATATCACCGATATGGTTATATGGTTCCACAACACCATCCGTTGCTAGAATCCAACTATCATGTCGACGCTGTTCATAGTTGCTACACCGATCGGCAATCTAGAAGACCTCACTTTGCGAGCGGCGAAGGTTCTTAGGTCAGTGTCCGTGGTTGTAGCGGAGGACACGAGGGTGACGCGGAAGTTGCTTGAGCATCTCGAAGCAACACCAAGGCTAATCAGTTTTCACAGGAGGTCGACGGATGGCGATGTTCGCAGAATAGTCGACTACTTGGATGACGGCGATCTGGCGCTGGTTTCCGATGCTGGAACGCCTGGTGTCAACGATCCGGGTCAAGCAATCGTCGCCGCCGCCGTGGAACGAGGGCATGACGTAGTCCCGGTTCCGGGTCCGTCTGCTGTGATGGCAGCGCTATCGATCAGTGGTTTCTATGCCGACCAGTTCACTTCCTACGGCTTCTTGCCGTCCAATGGTGGCCGGCGTCGACGGGTATTGCGAGAGATCTCAGCGAAATCGGAAGCCGCTGTAGTGTTTGAGACGCCACATCGGTTGCCCGCTGCGCTCGCGGACATGGTGACGACGCTCGGCGAACGCGAGATTGTCGTTTGCCGTGAACTGACCAAGATGTACGAGGAGATATGGCGAGGCGTTGCCTCTGATGCGGTTGAGTACTTCGAAACGCCACGAGGGGAATTTGTGATTGTGGTGGCTCCGCTCCCGCGATCGCAGACCAATGCTGACGCGGTGTCGCCCGGGGAAGCCGCTTCAATGATCATTTCGGCGGCCGAGGAGTTGGCGGGTTCGTTCGCTTCGCGCCGAGACCTTGTGGACGCGGTCGCCGATCGAACTGGTTTGCCGCGCCGTCAGGTCTATCAGGTTCTACACGGTAGAGACTGACTTTCTCGGCCCAATCAATACGGCGGTAGGCAAGTAGAATCTGAATCTAGAGCCGCGCTTCGTTTCCGAATCTCGACGACTTTGGTGGCGTGTGTCCGCGGCTTGAAACGAGTCTCGTAGCTTGTCAAGAAATATCCTCGTCTGCGTAGCCTGGCCCTACGTCAACAGCGAACCGCACCTCGGGCACATCGCTGGCATGAACGTGCCAGCCGATATCTTCGCTCGCTATCACCGCATCATCGGCAATCGCGTGGCGATGGTATCTGGTAGCGACATGCACGGCACCCCCACCGCTTTGCGCGCCGTGGATGAAGGAGTGCGTCCCGAGGATATCGCGTTCAGGTATCACGAGATCTGGTCCGACTGCATGAAGCGGATGGGTTTCTCGTACGACCTGTATACGCATACTCACACGAAGATTCACGAAGACGTCTCGCAAGATGTCATGCTTACCTTGGACAAGCACGGCTACATCTACGAAGACAAGCAGTTGATGCCGTATTCCGAGACCGAGCAGCGCTTCCTGTCTGATCGCTTCGTCGAGGGCATCTGTCCGGTTTGTGGTTTCGACGGTGCGAGAGGTGATCAGTGCGACGGATGCGGCAGAACGCTTGACGCGACGGATCTTATCGATATTCGCAGCATCCGCGACGGCAGCGTGCCGGTTTTCAAAGAGACGACCCACTTGATGATCAAGTTGAGCGCGTTTCAAGAGCGCCTCGAAAAGTGGGTGGAGACCAAAAACGACTGGCGGCCGAATGTCCGCAACCAGACTATTGGCTTTCTAAATGAGGGTTTGCACGATCGTGCGATGACTCGCGATATCGAGTGGGGCATTCCGGTACCGTTCGAAGGCTACGACAAGAAACGCATATACGTCTGGTTCGAAGCGGTGATCGGTTACTTCTCAGCCACGAAAGCTTGGGCAACAAATGCTGGCGAAGATGAGACGTGGAAGGATTTCTGGCAAAATCCCGACGCGGAGTCGTACTACTTCCAAGGGAAGGACAACATCCCTTTCCACACGGTTTTGTGGCCGGCGATGCTGATGGGCTACGGTGGGTTGAATCTGCCGACCGATGTCGTGGCGAACGAATATTTGAACCTCGACGGGCAGGGATTTTCGAGTAGCCGAAACTGGGCGGTTTGGCTCCCCGATTACCTCGAGCGCTACGATGTCGACCCGCTTCGCTACTATCTGGCGTCGATAATGCCTGAGACATCCGATTCCGACTTCACTTGGGAGGGATTTTTGGCGGCCAATAACAATGTGCTTGTAGCGACACTCGGTAACTTTGTTCACCGAACTCTAACGATCACTACGCGCAATTTCGATGGTCGCGTGCCCGATCCGGGCGATTTGGCGCAGCAGGACCAAGAGGCGCTAGACGCGTGCGAGGAGACATTCGACGATGTTGCCGAGTCGATCGAAACTCGCAGATTCAGGCGCGCACTTTACCAAGCGATGGAGTTGGCGCGCGTAGGGAACCGGTATCTCGACGCCGAGCAACCTTGGAGAACCGTCAAGTCCGATCCTGACAAGGCGGCCAAGACGTTGTGGACGGCGTTGAACATCATTTCGACGTTGCGCACAGTGTTCTATCCTTTCATTCCGTTTTCGAGCGACAAGATGCACGATCTGCTAGGGTTTGACGGGGCTACGGCGACTGACGGATGGCGACGTCGCGTTGTTGAACCGGGCTCGCCGCTATCTAAGCCAAGACCACTGTTCCGGAAATTGGATCCTGAAATCGTTGAGGAAGAGCGCGCACGCCTCGTTGCACAGCAATCTGGCAAGTAGCAAGAAGGACGAAGTTCCCGTTGTTTCTCAACCGCACCGATGGAATGACTAAAACGCGATGACCACAGTTCAATCGACTTCCCGGCAAGACATATTCGCCCCGATCTCGAAAGACCTAGACCGGGTCGTAGATGTCATCACTCAGTTGAGTATCGAGGAGATCGAGCGCTGCCCTGCGGGTTTCGACGCACTCGACACTCTCGACGAACGTCTGGCGCATGTGATGGAGACGCCGGGTAAGAAGATGCGGCCCGCGATGACACTTCTGGCGTCGAAACTGTGGGGCGCGGTGCCCGACGAGAAGATGATCAGTATGGCGGTGGCGGTGGAGCTGCTACACGTTGCGGCGTTGATTCACGATGACACGGTGGACGATGCGGATGTTCGCCGTGGCAAGGCAACCGCAGGTTTTCTTTGGGGCAACAACTTCGCCGTTCTATTAGGAGATTACGTGTTTGCCACATCGGCGAAGTTCGTCTGCGCCACGGGTTCTGTACGGCTTATCAGTCGGTTCGCGGAAACTATCGCGGAACTTGCTCGTGGCGAGTTGCACGAGATGGTCAGCAACTGGATCTTGCCGGTCACTGTGGATGAATATTTCTCGCGGATCTACGACAAGACGGCGTCTCTTTTCTCGACATCGGCTGAAAGCGGAGCAGTTCTCGGCGGCGCAGATGAGGGATCAGTCAACGCGTTGCGCGAATTCGGCTACTACTTGGGTATGGCGTATCAAGTGAAAGACGATGTACTCGACTACGAGTCGACAACTGACGAACTCGGCAAGCCGGCGAATCAAGACATATTGAGCGGGAAATTAACCTTACCCGCCATCTATGCATCGGAGGACCCTGCTTGTGCGTCGGCAATCGAAACGTTCTTCGGTCTGTCGGAGAGTGAACGCGACGCCGCGCTCGGTGAGCTGTTGGACTTGATTCGCCGTAACGGAGGAGTCGAGCGGGCCGAGAAGACAACTTCGGACTTTATCGACAAAGCGCTCAATCGCCTCGAGGTCGCGCCGCCATCGATAAGCCGAGACGCTCTGGCTTCGATCGCATCTCGCGTTAACTCGATGTAGGCGGTCGGGCCGTTTGGCTATAGGACCATAGCCGGCGGGTCGGGCGTCTCAATATTCGACGCGATTAATTCGGCGTCGGATGCAAAATAGCCGTATGTCGCCCGATTCGATCATTGAAAAGTTGGTTGCCGTTTACGGCGAGTTCGAGCAGACGCCGCGCTACGACGCACTCGACGAGCTGATATTCACGGTACTGACACAGCACACCTCTGATCTCAACGCTGAACGGGCATTTAATCGTTTGAGGGCGACCATATCGTCGTGGGAAGAGGTGATGGTCGCGGACCAGCAGCAAATCGCTGATGCGATATTTCACGGCGGGATGTCGAATCAGAAATCGAAGCGAATCAAAGACATTCTTGCCGCGATCCTGGATCGGCATGGTGAACTTGAGATCGACTTCTTGCGGGGCTTGGATCTCGATGACGCTCGAAAATGGTTGATGGATTTACCGGGTGTTGGACCCAAGACGGCAGCGGTAGTGATGGTTTTCGCCTTGGGAATGCCCGCCTTCCCAGTCGATACCCATATTCATCGGGTGTCCAAACGCTTGGGGCTGATCGAGGAAAAGACGACGGCTGATGCGGCGCACGCAATCATGGAGGCAAAAGTCGAACCGGAGCTCAGGTTTCAACTGCACATGCAGTTGATCACTCATGGTCGGCAGATTTGCAAAGCCCGGCGGCCGCTTTGCGGAGAGTGTCCGTTGTCGGAGGAATGTCCGTCGAGCACGGTGTGATGTGTTGATCCAACAGCTGTTAGTTGATCAAACTCTGTATCGCGGTGGAAACAGCGGCGACCGCAATGATTGCGGCGATCATCAAACCGACCATCCACTTGGTCTGGTCTGATAGAGCTTTGACTAGGCGCGTCTCAAGTTGGGCCAGATCCTCTTTCGTCGCGAGGTGATTGCGGTCACTCTCGATTCGGCTGACTCGCTGCTGGATTTCCTCCGCAACTAACTCCTTCGTTAATACGACTATTAAGTGCAGATAGGATGCCGTGATGATATAACACTTGCATTGCATCTTTCTCTCGGGACGCATCAACAGCGGATGTCGCATATCCTTGCTGTGCGAACACAATGCCGGAAGATACGGTACGAATCATGTCACGAGGATTCAGGTGAAAATAATCTCCGTAGAAGCGACGAAAGTCGATTATCCGCAGCTCAAGCCGATGACGGTGCCGCGTGTGGGGCCGTCTCGTAGCGATCTCAATGCTCAGGCGACGCCGCTGCGGCGGTACACCAAGGACCCGGACTTCGCGTTTGGCCGGAGCGTGCCGGGCGGTGACCGCGACGTTGGTTGCGTCGTGACGCTTGAAGACGGTACTTGGGGCTTCGGTTTTACCGATCACGGGCGGACTACCGCATCGATCATCGAGGACTATCTTGCGCCAGCAATCGAGGGGCGCGATGTGATGTCTACGGAGACGCTCTACGATCTGATGATCCGCGTCTGTTCCGGTTTTGGCACCAACGCACTTGTGGCGTATGCGATTGCTGCGGTTGATCTCGCGCTGTGGGACGCGAAGGGCAAGTTGCTTGAGAAGCCGGTTTATAGCCTGTTGGGCGGAAGCACTGAGATACTCAAGCCCCTTTATTCGACTGGCAACGACACTTGGTGGCAAAAGGAGCTTGGTTTCAAGAACTTCAAGCGCTTCAGCCCGTACGGGCCACCTGACGGCATCGAAGGTATTAACCGTCTAGAAGAGGAGATCGCCGAGGCGCGTGAGTTGGTCGGACCGGATGCGGAGTTGATGCTCGATTTCTGGATGGGTCTCGACGTCGAGACGGCGGTTCGCACCGCAGAGCGTTTGCGGCCTTACAACCTTAAGTGGTTGGAAGATGCGTTCCTGCCCGACACGCTTGACGAGTACGAGCGCTTCCGAGTGCGAGTGCCTTGGCAGACGATGGCGACCGGCGAGCATTGGTATGGCATCTATCCTTTCTTCCACGCGGCGAAGGAAGGGCTTGTCGACATTCTGCAACCCGACATCATCTGGTGCGGAGGATTAACACCGCTGATCAAGATCTGCCACGTCGCCGAATCGGCAGGATTATCGGTGATTCCGCATGGCAGTGGTGGCACCGCGTACGGGCAGCACGCATGCTACGGTTTGACGGCTGTGCCGATGATCGAATGTAGTGGGCCCGTGATGACTGAACCGGGCGTTCCTCTCCACGAAAAAGATCGGTTGCCGGGAACCGTCGCGCCGTTCGAAGGCAAGCTCAAGCCGAGCGATGAGCCCGGTTTCGGACTCAATCTACGGCGAGAGTGGTTTCCGGCGTTTTTTGATTAGTCAGTCGTTAAGCCGACTTCTGCGTCGCCTCCAACGATTGAATGATGCCGCGCATGTGGCCGACGCAGTAGGCGATGTATTCGCGGCCGGCGGGGCCGTCCGTGGTTAGGCGCATGACGTGGTCGTAGTCGATGCAACCTTCGTAACCGACGGCGTATAGGGCTTTGGCGACTTCGTACATGTTGAGATCGCCGGTGTCCGGGATCACTTCCTCATAGCCTTGATTCTCCGGGATCGTTCCCCGCACGTTGCGGAAGTGGACATGGAAGAGCCGGTTCTGCTCGCCGAAGTGCTTGATGCCTTCGAAGATGTTTTGGCCCGATTCGTAGCGAGTACCAACGCAGAATGTGACTCCGTTGGCGGGAGAGGGTACTTCGCTGAACAGGTAGTCGTACGTCTCGAAGCTGTGGATCAATTGCGGATAGCCATGGAGCCACGGCACTGGCGGATCGGCGCCGTGGGTCGCAACTTTGACACCGGCTTCTTCGGCGACTTCGCAGATCGCGGCGTAGTGAGCTATATGCCGTTGCCACAAATCCTCGCGGTCTGGTGCATCGGGTTCCGGCGGTTTGGACATTGCGTCTGCCAACTCGAACCGTAAGTGTTCGTATCCACCCCGCCCCTTGACCCAACGGTTCAAACTAGGCAGCGACCGGCGGCTAGCTCCAGGTCCGTACGGTTGGATCCCCAACACCGGAATATCGAACTCGCCACATATCTCTGCATTGATGCAACCATTGCGGGTTTGTTGCTCGGCGTTAGGCCCGCCAATATATGCGTCGTCGAAATAGTGTCTCCAACAATTCGCCCGTTCGATGACTAGATCCGCTTCACCAAGTTTCTCAACCACCATCGCCATACCGTCACGCGTTACTGCTCCACCCGATTCGACGTAGCCCGGAACTATATCCATGGTGATGTCTACTGCATCGACGCCAATCTGTGCCAAGAACCTCAAGTCTTCCGGACGATCCATCCAATCCGGGCTGATACGTGTGCCGATCCTCATCATCACTGTTGCCTCCTAAAGCGGGTGTGCTGATATTGATACCACAGGCGTAAATGTCACACCGTCATTCCCGCAAGAGCGGGAATCGATTTATTCTGTTTGATGCTGAACACGATCGAGAACCCGTAGAAAAATGCAGGACAAAATCATGGCCGAAGAGAACGCTGGCAACCGCCCGAACATCATTCTGATACTCGCCGACGATATGGGCTACTCAGACCTTGGATGTTACGGCGGTGAGATATCGACGCCGAATCTCGATCGATTGGCGGAAGAGGGTGTACGTTTCTCGCAGATGTACAACACGGCCCGTTGCTGCCCTTCTCGGGCATCGTTGCTGACCGGGCTGAATCCGCACCAAACGGGTGTCGGTCACATGGGCAACAACATCGAAGGCGAGCCGTCGTACCAGGGTTATCTCAACAATCGATGTGTAACTATCGCCGAGGTCCTTCGCGATGCCGGATATCGCACCGGAATTTCGGGCAAGTGGCACTGCGGGTCAGACCCGGAACGGGCCGACGAAGGTCATCCACAGTTGCAGCGCGGCTTTGAGCAAATGTTCTGGTTCGAGGGCGGCAACGGATACTTCAATCATTCCCGTTTCTTTATCGACCGTACCGCGGTCGAGGCGTCAGGCACCGACTACCTTACCGACATGATTACTGATCATGCGGTGAGAATGATCGACGACGTCCAGAACGATGACCGCCCGTTCTTCCTTCACGTCGCTTACACCTCACCCCACTGGCCGTTGCAAGCACTCGAAGAAAACATAGAAAACTACCGAGGGAAATACTCGTCTGGGTGGGACGCGACCCGAACGGCGCGCCACGAGCGTTTGAAGGCGGTCGGAATTCTCGACGAGAAGTGGGACATCGCACCTCGCGACGAGACGGTCGTAGCGTGGAAAGACGCGGAACACAAAGAGTGGGAAGGCTTGCGGATGGCTGTGTATTCGGCGCAGGTGGAGCGGATGGATCAAGGTATCGGCGAGATCTGCGATGCGTTAAGGACGAACGACGTTGAGCGCGAAACAGTCGTAATTTTCCTCTCCGACAACGGTGGATGTGCGGAGTTCCTGTGTGAAGATCGGGACAATTCCAACGTGGATGAGTCGCGGGTCGTGCCTTTGACCCGAGATGGTCGGCAAGTTAATGTCGGCAACTCGCCGGACATCACCCCGGGTGGCGACGATACCTACATGAGCTACGACACTCAATGGGCGAATGTGAGCAACACTCCGTTTAAGCGTTTCAAGCGTTGGACGCACGAGGGCGGTATTGCGACGCCGTTGATCGTCAACTGGCCTGCCGGCATCTCCGAACAGGGGCGTTCAGGCAAGATTTCGCATACGCCGATTCAGTTGATGGATCTGAACGCACTATGCATCGATCTTGGGGACGGCGTCTACCCGACCGAGTTCCGAGGACACGAGATAACTTCGCACGAGGGGGAGAGTTTCCGTGCCGTTATCGAAGGCGACGACAACTGGTCGAAGCAGCGTCCTTTGGCATGGGAGCATGAAGGTAATCAATCCGTCCGCGTTGGCGATTGGAAGCTGGTTAGGGAACATGGCAAACCGTGGGAGCTCTACAACCTTGAGCAGGATCGAACCGAACTCGATAACCTCGCAGACGGTGACGGGGATCGTGTCGCTGAGATGGCATCTCTGTACGCGGAATGGGCTGGGCGGTCTGGCGCAGTGGCATGGCCACCAGGCCCGGGAGGTAGCTGGCAATTCCCGGGATTGAACATCAACGGAACCTTCCAGATGCGCGGCCACGGCCACATCATCCCGCGCGGCTTCACCCGCGCGGCGGCGAATGCCAAGGAGTGACACCGAAATCGTCGTTTACCACTCCAGCGATTGAAACGAAGAACAATCTGATCGCAACTAACCGACGAATTGCAAGAGACTGAAAACGTTCCCGATGAGGTGGGTTCTGGAGGACTGCCGAGGATCGCTCGACGAGTGGTGGAGCACCCGGTATTCGACTTCTTCATCATTGCGTTGATCCTTTTGAGCGGAGCGCTTTTGGGATTAGGTACGGTTCCAGAGATCGCGGATCGCTAAGGCGGTTTGTTTACGCTCGGCAACCAGATTATCTTGGGGGTTTTCATTCTCGAAGCCGCCGTCAAGATGATCGCGTTGGCGCCAAAACCGCATCGGTATTTCTTGGATGGTTGGAACGTTTTCGACTTCGCGATCATCGTCTTCTCGCTCATACCGGCCACTGGCGCATTCGCCATGATCGCACGTCTTGGACGACTGCTGCGAGTGCTGCGTCTGATCTCGACGATCGAAGACTTGAGATTGATCGTGGCCGCATTGGTCAAGTCGATACCCAATGTTGGTCACATTCTGATGTTGATGAGCATCATCGTTTACGTCTACGCCGTCATCGGGTTCCAACTATTCCACGAACACGATCCCGAACACTGGCGGAACATCGGCATCTCGGTACTCACTTTGTTCGAGGTCATCACAGTGGAAGGATGGGTTGAGGTGAACAGTAAGGCGATGGAATTTAACCCATTCGCATGGGTATATTTCGTCAGCTTCGTTATCGTCGGCACGTTCGTCGTCGTAAATCTTTTCATCGCGGTGGTGATCAACAACCTCGAGCGAGCGAAGGAGGAATCTTTGAAGGAGTTGGGACCGCCGGTTTCCCGGGATGAGTTGCTACGTGAACTACGGGCAACGCAGGACAGTTTGCGAAGGCTGGAAACGCGAATCTCCGGTTTGAGTCAGGAGGTGACCGATAAGAGTTGAGACTCGGTTCGAGTGCCAATTCAGCGGGAATGTCGATGTCCGAGATGTGTTGACCGACGAGACGGATAAAATGTTGATTAGTCGAAGATTAAAGTGCGCTTAGGGAAACTACGTTTGAAATGACTACTGCTGAAGAATACCGAACCGCTGCTCACCAGCTTTACGACCAAGCGATGGTGGAACTAGAAGCTGGTGATCTGCGCCAAGCTTCCGAGAAATTTTGGGGCGCTGCCGCGCAGGTTCTGAAATCTGTGGCCCAGCGCAACGGCTGGGAGCACAAGACACATGCTCACGCTTACAGGGTCGTAAATCAGTTGACCGATGCGACTAAAGATCGACGCATCCGCGAATGGTTTAAACACGCAGACGCGTTACACACCAACTTTTACGAGGACTGGATGGATGAGACCGACATCCGCGAGTATGCGACGGATGTCCACCTGCTTATCGAACGCCTAGAGCAAATCGAGTAGAGCAACCGCAAAATTCCTTGGATCGTACCGCCAACGATGTGGGATATGTTGGTTTCGGCTCATAGATTATTGAACGAGCCAGGTAGCGATAAGTGATCTAGGTATCCGGGCGATCTACTGATCCCGAACCGGCGGCGGACCTTCCGTAAACTTGCCACCCGAACCATCTTCCGGCGCAAACCCCAACTCCGCTTTCGCACGGCTGATGTCGAAAATCTTCCACATGTTGTCGGAGGTTGCGTAGTAGATGCCGTAGCGCAAATCCTCGGGAGCGTCGATGGATCGCTGGATGATCTGTGCGGTGTCGCGGTGACTGAGCCACAACGACAGGGCGAAGGGCGAGAACGTTGGGTCATCAGTTGATATCACCCAACCGATGCGGAGGTGGATCGATGAGACACCGTGGAAATCGTTGTAGTAGCTGCCGATAGCTTCGCCGAAAGCTTTTGACACGCCGTAGAAACCGTCTGGTCGGATCGTGGTTTGTTCATTGACCAAGGGATAATTTCCAACTTCCAGCTTGTCGAACTGTCCGGTGCCGACCAAACTCCACGGCTCGTCTAGATAATTGCCGCCCGTAGCGTGATTCGATGATGCGAAGATCACGCGTTTAACGCCCTCGCGCCGGCTGGCTTCGAAGACGTTGTAGGTTCCCACGAGGTTGTTGGGCAAAACGGAATCCCATTCGGCGTATGACGATCGGTCAGCCGCCAAGTGAACGACAGTATCCACTCCCGCAAATGCCGGCTGCACAGCATTGAGGTCGTCTAACGATGCAACGTGCGATGGAGCATCGTCCGCTTCCTTGAGATCGAGAGACGAGAGTTCGTAACGGTCGCCGAGACGGTCGATCAGGATGCCGCCGATCAAACCGGCGCCGCCGGTGATGAGTACCTTCTTCTTGCCGTTACTATCTGCCATTAGTTTCGCCGTCCGCTCTCGTTTCAGTAGGTATCACCTGTGCCACAACTCCTATGAAGGATAAAACCGCCGAAACTGTTCCAACCCAAAACCAGATTGCTGCAGGGAACTTTTCGAGATGCTCAGGCGTCTAGATAATAGTGAGCAACTAGGACGAGGAAAAATCATGAACCTACTACGATCAACATTCCGAACCCAACGACTGCAAATCACGACCATGTCCACACTGCACGTAGCAATGGTCATTGCGTTGGCGACCGCCGTTGCCTTCGTGTTCGCCTGCGGTGGAGCCGACGAGTCCGAATACTACTTTCAAAGCTCCGACGCTCCCACGGTGGTCGAAACTGTAGTGGTTGAAAGAATGGTCGAGGTTGAGGTTATGAAGGAAGTTGAGGTCGCTGCTGCACGTCCAGCCGCAGCAGCGACCGCCGCGCCGGTGGCCGCGATGGCGATGGAAAAGGCGGAAGTTGAAGAGGAGTTCGGCGAAAGTGTCGACATCTCGCTCCAGCCGCAGACCCGCATCATTGTCCGCAACGCCGACATGGTCGTCCAATCGAACGATCCTGCGTCCGCCGTCGATGTCATCGGTGATCTGGCCGTGCAGCGAGGCGGTTGGGTAGTCAACAGCAACGCTAGCGATTACGGTTTCTACAACATCACGATCCGAGTGCCTGCCGGGACACTCGATGCCGTTATCGAGCAAGTCTCAGCTCTCGCAACCAAGGTCGAATCAGTAACTTCCGACAGCACTGATTTCACGGAGGAGTACATCGACCTAGGCGCACGACGCACAACGGTACAAGAAACTGTTGACGCGTTGACGGAGTTGCTGAAGAGTGAGAACTACGACAGCGTCGAAGAACTGCTGGAGGTCCAACGCGAGATAACCAACTGGCAGAGCGAACTTGAGATCATCGACGGACGGATGAGCTTCATCAGCGAGTCCGCGGCGTTTTCCCGGCTGTCGGTCACGGTCAACCGCTCGCCCACACCGATGCGAGTAGATGTTGGTGAGGACATCCATATCGGTATCGGCGTGGGGCGTAAATTCACTGCTCGCATCTACTCACCTGACGGCTACGATCGTTTCGAGGTTACTTGGGATTTCGGCGACGGATCGCCGCAAGAAACCGTCAATTCGGCCCTAAGGACCCAAAACGAAGAGGGATTCTTGAGCGTTCCTGTCAGACATACATATTTCTCAGATGAATTCGCACCACACGTCGTCACCGCATCCGTTCGAGCATACTCCGATCGCGGATTGGCCGAAGGCGAAGACAGCCAGTGGGTGCAAGTATCCGAGCTACCGTCGTTCGACGCTTTTGTCTCAGCATCCGAAAACGACGTCCAAGAAGGACGTCCCGTAACGCTGACCGCGTCTTTCAACCATCCTGATACGGTAAGGAACGTCGAATACGAGTGGGACATTCGAGATGGATCGAAGTTTAAGACAGGTGTTGTGCTAGCAGGTGAAACGAACGTCGAGCTTGAGCACATCTTCGCACGATATCGCCCAGATTCGTATCAGGTCGTATTCAAGATCACGGGAGACAGCGATGCCGGTGAAGTAGAGGAAATACGCGAGGCTTACATCTACGTCTACCCCGCACCAGCGGTAGATTCGGCCGACTTCGAACCGGCAGGCACCGCAACCAATGCGGTGAACGTCTTGATCGCCGTATTCACATTTGCCGGTACGGCGGGCATTTGGCTCGCGATCACTTCGCCGATCTGGTTGATCGTCGGTGCCATCTTCTTCTTCGTAGTCCGGTTCTTAATCCGACGGCAACGAAACGTCCAACGTGTTGTCTACGTTCCGAACGTAGATACCGGGACGCGAGAGGCAGTGGACGAGCAAACGTCATCGACCGAGGAAAAGGACGCGTAGAGCCAGGTTCAGGTGACGATCTGCAACAAATCCAAAGACCTTTTTGCAACTGAGTAGAAACGTGAACAGATTGTTGAAACCAATCGAACGAGTGAGCGCGACATCTGCGTTAGTGTTTACGCTCACTGCGTTAGCTTTCGTCGCCGCTGCTGTAGTCGCGTGCGCCGACAACGCAGGACCGGCGGTTCAAACGGTTGTGGTCGAGCGCGTGGTGACGGCGCAACCGGAGATCGCGGTTCAAACCGTCTTAGTCGAGCGCGAAGTTACGGTGGAGCCAGAGGTCGTTGTTCAAACTGTTTTGGTTGAGCGCGCGGTGACGGTGGAACCGGAGATCGTTGTCCAGACGGTTGTGGTGGAGCGTGAGGTAGAGGTCAAGCCGGATGTGGTAGTTCGGACGGTCTTGGTCGAGCGTGAGGTGACCGTGGAACCTGTGGTTGTCGTCAAGGAGATCTTGGTCGAGCGTGAGGTGACCGTGGAACCTGTGGTTGTCGTCAAGGAGATCTTGGTCGAGCGTGAAGTGACCGTGGAACCCGTGGTTGTCGTCAAAGAGATCGTGGTCGAGCGTGAGGTGACGGTTGAGCCGGAGATGGTACCGAGTGTTCTCGTTAAACCAACGGCGATTGACGAGTCAGATATCACCGAACGAAACAACATTCCTGTGTGTCAAGAACCATTCGGTCCGGTGCCGCCAGGCATCGCACCCTTTCCCGCCGCTGGCGGGCCAGTTCCTGCTGCCGCATTAAGCGCGGGTTCCGCTTCGGCGAGCAGTGCCATTTTGCCCTCGTCCCCGCCGTGGCCGCGCCCGTTCCGGCCGCCGTTGACGACTTTCGAAGGCGCCGGGCGCAACGAGTTTGTACCGACATCCGAAGATGACACATCAACGTTTAGCCTTGACGCGGACCGCACGTCGTTTCAACTGGCGCTCAACTGGTCGCGCGATGGATACGAAGTAGTGCCGGAGAGCGTGCGAGCCGAAGAGTGGCTAAACGCGTTCGATTATGGATATCCCGTCCCAGTTGACGGAGACTGGTTTGGAATACGGACTGACACAGTCCGACATCCATTAGACCCCAACCTCCGTCTTGTTCGGATCGTGTTCCAAGCCCCGGAGGTTAACGATGAATCGCCTCTCAATGTCACGCTGGTTCTGGACGCCTCTGGCTCGATGGCTCAAGGCGACCGGGTCGCGATCGCGCGTGCAGCTGCCGAGACGCTTCGAAGCAGCCTTGGGCCTGAGGACCGAATTTCGATCGTCCACTTCACCACGGACGTGATTGACGAGTACACGGTTCGAAATGCCCAACCCGATGACCTGTCGGCTGTACACTCGATCGCCCAGTTAGCGCCGCACGACAGCACGAACGTCCAAGCGGGACTCAATTTGGGCGTTCAACTCGCCCATCAAATGAGGAAGACCCGGACCAATTCGCTCAACTACGTGGTGCTAATGTCCGACGGTGTGGCAAATGTAGACGCTACGAATCCGTTCGCAATTCTCGACTCGGCAACCGACGTAGATCCGGAAAATCCGCTGAGACTCATCACGATCGGGGTAGGCGTCGAAAACTACAACGACGTTCTGCTCGAGCAGTTAGCGCAACACGGCAATGGCTGGTACCGATATTTAAGCAACCCGAGCGAGGGGCGCGATCTATTCAGTCGCGAGAACTGGATACCGCTTTCAATTCCGTTCGCCGACCAAACGCGCGCACAGGTGACGTGGAATGAGGAGAACGTCGAACGATGGCGATTGGTCGGGTACGAGAATCGAGTCACCTCTGATGAATCTTTCGGTGAACCGCTGAAGAAGTTCGCGGAGATACCGTCGGGCGTCGCAACCACGGCATTCTACGAGATCGAACTCAAGACGACTGCCAAAGAGGCGACCCATGACACATCGTTAGGCAATGTGGAATTGCGATGGGTCTCGCCCAAGAATGGCAAAGAGAACCAGCAACTGGCCGCGATCGAGTCGTTTCTCGACGCAGAAGATGACTTCACGAAATTCGGTGCGATCGTCGCGCTCGCATCCGATCGCTACAGTACGGTGTGTGAATCTGTGTCAGACAAGATCTACACGCAACTAGTGAGTCTCGCCGACCAACTTCATGCGATCAATCCTCCTGTCTCTAGCACCGGTGCGTTTCGGGACTTTCAGTTTGTGATGGAAAGGTTGATTCAAAGCGCCACGCCGCTCGCACCTTCCGGATACATCCGATAGCCCTTGATCGCGGGCGTACCGATCCTAGACACGCCCATCGCCATTGGATTGCATAGCCGCAATGCGGTCGCCACGCGTCGAAGACTGCGATGCTGGAGGTTTCCATGTGCTAGACACTAGCCTCCAAAAATCCCGGTATTCGAATCGACGAAAGATCGGGAACAAATCCGCACCATCGTGCGTCTGTTTTCCAGTGACCTGAAAACAAAGTCACGGAGGACACAAGAGATGCACAAGATCATCGAACCGGAAACACGCTTCAAACCCAATTCTCTGATTGTTGTCGCGCTCGCGCTCGTCGTTGCGCTCGTTGCCGCGACCGCCGCGTGTGGCGGTTCAGAAACCGTCGTCCACACCGTAGTAGTCGAAAAAGAAGTCGCGGTTCCAGGCGACACGGTGATTCAGACCGTTGAAGTCGAAAAAATCGTCGAGGTTGAACGCAACGTGATTCAGACCGTTGTGGTCGAAAAGGAGGTCCAGGTTGCTGGCGAAACCGTGGTCCAGACCGTTGTGGTTGAGAAAGTCGTCGAGGTTCAAGGCGAAACGGTTACCCAGCCAGGTTTGCCGGGTGAACCCGGCCGACCGGCCGACACAGCCGCTCCAGCCGCTACTGCTCGACCTGCAGAGGCGATGGCACCCGCGCCAAAAGAGGTTACGGTGATCGTCGAGAAAGTGGTCGAAGTCGTGAAAGAGGTCGAAGTGGAGGTCATAAGGGAGGTTGAGCGAGAGGTTCAGGTTGCACCGGTTCCGACGGCTGCACCTGCTGCCGCCCAACCTGCATCCGAGTCTGCACCTGTCGTTAAGTCTCGGCCGCCACGACGACCTTTCCAGCCGGGCGCGACGCAATTCCAGAACGCGACTCGCAGTAACTTCGCTCTGACGTCGCAGGATGACACGTCTACCTTCAGTTTGGATACCGACCGCACATCGTTCCAACTCGCATTGAACTGGGTCCGTTCGGGTTACGAAGTCGATCCGGCTTCGGTTCGGGCCGAGGAATGGATCAACGCATTCCATTACGGCTACGAAGCTCCGAGGCACGACGACTCGTTCAATATCCAGACCGACGTTATCGAGCATCCGTTGGATGGTCGGTTGCATCTGGCCCGCGTTGCTTTCCAAGCGCCGGACATGGTTTTGGATCTGCCGTTGAATGTGACACTCGTGTTGGATGCTTCAGGTTCGATGGCCGATGGTGACCGCGTCGAAATCGCGCGCCAAGCTGCGGACGCGATCAGGCGCAGTTTAGGTCTCGACGACCGGATTTCGATCGTGCAGTTTGATCACCGAGTAATGAAGCGCTATACGGTTGCGGACGCTGGTCCTACCGATCCTGACGTCGCCTATTCAATCAGTCAGTTGGGACCGAATGGAAGCACAAACGTGCAGGCGGGACTTAACAAGGGCGTGCAGTTGGCGGACGACATGCGGCGCCGACGTCCCGATGCCTTGAACTACATCATTCTGATGTCGGATGGAGTCGCGAACGTGAACGCGACCGATCCCTTTGCGATCCTCGAGTCGGCGGCAGACCACAACCCCGACAATCCGCTACGTCTGATCACGATTGGCGTCGGTATCAACAACTACAACGATGTTCTTCTCGAGCAGTTGGCGCAACACGGCAATGGCTGGTACCGATACCTCAGCGAACCGGAGGAGGGTCGAATGCTGTTCAGCCGTGAGAGCTGGCTGGCTTTGTCGGTGCCATTCGCCGACCAGACTCGGGCACAGATGGTCTGGAACGACGAGCTAGTGCGTAGCTGGAGGATGATCGGTTACGAGAATCGTGTCACGTCGGACGAATCTTTCACCCGCGCTGAGAAGAAGTTCGCCGAACTTCCGGCAGGTTCAGCGACTACGGTTTTCTTCGAACTTGAACTGCACAACCGCAACGATCTTGGTCGATCGGACCAATCGCTCGGCGAAGTTGAAGTGCGATGGGTCACGCCCAGATCCGGCGACTCGAATCGGCAACACCAAGAAATCGAGGCAGTGCTTTCGAACCGCGACGCCGCAACCGACTTCGGTGCCATCGTCGCGCTAACCGCCGATCGCTTCAGCGGTCTACACGAATACGGCGGAGACCACCCCGGATCGATACACAACGATCTTTCGGACCTCGCGAGCATGCTGCGTTCGGTCGGGTCACCGATATCGGGCACCAATGCCTACACCGACTTTGAATTCGTCCTGAACGCTTTAGTCGAGAACATCAAACCTGAACCTCGCACCGGTTACAGCAATTAGCGCAGAGCAAAACACTTCAGGATCGTCGACGGCTTCGGTGTGTGACCAAAGCCGTCGACGCTTTTGACGGTTGTTCCATTGCACAGCAATTCACTTATTTTGTGTGTCGCATGCATCGCTCGGACGCAAGTTTCGGGCTCCGCGCGGTGGGTGCCAGAATCCGGCAAATCTACCTAAGAGTCCGGGAACAAATGCCGGTGCCCGTGCGTCATCTTCTACATGGCAAAGTGATGCAACTGAAGGAGAACATGCCATGACAGCCAAGATATTCAAATCGATCGGCAAACTTAAACCTCAGTCGAAGATGATCGTCGCGCTAGGAATGTTCCTGTTGGTCGCTGCTTCGACGGTTGCCTGCGCTTCCGAAGAGAACGTGATTCAAACCGTGGAGGTCGAAAAACAAGTTGAACCATCGGTGGAAGTCGTGGGTGAATCGGTCAATGATCGTGGAGTAGCAGGCCTCGCAGGCGCCCCGGGAAAACCAGGACCGCCAGGCGCTCCGGGAAATTCCGGTCAATCGGCGAGGATAGTCACCGTGGTCGTCGAAAAAGAGGTGATAGTTCAAGGCGAAACCGCGATGCCCAGCAGACAACCCGCGCCCGCTGCAACTGCCAGGCCAGCAAACGCGGCTTCCCCGCGGCCTACTCCTCGGCCTTCTCAGCCTACGCAACCCGCGCAACCGGGCGCAACGACTTTCCAAAACACTTACCGCAGCAACTTTGCGCTCACGACTCACGATGACACATCGACCTTCAGCCTCGACACTGATCGGACATCTTTCCAACTCGCTCTCAACTGGACACGTGCGGGATACGACGTCGCCCCAGCATCAGTCAGGGCCGAAGAGTGGATCAATACGTTCAACTATGGCTACGAGATGCCGAGGCACGACGACTCGTTCAACATCCAGACCGACGTGATCGAGCATCCGTTAGACGCCGGACTGCACTTGGCACGCGTGGCGTTCCAAGCTCCTGAAGTCGTTGTCGATCTGCCGCTGAACGTGACTTTGGTGTTGGACGGCTCTGGTTCGATGGCCGACGGAAACCGGGTGGAGATTGCACGGGAAGCCGCGCACGCGATCCGCAGCAGCCTAGGTCGCGATGACCGGATATCAATCGTTCACTTTGAAGACACGGTAAAACGAATGTTGACGGTCAAAGATCGTGATCCGGCGGATCGATCCGTGAGTACTTCGATTGGCAATCTGAGCCCAGGTGGTAGCACCAATGTTCAAGCGGGATTGAATCTCGGCGTTCAACTAGCGGATGAGATGCGTCGCCGGCGCCCGGAATCGCTGAATTACGTCATCCTGATGTCGGACGGTGTAGCGAACGTCGACGCGACGAACCCATTCGCAATTCTGGAATCTGCGGCCGACCACGATCCCGACAACCCTCTACGCCTGATTACGATTGGCGTCGGTATCAACAACTACAACGACGTGTTGCTCGAGCAACTCGCCCAGCATGGCAATGGTTGGTACCGATACCTCAGCGAACCGCACGAAGGACAGACGCTGTTCAGCCGTGAGAGCTGGCTGGCTTTGTCGGTGCCATTCGCCGACCAGACTCGGGCGCAGGTGGTGTGGGACGAAGAACTGGTCCGTAGCTGGAGGATGATCGGGTACGAAAATCGTGTCACGTCGGACGAGTCTTTTGCTCGCGCCGAGAAGAAGTTCGCCGAACTTCCGGCAGGTTCAGCGACTACGGTTTTCTTCGAACTCGAACTGCACAACCGCAACGATCTTGGTCGACCGGACCAATCGCTCGGGGAAGTTGAAGTGCGATGGGTCACTCCGAGGAGCGGCGACTCGAATCGGCAACACCAAGAGATAGAAGCGGTACTCGCACCGGGCGACGCTACAACCGATTTCGGAGCGATCGTGGCGCTCACTGCGGATAGGTTCAGCGGTCTGCACAAATACGGCGGAGACCACCCCGGATCGATACACAACGATCTTTCGGACCTCGCGAGCATGTTGCGCTCGGTCGGGTCACCGATATCGGGCACCAATGCCTACACCGACTTTGAATTCGTCCTGAACGCTTTAGTCGAGAACATCAAACCTGAACCTCGCACCGGTTACAGCAACTAGCCAATTCCCAAGCTCCCCGCACTGGAGCGAGCACCTCAGTCTAGATAGACGCCCTGGTCACGTAGCCCAGGGCGTCTTTGTCGTTTCGGATCGTGTCGCGCCCCACATCAAAAAATACCGCGGTGCGCGAATTGCATTCGTATGTTTGGAAATCGTCGGAACAAATCGGCGTTCGACTGCGTCTTCTCCTACACGTAGCAATACCCGTGAAGGAGATCGTGCCATGGCATACGTTGTCGCTAACATCGCAAATCGACCGAAGCTGGTTCTGAGTGTGCTCAGCTTCTTACTCGCAGTCTTGATGATCGTAAACTGCGGTGGTTCCAGTGACGGACCGCCTGGGTCACCAGGCGAGCCAGGTGCCCCAGGACATTCGGGCCGTCCCGCACAGCCGGACCAAATCGCAATCCGGACCATTGTCGTTGAAAAAGAAGTGCAAGTTGCAGGTAAAACGGTGGTGCAGACCGTCGTCGTCGAAAAAGTAGTCGAAGTTGCAGGAGAAACGGTAGTTCAGACCGTCGTAGTTGAGAAGGAGGTTGCACGCGTTGTTGAAGTCGAGGTCGTGAAGGAAGTCGTCGCAGAAGCGGCAACTGCAGGGTCATCATCTGCCCAAACGCCTGCAACGGCGAAATCGGCATCCGCGTCTTCCGGCGAATCGGTCGAAATCTCTTTCCAGCCACAGGACCGGATCATCGTGCGAAACGCCGCGATGACTGTTCAGTCGGATGACCCCGGGGCAACCGTAGACGCGATCGCGGATCTGGCTAGTGCCCGTGGGGGATGGGTCGTCAGTAGCATTGCTAGGGACCGCGGATCGTACAACATCACGATACGTGTGCCCGCTGAAATCTTGGATGCGGTGATCGACGAAATCTCAAGGTCCGTCGCAAAAGTCGAGAGTGTCCAATCAGACAGCGCCGATTTCACCGAAGAGTTCATCGACTTGACCGCGCGTAAAACAACCGTCCAAGAAACGGTCAACGCGTTGACGGAGTTATTGCGCAACTCGGAACACGATGACGTCGAGGAACTGCTCGAGGTGCAACGCGAGATTACGAGCTGGCAAACCGAGCTCGAAACCATTAACGGCAGGTTGCGTTTCATCGAACAATCTGCGAACTACTCCCGTTTGCAGGTCGACGTTAACCTCTCACCCATCCCGATGCGTGTCGGCGCGGGCGCCGACATCCGGGTTGGGTTAAGAACCGAACGACAATACACTGCACGCTTCCATCCACCTGAGGGCTACGACCGTTACGAAATCACTTGGGACTTCGGCGACGGCACACCACCCCGTGCTACAAAATCGGCTCTACGCACGCAGAACGACGAGGGTCTGTTGAGCGTGCCTGTGGTTCACAGCTATGACGGCGATGGCTTTTCGCCGTACGTTGTAACTGTCAACATTAAAGCGTATTCAGAGAACGGCGTCGCTCAGGGTGACGACAAGATTTGGGCGCACGTGGCACCGATCTCGTTCGAAGTGGATGCTGGCGGAGATATCGATGTCGGAGTCCACGAACAGAATCAGTACACCGCGCGTTTCAATCCGCCGGACGGTTATGACAGCTTCGAGATCACTTGGGATTTCGGTGACGCATCCGGAACTGAAGTCGTGCAATCCGCGTTGCGAACGCGGGACAAACAAGGTTACCTTAGCGTCCCCGTTGTTCATACCTACAACACCGACAGATTTTCGCCTTACGTGGTTTCCGTTAACGTCAAAGCCTCATCGGATCAAGGCGTGGCCTACGGCCGGGACAGATTCTGGGTCAACGTTGCGCCCATCTCCGTGGAAGTAGATGCCGGCGAAGACATCGGGGTCGGAACCAACGTGCAACGGCAATACACCGCGCGATTCGTACCGCCAGAAGGCTACGACCAATTCGAAATCACATGGGATTTCGGTGACGGCACTGGACCGCGTACGGTCTACTCCGCCCTGCGCACACAAGAAGACACCAGTTACTTGAGCGCACCCGTTGTTCATACCTACACCAACGACGCTTTCTCTCCGTACGTCGTATCCGTCAAGGTCAAGGCATCGTCCGACCGCGGATTCTCAGAAGGCGAAGACAAGTTGTGGGCCAACGTTTCAGAATTGCCAAGGATCGAGGCGTACGTTTCGGCCTCTCACGAGACAGTTGAAGAGAAGAGTCCGGTCACATTCACAGCGACCTTCAACCATCCTGAATCGGTTCGAGGATTGACCTACTCATGGGATTTCCGTGACGGATCAAAGGTTGTTGAGGGCAAAGTCGAACCTGAAGAAACTCGCGTCGAAATCGAACATGCCTTCGACCGTTTCCGGCCGGATTACTATCCCGTCGAATTCGAAATCTGGGGTGACAGCGACGCTGGCGAAGTACGCGAAACGCGCACCATCTACGTTTTGGTCGTTGAGGCGCCGTCGGTTAATTCAACTGATTTCGAACCGGGCGAAACCGCCACCCATGGTCTGAACGTGCTGGTCGTTTTCTTTACCTACGCCGGCACCGCCGCCGTGTGGCTCGCGGTCACTTCGCCGATATGGCTGATCGCTGGAGCCGCCATCTTCTTCGCGGTTCGGTTCTTGCTGAGACGAAGACGTTCGCAAAGTGTTCCGCAATCCGTTACGGACGACTCGGATAACACTCCGCAGGATGAGTAGGCGATGACGACGTATGAAACTGGACTGAGGATGGATTCACTCCGCGGCTCGCTTAGAATCTCGCGGTGTGATCGAGCTCAATCAAAGGGTGCTCATTGACAGTTTCGTCGATGAGCTGGCCAATTTCGACGACTTCGGCGCCAAGACGCGGGTCGTCGAAATCGCGTCAAACGCGGCGGCCCCGCCGCTGCGCTACTTCGTCAACGAATTTTGGACACACGCGCAGCGCGCTGGGCACGCACTCCACGAGATCAGTTACCGAGCTTGTTTCAAACCGCAATTGCCTGAGTTCTTTATCGAGCGATTGACGGAACGGACGGATGTGGTCTACGACCCGTTTATGGGGCGTGGCACTACACCAATCCAAGCGGCTTTGATGGGCAGACACCCGGTGGGCAACGATGCCAACCCAATGTCGATCATGATGACGAGGCCGCGTCTCAACGCCCCCGAATTAGCCGACATCGAAGCCAGATTGAACGAAGTCGATTTTGCTTCCGCCGCGCCGACAGAACGCGACCAGCAGTTTTCCGTGTTCTTCCATCCTGGGACGCTACACCAGATAGTTTCGTTGCGCGCTTGGTTGATGGATCGCGAAGCGACTGGATCTTTCGATCAGGTTGACGACTGGATCCGCCTCGTGACCATGAGTCGGCTGACCGGCCACTCCACCGGATTCTTTTCGGTCTACACGCTCCCACCCAATCAAGCGGCCTCGGTTGCGAGCCAGAAGCGCATCAACAAACGCCGGGGTCAGACGCCGCCAGAACGCGACGTCAAGGCGTTGGTCTTCAGGAAAAGCCGCTCACTTCTGCGACATGGTGGGTTGAAATCGAACGACATCGATTTCAGGTGTGGCGATGCGAGAAACGCTCCGCACATCACCTCAAATTCGGTCGATCTCGTGGTAACGTCGCCGCCGTTTTTGGATGTCGTGAACTATCGGGTCGATAACCACGTGCGAGCGTGGTTCGCCGGTATCGACATCGACTCTCAACCTATCGCCACGCCGTCCAGCACCCAAAACTGGCAGCGCTTTACGGCAGGAGTACTGCGCGAACTCTGCCGCGTAGTGAGACCCGGCGGTGTCATCTGCTACGAAGTTGGCGAGGTTAGAAACGCGACGATCAAGCTAGAAGATTTGGTCTATGCCGCTGTGCGTGACGCCGAGGTCCCCGTAGAAATCATCGGCGTACTCGTCAACCAACAGGAATTCAGCAAGACATCAAACGTCTGGGGCGTAACCAACAACCGCAAAGGCACCAACACGAACCGAGTGGTGATGATGGTGGTGTTGGGGTAGTGCGTTTGGATTTCTAGAACGGCAACCCAGTTGAGAAGTCCGGGATGCCTTCCCAGCGTCCGCCGCCCTTGGAGCGTTGTACGGCGATCGTCTTGATGACGTCCGGGTTGGCGAGTCCGTGTGGTGCCCGGCCGGTCAACGAGAAGCTCACGTTTTCGGCTTGCTTCTGTCCGCACTCTTCCAAGAAGGTGGGCGAATAGCCGGCGAGGTGCGGCGTCACGTAGACGTTGGATAACGTCAGGATCGGGTCTTCTGAAGCTATAGGCTCGACTTCCGTAACGTCGATGCCGGCGAAGGCTATCTGTCCGTCGCGCAGCGCGGCATGAAGTGCGACTTGGTCGACCAACTTCCCGCGAGCACAGTTGATGAGTATGGCGGTGGATTTCATCTTCGCCAAACTCTCGGCGTTGATGATGTGGTTGGTTCCCGCGGTGTGCGGAGCGTGAATCGTTATGATGTCCGATTCGGCCCAGAGTTCATCTAGTGAAACTAGCTGCACTCCGTAGAGGTCGGCGGATGACTGGTAGCCGTACGGATCGAAGGCGATTATGCGCTTGGGGCCGAAACCGGAAACTCGTTGGGCGAAAGCGCGTCCGATGTTGCCGAAACCTAGGATTCCGACAGTCTTGCCGCCAACGCGATCTACGGTCTCTTGGAACTCGCGCATCAGAGCCGGGTCGTCCGACCATTTGCCTTCACGGCTCGCGGCGACGGTTTCGGGTATGCGGCGCAAAATCGACAGCATCATCGCCATCGCGTGATCTGCAACCTCGACGGTGTTGACTCCAGGCACGTTGCAGGCCAGTACACCGAGCTCAGTGGCGGCATCGAGGTCGATGGAGTCGACGCCTACACCCATGCGGCTGACGACTTTTAGTTTTGGGCAGGCTTCCAAAACATCGCGGCCAGTGAGCGGCCAAGTGGCGACGAGCGCACCATCTGCGTCCTTCAACGCCTCGACGTACGGTTCGTGTTCGGAGAATTGGTCAAAGATCTCGACTTCGATATCACCTGCCGATTCGATGATGCCTTTCACATCAACGAAGGTTTCGCAGGTAACCACAACTCGCAGGGTCATCTATTTTCGCTCCATTGTTTCGTTTGGCTTTCGCCTGTTCCCGTCATTGTCAGTTCGCAATTATCAACCATAACCGCAAACGATTCGTCGCGAAGGTCTCCGAGTTGCTTGCCGTAGACTATGGCGAGAATAGCCGAAAGCCGAGAAAGCTAATAGACATGCCCAGTGAGTCGCCGCCCAGCATCAGTGAATACGTCGAAGCGCATACTTCGGAACCCGACGGTGTGTTCGATGACATAGCTATCGACGTTCAATCGACGGGCTCGGCGGGGATGATGTCGGGACGAACCGTTGGATACTTCCTCAACACGCTGGTCGCGATCACCGGTGCGAAACGCGTGTTAGAGATCGGGACGTTCGTAGGTTACAGCGCACTGATGATGGCCACCGCTCTACCGGAGGATGGAGAGGTCATAACGTTGGACGTGAGCGAAGATTTCACCAACATTGCGCGCAAACACTGGGCAAGGCACCCTGCGGGCGACAAGATCCAACTTATCCTCGGACCTGCGACTGAAACGCTTGACACCCTCGAACCGGGTTTCGACGTGGTTTTCATCGACGCCGACAAGGACAACTACCCGATCTACTATGAGAAGTCAATGAACCTGCTGTCACGACGAGGCGTGATCGTGGTCGATAACGTGTTCCAAGGCGGTCGGGTTTTGCAATCTGAAGTCTCCGACGACGATCCCCGCGCATCGTCTGTTCGAGCGGTCCAGCTGCTCAACGAAACCGTGCAGAACGACCAACGCGTCAACAACGTCATGCTGACCGTGCGCGACGGGTTAACGTTGATCCGGCGAGCGGACGCGCACCTCGCGTAGCATTCTCGGCGTCGATCACGCTCGTCTAGGCTTGATCACCTGAGACGCCTCAACTCGTTCTGCCGCCGGTAGCGCTGCTGGTAGTAGACGCGTTCGTCGTACGTTCCTGGCTCGTAGTGCCCGTCATGCGGATCGGGCCCGGAGTAGACGTTCGGGTCCGGTGGGTTCGCGGCTACAACGTCTTCGTCGAAGTCGACACCGAGCCCAGGCAATTCCGGCACGGTGATGTAACCGTCGACGGTTGGCAAGTGAGGTTGGATGACTTCGTATCGCTGAGGAACATCGTCTTCGAGCCGTTCAAGGATCAATGCGTTCGCGATCGAAGCCATTATGTGGATGGCGGTGTATTCGGCGACTGGCCCCAACGAGCCTGAGTGAGGCGCGACGTTGATGTAGTGCGCTTCCGCAAGCGCGGCGATCTTCTTGAGCTGCGTGATTCCTCCGATCCGTCCAGAGTCTGGTTGCACGACATCGACGATCTCGTCCTCGATGATCTCGCGCACTCCCCAAATGTGGGAGTGACGTTCACCTGCCGCGATCGGAATGTCGACGTTGTCTTGGACGCGTCTGAGCGCTTCGGTGTTCTCAGGCGGTACCGGGTCTTCGTAGAAGAGAAGGTTGTATGGCTCGAGTGCTTTTCCAACGATGATGGCGTCCTTGGTGGTGAACCAGGGCGGCCCGTGGGCATCGACCATGATGTCCATTTCATCTCCAACGGCTGTGCGGATCGAATCGACGATTTCGACTGTGCGGTAGACGCCGCCGGTCTTTACGCCTGTGATGCCGCGATCGCGTAGTTCAAGTGCGCGTTCGGGCGAATGCGCATGAGCATAGGTCCGGATACGCTTGCGAACCCGACCGCCAAGAAGATTCCAAACCGGCGTGTTGAGCGCCTTGCCCTTGATGTCCCACAACGCCATGTCGATGGCGTTTATGGCACCCGAACCCGGAGTTCCGGTCATGCCATGCCCCATCATCGCCACAATCATCTTCTGGTGGAGTCGCTCTATGTCCATTGGATCGTCGCCGACAATCACGGTTGACAGATCCTCGACCGCCGTTCGCACCACGCGGGGCCAGCCCGAACCCTCTCCGACGCCGTAGATTCCCTCATCGGTGTAGACCTTGACGAAGCACCAGTTACGACTGCCACCTCCGGACATTAGGAAGGTTTTGATTTCTGTGATTTTCATGGGGCCCTCACCCTAACCCTCTCCCGCCCAGCGGGAGAGGGAACATTAGCGGTCGCCTCGCGCCCGGCCCCCTGGATTCCCGCCTTTGCGGGAATGACGGGGTTGTTGCGGAGGCGTCGGGTAGGAATGATACGCGTTACAATGCGATTACAAGACTTTCCAGTGCCAATCGACGCTACAGGGCGGGGAGAATAACCAAATGGCAGACACTACAGTATCGACTACGGACAACGGGCCGTATTGGGTAAGCGGTAACTTCGTGGTAAGCGATGCCGACGGCAACGAGTTCTCGGTGCAGGGTGAGGCCTACCTCTGCCGTTGCGGTCAATCTGAAGAGAAGCCGTTCTGCGACGGTTCGCACAATTTGGCTGGCTTCAGCGACTCTTGCAGGGCTTAGATCCGTGGCCGATCCAACACGCATCTACGTTTGGAACAACGACGCTTTAGAAGTGGTCGGCGATTTCGACCTACGTGACTCGGAGGGCGGTGAATTCAGGCAACACGGCAAAGTCCGCTTGTGCCGTTGCGGAATCTCGAACACAAAGCCGTACTGCGACAACTCCCACATTCGCACCGGTTTTCGAAGCCAAGTCAGCGTGAGCGCTGAGTAGCCGAAACGCGCTTCAAGTCGTTGCGAACTAAGGTACCAACACGGTTCGCGCAACTGCTCCGGCTTCCATGTCTCGAAATGCCTCGTTGACTTCTGTGAGAGGCCGCGTGCGCGTAACGAGGTCATCCAGGTTTAAGCGTCCCTGTTGATACATCGCTATCAGCCATTGGAAGTCGTGGCGCGGGCTTCCTGTTCCGGCACTACAGCCGATCAGCGATCGATCCAAGAAGAGGTGGCGCATCGGAATCATCACCTCCCCGTCGTCCGGTGCGGCACCAACCAGTACCGCAGTTCCCCCTTCGCACGTGGCTTCCAGTGCTTGGCGTAACGTAGCTGGTTGTCCGATGACCTCGAAAGCGTAGTCGACACCACCGTCCGTAAGGTCTCGTACCGCTTCGACAGCGTCGTCCTTTGACGCGTCAACGGTATCTGTGGCGCCCAACTTTGTCGCGTATTGGAACTTCGACGGGTTCGTGTCGATGGCGATAACCCGCGATGCCCCGGCGATGTAAGCACCTTGAATCACGTTTAATCCAACGCCTCCACATCCCCAAACGGCGACGGTTGAGCCGGTCTCTACCTTGGCTCGGTTAACCACTGCGCCTACACCTGTCATTACCGCACACCCGACTAATGCCGCGCGATCGAGCGGTACGTCGGGATCGACTTTGACCACGTTGTTCTCCCATACGACCGTGTACTCGGCGAACGTCGCCAAGCCCGCGTAGTACTTCGTGCCATTCTTACGGAACTCCGCGGTTGGTTGATGCGAAGAGATCGGGTTACACAGGTTCCACCGCGCGGTTGAGCAGTATTTGCATCTGCCGCACATTGGCCGGATGGCGAAAACTACTTTGTCGCCCGGTTCCAAACCGTGGACGCCCGAGCCGATCTTCTCGACCGTGCCGGCGCCTTCGTGGCCCATGATGGCCGGCAACGCTTCAGTACGTCGGTACCCGGAGTAGACATTGTGATCGCTGTGGCAGACACCGGTGCCTCCGATGAGGACCATCACTTCACCGGGTCCGGGATCGTCGAGTTCCAGCGATTCAACAACGGCGGGTTTCCCTTGTTCGTAGATGATTGCAGCGAGTGTCGAGGTTGTCATGGGAGCGATACTCCATTTCGGTTTCGCGGATCGACATCGATTTGGTGTGATGATAGCAGTGGGGCGCAGACGCACCGATCAACCGTCTTCACGGGCGTGGCGAATCAAGATCCCAGATGGTCCTGATGCCGGTTGCTAACCGTTGATCAGGCCAACGTACAATTGCAACCACATCACTTTCTGAGAACATTAGGAGGTACGGTATGCTGCGATCTCAAGCTGAGATTGAGTCGGCTACCAAACGGGCCGATTACTACTATCACAATCGCATCAAACACCAGCTAACGGATGCTGACAAAGGTCGTTATGTGGCGATTGACGTTAAAACCGGAGAGTGGGAGATCGCCGACGGAAGGGAGGCTGTGGACCACTTGCGCAAACGAGTGCCGGATGCTGAAATCCATCTGCTTCGCCACATAATTATGCATACGGTGTCGTTCGGTTACTCCGTGCGCGGACGATCAGAATGAGGGTAGGATCAGTTGAAGAGCATGATGGGCAGCTCAGCTTACTAGTTTCATCGATCGTTTTCGACCGTGAAGGTAATCGGCATTGGATCCGACCAATGCTAGACACCGGATTCAATGGTGCTTTGACACTGTCCGGCGAGACGATCGACGCGTTGGATTTGGAATTTCTGATCGATACGCGGGCGAGATTGGCCGATGGCTCCGAGGTGGTAGTTCCTACGTACAGGATTCAGATGGTGTGGCGAGACGAAGTAGTCGAAGCTGAGGTTTACCGCATGGAAGGCGACCCGTTGCTTGGTATGGACCTGGTGCGCGGCGTTCGGATCGAATTCGATGCCGTACATCTTGGCGAGATACTGGCAAAACCGATCGACTTTGACGTCAATTCCGTTTAAGCGTCCCTTCAACCTCCACCAACTCGTCGGCCTTTTCGCTAGACAAGAACAAGAGTTGCCTGCCATCTTGGCCGTCCATCTCGATCTCAACCCCAGACCGAACCCCGTACATCGTCCAAGACCTGCGTGACGAAGGAGCGAAGGGATTGCCGCGTCCGCCATGCCGCGCGATATTGTGATCGGTCGCGCGAATTGCGGTTATAACGTCCCACGCCATGAACCGCTGCGTGCCCAACACGCCTAGTCGCACCGTGATGCCGTCTTCTGTCGCTTTTGTCTCCATCAACGTGGAATTGAGCATCACGTATACGATGCCGACGATCCCGATGGCGAAGCAAACGTAGAAGATCAACGATTCGCTGCCAGAGATTATTGGATCGTCGGTGAAACCTCGGATTCCGATCGCGGTTAGCCCTCCAGAGACTGCGCCCAGCATCAGCCCAAGGAACGCGAACATCCATCCGGGTGCGCGCAGGTTTTCGACGAAGAGGGGCTGTTCAGTATTCGATGATGTCATCCCTAAAAGCGCTTGTATTTCAGATAAGCCTCTTGCGGGTCCATGCCGCCGAGGATCATGTTGCGCAATTCGTTCTCAGTGTTCATCACCTCGTCAACCCGGTTGGCGACGTCAGATGCCTCGGACTCGGGGATTACCACCGCACCGTCGCGGTCGGCGACGATGTAGTCCCCTGTTGTGATTTCAACGTCGCCGATGGTGATCGGTTCGTCCATCGTCTGAACCATCCATCGCTCGACGATGTCGGAAGGTGTTAGATACCGGCAGAAGACCGGGAACCCAAGTTTCAAAATGAAGTCGGTATCTCGGTTGCCGCCGTCCACGATGTAGCCCTTGACACCTCGGAACTTCAGCGTCTCTGCGGATAGCTCACCCATGTGCGCGATCGTCGAGTCGTTGGGCTGGCAAACTACGACGGAACCCGACGGCGCGGCGCTGAGCATACCAGTCCACGAGAGCAGCGATTCGTCTTGCGTTATTCCTTCGACCATGGTGCCGCTGCACGTCCAAACACGTCCTACCAACGGGATTGTTGGATCCAACGGGCGGATATTGTTTGGCAGTATCGCGTCATCGAGTCCGAGTTCGCGCATCGCATCGTAAACGGCACCGGAGTAAGCCGCTTCGAGTATCGAGAGGATCTCGTCGTCTTTCAGGTCGTCGGACATCGGATCGGTATGTTGTTTCGGTCGCGTCAATTGCCGCGTGAGCGATTGCACATTCTAAACGCGAGTGACGGCAGCTCGTGACCTCACGACCTCGATCACTCGATCTACAGCGTATTCAGCGAGTTCTGGCTTCGTAACTTCATGCTCCCATATTCTGATCACCTGCCAGCCGAGATTCTGCAGCTCGACTGTGTTCTCGAAGTCCCGTTCAATATTGCGTCGGAATTTGGCGTGCCAGTAGTCCGCGTTGCGTTTTGGCATCGTGGCGTGGTCAGGGCAACGATGCCAGAAGCACCCGTCGATGAATAACGCCACCATCGCGGTTGGGAACACGACATCGACCTTCACTCCGCGGCGTTCGAACTTGATGTAGCGGTCTTTACGGAATCGCAATCCCGCACGGTGAAGCATGCTACGGAACGCAATTTCAGGTTTCGTGTCAGTCCGCCGGTTCGACATCATCGAACGACGGGTGGCTTCGTCTGAGGCGGGAGGTGCGATTGGCAACGAAACGGCTGGAGTCATGTGGCGGATTCTAAAGCCAATTCAAGCTCGACTACACGCCATCACCACCATTCCAGCGATCACCACCAAATGTGTGCGACTGCAACCTCGGATTGGGTAACGATGGCTGTTCAAACCCGCCCGAAATCATCTGCCTCGCGGACGATGTCGTCTTCACCGAGGTAGTCGCCCGTTTGGACTTCGATGACCTCAAGCGGTTCGATCGACGAAGGATTGGCTATCCGGTGTTTGTGGGTGCGAGGCACGTGGATTGATTGGGATGGCCCCAGCATCTGGTCCTCGCCGTTGATCGTGACTTGTGCGATCCCGCGTGCCACCGTCCATGTTTCGGCCCGGTGCCGGTGCCATTGATACGACAACCTACTTTCCGGTTTGACGCTCAATCGCTTGACTTGGAACCCGGGTCCCCTCGTAAGAACTTCGTAAGAACCCCAAGGTCGCTCTTCGCGTCGCGGGTTTCGGGCGCGTCGTAGGTTGGCGGCGTCAATTGAGGTTTGCTGCGGCGTTTCTTCGGGCATGTCAATTCTTCATCGTAACGCGGGGCGCCTCGCGACGATACACATTGACGGCGTTGATTGCCGTTAACTGTCTAAGTCCATCGCAACGATGGTAGTACCCTGAATACGTCAATCGAACCAAATCAGCACCATAAGCACACAATGACCAGCAACTCAGACTCACCGGACCGTCCGAACATACTGTTCATTCTGACAGATCAGCAGCGGCAAGATTCGCTCGCCTGTTATGGCAACGATTGGATCGAAACGCCGAATTTGGACAGCATCGCGGAGCGTTCATACGTCTTCGAAAACGCGTACGTTACGCAACCGGTGTGTACTCCGAGTCGGGCGTCGATCATGACCGGCCTTTACCCCCACGCGGTTGGCCTTCACCGCAACAACATCCCGCTACCTGCAGACTGCCCCACGATCGCCGAGAGGATCAGCGAGGACTACTACTGCGCCTACTTCGGCAAATGGCACCTCGGCGACGACATGATCCAACAGCACGGTTTCGACGAGTGGATCGCTGTTGAGGACGCCCATCGCGCGCGTTCCACCAAACGAGAGTACCGAAACGTCGAGGCACACTACAACGATCACCTGAGAAAACACGGCGTCGAACCGCCAGATCCCAACCGTTCATACGAGAATTGGGCCGCAACCGCCGGTCTGACCGAAGAGCAGACTCAGGCCTACTTCTTGGGCAACAGTGCAGCGGATTTCATCCGGAGCCATCCGGAATCGCGGTGCGGCGATCAACCGTTCATGCTTTACGTCTCGTTCTTCGAACCGCACCCGCCATATACCGGGCCGCTGAACGACCTCTACGACGCTGAAGACATTTCCGTAGGCCCCGCGTTTCTGAAGCGACCAGATGAAAGTTCGTTGCTCAACCGTTTGCGGGCGGACTACTACATGGCCGGCAACCTCAACCCGCTCGGCATCGGGGACTACCACGACCTGACGGGTGAAGACGGCTGGCGACGCCTCCGCGCGCAGTATTTCGCTAATGTAACGCTCGTAGACCGTCAAGTAGGCAAGATGCTTGACGCTCTGCGTGTAACGGGTCAACTCGACAACACGATCATCGTATTCACGAGCGAACACGGCGAGATGGCCGGCGATCACGGGATGCTTGAGAAGCGGTCGATGTACGAAGAGGCTTCGCGGGTCCCGCTCTTCATCCGAGTGCCCGGATCGGAGCCTGACAACCCAGGTGAGTCGAAACGGATCGCTGGATCTGTGTCTCTGGTTGATCTGGTGCCGACACTGCTCGATTTAAGCGGTTCAACGAACGACACCAATACCGCTCCGTCGACGGCTGGAGCAGTAATAAACGATGGTTTCGCACCGAATGTTTCTTCGGTCTCTCATGACTGGGAAATGCAAGGTAGTAGCTTGGCGCCTGTGTTGAGCGGCGAAACCGACCTATCCGACAACGACGTGTTCGTGCAATGGAACGGTATGGGTGACCGCAATTTAGGGACGCCTGAGATCAATCGAATGGCTTCGATGCATTGGCGAACGGTGATCACGCCGGACCGATGGAAATTGAATCTGTGTCCGGCCGACCAATGCGAGCTCTACGACCTCAACAATGATCCGCACGAGATGAACAACCTTTACGATGATCCGGCCCAGAGCGATCGGGTCCGAGATATGGCGGCGCGTATACGGATCTGGCAAGCGGCAACGGGTGACGAGGTCGATCTGCCGGGAGTGTAGTGCGAGAGGCCGATCGATGTCGATGCTACCCTTGAATGTCAACCGTGCCAAAAACTGATTGATCCAACTCATGCCGTCGCCGCAGCGTTCAACAGTCGTCGAACTCGACGCATCGTCTACTTTTCAACGCTCAGTGCTCGCCAACGGCGTCCGGATATTAACCAGTCAGATGACGCATACGAAGGCGGTAAGTATCGTCTTCTTGGTTGGCGCGGGTAGCCGCTACGAGAACGATGATGAAGCTGGCGTGTCGCACCTTTTCGAGCACATGCTCTTTAAGGGAACTCCGAGCAGACCCCGCCCGCGGGACATCAGCGGTGTCGTAGAAAGTGTCGGAGGCGCCATCAACGCGTTCACGGATCGAGAGTGCACGGGCTATTGGTGTCGCATGGCGTTGCCACACTACCGGCGCGGCGTCGAAGTGATTGCCGACATCATCAAATCTCCGCTGTTCCGAGACGACGATATCGCCCAAGAGAAACACGTGGTCTTGGAGGAGATACGGGCCACACTCGATTCGCCGGGCGCGCTAGCCGGGCTATTACTAGATTCCGCGCTGTGGCCAGACCAACCGTTGGGAAGAGACATCGCCGGGTCAATCGAGACCGTCGAAGCCATCCCTCGTTCGGTAATGCTCGACTACCATCGCCAACAGTATGTGGGGCGGAACATCGTTGTAGCCGTAGCCGGAAATGTCGCGCACGACGACGTAGTGGAGCAACTGGACGATCTGTTGTCGGACCTTCCGGATGGCGAACCTCGCTCGATGTTTCCATACGAAGACAATCTTCTTGGTCCGAGTATGACCGGCGGACGTCGCGACCTCGAGCAGTTACACATTGCGATGGCTTTCGATGGGGTGGGAATGAACGATCCGAGGCGAGCGGCGTTGCGCATCATGACTGTGGTATTGGGTGGGAGCATGAGCAGCCGGTTATTCGAGGAGGTGCGCGAGAAGCGCGGTCTGGCGTACGGCATCGGCAGTTCGATGCACACGCTAACCGATTGCGGGGTCGTGGACATTCATACTGGAGTCGAGTCGTCTCGCGCGGTCGAGGCGCTTCACGTAATTGTTGATGAACTTGTGAAGATGCGAGATGGTATCACCGCTGAAGAGTTGCATGACGCCCGCGAATTGGCCAAGGGCCGGTTGATACTCGGAATGGAGGAGAGTAGAGCCGTGGCCAACGATATGGCGGCACAAGAACTCCTGCGCGGAAGGATCGAGTCCCTCGAATCGCGGATAAACGATTTGGATGCGGTCTCATTGGACGGCGTCCGGTCAGTCGCCCAAGACGTCATAACTTCCCAGAAGTTGGCGTTGTCGGCGGTTGGCCCGATCGACGATTGGAGCGAGTTCGAGAATGCTCTTGAACTCTGATTGCGGCCCGTTCGGTTGCCCGACTCGTCAATTCGGATGCGACGCGTTAGCATATGCTGTATTAATCGCATCTGTCACAGGAGACATCCAAAAGAAATGAAGACCCGAGCATACATCTTGATCGAAACGTCCGTCGGTAGCACCGCGCATGTCGCTGAAGAACTGCGGAAGATCAACCAAATGATCGCCGTTGACATGGTGACCGGTCCGTTCGACATCATCGCGGTTGTTGAAGCCAACACCCTAGTCGACATCGGTGGGATCGTGAGCACTAAGATGCACCAAGTGGGCGGCATCGTCAAGACCATCACAAGCTTGGCCGTTACAGCCGACTAATCTGAAGCGAGATGTGGTTCGAATTTAACGAAGAAGAACTCGCGTTTCGCGAGGAGTTGAAGGAATTCCTCGATCGGGAACTGCCGGATGGTTGGATAGGCCCGAACGATGAATCTAGTGACGAGGGCTGGGAGCTCTACGGGCGGATGCGGCGTGCTCTAGCAGAGCGCGGGTGGCTTACGATGACTTGGCCGCGAGAGTACGGCGGTCAAGAAGCGTCGCCGATGATCAGCCTGATCTTCGCCGAAGAGATGTCTTACAGGCGCGCTCCCGGCAATGACCGATTCGGCACAAGGATGTTGGGCCCGACATTGATGCGATTCGGCACCGTGGAACAGAAAAGTAAGTATCTTTCTGATATCGCACAAGGCGGCATCCAGTGGTGCCAAGGATATTCAGAGCCCAACACAGGATCGGATCTGGCGTCGCTTCAGACGTACGCCGAACTCCGCGATGACGAGTTTGTTATCAATGGATCGAAGATCTGGACCTCGCTAGCTCATCGGGCGGACATGATGTTCATGCTCGTGCGGACCGACCGGGAAGCCGAGCGACACGCAGGGATCAGCTTCTTGCTGGTTGATATGAAATCGCCTGGCGTCCAGGTTAACCCGATCATCAACATCGCCGGCGCGCACAGCTTCAACCAAGTGATGTTTGATGATGTCCACGTTCCCGTCGAGAATCTCGTTGGCGATCTGCACGACGGTTGGAACGTGGCGATGAACCTGCTTAACTTCGAGCGGGGCAACATCGATTACGTGTCGTGGGCACATAGGTCGTGGGAAGAGATCCGCGACTACGCGTCAACCACCCATCGTTTCGACGGCTCGCTGATGATCGATGACATTAAGGTTCGACGGCGCCTTGCAGAGTTGGAAGCCGAGATCGAGATGGCGCGCTATATCACATACGAGGTGGCGTGGTTACAATCTTTGGGTCATCCCCCGTCAACGGAAGCCAGCATGTGCAAAATCGCCGCGACCGAGGTGAACACCGCCGTTTTGGATTTTGGTGTTGAGTTGCTCGGCATGCCTGGACTGATCGACGATCCTGACGAGCACGAGGACCTGGCTGGACGCATCTTCAAGATGCGCATGTACCAAACGTCGGGTCCGATATTGGCGGGTACGAACGAGATTCAGAAGAACATCATCGCGTATCGTGGCCTCGAGTTGCCTCGACGTTAATCTGATCTCAATACCCGCATCGCCAACTGCCAAAACACACGGAAATCAAGCATGGATTTTGGCCTCAACGAAACCCAAGAATTGATCCGAAGCAGCGCGTCTGAGTATCTCGCTGACCGTTCGCCGTCCGATTATGTGCGCGCTATGGCGCAGGACGAACGCGGCTACGCGGATGATTTCTGGCGAGAGATCGGTGAATTGGGGTGGACCGGTCTGATTGTGCCGGGGAGCCATGGCGGATCAGGTATGGACATGACCGACATGGCGGTATTGCTCGGCGAATGGGGCGCGGCTCTCGCACCAGGACCGCTGGTCGAATCTGCAGTAGTCTCCGCCGCGGCGATCGATCGATTCGGAACCGACGCTCAACGGCAGGAGTGGTTGCCTACCATCGCGACCGGCGAAACGGTTGCTATTCCTTCCTTGGTTGGCATTGACGGTTCAACGGACCCTAGCGCGCTGGGTGTTCGTGCGGCTGAAACATCCAACGGTTGGGTTTTGGGCGGTACCGCAAGATTCGTGCCTTACGGCAATTCTGCCGATCTAATGATGGTTCCCGCCGAAACGGACGCGGGCGTAACAATGTTCGCGGTTCCAATCAAATCGGCGGAGGGTACGGTCAACATTGACCGCCGAAAGATGGCCTCGGGTGCGCCGGCGTGCGATATCGAACTCAATGAGGTTGTCGTGTCGTCCGCCTCGACACTCGGAGATGTAGGCGGAGGTAGCGACGTTGTCAATCTAATGATGATGTACGGAGCAGCAGCGCGCGCCATTCAAATGGTCGGCGCGGGCAGCGCGGTCACGGACCGCACCATTGCCTACGTCAAAGACCGCCGTCAATTCGGACGACCAATTGGCGCGTTCCAAGTTATCCAGCACTACATGGCGGAAATGGCTACGAAAGTCAAATCGGCCAAGCATCTTGCCGACCGTGCAGCTTGGGCGTTGAGCGCTGACGTTGGAGCCGCTTCAGCTTCAAGGATCGTTTCGCAGGCTAAATGGTCCGCTAACACGTTGATGCACGATATCGTTTGGAAGGCGCATCAATCGCACGGTGCGATCGGCTTTACATGGGAGCATGACCTGCACCTGTACACGCGGCGGATACTTTCGTGGCGGGCCGACTACGGCGACTCCGATTCGCACATCGAAAACTTGGCTTTGACGCTCTAGAGACATCGATCATTTGGTCGGTGATTGAAGCATGACGGAATCCGAGAGGATAAGGATGTCTGACTGTATCTTCTGCAGCATCATTGCGGGGAACATACCCTGTACTCAGGTCTACGAGGACGAGCATGTGCTCGCGTTCAATGACATTAATCCCATTGCGCGAGTCCATGTGCTAGTCGTTCCCAAAGTGCATTTCGACAAGTTACACGAGAGCGATGAAACGCACGTTGAGATGCTTGGTCGGATACTCGTTGCTGCCGGAAAGGTGGCCAAACTAACTGGCATCACGGAATCCGGATACCGACTGAGGTTCAACCAAGGGCGCGGCGCCGGACAAGACGTTTTCCACTTGCATGCCCATGTGACCGGCGGAGGACGGGTGTCGAAGTAGGCTAAACTTCAGCCAACCATGGTAGCCATTCTCATACGTCAGATAATTCGAACCGTCATCATGCAGGTTGTGATGGTTCTTGCAATCCGGCTGGTCAACATGATCACACGACGGTTGTGAAGCCGTCGCAATCACGGTAAGCCTAGCCCTCCCGCAGTTGAGAGAGGGCTAGATATCAACAGCGTTAGGGCGCGCTGAGATTCCGTGGTCCGCTATTGCGCCCGTTCCATCAACACGGTTACGCCCAAATCGATGTACTTGTTGCGGAGAGCCGGGTCGCCCGAGCGGTAGCTCATGCGAACGTCGAGGTCGTTGACTTGATCCATGACGTGTTTTATGCAATCGTCGTCAGTCTTGAACGGGTGGTGCGGGTGCATCTCGCGGTCGAACTCGAGATCGGCCGGACCCCACGAGAACAGATCTACTCCTGGCAAGGCCAGAGAGCGGATGTTCTCGATAGCGCGCAACGATTCGATCTGAGGCATCAAGACACCGTGTTCGTTCCACCACTTGGCGTATCCAAGTCGATCATGTCCGAGTTCGGCACCCCAACGGAAACCGCCTACCCAGCTTCGTCGTCCCTCAGGCGGGAAGTAGAACCATTCCAAGGCTTCCCTAACCGTCGCGGGTTCTTCGACCAACGGGATTTCGATTATTGCAGGTCCGAGGTCTGCGATGTTGCCGACCAGGAAAGCGAGCTGAGTGTGCTTGATGCGGAAGTGCACCGGTATGCCGACTTCGTCTGCGATATTGCAGTGCTCGACCAATCGGTGCTCCGAGAAGGGGCTATGCTGGCTATCACAAGTCGCGAAGCCGTAGTCATCTTTGCCGAGTGCGTCTTCGAACTGCGACTTCGTGGAGCCTATCGGTATCCCAACTCCGATAACGACGTCTCCGCGTCGGATGCGTTCTTTTATTGGGGTGTCGTTACCCATCAGCAAATTCTCCTTTGAGATTGTCGTTCGTTGTTATCAACGGTTTGAGTGAATACTAACCCCGATACGCGGTTCATACGGTATCTCCGCAACGATTGTCACGCCAGATGAAGCAAAAAGCGTGCGAGGCCGCTATTGTGCGATTTCCATCAGCACGGTTACGCCCATGTCGAGATATTTGTTACGCAACTTTGGATCGTACGAGCGGTAGCACATCCGCTGCGTTTCTGACGCAAGTTGCGCCATCACATGTTGGATGCAGTCATCGTCCGTACGGAAGGGGTGATGCGGATGCATCTCGCGGTCGAACTCTAGGTCTGCGGGACCCCATGAGAACATGTCGACGCCGGGCATGGCGAGCGCATGGATGTTTTCGATCGCCCGTAACGACTCGATCTGTAGCATGAGCATGCCGTGATTGTTCCACCACTCGGCGTAACCCGTTCGGTCGTGTCCGAGTTCGGCGCCCCATCGAGGGCCACCGACGAAACTGCGTCGGCCTTGGGGCGGGAAGTAGAACCACTCAAGCGCTTCTCGGGCGGTCGCGGGCTCTTCCACCAACGGTATCTCGATAATCGCCGGCCCTAGGTCGGCGAGGTTTCCGACTAGATATGCGAACTTAGTGTGCTTGATCCGGAAATGAACCGGAATGCCAACTTCGTCGGCGGTGTAACAGAACTCCACAAACTGGTGCTCCGAGAATGGGCTGTGCTGACTGTCCGTCGAGACGAAGCCATAGTCGTCTTTGCCGAGAATGTCTTCCAGCTGCGACTTCGTCGAAGCCATCGATACCCCCACGCCGATGACGACGTCACCGCGTCGGATACGTTCTTTCAGTGGGGTTTCGTTACCCATAAGTTGATCTCCTTCGAGCGCTTCTGACGCCGATGTCGACGCTGAGAGTGAATGCTAACGCAGATGCGAGATGGACGCGGTGTCCAGTTGTTGAAATTCGTTCTTGAGAAATTGTCGCGATTGCTAGAATCTGGACAACCGCATCAATTCAATAGCATCCAAATCACATTGACCACTCCCGAAACATCCCCCTCGAATGCCGGCGAGCGTGCCTCCGAGTTGCGCAGCGCGCTGAATCGCGCTAACCACGAGTACTACGTGCTCAACAAGCCAACGCTGTCCGACCACGAATACGACGACCTATTCAGCGAACTCAAGCGCATCGAGGAGCAACATCCGGAACTCAAAACGCCGGATTCTCCAACGCTGAGAGTCGGCGCACCCTCATCTCAACAATTCGAGCCAGTGCAGCACCCAGCGCCGATGCTAAGCCTCAGCAACGTAACGGACGAAGCGACGTTCAACGCGTGGTACCAGCGCGCTCTGGACTACCTCGAGATCGAATCCGTCGACATGACTCTCGAACTCAAGATCGACGGGTTGGCGGTGGCGATCACATACGTTGACGGTGTACTGACTCAAGCAGCCACCCGTGGTGACGGGACCCAAGGTGAAAACATCACCAACAATATTCGGACGATCCGCTCGGTACCGCTCACGTTAGACGGTGACGACGTCCCAGGCACCATCGAACTCCGCGGCGAAGTCTTCTACCCGATCTCGGCCTTCGACCGGTTGAACGAAGAGCGCGAAGCGGCCGGCCTTCCGCAATACATAAACCCGCGCAACTCCGCGTCCGGTTCGCTCCGACAACTCGATTCATCCGAGACGGCGAAACGCCCGCTCGACATGTTTTTCTATTCGATCGGGTACGCCGAAAACGGCGAGATCCCCAACTCACAATACGACTGCCTCCAAACCATGCAAAGATGGGGATGCAAAACGAATGATTGGGCTCGTCGAGTGTCCACCGCCGCCGCGGCGCTCGATGCACTCCAAGAGGCCGGCGACGTGCGGGCAGACCTCGATTTCGGCATTGACGGCGTCGTCGTGAAGATCGACGATATCGCGCTGCAGGATCGCCTCGGATACGTGGGACGCGACCCTCGATGGGCGACGGCATACAAATTCCCAGCGGAACAGGCCGTCACTGACCTCCTCGAAATCCGCACTCATGTCGGCAGAACCGGCGCCATCAACCCGTATGCAGTCCTCGAACCGATAATGGTCGGCGGCGTAAACGTCTCGCGTGCCACCCTCCACAACGAAGAGGACATCAATCGGAAAGATATCCGCCCTGGCGACCGGGTTATTGTCCAACGCGCAGGCGACGTAATTCCGCAGGTGGTAGGTCCGGCGCCGGATAACGAGCGCGCGGTTGATTCGCAGCCGTACCGCATCGATCCTGAATGCCCAGCGTGCGGTGAACCAGTCGCCCGCGACGAAGAGCAAGCCGACATCCGGTGCATCAATTCTGCCTGTCCTGCGCAGTTTGAGAGGCTGCTTGAACACTTCGCGTCACGCTCCGCCATGGACATTGAAGGCCTGGGCGAAAAACTTGCGAAAGATCTAGCTCGGCAAAACCTAGTCTCCGATATCTCCGACATCTACACGATCGGCGACAGCATGGACGATCTGCTGGCCATGGAACGAATGGGTGAGAAGCGCGCACAGAATCTCGTTGACGCCATCGAACGCTCCAAGTCGCAACCGCTTCCTCGGCTCATATTCGGCCTCGGAATATCGGGTGTTGGCGGTGAAATCGCCGAAACCCTCTCCCGGGAATTTCGCTCCTTGCTTAACCTCTTAGAAACGGACGAAGAAAAACTGACGGCGGTAGACGGCATCGGCCCCATACTCGCCAAATCGATCAGGGAGTGGTCGCAGAACGAAGCTAACATCCGCCTTGCCCAGCGATTGCAAGATCTCGGACTCACTATTGAAGACGACTCCCCCGAACCGACGGCCGACCACCCCATTAAAGGTCTGACATTCGTGATTACGGGTAAACTCGACAGCTTTTCACGTACCGAGGCCGCGAACGCCGTCAAAGCTCTCGGCGCAAAATCCACCGGCAGCGTATCCAAAAAGACCGACTATCTCGTAGCTGGCGCCGATGCCGGTTCCAAGCTCGAAAGGGCCACACGATTGGGAGTTCCAGTCCTCAGCGAAGACCAATTTAAGGGCATCTTGAGCGGTATCGTGCCTGATACATCCGAGGTGTCAGACGAAGTGACGGCGCATCTCATATGACCCGCAAACCCGGCCCTTTCGAGCGCTTCACTCGGCTCTTTGCCGACCCAAAGTCCCGAGCCCCCAAATCGCGGAAAATCACTAACCCTTGGATCATCCTCGCGGTCGGTAATCCTGGTCCTGAGTACGCTGACACTCGTCATAACGTTGGATGGTGGGCCGCCGACATCCTTTGTGAGCGCTACAACACCAAGCCGCACGACGATGGTCCATCTCGCACAACCCACGTCAAGATAGAGGGCCAATCCGCAATAATCGCTTACCCGAAAACGTACGTCAACCGTTCGGGCGCCGCCGCGCGCGCGCTCATCCGACACTACGAAACCGATGTTTCACGGCTGATCGTCATCACCGATGACATTAATCTACCGCCCGGCCGCATCCGTGTACGTCGCGGCGGTGGCGACGGTGGGCACAACGGCCTAAGATCCATCTTCGACGCCATCTCCGACAACTGCTTTCCCCGCGTCCGCATCGGCGTCGGCAAACCAACGAATGGTGATACCCAAGTCGATCACGTCCTCGGCCAGCCCGCCGAAGAAGACCTAACCGCCTTGCTAGCCGCCACTAAACGCGCCGCCCAAGCCGCCCAAACCATCATCACCCAAGGCGTGGAAACCGCGATGAACGAGTTCAACTCGGGTTAAAAGTTGCGGCGGAAGTTTCAAAATCCATAGGCGGGACCAGCTACCATCGGGGCGTCAGCGTTGATCATGCGATAATGTAAATTACAGTATCCTGCCGTGGCATGAACATGGAAACCCATCATGGCTGTTAAGACGAAAAAGATTCATTCCGAAGAAACTCCCTCTGAGCGATTCGAAAGGATCATGCAGAAAGTCACGAAGCGCCAGCAACGCCGTGAGCAACGTCAGGCGCGGCAACTTAAAGAGGCGTCTGCACCTTCTACTCGGTAGTTTCACGAACCAGTTTCCGAAACTCAGATAGATCGGCGAAAAAGTTCGGATATGCACGTCGAAGCGCTTGTACCGATTTAGCGGAAACCATTACAACTGCGATTTTAGGATCACTGCGGTGCGCAAGTTCTTCGTCGGCGTACATGCTCGCCGCTTGTTCTTTTTCGTTCTCCCCGAAGGCTATTCCACGCACGCGATTGGCTTTTAAGTTGAGTTCCATGACGACCCATCTGTTCCTGAAATTAGGAAAGTCGAGAACCAGGTGTGTTAACGACTCGAACGTTGTCAGCCGCTCAAGGATCCCAACCTGCCGTTCGCACTCCTTTCGCTGTCATCCTCGCCCTCCTGCGGCACATCGACCAAGACACGCCCCGCGGCGTCAATCTCCTTCGGATCAAACTGGGTTGCTAAATGCTTCATATCGTCCTCAATAATTGCTGGCTTTTGCCGTTAACCGGATTCAATCCTCTCGGCACCCATCCTCTTCCAAAGTACTTCCGGTAACACCACGCTGCCATCTGTCTGCAACCCGTTCTCGAGCACCGCGATAAAGGTACGCGGCATTCCTAGGGCCGAACCGTTCAAGGTGTGTGGGAATCGCGTGCCGCCTCCACGCTTAGGCCGATAGCGCGTATTGTTGCGGCGTGCTTGGAAGTCGGTGCATGTTGACAGCGAGCTGATCTCTAGCCACTCCTGCGCACCTGGCGACCACACCTCGATGTCGTACGTCTTTGCCGACTGAAACGCAATATCTCCGGCACAGAGCTTCAGTAGTCGAGTAGTGAAACCCAAACGGTTGCAAAGCTCGATCGATATCTCAATCATCTCTTGCAATGTGGCTTCAGATTCATCTGGTTCGACGAAGCGGAACATCTCAACCTTTTCAAACTGCTTAACGCGCTTCATGCCGCGAACATCTCGACCAGCCGCCGCATGCTCCTTGCGAAAACACGGCGTGTGTGCGCAGTACTTCAGCGGCAACTCGCCGTCAATGATGCTGCCTTGGTGGATCGCGTTCAAAGAAACTTCAGAAGTCGGTATCATCCACAGCCCGGCGGCGTCGTCTCGATACAGATCGTCCGCGAACTTTGGCAAGTTTCCGGACCCGACCAACGCCTCCTCGCGGACCAGATAAGGAGGATTCGTCTCCTCATACCCAAACTCATCCACGAGCGTATCGAGCAACCATCCTACGATCGCTCGATGCAGTCTCGCGCCCTGACCTCGCAACATGTAAAACCTGCTACCGGAAATGTTGGCCGCGCTTTCCATGTCGATGATGCCCAGGTTCTCGCCGATATCCCAGTGCGGCGTTTCCCACTCACGCGCAGGCGGTGGCTTAGTATTGCCCAAGACCTCGTTGAAGCTCTCGTCCAAACCTTCCGGCACATCATCGAGCGGAATGTTAGGTAAACCAAGCATCAATTTCCGCAACTCGGTCGCCACTGAGCGAGCTTCTTCCTCAAGTGCGGATATCCTGTCGCCCGTCGCCCGCATTTGCTGAATCTCGTCGTCTGTCGGACGTCGCTTCTCTGAGCCTATGGTCCGAGAGACCTCGTTACGGAAATGACGAGCCGAATCCGTCTGCTGAATCAACGTCCGACGCCGACCATCCAACTCGATGATCTGGTCAATCGGCGAATCGTCTTCTCCCCGCTTGGCGAGGCCGGCTCGCACCGCAACTGTGTCATTGACTATCCTGCGCAGATCTAACATCGTTTCCGGTCCTCAAGATCTCAACTGCGGGAAAAGCGTCACTTCGCGAATAGAACTCTCGCCTGTCACCAGCATCGCCAATCGGTCGATGCCGATACCCAGGCCGCCGGTTGGCGGCATCCCGTGTTCGACCGCGAGCAGGAACGATTCGTCCAAACGGTCAGCCTCAACGTCATCGAACTCTACTCGCTGCCGCTCCTGCGCCTCGAATCGTTCGCGTTGATCGACGGGATCGTTCAGTTCGGTAAACGCGTTTGCCAACTCACGCCCGAGCACGAATGCTTCGAAACGCTCAACCACATCTTCGTATCCCGGCTTTTTCTTCGCCAACGGTGACATCGCCAATGGGTAATCGACGAGGAATATCGGTTCTATTAGGCGCGGTTCCACCGACGTAGAGATCACTTTGTCGAGCAGTTGCTGCCAAGTCGAATTCGGCTCGACGTGCATTCCGCGTTCGTGCATCGCCGCAGCCAACGCTTCGCGTGTCGGACATTTTCGAAAGTCAATACCCGATGCGTCGATGATCGCCTGCCTCAGATCCAACCGAGGCCAAGGAGGTGCCAAGTCGATCGTTGCGCCGTCTTCACCTTCCGGGACTGGCACCCGTGTCGTCCCATTTACGTCCATTGTCACGAACGCCACTAGATCCTCGGTCATCTGCATCACGTCGTTATAGTCGGCGTACGCTTCGTAGCTCTCCATCGTAGTGAACTCGGGATTGTGGTCCGCGTCGATCCCCTCGTTACGGAATATCTTTCCAACTTCGAACACCTTGTCCATGCCGCCGACGATCAATTGCTTCAAATTAAGTTCAGTCGCAATTCGCAGAAAGAGGTCGCGACCCAATGCGTTGTGATGCGTCTCGAACGGTTCTGCGAACCCTCCTGCCGCGATCGGAACAAGTATCGGCGTTTCCACCTCCATGAATCCGCGATTCTCCATGAACCTTCTGACCGCGGATGCCACCTTTGACCGTGCCCGTGCATTCCGTACCGCGCGATCGTTCGAAAGTAGATCTAGATATCGCTGGCGCACTCGCGTCTCTGCATCCTGCAACCCGTGCCACTTCTCCGGCAACGGCCGCATCGATTTTGAAATGATCGCGAGCGAACGGGCTTCAACCGTTATCTGCCCGCGGCGGGTACGGATAATTGACCCCGACACCGATACGAAATCGCCGATGTCTAACATCGACAACAGCTCGAAGTCGTCAGCCAATACGTCCTTGCGTGCTTGTACCTGGATTTGGCCGCTGCCATCACGGATATCGAGAAACGACATCCTGCCCATTCCGCGTCGAGCCATAACGCGACCGGCGACATGCACGGCTTCGGTTCGCACGTGACCTTGCTCAGCGCCGCGATTCGATGCAGCTTCGGTTTGTATGAAGAGTTCGACGGCCTCAGCGACCGAATGAGTGCGATTGACCCGCGCCGGGAAGGGGTCGATGCCCCGTTCTCGCAACTGGTCGATCTTGCGCAGACGGTCGAGTTCCAAACGCGAATATTTGGAGGCGATATCAGCCTCCGAAGAACGATACGGATTTTCCGACGTCTGGTTCAATTTCGTGTTACCAACTACAGAAACGGGCGTATGCCATTGGAATCAATCTTACAGACGCGCGACGCCGCTTCAATCATCCGAAGAAACGCCACTAATCGCATCGTGCATCGTTGAAACGTGCATCACTGGATTCCGCATAATCGTAGTCATTGAACTTGCGGGATACGTGGCGTTCGACCGCTACTTCGCAAGAAATATACCGGAGTTGAAACACACTGAAAGGAATAGACGTAGAGCGAGACACGGGCTACGACCGACGTCATCGAGGACGCGCTCGGCGATCATATCGATGCTCGGACCGAGTGGCGCGGTCGGCATGGTTGCGCTCGACTTGTACGCGGGTACTGGCGCAGTGGGTTTCGATCTCTTGGAACACGGCGCAGTTCACGTAGATTTCGTGGAGATCGATCGAAGGCGGGCCGTCAAGATCAATGATGAAATCGCAGTACGCGGACTGGCATCAAAAGCATCGACCTATCGGACCGACGCGATACGAGCATTACCCCAGCTCGTCGGCAATTCCTACGACTTAGTGTTCGCGGACCCACCGTACGAACTAGATCCGTGGGAGGAGATAATCGCACAGCTCCTGCGACACGATTTGCTCAAACCCGATGCTTGGATCATCGCAGAACACGGCTCAAGAAGCCAGCTCCCAGACGAGATATCCGGCGCTACCGCGATCAACCGCAAGAAATACGGCGACACCGGCATCACTATCTACGCGTTTCCCGATAACAAAGAAACTAATTCTCAACCATGAGCGACATCTTGGCTTTGTACCCCGGAACCTTCGACCCAGTTACCAACGGACACACCGATGTGGTCCGCCGGGCCGCGGCTCTGTTCGATTCGCTAATCGTTGCTGTTTACGACGGTCCTCACAAACGAGTGATATTCGACATCGACGAGCGCGTCGGCATGATCCGAGAGGCAGTCGCTGAAGCAGAAAACGTGAAGGTGATGTCGTTCAGCGGGTTAACCGTAGACTTCGCCCGCCAAACTCGTGCGAAAGCTATCGTTCGAGGCCTTAGAATCACGAGTGACTTCGAATACGAAAGTGCGATGGCACTCATGAATCGCCATCTCGACGGTGACATTGAGACGGTCTGCCTTTTTTCGTCTATCGAGAATCAATATGTAAGTTCGTCGCGCGTCAAGGAGATCGCTACGCTCGGGGGAAATATTTCCACGCTCGTACCTCCTAACGTTGTGGCTCCAACTATCGCTAAATTGACACCCGAAAACAGCTAGAAATCGTTCATCAAACACAAGCAACCAACACCAGTGCATCAGGTTCGCCCGAACCAGCGCACGAGGAGAAAACAATGGCCATAGAAACCCGCGTCAGTTACAACTCCGATAGCAGCGAGTTCGTGTCGGTTCAACCCGTCATCTACGAGTTGATCTCCCGCCTCGCCAACGCGGTCGAAGAAAACCGGGTGCGTGCAACCGGGCGCAGCCTGCTCAGGTCCGACGAAACGCTGGGCCTCATCGAAGAGCTCAAGCATGAACTGCCCAAAGTGACATCGCTCTCCGACCAAATCGTCACTAAGCGCGATCAAATGCTGAGCGATGCCGAAGAGTTTCTGCAGACTGCACGCATCGATGCCATGCGCGAATCCGAAGAGTTGCGACAACGCGCCGAGGAAGAACGCGACATCATTCTCGCCCAAGCCCGCAAGAAGGCGATGGAGACCATCGACCAGACTTCCGTGGTTAATGCTTCTAAAGAAGAGGCGAAACGCATCATCAATGAATCCGAGGAAGAAGCTGAGAAGGTCCTGATTCGAGCCAAACGTGAGGCCAACACCATCGTCGAGAACGCTGACGAACGCTCTCACCGCCAGACGAACGAGACCGATGAGTACTCACGTCGCATGTTGATGAAGCTCGAAGAGCGGTTGTCACACACCCTCATGCAGGTCCGACAAGGCATCGACATGGTCAACGAAAGCATGGAGGAGCGGAAGAAGCAACACACTCAGGCAATGACGATGCAAGCCGCCAAATTCAATCCTCGCAACTACTCGCGCTAACCTGCGGCTTTGCGAAACCGCTGGCGATCCTCTAATCCCCTTTCCCTTCCCGGAGAGGGGATTCTCTTTTTAAGGACATGGCGAAACGTGGGGACGAGTCGCCTGCCAAATCGCAAGTCGGCGTGCCAGAAACTACGACGCGCCTCTTATAGGTCGCGCACTGTCACCAATTCGGTGGTTTCGCGTGCTTGATGCGCCTCTCGCGACTGGCGCTGCATTGATGCATGGCGCCGATACCTAGGCGGTCAGTTTTTGGGGGCCTCGGGTGGGTGTGACGACGGAGTTGATTCCATCGCCCACCCGAGGAAGGGTCAACTAGCTGCCTTCGCTGTCGCCGGCCCCACGCATCCAAACGCCTTGGCCAACGATCACCAACCACGAAATACCAACGACACCAAAGTAAGCGGTGTGCCAAATGAGCGGGGTTGGTCGTGCTGCGGTAACGACGTTCGAGAACGTGAATACCGTGAATATGATCGCGCTCGCGAAGAGCCCGAACAGGATCCATGGCCGACGTGCTGCCGAGCCGGAACGCATGATGAACTGGATCAACGCCCACGTGAAGACTAGCCCGACGAGCAGTTCAACGATGCCCGTAAAGATGTAGGCAAAATCGCCGAGCGCCGTTCCCCAACCCATCTTGTCCAGCGTGACCTCAAACGGATTTACGTCGCCTCTTGACGCAAATTTGACGCCGATGTGGACACCCGCGATGAGTTTACCCAATCCGTTGGCGAGCCAGAACAGCATCCAAAAAATCACCGTTGCGAGCTCGAGCGAACCCAAACGGGCCATATAACTCCTCAAAGCATCCATCGCACTGTCTCCTTGTGTCCTAGAACTATCTCGTTAGACCGTGCGCGCAGTTTACCACGATTAATGTGCATCTAGACCAAGTAAAAATAAACTGAACACGATCGTAGCCGTAACGCTGATTGCGAACCTTCAGCCTCGAGGATCATCACGCGGCGCCACATTGAATAGCCATCGGATCCAACGAATCAGATTAGTGCACAACTCGTCATCGGTTGGTGCCGATGGGAGAGCGACTCTGCCCGTAATGCTCCCATTGACCGCGATATCCGGTGATTCATTCCGGGACTGGCCTTCACAATGGCGCTACGAATTCGACCGCGGATGACATCCTGATCCGATGTTTTTGACCACTCATGCGTGATCAATCCGCCTTTTTCTAATGATTGAGTGGAGGATTACGATGGGATTCAGTGGGGTTAAATTGGGGAATCTCGGCTCCATCCGTGCCGTGTACACTATTAGATCACGGACCACGCGCGGGCGATCGCCACATTGCGCTCCGAAGCGGGCGGGCCAATCAACGGCTATGTCAAGGTAGATCTCTAAGTCCGCAACGACTCGCGACTAGCAAGCATTTCCAATCTAGGTACGACGAGGGCGGCAAATCAAGATTTGGAGAAGAACCGGTGCTCATCTATGACGCGAAACTCCCGCAATTTAGACCCGCTGGATGCAAGCCCAATTTGACCATCGGGCGTTTAGTTTTAATGACGTCTCCAACCCCTTACCGTTACGCTGCGAACCGCGTCTTCCCATTCGTTGCCATCCGTTCGAGGCCGCATCGGCGCGTTCGACAAGATCTCGACGTCCTCGAAACCAGACTGCTCCATTCTTCCGAGGTAACGGGACAGCAAGTCTGCGCCGCCGACGCAACTCACCCACTCCTCGGCTGAAGATCGTACGTCATCAGGCAACTCTTCGGTCACCACTATGTCCGACACAACGAACCGGCCGCCTGGCTTCATTACTCGGTGAATCTCGTCGAATACTCGATCCTTATCCGGTGACAAAGCAATCACGCAGTTGGATATGACTAAGTCTACGGTCGAATCCTGTTGCGGTATCGCTTCGATCTTCCCGAGCTTGAATACGACGTTGTGGGCTTGTAGCTTTTCGGCGTTCTGACGTGCCAGGTCGATCATCGCATGCGTCATATCGATGCCGATCACCAGACCAGCATCACCTACTCGCTCGGCTGCCAAGAAGCAGTCGATGCCGCCACCGCTGCCCAAGTCGAGCACCGTTTCGCCCGGCTTGGCATCCGATGATCCGATCGGATTTCCGCAGCCAGCCGACGCGGCCATCGCCTCCGGAGTCAACACATCCAAATCCTTAGATCCGTAAAGCGCATCAGCAACCGTTGCCATCTTCGAACCGTCGGCACCGCAACATGCGGACCCGACTTCCTCAACGCAACAATCCGAGGCAGCTGCCCCGCGTTCCGCGACCCGCGTGTATCGATCGCGCACCGCGTTCTCTACTGAACCCGCATCGAAATCGTCCCGTCCGTAAACCTTAGGAAGTTGCACCAATTTCGTTACCCTCCTGAATACCTGCCATGTCACTAATCTTAGCCGCCGAACCCTGTGACCCCAATTGGTCGTTCAACGATGTCATCGGCGCATCTAATCTAATCAGGAATCTGCCAAGCCGCGGCTCGCATCTGTGTCACCTCATTCAACCGAGGGGCCGAAATCGCCCCTGTTTATACTTGCGATGTGGTGCGGATATGTTTGCGGTCGAGTAGCAAGTACACCACAAGGATCAGATCGAGTACGCAATGGCAGAGGTTCGCCCGTTTCGGGGTATCCGCTTCACAGCCGCGTTGCAAGGGCGCGATCTTGGGGACTATCTTTCGCCGCCGTTCGACATGATTACGGCGGCGGTCGAGCGGGATCTGTTAGGGCGGTCAGAGCACAATATCGTGCGATTGGAGTTAGCACCGCGGGAAGGAGCTGACCGGTACGGGTATGTTGCGGAGACGCAGATGCTTTGGGAGGCTGATGGGGTTCTGATGCGTGATGCTGAGCCGTCGGTTTACGTGACCGAAGAGTCGTTCGAGTACGGCGGAAGGTTGCAGACGCGTCGTGGTTTCATCGCGGCGGTGCGGCTCGAGGAGTATGACCGGGGGATCATCTTTCCCCATGAACAGACGCGGGGGCCTTGGGTGGAAGACCGCGTTGAGATGATGCGGGCGACGCGATCGGCGTTGAGTCCTCTGCTGGTGGTTTTTCAGGACGACATCCGGCACTCTGTCGGTGGAATTATCCGCGCGGTGACGGGCGGTCCGCCGTTGGAGACGGCGACGATGGCGGGTGGGTATTCGCTGCGATTATGGCAGTTGAAGGATCCGGGAACTCTGGAAGTTCTGCGAGGACTGATGCGCGATTCGCAGATCTTCATTGCAGACGGGCATCATCGTTATGAAGCTGCGATGCGATATCGGAGCGCGATCCGGGCACAGCGGGAAATTGAGCCAGATGAGGCGGTCAACTATCGAATGATGCACATTGTTTCGATCGACGAGCCGGGGTTGATTACGCGTGGGTATCATCGCGTTGTTCATGATTTGCGCCACGAGGAGTTGGAGCGGTTGGTAGAACGGATCCATGAAGTGTGTGAGGTGGAGAGGGCGTCGTTGCCGGACGGTGACACGATCGCCCAGCGGCCGGGCGACGTGCTTAGGGCCGTAGGCACGCGCGGTGATGGCGAATTCGTGTTCGGCATCTACGGATTACCTGGCGGATTTTTCATGGCCCGGATGGAGGCGGAAGACTTCGCGGTTCCGCTGGAATCAAATGCATTGGAGAGATCTGACTACCGCCGGCTGCATCGCGAGATTCTCGATATGGTGTTCGACAGCGAACGATCGGATTCGGCGGTTGATTTCGAGTACGAGGTTGAGAACGTTCTTGCAAGGGTCGATTCGGGTGAAGCGCAGTTGGGGATCGTGATGCGCTCGATCCCGATGCCCGATTTTGTCGACATCGTGACGCGGGGGGTTAGATTGCCGCCGAAGGCGACTAATTTCTACCCGAAACCGCCGGCGGGGGCGGTCATCCAAACCCTGGAGGGCGATCTTTGAAGTTGATCGCTAGCCGTTGAGCTTTTTGAGTTCCTCTAAAATGACGGCCGAGTCGGGCCGATCGGCAATGTCTGCGCCGACGTATTTGTATGCGATGTTGCCGTTTTTGTCGATGATGAAGACCGATGGCGCAGCCACGCCGTCGTTGTGGAGGTCGTAGACGTCGTAGGCTTTCGGGATTTTGTCGCTCTTGGTGGTGTAGAGGACTGGGAAGGTGGAACCGGAGTTGGCGATCATGGTGCCCGCGCCACGGAAATCGTCCATGCTGATCGCGAGTATCTCGGCGTTCTGCTGCTTGATCCGAGGGTAGTAGCTCTGCAACTCGACGAGTTGCCCGAGGCATATCCCTCAGAAGAAGCCACGATAGAACACTAAGACGACGTTTTGGTCGCCGCGGAAGTCTGACAGGGTGATGTCCGCGACTCGGTTGGCGACGGGGAGGTTGAAATCGGGTGCGGTTCCGCCACCTTCCGAAGAATCGGAGCTACCGCAGGCAATGGCGATGATGCCGACGATGAGGGCGGAGACGATGGCAACTAGCCGCGATTGTGCGTTCGGCATCGGCGAGAACTTGGCGTTGACTTAGCCCTTGAGCGCGGACAGAGCGTCGAGAACTTCTTCACCAGCAACTTGGTGGGAGGGTGAATCTCCGATGCTCTCCCAAGCGATGTTTCCGTCGGTGTCGATCACGAAGACAGAAGCCGATGCGAGGCCGTCGCCGTGTAGGTCAAACACGTCATAACTCTTGGGAATGTCGTTGTTCTTGCTGGTGTAAAGCACCGGGAAATCGGGACCGGCTTTGGCGACGATCGATTCGGCGCCTCTGAGGTCGTCGGTGCTGATGGCGAGGACTTCTGCGCCCGCGTCCGTGATCTTCGTGTAGTGCTTTTGCAACTCACCTAGTTGCCTGGTGCAAGACGGTCACCAATAGGCGCGGTAGAAGACGAGGACGACCGGCTGATCGCCTTGAAACTGAGACAAAGAGATATCCGTGCCTTTGTTGGCTGAGGGAAGGGTGAACTCGGGAGCCGCGGGTAAGGATACTGCGACTTCCTCTTGCTCGGGTGGCGCAGGCGGCTCTTCAGACGTGGTGGATTCTTGGCCGCAAGCGACGACCGCCGCGAACACAGTCGCGAGCAGAACGCCAACGATCAATCTGCGAAAATTTAGAGACGCGTTCATGGTAGGTGCGCGATCACGGTATCGCCAGAGACTTGGTGGGTGTAGCTCGATCCGATGTTCTCGTATGCTATCTCACCGTTTTTGTTGATGATGAATATGGAAGCGGATGCGAGGCCATCGCCGAACAGGTCAAATACGTCATACGCCTTGGGCACCGAATTGTCGCCGGATGTGTAAAGTACTGGGAATTTGACGCCGATTTGAGGCGCCAGCTCTTCGGCACCGTGTAGATCGTCGGTACTGATCGCCAAAACTTCTGCACCGCGCGCCTTTATGCCGTCGTAGTTTCTTTGCAGCTCAACTAGCTGCGCCCGGCAAAAACCTCACCAGAAAGCACGGTAAAACACGAGTACGACCGATTTGTCGCCCCGGAATTGGGGTAACGAGTAACGGCCACTTGTCGTCACCGATGGCAGCGAGAAGTCAGGCGCCTGAGGGCCGGACGCTACTGGTTCCGGTGTTGGGATAGGTGTCGCTGTTGGTTCAGGAGTCGGCGTCGGACTAGGAGGAACTGGTGTGTGTGTGGCGGTTGGCTCTGGCGTGTTAGTCGGCGGGACCGGAGTGTCGGTTGGAACCGGAGTGTTGGTCGGCGGAACCGGTGTGGCCGTGTCAGCCGGCACAGGTACCGGAGTCGGAGTATCAGGTTCGGGAGCGGGAGTCGGCTTTTCGGTCGAGTATTCGGTTTTGGGTGTTGGCGATGCAGCCGTGGTTGTCGGGGCGGGTTGAGGGGTGTCGGTCGGAGGAACCTGGGTGGACGTCGGAATCGGAGTGTCTGTGGGCGGCACCGGGGTGTCAGCTGGTGCCGGCGGTTGAGAAGTTGCGGACGCGGTCGGTTCGGGTTTCGGCGTGTCCGTAGGTTCAGGTCTCGGCGTATCGGTCGGTTCAGGTACCGGCGTGTCCGTAGGGTCGGGCGCGACGGCTTTGACCTCAGGCGCGGGCGTTGCGGTCGGCTCAGGGGCGGTGGTTGCCGTGGTTGCGGTAGTCGCGGTGGGAGGTACCGTGGTTGGAATCGCCGTTGCGGTCGGAACCGGAGTCGGTGATTCAGCTTCGCACGCGAGTACCAGCAACATCGACAACACTGCAACGACCGCGATGCTGACGATGCTGATCGAGAGGTTTTTGCGTGTTTTTGGTCCCGAGAGCTTCATCGGGCTATGCCCCCGACAAGTAGTTTAGGCGGTCATCGCTTTGAGCGTTGACTCCGCCGCGGAAAGCGCGTCGTCGATGTGGTCTTTCTCGACCCATCCCATATGACCTATACGGAAGATCTTGCCGGTGAGTTCACCTTGACCTCCGCCGAGGACGACGTTGTGGTCATTTAGGACCTTGGATACGAAGGCTTTGCCGTCAAGATCTTCGGGCAGTTTGATGGCGGTCAACGTGTCTGAGGCGTATCGACGTTCGGGTAGGATTTCGAGACCGAGTTGCTCGGCGCCGCTGCGGGTATGTTCTGCGATCTCGTGGTGCCTGCTGAAGACGTTTTCGACGCCTTCGTCGACCATGGATTGGAGTCCGACTTCGAGGGCGAACATCGCGGATTCGCACGGCGTGAAGGGCGGTTGGCCTAGCTGAAGGAAGTCTTCGTACTGTTGAATGTCGTAATAGTAGCGAGGTGTGGTGCATGAATCGTAGGCTTGCCACGCTTTTTGGCTGAAGGCGATCATGGCGATGCCGGGCGGTGCGACCCACGACTTCTGCGAAGCGGTGGCTAGAGCGTCGATTCCCCATGCGTCGACTGCGATGGGCATACCACCGGCTGAGGATACGGCATCGACGAGGATCAATGCGTCTGATTCTTCGTGGACTGTTTTGCAGATTTCTTCGAGCGGGTTGGATACGGCGCTGGAGGATTCGTTGTGGGTGAGGATTACGGCTTTGTAGTTGGGATCGGCGCGGAGGGCGTCTCGAAGAACGTCGACGTCTGCGGCTTGTCCAAGCGGAAATTCGAGTTTGGTGACATCAGCCCCGACGGCCTCTGCGATCTCGGCGAAACGAATACCAAAGAAGCCGATGATGATAGCGAGCACTTTGTCGCCTTGAGAGATGGTGTTGAAGACCGCCGTTTCCATTGCCCCGGTACCGGACGACGTTATGAAGTAGACATCGTTCTTGGTCATGAGGACGGTGCGCAGGTTGTCGCTCATGCGCTCGAGCATGCCAGCGTATTCCGGCCCGCGGTGATTGATCATCTGCTTAGCGGCGATCTGCAAGACCTCTTCAGGTAGCGGCACTGGGCCGGGAATTCGGAGGTTCGGTTCGGAGTTCTGTGTCATTTTTCCTCGGTTTGTCCTGACGCTGGCGTGTTTGGACGTTGGTTCAATTTTAGATTGCAGGGCGTCAATTCACGCGAATGAGCCGGTGTTCGCGGCGGCCGCGGCGGATGACGATTAGGTTGCCGTCGAGGAGGTCTTCCGACGTGATGGCGCGCGCGGAGTCTTCGACGCGTTCTGAGTTCAGGTACATGCCCCCTTGCTGGACGGTTCGGCGCGCATCACCGAGCGAACGCGCGAGCGTCGTTGAGACTGCGAGGTCTTCGAATGAAATGGATCGGGCTTCGATATCTGATTTGAGGATTTCGGTCGAACTTGAACCCTCGAAGACGTCGGCGAGTTCCTGACCCGATAGCGCGTTGAACTCTCCTCTAAAGAACGCGCGGGTGACGCGTCGTGCTTGTTCTAGGCCGGATTGGCCGTGGACGATTTGGGTGATTTGTTCGGCGAGTGCTTGTTGGGCTTCTCGACGGCCCGGGCGTTCGACGACGGCTTCTTCGAGGGGCTCAATTTCTTCCGGGCCGAGCCATGTGTATATCTTGAGGTATCTAATGACATCTACATCGTCTTTGTTGAAGAAGAACTGATAAAGCTGGTACGGCGAAAAGTGATTCGCGTCGAGGGCCGGCGCGCCACCGATAGATTTGCCGAATTTCGCACCTACGGAATCGGTTATCAGGGGGAATACGATCCCATGTGCTCGAAGTGAACCATCAGACGCGGTCCCGTGAACTCTACGAATGAGGTCGACACCACCGAGAATGTTTCCCCATTGATCGCTTCCGCCCGATTGAAAGTTGCAACCCTCGCGCTCGTACAACACCAAATAATCGAACGCTTGGAGTAGTTGGTATGAAAATTCCGTGTAGGAGATACCGTCTTCGCGTTCCATACGACTCTGTACGGCCTCTCGTTTGATCATGTTGTTCACTGTAAAGTGCTTCCCAACGTCGCGCAGAAAATCGAGTAGGTATGTCGAGCGCAGCCAGTCAGCATTGTTGATCAGCTTTGCAGGATTGGTCTTGCTATCGAAATCAATGAAACGTTGTAATTGTTCACGAATCGACTCCGCGTTGGAATCGATTTCTTCGTAGGTGAGCAAAGGTCGTTCGTCGGTTTCCCTTGGATCACCGATTAGTCCGGTACCTGCGCCAAGTATCGCAATGGGTGTGTGTCCGTGCCGTTGCATCCGCGCCATACACATCAAGGGCACCAAGTGCCCTATGTGCAACGTAGGAGCAGTCGGATCGAATCCGTTGTAGCAGGTGACCTTTTGCGAACCAAGGATCTCTTTAGCACCCGGCGTAGCATCGTAGATCGCCCCGCGCCAACTGAGTTCTTCGTGGATGTCTGAGAATTGTGTGTCACTCATGTCTGTTTCTTACTTGGATTGTTGGATGGTCACTGTTCCCGTAGCGGAAGATTGGCGAATACCTCCGCGATGCGTTCAACGTCGCTCTGGATGGCTTGGTTGAGTTCTTCTGACGTTTCAAACGCTTGGTCAGGCCGGATGAATTCGATGAATTCAACACTGATGTGCTTGCCGTAAAGGTCCTCGGCGAAGTCGTTAATGTGAACTTCGAACGTGCCGCGGTTACCGCCGAGTGTCGGGTTGTCACCGATGTACGTGGCTGATGGAAGTATTCGGCCGTCGGGCAGCTTGGCCCATGTCGCGTAGATGCCTTTTGCGGGCATCACTAGATCGCGTGACCACTCCATGTTGGCGGTGGGTACGCCCATCTCGCGGGCGCGTGCCGAACCCCGATACACGTATCCCCCGCGTTCGTAAAGTCGGCCCAGCATGTCGGCGGCGAGCGTAACATCGCCGCATGCCAAAGCGGAGCGGATCGAGGAGCTCGATACGACGCGGTCTCTTCGAAGTACGGGCGGCATGACGTGAAGCTCGAAACCGTTGCGTTGCGCGATCTGACCGATCTGATCTACGTTCGAGAGATCGTGCCCTAAGAGCGCTCGTTCGCCGACGACGATGTACCGCATACCGAGTGATCTCTGAAGCGTGGTCAGAAACTCTTCGGCGGACATTACTCGGATTGAGTCGTCGAAATCGACCAAACCGACGGCGTCGATGCCTAATTCGCGTATCAGCCCCACGCGGGTGTTCGGTCCGTAAAGGTGAGGCGTCTTGCGCAACGGATCAATGACGGACCGCGGCGACCGCCTGAAGCTCAAAGCGACGCTCCGGGCGCCGTTCTCCCGCGCAAGTTCAACCACCCGTCGCAGCAGTGATTGGTGTCCTTTGTGCACGCCGTCGAACGTGCCGACCGTTACGCAGGCATTGCCACCCGGATCTTGAATGGGTGCGATCTGTTGGTGCAACCCCATCTTGTCATCGTGTAAGGCGATGGTGTGGATCGGTCAAGCGACCGCAACTGGCTCCTTCGCCAACACTTCGGCGGCTTCGCGCAAGAGCGCTTCAGTGGTCTGCCAGTCGACGCAGGGGTCGGTGATCGAGACGCCGTACTTCAGAGACGAGCGATCACCGTTCAATGATTGGTTACCGGCATTTAGGTGGCTCTCTAGCATGACACCCACGATGCCGCGGTTACCGTCGACCCTTTGCGTGAGGACGTCACGGAAGGCGACCGGCTGCTTGGTGTGGTCTTTGTCGCAGTTCGCGTGGGAGCAGTCGACCACGAGGTTTGTCGCCATGCCGCTGTTTTGTAGAGCTTTCTGTGCTACGGCGACATGTTCGGCGTCGTAGTTCGGGCCGTCAGAACCGCCGCGGAGAACGATGTGGCACGAATCGTTGCCGGAAGTCTGGACAACGGCCGCCGAGCCGGCGTCGTCGATCCCGAGGAAGGCGTGTTGTGCGCTTGCCGCGATCATCCCGTCAACCGCGAGTTGGATGCTTCCTCCGGTCCCGTTTTTGAAACCGATCGGCATCGAAAGTCCGCTGGCGAGTTGTCGATGGGTCTGGCTTTCTGCCGTTCGGGCACCGATGGCACCCCACGAGATCAAGTCGGCGATGTATTGCGGAGTGAAGGGGTCTAGGAATTCGGTTGCGCATGGCAGACGGGTCTCGCAAACGCCCATGAGGAACTGCCTAGCTCGTCGCAGTCCTTCGGCCATGTTGCACGTGCCATCGAGGTTGGGGTCGTTGATGAGCCCTTTCCATCCAACCGTAGTCCGTGGCTTCTCAAAGTAGACGCGCATGACGACCATGACGTTGTCGCTGACTTCGGAGGCAAGCGTTGCGAGGCGCTCGGCGTATTCCCGGCCGGCAGCCTCGTCGTGTATCGAGCAAGGCCCGGTAATCACGAGCAAGCGATCATCGTCGCCCGAGACGATATCCGCAATTTCCTGACGCGATCGGACTACGAGTTCCTCGACTTCTCGAGTTATCGGTATCTCGGCCAGGTATTCGGAAGGCGGGTCAAGCGGGCTGATAGAGGCCACGTTGAGGTTTTTGATTCGTGAAGCCATGGGTTCTCCGGATTCGTGTGGTTTGTTGACTGTTGTGGGTTTTAAGGCGCGCGGAAATTGCGGGCACTAGGGTTACGTTTCAGACTGCACCGTGCATATCGCCATAACGCGGATTTACGACGTCGCGCGGGCAGAGTGCCATTGCATCTATGCGCGGCGCCGGCAGATATAGAACCAGCGATAGTTGTCGCGGGTAAAGGAGGAGATCGCGTTCGAGTTCAGAGATGCGACGCGCGTGACGCTCACGCAGTCGCGTGATGCGATGTTCATTTCGTCTTGGCGTCTACTGGGCATCGGTTATATCGGCTCTCAAAACGACGGCATCTCTCAAGTATATGTGTCTGATGTCTTCTTGAGATTTACTGGTATTCAAGAAAAGCAGTACCCGGACGCATCTGCGCATGGACCCCGGACGATCGATTTCGATGGAGTTGATCAACGGCACAAGTCGCCAACCGAGCCTTTCCCGCGCGGCGACGGCCGGAAATTCGGCGTTTAGGTCGGATGTCAACGTGAAGTAGACGGCGGCGATGTCATCAGATTCGATCGAGTTTGCGGAGACCATTTCGTTGAGAAGCTCTTCGGTGGCGTCCATGATCTCGTCTCGAGAGTTTTCTGGAACGGTGGTGGCGCCTCTGACGCCGCGTACTGCAGTCATGATGTCCTGTGCCGTCAACTAAGAGATGTGTCGCATCGCGGTGATTTTATAGCGGACCACATGCCCAATGGTGTGGTCACGTTCGGAGCGACCGTATGAACTGTGCGGCGATCTCAGGTGCGTCGGAATGATCTGCGTTCTGCATCCGATCGATGAGCGCGCTGCCGATAACGGCCCCATCGGCGTAACGCCCGACCGCCGCGACGTGTTCAGCAGTTGAAATTCCGAACCCGACGCAGACCGGCAACTCGGTGTGACGCTTGACCTGCTTGACCAGTGCCTCGACTCTTTCAGACGCCGCCGAACGCGCCCCGGTCACGCCGAGCAATGAGACGCAGTAGACAAAACCCGAAGCCTGGTCACAAGCCTTTGCAATCGTGTCCTCGGTGGAGGTGAGAGCGAGTAGCGGCACAAGGGAAATGCCCGCTTTTTGGCAAGCGTCGAGGAGTGGACCGGCTTCGGCAGCCGGAAGGTCGGCGGCGATGATGCCGTCTACACCAGCGTCGCGTGTGCGTGCGCAGAATTCGTCGAGGCCGATTTGGTAGATCGGATTGTAGTAACCCATGAAGACCAGCGGCGTATCAACGCCTCGTCTGCGGATCTCCTCAGCGTTGTTGAAGCATGATTCGGGCGTGATGCCGTTTTGCAATGCCCGAAAACTGGACCTTTGGATGACGGGACCTTCGGCGAGCGGATCGCTGAAGGGAATGCCAAGTTCAATTACGTCGGCACCAGCTTCTGAAAGCGCTTCGACAATGGCCGTAGTCCCGTCTTTCGCAGGGTGGCCTACCGTGACGAACGGCACGACAGCGGGCCGACCGCCTGAAGCGGCACGCCGGAATGCGTTTTGTATCGCGTCAGTCATCTCAATGGTTCACAACCTAACAATGTTATTCACCGCAAGGCTTCACGAGGGGATCGAAACCGACGTCACCCAGGCATTGTTTACGGCATGTACCAGTGTCCCCGGCCAAATCGACTTGGTAGCAAACAGCGCGGCTGCGAGAATCGCGCCCATGCAGAAGACATAGAGAACTTGGTTGATGGAAAAGTACTGAGGGTTGATGTGGAATACAGCGAAGACTGCGGCAGAAACGAAAACCGCCACGGCGATGTTGGCTGCGTCGCGCAAATACGTGGCGATCAAACCACGGAACAATAACTCCTCACCCATCGGAATCAATACAGCGATGTAAGCAAGTGTGGCTAACGAGTTGTTGAACAGTACTTTGTGGATTTTATCGACGTGGTCAGGAGCGTCCGGATGGTTCACGGGATTGAAGGGCGTGAATTGCCAAAGGGTGTTGAGAGCGAACCAGGCGACGAGTGGCAATACGAACGCGATTGCGACTCTGCGTTTAGGCAAGTCCAAGCGGAGCCGATCTAAGACGGGCGAGTCGGACGATGCGGCGTAAACGAGTGCAACGATAACCAAAACTGAGGCGCCAACCATTGCGGTCGAAGCGTTCATCAGGTCGTCACTCCATGACGAATCCGAAAACAGGCGACTTACGGCTACTGATGCCAATAAGACGACGGTCGACAGTGCGAGGAACGAAACTAGAATACGAGCCTGGCGCCAACTGTCGACGATCACCACTATCGCCACGGCCGATAATGCCAACACCCACCCGATTGCGAAACCAATCTCCGTGGGCTCTTGAGGGTTCAAGCCGACAGGGTACCGGCTAGATATGAGATCGAGCCACGTGTCTAAGCAGAGCCACGTGACCAACGCGGCGGACGCGAGCACGAGCAGGCGTAATTTAGGCCGGGTTGCTAGAAGTGCCGAAGATCGAAGATCGTTCGATTGGTCACTTCCAAGTGACATCGCCGAACAATCCGGCTTCCCGCGGTTTGGACGCGAAAACGGCGTACTCCTCGACGGATTCGGCGATCGTAGTGAAGTCTCCGTGCCCTGGCATCACGACGGAGTTCGCCGGCAATTTGTGCAGACGGCCAGCAATGCTTTCGATTATCTGATTGAGCGAATCTGGATCTGCGGTCCTCCCTGGCCCACCAGGGAACAGGGTGTCGCCGGTGAATACATGGGGCGCCGCACTCGGTTTATCGCCGGGCAGAACGTAGCATGTCGATCCGGGTGTGTGGCCGGGAGTCTCTATGCATCGGATCGTAATCTCGCCGACTTGAAGGATTATGTCTTGGGAAACATCGATGGGGTCGCGGTATCCTTCGCGGTCGTCGATGGCGTGTGCGTCGTTGGCGCCAATGCCTACGGGAACCTCGAATCGGCTGGTGACCAAATCGAAACCTTCGAGATGGTCCCAGTGGTTATGAGTGATCAGGATGGCTTGGACGTCGGTATCTTCGGCCGCGGCGATGAGTTCGAGGGGTTTATCCGGCGTGTCAACTATCACGCTTTTGTTGGTGGTTTTGCAGGTTATCAAGTAGGCGTTGTTGTAGAAGCCCGATACCCACCTGCCGATGGACCATAGCTCGCCGCTGTATTCGATTGCCAATTTCGATTGCTCGTTTCCCAGTATCCGTTGGAATTAGCTCTGCCGAAAACTCTCGACCGCCTCTTCGTAGGTTTCGACGATTTGGACCACCTGGTCGCATGCCGTGACCTTGAAAAGTGCGAAAAGGTTGCTCCGGAGGCCGCAGAGAACGAGATTACCTTGTCTGATGACCAGTTTCGCGGCTATTGAGAGGAGTGAATGAATTCCCGCAGTGTCGATTGCTTCGACATCCTTGAGGTCGATGATGATGTTCAGATCACCGTTGAGGATGCGCTCCTGAATGGGTGTCACGAATTCTTCAATGTCCGGAGCTTCTATCCGTCCCTTTGGGAGAAGTACGAGAATGGCTCCATCGCGCCTTTGTGTGGCTTCGATTGTCACGTCGCGATCCGCGAGCTGTTGAAAGGAGATGCGTGTTATGAACAAAGGCGGCGAGATTTCGCCGCGTCACGCTTCAGAATTATACGTTACGCCACCGAAAACGGGGAAATGAGGTTTCAAACGGCCGTCTTAGGGTTTGCCGTAGACGGACCTTCGGTCTTCAAACTTTAGTTACGCTCCCCAGATATCAGGCGACCGAAGAATATCGCCTCTTGCCGAACGATCGATAGGTCGGTTCGTCGCACATGATCATCTCGCGGGCGATAGGCGTGGCCTGTTCGAAGTCGTACGAGATTCCAGTATTTGTCTGCATCCGCGGCTCGCCAGACTATACTACTGACGAACCGACTGAAGCGCTAACACACTAAAGGACTGACCATGAGCTACGAAGACATTGTTGTGTCCAAAGATGATGGCGTGGGCATCATTCGTCTGAACAGACCGAAGGTGCTTAACGCGCTGAGCAAGAGGCTGTCCCGCGAGGTTGATGCCGCTATAAGCGACATGGAGGCGGACGCCGACATCAAGGCTGTCATATTTACCGGGACGGGCGAGCGCGCCTTCTCTGCCGGCGGGGACATCCACGAGCAGGTGCGCGATGCGGCGAACCCGCCGCCGCCGGGCCCGAACCGCGCCGAGTACTCATGGCATATAGCCACCTGCACCAAGCCGACCATCGGCGCGCTCAACGGGCTTGCATACGGCGGTGCCGCTGTGATGGCGTCTAGTTTCGACATTCGTGTTGGCTGCGAGCGTTCGAGCTTCCGCTTCCTCGCCGCGTCCTATGGCCGGGTGAATTCGACATGGAGCCTGCCGATGCAGGTCGGCTGGCCCAAAGCCAAAGAGCTGCTGTTCAGCGCACGCGTAGTTGAGGCCGCAGAGGCGTATCGGATCGGACTGCTGAACCACCTCGTCAGCGCCGACGCGCTCATGCCAAAGGCGATGGAGATAGCGCAGCAGATTGCCGCCAACGATCCGCGCATGGTGCAGGGCATCAAGGAGTTGATGGTGGATGATGTAGGCGAAGGCTGGCGGTGGATGTACGACAACGAGGCGGCGGCGCAAAAGGGCAAGCTCAGCGCCACGCCAGTCGAAGAGGGTTTCGCCGAGTTTCTCGCGCGCAGAGGAAGAAAAAATGCGTAGTGGCTGACGAATGTTAGCCGGCAGATGGGCTTATGATCTAGTCGGCAATGTTGGGCCGGCGATGTTGGACTGATACGAAAGACAGGAAAAAGGTCGGAACGATGGAAGAACTGCGAGAGGATATACGTCGATGACATCTGAAAACGGCAAACTTAAGACGCCGCTCGAAGGCATACGGGTGCTGGACTTGGGACGCTATCAGGCGGGACCGCGCTGCGCGTTGATGTTTGCGCGGATGGGTGCTGAAGTAATCAAGGTGGAGTCGGTGCGCGGCGACGAGAGCCGCGCCAACGGGCCGCGCGTGCGGGGACAGTCCGCCTACTGGGTGCAGTACAACAGCGGCAAGAAGAGCCTCGCCATCAACCTCCGCACGGAAAAGGGCAAGGAAGTGCTGCGCGACCTCGTGAAGGTGTCCGACATCCTCTTGCAGAATTTTCGCCCTGGGACTATCGACATAATGGGCTTCGGATACGACAAGCTCAAAGAGTTGAACCCCAAGGTAATAATGATCAATGTCTCGGCCTACGGGCAGTACGGGCCCAACCGGGAGAAGGTCGGATTCGACCCCATCGGGCAGGCGATGGGCGGCATGATGTCGCTTACCGGCTACGGCGACCTGCCCCCAATCAAGACCTACTTCCCGCTGATAGACCGCATCACCGCGCTGCACGCCTGCATCGGCGCGCTTGCGGCCCTGCGCGAGCGCGAACTCTCCGGCGAAGGGCAGGCGCTCGAAGTCTGCCTCGCGGACACCGGCTTCACCGTCAATGAAATCCCCATATCGGCCTACCTCGGCGGCGGCGTGGAAACGACGCGTCCGGACTTCGCGGTCGGCGGCGGTGGCACACCGTTCGGCGGCATGTACGAAACAGCTGACGGATATGTCATCCTCGCGGCGGGCAACGACCCCATGTGGCTGCGCGTGTGTGACGCCTTGGAGCATCCCGAATGGCTCGAAGACCCGCGTTTCGCTACCCGCGACAAGCGCACTGAGCACGTGGATGTTCTGGAGGAAGAGATTGGCAACTGGCTCAAACAGCGCAGTACTAAGCAGGCAGTCGACGACCTCTCGGCACACAGCATACCCTGTGCGCCTGTCAACACCACCGAGCAGGCGGCGAACGAACCCCAGCTCCACGAGCGCGAGATTATGATGGAAGTGCCGGACCCTGTGGCCGGCACGATGTGGGTCAGCGGCAAGTCCATCAAGTTCAGCCGCACCCCCATGGTTGTCGGCTCTGCGCCCACGATCGGGCAACACACGCGAGAACTGCTTACCGACCTACTCGGCTATTCCGACGAACAAGTGCAGGCGCTTGTTGATGAGGGAGTGGTTGGGGAGGACGACTCGGATCATCCTTGCTGATGGGATGCGAGACTGATTCGGGGCAGACCGGGTGGAAGCCCGCGCCTCCTGCGAAACTTGTGATCTAGAAACGTCTATCGCCAGATGGTCCGCCGGCGGCGCGACGGGCGCGAAAAGCTGATTTACGTGATTCCGCGACGATTCGGTAGTTGGGAGGTTTCAAACGGCCGGCGAAGGGTCTACCGCAGATGAACCTTCGGTCTGACCGACGGGTTCAAGATCTTGGGAAACCGGGCCGCCATCGGTTGATTCAGGAGACTGGCTGGCCACTTTCTGCGGGTCTCGGCCTTCCATGATGGCCTCGAACTGATCGGAATCGATAGTCTCGTTCTCCAGCAGATAGTTGGAAATAGCTTCCAATCTGTCGTCGTGCTCCGTCAGAATCTTTGTGGCGGTCTGAACACCTTCGCGCAGCAACCTGTCGATCTCCCGGTCGATGATCGCTTCGGTCTTCAAACTGTAGTCACGCTCTTCAGAAATCTCGCGACCGAGGAATATCGCTTCTTGCCGTTTGCCGAACGATCGATAGGTTAGTTCGTCGCTCATGCCATAGCGCATGATCATCTCGCGGGCGATGCGCGTGGCCTGTTCGAAGTCGTCCGACGCACCGGTCGTTATCTTGTCCAATTTGAGCTCTTCAGCAGCTCGTCCGCCCATCGCACCGGCGATGCGAGAGAGCAGGTACGGCTTGGTGAGGTACGATTTGTCCTCCTGCTCCCAGCGAGTGAAGCCTCCGGCATGTCCGCGGGCGATGATCGAGATCTTGCCGATCCGGTCGCCTTCGGGCATGAAGTAGGGAACGACGGCATGCCCAGCTTCGTGGTAGGCGGTTAATTGCCGTTCGTCTTCGGTGATCACCTTGCTCTTGCGAGCCGGTCCGATCGATACGCGGTCGATCGATTCGAGCAGCTCATCGAGACCGATCGATTTCTTGTTCTTGCGAGCGGCGAGCAACGCGGCCTCGTTAATCAGGTTGGCCAAGTCGGCTCCGGAGAAGCCCGGGGTCTGTTTGGCTACGGACTGCATCTCGATGCCCTTGTCGAACGGTTTGCCCTTCGCGTGGACGTCCAGTATCGCGGTCCGACCACGGATGTCGGGCGTGTCGAGGGTGACGCGCCGGTCAAATCGGCCGGGGCGCAACAAAGCTGGGTCAAGGATGTCGGGACGGTTGGTAGCGGCGATCACGATCACCGACGAGTGAGTGTCGAAACCGTCCATCTCGACTAGGATCTGATTCAATGTCTGTTCGCGCTCGTCGTGTCCCCCACCGAGTCCAGCGCCGCGGTGCCTGCCGACGGCGTCAATCTCGTCGACGAATACGATGCACGGAGTGTGCCGTTTAGCCTGTTGGAACAGGTCTCGTACGCGCGAGGCTCCGACGCCGACGAACATCTCGACGAATTCAGAACCGGAAATTGAGAAGAACGGAACACCGGCCTCACCAGCCACGGCGCGGGCGAGGAGCGTCTTGCCGGTACCGGGGGGCCCAACGAGCAGCACGCCGCGCGGGATACGGGCGCCGAGAGCTTGGAATCGCTCCGGGAACTTAAGGAATTCGACGATCTCTTCGAGTTCTTCCTTAGCTTCGGGTATACCGGCGACGTCGAAGAAGGTGACTGTGGCTTTAGCGCCGACGAACATGCGGGCTCGCGTGCGTCCGAAGTTCATCGTCTGGCTGTTACCGGCCTGAGCTTGGCGCAGCATGAAGATGAGCAAACCCGCGAACAAGATCAAAGGCAGGAAGCCGAGCAAGGCCTGCAGCAGAGTGGCAAGTCCGCTCTGCCCCCTAACGTCGAGGCGGTAGTTGTTGAGGTCGGCTCCGGAGTCCGATAGGGCCTCGAAGACGCTGGTGGACGTCTCTTTGCGAGAGGAGAACACTTGCGACCCGTTATCGATCTTGACCGTGTCGCCGTTGACTTCGATGTTGAGCGCCGGGCCAGTGTTGTCCCGTGCCATTTCGACGACCCGGTTGAACGGTATCGTCTGAGAGCTATCGCCCTGGCGGAACAACAACAGGATCAAAGCGATCGCGGCTACGGCGATCAGCAGATAGATCAATGAGTTCCGCATCTTCACAGTTTGGATTCTAAATCACCCTTTATAGGTTTCCCACATCCCCGATGTAATCGATACGTCGAGGCTGATGGTTGCGGATGTCGTCCTTATCCTCTCCCGGTGAATACCCGAGATGTCGAACTAGGGGCTGAACGGCTTGACGCGGTTCTCCTCGCAAAACTCTCGGGCCTGCCCAAACATGAACTCCCGGACACCGATCGAGAAGGTGTTGATGCCGATCGATTTGCCGGCAGCTATGGCGCGACGCTCGACGTCCGCGGTCGCCGCGACGCGGTCGGGGTGTTCAGGTTGCCCGGCGAGTCCCATGCTGGCGGCGAAATCGTTCGGCCCGCCGGCGACTCCGGTGAGACCCGGCACGGCGAGGATGTCGTCGAGATTGTCGTGCGCCTTCTTCGACTCGATCTGGGCCATGACGATCATGTTTTCGTTTGCCCACTTCATGAAGGCGCGTTGCCCGCCATATTCGGCGATCGTTGGCGGGTCGTTGAACTCAGTCCCCCGGCCACCTCCCCAAGAGCGCCAGCCAGCCTCCGGGAAGAGACAGGCGTCGGCGAGGGCCTGTGCCTCGGCGCCGGTCTCTACGTGCGGACCGGTCACCCCTTGGATGCCGCGATCGAGAAAGAGATTGACCTGAAACGCCGCATTGTCCGGCACTCGGGCGGTCACGGACATGCCCAATGCGTTGGAGAGTCGGCAGATTTCGTCGACGCTCTCGACGGAGTATGCGCCGTGTTCTCCATCGATGGATATGGCGTCGAAGCCGACGTGGGCTGCGAGTTCGATGAGTTGGGACGAAGGGAATGGCAGCGTGAAGACGAGCGCGTAGCGTCCTTCGCGATTCGCTTTGAGGATGGTATTTTCGATCATTATCGGATTCTCCTTCGAGTTGATATTCAAGTTTGTGATGGTGGAGTGAATTCTAGCAACCTAGATCGTTTCTGCGCGTTCAGATTCGGCGGTTGCTACCACCGCGTGCCGTCGGTCGTCTGAACGGCGGGTGGCCCGCGATCTCGTCGAGGTCGAGTTCAATGCCGAGCCCCGGTGCGTCGCTTAACGTGACATAGCCGTCTCGCTGCCTCGGCAATCCCCGGCAGACGGTGAAGTACCAGGGGGAGTAAAACTCGGCGTGGTACTCCTGTATCTCGAAGTTGACGATCGAGGCATCGAGATGCATCTCGGCGATCGCGCCGACGGGCGAGCAGACGTTGTGCGGTGCGATAGTTATGTGTTTGGCTTCGGCCATAATGGCGATCTTCTTCAACTCGGTGATGCCGCCGGCGTTGGCGATATCGGGTTGCAGGACATCGGCGGCATGAGCATCGATGATGTCGGCAAACGGAAACTTGGAGTATAGGCGTTCGCCGGTGGCGATGGGAACGTTCACCTTGTTGCGAACTTCGAGGAGTTCGCAGACTCGTTCTTCCGAGACCGGCTCTTCGTAAAAGAGCGGGTGGTACTTCTCCATGCGATTCCCGAGTTTGACGGCATTCATGACGTCGAACTTGGCGTGTGCCTCCACGAGGATGTCGACGTCGTCGCCGATGGTTTCGCGGACCGCGGCGACGCGCGCCTCGGCGATGGCGGCTTCGCGTTCGGAGATCTTGTAGTAGTTCGTCTGCGCGAAGGGATCGAACTTCATCGCGGTGTATCCCATATCGACGACGACCTTAGATTCTTCGGCGTTCTGTTCAGGCGACCCGGGGTTGGCGTACCATCCGTTGGCGTAGACGCGAATGCGTTCGCGTTGGGAGCCTCCGAGCAGCTGGTAAACCGGGCGTCCGAGGATCTTGCCCTTAAGGTCCCAGAGCGCGACATCGATTCCGCTGATGGCGGTCATCGCCAAGCGGCCTCGTTTGCCGGGCGAATTGTGATACATGTCGGTCCAAATCGCTTCGGAGTCGAGCGGATCGCGGCCGGCGACCCATTTTTCCACGAGGTGGGTGGCCAACAGCTTTACAGATTCGTCGGCTTCCATCGGACTCGCATCGCCTAGGCCGTAAAGCCCGGGTTGATCGGTGTTAAGTTGAATCAGGAGCCAGTTACGATCAGCGTTATGATGCTTGGCCGAAAATTGATGGAACTCGATGCTGGTTACCGCAGGCATATCATCTCCGTAACGTCGTGGTGTCGCGCCACCGCATTCTGCACGTTTGGCAAGGATACAACCCGCTTCACAAACTGAGATCTGGGGTCTCGTGTTCGAGGTTGCGATAAACTTTGCGGATTATGGATGTCTGTTTTCCAGAGCGCGCGTTGCACGAGGCATGGGAGCGCGCGGACGCCAGCCGCGCATCGGTGGCAACAGCCGAGGGCAAACGTTTCAGGATCCTATATTCAGGGTTGCCCGGCGGTTCGTTCGGCCCCGATTTCAGGGACGCCGTGCTCGAGGCGGAGGACGGGTCCGAGTTTCACGGCGACGTGGAGATCCATAGCGATGCGTCGGACTGGTATGCCCACAACCACGACGCGGACGCCCGGTACGGCCGCGTCATCTTTCACGCGGTTTGGGCGTCTGCCCGCGACGGTTTCGAGGCGTTGAATTCATTGGGCATGGTGGTTCCTGAGATCGGCATCAGTCCCTTAGTTGGTGGCGCCGAACGGTCGGGTTCTGGTGGAGAGGCACAAAACCATGGACGCGGCGATGATGGTGAGATGGTTGGCGAGTGGTTGGATTCGGCTGGCGACGAACGTTTCGCTCAGAAGATCGCGAGCAAACGCATCGACGTTTCGCGATTCGGCCCCGATCTAGCGTTGCAGATGTCGATATTCGAGGGTCTCGGCTACCCCCGCAACGTCGGCGCTTTCAGGCACCTAGCACAGAGATTGCCGTGGGCTTTCCTCGCGGGTTTCGCATACAGCCGGCAGCGCGACGCGACCACTGAGTCGGCAAGCGCAAACGATGTTCTCCGGGCCCAAGAGCTATTGAGATGGGCGGCCGGGTTCGATCGAAAACCGGCATGGTCGCCCGCACCAAGGTTGGCCGGCGAAATCCCTGATTGGGTCGCGGCGGCGAGCCGGCCGGCGAATCGTCCGCAGGTACGGGTGGAGGCGGCCGGGCATTTGGTAGCACGGTGGTGGCGAGGTGGTGGCCCTTTGCGCCACGTATTGAACGCGTTGAGGGCGGCAAAAAGTGCGACAAGCCTGCGCGACGCGTTCCGGGTCGAAAACGGCATTTTGGGAACTGGGCGAGCAAGCGAGATCATAGTTAACGCAGTTTTGCCGACGGTGACGGCGTGGGCCGAGATAGGCGGTGACGGGGCGCTCTACCGCGACTTGATGCGAATCTATCGAGAGCATCCATCGTTGCCTACAAACTCCGTCGCGCGGGAGGCCGAACGGGCGTTGCGGCGACGCGGCGCATCGATCGGCCGGATCGGCGGCGCGCGCCGGCAACAAGGCGCGATGCATGTCTACAAATCGATGCTTTTGCGCCCGCGGGCGGCGGGGCAAATGCAATTTGGCCGTCGAGTTCTGTCGTCGTGATGCGCCAAACCGAAGTGAAACGATTCTGTTCGTGCTCGGCAGTACCGACGCACCTCGCGGGCGATTCGTCGCTCGCGGCGACGGAATCGCAGAGATGCGACCAGAGCGTTGCAGACAGTGGTGCGCCATCGCACAACGACGGTCTAGAACATGTACCGACGCGCTTCTGCTCGTGTTCTGACAGGCCTCCCCGTGTGGTTCTGGAATCGGCAAAAGTTCAAACTGCGACTTCAGTTGCCGGTGGTGCCGAAATCGATCCGGTTCGCCCGGCGGCGACGGTTGGCGCGACGCCGCAGGTAGGTGTGACCGGGGCGTCGACATCGACCGTCGATCCACCGGCCTTAGGCGGCGTTTCAGAACTTTTCGAAGGCGAGTTGTCGCTTTACTCGGTCCACACGCACGGCAAAGGCAGTTCGGAGGTGGTGCTCACCGATCGTAGAGTGTTGCTGCGTGGTGCTCCAGACGCTAAGGTTTTGTTCTCCTCGATCATGTTGAACGATATCGATTCGGTGGCGATAACGAGGGCGCGACCCAACCGGAGATCGTTGGTGTGGGGGTTGATCGGCATCGGGGCTTCGGTCGGGATGTGGCAAGCGTTGGACGGCGTCGGGAATCTTCGCTTGGTGATCGCGGCGATAGTGGTCTTGACGAGCGCGTTGCTTCTGGCGGACTATGCTCTGCGTCCTCCGGATCTACAGGTATCGCTAAGAGCAAGGTCTGGCACGGTGATGGGCGTTGATTTTGCCCAGGGCAGCGCCGAAGAAGCTGATCGATTCGGCGCGCGCGTGATCGCCACGCTTGAAGCAATGCGATCCGGTTGAATCGCAGGCTGAGCAATCCAGGAAGTTTACCGAGGTCCACCGATAACTTATTCATCGGCGGTCGTGCGATGAACGGTTCAACCGATGCGCAACGAAGGTATCACGTCCAGTTCGAAACTGTCTCGGCGGCCGTCCAGGTAGAGGTCTAGACCGGCCCTGGCTATCATCGCGCCGTTGTCGGTGCAGAGCGGTATCGGTGGAGTCACGACGGGGAAGGGTGACGCATCGCGCATCGTTTCTCGCAAAGGTCGGTTCGCGGCGACGCCGCCGACGAGCACGATCGCCGAACAGCCGAAGTCGCGGGCGGCTTGGATCGTCTTTGTGACAAGAACGTCGACGACCGAGTCTTGGAACGCTTTAGCGATGTTCGCGACGGTTTGGGGGTCGGCTAATGATGCCGAGCCGAGTTTGTAGTCGATGCCCTCGCGGCGCGCGCGGTCGAGCACGGCGGTCTTGAGGCCGCTGAATGAGAACTCGTTCGTGCCGCGCAGCCAAGCGCGAGGGAGCGGTTCGACGTGTAGGTCGTCAGCGCGTTCGGCCGCCGTTTGGATGGCCGGTCCCCCGGGATACGGTAGGCCGATCGCCCGAGCGGCTTTATCGAAAGCTTCGCCTGCGGCATCATCGCGCGTTTCGCCGACCAAAGTGAACCTCAGAGACGCTGCGTCGCGCGTCGCCAATACGAGTTCGGTGTGCCCTCCTGAGACGATCAGACACATCAACCTTTTGTCGGCGATGTCGGCAAGTGCCGCATCGACCGGGCGGTGGGTGTCGGATTCGGAGGTGCATTCCGCATCGCCTGTTTCAATCGGCAGTCTAATGAATGCCGCCATGACATGGCCCATCAGATGATTCACGCCAACGAGGGGCTTGGCAGCCGCGGCCGCGACTCCTTTGGCGTAGTTTACGCCGACCATCAGCGAGCCGGCGAGTCCGGGGCCGTTGGTCACCGCGATGCCGTCCACGTCTTGCCATTCCAAACCCGCGTGTTGCAACGCGGTCTCCGCGACGTCCGTTATATCCCGGATGTGTTGCCGGGACGCGACCTCTGGCACGATGCCGCCGTATCTGGCGTGGACATCGGCCTGACTGGCCACGACGTTCGCGAGAAGCCGTCCGTTCGAATCGACGATTCCAGCCGCGGTCTCGTCGCATGAGGTTTCAATTCCGATGATCAACGTGGTTCGTAGTTGCGGTTGGCAGGTTCCGGTTTCTGGGTCGCGGAGGATATCTCGGCGCCGATTCAAATCCGCGCCTCAGATTCAAGCGTATCGAACAAGCATCAATCGGCGACGGTTCGCGATCGAATTGTTGGCGCCGCCGCGAGGGAGTTGCGCGCACTCCGTGTTGTTAAACAGTTGCGAGCGCCCTCGGGATGGTAGTACACTTTTCAGATAAATGGAATCCGCGTAAGGGGACTTCGATTCGATGTTCCTGCGGGCCTGGGCGACGGGGTGCGGTGACGCCTTTGCGCCGGGTGATGTTGAGCAGAAGAAGCGTCGGCGGAGGTTAGGACGTTGGAAGCGATTACTTCATGGCCAGATTGCCTGGCGTGCGAGCAGGGTGTCTTGGTGCCGCTGTCGGATTTCGGCGGCCAAGGCGCATCAGTACACTATAAAGCGTGGGTTTGCACCCTTCCGAATTGCGACTTCAACATAAAGATTCGCAATGGAGATGTACACGTTAACGAACCGATTTTCGAGGGTCCTCGAAACCGTTGATAAGACGTTTCGCCGATCGGCGGACGTCTTCGAGGCGTGCCGGTGTCAGCGAGATGACTAGAATATCAAAATTCGCGAGGCCAGTTGGCATCGTGATGGCTGTCGTTGGCTTCTTGATGGTCGCGGTATCCGTTTTCTATTTGCTCGAGTACGCACGATCGGGTTCAGATGCTGAAGATTTCAACGTCCAAGCAGCGGCTCCCGAAGAGTACCTAGAGTTTCTGGGTCGGGGCATTCCGAACCCCGGAATCCGGCCTGATCCAGTAACCGAATCATCTCCCGATCTGAAATCCAGTCCTGCGGAATCCGAACAGTCGGCAGAAACAATGCCTGGCGCTCGAGTTTCTTTGCGCTCTGATCCGCAAATCGATCATATTGAGACGGTATCGATTGCTTCGGTGCTGCCTGGGTTGTCGTTGGTCTCCGAACCAGAGCCATCCGACTCTGTGGTCAACGGTTCATTCGCCGAGGTAGAAAGCATCTCGGGTGAATACGGATCGAAGAGCAGAGTCGCTTCCGGGAATTTAACCGATGAGCCGCGATCCGGCCGACAATCGGCTCCGGCGGCACCCTCTTCATCGTTGCTACTCGAGACGTTCGCGTCGATCTATCCGGGCGGAGACATGAATCCGCGGTACTGGTCGGACCCGCATTGGGCCGGCAACATGCCGTTCGGAGGGCCGACAATTCCCGAGGGGTTTTTACCAGTCGACGCCTCTGCGATGAAATACGAACTGGAAGGTGAAGGGCAAAGTTTGCGGATGCGCATCCCGGCGATCGACTTGGACGCGATTGTTTCGGAGCTTGAATTGCGCGACCTCGGTGACGCTCGGCAATGGAGCACACCGGACAAAGTCGTGGGTCACATTCCTACGACGGCGGATCCTGGCGAATCAGCGCACGGTTGGTATTTCGGGCATCTTTCCAACTTCATCAGTAACGAAGGTGATATCTTCCGTCGATTGCCCGAGATTGCTGGGATGATCAAAAACGATCCGGTTGACATCTTCGTGACGACTGCGGATACCGAATATATGTATCGCGTGACCGAATCGCGACAGTTGCACCGCAATGACCTCCATTTGACGGAGACGAACAGCGCGCAGATAACGTTGGTCACCTGCTGGCCGTTCCGCGTCTACGACCACCGAATCTTGGTATCTGCGGTCTTGATCGCAGTCAAACCGCTACACGATGCTTAAGGTCCAGTTGGACGTTGAGGATCGAACGAGAAACCTCAGCATCCCGCCCCGTGTTGTTTATTCACTTCGAACGAAACTAGATGAGAACGCGCGCGAACCGGCCCGGCGACGGTGGTGAGATATGGGGCGACCGCGTCTTGCTGGCGTTGCTCGCCGCGTCGTTGATCGGGGCGTTGATTCAGATCACGATGGGTGGTGCGGTACGGGTGACGGGTTCGGGTGATGGATGCCCGGACTGGCCAACGTGCTTCGGGAACTGGATTCCGCCATTGGAGTACCACGCGTTGATGGAGTACACCCATCGAACGATCGGCGTGGTGGTCGGCGTCACGATAATCGCGGCGGTGCTGCGGGTCTGGGTCAAGCACCGCGATGAATCGTCGGTCGTCAGATCGTCCACCGCGGGTTTGATCGCGGTCTCGATCACCGGCGGGATCGGCGGCGCGGTCGTTTTGAGTGAACTGGATCCGGCCCTGCGCACACTGCATCTGCTGCTGGCGGAAAGCGTTCTATTATTGATGGCGCATGCCCTGGTCGCCGCAATCTACGTGCGGTCCGCGAACGGCTCTGGTTCGTTGCCGACCGCCCTGCTCTATGTGGCGTTAGCTGGATCGGCGATGACTCTGATCGCGCTCCTGTCCGGTTCCTACGCGGTTTGGCGTGGCGCAGGCGCGGTGTGCCCGTCTTGGCCGCTTTGCGGCGGTTCGATAATTCCTCAATACGAGCTGGTTTGGATTCATGTCGCGCACCGGGTGATCGCATTGCTCTCCGTCATCCCGGCGATGGGGGCCGCACACATGGCGATGAAGGTTAAGAATGTCACCGGAACGTCGTCGTCGACGTTGCGCTTCCTTGGTATCGCCATATCAGCGATCATCGTGGTGCAGGTCCTGCTTGGCGCAGCCAACCCTTGGACCGGTTTCGCGGAGTGGGCACGGGTTTCTCACCTAACGTTCGCCTCTTTGCAGTGGGTCTGCATGTGTCTGTTGACGTTGCTCATACTTTTGCCCATCGCCCGCCGGAGAAGTTCAGAGATTGTTGAGCAAGAACGTGTACACGAAACTTCGATGTCAGGAGCGGGGGCTTAATGGTCGGGACGGCGACGAGTCGGCAACGGATCGGCTCAGTGTTCAAAACCTTGCTGGACTACTTGGCATTGACGAAGCCGCGGGTGATGTCGTTGCTGCTGTTCACCGCATTGGGCGGATCTTTCGTGGCCGCCCGGGGCGTTCCGCCTTGGCAGTACATCGTGGTGGTGCTGATCGGCGGCGCGTTGGCGTCTGGAGGAGCCAGCGCGTTGAATATGTGGTACGAGGAGGACATCGACCGCGAGATGCATCGCACCGATCACCGGCCAGTGGCGGGCGGGCGCATTCGTCCGTTGAACGCGTTGATATTCGGCATCGCCCTCAACGTGGCATCCTTTGTGGTCTTCTATATCTTCAGCAACATACTTGCAGCCGCACTGGCGCTGGCGGGTTCGGCTCTGTACGTCGTGTTGTATACGGCGATGCTGAAGCGGACGACGACGCAAAATATCGTGATCGGCGGTGCCGCCGGAGCGATCCCGCCGCTCGTTGGGTACGCGGCGATATTGGGTGTGTTAGAGCTCGAGGCTTGGTATCTCTTCGCCATCGTGTTCTTCTGGACGCCGCCGCATTTCTGGGCGTTGTCTCTTCTGATCAAAGATGACTATGCTCGGGCCGGAATTCCGATGATGCCCGTCGTCGTGGGCGATTCGGCGACGCGAGTCCAGATCCTTCTTTACACCGTACTGATGTTGCCGCTGACCGTCCTGTATTACTTCGCGACATCTAAGCTGGGGTTGCCTTATCTGGTATCGGCATCCGTCTTGGGGCTGATTTTCATCGCGTTGGCGTTCAAGATGTGGCAATCTGGCGAAAGGCGCGATACGGCGAATCTTTACAAATATTCGTTGTTGTACCTCTTCATGCTTTTCGTCGTCTTGATGGCCGACGCGGCGATAATCTGAGGTCCTGAGAGGTGCAATCGATCAAGGAGAACCGATGGGTTGGCTAAACCGAACCGCGATGCTAGCGTCTGCGTTTGCGTCTGCATATATGGGGGCATCGGCAGCGCTGGTGCTGAATATGTCGCGACGTCGCCGACGGGTGCCGTTACACGACGATCCATCTTCGGTGGGATTGCCGTATCACGACGTCACTTTCAGGAGTCGCAGAGACTTCGACGATCCGGAACACATGCTCAAGGGATGGCTTGCGCTACCCCGAGGCGTAGAGGTAACGCCCGTTTCACGCGAAACTCGTTGGCTAGTGCTGGTCCACGGTGACAGCGCGAATCGTGCCGATCCGCAAGCCGGAGCTTTGGGATTGGCAAAGGCGATGTGGGAGATGGGTTACGGCGTTTTGATGTTCGACCTGCGCGGTTGCGGCGAATCGGATGATGCCGATTTCACCGGCGGTTGGAACGAGCGATTGGACGTGCTCGGCGCGCTGGACCATCTGGTTTGGTTGGGGGCAGATCGAACTCATATCGGAGTTTTGGGATTTTCGCTGGGCGGCGTTGCGGCGACTCTGGCTTGCGCCAATCCTGGCGTTGCCGGGGCTTTGATATCGGACAGCGCGTACTCTGATTTCTGGTCGATCATCAAAGAGAGGTCGCGGTTGCGTCCTTGGGTATCAACTCTTTTGCGGCCTGGGATGGATCTTATGCTGCAGATGCTGATCGGGTATCGCTTGGGTGAGGTATCGCCCGAACAACACGTGTCGGAATGCGACACGCCGACGCTGATCATCCACGGCGAGCGAGACGAAGTCGTGCCTACGGATCACGCGCGGCGTTTAGCTAAGGCGCGCGGGTTGAGTCAGACCGATATCGACAGCGGAGATTGCGAACAGTTTTGGATCGCGCCGCAAGCCGGACACGCGCAGGCGTTCCGAACGGATCCGGCGGGCTACGTAAACAGAGTGGCGGGTTTTCTGGATCGGCACTTGGCGCACTAGCACCCATGCCGAGTTTTCAGAGCGACGCTTTGGCAGTGTCTACGACCTTGGCGAATGCTGCGGGTTCGCGGATCGCCAACTCGGCCAGAGATTTTCGGTCGATCACGATGTTGGCTTTTCCGAGGGCGTTGATTAACGCTGAGTAGGATATGCCGTGCTCTCGTGCGGCGGCGTTGATGCGGGTGATGGCCAATGCGCGGTTCTGGCGCTTCTTGAGCTTTCGATGCCGAGTTGCGTAATCGAGCGCGTGCAGCATCGATTCCTTGGCGACTCGATATCGCTTGCTACGCGCCGCGCGATGCCCTTTTGTTGTTTGTAGGATCGCCTTATGGCGTTGCCTACGGGTTGTTCCAGCTTTGACTCTCGGCACAGTGGACCTCTGAACTCTATCGGGGCGAGCCTACGAGCGCTTGTTTGATGTTCTTGGCCATGACCGGCGAATCGATGCCGACCTTTCCGCCGAGCAATCGCTTCATTCGCTTGGCTTTGCGCCTACGGAAGTGGCTCTTCGGGCCCTTGGTGCGCAAAACCTTCCCCTTAGCGGAGACGTGGAAACGTTTCTTCGCGCCCTTGTGTGTTTTCAATTTAGGCATTGTTCAATTATGCAATACGTGCTCGCGCGAGTTACGCACGAGCGCGATTAATCGGCGATGGACGGGCGATCGATTGACGAAAAGCCCGAAATCAGACGGTTTGGATCGCCGGTTCTTTGATCTCGGATTCCTGGCTCGCGGCACGCCCATTTTCTCGGCGATCGCGATGTCGGCGATCGTCGGAAGACGTCGTCCTATCGGGGCCGGCCGGTTTACCGGACCTTGGAGCGAGCAACATGCTAAGCGTCCGACCTTCCATGACGGGCTTTTGCTCTAATCGAGCATGCTCAGCCACGCCTGTAGCGACGCGGCGCAAAACGTCCATCGCGAGTTCCGGATGCGCTCTTTCTCGCCCGCGGAATCGCACGAACACCTGAACCTTGGCACCGTCCTGCAGGAATTGAAGGACGCGCTTGGTTTTCTGCGTTACGTCGTGTTCGGCGATCTTCGCCGTCAATCGGACTTTTTTCAGTTGGCTAGTTGCGCGTGAAGCTTTGCGGGCCTCCTTGGCCCTTTTCGATTGGTCAAACTTGAACTTGCCGTAGTCCATCAATCGGACGACGGGCGGGTTCTGATCTGGGCCGACCTCTACCAGATCTAGCCCCATGTCCTGTGCGAGGCGCATCGCCTCGTTCCGCTTCATCACATTCGATGAAGGTGCACCATTGCTCGAACGTTGCACCAAAAGCACTTCTGGTGCGCGGATTCGATGGTTGATGCGATAGTTCCTTGCTATGTCGATTTCCTCTCTTGCAGGTGAACATCGGTGACGGAGTTGCCAGCATGGCTACTCCCATGATGCAAATATATCAAAATCGGTGCTACATAAACGATCAAGTTGCAAACGTGTATAAATTCGTCAGAATCATTGGTCGATCACTGAACCGTCAAAGTGCAGACGGGTCTCGACCTCGCGCGGAACGGGCGGGCACTTTTCGACCGCGTCTGGTTTGAGTTCCAGCCCGATGCCGGGCCGATCAGAGATGATGAGGTATCCGTTGCCGTCATGTTGCGGGGTGCTGTCGACCATATCGGATTTGGGCGGTTCATCTTCACCGATCGGGTATTCTTGGAGCGCGAAGTTCGGCGCGGTCGCGGCGATCTGCAAACAAGCGGCGGTGCTCACCGGCGAAAGCGGATTGTGCGGCACAACGCCCGCGTGTCTTGCTTCGGCGAGAGCGGCGATCTTTCTGGCGCCTGAAATCCCTCCCACTAGACATACGTCAGGACGCACGTACTGGACTGCGCACCTGGATAGCGCCATCTCGAACTCCCACAGCGAGGTGTAGCGTTCGCCCGTCGCGATAGGGATGTTTATCTTGTCGGCGACGTATGCCATCTCGTCGAAATTGTCCGGCGTTATCGGATCTTCGTAGAAATAGGGATGGAACTCCTCGACGCCCAGCCCGAGTTGGACCGCTTCAGTCGGGGTCAAGCGCCGATGAATCTCAATGCATAGATCGACGGAGTCGCCGACGGTCTCGCGATATTTGCGCACTGTTTCGATGGCGTCCCGTATCTTCTCGGCATGAGTCTTGAAATACGGGACGCCGCGTTCTTCATCTAGAAACGGCGTGAGATGCCCAACGGCGGTGAAGCCCATCTCTTTGGCCTCCGCGATTCCGCTGACCAGTCTGTCTGTCGTGTCTCCGAAGACGTGGTAGTAAACGCGTGCGCGATCTCGGACCTTGCCGCCGAGAAGCTGGTGCACCGGAGCGTCGAAGTGCTTACCCATGATGTCCCACAACGCAATGTCGATCGCGCTCAGAGCGCCCATTACAGCCGAGCCGCGGAAGTGTGAAAAGCGGTACATGTACTGCCAGTGATGCTCGATACGGAGCGGATCCTCACCGACGAGATATCGTCCGTACTTCTCGATCGCGGCTTCTGAAGCTTCGAGGAAACCCCAAGCGCCCGATTCGCCGAGACCAGAGATACCGGCATCGGTGTCGATCTGTACCAACAGGTACCGATCGAGCATGAGTGGGGTAACTTTAGTGATTTTCATCAATGTGCTCCTCGGCGGCGGAGTAAGATCTGCGGTTCAATCGTAATCGTGGTGGGGCGAATAGTATCAGGATCGCCTCAACCCAGGCGTGAGTAGCATCGCCAACAGCACCAGCGGTGTGCCGCCGATGGCGCTGACGATCAGGGTCATTTCGTTCCCGATCAAGGTGGACAGCGCTCCGCCGAAGGCCCATCCGAGCGGGAAGAGGCCTATTCCTATGGTGTAGAGGCTCATGACTCTTCCCCTCATGTCGCCGATCGCGGCGCGTTGGAAAAGGTGGATTATGGCGTTTACCCAGAACATCGCGGCGATACCCATAACGAAGAGCAAAGCGAGCGTCAACGGGTAGATGCGGGAGAAGCCGAAACCGATCATACAGCCGTCCCAGACGAAGCTTGCGACGATGATGATCCAGATCACGCGTCGAGGCATTCCTGTGAGTGCGATGATGCCGCTGCCGACGGCGAGGCCGATGCCGAGGATGCCGGTCATGACTCCGAACCCGAAGCTGCCGACGTCGAAGATCTTTGTGGCGTATTCGGGCATCAAAGGGAATACGGCGACGCCGAATACGTTTACGGAGGCGTTCATTACGAATAGCCAAGGCAGGGTTGGCGATTTCCTGGCGAATGCGATGCCCTGTTTGACACTTTCGTAGTAGGTTGGGTTCTCTTCAGTTTGGATGTCGGTTTCGGGTTTCGCGTATCGGCCTTTTGGTGAGTTCAGGATGAACACTGCTCCGAGGAGGTAGATGAGGGCGATGATCCCGTATGCCCAATCTGCGCCGGCGATGGCGATGATCCATCCAACCATTACCGGTCCGACCATCTCTCCGGCGTTTTCGACGAACAATATCAGCGCGGTTGCGCGCGGTAGAGCCCTTGGTGCGACGAGATCGGCGATGTACGCCCAGAAAGCGGGTGCGGCGAAGGCGACGACGATGCCGGCGGCGAGAGCGAGGGCGAGCATGTGCCATGGTTCGAGGATGTCGAAGGCGATTAGGAGGGCTTGGACAATCGAGACGATGGCCAACGCGATGCGCACGAAGCCAAGGAGTTTTCGGCGGTCGATACGGTCAGCGACCGCGCCGGAAAAAATCGGCAGGACAAGGACGGGAAGCGCGCGGACGCCGGAAACCAATCCGACCCAAAGGTTCGACCCAGTGAGGTCGTACATAACCCACGATTGGACGACGGTGCGAGCTACTGCGCCGATGTCGAAGAGGGCTTGGGAGGCGAGAAGGCGCGAGAAACTGGGGGTTGCGAGGACGCGGACGACTTGCGGGGGACGGCGACGCACCTTGCGGCGGGTTGGAGTTTTTGTGTCTTGCTGATCGGAGGTCATGGACCAGGAACGGTGTTTCTGGATGTTCGGCGCGCGCGTCGAAATATGTGGATAGAGAGTTACTCGGATGCGAACGGAACCGCCTCGCCAAGAAGTCGAGGCGTGATGGAATTCGCGTGATGGCGGGATTAGGCGGCGGATCAGATCACAGCGACCGAGGAGGATATCTAGATCTGAAGGAGTTAAAGACAATTGTATTTCGGGATACGCCGAACGCCTTGCATTGCGCTTCCACACCCGTCGCGCAAGACCTAGCGAGGTCTTCTATGCGCGCCGGAACGCCGGCGATGCGATGTAGGCGGCGATTGACACGGTTACGCTAGCGCCACCGGAAACAATCAGCGCGGTTTCGTTGCTGGCGAAGGTGGCGATGGCGCCGCCGACCGCCCAGCCGATCGGTATCCGTCCCATGGCGATGGTGTATACGCTCATCACTCGGCCGCGGGAGGTGTGTGGCGTCTGAGTCTGGATCATTCTGAGGATGCTGTTGACCCAAATTATGCTGGCGAACCCCATTACGAAGAGGACGCCAAGGGTGACCGGCAGGTTCGGAGCGTAAGCAAACGCGATACACCCTGCACCCCAGATGAGACTGCAAGAGATGATGATCAACGGTATTCGTCGAGGCATGCCGAAGATGGCGACGGTCGCACTTCCGACCGCGAACCCTCCTCCGACGATTCCAGTCATCAGTCCGAATCCTAGTCCTCCGCTGTCGAAGACTTCGATGGCGTATTCGGGTATCAGTGGGAACACGGCGACACCAAAGAGGTTGGTGACGGCGAGGATTGTTAACAACCAAGGCAACGGTTGGTTGCGGCGGACGTGTCGCATGCCGATTCTCAGGAGCGTTAGATAGGGAACGTGGTAGTAATCAACATGCGAATTTCGTTCGGGCATCGGCACGATGAGGATAAAGTATGCGCCGGCGAAATATAGGACAGCTATGAATGCGAAAGCCCAGTCGGCTCCCGCCAATGCGATGATGACGCCCACTGCAAGAGGGCCGATCATCTCACTGGAGTTGTGTGCAAAAGTGATTAGCGAACTGGCCCGCGTCGCCAATCGGGGTTGAAGTTCGTCGCGAAGGAAGACCAAAAACGCTGGTGCCGCGACGGCAATGGCTAGGCCGGTGAAAAGCGTGAGGACCATCTGGTGCCACGGTCGTATCGCGCCGGCGCCGATGAGTATGGCCTGCACGATGGCGAGGATGCCGATGAAGGCCCGCATCGTTGCGATAAGCAAGCGATGGTCGAATCGATTTGCGATGACGGCGGCGAACGCGGGACTGACGAACGACGGCACGGCTCGAACCGCGGCGACGGAACCGACCCATAGGCTTGAACCAGTCAGGTCGTACGCCACCCACGACTGTGCGGCGACGCGGGCGAGCACTCCAATGTCGACGAAGGCTTCGGAAACTACGAGGCGTGCGAAACCGTGTTGGAGCGTCAGCTTGAGTGTGCCGCCGCGTGGCCGAAAATGTCGGTATCGCAACGCACCGAATTTTGGCCTTGGCGGTTGAGTCAACGGGTCGCCAGGTCGGTAGGGAACGTTATCTCGTCAGATGCTAATCTGCATTTGATACAGATTGCAACAATCTCGTCTCCCGATGCACGTTGTATGCACGCGACGTTCGAAAGTGTTTCGGGAATGTCTGGTGATTAGTCATCCCTAGCTGACGATGTAAGGCTCTATCCCTCGTTCGTCGATGCTGACGCCGAGTCCAGGACGATCCGGCAGCTTGAACGCGCCGTGGGCGATTTGCCAACCCGTATCAGATGCATCACGCAAGAGATTCGACAACCCGCCCTGCAACTCCTGCAAGAGCTGAGGAGTTGCAACCGCGGCGCACTGCAGCGTGGCGGCCTGGAAAACCGAGACGCCGTTGCCCATGTGCGGGGTGACGGGCAGGTCTAAGCTGTAGGCCAAATCGCGTTGACGGATGTAGTCGCTGATGCCGGTCATGCCGATATCAGGTTGGTAGATGTCGAACACTGGTTTGGGGATTAGCCAATCGGCGATTTGGTAGTTAGTTCGGATGTGTTCGCCGAGAGCGATTGGTGATCCTTCAGCGCGATACAGTCGCCGATGCCCAGCGAGGTCTTCGGGTTGAAGTGGACACTCGAAGAAGCGAAGTCCGCGGGCTCCGAACTCGCGCTTGGCGTCGATTGCATCTTGGAGGTCGCACATCCAGAGCGTGTCGATCATCCACTGCTCGACTTCCGGTGCACCGCGCATGAGGTCGTCGATCTCTTGTAACGCAGCGTCGATGTCGCCGCTTTGAAAAATCTTGATTCCCCGGACCCCTTGGTCAGCAACTTCGTTGGCTTGGGCGATGCGCTCGTCTAGAGTGGCGCGACGCAGTCCGGAAAGGTAGACCGGGATGTTGCTTCGGAACTTGGAATCCAGCATCGCGGCTACCGGGATGTCGTTCCTTTTGCCGAGCGCGTCCCAGATCGCGATGTCTAACGCGGCGAGCGCGTCCATCCAATAACCGGAGTTGACACCCCTGCCGCGCTGCGAGTCGTAGACGAAATCCCAGAGCGCGGTGGGATTGGCGAATTCGCGTCCGATCACCATCTCGGCGATCGCAGCGTCGATCATTACGCATACGATCTCGGGAGCAATCGGCGTGTTCGATTCTCCCCAACCGATGTGGCCGTTTGAGAGTTTGACACGGACCAAAGGCGTCTCAACCATGTTGGCGTAGACAGTTTGCCAACCACTCTTGAATTCGAAACGCGACAGCATTACGGGGCTGGGACTCTCGTTCTGCCTCCGATACTGCTCCCAATAACCGGGGGTGTCCGGGAATGCGAGGTGAGCGGTGCGAATTTCGCGGACGGTGAACGACAGATCGTACGATGTCACATCTTCTCCAAGTGGGTCAATAGAAGCGATCGGATCTGCGCCGCGGTTTCGTCGTCGATGCTCCCTTGTTCCTCCGCGATATGCATCTGTGCGTATGCGAGAGCGGCGTACGCACGCGACGTGTCTGGCGATTCGCTGAAAGTGGCGGATAGGTGCTTGCGAATGGTGTCGAGGTCTCCGCGAGTGTACGGCCCAGTCAATGCGTCAGGCATTCCGTGTCGATCGACTGCGTTCGCCGTTGAGATGACCATGGGAGCGATTCTGCGAAGGGCTTCTTCGCGCTCTATCCCCAAACTACTCCACATTTCGGCGGCGATGCCTGTTAGACCCGCTAGCAATCCGCAGGCCAAAACAGCGGATGCGTGGTATACAGCGCGCTGATACTCACCGGAAATCGGGATCGGATGGCCATCGAGTTCAATCGCGCAGCCGTTCAACCACCTGCTGAACTCTTCATCGATGCTTTCGATGGCGAATGTACAACCAGGTACGAGGTGAGCGGAATCGGGTGACGGGAATGTCTGCAAAGGATGGATGGCGCCGGTCTTAGCCTCGGCTTGCGCAGCGGACGCCAACGGATCGAGGCCTAATACACCCGAACAGTGCGCGACGGCTTGATCTCGACTCCAATCGCACGCGTCGCAGACTTCTTGGATGTATCGATCGCTGACCGTTATGAAGACGATTTCGGCGGATGAGGCGGCGACTCGCAAGTCGTCGGTGACGAGAGTCGTAGGCAGTTTTTTGCGAAGCCAGGATCGATGTTCGGGCCGGTGCGTCGAAACAGCGACCACGTTTCGACCAATGCCAGCCAACGCAATGGCGAGCGATGATCCCAATCTACCGGTACCTACGACCGCGATTTTTGCACCGGTATTGAGCATTGCCAGATTCGCCTATTGTCTGCGATAATTGAGTGAATCACAGTATCGCATTTGATTTGTGCAGCTTCGGTCATACTCGGTTCAGCGGGCGTTATTCAACGTCATCAGTCATGGGCGCGCGGATTGGGTTGAGGCGCGGGAGGATCACGGTGGATGGTATGCGATCAGGGCATCAGCATAGGAGTGTCTGAAAGATATGGACCTACCCATCGGAATGCAAACCCTACCCCCGGCGTACGGATACGACGATGTCGCAATAGTTCCTGGTGACGAGACCGTAAACCCGGATATGACGGACGTGTCGACCAGTTTTGACGGATTCGGCATCGACATCCCGTTCATGGCATCGGCTATGGACAGCGTGGTCGATACGAACTTCGCGATCAAGATGTCAGACGCTGGCGGTGTGGCAGTCATGAACATGGATGGTCTGCATACTCGTTACGAGGACACCGAACAGATTTACGAGGACATCGCCGCGGCCCCGAAGGCCGAAGCAACCGAGTTGATGCAAAAGATCTACTCGAAGCCCGTACAACCAAATCTGGTCGGTCAGCGGGTGATCGAGATTAAAGAGGGTGGCGGCAAGGCGGCGGTTTCGTTCGTTCCGCAGACGGCCAAACGCCATGCGCCTTTGGCTGCAGAGGCTGGAGCCGATATGGTCGCGATCCAAGGTACGGTCATCACGCGGCGTCACCGCTCGACTAATAGCCCAGTCGGACTGATCCTTTCCGAGTTGGTCAACGATGTCGGAGTGCCGGTGGTCGTGGGTAACACTGTCAGCTACTCGGTGACCAAGGAGCTGATGGAAGAAGGCGTCCATGGCATCTTGGTTGGCGTGGGCCCCGGTTCGGCGTGTACCAGCCGAGAGGTTCTAGGCATCGGAGTACCGCAGGTGACGGCGACGATGGAGTGCGTCGCTGCACGCAACGATTATTTCAAAGAAACGGGGCGATACGTTTCAATCGTCACCGATGGTGGCATCCGCACCGGCGGAGATGTCTGCAAGTCCATCGCATGTGGCGCCGACGCAGTCATGATCGGCAGCCCGTTCGCGCAGACCGAAGAGGCACCGGCCAAGGGCATGCACTGGGGCATGGCGACTTGGCACAGTTCCTTGCCTCGTGGCACTAGGATCGATCTCGGCGTCAAATACTCGTTAGATGAGTTGCTTTTCGGACCGTCGTCGACGTCTGATGGAACGTTCAACTTAGTCGGAGCCTTGCAAGTCTGCATGGGTTACGTCGGAGCCGAAACCATCCGACAGATGCACGGAGCTCGCATGGTGTACGCGCCGGCGATCAAGACCGAAGGCAAGATCTACCAGATGGCGGGCGCGTAGTTGTTGGGCGCATAATCGGGGCGTTCACATCCGATCGCGACCGTTCGGATTGGATCAGTTAAGGGACTAAATCGCGATGCAACTTCCGGATCCGAGCGCGTTACCGTCGCCACTCGACGGCATCAAGGTATTGGACTGTTCGCAGATCTTGGCCGGTCCATACTGCTCGATGTTGCTCTCAGATATGGGCGCAAATGTCGTCAAGATCGAGAAGCCGGGTGGGGGAGATGACACGCGTCGAATGGGGCCACCGTTCATGGAAGGCGAATCGGCGGCCTTCCTCGCGATGAACCGCAATAAACGCAGTGTGGTACTCGATTTCAAGAACCCGGACGGTGTTGCTGCGATGCGGAGGATGTTGGCGGACGCCGATGTCGTTATCGAGAACTATCGTGCCGGCGTGATGGAGCGATTGGGGTTGAGCTACGACGCTGTACGGGAGTTGAACCCATCAATCATCTACTGCTCAATTTCGGGCTTCGGCAGGACAGGACCCTACGCCGAGCGGGCTGGGTTCGATTTGATCGCGCAGGGAATGAGCGGCGTTATGAGCTTCACCGGCATCCCCGGCTCCCCGCCCGTGAAGGTCGGCGTACCGATGGCGGACCTCAACGCGGGCCTCTACTCTGCTTACGGGATTCTGTCGGCGTACATCCATCGAATGAAGTCAGGTGAAGGCCAGTATCTCGAGGTCAGCATCATGGAGGCGGCGCTCGCGTACACGGTTTGGGAGTCGGCGAGTTATTTTGCTACCGGCAACGTTCCGCCGCCGTTGGGATCGGCACACCGCTTGTCGGCTCCGTACCAGGCATTACGAACGGCGGATGGGCACATCACGATTGGTGCGCCGAACCAATCGAACTGGCAGCGGATGTGTCAAGCGATCGGCAAGGAGGAGTTGCTCGAGGATGAGCGGTATGCGGACAATGCGGGTCGTCTTCTGAATCGTGAAGCGCTCGAGATGGACTTGGAGGAGACTTTCGGGACGCGAACTACCGCGGAGTGGTGCGAAGTGCTTGAAGATGCTGGTGTCCCGGCGGGTCCGATTTACAACATGGAGCAAGTCTGGGAGGATGAACAAGTCCAAGCCCGCGAGATGGACGTTCTGTTAGAGCATCCTAAGGTCGGGGGCACTCGGAACATCGGACTCGCAGCAAAGTTGTATGGATCGCCCGGCAGGATACATAGCCCGGCGCCATTGCTCGGACAGCACACGCGGGAAGTCCTGAAGGAATCGGGGTTCAGTGAGGGAGAGATCGAGGGATTGATCAGTTCGGGAGCGGCGGAAGTCGCGTAGGACGAGTCGGCTACTCAGATATCGTCCTGATGTAGTTGACGAGATGCCAAATCTCGTCGCTGGTCAAATTCCCAAGTTGGGCAACCATCGGCGTGCCTTCAATTCCGTTGGCGATGAAGCCGTAGAGTTCGGAGTCGGTGTGGAGCGGGACGTGGATGGCTAGATCTGCGGGTGGCGGATTGAGGGCGACGCCGGCAGGACCGTCGCCGCGCCCTTGATCACCGTGGCAGGTGGCGCAAGACGTGTCATAGGTTGCGCGACCCATCGCAACTGATTCCTGTGTCAGCGGGAATGGGTTGCCTTTGTCTTCGGTTGGCAGCCCGAATCCAAAGGTCGAAGCATTGAAGATGACGAGCATCCCAATCGATGCAACACTAGTTGCGATGCCATGTCTAAGCCCAAAGTCGAATCGGACGGGTTTCCTGACTGGGGTCGTCGCTCCGATAAAAGCCAAACCAGCGACTGCGATGAGGACGCCAAATGCCGTCATCGCTGTCTGCGCGGACGGTCGGATCAGGTCGGCAGCGAAGGACTTCGAGGCGGCCGAGAATCGGGTGGAGACGTGGGAGTCGAACGAATCGGATCGCACCACTGTTACGTCGAGCTGGTACGCGCCGGCAACGCCGATGGTTACATCTTCGAGTCGCCATTCGCCGGGCGCTGGGTTGTCGAGTGCGATGAAGTATTCGCCGAAGTCGTCGTCGAGGAATTTGATGCGAGAGCGTACTTCATCGGCTCTATCGAACGGTCCGCCATCGGGATCTTGGATGATTACCGTCAGCGAGTTCGCGCCGGTATTGCCAGGATCGAGGGTCACATCGATCTCGGCCCCGTCGATGGTTTGGGTGAGGCCGACGTAATCTTCGACGCCGATGCCACTGCGTTCCGCGTACTGTCGGGCCGGCTCGAGACTGGCGAGGCCAGCGGTGGCGAGAAGGACCGTGAACGCAATCCCGAGTTCGACACTGATATAGCGGGTCAGGTTTCGCGTGTCAAAACTACCCGTTCTCTTGGATTTCGCGACTGAGCGGTTGTTCTTTGTCGCAATCGCAACCAAGACGATGATGATGATGATTTTGGCGCAGAGAACTATTCCGAATGGGCTGTTGAGAGCTTCCAGGACGGTTACTTGCATCAAGGATGAAACTACCCCGGATGCAACCAGGACGGTCGTGACGAGGATGGCTAAAGGCGAGAATCCGGACGCGAATTGCAGGATGGCCGTGCGGGATGATGCATCGCCTGATCGAATCGCATGAATCGACGCCACGACCAAGTATGCGATGCCACCGACCCAGATGGTTGCCGCGACGATGTGGATGAGGTCGGTTGCGATTGCGAAAAGTCGGATGTCGCCGGGGGTAGCAGCGTTGTGACTCGTGAGAGCGATTAGGAGCAGGTATAAACCTCCGAAAGCGATAGCTGCGATGCCCCAAGGGGTCTCGGTGACGAGCGGCAGCTCATCGAGTTCGTCATCATTTGAAGATCGACGGAAAACCTGTCTGGAATGTCGAGCCAAGATGATCGTGACCGCGGCGAGAACGGCGGCGGTGAAACGCCACGACCAGAAGCGGCCCCAATCGCTCTGGGACACAACATCGGTAATGCGAGCCGGGTCTACCGCTGCTGATGCGTTGTCGAACGCAATCGCAGTCTGCAACGCCAGTTGAGCGATCTGTGCAACGAGCACGACGACGATAGCCCAGAGCGCGACAACCGCGAAACGTGTGCTTACCGACTGGGCAAATTCGAGGACAACGAGCTGCTCACCCGAACGGACTACGCGTGTAGCTATCCCAATTTCAAGAAACAGGCCGCCCGCAAATACAGCGATGCCAATGTAGATCAACCAGCGAATGATCGGATCGACCGGCGATTGAAGCAAAGGTTGTTCTTCGACGGTGAGTTGATTTGCGGCTCCGAGCGGTTCTCCGACGGCGAAAAGGAACGAGCCGGTGACTTTGTGCCCGTCGACGGACGAGACGTTGCGCCAAACGACGGTGAATGTGCCGTTTTCGAGCGTGGCTAGCGGCACCCACATCGCGGTCGGTTCTGTCGCGTCGAATTGTGTCGCGCCCGCCGTAACATCTTCGCCGGAAGCGCTGAGGACTTTGATCGAACTGAACGCGGGTTCGATCGGTTCGGTGAACCAGATGATTACGCGTTCAGGTGGCGCGTCGAGTTCTTCGGACGGTTTTGGTGACGCCTCAATGAGGTTGGCGTGCGCGGACGCAGGTTCGGTCAGGAGAAGTGCGACAGCGGATGCGAGGATCGCAAGTGCGACCGCGGCTAGATTGATGGGTGGCGATATCGTCCGCGATGCCATTGGATGGCGTTCATTCCTCCTCGTCGTTCATCTCAATTTGCGTACGACGCCGAAGACGTCGTTCACGCTGGGCTCGGCGCCTTTTATTGCCGCTGGACCATGCCAAGAAACTCATCAGGACGACGAACGAAACGATGGCGACCACGGTGCCGATCTCGTCCCAATATCCAACGGAGCCGTGCAACAGGATTGTGGTCATAGAGTTTTCCCGTCTTAGCGGGTTGAATCGACATCAATGGATGTCAAACGCGGGAGTGGTCGTGTCAATTACGTCTTCTGGCAATGGTAACGGCGAAGATGCTCATTGCCGTGGCGATCACGCCGAACGCCATGCCGACGATGCCAACGATCATTCCAACGGAAGCTGTGGAAGAGGTCGCATCGATGTCGGCTTCGAGCTCTTGAACGGTATCGAGCGCACCTTGGGTGGCGTTCTGTATCTCGCGGTTGCTCTCCAAAACGACAGGGAATTGGATTGCGTCGGATGGTACAACGGTGTCGAACGTATCGGGCCCAGAGTCGAACGTTTCGTCGACGGCATTGCCTTCTATGGAACCGAAGAAACGCATTCGGTAGTCTCCAGGAGCAGTGGGAACGAATTCCGCGACGTAGTGTCCCGGATCGTTGAACACCTCTGTCAAGGGCATCACCCGTGATGCGGATGTCGGTATGTGCTCCACCTCTACCTGCAATGTCGAGGCAAGACCAGTGACGCGATCTGAGGTGGGTAAGGTCTGGGTTGTAACGCTAGGCGTTTCCGGACCCAGCTTCGTCGTCATCTCGGAGGTCATCGATGTAAGTGGGCCGCTCATGATGACTGCGTTCTGCGATTCGTGGTTCATCCACACCACCGTATCGCCGACATTGACGTCGAGCTTGGCCGGCATGAGTTGACCATCCATGATCACGATGGACTGGTCTTCACCATGCTGCGAATCCGCTGTCGAAACTGCGATTACGCCTTCTTGGTCACCGGGATGAACGTGGTACGGGATCTCGACACCGACGAGTTCTTCGGTCACTTCGAATTCGAAGTCTTCCATGCGGCCGATGCCTGGTGAGATGAATATCGCGCCATGGGTGACGACATCGACTTCGGTAACGTGTCCGTCGGGCATCGATTCTTCTTCGTCTTTCATCCGCATCATCGACTCGTCATCGGCGGCAGTTTCTTGATGTGCGGCGCGCGTGACGAATAAAGAGACAGCGTTGAGCTGGCCTTCATAAGCGGGTTCGCGAAGGAATCCAACGATGAAGTTATAGTCTCCGACGTCGCGTCCTTCATGGGCCGAGACGGGGGAGGCGAGGGTAGTGGTCAGAATACCGACGATGGCGACCATCAGGATCGCGATGGTTTGAACTCGTGTCGCGATCAGGCGTGCTCGATTCATGTTCAGGCTAGGGTTTTGGCGCGCTGGTATGGATACGTTTCTACGCGAAGCGCGGTTCTAGGTTGCGCGTTGTGTGATGCCGTGGTTTCGGTTGGTCGCCGAATCGCGGATGGCATCAGGCCCTGGCGTAGTCCGGCCGGTATGCGGTTTGGAGGGTGCGCAGGTCGAATCCTTCGGGTTGTGCACCGACCGCGAAGTCGTAGAGCGCGGCTTTGAAGATACCTTCAAGTGTCTGAACGACGGCCAATGCTAGCCCGACTAGCAATACGCCCACGATAATTCCGACCACTGGCGCGATCAGATACAGCAAGATGGCGGGGATCGCCGCGCCGACTACCGCGACTATGTATACGAGGAAGAAACCGAATGATGCGGTGATTTGGCGTCCCCAAGTCTGTCGAATAATGCCGGCTGAGCGTCTGATGGAAGATATGGGGCCTTCGTTTTCGGAGACCATTACTGGAATGACGAAGAACGTCATGAATTCCCACACGCCCTCGATCATGCTGTAGATCATGCGCACGAAGAAGTTGTCGGTTTGGGATCTCAGTACTCGGAAGAGTGTGCCGACGATTGCAGAGATGACGGACCAGACGAAGATGTGATGGATGTGCTTCGAGGCATGACTCAACCCGGACATGACGTTGGGGTCGCCGCCACGCAACCTTTCGAGGGCTGCTGAGATGAGTGCGGCGTTGAAAAATGTGGTGATGAAGTACGCCAAGACGATCAGCACAAAGAATGAGATCAAGTTGCCGCTTTCAGCGACGCCAAACGCCAGACCGGCGAATCCGAGGATCAGGAGGCCCATTGCGGACATGATTGGGAACAGAATGAGTTCGCGGTCCTTCATCAGGACGTTCCAGCTCATCTTCATCAGTTCGAAGGTGTGTCCGATCGTTGCAAACATCAGCCTGATCTGCTCCTCGCCGTCCGATTGGAATTAGGGACGATATTCATCCAGAATGGTACTACACTAGGCTATCTAGACCATCTCAATCGATGCGCGTGAACCATTACAGTCAACATCTGGCGGCAGCCGTTGCCGCCGCGGAAGCGGCGAATGATGTGCTGATGACTAGATTCAGGGCTGGCGTCCAAGGGCTAGCGCGTTGGGAAAAGTCACCTGGTGCTCTAGTGACTGCTGCAGATATCGAATCGGACAATGCGATAGCTGAGGCGTTGGCCGCTTCGGGGTGCGGCGGCGAAATCATTTCGGAAGAGAGCAACGTCGACCTGGGGACCGCTCGAGACGATAACGACACCAGAATCGAGTGGTTGATCGATCCCTTGTGCGGAACGGTTCCATTCAGCACGGGCATGGATCATTGGGGCGTCAACATCGCGATGCGAGCCGACGGAGACCTAACGCTGTCGGCTTTATCAACGCCTACATCAGACATCCTCCTGGCGGCGTCAAGACACGATGGCGTTTGTATCAACGGTGAACCTTGGCGGATTTCGTTTCCGGATCGCGACTTGGGCGAGGTGATCGTTGGCTTGGAGATCGACGGTCAAGAGCAGTGGCGCAAGCTGTTGACGACAGGTGGTTTGGATTGGGTCACTCGAGTCGGGCAGGCCAACGGATTCTCGTCTGCCGCATACCCATTGATGCTTGTCTGTACGGGTCGGATGTCGGCGGTGGTGTTCTATCGGATCGAGCCGATGCACGTTGCCGCGGGGTCGCTCGCCGCGATGATGCTAGGAGCAATGGCTACGGACGGAAAAGGCGAACCAATCGATTGGTCGCGCGACGACGAGTTGCCCATGGTCGTCGTGGGATGGCCGCGGGTGCACGAGCAGTTGATCGAGGCCATAAACCTCGGGAGTTAATCGTTGATCAAGTGAGCGGCGGTAACGGAGAGCATCGTTTCAATACTCCCAGGGAACGGTACCGTGCTGAAGACGGCGTTGCCCAGCATGATCATGGTCGCAACGCCACTGTTCGCCTGAGCCTGCTCTATCGCGTCTTTTACGCGACTATCCGTCAGCAGCCCACTCGAATTTGCGAAATCAAGCGCGAGTGCTATCAAGCCCGAGAACGTGATCTCCGAATCTTGCTCGATTGCAGCCTCGATATCGGCGAGCGCTGTTTCCGCGGAGCGATTAATGCGTTCGTGTCTGTCGTGGTCAGAAAGGATTTCGCTGGTTCGAATTTTGCCAAAGTAGCGCCAGAAGACGGGCGTGGGCGGCATCGCGATTCGGTGCGCCGCCAGTGGATGTCCAGCGACCGTCTTGACCAAGCATCCGCCGTTGTATTGGGAGCAGACATCTCCCAAACCGGTCAGATTGCGAACTTCTGCGACATGGGCGATCATGGCTAATTCGTCGCGAGATTTTCCTATGGCAAGCAGATGATCCGCTGCAAGCAGGGCTGCGAACGTCGATGCACCGCTTAGACCAAATCCGCTGCTCAGCGGTAGGTTCGATCGGACATCTACGTTTAGCGTTTGGCGTGTCAAATCGCTCAATGCGCTGGATACCGTCGGGAAATCAATCGGTTCACCATTGAACGTTACTCGGGTATCACGCGAGTTGGAACGGGCCAGATCAACGATCACGCCGTCGCTGACAGTGAATCCCCATCCCAACGAGTGCATCTTCGCCGGGTCGGCGTCGGCGATGATTTTGAAGAGCCCAGATATGTTCCCGGGCGCGAACGCTTTAGCAGAGTCGCGCGTTGACAGATTTGCCGACATGGAGTCCGGAAAGTGCAGTAAAGGCTGGCGGCACTACGTACGCTTATGCGGTGATGACTAACCCGCGGAGAACTTTTGCTTCATCGCTGGCCATGAACGCGACGACCTCAGCGACGTCTCTGGGGTTCGTGAGATTCGACACGGCATCTTCAACCTGATCCTGCGGCTGATTAGTGATTGCACCGGTGGACCTGAGTTGCGCGACCTTCAATGGCGTGTCTACCGACCCAGGGGCGATGTCGTTGACACGAATGCCTTGCGACTCAAGATATTGTTGCATCACCATAGTGAAGCCGTGCACTCCGCCTTTGCTGGCACCATACGCATAAGACGATGATCCGCCTTTCACGCCTGCGCCGGACGCGGTGAGGATGATGACGCCGCGATCTGGACCTGGCTTCTTCAACATCTCAATCACGACGTATTTCGCCATGAGGTAGGTTCCGCGGAGGTTTATGTCTAAGACTGTGTCCCAAGTCTTCTCCGGGAACTCCTCTAGATTGACCGATGCACCGTGCAACACGCCGGCGAAGTGCAGAAGCACGTCTATGTCGCCGAGCCAAGCCTTGGCGGCAATGACGGTGCCCGCAACATTGGCCTCGTCCCGGACGTCCACACTCCAGAACCTGGAGTTGCTACCGTTATCGTTGATCTCTTTTGACGTGTCATTTCCGTCTTCATTGTTGTTATCGAAAATGGCTACTTGAGCTCCAAGTTCGGCGATACGGATTGCGGAGGCACGACCGATGCCGGTGGCGCCGCCGGTTACGATACATCTCTTTGCGGAAAGGTCTACGGGCATATCTTGCTCCTAAGCGGATATTTCCGATTCTAGTTGCGTTCGTTTCAATCCCATGTGATGCCTGCGATCTCAGCAGCTCGGCGAATGCCAGCCGCGGCCGCGGGTATCTTCTCGTCGGGGTAGTGCTCGACGGTGACGACGATGTCGGGAGCCACTTCTTGGAGTCTGGACAGTAACGTGACATTGTCGAGGAGTGCGTTCGGCGCACCGATGACTTCTTCTTCGAAATGGGGGAGCAAAGCGTCGACGATCGTGAAATCTTTGGCGTCGCATCCCACAATCTCGTCCCTCATCAAGTCGACGCATTCGTTTATCAGAGCCGTCGTGTCGTATGCAATGTCCAACGATCCGACGAGATTGACGGGATCCATGTTGTATCCGAGGGCGGGCATAGCGACCGCGTCGAAGAAATCCCGCACCCGCTGAGGTGTGTAGAGAGGACACACGACACCGGATTCGACAACGAGTTTGACTCCCTCAGATTCGGCTACGGCGCATACTTGCTTGGCGCTTTCTACGAGCCGGTCAAAAGTTGCTGCGGATCGATTTTCCGAGTGCGGCAACCAAGCGCCGTTTGGATTCAAGCTCCCTGGTCGAAAATACGTCGTCGGACATGTCATCTTAGCGGAAAGTCGGATCGTTTCCTCCAAAAACCGGACTGTCGATTCCCGGGTTGCATCGTTGTCGCTGCAGAGTCCGCCACCGTATCCACCCCTAGTCATCGGCATTAGCAACCCGTGGTCACCGTACAACGACTTGATCCCATCGATGTCGCTGTCGTTGCCGCGTGATGGATCCGAGATGGTCAGGAGGGCGGACACGAAGCCGTGGTCCGCGACTTTTTTCACCTGTTCGGCAGTGACTTCTAGCCAATCGCCTCTTACGAATCCAGCAACTCCGAGAAGCATTTATGGTCACCTTTCGTTCCGCGCCACGGTCGTTTTGGAACCGCGGTCATCTTTCCATGTTATCGCCGACGATGATGCTTCAAGCGTTGAATCGCTTCATGCCGTGTAGGTACGATTCGAACAGTGTCGGATCAATGATGCGGCAGTCTACGAATCGCGCGTGGGCTGACCGCTTCCGCGCTGCATGATTCGCGAGCGCTTAGTCAGGCTATCGGTATCACGCATTGGCATCGACAATTCCAGAGCCGAGGGAACTGGGCGATGTGCTCTCTGAGGTGAGCGATCTGCTCGAAGTCGGTGGGGTTTCGGTCGCGCTCAAACGACTCTCACCTTTGCGGCCAGCAGACTTGGCCGCGGTAGTCGCGGAGCTTTCCGAAGATCATCTGCGCCAACTTTTGGATCGCATGACGAATGAGGCGATCGCGGAAATCTTGGACTACCTCGACGTCGACAGAGGGCTGCGCGTATTCGAGGCGATCAACGAGAATCGGCGCCCGTCCGCGTTGGACGAAACGTCACCAGAGGTTGCTACTGACCTGCTCCATCGCATCGCGTGGGACGATGCGGCGCAGACATTGGTCCGGATGCGGAATCTGAACGTCATTGGAGACCTGCTGATCCACGATGATGACGACGCTGGTGGACTCATGTCGCCAACGTTTGGGAAGTTGCGGGAATACTGGACGGTCCGCCACGCTCTGCGTGTTCTTAGACAGATGGACTTAGTTCCTGAGATGCTGCGCGAACTCTTCGCTGTGGACGCTAACGACGCGTTAGTGGGGCGAATGGAGTTGTCGGAATTAGTGTTCGCGCCTCCGAATGCGACGATAAGCGAGGTCATGAACCGAGACGTCATTTCCGTGTCCGCAACAGAGGACCAAGAGAGCGCGGTGCGTCTTATGCAGCGGTACCGGCTGCCCAGCATTCCAGTTACGAACGCGCGCCGACAGCTTCAAGGCGTCATCACGTCGAACAGCTTGGTGGAGGTCGCTGAACAGGAAGCTACCGAGGACATGTTCCGGCTGTTCGGTGTCGGCGGCAGCATCACGCCGGGTTACAACATCCGGGAATCGGTACGCAACCGGTTGCCTTGGTTGGTGTTGAACCTCTTCACTGTCATGTCAGCAGGTTACGTGCTGAGTCTGTTTCAACCGACGCTCGACGCGATGGTTCTGCTGGCGGCGTTCTTACCGGTAGTTATGGGACAGGCCGGGATTGCCGGTACACAGACGGTAACGATCATCGTTCGTTCGATGGCGTTGGGAGAGCGATCAATATCGAACGTCTGGCAACTTTTGTTGTTCGAGTTAGTCCTTTCTCTAGTTCAAAGCATCACCGTTGGCGGCATATTAGGCGTTATCGTTCACCTCTGGAAAGGCGACATCGTCTTGACGATATTGGTGACCTGTTCGTTAGTGCTCAACTTGATACTCGCAGCGTTGAGCGGGGTATTGGTCCCGATGTTCATGCGCATGGTAAGAATCGACCCGGCGATGGCGTCAGCCGTTATCGTGACGACCGCAACCGACATCTGCGGCATTGTGATGTACCTTGGGCTGGCCAGCATTTTCCTATCGCTGCTGGTCAACTGACGGGCGGTGTTGCGATGGGTCTTCAGGCGCTCTCGACGAACGCGGTTGCCACGTGCCGGCGTTGAATCTTTCCGGTCGCGGTCCTTGGCAACTCGTCAGCGAAGTAGATCACGTCCGGAACCTTGAAGTCGGCTAGCCGTTCTCGACAGAAGTCCTGTATGTCCTGCTGTTCGCAATCTCCTGATAGCACAACGGCGGCCTGAACGCACTCGCCATACTTTTCATCAGGTGCCGCGAAGCAGACGGCCTCGGCGATTGCGGGGTGTTCCAATAAAGCCGCATCGACCTCGAGCGGCGAGATCTTCTCTCCGCCACGGTTGATGAGTTCCTTCAGGCGGCCAGTCAGGGTCAGATAACCGTCGTCGTCAAGCATTCCCTGATCGCCAGTTCTGAACCAACCGTTGACGAACGCGTCGGCGTTGGCCTCTTCGTTGTTGTGGTATCCCCACATCACGTTTTCGCCTTTGATGACGACTTCTCCACGTTCGCTGTTGGCGGCAAGCGCTCCGGTGATTTCGTCGCTCATGATCGCGACTTCGACCCCCGTCGCGGTGCCGACGGTTCCGGGGAAGCGCGCGCCAGGTGGCAATGGGCTGCTCGACATCTGATGCGATGCTTCGGTCATGCCATATGCTTCCAAGACGGGCGCGCCGAATCGTTGCTCGAGCGCGTCGAATACGGTTGGCGCAAGCGCGGCGGAGCAAGACCGGATTAAGCGGAAAGATTCGTGTGGGGCATCATCGTCGTCGGCACGCGTCAGCAGAATCTGATGGATGGTTGGCACGGCAGAGTACCAAGTCGACGAAGTTTCGGCCTGCTGCTGCCAGAACACGCTGGCCGAAAACCTTGGCGGAACTACGACCGTACCGCCGGAGTTTAGCGTTGACAGGCATGCACCGATCAAGCCGTGCACGTGGAAGAGGGGCATCACGATCAACGAAGTGTCATCGGGCGTGAGCTCGTATGTGTTCTTGATGTTGCCGATCGACCTGATGAGGTTGAGATGCCGCAACGGCACGCCTTTGGGACGGCTCGTCGTACCGGAAGTGTGGAGGAAAAGTGCCACATCGTCGCTTGCAGGAGCGGGCGCATCGGCGGTTGATGTGAGTTCGACGCCGCGGGAGGAAAGCGTGACACGCAGATCGCCGTTTGATGCGCCTAAGTCCGTTTCGATGGTTTTGATGCCGAGATTCGCTGCCGCTTCTCGGGCTGGATGAGGCCCGTTCGGGAGGATCGCAACGCGGCTACCGGCGTCTTCCATGAAGAAAGTGAACTCGTCAGTGGTGTACGCAGGGTTCAACGGTGCCGCGATCGCTCCGGCTCGGGCGACTGCCAAGAAGGTGGCGACGAATTCGTAACCGTTGATCAGCACAATCGATACGGGAATGCCGGGCTCAACGCCGTTCTCAGCGAGGATGTCGGCTAAACGCGAAATCTCGGAATCTAGTTCGGCGTACGACCATGTACCTACGTCTGGAGCGATTACTGCTGCATCGGACCAAGACGACGGTTGAAGGAGTGAGTTTAATGTGTTCGTGTCGGACACGTTTTGCTCCGATTCACTGCGGTGAGTTGGGCTGGTTGATTGGACTCGGTGTTCGTGAGCATTCTAACGCTTGGGAAACTCAAACGCGCAGTACAACGAGTACGCGTTCCAATCCGGCGTAATCACGATGGATTTGGATGTCCGCATCTGTCAACGTCGCGCGTGCCGTTTCTAAGCAGGTGTTTACAACCGGCGGATCGATCTCGATGAAAGCAGCCGATGGAGCGTCGTCGCGAAGCAATGTGGGAAGCGAGCGTATCAGCGGTCGAAGCACATCCATGCCATCAGGACCACCGTCCAAGGCTTGGCGGGGTTCCCAATCGCGCACCTCCGGTTCGAGTCCCGGCAGAGCATCTGATCGGACGTAAGGCGGGTTAGAGACGACCACATGAAAATCACCGTAAGACGGCGTTTCAGTCGCATCGTCAATGACGAACCGGATCCACTCAGGGCTTAAACCGTGACGGTTGGCGTTGGACTTCGCGATCTCGATTGCGTCCGGGCTGATGTCAACAGCGGTTACACGGGCTCCTTGGATTTCTTTAGCGATCGTGACGGCTATGATGCCGGAACCGGTTCCGATGTCGCAAACTGTGGGGTGGCCGAGGTGGTTGTGTTGCACGAAATGGGAGCACAGATCGATCAACATCTCGGTTTCCGGCCTCGGAATGAGTACGCGCCGATCGACTTCGAACGGCCGGCCGTAGAACTCTTTTTGGCCGATTATGTATGCGAGTGGTTCGCGATTTGTCCGGCGCGCCAGAGCGGCGACCAGCCGGTCATGCGCCGCAAATTCCAACTGAGATGAGGATCCCGCTAGCGATCGCGCCGCATCGAAGCCGGTAGCGTGTCGCAATAACATTCTCGCTTCGATGCCTACCTCACCGGAATGAATTCCGACATCCCGCAATCGGGACGCGGCATCCCTGATGGCTTCCGCTATCGTGGGCAATGAAGGGAGACAGTTACGAGGTTGATGCGGCGTTGATTTTTCGAGTCTGTTCGACCTGCAGCAGCGTGTCAACGAATTCGTCGATATCGCCGTCGAGGATCTTCGGCAGATTGTGACTCGTGAGATTGATGCGATGGTCAGTCACGCGGGATTGCGGGAAGTTGTAGGTGCGTATCTTTTCCGAACGGTCGCCCGATCCGACTTGAGCCTTGCGGTTGGCAGCTTCTTCAGCCGCTCTTCGACGCAACTCCATGTCCCACAACCGTGTTCGCAGAATGCCCATCGCCTGGATTTTGTTTTGGAATTGGGACCGCTCGTTCTGGCATTGGGCTACGATGCCCGTGGGTTCGTGAGTGATTCGGACGGCGGTCGCGACTTTGTTCACGTTTTGACCGCCGTGCCCTCCGGCGTGGAAAATATCGATCTTGAGGTCCTTGTCGTCGATTTCGACGTCGACGTCGTCCGCTTTGGGCAACACGGCCACAGTTGCTGCGGAGGTGTGAATCCGGCCTTGCGACTCGGTCTGGGGAACACGTTGCACGCGATGAGTTCCGCTCTCGTGTTTGAGACGCGGGAACGCGCCTTGGCCTTCGATCTCGAAGACGACCTCCTTGATTCCGCCGATACCAGTGTCGTTGAGAGACAGTACGGACGTCCGCCATCCATGGTTTTCGGCGAAGCGTTGGTACATGCGGAAGAGCTCGTTAGCGAAGAGTCCAGCCTCATCGCCGCCGGTGCCGGCGCGAATTTCTAGGACCGCGTCCGCGTCGTCTGTTTCGTCACGCGGTATGAGCGCGACCTGAATCTCGCAGATGAGTTCCGCGTATCGCTGTCGCTGCTCTTCTGCGACTTCCCGTGCCATCTCGACCATCTCTGCGTCGGTATCCTCGGCGAGGATCGATTCTGCGTCGGCTATCTCGTCGTTCACCGAATCGAATTCGTCGCGAAGGCGAACTAGAGCAGATATTCGGGCGTACTCTCGCCCTAGTCGCTGCATCTGCTGTCGGCTCGAGACCACTTGGGGCAGCGACATTTGAGCTTCTAACTGTGTTTGGCGATCGGCGGCAGCTTGTAGGCTGGCGCGAAGCCGATCTTCGACTGTTGTGTTGGCAGGTGGCATTATTCGGTTGGGATTATCGCCGATGAAATCGCACCGGCTTCGAGATCCACCGTCAGTTGATCGCCATCGGATTGCAACGGTTTAACGGCGGCGACGCCCTGCTCAAGTTCCCGGTTTCCGATGATGATGCAATAGTTCGCATTCGCTCGGTTGGCGTACCGCATCTGAGCCCGCATCGATTTGCCGGCGGGCGCCATGGTGATTGACAGCCCTAGGTTTCGAAGCTCGGCTGCCAAAGATCCGGCACGGCTCGTGGCATTTGCGCCGATATGGACCATCACCGCGTTAACTGGTGGCGGGGCGACATCGATTGATTCTTGCCGTTGTATTTCGAGGATGATTCGCTCGATGCCAGAGCCGAAGCCAACGCCGGGCGTCGAGTGGCCGCCTAAGATGCCGATCAACGGGTCATACCGCCCGCCGCCAAAGAGCGAAGTTTGGCTTCCTTCCTTCGACGGTTCAAACTCGAAGACGGTTCGATTGTAGTAATCCAAACCACGAACCAACGTGTGGTCGATGTGGTAGTTGAAATTCGGATACGCGGTTTTAAGTCCATCCAAAAGCGCGAGGAGTGTTTCCCAATGCTGCTTGGCTTCGTCGGATAGGTAATCCAAGGACTTGGGAGCATCGGCGCTCAATTGTTGCGTCGCCGGTTCTTTTGAATCGAGCAGTCGCAGAGGTGCGCGTTCCAAACGGTCTCGGTCGACTTTTGGCAGGTCGCCTGCGTATTTCGCGAAGTGTTGCCGTAGGTCATCCGCGTAACCGCTCCGGGTCCCTGGATCGCCGATCGAGTTGATGCGGACCGAGACATCCGATAAGTCAAGCGCCGTGATGTACCGGAGACCGATCTCAATGATCTCGGCATCGATGACGGGTGAAGGGTCGCCGATGGCTTCGCAACCGAATTGGTGGTGTTGTCGATACCGGCCTGCCTGGGGACGGTCGTATCGGAACATCGGCGCGATGTAGAAGACTCGCACTGGCTGCGGGAGGTTGTGCATCCCGTGTTCAATGTAGGCGCGGCAAACCGGCGCGGTGCCTTCGGGGCGCAGAGTCAACGATTCGCCGCCGAGATCATCGAACGAGTACATCTCCTTCTGGACGATGTCGGTCTCATCCCCAACGCCGCGGCGGAAAAGCGCGGTGTTTTCAAAGACTGGTGTGTCGATCTGTTGGTATCCGAATTGGCGCGCGGTTTGGATCGCGGTGGCGCGGACCGTGTTCCAGAGAATCTGATCCTCAGGCAGAATGTCTGCGACGCCGCGCGGTGCTTTGAAATTTCGTTGTTCAGCCATTTCTCCACGATTCTATGTTCCCCGATTGCAGCGGTGATGAATCAGAGGGGCGTGAGGCGCGCTTTGTTAGACTTTCGGATACGAAGTCGGGGCATGGCGCAGTCTGGTAGCGCACTTGACTGGGGGTCAAGAGGTCACAGGTTCAAATCCTGTTGCCCCGACCACTTAAACAATTAAGATCGCGGAAATTTCCGCGGTCTTTTTGGTTGTTTGGCAACGTCCAATACGACCTAACCGAATTCACGAGGTTTGGACCCCGAGTCAGTACAACCGCCTCTGCCTCTTCACCGCTGGTTGCAACGTAAGAAACACTAACGAAGCAATGATCAACAGTACTGTTCCGGTTATGAGCACGGGTTGATAGGTGCCCAATTGATCGAACGTGTAGCCGGCGGCGACGGGGGCGATGATGAGGGCGAAGTTGTAGATGGGTGCCATCACGCCGCGGATGGTTGCGTAGCGGGCGCGACCAAACAGGTCGCCGATTATCGCCCAGTTCAGGGAACTGCCTGCTTCGGAGCCGATGAACAGGAGCATGGCTAGGAATATGGGCCACGTCCCTTCGACCAATGTGATCAAAAGCAGGCTAACGGCGGACGCGGAATAGAGGAACGTCAACATCAACGGTCGTCCGACGCGGTCGCTGATGTAACCTGTGTAGAGGATTACGGGAACGGCCGAAAGTGAGATTAGGCCGACGAGGTTAGCGGCCATTTGTTGGGTTTCGCCACGCTACACGAGGATCGGTATGAAGTGGAGGAAGATGGTGCCGTGAACCGACATGCGCAACGTCGTAGCTGTCACCAAAATCCAAAACGATGGGGTTTTCAATGCCTGTTTGGTGGTGAAATCACCATCGGAAACTGACGTTGAAGGATGGGTCGCGTCTGTGGTTTCGCCAGTTGAGGGCCGGCGTTGGGAATTTTCGTGACGACGGCGTCGTCTTCGCATATGGGAAAGCGAGATGCCACCGTCGGGATTCAAGCCCATGCTTTCAGGCGATCGACGGAACAAGAACGACAAAGGCGCAATCAAGATGATCAACCCGACGCCGATGATCCAAGAGGTCGTCTGCCAGCCGAGATTGATGACACCGACGGAAATCAAAGGGATCATCAACGCTCCGCCGAGTCGGAACGCGGCGCTGTTGATCGACATCACTAACCCGCGGTAGCGAATGAACCAGGTGTTGAGCGCGGCGGTGGTCGCTTGCATGAAAGATGTCGATGACCCGACGGAAATGACCAATAGGTAAACGAGCATGAACGCGATGTAGGTTTCCGTTTGCGAAAGCATGATGTAGCCGACTCCCGTGACGATCGCGCCCGATAGGATGAGCGGGATATAGCCGAATCTGTCGAGTGCCCATCCCGTAATCGGTCCAAGAACTCCGTTCTCAGCCCTGGCGAGCGCGAATGCTAGGGAGGTTTGCCAATAAGTGATCCCAAGCGATTCGGATACTGGAATGAAGAAGACGGCGAATCCTTGCCAAACGACAGTGCCACCAAACGCGTTCATCACGGATGCGCCCGCGAGCATGTACCAGCCGTAGTAGACGCCCTTCATGCGCGAACGGCGCGGCGCACCCAAACGGTTCACGAGTGTTGCCCGTTTAGGGGTTCGTGTTCCGGCGTTTCAAACCGTTCGAGACGCGCCCGCATCTTCGGCCATGACTTGGCCAAACGGTCGTAAAGGACGATGTTGACTATCATTCCCAAATTTAGGGACGCCATCGTCGGTATCATCACTTTTTGCGTGGTGCGATCGAGGATTTCGGCGGATATCGACCCGTTCTCAGGGCCGAAAACGTAACAGGCCCGTTCGGGGTGATTGAAATCCATCAACGTTTCGGCATCGTCGCGTAGCTCTACGCACACGATCGAAGCGCCCTCGGGGACGGCGTCGATAAGATTTTTCGATCTGATCACTGGGATGTGCCGGTACGACCGCATCGGATCGGTGTGCAGTTTTGGCAGCTTGATACCCGCGGTATCGCCTCCCATGATCACCATACGGGCATCGAAGCAAAAAGCGGCCCGCAAAGCATGGCCTACATTCACTGGATCGGTAGGCCTGTCAAGGGCGACGCACGCAAAACCACGCTCTTGCCGCATCGACGGACGACTCACATATCGGTCGTATCTGTTGCGCTTTTTCTGATGCGTCGAATCGTTTTCGCCGTGCATTGGGTGCCCTCACCCTAACCCTCTCCCCGAGGGAGAGGGGAATTCGATGGCACTCTCGCCAAGTGGGAGGGGTTATTTCTTGTTGAAAAAGTCAACTCGCTGAGGCGTTAATTGGTGGCCGTCGTTTGTGCCAGCCCGCGAGTTCTTCGTACGCGTGACCGACTCGGAGCACCGTCGACTCGTCGAACGCGTGCCCGGAGATCATGAGACCGATTGGCATGTCAGACGAGTCGAAACCGCAAAGCACCGAGAGAGACGGTTCGCCGGTGACGTCGAAGATTGAGGTGAAGAGAGGGATTTCGTGACTCTTTTCTGCGAGAACTTCTCCCGGGGCGGGTGTACATTCGGCAATTGTGTGGGTCCGAACCGGAACTGAAGGTGTCGCTAACACGTCGACGTGCGCCGTCGCTTCGGCCATCCGCACACAGAATGACTGGCGAGCACGTTGAGCGCGTATGTAATCGACCGCCGGCATAGCGAGAGCCGCCTGGATCCGGCCGCGGACCGCCGGCGTGTAATCGTCGGCGTGTTCGGGCAGCAACTTTTCGTGCACTGCGACGGCCTCAGCAACAGAGATGATCATGTTTATCGATCGACCATCAGAGACCCAGTCCATCGGAATCGAAATGAGTTCGGCTCCGTTCCGTTCGAGCAACTCGATAGCAGCGTTTACCGCTGCCCCAACTTCTGGATCGACGATATCAGGGTCGAAGAAAAAGTGTTCGGGCACACCGATGCGTAGACCGTTGACACCCTTGTCGAGGTCTGCGGCGAAGTCGGGCACCGACCGCGTAGACGACGCAATGTCGCGCGGATCATGTCCGGCGATGACGTTCAGCATGTGTGCGCAGTCGGCGGTGCGTCGTGTCATGGGGCCTACATGGTCTTTGCTCCACGAGAGATCCAAAACTCCAGTGCGCGGCACTCGGCCGTAGGTCGGTTTGATACCGGCGATTCCGCATAGCGATGCCGGCATCCGGATGCTTCCACCAGTATCCGAACCGAGGGCGCCGTAGACCAATCCGCCAGCGACGGCGGCACCAGATCCGCTGCTGGAGCCGCCGGTTATTTTTTCGGTGTCCCACGGATTGTGAGCGTCGCCGGTGTATGGGTTGACTCCCGCAGACCCTAACGCGAACTCGACGAGGTTGGTTTTGCCAAGGGTGATCGCACCGGCAAGGTTCAATCGGTCGGTCACGGTCGCGTTCGAGGTGGCGATGTTGGATTGCAGGACTTTGGAGCCGCCGGTGGTCGGTTTGCCCTCAACGTCGACAAGATCTTTGAGGCCAATGGGGATACCGTGCATTGGTCCCAAGTGGTTGCCGTTTGCGATCTGTTGTTCGGCTTTCGCCGCTGCCGCGAGCGATTCATCCTCCCAAACGTCAAGGAAGGAATTCAACTTCGGGTCAAGACTCGCGATGCGTTCGAGTGCGATTTCTGTCAATTCGACTGGAGAGACCGAACCATCTTTGATCTTCGGCGCCAGCTCGTGGATCGAAGCGAATGCCAAGTCTTCGCGTTTGTTGTTCATTGGTCGCTCCCTTTCTCGCAATCGTCTCTCAACACTACGGGGTTGAAGACGTTGGAGGGTTCATGGTCTTGGTATTCGAGGGATCGCACGACCTCGAACGCGTTGTAGAGCGAGTCGCTCGATTTTGCGGCTAGTCGTGCGTTTTCTTCAGAGATCGGTATGCCGGCGCGGCCTCCGGCGGTCATGATGTCTTTGGCGCGTCGGTTTTCGTCTTGTTCGGTCATGGCAGGGTTCCGCATCGATCGGCATTCGCCGAGTGTTCGCGTTTTCTTATCCTTATATATACGTGAGGTGGCGTGTTAGCAGGATACATGCGCCCTCGCATATCACGACGTGCGCATTCGTGAATGAGATTGGGGTAAGATGCACCCGCAAAAACAGATAGCACATATGGTTGTTTCGGCTCTTGAGTCGGCTATCGCCGCCAACTCGTTGCCAGAGATCGGACAGGTCGTTCCGCCCGTGGAGCGACCGAAGAACGCGGAACACGGCGACTACAGCACGAGCGTCGCGTTGGCGTTGGCATCCAGCATGCGAATGGCGCCGCGAGCGATCGCGACCGAGATTGTGGACAGCGTCGAGCCGACGTCGATGGTATGCGATGTGAGCATCGCGGGGCCGGGGTTCATCAACTTCAAGTTGAACGACGAGTGGCTACGTTCTCAGATTCACGTGATCCGCAAGAACGGCGTTTGGTTCGCGCACTTGGATATGGGCGCCGGACAACGTGTGCAAGTTGAGTTCGTAAGCGTAAATCCAACAGGTCCGCTGCACATCGGCCACGTTCGCGGCGCGGTCATCGGCAACGGCCTCGCGAACATCTTGGACGCCGCGGGTTATGACGTCCAGCGCGAGTACTACGTAAACGACGCCGGAAACCAGATGCGGATCTTCAATGAATCGGTTTACATCCGCATGCTGCAAGCTGCAGGGAAAGATGCCGAGTTAGGTGCGGAGTCGTATCCGGGCGAGTATGTCGAGGATCTCGGAGCCGATTTCTACAAAGAATTCGGCGACGATGTCGTCGCAATGGCCGAAGCCGAGGGACTGGAGGTGATTTCGAAGCCAGCGTTGGTGCGGACTGTAGCGAATATCCGGTCGACTTTGGGCCGGTTGGGAATCGAGTACGACGAGTGGTTCAGCGAAAAGTCGCTAACAGACGGGGATGACTTCGAAGAGTCGCTCGAACTGCTTCGAGAGCGGGGCTACGTTTCGGAAAGGGAAGGCGCATTATGGTTCCTCGGGACCAAGAGCGGTCTTGAGAGTGACAGCGTGATCATCCGGAGCATGGATCGTGGCCCTTCATACTTTGGAACCGACATCGCCTACCACTACAACAAGTTCTTGCAACGGGGTTTCGATCGTGTCATCAATGTGTGGGGAGCGGATCATCACGGTCACGTCGCACGGATGAAAGCGGTCGTAGATTCGCTTGGCGTGGACTCGGAACGACTCACGATCATCATCAACCAGATCGTCAATTTCAAAGAGGGCGAAGAGACTGTCAGGTTCAGCAAGCGCAAGGACAACTTTATTCCCGCTGACGACCTGCTCGACGCGGTGGGGCCAGACGCGTGTCACTACATCTTCTTGGAGCGCACGCCCGGTACTCACATGGAGTTCGATCTGGAGCTTGCGAAGAGCGAAACTTCGGAGAATCCAGTGTTTTATGTACAGTACGCGCACGCGAGACTCTGCGCGGTGCTGCGCGCTGCAGAAGAGCGAGGCATCAAGTTTGAGGATGGGGACGTCTCACTGCTGACGGCCGATCAAGAGTTAGCTCTGATGCGGCGATTAAATGAGTTGCCCGATGTGATCGCCCGGGCAGCGGAGATGTTGGAACCACACCACATGCCGCACTTCGCATATGAGATGGCCCGCGAATTGCAGCGTTTCTACGAGGCTTGCCGGGTCATTTCGAGCGATACGGGAGACGCGGAGTTGACGAAAGCGCGACTTCTACTGGTGGACGCGGCGCGCATTGTGCTTGCAGGAACGCTCGGCATCATGGGTATGAGCGCGCCCGAGCGGATGTAGCGATTTCGACCTAGAGCGGGTTGGCTGATGAGGCCGCACGCTTGTATCTCTCGATACGATCGACGTAGCTCTGCGCCGCGCCGCGCTGCAACTCTCGGTGTCGAGATCGCAACCCGCCAATCGCTTTGCCAGGAACACCGCGGATAAGCTGGTTATCTTCGAAAACGGCATTCTCCGGAATGACAGATCCGGCGGCGACCAAACAGCCCTTACCCAAGACGACTCCGTCGTTCATAACCGAACCGTTGCCGAGCAGGCATCCATCTCCGATAGTCTTGGCGTGACAGACGACTCCGTGTCCGATCGTTACGCCATCGCCAATCGTGGCGTCATCGTCGGCGTGGATCACGGTGTTGTCTTGAACGTTCGATCCGCGTCCGATCGAAATAGTGCCGCTGTCGGCCCGGATAACCGCACCATGCCAAACGCTTGATTGCGGACCAACGCGGACGTCCCCAATGAGAATGGCTTGAGCGCTGACAAAAGCAGATTCATCGACTTGAGGATTGACACCATCGAGTTCGAGGAGCATCACTGAGCATCCAAGTCGGAGGGCAGCATCGAGAAGTGCAAATCTAACTCGACTTCGTGGAAGGTGCCTTTGTTTTCGTACTCCACCTTTTCATCCGACATTACGGCTATGCCGTCTGGATCGCCAAGGCAAAACACGAACGGGGTATCTTGATCCGGTGGGTGTACCGGTCCGTGGATGATGTCTCGGTATCTTCCATCTTCGAGGACTCTTACCTCTTTAGAACGCGACGAAGTGAGTTTGACATAAAGCAATTCGCCTTCAGGCGCTAGTTGACCGTCCACATACGCAGTGCCCGTGAATATGTATGGCATCCCCGGAGGCGGCCCCAACGGAACGTCTCCCGCATCGGGGAGCGGCTCCAAGTCAGGACAGTCGAGATCTTCAGTTAATGCTTCGGTCACGGGTTCTTCGGTCGATGTTTCATCCGCCGAATCAGAAGTGCAGGCGAATAGCGCCGCAAGCGCGATAAACGCAGTCGCGGCAGTCAGCCAGTAGAGCCGTGTTCTTAGATTGATTAAGCGGTGCATGGTTCTGGTGGGTTGAGGTTCCATTTTGCTGTCTGTTCGTAAGTACGGGCGATCTGTAAAGCCGTTCGATCACCCAGCTGTGGCGCAATGATCTGCAGCCCTACGGGCAAGCCGTCCGAAAGGCCGCACGGCACTGATATTCCCGGCAATCCGGCGATGTTGATCGGTATCGTGCAGACGTCGCTGAGATACATCTGAAACGGGTCCTGTGTCTTCTCTCCGAGTTCAAACGCCACGGTAGGTGAAGTGGGAGTCGCGATTGCATCGAAACTCTCAAACGCGTTCTGGAACTCACGGCGGATGAGTGTCCTGACCTGTTGGGCCTTCTTGTAGTAGGCATCGTAATAGCCCGCTGAGAGTGCATACGTTCCGATGAGTATGCGCCGTTTCACTTCAGCGCCGAATCCGCTACCCCTCGTAGCCTCGATCGACTCCCGAGCATTCGGCTCGCCGTCGATCGACATACCGTATTTGACGCCGTCGAATCGAGATAGATTCGCCGACGCCTCTGACGGGGCGATGATGTAGTAGACGGCGAGTGCGTGGTCGGTGAGCGGCAAACTCGTTTCCTCGATGATTGCGCCGAGGCCTTCAAGCACACCCAAAGAGTTTTCGAACGCGGATCTGACACCGGGCTCGATTCCGTCAACGATGTATTCACGAGGCACGCCGATACGCATACCTTCGATATCTCGATCGAGGAATTCGGTGAAATCGATGTTCAAGTCTAGCGACGTCGAATCGAGCGAATCACGCCCGGAAATCGCGTTTGCGGCATCTGCACAGTCGGCAACTGTGCGTGCGATCGGGCCGATCTGGTCGAGTGACGAACCAAATGCGATCAGGCCATATCGGCTAACAGTTCCGTATGTCGGTTTGAAACCCACGACGCCACATAGAGAAGCCGGTTGGCGGATGCTGCCTCCGGTGTCAGATCCGAGCGCGATTACCGCTTCGCCTGCTGCGACTGCGGCTGCGGCCCCGCCGCTGGAACCGCCGGGCACACGATTTTCGCCCCAAGGATTGATAACCGGACCAAATGCCGAGTTTTCGTTCGACGAACCCATGGCGAATTCGTCCAGGTTTCCTTTGCCGAGGATGATCGAACCTGCTTGTTTGAGCCGGGAAACCACAGTCGAATCGAACGGCGGCACGTAGCCATCAAGAATTCTAGATCCCGCCGTTGTTCGGACGCCTTCGGTGGAGATGTTGTCTTTGATGAGGAACGGTATGCCGGTGAGCGCCGAGGCGGCGCCCGATTTTATTCGGGCGTCGGCAGCATCGGCTTGGGCGACGATCTCGCCCTCGTCGAGGACGGTGAGGAACGCATTTGTGTTGCTGTCGATGTCTCGTATGCGCTGCAGGTGTGCGAGCGATACATCGTGCGCGGTCGTTTGACCATTTTCGAACTTTGAGCGCAGTTCGCGCGCCGAGGCATAGATGGGAAGATTCGAGTCGGTCATCGTGGGAAATGGTGCGTTGCGAAAATATCGATCTGCGCCGGGGCCATTCACTCAATCACAGGTCTGACGCGAACGAATTCGCCGTCTACAAAAGGAGCGTTTGCCAAAGTCTGGCTCCGATCCATCGCTGGCATCTCGTCGTCGTCACGCATTACGGAGTGCGCGTCCGTCGTGTGACCGGTCGGTAAGACGCCTTCGGTGTCGAGTTCTGCCAGTGTTTGGAAGTGGGCGAGTATATCGGACAGCTGCCTTCGCATCGTCTGCACTTCGTCTTCGCCGATACGCAGTGCGGCGAGGCGCGCAATGTGCCTGACATCTTCGGATGAGAGTATTTCTTCGCTCATATCGATCAGATTTGGGGGAGTTCGCAATCTGCGATTCTATATCTGGGATATTCACAATTTCGCGAGGATGAGGAACTACCCGTCAGTGAGATGATGGCGTAAACTTTTCATGTGCTGAACACGACCAACTACGCGCGCCACTCACGTTGAGTAAACGCCGTCGATACATCTTCGTCACGGGCGGCGTGACAAGCTCTCTCGGCAAGGGCATCGCCTGCGCATCTATTGGTCGAATGTTGAAGAACCGTGGCATCAAGGCGACGATCCTCAAACTCGACCCGTATCTCAACGTCGATCCCGGCACGATGTCGCCGCTTGAGCATGGCGAGGTTTTCGTCACAGTCGACGGAAGCGAAACCGATCTGGACCTAGGGCATTACGAGCGGTTTCTCAACCAAGACTTCACCATTCTCTCAAATGTCACCGCCGGCCAGATCTACCACGAACTTCTGGACAAGGAGCGCTTGGGCTCGGAGTTCTTGGGGCAGACGGTGCAGGTCGTTCCTCATCTCGTGAGGGCCGTAGCCCGACGCATCAGAAAGTTGGGGGAACACGAAGACGCGGACGTAGTCATCGTCGAGGTCGGCGGGACGGTGGGCGACATGGAGGCTGAAGCTTTTATCGAAGCGGTGCGGTGGATGCGCGACATAGAAGGTCAACAAAACTCGTTCTCGATACATCTGACGTTCGTCCCTCTCCTTAAACCGACGAACGAACTTAAGACAAAACCCACCCAGCACAGCGTCCGCGCGCTACGCGCCTTGGGCATACAACCCGACGCAATCCTCTGCCGGTTGAATGATCCGACCGATTCAGACGAGGAGACGTCGAGTTTGAAAGACAAGATAAGCCTCCACTGCGGCGTTCCTCGGGATGCCATCATCTACTTGCCGACGTTAGGCAATGTTTACGCGGTGCCGGCTTTGCTTGAAGAGCAGGGCCTCGCCGAAGTGATAATGGACCGGCTCGGTTTCGAACGACGTAAACCAACGGTTCCGCCTGTATGGAGCGCTTTAGCTGACGAGTCGCATGTGGCCAACAACGGTGCGACCGAGCTTGACGGCAACGAGGTCGAGCGCGTATCCATCTCGATAGTCGGCAAGTACACAAGTTTGCACGACTCGTATCTGTCGGTCGTCGAGGCGTTACGTCACGCGGAGCTGAACCAGCGGATCAGGATCGACGTTGGCTGGACACCGTCAGAATTGGTCGAGCAACACGGCGCGGAACGCTATTTGTCAAAAGCGCAAGGCATCATAGTGCCGGGTGGTTTCGACCGACGCGGCACTGAAGGCATGATCCGAACGGCGCAATACGCTCGCGAACGAAACGTGCCTTATCTGGGCCTATGTTTAGGTTTGCAGATGATGATTATTGAATTCGCCCGAAACGTCGCAGGTATCGAAGACGCGGATTCGACGGAATTCGACCCGTTAGCATCGGAGCCGGTCATCGCGCTCATGGAAGAGCAGAAGAACGTCAATGAGATTGGCGGAACGATGCGGCTCGGCGCATACGACTGCGTTCTGTCTCGCGGTTCCAGAGCCTATGAAGCTTATTCCCAATCCGGGGCGGGCGAAATGTTGGAGAATGGCGAGATCAATATCGAAGAGCGGCATCGCCACAGATACGAGTACAACAACGCGTACCGCGATCGTTTGGAGGGATTAGGTCTGATGAGCAGCGGGTATAATCCGGCGCTCGCGTTGGTCGAAATCGCCGAGATCGAGGATCACCCGTTCATGGTTGGAAGCCAGTTCCATCCAGAATTCAGATCGCGCCCTGAGCAACCTCACCCTTTGTTTGATGAGTTCGTCAGATGTTCGAGACGCCATCGACCTCAAGGCACTCAGCCATCTCTGTTTGCGGGCGCCGGAACAACCTCGATCCCTGAGAAAATCGGATAGGCGGCCATGCAGCGAATCTTCGGCCTGGTTGATCCGGCGACGAAATCGAGAAGATGCAGATATCTTGTGATTTGACTCGATATCGATTGGTTATATAAACTTTGTGCGCAGATACGCGGACGGCCGTGCGCGGTGACGTTGAGAGATATGCCGGAGACGGGGATGGTTGACGGGCTGGCCACCGCTTCACTCGGAGATAAATCGCAAAGAAGCGATAACTCACCTCAGTAATTCGCAAACCCTAACGCGAAGGTGCTTCATGACACGTACGCCGATTGATGCGTCAGTTCCTGTCGATCAGAATGGTCAGCGACGACCAGTCACAATATCCAGGTCAAACGCTCATCATCAAGAACGCTTAACACCAGATGCCCTAGGAAATGTGGGCGGTATGACCAATGCCGAATTGATGGTGGAGGCTAGGAGCAACGGCCTCATCGACATTCCTGAGCGTCGAACAGAACTAGCGTTGCAAGTGATGCTTCGCAAGTCTGAAGATGCCGACATAACCATCGGCGCCGGCATCCTCGATGTGCACGACAAGGGCTACGGTTTCTTGCGCCCGCCCGGTGGTGGTGGCAGCGACGAGGACATCTATGTTCCGAACGGGCTCTTACGCAAGAGCGGACTCCGGCAAGGCGATTTTGTCGCTGGGCCGGTGAGGTCGCAAGGAGAACGCACAAGAGGTCGCGGCAATAATCCATTGCTATGGCCAGAATTGATCAATGGTCGAGATGCTGCGTTCGCGCAGCGGCGACCTCGTTTCGAACAACTTACGTCGGTGTATCCAGATCGCCAACTAACGTTGGAGACTAATGCGAAACGGATGAATACGCGGATCATCGACATCATCTCACCGATCGGCAAGGGGCAGCGTGCATTAATCGTCGCTCCGCCAAAAGCCGGTAAGACGGTGATTCTCAAGGACATCGCCCACGCGGTCGCGGAAAACTACCCGGCGATACACATCGTGGTTGCACTGATCGGAGAGCGACCAGAAGAGGTCACCGACATGCGCCGTTCGATCAAAGGCGAAGTCTACTCGTCAACGTTCGACGAACAGGTGGAGCATCAGTGCGAAACTTCCGACCAGGCATTGGACCGTGCAAAGCGGTTGGTCGAATCGGGTGAAGACGTATTGCTGGTGTTGGACAGCCTTACTCGTTTGGCCCGCGCGTTTAACGTAAAGTTGCCGAGCAGCGGAAAGACTCTGTCGGGTGGTATGGATCCTTTGGCGCTTTACCCGCCCAAGCAGTTCTTCGGCGCAGCCCGCAACTGCGAAGAGGGCGGAAGCTTGACGATCGTAGCCACGGCACTGGTCGAAACCGGCAGCCGTTTGGACGACTTGATCTACGAGGAGTTCAAAGGCACCGGCAATATGGAACTCCACCTAGACCGCACGATGTCGGATCGCAGGATCTACCCGGCCGTCGCAATGGATCGTAGCGGCACAAGGCACGAAGAGTTGCTCCAGAGTCCTGAGACCTTGCGACAAGTTTGGTTGCTACGGCGGATGCTCGCGCTATGGCAACAGCAATCATCGAGCGGCAACCCGACCGAAGGCACCGAACGTATCATCGAGCGTTTGGCGCGGTCGAAAGACAATGTCTCGTTCTTGAGAAGCATCACTGAGAAATAGCGATCGATCCGAAGCGCCTGCGTATTGATTGAAGGGCGAGCCAATTGTGCTAAGACGGTTCGCCAATTTGAGAATGGGCCGGACGCAAGCACCTTGGTCCGGCACGCAAGCCACAACGCAATTAGATTTCGCACACCATTGGGGAACTTCGAAGCCGTTTTAGTCGTCTGTACATAAATAAGCGTTCGCAGGAAGGCGATCGGCTTGAGGCGATTGTTCCGAGCGGACGTGCAATTGCGCATCTCGTTGTCGTAAAGGTCCACATCATGGAGAAAAGACAAATCAGGTCTAGAACTCTGGTGGTGCTTGCGCTGATTTGTTCGATGGGCGCGCTGTTCCTTTGGCAAGCAACCGCCAATGCCCCACAGACGCACGCGGCGACCGGAGTCATCGACGCCTTAAACGTCGGGACTTGCCTCGCTACCAGTGACGACGTATTTGAAGACGAGCGGTGCCAGCTGTTCAACAGATCGGACCGCTGGGAAATAAGGGACGAGGTTGAAGAGGTCTCGACGCTGTACGCGACATACGCGCACGATCCGAAGACAGGCTGGGATGAGCCGAGAGCGATCATCCGTGATTCTGACCTGCTCAAGATCAGCATCTTTGACGAGGGCCGAGATCGCCGCGCCGGGGTGCTGGTGCGCGGCGAGGGGCACGCCGAGATACAAGGCGATCTCGCCGAAATCAACCGATTGCTCAAGGACCGCGATCTGATCGAAAGTGACGAGACCGTTGATTTCGAATCAGGCACCCGCTTGACCGCTAGAGGGTCTCCTAGTCTGGCGATGTTCGATGTCTCGGGTAGCCACACGCTCAACTTCGAAGGCGGTTCGTCCTACAAGCCGATGGACGTGGATGGGAATATCCGGTTCTACGGATGCGTCACGGGATCGGCCGCCTGCGTCGTTGGCGGTGGCGGCGACGATGCCATGATTGATGTCACCTCTTGGGTCCAAGTTGATGAAGATAGGATCTCCGGCAGCGTGGATCCCGCGATTGCGCCGTGGATGGCGGTCAACGCTAGCGTACCGGCTAGCTCAGATATCTTGATCTACGCCGTCTATTACGAGACGAGCAGACGCGAGGAGTTGATTGGCGACAGTACTTATTACTATTGCGGCGAATCTTCGAACGAAACGCCAGATCGTGAGAGAAGCGGCGTATGGCGATGCGGCAGCAGCGAGGCTGATGAGCGGGATACGGGTCGGGATGTCGTCTTCACCTCCAACGAAATCGATCGCAACGATGAGCTGCTGCTCCGCGCGCGCTCTGACGGCGATCAAGACGCAGTGATCCTGTATCTCACTGAAACCGGATTGTTCACCGGTAGGTACGAAGGATACGTTCGACTGACCGATGCCAACGGCGATGGCACGTATTCCGATAGCGATACACGGAGCACTGATTGGGGCGCCAGGATCAGGGATGCCAGAGCGGGTAGTCGGGAATCCGACGCGGCCGTGATCGGGGTCGCCAGCGGTCCGGTAACGATCGAGTACCGAGATTCGGGCGGACGTCGTCGGACATTGCGCATTTCGATCGATTACGAACCCCCGAGGATATCTATACAGGAACCTCGGCATGGTTCGGCGAGCGACGACCACTCACCTGATTTTGTGGGCACATTTGAAGACCAAGATTCGGGCCTCGCACAAGATTCGTTCCGGCTCGTCGTCGATAACGACGCGGATTCCTCGCGCAACTCCGACTTTGCGTTGGACGGTATAGCTCCGCAAGCCAGCGTCAGAGGAACCAATGGAAGCGTTTCCCGCCGAGCCGATTACCGCGGCTACAGCTCTTCGGGCGACGACCCGTTCGGTGTCGTCGAACCCGGAAGACTATACGATCTGGGCGACGATTCTTGCGGCAACCAGAATGTTTGCCACGTCACCGCCGACAACTATAGAGATGGCGCCTCGTCGGGTCGGTTCGACGATTCCGTACGCTTGCGGTTGGACAGCGACGACTTGGAATTCGGCGTCGATTTCCAAGCGTTTGTAGTGGACGTGGCCGGCAACATCGGGTTTTCAGACTCGGACCCCGACAATCCTTACTTCATAAACGATCTTGGGCAAGATGGCTCGCGAAAGCGCATCATACCGAACGTTCTCGGTTACTACTCGGCGCACATCATAGGCCTCGACGAGAAAGATCCGGAAATCAGCACGACCCGCTCCGCCACTGGGTACTACGGATTGGACAGCGATGACCGGCCAATCGCCGACCGCCGCGGAGTCATGTTGGTGTTCGACGGCCCGATCTCCGCTTCGTCGGTCTCATTGGATACTTTCTACGTCGAGTTGGACGACGGTTCCGAGGCCGAGGTCGTGGACGTCACGGTGTACGACCAGTACGTGTTCTTGAAGTTGAGGCACGAATTGGCCTCTGATGCAACGCCGTTCGTTGGTATCGCCGCTGGCGAAAGCATCAGGGATAACGCGGGCAACATCACCTCCGGCCGGGAACTCCGGCGATTTGAGGCGAACGACGGGATATCGCCGAACCTGACTGTGACGCTCAGCGGCGGTTCGGGTGACGGCACCGGATCCGAAGGACCGAGCGATTTGACAAACGGATTGATAAATGTTCACGTCGAGTCGGACGAACCCTTGCAGGGCACACCGAGAATCATCGTGGTATGCGAGAACTTGAACTGGGAAGAGACCATCCGCGGTCGCAAGATCGAATACGACATCGACGATTTCATCGCCAATCGGAGCGGTGCCTTTAATGGGAAGCCGCGCGAAGACGCCGGCACCAACTACACATGCGGATACGACGATGACAACGACAAAAGAGACGACCCGTTCCAGCTGTCGGAGTTTACGGCGAACTCGCGCCCCGGCGAAAACTGGGAGATCGAGTGGACCAATTCCCGGAGTAGCCGAACGAAACTGCAAGACGGCCGCCTGAGAGTCGTAGCGTTTGCCCGCGATCGGTCACGCCATGTGCGCGACGGCCAATATGTACAAAGTTGGGGCTCGGGTTCCGCGAGCTTCACACTCGACACGGATCTCCAATCGCCGTTGAGGGCACGCGGCGGCGAAGTGCAACCGAGGGACGAGTCCAAGGTCAGCGAGCTGCGGCCATTCATATTCATCGAGTTCGCAGAATCGACAACCGTCACACTGGATTCCGTCACTCTGGACGGCGTCGAGATATCGACAGAGTTCCAGAACCCGGAAACCAACCGCTTCGTCTACTGGCCGCTGAGCATGGCTAAAGGTGAGCACGAAATCGAAGTGGAAGCGACAGACGCGGCGGGAAACGGGGTGGACTTCGACTTCGATTTCGAGTCGATACAACGCGGCGACTTCGTGCTGAATCTGGTCACGGGTTGGAACGCGATCTCGATGCCAGCAGACCCGGTCGTCTCTGGTATCGACGCCGTGTTCACAGATCCCGCTATTCAAGCCGTTATCGGATGGGACACGGATGGCTGGCGCGTGGCGGTGCGCCGAGACGGAGTCTGGGAATCGAGTCAGCGCTTTGGCACATTACCCTCTATCCGTGCCCGTTACGGTTACTGGGTGAAATCCTCTTCCTTTGTTCTACAGCGCGTCCCATTGCGAGGAACCATCTATCGTGCCGATGGTGCGATACCGAGTCTTATAGACATCCCGACCGAGACCGGATGGAACTTCGTCGGCGTCATCGACAACGACGGCGACCAAACGCAAGACCACTTCGGACTAACTTTGCGAGACAGTCGAGGAAACCCCATCGTGGCGTCTGAATACCTCGGCATCGATTACGTACGCGCGTATACCTGGGACGCTACGTTCAACCGCTTCGACATCCTCCGCCCCAACGATCCGATGACGATAGGCGACGGCGTCTGGGTCTACTACAGCGACGGCACCGGCATCGCGCCGTAGATGGACGCTTCCGGCGTGTTCCTCCTCATCTGAGTTCAAATACCCGCTGGTTACGTGATCGACATGGGTATAAGAGTGTGTAGAATCGATTCGTACTATGACGACACTACTTGAAGAAATCGCCGCATACGACCGTATGCGTGACGTGCTTGAAACCCAATATCTGGGCAAGTGGGTAGTTATCCGAGACGGTGAGATACAGGTGTATTGCGATTCGTTTCAGGAAGCAGCGCGGGATGCGATGCGGCGTTTCGGGCGCGGTCCGTACCTGATTAGAAGAGTGGGTGCCGGGCCTATATCGTTGCCCGCATCACTAGCGTATAGTTTCGTCAATGGCGACAGTTGATTGCGGATATCCGGCGAACCCGGATGTGCTGGCGGAAATTGGCCCGGCGTTAGAAGTGAGCATCGGATGTGACCCCGATTACGTTGATGATCGGCACGGCGTACCGCGCCCAGAAGTGACTGGAGTGTTGGCCCTTGTTGATACCGGTGCAAGTGAGTGCTTTATTGATGCTTCGATGGCCGCCGTGTTGAAACTGCCGATTGTTGATCGGCAAACGGTTACAGCAGCGCACGGGTTGGCAGAAGTTAATGTTTACCTCGCCCAGATCCACGTTCCAGCATTGGATCAAGTCATCGAAGGATATTTCGCCGGCGTACAGCTTCAACCAGGTATGAGTTCCTTCGTCGCTTTGATCGGTAGGTCGTTCTTACGGGAATTCACCATGACTTACGAAGGACGATCTGGCCGCGTCACGCTAAGCAACGATTGAGTTTCGCCTTAACACCCTTCCCCTCTGGGTTCCCGCCTGCGCGGGAACGACGTGAGGTTTTTGAACTAGGATGTGCAGGATTTTGGTAGGGTCGGTTCGCGAACCGCTGCTACGGGTTGGCTGGTGGATTTGGGCGTGCCGCCTCCCGGCCCCGTGCATACCCCGCTCGCGGCGCTTCGCTGGCTCGCGCCCCTTTCGCCCTGCGAAAGGGGCGTTTGTTGGTGCGCTCCGTTCAGAACGACATAGCTGGACGCAGCCGCTGTTCCCTGTCGCTGGGCGAGACCATGGCAAAAACCGTCATTCCGGCGAAAGCTGCCCGCCCGCGGGATGGAACGTCTAGCCAGAGGGGAGGGGCCAAGGGGGAATACCGCACAAATCCTGTGGTTGCGGACCCACTATGGACGGTGTGCACAGGTCCCGCAAAGGGGGAGGGGCGGTTCGCGAACCGTCCCGATGTTTCAGTTGTCCCGGCCTTCTGGGATCCCGTTACAACGGGTCCCGCCATCTCAAACCTGGAACCTACCAAAATCGGTGTCGTTTGAGTGGACTTCGGCATCGTATTCCATCGCAATCGACGCGATGTGCGCGTCTGCCACCATATTGCGCCCGATGCCTGCGAACTCGAAATTGCAACTCAGCATGTCCAAATGATCGTTTCCAGGGTTGACCGGGTTTACGTGGGGTTCTGAAACCAACTCCGCACACGTTCCGTCGAAACAACTGGCAGGAGTGGCGGTGACACTACGCTCGGATTTGCCATCATCCGAATGAAGCCAGTGACTACTATCCACGGCACCCCCACTTCCTCAGGCCCGGCGGTCAACGCTTCCCACCAAGCCTTTGCTGCCTCGTGATGGGGGGAGTCATTGTTGTGCGCAAAGACTAAGAGGTTTATGTCAGGCACGATCATTCCGCGAGCTTCTTCGCGTAGTACTCGTCGTCCATATCTGCCAAGATCTCTTTCAACCGCGCAGGATCGTCGCCGGCCATCCATTTGCCCGTGTGCGGCTCAACACGAAACGGCCTCTCTGCCGCTCGCTCAGCGTCCACCGTCTCCGCAGACGTTGCACGTCGCAACGTGTCGTTTACGACTTGCTCGAACGGCTTGTTCTGGTCGCGGCTTTGCCTTTCGAGGATCTCGGCGACATCATCATCGATCGTCAATGTGGCTCTCATACTCGCACCCTCGCAACGATTTCAACACATGGCAACAAGTCTATACATCCTAGTTGAAATCCCACTTTCCCCCTCCTCTTTGGTTTCCCGCCTGCGCGGGAATGACGGCTGTGCTTCGCGAAATCGGTTACTAAACGCGTACAGGTGCATTGAATCGATTTCATGCAGATTCGTATATTCGGGAACATGAACGCCACTCGGCGCGTTTTGATGCATGTAGGCGTGTATTCGCTTGGATGTTCAGGGCGATCCGAAGGCGAGGTTCTATCGACAAATACGGTGACCCACGAGTGAGATCCGCATGAGAGAGAGAATAAGCATGAAATCGAAGATGCTGGGTGCGCTGGCACTCTTTACGCTAATCGGCGCGCTGTTCGTGATGCAGTCGGCAGCGCAGCACGCTCCGACGGTCGGTGCCGCTACCGGCAGCATTGATGCCCTCAACGTGGGGACATGCCTGACCACTGACGCAACAGTGTTCAAGGGCGACTGCAAGACGTTGGCCAACGACGCAACCGGCACGGACAATGACTGGGAAGTGCGGGACAAGATCGGCGAGGTTACAACGCTCTACGCGACCTACGCACACGACCCGAAGACCGCGTCGTACGACCCACGAGCCATCCTTACCGACTCTGACCTGATCCAGATCAGCATCAAAGACACCGGGCGCGACAAGCGGTCGCCGATACTAGTGGGAACGGGCGCTAGCGGCATCACGATAAACACTACTGGTGATGCGGGTGATACCGACGAACCTGCAGAAGACGTTGCTGGCGCGTTGCTCACGATTCAGGATCTGCTAGCTGGCAATTCCAAGATATCGGTTGTCGACAATGACAACAAGACGGAAGTCACGCTAAAGCCGGGTATGGGACTGTCTGCGACTCCTGCTCCGGGTGATTACGTGATAGAAAATTCCGGCAATGCGACGTTGAACTTTACGGGTACCGCTGCTGCTAGTGACCCGATGGATGTGAAGGGCAACATTCTGTTTTTCGGTTGCACCGTGGACAATGGCACAACAGACTGCTCGATAGATGGCAATGATGAGGGAGTAGATCCAACCGAGTTGCAGGACATCACATCTTCGATCGAGGTTGACGAAGATGCATCGTCGGGCGCGAACAGCGCTTCAAACATCGCCCCTTGGTTGGCTGTCAACGCCAGTGTGCCGACAGACAAAGATATCCTGATCTACGCCATCTACTACGAGACGAGCAAGGTAGAAAACTTGGTTGGTGGTGAGGCATATTCCTACGGGTGCGATGAGGATTACAGTCTGAAACGCACTACTAATGCGGACATGACCCGCACCACGAACCCCATCAAAACCCCTTGGAAATGTGAAAAGGTAAGTAACGGAACAGTAATGGATGGGCCTGCCGATATCAGAAGCGCTGATACCGATCCTAAAGTCGACTACACCTCGGATGAGATCGAAGACAACGATGCGTTGATGGTGCAGGTGAAGTCGGACGGTGACGACACTTCGCAGAACCTCTGGTTGGAGGAAACCGGCAGGTTCGACGGCAAGTACCAGGGTTTCATTCGACTGACCGATGCGAATGGTGATGGATCGGTCGACGACAATCCTGATACTACTGCAAACGAGACCAAGGCAAGAGACGACTGGGGCCTGAAAACCAATGATGCTACAGGCGCAGACAAGGCTGGAGCGGCAATGCTAGGCGTCGAGAGTGGCCCGGTTACTATCGAGTACCGCGACTCTGACGGTAAGAAGCAGACGCTCCGCATCGAGATCGACAACCAGCCGCCGGCAATCACGATCGCAACACCGGCTGACGGCGATTCGAGCGGAGACCAGACTCCAGACTTCTCGGGAACGATCGAAGACATCGACTCTGGCCTGGCTGACAATTCGTTCCGGCTCGTGGTTGACAACTCGGTCGATGGCGATGGCAAGAACGACGACTATGTGCTGGACGGCAAGGCTCCGAATGCTGGTACTGTTACGGGCCCGGACGCGGGAGTGTCGCACATCGGTGAGTACACCGGCTTCAATACCGCTCCGAACACGTTCGGTACTGTGATGGCTTCTGACCTCTACGACCTGATGGACGATTCGTGTAGCAACCAGAACCAGTGTCACATCACGTCAGAGGCTTACGACGATGGCGCCAACCGCGGGACGTTCGACGATTCGGTACGGCTGGACCTGCGAGATGGCACTAAAGATGCCGACACCCGGGACAAGGAGTTCGAGATCGACTTCCAGGCGTTCGTGATGGACATGGCTGGCAACATCGGCTTCTCAGACGCCGATCCTGCCAACCCGCGCTTCATCAAAGACCTAGGCGAGAAGAAAGACGACCGCGACAAGAACGCCGCAAAGTACGTTCTGGGTTACTACTCGGCGCACATCGTAACGCTGGATGAGAAGGACCCGGAGATAAATGCCGAGCGATCGGTAACCGGTTTCTATGGGCTCAACGCTGACGACAAGATGATCGCGGACCGCTCAGGCGTCATGGTGGTGTTCGACGGCCCGATCGCATCCTCGTCGGTATCCACAGGCACCTTCTCGGTGGAGCTTGACGACGAGACGGAAGCGACAGTGGTGGATGTGGATGTCGACAAGAAGTACGTGTTCTTGAAGCTCGACTCCGAACTTGCATCCAACGCCACGCCTAAGATCGACATCGTCCAAGGCGAGAAGGTCGAGGACATGGCCGGCAACGAGACGTTCGGCAAGGAGGTCGACGAGTTTGAGGCGAAGGACGGCATCTCGCCGAAGCTGACAGTAACGTTGAGCGGCGGCAGCGGCACCGGCACCGGCAAGGAAGGTCCGGAGCAGCTGACTAAGGAAAAGATCACCGTTCACGTATCGTCCGATGAGGCGTTGCAGGGCTCTCCCAAGATCACCGTCGTATGCAGCAGCTTGAAGTGGAACCAAGACGAGGAGACTGAGGTCACCGAAGACAAGGTCGACAGCAAGCACGACATCGACGACTTCGTAGCGAACCGCAACGGCTCGTTTGACGGCGAACCGAGTGACACTCCGGTGATGACGATACCGAGGACTGCCAACACTAAAGCCAGTAAAGCCCGTGGAGATACATACGACTACACCTGTGGATACGATTCTCCGGACAATAACTTCCCTGACGACTTCGACCTGACCACGGTGTCGTCGCTGTCCCGACCGGGCGAGAACTGGGACTACACCTGGAAGAACCAGTCCGGCGGTAACCGGGAGCTGAATGATGGCGCTCTCACCGTTGTAGCGTTCGCCCGCGACCGCTCGCGGTACGAAGGTCCGAGCGGCAAGGCGTCGCAGAACTGGGGTTCGGCATCTGCTGAGTTCACGCTCGACACCGCGCTGAAGTCTCCGCTCGAATCGGGCGGTGGTCAAGTGCAGCCGGATCCGGATGGCACGACCAAAGAGGCACGGCCATTCGTCCTCATCGAGTTCGCGGAAGCGACGATCGTCACCCTCGACTCGGTCGAGCTCGACGATGTCGAGATTGCAGGCGAGTTCGAGATGCCTGAAGACAACCGCTTCGTCTACTGGCCGCTGAGCCTGGCGCGCGGCGAACACGAAGTCGAGGTCGAGGCGTCCGACGCCGCTGGCAACGACCAGGTCTTCGACTTCAAGTTCAAGGTCGAGGAACGCGGGGACTTCGTGATCAACCTGCTCGCCGGCTGGAACGCGATATCGGTCCCGGCAGACCCCGTGGACACGGCGATCGGCTCAGTCTTCACCGACTCGGCGATCGAAAGCGTAATCGGCTGGGACACCGGAGGCTGGCGCATCGCAGTCCGCCGCGACGGCGTCTGGGAATCGAACCAGAAGTACGGAGCGCTGAACGAGATCCGGTCCAAGTATGGATACTGGGTCAAGTCCAACAACTTCGTGCGACAACCGGTCGCGCTGACGGCCAACGACCGTGGAGTCGGCGGCCCGAGGACCCCGATCGCGATCGACACGAAGGCAGGTTGGAACTTCGTCGGCGTCATCGACCAAGATGGCGACCAGACCGAAGGCGACTCCGGCAACACGTTGAAGGACAGCGAGAGCACGCCGATATCGGCCACCGAGTATCTGGGCACTAAGTACGTGCGAGCCTACACGTGGGATGCGACGTTCAGCCGCTTCGACGTGCTGCGACCGGATAACACGATGACCATCGGCGACGGCGTCTGGGTCTACTACGAAGGCGGCATCGCCCCGTAACGAACCGCGACGCAACCCTCAAGTCCGCTCCCCTAGATGGGAGAGGGCAAGGGGATAGGCAAAGGACGGGCGCATCCTGGGAAACCGGGATGCGCCCGTCGAGCTTTGTTCGCATAGCTGGCCGAGTAGCCTTAACATGTTAGAAACGACGATGTCTTGACGGCGCTCATCCGACGAGCGCAAGTGTAAAGGGTTTGCGGCGCGTTCAAACCAAGTGGCGGCAAAATCTACGAATCGATTTATTGGGGGTTTACGCGCGCAGAGTGAATTGGGTATCATATACTTTTCATGGCACGTCGCGCGCGTTGCGCGTTGGCGCGCTTGCAAGTATTATGCAAACATCGCACAGATCCGGACAGAGGGAGTTACGGACCTCGGTTGGCGTAGTTGCCGAAGAGGGCCGTTCACGATCGTGCCGGGAAAGTAAGCAGGAGGACTGAAGCGTGCAGCTTTCAGCGAGAATCTTGACAGCACTGGCCGTGCTCGCATTCACCGTCGCCATCGTGGCCGGCGCAAGAAGTGCGACTGAAGACGTCAGCGCAGCTACCGGAACGATCGACGCCATGAACGTGGGCGCGTGCACCACCACCAACGCGGATGTGCTGGCCATCAGCGACTGCAAAAACCTGGACGTGGACGGCAACGGGACGGTGGACAACGCGGACGGCAACACCAAGGCCTTCTTCGATCTACAGGAGCTCGAACAGGCGATTGAAGTCGATGAGCTCTACGCCACATACGCCCACGATCCGAAGACGGGCGCCGAAGCGCCACGCGGAATCATCACCAACGGCGACCTCATAAAGATCAGCATCAAAGACACCGGTCGCGACCGCAGAGACCCGGTTTTGATTGCGATCGATGTTGAAACCAGCATTGTGAACGGAACCCCAGCAGGTGCAAATTCTGACGCGGTTTTCACCATTGCTACCCCGCCGACCCTAATAAGTGACTATACGAATATCGAAGGAGCCACTGACGGCGGTTCCGAGAAGATAGTAGCCGATTCAGTTGGCGTGAAGCCGGCAGAATTGTCGGACCTGGGATTGCAGACTCCGCATTTCGGACAAGCTCCCGCCCAAGGTATTGCGAACTTCGTAACCTCCGGGTCGTACACGATCATTTTCCAAGGCAGTGACACTGCCAATCCGTTCCTGCCGATCGCGCCGAAAGGAGTGGTGAAGTTCTTCGGAAGGATCGACGATGGCAAAGATAATACGACCGATGGCGACAAAATCAATGGTCTTGGCCCGTTCAAGGATATTGGCGGCAACGTCAAACTCGACGAGGATGTAATTTCGGGTGAAAATGGCACGCCGGCGATGGTTTTGAATATCAGTGTGCCGTCGGGAACCACCCCCTCAATCCAGTTACAGGTCATCTACTACGAGACGAGCGCTGTCGAGAACTTGGACGGTGGAGAGCCCTACTGCTCGGGTAGCGCCGGCGTTGGTAGCGATGGCGATTGCCCAACTAAACAGACAGCTAGTAACGACTCAACCAATGTCCTCTACACCAGTGACGAGAAGAAGAACAACACTCCTTTGCTCGTGCAGGCGACGTCGGACGGTAACGATGCCGATGCGGACCTGTACTTGATGGAGACCGGGCGTTTCGACGGCATTTACGAAGGCTACGTGCGCTTGACCGATGCCGACGGTGATGGTTCGGGTGATGGCACCGATCGCGACAACTGGGGCGAGACGGATGTCGGCGATGTCGGCGATGCGACCGGTGCCACCGTGGCTAATGCCGCGACGCTCGGCGTCGGAAACGGGCCAGTGATCATCAACTACCGGGACAGCGACGGCAAGAACCGCTCGTTCGAGATCCAGATCGACATCGATCCGCCGGTGATTACCATCGATTCCCCGGTTCACATGAGCCGTAGCGACGACGAGAAGCCGTCGTTCGTTGGCACTATCAACGACGGCGATTCAGGATTGGCAGCGGACACCTTCCAGCTATTCGTCGATAACGAGGGCGACAAGGACGACGACAACTCAGTATTGTCGATTGCTGCAGGTTACGTCACAAGCGGCGGACAGGTTCAACGGCGGTTAGATTACACCGGTTTTGACACTACCGCACAATACGGAGTTGTCGGACCCGGCGAATGGGAAGCGGAAGAGTCCGACGCTGCTGGCGCGGCATACAAGTCGCTGGAGGCTGATGAGTATGACGACGGTGCGCCGGATGGCGAGTTCTCCGACGAGATCGAGATCGACTTTGACGAAGGCGACACCGATTTCAAAGGGTTCAACCATGCCGTCGATTTCCAGGCGCTCGTGCGCGACCGGGCTGGAAACGTCGGGTTCTCTGACAGCGACCCGGCAAAGCCGCGCTTCATCAACGCCCTCGGCGAGGAGGAGCCGGATGATCGTGATCTCGATGGCAAGAAACACAACGTGCTCGGCGTCTTCTCGCGACACGTCGTCTACTTGGACGAGGTTGACCCGTACATCCAAGCGAACCGCTCAACGACCGGTTTCTACGGCTTGGACGACGGCAAACCCATCAGGGATAGCTGGTCTGTCATGGTCGTATTCGATGGCAAAGTGAACGGCTCGTTGATCGACGCAGGCACCTTCACGCTCGAGTATGACGACGAGTCGGCGATCGGCATCGCAGATGTGTTGGTGAAAGACCAGTTGGTCTTCCTGAAGCTCGACGAGGAGCTGGCATCTGATGCCAGGCCGACGTTGAGCATCACGGAAGGCCGCGAAGTCGAAGACTTGGCCGGCAACATCCTCGGCAGCGCTGAGCACCTCGGCGACCCTGACAACGACGACCCTAAAGTGAGCTCGATCAAGGTGAGGGACGGCATCCTACCAGTCTTCACGTTGACGTTGAGCGGCGGTTCCGGCACCGGCAGCGGTGGCGAAGGTTCGGCGAAGTTGACGAAGGAGGAGATCGATATCGCGATCGAATCGGACGAAGACATCAACGGTGCGCCAAAAGTCTCAGTGGTCTGCTCGAATATCGGCTGGAAAGAAGATGATCCAGACGCTGCCGATGAAACGATCAGCCGCGATTTGGATGACTACGTGAGCAACCGCACCGGCTACGATGACGATACTATGGCCGAAACTTCTGCCACAACAGCTCTTAATTGTGGCGGTGCCGATAATCCAAATGACTTCATCGAATCCTCGTCGCTGTCGCGTCCTGGCAACAACTGGGTCTACGCATGGCGCAACCCGGCATCTGATGCCAGCAAACTTCCTGACGGAGGCCTTACGGTGGTCGTATGGGGACGCGACCGTGGTGGTTTCGAGTACTACAAGGACGGGGCTTCGCGCGATAACTATGGGTCGCGGAGCACGGCATTCACGCTTGACACGACGTTCAACAGCCCGTTGAGCGGCTCTGGTGGCGAGGTGCAACCAGAAGCCAACTCCGATGTCGCTGAACCGCGTCCGTTCGTTCTGCTCGACTTTGCAGGCGAGCGCACAAACGTCGCGGTGACCAAGCTGACGGTTGACGAGACAGATGTTTTGGGCTCGTTGGACAACATCGGCGAGAACCGGTTCCTGTACTGGCCCGAGGCGTTGGCATACGGCAAGCACACGGTTGTATTCGATGCCCGTGACGCGGCAGACAACAAGCCAGTCGGGGCTACCAAGTTCTCGTTCGAAGTTACCGCGCGCGACCCGTTTGTGCTGGACATCACGGCTGGATGGAATGCCATATCATTCCCGGCCGACCCGGTGGATACTGCGCTATCCAGCGTCTTTACGGAGGCATCGATCGACCGTGTGGTCGGTTGGAACCCGATGAGCGGTACCGGCCCGTGGAGCATCGCCTCTAGGATTGATGGCGTTTGGACGACGAGCGCCGACTTCGCGCCGCTCACTGATGTGACTGCCCGTTACGGCTACTGGTTGCACTCAACGTCGTTCGTCAAGCAGAGCGTCGACCTCGTTGGTCCGATCAACCGCGAGACTGGCGGCATGCCAGTGGCAAGGGGAATCCCGACCATTGCGGGCTGGAACTTCGTCGGCGTCGTCGACCAAGACGGTGATCAGACCGAAGACCACTACGGTAAAGACCTTAAGGACAGCGAACAGGACGTAGTAACGGCCAAGAACTACATGCCAGACTACGCGCGCGCCTACACTTGGGATGCCATTGGCAACGGCTACCGTGTCCTAGAAGAAGACGCCCCGGTAGTCATCGGTAAAGGCATCTGGGTCTACTTCGGAAAAGCAGGTATCGCGCCGTAAGGTTTGGCCCCCGACGCTGAAACATCGTCAGAGAGGCGCCCCTGTGCCAAACAGGGGCGCCTCTCTTTTGAACTGCGCGTGTCTGAACCGGGATTTGAATGATTGAAGGATTTCATCAGAGTTGCTGGTCGGGGGTGAATTTGTTGTTTATGATGCGGTTGAACTCGAGGCTCTCGGCGCCGAAGTTGATCAGCAGTCCGGTTCGAAGGTTGTACACCTCGAGGTAGTTGACGGCCTGGGCGATGTGCACCGGTTGCAGTCGTATGAGCGCCTTCAGTTCCACGGCTACGATTCCCTCCACCAGAAAATCTACGCGGCGCGTCCCCATCTGCTCGCCCTTGTAGTACACCGGCATCTCGTGCTCGCGGCTGAACGAGATGTCGCGATCGAGCATCTCGCGCCGCAGCGCGCGCTGGTAGATCACTTCTTGGAACCCGTTGCCCAGCGCCGAATGCACCGCCATCGCACATCCGATGATTCCGCCTGGTCAGATCCGAGTGCTCCAAAGCACGATGCTGCACGAACGACACCCCCTAACAATCAATCGCTGATCAACCCCCGTCATAACCCATCGGACAACGCGCAACGCCATGACCTATCCTTAAATCCTAATCCTTCAAATCCCGGTTCAGACGACGCGAGCGGAGGCAACCCCGGCGCCGTCGCAACCCCGGCCGGCCGGGCAAATCACGGCCCGTGATTCGAATCGCAAAAGTCGCAGTTCGGACGATGGAGTGAAGGGTCGCGGGGCTGGGGTGTTGGAAGTGTTTGCGAGAAATTGATTGACAGGGCGCGCGCGGTGGCATATATTCGGTATCATATAGATTTCAGGGCGTGCCTGCGGGCGTGGTTCGTTGCGCGTCTCTGGTTGCTATGGAAACATCCGGGCAAGACGGCTTTAGCGTCGGCGATGAAGTTGCCGATGTATTTTCGTCGGGTATCGAACCGGTAGAGAGATAGATACAGGAGGACTGCAGCTGTGCAGCTTTCATCGAGAATCTTGACGGCTCTGGCCGTGCTGATCCTGGCCGTTGCGGTAGTGGCGGTGCGCGCCGGGTCGCCCGGCATGGTCGAAGCGGCTACTGGGACGATCGACGTTTTGAACGTCGGGACCTGCTACACCACCAACGACGACGTGTTTGCGGTCGGCGCCTGCAATGACGGAGATGGCGACGATTACGAAGTAACCGAGCGCGACAGCATTAGCGAGGTCGGCACGGTCTACGCGACCTATGCCATCGACCCCAAGACAGCAGCCGATAACCCGCGTGGCATCCTCATAAACTCCGACTTGATAAAGGTCAGCATCCAAGACACCGGCCGCGACAAGCGAACGCCTGTTCTGCTGGTAGTTGGCGGCGCGTCTGCGAGTATCTCCCGCACAGATTTCGCAGTGATTGAGGACGTATTCAAGAACTTAAATGTTAAAGATTCGATGAACGGTGCGGATCGCCAGTCGGATGCTTCTCCTGGCGAGATTGTGCTTGCTGACCAAAACAACACTGATGCCAGCGATGACGAGTATCTGTTGCCACCCGATATGGGTTGGGAAGAGGCCTCCGAAACCATTATTGGTAGTGACTTGCTGGACTTAGATACTGGTGTTGAAAACGGGTTGCACATAATAAAAACTAGTTCTCAGACGTACTTCCCGATGCATGATGACGCTGATAGCGCAGTCATCAAATTCTTCGGATGTGTGGACGCCAACGGCGACAACGATTGCGATACTGACGAAAGCTTCAAGGATTTGAAGACCGAGTTGAGTGATGACGAGGACCGCGGTTCCGGCCGAACCGTCAATGAACCTGGTGGTGCTGTCGCACCCTGGCTAAATGTGCAGGTCCACAACTCGAATGCCGTAGTCCAGTACATCGTTTATCACACGAGCGAGCGGGAATCGTTGATCGGCGGAAAATCGAACAAAACACCAACACTCAACAACGACGGTTACCCAGCCTCCGTCAACCGGCCGGACTTCACCAAATCCGAGGCCAGTGACGCTGCTGCTCTGACGGTCAGAGCAAAGTCCGATGGCGATGCGACTGTACAGAACCTATGGCTGTACGAGACCGGTCGCTTCACCGGTCGTTACGATGGCTTCCTGCGATTGACAGACGCGGACGGGCAAGGTCCGGATGCGGATAGCACTACTGCTGGTGGCCAACCTTCCAACTGGGGTCTGGGTGTAAAAGCCGCTGCGAGTCATATGATGGGCGACGCGGCAGTACTCGGCGTCGAGAGCGGTCCAGTAGTCATCGAATACAAGGACACTGACGGCGACACGCAGACTTTGACGATCTCGCTCGATACAGTGCCGCCAGACATCCAGATCGACGCTCCAGCCCACAAATCCGAGGATCAGGACACATCGCCAGAATTCGTCGGCTCCTTCAATGATGGCGAGTCTGGCTTGCGAGAAGATTCCTTCCAGCTGTACGTCGACAATACCAACGACACTGGCGAGAGTGGCGACAGTGCCAACACTTTGGCGCTGAATCTGAGCGTTGACAACACGATCCCGGATAACCCATACGGACGTGTGAATGCACCGGCAAAGGGTGAAGTCGTGCGATCCATCGAAGACTACAAAGGATACAGCGAAACCAGTTCCCAATTCGGTGTCATCAAACATACCGATGTGTATGACCTCGACAAAAATGCAGACGGCACTGACAGTGAGAGCAGGTTGGGAGTTGACGGTGATCGGTTCAGCGATGGTGCTACGACGGGGACGTTCGCCGATTCGGTTCGCGTCAGAATCCGGACGGGTACCCTGCTTGAAGAAGTTGACCCGTACAACAACACGATCGACTTCCACGCGCTGGTAGCAGACGTCGCTGGCAACATTGGTTTCTCGGATAGCGACGATGCCGGGCCACGCTTCATCGACGACTACGGCAAAGAAGCGAAAGACCGTAAGAGTGGTCGATACAACGTTCTCGGTTGGTACGCACGGCACATCTTCTTCCTTGACGAGAAGGAGCCCGAGATCTACAAAGAGCAGTCTGTAACCGGCTTCTATGGCATCAATGACGACAAGAAGCCGGTGGTGAACCGTTCGGGCATCCTTATCGCCTTCGATTCGGCGGTAGACAGCGATACCATCGACACCGACACGTTCGAAGTTAAGCTCGACCCGGCGAATGCACAAGACACATCGCCACCGTCGGCTACGGTGACGGACGTTACGGTAGAGGGCCGAGAGGTGTATCTCTTGCTCAGCGAGGGGCTGGCATCGGATGCCACGCCGTCGGTTCACATCGCCGCTGGGAAGTCGATCTCGGACCCGGCCGGCAACCGATTGACGCGGGGCAACATTAGTGCCTTCGATGTCAACGACGGCATCGCGCCGCAATTCACTGTCACGTTGAACGGCGGTTCCGGTTCCGGCGAAGGCAACGAAGCCTCAGACAAACTGACCAACAAGGCCATGACGATATCGATCGCTTCAGATGAGGAGGTCAACAGCACACCGTCAATCACGGTAGTGTGCTCGAACATCGCTTGGGATAGCGACGACCTCAAGAACAGTGACAATGACATGGAGCTGTCGGACTTCGTCGGCCAACGAAGTGGTGGACTTCCGAAGAGTAGCGCGAACTTCTCGCCTATTACGGACGAGGATCTGAACAAATACGCGGCAGAATATGATTGCGGATACACAACCGATGACGGCAAAAAGCGTTTTGTGCGTCCGCAGCAGGTTCAGTCGTTCTCGCGCCCGGGTCTCGAGTGGGAGTATCAGTGGCAGAACTTCAGCGGCGACAAGGCATTGTCTGACGGTAAGTTGACGGTAGTCGCATACGGACGCGATCGCCGATCATACGCCAGCCTCAAAGACCGTGATCCCGCTGACCAAGAACGTACACCTGACACCTACAGTTGGGGAGTCGCAACAGCCGAGTTCAACTACGACATTACCAAGCCGGAGCTGGATTCCACCCCTGGCGATGGTGATACGGTTACCGACGTCCGTCCGTTCGTCCTGTTGAACTACGACGACAAGTCGACGGTGTCGGTTACCAAGTTGACGGTCGACGACACTGATCAGACGGAGCAAGTGCAGACGCTAGGCTCGAAACGCTTCCTGTACTGGCCGGACAGCCTGGCCATCGGCTCGCACGATGTAGCCGTTGAAGCCGTCGACGCCGCCGGCAACAAGAGTGGTTCAGTCGAATACAAATTCAAGGTCGCCGAGCGTGCCACGTTCAACGTCAAGCTCATCGCCGGATGGAACGCCGTGTCACTGCCCGCCAACCCCATCGATCCCGATATCGGATCGGTATTCACCGAGTCGATAGTTGACATGGTAGCGGCATGGAATGGCGAAAATCCGGAGGCGCCATGGAGCATCGCAACCCGCATGGAAGGCGAGTGGTCGACGCACCCCGACTTCGCGACGCTGAAGAGGATAACTGCGCGCTACGGCTACTGGGTACACACTCAGGGCTTTGTAACCCAGTCGGTAGCATTGGTCGGCAAGTTGAACCGCGAAGCCTCTGACGTAGTGCCGCCGGACTTGGTTGAGATACCGACCAATCCGGGTTGGAACTTCGTCGGCGTCATCGACCAGGATGGCGATCAGACACAGGACAACCACGGCGACATGCTCAAAACCGGCACCGCCAAAGTCACGGCTGACGGATACCTCGGCAAGCACGCCCGTGCCTACAAATGGGATGCGATACGCAGCCGCTTCGACATCCTGTCAGGCGACGACGAAATGGTGATCGGCGACGGTATCTGGGTCTACTACGCCGACGGTTTCGGCGTCGCGCCGTAACCCCGCGCCGCCAAAGAACCTCCGCCAGAATGGCGCCCCTGTGCCACACAGGGGCGCCATTCTCTTTTGAACTGAGTTCATGCGGTTGCAACGATCAGTTTCCCCGCGAGCGGAGGCAACCCCGGCGCCGTCGCTCCCCCGGCCGGCCGGGCAAATCACGGCCCGTGATTCGAACCGCAAAAGTCGCAGTTCGGACGATGGAGTGAAGGGTCGCGGGGCTGGGGTGTTGGAAGTGTTTGCGAGAAATTGATTGACAGGGCGCGCGCGGTGGCATATATTCGGTATCATATAGATTTCAGGGCGTGCCTGCGGGCGTGGTTCGTTGCGCGTCTCTGGTTGCTATGGAAACATCCGGGCAAGACGGCTTTAGCGTCGGCGATGAAGTTGCCGATGTATTTTCGTCGGGTATCGAACCGGTAGAGAGATAGATACAGGAGGACTGCAGCTGTGCAGCTTTCATCGAGAATCTTGACGGCTCTGGCCGTGCTGATCCTGGCCGTTGCGGTGGTGGCGGTGCGCGCCGGGTCTCCCGGCATGGTCGAAGCGGCTACTGGGACGATCGACGTTTTGAACGTCGGGACCTGCTACACCACCAACGACGACGTGTTCGCGGTCGGCGCCTGCAATGACGGAGATGGCGACTTGGAAGGTACAGATGCCGAGGGTTATAACGTCGCCGGGCGCGACAGCATCACCGAAGTGGAAACCGGAACTTCGGTATATGCCACCTATGCCATCGACCCCAAGACTTCGGGCGATGCGCCGCGCGCGATCTTGACCAACTCAGACCTCATCAAGATCAGCATCGAGGACAAAGGGCGAGACAAGCGGACCGGGATACTGTACGGCGTAGGCGGCACTACTGACCCGATACCGACCGACCCTGGGGATACCGACGATGAAGAGGAGGACGTAATCAATGGAGCGCTTGGTGAAAAGCTCTACAAGGAGTTGGAGAACGATCAACGCGTTACTGTAACGACTAGCACATCTGAGGGGGCGTCCAATGACGCGCAATTCTCGGTGACGCAAGACGCAACGTCAGCCACTATTACTTCATCCGGCATCTATCAACTCAATTTGGCGGGGACTGGGAGCACATCGCATCCCATGGCGCCAAGGGGCGACGGCAAGATCGTCTGGTTCGGATGCGTGAGCAGCAACGCCAATTGCACTGATCCCAGCGACGAATTTCAGGATTTGAAGAACTACCTATCGCTGGACGAAGACCTGTCTTCCGGCAGCAGGGGTTCCATCGCGCCGTGGATGCGTGTAACCGCATCGGTTCCGGCCAGTGAACAAGTGAACATCCAATTCGTCTATTACCAGACCAGCAAACAAGAAGTGATCGTCGGCGGCTGCCAACAAGGCGATTACGCCTCGGATGATACCGATGACAGTTGTGTCTTAGAGGCCGCAGGTGAAGCGGCCCCAGGTTTTGTAGATGACGAAGTGCCCAGCGCTACCAACATGGACCCGGATGCGCTGGTGCTACGCGCGAGCGCTGACGGCGATGCCCCAACCCAGAACCTCTGGCTCAAAGAGAAGTCCGATTTCAGCGGCGTCTACGAGGGCTTCCTGCAATTGACGGACGCGGACGGGCATGGCGATAGCGATGCCGATGCAACAGGCAACCAGCGCGACAACTGGGGCTTGGACGTGAAAAGCGCAATCTCGGACGCGGCTGCCGACGCCGCAGTTCTCGGCGTCGAGAGTGGCCCGGTAACCATCTCGTACAAGAACTCGAACAGCGACACGCGCAGCATCAAGATTCTCATCGACAAGGATCCCCCGGCCATCCAGATCGATTCTCCGGCCCACAACACGAGCAGCAAGGACGACTCGCCCGACCTACTGGGTTCGTTCACCGATGGCGGCGGCGCCGGACTGCGCGAAGACTCCTTCAAGGTCTACGCCGACAACCAAGACGACAACAGCGACCCTACTCCGGTCTGGGATTTCCGCGTCGATGATTCCGTACTTGATGAGGATCGAAACGTAACGAGTGGTGATCGCGGCTATGTTTGTGTCGATGCGGATGAAGAAGTAGCTGGTTGCGAAGGTGATGGCATCGCCGCGTTACGCGGACACTACGCCGGTTACAGAGTTGGCGCCGAGACGTTCGGCATCATCAAGAGCGAAAACGTCTACTTGGACGATGACGCGGAAGGCGCGGATGGCGCCAAACTCTACAAGACTGCTGACGCCGAGGATTACGAAGACGGTGATGCCTCCGGCCTGTTCGACTCAGTAGTGCGGATTGACTTCCCGCCCGATCAGGAAGAGGGCAATCGGTACAACAACACGATCGACATTCAGGCGGTGGTTCTGGATATCGCGGGCAACTTCGGCTTCTCCGATAGCCAAGCCAGCGACCCGACCTTCATCCACGACTACGGCACGGAGAAGAAAGATCGTGATAAGTCCGTTGTCCACAACGTGCTCGGTTGGTACTCACGCCACCAGTACCGTCTCGACGACGTAGACCCATACTTCAAGCCGAAGGAGTCGGCCACCGGCTTCTTCACGGATGAAGACGGCGACGAAGCGGTATCGAACTCAGGCTTGAAGGTAGTGTTCGACGGCGATCTTGACGCATCATCCGTCGGCCTCGGAACTTTCGTCGTAAAACTTGACGGCGGCGACAATGCCACAATCACGGATGTCGATGTTGACGACAACAACGTCTACCTGATGCTCGAAGAGACGCTCGAGCCAGATTCGACGCCTGAGGTGGACCTCGCTACCGGTGCGTCGATACTAGACTTGGCCGGCAACGAGTCGACCGATCGCCGACTCGAAGGCATCGAATTGAACGACGGTATCCTGCCGATCTTCACGATCACGCTCAGCGGTGGTTCCGGACTCAACGAAGATGTCGACGGCGAAGGCTCAAGCGAACTGACGAGAAGCCAGATGACGATATCGATAGAGTCGAATGAGAACATCCGAGGTGCACCGCAGTTCTCAGTAGTCTGTTCCGACTTGACTTGGGGCGATCTTGACGATGAAAACGATGTCGCGAAGTTCGCCTCAAACCGCAAGGGATCCAAGGAGAGCATCTCCAGCGCGGCTCCGAACGCGGGTCACGCTGATACTCCCGAACCGGGTGAAGAAGATCGAACAACGTGTAAACCTGAAGATCCTGAAGAAGCGGACAGCACTCGAACCTTCTTCGAAGTCACTACCACTTCGGCCTTGGCCCGACCTGGCAACAGATGGGAGTACCTGTGGGCGAACCTTACTGGCGACAATCAAAAACTCGAAAATGGCAAGTTGTCGGTGATCGTATGGGGCCACGACCGCAGTTCGTACGAAGTTCCCGGTGATGGCGATAAAACTGATACGGTTTTAAACTACTCGTCGGCCACCGCGTCGTTCAACTACGATACCGACCTGGAGGCGGCTTGGGAAGGGAATGACGACGCGGACGATGAAGTAGGCGAGCTCACCCCAAGTGAGGACGCGAACGTCTTTGAGCCTCGACCGTTCGTGTTGCTCGACTTCGGCGATGAGAAGACCACTGTCGACGTGACGCAATTCACGGTCGATAAAGTGGACTACACAGCCGATCTACAAGTCCTTGACGACAACGAGTTTGTCTGGTGGCCGGAGCCGCTGGATTACGGCAAGTACACCGTCTACGTTGAAGCCAACGATGCTGCCAACAACACGGGTGAACACACCTACTCGTTCACGGTCAAAGAACGGGCTCCGTTCGTGCTCAGCCTGCTGGCCGGTTGGAACTCGATCTCGTTCCCTGCGAACCCGATCGACCGTGCACTGCACGCAGTGTTCACCAACGAGGCAGTTGACCAGGTCGTCGGGTGGAACGTTACCGAACCTGTGAGCCCATGGCGCATGGCTACCCGAGTAGACGGCGTCTGGACGACCAGCGATGAGTACGCCACTCTGAACGACGTCGAAGCTCGCTACGGCTACTGGGTGCACTCGACCGGCTTCATCACTCAGGCAGTGAAGCTTGCTGGCAAGGGTGACCGTGCGACGGATGGACAACCGAACCCGTCAGACATCCCGACCGATGAGGGTTGGAACTTCGTCGGTGTCGTGGACGTCGACGGTGACCAGACTCAGGATGACGCGGGCGAGACGCTGCGCAACAGTAACAACGACCCGATCACGGCTGCCGACTACCTCGGCAACTACACCCGTGCCTACTCTTGGGACCACGTGAACAACACTTGGGACGTTCTCAAGAAGGACGAAGGCATCACAATCGGCACCGGCGTCTGGGTCTACTACACCGAGGGCCACGACATCGCACCATAGACGGATCGCAAACGTCACACAGCGATAGCAACGCATGCGCCCCTTGGGAAACCAAGGGGCGTTTGTGTTTTGTTTAATCGCACCGCGCCCAGTTCATATACTTGATTCCTGTCATGCATCCGCAACTGCAATCAGACGCTAGGGAATTACAAACGCGTATCGCGCAGATCGCGGGGCATCTTTGACTTGCCCGCGAAACAGTCACAGATCGCAGAATTAGAGAAGCAAACGTTAGATCCGGGGTTTTGGTCAGACCACAAGCGCGCCCAATCGTTGATGCAGTCACTCAATACCCTCAAAGGCGATGTGGCCACCTGGGAGGAGCTACTGAGGCGATCCGACGAGATAGTTGAACTGATTGAATTGGCGGAGATCGAGTCGGACCGGTCGATGCTGGCTCAACTTGCATTGGAAGCTGTTGATTTGCAATCAGACGTGTCGGACCGCGAATTCAGATTACAACTCAACGGTGAACACGACGACCGCGCAGCGATATTGTCGGTGAAGCAAGGGGCAGGCGGTGTCGACGCCCAAGACTGGTCTGAGATGCTGCTACGGATGTACATGAGGTGGAGCGAGCAATCAGGCCATGAGTCTGAAGTGCTTGACTTCACTCCGGGTGAAGAAGCGGGTATCAAATCGGCCGCCGTTCGAGTCTCCGGGGATCACGCCTACGGCTTCCTTAGGTCCGAGCGCGGCGTGCACCGCTTAGTGCGTTTGTCGCCGTTCGACTCTGGGCATCGTCGGCACACGAGCTTTGCGCTCGTGGAAGTGTATCCGGAACCCGACGAGGCGGATGATGTGGAGATTGATCCGTCTGAAGTGCGTATGGAGGCGTTCAGGGCGAGCGGGCATGGGGGCCAGAGTGTCCAAAAGAACTCCACAGCGGTGCGTTTGACGCATCAGCCGACCGGAATAGTAGTCTCGGTGCAGAACGAGCGTTCGCAGGCCCAGAATCGGCAAGTGGCGATGAAGATACTTCACGCGCGACTGTCGGACTTGGAGCAACAGCGTAGGGCGGCTGAGCGAGCAAAGCTGAAAGGTGATCACGTGTCGGCTGAATTTGGTCGGCAGGTCCGCAGCTACGTCTTGCATCCTTACCAGATGGTCAAAGATCATCGTACCGAACATGAGGTTTCGGATGCGCGCCGAGTATTGGAAGGTGATCTGGATGGATTCCTCAGAGCCTATCTCCGATCGTCGATAGGTAAGTAACCAACGTATCTGAACTTCGGGCGATTTATCTTGGGATCGATAGTTCGGTGACCGCAGAGATTTGGACGCCACTTTGGCGGTGGATCGTACATACGAAATCCGTATAGCGTATCCAAATCGTAAGTAATTTTAGGCACTAACAAATTGCGGAGACAACTGATGAAGAAAGCACGTTTCCTGGGCATCTCGCTAATCGCAACGATCTCGCTGTTTATCTTGGCGTGTGCGAGCGAAGAGGAACCGACGTTGACACCGATACCCGAACCGACGGCGACTGAAGTCCCGACCGTGGTGTCTACGCCCCCGCCGGCGAGGTCGGAGCGTCCTACGCCGAGCAGTTCTCAAACTAAAATCGCGCCCGAGTTGCTGGAAACTCCCGAGAGCGCTGGCGATGATCAACGTGACGGCGGCGTTTTCCGCCGGTTGTGGGCGGACCCACCAACCATGGATCCTGCATTGGTTACGGACGGGACGTCCTATGACATCGTGATAGAGATCTTCAGCGGCCTGGTCAAGTTGACGGGCGAGTCTGATAACCCGATCGCGATGGATTTGGCTGAAAGCTACACCGTGAGCAATGGCGGCAAAACGTACAAATTCATTCTCAGGGATGATCTCAAGTTCAATGACGGTTCACCAGTGACGGCCGCCGATTTCAAATGGTCGTGGGAGCGTGCTGCAGAGCCAGAGACAGAATCTCCGATCGTTGACGAGTTCTTGGGTGACATTGTTGGCGTGCAAGCGATCATTGATGGCGAAGCTACGAGCGCAGATGGTATCGAGGTTATCGACGATCACACGCTGCAAGTGACTATCGATGCGCCGAAACCGTACTTCATCGCAAAGCTCACATATCCAATCGCGTTCGTGGTGAAAGCTGAAAACGTGACATCAGGTGGCGAAAACTGGACGGATGAGCCGGTCGGTACCGGTCCGTTCGTTCTGAAAAGCTACAGCATCGGTGAGCGGATGATCCTATCCAAGAATCAACACTATTGGGGCGACCCCGCTTACTTGGACGAGGTGCAGTTGCTGCTAGCGGGTGGTTCTGCAATGGCGATGTATGAGAACGATGAGATTGACATCACTGGGATCGGGCTCGCGGATTTGGAGCGCGTTACAGATCCCACTGAAGAGATTTCGCAGGATGTAGTCGATGTTCCACCGTCGTTCAGAACCAGCTATGTCGGTTTCAACGTTGAACGAGCGCCATTCGACGATGTGCACTTTCGCCGAGCGTTGAACTTCGCCGTGGACAAGCAATTGGTGGCGGAAGCTGTGTTCGCGGACCTCGTTCGTCCTGCGACTGGCGTGATACCTCCTGGTTTCGTGGGTTACAACCCGGATTTAGAGGGGTTGCAATTCGATGAGGAGCGAGCCAAGGAAGAGTTGGCGATGTCGAAATACGCCGATGCCGAAACGCGACCGCGTATCGTAATAACGTTGCCAGGCACCGGTGGTTCGCCAAGTTTGACGACGGAAGTGATTGCGGACATGTGGCGCAGAAATCTGGGAGTAGATGTGGAGATCCAACAGGTTGAGTGGGCGACGTTCTTGCAGGACCTCCACCGCAATCGGTTGCAAGCGTTTTCACTGGCCTGGCAGGCAGACTATCCCGACCCTCATACATTCGTTGACGTGCTCTTCAGGACTGGTAGCTCGATTAACAACACGAACTACTCAAATCCAAAAGTCGACTCGCTACTTGAGGAAGCCAATGTCGAGGCGGATCCGGTTCGTCGGATTAAGCTCTATCAAGAAGCAGAGGAATTGATCATCGAAGACGCGGCGTGGCTGCCGTTGTGGTGGGGAGTTGAGGGCAAAGTTCTCGTCAAACAGCGAGTCGGGGGATTGATATTCCCGCCGTTGTCTGTGCCCATTTATCAATACATCTGGATCGACGGTTAAATCGCGTCGAATTACCCGCGTAGCGGTAATCGGATAGGGCGTTTCTCAGAATCGCCTAATCCGAATAGGCGATGCGCGTTGCATATCGTGTCAATTGCGCATGGTTTTGATACTGTGTATCTATGCCGGAACTCGCGAATCAAATAGCCGAAGGCGAAGTGAAATGAAAATGGTCCGAAACCTACTGATTGCCGGAATATTCCTCGCGGTGATTTTCAGCGTGGCTTGTTCAAGTCCGGAAGAGCCGACCGCGACGCCAACATCGATACCGCCGACTGCTACGCCGATACCTGAACCGACTGCGACGCCGTCGCCGACGGAACCGCCGGTCAGCGTTGCTCCTACCGCGACCGCAATAGCCGAAGCAACAGCTGAGGCAAAGGCTCTAGAAACGGCCGAGGCTGAAGAGGCTACAACTGCGGCTATGCAAGCCGAAGAAGCTGCGAAGAAGCAAGCCGAAAAAGCGCGATTAGACCGACGGAGTGGAGGGGTATTCCGGCTTCTAGGTCGCGATCCCACCACCCTAGATCCAGCGCTCACCACGGACAATACGGCCTACGAAATCGTCGTGGAACTCTTTAGCGGGTTGATGCATTTGACTGACGCCCCTAACGAGCCGATAGTACTCGACCTCGCAGAGAGCTTCACCGTCAGCTCGGACGGTACGGTCTACCGGTTTGTATTGCGGGAAAGCTTGGAGTTCAGCGACGGCAGCCCAGTTACAGCGTTCGACTTCAAGTGGTCTTGGGAGCGGGCGGCGCTGCCAGAAACGGGCTCGCCGATTGTGAAGGAGTTTTTAGGCGATATCGTCGGGATCAACGAGATCGTCGAAGGCGAAGCGACATCGGCCGACGGGATCACCGTGATCGATGATCACACGCTGGAAGTTCGTATCGACGCTCCGAAGCCGTACTTCATCGCCAAGCTCACCTATCCGGTCACATTCGTCGTCAATCGAGACAACGTCGAATCCGGTGGCGAGACTTGGACAGACGATCCTGTCGGTACCGGCCCGTTCGTTCTGGATTCGTATGAAATCGGTGTGAGCATGGTAATAGCGCGCAACGAAAAGTACTGGGACAGGCGTGCGTTCTTGGACGAGGTCCAGTTAAATTTGGCGGGTGGTTCCGCTATGGCGATGTACGAGAACGACGAGATCGATATAACTGGTATCCCGCAATCTGCGTTCGAGCGGGTGACCGACCCAGCCGAACCGATCTCTAAAGAGGTGGTGGAAGTTCCGCCTGATTTCGTCACTTCCTATGTTGGATTCAATGTGGAGCAACCGCCGTTTGACGATGTGCACTTTCGAAGGGCAATGAATTACGCGGTCGATAAAGAGTTGATCGCGGAAGCGGTTTTGCAAGGTCGAGTACGTCCGGCTCACGGACCCATACCACCGGGCTTTATAGGCTTCAATCCCGATCTTGAACCGCTTGGATTCGACGTGGATAAAGCGGTTGAAGAGTTGAACATGTCGAAATATGCGGATCCAGAAACGCGGCCGCGAATCGTATTAACCGCCGCTGGTACGGGCGGTTCGCCGCCAACGTGGCTACAGGCAGTTGCTGATATGTGGGCGCGGAACCTCGGAGTTGAGATCGAGTTCCAAGAGGTCGAATGGGCTACATTCTTGCAGGAGATCGACAACTACAGGCTCCAAGTCTTCACGTTGGCGTGGAGCCCCGACTATCCGGATCCTCACACGTTTGTCGATGTGTTGTTCCGAAGCGACAGTACCATCAACCAAACTCGGTACGGGAACGCTGAAGTCGACGCTCTCCTGGATGAGGCGACGACGGAGCCGGACCCCGCCCGTCGCATTCAGTTGTATCAGGAAGCCGAGCAGATAATCGTCGATGAAGCGGCGTGGGTACCGATGTGGTGGGGAAGCAATGGCAGGATCCTGGTGAAACCGCACGTGAACGGGTTTAGGATTTCGCCACTGGGCGGATATTTCTTTAAGGATGTCTGGCTCGAGCAAGAAATCGATTTCTAGGATCGACTCTTCAAAACGGAGCAACCGTCGGGAGTTGTCCAGCCCGGTGCTAGGATTTGAAGCGCGATGCTGATCTACATGTCACGACGGTTGCTCTGGACGCCTGTGTTGCTGTTTGTCGCGGGGTTGTTTATTTTCGCTCTCGGTTCCGTGGCACCAGGCGACCCCGCCGAATTGATGGCGGGTCAGAGGGCTGACCCCGAAGCCATTGCGCGCATCCGCGAACGACTCGGCCTTAATGATCCGTTTCTCGTGCAGTACACGCGCTACATTGCAGGCGCGTTGAAAGGCGATTTCGGCGAAAGCTACCGGTATCGCGGTCGCGACATAATCGAATTGCTGGGACCGAAGCTCCGAGTGTCGTTAGAGCTCAACCTCGTCTCTTATGTGGTTACTCTTGTTATTGGGTTGCCACTCGGATTCTGGGCTGCGATGCGGCAAGGGACGTGGAAAGACCCGACGTTGACGACAATCATGTTGCTCGTTTACGCGTTGCCGGTTTTCTTCACTGCACCGTTCTTGATCCTGGTATTCGCGTTGTGGTTGGATTGGATCCCGGTTTCTGGGTGGTCAGGTATTTTCTCGACTCGTGCGATATTGCCGGCGTTCACTATTGGTTTGCCCGGCGCGTTCGTCTTTTTGCGGTACATGAGGGCATCTACGCTGGACGTGTTGGGTCAGGAATATGTGCGGACGGCTCATGGCAAGGGCATGGGACACATGACGGTTAACCGTACGCACATCGCCCGGAACGCGCTGTTACCGATAGTAACGATACTGGGATTTTCCCTTGCAGGTTTATTCGGGGGTTCGTTGATCGTCGAGTTGATCTATGGCATCCCTGGAGTATCACGGTTGGCCTTGGAGGCGGTTTTCCAACGCGACTATCCGGTATTGATGGCATTGACGTTGCTCGGGGCGACAATGCTCGCAATTGCGAACTTGGTTGCAGACATCATGTACTCGGTAATCGATCCGAGGATAAGGCTAAGAGCGTGAAATGAATCAGTCGGGATCCACTGCGACTGATCAAGTAGAGCGGTCAGAGTTGCTCGAAGTAGAGGCGCCTGACACGTTCTTTCGACACGCTTGGACCGAGTTGCGGAAGCGCAAGCTGGCCGTTTTCGTAATTTGCGTGCTCATATTCCTTTACACGCTCGGCATCTTGGCTCCAGTGGTCGCAACACACGATTACTCTGAGACGAATCTTGCCAAGACGCAAGCGGGACCAGACGCGGAAAACTGGTTGGGTACTGACCGGTTGGGCCGGGACATCTTCACTCGCGTCGTCTGGGGGATTCAGACGACCATCATACTGACTGTGATTACGATATTGACGGCTAGCGTTTTCCTTGGTTTAGCTTTGGGTATGGCAGCAGGCTATCTGCGCGGCATCGCCGACATTGTCACCATGAGGATCGGTGAGGTAGTCGCCGTTGTTCCTGATTTCCTGTTGGTCCTGATCATTGCTGCGACTGTCCGGCCCAGAATCAAAGCGTTCGGTTACTGGATCGAAGACAACACCTTCATATCCGGGGTCAATTCGTCTGGTGCTGTTGATTACATAGTGTTGGGTTTAGCATTTTTGCCGCTGTCTTGGTTCGGGGCTATGCGACTAATTCGCGGTCAGACGTTGGCGATACGAGATGCGCCGTATGTCGACGCGGCGCGGTCGATGGGTGTTGGGACGCCGACGATCCTGTTGCGCCACGTACTGCCAAACGTCATCACTCCGCTCATAGTTAGCGTCAGTTTCGGCATGGGAGCGGTTGCACTCGGCGAAGTCGTAGCCAGTTTCTTCGGGATCGGGGTACAGCCGCCTCGCCCGAGTCTAGGAGTGATGATTGGTGACGTCACGGCGCGTACCGGGAGCGCAGCGGTTGAGACGTTGCGCAACCATCCGGAGCAGCTTTTGTCGCCGATCGTAGTAGTTTGGCTGATGATATTCTGCTGGAACATACTCGGCGACGCGTTGAATGACATCCTCAACCCTCGCGCGCGCTGATCGGAGGTCCGTCTCATGGGTGACAAATTGAAGGTCGGTTTGGCGTGCACCGCACAATACATGGAACGAGGCATCAAGGACCACGAAGTCGACCGGTTAAGGGAATTCGCGACCTTTGAATGGCGGGAATTTAATGAGAGTTCCGATTGGTACTCACCACCTGAATCGTCTGAGAAGGTCGTAGCGGATTTCATCGACTTCGCTTCGGGTGTGGACTCGATGATCGTTTGTCATGGCTCGCCACGCGTCACCCCTGAGATCCTCGAAGCGGTGCCTAATCTTCGCTTGATAGGCGAATTGGAGGGTGACCGGTTCGCGCAGCGCGTAGACGTCGGTGCGTGCATCGATCGTGGCGTCAAGGCTGTGGATACAACACACGCTTCGAGCTTGCCGGTATCTGAATGGGCGCTGGCGATGATGATGATGGGATTGAAGAAAGTCGGCGCGCACTACCGCCGGTTGATCACCGACCAAGAGTGGGGTACCGGATACCAACGAGCAACCGAACCCGATTTCCAGATGATGGGCGACTTGACGGGCCGAACCGTCGGATTGATCGGAGGCGGCAACATCGCTCGACGTCTCATCGAACTATTGGTGCCTTTTCGGGTGGAGATTCTGCTTCACGACCCATACCTGCCGAGGGAACTGGCTGCTGCGCTCAACTTCACCATGACATCGCTCGACAACGTGATGAGTATGCCGGATGTCGTTGTTTGCCTAGTACCCCACACGCCCGCGACGGAAGGCATGCTGGGCGCCAAAGAACTTTCGTGGATTCGCCCCGGAGCGGTCTTCGTCAACGTCTCGCGTGGGCAGGTGGTTCAGTCGGATGCGTTGATCGAACGATTACGTAAGAACGACATCTACGCGTGCCTCGATGTGTTCGATCCAGAACCGGTGCCTACCGATTCGCCGGTTCGAGAGATGTGGAACGTGTTCCTGACGCCGCACATCGCGAGTACGACAGATGGCACGGGAATCTCGTTCTTCGGCGAGATGATCGACGAACTCAAGAGATTCCACCTAGGTCACGACACTAAGCACGACCTCATGCCTCGCACTCTTGCCAACCGACGAGGCGAGAATCCCGGTGATTTGGATGCGGTTCGCTGAATCGCATTTCAACCGGGACAAATCCTGATCGACTCGGTAGCGGGTTCACTCCCCGCGGTGAGCATGCGCGTGTTCAATTGCTTGCTAACATGTAACGCGTATCCAACCCGGCAAATCAGCAGCAGGTGAATCCCGTGTCAAAGATCGATCCTTACTCGTCGTCCTATTTCCAATCTCGTCGATCCGCGGTAATGGCGCGCAACGGGGCGGTTGCTACTAGTCAACCGTTGGCGGCGCAAGCTGGTTTGAGGATGTTGCTTGACGGAGGTAACGCGGTTGATGCCGCGGTGGCGATGGCGGCGGCACTCAACGTTGTTGAACCCGGTTCCACAGGTATCGGTGGCGACATGTTCGCGCTGATCTGGAACAAGAACGAACGGCGGGTGGTGGCTCTCAACGGCAGTGGAAGATCTGGAGCAGCGGCGAACCCCGATGATGTGCGCAAAGCTGGGTACGACTCGATACCGAACGAGTTGGATGGCTGTGCTTTTGCAGTTAGTGTTCCTGGCACGGTGCACGGTTGGGAGACGGCGATTGAAAACTACGGCCGGATGACGCTGGCTGAGGTGCTCAGGCCCGCGATCGAATACGCACTGAATGGATACCCTGTTTCAGAGGTGATAGCCCGCGGTTGGCAAGGGAGCGAGACGAAGCTTCGACACCGACCATCGGGCGAAGAGATGTTGCCGGTCAATGGACGGGCTCCGAAATGCGGCGAGGTCGTTGCGTTGCCAGAACTGGGTGGATCACTACAGGTGATTGCCGAAGGTGGCAGCGAGGCTTACTACAAAGGCGACATCGGCAAAAAAATCGCCGCGTACGTTCAGCAAGAAGGCGGTTGGTTGACCGAGGATGATATCGCATCGCACCATTCCGATTGGGATGAAGCGATACATGTCAACTATCGAGGCGTGGAAGTCTGGGAGTGTCCACCGAACGGGCAGGGCATCGCGGCTTTGATGGCTCTGAACAATGCTGAAGGTTTTGATATCTCCGACATGGGCTGTCAATCGACCGATGCCTATCACCACTTGATCGAATCGATGCGATTGGGTTACGCAGACGCGTTGCAATACGTTGCTGATCCGCGGGTGGCTGAGGTACCAATCGGCCCGTTGCTATCCAAGGAATACGGTGATCGCCGTCGATCGAGTATCGATTCGATGCGCGCCCATCCGAACGTTTCCTACGGCGATCCGATGGGTGGCGGAGACACGATCTATTGCACGGCTGTAGATGGCGACGGCAACGCTTGTTCGTTGATCAATAGCCTGTTTGCGGGTTTTGGTTCCGGATTGGTGGTTCCAGGCACAGGTATTGCGCTTCAGAACCGGGGATCACTGTTTTCGTTCGATCCAGACCACCCTAACTACCTAACTGGTCGCAAACGGCCTTACCAGACGATTATTCCGGCGATGGCGACCCGAGACGATGAGATGTGGTTGTCTTTCGGTGTAATGGGAGGGTTCCAGCAACCGCAAGGGCATCTGCAAGTCATGTCCAACATGGTCGATTTCGGAATGGATTCCCAGAAGGCGTTAGATGCCTTGCGCTTCAGTATCGATGTGCTGGGCGATAAGAGTGTGCGTGTCGAGGAAGACCTCGACGAGTCAGTCGTGTCGGAGTTGCGAGGACGGGGGCACAATATCGTCGTCCAGCGAAGCTACGACCGCACCGGATTTGGTGGTGGGCAGGTCGTCTCTCGCGACGCCGAGACAGGTGTGTTATGCGCCGGCACAGAGCCGCGCAAGGACGGTTCAGCGTTGGGTTGGTGATCGGTTACGCTTCGCCCAGCGAACCGTTACCTGCGGATACGACGCGCTAGGAATAGGCTCGCAAGCAAGGCGGTGATCAACAGTCCGGATGCCTCTAATGGGCCGTCACCATTGGAGTTGCAAAGTCCGGAACTTCCGGATTCTTCCGCCGGTGATTCCTGTTCTCGTGCTGGTTCTTGCTGAGGCGTTTCGGTCGCAGCCTCCTTGACCATTACTTCAGGTTCTTCGGTTGGAACCTCTGTTGGGACCGGAACTGGAGTGTTGGTCGGATCTGGTGTCGGGCTGGCGCCAGTGCCGCCCACCGCGATGCCGCCTTTGACGGGCGTGAGGGTGAGGAGTTTGTATTCGCTGGTCTGGGTCGCTTCCGCTTCTGGCGTCGGTGTCGGAGTTGGTGGAACGAATGCATCGGCGCCGATTGACGCTCGCCACTCGTTGTCGAGTTGTTGAACGGTCATGCCGTAGACGTTGCGAATAGCGATGTCTCCACTGCGACCTTCGGCGATTGATGCGATTGTCTCGGCGATCTTTTCGGCGCCGTATGTCTCGATCAGGTATTCGACGAAGTTCCGGCTCTGACCGTATGAGACGATGACCATGTTCGGTTCGCCGGGGAACGTCTGGAGGCGCGAGAACGGTATGAGGCGGTTAGTGTCGACCGCCCAATCTAGGTAGTAGACGTATGAAAGGCCTTTGTCGAGGTTGCCGTATTCTGCGAGCCCTTCGTTGAGCCACAGCGGCACCAGCGCGTTGCTGCCCCCTGCTGCTCGCCCGACGAGTATGTGAGTGAGTTCGTGGGTAAGAGTTCCGATGTCGCGGTTTCCGGAGAGGACGAGCACGACGCTGTGGTCGAAGAATGCCTGTCCTTCAGTGATGAGTTCTCGACTTATGGTGGCACTGCGGGCGCTGACCGCTCCGATCATCTCGGCGTTGTTGTTGTAGAGGGTGACGACGATTGGGGTTTCGATTTCACTTCCGGTGATTGGCCCCATCAATTCCATCGCTTCCTTGGCCGCTTCGGCGAGGCGCTCGGCTCGTACTTGCACAGGCCCGTGGTAGTAGACATGGATCGGGCCGCGGGTCACGACGTCCCATTCGTATCGGGCGTCGAGGATTATCTGGCTGTAATGGTCCGACGCGTACTCGTTGCCGTCGGCGTCGATCGCTTCAAAGACGAAGTCGACGGTGGTACCGGGCGGTATGTATCTCGGTGAGGTGTTGACGCGCCAGATGAGTTCGCCGTCAATGAGTGATTCGGAGCGTTCCGTCAAGTCGAGGTAGTCGTATTGGCCCGTAGTGATGGGTCCGGTGGAGAATCTGACCCGGACGTCCGTTAACTCGATGTCGGACTCGAAACTGGCGTAGAAGCGGATATCTTCGGGGAAGTTGCTCTCTAAGCCACCGTCGATGAAACGAACAGGTTCGGACTGAGCGGTCGCTGTCTTATCGGTGATCAAGACCGCTGATGTGGCGAGCAAAGCCAAAAGAGCCGCTATCAGCGAGTATTTGATCGTCAACATCGATTTCGAGGTTCGAGGCATATTGTGTTGATTGGGTCGTGGCTGAGCATTCAATTGAATCGTAAAACGCACTCGGCAGATGTCGTCACCTTTTAAGCACTACGCAAACGAGGCGGGGCGTGGACGCATAGTCGTGTAAATGTCAATCTGCGTTGCGCCACTCGGACCAGAAACGGTAGAACGCGCTAAGTGGGGTTCCTACGGCGAGTATCCAAAGACCCCAGACGGGCTGACCGATGATGAGCGCCACCGTCATGATGACGACCCTCTCGGGGCGTGTAAGGAAGCCCGAGGTGCCTTTGTATCCAAGACCTTCGGCGCGGGCCCTTATGTAGCTAACCATGATGGAGCCGACAAATGCGACGAATGCGAGGATTATGGCTTCGCGGCGGAAGCTGTCTGCTGACGAGTAGTAGATGAGCAGTCCGAGCAACAGGGCGGCTTCGGATAACCGGTCGAATGTTGAATCGAGTAGCGCGCCTTTGTCTGAAACCTTGCCGGTGCGACGCGCGATGGCGCCGTCGATCATGTCGAATAGCGCCGCGGGGATGCTAATTAGGCCGGCGATTAGGAACTCTCCGTATGCGGCAAATGCAGCCGCGACGACGGCCAGGAGAAAACCGGCGAGGGTGACGGCGTTGGCGTTGAAGCCGACCGCGACGAGGGCAGCGGAGATAGGTTCTTCAATCCAACGTGCGATTGCAGCGCGGGCCGATTTGCGGAGCCTTTGGAGTCCGGTCTCCGAATCAGCCACTACTGGTTCGCCGTTGGTGAGGCAAAGCGGGGAACGGCGCTCTCGCCATGACCTGGTGATAGTAATCGATGACGTCGTCGGCGACTTTAGCCCACCCAAAGCGTTGCACCTTTTGGTGGCCGTTGCGAACTAGGGTGTTTCGGAAGTTTGGGTCTTCGATGAGACGTTGTATTGAGTTGGCAATGGCGTATTCATCGCCGACGTCGACGAGTAATGCGTCCTTCTCGTGATCCGCGACGCCTTCGAATCCGAGAATGCGGCTCGCGACGATAGGTGCGCCAGAGGCCATGGCTTCAACGAGGACGAGGCCGAAGCTTTCATGACCCGTGTTGGGTGCGCAGAATACGTCGGCGTGCTGGTAGTAAGCAGGTAGTTCGTCGTCGGTAACGGGTCCGGCGAAGATGACATCGTCGATGCCGCGTTCGCCCATCATGCGCCAGGATTCGCGGTCGGGGACACCGGCACCCACGACGATCAGGCGTAGGTTCGGGTACCTCCATCTCAGCGTGCTGTAAGCGCCGAGAAGGAACCGGAGCCCCTTACGTTTCTCGCCGACGCGACCGACGAAGACTATATTTATGGCATCGTCTCTAAATTCGCTGGGTTTGGGGCGAGGTTGTTCGAACCGCGGCACGTCGATACCGTTGGGGATGATGGTGTATCTATCCGGGAAGTATCGGTCGGCGTAGGCTTTCGCCGCGTTCGAGACGGCGATGCGGCCGTCGAGTTTGTCGGCGACCAACGTGAATAGTGGTTTGAAGCTGAGGTATCCGGGATGGATATTCTCGCTGTACGCGTGGAAGGTGCCTACGGTGGGCCACGGTGAGAACCAACTGGCGGCGGTGCCTAGGAACGGCATGAGCGGTTCGTGAATGTGGACGATGTCGAATTGGTCGGATGTCAGTATGCGGCGCATCTGCCGGGCGGCGCCAAAGCTCATCGATATGCGTGACACGGAGCCGCTTGCGTTGAAGGGTACGCTTCCACCAAGCGGTACGACCTCGAGGCCGCTCACATCTGGCGCGGTCTGCGGCTTGGCACAGGGGGCGAATAGAACGACTTCATGCCCGCGCCGCGTTAATTCCCTGCTGAGGCTGGTCATGTGGGCCACGACGCCGCCGTGGTAGGAAAGGTCGTATGGCGATACTTGAGCGATGCGCATTTAGAGACTTCGCGACAGCATTTCTTACGAGCAGCGCACCCAAGCGTCCGCTCGGAGTACATCTTATCAAGATTGCGGTTTTTGGGCGTGAAATTGGGCGAGGCGTGTGTGGAACTCGGCGTTACGCCATAGGTGGCCGGTGGTGTATCCACGGACGGGCTTTTTCGAAGGCTGCGGAAGCGGCTAGGACGGTTTCTTCGTCGTATTTTCGGCCGATGATTTGCAGGCCGACCGGCAATCCGTCAGGGGTGAAACCGGCTGGGATTGAGGCGGCTGGGCAACCGGTGGCGTTGGAGTGCATTGTGAATGCGCCGTTCCAGAACTGCTCAGGGTAAGAGGAGGTTCCGGTGACGCTGCCGGGGAAGGGTTCGTTGACAAAGGCGGGGAAGCGGGCGACGGGTGCGAGGACGAGATCGTAAGTGGTGAATGTGTCGTCGAAGATGGCTTTTAATTCGTCTATACGGCCCAGAGCGGCGGCGTAGTCGGCTGTTGTGACCTTGGAGCCTCTTTCCATCCAGAACTGCCCGTATGCGGTCATCTGGTCGCCGAATTCGTCGAGGTATTTGGCGAGGTTGTTGTATGCGGTGGCGGCTTGTATTGGTCCGAAGGAGTCGTATGGCTCGAGGAGGGTGATGTCGACCTCTTCGACGGAGCATCCGAGGTCTTGGAATGCCAGTGCCGCGTGATGGGTTATGCGAGCGACGTCGTCATCGACCTCAGCAAAGCCGAAATCTGGGCTCCAGGCGATGCGGAGGCCGTCGATCGGTCGCTCGGTTGCGGCGATGAAGTCGGGTGGTGCGGAGCGGATGGTGATGGGGTCACGTCGGTCGAATCCGGCCATTGTTTGGAGGAGGAGTGCGGCGTCTTTGACGGTTCGTGCGATGGGTCCTGGTTGACCGAAGAAGTTGGGCGCTGGCGGTCCGGGGACGCCGGAGTATCCGGAGACACGTCCGAGGGTTGGTTTGATGGTGTATGTACCGCAGAAGTTTGAGGGGATGCGCAGGGAACCTCCGCCGTCGCCTCCGGTGGCGATGGGAGCGAGGAATGCTGCGACGGCCGCCGCAGCGCCACCGCTTGATCCGCCGGGTGTGCGGGTGGTGTCCCATGGGTTTTTGCCGGTTATTCCGAGGGAGTTTTCGCATGTGCCGACGAAACCGTGTTCGGAGCAGTTTGTTTTGCCGAGGATGATGCCTCCGGCTTCGAGGATGCGGTCGAGGAAGGCGGCGTTGTTGAGTGGGACGTGGTCTTTGAAGATGATGGACCCGCTGGTGGTGCGGATGCCACCGGTCATCTGGTTGTCTTTGATGGGGATGGGAAGGCCGTGGAGCGGTCCGAGATCATCGCCGTTCATGATTGTCTGTTCGGCGGTTTTTGCCTGGTCCAAAGCGATGTGGTCCGTGACGAGGAGGAAGGAGTTTAGTTGTGGGTCGATGCGCTCGATGCGGTCGAGGAAGAGTCTGGTCAATTCGACAGGTGAGACCTGTTTGGATCTGACTAGGTTGATGAGGTCGGTAGCGGAGGAGTATGCGAGTTGTTGATTGGGCATGGCAGACGGATGGATCGGGTGTAGGTTGAATGAGTAAAGGGTAAAGTCTGGGGATTCAAATGGCGCGTTTAATCCCTCGCCCTCCCCGTCGAACGGAAGAGGGGGCACTATTGGTGATCGGGCATGCTTCTTCGATCGGGCGGTCTTGATGATTTTTCAGGTTTCGATCATGGTTTGGTGTTGGGGCATCCCATGCATGGGGGCGACCAAAGGGTCGCCCGTACGTCTTAGATTTTTCGAATCATCGCCGCGTCGGTTTGGGTGGGCGCGAGCGAAAGATTGTTGGTGTGTCAGTCAATAAGATCCCAGCGTCGCCGATGTCGCCAGACCGTCGGCCCTCCGGACGGCGATTGTAAGGCGCGCCGTCCGTCATCGCTCGATTGCTTCTCGAGCTGTCGTGGTAGCCTCTTCCGCTCGGCTGGGAAGGCATCAAGGAAATCGCTGAAGACCTCGACAAACATCTTCCCGCACAGTCCTAGCCACAACACCACGTCGATTGACGCTCGACCCGCTCGGCGGGACTCAGTTGATTCGCGCGCACAGGGTTATAGTCCCCAAAGTTTTCGTTCGATTGATCACTTCGATACGCCTGATGTACAGGTTACCGACGACCGGGCCCCATCGGCGGGTAGCGACGGCGACACTTTGGGCACAGCGGCGCAGATAGCTTCTACGAAATCGGACTTCCATAACGCATTTAAAGACGATTTATTAGTCATCAATGATAGGTGAAATGTGGCTGTAGGTCAATGGGCTGTGAGTTTTGGGAAGTAGAATCCAACGAATGTCGTTCCGATCGGTAACCCTGTTTTTTCTGCTCACTGTGGGTGGTCTCGTTGTTATTGGCGCTTGTGGCGGTTCGGAGGGTGAGGATGCGGGTGGTGATGGGTTGACGGCGGAGTTGGCGGTGCCTCCGGCTACGGAGGATGTGGTGGTGGCGACGGCTACGGTGATGCCAACTGCTACTCCGGAGCCTACTGCGACGATGGAGGCTACTTCGGAGCCGGTTGTTGAGAAGCCTAGGGTGAATATTCCCAATCGGGGGTACAACTCTTTGGGTGATCCGGATGCACCGATTACGATGTTCGACTTTTCGGACTTCCTTTGACCGCATTGCGGGAGTTGGCACCGCGGGACGGTTGCCCAGATTCGGGATACGTATATGGCGGATGGTCTTGTGAGGTCGATCTATTTCCACTTTCCGATATTGGCTCAGGAGTCGGCGATGGCTGCGGAGTATGCGGAGTGTGCGGGCGAACAGGGTGCTGAGCACTATTGGCGGTTCATCGATTCGGTTTACGAGAACCAGCAGGAGATTTCGGCTGATGTGCTGGTGACGTTGGCGTCGGAGTTGGGGGTCGATACCTTCGAGATGAACGAGTGTCTTGCGTCGGGCAGGCACAACACGACTTGGCAGATCGATTTCGCTAGGGGGTCGGCGCTGGGCGTACAATCAACGCCGACTATCTTCCTCGCCTATGTCGATAAGGACGGTGAGGAGGTGCGATTGAAGTTCCAAGGAGCCAGAGACTTCGACAACATGTCGCAGATTCTGGACGCGATATTGAGGGATATCGAGCAATGAAGATAACGAAGATAACGCCCTACTTGATCTCGGCTCCGTCGCCGTTTCTGCCGACAGCCAACGACAGCGGCGGTGTGATGCGAAACCGGGAGTATCTGTTCGTGGAGGTGAACACGGACGAGGGTGTCACGGGTTGGGGCGAGGTGACGTGCACGCGAGACCAAGCGAATCGTAGCGTGGCGTCGCTGATTTCGCACGTGTCGGTTCTGTTGGAGGGCGACGATCCCAAGAACATCGAGAAGATCTGGAACAAGGTGTTCCGACATTTCACCTACATGGGTTCCCGGGGCGCGACGACGAGCGTGATTTCGGGCATAGATATCGCGCTGTGGGATATCCGCGGCAAGGTGTTGGGTGTGCCCGTGTACGAGTTGCTCGGCGGCCCGGTTCGTGACGCGGTTGACGTGTATTGCCATCCGCAGGATGGTGTGACGTCGGACGAGTTGGCCCAGCACTGCAAGGCGATTGTGGCGACGGGTCAAACATCGATAAAGACCGACCCTTGGCATCCTCATCATCCGGACGAGATCGACGGATACATGTCTGGTCGGCTGAGCGATGTGGCTGAGAATCAGGGTGTTGAGCGGATCGCGTTAATGCGTGATGCGGTGGGGCCGGATATCGAGATATTGATCGACAACCACGCTCGGTTCGATGTTCCGACGGCGATCCGATTGGCGAAGGCGTTAGAGCCGTACGACATCTTCTGGTTCGAGGAGCCGGTGGGTGTGGAGTCGAACACTGCATTGAAGCAGGTTCGGGATGCGACGAATGTACCGATCTGCGTGGGCGAGCGGATTCACACGCGGTGGGAGTTCGTGCCGATTCTGGAGCAGGGATTGGCCGACTTCATCATGCCGGATATTACCTGGACGGGCGGGATATCGGAGTTGAAGAAGATCTGCACTCAGGCGGAGACGTACTACATACCGGTGTCGCCGCACGATGCTAGCGGCCCGATCAACGTGATTTCAGGTGCGCAAGTGATGATCACGGTGCCGAACTGCTATCGCGTCGAGACATCTCGGGCCGACCTGCACGCGTATGACGTGTTGATGGACGTGCCGCTCGATATTCGTGGCGACAAGATACATCTGGATCCAGACCGTCCGGGTATTGGGATCGAGTTGGACAAGGAGTACTTGAAGGCGCATCGCGTTTAGGGGGTGGGCCCTCACCCCCGGATCGGAGTCCGGGGCAGGCTCTAACCCTCTCCCGCCGAGGGGCCTTTGCACAACATATTTTGCGAAGTTTTCCGTTTGAGTCGCCCCGCTCCTTGGGCCCGTTCCCCCTCACCCTAACCCTCTCCCACGGCGGGGAGAGGGGATTTTGCCCCTCCCTCCCCTTCTGGATGGACGTTCCGTCCGTTGAAGCGCCCGCGTTCGTGGGAATGACGGGGGATTTGTAAAGGTCTCGCCTCGCTCTATTGGAAGCTGCGTGTTATTTTTCGTTGCATGAGTGTGTTTGAAAGCGGTGAGTTCTCTCTGGGATGACGGATCCGATTGTTGAACGTCAAACCAAGACGTTGCTGAACGTCTTGAAGCTTGAGGCCAAGTACGGGTTTAACAACAGCTCGGTTTTGGGCGGTGGTCTTGATGTGATGTGGCCGAACTTGGACCGCATCGGTGGTCAGGTCCGTAGTTTGCCGCCGATGAATGGGCGTCGTTACTCTTCGATGACGCAGCGGGAGCGTGAGGTTTGGAGCGATGCGGCAATTCGTAGGCTCAGTGGCGGAGACGTTGAGCAGCGTCCTGCGCCAGTTGACCGGCGTCGCCAAGCGCCGGCGCGCCCTGCCAAGAAAGCGGTGGAAAACGGTCGCTCTAGACCGGGCGTCCGTCGCGAACTGGATTTGGGAAGCCCCGTGGCGTCGCTTTCGTTTTTGCATCCGGCAACCAAAAAGGCGTTTGAAGCATTGGGTTTGAGGACGTTGCGTGACGTGTTGTGGCACTTTCCGCTTCGGTTGATCGATTACACTCAGCGGTCCAATATCGTGGATCTCAAGCCGGGCGAAGAGGCGACGGTGGAGGGTGATGTCGTCAGTTCGGAGGTGTCGAGATTCGCCGGGCGCGGCGGTCTGGCGCGGGTGCGGATCAGGGATGGCACGGGGTTTCTGACGGTGACTTGGTTCAACATGCCTTATATGGCGACGCGTTGGCAGGCTGGTGATCGGATCGTTGTGAGTGGCAAGGTTGGAGATTATCGCGGACGCCCGACGATGGAGAACCCGGAGTATGACGATGTGACGCGAGGTGGTAAGAACAATCAACGTGGTTTCATTCATGCAGGCGCGCTGGTGCCAGTGTATCCGTTGAGCGCGGGCTTGAATCAACGGACGGTTCGGAACGGGGTTATGCAGTGTCTGGACAATGGGTTGCGTTTCGTTGAGGAGACTTTGTCTGAGACGGTTCGGCGCGAGCATGATCTGATGGGGCATTCAGATGCGATCGAAGCGATGCATCGACCGTTGGCACAACGGCAGCAATGGCGAGCGATACGTCGGTTGGCATTCGACGAGTTTGTCTACAACCAGATCGCGGCGATACGTCGGCGCACTCGGTGGCGCAATCAGGTTACGGCGGTGCGGCTGGAGCCAGATCGGAGGTTGGTGGAGAATTTTGCTTCTTCGCTCGGATTCGATCTGACCGTTGACCAAAGCCAGAGCTTGGAAACGATATTGGCAGACATGGGTTCCGAGTTCCCGATGGCTCGTTTGCTGCAGGGCGAGGTCGGTAGCGGCAAGACCGTGGTAGCGATCGCGGGGATGCTGTCAGCATCGGGCACCAATGGGAAGCAATCGGCAATCATGGCACCGACGGAGGTGCTAGCCGAGCAGCACTTCTTGAGCATGCTTGAGCAGCTTGAATGTCGAGAGGGATTGAGCGGATATGGCCCCGTGTACGAGTCGCCGCTGTATCGAGTTGAGAGCCGCGGTCGCAACCTGCGTGTCGGATTGTTGACGGGGAGTTTGACGCAACGAGAGAAGCGAACGATGCACTCGATGTGTGCTGAAGGCGAGGTCGATTTGGTGGTGGGCACGCACGCGTTATTGCAGGAAGGGGTCGATTTCGAGGCGTTGGCGTTGGTGGTGGTCGACGAACAGCAGCGGTTCGGCACTGAGCAGCGCGCAGTGTTGACTAATCGATCGCCGCGGCCGCACATGCTGGCGATGTCGGCGACGCCGATACCTCGGACGTTGCACATGACGATGTATGGCGAGATGGAGCTGTCAACGTTGCGGGCGATGCCCCGGGGCCGGAATCCGATAGAGACGCGATGGTCGCAGACGCCGTTCGAGGTTACTGAGGCGTACGGTACGGTTCGCAGCGAGATCAAGCAGGGACGGCAAGCGTTTGTGGTGTGTCCGTTGATCGATCCGTCAGAGAATGTTGCGGGCGCGTCGGCCATCGTCGAGCATGAGCGTTTGTCGAAGGACGTGTTCCCGGAGTTGTCCGTGGGGCTGTTGCATGGTCGGATGAATCTGGTGGAGAAGCAGTCGATTATGGAGGCGTTCCGTAGTCGTAAGATCGATGTTCTCGTTGCGACTCCGGTGATTGAAGTTGGTATCGATGTCCCGAACGCGACGGTAATGATCATCATGACGGCCGATCATTTCGGTCTTTCGCAGTTGCATCAGATACGTGGTCGTGTCGGGCGTGGCCAGTACCTGGGTGTTTGTATTTTGGTTTCGGATGCTGAGACCGAGATCGCAAAGGCGCGGTTACAGGTTGTGGTTGAAAACCAAGATGGGTTCGATCTGGCGCGGAAGGATCTGGAACTTCGGGGACCTGGTAGAAACTTGGCGGAGGTGCAGAGCGGATGGAGCGGGTGGAGGTTTGCGCGCTTCGATGACTTGGAACTGTTGGGGAAGGCGCGATCTACCGCCGAAAAGCTGCTCGCCGACGATTTCGATTTGAGGAAACCGGAGAACCTACCGCTCAAACGCGAAGCATTGCGGATCGTCGGAAGAACGGTTTCGAGGTTTGCTTGAGTGAAGGGGTTTTAGCATTTGATTCATGGCTTCTGTTGCACAGGTTCCGATGTCTCAAAAACCGATTCTTTTGGATTTTTCGCGTTCTGAGTTGGAGCGCGAGGTTGTAGATGTGTTGGGTCAGTCGCGGTTCCGGGCTCAGCAGATTTGGCAGGCGTTGCATCGGGAGTGCATATCTGATTTCGATGCGGTGACGACGTTGCCGAAGGCGCTGCGGGGAGAGCTGTCGGAGCGTTATACCGCAGATCCTCTCTCAAAGGTAATGCATCTGTCGTCCAAAGACGGCTCCACGGACAAGGCATTGTTTCAGCTGAGCGATGGTGAATTGGTCGAGACGGTGTTGATGCGATACACGGCAGATGGTCACCGTAAGGCTCGGAAAACTGTTTGCGTTTCGACGCAGGCGGGATGTGCGCTTGGTTGCACGTTCTGTGCCACCGGTCAGCAGGGATTTCGTAGGCAGTTGACGACCGGCGAGATCGTAGCGCAGATCACGTTTATGCAGCGGATCGCGATGGAAGAGGATCGTTCTGAGGTGGAGACTGGCAAACGTGAGCGCGGCAGCGTTCAGGGCGTGACGAACGTCGTCTTCATGGGCATGGGTGAACCGCTGGCGAACTACGAAAACACGATGTCGGCGATACGCGCGATCAACGACGCGCACGGTCTGGCGATCGGAGCGCGGCACATAACGCTCTCCACGGTGGGCTTGGCGCCGCAAATTGTGCGGCTGGCGCGCGAAGATATGCAGATCAATCTAGCGGTGTCGTTGCACGCTCCGGACGATGCCACGCGTTCGCAGACGATGCCGATCAACAGTCGCTATCCGCTATCGGTCCTCTTGGACGCTTGTCGTCGCTACGTTGAGATGACGGACAGGCGAATTTTCTTCGAATACGTGCTGCTGATGGGTCAGAACGACGCGATCGGTCATGCCCGCAAGTTGGGTGGGCTGCTGGCCGGCATGCTTTGCCATGTCAACCTCATACCCGTCAATCCGACCTCGGAAGGTCGTTACCAACGCACCAGCCGTGCAGACGCCGAGGCGTTTCAACGGGAGTTGCGGCGATTCGGTGTGCCGTCGACCGTCCGCATTGAGAAGGGCATCGATATCGATGCGGGATGCGGTCAGCTAAGGGCGCGGGTGGTGGATGCGGAGGTGTTGGGTGTCGATTCTGGCGATCCCAACTAAAGGCAACTTCACTTAAAGTTTTCGGCGCGGTCTTGGGGGTTGTAACCGATGGTTTTGCGGGCGTGGTCGATGTCCCAGAAACGCCATCGGTTGTTGGATACGCCGTAGAAGATTTCGAAGCTGAGGTCGGCGGTTAGGCAGCAGTCTACTAGGTGGGCGAGGTCGCGGTGCGAGAGCCATGTGGCGTAGGCGCGGATGTTGGTTGGCTGGTTTTGAGGGACTACGCTGCCGATGCGGAGGCATGCGACTTCCAATCCGAAGTGTTCGTTGTAATAGCGACCGGTGGCTTCTCCGAACACCTTGCTGACGCCGTAGTCGCTGTCGGGTCGGATCGGGACGTGGCGGTCGACTTGCGGGATGTTGGCAGGGTCGTTATTGATGAGGGAGTAGTCGCCGATGCCGATGCTCTTGTAGGGTTCGTCGAGTTCGAAGTTTCCGACGGCGTGGTTGGAGCTGGCGAAGACGACGCGTTTGACGCCATGTTGTCGTGCGGCCTCGTAGACGTTGTGTGTGGAGGCGATGTTGTTGCGGAGAACGTCAGGCCAAGGCGTCTCCACGGGGGCGTTGGCGGCTAAGTGTACCACTGCATCTTGGCCCTCAAAAGCGGGGGCCATATCGTCATAGTCGAAGCAATCGGCCAAAGTGAATGAAGCCAGCGAATCATCGTCGAGCGGTCTTGCGTCGACACCTGAGATCGCGTACCGGCCGGTTTCGCCTAAGTGGGTTCGGAGAACAGATCCGATGAGGCCGGAAGCGCCGGTGATGAGCAGGTTCATTGTGTTTCGGGTTCCGTTAGGTGTCTTGGCGGTTGCTGGTTATCATGTTAAGTTGCATGGGCAGCGTATGAGATTGGTATTTCAAAGCGAGGCGCCAGCGCGCCCGGACGAGGGCGTAGTTTCTGCGTTTCGGAGTTCTGGCGTGCGTCGGATTGTCTTCAGGGGTTCATTATGAAATCGCTGGTCGAAGCGGCTAGTTCTATTGGTATCTCTATCGGCGAACCCCAGATTGAACGGTTTCGACACTATCGCGACTTGTTGGGCGAGTGGGGGAGTCGGGTGAATTTGACCGCCGTGAAGGATTCGGAGGATGTCGTCGAACAGCTCTTCATTCGCTCGCTGCGAGTCGCGGTACCTGCGGGCGGGAGTGTGTCGACCGCCGAGTGGTTTGCGGGAAGACGGATCATAGATATCGGCTCTGGTGCGGGTATACCGGGTTTGCCGTTGAAGTTAGCGCTTCCATGTGCCGAAATCACCCTGCTGGAGTCCAATCGCAAGAAGTGCGAATTCATGGAGCATGTTGTGGCCGAGTTGGGGTTGGATGGTGTTACAGTGCTCAACGCTCGCGCCGAGGACGCCGCGCACGATCCCGTTCACCGAGAGGGATATGAACTTGCTACCGCTCGGGCGGTGTCAAATCTAGCGGTGCTGGCTGAATATGCATTGCCGTTTCTCAGCCTTGGCGGTGTCGCCGTTCTACCCAAAGGACCGGAACTAAATTCGGTGCGCAACGAAGCGGATGATGCTGCATATGCAGCTGACGAGATGGGCGCGGCGCCTGCGATATTGCAAGCTGTCGCACATCCGGGCAATTCCCCAACTGACCACATCGTTTATTGGCTCAAGGTACAGCAGACTCCGGACCGCTACCCGCGGCGTGCCGGGGTTCCGTCTAAGCGTCCGCTCGTCGCTGCAAGGGCGATCGTCTAGGTGAGCCGTTGCGTTTTCTGAAGAACATCTCAAACTCGGCGAGCAACGGTCAGGCGATCGGCGTCGCCGATGTTGTGCGGCGGGTGTTTTCCGCACCGACATTGTTGAGCGTGGCGTTCGGATTGGCGATCATCGGCTTTTTGCTTTGGCGCGTGTTGGATTTCGAATGGGACGAATTCGTTGAGCATCTGACGGGGATCAATTGGTGGCTTTTCTTGCTGGCTGGGATCCTCTACTACGTCAGCTTCTGGTTCCGCGGGTTGCGTTGGCAACTGATTTTCGACGCGGTAATCCAGCGTTCTGAAGACGCGCAGATCAGGAACACGAACTCACCCAGCGTCGGGACCATGGCGACCCTGATCCTAACTGGGTGGTTCATCAACTCGGTGATGTTCTTCCGGATCGGAGACGCATACCGCGGTTGGGCTCTTGCAGATCGGACGTCGATAGACATGCCGACGGCACTGGGTACGGTATTTGCGGAGCGCGTGCAGGACATGGTCGTGGTATTGATATTGGTCGTTATCTCGGCGGTATGGGCCTTGCTCGTCGACGGTTTCGCCGCGTCAGGCGCAATTGTCGACGTGGCTGTGATAGTGGTCGCGGTGGCATCGGTGCTGGTGCTGGTGCTTCTGCTCATTCTTTACTTGATGGGCGCGGCGGGAGAACGGTTGGCCCAGTTGATGCCGAGCCGGTTCAGGCAACAGTATCTCCGTTTCCAGGAGGGTGCACTCAACAGTTTCCGGGGCGGACGGATGCCGGCGCAGATCTTGCTAGGCATGTTGGGGTGGTTGATGGAGGTCGCGAGGTTCTATTTGGTAGCGCAGGCGATGGGGCTCGACATGGCGATGAGTATCGCTATGTTTGCCGCATTGGCCAACGCGATCATGACGACGATACCGGTGCCAGGCGGGTTGGGCTTCGTGGAAACTGTGTTGGTTACGGTGTTGCTGCTGACGGGGTTGAGCCATACCGATGCGTTCACGTTGACGGTGTTAGACCGCGCGATTTCGTGGCTGAGCATCGTTGCGATTGGCGGGCTCGTATTCCTGACAGTCACGCTGAAGAGAACAGCCAGAATCGGAGCGGATAAAGTTGAGGAGGCGACCGCGAGTGGGGGTTGAACCTGAGCGCGAAGATGGCGCCCCTGACAGGACTCGAACCTGTGGCACACGGTTTAGGAAACCGTTGCTCTATCCTCTGAGCTACAGGGGCATTGGGTTGGACTCCCCTGCAATCATTTTATTCGACATGCATCGACGCTCGGACACGGAGACTTCTGGATGACGGTCGAGACGCGACCAGATATCTTTCAAGTCTTGCCCGGTGCGGCAATTCAGCGCGGCCGAATCAATGGAGAAGCGGCGTCGCACCAAGTTGCGGTCATCGACGTGGGTTCTAACTCGACTCGAATGGAGGTGTTGCAGCTGACGTCCGACTACGACCTTCGCGTGATGTCGGAGGTCAAGGCTTTGTTGAGACTAGCGAGTCGCAAGTCCAAGGATGGCCGCTTGCTTCCTTCGGCTGTGTCAGATCTTTCGAGACTGATCGCTGATTTCGCGACGGTGGCTTCGGCATCAAATGTCGACTCGATCCGCGCCGTAGCTACCTCCGCGATGCGCGACGCGATTAACGGCGACGAGATAGTTGAGCGAGTCAAACAAAATACGGGCATCGACCTCGAGATCATCTCGGGGGAACGAGAGGCGCAGTACGGCTTCTTGGGCGCGGTGTTCTCATTGCCGGCTCTCAACGGGTTGTTGTTCGACATCGGCGGCGGAAGCGTGGAGTTCTCGTTTTTCGAGGATCGGACGTTGAAAAACGTCTACACGTTGGACCTAGGCGCGTTGCGCGTCAGCAACGAGTTCTTGAATTCTGGGCAGCCGGAACGCGAAGCGGTAATGGCGTTGAGGCGGCACGTAAAGGGGATGTTGCGCGCATCCGGAATGCCACCGATTGGCGAGGACGCGAAGCTGATTGGCGCGGGCGGTACGGTCAGAAACCTGACCAAGATTGATCGTGAGACGCGGGCCCATTCTTTTGGTCGCCTCCACGGCTCGGTGGTTCGATACGGTGCGTTGAAGAGGATCGTGAACGGACTGCGCGGCTTAGACCGTGCGAGCTTGGAATACCTGCCCGGATTGAACCCGGAGCGAGTGGACAGCATCCTCGGCGGGGCTATCGTCGCGTCCGAGATTACCAAGTATTTCGACAAGAGACCGATCATCGTTTCTGGCCGAGGAATTCGCGAAGGCTTGGCGATGTCGGGGGTGATCAACGAGCTCCCATCTATCGAGGAGGTTAGGCGTCGCTCCATATATGCGCTGGGCGCACGGTTCGACACTTGGGACCGGTTGCGCGCGGACCGGCGCGGAGCGATCGCGAGGAAGATGGCCGGATTGCTAACGGATCACTTGGATGACGAGATCATGGATTTGATCCCACACGCTGCACGGCTTGTCGACACCGGGCGCAGCGTGAACTACTACGACCGATATATGCATGCGGCAAACATCATCGAACAAGGCGAACTCGGTGGATTTTCGCACCGCGACACTGGATTGATGTCAGCGGCGTTGCGATTCAGTGATAGTTACTCCTCATCGATGTCGCGTTACCGTCCGGAGCTCAAAAAGGCGGACCGAACTTCTGTTCGCCGAGCTGCGAGCGTGCTCCGCATATCCGACGAGATGGAGCGTAGGTTGGGTGCCAGTCGATATTCTCGGATCGTCATGGACTTAATAGGCGATCGGTTCGAGGTTCGTGCGCCAGAGCTGAACGCGTGGGACCCGAAGCGATTCGCGACGCGTTTCAAACGCGCGTTCAGGTTGGATTTTGTGGTTGTTCGTTAGGGTTTAGATCGAACTTCAACGGCGCCTGCGTTTGCGGAGGCCGATCCATACTACGCCTGCGATCAGCATCAGAGGCCACGTATCCAAGCTGGCGAACGCGGATTCTGATTGTGCATAGCAATCGAGCGTGGCTGGTCTGACTACGCCTCTCGACCCAGGGCCCGGCGGATACCCTTCGCCAAGAGTGGCGAGGTCTTCTTCGGCATCCAAAGCCGGTAGTGTACGGCTACAAGCCCTGACCTCCAAAGAGCCCACCTTGCCGTCGGCGTAGACGAGATAATCTTGGAACATATTGAACGGGAATCCGCAAGGTTCAGATCTGGCTGTGGTTAAGTGCGTGACCTTGGAAACCTCGCCTTTCCATACGGTGTGCACATTAAACTCGACCGTTAGCGGTTCTTCCGGTGGAACTGCCGTCGAGTCGATGTCGAATGGCCAGTCCTCGAAGTGCATTTTAACCACCCTACCGAGAAAGACCGTCGATGCTTCGTTGAGACGTTCCGTGGGCGAGTTCGACTCGACACATTCGCAAGCGTGAATTTGCTCGTTACTAGCAACAAGCGATAGGGCAAATACTGAAATAGCGAGAGCCAACGTCGATACGAAAACGTGATTCCATTTGGCTCGTATGTACGCGGCAGGCAGAATGTGCAGATTCACCTATGGACTACGGATCGATTTTTTCAGGCGGCAAACCGCGTTGCATTCGATCCCAAGCAGCCAGCAACTCGTCGTGCCGCAATCTTGCCCAAGTCATTAGAAGCCGCATTCTAGGTGGCGGAATGTGGCCGACCACCTTCCATGAACCGATCTCAATCGCTGCATTAAATTCTCCGTATCTCGCATGGAAATGTGCGTGCGGGTGATCGTCCGAGTACATCCGAACGATGATTCCGCGAAAGCGGCACAACTCAGGCATGAATCAGGTTTTGGTTAACGCGTTGAGAATACTCGTCGAACGACATGCCCGTGATTTTCATGTAGAGCGAATCGCCACAGAGTTCGTGGAAATCGCTGTCACCCCATTTGAGTACGTTGTCCTCAGGGATCCAGACACTTTCGAAGAATTCGCGGTCTTCCCACTTTTTGAACAGACCGCCGCGTGCCACAAAACCCGATAGATCGACTTCGCCCTCAATGCCGTCTTCGAACTTGACCCAGATCTTGTAACCGTCTCTTGACTCGACTTGAATGGGCTTGATCATCTGTCTTGTCCCCAAACCAAGGTTAGATACCCCATGCGATGGTATGGAGCATAGTTGCATCTTAACTCGAAAGCTCATCGAAATACCTCGCCAACTCGTCACGTTCGAATGTGCTGACTGGTCTGGTCGAGTATTCTGGACCGATTCGAGCGTAAACAGCAGGTCCTGCGTCCTCAACTCCAACGACTTCCACGCGGCCAATAACCTCGGCATCAATGCCTGCGTCCAGCAGCGCAGCAATAACTGTTTCTTCGTGGTCGGGCTCAACGGTTGCGAGTAACGCACCAGACGAGATCAATCCCCAAGGATCGATATTCAACGCATCGCACATCGATTGGCATAGGGGGATAACGTGTACGGCCGACTCATTGATCACGATGTTGACGTTGGAGGCGAAGGCGAGTTCCTGGAGCGCGGTCGCCAATCCGCCTTCAGTGGGATCGTGCATGGCGGTGACACCGCCGGATTCGACGGCCGTTCGAGCGTCTTTGAGTACCGAGATACCTAGGTTGGTGAGGACTTCGGCGGCTGTGTCGATGTCGGCCGCGGGGATGCCGGCACGGATAAGTGCATCGCGACATTCGTTGGCTAGGATTGATGTTCCTTCGATGGCGATGCCTTTGGTCAGGATGACGGCGTCGCCGGGTTGGGCGCCTGAAGCAGACACTGTCGCGCTTGTTGGGGCTTCGCCGAGCATGAAGCCGCATATGACGGGTTGGGTGACAGCGGGGGTGACCTCGGTGTGACCTCCGGCAAGTTGGACCCCGATATCGCTCGCTGCTTCGCCGATTTGGGCGAATATGTTGCGGACATCTGATTCGGTGGATTCCGGCGGCATCATAAGGGTCGCCAAAAACCACTTGGGGATGCCACCTGCAACGGCGATGTCGTTGGCGTTGACGTTGACGGCGTACCAACCAATGCGATCGGTGGCGAAGGTTATCGGATCGGTTTTGGCGAGCAGGGTGTTTTCGCCGAAGAGGATGTGCGCCGCATCTTCGCCGAGGCCTGGACCTACAAGGAGGCGGTTATCGCGCGACGTCTTCGGCAGATCGTCGATGAGGTCCTGTAACAGGAGCCCCGGCAGTTTGCCGGTTTTGAGTATGGGGCTCTCTTGTGACACGACGTTTCCTCGAACATGGTTTGATTTTGAGGACTAGATGATACCGTGTGCTGCGGTGTCATTCCTCGGGTTCGAATGTTGGTATTGCAGGTAGCGGGTCGGCTGCAAAGTAAGGTGCGACGGCATCTAGCAGAGCTTTAGGGATCGCGCCTTGGGTTCCGTTCCATACTTCTTGTTCGCCGCCGACACGGTACCAATCACCGGAACAGAAGAAGCGGATGGTCTGGACACCCCTCAAGATGTAAAAATCTAATCGGAAGGCGGTCTCGCAGATGTCGGTATTGCCGATTGGGATATTGGTGTTGAGCGCGTCGAGAATGACTTGGATGAGGGCGCCGTCGTTGATGTCTTGTATCGGGCTCTGTTCACCATTGGGCGTTCCGCGATAGAGGACCATTCGGCGCGCTTCGTGCAGCCGCAGATCGTGGACCAAGTTGACTGTGACCTGTTCGGTTTCGCCCACATCGGTGCAGTTGACAACGATTCCTGGTTCACCCGCTTTCAGATTGAGGTCCTCTGCTTCACCCTGATCCTTGCTCGCAACGTGGAATGTATAAGTTTTTTCGTCGTTTCCGAGAACGAGAATCCAGCCTTCGACCGGCCTCGCAGGGTTGTCGTAGTTGATGGGACCACATCCTAGCGTCAGGTCTGGCCAGGTGTGTTCTACTACGCTCAGGATTTGGATGTCGCTTTGGTCGATGTTCTGGTCGATTAGATCGCCGCGGGCGTAGATTTCGAGCACGGTGGGAATCTCGGGCGTCGGCGTTGGGGTGATCGTTGGGGTCGCGGTCGGCAACGGCGTGGGTGTGATGGTTGGCGTGGAGGTGGGTTCGGGTTTGGGCGTGTTAGTCGCGATAGCTTGCCGTTCGGGGGTTGGAGTATCAGTCGGTGGGACCGGAGTATCGGTCGGCGCGACCGTCGGTTGCTCCGTCGGTTCGGGTGTCGGTTGGCTTTCGATTTTAGGAGTCTCTGTCGGAGGAGTTTCCGTGGCAGCAACCATAGGTGTCGGCGTATCGGGTTCTGGAGTCTCTACTTCTGGGGTGGGCGTGTCTTCTGGCGGCGCCTCGGTTGGTGGCATAGTGGGCGTATCGGCTACCTGCACTTCTGTGGCGCCTGTTGGTTCGGTCGTGGGTGTGTCAGGCGGTGGCGAGGTTGCGGTCGGTTGCGGCACTTGCGTGGATCTCGGTGTAGGTTGAACGCCGGGATCGGGCTGGCGGCTGTTGGCCCATATTGCGGCCAACACGATGGCGGCGACGATGACTGCAAGAACGATCACGACGATTAGCGTCTGTTTAATCCGCGGTCCGTATCCCGAAACGCGGAGGTTTGAGTTGTTTTGATCGTCGCTTTGGTTCATGTTACCGAGAGGTGTTTCGTAGTCGCGGTGCTCACCACACCGCCAACTTTTTACGCTACATGACGCTCGGCAACGCGCGCATGGGGAGTTGACGCAACGAGAGTGAAGATTTCACGAAAATTGCGGTGGGCATTGCAATTCTTGACCAAATAGGTAATAATTAATTCTTGGCGATTCGAGCGGGGAATCCGGCCAGACAACGAAGGTCAAAAACCCAAGAGAGGTTTAAACAATGTTAAGTCGTCAGGCATCTCGCTCTTTCGCATTCCTTGCCGGAGTGTCGATGTCGCAAAAAAGAATGCTACGCGCTGCGGTCCTGAGTCTCGCCCTGCTGTGGCTGAGTGCCGTCCTGATCGCGTGTGGCTCGGAAGCCGCGCCAACTCCTGTCGTGGTAGAGGTAGAGAAGATCGTTGAGGTCGAGAAACCTGTAATAGTTGAAAAGCAGGTCATCGTTGAGGTCGAGAAACCGTTGGCGGACCCCAAGACGTTGACCGTGTACTCGGGGCGGAGCAAGTCGTTAGTAGACCCGATCTTGCGTGAGTTCGAACTGTTGACTGGTGTCCCAATCGAGATCCGGTACGCGAGCACCGGCGAGATGGCGGCGACGTTGCTTGAAGAAGGCGACAAATCCCCTGCCGACGTGTTCTTCGCGCAGGACCCGGGCGGTCTAGGAGCCGTGAAACCGCTGTTCATGACGCTTTTGGACGACATCTACGAGCAGTCTGCCGCTTGGGCAAGTGACCCCGACAAGAAATGGATTGGTGTCTCAGGGCGCGCCAGAGTAATCGTCTACAGCACTGACAACATTAGCGAGGACGAATTGCCCGATTCGATCTGGGATTTCACCGATCCCAAGTGGAAGGGTCGCATCGGATTCCCACCGACAAACGCGTCGTTCCATGTGATGGTCACTGCTATGCGGTTGGATTGGGGCGAGGAGAAGACGAAGGAGTGGCTCGAGGGCATCATGGCCAACGAGCCGACGTTTTACGCCAAGAACACGCCAACCGTTGCGGCTGCTGGCGCTGGAGAGGTCGATGTCGGCTTCGTGAACCACTACTACCTGCACCGATTCTTAGCGGAAGAGGGCGAAGGGTTCGCCGCTCGAAACTACTACACGCCTGCAGACGATGCCGGATCACTCGTGATGGCCGCTGGTGCTGGAATCCTTGCATCCACCGATGCTCAAGCGGAAGCTGAGCGTCTACTCAAGTTCCTGCTCGGCGTCACTGCCCAACAGTATTTCGCGACCACTACTCATGAGTATCCATTCAACTCAGCCGTGCAACAGTCCGAGCACCTGCCGGATCTGGGCGATATTGGTGAACGTTTCGATATCGACCTTGGCCTGCTGGATGACCTAGCTGGCACGCAACAACTACTACAGGAGGTTGGGGCTCTTCCGTGACCCGCTCAATAGCGGAAGCAGCTAAGCCTGCACTGAGGCCCCGTCGTGCCGTGTACCGCGGCACGGGCGGGGCTCCGGTTTGGGTAGCGATCATCGCGGGGACCGTTGTCGTCGCTGCGTTGCTACCCGTTGTTTACCTTTTCGTCCGCGGCATTGAAGGTGGCGAGACCACCTTTGACTTCCTGACCCGCTCGAATTCAATGAAGGTGATTTGGCGGACACTCACCGTGATCGGTTTGGTCACGGTGTGTTCGCTCATTGTAGCGGTTCCGGCAGCATGGTTGACGATGCGGACGGATATGCCGTTTCGTCGGGTAATCGCGGTTGCATTGGCGTTGCCACTCGTGGTTCCAAGCTTTGTGATGGCCACGACGCTTATCGAGGCGTTGGGACCGAAAGGCACGTTGCAGGATCTCTTAGAGCCTTTCGGAGTCGAGCGCCTGCCATCAATCTATGGTCTTCCCGGTGCGACCTTGGTCTTGGTATTGATGACGTATCCGTATGTTTACCTGACGGTACGTGCTGCAATTGCTGGGTTGAACCCGGAGTTGGTTGAAGCTGGGCGCAGCATGGGTTACTCGATGCTCGGCGCTTATCGTCGCATCACCTTGCCTTTGCTGTTGCCCGCGATCGGTTCGGGAGCAATACTCGCCGCGTTGTATACGCTCAGCGATTACGGCGGAGTCGCGCTGATGAGACACAACACGCTTACGGTCTCGATCATGACGAACTACCAGACCTCTATCGATAGGACTGCGGGTGCGGCGTTGTCGATGCTGTTGGTCATGTTCGCGGTTTTGTTGCTGGCGGTCGAGGCGACGATTCGCGGTCGAAGGCGATACGACGACGCTTCCGGTGGCGTCGGGCGGACAAACCGCGAAACGCGACTTGGTTGGTGGACCGCTCCGGCGTTGATCTTCACACTGCTTCCAGTAATCGCAGGCGTCGTAATTCCCCTGGCGGTGCTGTTGGAATGGTTCGTGCGCGGGACGACAAAAGGGCTCGAGGGTTCGCCGATACTATTGCCTCTTTGGAATTCGCTGCAAGCCTCTGGGTTGGCCGCGGTAGCGACGATCGTTTTGGCCCTCCCGGTCGCGTTCGTGACTGTTCGATATCGGACTTGGTTGAGCGATGTATTCGAGAAGGCGGTCTACATCGGTTTCGGACTACCCGGCGTTGTGGTGGCGCTCTCGCTTGTCTTCTTCGCCGTCAATTTCGCCCTGTTCGCGTATCAGACGCTTTTGCTGCTCGTCTTCGCCTATGCGGTGCTTTTCCTGCCGGTTGCGCTCGGGTCTTTGCGATCCGGGCTGTTGCAAATCAACCCGCGCCTAGAGGAAGCGGCACAATCCATGGGAAGGACGCAATTCCAAGCGTTTGTGCGGGTGACGCTGCCGATAATGATGCCTAGCATCTTCGCGAGCGCGGCGTTGGTATTTCTTCTGACAATGAAAGAGTTGCCGGCGACATTAATCCTCGGGCCTACCGGATTCGACACGTTGGCGACTTCGATATGGTCGGCTTCATCGGAAGCATTCTTCACCAGAACGGCGGCTTCATCGCTGATACTCATCGCGGCCGCCGGCATCCCCACGGCATGGCTCGTATTGCGCGAACACTCGCCGTCGCGATGATCGTCCGAACGGCAGTTGAATCGCTGCGGTAATAGCATAGGCGTTAGATGAAACTTCTACGACGCCCCAAGAGAATCAGACGCGCCTTGATTCAAGCCAGGATGAACCGGTCGGGCTCAACTGGCGCGATACACCTCGAACAGGTGCAGACGCGTTACCATCCCGACGATCCGCCGGTGCTCAATGGATTCAATCTGCAAGTTCAGGATGGTGAGATTGTTTGTCTTCTCGGTCCGAGCGGCGTTGGTAAGACCACCGCGCTCCGGGTGATCGCCGGTTTCGAGCGGGTCATAAACGGCTACGTACGTCTGGGAGGACGATTAGTCGGTTCACCGTTCCTCCATATACCGCCTCATGAACGCGCGCTCGGACTGGTTTTCCAGTCGTACGCGCTCTTCCCTCACCTGACCGTCGTTCAGAACGTGCAATTCGGCATCAGGGATGCGGAAGACGAGGAGAAACGGCGACGGTCTTTAGAAATTCTGGAGATGTGTGGGATCAGCGATTACGCGGATCGCGGAGTCCACGAGCTGTCCGGCGGGGAGCAGCAGAGGGTGGCACTGGCGAGGGCGATCGCGCCCGATTCCGTGGCCGTTCTGCTAGATGAACCGTTCAGCAATATTGATCCGAGCCTGGTGACGGAGCTACGACGCCAAGTAAAAGACATCATCCACGAGGCCGGCAAGACTGCGATATTGGTTACACACGATCGTGAGACCGCGTTTCTCACATCGGATCGAGTAGCGGTGATGCGTTCGGGTCGCGTAGCCCAGATAGGCACCGCGGAGGAGGTGTACGCGCAACCGGTTTCGCCGCATGTGGCGCGAGTAATTGGCAGATCCTCCTTCATCAAGGGCACATATCGCGTAGGTCGGGTGTTTACCGAGGCCGGCGAGTTCCCAGCGGTTGCGGCGAACGGATACGAACTAAACGATGGCGACGAAGTTTCAGCGCTAATGCGCGCTTCTGAACTCAGGTTACGTAGGCACGACGCGGAAGTTTCGGAGGAAGACGGTTGGACATTGGAGCCGTTCACGCCATGCGGTATCGACTGTCGATGCGTTGCCCGAATTGCGTCTCGCGAATTTCACGGCGATTTCACCGACTTTAGCGTGCGATTACCGTCGGGCGATATGTTCCGAGTTCGCAATCGTACGTACGCGGCTTTGTTGCCGGACGACGCGCCAGTTACCGTCACTGCCGTTCGCGGAGCGAAGGTAATTGTGTATCCAAGAGACATGCGCTAGTCGACAGGCGGCACGTCGCATTTGTATACGGGGTACTCACCGTAAACCGAAACCGATCGAATTCCGACGCTGTCACTCCAGGTCGAAACACGACGGATTGTCCGTCGTCCGATTTTGGAAATGGAATTTCGATCATAAATACGCGCTAAAACGGATCCAGTTTTTACAGATTCACGTTTGTGCCAAGTTGCGCGAAAAGTGGTATAAGAAAACCAATCAACTATTTAGACGCAACCAATTACATGGGAGAGTTGGTTATGACGATTAAACGGGTTGCCCCGATTGCGCTGTTGTTGATGCTGGCGTCTTTATTGGCGGCTTGTGACTTTGGAGGTTCTGGCGATGATGAACCGTATCGCATAGGTGTGATGGAGTCGCTCACCGGTCCAGGCGAAACCTACGGCACCGTCGCCAATCAAGCAAAGCAGCTGGCGGTCGAAGAGATCAATGCGGCCGGCGGCATCGATGGGCGAATGATCGAGCTCGTAGTCGAAGACTCGAAATGCGGCGCCCAAGACGCAATTACCGCTTACAACAAATTAACCGACGTAGACGGTGTGAAGATCATTCTCGGCACCTCGTGCAGCGGCGCGATGCTCGGTGCTGCACCACTAGCCGAGGAGGACGGCGTCATCCTCTTCTCCGGTTTAGCGACGAACCCAGACATCGCGAACGCTGGCGACTACATCTTCAGGACCTCGATGAGCGATGCTCAACTGGGTATAGATACCGGCAACGTTCTTTGGGCCGACGGTATCCGCAGCATCGCTACAATCACCGAGTCGACTGACTATGCCGAAGGAGTCAGGCGCACGTCGGTTGCACAGTTCGAGAAGCGCGGCGGCTCGGTCGTGGCTGAAGAGCGCTACGCATCCGATGTCACCGACTTTAGGACGCAGTTGACGAAACTATTGAACGCGAATCCGGACGCCATTCATTTGGCGGCGCAGTCCGAGTTCACAGGCGGCACAATTGTGAAACAAGCCCGTGAGCTAGGGTATGACGGTCCGATCTATACGGAGGTGGTGCCCATCGGCGCAACCGCACTTGAGATCGCCGGCGACGCTGCCAATGGATTGAAGGCGATCACAGCAGATCTCGATCCGGCCAACTCAAGGGCACAAGAGGTACTCAATAGCTTCCGGGAGAAGTACGACTACGTCACGTTGCCTTGGTATCTCGGTTCCGCTTATGACGACGTGTACATAACCGCCGAATGTCTCAAAGAGACTAAGGACGATCAAGACGCCGACGGGTTGAAAGACTGCTTGTACGACATCACGTGGAGCGGTGCGATCGGGACCAATTACACATTCGACTCGAATGGTGAGGTTGTCGGTCTGTCCAATGTTGTTGTAGAAGTTCTGCCGACGGGCGATCGAAACGAAGACAACCAGGGCTACAAAGTGCTCGGTGGCGCACCAACGGAGTAAAACGACGTCGCGCCGATCCACTCTAGGTAGGTGACAATCTCAGATTGGTTATCGAGTCCGGGACGAGCGATCGAATTGCGTAGATACCTCTCCGGGCATAGCCACCTGATTCCGATCTTCGTCGCAACGGCGGTGGTCGCATACATCTGCTGGAAAATCAGCCAATCGCCGGATCAAGCCCTCCAATTCGCGTTTAACGGCCTCTCGGTTGGCGCGGTCTACGCGTTGCTTGCGATGGGCTTCACGATCGTCTACAGCACCGTATGGTTTTTCGACATGTACTACGGCGCTGCGGCGGCTTTAGGGGCCTACGGCGTCTTCTATCTGCGTTCTCAAGAGACGTTAGGCGGGTTGTACGCGGTCAACAACCCAATCGTCAACGTAGCCTTTGCCGCGGTTGTAGTCGGTGTAGTGGCTTGGATTCTGCATACGGCGTTCTATGGTCGGCTGCGCCACCGGTACCATCCAACGGTTTTGCGAGTTGCTTGGATCGCGTTGTCGGCAGCTGCAGGGATTTACGCAGGACTTTTGCTCACATTTCCGTCGAACCTGCACATTATGATGAGTCCTTTGCTAAGCGTCGTAGCCGTGTTGGTAGTCATTTGGGGATTCAGGAACGGCTACGAGCGAATCTTTGGCGGCGCGGTGCCCAAATCCTCGTTGATCGTGATCACCGTCGCGGCGATAGTCGCGGCCGCGTACGGAACCTATTTGTTGACGGATTCTCCCGGATCTAAGCTCTACTTGAGTTGGGTATTGTCGTGCCTATTGGCCGGGTCGGTAGGTCTGGCTCTTTATCGAGGGCTGTATGTGTACATGAGGCAACGCGCTCGTTCACCGTTGGTTATGCTCGTTGCCACGTTGGGCGTGTTGCTCGCGCTGACGGCCTTGATCGTCATGGTCTTCGAACCGGCACCGCGTCCCTTGCCAGAGCCGTTCGGAAACGCGCCCCTAAATATTGGCGGTGCCACGATCAAGGGGTTCAATATCTTCACGATTGGCGTGGCTATCGTTGGCTTCTTGGGGTTGTTGTTCCTCCTCCGTATGACCAAGTTCGGCCGCGCCGCGCGGGCCATTGGCGATGACGAAGAGGTTTCGAAGGTAGTCGGGATCAACACCACGGTCGTCATCGCTATCGTGTTCTTCATCGGCGCGGTTTACGCGGCGTTGGCAGGTCTATTGAGTGGCCATGACACCGCCATCCAGCCTAAAATGGGGTTGCTGCTGCTGCTGAAGGGTTGGATAGCGTCTGTAGTAGGCGGCATCGGCAACCTTCACGGCGCGATATTGGGCGGGTTCATACTAGGCATGCTGGAGCAGTTCGGCATCTGGGACTTGGCCGGTGAGTGGAGAGAAGTGATCTCGTTCGTCGTACTAATTCTGTTCCTGTCGTTCTGGCCGACGGGTATATTACCAAGGAAATGAGAGTTAATTGGTGAACTCACGGGCCATGGAAATGATGCATTCGGTCAGAGAGCGGGGAAATCTCGAGCTCTGGGCGAACCTGTTCATCATCGCGTGGGCCATCGTATTTACGTTGTGGCAGGGTATCGAATTCGCCATCACACTCGGGACGGTGTTCTGTATCTGGGCCATCTTGGCGGTAAGTCTGAACCTGGTGGTGGGATTCACAGGTCTTTTGTCGGTCGGGCACATCGGTTTCTTCGGGATCGGCGCATACACAATGGCAATCCTGACCTCCGACGCGGCTTACGACCAACTGCGAACCGAAGCGATACCCACGTTTGGATGGTCTTTCTTCGCGGCGCTGCCGGTCTGCGCCGTGTTGGCTGGATTGGCTGCCATCGCGGTCGGCATTGTCTTCAACCGCTTCAGAGACGATATCTACGTTTTGGTTTCTTTCGGTTTCGCCGTCATTGCTTTCAATGTCTTCCTTAGCTGGCGAGGATTGACCAGGGGCGCGTATGGCATCCATGACATCGAAAAGCCCGCAATTGGCGGATGGGTTTTGAACGGAGATTTGGAGTTCCTGGCGTTGGTGGCGGTTTTCCTCGTCGCGATCGTCATCATCTCATGGTTAATCGTTACATCGTCGTTTGGACGCGTGTTGACCGCGATCAGAGAAGATGAACAAGCGGCGGCCGTGTTCGGATACCAAGTGACTCACTTCAAACTAGCGATATGGGTCATATCGGCGATGATGGCCGGGCTAGCGGGCGGACTTTTCGGCAGTTGGACATCGTTCGTAGATCCCAACTCCTTCATCCTGCTGGAGTCGATACTTCTCGTCTCGATTGTGATCCTCGGCGGCCTGGCGTCAATCCGAGGCTCGATCATCGGAGCGATGGCGTTTGTGCTTCTCGAAGAAGGGATGCGTTTCGTGCCGTTGCTTCCTGATGAGTTCGTCGGCCAGGCGCGTCAGGTGGTTTTGGGGGTGTTGTTGGTGCTGCTGATGCTATTCCGGCCACAAGGATTGGCGGGGAGATACAAGCTGTGAACCTTACGCCAAGAGAACTCGCCGACCTTTTCGCGCTCGAAACGAAAGAGGTATCGAAACATTTCGGAGCTGTTCGGGCCGTTGATGGCTTGACGCTGTCGATCCCGATATTTGGTATTACCAGCATCGTAGGGCCGAATGGATCGGGCAAATCGACGCTCATAAATCTGCTGAGCGGCACGTTGCCCCTCGACGGTGGCTTGGTAATAATCAAAGGTCAAAGTTTCAGAACGGTTCACGCTCATGAAGCAGCCAATCGCGGCATAACGCGAACCTTTCAAGAAGTCAGGCTGTTCGACCAGATTTCGGTGTTGGACAACATAATGGTCGTCTTGACCAAACGTAGAGTCTTTTCGGCATTGTTTGAGCGAACTAAGTCCGAACATCGAGAGAAGGCGCGTGAGATACTGGAAGGCGTCGGAATGTGGGAAAAGCGCGACTCGCGCGCGATGGATCTCTCGTACGGACAGCGCAAACTTCTGGAGATCGGCCGAGCGATGGCAATGGACGCGAGGATCTATTTGTTCGATGAACCCTTCGCCGGCCTCTTTCCTCAAATGCTTGAGAGTGTGAAAGACATCATGAAGCAGATGCGTGACGGCGGGCATACGATCATTTTCGTTTCGCACAATATGGACATCGTGCGCGAGATGTCCGACCACATCATCGTGCTCGACAGCGGAAAGCAGCTATTAGCGGGCGAAGTTGAAGACATCCTCACTCGCGAAGAGGTCATCGAAGCGTATTTGGGCGCTCAGTGACACGAATAGGTTTTCAGTTCGTTTGGAATGGATATTGTGACGGCGTCTGAAATGACAGAAAGCAACGGCAAGACGAATAGTGGCAACGGTGCAACGGCCTCCATGCTGTTGGAGATGGTCGACATCTCGGTGCATTATGGTGCGGTAATCGCCCTCGATCGAGTTTCGCTGGGAGTTCGCATGGGCGAGCTCGTTGCGGTAATGGGGCCGAACGGCGCTGGCAAATCGACCGTGTTAAAAGCGATCATGAAACTAGCACCGGTCGTCAATGGAACCGTCTACCTGAAACAGGAACGTCTAGACGTACCTACTCACGAGATCGTTAAACAGGGAGTTTCATTCGTTCCTCAAGGCCGACGGGTTTTTACTCATCTGACGATCGAAGAAAACCTCCAGATGGGATGTCTACATCTCAACGATCGGGTCGAGCAGGATCGCCGCATGGACGGAGTGATGGAACTTTTCCCGATCCTTCACTCTAAGCGGCGCGACTATGCGAGCGCGATGTCTGGGGGTCAGCAGCAGATGCTAGCGATCGGGCGGGGGCTGATGGCGGACCCGGAGGTGCTGTTGCTTGACGAACCGACGTTAGGGTTGGCGCCGATCGTTGTAAAAGAGGTCTTCGAAAAGGTCGCCGAGATCAACCAACAGCTTAAGATGACCATCTTTGTGGTCGAACACAACATCAAAGGCATCTTGGACATAGCCAACCGCGCCTACGTGCTCGATAACGGCAGAATAGTTCACGACGGCACACCCGCTTCAGTTCGGGAGACGGACATCTTGACGGACGTGTTTTTGGGTCGCGTGAGTGTTGAGGAAAACGGCCAGTAGCTGGTTATTTCGCGGATAAGATTCCGCGGTTTTGCATCGGGTAGTGGGCGACCCTTTTTGCTTGCCATACCATGGCACCATGAACACTAGTGACAGTGTGTTGACATCTGCCATACGGGTCGCCTTACACCGTGCCGCCAAACTCATCGCCAACTCCCACTATGTAGTCGCAATGACAGGCGCTGGCATGTCGGTCGAGAGCGGCATTCCGCCATTCAGGGGCACGAACGGTTTGTGGACGAAGTACGGGACGCCCTCGATGGATGGATACCGGCAATTCCGCGCGGACCCGGAAGCGTATTGGACTCGGCAGATAAACGCGCAGATCGACGAGCACATTCTGGAGCTGCGCGAGGCGTTGCGAAACGCCAAACCACACGCCGGGCACTTTGCGCTCGTCGAACTTGTCAACCGTGGCTACGTCCAATCCGTGATTACGCAGAACATCGACGGGTTGGACTTGAAGGCCGGAATGGGAGATGCGTTAATCGAAATTCACGGCAACCGCTCTCGGTTGCGATGCATCGGATGTTCAAAACGGACTGATTTGAACGACTTTGTGCCGTTGTTCATGCCGGATCCGTGCGATGAATGCGGTCAACCCGTCAAGTTCGACGCCGTTATGTTTGGCGAGCCGATCGTGCCGGAGGTTTTGAGTGAAGCAAGGGCAGCGATTGATCGCGCCGATTGTGTACTTTCGATCGGCACTTCGGCGACGGTGAGACCCGCGAGCGGTCTGCTTTGGGTAGCCAAGCATCGCTCTAAAGGCGATCGCCAAGACGGAACCGGTAGTTCTCAAGACGCTAAGTTGATCGAGCTAAACCCGAACCCGACCAAACTCTCATCCATCTGCGACGTCGTCGTGAGGACGACCGCGGGTGAGGGAGTGCCGACCCTTCTCAACGCGCTGACTAGCTGAATCGTTAAATCGACTGGCTCGATGCCTCGCGACCAGGATCGCGTCCCTGAAACAGCAAGTTAACCCAGATGCGCGTCCCGCTTGCGGATAAGCATCATGCCGTCACGCACCGTTAGCATCACGTTGACTACGCGGTCGTCATTTTGAACCAACTCGTTCAGCGTTTTTATCGCTTTTGTCGATCCTGTTTCGGGTTCGTCATCCGGATTATCCGGCCCCAATACGCTTCCACCCCACAAAACGTTGTCGATCACTATGACGCCGCGAGGCGCGAGCAACTCGAGGGCTTTTTCGTAGTAGACGGAATAGTTCACTTTGTCAGCGTCGATGAACACCAGATCAAACGGCGGCGACAGCGTTTCCAGAGTTTCTGTTGCTGGCGCCAAACGAAGGTCGATCTTTTTGCCGGCAGGGTGTCGCGCCCAGTGCTTGCGCGCGATGGCGGTAAATTCCTCGCTGACGTCGCACGTAATCAGTTCGCCGTCTTCCGGCAGCGCGGAGGCCATCATCAGAGCGCTGTAACCTACGAAAGTCCCGACCTCCAAGACACGCTTTGCGTCGCTGATCGTTATCAGAGTGTTGAGGAAGTAACCGACTGCGCGACCCGACATCATGCCGGCCGCACCGGTCGACTCCACATCAGTAGCGATGTCGTCGAATACGCTGTCCGGGACGGTCGTGTGTGATAACGCGTATTCGTCAATTCCTACAGGGAAATCAAGCATTGCCGTCGGATCCTTTCGATTACTAACCAGCTTCGTGTATTAGGTCAAAGCACCTATCACAACGCCCGAGACCGTGATCAACACTGCGGCGTGACCCGCTTGGATCAGCACCAATCCATTCTTATTGGCAAACATGTAGTGCGGCGCAATTGCCATCGCGGCGACGCCAACTCCGAGAAGCAATCCGACCAATAAGCCGTTCATCACCCCGCCGCCGACGTTGCTCAATATCAGTGCGGTCACAATGTTTGACACAAGCGCCATCACGAAGGTGATCACATAGATGACGGGTGTTCCGGTACCTTGCAGATCCTCCTCGGTCAATCCTTCGCCCTCCATCCACTTGTTTCCGAACACCCGAGGCGTGTACCAGATCATGGACAACACCATGTAGGCAACCGAGCCGATTGCGATGCCGATCCACTGTTGCCCGGCTATTGCGAACTCAAAATCCATCTTGGAACTCCTTCGTACGACTGGTGTTTGCTGCTTCGAGATAACGAGACCTTAGACCGCAGGTATTTTACTCCATCCTTCGCGACGCCGATTCGCTTAGGTTGACGTGTAGCAGATCCTGATTTCTTGCAAGCGCGTGAACCAGCAGTAGGGTAAACTGTTTCCAACAATTCGAGTACCGACTACTGCGAATATCGACAAAAGAGATGTTGCTATTCTCGTACAAGCACTTGACCGTTGGATATCGCTTCGATATTCTGCACGGAACTAGGCCGATGCGTCACTAAAAAAGGAGGCATGTGATGCGAACACTGTTTCGCCACGATCCCCGAACGCTCTTACTGATTCTCGGGAGTACTCTCCTGATTCCCATTGCGGCCTTCGCCGCGGTGGCGTGTACCGACGACTCCGGCCCTGCGGCAGAAGGAACCGTCACCATCGCAACCGAGGAAGTTCCGCCGTTGATCCAAGAGCCGCGACGAGATATTCGAGCTACTGGTGGAATCGGCAAAGACTTGTCGATCTATGAGACGATCGTGCGCGCCCCGCACGTCGCTCCGCCGCTACCGCCGCCTCAAGACCATACCTCGTATTCGCCTTCGGACCTCGGACTTGCGGAATCTTGGGAAGTTGCATCCGACTTCAACAGCATCACTTTCAAGATCCGTGCTGACATTCCATGGCATAGCACCGGCGGAGATTGGGGCGACCTAACCGCCGACGATGTCGCATTCACTTACAACTCGGCATTCGCTCCCGACTCCGTCAACAACGGAGCCGAGGAGATCGGACCAGAGATGAAGGTCGGCTTCGACGTGATCGATGAGCTCACGGTGCGACAGAACATCAAGCCGGGTGGTTTCGACCCGACGTGGGCATGGCTCCAAGGCAACGCCGGCTTTAACGGCATCGTCATCGTCAGCAAGAAAGCATTCGATGAACTCGGTCAAGAAGGCTTCGGCACCACCGCAGTCGGCACCGGCAAATACCAAGTCACCGAGTGGACCGCTGACGATATTGTCGTCCTCGAGTCAGTCCGTGATCACTGGACCGGAATCCAGCCGTCGGTCGGGACGGTAAGAATAGTGCACATGCCCGAAGCGGCTTCCCGCGAAGCTGCCCTTCGCGCCGGCGAGATCGATATCGGTGCACTCAGCCCGCAAATCATCAACAACGTCGTTGATGCTATCGGCGGTTCCGTCCAAGAAATCGGAATCCCGTCGCCGTCAGGCTTCCAGATGGCAGGAAACTACTGGTCGACCGACTGTTCCGACTGTGAAGGCGGTCAGATGCCTCGTCCGGGCTGGGAAGAAGGCCTGGACAAAGGCTACCCTTGGATCGGCGACCCTTCAGACGCAACTTCCATGGAAAACGCACGGAAAGTCCGATGGGCAATGGCGATGGCAATCGACCGCGAGTCGCTCATTGAAAACGTTCTAGAGGGACTCGGCAGAGTGATCTATGCCTGGCAGAACATTCTTCCAGACGATCCACTCCACAAGGACGCGTGGATAATTCCGACCGACGTCGCCATGGCCAAACAGTACATGGCTGAGGCGGGCGTCCCAGACGGCTTCGACATGGAAATATGGGTTCCCAGCACATTCCCACCAGGCGTTATCGCCGGCGCGGAAGCAGTGGCTGAAATGTGGAGAAGCCAACTCGGGATCGACGTCAAAATCGACCGCGCCGAGTACGGAGCACGGCGTCCACAGACCGTAGATAAGACTATCAACGTCCCGTTCACGCACGGTATCAACTGGATCCCAGGCGCCACGTCTGCCAGGTACATCTGCGCGGCCGCAGGCCATATCGTCGGATTCACGTTGGAACAGGCAGTTTGCGAGACCGGCCTCTCGAACGCAACCGAGCGGTCCCTGCAACAGCGTATTGCAAACAACGTCGAAGTGCAGGACTATCTGTCTCATCAGATGCTGTTCATTCCGATGTTCCATCGTAGCGCCGTCCTATTCGCACTCTCGTCAAACGTCACCGAGTGGGATCCATACAACTCGCAAGACGTGCTGCCTAACCGACCCGAATCGATAGTGGTCAAAGACTCTGAATGAGTGTCCTGTCTGGTCCGTCGCCAACCATTCGGTGAGTTGGCGACGGACCGGACGGAGAAACATGCCGTGGACTCACGCGGCGTTGCGCCGTTCAAAAACTATGAGCGGTGAACATATCTGATTAGAAGCGATTCGTGGCTAGATTCTTAATACGACGTGCGTTTTACATGATCGCTGTGATGGTCGGGATCTCGATGATCGTCTTCGGGTTGTCGCGTCTCACAGGCGATCCGCGTCTGCTTTACATGACACAAGGCACTCGTTGGTCGCAAGAGGCATGGGACGCTAGGGGACGGGAACTAGGACTCGATAAACCCATGGTCGTCCAATACCTTGTATGGGCAGGTAACGCCGTACAGGGCGATTTCGGGCAGTCACTCTGGCACAAACGAAACTCGCTCAAAATCATCCTTGAGAAAGTTCCCGCCACCATTCAACTGTCAGGCATCTCCTACGTAATGGCTATCATTATCGGCGTAACTCTCGGCACCATATCGGCCATCACCCGTGGGACATTGATCGACATAGGAGTCCGGTCGTTTGCACTCGTAGGCCAAGCAGCACCGCCATTCTGGCTCGCTTTGGTGATGATCTATGTGTTCGCCGTTTACCTCGATTGGCTACCGACATCCAGACGGGGTGACTGGACGCATTTCGTTTTGCCGGCAACAACACTGGCTTGGCTCGGTTCTTCTGCATTAACAAGACTTACGCGGTCGTCCTTGCTCGAGGTTCTTGATAGCGAATACATCAAACTCGCACGCGCAAAAGGCGTTTCTGCGAGAACAGTGATCCTCAAGCATGCTCTGAAGAACGCGCTCGTTGCCCCTCTTACCGTCGCCGCTATTTTGCTAGCGAGCTTTCTAGCTGGAACGGTTGTCGTCGAAACCGTTTTCGCTTGGCCGGGTTTAGGAAGGCTCGCCGTAGATGCCACGAAAAATAACGACTTTCCCTTAGTCACGGGTATCACCGTCATATTTGCCGCATTGTTTCTGTTGTCGAGTCTTATGGCCGATCTACTTTACGCGTATATCGATCCCAGAATCCGCATTTTCTGAGCAAGCCGAGCACAACATCCGGAAAACCTTCCAACCCTGATGGATCCGCCAATCCAAGAGACCCAAACAGTTGAGCGCCCGCAATCTGGTCCAACCCAAGACGACGGCCATCCCCGGTTCTACGCGCTGCGAACGTTGTATCGATGGATCAGAAGGTACCCGGTCGTGCCTGTCATCATCGCGATTGGCCTCGCCGTCATGGCGATATTCGCGCCCATCATCTCTCCCAGTCATCCGCTTGAAAGCGACCTCACCGACATCGCAAGGCCACCGGTTTGGATGGAGGGTGGATCGTGGGACTACATTCTGGGCGCCGACAAAATCGGTCGCGACCTGCTAAGCAGGATCGTCCACGGATCACGTATCTCGCTTAGCGTCGCCTTTATAGTCATAATTTGCGGCAGCGTCATTGGTAGTGCTATCGGTATCGCATCTGGGTTGGCGGGAGGACTTTGGGACGAGATCGCGATGCGAGTGGTCGACCTCGTTTATGCAACGCCGTTCTTGCTGATCGCATTGGTAGCGGCCGTCGTGTTCGGCACCAGCCTCCAACTCGTGCTGGTCCTCCTAACCATCTTCTCCTGGCCCATATTCGCCCGACAGACCCGTGGCCTCACTCTCCAACTCAAAAACATGGACTATGTTGCCAGCTCAAGGGTCGCCGACGCATCCCCATTCAGAATCGCGTTCCGGCACATTATGCCGGGTGTGTTCAACACTGTAGTGGTCATCGCAACCCTTCAGGTGGGATCTCTGATCCTTACCGAATCCGTGCTCTCATTCCTCGGCGTAGGGATACCCGCCCCTCAACCTGCATGGGGCAGCATGGTCGCCGACGGAAGAGAGTTCATCTCCACCGCCTGGTGGGTGCCTATAATGCCGGGAATGGCAATATTCCTAACCGTCTTCGCATTCAACTTCATCGGCGACTGGCTGCGCGACTATCTCGATCCGCGGTTGCGGCAGATTAACTGAATCTATCAAATGACTCAATCACGGTTGGCATACCGGCCCAACTCAAGCCGAAAATGCACCCAACCTCAGATGTCTTTGAGTCAATCGTCAGTTTTATTCACAGACTGCAAACCAGGCGGCTTGCCATCGCTTGTTGCCACTGGCTTGGGTGCGGGTCGCCGCTTCCGACCGCGCGTATTGATCGCCCTGATTCGCTGACCCTTTTTTCTGCCTAACATGCGATTCCTACCTGCTGATCATCTTATGTCATAGATCGACGTTGCCGCCCAGCCCTTCGGACTTTTGGAACCCGCCAAGTTAGTTGTATCTGCGAAAAACGCATCGACCGAAACAGCATCAAACTCGTCACGAACGACGAATTCATAGACTTCCGTTTCGGCTTCGCCAGGTTCGATTATCAGTTCATTGCCCTCCCATTCCCGGCAATACTCGAAAATCGATGGAAATGGAAAGTATTTTTCACCGTTAGGTGTCGCGAGGAATTTCTTGTAGAGTGTGTCGATCTCTTCATCATCAAATGGTGAGATCTGCTGAATCCTGAATTCCGCTCGCCGGATTTCGATGGCTACTTTCGAATTGTTGACCAGATTGGCGGTCACCGAAATATGAATGTGGTTATCCCCGAGTTTTCTGTGCCTCACTTCCTGAGAGATCGTCAAATGAGGTTGAAATTCTCTGAAAATCTCCAGCTTATAGAACGCCCATACACCACCGACGCCAATCGCTACCACCGTAACCAGAACCTGCACGATGCCCGTCGCTTTGACCAAACTTACACCCAACCACGCATCTGTCGCCAAGATCGCGCCAATTAACAACAACACCATGCCAATCGACGTGAAAGTCATCCACTTGCGGGTTCCTTTGCTCATGCGCTTATTCTAACATCGGTGCTATTAATCGTGCAGCTTAAGTGGCGAAGCCACCTTTTAACCCTCGAAATCCGCGAACCGATTAAACTACCCCCAACACCAAGACCGCACACAAGGACCGACAACCATGAAAATCACCGATGTCAAAACCCATGTCGTTAAGATGCCAACCACCATGCCTTGGGTCTTCGTCAGCGTCGAAACCGACGAAGGCGTGACCGGATGGGGCGAGTGCACAGACTACATCGCGAATCCTCAGCTGGTCCGCGGCATCGAAGCCGTCAAACCCTTCGTGATCGGCATAGACGCATCCCACATCGAAGAGATCTGGCAACGGATCTTTCACATGTACTCGGACCTGAACGGTCGCGGCTTCGTCTCCCACTTGATCAGCGCCATCGACATAGCGCTTTGGGACATCAAAGGCAAAGTCTTAGACAGGCCTATCTACGACCTCCTCGGCGGCCCCGTCCGTGCGTCCGTGCCGCTGTACACGCACGTCAGCGACACCTCCCAAGGCGACACCTTCGAAGATCATCTCGCTGGAATGATGGCGGATGCCCGACGCACCAAAGAGATGGGTTTCGAAGCCATCAAGACCGATCCGTTCCCTTCACGCCGGCAATATGGCGAATTCCGCGGCGCGTTCATGGTCGAAAGGCTCGACCCAGCTGCCATCCACGAATCGGTCCAGTGGATGGAAGGCCTTCGCGAAGCTGTCGGCGATGATTACGAATTGATGATCGATGCTCACGGTCGTTTCGACGTCGCGTCAGCCATCGAAGCCTGCCGAGCAATGGAACACATCAACCTTGTATGGCTCGAAGAACCGATCCACGTCGAAAACCACAACGCCTTGAAGCACGTCCGCGAAAACGTCAACGTCCCGCTCTGCATCGGTGAACGACACTTCACCCGTTGGGACTACTGGCAAATCCTGAACGACCGTCTAGTTGACTACATCATGCCCGACATTGCGTGGTGCGGCGGCATCAGCGAGATCCGACGCATCGCCGCGATGGCCGAAGTCGCATACGTACGCATCAGTCCGCACGATGCCCTTGGACCCATTGCCATCGCCGCGAGTTTCCAGACATGCATGACGATGCCCAACCTCTATCGGGAAGAGTGCGTCCACCACTGGTTCCCGGAGTTCGAAAAGCTGATCGAGCCCATGTTCGATGTCCGCGATGGACATATTCACCCCAACGGACGACCGGGACTAGGCATCGAACCTAATGCAGACGCACTGGAAGAGTTCAGAGTCGATGTCGACGCTCCCGAGGCGCAGCGAACCGACTGGTATGGCGGCTCTAACGACGACGATTGATCTACCCACGTTTGTCCTTCACGAATAACGTCCGTCATCATCGCCATAGGAGCACCTCACGAAGATCAGTGGTGGCGAAGCCCTCGTCAAATCGCTCGTGAAAGAGGGAGTTGAGGTCGTTTTTGGGAACCCTGGAATACAGCTTTACGGAGTCGTTGCGGCGCTGAGGGAGGAGCCGAGCATCCGATTTGTCACGACTCGCCACGAACAGGCGAGCACGTACATGGCCGATGGCTACGCGCGCGCGCCTCCGGCAAACCGGGCGTCGCATTGGTGGTTCCGGGAACCGGCCTATACAATGCTGCTTCCGGAATGGCTACCGCATACTCGCGCTCCACCCCAGTGCTCGTGATCGCCGGTCAGATCCCGCGCGGACAGATCGACAAAAACATCGGTGGCGTCCACGAACTCTTGGACCAGCCAAGTATTGTCCGCCCCGTCACCAAATGGCAACGGCGAGTGATGAGGCCGCGAGAGATGCCAGAAGCCGTGTTCGAAGCCTTTAGGCAGATGCGAACCGGACGTTCCGCCCCGTCTTGATCGAAGTCCCACCTGAGGCCGCGGTGGAACGCGAGGAAGTCGTGCTGCGAAATCCGGCCCGAATCTCACGGACTGTTCCGAGCCTGGAGCAACTCGAAGAAGCCGCGCAAGTCATCGCAAACTCTAGACTTCTCTTGATCTAAGCCGGCGGCGGAGTCGCCATTTCCGACGCCGAAGAGGCGCTCGTCAAACTCGCCGAAGTGACGAACATACCTGTGGTCACGTCCAACGGCGGCAAGGGAACCATCCCGGACAGCCATCCGTTGTCTTACGGCTCTTGCTTCAGCCCGCGTGCCGAGCGACAAGAGATGAACCAACTCTTCGAGGTCGTGCAGTCCGCAGACGTAGTCGTCGGCATCGGCGCACGTTTTTCTTTGGGCAACCCGGCCGGCGAAGCGTCCACGTTGATAAACATCAACATCGACGACGCGGAACTCACCAGAATCCAATCCAACACCATCCCATTGCATGGTGATGCCCGAGCGACTATTGAAGCGCTCATACCTTATTTGGCCGAATCCGGCGCAGGTAATCGACCATCTCCTGCCGAAGCGGTCAAAGCTGCCCGCAACTTGATCTCCTATTACGACGTCAACCTTGAGGAGCCGGCGTACGAGAATTTAGAGACGATGCAGAACGCCATACCGGATGACGCTTTCATAATTTGGGACGTCACACAGTTCGCGTACTACGCCAGAACGCACTATCAAATCAACGTGCCGAAGACTTACATCGACCCAGGGTAATCTTTCAACCTCGGATACTCATATCCGACCGCCTTGGGTGTAAAGGTCGCCCAGCCTGATCGATCCGTCGTGTGCATGGTCGGCGACGGCGGGTTCATGTTTAACTCCTCGGAGCTATCCACGGCTGTCAAGTATGGGATCAACGTCGTAACGGTGTGTCTTCAGGAACAACTCTTACGGTAACGTTGCTCGCGATTTGGACGAGCGATTCGGTGGAACCTATGAGACCGACTTACACAACCCGGATTTTGTGGATTTCGCCGAATCTTTCGGCGCAGTCGGAATCAGAACCGAAGACCCCATGGAATTGGCAACCGTCATACCGCAAGCACTGAAACTCAACGCCCCCGTCGTCATCGACGTCCCCTTCGGACACGTCACCATACCCGCCGCACCGTGGTTGCAGGCCATCCCCAATTTGCCGTGGACCAGTCCGCAAGACGGACTCATCGAGGCTTGAATCCGATAGCTTCGCCAAAAGCGATTGCCGCGATGGCGCCGGGATGGCCGTCCCACGTGTCCAAGTCGGACCGCCACTGGTCGAACTGCTCCTTGGTCGCCAATCCGAACTGCACGGCCGGGCCCATCACCTCGTCGGACAGGAACCACTGGTTGACGAATGCGTGGAAGAACGCGACATCTTCAGGGCTGTCGAAAATGTCGTACGACGCCGACGCTTGAACGTTGACGAATCCGGCTTCAACGAACGCGTTCTTGAGATTACTGCCCATATTGGGATGACCACCACGCGCGCTGATCAAACTGCCAAACACCCCCCAAGATGTCGTATCGACCGCGTCCTCGGGCCCGATGAACGAAGATTCAGTCACCATCTCTCGACTGGCGATGATGCCCCCGGGCTCGAGTACCCGCATCACCTCGCTTAGCGTGCCTTCGGTATCGGGAACGTGCATCAACACCGCGTGACAATGAGCCGCGTCGAACGAATTGCCCTCGAACGGCAGGGCAGTAACATCGCCGACGTGGAATGTCGCATTTTCGTGACCGCCAGCCGTAGCAGACGCGCGAGCGATCATGACCTGCGACTCTTCCATATCGATGCCGTGCAACTCCCCCGGCTCGATAGCTTTGGCCAAACCGACGGAGATAGTACCTGGGCCGCATCCAAGGTCCAATACTCTCGATCCGGGTTTCAGATGCGGCAGCAGGTGCGCGGCGTGCGTTTCGGCATTCCTGCGATGCAATATCTGCGTGAACTCCTCGCTGTAACCCATCGCGTAGGTCGAAGTACCCGAAGGTGTTTGTGACACTGTTTCAATCTCCCAGGCGTTATCCAATCGCGACGACTCACCAACTCGAAGGATTCTAAGTGAAAAACGCGGAATGAGATAACGTATCGAATCCTTAGGTACGATAATTCAAACCGAGGCATCTCTGCCGTCGTTAACTTCCACAAGCGAAGACGTTCATCAAGGATCCGTTCAACCCAGTTCAAACCCTCAATAATCAACATGCCGCCATCACGTTCAATCAAACAACCCGCTCGACTTCTTTCCATCGGAGTTCTATTGCTGTGCATTGTCGGACTGCCAATAGCCGTCGCATGTACTCAACCGGAACCGACCGCCACCCCCGCACCTGCCTCGACGCCTCGCCCTGCCGCTACGCCAACCGAACCTCCGACGCCTACTCCACCACCGACGCCTACGACATCACCAACCTCCACACCTACCGCTACGCCAACCGAACCTCTGACGCCTACTCCAACTCCAACTCCTACGACATCACCAACCTCCACACCTACCGCTACGCCAATCCCAACTGCAACACCAACCCCCGAACCAACGTCGACACCATCTCCTGAACCAACACCAACCCCCGACCAAGACGGCATCATCTGGTACGACCCGAACCCGGCAACGATAACGATCAAAGGCTCAACCATCTCTTTCATTGGTGATATCGAATCCGAAACATATCGAGATTTCCTGTACGCCGTCCGCGGGAAAGAAGACCAAATCACTACCATTCGCATCAACTCAGGCGGAGGCATCACTGATCAGGGAATGCTTATCGGCGAATGGATCTTCGACCACGAAATCGATGTCATCGTCGACGAAATCTGCTTCTCGTCCTGCGCCAACTACATCTTCACCGCCGGAAAAAACAAAATCATCGAAAAAGACGCCATCGTTGGCTGGCACGGTTCGGAACAACAAGATCCATTTATCGCCGCCGGCTACGGCATCTCTTTGGCGGAACTCTACCGCCGCAACTATGACGAGATGAAGGAATGGGGCGCCATTCCGTCGGGCGAAACCAAAGAGGAATTTGTCGAAAGCATGATGATGGCCGACGATTATGACGAGGCTGATGAACCAGAATTCCTAGACAAGATCGGCGTCAACCTTTATCTCATGGTCTACGGCATGTTGCCGGATCAGTTCGACTACTACTTCAGCGACGATACACACTTCGGCGGTTGGACCTTCTCAATCGAGGACATGGCAAAGTTTGGCGTACACAACGTAACTTACGAAGGAGAAGGACGATACCCAAGCGAAAGGGCCTTAGAGAACTTCCCCGTAGCTGTCTTCAACGTCCCAACCGCAACAATTCCCCCCGCCGTAGTCCCGACCCCGATTCCGGCACCCCCATCGCCTCCGGGAAGCACACCGACACCTACGCCGGACCCGGATCTCGATGCCGAAGCCGATCAATGGGCTGAACCACCTCCAGCCGATATCACCGTGGAAGGCGACACCGTCGTAATCTCCGGAGACCTCAACCACAACGCCTATATCCGGTTCCGCTCCGAAATCGTTGGCAAAGAAGAAGAGATCTCCGCCATCCGTATAAATTCCGAATACGGCGACGTAGATCAGGCGATCTTTATCGGCTTGTGGGTCTACGATCACGGCGTCGACGTCGTGGTCGACGAACTCTGTTTGTCCGCATGCGCCAACTACATCTTCACCGCTGGGAAAAACAAAATCATCGAAGATATGGCGCTTGTGGGTTGGTTCGGTTCACCCCAGGAGCATGAAATAGAAGCCCGTAGTTTGGGCTTATCCATCGAAGAGCTGATAAGTAACGACTTAAGCGACGATCCGTATGGAACCAGTTCACCGGTCAGCGAAGAAGGGCGGGAGAAAATACTGAGAGACATTGTGCAGTAAGTCGAATCTGGGATCGAAAACGAACGACAGTTCCTTGAGTGGACTGGCATAAATGATGACGCACTGCTCTACGGGTTCATAGGCGTAGACTGGGATGTCGGCTACTGGCCCATGCACCTCTTCAAAGGGTGGACATTCTCGATCGAAGACATGGCGAAACTCGGGATCGAAAACGTAACCTACAACGGCAGCGGAACCTACCCTGATCGACAGGTAGCGCAACAGCGAGACGTCACCATCTTCAGAGTGCCATGATCACCCCCCGACAACCCGCCACATGCCGCCTCCCAACCTAATCCTAGTCCGCCACTGCCAAGCAACCGGGCAGCAACCGAACGCACCCCTAACCGAAACCGGCCAACAACAAGCTCAATCCCTAGCCCACTTCCTCTCCGACTACCCCATCGACCACATCACCACAAGCCAATATCTCCGAGCCCAACAGACCATCCAACCCTCCGCAACCAACGCTGGACGCGGCCTACCCGGACAGTCGATTTAACGAACGAACGTTGTCAGCCCAACCCGTCGACAATTGGCAAGAGGTCGTACGCGATCCATTCGTCGAGCTTTCCCTTTGCCATCGGACACCACACCGATGTTTTGGGATGAAGGGCAAAACACACTCAGCGCTTAGCCAACCGTTATTAGGCAATTCTACCGATAGCGGGTACAATCCTTCTCGTACAGACGGGATATCCTGGCATATTCTCTCGAACCGCTGACGAGTCGAGCAAAGTTATGCGCGTCTGACGCGCCTCCCTTCGCTCGGTCTGTCAGGAGACTCCAGCGGTTAAGGACATTCCACAGCCGCGAGGGAGGCATCCGATTACGGAAGATAAATCCGCGAAGTCCCAAGGACACATCTACTGCCTCCTGATTTCGTTTACGTTTCTGATTACCGTTCTAGGGATAGTCGCTGCAGCAATCTGCACTGCGCCGGCAACGCTCGAAACTTTGCCCATAATTCCTGCTCCCACACCCAATCTCACCCCGAATCCGAAGACACTCGACACCAGAAGCACAGAAGACATCCTTGCTACTAGAAGGGCATCAGAACCTTCGAAGCAAGCGGTTTCGACAGTGAGCGCAGAGGCGTCCGCGACACCCAAACCTCAACCTACCCGCGCAAAACCGACGCGGGTGCCACCTACCCGCAAGCCTCAACCCACTCGCAATCCGCAACAGCGACGCGTCCCCGGATATGAGATCGAGGAGCGTTGCATCGAGCAGTTCATGATCATCAACCAGAGGGGAAGATACGCGCCCGGCATGATGTCAGACGCTAACTACATGCGTGCTCTGGAGAACCTGTACAGCAAAGGCCTGTTGAACGACTCCCATTGCGGGTTGACATGGGACAGGCTCAGATGAGCCCGAGGAAGTTTTAGGCATGGCGCACAATAAAGAACCGAAGAGCTTCGAGCAGCGCACCGAGAGTTTCATGAACACGATGGTGAACCTGACTTGCGGATCGTGGTTAGTCATGATGTTGTTACTGCTTGTTCTCCTCGTCGTCGCGGTCATCTGGGCCTCGATTGCAGGAGATTAAGCTGATACTATGCGGAAAGAAGGCAGTTGGCGATCAACAACACTGAGAGCCTAAACTGGGCAATTTCGTTCTTGAATCATTCGGATTGGACCTGACTCATTAGGAGTCCATCGTTGACCAAACAAAACCAAGATGAGTTGAAAATTTGTTGCGAGTGCATCGGCGATGAATTTCTGTCCGGCGAGGTAAAAAAGCAAGGTATTTCTAGTCGATGCAGTTACTGTGACCGAACCGCAGAATCGTTGATATTGTCGATTTTGACACAAAAGATTTATGGTGTGATGAACAGAGACTTCGTATTTTCACGCTCGTATCCTCAAGAAAAACTCGATTTTCTCTTGCACTGGGCGAACATGTGGACGCGACCAGGTAAATCACCTACTCGCGTGATCGAAGAAATTGCCGGCATTAGCGAAGACATCGCAGAAGGCATCTGCGCGTATCTTTCGGCACTTCCGGAAAATCAAGATCGCGAAATCGAACGAGATGAAAATCCCTTCTCAGATGATGCCCGGTATATAGAACGGAAACCGAACGATGGCGGCTTTCACGAACCTTGGGTACGTTTTAGGCGCGAAATACAGTCACGCAAGCGGTTTTTTGGAACCACGGCTGAGTGTGTCCTTCACAAGATATTTGACGATCTAGCCGCTCACAAAACTATTGATGGTCAACGGGCGGTCCGCGAAATTAGTCCCCAGCACAACGAACGATTTGTCTGGCGTGCACGAAGCGCTAGTTCAGCGGAGGAAGTGGTAGCAATACGTAAGCATCCGACCAGTCAGATCGGGCCGCCACCATCGCGAAAGGCGAGAGGAGGGCGCATGAACCCGCCCGGTATCCCCGTTTTTTACGGTGCCACAGATAAATGCACCGCTATCTCTGAAATCCGTCCCGTAGTTGGTAGCTTTGTGGTCGTCGGCAAATTCGAGTTGTTGCACCCAGTGCGTGTACTTGACCTAGATTTGTTGACGGATGTTCATGTTGATCTTAGTCACTTCGATCCTGACTACTCAGTGCACAAGGCTCGCGCAGAATTCTTCAGACGATTAGTTCGTGAAATCGGAATACCTGTACTTCCCGAGGACGAGGCGCTCGACTACCTCCCTTACCAAGCCATGGCTGACTTCCTAGCAAACGAGTTAAACCCTAATCTTGACGGTGTCCTCTTTAGATCCTCGCAAGCCGGTGGGTCCGGCAGGAACTTGGTAATGTTTAACCACGCCAGTAATGTCGCCCCGATCGATCCATCGTCACCGCCCGAAGAATTTCACATGAGTTCTGCTGATCCAAACGATGATGAAAACCTAAGTTGGAAACTTCACATCGTTCCCCCAGCAGGTTCCGAAACTTCAAATGTGCCGTTGACTGCTGAAACGCCTGTTGGCAACGACAGTGCAACTGAAAATTACGCTCTTCGGTTAGATTTGGGCAGTGTTGAAGTTTGCCAAATCAAGAGCGTTAAATACGGCATCGATCCAGTACGAATCAAACGGCATAGAACTGTCGACAGACGATAAGACGTAGTTGCGAAATATTTGTCATTTAGCGTATTTTTCGAAGATCTCAGTGCATTGAACGCTACCGAAACAAATCATAGAGAGTTTCTTCTCGTCCGCCATTGCGAGGCGACTGGCCAACGCCCCAACGCGCCCCTAACCGAAACTGGCTACCAACAAGCTCCAAAGCTAGCCGATTTTCTGTCAGACTATCCCATCGACCACATCACCACTAGTGAATACCTACGAGCCCGGCAGAGCATCGAACCGTTTGCACGCATCACGGATTTGCCGGTCCACACGGATGCTAGCCTCAGCGAACGTATCTTGTCGTCTGAGCCGATCAAGAATTGGCAGGACGTCGTGCGTGACTCGTTTGACGACCACGATCTGCGTGCGCCGGGTGGCGAATCTACGAGCGAAGTCCTAGCTCGCGCCTGGGGCGCGCTGAACGAAATCCTCGATGCCGATCACACATTGCCACTAGTTGTCACACACGGCAATCTAATGGCGTTAGTCTTGCACTCGTTGGATCACACGTTCGGATTTGAGGAGTGGAAATCGCTCAGCAATCCGGATGTGTACGTGCTGATCGACAACGGAACTGGACGGATAGAGTTCCGCAGGATATGGCAATCCTCGTGAATCGACGCTGAGCCACAATAATCAGTGCTCAGCCCTCACAAAAACTTCTTCGCCAATCGCTCGATTGTCCCCTTCGTCCGGATCGTCATCGGACCCAAGATACCCTCCACAACCTTCAGATCCAACTCCGAGTCTAAGAAGTTGCCCTTCGGCCACCAGTAGAGTTCTCGACCCACCATTTCCAACAAATCGGCATCGTTCGACAACTCAAGCACTGAATTCCGATCCGATTGCTCAACCTCATTGCCGAACATCGCCACTTGCAACTTGCCGGTACGCTCGCCGTACACACGCGCAAACGGCGTATACTCGGCGATTGCCATCACTTCTTCTGAGGATCGCAAAAACGTTGGCACTTCGAAACCGAGCGAAACCCTCAGCCCATCTTCAATCGAAAGTGCCACGGAGGTGGGATCGGATTCATCAGTATCGAAGATGACGTTGCCACTGGCCAAGTAGGCTGCGACATTCGTGAACCCGATATCTTCGAACGCCGCGCACAACTCGGGATTCTTAATGCGTCGGCGACCAAGATTCATCCCGCGCAGAAAGGCTACGTAGCGGCTCATTCGTGATACCTCAACCTCCTCTCCCAAGACCGGGAGAGGAGATGATTGCCTGTCTTCAGGAATGCGCTAAACCCGATACTGGTCGATACCCACAGTCGCGATGTTGTCTGTGGTGGGCAAGACTGCGGTCTTGGCACGGTCGGCGCCCACCACAACGATTTGCCAGTTGTCGGGGCTATCGAGCACGGGCACCTCAATCTCGAGACGTTCCTTCTCGGTCAAGTCTTCGAGCCAGCGCCACATCGGGCTGATGCGTGCCTCGCCTTTGAGCGGGGTGTACTGGATCATCTTGCCCAAGCTGTGGTTGGCGTTTATGTGGATGAAGCCCCTCGCGTCGTCCTTCGAGAAGCCTTGGTCACCTACAGGTCCCGCAACGTCGGGCGGCATGAGTATCAATCTCTGGCCACCGCCGTGCATGCCGAGGCCACGAGTCCCGAAGATCGAGCCATAAGCCAGCGTTTTGAGCAGGTCCTCGGCTTTGGTGTTGCCTTGGTCTTGGACGTCCAACTCGCCGTTCGTGATGAAGACGCTGACCGTGCTCTCGCTGGAGCGGAAGCCTTGGTTCACGTGGAAGGGCTCCCACGGGCTCATGTCTTCGTTCTCGGCGATGCAGTGCACGAACTTACGCGTCGTGCCAATGGTGTCCATGTCCATCTGACCGGGATACCAATAGCCGATATTGCGCAAGCAGAGCGAGAAGGCCCGACCGATCGTGATGTTGACTTGGTTGTCGCGACCGGGTCCTAAAGCAGAGCGCGCGTTGATGCCGATCTCTTTCGCAATCGGACCATTCACGACGAGCAGCGGAGCTTGAGGACTCGTCGACATAAGCAATGATGTGCCGCCGTGTGATCCCATCTGCGAAAGTGCTTTCACGGAAGCGATGATCACCGGCATGTGCTCGGGTTTGGCGCCGGCCATCGCAGCGTTGATGGCGATCTTCTCGACAGTGGCGAGACCGAAGCCGGGTGGTATGTCACAGATCAGCTCATCAGCATCGAGACCGGTACCGGCGATCAACTCGTCAACGGCTTCGACAGTAGGCGGATGCAGGACGAACGAGTCGCCCCAGTCGCGCATCAACCACTGTTCGTTCATCTTGAGGATGGCGTCCCAACGGTCATCACCTTCGAAGCGCTGGATATCCGCCACATCGTCGCGTTCACGCCTACCGTGCTGTTTGTCAACGGTCAGGACGTCGATGATGTCTTCGATAGCGGCCTCAGTCTGTGAGACGCACTCCTCGATTGCGAGGTTTCTGTAGATGCGGGGTACGATAACGAATTGCAAATCCGGCATGCCCAGGGCACGGGAGCTGGCAATGGCGTCTTCTTCGAAGCGACCTGAGACTATGGGAATAGCGGGCTTGCCCATCTTCTCGATCTGGATCATGTCGTGGACCATCCACGACGCGCAGGTCCCTCAGTCGGCAGTGGCGCCGATTACGACGTCACACTCCTCTCCCGCTTGCCTGACGATCGGCGGCGGCGCTGGATAGTTGCCGCCGGTGTAGAAGTTGACTTGGACGTTCTTGAAACGCTCTTGAAGCATCTCTCCGGCACGTTTAAGCGCGACGTCACCTCCGTGAGTGCCGCTCCAGATGAGGCCGACCGTGCTGTCGTCGAGCGTCTCTGGACGTTCGTTGATCTTCACAGAGTTCATGAGCCCACGCTGTTGGGCTACAGGGTTTAAGACTTCCAGCAGGTGCATCGATGGCGTCTCCTAGCGGTAGGTATCTGCGCGGTTTGTGGCGATGATATTGCATGGTACAGGATTAATGGGCACGGGAAGCGTGTTTCGCTGATCTTGAAACGACTGATCGTAATCATTGCGGGATCCAAGACGGTCAGTAAAATCACATCATTCCTTAACAGCACTCAACCCTCCCCATGAAAATCACCAAAGCGAAGATGTCCATCTTAGAGATGGACGGAACCGATCAGTACTACGATCTCATCAAATTGCACGGTCAGCGACGTGAGCGCTGGTTGCATCACGCTGTGCAGGCGCGAGAAAAGAAGCGCTACGAGTACGTGCTGCACGTCGAGACGGACGAAGGGGTCACTGGAATCTGCACGACACCGGGCGACGGTCACACCGGCCTACATCCAGCGGATGTGCCCCAGCTGCAAGCGTTGGTAATCGGAGAAGATCCGCTGAAGCGGGAGTACCTATACCAAAAGTTGCATCAAGGAACGCGGTGGGTCTATCGTTCGCCGAGTTGGTTCGGAGGTTTCGACAACTGTCTGTGGGACATCGCCGGGAAGGTGGCTGGATTACCTGTCTACTCGTTGCTCGGCAAGGTCAGGGACGAGATCCACGCCTACTACAATACGCGCGGTGCGACCATCGAGGAAGCGGTCGAGGACGCCCAGCGTGCGCTCGAATTGGGTTTCATCGCCGTCAAAGACCATTTCTACCACCCCGTCGACGAAAATATCCGGTGGTTGACCGCTATCCGCGAGGCCGTTGGCAATGAAACCGACTGCATGCACGATCCGGTTGCGATCTACACCTACGAAGAGGCGATCAAAGTCGGCCGCACACTGGAAGATCTGGAGTATCGCTGGTTCGAGGAGCCGTTGCCAGAGCGGAGCCACAACCTTCTCGTCCGGCTGGCCTCGACGCTCGACATCCCGATCATGGCAACCGAGACGTTTATGTACGACACCGATCTGTGCGCGCAGTACCTGATATCGGGAGCCACAGATCTGATCCGCCAGAACGCGCGGCACGGCACTACGAACCTGATGAAGTTGGCCCACCTCGCAGAAATGCACGGCACTAACGTTGAGCTTAATGGTCCGGGTGGACTCTACGGGCTGGTGCACGCACATCTGCTGTGCTGCATACAGAACACCTCGTATTACGAATATTTCCCTGGCGGGCGGCACGATATGGATGGCGAGCAGATCGGGCTGATGAACTGGGTAGCGCCGATTAACGGGAAGCTACGTCCGCCCGACGCGCCTGGTTGGGGTGCTGAATGGGACTGGAAACAGTTTGATAAACGCACGGTTGAGGTCATCGAGTGAATCATAGCGGACCGCGTTTCCTTTTGTATTCTGATCGGCAAGGGATCGGAATGGCGGAAAATTGCGCTCGACACAATCCAAACTTCAGACGTAGAGCCTAGTCGTGAACAAAGCTGAATTGATAAATCTCGTTAAGGCAACTCGTAGCGAGTGGGATGAAATGCTCGCTCAGGTCAACGATAGTCTGATGCTCAAAACGGGTGTGGAGGGCGATTGGTCGGCCAAAGATATCCTCGCCCACGTGATGTGGTACGAGAGACAGATGGTGCAGATGTTGCGATCGCGTGATCTGATCGGGTCCGATCTATGGGAGTTGCCGGTAGACGACCGCAATGCTGAGATTCACAAAGAGATTGCGGGAATGTCCCTGCAATCTGTTAGGAAACAATCTGAAGAGGTGTTCGCGGAACTGGTACGACAGCTCGTGGCGCTGCCTGACGACGCGTACGGCGATCCGTCGCAGTTCCAAAATATGCCGACCGAGTGGGAACCATGGTACGTCATCGCGGAGAACACGTTCCGACATTACCTCGAGCATTCCGAATCGGTCCGGCGGTTGCTAGAGGCGGAATCAAGCTAAGCGCGCAGTAGAGGTCGTTGAGTGAGGCACGATTCCAGTCATTCCCACCAACGCGGGTGCGTCAGCGTGCGGAACGCCCATCTATAGGAATATGGACGATCGCATGAGCCGAGATAACCAGATCGACGACTTCGTAACATCCCTAACTGATGCTCAAATGCCCAACGCGCGTAGCATCAACGTCTATCAAAACCCAGTGCGGCGCAACAATTTGAGACGTTGGCTCAATACATTTGATCCATCGTCTCGAACTGCCCTGTTCATCGGCGAAGCGCCGGGGAAGTACGGCGGCGCGATCACTGGAATACCTTTTGTATCGCCGAACGTGATCACTGCTTCAACCGACCATTGGGGCGCTTTCCGACCTGGTCTTGGTTACAAGATTCCAGAAGGCGAGAATGTAACTCAACGCGAGCGAACCGCGACGCGGTTTTGGAAACATGTTCCTGATCATCTGGAAGGTCTACCGCGTCCGTTGACTTGGAACATATACCCGTTTTGGCCGTTCGAGGTAACTGACGGCGGGAAAATGCTTAATCGGGCACCGACGAACGAAGATATCAAGTACGGGTCGACATGGCTGCGGCAAATCGTCGAAATGCACCCTAAATCGTACGTCGTTGCCGTCGGCATCAAAGCGTTTGAAACCTTACGATCGATGGGCATCTGTGCTTCGCTAATGCCCCATCCGTCTCGCGGCAGCGATGCGAAATTGATCAGGAACATCGCCGAAGTCGCCGAAATGTTGCGAGGGTGAACACGCGGCTTAATCACTTGTGATAACATGGTTATTAACTTCCCCCGGATCTTCGAAGAAGGGGCACAGACCGCCACTCCGGTGGCGGTCTATATTTTTGGCGAACTGCCAACGTGCGAACGAATGTTTATATCGACGGTTTCAACCTTTACTACGGCGCGTTGAGGGGAAAGCCGTACAAGTGGCTAGATCTTAGGCAACTCGCAGAAGCGCTGTTTCCTGACGACGAAATCAATCGCATCTGCTACTGCACCGCGAGACTAGAATCAAACTTTGGTGATGACGGCCCCCGCCAGCGACAAAACCTGTACCTCCGCGCGCTGAGAACTTTATCCGGCGTTGACGTAATCACTGGCACATTTCGGAGCCGAACCAAACGGCGTCCGCTCGTCGAGCCGATCTCAGGATTGCCGCGCGTGGTTTCCATCGTTGAGTGGGAAGAGAAAAAGACCGACGTAAACTTGGCAACCGAACTGATATTCGACGGGTTTGGACGGTCTTGCGATCAGGCTGTCGTCGTCTCGAATGACACGGACTTGGTTCGCCCGATTCAGCGCATGCGCGACGAATTGGGCATCAAAATGGTTGTCGTCAACCCATACCCCGTGATTCGTACGCCACGCGAAATCTTCCGCGCTGCTACGCGAGTGGTGCGCATTCGTGAGTCTCATCTGCAACGTAGCCAGTTGCCGAACGTTGTCGAGGATTCGGAAGGCCGGCTGATCAGAAAACCAGTGAATTGGTAGCCGGCGCATGTCTGGGGTCTAGAATGCATCATGACGTTATGCATGATGACGAAAGACGCTCCCGCGACCCCAAGCGCTACGAACGCATCAAGATGTTGGTCGGATTGGCGAATCTGGCTATCTACATCGTCGTTCCGGCTATCGTCCTCGCATCCGGCGCTTCTGCTGGGATTCGAGACGTTATCTCGGGGCAGACGTCCGGGATTGTTGTGCTGGGTGCGGTCGTTTATATCGTGCTCGCTTCCGTCGCGTTGGAGGTTTTCACTCTGCCATTGGGGTACTTTTCCGGTCACTTACTTGAACGTCGATATGGGCTAACTCGGCGAACCGTGTTGGGATGGGCGAAGGATTGGCTGAAGTCGTTGGCGTTGCAGACGGTCATGCTGGGTGTGTTTGTGGCGTGTCTGTATGCGCTGTTGGCGACTGATCCGGATTTTTGGTGGATATGGGCTTCGTTGCTTTTCTCGGTGATATCCGTGTTCTTGGCTGCCATCGCTCCGATAGTTCTCATGCCGATCTTCTTCAAGTTCGAACCGCTACCGGATGGCGAACTCAAAGATCGACTGCAAAGCCTCTCGAACCGTCTCAACACCTTCGTGCAGGGTGCATACATTTGGCGACTTGGCGATCGCACCGTTAAGGCGAATGCGGCGTTGGCGGGATGGGGCAAGACGCGGCGGATCATCATCTCCGACACGCTCATCGAGAGTCACGATCCCGACGAGATCGAGGTGATCATTGCCCACGAACTTGGGCATCACGTCAACGGCGACATCTGGCGAGGGATTGGAGTGCAAGTTGTGATCATTTTCGTGTCGATGTGGGTGATCAATTTGGCTTTGGTTGCTTGGTCTGACGTTTTCGGGCTCGATGGAACTTTGCACGACTACGCCAATCTGCCGTTGCTGGCGCTCGTGAGCACGTTCGTCGGTCTGATCGCGCTTCCGCTCGCGAATACGTACTCTCGCCGCCGCGAGACGGCCGCCGATGATTTTGCCATCGCCACAACCGACATGCGCGCGGAATTCATCAGCGCGATGGAAAAACTCGGCAAGATGAACCTGTCAAACGCCGAACCACACCCGGTCGTCGAAGCGGTGCTGCACAGCCACCCGAGCATCAATCGAAGGATCGCTCGGGCGAGGGAAGGGGTTAGCCAAGTTAATGATTGCTAAGTTGGCGAAGTGTCAATCATGGTTTGTAGAAGTATCGCTATGTTCAGAATGGATCTGCGCACGCGTTGATCCTGGTGTTAATAAACCCTGCAAAATGAACGCCCTCAGATCGCAACATTGCTACTATTTGACGAGTCGGCCGAAAGATCACTGCACTCCGAAAGCGCGACGTTCATGACCCGTCTTTTCGTTCTAGGACTCCTGATATGTTTTTCTCTCGCCTTGACGGCTTTGGCATGCGTCGGAATCGAGACGCCCACCGTCACACCCGCACCGCGCCCTAGCCCACCTGTGGCAACGGCGACTACCACGTCTGAACGCACTGAAGCGCCTGAACGAACCGAGGTGAAACCCGTTGCGACGGCCACGGCCATTCGAGAACCGGTCCCGACTTCGACGCCCACTCCGGTACCCATTCCTACATCGACACCGCCGCCGGCGACCGCGACTCCTGAGCCCGCACCGACGGCAACGCACACACCCGAACCTGTTCCAACCGCGACGCTGGTTTCCTCGCCGACCATGGTGCCAGTATCTCCGGATCGGGAGGTGCTCGTTGAGCTTTTCAACTCAATGGGTGGCCGCAATTGGCGGAGGAACGACAACTGGCTAAGCGACCATCCAATAGGAGATTGGTACGGAGTCACAACCGAAGATGATCGTGTCATTTACCTAAACCTGCATGACAACGATCTAAGGGGCGAAATACCTCCTGAAATCGGGATGTTATCGGAGCTGGTTACCCTTAACTTGGATCAGAACGGGTTGTGGGGTCCTATTCCAAAAGAGATTGGTGAGTTGACCAATCTAGTCGATCTGCTTCTCAGATACAACCGCCTGAGTGGCGAGATCCCGCAACAGATCGGGAATCTCGGAAAACTCCAGCTGATATTTCTGGCGTTCAACCAACTCACCGGCGAAGTTCCGGATGCAGTCGGTGACATGGATTCGCTGTTGCAGCTCGATTTAGCGGCCAACCAACTAGCTGGAGATATCCCTCCAGAACTCGGCGCCATCAAGGATTTGGAATTCATCAATCTATCGGATAACCGATTGAGTGGTGAAATCCCTGCTGAAATCGGTAATTTGGACAGGTTGTTGTGGCTCTTCCTCTCGAACAACGAGCTTATCGGACCTATTCCTGAGGCGATAACGGGCTTGCCGATCCTTGAGGAGATCCGGTTAGACGGCAACATGCTGAGCGGAAATGTTCCGTCTGGATTGGGGGACCTATCGCTCCGCAGCTTACGGCTAGCGGATAACGATTTCACCGGATGCTTGCCCGAGACGGTTATCGCGTTGGAAGCCAATCCGTTTTTCGAACACGATTTCGGCGAATTGCGTGGCCTGTATTGCGACCCGTTGGACTACCAAGCGTTGTCCGCGCTGTACGACGCAACAGGCGGCGCGAATTGGTCGAACAATGAAAACTGGATGACGGGTGCTCCAATTGCGGAATGGCACGGTGTGACAACTGGCGACGACGGTAGGGTGACGAGGCTCGAACTTAGCAGTAACGGACTGAAAGGTCCCATCCCGCCTGAAATTGGCGGCTTGGAAAAGTTGGAAGTATTGGATCTCAGCGCCAATCGGCTTACCGGTCAAATCAACACTGGTATCGCGAGGTTGAAGCGATTGAGGGTCTTGGATCTGTCCGCCAACGAGTTGAACGGAGCGATCCCAACAGAAATTGGCGATCTAAGCATTCTCGAAACTTTGTCGCTCGGTTTTAACAAACTTTCTGGCACCCTACCCATTGAGATTGCATCTCTTTGGAACTTGAAAACGCTTTCACTCGAAAACAACTCAATTGCGGGATCCGTCCCCGTTGAGATCGAGGGTCTCCACCAATTGACGATAGTCAATTTGAGGCAAAATCAACTGATCGGGGTGATCCCCTCTGGAGTGTTCAATTCGGAGTATCTGCGAACTCTAGATCTTGGTTTCAATCAGCTTGATGGACTAATCCCAGGCGAAATCCAGTTTGTTGTGCGGCTGGAGAGCATGGCCGTCGACAACAACCAACTTTCGGGAGAGATACCTGCAGAGATCGGCAGACTGGCTAATCTGAATTCGCTCGACGTGACCAACAATCAATTGAGCGGTGGAATTCCAAAGGAACTTGGTGACTTGCGCCTGTCAACTTTGCGCATTTCACAAAACCAGTTCACGGGATGCATTCCAGCAACCGTCGAAAACGCGATCGAGAGCGTTGGAACCTCACACGATTTGGATGAACTCAACCTCGGTTATTGCAGGCAGATCGAAAGAAACGCTTTGGTCGCGCTCCACGGCTCGGCGGGCGGCGTCAACTGGTTGAACGGACAGAACTGGCTGAGCGATGCACCGGTGAACGCGTGGCATGGAATCACGACAGATCACGACGGTCGAGTGACGGAGATCGCGCTGCCCGGTAACCAATTGGCCGGGACACTTCCGGCCGAGTTAGCAGATTTGAAGAGACTCAAGAAGCTAGATCTGAACACCAACGCAATCGGCGGCGATATACCAATTGAGATTTATGGGTTGACCGGCCTCGAAGATCTGCAATTGTTTGGGAATCGGCTAGAAGGCACGATTCCGCCAGAAGTCGCGAACCTTGAGAATCTTACCCGCTTCAGTCTCGGTCGCAATCAGTTGACGGGCAACATACCCAGAGAGATAGCCGAGATCGAAACGCTGGAAGTCCTTTCATTGCACGTCAACAATTTGGAAGGACTAATACCGCCGGACCTCGGTCGATTAAGCAATTTGACCGGCCTCATTCTGGATGAAAACCAATTGACTGGACCTATCCCTGCCGAGTTGGGCCAGCTGCGGAATCTGAAGCGGCTCAGCATACGTGAGAACAGCCTCGTTGGGCCGATACCGCACGAGATCGCGACGCTGCATCAGTTGGAATCGTTGGCGTTGGCGAACAACGCTCTCAGCGCTACGTTGCCGGCCGGTCTGGGCAATCTCGTGAACCTTACTCATCTCCACCTCTCGGACAATGAGATTGGCGGACAATTACCAGCCGATATTGGGAATCTAGTGAAGCTCGAGAGGCTGTATCTCGAAAACAACCGGTTAGGCGGGGCTATCCCGAGCAGTATCGGGAACTTGGCGAATTTGGATCAACTGGTGCTTTACGGAAATGACCTGTCCGGCAACATACCACGGGAGATCGGCGGTTTGCATAACGTACGGACGATATTTCTTGAAGGAAATGAGTTGTCAGGAGCGATCCCGCGGGAATTGGGCGGCCTCAGGTCGTTACAACAACTGAGCCTAGATAGCAATCAACTGAGTGGAACCATCCCTTTCCAGTTGGGCAATCTAGATGAACTCAATTGGCTCGGGTTGTCCCACAACCAACTCTCAGGTCAAATTCCGCCCGAGCTAGGAAACCTGGCGAAGCTGCAAAACCTTCATCTGGCCGAGAACAGTCTCGTAGGCGAGATCCCGTCTCAATTCGGCTCTCTCACGGAATTAAGGTCTCTCTCGATCTCAGGCAACCAATTCGAGGATTGCGTCTCCAACGCTCTGCGCCAGTGGTTCGAACGCGAGGAGTTTAAGAACGATCTGGACGACGCGCAGCTCGCGTTCTGCAATGACGTTGAGAAAGACGCGCTCGTAGCGTTCTACTTAGCGACGAACGGAAATAACTGGTTAAACAATGAAGGATGGTTGAGCGATCGGCCCATTCGAGATTGGTTCGGCATATCCGCTGATTTCGAAGGTCGCGTCACGCATATTGTGATTCCGAAAAACCGGTTAAGTGGCCAGCTACATCCTGCGATCGGAGATTTGAACAGGCTGAGGGTGTTGGATCTGTACGGGAACACTCTCGAAGGCGAGATCCCCCGTGAAATCGGTCAACTCACAAATCTCGATCGTCTGCAGTTGGGAAAAAACCACCTCACTGGCAATATCCCGACAGAAATTGGCGAACTCGCCTTGTTACGATTCCTAGACGCGCACGAAAATTTCCTTACGGGTCCGTTGCCGAGTTCGATCGGCGACCTTGAAAAATTGGAAGCGATATATCTTTCCTCAAATCGACTGTCCGGGGAAATTCCATCCGAAATTGGTGATCTCACCAATTTGATCCATCTCCATCTCCAACTGAATGATCTAACTGGCGAGATCCCTAAGGAGATCGGGGACTTGAGGAGCTTGATCGATTTTGACGCGGGCGAAAATGAGTTCACTGGCTCGATCCCAGTAGAGATGTTGAGTTTACCGAAATTGAAGCGGATTGTATTGGTCGGGAATCGCCTTAGCGGAAGGATCCCGGTTGAGATTGCCAACCTCACGAGCATTCGGGTAATTGAACTAGATCGCAACCGTCTTTCGGGGACGATACCGCAGGAAGTTGGTCAGTTGTCACGGCTTGTGGCGCTACATCTGATAGGTAACCAACTTCGTGGTCAAATACCGCATGTGTTAACCGATCTCCCGAAACTTGAAGCCTTGTTGCTTAGGGGTAATCGATTCACAGGTTGTTATCCACCTGAATTGACGTCTCTTCGACACTACGATTTTGGAGATCTTGACCTCAGACTTTGCTCGAACTAAAAGCTCTTTCTCGATCCCTCCCACTCCCACAACTCCTCGGCGAAGGCGAAGGTTTGGGGTAGGCCGCCGGAGTGGATGAAGACCACGGGGACTTCGGAGTCGAGGTTGCCGGCGCGGATTTCTCCGATCAGGGCGGACATGGATTTGCCGGTGTAGTTGGGGTCGAGGAGGATGCCTTCGGTTTTCGCTACTAAGTGGATGGCTTCGAATACGCCTTCGGTGGGGATTCCGTAGTCGTCGCCGGTGTACCCGATGATGGTGTCGAGATCGTTTGGCTCGAGCGCGGTTTCGAGGCCGAGGAGTTCGGCGACGCGAGTCGAGCGGTCGATGTAAACGGCTTCGTAGCTATCGGGCTGGGTATGCGAGTATGCCGTGGCGGAAGCGGTCCAGTTTTTGCCGGTGTTGCGGGCGTATAGGCGGAGTCCGGCGATGGACCGTCCGACGAGGCCCCACATTCGAAGAGGTCGGTCACCGATACCCGCTTCATCAGTCTGCGCGTTGAGCTCAATTCCGGTCTCGAGAAAGCCGATCATGCCTGCGATATCGGAGAAGTCGATATCGGAGAGAATCGTAGCGTTGCGGCCTTGTTCGTTCTCTTCGGCCACCAATTTTTCGGCGACGGCGCGCGAGTAATCGGAAGGGACTCTGTGTATCTCGGCGCCGGTAAGGTGGCCGATGAGCAGGTTGCCCACTACGGGTGCATCAACCATGTCGACTGCGACCATGTGGCACTTCATACCGGTTTTTGCGCTCGACGCAGCTACAAATCGGGCTTGGTTTGAGTGATAGTGATTGATGTTGACGATGGTGTCAAAGCCGCGTTCCATGAGGTGGGCGAAGAGGAATTCCATGTGGCGAGCTTTGTTGCCCCCGAATGCGAAGCCTGTGGCATCGTCACGCTTGATGAAGATGCGCGGGACGGTTTCGACGCCTGCGTCCATCGACACTGCGATGGCGGCCCGCAGTCTTGGCGCTTCTTCGAATGGCGTGCAAAGTCGAGCGAGTTGAAGGCGCGGTAACTCGGCGATGCTGTCGAGGATCGTTTGGTTGTCCATGTGTGTAGTCATGGTGTTCCCTTGGTAACGGCTAGTGCGGTTTAGGCAACCAACCGCTGGCTCTCGGACCGTAGTCGATCGGCATCACGCGACCAGCCTTAACGCATGAAACGGGCTCCAACGCGTATCTGCCAACGTTTATCTCGCCGGCGCCGTCGATGAACTCCCATTCGCCTTCATGTACTCGCAGGAGTGTCAAGTCGGCCTCGGTGCCCGGCGCCATGCAGCCCAGCATTCGCTCGGTTTCGGGTCCGAGGACCGCGGCTGGTTTTCGGGTTGACATGACGAGGGCATCTTCGAGCGATATGCCGAGGGACATTACCTTTCCGATGCAGTCCATCTGGGAGAAGCTGGTTCCGGCGTAGCGGCTGGTGAGCGTGACGTCGGAGCTTATGGTGTCGGGTATCAAACCACCGTCGAGGACGCGTTTGGCTGCGTCAAAGGAGAAGTTTGCACCGCCGACTCCGATGTCGAACTTGACGCCACGTTCGCGGGCTTCCACCGCCTCGCGCAACAGCGCGCGATCAGCGCCGATCAACCCACCTTTGGCGCCGCTGAAGGAGTGGGTCACGATGTCGCTGCTTGTCAGCACCTCGGCGAGGATTTTGGGTGCGGCGTTCAGTGCCTGGTCAGATTGGCCGGTCGTGTCGCCCACGTGAACCATGAGCCGAACGCCAGCTTCATCGGCGATGGATTTTGCGGCCTTGGGCAGTTCTATGCCAAGTTCGGCGATGCCGGGTGAAACCATTCGCGCTTTCACGCCGATGATCACGTCCCGGCGCGCTTCGATGGACGCGACCGCCGCGTCGTGGTCGATATCGATGGCGGAGGTTACTTCGGGGACGCGGTTCACGCCCAGGGACCCGACGTTTAGGAGGGCTAGGACGCGGGTTTTGGCGTTGGGAATGACGTGATTGACCAGACCGCCGATGTTTGCGATGCCGCATGATCCGGCGTCAACGAGTGTTGTAACGCCGGAATGTACGCCGGCGGTATCGGCGTCCTGCATCATGTCCTCGCTGTATGGCGAAGATCGACGCAGACCGCCTGCGACGTGGGTGTGTAGATCGATGATGCCGGGGGTTACGATGAGGCCCGTCGCGTCGATGTTGCGAGAGGCAACGTAGTTGTCCGGCACGTTTTCGATTGCGACGATGCGGTCGCCTTTGATTGCGACGTCGCCGCGTTTGAGTTCCGACGTATCGGTGTTTAACAGCGTGCCACCGTTGATCCGGAGATCACACTTGATCGTTTCAGTCATCTTCTCCCCCGAAGATCGCGAGTGTGGGAGAAAGTCTAACAGCGGAACGAATACCGCCGGCCGTGGCGGGTTAGATCGGAGATTTAGTGGGGATGCGGCGCTTGGTGGGCGTTGAAGTAGATGCCTTCAAGCGATGTTGGAGGAGATTCGGGGTCTTCAGCCTGACCGAAGGCCAAGTAGTGCGGGGGGTCGCCATCGATGACTATGTAGGCGCTCAGCGAGATGGACAGCGGGTTGTGTCCTCCGATCCACTCGACTTCGGGACCGTCGATCAACTGTACCGGTCCGTGTCGTATCGGACGCCTGACGGCTACGAAGCTGATTTGTGAAGCTCCGGGCGGTCCGACGCCCCACCTCACGACACCTTCGTAGTCGGACGGGATTAAGAACCTCCACCGCGCCAGCAAACCCTTCCATGGGGCGACTTCGATGGCGGCGCGGTGATGGATGTTTTCGTAAGGGTGATGGACTTGCCAGCGATAACGCGATTGCGGCTCTTCGTGTGAAACGGTGCCGTGCGTGTGCACGTGGTCCGCAGACGCGTCGTCGTGGTCGTGATGATCGTGATTCGAACCGTTGTGTTCCTGGCGCATCAGCTCGTAAGAGCTTTGTTCAAACGTTTGGCCAACCGGCTCTTCTTGCGTGAGGTTTGGTTCCGGTGAATTACACCTTTGCGGGTCGCGACGTCCAATGCACTCATCGCGGCACGGATCGTTTCGGCCGTCGCGGCGTCTGACGGGGAATCGTCGATCGCCTGGCGCGCGGACGCAACACGTGTACGCACGAATGAGCGCACGGTACGATTACGCGCCGCTCGGCGAAGTTGAACGCGCTGTGACTTGGCTGCAGGCATTGGGTACCTTTCGAGTATCGAAGATCCGGACAGTGCCGGGATCAGAGTACAGACTCGTTCGATTCTATAAGAGACTTTTGCGACAACAGTGAGTGTCGTGACTAATCAGTGGATTCGCATGACGGATGACACCCCTCGAACCGCCTCTAATCTATCGAATAGTCTTGCCAACTGCTCCAATCCGCTCGTGTAAACGGTGAAGTCGATTCGCGTGCTGCCCTTTCCTATGTCCTCGCCGGAGGCCATCTTGTGAAGGTTCATCCGCTCGTCTCGGATGACGCCGCAGAGGTCGTGTATCAATCCGATCCGGTCCGATCCCTCCACACGCAACCGTGTTGGGAACGTACCTGCCATGTGGCCCCAAGCGACTTCCACAAGTCGGTCCGGATCGACGTTGCGGAGATTTCGGCAGGTATCACGGTGCGCCGAGACGCCTCTGCCGCGCGTGAGGTAGCCGACGATCTCGTCGCCGTAGACCGGGTTGCAACACATCGGGAAGTTGACTTGAATGCCGGGCAGTCCCATGACGACGACACCTTTGGCGAGATCGTGACCGGTATGTTGCTTTGCCTCTCGCTCGCCAGCGGCTAGTTGCTCGGCGATTAGGTTTTCGGGCCGGTTGTCCTCCATCGCTTTGACAACGGTTCTAACGATGACCGATGGTTGCTGGCGGGTCTTTCCTAGGTCAGTTAACAACTCGTCGGTGGAGGGGTAACCCATCAGATCCGCGATCTCGTTGGAGTCGACCTCGTGTCCCATCCGAGTCAATTGGTCGACGGCGCGCTTCAATTGCTGTCGGCCTTGTTGCATGTTGGTGTCACGCGCTTGGCGGCTGAACCACTGCCTGACTTTGGCGCGTGCGCTGTTAGTGACTAGGTACCGCTTTTCGGTGTCTTGCCAATCAAGACTGGGCCCGCGCGGCGCCCTGGATTTTCGGATCTCAACGACGTCACCAGGTGTCAAGGGGGTGTTCAAGGGCACCATTTTGCCGTTAACCACGGATCCAACGGTGCTGTGACCTAGGTCAGTGTGAATACGGTACGCAAAATCCAGAGGAGTAGCGCTCGGCGGAAGCTCGATGACGTCGCCGGCAGGAGTAAAGACTTGGATCTTGTCGGTGCTCAGCTGTTCGTCGACTTGATCGATGAACTCATAGGATTCGTCCGGATCGTCGATGAGCGACACCATGTCTTTGAGCCAAGTCATCGTTCGATCGGAAGAATCGCCCTCGCCCTCGTTATTCCCGCCTTGCTTATAGGCCCAATGCGCGGCAAACCCCTGTTCCGCGACCTCGTGCATGCCGTGGGAGCGGATCTGCACTTCCAGTGGCGTGTTGTCAGGGCCTAAGACTGTGGTGTGCAGAGATCTGTAACCGTTGGACTTGGGCTTCGAAATATAATCGTCGAACGTCCCTTCGATCATTGGCCAAAGTCCGTGAACTACGCCTAGGGCGTTGTAGCAATCGGCGGTGTTCCCGGTGATCACGCGCAACGCGATCAAGTCGTGAATCTCGTCAAAGGTTCGGCCCAACTCTTCGTAGCGTTTCTTCTTGCGGGAGATGCTGTAGAGGTGTTTTGCCCGTCCAGTGATCGAGGCCTTTACGCCGTTCTTGACGATGATCGCGTCTTGCAGCATCTCGACCGCTCGAGAGGTGTACTGTTCCCGTTCACGGCGCTTGCGCTTAACAAGCCCCGAGATGGTGCGATATTCCTTGTGGTCGAGGTGGTAAAAGGCTCGGTCTTCGAGGCGCCATTTCCAATCGTTCATGCCTAAGCGATCGGCCAACGGGGCATAGATATCCATCGTTTCCTGGGCGATGCGTTCCTGCTGCTCGGCGGTTAGGAAGCGCAACGTCTCGATGTTGTGCATCCGGTCGGCGAGCTTGATCAGCAAAACCCTGCGGTCCTCGCCAGCGGTGATGAACATCTTGCGCAGGTTTTCGATGCGCTCTTGCTCCCGGTCCTCGGCGTGGCGGCGCTTCGTTGCGCCCTTGCCCATGGCTTTGAGCTCGATCTGCTTCAGTTTGGTGACGCCATCGACTAGGAGAGTGACACTGTTGCCGAACTCTTTACGCAGGTCGTCCACTTCGATACCGCAATCTTCGACGGTGTCGTGCAGCAGTCCGGCCGCGACTAGATCGGTAGGCAGACGCAACTGGGCAAGCCGAAGCGAGACCATGATTGGGTGCACTATGAACGGTTCGCCGGATTTTCGGGTTTGTCCGTCGTGCGCTAGATAGGCGTACTCGTATGCGGACTGGATAAACTCGATGTCGTCGGCGGGCAGGTACTCATGAACCTCCGTCATGAGCTGCGCGAGCGAACGTTGGTACCCGTTGCGATGCGACGGCCTCGATGATTTTGCGGTCTGCGTATCGAGTGTCTGGGTGTTCGCCATGTTTAGATTCTTTAAGCCGCAAGGCGAAGCTGCGACTGTCTGTTTGTCTCAGTTTACACGCTACAGATAGACATTCGGCACACTTTTCACTTCATGTAAAGGCGCACCGCAAAAATCGATCTGATCAAATGACGATTCGAAATGGCGCGTTAGCATAGAAGCAAAGGGAGATGGAGTCGATTTTCGAATCCCCGAACCGAGCACCTCAACTTACCGCGATCCTTGATGCTTGAAATACGCATACAAAACCGCCGAAGATCCATCGGCAATTCAGCCATGGTAAGCGCTTTAGCCGCAGCCGTGGCGGCGATCCTCACCGCACTCATCATCGCTGAACCTCTGACTGCGTCGGATCCGTCGCCGGTTAATCCGCCGGGTGAGATCCCAGTCATAGTCTTCGATTCGACTGGCAACGTGTTTGAGGTGTTCACGCCGCGAGAAGGCGGGACGATAGTTGGCGACAACTTCTCGTTTGTGGCTCAGCCGGGCGATGTTCCGAGTGCTCTTTTGGTGGCGGTGCGAATGTCGGAAGATGGTCCTGCGTCGAACGCAGGTATGACTCACCACCGGTACACCTTCGGTGGGAACTATTACATCATCAGCGCGGTGGACGGCGAGGGCAAACCGCTCAGAGCACCGTTCACGTTCCGAAATCCGCCGGTAGCGTGCGTGCCGATCCCGGGCGAATATCTCGCTAACATCGACGCCGTTCGTTTAATCGCTACCGATCCAGCGGTCAGATCTCAGACGGTATTGAGCTCCAGCGCCAGACTGGAAAGTTCGGGGTTGAAGATGTGCGGCTACGTCGGTACTGTTCCCGCCACCGTGGCTGTGGGCATTGAAGGTGCACCCGGTCCGCTACCGCCGACGCCGGTGGTGGAGATCCAGATCGTCGAACTCCCTGTGACCGGCGGTGCGGCGCCGCCTTCCAATGCGGCAATGCTGCTGCTGATACTCGGGCTCGCACTAACCGCGTTCAGCGCGATGTACGTTCGAACGGTTTGGCACACTAACGATTAGGCGCGTCACGATCACTGATCACTAGCGACCGCTTCGAGCACTTGGCTAAGCACATCGCGGAAATCCTCAATGTCGTTCGTTACATTGACTATTTCTTGGCCGAGCGCCCGCACGTCTCCTTGAACTAACTCGATCTCGCTGTTTAGTTTCCGTGACTCTACTGCGAGCCGCGCGACTTCGAGACGGAAATCCCGCAAATCTGCTGGCAGTTGTTCCGCTTCGACGATGGCTGTCTCCGCCTTCTCCAACATCTCGTCATACAGTTTCAGAGCTTCATCATTGCGTTCGATTGCGCGATCCAGCTGATCTTTGAGTTCGCGTCTATTCACGTCGAAATCAGCGAGAATCTCGTCGTACAGCTTTAGCGCCCGATCATTGTTGTCTAGTGCGTGATCGAACTGCCGTTGCGCTCGATCGATCTGTTGCCTTAGCAGACCAACTTCGTCATTAATGGAGTTGTAGATCCTGACGCCGATGAAAATCAGCACACCAACAAAGATCAACAGAGCGACCAGCAACAACCAGGCGCAGTTGACCCGCAACCACGTTAGTCGATCATTGCTTCTATCATCGGCTTGCATCGCGTTCAGAGCCCGTGTTCTCACCCACGCCAGGTCAGCAAATCGGAGAGTTCGTCGAGGATGGTGTCCAACTCCTCGCCGTCGTAACTGTCAAACGCCTTGGAACCGGGTTGACGCGTGACGGGCGTCTTGATGATGCCACGGCGCCAGAATGCCTGTTTGTAGGTGGTCACGCCAAAGAAGAACTCGAAGTTCAGCGAAGGCAGTATGCGATTGAATAGCGCCCGCGCCTCTTCCGTGACGAATTGCTGACCGTTTTCGTCGACCCCGCCGGCTTCCAGAGCCTCCCAGACCGCCACGTGGGCTTCCGTGATGTGCCCGGCAGGCATCGTGCCAGCACCACCGCGTCGGTACTCAGCGAGCAAGAATCGACCACCCATGCCGCCCATGATCGACTCCACTTTGTCGCCGCAGGCCTCCAGCACCGCGGTCATGACGTTGCCGGGCAGCAGGCTCTCCTCTTTCAGCAATTTTGCGCCCGGTATCTCTTCGATAATGCGGATGAGCGTAGGCGTCGGGATCGTTGGCCCCGTTGGCGGTTTGTTGTTCTGCAGCCAGATCGGCATACCGGTGGCGTCCCAAAGGGCTCCGAAAAGATCGACGGTCTCTTGACCGCCACCCATGCCGTTTACAGGCATCGAGATTATGGAGTCGGCACCACATTCAACCGCCACGCGTGCGCGCTCGATGCAGTGCTCGATCGAGATACCGCTCGCTCCTGCCACAACCGGCACAGCACCGCCGACGGTCGCGACGCCGACGCGCAACACTTCGTCGCGTTCCTCGTCGGTTAATCTTGGCCCCTCGCTGGCATTTACCGGCATCACAATCCCGTGTGCGCCGGCCTCGACGCAGTACGCAACACAACGCCGCAACGAATCGTAGTCGACGCTCCCGTTCTCGTTGAATGGTGTGACCGGTATCGAGAATACGCCGCGATTCTTGCTCTTAGAACCCTGTGATGCCATGTTTATTCCGCCTTGGATTGGAGTTCGCTCTGCGTATTTTAGTCGCATAGGGTTCGGGCTGAAGCGCGGTCGTACCGGTTGGAATGGGTATTGGCTTTGGAAACGCAGTTGCAAGATCAGTGAGTCCAAATTGCGCATATCCTTGTTCCCAAACAACACACGACGACTACCCAATATACCGAGGCACAGAAATGGCAAACACGATGAGAGCGGCGCTTGATGACGGAACGGGCGTGTACACAACGCAGAATGCTCCGATGCCCGAGATGTTCGAAGGAGCGGCGTTGATACGGGTCCGGCAGACCGGCATCTGTGGTTCGGACCTGCACATGACGACCAGCCGCGAGGAGGCGCAGAATGTGCCCTCAGGACACGAAGTAACCGGCGAGATCGAAGAGTTGCCATCAGGCAACCACAAATTACAGGTCGGCGACCGAGTTGCCATCGACACGGTGTGTTCCGGCCGTGCCTGCTTCGACTGTCGTTTTTGCAACTACGGACAGTACCGCCACTGCATGAACTTCGTCGAAGACTCGGGCGGCGGGTTCGCGGAGTACATGACCCGACGTCCGCTCGGCCTCTTCAAGATTGGTGATGACATGGACTGGACGGACGGCGCGCTTGTCGAGCCGATGGCGGTTTCTGTGCACGGTCTAAGGTACGCCGGAATGAAACCTGGCGACGTAGTAGCGGTCGTTGGATCAGCCCCGATCGGACTGTCCTCCATCGCCAGCGCGCACGCATTCGGAGCGAGCAAGGTCATCGCCTCCGCCAAGTATCCACAACAGGCCGAACTGGCCGCGAAGATGGGTGCCGACGTCATCACTGGAGCCGAGCCGGGTGAACTCGCGGACCGCGTAAAGGAAGAGACGGGCGGTGTTGGCGCAGATGTTGCGGTCGAATCGGTCGGAGGACACCAGACTGTTTCGTTCCATGAAGCCCTCAATGCCACGCGCAATCAAGGCACGATGGTCTACCTCGGTGGCATCAAGATTCCGATGGAGATCAACCTATTCGACGCATTATTGCGAGAGATCAAGATCATCTCGTCAAACTGTTACGGCATCATCGACGGCGTTCACGACTACGATGTAGCGATCAACATACTTGCTTCCGGTCAATATCCATATCGTGATTCTGTCAAACACCGCTATGGACTCGAAGACGTCGGGGAAGCGTTTGACACGGCGTTCGACAAGACGACGGGTGCGGTGAAGGTGCATATTGTGCAAGGTTGAGGGCTGAGAGGACGCAAAGGGTTAAAATCGCTTCGTAGTAGCGGGTTCCCCGAGACGGGCGCAATGACCTCAAAGCTGAACAGAGACGACGTTATTGACCTCCTTCGGCAACACAAGCCGATAATGAAGGAGCGTTTCGGCGTGACTGAAATTTCGCTGTTCGGGTCGTTCGCGAGGGACGAGGCGAGGGAAGACAGCGACATCGATGTGGTAGTGAAGTTTGGGGTGAAACCGACCTTTAGGTCGTACTTCGGAGCCCAGGTCTACCTAGAAGATGTTTTCGGACGTTCCGTAGACCTGGCACGTATGCACGAATTGCGGAAAGAGATTCGACCATACGTAGAGCGTGATCTGATCAATGTCTGAGATGGAAATGCAGGATCGTGAATGGCGTTCATTCATTACTGACATGATCGAGAGCGGTGAAGAGGTTTTGAAGTTTACGGATGGCATCGATTTCGATGAATTTGTCAACGATCAACGAACCTATAAAGCAACTTTGTGGGATCTTAGGATCATCGGCGAGGCGGCTACCCGCATTCCCCAAGAAGTCCGAAATACGAACCCGGAATTTCCGTGGAACGAGATCATCGCAATGCGCCATCGCATCACGCACGCATACGAGGCGATCGATGTTGACATCGTTTGGGACACGATCCAAACCGATATTCCGAAAATGTTGTCCGATCTGAGAGAACTATCTAGGCGACTTGACGAGGAGCAAATCTAGGTACCGCCTCCACGACGGGTAGCCGAGATTTCTGCGATTCGCGCTACCCTCCTCAGATTCGACAATGATGTGTGCGAAGAGCGAGAAGGAAAAACGAAGCCATGCGTGAAACTAACTCGGCAAAAATCGTTGACGACGCGATCGATCGGATTTCCGAGGCCAGCAAGAGCGAATCTGACGGCAAGTGGCTGGAACATCTGACTGCCGAGGTGGCTCCGCATCTGCCGGAGTGGGACGTTGACGAAGCGTATCTCTGGCCCGAATGGCACGAACGCGAGGAATATTTGCCGCGTACGTCGCGGACAGACGTCGGGATTGACGTCGTCGCAAAGCGTAGGAGCGACGGTGCATTTATCGCCATCCAATGCAAAGCGCGGAAACTCGACGCCGACGGCAAGGGCAACTCGATTACCAAAGGCGAAGTCAACGATTTCGGAATCGCGTCAATCGGCCCGTTGTGGAGCGAACGATGGATCGTTACTAACGGCGATGTCGCGGTCAGCGATCCGACTCTTGAAGCGCTTTCGACTCAAGGCAAACCAATCAAACTCATCAACATAGCCCACGATCTGATGGCGCAACGCGGTGCGTACGCCGAAGAAGAGTGTCCGCACTGCGAAGCCAAATCCGACCCAAACTTCCTGCGAGATGCCGACGATTTCCAGCCGCGAACCAAGTCTTGCATGCAGGACGAAGCAGTTGAAACGAGCGTACGCATACTTAAGCAACACGCGAAATCGACTGTGGGCGGGTCTCCATTGGGGCAAGCACGCGGCAAGATCATATTGCCGTGCGGGACCGGCAAGACGCGCATCTCGCTTCGCATCGTCGAGGAGCTTACCAACCCCGGCCAGTTTTCCGTCGTGCTGTGCCCGTCAATCGCGTTGGTGGCACAGATACGGCGCGAGTATCTGACGCATTCGAAGCGCAAGATTCGCGCTCTCGCCGTCTGCTCCGACCAGACCGCAGGATACAGCGCGAGAAGGGAACGCCCAACCGACATCGCCGCAAACCCGACCACCGACGCAGGGAGCATGATTGCCGATGAAGTCAAAGGCAAGGTGACAACCGATCCGGCGGAGATTGGAGAGTGGATTCGCGACGGTCAAACGGAGAACCGAGTCAGCGTCATCTTCGGCACCTATCAGAGCGGACACCGCATCGCTCGGGCTTTACGCGACACCGGCACCGAGGCGAGTGTACTGATTGCCGACGAAGCACACCGCACCGCTGGTTTGCGTCGCAAGCGAGCATCTTCCAAAGGCGCACAAGAGTTCGAGGAAATCATCAAAAACTTCACGCTATGCCATGACAACGAGGCGTTCTCCGCAACGTACCGCGTCTATCAGACCGCGACGCCGCGTATCTACGATACGAGCAAAGTCCGAAAGGTTAATCCGAGCGATTACATCGTCCGAGACATGGACGACATCGAGACGTTCGGCGTCGAGCTGTACCGCAAGAGCTACGTCGAAGCGGTGGAGAACGAATGGCTCTCAGATTACCGAATCATCGCCGTTGGCATCAACGATACCGACGCTTACCAGACCGCGGATAACTTGGCGAGAAACACCGAAAGCAAAGGGCGACAAAAGCTATCGTCAACGCACTATCTCCGCGGCCTCGCATTCGCACTCGCGATGGCGGGCGGCACCGTGAACCGCGAAGCCGGTAATGTACCCATCAAGTCGTGTATCGGATTTATGAACACGGTCGACAAGTCCAAGAACATGGCGAAAGACCTCCAATCCGAGGAAGTGCTGAAATGGGTCAAATACCGTATGGCGGAGTTGGGATACCCTCAGGCCGCAGATTACGCCTTTGAGCATTTGGACGCGTCGAGCAACACCACCGCTCGCGATCAAGCGAAAGAACGACTCGCTGCTGCCACCAATGACGACCCCCACGGCATTCTCAACGTCGGAATCTTCGGCGAAGGTACCGACTCCCCATCGCTCAGTGCCGTCGCATTCCTCGAAGCGCGCAAAAGCCCGATCGACGTTATCCAAGCCGTCGGACGCGCCATGCGCACATCGCCTGGCAAAGAGAGAGGATACATCGTCTGTCCAATTCTGATACCACCCAATGTCGATCCGGAGAGTTGGCTCAGCACCAGCGATATGGATGAAGGTTGGCAGGAACTCGGGGAGATTCTGCTTGCAATGCGAGCTCACGATAATCGAATCGAAGACGATCTGTCGAAGCTGATCGAGATCCACGTGCCGCCGGCCGCGGAGGAGGAGTCGTTCGTCGTCGCCGTCGCGCACAACCAAACTCGGCGGATGCAATACGGCATCCTCAAAGGCAATCAAGAGCAGGTGCAACGCGCTGCTGAGCGTATCGTAAAAGGAGATTCGACGCGTAGTCGCGAGAACGTGGAGATCATTCGCGACGAAGGATTGCCGTTCGGAGTGCCTGAACCGACCCAGATAATCGCCGTCAAGCAGAACGAAGACGGTAGCGTTGAAAGCCGTATCGACTCCGTAGGTCGCAAGAAGCCCAAACGCGATGAACCGCGTGGCGAGTTCGACTTCAAAAAGTCCAAGGACAAAGCCAAGAAGATGGTCAACTAGGGCACCGGCATCCTCCTCGAACGAAAGCGTCGCAAGAGTCCAAGTAAACCCAAGGGGCCAGACGACCCGACAAAGCCAACTCAGCACATGATGCGCATCATCAATCTGTTGCCAGAAGCGGACAGCATTTCGATGAATCTGCTGTCAAAATCCGGGTTGGTTCACAACCGCGTCACTCGAGACCTCAACATTCTCGAATCGAGCGTCAAGGAGGCAGCTTTCCACCTCCAGAGCGACGGTTTGCAATCGCTTTTAGACAAGCATTTCAAGCTCGATAACCTGAAGGAATCGGATCTCAATAAACAGGCGGACGGTTGCACGATCGCGGCGTTGTTGATGATGAACGCGGCGATGCTCCACCAACGTATCAGCAACGATGAATGGTTGGTGGGCATACCTTCGTTAGCATCGGTCAAGAACGATGTCAATGTGGTCCGCAGCACCCGCTCGGCATGGTCGCGTATTTTGCGGCATGACTTCCGGCCTGTGCTTGAACCGCCAGTCGATGTCATCGAAGCGATTGAGGCAAACGGCAAAACGAGCGGACTCGAACGCGCCCTGCATCACATCGCCGCCGAAGCCGAATGTATTGCCGAAACCTACGCTGATATGGGCGCCGATCACGCCGGCCCGCTCTTCAACCGCGTCATGGGCAACCAGGCTAGCGACGGCGCGTACTTCACCAGACCTGTTGCCGCGTCGATCGCGGCCCGCCTTACCCTCGACGCATGTGGCGAGAAGGATTGGACCGATCCGCAAGTCTGGCAGCAACACAAGACCGTCGACCTCGCATGTGGAAGTGGAACGTTATTGGCGGCGATCCTGACCGATATGAAGAGGCGAGCAAGAGAGCAAGGCGCAAGTGATGATCTTCTCACTCAACTTCAGAGAATCGCCGTCGAAGATGTCATCAAAGGTATGGACTTCAATCCCGTATCTCTGCAATTGGCGGCCGCGCAGCTGACTGCTGGCAATCAAGATGTCCACTATCGCAAGATGGGATTGCACTTGATGCCGTACGGACCAAAGCAGCACGATACAACGCGGGTATCTGTCGGAACGTTGGAACTGCTGGGACAGAAAACGATAGTAAGTCGCGACGGCGAAATGGACATTCCGGATAACAGCATAGGGTCGCGGAATGTGTGGGAACAGAGTGATGATATCGAGTTGGAAGATGCCGTGGATGCCGCCAAAAACGCGAAAATCGTCGTGATGAATCCACCGTTCACCAACCGCGCCAAGATGGGCGAGAAGTTCCCGAAGCACATCCAGCAATTGCTTCGGACACGAGTTGATGCGATGGAGCAAAAATTAGTCGCAAACGACAAAGAGATGGAAGACTTTGTTGACAAGAATGCGCTACGGCCGTTGTTTGTCGCATTGGCAGATAAATGTTTAAGCGCACGCGACGGATTGATGACGATGGTGTTGCCAACAATCGCTTTGTCAACCACTTCAGGTCAACAAGAACGCATCGTTTTGGCTAGACGTTTTCACATTCATACTGTCGTCACCATCCATCATCCGCGCAGCATCAATATGAGCCAGAACACCAATATCAACGAAAGCATATTGATAGCCAAGCGGCACCAAGATTCTAATCTCCCTACTCGTTTCATCTCGCTAGACAGGTTGCCGATAGACGAAGACGAGGTCGAGGATTGGCATCAGTGTATCGCGGCATGTGAACAGGGCCAGATCGCAAATGGTTGGGGCCAAGTCTCGCATTGGCCAGCCGAGGTGATGGAGACTGGCGACTGGACCGCAGCCGTATGGCGTTCTCCCGAATTGGCGATCGCCGCTGCACGATTCGCCAACCGCGACGACCTCCTAGCAATCGAAGAGCGGTACCGACGGACAGAAAAGCATCAAAAGCACTCCCGATGAACACTGGACCCCAAAGAAACGGGATCAAGACATACGCATGTCCGAAAGGGACATCGATCCTAAAACAGACTCGATGCTGAAGAAAGCGGGTTACTTGCTGGTAACTGCGGGGCAAGACAATAGCACGGCACGTGTTACCGCGACCGCCAGCGACAAGCAATTCGTCGGTAACGGTTGGATGCCAATCACTGGACTTTCACCAGAAGCTGCGAAGGCACTTGCTGTGTTCATCAATTCGACAGCTGGACGCTTGCAACTTATGAGAAATCCGGGGCGTAAGTTAACGTTCCCCACATATAGCGCGGCTGAAGCTCGCAACCTCAAAGTACCAGACGTTAAAGACACACGTGCAATCAGCATCCTCGCCAACTGTTGGGAGCGCACCAAGGACAAGATCGTCCCCCAATTCCGCGACGGCGAGTGCGAAGTGCGTCGGCTTTGGGACGAAGCAGTGGCGGAAGCTATGGGATGGGATGTGGATGAGTTGTCGCAGCTACGTCACCTCCTCCACAAAGAGCCGCATGTCCACGGCCTCGGCTACAACCAATTCTCCCACGAAATCGGAGACTAACCGCAAAGCCAGACATCAGCCACACTTTTCGAACAAGTTCAAATAAATACCCCAACCCCCGGAATCCCGCCCACAAAAAACATGTCCCGTGCTCGAATCGGGATCAGTCCAATCAACAGTTCAGACAAACACACAGCTATTTTTCGAACTTCGTCAAAAAATAATCTTGCCGCGATCTTGCCGCTCCAGCGGCAAGTTTGTTCTAAAAACCCCTTCCATCCACGACCCCATACCCCACGAAAACCAGCCCCCAAACGCCACATCCGACGATACTCGACACATCCTCACACCTACACCACGAATAACACCACAAACCGCCCTCGCACCGAATCTGCCGCTCCAGCGGCAATTTGCAGCAAAAACAAGCAAGTTCGCGGCAAGTTGCGGCAAAACCTCAAACCATCTCCGTCGCGATCTTTTCCGCGATCATGATGGTAGTGGCGTTGGTATTGGCGCGGATGACGTCGGGCATGATGGAGGCATCGACGACCATCAGGTTGTCGATGGCGTGCATCTCGCATTGAGGGTTGACTACCGCCATCGGGTCGGATGATGGCCCCATCTTGCAAGTGCCGGATGAGTGGTGTTGCGTGCGCACGTTTTCGAGGAGCCAATTGTTTAGGGCCTCGTCGTCTGATAGCACGTCGTCGGTAGGGTCTAGACGGGTCATCTTGTCGGACGATGCGAACGTGGTCATGCGCGAATTGCAAGACATGCGGATTTTGGCGCGCGCTACACACCTGGAGATCGAGGGCGGGAGTTTCAGCCTTTACGGAAACGAGATTGCGGAGGTTGAACGAGCACCTTGGTTGCCGAATAGTGTTGAGAATCGCATCGCCCGCGACGCCGAACGCACGGAGCGGATCATCCGAGCTTACAAAGAGCTGATCGACGGCCAGTCCGAAGTTTGGCCGACGTTGATCTTTGCGACCTCGGTTGAACACGCACAGACTTTGGCAGCGGCCGATGGGATTTCGGCGCGCGCCTGGTGGGACTGACCGATACACGAGGCGTCAGGTCGTTGAGCAGTTCCGGGCAGGTGAACTGAAGGTATTGGTCAACTACGGCGTATTTCGAGAAGGGTTCGACGCACCCAAGACCCGCGCCATCATCGTTGCCCGGCCTGTCTACAGCCCGAACTTGTATTTCCAGATGATCGGTCGGGGTCTTCGTGGCGTCAAGAATGGCGGCAACGAACGATGTTTGATTCTTGACGTCAATGACAACGTCTTGAACTTTGATCGCAAACTCGCGTTCACCGAGCTGGATTGGCTATGGGACTGATTGGGGTTGCGTCAAGGATGGCAACGCCGGATTACGGCTGCGCTACGTCGTCGCCGGCTCTTGCTTGGCGAGCTTGGTTTCGGTGCCGTTGCTGGTGCCTTGCGGATGTGCGGCATCGCTGATCATCAGCAACACGTCCATCGGGACACGCAGGAGGTCATGTAGCGCTTGTGCCTGCGCTTCGGTGATTTCGCGCTTGCCGGAAAGCACTTCCGAGACTTTCTGACGGTTGCCGATGATGGGGATGAGGCCAGTTTCGGTGATATTGAGTCTGTCCATGCTGTCCAAGACGATTACGACGGGATCTGGAAAAGTCATTGGAATTGCACGGTCTTCGTACGTTTCGACGAGAACCGCCAACTCGCTCAGTTCTTCACCCTCCGGCGTACCGGGTTTGGCATCCATGAGGTCGCTGATCCTGGCGAGCGCGCTCTGCAGGTCAGCATCGTTCCTGATCAGTTTAAGCGTTTTCATGACTAGACTCTCTCCGCGTCTACCTTATCGTATTCCTGATGAGTTCCGATGAAGCGGACATAACCTACGCCATATGCATAGTTGAACTTGACCACGAGCCGGTAATCGTTTCCGCTGATCCTAAATACGATTCTGTTGCCTCCTACCGCACTCGATCGAGGGACATCAGCGTAACCATCGCTGGGGTATCCCATCTCGCCGATTTTGCCTGCCTCCACCATTCCTTCAATGGTTTTTCAGCATCGGTGTGACGCAGCCAAAACTCTCTAATCGGAGCTTTTGAAATGATGTGCATGAACGAGTAACAATGTCTGTGGCGACAATGATTGTAAACAGCTTACCGACTTACTTACGATTGTCGAATGAACTGAAGTTCGTCCTAATCGCCTAGGCACATCTCCGCGGCTATCTTCTCGGCGATCATGATGGTGGTGGCGTTGGTGTTGGCGCGGATTACGTCGGGCATGATGGAAGCATCTACGACCATCAGGTTGTCGATAGCGTGCATTACGCATTCGGGGGTGACGACCGCCATGGGGTCGGAGGTTGGTCCCATCTTGCAGGTGCCGGATGAGTGGTGTTGAGTTCGCACGTTTTCGAGGAGCCAATTGTTTAGGGCCTCGTCGTCTGATATCACATCGTCGGTAGGGTCTAGACGGATCATCTTGGCAGATGAGTATTCGGGCATGGCGGAGATTTCGGCGCATAGGCGGACGGCGCTCCGCATGCGTTGAGCGTCTAGGGGTTCGCTGAGGTATCGGTAGTCGAGGATCGGTTGGTCGTGCGGATCCGCGGTCGCCAGACGTAATTCCCCTTTACCGACTGCCTTTTGTAAAGCGATGCTGAATCCGGTCGGAGTCGAGCGTTGAGACGGATCGAAATCGACCGGGACGTGCTCGGTGCGGATTTGTATCGGCCGCATGTGCATGTCGTTTCGGTAAGGTGAGTCGGGCGTGGTGTATCGCATGCCGATCTGGAGTGGCGGCGGTCGGTCGGGTATGGGCTCGGGGAGATCGCTTTCGTAGCTCATGAAGACGGCGATGTGGTCTCGTAGGTTCTGTCCGACGCCCGGAACATCGGCGACCACCGGGATGCCGTGCTTCGATAGGTGCGCGGCTGGTCCGACGCCTGAGAGCATTAGCGACTGGGGGGAGTTGATCGCACCTCCGCTGAGGATGACGAGTTCGGATTCCACTCGATAGGTCTCACCGCCCGATTCGACCTCTACTCCGACCGCCTTTCCGTTTTCGATTAGCACCCGGTTGACGAACACGCCGGAACGTAGCGTCAGGTTCATGCGGTCACGCGCCATCTGAAGGTACGTTACCGCGGTGCTCATTCGTATCTCGTTGATGCGGTTCAGAACTAAAAACCCGACGCCGGTCGACTCTGGGTGGTTGTGGTCGTGCGTGTACGGATATCCTGCGGCTCGGGCTGCTTCAAGAAACGCCTTTGGATTGGCTAGCAACTCGTCGTCTTTGTAGCGACGCACCGGTATCGGTCCGTCGGAGCCATGGAAATCGTCTCCCGGGAAATCGAGGTCCGTCTCGATCTTGCGGAAGTAGGGCAGGACATCGAGATATCCCCACCCATCGTTGCCCAACGCCTCCCATTCGTCGTAATCCTCAGGTATGCCACGAAACCAGATCTGGCCGTTTATCGCGCTGGAACCGCCTACCACTTTGCCTCGGGGCAGATTGAACGGTTGCTGCAACGGTGTGGCAAGCGCTTCGTAGCCCCAAGTGTGTTCATCGACGGCGTACGACTCGTACCACGCGCGAACACCGTACTTGATGTGGTCCGGCATCTGGTCGATGTTCGGATAGTCGGGGCCGGCTTCCAGCAGCAAGACCGAACGGTTACGGTCCTCAGTCAGGCGCGAGGCGAGAACACAACCGGCTGAACCTGCTCCGACAATGATCACGTCGTACTTCATGGCAACGAGCTTTCTTGGGCGTGGAAAATCGTTGCCGTGAAGTTTACTCCGTTACGTTGCTAGCGGCTATTCATTGGCAACGTAGCGGACTGGTCGCTTGTGTTTGGTGACGGCACCTTCAGCGACCAAACGCGAAAGCCATAGGTCTGCCTGCCTCTTAATCACGCCCAATTCCGCTGCGACTTCGTCACGAGATTTAGGTTGCTTGAGCATCGCAAGGATATGCGTGCGCACGGCGGAGAAAAAGGCATCTGATGGATCGGATTTGAGCTGATCGATGGCTGCTTCACCTTTATCCGATCCGAAGGTTTCGCCGGAGTCCATCACCATTGCGGCTTGTCGAGGGCTTTCGATCAAAGACGGCGGTGCGGCGCTCGGTTCGTCCGTTTCGAATACACCCGAACGTATCTTTTCGAAAATAGCGTGTACCGCATCTGAATCGGTAGGATCAGCCCATTTACGCGCCCCCAACTCTTTCAACTCGTCCAAACCTCGTGACGGAGTACCAGTTGCGCGCACAAACATCGGCACGAACTTGAGCCTTTTGAGTTGCTCAGTCACCCCTGCCCAGGTGCCTCCTTTTTCGTGATCAGATTCGACAACCAACCCCGCGTTGCTCAAAGCGAAAATCAACTTGTTGCGTCCCATCGCGTTGCCCACGTTGAAACCGGTATCTGGGTCGAAGGGCGATATCAGCAACAGTCTGTCGTCGCTGATTAGTATTCTGTTTTCCGGCGCAATCGCCGCAAGAGACAGTCCGTTGGGCAACACACCAATAGTGCGTCCGTCGGCATCAACAACCCCGCTCATCGCAGCTTGATCGACACCCTTCGCGCCACCTGAAACCACAGCGAATCCGAAATCGGCTGCTTGGTGTCCAGCAGTTCGAGCGAATTCCAGCGACCCGCGATCCGCGCGCCTAGAACCGACGATTGCAATGCCCTCGGTGTCGAAAAGATCGATATTCCGCATCCATAGATGATCGGCGGAGCAGACACACCCATTCGATCTTTGAAAAGTTTGGGATATTCTTCGTCGTCACGGCACAACACCCAGATCGCGCGCCGTTGCCACTTTTCAATCGCCAGCGACATCTTCATTCCGCGCCTCAACAATCCACGCATTCGACTTACATCCCATCTTTCACCCAATTCGTTCAGCAGTTCATCGGATCCAGAGGCAGTCAGCTCCAAGACACTATGACCGAGGTCCGCCAATCGCTTCTCGAGACCGTTCAACTCTCTCAATTTGAGCGGAGTTGAAGTGTCCGACCGCGATCGCCGACCGACTGCAAGCCGACCAGTCAATAAAAGGTAACCCTTCGCTAACTCACCGATTTTCGGCATTGTCGCCAACGGCCAAACCGGTCCGGAACCGGTATTGAGGAGTCGCCATGCCGCAACAGTAAAAGTCCATCCCGAATCGACGATGTCATCGATCAACAGTACAGGGCCAGGATCGACAAGACCAACCAGTTCAATTGAACGGGCAACATTGCGAACCTTGTGAGCGCTGTTGTTCATGTCTTTCTGTTCTGGGAAGTTACTTTTCTTCGTAAGTGCTTGACTGAATGGTAGTCCCAGTCTTTGCGCCACACGTTCCGCAAAATCCGCGACCAGAGCATTGTCGCGCGCGGACGGGACACATGTGACCCAATCTGGACGTGGTTGAGGGTCCCATTCTTCGAACATCTCGACGACCCCGTCGACAAGTTCGTCCTCGAAATGGTTCTTGGAGTATTTTCCTTCTCTAACCAGATGACCCCAACCTGAATCGCCATATACGCATAACGCCCGCCCTTCCTCAGCCTGATGGTCGGCGTCAATACTAGATTTGTCCCTGTAACCGCCCGGCGGCCATCTTTTTCGAGGACTGATTTCGATCGGTTTGCCACGGAGAAACGTCAAAGCGTAGAGAACGGTTTGGCGTCGCACTTGTGTGGGAAGTAGTGGCAGGTCAACAGCGGCGATAGTCCGGTCTGGATCCCCGTCCATAGCTTCAATCAGAAACTGCATATGACCAGATCCCAGATCAACGTACGCTTTCATCTGCTCCACTTCCCCGCGTCTGCGTTCCGTCAGCCGAACAACACGCCCCCAGAATGTGGACCCGATACCTGCCGCGGTTCTCCTCCACTTTGATCCGTCCTTAACGATAGGCGCAGGCGACTCCAACGCTAAGATCTTTGTTGATTTCTCGATGCGCCCATGACTTACATTAGCCTTACCTTCGATCTCTCGGATCGTCAAACCCTCAGGCGAGGTTTCGAGCGCTCGGAGGATCTCGCCTGCTTCTTCGGAAGTCGGGAACGCTGAGGTTATGAAATGCTCGTTGATTTCGTATTCCTCATCGCCGCTGAGCAACACGCCGTAAGCCGAATCAATGGCGCGCCCGGCCCGTCCGACTTGCTGATAGTAAGCGACTACCGAACCTGGTGTCTGGAAATGGATAACGAAACCTAAATCTGGCTTGTCGAACCCCATTCCCAGCGCGGTTGTAGCTACCAAGCATTTGACCTTGTTGTCGAGCAGCTGTTGCTCCAAAATCGGACGTTCATCTTGCATTTGACCGTGGTACGCTCGAGCGGCGATACCTCTGTGGCTAAGCCACTCCGCTACGCGCTCGGTGTCTCGAACCGTCAAAGCGTAGACGATCCCGCTGCCCTCAAGTTTGGGAATAGTATCCGCCAACCACGCCATCCGCTCAGCGCGATCAGGCATCCGAATCGTCTGTAGCTTCACGCTAGGCAAACCTAATGAGCCATGCATTACTGCCAAACCTGCACCAAGAATCCGCTCAAGGTCTTCCATGACTCGACCATTGACTGTCGCAGTCGTCGCCAACAGTCGCAGATTCTGTGGCAAACTGCTTAAGATCCTGTCAATGCGTTGGTAATCTGGTCGGAAGTCGTGTCCCCAGTCGGATATGCAGTGAGCTTCATCTACGATGAGCGTCGATATCCGCTCGGCGGCGGATGCTAAAACCTCTTCAACGAAGATTTGATTGCCCAATCGTTCAGGCGAAACGAGCAGGATGTCTATCTGATCATCGATGATTTCTTTATTGATGCGGTGCCAATCGTCGGTGTTGGACGAATCTATGCGCCCGGCCTTTACACCCATACGGCGCGCTGCTTCGATTTGATTGCGCATCAGTGCCAACAACGGTGAGACCAACAGCGCAGGCCCCCCGTCCTGTTCGCGCAACAGCTTTGACGCAATGAAATAGACGAAACTCTTGCCCCAACCTGCTCGCTGAACCAACAGCAACCGTCCCCGATTTTCGACGACATGCTGAATAGCCTCCTCTTGTCCTACTCGGAACGTCGCTCCGGGGTCGTCAGTGCCGATCCTCAACAGTTCCAATGCCCTGTTGCCGTTGTATGCCATTCGTCTCGTCCGCTCCTAGCCAGTACATCTTCGCCTACCGAGATTTTATGCGGTCCGAATTCACATTCTGATTTGAAACGGTTAAACCACCCTAGCTGCCGCGTTCTCCAATCGTGGTTGCGGGGTTCTACCCCGGTTCGGTCGATCCACACCGCTCGAAGAGACGCGTCGCTTCCACTTCGTCCGCCTATGCGATTCTCTAGATTCGTCGAGACTCGGATAGTAGTCGCGTTGGATTACACGATAAACGGTTCGTTCGCTTGTGTTGACTTCAGTCGCGATCTGAGCGACGTTCATGCCATTGGATCGGAGTCTCACGATATCCAGGTCGCGCCGAACCTTGCTGTTCCGCTTGCCCCAGTTGGAATCGTCGTATTTGCACACCGCGAGCGGACAATACAGGCAAGCAGGCGCCAATTCGCACCCGGTATCTCTGTAGCGGAAGTTCTCAGGTAGGCCGTTGCTGCGAACGCGAACGTTGGCGGTGTGGTTGCGAGAGTCTCTGCGGGAGGTAACTGATAGATCAACGTGCTCAAAAGTCGATATTGTCATTGTTCATACGCTTCCCTTGAACTGGCTGTGCCGCCAAGCTCGTTCAAAAAGCGACCCTTCAAAACCCGGCTGTCCGTAAAACACGAAGGTCAAAGCCTCATCTTGGCACCGCGGTGCAACGACGCGGTCGAACCATTCGGGCTCGATGAGGTGAGCGCCGACGACCTCGATCAGCACGTTAGGGAAGACCCGAGTGGCATCGTCGCGAATCGGATGATCGACACTGACGAATAGGTGACGTGCGGCTCCGATGCCGACGCTTCGTTCGCCGATCGGTTGCCAAAGTTCTCCGGCCCCTGACTTCTCCAGCGCCGAAACCAACATGTCCATCGCCGGCCAAGTGTTGAGGTTTAACGATGGCGAGACGGTGGCGCTGATGCCACCGAATCCGGACGTCAGAGTGAGCAACATGCATCTCATCGGCGTCGCAAAGTCGGTCGCATGACTAACGGACCGGCACTTGACTGCGAACGAATTCCGTTCAGCAGACATGGCTGACTGCATAATCGTTTGACCGAGTTCGTCTCTGTCGGCGATGAAATCTACTGCGGGAGTTTCCAACATCGACAGTTCCGCATCGATATCAAACGCGGACGGCAGTGTCTCCGTTTGGGGAGCTTCGAACTTGGGGGCGTCTGATTCACCCACCTGCCCTGCTTGCCGTCCGTCGCGGGATTCGACAGGTCGTTCCAAAATCTGAGTTGTCATATCCTTCACCTTGGCCTTTATTCGAACTAGCGTTCTATTTAGAACATACCAACTAATTAGAGGATTGTCAACTTGTTTCGCCGCACGTCGGAAACTCGACGGCAGAAAAGCTGCGCATCGAACAGCGTTGATTCGTGCATAATGGACAGCGGCGGACAATTTCAAGCAAGTCGTAGCCAAGCACATGTCAGTCAACGTCGAGATCGTTTCAATCGGCTCCGAACTATTGCTCGGACAGATTGTGGATACCAACTCGGCTTGGATCTCGCAACGTCTCGCCGAAAACGGTGCGAACGTTTATTACAAATCGTGTGTCGGCGACAACTTGGACCGGATGGCGGAGGTTCTGCGCATTGCGCTAGATCGCGCCGACGTTGTGATCACCGGTGGGGGCATCGGCCCGACGCAAGACGATCTGACGCGTGAAGCTGTGGCAGCGGCGTTCGGGGTCGAAGTCATCACCGATCCCGATTCGCTGACGGAGTTGCGAGAGCGCTTCCAAAATCGCGGCTTCATCCTGACCAAAAACAACGAACGTCAAGCGCAGATACCGGCTGGCGCGAAAGTCATCAAGAATCCGAACGGGACCGCGCCCGCTTTCGTCTTCGAATCCGACAAAGGTACCATAATCAGCCTCCCGGGCGTACCCTTCGAGATGAAATGGCTCATGACCAATGAGATCATCCCGTATCTTCGGGAAAAGTACGACCTTGGCGAAACCATCCACTACCGCGTGTTGAAAGTCTCCGACTTAGGTGAGAGCGCGGTGGACCATGAGATCGGCCACCTAATCGCAGAATCTTCGAATCCGACGGTTGGTGTTCTGGCCAGACCTGGGCAAGTAGATGTGCGAATTGCTGCGCGCGCCGCAACCATCGAAGACGCGAACGCGCTCATTGAACCGGTCGAAGCCGAAGTCCGTCAACTGCTGGGCAACCACGTTTTCGGCACCGACGACGACACGATCGAAAGTGTTATCGGCGAATTGTTGCGCGATCGCGGCGCAACAGTTGCGGTTTACGAAGATCTGAGTGGCGGCGCCGTATCGGATTCGATGCGAACTGCTGCAGGCGCCGGTTTCCTTGAAGCGATCGTCGCAAATACAGACTTGCCGCGCGACCGACTAATCGGCAACGGCGCAGACATAGAGATGTCTGGAGAAGACCGAGCCAAAGTATTGGCGCAAGCGATCCGCGACCATTCCGGCGCAACGGTCGGGATCGCGGTTCACGGGATTCCTGAGGTCGAAGGAAGCGCGGTAAACCTCGCCAGAGGTGACACGTACATCGTTATCTGCGACGCCGAAAAAACTGAAGTGCGGCATGTCAGATCAGCTGGTAGCGGCGCTCCAGACCGACGGCGCGCGGCGATGTACGCGTTCGGAACGCTTCGCCAGCATTTACTCGCCAGTTGAACCGTAGAACATCACAGCGAGGCAGGGACGCAAAATGAAATCATTGGTCACAACATCCCGGATAACAGCTCTTAGCGCGTTAATTGTCGCGATCTCCGCATTCTCGTTGGTGGCATGTTCCTCGCCGGAACCTACCGCAACTCCGGCACCACCGACTCCAACTCCGGTACCACCGACCGCAACACCAGTGCCGCCTACGCCGACACCGATTCCACCAACCCCAACGCCGGTTCCGCCTACGCCGACACCGGTGCCTCCGACGGCGACCCCGGTCCCGCCCACCGCAACTCCGGAGCCCGCGAGCGAACCCGAAGAAGCGGTTTCAGACGCGATGACCCCGACGGGCATGTCTCCGCACGACGCGGTATGTATCGAAGAGCATGCCGACAAAGAGACTGCGGACAAGATCTTCGAAGCTGTTGGAACGATCAACGCCGAAGGGGATGTGCAACCAGAACACATCCTCGACCTGTTGGATGCAGCCGATACTCTTACGGATTGCGAATTGATGCCTGCTCGCTTCGCTCCGATAGTGGCACAGATATCTCGGGAAGACGCGGCCTGCGTTATCGAACAGAGCGGGGTCGAACAGCTGATGAGTTTCTTCACGCTCACCGAGGAACAGCAGTCGCAGACGTTGAACTTGATGGCGTTGTCGCCTTTGCTCGGAGCTCTGCAAGCCTGCGATGTATCGCTTGACCTTTCAGTGATGCAATGATGACGGTTGACGCTTTTCGGAACATCGAGGTCCGAACTACCAATTAACGCTTATCATTTGCCAACAACGATTACCAACCGGAAAAGATTGGACGCCCCGACGTTGGGCTAGGAGTGCATTGATATGAGAAGCAAGGCAGCGATCCACGTGGAACATGGCAAGCCTTTGACGGTCGACGAGATTGAAATCCCGGACCCGCGCGCTGACCAAGTCCATGTAAAGCTCTACTCCAGCGGTGTTTGCCACTCTCAGTTGCACCAGATGCACAACCCTGAGACTCCTACTCCTTCTCTCCTTGGTCATGAAGGCACGGGAAGGGTGGTGGCCGTAGGATCTGACGTCTCGCATGTCAAGGAAGGCGACCTCGCAATCGTGACATGGGTCCCTAAAGACCCGATCCGAGGACGATGGGTGCCAGAGCCTAGCGGCGCAACTTATCGAGAAGAGCCGCTCAACGGTGCGACTTACACCTGGGGCGAGGACTCCTTGATTTGGGGCGGATACGTGATCCCGATCGATGAAGACAACCCAACTGACATCTCGTCGATAGTAGGCTGCGCCGTACTGACCGGCGCGGGTGCTGTGCTGAACACCGCGCGAGTCCGGCCGGGTGACGCGGTGGCGATCTATGGCATCGGCGGCGTAGGGACTTCAGCCCTCATCATGGCAGCCATGTTGGAGGCGTACCCGCTTATCGCAATCGATATCGAAGACTCGAAGCTCGAATACGCCAAGGAGATGGGCGCCACGCACACGGTGAACGCCATGAAGACCGATCCGATCGAAGCGATCCACGACATAACCGGTGGCGGCGCCGACTACGCGTTTGACGCCATCGGATTGCAGATCACGAGTGAGCAGATACTCCCGTCGGTGCGAGGCGGAGGCCCGGGTGCAGACAATCACGGGGGAATGGCGGTTCTCATCGGAATGCCAGCACCTCAGATGACGGTCGATCCCGGCCAGTTCATGTACCACCAGAAGCAGTACCGGGGCTCGCTCGGCGCCACCTATCCTGAGAAGGATTTCGACCAGTTCCTACGATGGCACCAAGAAGGTAAGTTCCCGCTCGACAAGCTCGTCACGCGTCGCTACAGCCTCGACCAGATCAACGAAGCCTGCAACGACCTGCAAAACGGCGAGATACTGGGTCGGGCGATAATGGTTTACGACTAGGCGCGAGCGCAACCCGCCGAATCGGACAGCATTCCGGCAATCACCGATTCCGCGAGTCAATTTCGTTTCGACCGCGATAGCTGTTCTTCGGCGTGCCTTGTGGACTGACGTCTCTGATCCGGATGCTCCTCAATGGTGCTGTCCTGCTAATCTTGAACCGGAAACTTTGACATGCAATACCGCACGCTCGGAAAATCTGGCATCCCGGTCTCGCTTGCGTCCTACGGCGGAGGTGGGCCTAGCCAGTTCGGCAAAGCCGCGGGGCTGACGGCTGCGCAACGTCGCGGTCTAATCGCCCAAGCGCTTGACCTCGGCATCAACCTGTTTGACACCTCCGCAAATTACGGCGACAGTGAGCCTCAGCTCGGAGAGGCACTGCGCGAATTTCCGCGAGATTCGTACCTCATCGCCACGAAGTGGACTTGGAAGACGGACAGTGGTGACCTTCCCCACCCGGACAGTCTTATTGAATCGGTTGAGCGGAGTTTGAAGCGTCTCCACACCGAAGTTATCGACATCATGCAGATCCACGGCATCAGACAACATGTCTATCACGAGATCACCGACCGATACGCACCGACGTTGCTCAAACTCAAAGAAGACGGCAAGGCGCGGTTGATCGGCTTCTCGGAGATGTTGGTTCAAGACCCTAAACACTTGACAGCTGCGATTGCGATCAACGAACATCCCGACATTTGGGACACCATAATGCTCAAGTACGGAATTCTTAACCAGTATGCGGCGAAAAACGTGTTTCCGTTGGCGCAGGAGCACGGTATCGCGTTACTCAACATGGCACCCGTGCGCTTCACCTTGCCTAGACAACACGAGTTTGAGAAACTTTTGGATTCTTGGCGTGAAGAAGGGGAGATCGATGTCGAGCACCCGAGGATACGTGACGGTCTGGAGTGGTTGATCAGTGAGCAAGCGCCGTCAATCATCGCGGCCGGTTACAAGTTCGCAGCATCGCATCCCGCGATATCGACGGTGATAACCGGGACCTCCAACACCCAACATCTGGAAGACAACGTCGCCGCGCTTGAAGACCCGTCGCTTCCAGAGGAACACATGCAGTTGCTTTACGACCTGCTAGGCAACGCCGCTGCGCCGCGTTAATTCGAAGCCTGGTCGTACGGTTCGCCGATATCGAAGAGATGCTGGGCTTCTCCGCCTGAACGTGACAACCGGTAGTTGCTGCCGGCCGGCATAGTGGACGGTACAGGTAACCCCGGCGAATTCTCACGCATCCGCCGGAACATTTCGCTCAATGTCACAATGCTGAGACGTGGGTACGTCCTGCCGAGAGCTTCGAATTCACCCGACAGACGGACTTCTTCCAACATTCCTGGTGTTGGTTCGTATGCGCAAACGAGCACCCCAGCGACCACACCGTGTTCCGCTTCGCGTTCGACGGTGCCGTCCAGGTCTCGCACCATCGAAGGATTCAGCGAACGACCGCCTTTGACGCTAACGATTGCGTGACGATATTCGTTTCGACCCACGGGGAAAGTCACGACGCCGTCAATTCCTTTATCCGCAACCTGTCGATCCCGCCACGGGATGCAATTGTCTATCTGGCCGATGACGGCCCGCTCGAATTTGAACGGATCTGTTTCCGCCATCGATTTCCAAGCATCATCATCGTATGCGTTTCTCGACGGTACGCCCAACACTTCAAATTTGACATCGAAATCAGCTCGATCAAAACGTTCACGAAGGACGCTCAACGCCAACGGCTCGATGTCGATACCGATCCACGAGCGTCCTAACCGTTCAGCACCCACCATCGTCGTGCCGCAGCCGCAGAACGGGTCCATTACAACGTCGCCTTCATCGCTCGAAGATCGAATGATGCGTTCCAACAATTGGACCGGTTTCTGCGTCGGATAACCAGTGCGCTCCGGCGACCAGGTTTGAAGCGAGTTGATGTCAGACCACCAATCGGGCATGTGCGCGCCACGACCGAGATCTCTTATCCGGTCATC